>NC_010550.1 GCF_000019905.1 Exiguobacterium artemiae 255-15 | reverse complement strand
GACAAACTCATTCTGAACGCTTTTCCAACTCTTTTTTCAGATTCTCATACGAACGAATTAGAGCTTCTAAATCTTTTCGGCTTACAGTAATCATCATATGTTCATCACTAAACTCGTCTAGAGTTTCTTTGAGCCGTTCAACTGGTGTACTCATTTTTTTCCCCCGTTATACTGTTCTAGAATTTTTGCAAAGGCAACTGGATCAGTCAGCAAATTCATACTTTGCGCCATTTCGTCTTGTTTCAGAATTTCATCCATTTTCAAGTTGATAAATGCCGAAACTGGAACACCCTTTGCATGAGCCGTTTTCTCGATACGGTCAAACATATCTTGTGGCATTCTGATATTAAAACGTTTCATCTCATTTTCGTTAGCCATTATTATCCAACTCCCTTCTGTGTATAATATACACCTTTAGGACTTACTATGTCAACGCTTTTTATTTCACGACTTATTGACATCGAGCCTCTGACCCCCAAACCCCCAAACCCATCGCCTCCGAGGGTCTTCGCCCCTCTGGGAGCCACTGGTTTCAGTGTTTATGGGGGTCTGCTCAATATCAATAAGCTTTCGCGACATAAACGCTAACGTGTACAGTTTTAAAAGTGACCTGAATCCATAAGCACCAATGCCCTACGGCACTTACACATGTATTTCCTACCCCCCTGTTAGTAGGTGGGGGCCGTACCTTCCAGTTGTGTATCCAGTAGCGTGCGAGCCGTTGCTCAACTGGACATGCGTCTCAGTTTGCGCTCCGTCTTCGCTACGCTTTCCGGGTACGCAAAAAGGAGGGTTCGCAGCCCTCCCTTCCGCTATTCAGTTGTTAACGCTTTGTGTTATACTGTTCGTAGGTGATAGTGTTTTTGAAGTCGTCCTGCTCGACGACTAAAGTCTTGACGTAGTGGGGTTTCTCAGACCCTACTACTTTTTTTATGTCCCCATATCTCATTTCTTCACGAACAGGCATTTTAATCCCTTTAGACTTACGGTAAAGATTCATGCCACTCGGATATAGATGCAAGCGACCACCCTTGATAAACTTCTTCTCTTGACCATCAACAACCTTCGAAACAACCTCTACATTGTCATCAAAAGCTAAAAACACATTATCAGTAGTCAATTCCACATCAGCAAGGTAAGCCGACAGATACGCACCAATATTATCGACACCGTTTAAAGAATGCATATTCGTGAAACCATGCCCCCACAGTGCTGCAACATCATTATTAGGAATATACATCTTGCTACCGGTCATATCGTTGAATCTAACGAGTAAATGGTGATGCCATGCCCCACGCTCTTGAGGTTCAACAACAGTCATGTAGTCAATTGATCCATACTGTTTTTCGTACTTATAACGGAACTTAAGCATGAACTTCTTAAAATCACTATATAAACGCTTAACGTCGGTCATATTCTCTTTGTATGTAAGGGTAATGAAAAGCTCATTACCAGCACCCACATAGTTAGTATTAATCAAATAACGGAGCTTCTTAAACGTCTGTCTTAAAGAGTTAAGACTGTCACTTCTAACCTCGCCTTGTTTAAACTCACCAATCTCACCAGTCTTGAGATTAAGATACCGTTCCTTGTCTAACTTTTGAATATGGTTAGTACGATTCATTCGCTCCATATGTTGCACTTCCACAAGGTGGTTCATTTTGGTTACTCGCACCGTAGAGGAAGGAGAAATATTAGAGCTTTTTTCGTGTTCCATAACCTCACCGCTTTTCTGCTAATGTTTAATTAAAATCAAGTTAATAAA
>NC_010549.1 GCF_000019905.1 Exiguobacterium artemiae 255-15 | reverse complement strand
CACTGCGGCATGTTGAATGGAATCGCTTCGCTCCCTCCTTCAACATGCCTCGCACGACACATGAACCCGTCGTTGATCTTCATCTTTCCTGAACTTTCTATTCTTTTTTTAAATAAAAAGACTTGTAGAACCTGAAGAGCGAGGGCATACTGCGGGAGGCAGGCGAGGAAAACGGCTGGATGGGCAGACTAACCCCTTGCAAAAGGAAAGAGTTAAATCTGCCCATCGGTGCACTGCGTCCAGTGTAGGACGAGGTATCCGTATGTCTAGGCGTTCCAAGATTGTAGGGGAGTCTCGCCCCTACGATATGACTCGCTGCGCTCTCGCGCACACAAGGCGTTTCCACGCCCTACCTTGCTGCCTTTCGGCGACTCGTCATATAACCCACTGTATGACGGCTTTTGGCCGTCATACGTCGTGTCACAGCAATCATACAGCCGCCTACTAGGAAATTCCCCACCGTTTGTCGTGGGACTGCCTACGGTCTCGTACCATATGACCCCGTCTGAACCTCTCAACGATTTTTACCGTATCCCTTCGGGACTTAGGCTATGTACAGGGCTCTCCGTCCTTCCCCTGCTAACGTCGCGCCACGTGCTGGAACTGCGATGACGACCGATCCATTTTACTGCGTCGGCTGGATGAACCTACTCGTTTAAAGAGCGAGTGCAGACCTCTTTTTATGTAAGACCAAAACAAAAAGGACATCATTCAGTAGCGTGTTTCGTAAAACTTGCTACTGAATGATGTCCTTTTTCTATACTAAAACCTTGAATGTTAAAGGTTTCCTTAGTATGATAAGTGCATCTAAGTTGAAGTCACGTCCAATGTGCCTTCAACTATTCAATAGCAAGTGTTCGAGCACTCGCTATTCAAAAGCGTCACTTCGTTGATCATCTACTCGTTTGGCGACAAGTAGATAGGAGAAGTGGCGTTTTTTGTTGTTCCGTCCGTATTTTGTTACTGCTTATTGTACGCCTACATCATTTTTATGACAATATCAAAATAGCTATAATTCATAAAAAGACTATTCTTTTGGTTAACACAATTCAGATCTTAATATTTTTTAAACAGTAAAGAGGACTTTAAAATAACTACTATTTTAAAGTCCTCTTTATATACATATGTTATTAGAGATAACCCATCCCTTTAAGATTTTGAGCTTTTTTAAAGTATTTTGGTAATCCATACGGAGTAGGGATATCTCCTGCAGGATAATTTACAGCCTTAATAGATCTGTAGGCTTGCCAAACAATTTTCGAACAGTATGTTGGATTTTTAGAAGAAATTGTAGGGGTGATAATGTAATCATATTTTTTACCTTTATAATTTTTCACAGCCCAATTAGCTGCTTTAGAGGCATTCGTCGTACTTTTTATACGATAAACATTCGTTTTTATATTTGAGCCTTCTTTTTGTCCTTTCACTATTCCATATCGATCTTGCCAGGTTTTAGATGAAATGACCTTAGGGTGGGCACCAGCACCAGAGATATGAAGAACTTGGCTAGAACTGATTGCAATTCCAGCATGCCCCGTCAAACCATAAGAAGATGTAGCATTGCTAACTAAAATATCTCCTTTTTTTAAAACCGGTCCTTTAGAAGAAGTTGCGGCCATTATTGAATATGATACTGAGGGAATACTGTAACTCTTATCTTTTTCGTTTGATGGATCAACTTCCATTAATCTATCAGGGACAGGAAATTCTTCTTCTAATTCCTCAAAAGAATCATTAGTATTGATGTCCACCCATGAATTGTAAGATACAGTTTCGCTAACCACACCTTCACCAATAAAATTGCTGTACGTACTTTTAGATAAGTCATTTTTCGATTGGCTTAGATCTTCAGCGTATGATAAGTTAGGGGATGTTAATGCTAAAGATAAAACCAAAGTAGCAATACCAAAACTTTTCTTAATCAAATTAAAACATCCATTTTTTAGTATAAATTGATTATAATGTAAAAAATAAACGATTGGTAGGGATAATTTATGAAAAACAAGACTATTATATATTTTATGGTTATACTTTTTTTAGGGATCGGCTTAATTGGAGCATGGGGTTATAAAACTCTTTATTATGATGAAAAACAATCTACTAGTGAGAATATAGATGGATTTTTAAAAGAAAATAATTACATGCAAAATGTTTCAACAAAAGAAATTGTTATGGACACAACAACTGATGAGTATTTCGCCAAAGTAACTTTTAAAGACGAACCTAATAATGAATATGAAATCTATCAAACAGGATCGAATCATTTTAAAATTGTTGGTTATAAAGACGGGGTCCAAATTACAAACAAAAAAGAAGGCAAATATATTAAGAGATAGTCCAGAATAAAAATATAGACATTATTGTATTGTCAAAGACATTTCTATTAGAGAATGTCTTTTTTTATGGCATTAATTTTTAAAGAAAGGGGGTCGGGGAAATCCCCGACAAGCTGTATTGCCTCCACAAAGTGGCTAGAAAATACAAAGCTTGAAAATACCTCTTAAATAAAAAAGAAGGCGCTCCACTTGATATTATTTTCATTGGGAACACAAAATATTTAGTGAAAAACAGAGGCACACCCCGTGCCAAAATGGCGTTTTCACTGGCACGGGGTGTGACCTTTTCGCGATTTTGATGATATCAGGGAAACACTAGGCTTTGCCTAGCCTAGCACGCTTAGTGATAGCAGTTTCCCCTTATGCTCTTTTTCACTGTTTTGTGCATTTTTGGTTTTAAGGTGTATTTTAATTTGCCTCTTTCTTTTCAAGTTTTGTGATTTTAAAAATCATTTTCCGGACTCGATATACCTCTCAAAACTGATTCACCAGATAGATCTGCAGCAACAAAAAAAGAATTAAATACACAAAAGAGAACACTTAAATAAAACGATTCACTAAAAAAACACCATGCAAAAAAGAGACAAAAAGTTTGTGAAAACACATCCTTCTCGTCTCTTTTTTTGAAAGTGTTGGTCTACCAGTCGTAAGATTGCGAGGAATTGTCATTTCACGCAACCTTACGGTTTTTTGCTAGTTTTCGAACAAAAAATCGGCAGCATTTCATTTACCAAATGTTTTACATTTAAAAATGGTAATGTTATGGTTATTCACGATTACATATTAACAATTTATAGAAGGAGGCACTAATATTGAAAAAGTATAAGTTTCTTTTCCCAGCACTACTCATGACTACTTTCATTTCTTCAAACGTCATTCATGCAGAAGAACCATCAATCGATCCTGATTTAATTGAAGAGGTTGACTCTATCGGTGTAAACGAAGACACTTCGGAATTAGTTGAAGGCATTGACTATGATATTGAAGAAGCAACTGTTTATTCTGAAGAATCTTCAGATCTAGAAAACAGTAACTTCGAAAGTTCTGCTCCACTTCAGTCAAGTAGTAATAACGACAGAATTACTCCTTCAATGGTTTTGATGCCAGGTCCAGAATATAAATTTTCAGGTGTGAAGTATATCAAAGAAACAATTGGAAAATCTATACTATGGAAAACTAGTGGAGTACCTGGTGTGACGATTGGATTAGACTTCACTAAATCAAGAAACGCTTCAGTTTCGACTACATATGGGGCATCTTATCATGACATTTCTCAAAGTTTGAGTTTCACAATTGGAAAAAGTTACTCAGTAAGTTCTAGTGGTAGTTATAAAGTGCCAAAGAGTCGCGGTGGGAAAGCGATAAAACGTACAGAAGTAACGGGGCAACCGATCTATAAAAAATATTCTGTGAAAGTTTCAAAAAGAAATGATATTCTTTTCCGATATGACTATAAAGGGTTATTATATGCTTACAAACCGATTGGTGTTCATATAAAATATAAACACTACTACAAGTAACAGGAGATAAACAATCTATTATGAAAAACGCTAAAAACATCTTAATCGCTAATTCGATTGTTTTAATAATAATCTTAATAGCCCAATTGATTTCACCATCTATCGGAAGTTATTTGCTAGATTCAAAAATAGAGTTTTTAGATGAAAACTCTACATACTGGATTGCGAAATTGATTGAAACAAGTTCTGTGCAAGGATTTTGTCTCTTAGTTGGTTTATTAAACATTAGTTTAATAGCAGTGTCAGTAAACCACCTTTTAAAACAGAAATGAATTGAAAAAGGCTACTCCGTCTTATCAAGAGACGAAGTAGCCTTTTCAATTCATTTCTTCTCTATATAGTTACGTAAAATCCCTTCAATTAACTCATAAAGCTTCACATCTTTCTCAAGAGCGGTGTGTTTCAAACGCTTATGTAAAGTCACATCAAGATCAAGCGATACTTTTTTACGAATAATCTTTTCCGGCTTCGTCTCAATCTCGAAATAACCATCATCCAATTGAGATTGTCCCGTCACAGGGTCCACTCGCAAAGGATCTTGCGCTTTCTCTTGATTCGGTTTAGTGATACGACTCGATTGAACAAAATCCAACACCCGTTTCTTCTCATTCGGATGACCTTCTTGAATATGCCATCGCTTGGTTTGTTGATCAAACGTCGCTCCAGCAAGTTTCATCGCCTCACGAAGCTTCTCACGTCCTACTGGAGCATGCGTTTTTGCTACATCGAGGAACTTCATTTGTTTGTTAAATTCAATGACATCCAGAATCGTTAAGTCCATATTCTTCATTCCTTCAAATCCTCCTTAACAAATAACCAACTATTAACCTTCCTTTTTACCCTCTTAATTTTCTGGATGATAGGGCTAGACACCTGCGTTCTTTCTTCGAGTTTCGCTTCTCTAGAACGTTCGGTAATTGATATAAACAATCCTTTCTTCTTTCTCTCTGGATGCCTGTTTAAGATTTTCGCTTTCCTGATCTACCGCACTTCGTTCCGGCGTTTACGCCTCCACTTCGCTTGCTGGCG
>NC_010556.1:150000-3034136 GCF_000019905.1 Exiguobacterium artemiae 255-15 | reverse complement strand
TTTAAAAAATACTATTGTAGACAAAGTGATGAGTTATCCACGGAAAGTGTGGATAGTGTGGATAAGTCTGTGGATAGTTTGAAAAAGGGATTGTTTGATTCGTTTTCCATTCCATCCGATCGATCAATCGTATCGTATGATATGAAACCGACTGGGGAATCCTATTTTCACGAATTCCGTTATGTGTTACTGAAAATGCTTGTGATAATTCTTATGAACTTTCATTGACAAGGTCACTTTTGCTTTATATAATGTACAAGACTGCCTTAAAGTAGAAAACGATGATTTTTATAGAGTAATTTTTAAAGGAGGTGCAGACTAATGAAACCAACTTTCAACCCAAACAACCGTAAGCGCAAAAAAGTTCACGGATTCCGTGCGCGCATGGCAACGAAGAGTGGCCGCCGGATCTTGGCTGCTCGCCGTCTTAAAGGCCGCAAAGCCTTGACTGTATAATCGAGCAATGAGGAGATCACTTCTGGCGCTGCCTGAGGTGATCTTTTTTTTGTAGTTTTGAAGGATGTTCGTGCTTTTGTCACAAGACCACTCTCGCAGAGCAGGTTTATTCTATGATATGATGAAAGACGACGAATTTCGTGATGACAGGATGGAGTGTGATCAAGGTGAAGAAGGAATACCGCGTCAAGAAAGACAAAGAGTTCCAAGCGGTGTTTACTCGAGGAGCCTCTGTCGCAAATCGACAATTTGTCGTATATGCACTAAAGAAAGAGCAGCAAACTCACTTTCGGATTGGTTTATCGGTGAGTAAGAAAATCGGGAATGCCGTGGTTCGCAACCAAGTCAAACGTTATGTCCGTGAAGCGTGTCAGCTTCATGAAGCCTCGCTTGCCCCGAATTATGATTTTGTGATCATCGCACGCAATCCGGCTGCGAAGATGACTGCTCAAGAAGTTGCTGACAGTTTACGCCATGTCTTTAAACGATCCGGTGTCTGGAAGCGACAGGTAAAATAAACGTGTAGTATATCCTGTTGATTTGTAGCGGCCACTCGCCTGCTTCTATATATAGATAGAACTTCGAGGACCGACCACGTGTAAACATTACTAGGAGGAATTATGAACAAAAGAACTAAGATTTGGCTGACTCTCGGATTGATGTCCGTACTCGCGGTCGTTCTATCCGGTTGTACACCTGGAACATATGGAACAGGTGAACCGATTACTGGTGACACAGAAGGTTTCTGGAAACATTATTTTGTTTGGCCGATGGCTTGGCTCATTCGTGAGATCTCGCATTTCTTTAATGGAGATTACGGAATCGGAATCATCGTTACGACGTTGCTTGTTCGTCTCGTCATCTTGCCGTTGATGATCAAACAGACGAAGAGCATGGGTGGAATGCAGGTCATTCAACCGGAAATGGTCAAGTTACGTGAAAAATACAGTTCGAAGGATCAGGAAACACAGCAAAAACTGCAACAGGAAATGATGAAGCTGTACCAAGAGCACAATGTCAATCCGCTTGCCGGCTGTTTACCGATCTTGATTCAAATGCCGATTTTGATTGCCTTCTATAACGCAATCATTTATACACCGGCGATTTTCCAACATACGTTCCTCTGGTTCGATCTTGGAAAACCGGATCCGTACTTCATCTTACCGATCCTGTCTGCTATCTTTACGTATCTGCAGCAGAAACTCTCGATGGCGGGACAAGATGACAATCCACAGATGAAAATCATGTTATACGTCTTCCCGATCATGATCTTCGTCATGGGTGTGACGTTACCATCTGCCCTGTCACTGTACTGGGTCGTCGGTTACATCTTCTCGATCATCGTGACGATTGCCATCATGAAGCCAATGCGTGAGAAAATCAAAGCGCAGACGGAAGCAACGATTGCTTCAAAACGTGAACAAGAAGCAGCAAACGCAACTCCTGCTCCGAAAAAACCGAAAAAGAAGCGTTAACAATAAGTGAGAGCGATACTCCGTTTTACAGAGTGTCGCTCTTTTTCTTTTGCGCTATTTCGTGTATAGTTGTCACGTTATACCCATTTATATATTCCTGAACATTCACTATAGAAAAGATTGCAGAAAACGAGGTGTGAACAACTGATGATGGAATTTGACACGATAGCCGCCATTTCGACGCCGATGGGTGAAGGCGCAATCGCAATTGTCCGTTTATCCGGTCCAAAAGCAGTCGAAACGGCCGATCGCGTCTACCGCGGCGCTAACCGGTTGACTGACGTCCCGACACATACGATTCATTATGGAAAATTGGTTGAACAGACGACAGAACAAGTCGTCGATGAAGTCATGGTCAGTGTCATGCGGGCACCAAAAACGTTTACGCGGGAAGATGTCGTCGAACTGAATTGTCACGGCGGAATCGTTGCCGTCAATCGCGTGCTCGAACTGATTCTCGAACAGCCGGACGTTCGTCTCGCAGAACCGGGTGAATTTACGAAACGGGCCTTTTTGAACGGTCGGATTGACCTGTCACAAGCAGAAGCCGTCATGGATTTGATTCGTGCGAAAACAGACCGAGCGATGACAGTCGCAGTCGGTCAAATCGAAGGACGGTTATCAAAACTGGTCCAGGATTTACGCGAACAATTGTTGCAGACGATTGCTTCGATTGAAGTCAACATCGATTATCCGGAATACGATGCGGAAGAAATGACGCAACAAATCGTCCAGAAAGATGCAGGCGAAGTCCGCCGGATTCTAACGGAACTTCTGGCGACGGCACGACAAGGGAAAATCCTCCGGGAAGGCTTGTCGACTGCCATTATCGGACGTCCGAACGTCGGAAAATCGTCTTTGCTCAACACATTGGTGCAAGAAGCAAAAGCAATCGTCACGGATATCGCCGGGACGACGCGGGATACGATCGAAGAATACGTCAATGTCCGCGGTGTGCCGCTGAAATTGATTGATACGGCCGGCATCCGGGAGACGGAAGATATCGTTGAACGGATGGGTGTTGAGAAATCGCGGCAAGCCTTAAACTCCGCCGATTTGATTTTACTCGTCTTAAACGGAAATGATGCATTGACGGAAGAAGATGTCCTGTTATTTGAAGCAATCCGGGGCATGAATGCAATCATCATCGTCAATAAAAGTGACTTAACACAAGCAATCGATCTGACGCGTGTCAGTGAGCTGGCGGACGGACGTCCCGTCGTGACAACCTCCCTGCTCGAAGAAGCGGGCGTCACGGATCTTGAAGCTGCGATTGCATCCCTCTTCTTTGAACAAGGTGTTGAAGGACAGGACATGACATACGTCTCGAATGCCCGTCATATTCAATTGATCAAACAGGCAAGTCAAATGATTGAAGATGCACTCGGAGCGGCGGAAGCGTCAATGCCGATCGATATGGTCCAAATCGATTTACGCCGGGCGTGGGATACACTCGGTGAAATCAACGGGGACACAGCGCAAGACAGTTTACTCGATAAATTATTCTCACAATTTTGTTTAGGGAAATAAACGTTGTCAGGTTGTTGATTTTTAAAAGGAGGAACCACAGTTATGGCTTATCAAGCAGGCGAATTCGATGTTATCGTCATCGGAGCCGGTCATGCAGGGATTGAAGCATCTCTTGCAGCCGCCCGTATGGGTTCAAAAACCGTCATGTTGACGATGAATCCGGACATGGTCGGATTCATGTATTGTAATCCGTCCATCGGCGGACCGGCAAAAGGAATCGTCGTCCGCGAAATCGATGCCCTCGGCGGAGAAATGGCACGGGCGATTGACGCGACGTACATTCAAATGAAAATGCTCAACACATCAAAAGGTCCAGCAGTTCGTGCACTTCGGGCACAGGCGGATAAATTCGAATACCAAAACCGGATGAAAAAAGCACTTGAAGATGAACCGAATCTGTTGTTACGTCAAGCACTCGTCGAGCGGTTAATCATCGAAGACGATACATGTGTCGGCGTCGTCACGAATACAGGAGCCGAGTACCGGGCAAAAGCGGTCATCATCACGACCGGAACTTTCATGCGCGGGAAAATCATCATCGGTGAATTGTCGTATGAGAGCGGTCCGAATAACCAGATGCCGTCAGTCAACTTGTCTAAACACCTGGAAGAACTCGGTTTCGAGCTCGCCCGTTTCAAAACCGGTACACCACCCCGGATCGACGGGAAAACGATTGATTATTCAAAAACGGAAATTCAACCGGGTGATGCTGTCGCATTGCCGTTCAGTCATGAAACAACACAGATGATTACGGAACAGATTCCGTGCTGGTTGACGTATACGACTGAATATACGCACCAATTGATCGACGCGAATCTCCATCGCTCTCCGATGTTCTCCGGAATGATTAAAGGAACGGGTCCGCGTTATTGCCCGTCGATCGAAGATAAGGTCGTCCGCTTCAGTGATAAACCGCGTCACCAGATTTTCCTTGAGCCGGAAGGCCGCGACACGGAAGAAGTCTACGTCCAAGGACTGTCAACAAGTCTGCCGGAAGACGTTCAACACGATATTTTACGGTCGATTCCAGGACTTGAAAAATCAGAAATGATGCGTCCCGGTTATGCGATTGAATACGATGCCGTCGTTCCGACACAGCTCTGGCCGACACTGGAAACAAAACGGATCGCCGGACTGTTCACAGCCGGACAAATCAACGGTACAAGCGGCTACGAAGAAGCAGCCGGACAAGGCATCATGGCCGGAATTAACGCGGCCCTGAAAGTCCAGGAACGAGATCCGCTCATTCTGTCCCGTTCACAAGGGTATATCGGTGTCATGATCGATGATCTCGTCACAAAAGGAACAAACGAACCGTACCGTTTGTTGACGTCACGTGCCGAATACCGGTTATTGTTGCGTCATGACAATGCTGATTTGCGTTTATCGGATATCGGATACGATCTCGGATTGATCAACGAGACACGCCATGCGAAACTGGCTGAGAAAAAAGAAGACATCCAACGGGAAATGAAACGACTCGAAAAAGTCGTCATTAAAGCAACGAGTGAAGTTAACGAGCGCTTGACGGAAATCGGTGTTTCGCCGTTGAAAGAGGCACTACATGCCATCACGTTACTGAAACGTCCGGAAATCACCTATGCGATGATTGCCGACATGACACCGCCGCCGGTCGCTTTGTCTGAGGAAGCAGCGGAGCAGGTCGAAATCCAGGTCAAATATGCCGGTTACATCGACAAACAGCTTGATCAAGTCGAACGGATGATGCGGATGGAGAAAAAACGGATTCCGGAACGTCTCGATTACGATGTCATCAGTGGTCTCGCAATTGAAGCCAAACAAAAACTAAACCAAGTGCGTCCGCTTTCGATCGGACAAGCATCACGGATTTCAGGTGTCAATCCATCTGATATCTCGATTTTGCTTGTTTATATCGAGCAAGGCCAATACGCATTGACTGCGGAGTGAAGAGAATGAACCAACAGCAATTCGTAACCGCATTAGCGGAGCAAGGATTAGAAGTCTCGGACCATCAATTGCAACAGTTCCGGAAGTATTATGAACTGCTTGTCGAGTGGAACGAAAAAATGAACTTGACGGCCATCACGGATGAGGAAGGTGTTTACCTGAAACACTTTTATGATTCAATCACGGCAGCATTCTATTTTGATTTTACAAAAGTCGAAACTGTTTGTGATGTCGGTGCCGGCGCCGGTTTCCCGAGTCTGCCGATCAAAATCATGTTCCCGCATCTGAAAGTGACGATTATTGACTCACTCAACAAACGAATCGGGTTCCTGAACATGCTCGCAACAGAGCTTGGACTCGAAGGTGTCGCTTTCCACCACGGACGTGCCGAAGAATTCGGGAAAAATAAACAGTTCCGGGAACATTTTGATGTCGTGACGGCGCGTGCCGTTGCCCGGATGTCCGTTCTTGCGGAATACTGTTTACCGCTTGCCCGGGTCGGCGGCCAATTCGTCGCGTTAAAAGCAGCGAAGCTCGGTGAAGAACTCGAAGAAGGCGCGACAGCCTTGAAGGTGTTAGGTGGAAATTTGCGGGAAAGTTTCCAATTCCAATTGCCAGGTGAAGAAAGTGAGCGTAATATCGTAATTGTCGATAAAAAACGATTAACACCCGGGAAATATCCGCGTAAAGCGGGGACACCGGCAAAAGATCCACTGGGTTAAACACCGTTTCACGTGAAACGATGACTGATGAAGGCGAGGTACACCAACGTGAAGAATGCAATTGCCAAACTGCTCGGTAAGGGAGGACAACCCGTTTCCCTAGAGCTAGATCCACAAGATACTGTCCGTGAGTTGAAGTTAACGGAACTGGTCGCCAACCGGTTCCAGCCGCGGACCGTCTTTGACGCGGAACGGATTACCGAACTAGCGACCACGATTGAAGAACATGGTTTACTGCAACCGATTGTCGTCCGAAAACAAGGCGAAGGATATGAAATCATCGCCGGCGAACGCCGTTTTCGGGCAGTTCAATCGCTCGGATGGGAGACAATTCCCGCTATCATTAAAAAGATGACAGACGAGACGACGGCTGCCCTCGCACTCATCGAAAATCTACAACGTGAAGAACTGACACCAATCGAAGAAGCGGAAGCGTACGCGCGGTTGCTTGCGATGCAGGAAATCACACAGGAAGTGCTGGCACGCAGACTCGGACGGAGCCAGTCAACGATTGCGAACAAGCTTCGTTTGCTGCGGTTACCGGAAACGGTCCGGGAAGCCCTGAAACAACGGAAAATCACGGAACGCCATGCCCGGGCTCTCCTGCCGTTAAAAGCAGCTGATTTACAGCTTCAGGTTTTGGTTGAAATCATCGAACGCGAATGGAATGTCAAAGAGACGGAACAACGTGTCGAACGGTTATTGACCCCAAAAGTTCCGAAAAAGCGTCACAAAAGTTTTGCCCGGGATACACGGATCGCTTTAAATACGATCCGTGATTCTGTCGATATGATTGAACGGACCGGTTTGACGGTCGAAAAAGAAGAAGTTGATTGTGAAGAATATGTCGAGGTGCGGATCCGCATCGTGAAGGCACGTCCGTAAACTAGCGGTCGTGCCTTCCGCTACGTTTAGGAGAGATACGTATGAATGAAATACCGATTGGAGCCATCCGGCCGAACCCGGGGCAGCCACGCAAACAGTTCCACGAGAAGGCACTGACTGAACTGGCCAATTCCTTGACGCGGCACGGAATGATTCAACCGATTGTCGTCCGCCCGCGCGAGGGATTTTATGAAATCATTGCCGGGGAGCGTCGTTATCAGGCAGCAAAACAAGCGGGATTCAGTCGTGTTCCGGTCTTGATTATTGAAGCGAACGAAACCCGTGTCATGGAACTGGCACTGATTGAAAACATTCAGCGTGCGGATTTGAGTGCAATTGAAGAAGCCATGGCCTATGCCGAGATGTTAGAGGAATTTAACATCACACAGGCAGAGCTTGCGAACCGTGTCGGAAAAAGCCGTTCCCATATTACGAACAGTCTCCGTTTATTACAGTTACCGGTTGAGGTCCAACAAGCCGTCATGGAAGAACGGTTATCGATGGGTCATGCCCGGGCCTTGTTGGCGTTAAAACATCCACTGAAGATCGAACGGATGGCGGAACGCGTCATGCGTGAAAACTGGAATGTCCGGCGCCTCGAGCAAGAGTTACGTGAAAAAAAACAAGTCCGTCCAGCCGTCAAACAGTCGACGGAGCTGGATTTCATCGAAGAAACGTTACGGGAACGAATCGGAGCGACTGTCCGGATCAAAACCACAAAACAAGCCGGGAAACTCGAAATTGATTTTACGGACGAGGCCGATCTGAATCGGATTCTCGAACTGCTTTTACCGGAAGAAGAGTAACAGCAAAGGATCCATTCCAGTGTCAGACTTGGAATGGATCCTTTTTTGACAGGTGCAAAATAAAAGAAAGGAAAAAAGTTGCCCTTAAATCGAGCGTGGTGTGAAGGAGATGGTCGTACGTGTCGTTTCAGCCGCAAGCTTCGTATCGAGCAAGGCAAAACTGTCGGCGACGAGTTCCGCCAACTCATAAACGAGGTGGAGCCGTGTATTTTGAAGAATCATCATTTCCATAAAGCCGCTGACGTTCACGACTGCTTTAATATTAAAATCACCGACAGCCGGTAATTCTTTTTGGACACCGGCACCAGGAGCAAGCGGACCTTCGGAGAAGAAGACATGACCGACACTAGACAGACGGCCGAGACAGGCGTCGATGGCGATGACAAGCGGACGGTAGTGTGTCGTTTGAATCGAATGGATCGTTTCCGCTAGATTCAAGGCATGAACTGGTTTGGCTAATGTCCCGTAGACATGCATGTTCGAGGGACGATTTTTTTCTAAAAAAGTCCCGACGAGCGGTCCGAGTGAGTCGCCGGTTGAGCGGTCGGAACCGATACAGACAAGGACGACAGGACGATTTTCTTTCATGGCACTGACTTGTTCATGCAACTGTTCAGCCAGCCGTTCCTTGGCGAATGGTTCCGTATATTCTAAAAAGAAAGAATAGGGCTTTTTTTCGTGAGAATGAAAACGGAAATTCATCTGGATCATCCTTTCTTCTCCTGGTGTCAGCATCCTGGTGTCATGGTGAGAGTGAAGGCATTCTGTAATGATTTTCCTTTCCCGGTTTTTGTGAAAATCTAACGTCGAAATTGGTTCTTTGGTTGAAAGTCATTTAAAATCACGTATACTGTCGTAATAGAGAGAAGTCGAAAGGATGGAGAGAATGGCTACCAATAAAGACATACAGGATTCAGTCGCTCAAGTGGATAGGATTTTTGCACAAGTCATGGACGCAGACATGTGGATCCGCTTTGGGCTCAAGCTGTTGATCGCCCTGATTATCATCGCCGGTTTTTATATACTGATGCGTATTTTAACGGGCGCGGTTTCACGACTATTTACGATTCGAAAGATTAATGAACACGATTCCCTGGCGCAACGCCAAAATGAAACGTTGCTGAAATTACTTCAAAATGCGATCCGTTACGTTCTTGGTATCGTCATGCTTCTGACGGTCCTCAGTCAGTTCGGGATCAACATTACGGGATTGGTCGCCAGTGCCGGTATCGCTGGTCTTGCCATCTCGTTTGGGGCAAAGAACCTGGTTCAGGATATCATTACCGGGGCCTTCATCATCTTTGAGCGTCAGTTCAAAGTCGGTGACTTCGTCCGTGTTGGTTTGATTGAGGGTGTCGTCACGGAACTCGGAATCCGGACGACGAAGTTAAAAGGATTGAATGGAGAAATCCATATCATTCCGAACGGACAAATCCTGCAGGTGACGAACTTCTCCGTCGACAACAGTTTTGCGTTGGTCGATGTGCAAGTTTCGTACGAAGAAGATTTGGAACGGGTCGAACAGGTCTTGCATCAAATCGCGAATGCGACGACTGAAAAATATACAGATATGTTTATCGAGCCGATTCAAATGCTTGGCGTTCAGACACTTGGACCTTCGGAAGTCGTCTATCGTCTGATGGCGGAAGTGCCGCCGATGCAACATTTCCAGGCCGGACGATTGATCCGGAAAGAACTCAAGCAAGGACTCGAACTGGAGGGAATTAAGATTCCGTATCCACGGATGGTCATGATGAATACAGAACAAGGGAATGGTGGTCAAGCCGATGATGCCAAAAACGTACAATCTTCATGATTATGTCGAAATGAAAAAACAACATCCTTGCGGAACGAACCGTTGGCAAATTATCCGTGTCGGGATGGATATCCGGATTAAATGTCAAGGATGTGGCGCCAGTATCCTGATGCCGCGCCGTGACTTCGATAAGCGTTTGAAAAAAGTTTTACCTGAGTGAATATAGACAAATCCCTGGCGACCGTTACCGGTTGCCGGGGATTTTTTACTAAAAATAAAACGATTGCGTTGAATTACGGCCAAACCTGCGTGAAACAATCTTGTCTGTAAAAAAAGAAGACGCATCTCCTTGCTTAAAAAAATTGAACTATCTATAATTGTGAAAGATGTGCTGACGTGGTGTAATCATTCTACCCACTGCGGCCGCTAGCACGGATTTCCTAGGAAATACCGAAAAGGAGGAATTCCAAGTGGGATTAACAGCCGGAATCGTTGGCTTACCAAACGTAGGAAAATCAACACTTTTTAACGCAATTACACAAGCAGGTGTCGAGGCGGCGAACTATCCGTTCGCAACGATCGACCCAAACGTCGGTGTCGTCGAGGTGCCGGACGCGCGTCTTCGTAAATTGACGGAACTCGTCAATCCGAAGAAAACAATCCCGACGGCATTCGAATTCACGGATATCGCCGGAATCGTCAAAGGCGCTTCAAAAGGAGAAGGGCTCGGAAATAAATTCTTGGCCAACATCCGTGAAGTGGATGCGATTTGTCAGGTCGTCCGTTGTTTCATCGATGAGAACATCACACACGTTTCAGGAAAAGTCTCACCGATCGATGATATCGAAACAATCAACCTTGAATTGATTCTTGCGGATCTCGAATTGGTTGAAAAACGAATCCAACGTGTTCAAAAACAAGTCAAGTCACGCGATAAAAATGCAGCGGGTGAACTCGAAGCACTTGAAATCGTTTTGGCATTACTGGAAGACGAAAAGCCGGCACGTCTTGCCGAGTTAACGGAAGATCAGGCAGCAATCGTCAAGCATTTCCAATTGTTGACGATGAAACCGATGCTGTATGTCGCAAACGTCGGCGAAGATGAAGTCGCAGACGCAGACAGTAACGAAAACGTCCGTCTCGTTCGTGAATTCGCAGCAAAAGAAGGCGCGGAAGTCATCATTATCTGTGCCCGGATTGAAGAAGAGATTGCTGAACTCGAGCCGGAAGAACGCCAAGAGTTCCTCGTTGACCTCGGAATCGAAGAATCGGGTCTTGATCAGTTGATCCACGCAGCATACAACACGCTTGGTCTTGCGACGTACTTCACAGCAGGCGAAAAAGAAGTCCGTGCCTGGACGTTCAAAAAAGGTATGAAAGCGCCGCAATGTGCCGGTGTCATTCATTCGGACTTCGAACGCGGATTCATCCGGGCGGAGGTTGTCGCTTACGAGGATTTGGCAGCAGCCGGAAACATGGCAACTGTTAAAGAACAAGGGCGCTACCGTTCTGAAGGAAAAGAATATGTCTTCCAAGACGGCGATGTCGTCACATTCCGCTTCAACGTTTAAGCGAAGCGAACGAATGGTTATTGCATAAACCAAAATACTTTGATAGTATTAACAAATGTGAGTAATGAATTATTGCTCCTTGCTCGATGAATCGAGCCGCCAGTCCAAGAGGAGGTGACAGATATGCGTAAATACGAAGTACTTTACATCATCCGTCCAGAAGTTGATGAGGAAGCACGAAAAGCTCTAGTTGAGCGTTTCAACAAAGTCCTCACTGACAACGGTGGTACAGTTGAAAAAACAACTGAAATGGGTAAACGTCGTTTTGCTTACGAAATCAATGATATGCGTGAAGGTTTCTACGTTCTTCTTAACGTGACTGCTGAACCAGCAGCTACTAAAGAACTTGACCGTCTCATGAAGATCAGTGACGATATCGTTCGCTTAATGATCACAAAAGATGAGAAATAAGCTGAAACAGGAGAGTGATTCTGATGATTAACCGCGTCGTTTTAGTCGGTCGGTTAACTCGTGACCCTGAAATGCGTTATACGCAGAGCGGGATTGCGGTAACGCGATTCACACTCGCTTGTGACCGTCCGTTTACAGGACAAGATGGGAAGCGAGAAGCTGACTTCATCGATTGCGTCGTATGGCGCAAGCAAGCAGAGAACGTTGCTCAGTATTTGAAAAAAGGGAGCCTTGCAGGAGTTGAGGGTCGCCTTCAGATTAGTAGCTATGACGATAAAGATGGTCAACGTCGTTATCGTGCAGAAGTCGTCGCGGATAGTGTTCGATTCCTTGAATCACGCAATGCAAGCCGTTCTTCCGATAGTGATAGCTACTCTTCGAATTCAAATACAGGTGGAAACGGAAATGCTGCAGGATGGGGTTCACAGCAACAGCAGAACAACTCTTCCTCGCCAGCACCCGCTTCATCTTCATCGAATTCGGGCTTCGGCGCTGATCCGTTCAGCGGCGGCAGTTCGATCGATCTTTCAGACGACGATCTTCCATTCTAATGGAAACGTCGGACTGAAAAATTTACTCTAAAAAGGAGGTTAATCACATGGCACGTCGTCCAGGTGGAAAACGTCGTCGTAAAGTATGTTACTTCACGTCGAACCACATCACTCATATCGATTATAAAGACGTAGAACTTCTCAAACGTTTCATTTCGGAACGCGGTAAGATTCTTCCACGTCGTGTGACTGGTACTTCAGCGAAATACCAACGTCCACTTACAATCGCAATCAAACGTTCACGTCAAATGGCTTTAATTCCATACGTAGCTGACTGATTACGGTCCAGCGCTTTTCCTTTTCGAAGGAAAGGCGCTTTTTTTCGCTTCGCTTTCAACCGGTCCGCCTTTTCGGTTATAATATACAAGTTACCGAATTTTTCATACGAGTATATTTAGTATACAAGGAGGACGCGATGGGGTTAGGTCAGCAAGTATCACCTGAGCGAGAACAGCGCTTTTTTCGCTTCGTTCCGTATCTGTTAATCGTGGCTCTACTTTTTGTCATTGCCGTCGATCACCCAATCATCGCAGCGGTTGGAGCCGTCTTGACGACGGCACTGTTTGTCCTTCATCTGCTGGAGGAACGACGTGGTCGGAAGTCTTGGGAAAGCTACGTCGCCGGTATATCGATTCAAGTCGAAGACACCGGTCAAGATGCTTTGACGAACATGCCGATTGGAATTTTACTTTATGATGAAGAAGCACGTGTCACCTGGTTCAATGATCCGATGCGTGAAATTTTCGGAGATCTGGCCATGGGACACGTTTTGACGGATCTTGATCCTTTGTTCGTGGAAATGATCGGTGTCGATGAAGATCAAGCGACACTTGAAATCGGCGAATCGGTTTACCGTGTCTTTTCAAACAGCGAAAACCGGACCTTCTACTTGTTCGACATGACAGAAGAAGCCCAGGTCGAGCAGCAACTGGTCGATAATCAAACGGTGATCGGCGTCATCTATCTCGATAACTATGACGAGATGACACAAGGGATTGAAGATCAGCTTCGCAGCGAATTGAACAGCCGCGTCACCCAATTGTTGAATCACTGGGCCGCGGATCACGGCACGTATATCAAACGGACTGCTTCCGACCGTTACTTCATTGTGACGACGGAAGAGAACTTACGGATTTTGGAACGGTCGAAATTTACGATTCTCGATACCGTCCGGGAAGAAACGAGCCAACGCGGTGTCCAGTTGACGCTCTCGATCGGAATCGGATGCGGCAGTGATCCGATTCCGGCACTTGGTTTGATGGCTCAATCGAGTCTCGATCTGGCCTTAGGTCGCGGGGGCGATCAGGTCGTCATCAAACGGGACGGGAAAGTTCGTTTTTACGGCGGAAAAACCAATCCGACCGAAAAACGGACCCGTGTCCGGGCCCGTGTCATTGCCAATTCCTTGCGTGATTTAATGCAGGAATCAAGCCGTGTCCTTATCATGGGACACCGGAATCCGGATATGGATTCCCTCGGCTCCTCGATTGGAATTTTAAAATTAGCCGAGATGAACGATAAAGAAGCTCATATCGTTCTACCGGAAGCCGATATCGGACAAGGGATCCGGCGGATGATGAATGAAATCAGCCAGGAACCAAAACTCGAGACCCGTTTCATCAATGCATTCCAGGCCGATCAGTTGATTGATGATCAGGCACTTCTGATTATCGTCGACACTCATAAACCGTCGCTCGTCGTCGTCCCGGCATTGCTGGAGCGTTTTGAACGCCTGGTCGTCATCGATCATCACCGGCGGGGCGAAGACTTTATTGAAGAACCGGTTCTCGTGTATCTCGAACCGTATGCGTCATCGACGTCAGAACTGGTCACGGAACTGATTGAATATCAGCCGACGAATCAGAAACTGGCGATGCTTGAAGCGACGGCCTTACTTGCCGGAATCATCGTCGATACGAAAGGCTTTACGTTACGGACCGGTTCCCGGACGTTCGATGCGGCATCGTATTTACGTTCGCAGGGCGCCGATACGGTCCTCGTGCAAGAGTTTCTCAGTCAGGACCTCGAGACGTACGTCGAGCAGTCGCATATCCTCGAGCGGACAGAAGTCTACGCTGCCGGGATGGCGATTGCGACGGCCGAGCCCGGTGTCATTCATGATCAGGTCCTGATTGCCCAAACGGCAGATCAGCTGTTATCGCTCCAAGGCATCCGTGCCGCGTTCGTCATTGCGGAATTACAGGACGGAAGGACGGCGATCAGTGCCCGTTCACTCGGTGAAGTGAACGTTCAATTGATTATGGAGACACTTGGCGGCGGCGGTCATTTAACGAATGCAGCGACACAGATGACCGAATCGGTCCTGACCGTCGCAACCGAATTAAGAAAAGCGATTGACCACTATTTAGAAGATGAGACAAAAGGAGAGGAAACAGAATGAAAGTTATTTTCTTACAAGATGTAAAAGGCCAAGGTAAAACAGGAGACGTCAAGGACGTCGCTGACGCATACGCAAACAACGTATTGTTCAAAAAGAAATTGGCACGTCCGGCTACAACGGGAAACCTCAAGCAGCATGAAGCACATGAGCGTAAAGCGGCAGAAGAAGCGAAACAAGCATTACAAGATGCGCAAGCATTAAAAGAAAAGATTGAAAAAGAAACGATCATCGTTTCAACAAAAACAGGTGAAGGCGGTCGTGTCTTCGGTTCTGTCACAAGCAAACAGATTGCAGATGAGTTGAAACAGATGGGGTACAAGATCGATAAACGTAAAATCGAACTCGAGCACCCGATCAAGACACTCGGCGTCACGAAAGTACCACTGAAACTGCACAATGAAGTCACAGCAACGTTAAATGTCCAGGTTAAAGAAGCGTGAGTAGAAAAGGGGACCGGTGATGAGTGATGTAATGCAAAATACGCCCCCCCAGAGCATTGAGGCGGAACAAGCCGTCCTTGGGGCGATCATGATCGATGCGGATCGACTGATCAGTGCGTCCGAACGATTATTGCCACAAGATTTTTATCGTGCGGCCCATCAACGGATTTTCGAAACGATGCTTGTGTTGTCGGATCGCGGAGAAGCCATCGATCTCGTAACCGTTACGGCGGAACTGAGTACGCTTGGCATCCTCGAGGAAGTCGGCGGTTTGCCGTATCTCGGTGAACTGGCGGAAGGAGTTCCGACTGCCGCAAACATCAATTATTACGTCAATGTCGTCGATCAAAAGTCGACCTTGCGCCGATTGATCCGGACCGCCAATGAAATCGTCACGGATGGTTATGAACGGCAAAATGAGGTCGACGTCCTGCTCAATGAAGCGGAACGGAAGATTCTCGAAGTATCACAAGGAAAAGGCAGTGCCAGTTTCATTCCGATTTCGGATGTCCTGACGAGTGCCTATGCGACGATTGATAAATTGCACAAACAGAGCGGCGAGACGACCGGAATTCCAACCGGCTTCCGTGATCTCGACAAAGTGACGGCCGGATTCCAGCGCAATGATTTAATCATCGTGGCCGCCCGTCCGTCTGTCGGGAAGACGGCGTTTGCCTTGAATATCTCGCAAAACGTCGCGACCCGTGCTGATGAGAATGTCGCCATCTTCAGCCTTGAGATGGGTGCGGAGCAGCTCGTCATGCGGATGCTCTGTGCAGAAGGCAATGTCGATGCCCAGCGTCTCCGGACCGGACAGCTTGAGGACGAGGATTGGGGCAAGTTATCGCTTGCGATGAGCAGTCTGTCACAAGCCGGCATCTACATCGACGATACACCGGGTATCCGTGTCAACGACATCCGGGCGAAATGCCGCCGTTTGAAGCAGGAACATGGTCTCGGGATGATCATGATTGATTACCTGCAGCTGATTCAAGGGAACGGCCGTTCAAGCGATAACCGGCAACAGGAAGTCTCTGAGATTTCCCGGTCCTTGAAGTCGCTCGCCCGTGAACTTGAAGTCCCCGTCATTGCGTTATCGCAGCTGTCACGGGGAGTTGAGAGCCGGCAGGATAAACGGCCGATGATGTCCGATATCCGGGAATCCGGAGCAATCGAGCAGGATGCCGATATCGTCGCTTTCTTATACCGCGATGATTATTACAACAAAGAAACGGAAGATGCGAACACGATTGAGATCATTATCGCGAAACAGCGGAATGGTCCGACCGGTACCGTCAAACTCGCTTTCCGGAAAGAGTTCAACAAGTTCGTTGACCTCGAACCGAATAATTCGTATGCCCCACCCGCCTAAACGGGTTCAAAACGCCTCTGTCTTCCGGGACAGAGGCGTTTTTTCAATCATTATGTTTGAATATCTTGAAGAGAAAGGAAAAAAACGAATTAAAAACGTCTTTTAAACGAACGAAAAAGAAATGTAACATTTAATTGTTCGGTATTTGGTTGACTTCTTTTTTTTTCCGCGTTACACTTAGTCGTGGTTTTGAATCGTACGTGGAGGTGGATGAGAATATGTCATCAGTAGTAGTAGTCGGAACACAATGGGGCGACGAAGGAAAAGGAAAGATTACCGATTTTCTTTCGAAAAAAGCCGATGTCGTTGCTCGTTATCAAGGTGGAGACAATGCCGGACATACAATCGTATTTAATAATGAGACGTATAAGTTACACCTGATTCCATCTGGAATTTTTTACTCGGACAAGAAATGTGTCATCGGGAACGGACTCGTCGTTAACCCGAAATCGCTCGTCAAAGAACTGAAGTATCTGCACGATCGTGGTGTTTCAACGGATAACTTACTGATTTCGAATCGTGCGCATGTCATCTTGCCGTACCACCAGTTGCAGGATCAGCTCGAAGAAGAAGCAAAAGGCGATGCAAAAGTCGGAACGACGCTCAAAGGAATCGGACCGTGCTACATGGATAAAGCAGCACGGATCGGAATCCGGATGGCTGATTTACTCGACAAAGAAACATTCGCTGAAAAATTAAAAATTGTCCTCGAACAGAAAAACCGGATGTTCACGAAGATGTATGACGCGGAAGCGATTGCGTTTGACGATATCTTCGAAGAATACTACGCGTACGGTCAAGAGTTCGCGAAGTATGTCTGCGATACATCGGTCGTCGTCAACGACAGCCTCGATAAAGGGGAAAAAGTCCTCTTTGAAGGCGCACAGGGCGTCCTGCTCGACCTCGACCACGGAACGTACCCGTTCGTCACGTCATCGAACGCATCAGCCGGTGGTGTCGCTTCAGGTGTCGGCGTCGGTCCAGCCCGGATCGATCACGTCGTCGGTGTCTGTAAAGCGTACACGTCACGTGTCGGTGATGGTCCTTTCCCGACAGAACTGTTTGACGAAATCGGTCATCAGATTCGTGAAGTCGGCCGTGAATACGGTACGACGACAGGCCGTCCGCGCCGTGTCGGCTGGTTTGACTCGGTTGTCGTGCGTCACTCACGCCGCACAAGCGGTTTGACGGATCTTTCACTCAACTCGATCGATGTCCTGACAGGAATCGAAACACTTAAAATCTGTACGTCGTACGAATTCAACGGCAAACAGATTGATGAGTATCCGGCAAGCTTCCGTGATCTCGAAGCATGTGTCCCGGTTTATGAAGAGTTACCGGGTTGGAAAGAAGACATCACGCATATCCGTAAGTTTGAAGATCTGCCGATCAATGCACAGAACTACGTCAAACGGATTGCAGATTTGACAGGGATCTCGCTTGTCACATTCTCTGTCGGACCGGGTCGTGAACAAACGGTCGTTCTCCGTGATTTATACGAAGAAGCTTAATGTTTTAAAGACGGCAACTCCGGATTTTTTGAATCTGGAGTTGCTTTTTTCATCTCTGATTAAGCGAAATCATTCACAAGATCGATGGAACGGGCGTATAATGAAGATAATGTTTCACGTGGAACGCATGACGTGAACGTATGATGAAGTCAACAGAGTGGCGTCGGGAGTTTCCGTCGCCACCTTTCTATATGCCTGAAAAACAGGTAAAATAGATTGAATAGAAATTATTAAGGGGGAACACCCAGTGACGGAACGTAAAATCCTCGTCGTCGATGACGAGCAACCGATTGCCGATATATTAAAATTTAAATTAGAAAAAGAAGGTTATAGTGTCGCCGTAGCAAATGATGGAGTGGAAGCACTCGAGAAAGTCGAAGAGTTCAATCCCGATTTGATTTTGCTGGATATCATGTTGCCCTTGATGGATGGCATGGAAGTTTGCCGGGAAGTCCGGAAAACTTCAAAAGTTCCGATCATCATGCTGACAGCAAAGGATTCCGAAATCGATACGGTCCTTGGCCTTGAGCTTGGTGCCAATGATTACGTCACGAAGCCATTCAGCTCACGCGAATTATTAGCACGCGTGAAGGCACATTTGCGGAACGTCAATACCGTCGAAGCGGCACCTGCCAATGCAGGACCGGGTCCGCTCAAAGTAGGAGAACTGTATATCGATACGAATTCTCATACCGTTACACGACAAGATCAAAAAATCGAGCTGACGCAACGTGAGTTTGAACTGTTGCATTACTTGGCAAAAAATATCGGGCAAGTCATGACCCGGGAACACTTGCTTCAAACAGTCTGGGGATACGACTACTTCGGTGATGTACGGACCGTCGACGTCACAGTGCGCCGTCTGCGTGAAAAAGTCGAAGACAACCCGAGTACACCAATCTATATCATGACCCGCCGCGGTGTCGGCTACTATCTCCAAGACGGGGAGAATGAATAACGATGTTAAAAGGAACGAACTTCTTTAAATCGATCCAGTGGAAGCTTGTCGTCATTTATGCGTTGTTGATTTTAGTCGCGATGCAAGTCATTGGGGTTTACTTCGTTCGTTCTCTTGAAAAACAGTACATTACGAACTTCTCAAAATCTGTTGAAGACCGGGCCGGACTTGTCGCGTACAATGTCGGGAAGGAATTCGATAAGACAGGCGATGATGAGGCCTCCAAACGGCAGTTGTCTGAATCTCTTGGACAGCTGCTGTCTGAGTTTAGTAGTGGCTCGACGTCAAGGAACGATATTCTCGAAGTACAAATCATTGATCAGGACTCGATCATTCAAGCGACATCCGACGAAGACAATCAGTCAGCGGTCGGACAACGGGCAACAAATTCACTGATAAAAAAAGCACAGGCCACGAGTTCGTCTCGTGTCGATACCGTCCTTGATCCGACGACGGAAGACAAGATCCGCATCTTTGCCGTCCCTGTCACCTCCGAGCGGACCGGGGCGACGACCGGCATGATTTATGTCCGGGCGTCGATGGAGTCGATCTATTCTCAAATGCAACAAGTCACACGGATCTTGGCAACGGGGACAGTGATTGCACTTGTCATCACCTCGATTCTCGGTGTCCTGTTATCGCGGACAATCACCCGTCCGATTTCGGACATGCGGCGTCAAGCGATCGAGATGCGGCGCGGGAACTTCTCGCGGAAGGTTAAAGTATATTCCGACGATGAAATCGGTCAGTTGGCACGTTCCTTCAACGAACTGACGGATGAATTGCTCGAAGCGAACGCGACGACGGAAGCCGAGAGGCGGAAATTGACGAGCGTCCTCGAAAATATGACGGATGGCGTGATTGCGACAGACCGGACATTACGGGTTATCCTGATGAACGACCAGGCGAAGGATATCGTCGGTGTCGATGAATCTGGTATCGTCGGGACGAACTTAAAGGATCTCCTCGCACTTGGAGACGACTTCATGATTCCGGAAGACGGAACGATGCCGCCCCGTCTGCTCGATTTCAGCAGTGAGGATGAACTGTTCCTTGTCCGGGCCTTCTTCTCGCCGGTCAAAAAGCACAGTGGTCCGATTACCGGGATGATCATCGTCCTGCATGACGTCACGGAGCAGGAACAGGTCGAGCAGGACCGACGCGAATTCGTCGCGAACGTCAGCCACGAACTCCGGACACCGCTGACGACGATGCGGAGTTATCTGGAAGCCCTGGCGGAAGGCGCATACCAGGATGAAGAACTGGCACCTCGTTTCCTTGAAACGACACAAAACGAAACGGAGCGGATGATCCGCCTCGTCACCGATCTGTTGCAACTGTCGAAAATGGACAGCAAGGAATATAAGATGAACAAAGTCCGCTTTGATTACATTCAATTCTTAAACGATATTCTGGACCGTCACGATATGACAAAACCGGAACGGATTCGGTTCCGGCGCAAGATCATGAAGCGGAAAGTCTACATCCGCGGGGACCAGGATAAATTGATCCAGGTCGCGGACAATATCCTGACGAATGCCATCAAGTATTCACCGGAAGGCGGTACGATTACCGTTCGGACGATGTTACGGGCAAAACGAATCGTCATCAGCATCAAAGATGAGGGTGTCGGGATTCCAAAAGCGAACTTACAGAAAATCTTTGAACGTTTCTACCGGGTCGATAAAGCACGGGCCCGGAAGATTGGCGGAACCGGACTCGGTCTCTCGATTGCCAAAGATGTCGTTTCGGCGCATGGCGGTGACATTTGGGCAGAAAGCGAATGGGGACGCGGCACGACGATTTACTTTACGCTTCCGTATGAGGTGATCGAAGAGGTGGATATCGGATGACGAAACAGCGACTGAAATCCATCGCGTTGATTGTTCTGGTCAGCGCTTCGATTGTCCAGACGGCGATGTTATGGACGTATCATCCGAGCAGTGAGTCGATTGAGCAGGAACAGGTGTCGTTCAATGAAATCGATGCCTCGAAGACGGTCGAAGGAAATCAGCTGATCAATCCGGAACTTGTCGTCTACTCGGACGGTGAAAGTGCCTATCAGACCCAGATCATCGGTCGGACGATTCTGAACCGGATCGGCGCCTCGTTTGATGTCGGTGTGCTAGTTTTGACCGATAAGGCATCCAACATTCCGGTCAGTAAGCGGAGCGTCGAGATGATTTTCCCGACGCCTATCAGTTCGAAGATGCTCGAGGAATTACTCGGAGAAAAACAAATTGCGATGTCTGAACCGATCAAACGGCTTTATCTGCTCGATTATGAAGGACCGATTCTTCGGCTGGAGTCGACGACCGGGCGATTTAAAGACTTTAAGTTAATCGGCGATGAAACGGTCTTAAAACGGTTATTCGCCTATGACAAGAAAAAACCGATGACGAAAGTCGAGCTCAAGGGCGGTGACTATACGTATGTCCCGAGCGGTGCAACAAAACTGGAAGAAGTCTTCGTCTACGATGACATCGCACAGGATCCGAAACCGCTGAGCCGGATCGAGAGCGCGTTCTTTACGGAAAACTCGAACGTGCAGCAAATCAAAAGCCGGGATGATCTCGACGTTCTGACGGACGGTGTCAGTGTCTCGACCTATGACCGGGATTACAATGCGTTCCGTTTCAATACGTTGTCGCCGAACACCCAGACCTCGTCCATCGATTACAGTACGATCGTGAGTTATATCAACATCCATGGCGGATGGCTCGATCCTGTAACGCAACGCAGCGGCTTCCGGTATTACTTTGATCAGATGTCGAAAACGGATGAAGAACAGGCGGCGACGTTCCGCTTGTATTTGAACCGGTATCCGATCTTCGGTGAAACAGGACCGTTGCTCGAACAACCGGACTTCGATCTCGCGACCATCAAGGTCACGTTCGAAGAAAATCAAATCCGTTCGCTCAGCCGCAGCATGATTCGGGCGGATCGGAAGTTGTTGCTTCGGGAAACGACCTTGCCGTCGATTGATCAAATCGAAAAGCAGCTTCAATCCGCTGATCTGTTGGATGAGATTTCCGGCATCCGGATGGGGTATGAGATGACGTA
Source organism: Exiguobacterium artemiae 255-15 (assembly GCF_000019905.1). GTDB lineage: Bacteria > Bacillota > Bacilli > Exiguobacteriales > Exiguobacteriaceae > Exiguobacterium_A > Exiguobacterium_A artemiae. The sequence continues at coordinate 3,012,299 of NC_010556.1, read as the reverse complement.
CGAAATTGAAACGAGTCGTTATGCCTTGTTTAAGCCGGCCTGGTTCGTCAAACACAACGGGAAATGGACGACGGTCGATCAAGCTATCGGAAAAGAGGGGTAAGGATTCATGGATTGGAGTAAAGCAAAAACGTTACTGATTTTGACGTTCCTGATCCTGAACGCCTATCTTGCCGTTCAGTTGATGGACCGAATGATCGATCCCCGAATCGTCACGACGAACGCGGACGGGAAAACTGTTTTGAAAGAACGAAAAATTGATGAAAAGAAACTGCAGACCGTCTCGAAAGACATCGGTTATTTGACGGCGGAAGTCGATACGAGTTCATTGGCGCCGAAATCAGGTTCACCGATCCAGGATGCCGTCACGTCTGTCAAAAATCAAATCGAGTGGTCGGTTCGTCTGACGAAACCGTTCCCGCTCGAAGCGAAAGCGATGCGTGATTCGGCGACATCGTTTGTCCAGTCATCGGCTGCGTACGGGACCGACTATACGTTTTGGAAATATGACAGTAAACATAACGAGATGACGTTCGTTCAGACATACAAGGAGCAACCGTTGTACTCGACACCGCAACAGTCGCGAGAAGATGACGCGATGATCGGTCCGTCCCTGCTCGTACTGCAGTTGAACGAGCAGAAGGAAATCATCAGTTACAAACAACGTCACTTAAACAAAGTCGTCCGTCAGGCACAGGATGTCACGTTATTATCGGCGAGTGAATCCGTCATCCAACTGTCGGAGCAGGGTCTGTTCCCGGCTTCGAAACGAATGACGAGCCAAAAACTCGGGTACTTCTGTCTCGTGACGGAAGGGACGAAATCGGTACAGATTTTACCGCCGACGTGGCAGATTGAACTGAACGGAGAAGAACTGTATTTCGTCAATGCAATCGACGGCGGAGTCCAGACCATCGAACGGCTTGATACCGTTTCAGAGAAATGAGGAATGCACGATGAGCCTACACTACAGCGTCCTTGCCAGTGGCTCGACGGGGAATGCCCTCTATATCGAAAGTGAACAGACCCGCCTGCTCGTTGACGCCGGCCTGACCGGGAAAGCGATGCTCGCGCTGTTTGACCAGATTCACCGGTCACCGGAAAAAATCGACGGCTTGTTCGTCACACACGAACATTCCGATCATATTAAAGGTGTCGGCATCATGGCCCGGAAGTACAACATTCCGCTCTACGCGAATGAAAAAACGTGGGCGGCGATGGAAGCGAAGATCGGCAAAATCGATCCCGCACTGAAGTTCCTGTGGGAAGTCGGCGAGGTCAAACAGTTCGGTGACATCGAGGTCGAATCGTTTAACGTCAGTCATGACGCGGCCGATCCGATGTTTTTCCAGTTCGCCCATGAGGGAAAACGGCTGGCTCACATCACGGATACAGGTTACGTCTCGGACCGGATGAAAGGTGTCATCCGCGGCGCCGATGCCTATATTTTTGAAGCGAACCACGATATCGGGATGCTTCAGATGGGGCATTACCCGTGGAGCGTCAAACGGCGAATCCTCGGCGATTACGGTCACGTCTCGAACGAAGACGCAGCGATCGCGATGAGCGAAGTGCTCGACGACCGGACGAAACGGATCCATATGGCCCACTTGAGTAAGGACAACAACATGAAGGAGCTGGCCCGGATGAGTGTCTCCCAGACGCTCGCGAGCCGCGATGTCGACCTCAGCAAGATCCAGTTGCTCGACACCGATCCCGTCATTCCGACGCCGCTTTTGAAGCTCTGATTATGGGAAATTACTGAATATGCTCAAAAGACCCCCACATTTGGCTAACTCGCCACGTGATGGGGGTATACTTGTGTAAAGAGAGTTTAGAAGGAGGCGTGTGTCGATGGATCGACCAGAAGAACCACGGAACGAATCAGATCAGCCTTACGCATCGACCGATGAGACAAACGGCTTTCCGCCGCGACGACCAAGTGAAGACGAGCCGGTCAGTCCTTATCGTGAATCATATGAAGAAGAACCACCTGCACCAAAACGCCGCGGCGGCGGGAAAGCCTTTTTTGTAGGCCTGATCGGCGGAATCATCGGTGCGCTGTTGATTGCCCTGATTGCTTGGCCGTTCGTGCGTGACGAAATGACAAGTCCGACGCCGGTCTCAAATGCGACGCCGGAACAGGCGGCAACGAAAGCAACGGAATCGGAAAACGATATCGTCAGTGCCGTCGGTCAGACGAAGGAAGCGGTCGTCAGCGTGACGAACCTGCAAAGCTCGTTCCAGGGTGCCGATCAGGAGACCGGAGCCGGATCGGGTGTCATCTATAAAAAAGACGGCAACAAAGCGTATGTCGTGACGAACTATCACGTCGTCGAAGGTGCAAGCCGGTTGTCGGTCACATTGTCTGACGGAACGGCACTCGAAGCGAAAGTGCTCGGGGAAGATCCAACATACGATTTAGCCGTGTTGTCGATTGATGCATCAAAAGTGACACAAGTCGTCAAACTCGGGGATTCGGATACGTTACGTGCCGGGGAGACGGTTCTTGCGATTGGGAATCCGCTCGGCATCTTTGCGAACTCGGTCACACGTGGTGTCATCAGTGCCCAGGAACGGACAGTGCCGGTTGATACGAACAAGGACGGGCAGCAGGACTTCAACACCGAAGTCATTCAGACCGATGCCGCAATCAATCCGGGTAACTCAGGCGGAGCGCTCATCAATACGTCCGGTCAATTGATCGGCATCAACTCGATGAAGATTGCCGAAGCAAGCGTCGAAGGGGTCGGTTTTGCGATTCCGATCAACGAAGCGTTGCCGATCATGCGTGATCTCGAACAAAACGGTGAAGTGATTCGTCCGCAACTCGGGATTCAGATCCGGGATGTTCAGGAATTCCCAAGCGGGTTCCGGGAAGATCGTCTGAAACTGCCGAGTGACGTCAACCGCGGAATTGTTGTCGTCGGTTTGACGAAAAACAGCGGAGCGGCAAAAGCCGGGATGAAAGAAAATGATGTCATCGTTGAGATCAACGGCAAAGACATCCGATCGTTTGCCGATCTAAAAAGTGTCCTCTATCGTGACGCTAAAGTCGGCGACAACGTCAAAGTGACGTTCTACCGGGGCGGCGAGAAACAGACACTTGATGTCAAACTGTCGGCGCAAGCAGCGACGGTACAATAACAGATTCAGATCAACTACTCGTATACGTGCGGGTAGTTTTTTTTGCGTAGAAAAGATAGTGTTTCCGGTTCTCATCGTATCTTGCTGGCACGCGCTTTCCTCAGACGAGGAACAAGCCGCGGGCTTCTTGCCTGTCGGCGTCGAGTCCCTGGTCTCGTTTTCCTCTGACAGCGCGGGCGAGCCGTGCTTTTTCCTGTAGGAGTCGCGTGCAGCGGATACGATGAAGGAATTGGTGGTGAAGGGAAGCGGATCAAGGAAGTAACTCCAAAGAGGAGCTGTGGATAACTTTTTTCGGCCGGAGAAGTCAATTTTTGTTATACTGGTAGCGGATAAATGTGGATAACTTAAAAGGAGGAAAAGACCTGTGGATAAATATGTCTGTTTAGAACACGTCGAGTTAGCGCTCGACGAAGTAGTCGATGAAACGGAAGAGTACCCGATTTTGGAAGAGGTACCGGCAGAGAAAAACGTCACATGTGAGTACTGTGACCAGCCCGCGACATATCTTGTGTCAAGCAAAAAATAATTATCAACATGTGGACATGTGGATAACTCTGTGGATAACTCCTGAATTTTCTGTCAGAAAGCGAGAACAATGATGCAAATTACCATTATCACGGTCGGAAAGTTAAAAGAGAAGTACTTGAAGCAAGGGATTGCCGAATATACGAAACGTCTTGGCGCCTATTGTTCGATTCAGGAAATCGAGGTACCGGACGAAAAAGCACCGGAACAATTAAGTGACGCCGAGATGCAGCAAGTGAAGAAAAAAGAGGGCGAACGGATTTTAGCGAAGATTGGACCGGACGTTCACGTCTACGCACTTGCTATCGAAGGAAAGCAACGGACGAGTGAACAGTTTGCGACAGAACTCGACCGACTGGCGACGTACGGCAAAAGTAAAATCGCGTTTGTTATCGGCGGATCGCTTGGTCTCGCACCGGAAGTCATGCAACGGGCAAACGATACGATTTCCTTCTCGAAGATGACATTTCCCCATCAATTGATGAAGATGATTCTCTGTGAACAGATTTATCGGGCGTATCGGATTAATCGGAATGAGCCGTATCATAAGTAAGTTCAGTCAATACAAAAGACCATGTCAAATGCTGTTACGCAATTGAGATGGTCTTTTGTATAGCATAGCTTTTCTGACAAGAAGAGATGATCAAAAAAATGCAAAGGAGGTAACCTATGAACTGGAATGAACTAAAAGAGGAATCAGAAATCGTGGAGTTACTTGAGGACTTTGGTTATTTTCATGATGGCTGTTTGAAGGAGATGCATATGTGGACCGAAACGTATATTGATGAGAATCTGACGATGGCTGCTCCAAGCGGATTAGATACAAACGTCAAACTGTTATTTCAACGTCAGTTTAAAAACCCGTCTGCGATTGAATTATGGTTTGAAGGTGTAACAGCAATTTATATCCTTCCGACAGCAGAAAATTTCGCCTCGATACTTTTTGAGGCTGTCATTTTAAAACAGAATGATACTTATTATTGGTCAGATGATATTGATTTTGATCCGAGCAATATCGAACATAACGTAAGTTGGATATCAGCTAAAAAACTTAGATGGAGAGAAAGAAATGATTGGATGGGAAAACAGCATCGATATGAGAGTAAGGAATAAAAATGAAGAACCTTTTGTTTTAGGATTTCATCAATTACATTTAGGTCATATTCAAAATCAATATCAATACCAAATAAAAGTATGCTTGAAAAAATAACCGGTGAGGTGAGAAGACATCATGTCATGGAAACACCAGATGTATTTACATATTTATGCTCAGCATACCAATCATCAAGAATCCTTTATTGTTGGAAATAAACAAGCATTATTGAAATTAAGAGATTTGATTGATGAAGCGCTGGTTGAAACTACGGCTGCTGAAGGCGGATTTTTCTCATCAGATGATGAAGGGTACGAAGTTTACATTGGTCTGGTCAAAAATGAGGAAGTGTTTCAGTCATTGGAAATGCCCTATACGGAGCAGTTTGGGGATTGGAATGATCAAAGACATTTTATCAATTTGAAAAATGATCCTAATGCACCTTATGATCCGATGATACTTTTTAATGAAACAAAACAAAAAAAATAGTATCGATTCTGCTAATTTGATTATTAAAGTAGGATTAGTTTTTCTACGTTTTTCTTTTTAGTTGATAGCGCTACGATCCATCTAAATGTGGAGACAATGAAAAAGATGGACAATTGCGGTATATGTCCAACAGAATGTCTTATTCAATCCAAAACACATGTAAGACTGACAGCGAGGTCAATTCTACATGTGTTTTTTATAGGACATTCAATTTTTTATCAAAATTAGGCGATCTATCTCCCACTTTCACTTCTAAACGAAGTGAAAGTGGGAGAGGAATCGCCAGCCTGCTTTTCGGGTATATTTTCCTTTAAAGGAGGTGAAAAATGGTGTTGAAGCACAAGGCCTACAAATTCAGAATCTACCCCACAAAAGAGCAGGAAATCCTGATCGCGAAGACGATCGGGTGTTCACGCTTCATCTTCAACCACTTCTTGGCGAAGTGGGATGAAATGTACAAGACCACTGGAAAAGGACTGTCCTACGGTTCTTGTTCCAAAGAAATTCCTTTGTTAAAGCAGGAGTTCGACTGGTTGAAAGAAGTGGATAGTACCTCTGTTCAGATCAGCGTCAAACATCTTGCTGATGCGTTTGACCGCTTCTTCAAGAAGCAGAACGAACGCCCTCGATTCAAGTCGAAGCGCAATCCCATCCAGTCGTACAAGACCAACATCCAAGGCAAAAACCAGCTTCCTGAAGTCTCGATTGGATGCAACAAACTCAAACTTCCGAAGCTGAAATGGGTACGTTTCGCCCATTCGAAACACATCACAGGCCGTATCTTGAACGCCACGATTCGACGTAACGCTTCAGGCAAATATTTCGTCTCCCTGCTCGTCGAGCAGGAGATCAACGAATTGCCGAAGACCGGTTCATCTGTCGGCGTCGACGTTGGACTCAAGAACTTCGCCATCCTGTCGGACGGCACGGTATATAAGAACGACCGTTACTTCCGTTCGCTTGAGAAGAAACTGGCGCGCGAACAGCGTAAGCTCTCCTGTCGTCAACGCATCGCCCTGAACAAGAAAATCACGCTTTCTGAGGCGAGAAACTATCAGAAGCAGAAGCGGAAGGTCGCCCGTATCTATGAGAAGATCGCCAACAAGCGCACTGACTTCCTGCACAAGGTATCGACCGAGATCGTCCAAAACCACGACGTCATCGGGATCGAGACCTTGCAGGTGAAGAACATGCAGAAGAATCGCAAGTTAAGCAAGGCCATCTCGGACGTCAGCTGGTCCGAGTTCTTCTGCATGTTGGAGTACAAGGCGAAATGGTACGGGAAGACCGTCGTAAAAGTCGGCAAGACCTTTGCTTCCAGTCAACTGTGCTCCAGTTGCGGACATCAACACAAAGACGTGAAACATCTTGGCTTACGGGAATGGACATGCCCGAGTTGCGGCATCCATCACGACCGGGATGTGAACGCAGGACTGAATCTCAAACAAGAAGCCGAACGTATCTTAGCTTCTTCAACCGTCGGGACGACGGGGTTAGCCTGATAAATTTTCGACCGTTAGGTCGGATAACTCAGGAATCCTTCACCTCTAAGTGAAGCGTAGGTGGAGGTAGTTCAAGTTCGTTCTAACACAGTCGCTAACATCCGGTGCACGACTTCGTGATCGCGGACATCATGCAGCTGATAATCCTTGCCGGGTAATGTGTAAACGTCGGTTGAGCCAACATAGGAGATGGCGAGTTCGAGTGTGCCGTCTTCCTGGCAGGTCGTCCGTAATTCCAGTTCGCCGCTGATGACGCCGACTTCATTCGTCATCACACCGTGCGTGGCGGTAAACGTAGAGGTTTTCGTTTCCATCGAATCGACTCCTTCTTAGTATGTACAGGTGTTCAGCATCGTTTGCAGTGCTGTTTTTTCAGAGGATTGGAGACTTAAGCCCCAACGACTTTTTGTATTAATCCACATCTTCGAGTAGGCACAGCTTGCGCCGGCACGAGTTGGTTTCCATGTCGATGGATCCTGGTCACCCTTCGAACGGTTTGAGCTTGCGGAGACGGCAATCAATTGCGGACCGTTGAGGTCGTTTGCGAATGCCTGACGTGTCGTTGTCGTCCAGCTGCTTGCACCTGAACGCCATGCTTCCGCGAGCGGCACGACATGATCGATGTCGAGATCGGACGGGTTCGTGAATGTCAGTCCATCATAATAACTGTACCATGAGCCGGACGTGACCGGACAACTGCCGACGTAAGAATCCGCATCGCGTTTCAAAACGACTTGACGGGTGTCACAGCCGCTTCCTTGGCTGCTCCAATGCGGGAAGAGATCACGGGAGTAACCGGTCATTGTACTTTCGGTCTTGACTGTCAGTGCGTTGAGCTCAGATTGAGCCGTCGCTTTTGACGGGATGCCGGACGGGAGTGCGGAAACGGGTGAGAGGTCGAACTGAAACGCAGTGAGAAGCAAAACAAACGATACGGCGAGTAGCTTGATTTTCTGGAACATGAATTGCCTCCTCTTATGTAAGTGTGATGAGAGAATCCTCTCAACTCACTCAGTATGCCATCGAATATTTTGGATAGGGTTAAAATAATGTAAACATTACAAAAGTTGAATACTTTTTACCGGAAATATTTTTTTGGAATTAAGCCTAAAGTAATGGAGAAAGGAATTATAAAAAAAATTAAAATCAATATCAGATAAAACATGGAGTGCATACATTAAAATTGCGAAGACTTTTAACGTGAAAAAAGCACCCGCTACTGGGATGCTTTGGTTACAGACTTTTATCGTGCGCTGATCGTTTTTTGAAAAAATGGACGACTAGAAAAACCAGAACAATGTTTGATAAAAAACCAAACGAATCAAAGAAAGCATCTAAGAGCGGCATTTTTTCCAGGAAAATTCGTATAAAAAACAAAACAATTGAGCTTACGAACACTACCAGAAGGATGGTCAGAAGAGAACGATTGGTAAAAATCAAGCCGAGAACCAGGAAGACTGACACGAGACCGATGATTTGAGTCACCATGAGACACCTGCTTTCTGTTACATGATCTGTATGTATGATTTTTTCCTTAGTTGAACTTTTCTTAAACAAATTTCCATCAAACCTGTGTCATTTAAGAAGGACAATAGGGAAATCTGGAACTTTACATAAGAAAAAGCGTATGAATGAAGGAAGGAGCTGAGGGGATGAAAAAAGGATTACATACGTCCATTATACCAAATTTTATTTTAGCAGGACTGCTCGTCTTGATGATCATTACACTTGTTTTCGTTCAACGTCATCTCAACTCGATTCAGATTGAATCCATTGTTGAGCAGGCAGACGAACGAGGTTTTGGCTACGAATTGGTGATCCATGAACCAATCACGAACTCCTACAGTTTTAGAGCATTCGAACAGGAGTAACAAGAACCAAATCGAAAGGAGAAGTCCGTTGAAAGCCATCAGTCAATTTTTACTGTTCTACGCCGTCACGGTGATGATTATTTATGTCGTGTCGATCTTTCTGCCGGTCGCGCTAAATTTCATCGTCTACTTTTCCATCGCGTTGCTGATTGTTCTGGTCGGTTATCTGATTCGACATTATTTATTCAGTTCCCGGGCAAAGAATTGAACTCTGTCAGCGAATCTGATTCAAATCTTGTATAGTAAAGGGGTACCTCTGTTCGATTTGGACAGGAGGCACTCCTTTTTTAGGAGCAACGAGGAATTCAAACGCCAAGGAGCTGAGACCGTACCATGAACAAACAAGACATCAGTGATATCCGTCGCCATTTTAAGGTCGACTCGGAACTACTTAAAATCAACGAAATTTATAATGTATATATCCGCAAAGAAACGAGTGAAATCTTCTATGAGGAAAGCCGACCGTTTGCCTTTCTTGAACTCGAGCAACAGGAACTGTTCCTCGCGAACTTCAAGAAAGTCCTGACCGGGAAACTCGACATCAAGCTGTTTGAGGTCAAGTTCCAGCAGCCGGAAGAAGGCGCGACCGGACATACGCAACAACTGTTGTACGAAGGGCTGTACACGGAAGAGACGGAAGACTGGACGGAGCAGATGCAACAGATCGCGCTGAAGATGGTCCAGGACGTGCAGTACGAAAACGATATCGTCGTCACGTTCATCCGGGGACAGTATTACAAAACAACGAAACGTCAGGCGGATGAGACGGAAGTGGATAAGAACGATGAAGTCTATACGACACCGTTTATTCTCAGCAGTCTCAACCAGACGGAACTGCCGAAACAGTCGCTTGTCTTCGACTATGTCGATCTCGAGTTCAAGTCGAACCTGCTGATCAATCCGGTCATCAAACTGGCGTCACCAATTGGCGGCTTTTTATTTCCATGCTTCACGGACAATGCGGCGGACGTCAACCGTGTCCTTTACACAGCAAGCAAACCGAATAAACCAGACCTGCTGTTCATCGAAAATGTCCTGAACGGTGATCAGATCGTGACGGCGGAAGAAGACAAAGCGGTATTTGAAGAGATCGTCAAACTGGTCATCGGCGAATCAGTCGATTCAAAAACGCTCGCGGGTGTCTATGAGGAAGTCAATCACTTGCTCGTCGTAGAAGACGAAAAGGAAGACGAGCCGGAAGATACTCCGATGCTGGACGTCAAAGAAGTCGAACGGGTCTTAAAAGCGAGCGGCATCGAAGACGTCAGTACGGAACAGGTCGAACGTGCCTTTAAGACGGTCATCGATGATACGGCGTACGAAATGAAGGCGAGTAACATCGTCCCGAACTATGAAGCGAAATCGATTAAAATCAATACGAAAGTTGCAAATATCTCCGTCAGTGCTCAAGACTTGAAGTACATTAAGCAGGTCAATTACAACGGCAAACAATGTCTGTTGATCGAAGTCGAGGAAGACACGGTCATCGACGGATTCACGCTCGTTTCAGAAGAAAATATCTTAAGCTAATTTAAAAAAGCCACTCGTTTCACGTCATTCCGACAAGGAAAACACGTGAAAGACAAGTGGCTTTTTTTGAATCATCCAGAATGATTGATTAATCGGATAAAGATGCGTATGATTGGTTTTGTAAGCGGTATCTTTTAAGAAAAAGAGATATCGGACATTTTTTTAATTATTTACGAAAGCGGTTTCGATACTTATTTTTACAAATGAATGATTTCTTATAAACAAGTGAACGATTCGGTTAAAGGAGGAATAAGCATGGGACAGGATTATCAGCAATGGGTCGACCGGTTAGCACAAAAAAAGACCGGTGAACGGCAGGATGGTGTTGAAGTCGTGATCAAGCCGGTACCGGACCGGACGGAAAGCGGCGTACTTGATCCGCGCGTCTTGGAAGTCATGATGCAGCAACAGCAGGACAGTTCACCGGTCGGCCCTTTTTCACTCGAAGCAGCGCGGGCCGGGATGGGGTGGATCAATACCGACCTGACGACGACAGACATCACGACGGAAGACATCATGATTCCAAGTGCCGAACAACCGATCCCGGCGCGGATCTATCGTCCCCGGTCGACGGAACCGTTACCGGCGGTTGTCTATTTTCACGGCGGCGGCTTTTTCGGCGGAACGCTTGAACCGGTTGAACATCCTTGCCGGTTGTTGGCGGAGCGGGCGAACGTCGTCGTGATTTCGATCGATTACCGACTCGCACCGGAACATCCATTTCCAGCCGGTCTGAACGACTGTTTTACGGCCGTCAAATGGGTTTATGAACAGGGGGAAGAACTCGGGATTAACCGTGAACAATTGGCTGTAGCCGGTGATAGTGCCGGCGGGAACTTAGCGACGGTCTGTGCCCTGCTTGACCGCGAACAACAGACAGAGATGATCCAGTACCAAGTCCTGCTCTATCCGGTCGTCAATCTCGCGGCTCTGCCGACGGATGATTTCAACTGGCGTCTTGACGCATACGAGATGAACGAGAATCGGGAGTTACTTGAAGGAATCGTCACAGCTCTGGAAGACTCGGATGGATTGTTGAACCGGTTGTACCTGCAAGGGACGACGGACGTCCAGGATCCACATGTCTCTCCGCTCTTCAGCGACAAGTTGACAGGACTGCCTGACGCATTGATCATCACGGCGGAATACGATTATCTTCGTCTCGAAGGCGAAGCGTACGGACGAAAACTCGCGCGGTCAGGCGTCAAAACAAAACGCATTCAATACAACGGCATGGATCATGCCTTTATCGAAAAGCTCGGGCAGTATCCGCAAGCGGAAGACTGCATCACGGAAATTGCAAACGGTCTTCAGAACCGGTTTGCGGTAATGAAATCTGATACGAACACCATAGGGGGATAAGCAGATGACGACTTATACATTAGATTGGAACGCCTATACGGCACTGGCGAGACAGACGGTCGCAGAAGGGGCGGTCCTGCTGAAGAATGACAAGCAGACGTTGCCGCTGTCAGCGGGGACAACAGTCTCGGTGTTCGGACGCAATCAGTTCAACTATTACAAAAGCGGAACGGGATCGGGAGGGATGGTGAACGTCACACACGTGACAAGTCCGCTCGAAGCGTTGCAAGACCATCCGGATGTGACGGTAAACCAATCGTTGCTCGACGTGTATGAAGTCTGGCTGAAAGATCATCCATTTGATAAAGGCGAAGGCTGGGCGGCGGAACCCTGGTCGCAAGAGGAAATGCCGGTCACGGACGAAGTCGTCGCTCAAGCGGCGGTGCAGTCGGATGTCGCCATCGTCATGATCGGTCGGACGGCCGGTGAAGACCGTGACAATACGGCAGACCCGGGCAGTTACCTGCTGACGGACGTCGAATTAACCTTGATTGAAAAAGTCTCACAGGCGTTCCCGAAGACCGTTGTCTTGTTAAACGTCGGCAATGTCATCGACATGCAGTGGGCGCTTGATTTTGATCCAAGTGCGATTTTGTATGCGTGGCAAGGCGGGATGGAGGGCGGAAATGCCCTAGTCGATCTCTTGACGGGAGCGGTCACACCATCCGGGAAACTGCCGGATACGATTGCCCGTTCACTCGACGCGTATCCGTCGACGCCATACTTCGGTCACGAAGACCGGGCGATCTACAAGGAAGACATCTACGTCGGGTACCGCTACTTCGAGACGTTTGCGAAAGACGACGTCCTGTATCCGTTTGGGTTTGGTTTATCCTATACGACGTTTGACGCCGTAACAGAAAGGGTCGACATGACGGAGCAACAGGTCACATTGACAGTCACCGTCACGAATACAGGGACACGCAGCGGGAAAGAAGTCGTCCAGGTGTATCTCGAGAAACCACAGGGACAACTCGGCAATCCGGCACGCGGACTCGTAGCCTTTGCGAAGACGCAACAGCTGGAACCGGGTCAACAGGAGACGGTAACGTTGACGGTACCGCTGACGGAATACGCGAGCTACGATGATGCCGGTATGACGGGGCATAAATCCTCTTACGTCATTGAAGCAGGAGCGTATCATCTGTACGTCGGCACGGACGTCCGGACCGCGGCGCACGTGGCGACACAAACGATTGACACGTTACGTGTCACCGAGACGTTAAGCGAAAACATGGCTCCGGTCACGGCATTCGACCGGCTGAAGCCATGCAAGACGGAAACCGGTTATGACGTCACGTACGAAGCGACACCGCTGCGGACAATCGATCCGGAAGCCCGCCGTCTCGCCGAACGACCGGCAGCACGCACGTATTCGGAAGATCAAGGTCTGACACTGAAGGATGTCTATGAAGAGAAGACGTCCCTCGACGTGTTCCTCGATCAATTGACGGATGAGGATCTGGCAGCGATCGTCCGCGGCGAAGGGATGAACTCACCGCGCGTCACACCGGGAACAGCGGCTGCTTTTGGCGGTGTGACCGACCGGCTGACGGCATTCGGGATTCCGGCGGCCTGCTGTGCCGACGGTCCGTCCGGAATCCGGATGGATATCGGAACTAAAGCCTTCTCACTACCGAACGGAACGCTTGTCGCGTCGACGTTCAACGTCGAGTTGGTGGCGGACTTATTTGAGATGACTGGGCTCGAACTCCGGAAAAACGGCATCGATACGTTGCTTGGACCGGGGATGAACATCCATCATCATCCGCTCAACGGTCGGAACTTCGAGTACTTCTCGGAAGATCCGCATCTGACGGGGATGATGGCTGTCGCCCAGCTCGACGGGATGCACCGGGTCGGGGTGACTGGAACGCTGAAGCATTTAAGTGCCAATAACCAGGAATTCCATCGCCATGATCTCGATTCGATCGTCTCGGAGCGGGCCTTGCGGGAGATTTATTTAAAAGGATTTGAACATGCCGTCAAACGGGGACAGGCATATGCGATCATGACGACATACGGTGCCGTCAATGGTCTGTGGACCGCCGGCCTGTATGATCAGAACACCCGGATTCTCCGTGATGAGTGGGGCTTTGACGGTGTCGTCATGACCGACTGGTGGGCGAAAATCAATACCGAAGAAACGGAAGCCAACCGGCAACAGACGGCGACGATGGTCCGTTCGCAAAACGATCTCTACATGGTCGTCGGAGAACCGGGTGCGAATCCGTTTGAGGATGATACGCTGTCGTCGCTTGCAGACGGGACGTTGACACGGGCGGAATTGTTACGGAGTGCGGCGAATATCTGTCAGTTCATCCTGCGGTCACCGGTCATGGAGCGGACACTTGGTCAGGAATCAACAGTCGACGTCACCGGATTACCGGAAGAAACGGATGATCTGAACGAACAGGCCGTAACGCATCAGCAACTCCAGAGCGGCGTTCCGATTGTCTTCGACGAACTCGACACGTCGACCGGAAGCAGTCATGTCTTCGCCGTGACGGCGGAAGAAACCGGGATGTACCACGTCATGTTTGAAGCCCGGTCGTATGCCGGGGAACTCGCGCAGATGCCGGTGACATTGTTTGCGAACAACATGCCGGTCGCGACGTTTACGTTTAACGGAACAAACGGCGAATGGGTGACGCAGACAAAAGATGTCTTTGTCTTTAATCCACACAACTACTTCAAGCTGTATTTTGCACTTGGCGGGCTTGAGCTCAAAAACATCACCTTTACGTTAACGGAATCGTTCCATATGAAAAACGGGTAAACTTAAACACCAGGCAGTCAGTTGCTGCCTGGTGTTTAACGCGTTTTAAAGGAGGACCCGATGCAATTCTCAAAAATGAAAAAGCAGATATTATCGTTCGTCGCGCCGTCACTTCGACCGCGTCTCGATTTGTATGCCACAGTTGACCGGCATTTTCATGACGGCGAAGCCCGAGTCTGGATGACACTGGACGGGGAAGAAATTTTCCGGGCGGAGGATTTGCGGTTTACGTTCGAAGCGGACCGTCGTTATGCGTTGGCGAAGAAGCGCTTGCCGGAAAAACCGGAGCGAATTACACTGGAGATTTTTCAATCGGATTGGTTCAACACATCACGTGTATTATATGAGCAGATTGAACGTGAGTTGGAGGAAGAGGGATGGCATGCCAGTTACGACGTACAAAAGGATTTGTTGCTGTATCCGACGCTCGCGATTGAAGAGGCGTTGACGCATCCCCATGCCTTCATCCGCGGTTTTGCGTTGCTCGACCGGCGCGTCGGAAAACGGCGTTTGGAGCGATTGACATGCGATACACCGTTTGAATTCACCTGTTTAAAGATTCGACTTGAAGCGGAATCCAACTAACGACAAAGAAAAGAGCAAGGCGCGATGCCTTGCTCTTTTGCATGTTCAATTCAAATCTTTAAATCGAAAACGAATTAACAGCGTGAATGCCTTCTTGTTCGACGAATTCGTCAAGCAAAGCACGAACATCGTCCGTTGAATTCGTATCCATCAGACGGGCGCGTAATTCGCTCGCCCCGCGGAAACCGCGGACATAAATCTTGAAGAACCGGCGGAGCGGTTTGAAAAGACGCGGTTCGAATTCAGATGAATACTGATCATGTAAGTCGAGTTGCAGACGCAACAGATCCAGTAATTCTTCGCTCGAATGGTCTTTCTTTTCAACTTCGAACGCGAACGGGTTATGGAAAATCCCGCGTCCGATCATGACACCGTCGACACCGTACTGCTCGACGAGTTCAAGACCGTGTTGACGGTCGTTGATGTCGCCGTTGATCGTCAAGAGTGTCTGTGGTGCCACTTCATCGCGGAGCTTCTTGATTTCCGGAATCAGTTCGAAATGGGCCGGGACCGCACTCATTTCTTTACGCGTCCGCAGGTGAATCGACAGGTTGGCGATGTCCTGTTCAAGAATGTGGCGTAACCAGTCATGCCATTCTTCGACTTTGGAATAACCGAGGCGTGTCTTGACGCTGACCGGCAGACCGCCGGCTTTCGCTGCTTGAATCAGTTCAGCGGCGACGTCGGGGCGGTTGATCAGTCCCGATCCCTTTCCGTTGACGGCGACGTTCTGAACCGGGCAACCCATGTTGATGTCGATTCCCTTAAAGCCCATTTCCGCCATCCCGATACTCATTTCACGGAAATATTCCGGTTTGTCGCCCCAAATATGGGCGACCATCGGCTGTTCATCTTCCGTGAACTCAAGGCGTCCGCGGACACTCTGTTTGCCTTTTGGATGACAGTAACTTTCCGTATTCGTAAATTCAGTGAAGAAGACATCCGGACGTGCCGCTTTCGCGACGACGTGACGGAAGACGACGTCCGTGACATCTTCCATTGGAGCAAGTACAAAAAATGGTCGTGGCAGGTCCTGCCAAAAGTTGTTTTTCATCGTATATAAAACCCTTTCCTTAAGGTAATTCGTTTTGCTCAATTAAAATTTCATCAACTATATACTTTAAGCGTATTGGACAAAAAGTGCAAGGAGACAAGCTTTGCAGGCGGGAATGTTGAAGCCGTTTGGCGAAACCACATAAAGGAAAGCAGAAATGAATCTTTTAGTCCGGTTATGTCGTAATAGGTGTAACACAGTCGCCAGGAAAGGATGAGTTCTCCATGCATACACTGTACATGAAACAAAAAGCACTCAGTTTACGAGGCCGTTTTTCGATCAAGAATGAACAGGAGCAGGATCAGTATCTCGTCGAAGGCAGCTTCATGAAAATTCCGAAGTCGTTTTCGATTACGACGACGGACGGGAAAGAAATTGCAACGATCACGAAAAAAACGCTCAGTCTCCGACCGAAGTTTTTTGTTGAGGTTGATGGACAAACGATGACGATTGAAAAGGAATTTTCGTTGTTCAAAGCCCGTTATACGATTGACGCAGCCGGAATCGAGATTGACGGAAACTGGTGGGACATGGATTTCCAGGTCAAGCGGCAAGGGGAAGTCGTTGGACAGGTTGAGAAAAAGTGGTTGTCGTTTGGCGACAGCTATGAAATTCAGGTAATCGATGCCGCGATGGAGACGATTCTGATTGCACTCGTCGTTGCAATTGATTGTGTGAAGGCAGATGATGCGGCAAACGCATCATCTTAACAGAACAGGAGAGAAGCATGAAATCACTTTTGATGAAGCAGACGATGGAGTTGAAACGACGTTTTACAATCCAAGACGAAGCCGGACACGTCACGCATGAAGTGACCGGACAGTTGTTGCAAATGCAGAAAAACTGGCAACTCGTACAGGAAGAAGCCGAGGTCGGCCGCGTAACGAAACAGACATTCAGCATGTTGCCGCATATCCTTGTGGAAGTCGACGGGCGTGTCGTTGCGACCATTCAAAAAACAGGATTTTTGATGTTTGCGGATTATCGGATTGACAGTCGGGACCTGCAAATCGACATCAACTGGGCGACGATGACGTTTAGTGTCACGTATCAGGGAAATAAAATCGGGCAAGGCAAAAGACGGTGGGTCCGTTTCGGAAAACAGTACGAACTGACACTGTTTGATGAGGCGGCGGAGACACTGTTTTTAAGTGTCGTCCTCGGACTCGATCGGGCGAAAGCAGACAAAACTGTCGCGACGCTGTTTGCGGACAATTGGGCAGGGGGGAAGAAGTAAATGGAACGATGGGATATTTATACGGCAGACCGCGAGAAAACAGGACGGACCTGGCCGCGTGGAACAGAATTAAAAGATGGCGATTACCATCTTACTGTCCACATCTGCTTGTTCAACAAACAGGGACAGATGTTGATTCAGCACCGTCAGCCGTTCAAAGAGGGCTGGCCGAACATGTGGGATCTCAGCGTCGGCGGCAGTGCGACAGCAGGCGATACGAGTCAAACAGCGGCGGAACGTGAATTGTTTGAGGAACTCGGATTGTCCCTGTCGTTCGCCGGACGGCGTCCACAGTTGACGGTTCCGTTTGAGGTCGGGTTTGACGACTATTACTTAATCGAAACAGACGTTGATTTGGCGACACTGACGTTACAGGAAGAAGAAGTCCAAGCCGTCAAGTGGGCGACGGAAGACGACATCATTGCCGGCATACGGGAAGGAACGTTCATTTCGTACCATGAACCGTTGATCCGGTTGTTATTCATACTGCGCTATCAATACGGCGCCCACCAAAAATAAACGATCCCCAGGTCGCGTGCGACACTGGGGATCGTTTGCAATCAGGCTGTTTTTTTCGAAGCCGGAACCGATTGTTTCGGTTTGGTTTCCGGTAAAAAGAAACTAAAGATCAGGTACGTCGAACAGCTGAGGAAAACGACGACCATCGAGCCCCCAAGTCCGATGATCATCCGGGCTGCCGTATACGCCCAGTAGTTTAGAAGATAGGTGGCGATGATTGACATCATCAGGCACAACAGGGCCAGCATCGGTGCTTTTTTTTGGTCCGAGCTTCATCAGGATGAGTGCCGCCAAGATGTTCGCGAAGACACGTGCCGTCGTAATCGAATAGTTGACGAGTTGCGAAATCAACGGATTGACGGTCCGGTCATCGAAAAAATGGACCGTGATCTGTGGTGTCAAGGAAGACCCGGCGACCCAATTCATGGTGAACGTCGCATAAGCGAACCAGAGAACGGCCATCATCAAATACCCTTTTCGTGCATGATTAGATTGTGTAGACTAATGTACGCCTTCTTTTCTTAAGATAAATCCCTGTCTGACAGGGATTCGAACTACTTCACTTTGTTATCAATTCGTTAAATGTAGTCGAGTTCGAAGGGGAAGTAAAATAGATAATTCTTATGTTTTCCATAAGTTAAAAGAATAGATCAAAAGTAATTGTATGCGTTTATCGAATACTTGAAAAAATGTCTGTCACTTGTTTACGTTTTGGTTTGATGAAGCGTCATCTGTTCACAGGTCATCCCGTCGGCAGTCTGAACGAGACGGTACACATCAGGGTTCTGCAATTGCTGCCAGTCATCGTAGCCAAAGGTTGAATCGATGGTGTGCAACAATAAAGCCATTGCGTTTCCATGTGTCACAAGCACCGTATGACGGGCCGGATGCAACGATGCTTCTTTCAGAACAGACGTCATCCGCTCCATCACTTCACGACTCGATTCACCGCCGGGAAAGCGGAGATCGAAATCGACGAACGTTTCTTGTAAAGCGGAACACCAATCGCTTAATGGCGAGGTGCTGAGGATTCGTTCTTGGAGCTGATCCTCGATTTCAACCGGACAATCCTGGAGAGCGGCGACAGGTAAAATCGTTTCCTGTGCCCGGCGGAACGGACTGGATAAAATCCGGTCGACTGGGATGGTTTTGAAAAAACCGGTGAGTGCGTCTGCTTGTTTGTAACCTTGTTTCGTCAACGGAGCATCATGTGCTTGTCCGGTTGCTTCGCAATGGCGGATGACATAATATGTCTTCACGATCAGTTCCTCCTCCTGCTGTAGTCTTTGTAGGAGACTTCTGGAAAACGTACGCAAAGTCCTGTTTCACGTTATGAAAGAAGAAATGAAAAAATAAAATAAAACGGTTGACAAACAATCATAAGATTACTAGTATTAGAAACAATTCAGGTGATTATGTCACCTCAGTAACCGAATAAAAAGAGAAAGCTATGATTGTCATGGGTCACACTATGGCAGGAGCAGCTTCTGGAGAGACCGTGTAAACGGCGCCGAAGGGTTCACAATCTCAGGCAAAAGGACAGAAGAGTACTAAATCTTTATTTTTTGTGTTGGCTTTGCCGACCGGAAAATGATTATTTGTTATTCTGATGATTTTTTTGAGATTGGACACCCGTCCAGTCTCTTTTTTTGTTGGACTGACAGAACAGTCTGACCGGGGGAAAACAGAGAGATCATCAAAGGAGGAGTTCAGGTTTGGAACAGCAAGGATTAAAGCGGGATTTATCGAATCGTCATGTCCAATTGATTGCGATTGGTGGAACGATTGGAACAGGGTTGTTTTTAGGGTCTGGGAAAGCGATTCAGTTGGCGGGACCGTCAATCGTATTTGCTTATCTGCTTGTCGGGATTGCGATTTTCTTCGTCATGCGGGCACTCGGAGAGTTACTGTTGTCAAAAGCCGGTTATCAGTCCCTGACGGATATCGCGGAAGATTATCTCGGACCGCGCGCCGCGTTCGTAACCGGCTGGACGTATTGGTTCTGCTGGATCATGACAGCGATGGCCGACGTGATCGCCGTTGGTGTTTACGTCAAATACTGGTTTGATATCCCGCAATGGATTCCGGCCGTTATCGCCCTGTTGATCTTACTCGGCTTTAATCTCCTGACGGTCAAACTGTTTGGAGAACTCGAGTTTTGGTTCGCCTTGATCAAAGTCGTCACGATTTTGGCTTTGATCGGTGTCGGAATCGTCTTGCTCGTGATCGGCTTTAATACGGATGCAGGACCGGTCACGGTCAAGAACTTGTGGCAGCACGGCGGGATGTTCCCGAACGGTGTCACCGGATTCCTGTTGTCGTTCCAAATGGTCGTCTTCGCTTATGTCGGAGTGGAACTGGTCGGTGTCTCGGCCGCCGAAACGGCTGATCCGAAAAAGAACATTCCGTCCGCAATCAATAAAATTCCGCTACGGATTTTGTTCTTCTACGTCGGTGCCTTGCTTGTCCTCTTGATGATCAATCCGTGGACCGGACTGAACGCAACGGAAAGCCCGTTCGTCAAAACGTTTAGTCTGATCGGGATTCCGGTCGCGGCCGGAATCATCAACTTCGTCGTTCTGACATCAGCCGCATCTGCTTGTAACAGCGGAATGTTCTCAACGAGCCGGATTCTCTATAATCTCGGGAATCAAAAACAGGCACCTCAATCATTTTCAAAGCTCAATAAAAATCATGTGCCGGCGAATGCGTTGTTCGTCTCGACGCTGGTCGTCTCGGGTGGGGCTCTGTTGAGTAAATTACTTCCGGGACAAGCGTTCAGCATCGTCACAACGATCAGTGCAATCTGTTTCATTTGGGTCTGGGGTGTCATTCTCGTCTGTCACTTGAAATACAAGAAAACACAGCCGGAATTGCATGCCGCCTCAACATTCAAAGCGCCGTTGACACCGTTCGTCAACTACCTCGTGCTCGGTCTGTTTACACTGATTTTAATCGTCATGCTCGTCGCGGACGAAACACGTCCGGCCTTGCTCCTGACACCGGTCTGGTTCATCGGATTGTTTATCCTGTATCAGCTGCGGACGAAAAAACATCAAAAAGCAGAGCGTCACAGTGCGTAATGCATCAAGGAAATAAACAAAGACCCGATTCCCCGCCAAGTAAGGCAGGGAACCGGGTCTTATTTGTTGAGACGATACTCAGCTGTGAAATTTGCCATCCGCCAGCTGTTTCTTCAAGGAGGTCGCTTTTTTGCGAATCGCCTGCTGATCGCTTTTATCCCGTTTTGCCCACTGCCGGTACATCATCGACATCCGTTGGTTACCGGCGAAACGTTCCTCGTGCCGGGCGAGAAGTCCCAGTATAAGGCGTTGAAGGGACAGGCATTGTCGCCAAGCGCATCCTTCTGGTTAAAGGGACAGTTCCCGCAGTAATCGCTCATCTTATGGATATAGTTCGCCGAGGCTCGTCGACAGGAGACCACCGTCGGCATGCAAGGCCATGCCAAGGACATTCGGCAGGACGACCCAATCATAGGCATCGATATACATTTCGTTGAACCAGTCTGCTGTCTGTTGCGGGGAAATCTCAAACAGATTAGCAAAGTTCCCGAGCACCATCAGCCGCTGGATGTGATGATTGTGCGCCGTTTCGATGACAGGTCGCAGCGACTCCGCGACACACGTCATCTTTGTTTCGCCATCCCAGAAGAAGTCCGGCAAGTCACGGTTGTGTTTGAGGACATTGACCTGTTCGTACCCCGGCATTTCACTTAAATAAACCGCCCGCATGTATTCGCGCCAACCGAGAATTTGCCGGATGAATCCTTCAACAGCGTTGAGCGGTGCGTTCTGTTCTTCCAGTGCGGCGGCCGCGGCTTTAATGACTTCGTCCGGTGACAGTAAGCCGATATTGATCGACGAGGAGAGCAAGGAGTGCGATAACGTATCCTCTCCGGTCAGCATCGCATCCTGATAAGTGCCGAATGTCTCTAGCTGTTCTTCAATGAACCGGGCGAGCGCGCGCTGGGCTTCTGTTCGGGTGACCGGCCAGTGGAACGTCTCAAGCTGACTGGATGATCGGCAAACGTCGTCTCGACTTTGTGGATGACATCACGCGTGATCTGATCCGGTCGGAATCGGATCGGTGCTTTAAAATCCACATCGTCCTTCGCCGGCTTTCGATTCTCTGCATCAAACGACCATTTTCCTCCAATCGGTTTGTTTCCGTTCATCAACAAGCGGCGATGTTTTCGGAGCTGCCGGTAAAAGCGGTCCATCTTCCACGGTTTATCCCCTAGCAGTGCGATGGCTTCGTCCTGCGTCAATAAAAAGAGCGGAACGTCGGAACAGACGTCGACGGTGATCGTTTTCGCGAGAGTATCCTGAAATTTTTGCAGGGCACGGCGCATCGGTTCGTCTGTGATAGCTGTATACAGGAGATGCGTCGGTTGGTACGTCTTTTGGTGCTGCTTCCACGCTTCGTCAAACGAGTCCGCTTCCCGGTAATCGACCGTAAATCCTTTGTCCCGAAGTTCGTCTGCGAAATGACGCATCGCTGAAAAAATCAGCACCAGTTTTTGTTTATGATACGCTTTCCAGGTCGAGCGGGACGTTGCTTCGACCATCAGGATGATGTCCTCTTTCGGATCGGCTTCCGTCAGAAGCGGTAAGCTGTGACTGAGTTGATTGCCGAAAATCCAGCGTGTCGCCATGAATCGTTCCCCCTTTTTCTTCTATAAGAGTATATATCCGCTTTCCCTGAAAGTATGTCTCAGGATGTGCGTATTCAATTCAGGGAAAGCAGATTTATTTTTAGTGGGAAACACCCGATATTTTAATTTATGAACGACCTGTGATAGGGTTATACTGGAAAGGTAAGTTGTCGTCATACGAGCGCTTTCAACTGGTATGACAGGTCCATAATATCAAACGGGGATAGGAAGGATATCATGAGCAGTATGCCTAAACAAACAGATGTTATTTTAATTGGTGCCGGAGTCATGAGCGCAACACTAGGGGTCTTATTAAAAGAGCTTGCGCCAGACATGAAGATTAAAGTATTCGAGAAGTTAGCGAGTGCTGGGGAAGAAAGTTCAAATGAATGGAATAACGCGGGGACAGGTCACGCAGCACTTTGCGAACTGAACTATACGACGGAAAATGCCGACGGAACGATCGACATCAGCAAGGCAGTCAAGGTCAACGAACAGTTCCAGCTGTCGCGCCAATTCTGGTCGCACCTCGTCAAAGAACAAGTCTTGCCGAATCCGAAAGAATTCATCATGCCGATTCCACATATGAGTATGGTCGAAGGCGCGGAAAACGTCACGTTCCTGAAAAAACGATTGGAAGCGCTATCAGCTAATCCGTTGTTTAAAGGGATGGAATTTTCGGAAGATCCGGAGCAACTGAAAGAATGGATTCCATTGATTATGGAAGGCCGGACATCACCGGAGCCGATCGCAGCAACTAAAATCGATTCGGGAACGGACGTCAATTTCGGAGCACTGACACGGATTCTGTTTGATCACTTGAAACAACTCGATGTCGAAATCAACTACGGTCACGGTGTCGAAGACTTGAAACGGGTCGACGGCGGCTGGGAAATCAAAGTCAAAAACGAACGCGACAACCGGATTGAACATCATACCGCGAAGTTCGTCTTTATCGGCGGTGGTGGCGGCAGTCTGCCATTACTTCAAAAAACAGGTATTCCGGAGTCGAAACAGATTGGCGGATTCCCGGTCAGCGGCTTATTCCTCGTCTGTAAAAACCCGGAAATCGCCGAGCGTCACCATGCGAAAGTCTACGGGAAAGCCAAAGTCGGCGCACCGCCGATGTCTGTCCCGCACTTGGATACACGTTACATCGACGGTCAAAAGTCATTGTTATTCGGACCGTTCGCCGGCTTCTCGCCGAAGTTCCTCAAAACCGGATCGAATCTTGATTTGATCACATCGGTTAAACCGAACAATGTCTTGACGATGCTTGCGGCAGGAGCAAAAGAGATGGGACTGACGAAGTACTTGATCGAGCAGGTCTTACTGTCGACGGAACAACGGATGAACGAACTGCGTGAGTTCATCCCGAATGCGAAGACGGAAGACTGGGATGTCGTCGTTGCCGGACAACGGGTTCAGGTCATCAAAGATACACCGCAAGGCAAGGGGGCACTTCAGTTCGGAACGGAAGTCGTCAGTGCGGCAGACGGTTCGGTTGCAGCGTTGCTCGGTGCGTCACCAGGCGCTTCAACAGCTGTACCGGTCATGCTGGAAGTGCTGGCCAAGTGTTTCCCGGATCAACTGCCTAGCTGGGAAGCGAAAATCAAAGAAATGATTCCGTCGTACGGCACGTCACTCGTCGCGAATCCGGAACTCTTTGATCAAATCCACGCCGAAACAACAAAAACACTCGAATTGACGGAAGCACAGCCGATTCGTTAAACACATTATATAAAATAACAAAACCCCGTTCTCTTGAAGAGAGCGGGGTTGTTTGTGTGAAGTCAGCCTCGTTGACGGAAGAAACGTGTTTTCTTTAGGGCAATCCCGACTGGAATCGCGACAAGAATTCCGACGACGTTTTGTGTGATGTTACCTGGAATCGATAATGCTGGAGCTACCCAGTTACTGTACAAAATCCCTTCGCAGATATAATAGACAGCGAGCATGGCGGGAACCGATGCAATCATAGCAAGCAGATTGACACCGGGCTTTGTTCCGTTACGTCCATATGTCCAAGCAATCCAACCGACGATGAATCCTTGTAAACCGCGACCGACAAAGGAGAAAGGCGCCCAAAGTGCCCAACCAGACATGATATCGAAAAGTCCCATCCCAACTGCACCGGCAATCATTGCTGTCCGGGGTCCGAAGAGAATTGCGATCAGGAACAGCATCGCTGTACCCATATGGACGAGTCCACCGTTTGCCGCGATCGGCAATTTAATATTAATGAAAAATGTAGCAACAAAAACAAGTGCAATCGACATTGAAGTGATGACGAGTTGCCGGGTACGAGTGCTTGAATACGGTGCTGCTTTTTGCATGTGTCAGACCTTCTTTATGATAGATTTTGAATACTCTCAATCTATCAGATAGCTGGACTAGCTGAAAGTGTCAATTTTGAACAATTTATAGGGGTCAGTTCGAATCTGAATCTTTACTAATTAAAGCATCGACTTAAAAGAGGATTTCCCGTGACTTCTACGGGAAAAACCCGGGTCTCGCCTGCCCGAGAAAAGCACGGGAAGAATCATCTTTTATAACGCACGTCTCATCTTCAACTCAAAAAAAACGCCTTGCCGAAGCAAGACGTTTCCATGATCAGTTCCGAATCATATAATCGAAGGCACCGAGTGCTGCAGTAGCACCTGATCCCATCGAGATGATGATCTGTTTGTAAGCACTGTCCGTACAGTCGCCGGCTGCAAAGACACCCGGGATGTTCGTTGCGCCATGACGGTCAACAAGGATTTCACCGAACTTGTTGCGTTCGATAGTTTCGCCGAGCCAGTCTGTGTTTGGCACAAGACCAATCTGGACGAAAACACCTTCGAGCTCGACATGGTGCTCAGCACCTGTTTCGCGTTCGACATACGTGATGCCGTTCACTTTATCCGTACCCGTGATTTCTTTCGTTTGGGCGTTGGCAACGACCGTGACGTTCGGAAGACTCGCGAGACGGTCTTGTAAGACCGCGTCCGCTTTCAGTTCCGGTGCAAATTCAAGCACCGTCACATGTTTGACAAGACCGGCAAGATCGATGGCCGCTTCGACACCGGAATTCCCGCCGCCGATGACAGCGACACGTTTTCCTTCGAAGAGTGGACCGTCACAGTGAGGACAGTACGCAACCCCTTTATTCTTGAATTCAAGTTCGCCCGGCACACCGATGTTGCGCCAGCGTGCTCCTGTTGAGAGAATCAAACTCTTTGTTTTCAAGACCGCACCGTTTTCAAGCTCCAGCTCAACGAGGTCTTTTTTCTCAAGACGTGTCGCCCGTTGAAGGTTCATGACATCGATCCCGTACTCTTTGACGTGTTCTTCAAGACTCGCCACGAGTTTCGGACCTTCCGTATACTTCATGCTGATGAAGTTCTCGATGCTCATCGTATCCATGACCTGACCGCCAAAGCGTTCTGCGACGATTCCTGTCCGGATGCCTTTACGTGCGGCATAAATCGCAGCACTGGCACCGGCAGGACCGCCACCGACGACAAGAACGTCGTACGGGTCTTTATCCGCGAAGTCTGAAGCATCGACACCTGTGCCGAGTTTCGCAAGAATCTCTTCGAGCGACATCCGACCGTTTCCGAATGCTTCGCCGTTGACGAAGACAGTCGGGACAGCCATGATTTCTTTTGCTTCGACTTCCTGTTTAAAGGCACCGCCGTCAATCATCGTGTGGCTGATGTTCGGGTTCAGGACACTCATGACGTTTAGGGCTTGAACGACATCCGGACAGTTGTGGCAGCTGAGACTGATGTACGATTCGAAATGATACGTTTCTTTGATACCTTTGATCTGTTCGATCAGTGCGGCGTCGATTTTCGGCGCGCGACCGCTGACTTGGAGTAACGCCAAGACGAGGGACGTGAACTCGTGACCGAGTGGAATCCCGGCAAATGTAATGCCGCTCTCTTCCCCGACACGGTTGACGCTGAAGCTTGGTGTCCGCGGCAAGGCAGCCTGTTCGATGCTGATGCGTGTTGACATGCTCGCGATTTCTTCGACGAGCTCGCTCATCTCAAGAGAAACGGAGTCTGTCCCGGCGCTGACCGCGAGGACAAGATCTCCTTCCAATAAATCGAGGTATTGAGCGAGTTGTGCTTTAATATCTGCTGCTAAAGCCATCTCAAATCCGCTCCTTAAATTTTTCCGACGAGGTCAAGGCTCGGTGTAAGTGTTGCAGAACCTTCTTCCCATTTCGCTGGGCAAACTTCGCCTGGGTTGTTGCGTACGTATTGTGCTGCTTTGATTTTGTTGACGAGTGTGCTTGCGTCACGGCCGATTCCGCCAGCGTTGATTTCAACTGTTTGGATGACACCGTCTGGATCGATGATGAACGTCCCGCGGTCTGCAAGTCCGTCTTGCTCGTTTAAGACTTCGAAGTTACGTGAGATGACGTGTGACGGGTCACCAATCATGACGTACTCGATTTTACCGATTGTTTCTGAAGTTTCGTGCCATGCTTTATGTGTAAAGTGCGTATCTGTTGAAACCGAGTAAACTTCAACGTCAAGCGCTTTGAGTGTTGCGTATTGGTTTTGAAGATCTTCGAGCTCAGTCGGGCAAACGAATGTAAAGTCTGCTGGGTAGAAACAAACGACACTCCATTTTCCACGAAGGTTGGCATCTGTAAGATCGACGAACTCTCCGTTGTGGAATGCTGATGCACTGAATGGTTTTACTTCACTTCCGATTAAAGACATGATAAAAATCCTCCTGTTGGGTTCTATTTAAGAATCTGTTCTAGTAGAAAGAAAAAACTGTATCTATCACACTAGAATAATTCTAATCTAATACTAATTTCATATAACCGCTCTGTTTTGTCAAGGTATAACCTGCAATTTCCTATTCTGATAAACAAAGTGTGAACAAAAAAAGAACTCCTATTTCCCTAAATGAAACAGGAAATAGGAGCTGTATAAGTTATTGCCATTCCGTATGGAACGTTCCTTCGCGATCGGTCCGGGCATACGTATGGGCGCCGAAATAATCACGTTGGGCTTGCAGGATGTTAGCGTTGGAATTAGCCGTCCGGTAGCTGTCGTAATACGTCAGCGATGTGCTGAGACACGGAGCAGCGAGTCCGGATAATGAACTTTCAGCGACCACCTGACGCAGTGCTGTTTGATAATCTTGCACCTTGTCCGCGAAGTACGGTGCAAGCATTAAGTTCGCAAGCGACTCGTCTTTCGCAAACGCCTCACTGATGACATTGAGGAAATCAGCACGGATGATGCAGCCGCCGCGGAAAATCAAGGCGATTTCTTCAAGACGTAAGTTCCAGTCGTATAGTTCGGATGACGTCCGGTACTGTGTGAACCCTTGCGCGTATGCGGCGATTTTCCCCATGTAAAGGGCTTGGCGGATCCGTTCGATCCAAACGTCTTTGTCGAGCGTCTCGCGGGCTTCCGGTCCACCGAGGACGGTAGCTGCTGCGACACGTTCTTCTTTGACGGCTGAGAGATAGCGGGCGAAAAGGGCTTCTGTAATGATGGACGAAGCAATCCCGTTATCAATCGATTGCATGCTTGTCCATTTTCCTGTCCCTTTTTGACCGGCTTGGTCCAAGATGACATCGATCAACGGAAGACCGGTTTCATCATCCTTTTTGCGGAGAATATCGGCTGTAATCTCGATCAGATAACTTTTCAGCTCGCCTTCATTCCAAGACGCGAAGACATCCGCGATTTCTTCCACGTCAAGGCCGAGACGGACCCGGAGAAAACTGTACGCTTCCGCGATCAGCTGCATGTCGGCGTATTCGATCCCGTTATGGACCATCTTGACGAAATGGCCGGCACCTTTTGGTCCGATGTAGACGCAACATGGATCACCGTTCACTTGTGCCGCAATCTTCGTCAAAATCGGCGCGACTTGTTCGTAGGCTTCTTTTGTACCGCCCGGCATGATGGCAGGGCCGGTCCGTGCACCGACTTCACCGCCGGAGACACCGACACCGATGTATTCGATTCCGTGTTGTTGCAACTGATCGAAACGGCGTTCCGTATCATGGAAATGCGAGTTTCCACCGTCCATGATGATGTCGCCTGTTTCGAGGTGTGGAATCAGTGACTCGATGACTGAATCAATTGCACTTCCCGCCGTGACCATGACGAAAATTTTTCGAGGACGGGCTAGGGATTGAACAAAATCAGCCACCTCGTAATAAGGATGAACCGGCAATCCTTCGTTATGTGCCATTAAGTCATCCGTTAAATCACGTGTGTAGTTATAGACAGCGACGTCTTCCTGACGGCTTGCCATGTTCAAGGCGATGTTGCGCCCCATGACACCGAGCCCGATGACTCCGATTGAATGTAGCATATAAGATCGACTCCTTTTTTTAGACGACGAGACTGAGCAGAAGGACGAATCCAAGTCCGAAGACGGAAATGATTGTCTCAAGCAAGGTCCACGTCGCAAAAGTTTCTTTCATGGTTAATCCGAAATACTCTTTAAACATCCAGAATCCGGCGTCGTTGACGTGTGAAGCGATCAAACTGCCGGCTCCTGTTGCGAGAACGACGAGCGCCAGATTGACATCCGATTGACCGAGCAACGGAATGACGAGACCGGCTGTCGTCAGTGAAGCGACGGTTGCCGAACCAAGTGAAATCCGTAAGATGGCTGCGATGATCCACGCCAGTAAAATCGGTGATAATGTCGTATCTTCAAACATCTGAGCGACGAATTTACCGACACCACCGTCAATCAGGACCTGCTTAAAGGCACCGCCGCCGCCGATGATCAGTAGCATCATTCCGATTTGTGTGATGGCCGTCGTACAAGAATCCATGACGGTTTTAATGGGAATCTGACGCGCCAGTCCCATCGTGTAGATAGCGAAAAGCAAGGAAATCAGCATCGCCGTCGATGCGTTTCCGATGAATTGAACGGCAGATAAAACACTGTTACTTTCCCAACCAAGCGTTTTTTGCAATAACGTTAAAATCGTCGCGATCGACATCAGGAGGACAGGCAGCATCGCTGTGAAGACACTGATACCGAATCCTGGTGTCTCGTCGAGATTAAATTCTTTTTGTTCCCCGAGTGAAGCGATGTTGCCGGTTTTCTTGAATGAATCCGGAACGATTCGTTTCGCGATTTTCGTAAAGATCGGACCGGCGATGATGACGGTCGGTACGGCTACAATAAAGCCGTATAAGAGAACTTGACCAAGGTCAGCTCCGTATTCTCCGGCAATAACGGTCGGGCCCGGGTGAGGCGGAAGAAAGCCGTGTGTGACGGAAAGGGCAGCAACCATCGGAATCCCGAGATACAAGATCGAGACGCGTAACTGACGTGAGATGGCGAAGACGATTGGAATCAACAACACCAAGCCGACTTCAAAGAATAACGCAATCCCGATGATGAATGAGGCGACAACGACAGCCCATTGGATGTTCTTTTCCCCAAACTTCGCGACAAGCGTCATCGCGATCCGTTGCGCACCGCCTGCATCGGCAATCAATTTCCCGAGCATGGCACCAAGTCCGAAGATTAAGGCGAGGTGACCAAGCGTGCCGCCGAGACCGGCTTCAATCGTCGTGACGATTTGATCAAGC
Source organism: Exiguobacterium artemiae 255-15 (assembly GCF_000019905.1). Taxonomy (GTDB): domain Bacteria; phylum Bacillota; class Bacilli; order Exiguobacteriales; family Exiguobacteriaceae; genus Exiguobacterium_A; species Exiguobacterium_A artemiae. The sequence goes on along the minus strand of NC_010556.1, from coordinate 2,982,348 downwards.
GGCATTCCAAGCAGTAAAGCGACGACGAACGAGACGATGATTAAAGAAACGAACGTGTTTAATTTTAACCCCATAATTAAAACGAGTAACAGAATAATCCCGATAGCAACAATGACTAATGGCATGTGACTTCCCCCAAAAACTTAAATTAAATTTCTTTTTGAATCAGACCCCGTTGATACGTAGCGATGCGTCGATAATCCGTTTCCAGGACACGTGCCAAACTGATGAAGATCGGCAGTAACTGACGGTATTCGTGCATTGCTTCCTCATTTGGCACATGGCGATGTGTATCGCCGATCATGTCTGCTGCCACCTCGAACGAATCGACTTCCCCTGTCGCATACAATCCGAGAATACAGGCTCCAAGACATGAACTTTCAAAACTTTCCGGAATGACGACTTCCGACTCGAAGATATCTGCCATCATTTGACGCCACACTTCAGAACGGGCAAACCCCCCGGTTGCCTGAATCCGTGTGACCGGACCATCCATACATTCGATTAACGCCAGGAAGACAGTGTACAAGTTATAAATGACACCTTCCAGGGCGGCCCGAATCATATGTTCTTTTTTATGCGACAGCGTCAATCCGAAGAACGAACCACTGACATCCGGATTCCAAAGCGGAGCCCGTTCGCCTGACAAATACGGGTGGAACAGTAAACCGTCTGATCCCGGACGGACGCGTTCGGCGATTTTCGTCAGGACGGCATATGGATCAATACCAAGACGTTTCGCGGTCTCGACTTCCGCCGAGGCCAGTTCGTCACGAATCCAGCGTAAGACCATGCCGCCGTTATTGACCGGTCCACCGATGACCCAATGGTTCTCGGTTAAGGCGTAACAGAAGATCCGGCCTTTTTCATCCGTTTGCGGACGGTCGATGATCGTCCGGATTGCGCCGCTCGTTCCGATCGTAATGGCGATTTCGCCTTTCCGGATCGCGTTAACCCCGAGATTCGACAGGACGCCGTCGCTTGCCCCGATCAGGAACGGTGTAGAAGGATCTAGGCCAATTTGTTTGGCGTATTCCGGTGCTAAATCGGTAAAGGACGTTGTCGTCGAAACCGGTCGCGACAATTTGGTTGCATCGATGCCTGCGACCTGTAACGCTTCCGCATCCCAGTCGAGATCATGGATGTTGAATAAACCGGTCGCTGAAGCGAGAGAATGGTCGATGACATATTGTCCGAACAGACGGTGGAAAACAAATTCCTTGATCCCGATATATTTTTTCGTCCGTGCCGCAATGTCCGGATGCTCTTCGACGAGCCAACAAATCTTGCTGAGCGGCGACATCGGGTGAACCGGAGTTCCGGTGCGGTGATAAATCGAGTAACCGTACTGTTCCTTGATCCGGTTCGACCAGACTTCGCTCCGGCTGTCGGCCCACGTGATGCAGGCGGTCAACGGTTGATCGTGTTCATCTATCGCAATCAAGCTGTGCATCGCACTGCTGAAGGCGACGAACTTCGGTTGCTCGGTCGGATGTTGTTTCGTCATCAACCGGATGCTTTCGAGCACGGCATGGAAGATCTCTTCCGGATCCTGCTCCGCCGTCGAGCGATTCGGCGTGTGGAGCGGATAGCCGACGTTCGTTTGTCCGACGACTTCTCCTTTTGTCGTAAAGAGTACGGCTTTGGTGCTCGTCGTCCCAATATCAATCCCTAACATGTGTTCAGTCATGTGGTTCGACTCCCTTCGTCATCAGTTGTTGCGATTTCCATAAATCTTCGACTTCCTGCACATCATCAAAATTCTGATGCAGCGAGGCAATCATTCGTTTGCGGTCGCCGGTCTCAATCGCTTCGATGTAGAGGGCATGGTTCTCGAGAATCCGCTCGAAATCTTCGATGTCCTCATCGAGACGCTGACGCATCGACAATAAGATGAAGCTTTCCATGACGGGCTTGAGATTCTGCCACATCATGCTGACATATCCGTGATCAATCGACCGGATGATCGTTTCGTGAAACAGGACGTCTTGATACGAAAATTCATCCGCATCCTTATACTTGATGGCAATCTTCATCATCTCGAGAACTTTGCTCAGTTCACGGACCAGATCTTGACGATCCATCTTGACGATCCGTTCAAAAACGAACGTTTCGATTAACAGTCGGACGTCATAAATTTCCTGAATGTCTTTTTTGGACAGCCCGACGACGACGGCACCCATCCGTTCCAACCGGATAATCCGTTCTGACGCCAATACTTTCAGGGCATCCCGGACAGGAGACCGGCTGACGGAAAAATCAGCAGCCAGTTTGTTTTCGGATAGGACGGTACCGCTCTCGATCTTGCCGGAAATGATCCGCATCCGCAGTTCATGGGCGACACGATCACCGGCGGATGCTTTTGATAACCATTTAATCGGGTATAAAAGATCAGACATAAAAAACACCCTCTTTGTCGAATAAGTATACTTGTATACAAGTAGTATAAACGAGGAAAACTAAAATGCAAGCGCTTTAATTAAATTGTCATCTTTATCAAAATTACGGCTTTTCGATGCGATAGGCTAGAGAACGAAAGCGTAGAACAGATCGGAAGACATCAGTCAGATGGAGGGATAAAATGAAAATTTTAGTAGTCGGTGCCGGTGCCGTCGGTGGTTATTTCGGGGCACGATTGGCGGAAAAAGGGGAAGACGTCACATTTTTAGTCCGTGAACGCCGGTTTGAGGAATTGCGTGCGGGACTTCAGGTCAAGAGTCTGCATGGAGATATTACCTGTTCTCCGCGTCTGATCCGGACCGGAGAAAAAGGAACGTTTGATGTCATTCTTTTATCGACCAAGGCCTATCATCTGGAGCAGGTGTTAGAGGACATCGAACCGTTCGTCGCAACCGATACATATATTTTGCCGTTGCTAAACGGAATGGCCCATTTAAAGCAACTGGAGCAACACTTCGGAGCGGAACGTGTGCTGGGCGGACTCTGTTTCATCGAATCAACGCTTGATGGAAAAGGACACATCGTACAGACGAGTCCGTCCCACCATCTGTTATTTGGTCCATTGCCGGGAACGCGGACAGACCGCTTGGAAGAATTGAAACAGCATTTGACCGGAACAGCGGCTCCGATCAACTATTCAGATACGATTACCCGCGATATGTGGAATAAGTATCTGTTCATCACGACGTTTTCCGGTGTGACGTCGCTTTTCCGTTCAGCAATCGGTCCGATTCGTTCGCAGGAAGAAGGAATGATGATGATCCGCCGCCTGGCAACGGAAGCCAAAGAAGCGATGGAACGCCAAGGTGCTGTGTTCAGTGATGGGATTGAACAGATTCAACAGCAACAGATCGCACAAATGGATGAAACGATGAAGTCGTCCTTACAACGTGACATGGAGAAAGGTAATGAAGTCGAGTCAGCTCATTTGTTCGGCACACTTCTTTCGAAAGATGAAGCGACGCAAGTGATGTTGCCGGCGATTTATGCAAATCTCAAAATTTATCGTATGTCGAGAAAAGATGTTTAACTAGTTGTTATATAGGGAACATTTTTTAGTTTGTATTGAGCCTATATTTTTCATAATCCACAATAATGTGTAATTTTCAGCTATTCGTTGACTTGCTGAATTGCATTCAACTATCCTTGAAAAGACAAGATGGTTAAAAAAGCAAAATATATTTTATATTTTTTAAATGAAAACAGAAGTGAGAGGGGAATTATTTTACATGAAACGTATTATTATCCGTGCGGGTATGACACCGTTTGAACAGTTCGACGCAGAATATTTGATGAAGCATAACTCAATCGGAGGGAACGTCGGAAACCTGATTTATCAATACAGTATTTTCCGCACCTTGATGACAGAGGGCACGACGATCACACCGGATTACTACTACTATGAAGAAGAGCGTGCAGATGAAATCAATGCGAACTTCGATTTATATGTCATTCCACTCGCTGATGCATTCCGTAAAGAATTCGTCCCGACACTTCGTAAATATACAAAATTGATTAAAAAACTAAAGATTCCGGTCGTCGTCATCGGTGTCGGTTTACGCGCACCGTTTGAAGCGAATTTAAACGACGGTTTTTCATTTGATGAAGACGTTAAAGCGTTTGTCAGCGCAGTTCTTGAGCGCTCAAGCATGCTTGGACTTCGCGGCGAAATCACATCAAAATATTTGACGCGTCTTGGTTTCCGCGAAGGAATCGATCACAAAGTCATCGGTTGCCCATCGATGTATGCGTTTGGTCGTGATTTGAAAATTCGTGAAACGAATATCACAAAAGATTCAATGATCGGTGTCAACTCGTCACGTCTTGCACCGCAAAACGTCCTTAACTTCATCACACGCGGAATGGAAGAGTACCCGAACCACTACTTCATCCCGCAATGGATGAAAGAGTTGCGTTTGACGTACACAGGAACACATCCGATTGCTGACTTATCCGTCACGAACTATCCGGTCAAGATGTCGGATCCGACTTACATGAACGACCGTGTCCGCTTCTTCTTGAACGCGCAGACATGGATCAACTTCTTGAAAGAAGCTGACTTCAGCTTCGGAGCACGTCTTCACGGTAACATCACGGCAACACTTGCCGGAACGCCAAGTATCCTGATTCCGAAAGATGCACGGATGCGCGAATTAACGGATTATCACCAATTGACACACATTTGGGCAAATGACATCACAGACAGCACACGCTTGTCGGATGTGATTGAGTCGGCTGACTTCCAAAGTCCGACACGTGTTCAAGCACGTAACTTTGATAACTTCGTGGAATTCCTGAATACAAATGATCTAGAACACATCTACAAAGAAACGAACTATCCGGAGAACGTTCCGTTTGATCGTGAAATGGCCAAAGCAGAGTTGCTTCCGGTCGTTAAACCGATCACAGGAATCAGTATCGAAGAAGCCGTTTCACGTTTTGAATCATATTTCCCAGCCGAAGAACAAAAAATCGTGGCAGCTCAAAAACGCGATAAAGCGAAAATGGCTGAAAAAGATAAGAAAATCAAATCACTTCAAGGCAAGTTGAACAGTCAAACAAAAGAAATGAAGCATCAACAAGGCACATTGAACCGGAAAGCGGTTCGGATGGCATTGAAGACAGCTGATTTGTTTGCGAAGAAATAAGCGACAGACGTCTTATACCGTTTTGGTGTAAGGCGTTTTTTTTACATGATAAATTCTGAATTGTGTTGACAATTCAGAACAGGGTTGGTACTGTTATGAAAAATTACATTCTTATCCAGAGAGGTGGAGGGACTGGCCCTTTGAAGCCTCAGCAACAGGTCGAAAGACACTGTGCTAATTCCTGCGGGTGTTGTACCCGATCGATAAGCTTCCTTTGATTGTCGACCGACGCACCCATGCATGTGGGTGCGTTTTTTTTTTAGTTTAACGAGAAAAAGAGGAGTGTGGAGGAGTAATGAAAGAAGGAACGTTTCGGCGGAAAATGGAATCCCGGCATATCGTCATGTTGTCACTCGGCGGTGTCATCGGGACCGGATTATTTTTAAGTACAGGCTATACGCTCGAGCAGGCCGGTCGGGTCGGCACGATTTTATCTTACCTGGTCGGAGCGCTGGCGATTTATCTGGTAATGCTTTGTCTAGGGGAGCTGGCGGTACATATGCCGGAGACGGGTGCCTTTCACAGCTACGCGACGAAATATATTGGATCCGGAACAGGCTATACCGTCGCCTGGCTTTACTGGCTGACTTGGACGGTCGCGCTCGGTTCGGAATTTACGGCAGCCGGTTTATTGATGCAACGCTGGTTTACGGATGTTCCGGTCTGGCTGTTCAGTGCTTTATTCGTCGTCATGATTTTAGGCATCAATGTCTTGACGGTCCGCTTGTTCGCGGAAGTTGAATTTTGGTTTTCTGCCGTCAAGGTGCTGACGATTTTAGTGTTCATCGTCTTAGGAACAGCAGCAATCGTCGGATTCTTGCCCCTCGCGGACGGCTCACAAGCACCGCTTCTCGCTCCGTTGACGGAGGGGGGCCTGTTTCCGAACGGAGCGTTCGCGATCTTGATGACGATGCTTGCCGTTAACTTTGCCTATTCCGGAACAGAGTTAATCGGGATTGCAGCAGGTGAGGCGGTCGATCCGAAACGGACGGTTCCTCTCGCCATTCGAACAACAGTCTTCCGGCTCGTCTTATTTTTTGTCGGGACGATCATTGTTCTTGCGATTCTGTTACCAAATGATTCAAAAGGAGTGCTTGAAAGTCCATTCGTTGCTGTGTTTGAACGGATCGGTCTTCCGTTTGCAGCAGACATCATGAACTTCGTCATTCTGACCGCGATTTTGTCAGCAGCGAACTCGGGTCTGTACGCCGCATCACGGATGTTGTGGTCTTTATCCGATCAACGGATGATTACGCCGTACTTTTCTAAATTAAATGCGAGCGGAGTGCCGACACGTGCCGTTCTCTTCAGTATGCTCGGTGGTCTGCTTGCCCTGTTCTCCAGCGTCTATGCACCGGGTTCCGTCTACATTGCGCTTGTCTCGATCTCGGGACTGGCAGTCGTCGTTGTCTGGATGAGTATCAGCGCCTCACAGTTCATGTTCCGCAAGCGCTATCTGCAAGAGGGGCATGATCTAAACGATTTGGTTTACCGGACGCCCTGGTATCTGTTTGTACCGATTCTGTCGTTTTTAATGTGTTTGGCTTCATTGATCGGAATCGCCTTTGATCCGACGCAACGGGTCGCCCTCTATTTCGGGGTTCCGTTTATCGCGGTCTGTTACATCGTTCATCATCTGACAAAAACATCATGGAAACGGAGTGTGGAAGATGTCAAAGAACAACAATCCAGTTGAACAACTGTTAAAAGAAAAACCCTATATTTTATTGGACGGAGCACTGGCGACGGAACTTGAACGCCATGGGAGAAATCTCGATGATCCGCTTTGGTCGGCCCGGGTACTGCTTGAAGAACCGGAACAGATTCACCGCGTCCATGCGAATTATTTTAAAATCGGGGCGGATTGCGCCATCACGTCCAGCTACCAAGCGAGTGTCGCCGGCTTCAGCAGCCGGGGGATTAAAGAAGAGGAAGCGATCGAGCTGATGAAACAAACGGTCTATCTGGCACAGCAGGCACGTGCGGAAACCGGACCGGCAGCGGATCACGCTTTGATTGCGGGATCGATTGGTCCTTACGGTGCCTATCTCTCGGACGGATCCGAATACATCGGTCATTACGGAGTCGACGATGCGCAACTTGAAGCTTTCCACCGTCCTCGTCTGGAAGCGTTAATCGCGGCAGGGGCGGACGTGTTGGCATTTGAGACGATTCCCTCCTTGCAGGAAGCGAAAATGCTGTTCCGGCTGCTCGAGGAGTTTCCGGAACAATCGGCCTGGCTTGCCTTTTCCCTGCGTGACGCAACACACATCAGTGAAGGAACACCGTTGAGTGAATGTATCGAAGCGTTAGGAGATCATCCGCAACTGGCGGCGATCGGCGCGAACTGTTTTCCGGCATCGATTGCGACAGAGTTCATCACGACATTAAAACAACTGACCGATGTCCCGATTATCGTCTATCCGAATTCCGGTGAGCAGTATGATCCGGTCAGCAAGACCTGGTCCGGTGAAACAGTGCGTACAGCGTTTGAAGACATTGCTCCGGAATGGTATGCCGCAGGTGCCCGGTTAATCGGCGGATGTTGTCGGACGACACCGGAGCAGATCGGAGAAATTAGGAAGATAGTACATGCACAATAATGAATAGAGAAGGAAAACTTGCTGACTAGCTAGAATGTCTAGACTGGTAAAGTGAGGGGAAGAAAAAGTGAATCAGCGAGTTAAACAAATTGAAAAACTGTTACAAGGTGTCGCGCCTCATAGAGTTGACACACGAAATGTATTTTATCGACCGTTTACACCACGACCCAAAAGTGAAAGGAACTTTGATATTTATTTAATGGGTATCAATCCTGCAACACCAATCTCAGTTCAACAATATCCATTGGATTGTTATATGGAGGCCTTAAGTTGTCCTGAGAAATATATAGAAATGTATTCATATGTCAGGAGTAAGGGAGGAAATCCTTCAAGAACACGTTTAGGAATTACGAGTTTTTCCGAAGAACTTCGTAATAGGAGCGGGTTGAATGTTTTAGAAACAAACGTTATTCCATATCCGACGCGTAACTTAAAAGAATTAAAGTATTACGAGCGAAAATTTCCACAAGTCATTCAACAAGCCGAATCGTTATTTTATGAATTACTACTGATTGATCGCCCTAAAGTACTTATTGTTTATAGTAAAGCGAGTCTTCTGTACTTGTTGAATATTTTGCTGGGGAAAAATATTGTAATTTCTAATTCTGAGCTCAGTGCTCTTAAGAAAAAATCCATTCGCTTATTAGAAAAAGAAAGCACTATAAAATTTGTATATCCAACTGGAGAAGAAGCGGAGATATTTAGTTGCCGACACCTTATGTACTACGGTTATCATGGAAATAGTTTTATTAATTTTAAATCGAGAATATTTAAATCCTTACTTTAATTAAGATTGGAGTTCTATTAGGCAGAAATCTTAAAAGACGGATATTAAATAGTTCGCATTTTAAAATTTGTATCACAAAAGATAGAGAGAAGGATCTTAGCGTCCCTCTCTCTATCTTTTTTATAGGTATGATGATCAGAAACTCACCGTTCCCGTAATGCCTGATTAAACTGTTTTAGCAGTCGGCCAAATGACTCGGTATCCTCATCCGGCCAGTTGGTTAACAACCGTTCGATGCTCGTCAGACGGGCTGTCCGGTAAATCTCGAGCTCCTGTTGACCGTAATCGGTGATGTTGTAAAAGAAGGCACGGCCGTCTGTCGGGTCTTTTATTTTTTCGACTAATTTTTTCTGATCGAGCGCAGCAGCTTGCCGGCTGACGGTCGAGACATCAAGTTGTAACTCACGGGCAAGGGTTTTGACACCGACTTGGCCAGAATGTAATAACTGGCGCAAAAGCAGGTAGGAAGCACGGTCCAAGTTCCGATTATCCGCCGTTGCCGTCGTTAAACGGCGAATGAGAATCGCCAGTTCCAGTTCGATTGTTTCCAGGGATTTATTCGACATGTTGTCACCTCTCATTAGCATTCATTGCCCTCATCATTACGCACGAGCTGTCCTCTGTCAATCAAAGGCAGGCTTCTTGACAAGGTTATAGTTGTATTATACAATCATAAATATTATTTAATTGTATCGTGAAACTTATTGTTATGAACTTATTTTAATTACATCTTTTAATTACAGCATCTGATGAAGGAGAATTCCGATGAAAGCTTATCAATCGATGAAAGAAACAGTCATTACCGTCAACGAACAGGATACGATCCGCACGGTGGTTGAACGTTTTATCACGTCCGGTATCAGTGGGGTTCCGGTCGTCAACGGAGAGCAGGAAGTCGTCGGCTATATCAGCGACGGCGATATCATGCGGGCCATCGGCAAACATAAAGACATCATTGTCGATACGTTTTTGTACGTCGATGTCATCAAAGGTGATGACGAAAATTACGAAGAACGGGTCCGTCACATCTTGACGCGACCGGTCATGGAGATGGCACGCCGGAAAGTCGTGACGGCTACGACAGAAACGGAAATGGAAGAAATTGCGGCGACACTCGGCGCAAAACGAATTAAAAAATTACCGATTCTCAAAGACGGAAAGCTCGTCGGAATCATCAGTCGCGGTGACGTCATCCGTCACTCCTTTAAACAGTTTATTTAAGAAAGAAGGATTTATATGACTCTTGCTGAAAAAACAACAACACTTGCGCCTGAAACAGTCTTAGCGGAAAGTAAACACGGTTTGCTGCATCAACCGATTGCTGTTTGGGCCGTATTTTTTGCCAGTATCACGGCATTCATGGGAATGGGGCTCGTCAATCCGGTTTTACCGACGATTGCTGAAAACCTCGAAGCTTCCAAAAGTGAAGTCACACTCTTATTTACAAGCTATAACGCCGTCATGGCGTTTGCGATGCTGATCACCGGTGCGATTTCTTCGCGGATCGGTCAAAAAGGAACACTGATGCTCGGGATTGCCGTCATCGCTACGGTTGCCGGTTTTGCATCACAAGCCGACAGCATCTGGACACTCGTCGCGTTACGCGGTGGTTGGGGACTCGGGAATGCACTGTTCGTTGCAACAGCACTTGCAGCAATCGTCTCGCTGTCATCCGGCGGAACGGCGAAAGCAATCATCTTATATGAAGCAGCAGTCGGTCTCGGGATTTCAATCGGTCCACTGCTCGGCGGAACACTCGGTTCAATCACATGGCGCGCACCTTTCATGGGTGTTGCGACGATCATGGTCATCGCGTTCCTCGTCTTGTTATTCCTGATGCCGAAACCGGTCGCAACCGCAACACCGGCGAAAAAGATTTCGTTGATTGCGCCGTTCCAGGCCATGAAACACCGGTCTTTACTGACGCTCGGAATCGTCGCCGCCTTATATAACGTCGGATTCTTCACGATCATGGCCTATGCACCGTTCGTCATGAAATTACCGGCAAAAGGACTCGGTTTCGTCTTCCTCGGTTGGGGAATGTTGCTTGCGTTGACATCCGTGTTAACAGCACCAAAATTAAAACAATGGCTCGGCACAATTAAAGCAATGGTACTGATGCTTCTCCTGTTTGCTGTCTTGTTATTGTTAATGGGGATCTTTACGGAAACACCAGCTGTCGTCATCGTCTGTGTCATTCTTGCCGGGGCAGTTCTCGGGAATAACAACACCTTGATTACGACAGCCGTCATGGATGCAGCACCGGTCGAACGTTCGACAGCATCCGCTGCATACAGTTTCTTACGTTTTCTCGGGGCAGCCATCGCGCCATTCATGGCCGGTAAATTGGCTGAAATCTACAATGCTAACTTGCCGTTTTATGTCGGCAGTGCGTTCGTCTTACTGTCTGTCGTCATCATCGGGGTTAATCTCAAACATATTCGTCATATCGACACAGCAGATAGCGGGCATTAAATTGAAACAGTAAACGAAACGTCCTTTCTTTCGCCAAATCAGCGGAAGCAGGGACGTTTTTTTGGGGAGCTTAGTATTTCGGATAGGTTGTTTCGAGAAAAGCGACCGAATGGACAATCAGTTCTCTTAAGACAAGCAGGTCGACATCTGCTAATTTAGTGATAGAGATGCAGCTTTTACCGCTCGTGTGTTTGCCGAGGCGCGCGAGGTACTGGTCCCGCTCAATACCAGTCGCAAGATAAAGGCTGATATTCGTCTTGCGCGGCGAAAACCCGACGAGAAACGATTCGCCTTCGTGACCGGACGCATAATGGTAATGGTAATGTCCGCATCCGACGATGTTTTCTCCCCACATGACGGCCGGTTGCCCCGTCATTTCTTCGAAAATCTGGCGTAACTGTTCGCAGTCCGTTCGTTTCGTGACAGGTGTAATCTGACTTAAAAAGGCATCAACACTCTGATCTGTTGGCAACGTCTTTTGTGATGTACTCATCGGAAGTCTCCTTTCGTAAGAGGACAAACTATACCGGATTCGATATAAAACCATTCCCTGTCTGGCAGGCATTCATTCAAAAAGAGGTGATTTCGTTGAAACATATTATCCCGTTTACAGGATATAACGAAACGTTGGCGTGGCACATCGTCGAAGTCGACCCGGCACGCGCTGCGCTGAAAATCGACGTCTGGTATCAAGCGGAAAAAGTACATCAGATGACGGTAAGCTTTCCGGAGTATGACCGGTTTGCCCATGAATTTCTTAAGGTACATGGACAGTTTCCGGGAATCGTCTCGTTCGAAAAAGGAGACTTTACCTTGGAGCTGATATACGACCGTCTGGGGCACGTCCGGATTAAATGGAGTCTTGCCGGTGAAGGGGCACACGTTCTGGCGTCTGATCAAAGTTATGTCGGACAGGCCCTGGCTTCGATCGGCGTTTATATGTAGAAATCCTCCATCTGTCCGGGAACAGATGGAGGATTTTTTCAGGAATAGGAGTGGAGCGCAAGACGCATACACAACTCAATCGTTTCCGCATATTCCGACAGGGGAATCGACTCATCAATTTGATGCGCCAGCCGGAAATCGTGGAACGAAGCGACCGCAATCGGGAAGTTCCGGGCCGCCGGGCTGAACATGGCACCGTCTGTCCCACCCGGAATCGCGACGCGTTTTGTCGGCTGCTGCCGGATGAATTCCATCGTATCCGCGACAATCTGTAAGAACGGATCATCACGTTCCGTTTCGCAGGACGGAATGTCTTTAATGACTGTCACCTTCATCGAGAAAGTATCGTCCTGTTGACGCAGACGTTGGTTGACTTCTTCCAGTGCCTGTAAGACCTGCTCCCGTCCGAATCCCGGAATCGTCCGGATGTCCATATAAAACGCAGCCCGGCTCGGAATGACGTTCGGACCTTCACCGCCTGTGATTGACGTGATGGAAGCGACGACCGGACCAAGATCCGGGTGACGTTGATCGGTCATCGTAAACCGGTCGGATTTGATTTCGCGGATGACACGATACAAATCATCGATGGCGTTTTTACCAAGCTGTGGTGAAGAGCTGTGTGCACTTTTTCCGACGCAGGATATTTCGACGCCGACGACCCCTTTTTGTGAATAGCCGAGAAAACCGCTTGTCGGTTCCGTAATCAACAGAGCGTCTAAATCATCGGCGTCACCACGTGCCGTTAAATGACGGGCTCCGGTCATCCCGTTTTCTTCATCCGATGTAATCAGTAATTTCAGACGGTTCGGTAAGTCATCACGTTGATTCAATTCGATCATTGTACTGACCATCGCCATCACACCGGACTTCATGTCAGAAGCACCGCGTCCGTAGATCCGTCCGTCCTCGATTGCACCGCCGAACGGATCTTTTGTCCATTCACTGATTTTGACCGGTACCGTATCGAGGTGACCGGAGAAGCCGATTGTTTTCGGATGAACGGCCGCAGCACCGGCCTCGATTGTGGCGACAAGACAAATCCGTTTCGGAGAGACTTCAATCCAGTCTGTCTTGATACCGTGAGAGGTCAGCAACTCATAGATATAGGTTGCGACGTTCTCTTCCCCGTCGAGTGGATTGGTACTTGGAATTTGTAAACAGCGTTGCAAATAAGTAATCGGTTCTGTAAGCATAATTTCTCCTCCTTTATGGTCCTGTTCCCGTTTCCAGGCAGTTGCGTGAGGTGAACGAATACCCAAAATATTTAAAAGAACTGAATTTCTTAAACTTCAATCGTTTGAAAATGAACAAAAAAACACGATTCCTGAATCAGGAACCGTGCTGAACAGAAAACCGAAGCCGTTTATTCAGCCTCTGTTTTCCATTTGTCGTCGATTAACATTTCGCCCGGCCATGTGTATGCCATGATTCCGCCGTCGGCTGTGATGTCTTCGCCGGTGACGTAAGAGCTGTCATCTGACGCCAGGAACAGGGCGACCGTCGCCATCTCACGCGGTTTTCCGAGCCGGCCGAGCGGTGTGATCCAGGCGTTGGCGTCGCGGAACTGTTTGCCTTGTTCTTCTTCTTTTCCGCCAACAAGTGTATCGATGAGCGGTGTTTCAATCGTCCCCGGTGAAAGCGAATTGACGCGGATACCGTCGCGGGCATAATCAATCGCCATCGCCCGTGTAAAGTTGGCAATGCCGCCTTTCGCGGCATTGTAGCCGGAACGGTTCAAGTCGGCTGCACGTCCCGACATCGATGACGTATTGATGATTGATCCGCCGTTCTTCAGCATCAATGGAATGACGAATTTACTCGTTAAGAACGTTCCGCGTAAATCGACGGCGATGATTTGATCAAACAGTTCGATCGGATATTCATGCACCTTCCCGCCCTGTTGATCAATCCCGGCATTGTTGAACAGAACATCAACCGTTCCATATGTAGATTGTAAATGGTCTGCGAGTTGCTTCACGCTGTCTACTTGTGAGACATCGACATGAACAGCCTCTGCTTTCCCGCCGGCTTCTTTAATTTTTTCAACCGTTACTTGTGCTTTTTCAAGCTCGACGTCCGCGCAGACGACTGTCGCTCCCTGCTCGGCAAAGACAAGTGCCGTTGCCTGCCCGATTCCTGTCGCTGAGCCGGTAATGACGGCCACTTTGTTTTCAAGTCGTTTCATCAAAAATCTCCTCCTAAAAAATAATATCCGATGGTGTAGCTTACCTTACGAATCATTCCCTGCATCAATCGGGCTAAACCCATCGAACTGTCTAACGTTTTTAAGGAACGGGAACAACTCAAACAAGAAAGCGCAACACGAAAGGAATGAGAACGCTGACATCAGAACAACGGAAAGCAGCAAAAAAACTCTTAACCGAAGCCGTTCAGCATCAGATCGAGTTGAAGAATGGACGGATGAAAGAGGAACTGATTGAGGGAACGACGCCGGTCTTATGGTTTGGTGATGCGGCGAAAAAAAGCTGGCTGACGGTCGCGACGAATCCGTCCGCCGGACAGTTTTTAACCAAAGACGGTACTTTGCGTTTTGATTCGACCGGACCGTTCTTTTTACTGGAGCCGGACATGTCTTTAGAGACATATCTGACTGACGACAATCTGGAACAAAGCATCAGTAAGTTTAATGACTACTTTAAACAAAAAGATGTCTACAAAACCTGGTTCGGGAAGGAGCAGGGTGGAAAACTGGAAGGATTCTTAAACGGACTGGGGGCGTCGCTGTACGATTCCTCTCTCCAGTCTGTCATCCATACCGATTTTTTCCCGCTTCCGACGAAACGGTACATGGGGACGATTTCGATGCGGCAGGAACTGGAGCAAACCGTTTTTGGACAAACCTTTTTCATGAAACTACTGCCGTTGTTTTCTCTGCACGGCATCATTTTACTCGGTCGGGAACATACGGACCGGTTTCAGAAACTGGATTCAAGTACCGTCTGGGAAGATCCCGTTCCTTTACCCGATTATCCGGATGCCGTCGTTGAATTCGGGTATTCGGTTGGACTTGATTTGCCTGTCATCGGACTTCATTTTAAACCGGGCGAACAATTCCTTGGTCTCGGTAGCCGTGTCGATGAAAATGGGCGGAGTCATGGGTCGTACGGCTCGGCGAACGGGCTGCGGGAGATCGGACAACATGTCCGCGAAAAACTCGAGGCATTCTATGAGGCAGAGGATTGACAGTCGTTTTCGTATCCGTAATAATGGAAATGAATTAGCACTCTTGTTGATAGAGTGCTAAAAACAAACAGGAGGTATCGAAAATGGAAACGAAACAATTTAAAGCCGAATCGAAACGATTGCTCGAAATGATGATTCATTCCATCTACACGCATAAGGAAATTTTTTTACGTGAGTTGATTTCGAATGCCAGTGACGCCATGGATAAGATTTATTATAAAGCGTTGACGGACGAGACGATCACGTTCGACAAGGATGCCTATAAAATTACGATTGAACCGAATAAAGAAACACGTCAGCTGATTTTGCGCGATACGGGAATCGGGATGACAAAAGACGAGCTCGAAGAAAACCTCGGAACGATTGCCAAAAGCGGATCGCTCGCTTTTAAAGCGGAAAATGAGTCAAAAGACGGCCATGACATCATCGGGCAGTTCGGTGTCGGTTTTTATTCCGCCTTTATGGTCGCAGATACGGTGACGGTCGTGACGAAACCGTTCGGCAGTGACGTCGCCTACAAGTGGGAGTCGCATGGTGTCGACGGCTATACGATTGAAGAGGTCGAAAAAGAGATGGTCGGAACCGACATCACCCTTCACATCAAAGCAAACGAAGAGGACGAGAACTACGATGAATACTTAGAACCGTACCGTCTCCGGAGCATCATCAAGAAATACTCCGACTTCATCCGCTATCCGATTGAGATGGAGGAGACGGAACAGCGTCCGGTCGAAGGATCGGATGAAACAGAGTCAGTGACAGTCATGAAGACGGTCAACAGTATGGTCCCGATCTGGCGCAAGAACAAACGGGAGCTGACGGATGAAGATTACCGCAACTTCTACCAGGAAAAACGCTACGGATTTGACGCACCGATTAAACACATTCATATCAGTGCCGACGGAGCCGTCCGTTATCAGTCCATTTTATTTATTCCGGAGCAACCGTCATTTGATTATTATTCGAAAGAGTTCGAGAAAGGACTCGAACTGTATGCGAACGGCGTCTTGATCATGGAAAAATGCAGCGATCTCTTACCGGATCACTTCAGCTTCGTCAAAGGAATGGTCGATTCGGAAGACTTATCGCTCAATATTTCGCGTGAAATGTTGCAACACGACCGGCAGTTGAAATTGATTGCGAAGAACATCCAAAGCAAAATCAAGACACAACTCGAAGCGTTGCTGCGTGATGACCGTGAAAAATACGAGACGTTTTATCAAGCGTTCGGTCGTCAGCTGAAGTTTGGTATCTACAACGACTACGGCATGCAAAAAGATACGGTGAAAGATCTTGTTCTGTTCCATTCAGCGAAGGAGAAAAAGCTGGTGACGCTCGCTGAATACGTCGCCGCGATGCCGGAAGAACAGAAGTATATCTATTACGCATCGGGCGAAAGCACGGACCGGTTGGATAAACTGCCGCAATCCGAGCTTGTCAAAGACAAAGGATTTGATATCCTGTACTTCACGGAAGAAATCGATGAGTTTGCGATTCAAATGCTCCTCAACTATGACGGAAAAGAATTTAAGTCCGTCACGAGCAGTGATCTCGGAATCGAACAGACAGAGCAGGCAGAAACGACAGAGACACAAGCCGAGATGTTTAAAGCGATGCAGGAAGTACTCGCGGGGCATGTTAAAGAAGTCAAAGCCTCGACCCGCTTAAAGTCGCATCCGGTCTGCTTTGCGACGGATGGGGCGGTATCGATCGAAATGGAAAAAATCCTGAAGGCGATGCCGAATAATCAGGATGTCGCAGCGGTCAAAATCCTGGAGTTGAACACGTCGCATGATGTCTTCCGGGCGATTGAGACAGCGTATGCGGAAGACCGTCCGAAATTTGAACGGTACACGAAGCTGATGTATCAACAGGCGTTGTTGATGGAAGGATTACCGATTGAAGATCCGGTTGCCTTTGCAAATGAAGTCTGCGCCTTGATGATCTGACATAAGAAGATCGTATAAAGAAAGCCGGACCCGATGAATTCATCAGGTCCGGCTTTTTTGGATGGCTTGTTTACTTCGTCTTACTCCGAGCGAAGTTGCGACGGCACTTCACCGCGGCGTGACAGAACATTCAACATGACGAGGAAAATCACGAAGGCGACGAGTGCACCGAGGAAGCCGAATACGGATGAACCGGTGACACCAAGAATGAGGTAACCGACAGCGGATACTGCTGCGCCGATCAACGCATACGGTAGCTGTGTCGTGACATGGTCAATATGATGTGAACCGGCACCGGTCGAGCTGAGAATCGTCGTATCGGAAATCGGTGAACAGTGGTCACCGAAAACGGATCCGGCAAGAACAGCTGCAAGTGTCGGTAACAATAGACTTGGATCAACTGCCATGATCAAATCGGCTCCGATCGGTAACATGATCCCGAACGTTCCCCAGCTCGTTCCGGTGGAGAACGCCATGACACTGGCAATCAAGAACAATAAGAACGGCAGGTAAGAAGCAGGAATCGATTTGCTGACGAAACTGGCTAAATAATCCCCGGTTTTCATATCGCCGATAACTGCGATGATCGTCCAGGCAAATAACAGAATGACGACAGCGGGCCACATCGATTTTAGCCCTGCCCAGATGCTGATACGGTAATCGCGTGCCGGAATTTTTCGACCGATCAGCATCAGGAACGCAACGATTAAACTGATGACGACACCGGAAACAAGAGAACGTGTCACGTCCGTCGCTTCAAAAGCGCCAATCAATGTAAAGGGACGGTCGTCAGCCGCAAGTGCCTGAGCACCTGTCCAAAGGAGTGCTGTGACAGTCGCGATGACTAGGACGATAATCGGAACAACCAGGTCGCGGACTTTCCCGCCATCGTGCTCCTTGACTTCTTCCGCCATTCCCATCGGTGTCCCTTTGTTGGAATCAAACAATTCGCCTTGTAAAGCCCGCAACTCGTGCGTCCGCATCGGTCCGACAGCAATTCCCGTATAGGCAATGTAGAGCGTCAGTAACAAAGCAAAGATAGCATAAAAGTTCAATGGCACAATCATCATGAAGGCACTGAACGCCGAGTAATCCGTAATCGAATGCGTCGTTAAAATACCGGCAATGATTGAGATGATGAAGGCACCCCAACTTGACAACGGACTGATGACACAGACCGGTGCAGCGGTCGAGTCGATGATATACGCCAGCTTCGCACGTGAGACGCCACGACGGTCCGTTAACGGACGACTGACGTTTCCGACAGCAAGACTGTTGAAGTAATCATCGATGAAAATCAAAATCCCTAACCCGAAAGCAGCGAGTCTTGCACCACGTGCCGTCTTGACATGCGTCGTCGCCCATTCACCGAAGGCATGGGCACCGCCGGATGTTTGAATCAGTGTCGATAAGACACCGAGTAATAGTAAGAAAACAAGTAATAAGACATTCCATTCATTTAACGCACCGTCTGCCCAAAACAGGCTGAAGATGTTTTTCCCGAGATAAACTGCAGTATCCAAGGGATTGAAGCTGTGAAGCAGCAAGGCACCAATCAAAATCCCGACACCGAGTGAGATGACGACTTTGCGTGTAACGATCGCTAAAACGATGGCGACAAGTGCTGGTACGAGTGCGACGATAGAATCTGAATAATTGACCATGGTTGTGGTTTCTCCTCCTTTTTTAGAAGATGAGACCCGTTGCACAGAAAAAAGCAAGGGCACCGGCAACAAAGCCGACACCCTTGCTGGATGCGTCTTTCTTAGCCGAATTGGAGTGCTCCATACAATACGCGTATGGCAATCGAACGGGTCTTTCCCGGTTCGACCAGCATCGTCATGTCTGACACATGACGATGCTTCGGCGGTCTCACCTTTCTTCGATCGTCTTTGTTGTCATCCTCAGACCAAATACTAATCAAGACCGCGCCTCTACCTCATCGATAAAATAGTCATATTCTTTTCATAATAAAATTTTATCGCATTCCAAAAAAAAATTAAGGATGTTTGTTAGGTATTGAAATAAGAATTCAATTGCTTCATCAAATAGTCTTTATTTTCTTCAAACTGTCGCTTCCGATGTCCGTTTGCTCCGGAAGGATGGGGGAAACCGAACAAAACAGTATGTTTTTTGATTCGTCCCTGATGAAGCAATGTCCGGACCGTCGATTCGACGACGCGTCCGAACGGGACCAAAATGACAGGGTCGGGTAACTGATTTAATTCCGCCGCAAAATGCTCATAAGCGTAATGTTGCAACAGCGGTGTCCGGTCAATTTTTGGTTGATGTCCCGTATAGTTTTTATCCCGGTAAAAAACAGGATGTCTCAGAATTGAAGTGGTGTGCAACAGTTCCTGATTTGTATGAAATAACGTGGCGGTTGAAGCAATATTCAGCAGACGATGTAGTTCAAGTTCATCTAACATCGCTGTCAAATTACGCCGCATGGGACCGGCGAAACTGGCACTGTATTTGACGAGTTTTGATGTTTCTTCGATTGTGGCACCATGGTGGAAGGCATCAGCCGCTTCTTCATAAGCAAGCCGCATCTGTTCAAATCCTGGTGTGATACCAATGAAGACTATTTTGGCAGAGCGATTGATATATTCTCCGATCGGTGAATAGTAAACGGATAATTCCTGCTCCTGTTGTAATAGGAAACCGTCTATGAACAAGTCCTGGCGCGTCAAGGATCGATCAATCGGTAAGGCCCGGATGGCCTGTTCAAAAATCGATAATGAATTCAGCATGATAAGTCCTCTCTCTTTCTGTATTGGACCTATGATAACAAATAATGGTATTATATACAATTTCAACCCATATCAATATAGTAAGGGGTCTCTTAAGGTTTAAAAAAACCTTGCGACCAAATTGGAGGCAAGGCTGTTCTAAAATGAGTTATGAAGAAGTGCGTTCTTTGACAGAAGCTACTTCATACGTGATGATTTCACTGCCGAGCATCGGTGATTCCTCTTGTTTACCGTCTTTTTGTTCCGGACGTTTGTGAGAAGCTTTAAAGTCATCGCTGTTGCGCCAAGCTTCAAAATGCTTCATGTCTTCCCAGTACATGTTGACGTTCATTTCATCATGTTCGTCGAGTCCTTGCGTCAAGAGAACCTCGACACGGACAAACCCCTCCATCGTATCAAGACCACTTGGACGAGTGAAACGTGGTGCGAGTGCTGCTGCCATTCCTTTTTTGACTTTAATCCGATTCGTAACGACGATCATTGGATAGTCCCCCTTTAGAATGAAATGCGTACATCCATAGTATAGTACGATGAAACCAACAATGCTTGAAAGAAGGAATCAAATATGAATGAAAAAGAGTACGAAGAACGGTTACGCATCGAGACGATTGATATTCAGCACCTTTACAATGCGTTCAGCCATTACAACCGGTATGAACCGACACCTTATGCGGCGCTAGAGGAATTGTGTGCTGTCTATCCATTCGATTATACGGATACGGTAATTGATTTTGGATGCGGAAAAGGCCGGTTGAACTTTTATCTGCATGACCGGTTTGATTGTTCCGTCATCGGTGTTGAGATGAACGGACAATTTTATGAAGATGCCCTTATGAATCAAGTCACCTACATGAAAAAGATGAAGAGACGGCGGGGAAGTATCCGTTTTGAACATACGTATGCGGAAGCCTATCCGATTCCAGATGATGTCACGAAATGTTACTTTTTTAATCCGTTTTCCGTCCAGATCTTTATGAAGGTCGTTGATCAAATCTTAGCATCCGTTGAACGGCATCCGCGTCCGGTGGATTTGATTCTCTATTACCCGGCAGACGAATACCGATATTATTTAGAGAATCAAACGATTTTTGAACAGGTGGAAGAAGTCCGTCTGAAAGAACTTTTTGAAAAAAATCATGACGAACGATTCGTGATTTATCGGGTGAATCTGTCCCAAGAAGTACCAAAACGGGTATAAGGTACTAACGGCAAGCACCCCAAAAAGTGAGGCGATTCGGATGATTCATTTACAGCACGTGACGAAAGAATTTGCGCCGAAACGAGGTTTATTTGATGTCAGTTTCACGGTCGAACCGGGTATGGTGTTTGGTTTTATCGGACCGAACGGAGCCGGGAAATCAACGGCAATCCGTCAATTGATGGGCCTGATTCAAGCAGATTCCGGTCATGCGACCATCGGTGGATATGACTGTTGGAACCAATCACAGGATGTAAAACGAATTGTCGGCTATTTACCGGGGGAGATTAATTTGCCGGGTGATTTTACAGGCGAACAGGTCCTGCATTTGATGCAACAACTCCATCAAAGCAAACCGGAACGTCAGTCGGAGTTACTCGAGCAGTTTCCTTTTGAAACGAAAACGAAAATCCGGAAGATGTCGAAAGGGATGAAGCAAAAATTGGCATTGGTCGGCTGTTTCATGAAGGATGCTCCCGTTTATCTGCTCGATGAACCGACGAGCGGACTTGATCCGTTGATGCAGGAACGCTTTTTAAGTCTGGTCGACAAGGAACGGCAGCGCGGAAAAGCGATTTTAATGAGTTCACACCATTTTCCGGAGATGGAAAAATCGTGTGACCGGGCAGCGCTGATTAAAGAAGGACGGATCATCATCGAAGCAGACATTCATGAATTGGTCCGGTCGAGCCGAAAACAGTACACGATTGAATTTGGGCTCGAAGCACAAGCTGAACAGTTTGCGCTTCAGATCGGAAGTCAACGGTTTCAGAATCATGTTTCCTTTTTTACGAGCAACGAACGGACATTAAATCAAATCATTCGTCTGTTGACCGAATACGATGTCCGGGCGATTCAAACTTCAGCAGATGATTTGGAACACGTCTTCTTACATTATTATAGTGAGGAGGAACCATCATGATGACGATCGTTTGGTCTTTGCTCAAGCATAACGGCAAACCGATCACAGCTTATGCGGTCGGGACAAGTCTGTATCTCTTGATGCTTGCGGCACTTTATCCGTCGATGATGAAGACGGGGTTACTCGAAGCGAAACTGCAGGCACTGCCGCCGGAAGTCTTGAAAGCTTTCCAGTACGATAAGATCACCGGTTTTGATAATGTGCTTGATTTACTGGGCGGCAATTATTATGGGCTGATTTTTCAAATCATCGCGTCTTTATTTTTATTGTCACTTGCTGCGCGTTTACTGGCACGGCCGATTGATAACGGTGAACTGATTTTATACTTGGCAGCTCCGATTACGCGTCATCAATATACAGCATCGGCGATGATTGTCATGTTTCTTGCCAGTACATGCCTGGTAGTATGTAATACCTTCGTTTTATTGATGGCCGACTGGTTTGTTTCCGGAGTTTCGATTGACGGGATGACGCTCGTCCGCTTTCAAGTAAACGCGCTGTTCTTGCTGTATGCGATCGGTGGATTTACCTTATGCATTGCGACGCTATTTGATGATGAACGACGCGCCTTTTCGATTGCCGGCGGTGTGCTTGTGCTGTCAATCGTCCTGACGATCGGCTCCGGTCTCAGCGAAAAAACGGAATGGATGCGTTACGGATCGATTTTCAGTTTGTTCAACACCCAACAACTATTGGAAGGAACCCACCACTTCTTTTTGCATCTCCTGCTGCTGGCGAGTATCAGTTTGTTATTCCATCTCGGTGCCTTTGTCAGTTTCCGTAAGCGCAGTTTGTCGATTTGACACGACTAGACCAAAAAACAAGCCAAAGTGAACGTGAAAATTTACAGAAAGTGAACATTTAGGATTTGAACGTTGCGTAAGCGGCTGATTTTTACTAAGATAAAGGAATGTTATAGTTCTGGAAAAAGAAATGAGGTCTCACTAATGAATAAACCATCCATTTATGGATTAACACTTGAGCAGATGACTGAATGGTTATCGCATCAAGGTCACAAACCGTTCCGAGCAAAACAAGTCTGGGATTGGTTGTATCGTAAACGTGTCACTACTTTCGCAGAAATGACGAATGTCAACAAGGATTGCCTTGAGTTGTTAGATCAGAGTTTTGCGATTGATTCAATGACGCAAGCCGTTAAACAAGAATCAGCAGACGGAACGATCAAGTTCCTCTTCAAATTATATGACGGCAGCCTGATCGAAACGGTTCTGATGCGTCATAAGTACGGTCTGTCTGTCTGTGTCACGACGCAAGTCGGCTGTAACATCGGCTGTAGCTTCTGCGCAAGTGGCTTGATTAAGAAGAGCCGTGATCTCTCTGCTGGAGAAATCGTCGAGCAAATCATGAACGTTCAGCATCACCTCGATGCTGTCGGTAAAGAAGAGCGTGTCAGCCACGTCGTCGTCATGGGTATCGGTGAGCCGTTTGATAACTTCGACAACATGGTCGATTTCCTGAACGTCATCAAGGATCATAACGGTCTTGCAATCGGTGCGCGTCACATCACGGTATCGACAAGTGGACTCGCAGACAAAATCTACAAATTCGCAGATTTAAAACTCCAAGTTAACTTGGCGATTTCATTACACGCGCCAAACAACGAACTCCGGACACAAATCATGAAAATCAACCGTGCGATTCCGCTCGAGAAATTGATGCCTGCCATCGATTACTACGTCAAGACGACGAACCGGAAAATCACGATCGAGTACATTCTCTTGCGTGGCGTCAACGACCAAAAAGCCCAAGCGATCGAGCTTGCGAAATTGTTCGAAGACAAACGTCATTTGACGTACGTCAACTTGATTCCGTACAACCCGGTCGACGAGCACGGTCAATACCAACGCAGTACGTCGGAAGACATTTCAACGTTCTACGACACATTGAAAAAGAACGGTCTGAACTGTGGTGTCCGTCTTGAGCACGGTACGGATATCGATGCTGCATGTGGTCAGCTCCGTAGTAAACAAATCAAAAAAGATACAGTCGCAGCAAAATAAGCAAGTGGAGCTTCCCGTCACTCTGACGGGAAGCTCTTTTGACGTTCTGTTGAAAGTAGCGCATAATGAGAGGTCACGTCTGATTAACAAATCCAACTTAAACATAAACTATAAAAATAAATGAGGTATTCTTATGTCTAAAAAACCATTCACTGATTTTCAACTCAGTACGCCGATTCTAGAAGCGATTGAACAGCTCGGTTATCATACGCCGACCGATGTCCAACAAGCAGTCATTCCGGTCGCTTTATCGGAAAAAGATATCATCGTCAAATCACGGACCGGCAGCGGGAAGACGGCATCGTTCGGAATTCCCCTTTGCGAACTCGTTGAGTGGGAAGAAAACAAACCCCAGGCGTTAATTTTAACACCAACGCGTGAGCTGGCCCTGCAAGTCACGGAAGATGTCATGAACATCGGTCGTTATAAACGAATCAAAGCGACAGCTGTGTTTGGGAAACAACCATTCCGCGGACAAGTCGCAGAACTGAAACAGAAGACACATATCGTCGTCGGGACACCGGGTCGTGTGCTCGATCACTTGGAGCGCGGCACGTTATCACTTGAAAAAGTGAAATACCTGGTTCTTGACGAGGCGGACGAGATGCTCAACATGGGCTTCCTCGATCAAGTGGATACGATTTTAAAACAATTGCCGAAACAACGGACGACGATGCTGTTCTCAGCGACGTTCCCGCAAGATATTCATCAGTTGAGCGACCGTTACATGCAGTCACCGAAACAAGTTGAAATCACGACGAAGGCAACGGAAATCGCAGAAATCGAACACAGCTATATCAAGGTCACGGATAAAACGAAGTTTGCTGTCCTCAAAGACGTTACTGTCGTTGAAAACCCGGACCGGTGCATGATTTTCTGCCGGACAAAAGAACATGTTGATTTCGTCGCCCAAGGACTGGCATCGATGGATTATCCGGTTGAAAAAATTCACGGTGGAATGGAACAGGACGAGCGTCTCGCCGTCATGAAAGCCTTCCGGGCCGGTGAGTTCCGTTATCTCGTCGCGACGGACGTCGCAGCCCGCGGGATTGATATTGAAAACATCACACACGTCATCCAATACGATATGCCGGTTGAAAAAGAAAGTTACGTCCACCGGACAGGTCGGACAGGACGTGCCGGAGCACTCGGAAAAGCTATCAGTTTGGTGACGGAGTCGGATATGCGTCGTCTCCGTGAAGTCGAACAGTACCGCGGTGAGGCCATCGAAAGACGCCAAGCACCGACTGAACGGGAACTGATCCGGACAGCTGATGCATTTGAAGAGAAAATCACGACAGCTGATGTCCGGGCTTCAAAAACGGAGCAGCTCAACGCCGATATCATGAAACTGTACTTTAACGGCGGCAAGAAAAAGAAACTGCGTGCCGTTGATTTCGTCGGAACGATTGCGAAAATCGAAGGCATGACTGCGCAGGATATCGGAATCATCACGATTCAGGATACGGTCACGTACGTGGAAATCCTGAACGGAAAAGGTCCGCTCGTCCTGCGGGCGATGAAGACAACAAAAGTTAAAGGCAAACAGCTGAAAGTATACGAAGCGTTTAAAAAATAAGCGCAAGCAGCCGTCTTAAGAGATCTTATTCTCTTAAGACGGCTGTTTTTTGTGTCAGGTGTTGTCCGAGATAAAGTCCGCTCGCAGCTGCTTGCGACAATGAGTGGGTCACGCCGGAGCAATCGCCGATGGCATAGAGCCCATTGATATCTGTTTCGAAGACTCGGGACGTCGACAGCACCGGGGCATAAAACTTTCCGTCCATCCCGTACAGCAGCGTATCGGGAGAAATCGGTGTTTCGAGAAGTAGCTCGAGCCGATTGAGGAATTCCAACAGAACGGTAATATCGGTTTCCGGTACTTCCTCCATCAGGTGGCCGGCAGTCGCTTCCAAAGTCGGTCTGATTTTGTTTTCGGCAAGATCAGTTGAGGAAGTAGGACAGGCTGCACGCAAATCCTCAAGCCGTTGCACGACAATCCGGTCTGTTCCCTGATTGATCCGTCCGATGACGGAAGCAGCAAACTGATTTGCTTCGGCAAGTGTTGCAAAATAGCGGGGTAAAAACAGCGTAAAGTTCAAGTTGGTCGTTCCGGACGCCTGTTCCCGGAAATTCTGACCGTCCGGCATCACAAGACCTTCCTGATGCTTGCGGATGATTCGTCCTTTCGGATTCATACAGTACGTGACTGCCGTTCCGGCGGTTGAGGCATAGGCGAGCTTCGTTTCAAACGTGTCCTGTAACAACGTTCGAAAGGCGGTTTCCTTCAGCTCAATCCGGATCCCGAGATCAAGGCGGGTTTTGTCTTGAGTGAGTCCAAGCATTCGCAGTTGTGTCTGCATCCAGTCCGTACCGGAACGCCCAGTTGCGAAGACGACGCGCTGACTTAAAAATGTTTCGCGGGCCGTTGTCAGCTGAAATCCGTGTGGCTGTTTTTCAATCCGTTCAATGAGCGTCTCGTAACGAAAGGTGACCTCTTTCTGAAGAGCGGCTTCGAAGCGCTGTAAGATACGTTCTGATAATCCGGTTCCCAAATGACGGACCGTCGTTTCGATCGTATCAAGACCGGCAGCACGCGCCTGAGCTGCTAGCTCTGGATTGGAGGTCGAATAGGTACCGGCCTCGTCCGCGCCGTAACGGCAAAGGACATCGTCCACTTGTTGCATCAGACGAAGCGTCGTCTCTGTTCCCAGCTTCTCAGCGAGTTCACCACCGAATCCGGCAGAATAGTTGTATTTTCCTTCCGATTTTCCGAGCCCGCCAAAGCCGAGATAGGCTTCATTTTTGGTCCGTTGTTCAAGCGACTTTCCGGCGTCGATCAACAGGACCGTCTGACCTTGTGCCATCAGTTCGTGTGCCAGAAAGATTCCGGCGACACCGGCACCGATAATCGTCACATCATACATCGTTGGATCAGCTCCTTTTTGTCAGTATACAAAAAAACCGGATTCCTGAAGTAGGAATCCGGAGCTTTTAAACGATTATTTCCAGTCTGTGATGTCGTTGATCGGCAGACGAACAGATGGGTACCCGGCGTCAACTGCTTTCCCGATAGAAAGGAGCATGACAGGAAGGTAACGGTCTTTATCCATACCGAAAGCTTCAGCGATTTGATCTTTTTCGTAGCCGCCGATCGGGTTTGTATCGTAACCGTGGGCACGGGCGACGAGCATCAATTGCATCGAGACGAGACCTGAGTCGATCAAGATGCTGTCACGAAGCGTATCCGTATCTTCCGGGCTGTAGAAGCCTTTGATGGCAGGTACTTGGCGATCGCGGACTTCTTGCGGCATTAATCCTTTTTCAACAGCCATGTCGTAGATTGTTTCGATGCTGTCGACAGCATTCATGTCTCCGAAGACGGCGATGACAGCAGATGATGTCTCGACTTGCACCTGGTTGAATTTAGCGAGTGGAGCAAGCGTCGCTTTTCCTTCTGCACTGTCGATGACGAGGAAACGCCACGGTTGCATGTTGACCGAAGATGGAGCAAGTGTTGCTTCTTCAAGAATTTGTGTCATTTCTTCTTTTGAGATTTTAACGTTTGTGTCATAGTTGCGGATCGAGCGGCGTCCTTTAACGATTTCCATAAAGTCTGTAGTTGTTTGAGTTGTCATAGTAATAATCTCCCTTTTCTTTGTTCTCTATTTTTTGGATGGATACGGGTACTGCTTATTTCCAGTCTGCGATATCGTTGATCGGCAGACGAACTGACGGATAACCAGCGTCGACGGCTTTCCCGATTGAAAGAAGCATAACCGGTACGTAACGATCTTTTTCCATGCCGAACGCTTCAGCGATTTGGTCTTTTTCATAACCGCCAATCGGATTTGTATCGTAACCGTGTGCACGAGCAACGAGCATCAATTGCATCGAGACGAGACCTGAGTCGATCAAAATGCTGTCTTTCAGTGCACTTGCCGGTACATTTTCATACATTCCTTGAATAGCAGGTACTTGACGATCGCGGACTTCTTGCGGCATCAGTCCTTTTTCAACGGCTGTATCATAGATGTTTTCAAGTTGATCGATTGCTTTCATGTCACCAAAGACAGCGATGACAGCAGATGATGTCTCGACTTGCACCTGGTTGAATTTAGCGAGCGGGGCGAGTGTTGCTTTTCCTTCTTCGCTGTCGATGACGAGGAAACGCCACGGTTGCATGTTGACAGAAGACGGAGCAAGCGTCGCTTCTTCAAGAATTTGTGTCATTTCTTCTTTTGAGATTTTGACGTTTGTGTCGTAGTTGCGGATCGAGCGGCGTCCTTTAACGATCTCCATAAAATCAGTTGCAGTTTGTGTAGTCATTTGAAAGTCTCCTTTTTAAGTAACAGTTGTTTTAGGTAAGGTAAGGGCATTTGTTTCTATCCGTTGAATCATTTGTGTCAGCTGGTGCTGTTCGTCTGCCGTGAATCCTTCAAGCAGTTGTTCAAGGAATTCATCTTTTTGCTGACGTAACCGGGTGATTCGTGTGGCGCCTTCTGCCGTCAACGAAACGAGAATGACACGGTTATCGGTTGCGGAACGGACACGTTCAATCATGCCCTTCGTTTCCAGGTGTTTTAAATGTCGTGTCACGGCTGCATTATCAACATTGACGCGTTGTTGCAACTCTTTTTGACTGATGGTCGTGTCGACCTCGAGTTGCGCTAATAAGTCCATCCGGGTTTGGCTGAAGCCGTCCGTACAGAGATCGAATTTTTGAGCAATCGTCTTATTGACGGAGACGAGCGCATAAATCAGTCGTCCTTTTTCAGTACAGGAAATACTCAAGTTCATCACATCCTTCCCTTCGTTCGAAAAATCCTTGACGTATCAAAGATTGATATGTAAACGAATATAACGTGTCTGCTTTCATGCCGCAACTAATATGCTTCATCCACAAAAAAAGATACCATTTCAGGTGAAATGGTATCGAGTCAGACGACTTAACTAATTTTTTGTTGCTTGCGGGGAATCGTACCGGCATCAATCGCTGCAATCATCCGGCGGAAATGTCCCAACCAAAACTGCAGGAACGGACCAATCAGGAAAATCGATAAAATCGTTCCGAAGAACACGGGTCCCCCGAGCAGCCAACCGATACCGCAAGCGGTGATTTCCATGAATGTCCGCATCATCCGGATGGACGTACCGAACCGCTCGGCGAGCGTCAGTGTCAGTCCGTCCCGTGGTCCAGCGCCGTACCCGACAGCAACATACAGTCCCGCGCCCATCCCGATGATGAAGATACCGGCAATCAGCCACAGTGTATTCTGCCACAGAGAAGAAAAGGAGGGCAGGAGGCCTGAACCGAGAACCAGATTCATGAACACGCCGACAAAAATCGCGTTGACGAGTGTGCCGACCTGCGGTGTAATCCGGTCGAGCAAGTATTTGACGAACACCAACAACAGACCGACGAGAAGGATAATCGTCCCGACGGAAAACGGCGTTTTATTTTGCAGACCAAGGTGAAGAACGTCCCAAGTCGAGACGCCGAGTTGTGCCGTGATCATCATTGATGAACCGACAGCGAGTAAAAAAAGACCGAATAAGAATAATGCCCATTTCAGAACGGAACGGAACGGAACAGCCAAGACGTTTGAATGGTCTGCTTCATAGATGAGAGACACCTCGCTTCAAAATAAAATTGATTCATTAACTGTACCATGTTTGAGGAAAGAAACTAAAGCGAATCCGATATTTTCCATCTTGAGATGGAGGGAATCCGTTCTTCTGATCCGTATACTAATAAAAAGGAGGTCCGTCCATGCAAAAAATCCGCCATTTTTTTCGTTTTACATATCTTGAGGCCATCTGTTGTGTGTTTCCGGTCGCGATTTTCCTGGCACTTGCTGCATCCCGTTATCTACCGGCGGAACCGATTGCCCGTTACGATTTGCTATTGATCTGGTGCCTCATCGTTCAAATCGTCTTACTCGTCACGCGTTATGAAACGAAAGAAGAGTTTAAGCTGATTTTGATTTTTCATGTGATCGGACTCGGACTGGAGTTATTCAAAGTCCAATTCGGATCCTGGAGTTATCCGGAAGATGCTTTCAGTAAGGTGTTGGGTGTGCCGCTTTATGCCGGTTTCATGTACGCGAGCGTCGCCAGTTACATCTGTCAGGCCTTCCGCCGGTTTGATCTCCGCATCACACAGTTTCCCCGGCCTCTGTTTGCTCTAGCGACCGGTCTGCTCGTGTACGCGAATTTTTTTACCCATCATTGGTTGTTTGATTTCCGTTGGATTTTGATGGGACTTGTTGCTCTCGTCTTTTATAAGTCCTGGGTCTATTTCCGCCTGGATGAAACGGTCTACCGGATGCCGCTTACCCTCTCGTTTGGATTGATTGCCTGGTTCATCTGGCTGGCGGAAAACATCGTGACCTTTTTTAAAGGATGGGTGTATCCGAATCAGCAGGATGGATGGGAACTGGTCGACTTCGGGAAGTTATCGTCCTGGTTTTTACTTGTCATCATCACGATTCTGATTGTCTCCGTCGAAAAATACCGGCTCGGTGATCCTTCAATCGAAATAAAATCCTAACCATATACAAAAAATAACCTGGTCTTTTTTTGAGCAACCTAACCGACAGCCCCTTGCTATATTGGAAAAAAAGCAAAGGGGTTGTCGAAGATGATGCAACAAATCGTAGAGCAGGCGAAAACATTGATTGCCGGTAAAATGAATATTGTCGAAACGGTGGAGGAATGGGATTTACTGCTCGAAGAAATTCGGGGAATTGACGAATGGGTTCAACTATCGCGTTATTATACGCCGGCTGTAAAGCCCGATATCGTCCGGAGCGAACCGGACGAAGACGTGACCGTCGACCAACCGATTGTTCCTCCGGTACAGATCAGCTCTGTCCTCAAACCGCGTTACGCGTATACGTTTGTCCGTGAGCTGAAGGGTGGTTCCGTACGGGAATGGCCGAACAGCCATATTTCTGAAAGTGAAATCCGGCAATGGAACCTTGAACATGGAATGGAAATCCGTGTTCAAATCATGCATCAGGATACCCGCCGGACGACACTCGAAGTACTGGCTGTTGTTGCGACTGACCGGATGAAGCCTTTGGCGGAACGAATCGTTTTTGAAAAATGTATCGTCAAGAACCATGGCATCATCGAATCGACAATCGAGGGTCCGTTAACGGATGAGACAGGGAAACCCTTTTACTATGCAACACCGGTTGACGATATGCGCTTTTTCCATTTGAAAGAAGGCCAGCTCGTTGATCTCGTCATGTGGAAAGGGCATCCGGAAACACTGACGATTGCCTGGAAATATCCGTTTCAATACGAAGAGCCGGCGGTACAGCTGTTGGATGTTTCAAACGATGCGTCAAAACCGGTGACGTCGGCAGTTCAAACGACTGAAGGGGCAACCGTCAAGAAAAGGCCGGAACGCTATCTGAAACAAATGAAACGCAAGGCAAAAATCAAACAGGAACGGAAAATACGCCGGATTCGTGAAAAGAAATCCGAATCGTTGACACCGCTTGTAACTACGTCGGTACCGGGACAACCGATCGACTTCGTTGATAAGGAACCGCTCGATTTTGCATCGTTCGAAGGCATGCGGCTCGTCATTGTCGGAAATGAAAAGCAAGCTCCGGTCTACCGGACGTTTTTCGAAAAAACTGGAATCGAACTGATTCATCTGTCGGGTGACGCTCAATCTGCGAAGAAAATCGCCAGTCTTGCCAAAGAGACCGATGCGATCGTCGTCGTGACAAGCCGGGTATCCCATGCGGCTTCTGCACACGTCATCGCCCAGGCGAAAAAACATGACATCCCGTTTGCGATGGAACGACTGGATGGGCGGCGTTCTTTGTATACGGCATGCCAGCGCCAACTTGAAAAAGCCCGCTTAAATCAGTTGAAAACAGGAAAATCCTGAAAAAAGATGAAACTCCTCTCCTAATTAGCCGTAAATAGAGATAGAACTTATTTTGAGGAGGATCTTATTTATGTCATCACAATTAAAAAAATCAGCAAAGGAAGCATTAAGCGGTCGTTGGGGCTTTACGGTCTTGATGTTTTTATTATTCGCAATTCTGCAAGTCATTCCGGAACTGCTGTCGTCTGATTATGACGAACCTTTCCAAACGATTGACTTCCTCGGATTGATTGCAACGGTCTTATTAATCCCACTTAGTGCAGGATGGGTCTGGTTCTCACTTTCTATCGCACGGGGAGAACAAACAAAAATCAGTGATTTATTTGAGCCCTATAAATATTTCATAAAAGTCGTCCTGCTTTCAATCGTCCAATTTATATTCTTGTTCCTATGGGCATTGTTATTGGTTGTACCGGCCATTATCAAATCATTTTCGTATATGTTGACTTACTACATTTTGCGGGATGAACCTTCGATTGGTGTATTGGAAGCAATCACCCGGTCACGTCAAATGATGGATGGACATAAGATGGAAGCCTTCATGCTTGTTCTTTCATTCATCGGCTGGTTCCTGCTTGGTTTAATTACAATCGGAATCGCCTTCTTATGGGTCGGACCTTATTTCAGCGTCACGCTTGCGAAATTCTACGACCGGATCCGCGGAGAAGAAGCACCTGGTGAACAATCAACGTTTGTAGCACCATATTAATGTGAGAAGAGGATGGGAGCCAAGCTCTCGTCCTTTTTTAATTCCGATTGGAAAACAAGGTTTAATGGTTGCTTTACTCTGCTAAAAAGTGTACGATAATTCCAATAATTCTTATCAAGAGAAGTCGAGGGAACGGCCCGAAGACACTTCAGCAACCCCGCGCGTAGCGGAAGGTGCTACTTCCTAAAAGGAATTTTTCCTTTGAAGATAAGAGCAGACATGATCAATCCGTCGCTCTTTTCGATTTTCGAGAAGCGCGATTTTTTTATAAGGGGGACATAACGGATGGAGTATGGATTTTGGTTACCGATTTTTGGCGGATGGTTACGAAATGTCGAAGACGAACAGATGCCGGCGACGTTCGACTATGCGAAACAGGTCGCGCAAACGGCAGAACGAATCGGGTTTTCGACGACACTGATTGCGGAATTAAACTTAAATGACATCAAAGGGCTTGAAGCACCAAGTCTCGAAGCCTGGACGACAGCAGCGGCGATTGCCGCAACGACGGAGCGTCTGGAAATCATGACAGCCGTCCGTCCGGGATTCCATAATCCGGCGACGACCGCGAAGATGGCAGCAAACATCGATCAGCTCAGCAACGGACGCTTTACGTTAAACGTCGTCTCGGCCTGGTGGGAAGAAGAAGCCCGGCAGTACAACGGGATCTTCACGGCCCACGACGAACGCTACGCACGGACGGAAGAGTTTGTCACGATCATGAAAGGATTATGGGCAGACGCTTCCCCGTACAGCTTTGACGGCAACTACTATACGCTTGAGAAGACACAACTGCATCCAAAACCGGTGCAACGCCCGGGTATCAAATTGTATGCAGGTGGAGAAAGTGAAGCCGGCAAACAAACCATCGTCAATCATTGTGACGCTTATGTCATGCACGGCGGAACAGTGGAAGAAGTGTCCGTTAAGATTGAGGATATGAAGGCGCGCCGACAAGCGACAGGGCAACCGCCGCTTGAAAGTTTTGGACTGGCTGCTTATATCATCTGCCGCGATACGGAAGAAGAGGCGGTGCAAGAGTGGCAACGGATTACGGACGTCAAGGAAGATGGTGCCGGGTACGCCGGATACGACGATTTCGTCAGCAAATCACAACTCGAACAACAGGTAAAGCGGAATGACTATTCGGTCTCAAACCGCGGACTTCGTCCTGATTTAATTGGGACACCGGAACAGATTGCCGAACGGATTCTTGCCTTTGAAGACGTCGGCGTTACTCTGTTGCTCCTTCAATTCTCACCGCAACTGGAAGAAATGGAACGCTTCGCGCGCGACGTCATGCCGCTTGTCGAAGAAAAACGAAAGGTAGGTCAAACCAAATGACAAAAATTCATATCTTACACGAAAACCAGGAATGGACGGACCATTTAATTAAACGACTCGAGGAACTGGAGTTGCCGTATGAACAGTGGCATCTCGATGAAGGACAGGTACCGCTTGATGAAATCCCGCCAGAAGGCGTCTTCTACAGCCGGATGAGTGCGTCTTCGCATACGCGCGGGCACCGCTACGCGCCGGAACTGACGGAAGGGGTGCTCTCGTGGCTCGAGGAACACGACCGGACGGTCTTCAACGGAACACGTGCGTTGCGACTGGAAGTCAGTAAAATCAATCAGTATACGGCTCTTCGAAAAGCCGGTATCCGGGTTCCGAAAACGACGGCTGCCGTCGGACGTGATCAAATTGTTGAAGCGGCGAAAAATATCGGCGTATCTTCGTTCATCACAAAACACAACCGTGCCGGAAAAGGGCTCGGCGTCCAGTTGTTCCACTCGATTGAAGCACTCGAGACGTATCTTGACGGTCCGACGTTTGACGAACCGGTCGACGGAATCACGCTGATTCAAGAATATATCCAGGCACCGGAGCCATACATCACACGCTGTGAATTCGTCGGTGGAAAATTCGTTTACGCTGTCCAAGTTGATACATCAGAAGGCTTTGAACTGTGCCCGGCGGATGCGTGTGTGATCGATGACTTATTCTGCCCGGTCGGGGAAGAAGCACCGCAAACACCGATGAAATTTAAAGTCGTTGACGGATTTGATGATCCAATCATTCAAAAGTACGAAGCATTCCTACAAGCGAATCAGATTGCCGTCGCCGGCATCGAGTTCATCAAGGATGCGGATGGAACGATTTATACGTATGACGTCAACACGAATACGAACTACAACTCGGATGCGGAAGCGGCCGCCGGTAAGTTCGGAATGCTCGAACTGGCGAAGTTCCTTGGTGCGGCCCTCGAACGTCAGACCGTAAAATAATCATCACGGACCGATTAAAATAGGCCAAATACCCTGCATGTGTGCAGTCTGAAGTTAGAACTGCACGCATCAGGGTATTTTTCAGTAAAGGGAGGTGTTCGGATGGTAACGTGGCATGAAGAAAAGCGACTGGATGTTCCAATCGAGGAAGCCTGGCATATCTTTGATCGCGATCGGTTACAACGCCTGATTCCAGGTGTCGTCCAGCACGAGGTGATCGAACGGAAACCGGGTGTCGTCGGTTCGACATACCGGCAAACGTATATGCAAGGGAATCGCCTCGAGACATATATCGTGACGGATCTTGCCTATACAAATCAACCGGATTTCAAACAAAATACGATTGGTTTTACGCTTGCCAAAATCTTTAAACTCGAGATGACCTTTACGTTGAAGCGGCTCGACGAAAAAAGTTGTCAGCTGATTTATACGGGGAAAAACGAAGGGGCGAATTTCGTCGGACGAAGCCTGCTGTCACTCGGAGGCGAACGGGAAACGGAAAAAATCGTGCAAGAATTACTCCGACGTGTGGAAGAAGAGGCAAGTCAACTGCGTACATGATCAATAATGGCATCTACTCGACTGGAGCAGATGCCTTTCGTTTGGTTTTACAAAAAGAGTATGTCATATCCCGAAGCCGTTAAAATTTTTGCGACTTGTCGATCGGCGGTCATCTCCGAAAGTGGCGTCCATCTCACTCCGGTCAGAACTTGATTTCCCTCTAAACGTTCTGGATCATATCCTAAAATCGGTTCGCGTGAATCAATCTGTCTGACTAAAAAGCAGATCTCTTGTCCGTTTGCGTGAGTTTCTGAGTAAAGAGGTTTGATGATGCGGATGGCGAGATTCACTTCCTCTTGCACCTCCCGAATGACCGCTTGTTCGAAGGGTTCATTTTCCTCGAGCCCCCCTCCGGGTAATGTCCAGAAACTTCGATCGTTTGTCTCAAGACGGACCATCAAAATCTGATTGTTCTTAATCAAAGCTGCGCAGGCACGGTGACGCACATGATTTCCTCCTCTGTTCCAATTCATACCTTCAGTGTACAAAAAAAGAGACCCAATCCGTTAGGACAGGTCTCTTGTAGACTGCATTAGTTTGTTGCGTACAACGTAGACAATTGTTGTTGAACAGACTCGTTGTTGAGGTATTCATCGTATGTCGTTTCTTTATCGACGATACCGTTTGGTGTCAATTCGATGATCCGGTTTGCAATCGTTTCAACGAACTGATGGTCATGCGAACTGAAGAGCATCGCGCCTTTGTAAGCGATCAAACCATCGTTGAGTGCCGTGATCGATTCGAGATCCAAGTGGTTCGTCGGATCGTCGAGGACAAGAACGTTTGAGCCGCTGAGCATCGCTTTTGATAACATGCAACGGACTTTTTCTCCCCCGGATAAGACAGACGCTTTTTTCATGACTTCTTCACCGGAGAAGAGCATCCGGCCGAGGAAACCACGGAGGAACGTATCGCTCTCGTCAGCCGGCGAATACTGGCGCAACCAATCGAGAATCGTTTTGTCCGAACCTTCGAAGAAAGCGGAGTTATCTTTTGGCAGATAAGATTGTGACGTCGTGACGCCCCATTTGAATGTTCCGCTGTCCGCTTCCATCTCACCCATCAGAATTTTGAAGAGTGTCGTGATCGCGATGTCATTTTGGCTGATAAAGACGGCTTTATCCGTTTTGTTTAACGAGAAACGGACATTATCAAGGACTTTGACACCATCGATTGTTTTCGAAATGCCGTCGACGATCAACAGATCGTTTCCGATTTCACGTTCCGGTGTGAAGCCGACGAACGGATAACGGCGTGACGACGGACGGATGTCGTCGAGTGTAATTTTATCAAGCAACTTTTTCCGTGATGTCGCCTGTTTCGCTTTGGAAGCGTTCGAGCTGAAACGGGCGATGAAGGCTTGAAGTTCTTTGATTTTTTCTTCTTTTTTCTTGTTTTGGTCGCCTGCCATACGTGAAGCAAGCTGACTTGATTCGTACCAGAAATCATAGTTTCCAATATACAGTTGGATTTTCCCGTAATCGAGATCGGCCATATGCGTACAAACGTTGTTGAGGAAGTGACGGTCGTGGGAAATGACGATGACCGTATTTTCAAACCCGATCAAGAATTCTTCAAGCCATTTAACGGCTTTCAAATCAAGACCGTTGGTAGGCTCATCAAGCAACAGAATGTCTGGTTTACCAAACAAGGCTTGGGCAAGCAGGACTTTAACTTTCTCTCCGCCTGTCAGTTCAGCCATTGTTTTCGTATGCAGATTCTCTTTAATGCCGAGACCTTGTAAAAGCATTGCCGCTTCCGACTCCGCTTCCCATCCGTTCATTTCTGCGAACTCACCTTCGAGCTCGGCAGCACGCATGCCGTCTTCGTCCGAGAAGTTTTCTTTCATATAGATAGCATCTTTTTCTTTCATGACTTCATAAAGGCGCTTATGACCCATCATGACAGTTTCGATGACTTGGAACTCTTCATATTCATAGTGGTTTTGGCGAAGGACACCAAGGCGTTCGCCCGGCGTGATGATGACGTCTCCTTGTTGGGCTTCGATATCACCGGCAAGAATTTTAAGGAATGTTGATTTACCGGCACCGTTTGCACCGATGAGACCGTAGCAGTTGCCCGGTGTGAACTTGATGTTGACGTCTTCGAATAATTTACGGTCCGCAAAGCGGAGACCGACGTTTTGTACTGTAATCATATAGAGATGAACCCTCGTTTCTAGTGTGTGATGTGCTGTTACGAGTGTACCACAAAATGATACGCTTCGTTTCAAGGACAAAGTTCTTTACATCTTAGACCGGATTGCACAATTTAGCAACCGTGGTTTTAAACAAAATGAAACATTTTCCAATCTGAAGCGTAAGAGTAGGTACAACATTCATGAAGGAGGAGGACGGCGTGGCAACACTTTTTACGTTGTTATTTTTTGCACTGATCGTCTTGCTGGCCATTGAACTGTATAAGTATATCCAAGATAAAATTGATAAAGGAGACTCAAAATGAGAGAAATCAAACCGAAAAAACGTATCAGGCCGTCGATGATCATCGCAGGTGTGATCGTCGTCGCCCTGCTTGCGATGACACCATTCATCGTCGAACAAATTGAACCCGGACAGGTCGGGGTCGTCTATAAACCGTCAAGCGGTGTCCAGGACGAGACCCTGTCGCAAGGCTGGCATATCGTTTCGCCGATCACACGTGTCACTGAATATCCGATCCGGACACAGACGAAATCGCTCGACAACATGACACTCGCAACAAAGGACGGGAAAAACATCGTCGTCGACTTTACGTACAGTTTTTCGGTTTCACCGGATCAGGTGACGGAAGTCTTTAATAAGTTTGGTCCGATTGAAATTGATGAGATTGCAGCCGGTTACTTAAAACAACGCCTTTATGATGCGTCCCGTGAACAGATTTCGAAAGTCACCGTCCTTGAGTTATTCGGGGAACAGTCTGGAAATGTCTCGACGAGTATTCAGACACAGTTTGCCGAAGATGTGAAAAAGATTGGTTTCATCATCGAAGACGTGGCACTTGGAGCACCGAAACCGGATGCGAAAACCCAGGAAGCGATTGATGCGCGTGTCAAAGCGTCACAAGAGCTGGATAAAAAGAAGACAGATCTTGCGATTGCGAAAGCAGAAGCAGAACGATTGCGCGTAGAAGCAAAGGGAGCAGCGGATGCCCGACTCATTGAAGCGCAGGGTCTCGCGAAAGCGCAAAAAGAACTACAAAAAACGTTGACGGAAGAGATGATTCAGTACGAAGCCGTCAAGAAGTGGGATGGA
The DNA here is from genome assembly GCF_000019905.1 of Exiguobacterium artemiae 255-15. Classification (GTDB taxonomy): domain Bacteria; phylum Bacillota; class Bacilli; order Exiguobacteriales; family Exiguobacteriaceae; genus Exiguobacterium_A; species Exiguobacterium_A artemiae. The sequence goes on along the minus strand of NC_010556.1, from coordinate 2,943,662 downwards.
AAATCACCACTCGTCAGCGGATCCGGCAGCATGGTTCAACTACCGATTCCGGATCAGCAAACAACAACAGAAGAAAAGTAAATCCATTTGGTTTCAGAACGCGTATCTATCGTCTAGAGAAACCATATAGACCATGAAAAAAAGCAGATTCTCATGTCGAGAATCTGCTTTCGTTATACCGTCTTATTTAGCTGACTGAGCGAATCGTTCAGCAATTGCCACAACGACTTCCGTTGCCTTCACCATATTATCAACAGAGATGAACTCAAACTTTCCGTGGTAATTTTCGCCACCGGTGAAGATATTCGGTGTCGGGAGTCCCATGTACGACAGTTGCGAACCGTCCGTCCCGCCACGAATTGGTTTGATGATTGGTGTGACACCACGTGATTCCATCGCCGCATGGGCGATATCAACGATTTCCATGTGTGGTTCGATTTTTTCACGCATGTTGTAGTATTGATCATTTAGTTTGATTTCGACACTGCCTGCCCCGTATTTCTTGTTCCATTCTTCGACCAAAGCTGTCAGGAAGTGTTTCCGGGCTTCGAATTTAGAACGGTCAAAATCACGGATGATGTACTGGACCGTCGTTTTTTCGACCGAACCTTCAAACGAAATCAAGTGGTAGAATCCTTCGAATCCATCCGTGAATTCAGGGGCTTCGTCGCCCGGCAACCGGTTCTGGAAAGCCATCGCGTGTTTTTGCGAATTGACCATCTTATCTTTTGCCGTACCCGGGTGGACGTTCGTGCCATGGAAAATGATTTCGGCAGCAGCGGCATTAAAACTCTCATACTCGAGTTCACCGAGCGGACCTCCATCGACCGTATAGGCGAATTTTGCATCAAAAGCAGCGACGTCAAAATGATGCGGGCCGCGCCCGATTTCTTCATCCGGTGTGAAGGCGACACGAATCCGGCCGTGTTTGATTTCCGGATGGGTGATAAGGTGATGCATCGCTGTCATGATTTCAGCGATGCCGGCCTTATTATCTGCACCGAGTAATGTCGTACCATCTGTTGTCATCAACGTATGTCCGACGTAGTTTTTAAGTGCTGGGAAATCCTTTGGTGACAGGATGACAGGAAGTGTCGCATTGAGGACCAAGTCTTCTCCATCATAAGCTTCGACGATTTGCGGATTGACGTTTGTTCCCGTGAAATCAGTTGCCGTATCCAAGTGGGCTAAAAATCCGATTGTCGGAATATCCGCATCGGTATTGGCAGGAAGAGTCGCCATGACATATCCGTTTGCATCAACGGTCACATCACTCATGCCAATTTCCTTCAGTTCGTCAACAAGCAGACGAGCGAGCGTCCATTGTCCGTCTGTTGTCGGAACGGTCGTACTTGCGTAGTCAGACTGTGTATCGATTTTCGCATATGTAGTCAAACGACGAATCAAATCATGTTTCAAAGAAAAAACGTCCTTTCTGAGTTAAGGTAGCTTCATCATAGCATGAAGTACGAATGTTAGAGTATTCTGAAACAGGATAAACTGATTTGAAAAAAGGGGGATTTTTTATGAAAGCTTATGTCGTCGAACAGTACGGAAAAGACGCTGCACTAACAGAAAGAGACGTCACACTTAATCAAACGGGGAACTACGATTTAAAGATTAAAGTGGAGGGTACGAGCCTAAATCCACTGGACACAAAAATGTTTTTTGGTCATGTGGCAGCAGCTCCGTCAACTGGAATTCTCCAGGGCGATGTTACGGGGAAAATCATTGAAATCGGAGAGAGTGTGACGTCTTTTTCCGTCGGCGATCACGTCATCGCATTTGGCGGTGGACTCGGCAACCGGTCCGGCGCACTAGCGGAGGAAATGCTGGTTCCTGAACAGATGGCTGTACTCAGACCGGAGAATCTAGATATTGCTGCAGCAGGTTGTCTGCCGGTCATCAGTCTGACAGCGATGGAAGTGTTGAAGGAACGGGCAGCTGTTCAATCCGGTATGCGATTATATGTAGCAGGTGGAACGGGTGGAGTCGGACACCTTGTCGGACAACTGGCTAAACATTATGGATGTGACGTGACAGCGAGTGCTTCAAATGATGAGAAAGCAACGTGGTTAGAACAACACGGTATTCGTCCGCACCGGTACCGGGATGAATCAGCCGAACAATTATTAGCGCGTCTCGGTCATGATGGATTCGATGTCATCGTTGATACCGTCGGCGGAGATCATTTGCAGGAGTCGTTCATCCTTGCGAAGGAACGCGGGAAAATTATTTCAATCGCCACCCGGACGACACAGGATTTGACACCGATGCACAGTAAAGCACTGACGCTCGAAGCCGTCTTTGTTGCTCTTCCATTACTGAAAGGGAAAAAGGAAGAAATGGTACGTCAACAGCAGCATCTGGCGGAAGTCGCACAACTCGTCGCGGATGGAGTCATCGATCTTGTCATCGAAGAGCAGGTGCCGCGTCAGCTTGATGCATTGAATGCGGCCTATCAAACCTTTGATCAGCGGTCACATTTTGGAAAAATCAGCATCGTAACTGATTTTTCCTAAGAATAATGATTCGATATTCATTTTACTTTTCCTTTTAATCCAAAAAAAATTCTGCTGATGGTTTTTTCATCAGCAGAATCATGAATCATATGCTTATTTACGACGGACTAAGACGGATTTTGAAGCTGTTTCTTTTAAAGAAGTATGTTCCGGGAAGTCTTCTAAAGGAGTACTTTCCCAAACGATTTCATACGTTTGACGTAGCTTTTTAAATGCTTGATCGACCATCTTCATAAAGCGGGCTTGGTCGAATAAGGGACAGTCTGTCGTAATCAGCAATAAACCGCCGCGATGTGTCATGTGGATCGTTTGTTGAATCAAAGCAGGTAAATCGACTTCCGCCCGGAAATGACGGGCTTGTGTTTTGACGAATGTCGGCGGATGCACGATGACGAAATCAAAGCGTGTTTTCTTATCGGCTTGATCGATATAGTCAAACGCGTCCTGTACAAGAATCGTCTGTGTCGTTGCATCCAGCTGATGCAATTCAAGTTGTTCGATCGTTTTGTTGCGGCTTCGTGTCGAGAAATCGACGCTTGTCGTCTCGGTTGCACCACCGAGCAGGGCAGCCGCTGTTAACGTACCGGTGTCAGAAAACAGATTCAGGACACGCCGGTCTGCAGCATGTTCTTTGACGACGGAACGGAGTTCACGCTGCTGAATATCAAGACCGGTGCGCATGCCGGCATCGAGATGATACAGCAGAGGGATTCCGTTTTCCTGCAAGACTTCCGGGAAATCACCGCGTTCACCGGCTAAGAAATCGTCACCTTTGACCGGTTGTCCATCGATCTGGAAAGCCCGTTTTTCATAAATGCTCTTAAAATGGATAAGTGATTCGAGCGCCGATACGATATCGGCTTTAAACGAGTAGATACCTTCGTTTTCAAACGTAATCAGATAATGGTGATCAAAACAATCGATCGTCAGACCGCCGATTCCGTCTCCTGAACCGTTGAACACACGGAACGTATCAATTAAATCATTCTCAAAAAAATCATTTCGACGATCGAGGGCAGCCTCGATTTTTTCTTTGAAGAAAGTTTCATCAATGTCCTGCAGTTCATCAGTCGACAGTAACCAACCGATCCCTTTTTCCTGCTTGCCAAAATAACCGGTTGCAAGGTATTCTTTATCTTCTGTTGTCAACCGGAGCAAGGCACCGGCTTCTTTAAGATGGTTGGTTTTTTGAAACAATTCTTTAGACAGAAGCGGTTGTCCGTCTTTAATTTGTTCGATGGCTGTCGCTTTGACGACGACCGGATAAATTTCACGTGGCACACGAGTTCCTCATTTCTAGTTGTGGATAAGTAGTAAAAGTATAGCATATTGAAAGTTATCCACATGTGGATAATTTGAATAAAAAATGATTGAGGCAAATAGCTGTTGGTGTGGATAACTTTTGTAAAAAAAGAGTCACCTCTTTTCCATGCGCTTTCCTCAGGCGAGACATAAGCCAGAATGCTCAATTCCATGGAATCGAGCATCGGGTCTTATTTGTCTCTGACAGCGCAGATTCCTGCGCTTTTTCCTGTAGGAGTCGTATGAAAGAAGTGATCCTTTTTCATGAGTCGTAGTTTAGGATAAACATAAATGATTGACTAAAGAGAGGATGAACAGCATGTCAAAAAAGACAATTTCCGTTGTAGGTGCAGTAGTGAATAATTCAAAAAACGAAATTCTGTGTGCTCTTCGCAGTCCTGTCATGTCATTACCGAACTTATGGGAGTTTCCGGGCGGGAAAATCGAACCGGGTGAACGTCCGGAAGAGTCTCTCCGCCGCGAAATTCTGGAAGAGTTAAATTGTACGATTCAAGTAGGTAATCACATCGAAACGACGCGGTATGAATACGACAAAGTAATTGTTGAGTTATCGACTTTTCAATCGACGGTTGTATCAGGTGAACCTCAAGCACTGGAACATGCCGAATTACGATGGGTACCCGTCAAACAGTTGGATTCTTTAGACTGGGCTCCGGCAGACATTCCGGCTGTTAAAAAAATCATGAAAGCTTTTTCCACGAAATAAATTCTTCGCTTGTTAAAGGTTCTTTTAAAATCCACTCCACATTAATCGGTTTTGATCCGTGACTGCTTTTGTGAATCAGTTCACCGAAGTATGTAAAGGGCAGGGAGCGACCTTGTTCCTTGTCAGCTTTTCGAATAAAGAGATGAATTTTGATTCCGCGTGCTTCATGTTGGCGGTAAAGTTCACCAGATTTCCCGGTTGCTGTAGCGATACTTTGCGATTGCCAGTGGAAATGGTCTTTATCGATAAAGTAGTCTTGGTAATTTAATTGATCTTCAATCGATTCATTTTTGTGTAAGTTGACGAATAATACATAATCATTCCCGGCTTGAGCGACTCCTTCGCGCCAGGATCCTTCCTGGCTTGGAGATTGTAATAACCGTTGGATGACAGCCCGGCTGTACGTCATTCTCGAAATAAACGATTGAGAACCGGTCAACCAGTTTTCTCCTCCAGAAAGTTGCTCAAAGGAGTGAAGCCCAGCGTGCATCAGCTCCTGTAAATAGTCGACTAGTGTTGGCGACGAAGCTAAAATACGTGTCACTTCTTCCGAGAATGTGTATTCACCGGCAACAGATTCAACAAGCAATACAATCCGGTCATGTGTTAAAGACGTAGACCAGCGATTAAATAGATGCTGAATCAAAGATAAACGATGTGCCAAGACCTCTGGTGAAACGGCAAAGCGAGTGGCAGTCGCTTGAATGACATCATCAGCTGAAATCGTTTGTTGATTGAGAAGTAATTGAATCATCAATAAGCTGAACGGTTCGCGAATCGGGAACCAACTTTCGATATGTTGGAGCACACGTCGTGTATCCGGATTAAGCAACAGAGCCAGTTCTTCATCAGTCGCCACTTTCTCCAGCTGTTTTAACCGCAGGACACTTTTCCACTGTTGAATAATCGTTTCGATTGCGGGGGCGTCCGGATGCGTCACCAAATCGTTTAAGGATGGAGTGTCGCCAATCATAGTTATCAGACGCTGGTAGCTTTCACGTAACTGTTTACTGGCCGAAAACTCGATTTTTTTCATTTGTTCAATGATAAAGGACTCTGTCACACGATCCAAAATTGCCAAGGAACCTTCAGGCAAAATCGGGAAATGGTTTTGAACCGCGTTTGCGACATGATAACGGTCAATCGAATGGAAAGATTGTTGGCCGGATAACACAAGCGGTGCCACAAAAGCGCGTTGACTGTTGCCGATGAAATCTAAAATCGTGACGTACTCTTTTGATTTATGTTTCCGTAGACCGCGACCGAGTTGCTGGATAAAAATCGTCGGCGACTCCGTAGGACGCAAAAACAGCATGACGTTGATTTTAGGAATATCGACACCTTCATTAAAGAGATCGACTGTAAAGATAAACGATAGCGGATCCTGATCATCTTCCAATCGTTGAATGGCGTGTTCCCGTTCTGCTTCCGTTTGTTTGCTCGTGATGGCCAGTGACTCGATCTGGTGCTTATTAAACTCAGCAGCCATGTATTCGGCATGATCAATATTGACACAAAACCCGAGTCCGACCCGAGCTGTACCGCTGTGACCAAATTTAGTCATCATCTCAAGAATATATTCCGTCCGGGAAGAACGTTCGAGTGCTTCCACTAAATCTTTTTCAATGTACAATCCATTTTTTTGCGGAATGACTTCGTAATCAATCGCTTCATCATCTTGAATACCAAAGTAATGGAACGGTGTTAACAAGTCTTGGGCCAAAGCATCATATAATCGAATTTCATACGCGATATTGTGGTCCACCAACTTAAAGATGTTGAGACCGTCCATTCGTTCCGGCGTTGCCGTAATCCCGAGTAAAAACTGTGGCGTAAAGTAGTTGAGAATTTTTTGATACGATTCTGAAGCGGCATGATGGAACTCATCAATGATGATGTAATCAAATGTGTTTGGATCGAACTGCTCCAAATGAATTTCTTTTGAAAACGTTTGAATGGTCGCAAAGATAAATTGTTTATCAAGATCTTTTTGATTTGCTTGATAACGACCAAAAGTAGCATCGCCATCTGTGAAAATCTTTTTGAATGTTTCTTCAGCTTGAGATAACAGTTTTCCACGATGGGCAACGAATAGAACACGTTTGGCATCAAACTGTTTCACATCAAAGGCAGCCAAATAAGTTTTTCCTGTTCCCGTTGCTGCAATGACCATGGCTTTTGTTTGTTGCTTTAACCGTAAACGGTGTAATTGTTCCAAAGCCGGAAGCTGCATCTCATTTGGCTGAATTACTTCGTATTCAACAGGAGGCTCTGCAACGCGGTCATTGACGATAAACTGTTTGATTTTCGGAGCGTCTAAATGGTGTTGTTCATATTGATCTAAAATTGCTGAGGTGCAGGGAATGGCTTCGTTACTGTTCCAGAGATTATTAAACAGAGTTTGCGCTTGAGAAACTAAAGACGTGAGAGGAGAATGGGGAATTCGAACATTCCACTCCAGTCCGTTGGTTAAAGCAGACTTTGATAAATTGGATGAACCGATAATCGCACTATGTAAATTAGTTTCCCGCGTAAATAAATAAGCTTTTGGATGGAAAGCCTGATTTTTTTTGATCGGTTCGTAAATTTTAATCTCGATATTTTTAAACTGCATCAGGGTACGTAATGCTTTGGCTTCCGTAATGTTCATATAAAATGAAGTTAAGATACGAATCGGTTTATTGATCCGTTCCGCTTCTTGAAATGAAGGGACGAGTGTTTGAATTCCGGAATGGCGTGTAAAGCTGACCATCCAGTCGGCAGATTGGGCTGTTGATAATTCATCAATCAAGTAATGTAACAGTTTTTCCTGATTTTCCTGTCCCGGTGCAATTAAATCCCATGCTCTTAATGATTTTTCATAATGTACAGGTGTCGCAGTAGAAGATATTAATTCACGATGCAAGGGCGTAGCCAAAAGCGGTTCATCTAATGCAGAGAGCCAACGGTTTGTGGTTTCAATCATTTCCCCGGTCAGTTGATTGTGTTGAAGTTCAACAATCGATTTATAGAAGAGTTCATTTAAGTGTGTTAGTAATTCGGCGGTATAATCTGCCGGTTGAATCGGAGAGCTTTTTTCAAAAGGATGAGATTCAGTATTTTGACTGCGTAATTTTTCTTGAAACGATGACATCTGATGACCTCCAATAAATTCCAAACTAAGTTCAGTATACGAAGGAACTGAAAATTGTGCAGCAAGAATCTAATCAAAAATAAAAGACCTCATTTCAATAAAGAAATGAAGTCGTACTGTATCAGCATACATCGAAAAGAATCCTCAGCCTTCCAACTCCACGACCGCCTCTAACGAAACCTTCACATTACCGGCCAGTGCCCGCGTAATCATACACGATCCTTCTGCTTTTTCAGCCAGCCGGCGTGCTTTTGTCAGGTTCGCTTCGGTGGTCTCTGCCGGCAGAATCAGTGTCGGGCGGTGAATGATCGCATCATACGTAAAGACCCCGTTCGTGACGTCGACGATTCCTTCCGATTCCATCGTCAGGGATACTTTCGGAATGTCATTCCGTTCCAGCATCGCAGCAAGTGTGATGATGTAACAGGTTGCTGCTGCACCGAGCAACATCTCGTCCGGATTGGTACCGACACCGGGGCCGTCCATTGCGTCCGGAATCGAAATCTTTGTTTTCAATTCGCCGGTCTCGATTTGACCGACATCATTGCGGTTGCCGGGCCAGTCTGCTGTCAGGTGAAAATGGTGTTTCATAGTAATCGCCTCCTGTTTCTTCATCATACGAGCCATTCTTCAATTTTTCGCCTAATCTGCTCAAAGCAAAACCACGCCAAGTCGAACTGGCGTGGTTTTGTTGTGTCAGCTGAAGATGTGATCGATTTGACGAATCTCGTCTTCCGTTAATTCGACATCAAGTGTCCGGATCGTATCCGTGACTTGATCAGCCCGTTTCGCACCCGGGATGATGGCGTCGATGCCGTCCTGTGCCAAGTACCAGGCAAGGACGATATGTGCGACTTCGGCATCTTTTGCTTCTGCAATCGGACGCAACAAGTCGACTTTTGCCAGGTTATCTTTAAAGACATCCTCCTGGAAGAGCGGATCATTTTTCCGAAGGTCATCAAATTTCGTTTCGGCATCATATTTTCCGGCAAGCAGACCGGCAGCAAGCGGGAAGTACGGTACGAATGAAATGCCATGTTCGCGGATATACGGTAAAATCTCTTTTTCGGCGTCACGTTTAAATAGATTGTACTCGCCTTGATAGACGTCGACATGACCGTCCTTATTGGCTTCTTTTAATTGCTCGAGCGAGAAGTTTGAGACACCGATTGCCCGGATTTTCCCTTCTGCTTTCAGCTCAGCAAGCGCCGCGACGGCTTCATCTTTTGGTGTATCTTCATCCGGGAAGTGAATGTAATACAAATCGATGTAATCTGTCCGCAGACGTTTCAGACTGTCTTCGACCGCTTGTTTCAAAAATTCGGGTGAGTTGTTCATGACAACTTTTCCGTCAACCAGTTGGTGGGCTCCTTTTGTCGCGAGAATGACTTCTTCACGTTCCACGGTTTCGCTCCACACTTCGCCGACCAATTCTTCCGAACGTTCCGGACCATAAATATAAGCCGTGTCGAGGAAGTTAATGCCGTTCATCAAAGCGACACGGACGAGATCACGACCGGCTTGCTCATCGAGGTTCGGGTACAGGTTGTGTCCACCGACCGCATTCGTTCCGAGACCGATTGGATTGACCGTTAAATTGGATTTTCCAAGTTTGACTGATTTGTTCATGACTGTTCCTCCTTAGACGATATCAAGTGGTTCTTTTTTAGTGGGTGCCGGGAATGCTTCATCGAGTGCTGCGTATTCTTCGTCCGTTAACTCGACTAATGCGGCTTTTCCGTTTTCTTCGACATGCTTAGCCTGTCCGGCTTTCGGGATGGCGATGACGTCACCGCTGCGAATCGCCCAGGCCAGAAGAATTTGTGCCGGTTTGACGCCATGTTCTTCAGCAAGACGTTCGACAGTCGGATGATCCAGCAACTGGTCCCGTAAGCTGCCGCCTTCTGCGAGCGGGCAATAGGCCATGACCGGAATGCCGTGTTGCTTAAGAAGCGGCATCAACTCATATTCGATGCCACGCGAACCGAGATGATACAGTACCTGGTTGACGGCACACTGATCGCCGTTACGAAGTGACAACAGTTCCTTCATATCAGAGACGTCGAAGTTTGAGACTCCCCAGCGGCGGATTTTACCTTCTGCCTTTAACTGCTCGAGCCCGTCGACCGTCTCCTGAAGCGGAATGCTGCCGCGCCAGTGCAAGAGGTAGAGATCAAGGTAATCCGTTCCGAGATTTTTGAGCGACTGTTCGCATGCAGCCCGTAATTTTTCGCCGCCAGCATTATGCGGGTAGACTTTCGAGACGAGAAACACATCGTCACGTCGTTCTTTCAGTACCTCGCGAATCAGTTGTTCGGAAGCTCCTTCCCCGTACATTTCCGCTGTATCGATCAATTCCATCCCACTGTCGAGTCCGACATGCAACGCTTCGATTTCAGCTTGGCGTTTACTTTGATCTTCTCCCATTCGCCATGTTCCTTGGCCAAGTGCACGAACATGCGTCTGATCCGGAAGTGTTACGGTCTTTTGTTTCAGTGCCGCCAGTATGACGGTTCGTTCTGTCTCATTCATCTCAGTTCCTCCTTTAAAAAGCACAATAGTAGGGTTTACCACTGATGTGACAGAAAAAAACGTCTGCTTTCCAAATGAAAGGAAAGCAGACGCCATTACCAATGCTCGAGTAACGGTCCTTGTTGTCCATAAACAGGATCTGTCTGAGGACGTTCGACCTGGGCGATTCGCTTCAAGTTATCCGGGCGTTCACATGGATCACCGATCAAGGTGTCATAGTCTTGCCCATTTGGATAGGCACTAACGACTTGAAACTTACGGCTTATGTGTAAAGCCTTATGACCTGTACCGGCAGGAAGGATAACGACATCGCCGGCAGTCAACGTAAAGGTTTTTCCAAGGGGCCCGCCGAGCTGAATGCTGGCGTGTCCTTCAAGAATGCCGATGACTTCGTGGGCGACACTGTGATAATGGTGAAAATCAAAAATCCCATCCACCCAGCTGTTTTTCCAGTTGTGCATATTAAAAGTCTCTTCAATAGAAGAAGGATCGTCAAAAGCATGTCGATAAATAAGTACAGGTAAATTAGGATTATTGGGGATTTCGCCATCATCCTCAAAATAAAAAGTCTCGACGTTCATAGATGAACTCCTCTCTGATGTCAAAATGATACATTTTTTTACCCGGAATATAACTTCCTTAATCGTCCAAGCATCTTAATGGAGAATGGGAAAGGAAGGTGCTACGATACTTGAGTTAATGAAATTTTAGAGGAGGCCTTCCAATGATCGCCATTGAAGCAAAATTAGAAGTACAACCTGCAAAACGTCAAGAGTTTTTAGAAGCTACAAAAACATTGATTGAAGGGTCACGGTTAGAAGCAGGTAACATCAGTTATGATTTATTCCAAAGCATCGAAGACGAGAATGTCTTCATGATGATTGAGAAATGGGAAGATCAAGCAGCAATCGAAACGCACAACACAAGTGCCCATTTCGGTCAGTTCGTGGCATTTGCCCAAACAGCACTTGCGAAACCATTAGACGTTCAATCATTTAATGCGTGAGTAAGACTCGAAAAACCTGACTACGGTCGGGTTTTTTTATTTTTCTTACAGTTTTAATATATTACAAAAAAATTAAATGACGAAATAGACTGTTATTTTTTCCATAAATAGGGCATTATCTCTTAAGAGAGTCAAAATTTAAAGGTAGGTCAGGAGGCAAATGGATGAATGAACGGAAACCACAGGCAGATGCTTCGGAGCGCTCCTTCTTCAAGATGCCTCACACGTACGCGATTATCATGGGAATTTTACTGATTGCAGTCATCTTGACGTATACATTACCGGCCGGTCAGTTTGATCGCGAAAAGCAGGACGGACAAACGGTCGTCATTGATGGGACGTATCGTGCAGTTGAATCTGCACCCGTCAATTTCTTCGGTTTGTTTGAAGCCATTCCAAAAGGGATGGAGGCAGGTGCCGCCATTATCTTTTACATCTTTTTGGTCGGTGGTGTGTTTGGAATCATCCGGCAAACGGGCGCGATTGAATCCGGCATCAATCAATTGATTAATCGGTTCGGTCAAAAAGGGCATATCATGATCCCGATGACGATGTTCGTCTTTTCCGTTGCCGGTGCGACAATTGGAATGGCGGAAGAAACCATTATCTTCGTCCCAATCGGCATCATGTTGGCACGTGCCCTTGGTTATGACGCGATGACGGGAGCGGCGATCGTCAGTCTCGGTGCCGCCGTCGGTTTTGCCGGAGGGATGCTGAATCCGTTTACGGTTGGAGTCGCGCAGTCGATTGCGGAAGTTCCGTTGTTCAGCGGACTCGGTTACCGGACGGCGGTCTATCTTGTCTTTTTAGTCGTGACGATTCTTTACGTCATGAACTATGCGCAGAAAGTCAAAAAAAATCCGGAACAGAGTCTTGTGCATGACCTTGAGAAACATCGGAAACAAGAAACAACAGCAACTTTTTCTCAATTCTCGAAAAAACATCTGTTTGTTTTGGTTGTGCTTGTTGGCGGAATCACGCTAAACGTCATCGGCATCTTTGAGTGGGGCTGGTATTTGACGGAACTGACGGCTTCGTTCCTGATTATCGGCTTGCTCGCAGGAATCGTGACGATGGGTGTCAACCGGACATTCGAAAGTTTAATCGACGGAGCCAAGGCCGTTACGTTTGGTGCCTTGATCGTTGGTTTTGCCCGGGCAATCGTCGTCATTTTAGAAGATGGTCGGGTCATCGATACCGTGATTTACGGTTTGTCGAATGCCGTCGGTCAGTTACCGACGTCCCTTGCCGTCATCGGGATGTACGTCGTCCAATTGATTACGAACTTCTTTATCCCGTCCGGAAGCGGTCAAGCAGCAACGACGATGCCAATCATGGCGCCGCTTGCCGACTTGCTCGGAATTGAGCGGCAAGTCGCAGTCCTCGCCTTTCAGTACGGCGACGGTTTGACGAATATGATTTTCCCGACGAGTGCGCACTTGATGGCATTCTTGGCGATTGCCGGTATTCCGTACGAAAAATGGTTACGATTCGTCTGGAAACTGTTTGCGATTTGGATTGTCCTGGCATGTGGTGCATTACTGCTTGCAGTTGTCCTCGGAATTCAATAAGTACATCCCAAACCTTTCGTTCGAAATGAACGGAAGGTTTTTCACATGCAGGAAACGGGAATTCCTACGACGAACGGATACGTATGACAATCGAGGGGGATTTTAGACAGATGACATATTCAATCGTTGGGTATTGTGAAAAAGAACAGGCTTGGGGTGTAGCGGTTCAGTCCAAATTTTTAGCAGTCGGCAGTGCCGTACCGTTTGCGAAAGCCGGTGTCGGAGTGATTGCGACTCAGTCGTTTGCCAATACGACATATGGTCCGGAGGGGTTGCGGATGATTGAAGAAGGTAAGTCGGCGGACGAAGTCTTAAAACGGTTAACGGAAGCGGACGAAGGACGGGCGGACCGTCAAGTTGGTATCGTGGATGCATCGGGGAAAAGTGCGACGTTCACGGGAGAAGGCTGTAATGATTGGGCCGGCGGCATCGCTGGAAAACACTTTGCGGCACAAGGGAATATTCTCGTCGACGGCAATACGGTCAAGGAAATGGCGCGTGTGTTTGAGACGACAGAAGGACCACTGGCAGAACGGTTGCTTCGGGCACTTGCGGCCGGTCAGGCAGCAGGCGGAGATTCACGGGGCATGCAGTCTGCAGCATTGTTAGTCGTCAAAGAAGGCGGCGGTTACGGTGGTTTTAATGACCGGTACATTGATTTGCGTGTCGATGATCATGCGAGTCCGATTCAGGAACTGGAGCGGATTTATCAGTTGCATACACTCTATTTACAACCAAGTAAGCCGGAAGAAATTAAACCGATTGATGATGCGCTCGAATCGGAGTTGATGGATAAGCTGCTTGAACTCGGATACCGCGGTTCGTTTGCAGAAGCGTTCCGGACGTATCTGCATACGGAAAACTTCGAGATGCGGGAACAGACGGATCGGTCGATTGATACGCGGGTCCTCGCCTATTTACGGGCACAATGAAATAAGGCTGTTTCGACACGAGTCGAAGCAGCCTTATTTTCGTGAATCAACTTAATGTAGCGTGTGTCCGGACCGGTACTTTGTAGCCGGTCGCAATAAACCGTTCCAGTTCCGGCTCAGACTTGGCGTTCAGACCGACTGTTCCATCGCCCTTAATGGCGACATTTGTCAACCGGACGTGTTCGATGTTCGGACCAATCGTGATGCCGTGTTTGGCTGAATCTTCAATCCGGACATCAATCAGCCGGACGTCTTCTGCCCGGTTGTCTCCGCCGAAGACCTGGATATCCGTTTTCGCCTGACGGAAGCCGCTCATCTTGACCTGACTCAATGTGACGTTTCGGGCTTTGTATTGAATCCCGATCATCGGCTGTTCCTGATAATCATAATACGGATCACCGAGCACCGTGAAATCGTGAATGACGACATTTCGATAGGCAGAGACGATAAGAGCACGCGGCTTCGAGTTTTGATACAGCGGCGTATACAGCGGTGTCTGGGCAATCAGCCGGGTCGCAATGATGTTGTATGCCGTTTGGGACGTCGGATCCGTTGCTTGATGATGACCGATATGACGGAAGTTAAATGACCGGTGATCATCGACAGACAGATGCCCGACGATTTTAACGGTCGATGCGGCAGATGACGTCGCGTGCGCCTTGATTTCAAGACCGCCGAAGCAGCGGGTCGTCGCATTGTTAAATAACCAGACATCCCGGGAACCGTCATCGATCTCAATCCCGTTTGAGTTCGAGAAGCCGGCCGCATGGGCGCGTCCGCTCGGATCATGCATGAAACAGTTCGAGATGAACAGATGGTCACTGTGATGGGTCGTAATCCCGTCATCACCAAATCCGGATCCGGTCAGACCGTCGAACCAGATGAACGAACTGCTGAGATTGGCCCGTGCCCCGTCACCGTTATAGTTGTAGTACGGAGTTGAAATATCAAAGCAGTGTAATCCCGGATTGACCGCATCGACGTCAAAGACCCACCCGTACGTCACGTGCGCATAGGTCAAGCAACTCGAATGATTGCCCCACGTGCTACTTTTTTTGGCGTTACCGATCCGCTCGATGTTCCAATCCAGTGTCATCCGTTCAACGAGCAGATGATGATTGCCGAGTAAGTAATTTTGATTCGTAATCAACCGGCGTCCTTTCGGTGCCGCGTCATGCAGTTTTAAAATTGTCTGTCCTTTTCCGTCCCCGGTCAAAATCGTGTAACTCGGCAGGCGGATGCCGCGGACCAGATACGTGCCGGCCGGAACGTGGACTTGCCGGTGCCCGTCCGCGAGTGCTTCCTTAAAAGCGAGCGTATCGTCGGTCACGCCGTCACCGACCGCCCCATAGTCTTTGACATCGACTTTTTCGACGTTACTGATCAATTGCTCGAATTCATACGTCAGCCGTCCGAACCAGCTGGGCCGGACTTCATCTTGTTCACTGACGAACGCTTTCGTCAACGGAAGGATGTGTTTATCCCGATCCGTCAAAAAGAGCGGTGAAATCAAGGACCGGAGATACCGGCTCGGGTGAGGTGTACGGCGCGGCGCGACGAATGAGCTGTCTTTCATCAGTTGCTCCGCCCGGAAGACGGCCTCTTGATTTGATTTCGTTTCGGTATATTCTGCAATCAGTTGTCCGTTTTGATATGGATCATGTGTATGATCTAAGTTCAACATACTTGAAACCCCTCTCTAAAAATCACTTCTTTCCTTTTCCCGTCCCACTCCGGATTCAAGCTCTTTTCTTTAAAAAACAAAAAATTCCGATAATTAGGGTCGGACTCATATATAATGGATAAAAATGACATTAACGAGGTGAGGATATGCGCTTTCGAAGTCGATTGCTTATTTTGATAGGTGTGGTCATTTTAGGACTTGGCATCATAAAACCGTTGGCTGAGGCAGGGTACAGTGCTGTGCAAAAGGTCGAAGTGTTTCCAGGTGGCGGTCAGCCGAGTTGTGTAAGCAACTGTGAATCTGAACCATTGACGTTTTGGTGGTCATACTTATTTAAGAAAAAAGAATTACCGCCCGGACAAGTTAAATATGGATATGAGACGGATGAAAAAGGTGATGGTGGGGGGGAACCACGAAAAGAAAAATTCATTTCACTTGGATTTCATTCGTTTTCAAAAGGCGAAGGCAAAGAAGGCGAAAGTGGCTTTCCCTATCTATTGATCGCGATTAGTCTCGCCGGTTTGACCGGACTATTTCTGATTGTTCGGCGTTTCCGAAAACGAAAGAAATGGGACAATACTGAAAACGAGTTAGTACCACGTTCGGTTCGAATAAAAAAACGCCTGGGAGAAACGGAACCAAAAGACGAACTGCCGCCATTACCGGTTGAACAGGTCCGGCAACAGGTCGTCCTGTTCAACCGTCATCTCCCGCAAAAACTGAAACGCCGGGAAACGGAGTCGTTCCGGGAATGGTTTGCCCGGATCGGTTTTCAGCCGTCGCCTGAATTGCAACAGCTGTACGAGACGGTCCGCTATGATCCGAATCGATCGTCTGAGATGACAAAAACGGTACTGACCGACATTGAGCAAGACTTTTCCGCCTATCTCGGACAATTGAAGTGAAACTTTTCCGACCGGTAAGGCGTACTGGTTAGAAGAACGGTATCAAGAAATGGGGGACTGAAGAGATGTACTTAGCAGATGCTGTGAAGCTAAAAAGTATCTTACGGAAGCAACTCGAACAGCTGGTCGAGGAAGTAGACCGGATTGCGTTTGTGGATCTCGAAAAAGGTGAGGCTTTGCCGACCGCTCAGGAACGCACGCTGCCGGATGTCGAGTCAGCGATGGATGAAGTCCGACGGGATATGCGGACACTCGATCGGTTAGTGTACGCAGCGAATTTGTCGACCATGATCGAGACGACGGAAGGTGAAATGCCTCTCGTCGAAGCGATTGAATTGGCAACGCAACTTCGGGCAAAGGCAACACAGTTCCAAGAACTTGCGGCCCGTCCGAAACGTGAATTCCAATACGGATTTGAAGGAACGACGGTCATTCGGCATGCCCTGTACGATCCGGATGCGTATCGGATTAAAGCGCAGGAAATCGAGCGGTCGGCACACCGGATTTCCAATGCGATCAACGCCGCCAATTACCGGACGGAGATTGATTTTGACGGGACACGTTATATGTGATCCTTGATCAGGTGAGACTCCTGATCAAGGACGGCGCTTTGACACAAACCTCTTCCAATCGGGAATTACGACGGCCACGGCACACCTATGACCACTGACCGATGACATGTTTACCTGTCACTCGTGACTACCTGCGGAAAACCAGTTTCCTTTCGTCAGACGCCAAAAACCGTGAATGCTTCGGCATTCGCGGTTTTTTTCATGGCGATCCGATCAGAACAGGTATGCCCGGGACAGTGTTTGGGTATAACTTACTGGAAGTCATTCATGAAGGAGGACTGGAAGATGAAAGAGACATTTAAAGCATTCGTCGTTCGGGAACAGGACGAGGAATTTACGGGAGCACTGGAAACGAAGCACATTGCCGACTTGCCCGAAGGAGATGTCATGATCCGCGTCGACTATTCCTGCATCAATTATAAGGATGCGCTGTCGGTTACGGGCAACCGGGGAGTGACGAAAGAATATCCGCATACACCGGGAGTGGATGCAGCAGGGCATGTCGTCGCGTCAACTGATCCGCGATTTCAAGAAGGCGAAGCGGTTGTCGTCAACGGGTTCGATTTTGGAATGAATACGTCCGGTGGTTTTCAAGAGTACATACGCGTTCCGGGAGACTGGATCACACCATTGCCGGACGGATTCACGACCTTTGAAGCAATGGCTTATGGTACAGCAGGATTAACGGCTGCTCAATCCGTCGACGAACTTTTGCAACGGGTCAAGCCGGAGGACGGACCGGTTCTCGTGACCGGTGCGACCGGGGGTGTCGGCAGCATTGCCGTTGCGCTTCTGCTGAAACTGGGATTCGTCGTCCATGCCGTCACCGGCAAAGAAGCGGAAGTCGATCGGTTGAAACAGGAAGGCGTGACAGAAGTCTTATCCCGGCAATCGTTTTTGGATGAGACGGCCCGTCCATTGAAAAAAGGTATATATGCCGGCATCATCGATACGGTCGGAGGACCGTTGCTTGCCTCCGTCATTCGCTCTGTTCAATACGGTGGACTGGTTACGACATGCGGGAATGTCGGAGGCGCCGAGATGACGTTGACGGTGTATCCGTTTATCTTACGGGGGGTTCGGTTGATCGGGATTGATGCTGTTCAACTTCCGATTGCTGAACGGGTGCGTCTGTGGCATCAACTGGCGAATGACTGGAAACTGCCGATTCAAGAGTGGGTCGATACAAAAAGCCTGAGTGAGATTTCAAACGTCGTCGCGTCACTTCTTGACGGAACCCATCAAGGCAGAACTGTCATCGAAATTTAACCACTGCCGGCACAGCATTCGGTGGTATAGTGATTAAAAAAGTGTCTAGGTCAATTCAGGAGGAACAATAGATGAGTCAAAATGAACAACAGAAAGAACAAGAACGGTTATCCCGGAAAGAACGCCGGAAGCAGAAGCGGAATCGCCGGAGCGTTGCGTTGGGCGGTATTTTGGCGACTGTCCTGATTGTCGGCGGATGGGGTTATATGGTGTCGACGAATGATGCCAGCCAAGCGACGTCGACCGTCGAGTCACCGAAAACGACCGGAGGCGAACAAGAGAAAGAAGCGAAAGATACGAAAAAATCAGCGTCGGCTGAGCAAAAGAAAAAAGAGAAGAAAGCCAAGAAAAAGACGGATCAACCAGAAATCAGCCAAGCTGCATGGGTCACGCGTCCTTTTGCGGATGTCTATCAGGATGCCAATCGGAGTAGCGTTATCTATAAAGCTGATTTAGGGGATGTCTATGAAATTTTAGATGTGGAGAACGGGATGGTTCACTTGAAATTGAGTGATGCTGTCGAAGGTTATATTCCGGAAACAGATGTCCGGATGGATGTTCCGTCGTCCGTCAAAGACAAGACATTGCTTGAGACATTATCACAAGTCGTTGCCAATCAACCAATCGAGAAGCCGGAACAATACCTCGGGCAGCCGCTCGAAAAATTCGAAGCGAAGTACGGTAAGCTCGGGAATACGCAAAAAGATGCCGTCAACACGTATCACTTCTCAAATGCGGGTTATCTGCTTGTCGTATCCGACGGAATCGTCGAAGCGATCGACTGGACGAATGCATCAGCCTCCGGTCTGTCGGCTTTAGGGGAACCTGTCGTTGAAACGAGTTACGGTACATGGTACCAGGGTGAGAAATTACAATTGAAAGCTTTCCCGGACAATGGATCAACGCGACTTCGTCTCGCGCGTGACTCAGGGAAATAAACCGGAACGGTCTGTTTTTGACAGATCGTTTTTTTTCGTAAAAAAAACCTCCCGAGTCATGGACTCAGGAGGTCGAAAATCCTTGGGAGGAAGTTTTCTTAGTAGACGCCGACAGCATCAAATGATTTCGCTGCTGCTGTTGCTTCTGCACTTGTCGAACCGTAAAGGTCTTTCGCTGATTGAACGACTGCTGCGCGGAGCGAGCTGAAGTTCGAGTTCGGAGTCAAGTAAACGCTGAGGGCACGGTAGTAGATTGCGCCGAGTTTCGGTACGCCGACACCAGTGACTGTGACACCAGTGTGTGTTCCACCGTTACCGAGAAGGTAAGCGGCTTTGTTGACGATACCGGAGTTCGTGTGGACACCACCGTTATCCTGTGTACCTGTGTAGCGTTTTGAGTAGTGGTCCGGATCGCCGTAAGCAGCCGGGTTAGACATCGAACGGAGTGCGTCGCCGCTGACACCAGGTGTATAGATGTCTTCTCCTACAAGCCAATCGAAGTTCGATCCGACTGAGTATTCAGCAACTGTTCCCATGATATCGGAAACCGCTTCGTTGATGGCACCCGACTCATTTTGATAGACGAGTCCAGCTGTGTATTCTGTGACGGCATGCGTCAATTCGTGGGCAACAACGTCAAGTGCGCCAGAGAGGTATGTGAATGTTGAACCGTCTCCATCACCATAGACCATCTTCGTTCCATCCCAAAACGCATTGTTGTAGCTCGTTGAATAGTGGACTGAAGAGTTAAGTGCAGCACCTGCGTTGTCATAACTGTTGCGGCCGTATGTGTTTTTGTAGAAATCATACGTTTTTACTGCATTAACTTGCGCGCTGACAGCGGCACGGTCGTATGTTGTATTGAATTGGTTATCAAGATCCGCCCAAAGCGAACCTGGAAGCGTGTTACGTTTTTTTGCATCGTACGTGTAGATCCCTTTACCGCGTGTCGAATCTTGTAAGTAGTAGTAAGAACCGCTCTTCACTGTGTTGAAAGTGGCAGTAGTTCCGAGAACCGTAGTACCTGTACCGACAGAAGTCGTTCCGGTAACTGTGTTGACCGGTTTTGCGTGAGCGAGTTGGTCGTATTTATTAAGAACTTTACCTGAATTCGCATCGATGAAGTAAGTCCAGCGTGACGGCTCTTTGCCGGCGAGGACAGTTGATGTGACTTTGTAAGCATAGACCGCGTCGTCTTTGACTGGATAGATGACGAGTTCTGCTTTAGGAGCCACTTCGAATTCTGTTGCTTTGATGGCTTTTTGATAAAGTTTAAGTGCTTTTTTCTCAGAGAGTGATGCTTTTTTAGCGAGACCAGGTTTCCCTTTGACGTTGATTGCATCATTTACGACTGCTTTCAAAGTACCGTCTTTCGCAACGTTACCGACGACGACACTACCGAAGACCGGGACGCCATCCACTTCTTGTTGGAGACGTACGATGTTAGATGATCCATCTTTTTGGACATCTTGGACAGAGAAATCACCTTTTTTGTTGACGTACTCTTTAACGATTGATGCAGCTGGTTCTGATGATGCTTTCGTCAGTTTACCGGCTTGAAGACCTTCTGCTCCGACGACTGTAGGAACGACAAGTACACTTGCGACAAGCGATGTAGCGAGAAACTTTTTCAAAATAAATCGCCTCCTTGTTTGGGTTGAGTCTAACTATGCCAAAGAAAGGATGAAACGAGAATAAGCCGTTCGTATTAATTAGAATTTTCTGAATATAGTACTTAATACCCGGACTGAATAGTTAAGTGACAGAAAAAAATAAGGAATGACAGAAAAAGAGGCTGGGACATAACTCAGTTTTATAAATGAGAAGGCCCTCGAAACGTTTTTCGTTTCAAGGGCCTTCTTCTATGATGAAAAACCGATTTTAAGTAAACAAATAAGGACTGCCTCTGATAAAGTTAAAGTGACCAAACCATAACTATCGGAGGTGTCCTTATGTTTAAAAATTATACCATGAACCAGCTGGTTCTACCTTTAGATTTAGAAATTCGTCTTCAAGAAAACGATATCGCATTCGCCGTTCATCATCTTGTCGAGTCCATTCCCGACGATGCCTTTGAACCTTTTACTCGAACGACAGGCTGCCCCGCCTATCATCCACGCATGATGATGAAGATCATTTTATGCGCCTATACGCAATCGGTCTTCTCTGGTCGGAAGATCGAAGGACTCCTTCAAGACAGCCTGCGTATGATGTGGCTCGCTCAAGGGAATGAACCGAGCTATCGTACTATCAATCGCTTTCGAGTGCACCCGGCAGTCACACCTATCCTTAAGCAGGCGTTCGTCACCTTCCGTTGCCATCTCGTCGAGATGGGAGAAATTAAGGAAGAAGCGATCTTCATTGATGGTACGAAACTAGAAGCGAATGCGAATCGATATACGTTCGTCTGGCGAAAATCCGTCGAGCGATATAGTGCGTCGCTCGTTGAAAAGTCTAATCTTCTCTATGAAGAACTCGTCGCACAAGAAATCTTACCGGAGATTGAACGAGAAAGTCCAGACGAACTGACCCTTCCTGAACTCGAGCACATCGGTGATGTTTTGGAGGGACGAATCGCTTCTATCAATCAAGAAATCGAGGCAAGTTCAGATACGCAGGAGAGAAAACGGCTTCGTTCCGAACGAAAGCAACCCCATCTTTTCCGAAAAAAGTTCGCTGAGTTCGTGGAAAGAAAAAGGAAGTATGCCGTCCAAAAGGAAACGTTCGATGGACGGAACAGCTATTCGAAAACGGATACGGATGCGACGTTTATGCGGATGAAGGAAGATCATATGCAAAATGGACAACTCAAGCCGGGGTACAACGTGCAGATTGCGACCGAAGGTCAATATACCCTCGCTTATGATGTCTATCCCAATCCGACCGATGCCCGCACGTTAATCCCATTTTTAGATGAGGTTTCCTCGTATCTTACTTTACCGAAACATATCGTTGCGGACGCCGGCTATGGAAGCCAAGAAAATTATCAGGAGATTCTGATGCGCCGAGGGCGCATTCCGCTCGTTCCCTATACGATGTTTCAAAAAGAGAAGACGCGAAAATGGCGTGATGATCCTTTTAATCTCGTCAACTGGTCCTACGATGAAACGACCGATCACTTTGTATGCCCGAACGGGCAGAACGTGACGTTCCGTTACATGTCTAAGAGAACGGATCGATATGGTTTTACCCGCGATTTCAAGGTGTACGAAAGTGAGAGTTGTGATGACTGCCCGCTTCGATCCCTCTGTACCAAGGCAGAGAAGGGTCGTCATCGCCAAGTCCGAGTAAACGTTTCGTGGGAAGAGCAAAAGGAACAGGTAAAGGACCTGCTTTCAGATCAAAAAACCGGGAAAATCTACGCGAAACGTAAGATAGACGTAGAACCAGTTTTTGGGAATCTGAAGGCTAATTTGCGTTTCACTCGTTTTTCCGTAAGAGGAAAAGCAAAGGTGAAACGTGAGCTTGGCTTCATCCTTATGGCAGTAAATCTGAGAAAGTGGCTCACCCAAAGTATTGCCCGAGGGGCATTTTAACAAGAGGTGATGAAAAAAAATAAGGGATTGCCATCGTGACGATGGCAATCCCTTATTTTCTTTAAAAGCCAGCTAGTTATGTCCCAGCCTCTTAAAGGATACGTTGATAGAGATGATGTGTATTGTCACGTGTCTCGTCAATTTTAAAATTCAGCGGATCCAGTGTAATACCTTGCTTCTGCGCAAAGCGCTGCATCTTCTCGAACGATTTCCAAATCTCAATGTCAGGCCCTTCATGTTTCCAAAAAATATAACGGGCAGGAGGAATGTGATGTCCTTTCATCCCTTTAGGAATATGCTCAAGCGATTCTACCGGAAGACCGATACACTGCATATGTTTTGTCCCGCGTTGTCCAAGTGACAAATCAAGTGGATAACTTCCCGGTTCAGCGGGAATTTCATGCGAGCGTCGTGAAAATTCACGCCACAGTTCCGGCATGAGTGTATGCAATTCATTTTCTTCGCATGTCAAACCAAGTCCGACAACATACAATTCGTGACGATCGACAATTTTAGGGTGCATAAGAAACTCCTTTCATGAAAATCAAGAGGCAGTGATGACAGGAGGTCTCTTCAAATCAAGAAACAGTTGTGTAAAGGAAGCATCCCATTGTGTCCCGCTACCTTCTTCCAAAATGGCGAGTGCTTTTGCAACGGGCATTCCTTTCCGGTAAGGTCGATCGGATGTCATCGCGTCATAGGCATCAGCAATCGCCATGATCCGTCCGAAGACAGGAATCGATTCTCCCGCCAAACCTTCTGGATAACCTTTCCCATCGTAACGCTCGTGATGGTACTTTACCCCAGGAAGAATCGGTTGTAACTTCTCCGGGAGATGAACTTGCGATAAAATATGCACGCCGATGACGGGGTGTTGTTTGATTTTATCGAATTCCTCACCAGTTAAGCGTCCTTCCTTCAAGAGAACATCATCCCGGATTCCGATTTTTCCAATGTCGTGTAAAAGAGCAGATTTACGCAACAGCTCGACTTGATCGTCGGCCAAGCCGGCGGCCCGGGCAATCTCAACCGAATATTCCGCAACACGTAAGGAATGTCCGGCGGTATAAGGATCCCGGGCATCCAGTGTCGCAGCAAACAAGGTAAACAAACTATCGAGTAACTGCTCATTTTCCTGATCACGTCCTTGGATACCTTCGACCATCAGGTTAAAGCCGCCAACCAATTGAGAGAATTCATCGGAAAAAGGATTGTTGATCGTATTCAGCTGACCCGACTCAATCTGGGCAACTCCTTCTTGCAAAGCCAAAATCGGTTTTTGGATATTTTCATATAGAAGCAAACTGCAAAATGTCGCAAGACAAAGGATGACGATTAAGATTAAGGTCGACCAACTCCAGTAGGAGCGCAGGCTCTCGTTCTCTGTCAGCTGGACGGCAGAAGCGAGAACGAACAATAAAATCGGGAAGACACCAATGATCAGTGTACTGATTAACATTTTTTTCCGGAGGCTGATGAAGTCCTTTTTGGTCAGGATAAGCTCACCATGACCATATTGTTGCGATTGAACCGTTAATTCTGCCAACATGGATTCCGTGACACGATACGTTAAGAAAAATTCGATCAAAGCATGCAAGATGGCAACGAGAATGGCACCGAAGCAAGCAAGACCGATCAGATAATACGGCATTTCGAGCCATTGGAAATGAATGGCGAGTGCCGTTAAGGAAGAAGAAGGAATCGATAATCCCAGGAAATGAGGTCCGAGTATCCGTTTGATGGTCAGTAACGGAAAACGGTGAGTCGTCCGAAAAGCAGCAGTAAGTTGTGCTTGGCTTGGAGTCGATGTCTGGAAGAACTGATAGAGCGGACGCATATGTTTTCGATAGATCGTATATTCGAAGCTGAACATTAAAACAACAGAGAGAAACATGATTGTCAGCAAAGTTACACGTTCTCGTGCATCGAATGTCAACGTTTCGAAAATAAATAGACAGCCGACGCCGAAAACAGCGACAAAGGATCCAATCAAGTAATTTTTCAAAAGTTGTCGTTCGAATTTTTGGAGATGTGTCATGAGTTGCCTCCTTTTTGAATTAAGTCATGTATGTAGCGTATCGCGATACGTAACCGACAATCTGTTCTCTTTTAAAAAATGAGGGGAACGATTGATGAACGGTTTATTATTAATATCGGTCAATTTCCGTAAAAATGAACTAAATTCCAAAAATAGGTATAGTTACAAAGTACTAATTGTTCTAAAAGTAATTGATTAAGCAACTAAAACAATATATGATTTGAATATTCAGAAAAGTTATCTCAGTCATGCTTTTCACTACTACATAGGGGGTCAGTTCACGTGGGAAAAAAGAAACAGCTTAGCTTAGCCGTCTTATCCGGAATCACGGCAGCCGCATTTGCCGTTGGTCCAGTTTTACCTGGTGGGAAGGTAAAATCTGTTGAAGCTGCTGAAAAAGCAGTAGCCGGTGCACCGATGGATTTAAACACGGTTGATCAGGAACGTCTATTGAAAGTGCTTGAAAAACGTGGGGTCGTCTCAAAAGCAGCATCTGCAGCAGAAAAACAAAAAGCCGTTCAAAAGTATCTTGATAAAAAAGCAAACGGGAAACCGGAAGCCGATCATGATCATGAGACGGAAAAAGAAGCGAAATTTGATCAAAAAACAAAGGATTTCTTGACGAAACAGAAAGATCAACTGGCGAAACAACTCGCTAAAAATCACAATAACTACAAAAAAGGTAAAAAAGATGGGTTTGTCAAAGTCGATAAAGCCAAACAAGCAGCTTACAATGGTGCTACCCGCACAGACAAAGTACTCGTCTTACTTGTCGAATACAGCGACTTCAAGCATAACAACGTCGTTCAAGAACCGGGATACATGTATTCGAACGACTTTAACCAAAAACATTATCAAGACCTGATGTTCGGGGATAAAGAATTCGAGCTGTTCAACGGCGATAAGGTCAAGACGTTCAAACAATATTACGAAGAACAATCCGGCGGCAGCTACTCAGTCGACGGGAAAGTATCGAACTGGTTAACAGTACCGGGGACGGCAAAAGATTATGGTTCAGACAATCCGAAAGGCGGCAATGATAACCTTCCGGGGGCAAAAGGACCACGCGGTCTCGTTAAAGATTCGTTGAATGCAGCTGTAAAATCCGGCATTAACCTGGCAGAGTATGATCAATTTGATCAGTACGATTTAGACGGTGACGGCAACCAGAATGAGCCGGACGGTCTCGTCGATCACTTGATGATTCTTCATGCCGGAACAGGACAAGAAGCAGGCGGCGGTACACTCGGCGACGACGCAATCTGGTCGCACCGTTGGACACTTGATGGAGTTTATCCTGTTGCGAATACAACTTCAAATTCTACAAACTGGGGCGGCAAGATGGCAGCCTTCGATTATACGGTTCAACCGGAAGACGGTGCAGTCGGCGTCTTCGCTCACGAATTCGGACACGATCTTGGACTTCCGGATGAGTATGATACACAGTATACAGGTCAAGGTGAGCCGGTTGCTTCATGGTCGATCATGAGTGGCGGTAGCTGGAACGGTAGAATTGCCGGAGCAGAACCGACAAGCTTCTCACCACAAAATAAAGAGTTCTTCCAAAACGTCATGGGCGGGAACTGGGCGAACATCCAGAACGTTGATTTCGATTCACTTTCAAAAGCGGGAACGGCTTCATACCTCGATCAAAGTGTCACGAAATCAAAAAATCCTGGAATCATCAAAGTGAACTTACCGAAAAAGCCGGTTAAAGGAATCGCTCCAGCTTTCGGTAAAAAGTATTACTACAGCACAAAAGGGAATGATCTCCACACGTCAATGACGTCACCGGAGTTTGATTTGACGGCTGCGACATCTGCGAAGTTTGACTACAAAGCATACTTCGATGTCGAATTCGATTATGACTTCTTGAAAGTCACAGCAACAGCTGGCGGCGTATCAAAAGTAATCGATGTCATCGGTGACGAGGATACGGACGGCGATCAACGCGCTGAATCTTCAAAAGGTGCATGGGTCGACAAATCATATGACCTCAGCGAATTTGCCGGTAAAAAGGTTACATTGACGTTCGACTACACAGGGGATGCCGGTCTTGCCCTCGATGGTTTTGCGCTTGATAACGCAAAACTGACAGTCGACGGAAAAGTCGTCTTTGAAGACGATGCAGAAGGTACTCCGAAATTTAAATTGGACGGTTTCGTGGCTTCGGATGGTTTCAGCTATGCGGACAACGCATACTACCTCGAATGGCGGAACTATGCAGGCTCAGATAAAGCACTTGAGCATGCACGTGGCGTGAAATACAACACGGGTCTCGTCGTTTGGTATGCCGATAGCAGCTTCACAGACAACTGGGTTGGCGTTCACCCGGGTGAAGGATTCCTCGGTGTCGTCGATTCGCATCCAAAAGCAATCGTTGGAACACTCAAAGGACAACCAGTCGTCACAGGAAGCACACGTTACCAAATCGCGGATGCGGCTTTCAGCTTCGACAAAGCACCAGCATGGCTCATCGATTCGCCATCACGTGGTCTTTACGATTACAAAGGACTTGCGGGCGTAACGAAGTTTGATGATTCTAAATCGTATATCGATCAATTGATTCCGGATGCAGGAAAACTGCTCCCGAACAACGGTCTTAAAGTACAAGTCATCGGTGAAGCGAAAGATAACTCTGCTGGAGCAGTCTGGATCCACCGTTAAGAAAAAGGAGCAGGTTCGGAGCAATCCGAATCTGTTTTTTTTAGTTCGAAAAGTGGAATCAATTGGTAAAATATTGGTCAGACAACTTGACTTTTAAAGCGCAATCATTTTATACTGACGTTAGCTTAATATTGTTATTGTCACTACTGATTCACATTGCGTCACGAACAATCTTTTCGTCGCTCCATGTATTTCGGGACAATAATGAATTTCTTTCATATGCGCGGCATATGTATTAAGTAATTTATTTTTGGAGGTTGTTCCCATGAACACAGGTAAAGTAAAATGGTTTAACGCAGAAAAAGGTTTCGGTTTCATCGAAGTTGAAGGCGGAGAAGACGTATTCGTACATTTCTCAGCAATCACTGGTGAAGGTTTCAAATCACTTGACGAAGGTCAAGAAGTTGAATTCGAAATCACTGAAGGCGCACGTGGAGCACAAGCTGCTAACGTCGTAAAACTTTAATCTTAACTTTTCAATCGTCCTTTTTCGAAAGGGCGATTTTTTTAATGAGTTAATATCTTTAATTCAAGATATATGTGCGCTATACTGACGATACAAACTATTCATTCAGAAAAGGACGTGGCAAACATGGAATTACTCGGTATTCATCATGTATCCATTTTAACGGGGATGGCAGAACGCAACTATCAATTTTATACACAGGTTCTCGGGATGCGTCTGATCAAAAAAACGGTCAATCAGGATGATACGACGTCATATCATCTCTTTTACGGAGATGCGGAAGGCAATCCGGGAACGGATCTGACGTTTTTTGATATCCCGCATTTAGGGACCGGTGTACCCGGTGCGTCAAGCATTTCGTCGACATCACTCCGTGTCAAAACAACAGCGTCCCTTCAGTTTTGGAGAGACCGCTTTATACAACAAAGCGTGGACCATGATGCGATTGTCGAACGGGCGGGGCGTCAGACGCTGGCGTTCCGTGATCAGGAAGGAACCCGGTTGATTCTTGTCGCAGAAGACGGCGAACAGGGGGTCGCAGGAGGTGTGCCATGGAAACACGATGAGATTCCGGCTGAACATGCCATCGTCGGCTTAGGTGCCGTGACGCTGACCGTCAATGATCCGGAACCGACGGCTCTTGTCTTAACGGAAGTCCTCGGCTTTAAGAAAATCGGCAGTTATCCATCGCTGGCCGGTGATTTTGCGGAGATTGATGTCTACTCGACGGGACAAGGCGGAATCGGGGCAGAAGTGCATCTCGAAGCTCGTCCGGATCTCGACCGGGAACGTCTCGGACGTGGCGGCGTCCACCATGTAGCGTTCCGTGTCCCGAACAGTGAAGAGTATGACTTATGGGTGAAACGATTGAAAGAATACCGTCTGCCAAACTCAGGGAAAGTCGACCGTCACTATTTCCAGGCGCTCTATTTCCGCGAACCGAATCATATTTTGTTTGAATTATCGACGGATACACCGGGATTCGCAACGGATGAATCGGTCGAAACGCTCGGCGAGACATTGGCACTTCCACCGTTCCTTGAGCCAAAGCGCCAAGAGATTGAAGCCCGTCTTCGCCCACTCGAAATCTGACAATCCTGTGACACAGGTCACAGACTGACGGGCGTCCCGTATACTAAAGACAGGAACTAGAAAAAAGGAGTGACGGGATGTTAGGAACTACGTTAGGTCAATTTCGATTGATTGCGATTTTAGAAGGTATTTCATTTTTAGTCTTACTGTTGATTGCCATGCCCTTAAAGTATATGGCAGGCATTCCGGAAGCCGTTTCCGTCGTCGGAGCCATGCACGGTGTTTTATTCGTCATGTATGCGCTATGGCTTGCTGTCGTTAAATTCAAATACCGTTGGTCGTTTGTAAAAGCAGGGATCGCCTTTATCGCTTCGTTCATTCCATTCGGGACATTTGTACTCGATCGAAAGTTAAAACAGGAAGCAACAAACGCGTAAATTGTGTATACTAGAAAAAGCACGGCTGTGGATAACTGTTTTTGTCGATTCGAAGCAGGTTATCCACAGCTTTTTTCTGTGGATAATTTTTAGGAGGATACTATGTCAACATTTGAAGCACTACACATTCAAGAACAATGGGTCAAGAAATTACAAAAACAAGGCATCAAACAACCAACGCCGATTCAAGAACAGGCGATTCCGCATTTGCTCGCCGGTCGTGATTTAATAGGAAAAGCGCAAACCGGAACAGGGAAGACACTGGCGTTTCTTCTGCCGATTCTCGAACAAATCGATTTAGAGAGCAAAACGGTTCAAGCGTTGATCGTCGCACCGACACGTGAACTCGCACGTCAGATTGCAGATGAAACACACAAGTTAATCCGGAACATGGAAGATATCCGTGCGCTGGCTGTATACGGTGGACAGGATGTCTTCAAACAAATCCAACGTCTCGGTCGCATGCCACAAATCATCATCGGGACACCGGGTCGGATTTTGGATCACGTCGGTCGTGGAACACTTGATTTGAGTGAATTGAAGACGCTTGTCCTGGATGAAGCGGATCAGATGCTGCAAATCGGATTCTTACCGGAAATCGAAGATATCATCGCAGCAGCACCGGTTGATCGTCAGTTCGTCATGTTATCAGCAACGATGCCGGAAAAAGTCGAGCAACTCGCGAAAACGTATTTGCGTGATCCGATTGAAGTCCAAGTCGAGGCAGAAAAAGTAACAGTCGACGCCATCGAACAGTTCGTCGTCGAAACGACGGATCGCCGGAAACAGGCGACACTCCGGACGATGCTTGACGAGATGCGTCCGTATGCCGCAATCATCTTCTGCCGGACACAACGCCGTGTCAGCAAGCTGAATGAAGAATTACAGATGCAAGGGTATCCGACGGATGAATTGCACGGTGGTTTGACACAAGGGAAACGTGAAAAAGCGATGGCGAAGTTCTATCAAGGAAAAACACCATTCCTGATTGCAACAGACGTTGCATCACGTGGTCTTGACGTGACGGGTGTCACGCACGTCTTCAACTACGATTTACCGGACGATGCGGAAAGTTATGTTCACCGGATTGGTCGGACAGGCCGTGCCGGAAACGACGGCGTAGCGATTTCAATCGTTACCCCACGCGACGGCCGCAGTTTCCGTGATATGGAACGCGAACTGGGTGTCGAAGTGACACCGATTGTCGTCGAACTTTCGGATGAAATGATTCGTGCACAGCACGATCAAAGCAAAGGAACGAAAAAACCGGCGGAAGGCCGCGGTAACACACGCCGCTCGAGCAACCGCCGTCCGGGCCGTGATCATCATAAATAAGTAAGTGAAAATCCCCTTTTCTCCATGGATTATTTGGAGGAAAGGGGATTTTTTATTTGGCGTATACCATCTGTCCGCCGAGATGACCGGTATAAGCGAGTAAACCGCTTCCGACGATTGCGACGAGCAGGCTTAGCATAAGCATTGTTTTTTTGTTGGAACGGTAGCCGAGCAACAGGAGGACAAAGGCAATTCCAAAGGCAACGAGGCTGAACAAGGCGAAATTTTCATGATTCGAGATGGCCGCGTGTGTTGCACTGCTCAGATTGGTTTCTGCATATTCTTCAGCCCCGTCACCCGATAAATACGCTGCGACGCCGGACAGCAGACCGGCAAATAACGTGATGAGGACAAATAATTTTAACTGGACCCATTTGAAACTGAACAGTAATAAGAGTGTTGCGAACAGTAAAAGAGCAATCGGTGCATGAACGAGCAGGGGATGAAGCGGTACGCCACCTAACATAAGATAACCTCCTTGATAAGTAATGGAACATACTGTTACTTTAACCGGATTATCTGACAGTTAGCTGACGGTCATTAAGAAATTGGAAAAAGAATCGTGAAGCGTGTTCCGGTTTCGGGTGTGGATTCAACAAAGATAGTGGCTTGATGTGCATCGGCAATCGATTTGGCGATGGCGAGCCCGAGCCCGGTTCCCGTACCATGGCGAGAGTGATCACCGCGGAAGAACCGTTCAAATATCTTATCGTAATTTTCCGGTGGAATGCCGATTCCGTGATCAGCGATGGTTAATCGAACATCGGTTGACGTCTGTTGCAGGTAAACTTCAATATTAGCATCGCTGTAGGCAGCGGCATTTTCTAGAAAGATCGTCAACAGACGGATCAACTGGTTAGGATCGCCCTTGATCAACAAATTGGGCGCGACAGATAAGGCCAATGTCCGGTCGACTAACGTATGTTTAAACCGTTCAGAAGTCTGTGTGACGAGTGTACTTAAATCAATCGGGCTCATGGATCCGGGTTGACCTTCCCGGGCCAACAACAGTAAGTCGGAAACTAAATACTGCATCGAGGCCGTCTCTGCCTTCAAATCCGATAAGATTGTTTTTCCTTCCGTGCTGAGCGGCTCGGTCTCGAGTAACTCGATGCCGCTGTATAAAATCGTCAGCGGCGTCCTTAGTTCATGAGAAGCGTCTGATGTAAAACGGCGCTGTCGGTCAAAGGCTTGCTGAACGGGAACGACGGAACGACCGGCGAGTACGTAACTGAGACCCATCAAGACAAGGGTCGACAAAATCGTGATGCCAGCTAACATGGCGATCAGGCGCTGGAGTGTATCCTGTGTGGCAGAGATGTCTTTCATCAGAACAATCATACCCTGTTCATCATTATCCCGTTGATAAAGCAGATAGTGCCGGTCGTCGAATTCGACTTTTTGAGTTTCTTCATCTGCGGTCATAAAGCGCTGAAGGGTCTTCGCCGGTAAGTCGTCAGGAAGCGATGTGAAGCGGACTGAACCGTCCGGATTCATAATCTGAAAGTAAATCGGATTGCGGATTAACCGGTCTTCGCCGTGCTCGATCCGTTCGAACAGATCGCGGTCGGACACTGACTTTAATTGGTTCAGCTCGGTTTGATCGAGCAGCCGGGCGGTCGTGAAGTAAACACCGACTAAAATCAGAATCAACAACAGTAAAAACGTTCCGCTGAATAGTAGCGTCAGCCGTTTTCGAATGGTTTCAAGCATGAGGACCTCCGAGCCGATAACCGAATCCGCGAACCGTTTGAATCAAAGCCGGTGCACCGGCAGCATCGAGCTTTTTCCGGACGAGCCGAACGAGTGCGTCGAGTGCATTATCGGTGATATCTGCGCCGATTCCCCAAACGACTTCAATGATCAGCTCACGTCCCATGACCTGCTCCGGGCGGCGGAGCAACAGCGAAAGAAATTCGAATTCACGACGTGTCAGCTCAAGTAACTGTCCGGCATAGGAAATCGTCTGAGTCGTGATATCAAGTTCGAGTTCCTGATACGAAACAGTCGAGACGAATGCCTTTTTCTGACGCCGGCTCAAGGCGCGGAGGCGTGCTAACAGTTCGTTTGCCTGAAAGGGTTTCACGAGATAATCATCGGCACCACTGTCGAGTCCGTGTACCAAATCGATTTCCGTATCACGGGCCGTCAACATCAGAATCCCGCCTTCAAAGCGTTCCCCGCGCAATTCAGTTGCTACTTCAATCCCGCTTTTATGTGGCATCATCCAGTCGAGGACCAATAAATCATAACGAAAAGTCTGGCATTGCTCGATGGCTTCGAGTCCGTCATGAGCCACATCGACCTGATAGCCGGCACGTTCCAAATGGAGCCGCAACATTTTGGCAAGCCGCTTGTCATCTTCTGCAATCAAAATCCGCATCCTTGTTCCTCCCGGTTTGTTTTTTCTTATTATCCCACAGTTGTCATCAGCTAGTTGTCAGTTTTTATCGATACAGTAAAGATAACAGGAAACGAGAGGAGAGGAAAAATGTGAAACCGAAACCGTTCGCGAAATGGATTGTGGGACTGAGCAGCAGTGTCTTTTTAGGACTTGCGATTGGTCAGTTGACCGTTGCGACAAACGATCAGCCGGCGAATACCATCAATACAGGAGATTCTTATTCGAACGAGACGACAATCCCGAGTCAGCCGTCTAACGGTGATGACGATGAATGGGGAGAGTCAGATGAAGACAACGGATATTACTACGAAGAGGATGACGACGATGACGGTAATTGGCAAAGCAACGATTCTTCCGGATTTAATCAACCGAGCGGCGGAAGTGACGGTCAGTCCAGTCATTCGAAATAGGAGGTGAAACGAAATGGAGCGGCAACTCTATTCGATGCATAATAACATTCGTTTTATCACGAACCAAAGGATCGAAGAAAAGGAATGGCAGGACATCGAGCAGTTCTTTCATTATGTGGACCGGCAATGGTCACGATTCAGTTCGTCCAGCGAAGTCAGTCAGTTGAATCAACTGCTGATTGGGCAGACGCTGACGGTATCGTTACCGCTTGCACGACTGTTGCAGCGGGCAATCCATTATTTTGAACAGACCGAACATTACTTTTCGCCCTTCCTACTTGAACAGCAGCGCGCAAACGGTTACGACCGATCATTTCCCTTCCGCCGGGCGGTTGAATCAGAAATGAATCTGCCGCCTGAAATCAGTCCATTTTTAGTGGAAGGATGCGAAGTGACGCGGGTCGGGGGAGGAACGATTGACTTAGGTGGAATCGGCAAGGGAGCGGCTGCGATGATGGCAGCCCAGCGTTTACGTAAGAATCAGTCGCGCGGGTTAATTGAAGCGGGCGGGGATGTCATCGCCTGGTCTGATGACGAGCCGTGGAAAATTGCCGTCACAGATCCGAAGACAGAAACTGAGATTGCAGAAATCCGGTTACGGCAAGGAGCTGTCGCGACCTCGAGCCGGATGTATCGTTCCTGGAAAGTGGGCGACAGGACGAACCATCATTTGTTAAGTGGTAAGACAGGGCGTCCGATTGAAAGCCGATTCGTCCAAATCACGGCGTCTGCGCCACAACTTTATGAGGCAGAAGTGATGACGAAACTCGCTTTTCAGATGACAGAATCCGAGCGACAGAACAAACTGTTCAAGTGGTTTCCGAACGGACGATTACTATTGATGGATGAGTCAGGAAAAATGGTAGCGGAAGAGAAAGGAGGACAAGCCATATGGACTGGATAAAGTGGTTATTTTCAACGTGGACGATGATTCGTTTGAGCGGGTTGGGCGGACATTTCTTTTTGACACTATCGGTGTTAGCCGGTCTACTCGGTTCATTCCCGGCATTGAGAAAACAAAAGGCACGTCTGCATAACATTCACCTGTACAGTGGCTGGGCCGGATTATTGGCGATTGTGCTTCATGCGACGCTGATCGTCGTCGATACGTATGCTCCTCTGAGTTTGCTTGAAATTCTGATTCCGGGAACGGCATCCTATGAGCCGCTTTGGAATGCCTTTGGAACGATCAGTCTGTACCTGTTTGGTTTTGTCTTGGTTACTTCTGATTTCTTGAAAGAGGCGCTCGGAAAAACATTATGGAAATTAACGCACTGGCTTGTCCTGCCGGCCTGGCTCTTGATGACACTTCACGGGATTTTCATCGGAACGGATACAGGAACACTTTTCACGACCATTTGGTATGCCTGTTCCACATTAACGCTGTTCACGCTGATTTTGTACCGGATGCAGGTCCGTCCGAAAACAGCAACACCTAAAAAGCAAGCGTCCTCACTGATAAAATGAGGACGCTCGTTTTTTTAACGTCGTCTTAACCATGTGGTCCAAGCCCGGAAGGCATCTTCCCGATTTTCGATATAATTGTGGTCACTGTCCACGATGATTTGTTCAAAGGCACTGGCATCCTGAAGCAAGTCATGATGAAGTGATTTGATGGACGTCTCATCACGTTCCGACGTCACAAGCAAGGCGGAACGTGTTCCGAGTTGTTCTTTCAGTGACAGCAGGTTCCACGTCGCATGATGTCGTTTTAGTTCGTCGAGCAGTATGTCGCCGTCGGTATGGGACAGGAACTGAGCTCCGCGGCTCAAGACACCTTGTAATGCCTCTTCATGTTCCGGATAATCGAGTACCAGTTGACCAATCAAACCGAAGTTAAACGGAGAGATTCCAATGTAATGGGCAATGTCCGGAACATCAATGAAGGCGTGGAGTCCGGCAAAGCCGCCCATACTGTGACCGACGATTGAAATCTGATCGGCTGAGATATCATGTGCCTGCGTAAATTCAGGAGAAACGACATGTTGCATGATGGCGGTCGCGTCTTCAAGAACATGCCGGAAACGGAATGCACCAGGACTGCCGATCGTTCCGCGGTAAGACGTCACGAGGACATGAAAACTAAGGTTTTGTAATTGAACGGCCCAATCCATGTTCAATTGTTTCCCGGGGAATCCATGGAACAGAACGATGAGTGGAGCGGGACCGGCGAGTGCCGGGGAATAAAGCCGGCAAAATAAAGACTCCTCTCCGCCGCTCGGCAGTTCGAGTAATGATAAGTTGGCTTTTTTAGTAATGGTTTCCATGACATCCACTCCTTCAGAAAAAGTTGCATCTGCCATTTAGTTTGATACAAATCGATGAACAAGGCAATGATTAAGTCTATGAATTAAATGAGAACACAAAAAAAGACGGAACGCGGAACTCGATGCAAAATCGGGTTCCGTCTTCCGTCCAATCGTTTTTGCCTTTAGAATACTTTAGTCGTCCATGATTCACAATTCCATAAATCCGTTGCGACGGCTTCATAAAATTCAGGTTCATGTGAAATCAACAGAACGGTTCCCTTGTATTCCTGTAACGCACGTTTGAGTTCTTCTTTTGCTTCGACGTCCAAGTGGTTAGTCGGCTCATCGAGAACCAGAATGTTGGATTCCGTGTTCATCAATTTACAAAGGCGGACCTTCGCTTTTTCGCCACCACTGAGCACTTCGATTTTCGATTCGATGTGTTTCGTCATCAGACCACATTTCGCGAGCATGGCCCGGACCTGTTGCTGTGTCAGAGACGGGAATGTACCCCAGATCTCTTCGATACACGTATTCGAATTTTTTTCTTTAATTTCCTGTTCGAAGTAGCCGATGTGAAGATTTTCCCCGCGTTCGACTGTACCGGAAACCGAAGGAATCTCTCCGAGCAGACTTTTCAGCAAAGTCGACTTCCCGATACCGTTCGCTCCGTGCAACGCGATTTTTTGACCGCGCTCGATCATCAAATCAAGCGGACGGGAAAGCGGCTCATCGTATCCGATGACAAGTCCTTTTGCTTCGAACATCAACTTACTTGGTGTCCGGGCTGTCTGGAAATGAAACTCAGGTTTTGGACGTTCCTGCGCGAGTTCGATGACGTCCATCTTATCAAGCTTCTTCTGACGCGACATCGCCATGTTACGTGTCGAGACACGGGCCTTATTGCGGGCGACGAAATCTTTCAGCTCGGAAATTTCCTGCTGTTGACGTTTAAAGGCTGACTCATGTTGCTTCTTCTTCGCCTCATGGACAGTCAGGAAGTTGTCGTAATCACCGACGTAACGGTTAAGTCCTTGGTTCTCCATATGGTAGATCAAGTTGATGACACTGTTCAGGAATGGAATGTCGTGTGAAATCAAGATGAACGCATTTTCGTAATCATTAAGGTAACGTTTCAACCATTCGATATGTTGCACATCCAGGTAGTTGGTCGGCTCATCGAGTAAAAGGATATCCGGTTTTTCAAGCAACAGTTTGGCAAGCAGAATTTTTGTCCGCTGTCCGCCGCTGAGTTCCTGGACATCACGATCGAGACCGATCTCATCAAGACCTAGACCGCGTGCAATTTCTTCGACTTTCGCATCGATCGTATAAAAATCATTGTTCGTCAAGATGTCTTGCAAGACACCGACTTCTTCTAACATTTTTTCGAGTTCGTCTGGTTCGACTTCGCCCATTTTTGTATACAGATCATTGATTTCCTGTTCGATGTCGAACAGATATTGGAATGCTCCCTTTAAGGCATCACGAATCGTGAGTCCTTTGGAAAGAACAGCGTGCTGATCCAGATAGCCGACCCGAACGTGTTTTGCCCATTCGACTTTTCCTTCGTCTGGTTCAAGCTGCGAAGTAATGATGTTCATGAACGTCGATTTTCCTTCGCCGTTCGCTCCGACGAGACCGATGTGTTCCCCTTTTAACAGACGGAACGAGACATCTTCGAAAATCGCACGATCGCCAAAACCATGGCTTAAGTTTGATACCGTTAAAATACTCATAGTTACTCCCTTATTTCACGAATTCAATTAGACGCCTGTCCGTTTTTTCTGGTTGTTCGTTTTTTTCGTTTTTTGGCTTGTCATTTGTTTTGTTTCTGTTCCGCGCAAACCGGTCGGACGTTTTGTCTGTGATTGTTTTTTTGCTTTTAATTGTTCGATCATTGCTTCTTGAAGAGACAATTTTTTTGGTTGTTCGCTCATGTGTGTTCACCTCGATTAATTCGTTCTTATCCTCTAGTATGCCAAAAAAAACGTGTCTTGAAAACGAACTATACTTAATTCTTTCATTAAATGATTTCTTCACCTAAATAAATCACGTAACAGTTTCGGTCTAAATCGACTTCACAGCTGTCCCGCTCAAAGACCCCGTGATCCGGTACACTCAGTTTATCTTTGACCAAAAAGCGCATGGCCTGAATATGATTCGGGACTGTCACTGTCTTGATGACGGGATGTGAACCGCCTGCCTGGAAGCGCCGGAACTCGAGATGAATCTGGTGCGGCGGATAGACACGGTCCGCTGGATCACGGGGGGAAGCCTCGACATGATCGACAATCAACTGGTCATATTCCCCGTCCATTTCATTGGACCGCAACTCGTATAAGTGCCCTTCGATGAGATGGAATTCGCAGAGTTGATGCGCAATGATTTCTTCCGGATCAATGGCGAAACGGCTGTATTGATAAATGGATTTAAATTCATTTTGATCTTCGACATAATAGGCAAGTGACATTTGAATTCCTCCTCAAGTCTTCTTCGTTATTCTACTGGCATTAACGAAAAAAGTTCCGGAACGACTTAGAAACTTTTTTGCTGGAAAAAGCGTATACTTAGAATAACAAATTGTGATGAAAGGGGTATGCGATGTGAGTTGGATGAAACAGGCGACACTTGCAGCTACATTGTTGGTCGGAACGACGCTCAGCGGGTGTGGATCGGATAATGCAAAAGCGGAGCGTCCGGATGATCCGGATTGTGACGATTATGAATATGATAATGATGAAGGTGTTTGGTATTGCGATGATTCAAGCTCGACACACTCCGGGTTCTTTTACTGGGGAGGAAGTTATTTTGCTTCACGTGCCTTGATGCATAGTGCGATGCGGACGAAAGGGTATACACCCCGGTCAAAAGACGTCAAAAGTTATAACAGCAAGACAAAAGGATTTGGGACGGGATCATCGTCCGGCTTCTTCGGCGGATGAGGACACGGCAGGAACTCTACGGGGATATTGACGCTTTTTGGGATGTGCTCGACGGTGAAACGTATGCCTTGGCAGAAGTGATGCCTGTTCCGAAAGAAACGATCGAAGCCTTGCGCACGGCGGCTCGGGAAGCCTATACCATCTTTGAAAAAGTGATTCCGATTCTTTGGACAATGGATGACGACGGATTGATTGAACTCGGTTTTCCGAAAGCTGCCCTGTCCTTTTTACGGTTACAGACGATGCGGCCTTTATCGGTCATCAGCCGTTTTGATTTCATTGTCACAGGCAATCGGATATCGGTCATGGAATGGAATGCGGATACGCCGACGTTCATCAAGGAATGTTTTGAAGTCAACGACCGGATTGCACGGAAAGTGGGATTGGGATCGTACAATGACGGGCAGGCGAAACAGTTGGCGGACAGCGTTGATCGTGCGGTGAAGGCGGCAAGCCACCGGATCCATCACGAAAATCCGCATGTCGTGTTTACTTCACACGGAGACAACATCGAAGACCGGTGGACGACAGAGTATCTGCAACAATTTGTTGCCGGTGCTACATACTGTCCTCTTGACGAACTTGAGATACGGGCAGAAGATGGATTGTATGACCAGCAGGGACGACGAATCGATATTCTTTACAGGCAGACGTTTCCGATCGAGATGGCTTTACTCGACCGTGATGAAGACGGAACAGAGCTCGGACGTTTATTGCTTCAGCTCGTCGAGATGGGACTGCTTGAAATCATCAATCCACCATCGGCTTTCCTGATGCAGGCGAAGTCGGTCCTGGCATTGATTTGGCTCCTGCATGAAACCGATCATCCTTATTTGACCGGACACGATCATGAGGTCATTGCGGCATATTTCCTGCCGACCTATTTGAGTCCAGAGCCGTTTTTACGTCAGCACCAGGCTTTCGTCGAAA
The DNA here is from genome assembly GCF_000019905.1 of Exiguobacterium artemiae 255-15. Taxonomy (GTDB): domain Bacteria; phylum Bacillota; class Bacilli; order Exiguobacteriales; family Exiguobacteriaceae; genus Exiguobacterium_A; species Exiguobacterium_A artemiae. The sequence continues at coordinate 2,904,120 of NC_010556.1, read as the reverse complement.
AACCGATCTTCGGACGGGAAGGGGATACCGTGACCGTCCGTCAAGGGGACGGGACGGTTCTGTTCAGTAACGAACAACGTTCATTCAGCAATCAGTCGGCCGTGTATCAACGGTATCAGGAATTACCGATGTGGTCATTAGAAGATGGAACAGAAGTCGCATACATGTTTGGCGTGTTTGTGCTTGGCGGGCGACCAAGTGCTGTCGGGGTGCGGGCAGGTGAACGGATCACGGGGAATCGATCTTATTTCTTACCGATCGGGCAACGTGAAAATCAAGAGGAGGATGGATGATGAAAGCAGCTATTTTAGGCGCGACCGGCTTAGTGGGGCAAGAACTGGTCGATCAACTATTGGCGCATGATGCGTATCAGGAAGTACATGTTCTCGTACGTCGTCCGATGAATCGATTTCATCAAAAACTCGAAGAATGGGTAATTGATTTTGATCATGTGACGGAAATCGAATTACCGGAAGTAGATCACGTCTACTGTGCGCTGGGGACGACGATTAAACAGGCCGGATCGCAAGAAGCGTTTCGTCTCGTGGATTACACGTATCCGATTGAAGTAGGGCGGGAATTGCTTGATCTGGGAGCCACTCGATTCGCCCTGATTTCAGCACTTGGTGCGCATCCGAATGCGAAAACATTTTATAACCGTGTCAAAGGCGATGCGGAAAACGGATTACGTGTGCTCGGCTATGATGCCTTGCTGATCTTCCGACCTTCATTGTTATTAGGAGATCGGGACGAATTCCGCTTCGGTGAACAGGCGGCGGCCCGGGTGTCGACCGTATTACGCCCCTTGTTGCGGCGCAGTCCGTATGCACCGATTGAAGCGGCAAAGGTCGCACAGGCAATGATTCATCATACCTTGCATGAACCGCCGGGCGTGACGATTGTGGAATCAAAAGAGATGCAGACCTGAGTGAACGGATTTTTCGTGTCACTCTTTTTTTGTGGGCGGAAATTAATATTTGACTCGTCAAATGATTTACGGTTGAATGATATAGTGCTGTCTCATATATAAAAAGAAGTGAGACAATTCAGTCAAAATGGTGCAAATCTTTTAATCGGTTAAGTGACGCTTATCATTTGGGGAAAGCGGGAAAAAGATTTTAGACCATGCACGAATTCAACGGTAGACGAAAGGAGCCTTCATTATGGCAGATTTTGATCGCGATCAGGTCTACAAGACTGTTCCGCAGAAAGGGTTCTTCGGAAACCCGAAAGGATTGTTCACGCTCTTCTTCACAGAGTTCTGGGAACGGTTCTCCTACTACGGGATGCGCGCCATCCTCATTTATTATATGTACTACTCTGTAAAAGATGGTGGTCTTGGAATCGACGAGAAAATGGCGTCTTCCATAATGGCGATCTACGGATCACTAGTTTACATGTCTGGTGTCATCGGCGGATGGATAGCAGACCGTTTGCTCGGAACATCACGGACCGTATTTTACGGCGGTGTATTGATTATGACCGGACATATTGTTCTGTCTTTACCAGCAGGTGCTACAGCACTGTTCTTCTCAATGGGCTTAATCGTAATTGGGACAGGGTTATTGAAACCAAACGTTTCGAATATTGTAGGTGATCTGTACAGTAAAACGGATAATCGACGTGATGCCGGTTTTAGTATTTTTTATACAGGAATCAATGCAGGTGCATTCTTATCTCCAATTATCGTAGACGGAGTACGTTTGCAGGCAGGTTTCCACGCTGGATTTGCTGTTGCGGCAGTAGGTATGTTTTTGGGATTAGTTGTTTTTGTATTGACGAAGAAAAAAAATCTCGGACAAGCTGGTCAGTATGTATTAAATCCGATGTCTAAAGAAGAAAGAGTACGTTTTTATAAAGTAGCTTCTTTTTCCTTAGTTGGTATTGTAGTTCTTGGCTGGATTGCTTCAACAATTGGTTGGTTGACAATCAATACGTTTTCGTTTATTGTAACGATTCTTGGAGTCATCATTCCGATCTTTTATTTCTATTTCATGTTGCGTAGTCCTAAAATTACCTCTGACGAAAAATCAAGATTGTATGCATACATTCCATTGTTTTTGGCGGCTGTTATTTTTTGGGCCATTCAAGAACAAGGAACGTATGTGTTATCTAAATTTGCCGATCAACGCACTGAGTTAAGTTTCTTCGGATATGAATTCAGTCCGGCACTTTTCCAATCGGTCAATCCGCTGTTTATTATTGCACTGGCACCAGTCTTTGCAAGTATATGGATTAAGCTTGGGGATCGTCAGCCGACAACGCTTCAAAAGTTTTCGTTTGGTTTAGTATTTGCCGGCTTATCCTTCATCGTCATGATGGTTCCAGGTCTATTGTTCGGAACGGAAGGGTTGGTCAGTCCCCTTTGGTTAGTATTTAGTTTTCTGTTAGTCGTGATTGGTGAACTTCTCCTTTCTCCGGTCGGTTTATCTGCGACGACAAAACTTGCTCCATCTGCATTTTCGGCACAGACCATGAGTTTATGGTTCATGACAAATGCTACTGGACAGGCTGTCAATGCCCAAATCGTTAAGTTTTATGATCGTGATACGGAAGTAATGTATTTTGGTATCACGGGCTTAGTTGCCGTTTTCTTCGGATTATTACTGCTTGTTTTTTCGAAAAAGCTCCAAGTACTTATGAAAGGAATCCGTTGATCCTATACTGATAAGGTATGGAAAACCGTCTGTTTTCATTATGAGAATCAATCGAACAAATAAAAAAAGTAGCGCTGTATAACGCCTACTATGACAGACAGTTGAAACAATCAAACTGTCTGTCATAGTAGGTATTTTTTATTTTTCGTGATGAATAGTTTACTTCCAAAATAGATAAAAAAACAACTCCATATTCATACTGGAGTTGTTTTATAAGTTTTCTGTGTAAACTGTTATTTCGTAATACTGATTTTACCTTCTACATTATATTTTTTCTTGATTTTAATTGTTTTTGTTTTGCCTGTTTTGCTACGATGACCATCTGTGGTAAACCATTGATTGTATTTCTGTGTATAGTTTTTGTACACAACACGCGTCTTAAAAGTACCTTTTTTACCTTTTGGAATGTATTCTTCAGACTTCACCGTTATAGTTTTATCTTTACCGAAGAACCCTTCTAAAGACCCCTTAATAGAACCCCTTGAAATTTCACCTGCTCCAGTAACACTCCAGCTAGTTTTTACTTTCTCGGATATACTCATTTTTTGTGGACCGTGCATTGTCTTGGATTCTGCTTTCCATGCACCATAACTTTTTGATTTATAAACAGGAGATGCTGCAGGAGTATAATAGAAATAAGTACCTTCATTTCCACTTAAGGCCTGGGTATCTTTAGGGCTTATTAGTGAAAGGGAAGTTGATAAAAGTAAAGTTGCACCTAAAATTTTTGTGAATTTCTTCATCATAAACCTCCAAATGTTTATTTCTAACTGTTTCAATATAACATTTAAGGGTTTTTTTTCAATTCAATCATTCGTCCGAATATGGCGTAAAGATTCTGCGAGCAGGGCGACGAGTGTTCCGAGTACGAGACCGTTCGACATCAATGTCGTGACGAGCGGAGGTAAATCGGAAGTGGCGCCTTTCGGAAGGAGCAGGGCACCGATTCCGACGAGAACCGGCAGTCCGACCGTAATCATCGCGGTCTGACGGTTCAACTCCCGCGAAGCTTCCGTCACACCGATGATGGCCATACCGGCAACGATCGGAGCGACCATCGCGTATCCGACAGCGACCGGGATCTTGGCAATCAGTCCGACGAACGGCGTGACCACGCTGAGGAACAGACAAACAACGTTAGCGATCGCAAAGGCTTTCCGGTCCGTATTATCCGTCGAGGCGATGAAACCGGCTGTCCCGGAAATCGCAACAGGACCGACTGTTCCGAACATTCCTGCGAAGATTTGTCCGATTCCGGCAGTCACACCGGCAGTCGCAACTTGTCCTTTGACCTTCTCTCCACGTTTTGCGCTGATGATTCGTTCAATGACTTTGATGTTCGCCAAGACGTTTGTCATCAGTAATAACGAGATGATAAGTGCTGTCGGAAGTAAACTCCAATCGAGCTGAATGCCACCGAACGGCATCAAATCAGGGAAGGTAAAGAATGGACCGTCAAACGCCGGCATCTCGGCACGCCCGATCAAAGCAAACATACTCCAACCGACGAGCAGGGTAATCAATAAAGCATACTGCCGTAACCGGTCGCTGCGTTCCAAGTAGAGTGAGATGATGACAGTTAAGACAGAAATGACGGCAGGAAGCACCTGAATCTTTCCATCTTCAATATTCAGCAGTCCTTTCATGACCGAACCGGATAATTGAGCCGATAACAGTAACATATAAACACCGATGACCTGTGGTGTGAACAAAGGAACGAGGCGGCGAAGTACCCCGGTCAGGGTCAAGATGATACAGATAATCCCGCTTAGGATCAGGAGAAAACCAAGAGACTGTAACGTATTGGAGTAACTGCCGTACAATGTGATCCCGATGGAAGAATAAAGCGCGAATACTCCCCACCAAATACCGGCAGGACCTTCCATGATCGGCAGACGATGACCGAATAAAACCTGAACCAGACTCAAAATCGCAAAAACAAATAAACAACGAGAGAGGAAAGCGAGGGTATCTGCACTTGATAGTTCAAATGAGGCGGCAATCGCGAGTGGTGGGGCAATGTTAGTACAGATAATAAACAAAAACCACTGAATCGTGGAAACAACAGTACGTGGCAAAACAAATGATTCCCCTTTCGAATAACGGATGCTTTTTTCATCTTAAACCAAATATTGAAAAAGAGATAGATATGCTTACATTAACTGAAAATTCTAAACAATGTTTTCATATGTGATTTAGCACATTATAATGGGTATCCTAAAAGAGGAGGGATGAACATGAAAAAATGGTTAAAACGCATCAGTGTCAGTTTGCTGATCATAGTTGGTATCTTAGTAGCGGCATTCATGATTTGGGCTCAGTTTGATTACATGCCGACAAAAGAAGCGCAGCAATACCTTGGTGAACCGGTCGGTCAAGGCTATCAATTCGGAGATGACACAAGTGAAACAGGGTTCATTTTTTATCAAGGTGCAAAAGTGGATCCTGCCGCGTACAGTTATCTCGGTCATCAATTAGCGAAAGAAGGATATTACGTAGCGCTTCCGAAATTACCTTTTAATATTGCGCTGCTTGACTCTAAAAAAGGATTATCGATCATCGAAGATCATCCGAAAATCAAACGTTGGTATTTGATCGGACATTCGTTAGGCGGAAGCGCAGCCTCAACGATTTTGGAAGACAGTCCGAAAATCAAAGGCATGATTTTTTTGGCTTCTTATCCGATTGATGCCATCAATACCCCATCGCTAACCGTTTACGGTGGACGGGATGGGGTGTTACCGGTCAAGGATATTGAGGACAGCAAACAGGATGTCCGCTCCGATGCGGTCTTTCATCTGATAAAAGAGGGGAACCATGCAAACTTCGGGATGTATTGAAAACAAAAAGGAGACAACAACAGTCCGTTGACGTCAAAAGCACAACAGGATGAAACGTTGAAGGTAATTCAGAAATTTGTATCTGGACAATAACAAAAGCCCGCTCTTCTGTCTGACCGGACAGGGGAGCGGGCTTGATGTTGTGTGAAATATCGTGTTTCCTCTGCTTGTATCACGGTTATGTTAATCTTCGGGAGACCTCGTCAAGCGTCGGTAAGGCGGCCATCGCGCCTTTCACCGAGGCAGCCAATCCGCCGGAAATCGCGGCAAATCGACCGATATCCTGTAATTCTGTTTCATCCCAGTCAAACGAAAACGAGCGGATCGCGCATTGATGCAAGAGACCGGACATGAAGGCGTCGCCTGCTCCCGTCGTATCGATTGCATCTACCGAAATCGCTTGGATTTCAGCCATCGAGCGGTCGGTATAAAGCAGAGAACCTTCTGCGCCACGTGTTACAGCGAGCAAACGGATCGGATATTCTGCGAGCAGCTCGGCAGCCCCTTCATCCAGATTCGTCTGTCCCGTTAAAAAGGTCAGTTCCTCCTCCGCCAATTTCACGATTTGAGCATCCGGTAAGACGGAACGAATCGTGGAACGGGCGGCGTCCAAGTCCGACCATAACGATTCACGTAAGTTTGGATCGTAAGAGATGGGCACATTATTCGACTTTGCGACTTCAATCGCCCGCCGTGTTGCTTCGACCGCATCTCCGGAAATCAAGGAAATCGATCCGATGTGCAAAAGATCCGCTTCTGCAAGGGAATCTGGAATGTCTTTTTCATGAAAACTCATATCCGCCCGGTAACTGTTGATGAATTCAAACGACCGTTCACCGTCGGCGGCATTCGTGACAAGGACAAGACCGGTTTTATGCTCTGGATCAAAGACGAGATGATCCGTCTTCACCCCGTAATGGTGGAGTGTATCTTTCAAAAAGTGTCCCATCGAATCATCACCGACGGAACCGAGGAAATAACTGTCGGCACCGAGCCGTGCTAATCCGACGGCGACATTGGCCGGAGCACCACCCGGATTTTTTTGGAATGTTACATTATCGGCATCGAGTGGAATTAAATCAATCAGTGCTTCACCAAGACTATAAATTTTCATGTTGATTTACTCCTTTCAAAATCTGGCCGGATCCGTTCTACATGAAGGGCCATATAGCCGACTTCGGATTGCGGCACAGTCGTCTGCAGTTCCTGTTCCAACCAAGCAGCCATATTTTCCGCACAGCGGAAAGCGTCCGTATACCGCGTTTTGACGGCAGACAAGATGACATTATCCATATCATGCAACGTTTGCCCTTGTTCGATCCGGGCTAAAACGAGTTTCATATGGGTGAAGAACCGGTAATAGGTCATCGACGTCGTTTCGATCGTCTGACCGAAAAAGGCTTCGATTTGTTCCCGCAACTCGTTTAGTAACGTCGCCGTTTGGAGGGCGGTTGCCATGTTGGGATGCCGTTGCCGCGCATTGTACAGGTGAAGGGCGATATTCGCAGCCTCTTCTTTTGGTAAGGAAACAGCTAACTTTTGTTCGATATGGGCGACGGCCCATTCGCCGATCTGATATTCGGCAGTATACAGCAATCGGATTTCTTCCGCCAACCGGTTGTGGACGACCAGTTGTTCCCGGGCCAGCCGGACGGCGTGGGCGAGGTGATCGGTCAGACTGACATGAATGTAGTCATGAAAAGGTGTTTTCAGTTCGCCTTCGGCATAAGAAATGATCTGTTCCGACAAATCGATGATATCGAGTGGTGTCGTCGTCAGGATTTCCTTGAACTGTTCAGCATTCTCAAAAGACGGGATGAACATTTTTTCGATTTTCGTCGGATCAACGGGATCCTTCTTTTTCTTGCCGAAAGCAATGCCCGGTCCCATGATGATCCGTTCCTGACCTTGTTCTTTTGTGACGATCGCGTTGTTATTGAGTACTTTATGAATGATCAGTCTGACTACCTCCTTTCTACTTCTATTATACGGGTTATCGGCAATCTAGGAAAACTGACAAATGCGACCCGAAGAGGATTCTCAAGGGGTCGCATTTTTTAATTAAGCAGCCAAATCCGTCTGTTTTTGTTTGCGTACATCGAGACGCATCAAGATGACGGTAGAAACGAAGGCTGTTGCGACAGCAATCGCAAAACCAACGAGGTAGTTGATTAAATTCGAAGCGCCAAGCGGTGCGACGATGGCGATCATCGGGATACCCGTCAATCCGTAAGCATTCGCTGCGACTTGCGTTAAGACGACGTATCCACCGCCGATTGCACCGCCGATTGCGCCACCGATAAACGGTTTACCGAGTCGGAGGTTGACCCCGTAGATGACCGGTTCCGTGATTCCGAGAAACGCCGAAAAAGCGGACGGAAGAGCGAGTGCTTTGAGTTTAACGTTTTTCGTCATGAAGTAAACCGCAAGGCCAGCTCCGCCTTGAGCGACGTTCGCCATCGACCAGATCGGGAGCAGGAAGTTTTTGCCGATACTCTTGTCGGCAAGGAGTCCTGCTTCAATCGCATGGAAACTGTGGTGCATCCCTGTAATGACGATCGTCGAGTACAGACCGCCGAACAGAAGGCCGGCGACGACCGAGAATTGCTCATAGAAGAAGACGAGAACAAACGAGATCCCTTTTCCGAGCAACGTTCCGATCGGGCCGATGACGATCAGGGCGAGGAATCCCGTTACGAGGATCGTTACGAACGGTGTGACGAGAAGATCGAGTGTTTCCGGTGTCCGTTTACGGACCTGCTGTTCGATTTTAGCCATGACCCAAACTGTCAGAAGGACCGGGAAAACTGTTCCTTGATAGCCGATCAATTCAATGTTCATGCCGAGGAAATGCATCACTTCCGGTTCGCTGTTTCCGAGTGTCCACGGATTCAACAACGACGGATGGGTCATGATGCCGCCGATGACGGCACCGAGATACGGATTCGCTCCGAATTCACGGGCCGCCGAGAAACCAATCAGAATCGGTAAGATGATGAAGGCAGAGGACGAGAACATATCGAGCAACTGAACGATGGCCGAGTCACCACTGACCCAACCGAAGGCTTTAATCATGCCGAGCAGTCCCATTAACAGACCGGCAGCGACGATGGCCGGAATCAACGGTACGAAGACGTTGGATAACGAGCGGGCGAGACGGGCAAACGGATTTAATTTTTGCGAAGCGGCTTTTTTGACATCAAGCGGTTCTTCACCGTCCAGTTTCACACCGGCAAGCGGGGCGAATTCAGCGAAGACTTTGTTGACTGTGCCTGTTCCGAAGATGATTTGGTATTGACCGGAACTTGAAAATGCACCGCTGACACCGTCTAAATCTTCGAGTGCAGCTTGATCGACTTTCGATTCATCGTGTAAGACAAGACGAAGGCGTGTCGCGCAATGGGCGGCGGTAATGATGTTTTCCCGACCTCCGACGAGTTCAAGGACACGGGCTGCAGTTTGTTTGTAATCCATCTTGAGTTCCTCCTTTAGGAAAGGCGTGCGGCAAACAAGGCACAAAAAAAGGCAAGACCGAACAGCATCTCCACGAACGAGATGCTGAATCGGTCTTGCCAGCCGTACTGTCACAATCCGCACTATTGACTTGTTGTTCTCATCATAAAAAGAAAAGAAAGCGTTGTCAACCGTTAAATGGGTTCTTTTTGAATCGAGATATCGACTTCGACTCCGAAGTGGTCCGAAACGACCGGTGCGAAAACACCGTCAAAGACGACTCCGACACGATCGACATCAATTTTTCGATTCGATAAGACCAAGTCGAGACGTAATCCTTTTTGATTTTCTTCCCAACCATCGATTTTTCCTTCGACCGTCTCGATGCCGACGGTTTCCTGCGCCAGCAAAAAGACATCATGAAGGCCGCGTTGCATCATATAGTCATAACCGGTCTCACGTTCCAATGCATCATTGTTGAAGTCTCCCATGAACATCGTCCATTCCAAAGGATCCATGCGGGCAATCAGATTGTTGAACTGTTCGCTGAACGGCTCATCCGCATCTTCCCACCAGCCGAGATGGCAGGAATTAAAGGTGATTGGTGTCCCGTCGAGGTCAATCGTCGCCCGGACGATTTTGCGGGACTTCCAGTCCATCGTATCCTGACTGCGGCTGATGTAATAACTGTCCGACTTTAAAATAGGATGTTTCGTCAAGAGGGCAAGACCTTCTTCATACGCATCATATCCGATATGCGAGAAGTCCCAGACAAACGAATAATCGAAACCTTGTTTAGCCAAAGCTTGTTGAATCAGATAGACAAAATTATCTTCACGGATGTTGTTATACAGAACAGGCGTGTCCATCAGTTGACTGACTTCCTGTAAGGCGATGACATCATAATCCTGTTGAATGATTTGCGTAACGATTTGATCAAGTTTCTCGAGTTGATCAGTTTCTTGCCAAGAGTGGCAGTTTAATGTGAGTAATCGCATGGGTTGATCCTCCTGTTTTTCAATAAAGAAAGGTGAAACTCAACAAGAGCTTCACCTTTTCTTATTTACCCTAAATCATCTGGTTTATGCGCCGATTCGATCTTGGATATCTGATTTTAAGACATCTGCTTTAGGACCGTAAATGGCTTGCACGCCATTATTTTTTAGGATTAATCCGAGTGCACCGTTGGATTTCCAATCCGATTCTGGGGCAACGAGGCTTGGATCTTTGACCGTGACACGTAACCGTGTCATGCAGGCATCGACTTCCTCGATGTTCGATTGACCGCCGAGTAATCCAATAATCCGTGATGCCTGTGATTGATCGGTTGTTGCAGCCGCTTCATTCGAAGCTTGAGCATTGTCCGAAACGACGACATCATCCAAGTAGTTTCCGTTACGGCCTGGTGTCGCATAGTTGAACTTTTTAATGACGAAACGGAATGTAAAGAAGTTCAAGAAGAAGAAGAAGACACAGACACCGATGAAGCGGATTAAATCACCAATCAGTCCTGCTTTGGCAATCAGCGGAATCCGTGTCAGCAATTCAATGGCGCCGAACGCATGAATCCGAAGATGCATGACGTCAGCCAAAGCAAAGGCGACACCTGTTAAGACGGCATAGATGACGTAAAGTACAGGTGCGATGAACATGAACATGAATTCGATCGGCTCTGTGACTCCTGTTAAGAAGACGGCAAGACCAGCAGATAAGAAGACCGGTTTGTACGCTTTCTTTTTGTCTTCGTCAACCGACATGTACATGGCAACCGCGACACCGATTAAAGAAGCAAGAGAAGTGACAACTTGTCCTTCTTTGAAACGTGCCGGGACGACATTGTTGATTAAATCGTTGTATCCTTGGGTATTACCTGCTTGTTTTAAGTTGACGAGATCGGTAATCCAAGCGAGCCATAACGGGTCTTGACCTGCGACGGTCGAACCTTGGGCCGCACCTGTTAAAATCTTATACGTTCCTCCGAGCTCCGTGTAGTTCATCGGAACCGTCAGCATGTGGTGAAGACCAAACGGTAAGAGCAGACGTTCCAGTGTTCCGTAGACAAACGGAGCAAGGATCGGTGCCGTATCGCGTGACGTCGCGATCCAGCGTCCGAAGTCATTGAGTAATCCTTGAACGAACGGCCAAACGAGTGATAAAACGAACGCGGCAACGACGGATCCACCGATGACGACGAATGGCACAAATCGTTTACCGTTGAAGAACGCAAGTGCATCAGGCAGCTTGCTGAAGTTATAAAATTTATTGAAGAGTACGGCTCCGAGGAAACCGGAAATAATTCCGACGAATACGCCCATGTTGAGTGCCGGAGCACCAAGGACAGAAGTGAAATAATCTTTCACGATTAAATCAGAACCAAGTAAAGATGTGACAGTTGCTTTTGGATCTGCCAGCATCGCCGAATTGACACCGAAGATGGCACCTGTAACGCGGTTGACCAAAATAAACGCAAGCAATGCGGCGAATGCGCCGCCGGCCCGTTCTTTTGCCCACGATCCACCGATCGCAACGGCGAACAGGACGTGGAGATTAGTAATGATGGCCCAACCTAAATCTTCAACGATTCTTGCAACCGTTTGCATAAATACGATGTCACCACCGTACATCCCAATCAACTTCCCGATCGAGATCATGATTCCGGCAGCTGGCATGACTGCGATGACTACCATTAACGCTTTTCCTAGCTTTTGCCAGAAATCAAATGAAATCTTGTTTTTCATGTGGTCTCACTCCTCTATGTATCTGTTATCTGTGTAATTAGTGCAAAAAATGTAAGCGATTAATGCAACCGCTTGCACCTAGAATTGTAAGCGATAACTTTTTAAAAAGCTAGTTCTTTTTTATGATTTTTTTGAAATTATATTTTAGATAATGAATATTATGAATAGAAGGAGTGTTGAAAAATGAAAATCGGGAATAAGTTAACAGGAATGAAAGCGGAGCGTCAGGTGCTTGGAAAAAGGAGACGAAATCATGAGTGAATCGATCAGTCCTCTGACAAACTATGGGGAACGAATTCGAACGTTACGGAACCGGCAAGGCATGGAGCTGGAACAGCTTGCTGAACTGACGGAAACGACACCGGAAATGATGAATCGGATTGAACGAAGCCTGGCTCATCCGTCCTTTTCGATGATTGAACGGATGGCAAGGGTTCTAGGTGTTCCGTACGAACATTTACTACGTGACATTTGGCCGGCGCAAATGATTTTTCAACAAGAAGAAGATCAAAAAATCATCGATTTACCATCCAGTTAACAACGGGAAAATCCTCTTTCACCGACAAGTGGAAGAGGATTTTTGGTATTACCGGTTATCGATTGTTTCTGGATATAAATCATGATTGAAGAGACGGTGTTCGGCCATCTGTTCATATTTCGTTCCCGGTTTACCGTAATTGTAGTACGGGTCGATCGAAATTCCGCCGCGTGGCGTGAATTTTCCCCATACTTCAAGGTAACGGGGTTCCATCAGTTTGACGAGATCTTTCCCGATGACATTGATACAGTTTTCATGGAAGTCACCGTGATTGCGGAAACTGAACAAGTAGAGTTTTAATGATTTGGATTCGACTAATTTTTCATCCGGGATATACGAGATATAGATCGTCGCAAAATCCGGTTGATTCGTAATCGGGCAAAGACTTGTAAATTCAGGGGCATTGAATTTAACAAAGTAATCATTTTCCGGATGACGGTTCGGGAAGGCTTCGAGCACTTCCGGTTGATATTCAAAAATATAAGGAACAGACTTTTGACCAAGTAAGGACAAATCGTTTAAATCTTCTGGACGCATAATTAATCTCCTTAAACGCCGCGGTCGTTTGCGAAAACGAGGGCATGTAGTTGTGGAAGGACACGTGCGTGATTAAATCGTTCGTCAGCTGCAACGCGTTCCCATAAAGTTTTTAAATCAGATAACATCCGCGGAGCAATCGTGCCTTCTTCCGCGGGATCCGGATTACCGAGTGACAGGTAAAGCGTTTTTAAGGCATACCGGTCAGAGATGGCAGCCGCAAAATCAAGATCGGCCTCATCAAAGATGACGATCTTCACAGCCCGTTGCTGCTCAGGTAATCGTTTGAAAAAGACATCAAGACGGTCGTAATCAACCGTCATACCACTCGACGGTGGTTTCGGACTGATGGTGACGTCTTCAATATCAAGAACCCAGTTCTGCCAGTAAGAACCTTGTGTTTCGACCGACATCGTGATGCCGCGGCTCTTCAGCGCATCGACGAGGGTTCCGATCGAGGCGTGCAACAATGGATTACCACCGGAAATCGTGACATGTCCGTATGAGCCAAGGGCATCGAGTTGTGCCAGGATTTCATCTGCTGTCAGTAAATCCGGCTTCTCCGATCCGTCCCAAGTAAATGCCGAGTCACACCAGGCGCAGGAATAATCGCAGCCGCCGGTCCGGACGAACATCGTTTTTTGACCGATTGAACGTCCTTCGCCTTGGAAGGTCGGACCGAAGATTTCAAGTACAGGAATCTTCGGTGTTTTCTTCAGTTGACTCATGACTCAAGCATCCATTCCCGGCGGACTTCTGCAAATGCCGTCGGTGTTTCATACAGTTTGACGAACTCGACACGGAGACCCCGTTCGTCCGGCAGGTGTTTGCCGAGTGTCTCAAAAATCCAGGCCGACATGTTTTCAGCCGTTGTATTCATGTAGGGAAGAGACTCGTTCAAGTACCGGTGGTCGAGCAACGGTTCGAGATGCTCTTTGAAAATTTTCTTCAAATCACCAAAGTCGAGTGTCATTCCGCGATGATCAAGGAATCCGCTGATGCCGAGATCCACGTGATACGTATGCCCGTGCAGAGCACGGCATTTGCCGTCATAGTCATACAGGTGATGCGCTGCGTCAAACGTCAATTTTTTAACGATCATGACACGTGATTTTGTATAAATAAGCGAGTCACCGGTCGGGCGCTCGACAGTTTCGGGTGCTTCATAATTGAATTTCATGTGTGTTGGACCTCCTCGATGTAGGCATCTAAGCCTTTTTTCCGTAATTCACAAGCCGGGCAATCGCCGCAGCCGTCTCCGATGATGCCGTTGTAGCACGTCAATGTCCGCTTGCGGACAAAATCAAACGCGCCGAGCGAATCAGCCAGTGCCCATGTCTCTTTTTTATCGAGCCACATAAGCGGAGTATGAATCACGAATGGATAGTCCATCGCGAGGTTAAGTGTCACATTCAGTGACTTGATGAAGGAATCACGGCAATCGGGATAACCGGAAAAGTCTGTTTCGCATACGCCGGTAATGATATGGCGGATACCGCGTCCTTTCGCGAGGACGGCTGCGAAGGACAGGAACAGATGATTTCGGCCGTCTACAAAGGTAGAAGGAAGTCCGTCTTCGTTTGTCGTGATCGATTGTGAGTGGTCAGTCAGAGAGTTGCTTGTCAATTGACTGAGGAGTGAGAGATCGAGTTCGTGATGCTTCACACCGAGTTCAGATGTGATTTCGCGAGCGACATCGAGTTCTGCGGCATGACGTTGTCCGTAGTTGAAGGTAACGACTTCAACTTCTGAATAGTCGGCGAGTGCCTGAAACAGGCAGGTCGTCGAATCTTGACCGCCACTGAAGACGACAAGAGCACGTTCATTTTTCATTGGATACACTTCCATTCCTAGTTTTTGTGACGGAGGAGGTTACGAACTCCGGAGACACAGTCTCAACTATTCACACTAGCAGAAGGTGGCTGAAAAGTCGACTGACAATCAAGGATTTCACGAGACAAAAAACACCCTTGAACGACAGTGCGCTCAAGGGTGAAAAAATCATAACGGATAATGATAATACCGCTCTTTGACGAGCAGATCACGGATATTCGAGTCTTCTGAGATGACTTTCATCAGGCCGCCGGTTTGGGAAGCATGTGCCTGAAGGGCAGCGATTTTTTGATCGGTATAAGCGCTGACATCATGAACAAACGTTCCTTCACCGAGTTCGTCACGCGTATTGTTAGCGAAAGCGACGGCTAAAAATTCAGGCCGCTCGTTTTCGTCCATCGCGCGAAGTGCCCGGACGACGGCACGGGCTGTTGCTTCGTGATCCGGATGGACGGCGTAACCGGGATAAAACGAAATCACACGTGTCGGTTGTGTTTTCGCAATCAATTCGCCGATCCGCTCAGCAAGCATCGCTTCGTCTTCGAATTCGACCGTCTTGTCGCGAAGTCCCCACATTTGTAAGTCGGAGATCTTCATCTTTTCCGAAGCGGCAATCAGTTCACGTTTGCGGATCGTCGCGAGCTCTTCACGATTCGTAAAGACAGGACGTCCCATATTGCGTCCCATTTCACCGAGTGTCAGGCAGGCATACGTGACAGGTCCGCGATTCTCTGCATGTTCAATAATCGTTCCAGCCGAGCTGAATGCTTCATCGTCCGGGTGAGGGAAGATGACGAGAAGATGATCTTGTTCGTTGTACGCCATTATTCTACCTCCTCTGCGCCTTGCGCGAATGGAGTCGGACTGAGTTCGAAGGCAATCGCAAGGCGTCCTTCAACGTCGTGTCCGGCAATCAACAGTTGATCACCTGCAAATTCATAATCAGTTAATCCTTCACCATACAACCAGCCGTGGGCCAGTTTCAGACCAATCCGGTAAGGACCGTTTCCGGTGATCAGTCCACGTTCATACGTAATCTCGGCATTACGGAAAAACATACCGGCACTGTGGAATGTCGGATCCTGGTGTGTCGCATATGCCCCGTTCGTCGTTTCGACGTGTACGTAAAGTGGTGTATTGGCATGCTTATCGATATAGTCTTGTACAGCAGTTAAATCCAGTGCTTGCATGATAAATCCCCTTTCCTATACAGAAAGAAGTCCGCGAGCATTGCGCGGACTTCCTGAACGATCAAGACGTTACTGTTCGATGAGCAGCGTGGTCAGTCGGGCCGACATATTCATTCAACCGGAATGAATGACGAATCGCAGAAGTGATAAACGATTTCGCTGTACGGACCGCTTGTTCCACGGAAGCTCCTTTTGCGAGTTCAGCTGTGATGGCGGCAGAGTAGGTGCATCCTGCTCCGTGCGTATACGGTGTCTCAATACGTTCGTCCTCAATTAGGATAAACTCTTTTCCGTCATAAAGCACGTCAACTGCTTGCGGGTGGTCGATCTTGCTGCCGCCTTTAACAAGGACGTATTGCGCGCCTTTTTCATGAATCCGGGCAGCTGCGAGCTTCATTTCATCGATTGTCGAAGGGGTTTTTCCAAGCCCCGATAATTGACCTGCTTCAAAGACGTTAGGAGTCACGACTGTTGCGAGCGGTGTCAGGATATCACGTAAAGCGTTCGCCGTATCCGGATTCAGGACCTCATCTTCGCCTTTACATACCATGACCGGATCGATGACGACATTTTTGACACCAGATGACTTGATTTTTTCAGCAACGACTTCAATGATTTCGACAGTCGGGAGCATACCCGTCTTCATCGCATCTACACCAATTCCTCCAAGGACCGTATGGATTTGTGTCCGGACGAGTTCGGCATCGATTGGATAAACCGCATGGTGCCAAGAATGATCAGGATCTTGAGCAACGATGACCGTCAATGCGTTCATCCCGTAGACTTCAAGTTCCTGGAACGTCTTCAAATCAGCTTGAATACCAGCGCCGCCACTCGTGTCAGAGCCGGCAATCGTTAAAGCTTTACGTTTTGTCATGTGGAATTCCTCCTAAATAAAATAAGCATATCTTCTTGCCATCAATCATAGCGAATTCTAGTCCAAGCGACAACTGCAGGGGCTTAATCAAGACAGAAAATCCCCACCTAGCTGACTAGATGGGGAATGAATCATTTAATGAATAAGAAATCGAGAATGTAGTAGATGAGCGCCGCCACTGCCATTGAAATCGGCAATGTGATGACCCATGTAATCACCATTCGTTGTGCTGTTCCCCATTTAACGCCTTTTTTCCGGTGTGATGTACCTACACCGAGAATGGCAGAAGAGATGACGTGTGTCGTTGAAACCGGTAAGTGGATTGCTGTCGCACCAAAGATGATGGCAGCAGACGTCAAGTCAGCCGCAACCCCGTTGACGGGACGGATTTTCATGATTTGTCCACCAACCGTCTTGATGATCCGCCATCCACCGACGGATGTTCCGAGACCCATGGCAATCGCACACGATAATTTAACCCAAAGTGCGACTTCGTGATCGGTTTGGAAACCGGACGAGATGAGGGCAAGTGTGATGATACCCATCGCTTTTTGCGCATCGTTCGTCCCGTGTGTATACGATTGAAGCGCAGCTGTTGCGATTTGCATATGACGGAAACGACGATTCGTCTTCGCCAAATTCCCTTTTTTGAATACAACTTTGAAAATACCATAAACGATAAAACCAAGCGTAAAGGCAAGAATCGGTGAAATGATCAGAGCCTGAACGATTTTTAAAATCCCTTTAGCTTCAATTCCGCCAAAACCGACGGATGCAACGGCTGCACCGGCGATTGAACCGATCAACGTATGCGAAGAACTAGACGGAATACCGAAATACCACGTCAAGAGGTTCCAGGCAATAGCAGAGAGTAAAGCAGCAATGACGACATAACTTCCGTGCTGTAGCGTCGACGGATCGACGATATCGCTGGAAATTGTTTTAGCAACGCCAGTAAACGTGATTGCACCTAAAAAATTCATCGTCGCCGCAAGAATGATAGCGTGACGCGGTTTCAAAGCACGAGTCGACACCGAAGTCGCAATCGAGTTCGCTGTATCGTGGAAACCGTTAATGAAGTCGAAGCTAAGTGCGAGAATGACGATTATGGCGGTGATGATAAACAGACTATCCATCTCGTTAGCTCCTCACTTATGCATTTTTCATGATGATCGTTTCAATGACGTTTGCTGCATCTTGGCAGTAATCGGCGATTGATTCGAGCGACTCATAAATTTCTTTGTATTGAATGATTTTGATTGGATCTGTTTCTGTTGCGAACAATGCTTTGATTGATTTACGACGCAAGTTGTCACAGATTGTTTCTTGTTCTTTTACTTTGATGACGTGTTCGCGCATCGGCTGAAGTTTGCGTGCGACTAACAAATCCATTGATAAAGCGAGCTCATTAACGGCAATGTGGATCTCATCCACAAAACGGATCATATGCTCGTCTGCTTGGACGATGTTGTAAATTTCAAAAATAGCAGAACATTCTTCAAAACCGTCAAGGACGTCGTCAAGTGAATTAGCAAGTGCTAATAAATCTTCACGGTCGATCGGTGTGATGAACGCGTTGTTCAAATCGATGATCAATTGGTGCATCAGATCGTCACCGGCTGTTTCAAAATCTTTTACTTTATGGGCGAATTCTTTGACATCGGCAATACCATTAATTTTAAAATCAACGAAAAATTGTGACGTTCGTTGCAAGTGTCCTGCAATCTCAGATAATTTAACCGCGAATGGATCTTGTTTTTTACTGAACATTTCTTCTGCCTCCATATTAAGAACAAGAATAGAATAGTGAAGTGACTTCACGAGTTCGATTGTATCAGACGCTATTGTAAAAGAATACAACTATGTCCCGTCTTTACGAAATCTTAATAAATCTTAATACTAATGGGATTGCTGATTTAACAAAGAATTAAAAATTGAAACAATAAGATGGATTCGCTTATTAATCTTGGGGAAACTTGTGTTTTCCGTTGCCCTTTGTAAGGGAATAGAAGAAAAGCAGGAGAAGGAAGAGCGGAAGCGAATAAGAAATTAAGTTAGAGCGCCATGTAAATCAGGTATAATCATGTAAAGGAAAGAGGAGGACGTTTTGTATGCTCGTTCAAAGTTTGTGTATTCCGAAACACCAGTGTGTCAAGATTTCAGAGACGGCTACCCTGCGAGAAGCGTTACAGACGCTGGAAGAGACAGGATACCGCTGTGTCCCGGTTCTTGATCAAACCGGTCAGTTGTTCAAAGGAAACATCTATAAAATGCATATTTACCGTCACGGAATGAACGGCGGAAGTTTAGACGACAACGTTATGACACTGATCAAAAACACGACGAAGTTCATCTACACAGGCAGTAACTTCTTTGAAGTCTTTTTCTCCATCAAAGAATTGCCTTACATTGCTGTTCTGAACGATGATGGACAATTTTTCGGGATTTTACCCCACGGAAAAATGCTGGGTATGCTCGAAGAAGCGTGGAACCGTGATTCAGGCAGTTATGTCCTGACGGTTGCCCTCAGTGAACAAAAAGGGGCGCTTGAAAAGATCGCGAAAATCATTAACAAATACTCAACGGTTGCGAGTCTGATGACATTGGATGCAAAAAGCAGTGTCATGCGCCGTGTCTTGATCACATTACCAACGGATTGTGATGAGAAGACGAAAAAGAAAATCGTCAAGAAATTAAACGAAAAAGGACTCCGCGTCGTTGCTGTCGAGGACTTGGCAGTTCGTGTATAATGACTAGGAAATCCGAAGGACCAGCAATTGGTCCTTTTTTTGTTGGGAGGCAATGAAATGAATATTTTAATGGTAGGGGCAGGTTCGATGAGTGAGTCGTTAGTCAAAGGCTGGCTGGATTCCGGGATATCTCCTCAAATGATTACGATGACCAATCGAGCGGACCGGTCGCGTCTGTTTGCTCTGGCGGAGCAGTACGGTGTCCGGACGACGGCTGAGGAACAGGTGGATCAATTTGATGTCGTCGTTTTGGCAATGCAGCCGGACGGAGTGCTCGACTACATCAAACAGCAGACTTGGAGGACGGATCAATTGGTCGTGTCCGTCGCCGCGCACATTACACCGGCAGAAATCGAAGCACATATTTCATGTGGTGCCGTCTGCGCGATGCCGAATACACCCGTCGCATTTCGGACAGGGATGACCGGACTTTGGTTTGGTGACCTTGTATCGGACGAGAAAAGACAACAGGCGACGGCATTATTTGGACGCGTGGGTGAGACGGTCGAAACGAATGCGGCGACGATGCCGTATCTGATGGCAGCAGCAGGGTGCAGTCCCGCATTTTTCTATGAAATCGTCGGCGCGATGACACCTGTGTTGACGAAAGCCGGTTTCGATGCTTCTTCTGCCCGGAGAATCATTGCCCAGGCGATGAAAGGATCAGCGGAACTGCTGTTGCATGAAGAACGTCCGACAGAAGAACTGATCAAGGATGTGGCAGCACCGGGTGGCCCGACGGATCGTGGAGTCCGTGTGTTGCGTGAACATGACTTGGCACAAGCGATGTATGAGGCTTTGATGGAGAGCGCTCGCGAAAAAAATTAAAAAATCATCCGAAACGCCCGCCGCTTCTTGATTAAAAGAGAAACGGCGGGCGCTTTTAAATAGAGTTGCTTCGAGTGAAATAAAGCGTTTCACGTGAAACATGGATTTAATCTTGCAAAGCGTAACAGAACTTCGTATATTTAAAAAAGAAACCGTCCAGACGGTACAGTAAAATGAAGGGAGAAAGGTTATGGTCAGTACAAAAGCGTTGGAAACACGACGTCGGATTACGGATGCGACCGTTCAAGTCATGCTGACCCAAGGATTTCCGCAACTGACACTTGAAGAAGTGGCGAAACAGGCGAATGTCTCGAAAGGCGGGCTATTGTATCATTTTTCTTCAAAAGAAGAATTGTTGATGGGTGTGATCGAAGAACAGGAACGGCGTCAGTTCCAGCAGTATCAGACGTATCTCGGACAAGGGTTTGGTCCGATGGAAGCTTTCGTCATGCTGCAGGCACAGCGAGATGAAGAGTTTTGTCTCGATATTGACACGGTATTGTTTTTATTGTCCCTGTTAAAGGAAAATGCCGCTTTCGTGGAAGAACGAAAAAAGCAGGTCCATCAATTTTTTGATCACTTGATGGAACAGGCAGATCCTGTCGAAGCGATGATGATCCGTTTTACACTGGACGGATTGAAGATGTCGGAACATTTTCAGTTTGGTCAGCCCGCATCTGACGTACGGCAAGCCTTGATTGAACGTTTATTAAAACAAGCACGTAAGATTGATCAAGCAGCGAAGTAACAAGATGGAATTGAAAAAGAAGAGAGAGAAGGCGGATTTTTACCATGAAGCGTATCATTCAATTTTCAGTCAATAATAAGTTTGCTCTTTGGTTACTGACGATTATCATCACAGTTGCCGGAATTTATGCCGGAACGACGATGAAACTCGAGACGTTGCCCGACATCACGACACCAACTGTGTCTGTGACGACGATTTATCCGGGTGCAACACCGGAACAAGTACTCGATGAGGTCAGTCGTGAACTTGAAAGTAAGGTCGAGAATCTTGGCGGAGTCGAAACCGTCCGCTCGTCCTCTTTCCAGAATGCTTCAAATCTACAAATCGACTACAGCTTCAGTACAGACATGGACGAAGCGGAACAAAAAGTCAAAGAAGCATTGGCTAATGTGGAATTGCCGGAAGGCGCACAGGAACCTCAAGTTTCACGTATTTCATTTGATGCCTTCCCGATCATCGGCTTTGCTGTATCGGATGAAAACCGCTCCTTATCCGATTTGACGAAACTGGTCGAAAACGAGCTCCAACCGAAACTTGAAGGAATCGAAGGAGCACAGACGGTTCAAATCGCCGGTCAGGAAATCCGCCGAATCGAGATTCGATTCGATGAGAAGAAACTGCAACAGTACGGATTGACGGAAGAGAACGTCAAACAGCTGATTCAAGCGAATGATTCCCGCTTGGCTCTCGGGTTATATGAATTAGGTGATAAAGAACAGGCGGTCGTACTCGATGGGAAGGCCACGACGGTCAACGCGTTAAAAAATATCCGTTTGCCTTACACGCCACAAGCCACACCAGGTGCAGGACAAGGACAGACGCAAACACCTGCATCAGGATCAGATGCAACACAAGGTCAGACGCAAGCACCTGCATCATCTGCACCGGCAGGACAAACGCCGGTTGCAGCAGCACCGACGCAGGTTCCGACCGTCAAATTGTCGCAACTGGCGAAGATTGAAGACAAAGGAATCGAAGAATCGATTTCCCGGTCGAACGGGGAACGTTCAATCGGCGTCCAGGTAACGAAATCACAGGATGCCAATACCGTCGAAGTCGTCAATGCGGTGAAAGAGACGATTAAAGACTTTGAGAAAGACAACGACGGCGTCAAAGCATCGGTCACGCTTGACCAAGGGAAGCCGATTGAGGAATCTGTCTCGACGATGATCAGCAAAGCATTGATTGGTGCCTTGTTCGCGGTCGTCATCATTCTCTTGTTCTTACGGAACTTCAAATCAACAATCATTGCAGTCATTTCGATTCCCTTATCCCTGCTGATGGCGATTTTGGTCTTGAAACAGTTGGACATCTCACTCAACATCATGACGCTTGGGGCGATGACAGTTGCGATTGGTCGAGTCGTGGATGATTCGATTGTCGTCATTGAAAACATTTACCGTCGATTGACGGATCCGACTGAACCATTAAAAGGGAAGGCGCTCATCATTGAGGCAACACGTGAAGTCTTCATTCCGGTCGCTTCATCGACAATCGTCACGATTGCCGTCTTCCTGCCGCTCGGATTCGTTACAGGATTTGTTGGTGAACTGTTCCTTCCGTTCGCCTTGACGGTCGTCTTTGCACTCTTTGCCTCATTGATCGTAGCTGTAACGGTTGTTCCGATGTTTGCTGATTCACTCTTTAAACGCGGGAAGGCACCAAAACCGGAAAAAGAAGACGGTGGCAAACTTGCCAACTGGTACCGTGGTGTACTGAATTGGTCGTTGAACCATAAATTTGTCGTCTTTGGTCTCGCTGTACTGTTGCTGATCGGCAGTTTCGCGCTTGTTCCGACCATCGGTGTCAACTTCTTGAATCAAGAGAGTGAAAAAACATTTTACGTGACGTATAATCCAAAACCGGGTCAAACGTTAGATGATTCATTGAAGGCTGCCGACCTGGCAGAAGGATATTTTGAAAAGCAACGTGATATGGATAATCTTCAATTTACAGTCGGTGGAGAAAATCCATTGAATCCCGGAAATACAAAGCAAGCTGTTTTCATTGCCCAGTATGATCCGGATACAGCTGATTTTGCAGATGTAAAACAACAGGCAATCAAACAATTGAATAAAGAGATTCCGACCGGCGAATGGAAAGAACAGGACTTCAGCGGAGGAGCGGCCTCTTCCGGTGTCTCGTATTCGGTTTATGCCAATTCGATTGAGGATCTGCAAAAGATTACACCTGAATTCGTGAAAGCGATTGAAGGCGAATCGAAATACGTGCGTAAAGTAACGACTGATTTAAAGGAGTCGTATACACAGTACACATTTGAAGTCGACCAACAAAAAGCCGCTGAATTCGGTATCTCGACAGCGCAATTGGCTCAAGGTATTGCTAATGTGCAAGGTGAAGAAAAACCACTTTCTACTATAAAAGTAGACGGTAAGGAACTCGATGTCATCGTTCCGAACGAACAGACGACATATGATTCCATCAACGATCTACAAAAAACAGATGTGACGACGCCGCTTGGTGTCCGGAAACTGTCGGATTTCGTCTCGGTCAAAAAAGGGACGACACCGGATTCACTCAGTGAGCGGGACGGTAAGCTGGTCGCGACAGTCACAGCAGAATTAAAAACAGACAAAGCAACAGAAGCTTCACAAGCAATCGATAAAACGGTCAAAAAGATTAATCTTCCGACAGGTGTCTCCTATAAAGCAGGCGGTGTGACGGAACAAATTCAGGAATCGTTCACGCAACTCGGACTTGCAATGGCAGCAGCCGTCGCGATTGTCTATCTGGTTCTTGTCGTCACATTCGGAGGCGCGTTGACACCACTTGTCATCTTATTCTCGCTTCCGTTTGCGATCATCGGCGGGTTACTTGCCCTGTTGATTACAGGCGAAACGATTTCCGTTTCTTCGTTGATCGGTGCATTGATGCTGATCGGAATCGTCGTAACAAACGCGATTGTATTGATCGACCGTGTCATTCATAAGGAAAAAGAAGGACTCGATACGCGGGAAGCCTTGTTGGACGCGGCAGGAACACGACTTCGTCCGATCTTGATGACAGCTCTCGCGACGATTGGTGCCTTGTCACCACTGGCACTCGGTCTTGAAGGCGGCGCCTTGATTTCGAAAGGACTTGGGGTAACGGTCATCGGTGGGCTAACGAGTTCGACACTCTTGACGTTGCTGATTGTTCCGATCGTCTACGAATTCTTTGCACGCTTTCGGAAAAATAAGTCAATGGATTAAGCAGACTTAAGGTTTAATCATTTGAACAGGTTTCTTGAAACGGCTCTAAACTGCCGTTTCAAGACCTGTTTTTTTATTTGTTACAGAAGTGTTACGGGAAACTAACCCTGTTAATAAACTGTAACGCGATGGAAGAAATCAGCATGATAGGATAAAAACAGTAATTATCTGATAATTTAGTTTTTTGCATAAACATATTTATAAAGGAGACAGACGGATGAAAAGTTCATTTTTAGTGCGGATCGTTGTATTGGCAACATTACTCATCAGCAGCTTCGCGGCTGTTCCACAACAAACGAAAGCCAGTACATCGAAAAAAGTTGTCGTAGCGGTCGATGTGTTGAATGTCCGGTCCAAAGCGACGACGATGGGACAAAAACTGGGTCAACTGAAACTAGGGCAAACGGTAACGGTCCTCGGTAAAACAGCAAACAATTGGTATCAACTCCGGTATGCGGGAAAAAATGCGTACATAGCGGCTACATATACAAAAGCATTTAATGCCAAAGCGACAACAGGATTAACTAAAAATGGAGCAGCCGTCGTATCGGTCGCAGAAGGCTTAAAAGGACGTCCGTACGTATTCGGTGCGACGGGGCCTGTCAGTTTCGACTGTTCCGGCTTCACACGTTATGTTTACAACGCGTTAGGCAAGTCGTTACCGCGGACGGCAGCGGCACAATACGGCGCGACGAAACGAACGGCTCCCGTTGCCGGAGATCTCGTCTTCTTCACGCACGGAAGCGGAATTCAGCATGTCGGGATTGCGGTTGATGGATCGACGATGATCAATGCCAATTCCTATTACGGACAGGTCGTCAAAGAATCATTCCGGAGCGGCTACTGGGGATCGCGTTACATTGCGGCAGGTTCTCTATAAAACAGCAAATCATTCAAAAAACCCGCTCTTGACGCATTTGCGAGACAAGAGCGGGTTTTCATCTATTCTTTGACTTTAACAGCCGTTAATCCACTCAGCAGAGCAGTCGGGATTTCGATTTGAGGATGGTCGCGCCAATTGTCGCTGATCGCGATGAAAAAGGCTTGGCGGCCGATCGTCTCATAAGGGACGGCAACCGTCGTCAGATTCAGGACGACAGCCAAATCACTGCCGTCGAATCCGATCACGGCTAAATCTTCCGGAATCCGGTAACCTTGTTTGCGAAGCTCGAGAATGATACCCGCGGCCACATGGTCACTGGCGGTTAACAAAGCACTTGGGCGACAGGATTGATTGGACCACTGCCGGGCGATGTCGGCTCCGTCCTCAATCGTCAACGCCTGTTGATAAATCCATGACGTATCTTCCGGTGACACGGTATCCTGATAGGCCTGCTTTCGGGCACGGCTGTTTGTGCTGTCAGGGCGACCAAGACAAATCCCGATCTGAGTATGCCCGAAAGACTGAAGGGTCTTTAACCCGCTTTGAAACGCGGTATAATGATTGATATAGACGGAAGAGACATCTTCATGATGCTCACAAAACACAATCGGACCGTACTGCTCGTATCGTAAAATCTCATCGACCGGCAGACTGTGGGACACGACAATCAGTCCGTCAACTTCACGTTGGGCGAGGGCTTGAAGAACCGTCTGTTCATGTGACGCAATATAGTTCGTCTGCCACGTCAAAAAACGATAGCCTTCCTCAAAAGCGCACTGGGCAATCCCGTGCAGGATGGCAGCGTGGTAGGGATGATCGACGTAAGGTAGCATGACACCGATCGTTTTCGTTTGACCGGTCGACAACTGGACAGCGGTTTGATTACGGATATAACCGAGCTTTGTGATGGCGTCCTGGACGGCCCGGCGTTTATCTTCCGCGACGTACGGATGATCATTGAGGACACGCGAGACTGTCGTCACTGAAACCTCTGCTTCACGTGCTAAGTCACGAATGTTGGTCATCAAAGGTTCCTCCTAGCTGTTGGATAATTGTTGATGGATCTTAATCCAGTCCTGTCTCGTGATCGGGCCTTCCAGCCAAGCCGAACGATCGAGTTGTTCCGAAATTCTTTGAAGCAGTTCGACCTGATGAGCTGGCGGCAAGTCCGGGAATTGATCGACCAACGTATGCTTACACAAATAGTAACCGGTCGATGTGTGCAACTGTTCAATCGCTAATTCGTAAGCAACATTTTTCTGAACGAGACGAGACAAGAATGTTTGAACTGACATGAGAAGACCTCCCTTGTAGTGTATATCAAGACCGTAAACTATGAAACGCGTTTCACGGCAAGCAAAAACTGAGAGGTCCGTCATAAAAGTGGAAAATCCGGACTGGAATTGACCAATGGAAAAAAGAGGTCTATGATTGGTTCGAATCAAGATAAAGAGGGGCGAACGTAAAATGGAATCGACAGACTCGAAGCTGGCATTAAAAATGCTCGTTGTTCTATCTCGCACAATGCATGCAGTAGCGGAACAAGTGAAAGTAGACATCAAGACCCATCAGCTGAATTTATCGGAATTTGGTGTACTGGAATTGTTGTACCACAAAGGCGATACACCACTTCAACAAATCGGCGATAAAATCTTATTAACGAGTGGCAGTGTCACGTACGTCGTGGATAAATTAGAGAACCGGGGTCTCCTGGCCCGACGATCATGCCCGACGGATCGTCGTGTAACGTTCGGAACACTGACGGAGGCGGGAAGAGAATTAATGGAAGAAACGTTCCCGAAGCACGAAGCGTTCCTCACAGACTTGTTCAGTGACCTTTCGATTCCAGAAAAAGAACAGTTGATCGATCAGCTCAAACGGATCGGTCATCGTGCAGACCATTATACACATTCAAAAAAAGCCTAATCATCCTGATTAAGCTTTTTTTGTTGCTTTCTTTGAAATCAAACTAATTGACAAAAGAAAATGGTGTTGGTATATTTACTTACAGAATTTACTTTAAATAAAAGGGAGAAATAAAAATGACTAAATTACTTTATGTAACTGTAAACCCGAAATCAACAGAACATTCATTCAGCCTTCAAGCTGGTGAAGCTTTCCTCGAAAGCTACAAAGCAGCTAACCCGAACGCTGAAGTCCAAGTTCTTGATCTATATAAAGAAGATGTCCAAGAAATCGATACAGACGTACTCAGCGCATGGGGCAAATTCGCTACAGGCGAAGAGCTTTCAGAAGTAGAAATCGCTAAAGTCGGTACAATGACGAAACACCTTGAGCAGTACATGGAAGCGGACGAATACGTATTCGTGACGCCAATGTGGAACTTCTCATTCCCAGCACGTCTTAAAATGTACATCGACAGCGTTCTTCTTGCAGGTAAAACATTTGCTTACACGGCAGAAGGTCCTAAAGGATTGATGGAAGGCAAAAAAGCGCTCCACATCCAGGCAACAGGCGGTGTCTACACTGGTTCTGGCCTCAACTTCGGTGATGACTACCTCCGTCAAGCACTTGCTTTCACTGGTGTAACAGACTACAACTCATTGTTCATCGAAGGTATGGCAATGAACCCAGAAAAAGCAGAAGAAATTAAAGAAGAAGCAATCGCAAAAGCAAAAGAACTTGGCCGTTCATTCTCAACAGTCAACGCATAAGAAACGAAAATACCCGCTGTCCGTTCAACCGGACAGCGGGTATTTTTTGTTTACAGATGCGTTTTTTTCCGTAAGACGAGAGACGCAAACAGGAGTAAATCCTTCAATTTCTCGAGTCCGCGCGGATGACTCGAAATCCGGTACAGCCATTCCAACTTTAACTGCCGGAATAATTTGGGCGCCCGTTTACTGTGACCCGACCAGACATCAAAGGCACCACCGACACCGATGAAAAGTCCGCGGTCGACCTGATCGTAAACAGAGGCAATCCATTCTTCCTGTTTCGGTGCCCCGAGAGCGACCAAAATCAAATCCGCTTCGACCGACCGGATTGCTTTTGCGGCTTCTTCTTCCTTGCCGAATCCGTGAAAGGTTCCGACGAACTGGATATCAGGAAAACGAATCGATAATTGCTGAATCAGCGACTTCATGACTTCCGGACGACCGCCGAGCAGAAAGACACGTTTTTTTAAAGCATCGGCAGTCCGGAGCAGTTCACGGGCCGTCTCGATGCCGGGTAATGTCGCAGTGAGCGGTTTCCCCATCCGTTTACTGGCTGCCGTCACGCCGATTCCGTCAGGCGTGATGAACGTCGCTTGTTGTAAAATATGCTTGTACGCGGGATCACGCAAAGACCGTAAAACGAGTTCCGGATTAGCGGTGACGAGAAAAGCCTTTTCGTTATTGTGTAAAATCGTTTTAATATGGGTATACCAATGCGACGGTGTTGCATCGACAAAAGGCAACCCGAACAACTGAATTGTTTGAATCATCTTTATTCCACCTCATATACCATCATAGCAGAATCAGGCCGGACGAACAGGGGCTTGAGACTGAAAAAGGAGCGAACGGGATGCATACAGCCTGGCAAGAGATTTTAAAAGAAGAGAAAGAAAAAGACTACTTTATCCGGCTCTGGGATTTCGTCAAGACTGCTTACCGGGAAACGACGGTTTATCCGCCGAAGGATCGGATTTTCCATGCCTTTGACGCGGTGGCACCGCAGGATGTCCGTTGCGTCATCTTGGGGCAGGATCCGTACCACGGACCGAATCAGGCGAATGGACTGAGTTTTTCCGTCAATGACGGGGTTGCAATTCCGCCGTCCTTACGTAACATGTACAAGGAATTAATGTCCGATCTCGGATGTCCTGCACCGACGACGGGTAATCTGGAAGCCTGGTCGAACCAAGGTGTGTTTTTACTGAATACGTCCTTGACAGTCGAAGCAGGAAAAGCGGGTTCTCACGCCAAAAAAGGTTGGGAATCGTTTACGGATCGCGTCATCGAAGTGCTTGGACAACAGGAACAACCGATTGTATTCATTCTTTGGGGAAACCATGCGAAAAGTAAAAAGAGTTTGATTGATACGAATCGGCACCTTGTTCTCGAATCCGTTCATCCGAGTCCGCTTTCGGCGAGCCGCGGGTTTTTCGGCAGCCGGCCGTACTCGCAAACGAACGACTGGTTGCAGCAACAAAATCGAACACCGATCGACTGGTGTATCTCCTGACATCCCAAAAAACCAATCTACTCCGACAACAATGGAGTGGATTGGTTTTTTTGTTCAGTCCATCATGAATTTTTCGATGACGAGGGCAATGCCGTCTTCATCATTAGAGGCAGTCATGTACTGGGCTTTTTCTTTGACGGTATCGGCAGCATTTGCCATGGCAACACCAAGACCGGCCCATTCAATCATCGATAAATCATTGTTGCCGTCTCCGCACGCGATGACATCTGCCTGTTTGATCCCGAGGCGTTCAGCCAGCAACGCGAGACTTGTTCCTTTCGTCACGCCGGCCTCCGTAAATTCGAGGAAAAACGGTTTGGAGCGGGCGACGGCGAGCTCACCGGCTAACTCAAGCTGAAGTTTCAGCTCGACTTCCGCCAAACGATTTTCTTCCGCAAGCATCAAACACTTGACGACCGGTTCTGTAATGGCTGCCTTGAAGTCCGGAACCGTGATGACATCCATTCCTGTCAGTTCGCCTTCAATCGTCGAAAATTCGTTAGCCCGTTCCGTAAAAATCTCGTGCCCGACATATGTGTGGATATCGATATTTTCACGTTTACTTAAATCGTAAAGGCGATGTACGGTTTCCGGAAGAAGGGTACTGGAGAACAGGGACTCGTTTGTTTTACAGTCGATGATCGAAGCCCCGTTGAAACTCAGAATATAACTGCCGTAGCGGGCAAGTTCGAGCTCTTTTGCCAAATCAATCATCGCGTAAGTCGGACGGCCGCTCGCGAGCACGACTTTTTTTCCGCGACGCTGTGCATCGAGTAACGATTGTTTTGTTTTTGGAGAAATCGTGTGGTCGCTCGTCAATAATGTATCGTCAAGATCAAGTACAATCATTTCGTAAGCCATAAATATAAACCCCTTTCGAATATCTGTTACATCTTAACAAGTTGACTCTTATTCCACAATATACTCTCGCTTGAAAGAGTGTGATAAAGTTTGAGAAGAGCATGTATGGAAAGGATTTAAGTCTGATGAAATATTTTATAATTTTCTTATCGACCCTATATTTGGCCGGATGTGGTCTTACACTGCCTCATCCTGCTTCCTTGCTGGAGCACCCGGCTTTACCGGAATGGGAAAAGTCATTAAAAGCAAGAATTGATACCGATTTGCCGACAGAGGCGGAAATCGTGGCGCCGCGTAATCAATCCATTTCCAGGCTGTATGAATTGATTGATTTAAACCGGGATGGGCGGGACGAAGCCATTACGTTTTACCGGATTGAACATCAGGGAGCATTTCAAATCAGAGTGTTGGTACATGAACGCCTGAAAAAGAAGTGGGTGTTGCGTGTCAGCCAGCCGATTGCGACAGGCCGATCGATTGACCAGCTCCATGTCATCCTGGATGAATCCCAAAAGTCGAATCAACTGATGATTGGTGTGACGAGTCTTGAAAAGAATACCGTTTATCTCCTGAAAGATTTGATGAAGCCATCGATTCACGTTACGAAAATCGATACATATGATCGATTGACGATTGCCGATTTGAATCAGGATCGACGTCAGGATATGGTGTTGCTCAAAAAAGAACAGACGACAGAACTCATATATTATGAAGAAGCCTTAAATCCGACCAACCGGCAAGACATCACACTGCCGGTCAAAGACGGTGATTTGTTTGCGGATCATGACCTGTTTGAAATCGATACCGTCAATCCGGCCAAGAAAAAAGGGGTATTCGTCTCCTTTACCCGTGAAGCCAAGATGCATCTGCTGGTCTTTCAGCTTGAAGAAACCCGGCTGACACCCATCCGTTGGGGTGAGACATCAGAAATCGTCGAGCCGATGTATACGTTCCCGAAAGATGTCGATCAGGACGGTGTCATCGAATTTGCGCATCAATATACGCCTGACGGAAGCATCGGACGCGCGGCCGAAGAAAAACCGCGGATTACGGCATATTACGCTTGGAATGGCGCCGACGTGCAACCATTTCTCGAAAGCGGCTTTGAACTTCGGGAAGAGCAATACATCGATCTCGAATACAATTTCGTGATGCGTTTCCCGGCAAACTGGGCGACGCGTGAAACGATTGAGAAAAAGGACAACCGGGTCCGGTTCATCAACCGGGATACCGGGACGATTGATTTTGAGCTCGAAATCATTCCGAAGACGCAATACATCGCCAGTCATCGCAAGAAAAAAATCAAAGAAGGCATTGATTACGTGTATGTCATCTCGACCAATCAATCCTATGAAGAGTACGCTGCCAACGTAGCACTCGTGGAATAAAGGAAAAAGCAGGAGGAAAATAAGATGACTAAAATATTAGTGGCCGAGGATGAACATGCGATTCGCAGTTTCATCGTCATTAATTTAAAACGTGCAGGATATGAAGTGATTGAAGCGGAGAACGGACGGGAAGCACTGGACTATTTTGAACAGCAGACGTTCGATATCCTGCTGCTCGACATCATGATGCCCGAAGTCGACGGATTCGCGGTCTGCGAACAGGCCCGCTCGAAAGATGAAGTTGTCGGCATCATCATGCTGACTGCGCGAACGCGCGAAGAAGATAAAGTCATGGGACTCAGCGTCGGGGCGGATGATTATATTGCGAAGCCGTTCAGTCCGGCTGAACTGTTGGCACGTATTCAATCCCTGCTCCGCCGGGTCGAGACGCTCCGCCGCCGGAAACAACCGCGTGAACTGGTCTCCGGACCATTTCGGATTGATCTCGGAGCGAAGCGGGTGCAAAAAGCAGGAGTCGATGTCGAAGTCACACCGACGGAATATGATTTGTTGTGCCATTTCATCAAAAATGAAGATCAAGTCATGTCGCGGGATGAGTTGCTCGATGCGGTGTGGGGCGAAAATTATTTCGGAGATCGTAAGACGGTCGACGTCAACATTCGCCGGTTGCGTCAGAAAATCGAAGAAAATCCAGCGGAACCCCAATTCATCGAGACGTTGTGGGGTCATGGCTATAAGTGGCGTAACGAAAAATGAAACGACAGATTTTGATGCGGTTCATGACGATCATCACGGTGACGGTGCTGCTCGTCATCGGAATCTTATCCTTCGTGACGTATAACTATTATTATGTGACGGCGACCGATGTCTTGAAACGACATGCGAATGCCAGTGCCGTCTTATTTGCGAACAGCGGTCTTGCCTATGATTTTCAAGATTCAGAGGCGACGATTCATGACGTACTCGATTCCTATGCCTACACGGATGCAGAAATCGAAGTCCTAGATGCGAAGGGGATTCCCCGCTATTCGTCGACGGGATTCGTCTCAAAACGAAACATGACGAAACAGGAAGTGACCCGTCTGTTGAGCGGGGGAACAATCACGAAACGTTATGATGATCCGACGACAGGGGAACATCTGCTTGAAGTGACGGAACCGATTGTTTCTTTCGGACAGACGACGGGAGCACTGCGTTATACGACGTCGCTTGCGAAAATCGATCAGCGGGTCATTGAAATTTGTTTGGCGATTCTCCTGTTAGGTGTCGTCATTTGGGGACTGGCCTACATTTATTCGTCCCGTCTCGTATCGTCGATCGTTCGTCCGATTCAGGAAGTCATCGGTGCGTCCGATCAAATTGCCAAACAGCATTATGATGTCAAAGTCAATGAAGAGTATACGTTTGAACTGGGGGAGCTGGCCCGGACGATCAACTATATGGGACAACAGATCAAACAACAGGAAACGTTAAAAGATGAGTTCATTTCCGGTATTTCGCATGAGTTGCGAACACCTTTGACCTCGATCAAAGGGTGGAGTGAAACGTTGCTCGCAGAGCCGGAACGATTGCCGGAAGAAGCCTCGCTCGGAATGGGGATCATCCATTCCGAAACCGAACGCCTGATTTCCCTCGTCGAACAGTTACTGGATTTTTCAAAGCTCGAAACGAGTCGTTTAGTTCTGTACCGGCAGGAAGTGAATCTGACGGAAGTCATCGAGACGGTGACGGCGCAACTCCGGCAAAAGCTGGAGGAGAAAAACATCCGGATCATCCGGAAATTACCGGCACAGGTCGTCGGTTTATATGATGAGAACCGTTTGAAACAGGTCTTTTTGAATTTGCTCGACAATGCAATCCGCTTTTCGCCGGTTGACGGTGAAATTACGATCCGTCTTGTCCGTTCGGAACGTGTCCTCTTTTTATCCTTCAGCGATGAAGGTCCCGGGATTCCGAAAAATCATCTCCGCCACGTGACGGAGAAGTTTTATCAGGTCCAAAAAGGGAAAGGTGGAACAGGACTCGGACTGGCGATTTGCCGGGAACTGGTGGAAGCCCATGAAGGGAAATTGTTCATCGATAACCAACCGGAAGGCGGAGCCATTGCGACCATCCTGTTGCCGGTCACGAAAGCATAACGGAAAAGTCAAATGAGAAGCGCTTTCGAAACTGAACTGGTAAAGTAAAATCAGAATCATGATTCACAGCAAGACGAAACGAATGGAGGAATCAGTCATGGCACTTGGCGTATCGAACGGCAAATTAAGTCCGCTCACAGGGAAACCGAACGCGGTATCGACACAGACGGATAAAGAAGCGTTGAAGATGACACCTTTACCTTTTCACGGAAATCTAGCAGAATCAAAATTTCAAATCATGCGGATTCTTCAAAGTCTTGAGCGGGTGAAAGTAGTCAAAGAAGATTCGACGTACATTCATTCCATCTTCTCGAGTAAAGTGTTTCGTTTTAAAGATGATGTTGAATTTTACTTCGACGAGTCTTCTCAACAAATCCATTTCCGTTCAGCTTCCCGCGTCGGCTATTCCGACTGGGGCGTCAACCGCAAACGAATGGAAGACATCTCGGCACGCTATAAGGAGGCTTCCCGATGAAAAGTTATCAGTTGGTCGTAATCGGCGGCGGAGCAGCTGGAATGACGATTGCAGCAGGGGCTGCCAGTCTCGGCGCACACGTCGCATTAATTGAAAAACATACGCATCTCGGCGGTGATTGCCTGCATTACGGTTGTGTCCCGTCAAAAGCATTGATTGAAGCGGCACACGATGTTCATGTCATGAAGCAGACAGCCGCCAAATACAATGTGACGTTGAACGGGGAAGCGGTCTACAGCAAGACGAAAGCAAGCGTTGACCGTGCCCGGAACATCATCCAGTCGCATGACGGAACAAAACGGTTTAAGGATTTAGGCGTGGATGTCTATATCGGTGAAGCCAGTTTCTTGAGTGCCAATGAAGTGGAAGTGGCGGGGCAGTTGGTCGTCGGAGAGAAATTCGCGATTTCGACCGGATCACAGCCGATTATTCCACCGATTGAGGGTCTCGATACGATTCCGTACTTAACGAATGAGACGATTTTTGAACAAACGGAACGTCCGGAACGATTACTCGTTATCGGCGGCGGTGCGATTGGCCTTGAATTATCGCAAGCTTATGCGCATCTCGGAACGGAAGTAACCGTGATTGAAGGTGCCAAATCACTGATGCCGAAAGAAGACCGCAGTATGGTCGAAGTGTTACAACGGCAAATTGAACAGGAATTGACGCTCCATTTGGATACGACGGTGACAAGTGTCCGTAAAGCGGCAAAAGGAATCGAAGTTACGGTCAAAACCGGTGAAGAGTCCCGTGTCATTGAAACAGATGCCGTCCTCGTTGCGGTCGGTCGCAAGCCGCGGATTGATGCGTTACGTCTCGACCGTGCCGGCGTCCATGTTGAAAAAGGTTATGTTCAAGTTGACGGTTCACTTCGGACGAATCAACGTCATATCTTTGCGGTCGGTGATACGATTCAATCGTTACCGTTTACGCATGTCGCAGGTCTTGAAGGAAAAACCGTCGTCACAAACGCTCTGTTCGGTTTACGGACCAAACCGGATTACCGTGCCGTTCCGTGGGTGACGTTTACGACACCGGAACTGTTCCACCTCGGACTGACGGAAGAAGAAGCCCGTCAAAAGTACAGCGACATCAAAGTCTACGAAACCGGACTGGATGAAGTCGACCGGTTTGTCATCAACGGCCGGACAGAAGGGCATGTCAAACTGATTGCCGATAAACGCGGGAAATTGATTGGTGCCCATGCCATCGGCGAACAGGCCGGTGAATGGATGCAGGAAGTCGTGTATGCGATGGCTCGCAAAGATAAAGTCGGTCAGCTGTCACGTGTCGTGCATCCGTACCCGATCCGGGGAGCAGCCGTCCAGCGTGCCGCCGATCTTTACTGGCGTGAACGTCTGTTTGACGGTCCATTGCCAAAATGGTTAAAACGATACTTTGATTGGAAACAAGGAGAATAATACATGCAACAATCTGCTAAAAAACGTAATTTCGTTCCGGTCGTCATCCTCTTGACGCTCGTCATCAATCTGTTGGTCGCACTGTTGTTTTTTGCACCGCCTGTTCAGGTCGGTGACGGGTTTGACTGGACGCTGCTTCCTTTTTTAAACGCGATCTTTAACAGCTTTACCTTTATGCTGTTGCTCGGTGCCTGGATTTCGATCCGCCGGGGCAACCGGATCAATCACCGTCGTTTCATCGGCGGTGCCATCACGACGACGACGTTATTCTTGATTTCGTACGTGACGTATCATGCGGTCAGTGAATCAACGAAATTCGGCGGCGAAGGATTTGTCCGTCCCGTCTACTTCTTTATTCTCATTTCGCATATCATTTTGGCGGCGATTATCGTCCCGCTCGTCTTGATGTCACTCGCTCATGCCTTGAATCAAAACTTTGAGAAACATAAAAAGTGGACCCGTTTTACAATGCCGCTTTGGTTATATGTCAGTCTGACGGGTGTCATCGTGTATGTGATGATTCGTCCATATTATTAAACAGCACGTTAAAACAGGCCCATTCCGATTTTTTTCGGAGTGGGCCTGTTTTGATTAGTAAGTGGATATTATGGTTTGACCTTTGTCTCATCGAGGACATTTTGTGCCTTGATATCAATCAGCGGACGGATCAAGACTTCGACCCGGCGATTTTGACTGCGGCCGCTTTCCGTATCATTCGAAGCAATCGGTTGATACTCGCCGTAGCCGCTGACTGTAAATCGTTTAGGGGTCAGTTTTGGATTCCGCTGAAGAGCACGCATGAAACTGATGGCGCGTTCTGCACTGAGTTCCCAGTTCGATGGATATTGAACGGTATTGATCGGAATATTATCGGTATGACCCGACACCTGAATTTGACGCTGTCCCGCTTTGACGAGCAGATTACTCATGCCTTGGGCAATTTGAATCGCGTCACCTTTGACATCTGCTTGGGCAGGGGAGAAGAGAGCCCGGTCGCGAATGTTGAAGACAAGCCCTTCATTCGTAACCTCGACTTTGATGTCCTTCTCAAGCTTCTGTTGTTTGATGTAGTCATTGGCTTCTTCCTTGATTTTTTCAAGTTCAGCAATTTCATAGCTTTGTGCTTTCGTCCGGGCATCCGTCTTTTTCGAGTCCTCTTCTTCTTGTGAGGTCGATAAGGAACTGTTCGTAATCATGCCGGAGCCGCCGTTAAAGACGGAGCTGAACGATTGGGACATCGCTTTCAGCTTGACGGCATCGACGTTACTCGAAGCGAACAGGACAATGAATAAGGCCAATAACAGCGTCAGGAGATCGGCGTAAGGAATCAGCCAGCCTTCGGAAATGTGTTCGTCATGCGGCTTCTTTTTCCGTTTCATACGTCGCACGCTCCTTCGGTGTCAGATAGACAAGTAACTTATCCTCCAGGTTTTTAGGCGATTCTCCGTTCTGGATCGATAAAATCCCTTCAATCATCATTTCATACAGTTGAATTTCAGTCGCTGATTTTTGCTTTAATTTTGTCGCGAACGGGAACCAGAGGACGTATCCTGTAAAAATCCCGAACAGCGTTGCGATGAAGGCACCGGAAATCGCATGTCCGAGCTTTTCGATATCGGATAAATCAGACAGCGCGGCGACAAGTCCGACGACGGCTCCGAGTACACCGAGCGTTGGGGCATATGTACCGGCCTGCGTGAAGATATTGGCATTTGCATGATGTCGTTCGGTCATGTTTTCAAGGTCACGCGTCATGACATCTTCGACATATTCCGACGGCTGACCGTCGATGACCATCATGACACCACGTCGCATGAACGCATTATCGACTTCTTCGAGTGCCGTCTCAAGCGACAGCAAACCTTCTTTTCGGGCTTGTGTCGAAAGGGTCAGGAATTGTTGGAGCAATGTTTGTTTCGTCATCAGTTGTTGCTCAAAGAAAATGACTTTAAACAAAGCCGGGATGATCTTTAAACGTTCTTTTGGAAATGAGATCATGATTGCTGCCGCTGTACCGACAAAAATGATGACAAGTGCTGCAGGGTTCAGCAATGCAATCGGGGAGGCCCCTTTTAAAATCATTCCTCCGACTAAGGTGATGAGCCCCAGTATAATACCAATAATCGACACGATATCCATTTCAGTTGTGCCACCTTTCCTCATGTTGTCCAATCGTGAACGAAAAATAAAAAGAGCAGAAGAGGGCGTCTTCTGCTCGGAAATCCAAAAACCGAGAATCACGCGCCGTTTTCGTCGATCAGCAATTGAATGCTTTCGTTTCGTTCGTCACGCTCTATATCGGTTAATACATCGTATTTTTTTAATGCAATATACAATTCGTTTAGAATTGATTGATCCACATGCAGCGATAATAACTCCTCGAATTGATAATATAACTGTGCGGGCATCCATTGCGATTGGCGTTCAAGCCTTCGCGAGACATCTTCAATCGAATGGTCAGCCGTCCTAGGGTCCACTGTTTCCCTCAACCTCCTTTTATGATTAAACGTCGACTTTTATCTATTTTACCAAAAAAAAACGAAAACGTTTAGCAGATTCAAAATTTAAATAGAACAAATGTTTTTGGGGGAGTATGATAGATGCAATTGGGTCATTTCATCTAGGAGGAGTACGAATATGTTTTCTCATAAAAGACGTTCGCGGCTCGCGAAGTTCGGACGGTTCGGGGAACTGATTTATCATCAGTTATTCGATAAACCGGCCCGTTTTATCGCGACCGGTTTTACGTTGACCATCTTATTGGGTGGATTTTTACTGTGGTTACCGATTGCTCAACAGGACGGTCAGGACATACCGTTCATCGACTGTTTGTTTGTCGCGACTTCGGCCGGGACGGTCACCGGTCTTTCGACGGTCAATATCGCCGAATCCTTTAATCTGTTGGGACAAATCATTATGATGCTGCTGATTCAGGTCGGGGGACTCGGATTCATGACGATTGCGCTTGTCCTGTTGAGCGTAACAGGACGGAAGATCGGAATCCGGCAACGCATCATCATTCAAGAGATGTTTAATCTCGACAGTCCGGGCGGTACGATCCGTCTGGCCCGGAACATTATTCTGACGACTGTCGTCGTCGAATTGATCGGGATGCTGTTGATTGCGCTTGATCTGTTCATTCAATATAAGTACACGTTCGGTAAGTCCTTGTATTACGGATTGTTCCATGCTGTATCGGCCTTCAATAATGCGGGCTTTGCGTTATGGGGCGATAATCTGGTCGGTTTTCAACAGGATACGACGTTCATCCTGACGATTTCAGCATTACTGATGATCGGTGGACTCGGTTTTACCGTCATCGCGGATATATCGGCTAAACGGAATTTCAAGAAGATCTCCTTACATTCGAAATTGATGCTCTTATCACTTGTCGTCATCAACGGTCTTGGGGTTCTTGCGATGATGATTTATGAGTGGGTATCACATCTCGGATCGCTTCACGATAAATCTTTTTTTGCAGCATTGCACATCGTCTTCTTCCAAGTCGTTACGACGCGGACGGCAGGGTTCCAAACGATCGATTTAACGACGATGGTCCCGTTATCAATCGGCTTGATGATGGTCTTGATGTATATCGGGGCAGGTTCTGCTTCGACAGGATCCGGAATCAAGGTCACGACGGCAGCGGTCATCTTGAAAAACGTCTGGACGTACCTGCGCGGACAACGGGAAACCGTCTTGATGCGGCGAACTGTCCGGCCGCAGGCAATTCAAAAAGCTTACGCCATCGCCGTGTTCAGTCTGTTGTTCATCGCTCTCGTGACGACGTTGCTTGCTTTGTCCCAACCGAATCTCTCCTTTGTCGGTCTGTTTTTCGAGACGGTGTCCGCATTCGGGACAGTTGGTCTGTCGTTGAATGTCACGGCGGAATTAAACGACTTCGGGAAAGCCTTGATCATGTTTATGATGTTACTCGGACGTGTCGGATCGTTAACGATTCTGTTTACGTTTGCCGCTCAACACGATCGTTTGATTCGTTATCCGAAAGAAAATATGCTGATTGGCTGATTTTCCGGGAATGGTTAAAAAAGTGTCGTCTCTCCCATTTTTTATGGGACGGACGACACTTTTTTAATGAACGAAGGACAGGTGTTCTGAAATTGGTCGGATGACAACCCGTGAGTCGGTCATCCGATCGTCGCGCGTCATACTGTTATCTTCAGTAATGTGCCACTTCGACCCATGTAGGATGTTCAAAGCGGTCACGATGTCAAAAAAGGAATGACTTGCATTTCCGTTTGCCAAATAGAGACCGGGAGTATACGTCGTGACGATCGTATAAAGCGTCTGGGCCGTATCCTCTAGAAAAGCACAGGAAGGATACCACTGTGTGCTGGCGGGAATTGGACCTGCGATAGCATGGCGTTCCAAATAATCAATCATATTATTGGAGCCGGCTGCCTGCCCAATCTGCCAACCAATCCGGACGATGTAGGCATCGGGATTGACCGCTTGAATCAGCCGTTCGCACGTTCGTTTGTAAGCTCCGTACTCATCCGTTGCTGCAGGGACGATTGCAGGATCATGAGGTCCTTTTTGTTCGTCGGAATAGACGGAAGCCGTGCTTGTAAAAAGAAACGGAATGTTTCGTTCGAAGGACAGTCGTGCAAGTGTTTCGGCGAATTCAGCCGGACCCATCCCGATATGCAGCAAGAGGTCGGGTTGAACACGATCGATGAACGCTTCCATGACGGCAGAATCAGTCGTAGAGACGACGGACCGGTCCCAGGCGGTGATATCGTAGTGATGGGAACGGAAGACGTCTGCGAGAACGGGCGCGACCGTTCCGTTCATACCTGTTATTAAAACATTCATACGGGTTCTCCTGTCTGCGGATGTTTTGTTTTGTAATAGGTGACAAGGCGGGGAATCAGTTCCGCTAAATCCGGACAGATGATACCCGTTCCGTCCAAATCACGTAAGGCGTTACTCGTATCATATCGGGCCGGATGGACGAAGTAATCGAGTGTCTGCCGTTGCATCTGCAGGCGTTTCGCGATCCGCGGTGTGAGAAGAGACGTGACCAGTCGAAACGGAACAGTACCTCTCGGATATGAACCGTAATAGACGACGTGCAGCATCTCGTAAATCGCGCGGGCACCATGCGGGAACGGATCGGTCAGGTGATACGTCGTCCGGATGCCGGCTGGCGCATGACTGAGATACGTCGTCGCATTGACGACGTAATCATACGGAACAAGATTGACGAGTGCGTTTGCTCGTCCGGCATACGGTAACGGGGCAAAAGGACGGAGCAGCCGTAGCGCATTCAGAACAAAATACACACCATCCCACTTCGGGGTTTCACCGGTCTGGGAATGTCCGACGACGATTCCGGGCCGGATGATCGTATAGGGTAACGTTCCGACTTCTTCACGGAATCGTACTTCTGCCAAATATTTCGTTTCTTCATAGGCATTTTTAAAGTCGACCTGATGTGTTAACTCGTTTTCAGAAATCGTTCCGATCCGGAGACCGGAAACATAAGCCGTACTGAAATAGACATAACGTTCCAGGTGGACGAATGTATGGGCAAGGCGCGTCACATTCGAGGTGCCGGTGACGTTAATCCGAAAGGCAGCAGCGTAAGCAGTCGCCAAGTCATAAAGAGCAGCCAGATGGAAGAGATGAGTGACGCGACTTACCAGCTCCTTCCGGATGGACTCGGGCA
This sequence comes from Exiguobacterium artemiae 255-15, assembly GCF_000019905.1. Classification (GTDB taxonomy): domain Bacteria; phylum Bacillota; class Bacilli; order Exiguobacteriales; family Exiguobacteriaceae; genus Exiguobacterium_A; species Exiguobacterium_A artemiae. Next base: position 2,862,909 of record NC_010556.1, on the reverse strand, counting down.
AACCCAACCCCTCTTTCGTAATGTCGCCTTCAATTAAAATCAGCTGTTCTTCCTTGAGCGACGTCGTCCGTAAAAACTGTTCCTTCTGCGAGACGGCGCTCGCGTATTCATGTTTAAGATGCAACAGATAAAAGCAGTCGATTTGTTCAGGAACCAAAGCTAAACGTTCGATCAGCTTCGTTGCCAAAAATCCGGGGAATCCTGTCATCAGATAAGTTCGCGTCATTTTTTCTCAAAATCCTTTCGTGGATCCAGCTCCAATACAATCGTGAACGTCGATCCTTGATTTAACTCCGATTCGACGGAGATGGCGCCTCCGTGAGATTCGATGATTTCTTTACAAATAGCTAGTCCTAAGCCGGTTCCGCCGATTTTTCGGACGGCGGAGTTATCGACGCGATAAAATTTCGTGAATAATTTATCAAAAGCGGTGGGCGGAATGCCGATGCCGTAATCTGTCACGCTTAAGATGGCCTGATCTGCTGTTTTTTCCAAACGGACATCAATATGATCAGCGGCAGGGGAATACTTAATGGCATTGGACAACAGATTGATGATGACTTGTTTGACCTTGTCTTCATCGGCAAAAATAAGGATCGGGTCATCGTCCGTCACAGCATGGATCGTATGAGTCTCTGCTGTCTCCCCGAAGGTTTCGATCGTTTCTTCCAACAATTGGCGTAACGAAAATGGTTTAAAGGCATAATCCTGTTTGCCGCCTTCCATGCGTTGGATGTCTAAGAAATCATTGAGAAGATTCGTCAGGCGCTTCGCTTCTTCATGGACGATTTCCACATACCGCGTCGTTTTTTCAGGTGTCGGTTGCCGGTAACGCAACAGTTCCATGAAACCAAGGATAGATGAGAGCGGTGTCCGTAATTCATGGGAGACGGTGCTGATCAGTTCATCTTTGACGTGATCCATTTTCTGTTCTTCCGTCCGGTCACGGAAGACGAACAGGAAGCCGTGTCGTGAAAAGCGGCTCCGTTCTTTTTTGATCGAGGTCGCATAAAATTCAAAGTAATGATGACCGGATTCATCCGGTTGCTGCAAGGTGAAGCGGAAGGAGATCTCGGAATGTTTCCCTGCCAACAATTCCTCGACCTGCTGCAGCATGGCGTACCGTGTCGCTAAATCGAGATTCGGAATCATGCTAATCCGTTCCTGGATTTTACTTGGCGCGATACCCGGTACATCCAGCAGCTTGCGTGCTTTGACGTTCATATAGGTAAAACTGCCGTCTTCCCCGGTCAGTAAAAAACCTTCATTGGAAGCTTGGAGAATCGACTGTGTGATATCGCGTTGGCGCATGATGGCATTTTTTTCACGTTCTAACATCTTTTCGATTTTCTTTTGTTCGGTCATGTCGCGAACAACGTCGACGCGCATCCGGGTCTTTTCGTAGGTTATTTCACGGGGAAAGACTTCAATTTCGACAGAAGTGCCGTCCGCCCGCCGCCCGATGACTTCATACGGTTCTTCATGATGCTTCATGATTCGCTGAGTGACGGAGTTCTGAAACTCGGGTTGGATAAAGTCGAGAATCTGATGACCTTTCATCAGTTCGAGTCGGGTCCGGAAAATAATTTCCGCCGCCCGGTTCGCATCGAGAATGACGCCGTTATCATGAAAGATGACGGCTTCAAGAACCGATTCGGCAATCAGACGGAAACGCCGTTCACTTTTCGCGAGATGCAGCTCGACTTGCTTTTGAGAACTGATATCCGTGATGAATAAAAAGAAACCGCCATTTTGGAGACGCGTCATATACAGGCGGCCGTAGAAATAAGAACCGTCTGTCCGGTGATATGTCCAGTCATTTTCTGTATCCCGTCCGTGTAACAAGAGAATATCTTCATCGGACAAGTTTTTTAGATTTAACTGTTCAAGATGTTGTTTCCGGAGTTGGAATTCTTCCGGATCATGAATCGAGATCGGTGTCATCTCCTGAGGCAGCGCAGCGGGATCGACGCCGAACATCGTGCCGGCTGTCTCATTGATGGCGGTGATGCGGAAATCCGGATCTGTCACGAGAATCGCGGCATCAATCGTTGAATTCAATAGTTGGTGGAGATCAAGTGACTTGATCGTGACTAAAAAGAAATCCGTCTGCTCGACCGGAGAAATCGTCAACGTGTATGGAAGCGAGACGACTTGAATCCGGCTTGAAATCGGGAAAAGTGTATCCTCCAGTAAGAAGAATGAAGAAAGCGATGTATCAGCTGATGACAGCTGGAACTGATTATGAAATGCAGGGTTCGCAAAGTCGATGATACCAAGTCGATCCACTAACACGATAGGCTCTTCGAGAGCGCGCAACGTTGCATGGATGACTCTGCTGGAAGAAGGAGATGAATGTTCTGCCATGAGCTGCCTCCTTAAAAGAAATGAGCGGTAGACGAATGTGTACAAAAAAGTCAGTAAGGTGACGTATTCTCTATATATTCTCCATCCCATGACGTCGTTCCTATCACTTACGCAAGACAGGCACGAATTTAGTATGATGAATATAGAGAACGAATCCGACTACGGACGGGTGTGACACGTAAACCGACGAGCGGACTCGGAAGGGCGGAACAAAACGATGCAAACACATACGAAACGAAGAATGATTGCCTTCTTATTTGCAGGAGGCGGGGGAGCCGCTGCTTATTTTTTTTCGAGTTCTTGGGAACCTTTAATCTTGATTGTCAGTATAGTAGGGTGTACACTCTTTTTAATCCTTTCCTTCCTGACACCGTCACTCGCCAATCGGCTGGACCGGATGGAAGGACGAGAGTTTGAGGAATGGTTGGTCGAGCTTTTTGAAAAAGCCGGGTATCGTGTCGAGTTGACACCGGCCTCACGTGATTTCGGAGCAGATTTATTGATTGAAGACGCACAAGGGTATAGGATTGCGATTCAAGCGAAACGATATGGTTCGGTCGTAGGACTCGAAGCCGTTCAACAAGTGGCGGCGGCCGTCCCGTTTTACGGTATGGATGAAGGATGGGTCGTGACGAACTCGACCTATACGGAAGCCGCGTATCGTCTGGCAGAACCGAATCAGGTTCGGTTGATTGATCGGAACGAATTACTGGAATTTGCTCATGAAATTGGCTTTCGCTAATGTTGTCGAATGATTGTCGACAAAAGGGGGTTGTCAATTTGTTCAAACGGTGCAATAATCATTTTCGTTAACGAAATATCAGTCAGATAAAGAAAATCAAAATTATACGGAATGTCTAAATATACTGGGGACGAAATACCAGCACTTTTTAGCAGTGAGAGGAGAATTTCTGTTGCGCAAAGTTGTCTATGTGCAGGGTTGCGTTTTTTCGCAAGGTCATGCCGCGATTTATGATGAATCCCACCAAATGATTGGGGCGGTTCAACACGACGATACAGGTCGTGTTCAAGTAATGAATGGTGAAGGTAGAGGGGTAGCGTTTGGTAAGTTCATCCCGACATGCAAGAAATGGGTCGTGATGAACCACGATGGTCAAGAAGTAGGTCAAATGCGTGAGAAATTTTCACTCTTCTCGAAGAAATGTGAGTACAACGTTTACGAACGAGGTACGTACACCATTTCCTTCGACCTGACAAAAGGAAAATTCTCAGTACGGAGTTCAGCGGGAGAAGTCGTCGCAGAATTGCTGCAAGACGGCGATGAATACCGTCTCGTCAAAGATGCGGATAAGCTTTCGATGTACGAATTACTCTCGGTTCTAAAGAGCCTGACGAATAACGTCAACTACAAGTCACTTACAGCAGTCTAAAATAAAAAAGATGTCTGGCCATCGATGATGACCGGACATCTTTTTTTATTAAGTTTGTAAGACATGTTGAAGACGTTGCTTCGCTTCGTGCGTCAGATGCGATATACGGCGCGCATAGAGGCACAGTTGGAGAACGTGGACAGTTTCAGGGCGGTAGGCGTTGATGCGCTCTAAGGACCGTCTCAAGCGTTTTTCCGTCAACTCGATCGGACCGCTTGTTTCCGCATGTTGTGTATACACAAGATAGAAGTCAAGCGGACTGATTAAATCATCTTCATCAATGTTTGGATTTTTGAAGACAATCGTCAATAATTCACGTGTTTCCTCCAGTGAAAACAAATGCTTTAAATCATCCAGTAAGTAAATGATGGCAGCCTGGTTAATGGAATACTTCTTACCCCGGTGCGGAACGCCGATGATGTCACGGACTTCGCGCTTCGTCCAATTTTGAATCGTCGTTGCCGACATATGTTCCCCGATCAATGCATTGGCAAGGTGAACGATTTCATTAATGGATAAACCGTTTTTGGAAGGATCGAACTGTTTGAGACGGGTCATTACTTTCGGCAGATCGGCTTCATCTTCTGACACAAGTGTCCCGATTCCTTTGCCTTCTTTCAAACGAAGCAGGCAACTGGATAACGTTTGTACTGCTTGAGCATCATACATGCAGAATACTTCCTCTCTAGAACGTCATTTGACCTTATGTTAACAAATGAAGGTTCGAAAGAGCAAACGCCAATTGAACGAAGTACAATGAAACTATCAAAAAAGGGGGATTCGTATGGAGTGGATTGCTGCAGTCGGAACAATCGTCATCGTTGGAATCGTCTTAGCCCTTCTCGAATGGACGGGAAAAAAATTGCAGATGCAACCCGAGACGATACGGAAGTGGATTCATATCGCGGTCGGGCACTGGGTGTTTTTAGCCCTCGCTTGGATGGAGCATTGGTATGTCGCCATCACACCGCTGCTTTTTTTCACACTGATCAATTGGATTACATTGAAACGAGGGACCGGGCGGATGAATCAGGTGGAACGGGTTTCGTATGGAACAGTGTATTACCCGATGGCCTTGGCCCTGCTGGTTCTGTTCTTTTTCGAACAGGAACCGATGGCGCTTGTCGCAGGAAGTATGGTCCTTGCCTGGGGAGACGGATTAGCCGCCCTCGTCGGAAAACGCTTTGGGAAAACATTCTACACCCGCGGAAAAATCCGTCGTTCGTTCGAAGGTAGCATCACGATGTTTCTCGCCTCGTTTCTCGTGTTGACAGTGACCTTCCTATTGTATGAAGAACCGGCTTGGCTTGCCGTCAGTTACGGTTTTTTACTGGCCAACATTGCGGCCTTGATTGAAGCGGTCTCTTACCGGGATACCGATAACCTGTTGATTCCGCTGACGATCGGAGCTCTTGTCGCATTCGCCCTGTGAATTACGAACGGTGCAACAGACAACGCATGAAATACCGGGACCGGATCGTCAGGTAGAGCGGAATGGACCGGATTCCGGCATGGCGATACGTCAAGTCACGGCAAAGCGTATCAAAAACGGTCCGACACATCCGGTCTTTCGTCTGATCGTAGACGGCTGCCCACATGCTGTGTTCGACCATCAGGGAAAGCATGGAATCGAGCCGAAAGACGGTTGCTTCATCCGGTTCGCCGTCCAGTGCCTGATGGAATAACTCATAACGCATTTCCGCATTGTTGGCGGCAATCGAATGGAACACCATATCGTGGTGATGTTCCGGAATTTCGAACAGCAATGAGTAAAGAGACTCCAGCACATGTTCATCATGCCCCGGCATCGACTGCATCATATCGATGGTCATCAAGGTCCCTTCTCCACCGGGACCGATTTTTTTCAGGTATTGGAGTGCATGAGACGCGGCCTCGCCGAAAAATTCCCGTTCGTGATAATGAACGGCTAAATGACGATGCACACTCGGCTCCTCCGGAAAAAGCGACAACGCATCCAGGAAATGCCGTTCGGCCTCATGTTGAAAATTTTCGACTTCACTCATCAAACCGAGCAGCAGGTGCGCCCGGACATGATCACCGGTTTCGGAACGTGCCTGTTCAAGTTGTCGACGTGCGGCTGAAAAGTTTTGTTCGTGAAAGAAAGCATAGGCTTTGGCAATCCCGGGAAGCGGATGCCCAGGGTCCAACTGGTGCAGGCGTTCAATTTTTTGCTGAAACAGCTTGGGTTCAAATTCAGACGTCAAATGCGACAACAGATCAAGCTCTGCGAAAGGGATTGTAATCTCATTTGATTGTGCTTGTAACGTATGGATCATGTGAAGACCACCTTATGTCATGTGATATCTTCATGATAATGGAAAGAGAAGACAAGAAACAGCCCATTGCTTCAGCAACGGGCTGTTTCTTATCTTTATCAGATAGGCTTAAGCGTGTAGATGAAGCACATCTTCCACCGATTTGTACGTGTATCCAAGATCGCGTGCAACTGCTTCGTACGTGACGAATCCTTGGACAACGTTCAGACCTTTTTCAAGAGCGGCGTTTTCAGCCAGCGCGCGATGCGTGCCTTTGTTCGCAAGCTCTAATACATAAGGAAGTGTCGCGTTCGTCAAAGCGAGTGTCGATGTGCGTGGAACCGCACCTGGCATGTTGGCGACCGCATAGTGAACGACACCGAACTTCTCATATGTCGGATCATCGTGTGTCGAAATACGATCGACTGTTTCGAAGATTCCACCTTGGTCGATCGCTACGTCAACGATGACAGAACCCGGTTTCATCCGCTCGACCATTTCAGCCGTGACAAGTTTCGGAGCTTTTGCTCCAGGAATCAAGACGGCACCGACAACGAGATCACTTTCAGCGACAGCTTCTGCGATCGTATACGGGTTTGAAATCAATGTGTTGATGGAATTACCGAAAATATCATCGAGTTGACGAAGGCGTTCCGGACTGACATCGATGATTGTTACGTCTGCACCGAGACCAACCGCAAGTTTCGCTGCGTTTGTTCCAACGACACCACCGCCGATAACCGTTACTTTACCGCGACGCACACCCGGAACACCTGCGAGCAGGATTCCCATGCCGCCGTGTGGTTTTTCGAGGAACTGCGCTCCGATTTGTGATGCCATCCGACCAGCGACTTCGCTCATTGGTGTCAAGAGTGGTAATGTCCGGTTTTTTTCGACCGTTTCGTATGCGATAGCTGTAATTTTTGAATCGACGAGTGCGCGTGTCAATTCAGGTTCTGCAGCCAGGTGAAGATATGTGAACAGTGTCAGTTCCGGACGGAAGTATTGATATTCTGAAGCAACCGGTTCTTTCACTTTCAGTGCGAGTTCTGCAGTCGCCCAAACTTCAGCCGCTGTCTCGATGATTTGTGCCCCTGCTTGCGTGTACTCTTCGTTTGTAAAGCCGCTCCCCATACCAGCAGTTGTTTCGACGATGACCGTATGTCCTTGACCCATTAATGCTGCTACCCCAGCAGGCGTTAACGCGACACGGTTTTCATTGTTTTTGATTTCCTTTAATACTCCGATGATCATAAATGCGATCCCCTTTCGCGAATAAACAAACAGTGTGTCACTTCTTCTTCAGTATACGAGAAATGAAAGCGTTCTACTTTATCGGCGATTTCAAAAATACAAGCAATCCTTTGTGAAAAATCACAAAGGATAACGGTCTGCTTTTAGGTATAGGTAGAGAAGGGCCCGTTCCGGAAGCGACTCCATCCGAATACCGGCTTCTTCTTCGATTCTTCGCATCCGGTACAAAATCGTATTCGGGTGAACATGGAGATGAGAAGCGACCTGTTTGACGTTTCCGTCATAATGAAGGAACCATTCCAACGTCTCGCAAAGGGAAGCGGCATGCTTCTCGTCATAGGAACGCAAGCGTTCGATTTCTTCCAAGCGGACAGTTCTTCTGCGCAACCGTTCAGAAAAAATCGGCAAGAGTTGAAACAGACCAAGACGTTCATATCGTGTAACCGTACTGAGTTCAAACGGAAAAGCATCTTTTAACCGCAGAACGATGCCGGTTTCCTCGTACCGTTCCGGAATCGATTGGACGCCGGTAAACACTTCGCTGCTGGCAGAGATGAAGTTCGTATAATTAAACCGTTCCGCGAGCATCTGTCGGAATGACTGGATGAACGCATCGAACTGGAGTCGTTCATGATGGGCATCTTGATCGTTTGTGCTGATCCACAAAATAAAATCAGTTTCATCATATGCGTACAAAAGCGGTCGGACGGTTTGCTGGATAGTCAGCAAATAGCGTAAACGATCCGCGAGTCGCGGCGTGATGGCTTCTGAAAACCGGATCACCATCAGACGGCTGATTCCGGGTGGCGCAACATGTAACTTAGAGAAGGTCTTTAAAATTTCCGATTCGGGCATGTCTTCATGCAGTAGTTCAAAAAAGAATTGTTCCGTTTTTTCTTCCTGGCGTTTCTTTTGCATGTCGATCGCGAGCAACTGGCGCTGGGCAAGCAACGCTCCTTTTTTAAAATCGGATAACTCCGTTTCCGAAAAGGGAGTGCTGCGGGCAATCGACCAAATATACCCTAAAATTTCTGTGTCCTGTTTGATTGCAATCGCGACGCGGTCATTCAATCCGACACCCGTCCGGGCTGAAATGATTAAAGGTTCGTCTTGCGCAGCAAGATTCTGGATGACTTCGTCTTTCCACAGTTGATCGATGACCGATTCGGGGACGCGCCGCCCAATAATTGTTGCAATCCGGGCCGGATCCGTATCAGCTGTGTGTGTGCTGTAGGCAAGTAACCGGTGATTCCGGTCCTCGATCGTAATGGGAGCACTCAGTGCGACACCAATCGCTTCGGCTAAATCCTCAAGGGAATGATACGTCGCTTCCAACATAAAAATCAGACCTTCTTTCTCTATTTAAAAAATCCTATTGAAGTAAGTATATCTTTGGTTGTGTACAAGCACAAAGAAATTCCTGTAAGTTGTAAATTTTAACAAAATATAAAACGACTCCACGTCAAAATCAGACACAAAAAACCTCCCGACAGTTAACCGGATTTACCGGGGAACTGTCGGGAGGCGAGATTATACAAAGAATCAGCGGCGGACAGAGCGTTTACGACTGTAGACGACAAGTGTCAGCAAGAAGACAAGACTGAGGGCAATCAAGACAATCAGTGAAGCCGTATTGAAATGAAGGACCTCAAGAAGAACGCTTGTTGCAACGGTCAGATAAAAAATACCGAGATATTTTTTGACGAACGGGCTGTCGAAATGCGCCAATTGTTTGGCCCCGATCGGTGCACCGAGTAACGCTCCGATGATCAACATCACTCCGACGAGCAGATCGACATCGGTACTTGCGACCGTATAGTTGACGAGCCCGGACAAGACGATCAATAAGGCAGAAGCAATACTTGTTCCGACTGCGCGCTTCAACTCATATCCGGCAATACCGACCAGGAGCGGCGTGATGATAAAACCACCGCTGACACCGAGCAACGACGAGATGAATCCGGCAAACAGTCCGATGAATCCAAGCGCCAGGTAACGGTTTTTCCAACCGGTCTGTGATCCGGTCGTTGTTTTGGGACGTAAAAATTTATTGGCGAAATACAGCAGCAAACCAATATAGACGATCGAGATGACGAGATGGGCACCGTTCACTTCTTCCAAGCGGAGAACGATCGGCGTTGCGATGGTAGAACCGATGATCCCGACGAGACCGACGACCAGACTGTCACGCCAGACCACGTTTTTAAGGCGCAAGTGTGAGAGCGTACCAGATACGGTCGAGCCGAGCGTCAACATTAAGCTGGTCGCGATGGCGACGCTCGGGGCAAAACCGAGAATCAGCAAAAGCGGTGTTAAGATGATGCCGCCGCCGATTCCGAAGAAACCGGAGATGATACCAATGAAAAAGCCGAGCGGTAAAAAATAATAAAATTCCATTTGAGACATTCCTTTCACGTTCTTTCATACGGTTAGTATGGCAATCCCTTCGCAAAATGTAAAAGGGAACGGCTCCTTCAAGGGGGTTGAAGGAGCCGTTAAGGGGATTATTCTTTTGATGCCGCAACTTCAGTTGCTGTATCAATACCGGTATTGGCTTTGACAAGAATACGTTCGAAGTTACCGGCCACTTCGTCCGATTTCGTAACAAGTGTTCCGATGATCGCACCTAGAAAACCAAGTGGAATCGAAACAATTCCTGGATTCGACAGTGGGAATAACGCTTCCCCGACGAATAAGGCTGAACCGTCGACTGCCCAGATGTTAGGACTGAGCGCGACGAGAAGCAGTGAAGAGAAAAGACCGACGACCATACCTGTGACAGCTCCGCCAGTATTGAAACGGCGCCAGAAAATCGTCAGCAAAATGACGGGCAGGTTAGCACTGGCTGCAACTGCAAAGGCCAGTGAAACGAGGAAAGCGACATTCATCGATTGCGCGAATAACGCCAGTACCATCGAAACGAGTGCGACGGCAATGGAAGCGAGACGGGCAGCCGTCATTTGTTCTTTTTCCGTCGCTTGTCCTTTGCGCAGGATGTGACTGTAGAAATCATGGGCAAAGGCGGAAGCAGCCGATAAAACGAGTCCGGCGACGACGGCAAGGATTGTCGCAAAAGCAACAGCTGCAACAAAGGCGAACAGTAAGTCTCCACCAAGCGCCTGCGCAAGGAGAGGGGCCGCCATGTTACCGGCAGCATTCGCAGCAATGATGTCATCTGCTCCGACGAAAGCCGCGGCTCCAAAGCCGAGGAAAATCGTTAAGATATAAAACGCACCGATGATCCAGGTCGCATACACTACTGATTTCCGGGCAGTCGGTGCATCTTTAACCGTAAAGAAGCGGATTAAGATATGCGGCAAGCCGGCTGTTCCGAGAACAAGTGCCAAGTTTAAGGAAATCGTATCGAGCGGCAACTTAAACTTATTACCGGGGTTCAGGAATGAATCACCGAGCGGCGTTGCTTGTTTCACTTCCGAAAACATCTTCATGACTGAGAAGTCGAATTTAGCAAATACCATAAAGGAAATAACAGCTGTTCCGGCCATCAACAGAATGGCTTTAATGATTTGCACCCAGGAAGTGGCCGTCATCCCGCCGAACACAACGTACACCGTCATCAAAATACCGACGATGATGACACTTGTCGTATAAGGAATCCCGAGTAATAACTCAATCAGGGCACCGGCTCCTACCAACTGGGCAATCATATAGAAAATGGAGATGACGATGGAGTTCATCGCTGCGACACCCCGAACTTTCGAGGCATTAAAGCGGGCGGCAATCATATCTGCCATCGTATATTTTCCTAAATTACGCAACGGTTCGGCGACAAGGTAAAGAACGACGAGGTAGGCGACCAGGAAACCGATCGAATAAAAGAATCCGTCAAATCCGGCCAAGGCAATCATTCCGGCAATTCCAAGGAAAGAAGCAGCTGACATATAGTCGCCGGCAATGGCAATTCCGTTTTGGGCACCGGTCAAACCACCGTCCGCGGTATAAAAATCGTTTGCCGTCTTCGTTTTACGGGCGGCGAAGTATGTAATGACGAGTGTCAACCCGACAATCGCGGCGAATAGGGCGACAGCTGTATAGTTCATTTCGATTCCCCCTTGATTTGTTCGACCAACCGATCAAACGAACGCGCTTTTTTGCTGTAAAGGGTACAGAACGTCCACGTCATGATGAACTGCAGGAAAGCGAATAGCCAAGCTCCTGTAATATCACCAAGCAACGGCCGATTCAAGAAGGTAAAATAGCTGGTCATGATAGGCAACGTAAAATAAAAAATGAGACAAAATAGAATAGCAGGTAAGATGAATGCCTTTTTTTCTCGCATCAATTGTTTAAATGATGGACTTTCGACAATCGCTTCAGCAGAGCGTGTTGTTTCCGTCTTAGCTGTTTCGGATACCTGATGCATGGGACGCCTCCTTTGAAAATGAATTTAAATTCATTATAGAGACACTTACTTTGGAAAATCTATCCTAATTTAGAAGGGGGAAACAGAGATATTATACTAGTATTGGTCTTACCAATTAATTGTAAGCGTTTTCAATAGTGAACAAAATGTGAACGTTATTTTAATAACATATTGATTTCAAAAAATGATTCAAAAGTCCTGCTCTGGAAAATGGATTCAAACCTTAGAAAAGCGTGATGAAACAGCATAATTAAAAGACACACCCTTCATCAGGATGTATCTTTAGAGGTAAATCATTTGTTATTGTGCTCGATTTCTTGTTTAAGCTCACGTAATGACTTCGAACGTCGTGCCAAGGCACGGCGCTTGATGATTTCTTCGACGCCGCGACTGACTCCCCAGATGGCGAGTAAAATCAGGAACAGAAAAACAAGCCGGATCGGCCGTTCCAAAAATGTCGACCATTCTTTACCGATTAAGGAGAAGATGATGACGACGATCAGTCGTCCTGCTCCGGCAGCAATCAAATACGTCCGAAGCGACAGTTGAATCATGGCGGAGATGGCTGTAATGATAAACGCCGGCATGAACGGAAGGGAAAAGAAAAAACCGAGCGAAATCGGACTCATATGGCGAACCCGTTCAATCCACTGTTGAGCGGCTTTATGTTGTTCAAGCCACCTCGTGACAGGGCGACGGAATAAATAACGGATACAGGCAAAGACAACAAGTGAGCCGAGCATGCTTCCGACCCAAGAGACGAGCACACCCATCCAAAATCCATAAGTGGCGGCATTGGCGGAAATGATCAGAACAAGTGGGAGGAACGGAAAAAGTGATTCCAAAAAGGGTGCGATCAATCCGGTCGCAGCACCACCCGGAAGATCCTGGAGAAACGTAATCATCTGTTCAATCCACTGACGGACGGTTTGGAGCATTCGGAATCCTCCTTACAATATAAACTGCTAATTTCTATTTTAACTCTTTCCCCGCCAGAAAGGGAGAAAGTTTGTCCGGAGCTTCTTCTGAAACTAGTAATTGTGCATTTCAAATGAAGTTGGTATTATACTTAAATGGGTGCGTTTTGCAGGCGTTCCCAGCTAGCTTATAGCTATGACGCTTCGTTCGCCAACGTTCGTTTTACTGCAAAAAACTGACATGGGGGCCAATGAGGATTATGAAACCTTATCGGGTACTATTATTTTATAAGTATGTTCCGATTGACAATGCGGAACAATTAACAAAAGAGCACCTTGCTTATTGCAAAGAGCTCGGCATCAAAGGAAGAATCTTGATTGCTCCGGAAGGAATCAACGGTACTTTATCCGGAACAGTCGAACAAACCGATCAATACATGCAAGACCTGCTTGCCGACCCACGGTTTAATGATATCGAATTTAAAATCGATGAGGTCGACGAACATGCCTTCAAAAAAATCTTCGTTCGTTATAAAAGCGAACTGGTCACATGGCGTTTTGAAGACGAGTTCAACGTCCCGGAAGAACATGCCGCGTATCTTGAACCGGCCGAATGGAAAAACATGATGCAAAATGAAGATGTCGTCATTCTCGATGTTCGGAACAACTACGAATACGATCTCGGTCATTTTAAAAATGCCGTCAAGGTCGATGTCGATGCGTCACGTGAGTTTCCGCAATGGCTCGATGAAAATGAACACTTGTTTGAAGGAAAAAAAGTCCTGACGTACTGCACGGGTGGTGTTCGTTGTGAAAAATTCACAGCGTATTTCCGTAAACGTCAAAACAGTGACGACATCTTCCACCTTAAAGGCGGCGTCGTCATGTACGGGAAAGATGAAGCGACACGCGGAGAAGACTGGGAAGGGGAATTGTATGTGTTCGACGAACGCATCCAAGTACCGGTCAACGAAGTGAATCCAACCGTTGTCTCAACATGCTATTACTGTGGGAAAGACGAAACACGTTACGTGAATTGTGCAAATCCGGAATGTAATCGTCAACACTTCTGCTGTGAAGAGTGTGAACCGAAAGTCATGCGTTCTTGTTCAGACGAATGCCGGGAACACCCGCGCAACCGTTATGTCAAAGAGCAGATGGAAGAATTGGTAAAGTGACGGCGTATAAATAAAACAGGCTGACAAAATCCGGATTCTGGATTTTGTCAGCCTGTTTTTTTAGGATGAAAATAAGAAGCGGAGAATATCCGGCATCCGTTTTGCCCATTCGGTTTCATGATGGACGGCACCCGGAATGATTTCATAAGCCGCTTGTTGAACTTTTTTCTGCACCGCTTTCGCCAAAACCTCGTTCGTATGCAGATAGTCATTTTCTGTCATCGGTCCGCTGACTTCCTTCGTACCGACGTCCATGTAACAACGATGGTCCTCTGATAAACCCGGACTGCGCTCGATGAATTCCAGTAAAGAAGAAAAATTCGCCCAACCGGCCGTCGATAAAGCAGCCACACGTGTGAAGACTTCCGGATAAGCAAATAGGCCGTACAGTGAAATGACACCTCCCATGGAACTGCCGATCATGGTCGTATCCGTCGGAATCGTCGCATACTGCGCATCGATATACGGTTTTAATTCATGAACAATCCAGTGCATGTATTGTTTTCCGTTACCGCCGATCGTCTTGCGATGAGACGGATATGCAGTGCGCATCAAAAGGGCTTCATCTGTCCAGGGGGCATATTCATCGTAACGGTCCATCCCGTCATCCGGACTGTCGATGGCGACGATCATCGCGTGTAACTGAACGGTGTGTAAAGCATGATGGACTTCCCAGCCTTTTCCGAAAGAGGCGGTTTCACCGCTGAATACATTTTGTCCATCGTGCATATAGATGACCGGGAGTGCTTCATCGGCCGGGAGTTCAGTCGGACGATAAATTCGGATCGTTCGGGGCATTTCAAGTGTAGGAACCAATCGTTCAATTTCAGTAATCGACAAGATAGTCACGACCTTTCAAAGATTAGCGTAATGAGCAGTACAATTGCGACCGTTGTGTTTGCCTCCGACATAAAGGGCATGATCCGCTTGACGAAGCGATTCTTCAAACGATCGTTCCGACTGATATTCGACGGTATCGACGCCGAGGCTGATGGTGATGGATAAACGATGTCCGTCGACGACGAACGGTCGATCGAGTACAGCATGCCGGACCTCTTCTGCGACATCGATAGCCTGATTCTGTGGAGACTGATGAAGTAACAGGACAAATTCCTCCCCGCCGTACCGTGCTGCGAAGACATTGTGCTTTTTCTGCTGGATGGACCGGATTCTGCGACCGAGTTCACGCAGGACGAGGTCACCGACCTTATGCCCGTACGTATCGTTGACATACTTAAAGTGGTCGATATCAAATAAAACAATCGACAACGGATAACGGTCGGAAGCAAACTGTTGCGCCCCTTCCTCGTAAAAAGCACGGCTGTTGGCGAGTTCCGTCAAGGCATCCGTCCGGCTTTCGGCGTACAGTTGATACGTTTCCCGTGAACGGTGCACCACCCGGCAAAAAATGCGTAACAAACGCGAAAGCTCGTCTGCACTTGTCGCATCATAGGCATCGGCAATTTGATGGAACAGAACGATCGATACATCGACATCTTCGTTCGTAATCGACGGAATGGCAATCATCGAATGACGGTCAACGGGTAAATCGATTTGAATATCCGAGCCCCAATCGCATCGGAGACCGTGGATGATTGGGGTGTGTAACTGTTCGGCCGACAGGGAATGGAATAGAGGCAACACGTCAATGATTGTCTTCGTTCGTATGTTGTAGATCGTTTGCTTACGCTGTTGCTGAATCGATATCCATCCTTCTGAGAAATCAATCAGATGTGGCAAGTCGCATAATAAGGAATCAATCGTTTCTTTTTCAAACCGGGAAATCAGCAGGTGTTCTTTTGCGTCATCAAACCGTTTGGCTTTCTCATTCGCTTCAATCGTCTCCACGCGTTGTTGGAGCAAACGTTTGAATAAAAATAAAATCAGTGTCGAGACAGATGCGGCGATGAGCGGATTCTCATCGTAAAACCAGATTCCGAGCAGGGCACATAAGATGCTGATACCGTAGACCAGCGTCTGCAGGCGGACAAGGCGGACCCAATCATATTTTAAGTAGAGGATCCGGTTGACGAACCGGCACTGGAGATAGGAAACGAGCATCACGGTCGTTAAATATCCGAGAAGCGGAAGGAGCGCTTTCGAGTAAGTAAAACCGGTCCCAATTGGTCCACCGAGTGCTAAATAGACAAGGGATGGACAGGCGAGATAAACCAAATCAAACAGAACGTTGATTGGATACAAGTATAAAAAGCGTTGACGGCGAATTTCTTTTTTGTGAGAAAAATATTGAAAAATGATGATACCAATCTGACTGAGAAAGATGGACGGCCCTAATCCGTAGTTAAGGAAGATGAATAAGATGATTCCTTCCTGAAACGTATAATAAATGCCTCCCCGCCGGATGTTGTCGAACTGAAACAGGATGATGAGTGCGAGAAGGTAGGCGGCATTGCCAAGTGAGAGTGGGAAGTCAATGAGTGTCGGATGTGTAAGTAAAGTGAAGGTAAGCAGGCTGGCGACGAGACACAAGACGAGCCAACTGTTTCGTGCCACTTTTTGATAGTAGACCATGGTGCGTCCCCCTCCTTTAACAGTCCTTCCCTACTTATACCCGTTTTGTGGAAATTATGATAAGGGATTTACAAAAAAATAAGGTTGAGAGAATGGGGTGAATTGCGTATAATGTGAAAGATATCAGACAATCGATGACGAAGAAAGTAACGATAGGATGTAATCGACCAGCGAATCAGGGAATGGTGGAAGCCTGAACAGATTAGACCATCGTGAAACGCACTTCCGAGATGCTATCCGAATCCATGTGATCAGGCCTAGCCGGGGGAACCCCGTTATCCCCGTTAAAGTGGGTGTCGTACCGTCGACACCAAGAAGAGTGGTACCGCGGTCTTTCCGTCTCTTTGCGTGTTGCGCAAAGGGCGTTTTTTATTGGAAAAAATAATTGTTTGGAGGAAATAAAATGAGTTACAAGCAACAGTATGCCCAAGTATTACACGATGTGATCGGTGACGCCCTGTCACAAGAAGAGATTGAACAACTGATCGAACAGCCGAAGCACGAGGATCACGGAGACCTGGCTTTCCCATGTTTCCAACTCGCAAAAGCCTTCCGCAAAGCTCCAATGATGATTGCGACGGAACTGGCTGAAAAAATCGATAACCCGCTGTTTTCAAACGTCCAGGCAGCCGGACCGTATGTAAACGTCTTTCTGAACCGGGAAGTGGTTTCGCGTGAAATTATTAAACGTGTCTTAGAAGAACAACAGGCATACGGATCAAGCGAGCTGAACGGAAAAACGATCGTCACGGATTTCTCATCTCCGAACATCGCAAAACCATTCTCGATGGGACATTTGCGTTCGACGGTCATCGGAAATGCATTGAACCAGATTTCACGAAAAAAAGGATATGAGGTCGTCGGCATCAACCATTTAGGAGACTGGGGAACTCAGTTCGGTAAATTGATGGTTGCCTACAATATGTGGGGGAAAGAAGAAGATGTCCGCTCTGAGCCGATCAAAGAATTGCTGAAACTGTACGTTCGTTTCCACGAAGAAGCGGAAGAAAACCCAGGCTTAGAAGACGAAGGTCGGGCTTGGTTTAAAAAACTCGAGCAGGGGGACGAACAGGCGACAGCACTTTGGACATGGTTCCGTGAAGTCTCACTCGTCGAGTTCAGCCGTGTATATGAAATGCTTGGTGTCAGCTTTGACAGCTTAAACGGAGAAGCCTTCTATAATGATAAGATGCAACACGTCATCGACTTATTGGAAGAAAAAGATTTGCTCGTCGAGTCGGAAGGCGCAATGGTCGTCGACCTTGAAGCAGAAGGCATGCCTCCTGCCTTGATCAAGAAAAAAGACGGTGCGACACTGTATGCGACACGTGATTTGGCGGCTGCCGTGTATCGTCTTGAGACTTACGGCTTCGAACAGGCGTTTTATGTTGTCGGCGGCGAACAAGCCCTTCACTTCAAACAACTGTTTGCTGTCCTGAAGAAACTCGGATTTGAAAATGTTGACGGCATGCACCATGTTCCGTTTGGTTTAATCATGAAAGACGGGAAAAAGATGTCGACACGTAAAGGACGGATTGTTCTGCTTGAAGAAGTGCTTCAAGATGCAATTAACGTTGCCAAACAAAACATCGCTGAAAAAAATCCGAACCTTGCCAATGCAGAACAGACAGCACGCGAAGTCGGTGTCGGCGCCGTCATTTTCCATGATTTAAAAAATGAACGCATGAACAACATTGAGTTTGATCTCGAGCAGATGTTGAAATTTGAAGGAGAAACCGGTCCATACGTCCAATATACGAATGCACGGGCAAATTCACTGCTTCGTAAAGGTGCTTATGACGGATCAGCGTTCAACGGAAGTGCGGATGATTATTCATGGGGTGTCGTATCGATGCTGAACCAGTTCTCGGCTGTCATTGACCGGGCGTTTACACGCCGCGAACCGTCGATCATCAGCCGTTATGTCCTTGATTTGGCTCAAAGCTTCAATAAATACTACGGACAAGTTCGTGTCCTCGAAGACGATGCGGAAAAACAATCTCGCCTCGCACTCGTAAAATCGGTTACGATTGTATTGACGGAAGGATTACGCCTGCTTGGCGTCGGCGCTCCGGAAGAAATGTAAAATAAATCAGATTAAAGATGGGGTTATCATATGAACAAAGAGACAATGGAACGGTTACAGCACGCATCTACACAAATGAACCAGGAAGACTCAGCTGCATCGATCGCTTTTATTGCTGACTTTCACGGAAAAGTCGCTGCATGGCTTCCGGGCGAATCAGTTGATTTCGTATTCGATTTCGTGACAGCACCAGGAGCTGATCAAATTGCTCCAATCAGCGGTGACGCACTCGATACGAAAACCAACTTTGAGTTCTTCATGACGAAAAAGCAGACACGCAAAAAACTCGGTGAGTTGCTGGCGTTATGGAAAGCACCCCGTACAAAAGAGACGTTGAACCAGATTGATGCGATCGGTTTGAAGAAATGGTTGGCCCGCAATGAATTTCGTTCGGAAGACAAGCCGTGGGACTATTTGAACCGTCTCCATGTCCTGTTATTCCTTGATCAGATGACGACGGTCATCGATGATCATCAGTTGACGACGTTATACGAACAATTGGTCCGTAAAACACCGGTTCCGACAAGCTTCGTCCGTCGTCAAGGTGAAGTCCGTCACGTCGTCAATCAGTTTGCCGATAAGACAGAGTTCACACAAGTGGATTTAGTTCGTGCTTCTCTTGTCCGTTATCTGTAACAGCGGATAACTCAAAATCCCCCGTTCCTTCACGAATTGTGAAGGAACGGGGGATTTTTCATGTCAGGCAGTCATTTGGCTCGATAAAACGTGATGGTTTCGGTCGTCGTATCGTACAGCAACCATTCCCGTTCGACCAGAACCGGTCCGACGTTGATGGCGTAACGGCCGCGTTTGATCGAAATCGGAATATCATGATGAACGGTTAATCGTTTGCCCTCTTTAAACAATCCGCGTACATGACTGTGACCGAAAAATAAGAGCCGGTCCGGATAAGAAGAGGTGTCGGGCGTCAAATCATAACTCCATTTCAATTGATCACCATGAATGAACAAAGCAGAATCCGTTTGTTTTGTCCGATCCGATGAGCGCAGCTGATCGAGATAATGGGATACGCCTGTCGGAATCAATGAAAACAACCGTTCTTCCTGATTTCCGAGCAACGTTTCAAAAAACAGCAACTTCAAAAAATCCGGATCAAGCGTCACGACTTGTTCGATTTCTTCAAACGTATACCGCTTGGCCCGTTTTTTTCCGATATGACATTCGTGGACGTCTCCGAGCGAAAAAACAATTGCTTGCGGAGCCGTCCGTTGAATAGCTGTCAACACAGCACGTGTATCGGATAATGAACTGTGCAGATCGGTGATGAGTGCATACTGCATGTGGCATCGCTCCCTTGTACTAAGAGTATACCCCGCGTTTCATGCGGCTCATCCTGTTTTTAATTAAGCCGGGTTGACGGTCACGCCGCGTTCAGAGAAAACAACTTTTGCGACTTCGAGTGCGTTAAGGACACGCGGGAAGCCGGTATAAGGAACAAGGTGCATGATGGCTTCGACGATTTCGTTTCCTGTTAATCCGGCCGTTAATCCGGTATTAATATGAAGCGCGAGTTGTGGTTCAGTTCCTTGGGTGACAAGTGTTGCGATCGTGACGATCGCGCGGTCGCGATTGACGAGCCCGTTGCGGCTGTAAACTTCCCCGTAAGCAAAATCGGTGATCCATTCACCAACTGCCGGAGCGATATCTTTTAACGATTCGGCGATTTTTTCGTGTGTTGATTGCGCAGAATTCGTATCGGTAAATTCGTTTAATTTTTTAAGTCCTACTTCGTGTCGGTTGTTTAAGTGTGTAGCCATGATGAATAACTTCCTTTCTGTTATGAACGATACGGTTTATCTTAAAGGAAGAATACTCATGCTACAAATACATGGTTTTTATATGTGTCATTCATTTTAAGAATGATTTTCTTGAATGAAGCGAATCCATTCACGTGTCACATAAGACTGATAGCGTCCGGTCGGGACAGCGACACCGATCTGCCACGGTACACGGACATCGAGCGGAATGGTTTTCACACCTTTGATCGTCATTTGCTGTGCCAAAGACCGCGGAAGAACAGTCACGGCATTTCCTTCCGCAACGAGCAGGCACAAGAAGTCCCACTGCGAACTGACATGGGCGACGGCCGGGCGGAACCCTGCTGTCTCACAGGCCTGTAAAACGACGTCGTGAAGTGAAAAGGTTTCATTAAACAGAACGAACGGCATCTCGGCGACATTTTCCAAGGCAATGGACGGCTGATCCGCGAGAGGATGTTGCTCCGGTAAAAACAGATGCAGCTCCTCTTCAATGAAGGGATAGACCGTCAAATGTTCATCGGCCGGAAAGACAGTCGCGATTAAATCGACTTCTCCGGCAACGACAGCCTTCTCAAGCGCGTGTCCGCCGGCTTCCGTAATCTCGATTGTCACCATCGGATACCGTTCACGGAACAAACGGAGCAGACGCGGGAAAAACAATGAACCGATCAAAGGCGGAACACCAATCCGGATTGTCCCTTTCGTCAAGTGCATGACGTCATAGAGATGAGACGGCAGATCGGCAAGCTGATTCAGAATTTTTTCGCCTTCGACAAGTAAAGTTTCCCCGGCATCCGTTAAGACGATTTGCCGTTTACTCCGATCAAACAGTTCGATATCCAATTCTTCTTCTAAATGGCGGACCATCTTACTGAGGGTCGGCTGAGTGACATGCAGGTGATCCGCCGCCTTTGTAAAGCTTTTGAAGCGGGCGACTTCCGTGAAATATTCCAACTGGCGAAAATCCATCTGATTCACTCCTATTCGTTTTTGTTATATCTATCATAACAAGTATTCATTTTTATTATTCATTGCCTAAGCGTACAGTAAAAGAAACAAACGAGTAAAAAGGAGTAGATGAAGATGAAACAACTTGAAGGAAAAGTCGCATTGATTACCGGAGCAGCAAGCGGAATCGGTCTCGAAATTGCGGAAGAATTTGCACAGGAAGGTGCAAAAGTCGTCATCGTTGATTTACAGGAGAATGCAGCCAAACAGGCGGCGGAAACACTTCAAAGTAAAGGATTCGAAGCCTTTGCTGTCGCAGGGGACGTCACAAGTGAAACGGCGATTCAGTCAAGCATTGAACAAACGATGAATCACTACGGACGGATCGATATCGTCATCAACAATGCCGGCATGCAACATGTTTCACCAATCGAAGAGTTCTCGACTGAAAAATTTGATTTACTTCAAAGCATCATGTTACGGGCACCGTTCCTCTATACGAAATACGTGTTCCCGATCATGAAAAAACAAGGATTCGGTCGTATCCTGAACATGTCATCCATTAACGGTTTGATCGGATTTGCCGGTAAAGCCGCTTACAACAGTGCGAAACACGGTGTCATCGGTTTGACGAAAGTTGCCGCACTAGAAGGGGCAACGTCCGGTATTACCGTCAATGCGATTTGTCCGGGTTATGTTGATACACCGCTCGTCCAAAAACAATTGTCTTCGCTTGCCGAAACACGGAATGTGCCGCTCGACCGGGTACTTGAAGAAGTCATCTACCCGCTCGTTCCGCAACATCGCTTACTGCAAGTCAAAGAGATTGCCGACTACGCGATCTTCCTCGCAAGTGACAAAGCAGCCGGTGTCACCGGTCAAGCTGTCGTTCTTGACGGCGGATATACCGCTCAATAAGCATAAAAAATCCCTTGCTCCAACCGGAGCAAGGGATTTTTTATGCTTAACGGAAATTAATGAACTGGACGTCGACCGATAACGGTAACTCACGGACGATTTGCATAACTTGCTGTAAGTCATCGCGTGATTTTCCCGTAACACGGATTTGATCGTCTTGAATCTGAGTTTTCACCTTGAGTTTTGATTCCTTGACGGCGTTATTGATTTTTTTAGCATCATCACGATCGATTCCGCTTTTGAGAATAACGCGTTGACGGACAGTATTTCCGGCTGCCTGCTCGACTTTTTCGTATTGCAGGTTTTTCGTCGGGACTTCCCGTTTGATGAGTTTAGCTGTCAGGACATCTTTGACTTGATCGAGTTTGAAGTCGTCATCTGAGATCAGAATCAAATCTTCTTTCTCGAGTTTCATGTCGCTTTTTGATCCTTTGAAATCAAAGCGGTTCGTAATTTCCTTTAGTGCAACCTGCATCGCGTTTTTAACTTCTTCGATGTTGATTTGTGACACGATATCAAATGAATTGTCTTTTGCTGCCATAAGAATCTCCCCTTTCGTTCCACAACCATTTTAGCATATTTGCCCGGAAATGCTTTGACTTCAGGTTGAATTTTCGGCAAAGAAAAAGCAAGGAACAGAGTCGAATCGTTCATCCGGATGAAATTTTGTTATAATGAAAACCATGAAATGAAAGGGGTGCATGGCTTTGAAACAAACAGCAGATATGTTGACGCTCACACCGGAAGAGTTGGATGAGCGCTATGCCTATAAAGGATCGGATTTAGGAGCGACGTTTGATGAGCATACGATACGTGTCCGTTTATGGGCACCGACGGCGGAACGTGTCGTAATTCGTTTGTACCGGACATTGCGGGCAAGGAAAGTTGAAGAACTTGAATTGACGGCAGATCAGCAGGGGACATTCGTCGTCGAACTGGATCGCGCTGTGTATGAAGGTTACTTTTATACGTTTCAAGCCAGCATCAACGGACAGAAAGTCGAAGCAGTCGATCCGTACGCGAAAGCAGTCGGGACCAACGGCAAACGGGGGGCATTAATCGATCCGTCGGCGATTCACCCGGAACGTTGGATTGAGGAACGTCCTTTGTTCCATTCGTCACAAGACGCTGTCATCTATGAATTGCATGTTCGAGACGCGACGAGCCATCCGGCGAGTGGGGTCATCGAGCGGGGCACATTCCGCGGATTAACGGAAGCGGGAACACGGACACCGGCAGGCGGATTGACGGGTCTTGATTATCTGACGGACCTAGGTGTGACGCATGTCCAACTTCTTCCGATTTATGATTTCGGTTCAGTCAATGAAGCGGCACCAAATGATCCGGATAACTACAACTGGGGATATGATCCCGTCAATTACTTTGCGCCGGAAGGATCCTATTCGTCGAATCCGGATGATCCGGCAGCACGGATCCGGGAATTAAAAGCCTTGATTCAAGCCTTGCACGATCGAGGCATTCGCGTTGTAATGGACGTCGTTTTTAATCATGTCTATGATGCGGAAACGGCACCACTTGGACAATTCGTTCCGGGTTACTTTTTCCGGCAGGCAGCGGACGGAACACTTTCAAACGGAAGTTTCTGCGGGAACGACACAGCATCAGAACGCTTTATGATGCGGAAATTCATTCTTGATTGTGTGACCTATTGGGCGAAAGAGTATCATCTGGACGGATTCCGGTTCGATTTGATGGGCTTACATGACGTCGAAACGATGATTCAGGTTCGTCATGCCCTTGACCGGATTGACCCGTCGATTTTGATTATCGGGGAAGGGTGGGATCTTGACACACCACTCGCAGCCGATCAAAAAGCCAACTACTTTAATGCGCCGCAGATGCCGGGAATCGCTCATTTCAACAACGGATTACGTGACGGTGTCAAAGGTGACGTTCAGACACCGGCTGACCGGGGATTCATCAGCGGGGCTTTCGAGCGGACGAATGAAGTCAAACGGGGAATCGCCGGAAACGTCTCTTCGCAAGGCTTTGCGGATGAACCGAATCAGGTCGTTTCGTATGTTGAAGCCCATGATGATTTAACGATTTGGGACAAATTGTCCGTGTCAAAACCGGAAGATACGGATGAAATCCGTCGAAAGCGGCAAATGCTAGCGAATGCGATTATCTTAACCGGCCAAGGTATTCCGTTTTTACATGCAGGGCAGGAGTTTTTCCGGACGAAAAACGGGATTCGGGACAGTTTTAATTCCGGAGAAGTCGTGAATCAATTGGATTATGAGCGCGCGGAACAATTCCGTGCCGGCGTCGAATATGTCAAAGGATTGATTGCCCTGCGGCGCCAGTATCCGATGTTCCGTCTGGAAAATACAGCAATGATTCGGAAACATCTCCGCTTCCTGGAAGAAGGGGAAGGTATCATTGCGTATGAATTGAAGCGGACGTACGAAGGATATGTGGAGCGTCAGCGGGTATATCACAATGCGACGGACCATGATGTGACAATCGAGTTACCGAGCGGCGAGTTCGAAATTCTCGTCGAAGAAGGGGTCGTAAAAATCCACGCCCCCCGTCTACACGAAGAAAAACAACTTGTCGTGAAAGCCTTATCGACGACGGTGATTGCCGAACGAAAAGCAGACTATAAGAAATATGCAGTGGCAGGCGGTGCCGCACTGACGATTCTTGGTTTGCTCTATGCAGCGAACAAACGACGTAAAAATAATAAATGATGGATAAGACGCTTGTAAGAATCGGGGTTCGCTGATGTGGACTCCGATTTTTTTTTTGATTTAGCCGTAGTGCATGACGTGACAGTCGTGTTGCGGTGTCATCAGAATGACTTAATGAATTTCTAAGTTTACTGTTTTAATTCATGACTTCCGGGAACATACTATAAGTAGTATTTAGAGTGCTGGTTTTTTTGAAAGGATGTATCGTATGTTTGGTTTCAATGATATCTGGAAATTTTTCTTCTCGTTTTTTTTACTCTTACCAATCGTCACGTTAATTCATGAGATGGGTCATTACTTTTTTGCACGTCTGTTTGGCGGTAACATGGAAATCAATATCGGATCGGGAAAATCCTTGTTACGCGTCGGTCCCATCCGCTTGAACCGCGTTTATTTTTGGGACGGGTGGTGTCAGTACGAGGCGCTTCGTCACGAAAATAAGTTTACGAACATCATGGTTTACGCCGGTGGAGCCATCTTCAATCTGGCGAGTATCCTGATCGTAAACGGTTTGATTTATGCGGGTGTCTTCGAGGCTTCGATCTTTACGTATCAATTCGCCTATTTCTCGTTCTATTTCATTTTCTTCTCGTTGTTTCCGATCGATCATCCGAACGGTTATCCGAGTGATGGAAAAGCGATTGTTAATGTATTCCGTTATGGAAAGTCTGAATATAATCCACAATCTTAATTTTATAAAGAACAATGCCCTTCTTTTATGCGGCCAGCGCACGAAAGAAGGGCATATTTGTATCATTTGTCTTCTGAAGATGTATCATCCGCAGAAGAAGAGTCGGATTGTTCCGCTTCTAATTCGACCAGTTTTTGTATTAAAATATGCCGCGGCATATGCATTAACTGTTCGAGCGGCACATTGAGACGTTTCGAAAGTTCAACAGCTGTATCAGCAGACAGTTGTAGGGGTTTCATTGTGTGTAGACCTCCTTTTTGTTTCCTTTAAGTATACAGGACATGCTCTTCGAGCGCATCGACAGTAGCTAGAAATGAAGAAGGTTGATACCGTAGGGAGTAGGAAGTGATGCGTATGTATAAACCAGCCGCTGAGCTGTTGTTCCATGAATCTGTTTCACTTTTTGACCGATTCGGTGATGATCTGGTTTTATACCGGGATCAAGGCGGATTTACAAAATGTGATTTGGATTTGAGAATACGGTGGGAGACAGCATGTGCGTATGTTCCGTTTACCTGGTTCTTTGAACCGGACGGATACCGTGTGTTCATCGTTTTTGAAGAAACTTCATTGTTTGGTTTACTCGATTTAAGAGACGGACGTCTCCAATATATGAATCGTCCCAGCCACTTTGCGGACGCTTGGTTCAGTAATCTTTATGAATGGCGAGGCGAACAAATTTTTATGTATTCGGCTGAAACCGATGTCGTACGTTATGATTTTGAAAAACAGGAAGGAACTTTTTCGGATTATGACGAAGCTCCTTTATTAGGACGTTTGATTGAACGGGGGTATGACCCGCAGTATGCGTTTGAACGTCTGCTGGCACCGGGAACGATGATTTCCTATGATGTGAATCAAGCGCGTTATGTCATTTGGGATGCGTTTACGGAACAGGAACAATTGATTCCGTTTTCCGAGTACGATGATTATTTGCTGGTCGACAGCCGGGAACATCTGTTTTCTGTAACGGATGCCAATCGATTTTATCTGTACGAAAAAGAGCAACTGAAATTTAAATTTGATGGATGCCAGTCATCTATCCTGTTAAAGACGATCTTACTGGATGAATCGGCGCAACGACTGGCCATCGTCTCGACGTCGGCAAATTTCGGAAATACGTGGCTCCAAATTTTTCAGAAGACGTAAACACATCCTTTGTCGCAGCAGGCGAAGGATGTGTTTCTTGTATACAGGGAGGAAGATGACAGATGGAACGTTTTGGTCGATACGTAGTCCGTTTTCGAAAAGGCATCAGCGTGACTTGGGTGGTATTGTTGCTGATCCTCGGTTATTTTGCAGTGCAGCTGCCGGATCAGCTGAAAGGAAACGGCTTTACGCGGGACGGGGAATTTCAACAAGTCGAACGCACGTTAGAAAAGGAATTTAAGCAGGATCCTCACCAAATTATCGTGTTGTTTGAAGGGGAAAAAGAAAGCATCCGGCAGGAAATGGAACGCCACGTCAAAGCGTTTCGGACGATTCAAGGTGTCGGACAGGTCGTCGGTCCGCAGGAAAATCCAGAAGCATTCAAAGACGGGAAAGGATATGTCTCGATCGGGATACCGGACATTGATTCCTCTTGGGTCAAGACAGTACAACAAAAACTCGATCCACAGGACGGCAGTACGATTCGACTGACAGGGGAGCCGTTGATCGTTGACGATTTGAATACAGCGTCCAAAAATGATTTGGTCCGTGCTGAATTGATTGGCGTCCCGGCAGCCTTACTGGTCCTGTTTCTCGTTTTCGGTACACCGCTCGCGGCTATCTTGCCGCTCATCATGGGACTCGTCACATTCATCTTCGGGGCCGGAACACTGTATTTCATCGCCGGACAACAGGAATTATCCATCTTTGTCTTAAATGCCGTAGCGATGATTTCACTTGCCCTCGGAATTGATTTTTCCCTGCTGTATGTCAATCGGTTCCGGGAAGAACGGACAGCCGGACGATCGATTACGGAAGCGGCGGAAGTTTCGGTGGCGACGGCCGGACGATCCATTTTATTTTCCGGAATTTGTGTTTTTGTCGGATTGGCGGGATTACTTGTCATTGACGTCGACGTCTTTCAAGCAGTTGCGCTCGGAACATTGGTCTCGGTGCTTGGTGCTGTCATCAGCGCCGTAACCTTACTTCCGGCTTTGCTGGCATTACTGGGCGGGAGTTTGGAAAAGGGCCGGATTTTCAAAGCGGATTCGGACCAGGGAGAAGTCAGGTGGCGTAAGCTCGCCCGGTTCGTCATGAAACGTCCGGTCGCCATTACCATCTTTTCACTTCTATTGCTGTTGCCGTGTTTAATTCCGTTGCGTGATTTGGAACTGAACATTCCGCAAGCGAGTGCTTTGCCGGAAGATTATGAATCGCGCCTTGCCTTTGAAGCGTGGGAAAAAACCTTCGGGGACGACGGAACGGATGCCGTTGTCTTGCTGAAAGCTGATTTTCAAACAGAACAGGGTGTCGAAAAACTGGAAGCATTGACGACACGTCTCGAAGCAGATGCCGGAGTCAGCAGCGTCATCTCAGCGACGTCACTGGCGGAAGCGAACGGACAGAGCGTGACTCAGATTGCCGCAAGTGAACAAGGGAAACAACAGTTAGCATCGTTGATTGCGTTTGATTCAGGAATTGCACGGGTTAACGTCAAGTTGACGGGAGATCCGGGAGACAAGAGTTCACAAAAATGGGTCCGTGAAGTACGGGACCAGGGCTATCAGGTCGGAGGACCGGCGGCCTTCAATCAGGAAATTTATGATGAAATCTACTCGAAGATGCCGCTCGCGTTAGGTCTTGTCTTACTTGCCACATTCATCATCCTGTTGTTTGCATTCCAGTCGATCTTGATTCCGATCAAAGCGATTTTGATGAATCTGCTCAGCCTCGGTGCCACATTCGGGTTGCTTGTCATTTTGTTTGAGTCCGGTTGGGTGTTCCCGGCCGAGACAATTGGTATTTTAACACCGGTCTTCATCTTCTCGCTGGTGTTTGGTCTGTCGATGGATTACGAAGTGTTTCTCGTCTCACGGATGGAAGAATACTACGATGAGACCGGAGATAATGATCTCGCGACGGAAATGGGACTGGCGAAGACAAGTAAAATCATCACTTCAGCCGCCTTAATCATGATTGTCGTCACCGGGGCCTTTGCCTTTACCGGCGTCAGTCCGATCAAGCAACTTGGTGTCGGAATTGCGCTTGCGATCTTCATTGATGCGACGATCGTTCGCATGTTCCTCGTTCCGGCGCTGATGAAGCTGTTCGGACACTGGAACTGGTGGTGGCCGGGCGGGCGGCGAAAACGGAAGTACCGGATCTGATCAGCGTTCAGAACATCAGTGAAGCACATCATTAGTCATTTAAAGCAGAGCGGGCGTATACTGACGATATTCAAGTTAAGATTTCAGAGGAGGATATGCTTCAATGGCTAATGAAAAGATGTTTGATACGTTTACACTTCCAAACGGAGTGACCCTTAAAAACCGGATTATGATGGCGCCGATGACGAACTACGCGGCAGAAGAAAACGGTGAAGTTTCAGAAGCGGAGCTTGCCTATTACGCAGCACGTTCAGGTGGAGTCGGTGCAGTCATCACAGCATGTGCTAACGTCACAGCAGACGGTCAAGGATTCCCGAATGAGTTTGGCGCGGAGCGCGACGAATTGGTTCCGAGCCTGAAACGTCTCGCGACAACAATCCAAGATCAAGGCGCAAAAGCGATTCTGCAAATTTTCCACGCGGGTCGTATGGCACCACCGGAACTCGTCGGCGGACAAACCGTCAGCGCAAGTGCAGTAGCACCAGAACGTGAAGGCGCAATGACACCACGTGCACTGGAAGCAGCAGAAGTCGAAGCGATCATCGAAGCGTTCGGTCAAGCGACACGCCGGGCAATGGAAGCCGGATTTGATGGAGTGGAGATTCATGGTGCGAACACGTACTTAATTCAACAATTCGTTTCTCCGCATTCGAACCGTCGTGAGGACAAATGGGGCGGCAGTCTTGAAAAACGTCTTGCTTTCCCACTAGCCGTCGTCGATGCGGTCGAAGCCGTTGCAAAACAAGATCCTTCGTTCATCGTCGGTTACCGTTTCTCACCGGAAGAAGTTGAAAATCCGGGAATTACACTCGACGATACGATGCAACTCGTTGATGCACTTGCGAAAAAAGATCTCGACTACCTGCACGTTTCTGTGATGGACTTCTTTGCCGGATCAATTCGTGATCAAAACGAAACACGTTCGCCAATCAGCTTAGTTCAAGAGCGTGTCGGTCAACAGGTTCCAGTTATCGGTGTCGGTTCACTCCATACACCGGAAGAAGTCGAGCGTTCGCTTGAAGTCGTGCCACTCGTCGCCCTGGGCCGTGAGTTAATCATGGAACCGAAATGGGTC
The DNA here is from genome assembly GCF_000019905.1 of Exiguobacterium artemiae 255-15. Classification (GTDB taxonomy): domain Bacteria; phylum Bacillota; class Bacilli; order Exiguobacteriales; family Exiguobacteriaceae; genus Exiguobacterium_A; species Exiguobacterium_A artemiae. The sequence continues at coordinate 2,833,080 of NC_010556.1, read as the reverse complement.
GAAAAAGTCGAAGCTGGTGAAACGGAATCAATCCGGACAGAACTCGATCCGTCGGCACAGGCGGAACTCGTCGTACCGGATGCACTATGGCAGGGAATCACGAGCCGTCCAGGCTGGTTCCCGATTAAACAAACAACGAAATAAGAAATACGAAAAGGAGCCACTCAGAATTTTGAGTGGCTCCTTTTTTAGCATCAGTAAGCGACTTCACCCATCCGAACGCCACAAAAACGGTGTAGTTCGACCGGATGTTCGATATTCGTCCGGTCAAACATATCCTGCAGTAATAAAGCACAGATGTAGGCATCTTCTTTCGCATCATGGTGCTTAAACGAAACATTTAAAAATTCCGCCATCGTATTTAACTTATGGTTCGGTAACCATGGATACAGCTTGCGTGACAGTTTAACCGTACAGCCATATTGAAACGTCGGCATTTGATATAAGTCATATTTTTGAACGGCTTTTTGGAGCGCTCCCATATCAAAAGCCGCATTATGGGCAATGACAAGTTCGGCCTTCTCGATTAACTTAAACAATCCGTGTGCTTCCATTGCTTCCGGTAAGGCCGGTGCATCCCAAACGTCACTCGGGCGAATGCCGTGGACACGGATGTTGCCGGCATCAAAATCTTCTTCCGGATTAATCAGAACCTGCTCGCTCGTCACGACGCGTCCTTCGGATAAAACAGACCAGCCGAAGGCACAGATGCTGCGGCTGTTTCGGTTCGCGGTTTCAAAATCAATCGCTAAGGTATAAGGTGGCATGTCATCTCTCCTTTTTAAACAGCATACCGTATTTTGATTTAGAATGCATGTTCGTCTTTTTATTTTAACCAAAAAGTCCGTCTGCCTTTAAGACAGAACGGACTTTTTGGTTATTTGGCTTGTGCCGCTTTTTCCTGTTCTTCCGGTGCTGCATACTCATCCGGCTTAAAGAGCATGATCCGGTCACGGTAGGCAAAGACAACTGCCGTTAAAACCGCCATCAAATCGGCGATCGGAAAGGCGAACCAAACTCCTTGTACGCCGAAGAACATCGGTAAGATCAGAACGAGTGGAATCGTATATAAGGTCTGCCGTGAGAGCGACAGGAACAGGGCGATCCGTGCCTTGGCGAGCGATTGATACATACCGTTGACAATCATCTGAATGCCATACACGAATGAAATGGCGAATAAAATCCGCATCGCAGTCGAACCTTCGTTAAGTAACGTCGCGTCTTCCGTAAACATCCCGACCCAAAAACGGGGAAACAGCTGAATCAACAGCCATAGGGTGATGGATAACGTCAAGCCGTAACGAATGGCCAGTTTGATGGCTTGTGACATCCGGTCAAACTGTTTCGATCCGAAATTATACCCGACAATCGGTTGCATGCCTTGGACGATGCCCATGATCGGCATTCCGACGAGTGCCATGAACTTATTGATGACGGCAAAGGTTGCGAGTTCTGTCGTACCACCGTAACGGACGAGCATATGATTGACGGTGATGAACAAAATCGACTGTGATACTTGCATGATAAAAGAAGAAGAGCCGATTTGTCCTATCCGGCCGACCAGTTTCGGATCAAACCGGAACGCTTCCCGGTCAAGGACTAGACTCGTCTTTTTTGATTTCGTAAAAAAGAATCGGAAAATCAGGACGGATCCGACGATTTGCGCAACAACTGTCCCGAGAGCGGCACCTTGAATGCCCCAGTCGAGTCCGAAAATAAACAGCGGAGTCAGGACGATGTTGATCGCGACCGTCGTCAGCATGACCCGCATTTGATAACTGGCCCGTCCTTCTGCCCGAAGCATGGCACTGGAAGCCATCGTCAACATGAAGAACGGGGAACCGAGTAACAGGACCCGGAGGAAATCAATGCTGTACGGCGTGATTTCCGGCGTCGCACCGAACACTCGTAACAACGGTTCGACGAAGATGAAGGCCGTGATAATCGCAAGCATACTGACGACGAAGACGGTCATCAGGACATTCGCATAGGCTCTGCTGGCACCGGCCAGATTTTTTTGACCGAGCCGCTGAGAAGCAATGGCTGCACCGCCGATACCAACCGAATTCGAAATCGCCATCAAGACAAGCTGGACGGGAAAAGCGATACCGACAGCAGCGACGGCAACCGTTCCGATTCCCTGGGCGACAAAAATCGTGTCGACGATATTGTACAGGGCGGTCACGAGCATCCCGATCATCGCCGGGAGCGACAGGCCGATCAGGAGTTTATTGATGGGTGCTTCTCCCAAACGTGCCGTATTTTTATTCATCATCAGGAGAGCCTCCTTTTTTTCAAAACAGGGACATAGATTTTCATTCAGATTAGTCGCTTCCCCGGACGGATGCAAGTAATCGAATCAAGCAATGTGCAAAACGATTAAAAGACACTCCGGATATGAACGACGGAGTGTCTGTTTAAATGTCGCGACCGCTTAGGATGGCGTCGGAAGATATCCTTTTGAGTATTCAAATGCAATGAAGAGAATCGCACCGAGAGCCAGGTAAGCAAACAGCGTAATCGTCTGTTGTTTCTTTGGCATCTGATGGTATTCAACTGATTTTTCAGCCTCGAGTAACGGTTCAATCCGTTGGTCAAGTCGACGGATCAAAGCATCATAATCATTGGCCGAGTCATATTGATAGCGGAGCAACTCATCGGCGGCACTTTTTGCGTCTTCCGGACTGGCGCTCCGTAAATCCTGGAGGTCGTGCCGGAGTGACCAGGCAATCGGATCATAAGTGGAAACCGTTGTGTCGTCCGTTTCATCAATCATTTCGTCCGAACCGGTTTCTGTTGCGGTCGCGTGTTCCTGCTCGACTTTCGCCTGCAGAACACGGCTGCGGGCTGCCCGGTATAACATCAGAACCGATTTGTTGTTCTCATATTGTTTAGCGAACTGATATCGTTTCCAGACTGCACTTCCGCCAAGGAAAGCAATCAACAACAGAATAATGCTGAAATGGGTGATACCGTAGGCAATCAAGGCCGCGAGACCGGCGATCCAGACGACAATCGGCAGACCGGCTAAAATCCGTCCGCCGTCAAGCGGGCTGACCGGCAGCAGATTAAACAGGTTCAGCAAGGCACCCAAGTGGAAGATGACAAGCCAAAAATCGTTTCCGGTCACCGCATATCCGATTAAAAGCGGAATGAGGGAAAGTAATCCGGCAAACGGTCCACCGTAAGCCAAAATCGCTTCTTGTTTCGGTGTCCGGAATGTATCCTTGATTCCGATGACAGCTCCCATGAACGGCACAAAGATGGCCGGTCCTGTCTTGAAGCCTAGCCGTTTGGCGGCTGCGAGATGCCCCATTTCGTGAATGAACAACAGATACAATAAGCCGACGCCAAACCAGACGCCGAAAATTTGTGCGTAAAACAATAACGAAATTCCGAACGAGATTAACGTTCCGCCAAATTTAGAGAATTTTAAGAGAGCGAGCAGCACTTTACCTTTTGAGAGCAGAAATGCTCCGGCGACGGCTAAGCCTCCCCAACGTTTTTTAGCCATTGTTCATAACCTTCTTTCCTCATCTGACTCTTGTCTCTAGTGTACGCCAAAAGACGAGGGAAGGTTTCATTCCGAGTGTTCAGCGACAGGTGATGTAAAAACAGCTGCCGCCGTCCGGGCGGGCCTCACTGCCGACCGACAGCTGATGATGTTCCGCCAAAGCGGCCGCAATCGACAGACCCAGACCGCTGCCGGACCGGTCACGTGCTTCATCGAGCCGGTAAAACCGATCAAACAAACGAGCGCGCTGCGCGTCAGATAAGTGGGTGCCGCGGTCCAGGACCTCAAGCCGGTCCGGTCGGAGACGGATTTCCGGATCTTTAGCGTATTTGATCGCATTATCGATGAAAATCGTCAAAATCCGGACGAGTGCCTCGTGATTGGCCGTAACGGTACCGGTCGCATCCACGGGAATCGTGATGGCATAGGCATGGTGCATTCGGTCCGCGACCTCGGCGCCGAGCTGTTTCAAATCGATGGTTTCTGTCGTCGTTTCGCCGTAGCCGAGCCGTGATAATTCGAGCATCGGTTCAATCAGTCCACTCCGCATCGTATGCGTTTCGTTCAGAATATTGCTGATGGATTCTTCAAGGACGTCAGGATTTGTTTTACCCCAGCGTTTCAGGAGCTTTGCATACCCTTCGATGACGGTCAGTGGTGTCTTCATCTCATGTGAAACATCGGCGACGAACTGCCGTTGCTGTTCCATTGTTTGATCGACACGGCCGATCATCCGGTTAAAGACTTTTCCGAGTTGTCCGATTTCATCATTTTGCTGTTCCGGAACAGTTTCAAGTGTGCCGGAGTCGGAAATCCGTTCCATCGTCTGACCGAGTTGACGGAGTGGACGCAACGTTTGATAGGCGATGAAAAAACTGCTGAGAAAGGCAATGATGACGGCGGCGATCAGGACGATCGAAAAGGCGAAAATCAGCGTCGAGACCGTATCATCCACCGTATCGTCTTCAAACAGATACGCCTGATCTTGATGGACGACGCCAAACCAGTCACCGGATTTGAACGGTTCGTCGCGGGTCGTCGGGATACCGGGAAGATCGCGTGCCCGGACATCACCGTTGATAGTAGCGGAATCATCCTCCTCTTCATCGTTCGCGATGACCCAGCGTCCGTCACTCCGCGACAGGACGACGGAATCTTCATGAAGTGTCAATAACGCCCGGGTCGTCGAATCATCCTCCATCAGTTCTTCCGCTTGTTCGAGTTGCGTGAAGCGGGATTCGATCAAATGATCACGGACGACATACGTGACGACTAAAAAAGACAACAGCAATAAAAGGGTCGTGAACAATGTGACGGATAAGGCGAGTTTCGTCCGTAACTTCATCCTTTCTCCTCCCTTAAGACATAACCGATGCCACGAACGGTCTGAATGAGGGGAGACTGGCTACGGTCCATTTTTTTGCGTAAATACCGGATGTAGACATCGACGATATTCGTTTCTCCGAAATAATCATAACCCCAAACCCGATTGAGGATTTGCTCACGGGTCAAAACGTGCTCCTTGTTTTCCATCAGATAAGACAACAAATCAAATTCGCGTGGTGTCAAATCAAGCGGGACGTCGTTACGAAATGCTTCATGCCGGTCTAAATCCAGTAAGACATCGGCATAATGAAGTTGATTGGTTTCGACCGCAGCCTGTGTCGTCAAGCGGAGTAAGCCCCGGATTCGGGCCAACAATTCTTCGATTTCAAACGGTTTCGTCACATAATCATTGGCTCCGAGATCAAGACCGGCAACCTTGTCATACACTTCGCCCCGTGCCGTCAATAAGATGACGGGAACCGGATTACCTTTTCCGCGAAGCCGCCGAAGCACCTCGAAGCCGCTGAGCTCCGGCATCATCACGTCAAGTAAGACGAGATCGATGTCGTTCTCAGCAGCTACTAAGCCATCTTTACCGTTGAAGGCGACCTGCGTCGCGTATCCAGCGTGGTTTAATTCCAGTTCAAGTAGGCGGGCGATTTTCGAATCGTCCTCGACGATTAAGATGGTCGGTGCCATAGACTTCCTCCTTACGACTGTTCGTCGATTTCTGTCACTTGCTTAGATCCGTTCAACTCCAGTTCGACTTGTGAACCAACCTGTACATCATTATCCTGTTCCATGTTTTGCGCACGTTCAAACGTCACGTTTTTATCGTTTTGTTCAATGACGACTTGTGAGTCGGTCACACGAACCAATGAACCGCGGATATCTCGGTCATGCGTCGCATCGTCTTGACGGTCATCGCTTCGAGCGTCCTGGTCATCCGCATCTTCCCGGTCGAGTTCCCGGACGAGACCGTCCGCGTTCAATTCCAGTTTCACGCGGTCCCCGGCTTGCGCCTGTTCAAGTTCTGCCTGCTCGATGAAGCGGTACATTTGATCGGAACCGTTTTGCGTCAAAACGATTTGTTCATTCGATAATTCTTTGACGACACCGTTCACTTCATTTCGGTCATCGGCGGAATCATTATCTCGACCATCTCGGTCGTTGCGGTCATCTTCGCGTTCGAGTTCCCGGACAAGACCGTCCTGATTGAGTTCGATTTTAATCCAGTCGCCGGCTTGTGCCTGTTCGATTTCAGCGGATGAAGCGAACGAATAAGATTGATCCGATCCGTTGCGGGTAATCGTAACAGAATTGTCGGTTACTTCTTTTAACGTTCCTTCCATTTCCTGATCATCATCCTGGAATGAGCTTGGAAGCGACTGTTTGACGTTACTTGATACTTTTGTTGAAGCGGCTTCGACTTTTTGTTCCACTTGTTCTGACGTCGTAACCGTTGAATTGATAAGCGAATGTCCTGGACCGGTGAACAGCAAGAAGGCGCCTGCGCCTGTCAAAACGGTCCCTGTGATAGCAATCGAAGCGAGTCCTCGTTTTACAATGTTCTTTTTAGGTTTGTCCGTACGTTTTTCGTTTGTCATGATAATTCCTCCTCCGTAGTGGTAGCTGCTTTTCTTATTCTTAGAATAGCGCCCGTACGTGAGAGGAGACTGAGGATTAGATTAAAATTTGATGAGAAATTAAATCGATTTGATGAAGCGGGCCGGATTTCCTCCGACCACCGTATTCGGAGCAACATCTTTGACGACGACACTTCCGGCTGCGATGACAGCATTGTCACCGATCGTTATACCCGGTGCGATGACGGCACGTCCACCGATCCAGACGTTATCCCCGATGACGACCGGTTTTCCGAATTCGTAACCGCTGTTGCGTTCGACCGGATCGAGCGGATGCGTCGCTGTATAGATGTGGACACCTGGAGCGAGCATACAGTTGTCGCCGATCGTAATCGGACAAATGTCGAGCAGCACACAATCGTAATTGGCATAAAACCGTGCGCCGAATGTAATGTTGTAGCCGTAATCACATTTAAAAGACGGTTCGATGTAAAAATCGGTCTGCTCGATTTGGAACAGTTCCTGCAGGAGCGACTTTCGGGCAGGTAACTCGTTGATGCTGAGTTGATTAAATTGATGACAAAGCATCTGAGCCCGCTTTCGATCAGCGACCAGTTCCGCATCTCCGGCTAAATACAATTGACCTTGAATCATTTTTTCTTTTTCCGTCATGTGAATCATCTCCTGTCATATGTATACCTTCATTAGACTAAACCGGGCAGGGAGAAGCAACTCATAACCAAAAAAGGCAGCTTTGATGTCGCCATCAAAGCTGCCTGGTTGAAAAAAATTGAATTAAGCGAGTTCGATTCCGCCTGTGACACCATAAATTTGAGCTGTTACATAACTGGCGTCATCCGAAGCGAGGAAGACATAGACGCTCGAGAGTTCGACCGGTTGACCGCTTCGTTTAAGCGGTGTTTCCTGTCCGAATTCTGGAATGTTTTCGCTTGGTTGTCCTCCTGAAATCTGAAGCGGTGTCCAGATTGGACCCGGTGCAACCGAGTTGACGCGGATGCCTTTTGGCGCGACTTGTTTCGCAAGTCCGCGTGTGAAACCATTGATGGCAAATTTTGTTGACGCGTAATCGAGTAAGTTCGCACTTGGGTTGTATCCTTGAACCGAAGTCGTTGTGATGATGGAAGCTCCTTCTTTTAACAGCGGAAGAGCGGCTTTAACGACCCAGAACAATGAAAAGACGTTGATTTCATATGTTTTGCGGAGTTGTTCCGTCGATAGGTCCATGATGTCCTCGACAGCTTGTTGTTTACCGGCGACGAGTGCCAAAATATCAATTCCGCCTAGTGAATCATGTGCTTTTTTGACGAGTTGTTGACAGAACGTTTCGTCACTGAGGTCACCGGCAAGTAAGTATGCCTTTTGTCCGGCTGCTTCGACGAGTGCTTTGACTTCTTCCGCGTCTTGCTGCTCTTCCGGAAGATAATTGAGGAACACATCGGCACCTTCACGGGCATAAGCGATGGCAGCGGCGCGACCGATTCCGGAATCGCCTCCTGTGATCAAAGCTTTTTTGCCTTTTAATTTACCGGATCCTTTGTAGCTTTCTTCACCACAATCGGGAACGGGTTCCATTTTTGCCTGGACAGCCGGCGCCTCCTGATATTGTTTCGGGAAGTCATCATTGAAATATTGTGTAAGTGGATTGTTAGACTGTGACATGAACTGATTCCTCCTGTGATAGTGGTTTCGTTTGCATAAGAAGTATGTTCCCTGTCACTTCACGTCTAAACGTCAATTGATTAACCGAGTGAAGTTTTTAGCAGCTGTGGAAGGAGACTGGGCAAAGCAGCCGCAACAGATTATCGGAATTGATTAGATGAAAAACAAAAAAATCGGAATCCACGGATGTGGACTCCGATTTGAAGAGAGAAGGGGAAGGTGATGTATTAAACGCGTTCCGATGTCAGCTCATTCATGCCTTGTAAAGCTGCTTGGTTCAGCAGGTTCCATGGTTTGTTGTAATGCGGTTGGAAGAAGAAGTCGACAAACGCCAATTCTTCGAGCGTCATGTCGTTTTGAATGGCCACCGATAATGTATTCATGGCTTGTGTCAAATCAACTTTTGAGATGATTTGCGCTCCGACAAGACGGTGAGTCGTTGTTTCATAAACGAGTTTTAATTGGACATTTTCAGCTGTCGGCATAAACTCAGGACGGTAGGCATCCTGAACCGTCGTGCTCGTTACTTCCAAACCGAAGAATGGCGCGGCATCTTCCGTCAGACCGGTTGACGCGATATTCAAGTCGTATAACCGCAGACCGGATGTTCCTTGCGTTCCTTGATAACGGATTGTCGGAGCAAGCAGGTTTTTCCCGACGAGTGTTCCCATACGGACGGCATTCGTCGCGAGCGGAATATACGCATGTGTCCGGGCCGGATTGTAGTAGACGGCGCAGCTGTCGCCGGCGGCAAAGATGTTCGGATTACTTGTCCGCATAAAGTCGTCGACGATGATGGCACCGTTCGGTAACATGTCGATTTGTCCTTTTAACAGTTCCGTGCTTGGTCGGAAACCAACACAGAGAATGACGAGATCTGTTTCAAACGTTCCTTTATCCGTGACGACTTGTGTGACGTTTCCGTCAACACCGGTAAAGCTTTGAACAGTCTGGTTCAGTTCTAAACGAATGCCGCGATCCGTCAATTCGTTTTCAATGATGTCGGTGAAGGAACGATCCAGGTATTTATTTAAAATTCGGTCAGCGCTGTCGATGAACGTGACTTCTTTACCGTAGGCTTCAAACGCTTCGACCAGTTCAGCACCGATGTAGCCGGCACCGACGACTGTAATCCGCTTTGCATCTGTCGCTTTTTTAATGATTGTTTGTGCATGGTGATAGTTTTTACAGAGCTCGATTTGATTGAGTTCAATCCCCGGTAACATCGGGATGATCGGCCATGAACCCGTCGTCATGATCAATTTATCGTACGTATCATAAACGGTTTCACCCGTTACGAGGTTTTTGGCAACAATCGTTTGATTCGTGCTGTCGATTTCGAGAACATCATGTTTTAAGCGCATGTTTGCACCAAGCTCAGCCAGTTCATCCGGTGAAGAATAAAACAGCGACTCAGCATGCTCGACGACGCCACCGACGTGAAGCGCGATGCCGCAAGAGAGGAAAGAGACGTTATCGTTTCGTTCGTAAACGGTGATATCCAATTGCTCGTGCTGTGAAGTTAATTCTTTAACTGCTGCTGTTCCTGCGTGTGTACAACCGATGACTGCTACTTTCATGAGTAAAGTCCCCTTTTTGTTTTGTTTGTGATAAAAATCACATTCATTTGATATCCTTAGTGTATTACTTCACAAAGTCGTTTTCAAGTACTTTGTTCACTATTGAGCATAGATTTGTCTAAAATGTGAAATGGTAAACAAAAGACAAGTCTCCTGTATCGTTTATGTTAAAAACGTGTAAAACTGTTTCAGTTTCTGAAGTTCGGGTTATAATAAGAAAGGACAAAACGTGAAAGGGTGGAAACCGATGGATACCGAGAGGACCGATCATCTATTCAGCTTACCTGATTTTTAGCAGCGCCAATCTTCATTGAACAGGAAGGTAATGGCTTGAAAAAAATCAGGGAGAGCGAAAATAGATGAATACCCAAACGGGACAATTACATCCTCTCCCATGGAAGATACGGGAGAGGACAACACATGAAACGAATTATGACCATCTTGGCCGGAACGCTGCTTATGGCGTTCGGCTACTATACCTTGAATGAACAGTTTGGTTTGGCGGAAGGCGGATTTATCGGCTTATCGTTGCTCGGACGCTACTTTTTTGACATCAATCCATCGATTTCGATGATTGTGCTCGATATTCCGTTTTTTATCGGAGCACTCTATTTTAAAGGCAAACGCTTTGTCGGTGAAGCATTGATCTCAGCCGGCGCGTTGTCGCTATTTTATGAAATGTGGTACCGGTTGGATCTGTTTCATTTTCCGGAGCAGGCTTGGCCGGCAACCTTGATTGCAGCAATCGCAAGCGGGATCGTGACCGGATACGGTCTCGGACTTGTCTTAAAAAGCGGTGCTGCAACAGGCGGCGACGATCTGTTGTCGATGGGACTCAGTAAGCTGACCGGCTTATCAATCGGGACGATTTTATTTGGTCTTGACGCTATCGTCATTCTGATTTCACTCGTCTACTTGCCGTTGAGCTTAACATTGTATACCTTACTTGCCGTCGCGATTGCAGGACGTGTCGTCTCGGTCATGACACGTGAACCGGTGACTGCACCGGCTGCTGCGGTAGCTGAACTGAAATGAAATGAACAAAATCTCTTCTGATATCAGAAGGGATTTTGTTTTACGATAAAGTAGAGTAAGAGGCAGAAGAAGGGAGAGTAATCAATGATCAGACAAGCAACGGAAAAGGATGCGGAACAAATCGCACCGTTAATTGAACAGGCGATTCATGAAATTGCGGAGACGTTGACCGGAACACAGGAGAAGGAAATGATTTTGGAGAGGCTCGCGTGGTTTGTCACGCAAACGGGAAACCGGTTAAGCCACGAAAACATTCTCGTCAAGGAACTGGACGGACGTGTCGTTGGTATTGTCATCACCTATGCGGGATTTGACGCGGCACGGTTGGATGAGCCGATCAAACGTCAGCTTCGCGAGTGGACAGGACGGGATGTGCAGATTGACCAGGAAACGGAAGGGGATGTCTATTATCTCGACACCTTATCCGTTGATGCAGCGTACGGGGGAAAAGGGATCGGATCCGAACTGTTACAGGCAGCGGCGGACGAAGGTGAACGGTGTGGGTTACGGGCCTTTACGTTAAATGCCGACCAGACAAATGCTGGTGCACAACGTTTATACCGACGTCTCGGGTTCGTCCCGGTTAAGACACTCGCAATCAGCGGCGGGCAATTTGATTATATGGAAAGACCGTATTCAACTTGAATGACGAAGGAAGTACTTGGAATTCGTTTGAAGAATCGTTGATACGCAGACAAGACTTCGCTTTCCGCGGGCGAAACGTGAGCCTGCGCGACTTACGGGTCTCACCTGTTCCGCTTTTCCCGCAGGAGACTTCGTCTTGTCTGCTTCTCAACGATGGTGTCTTTTAAAGCAGTATGATTTTAAATAGAATATCTTAAAACAGATGAAGATTCTTTGACCGTGACTCCTACGGGAAAAGTGCGTTTTAGCGCACGTCAGAGTCAAGCAAGACCCGGCTCCTTGACCACAAGTCAAGAAGTCGCGGCTTGCGACTCGCCCGAGGAAAGCACGGAAAAAAAGAATCTTTTATCTCTGGCTATTTTTAATTAAATGAAGTTTTATACAACCTTGCCTCTGCATCCTCCGGTTCAAATCGGGGATCACTCGTAAAACGGAAAACTTCCGTTGCTTCAATCGATACGTTCGCTGCCTGTAACCGGTCGAGCAAGCGTCCGGTCAGATAGACCTCCCGTGATTTTGGTTCAGCCCGCCATTTGCTGACGGATCCGATCGGAACGATAGTGGCGGCAGGTCGTTTCATTAAAAATTGCCGGTCTTCTTCATCCGTAAAGACCGTTGCTGACGCCGGTAAATCAGTGACGGCTTCTGCCAGCTGAAGTGTTGCCGGCTCAGTATGGGCTTGTCGATACAAAGCCATACTACCGATTATAAGCTGAAGACATAAAAACGGAACAAGCCAACGGACTGACAGTCGGCGGACGAGCAGAATGACGAGCAGCAGGATAAGCGGTAATGTATGCCGCGGCTTATCGATGTTTTGTGCGAACCAGACCCACAGGAAATAACCGGTTCCGGTCACGGACCACCAAAGTGGAAGCGGACGGATCCGCTGAGCGCACAAGAATAAAACAGAAGCGAGACCGAGCCATGTCGCCAATCCGAATCCGTGCCAGAAGATTTGTTTCAGTGTTAACCCAAGCCGTTCGAGCAGCGAGGCATCATCCGTTTGTGCTGTACCGCCCCAAACTGAAAAGTGTCCGCTCACGAAACTGAGCGATAACTGGGCGAAGGACGCCGGTCCGCCGACGGAGAATGCCACCGGTAACAACCAGGCGAGTTGAGCCAGCAACAATACGGCGATTTCTGACACCCATTGCCACGGATCGCGCCGGACCTGCCAGAGTAAAAACAATAGAATGATGCCGAACGGTGCATAGGACAGCCTGGTTGCCATTAACAGTCCGAACAGGAGGTACGGCAAAAGGCGGAAACGATTGTACCGGGCCTGTTCGACACTCCACATGAACCAGCAGAGGACACCAAGCGCGAGACCATCCGACATACCGGTCGCAGCCAAGGTAACGAGCGAAGCCGTCGAGACGACCGTAAACGCACCGAGCAACCGGACGGTATCAAAAGAATACCGTTTGAATACGAGATAAAGCGGTATTACACCGCTTGCGAGTCCGAGTGTCGAGAGCATGCCGAGTGCCCGGACCGGATCGAGACCGAGCCGGGCCAGACCGGTCGCAAGCAAAATGAAAAACGGATATCCGGGGAAGTGCGGTTGCAGATTGGCTAAATCATATTGTCCGACAGCAAGCGTGAAGTTCGCGATATCGTAACTTGCGACATAAGGGCTGACGAATGCGAGACGGATGCCGATAAAGCCAAGCATCAGCAAGCAAACGATGAAAAAAAGCGATCGTCCACGTCGTTGTGGATGACCGCTCTGAACCGTCAAGAAACCTCCTGCAGTTTCTTGGCGGTTTTTGACGTCCGATTTTGACGCGTCAGCATGAAACCAGCGAAAGCAAAGTATCCCCACCAGGCGATGACTTGTTCCAGGGATGGATTGTGGCTGTAGCCGAACATCGCGCCCATGAACGTCCCGATTTGTCCGCTGATCAAGGTCGTATTGCCCGTGTCCCGCAAATACTGGACTTGATCGATGTAGTGTTCCGGCATGAAAGCGACGATATTGTAAAGTGCAGCCGGTGTTCCGTCCGCATTCGTCAACAGACTGCCGAGCAAACCAAGATCCTGGAACCGGCCGATCGTTTGCACAAGCATTCCGGCCGCGATGAACAAAATCAAGACGCCGGTCACTTGGAAAAAGCGTTTGACGGGAATCTTCATCGTCCCGGAAACGAACAGGTAACCGAAAATCAAGGCGAGCAGAAGACCGGAGACAGCACCGTAGCTCGTCAGGACTTTTTCGATTTCACCGCCGGAAATCGCGGCGAAAAAGAATACCGTTTCGATCCCTTCCCGGACGATGACGAGGAAGGAATGGACGATCATCGTGATCGCACTGCCGGTTGAAACAGCGGCTGCGACCTTCGCCTGGGAGGCCTGCTGATTTTCTTTCGCTTCCTTGCCCATCCACAGGACCATGTGCGTCAGGAGGAAGACGGAGATAATCATGATACCGAGACGCAGATACGTATCGCTGCCGAAGCTTGCGAAGCTCGTAAAGACGACCTGGAACAAGAAGGCGACACCCAGACTCGCGAGTAGCGCAAGACCGACGCCGGCATAAACCCATTTTTTATATTGTGGTGCATTGAGCCGATCGAGATAACCGAGAATCAAGCCGACGATCAGGACGGCTTCAAGACATTCGCGAAGGGTGATTAAAAACGCCTGAAAATCCATATGTCTTCCTCCTTATTGAGCGCGTCGTTTCTTACGCTGACCGATGATGACGATGACGATTAAGATGATGACAAGACTGATGGCGACCGTTTTCCAAATATCGTCCGTTCCGAAGGACTGACCGAATATCGAGTCTTCTTCATCGAAGACACCGGTCTTTTCCTCGCCGGGTAAAACGAATAACGGGGTGATCGTATCTTCAATCTGTTTGATGTTTTGATCAAATGCTTCACGGTCGCTGGCTTTCTTCCCGACGCCGAACAATCCGGGATTCCCGAGAGCGGCAAGCGATTCATCAAATGCAGTATACAAGGAATCGCTCGTCTTTGCATCCTCACTTTCCTTGACGTAAGGAGCGAGGACGTCATATGTGCCGCGTGCTTTTGCGAGCAGCAGCTTGGCCTGACCGAAATCATCGAATTGTTCCTGTGCGAAATGCAGACGACGTTCGATATTTTGACGTAACGCCACGCGATAGGCCTGTTTGGCAGCATCTGTATCTTGATCTGCTAAAGCAGCATCGATTTTTTCTTTAGCTTCCGGGAAGTAGAGGGTGAACTCTTTATCATAGGCATCAATCGTTTCCCGGGCCAGTTTGTAATCCTTTTGATCGAGTTGTTCTTCAAACTGTTTATAAGCTTCCGCAAACGCCTCTTTTCCCGGATCCCCGTAACTGTACGCGGATGCCGACAGCGGTGCGGTCAGCAGGAAGAGGAAGGCGATGATGGTCAATACAAGTGGTTTTCTCATCCAAGGTGCTCCTTTCGTTCAAAACGTTCTTCAGCGGATAAGCGGCTGATGGGACGACGCCATTCCCGGTAAATCGCAGGCAGGACGCGCTGGACATAATTCAAACGGATAAAGGACTTGCCGGCTTCCCGCACGCGGTAACGAATCGGCACTTCGTGCAACCGGAATCCCTTCCGGACAAGATTCAAGGTCAGGACTTGGGCATAGTTATAGTCGTGGATGATCTCCGCATGTTTACAGGCGGCACGGGAGAAGGCCCGCATTCCGCTTTGACCGTCGTGAATCCGTTGTTTCAGCAACAGACACTGCAACCACGTAAAAACATGATTTCCAATATAGCGGTACAAACGCATTCCGTCAACGGTGCCTAAGAAACGGGAACCGAAGACATAATCCGCTTCATCTGCAAGAATCGGCCGGACGATATCTGGAATCTGATCGGCCGGATACTCATTGTCCGCATCAATCATGACAGCCACCGTTGCTCCGTGCTCGTAAGATCGAAGCAACCCTTCGCGGACAGCGGCACCAAGCCCTTGATTTTTAGAGAAGCGATAGACATGTGCGCCGTGGCGTTTTGCAATGTCCGAAGTCGCATCGGTCGATCCGTCATCAATGACAATCGTCTCGACGGGAAGTCCGTCAATTTCAGCCGGAATCCGTTTTAAGACGAGTGGTAAGGATACTTCTTCGTTATGGGCCGGCAGAAAAACGACGACTTTTTTCATGACGATTCCTCCTTGAACGCTTCAGTCAATAAGACACCTCGGCTGTCCTGCGGAATTGCAGCCCCGAGCTGCTTCGCAACGGTTGGTCCGAGTGAAAGAATATGACGGTGTGTGTCGACTTTCCGTCCGGCATGGATCTGTTTCCCGTACATCCAGAACGGGACGAACCGTTCGCCTTCATCGAGATGTCCGTGACCGCCGATGCCGTCGGCCTGACCGTGATCGGCCATGACGATCAGTGTCGCATCATCGAGTTTCCCGAGGCGATCAAGCTCATCACAAAATTCAGCCAGCAAAGCGTCCGCCTCTTCGATTTTTTGAACATATTCGGAGTAGAGCGTCCCGCGGCTGTGACCGGTCTGATCGGTTCCGATCAGCTGAATCGCCAGTAAGTCAGGATCCTCGTCCTGGACGATTTGTTTGGCCCGGTCGATGATGTTCCGATCGGCGACATCATTGTGCATGACCGCCGTCACGGTATGAACATCTTTTGCACCGAAGGCGTCGACAAGATGGGCGATCCCGAGAATCTTGCCGGTTTTGCCGACATCACGCAACCGGTCGAAAATGGTGTCTGTTTTAACACCGGTCGTGTTCCAGACCATGTTCGAATGGATGCCGTGTTCTTCCGGACGTGCACCTGTGAACATCGAGCTGAAGCAGACGACCGTTCGGGCCGGATACACCGTCTCCATGTTTGTGTACTCTGTTCCTTCTTGGCGCAATCGCTCAAGGAAAGGAGTATTTGCCGCCATATAACGGTCTTTCCGCATGCCATCGACAATCAGGACGTAGACTTTTCTGGACGTCGGAATCGGTGCGTCGACGGTCTGTTCCGTTGGCAGTTTTGGTTTCCAGTCAAACAGGTAATGATGTAGGATCCAGGCGAACAGGAGCAGTCCGAGCGGGAACCAGAGATAAGACCAGTCGAGTGTCTGCTCGATGGAAGCCGTTTGCCAGTAGGCGAGCAACAGCCCGACTTTCGGCAGTTGTTCCTGCGCATTTCCACTCGTCGAGTCACTGTTCTTCAGCACGAGTTTCCAAAAACGCGTGAAGTTAAGCCAGTCCGTTCCGATTCGGAGATGGTAATAAATCGTCCCCCAAAAAAAGACGGTAAAGAAGAAGTACAGTCCGGCTCCGTAAGCGAACAACGGTAACAGGCGGGAATCGGTTCCTTCTATAAAGAACCAGACAATCAACGGAAGCCACAGATAGTTCCGCAAAAACAGCGGAAAGTCGAATTTCCAATATAAAACGAACAGCGGCACGGTCATCAGGAACCCGAACCCGGCACCGCTGAACGAGCTTTGGGTCAAGAGGAGATAACTCAGGAAAACGCCGACGGTAAAAATCGGTGTGAAGGGTTTGCCTTCATTCAATAGGTTCCACATCCGTGCGGCGATTTTCTCAAAACGGGAAGCACTTTTCATGATTGTCATCCTTTCGTGTTGTGCTTCTTGAACTGAGTGAACAGTAAGTGAACGATTGCAAAGTGCCGGAGGAGCACATAAACCGGTGATAAGAAGGCAAAAGCGTATTTAAAGAGATGTGTCATCAAGGCGAGTTCATACGGGTTCGGAACACCCGAAAGTTGCAGGACCGTCCCCATGGCGAGTTCGTACGTTCCGAGCCCGCCCGGTGTGAACTGGGCGATGCCGGATAAGACCCCGGCACTCATCGCGATTAGAATGACCGGGAAAGCGACCGTCACGTCTGCTCCGAGAAAGAGACAGGTGACAGCTCCGGCCTCAAACAGCCAGGCCAGCAGCCCGTATCCGATCAAGACCGGTATCGTCCGGATGAACCGACGGACGAGCAGTAGCAGAACGAGACCCACCCCGAAGGCCAAAGCGGCGACCCATATGGTTTGACCTAATAATAACCCCGCTGTCACGAAAAGACCGAGGATGGATAGGTCGATCCCGCGCTGGGCGACTAAGATGGCAGTCGTCCGTTTAAGCGGACTGCCAATCGCGCGGGCTGTCAACAAGCGGATTGCTTCGCCGAGCTTGACCGGAGACAGGTGGTTAACAGCCAGTCCGATATACAGACTCGTCAGATAGACGGCGGTCGGAGCCGTGTTTTCATCGGCTGTCCGCCAAGCGACGGCCCGGATATAAAAAGCCAGAGCATAGCTGACCGTTGCGGCCAAGGTCCAATAGGAAGTCGTCAATGTTTTGACATACTGATAGGCAGTCGGCAGTTCCAAGCCAAAACGTAGAAGTAAAAAAAGAGTTGCCAACGTCAAGAAGACGCTCGCAACTCCACGGATCACCGACGCTCGAGATGCCATCTGATCATCTGTTCGATTCCATCAGCGAGCGTAAAGGAAGGAACGTAACCGAACGTCTGCCGGGCCGCATCGGTGTTACTCCAAGTCATCGAGACGTCACCTATCCGAGCGGGAGCCGAACGGACAGGGACATTGAACCGTTCACTGAGCATCGCGGCAAGATCACGGACGGATTCCGGGCGGTTGGCACCGAGATTGAAGATGCCCGTCGCTTTTGCTTCGAGAGCCTGTTCCATTCCGCGGGTGATGTCGTCGATATAGGTGAAGTCGCGAACCGGATCACCGAACACGGTCAGCGGTTGACCGTCCAGCGCCTGTTCGATGAAACGGAACAACGCCATATCCGGCCGGCCGGAAGGACCGTATACCGTAAAAAAGCGAAAAATCGTCACGTTCATGTCATACAGGTTGTGATACGTCCGGCAAAACGTTTCCGCGCTGTACTTAGCTGCCGCGTAAGGACTCATCACATTTCCTGTCGCTTGCTGCTCCAGTAGGGCACCGGTCTGTTCGCCGTAAACGGAAGAAGAGGAAGCAAAAAATACATGCGGAATACCGTGTGTCCGGGCTGCTTCGAGAACGGTCACCGTCATCGCGATATCATCCTCGATATAGCGATGGGGTTCAGTTAAAGAACCCGGGACACCCGGCAATGCTGCTAAATGAAACAGGGCGGCAAACGAGTGGTTGGCACACCACGTTGCCAAATCTTCGTGGACGTTGCCGTCAAAGACGTCAATTCCGTTAGCCTGTAACTGTTTTGCCCTTGTCAGCTTCAATTCGACATCATAATAGTCGGTAAACGCATCGATGACATGGACGGTGTGACCGCTTGCTTGAAGCCGTAGTGCAAGCGCCGCCCCGATAAAGCCGGCTCCTCCTGTAATTCCGATTTGCATAGCGCATTCCTCCGATTTTAAAGGATTAGTTGAGCGGCTCTAACGCGTCAGTGATCTGATCACCTGTTTTTTCTGCCTTCAGATCACCTTTTTCGACAAGAGCATACCAAGCACTCGCATCTGCCAAAACTGTTTGTGCTGTTTCTTTGCCTAAACGATTTTCGAGTGTCGGTTTCATGGCAATGACGAACATGTTCGCTTCCATCGCTTCGACGCGTGCTGTATCGATATCTTTTTTCTCGAGTGCTTCTTGTGTTTCTTCGTGGTAGCCGTCAATCTTTTCCGTTAGTGCTTTGGCGAACAAGCTCTCGATTTCCTTGAACTTAACGTCTGCCGGTTTTGTTTTTGAAAAATCATAGCGTTCTTTTAATGTAGCGACGGCTTCTTCATCGCCGCCGGCAAGTGATTCTTCGATGGCCAGCAGGAATCCGTATCCTTCAGCTTGTTCCATCTGCAATTCTTTTTCGTCTGTGCCGGCTTTGACACCGTCTTCGATTTTTTGAGCGTAACCGAGAGCAGCGAGATAGAACGACCGGTAAATCGATTTATCCGTCAATTGTTTCGCGACATTGAAGTCGGCCGCTTTCTTCGCCGTGATGGCTTCTTTCTGTGCCGTCAGACCGGAATTGATGGCTTGAGCAATGGAGTCTTCATTTTTAAAACCGTAACTCGCATCCCGCTTTTCCGCCGTCGGAATGAAGACGGTCTTCGACATCTCTTTAATATCGTTCAGTGCAGCTGTCGCTTCATCTGTTTTTCCAGCGACGACCGCTTCTTCGGCTGTTGCTTGTGTTGATTTCTGAAGTTTATAGAAATAAGACTGAATGCCTTTGTCTACGAGCTGACGGGCAACATTCTCATTAAGATCTTTTGATTCGACACCGGCTAATGCGGAACTGATGACCTCGTCGATTTCAGGAGCAGCTGTCGTGACACCGCCCTTTAATTTGGAGTCGTAACTTGTCGTGACCATCTTCCAGTCAATGGTTTGACCTTCTTTTGCTTTATCGAGTTCCGCTTTGATCGAGCTGAAGATGGTCAGTTCATCTTTTAAGGTCGTCGCGGCGATCCCAGCATTTGTGTTCGTTTCAGATGTTTGCTCCGTTTTCTCTTTTTTCGGAGCCGTTGTGGTTTCTTCATTACTATTCCCGCACGCAGCAAGCAGTCCTGCTGTGATGAAGAGTGATGCTACTTTTAAGCGTTTTTTCATAATCTATTCCCCCAGAATAAGATAAATGTATTTAAAATGATGTCGTTTTCACAAATCTAACTATAGCGAGAATAATTCTCATTGTCAATTGAACTTGAAAATGAAAAAAATGGCTCCCGAGTTGTCTCGAGAGCCATTTTTAAGTGATATTTTACTGAACTTGGTCATATAATTTCGTGAGATAAGCGAATACTTCATCCGAAGCTTGGAACATCATGACAGAGTGTCCGAAGATCGCTGCCGGATTAAAGCCGTGATCGAGGTCAATCGTTGAAGCAATCGTGACATCACGGTCGCTGTCGAGGACAACACGGAAGTATTTAAATTCTTGGTTGAAATCATTGATTGCATTTAAGATTGGAAGATCTTCGACACCGTCCGGTACGTGTGTAATCGTACGTGCGAATAACTCGACGTCTGTCGCCGTCTTGCTGAAGACAATCATCATCATCGGTTCAGCGCCTGATGGTGTTTTTTCCTGTGTCATGAAGAAGACGTGTGTTTCATTTTCGCGTGCTTCCATCGGAATGCCTTTTTCTACTAAGAAAGCTTGGAATTCTTCAAGGTATTGTTGTTGCACAGCCGTTACCCCGTTTTCATTTGTTTCCGGCTGACTGTTTTGGTTGATCGGCGTGACTTTGTTATCGTTCGTGTCTTTCGAGTTACGATCCTGATCCATTATAAAATCCCCCTTATAAATACTGTAATCTCAGTTTCAAGCATTTTAGATGGAATTGCAACTAATGTCCGTTATCATCGAAGGAACAATTTCATTATGAAGTTCCGACAAGTTTGTGAATCAACGAACAGATAACTTGAAAAGCCATACCTGAATGGGTATATTGGTACACATGAAACATTGGAGGAGGAAGCCGGAATGAAAACGATCATTGTAGGTGGAGTAGCAGGTGGAGCAACGGCGGCAGCACGATTACGCCGATTGGATGAAACAGCAGAAATCATTCTTTTGGAACGTGGAAAAGAAATTTCTTTTGCAAACTGTGGACTTCCATACTATATCGGGGACGTTATCAAAGATCGCAATAAACTGTTGGTGCAAACTCCGGAAGGTATGAACGCACGTTTCAATCTCGACGTTCGAAATCTGTCGGAAGCGATCCGGATCAACCGTCAACAAAAAACGGTGACGACTCGTAAAGTGGATACGGGTGAAGAGTACGAGGAATCATACGATCAGTTGATTTTGTCACCGGGTGCAAAACCGATCCGTCCTGGAATTCCCGGTCTGGCGGAAGCAACGAATGTCTTTACATTACGTAATATCCCGGATACCGATAAAATGCGCCAGTATGTCGATGAATCACGTCCGGCACACGCGACGGTCATCGGCGGCGGATTCATCGGTCTTGAAATGGCGGAAAACTTAGTCGAACGCGGAGCACGCGTGACGTTGATCGAAATGTCGGATCAAGTCATGGCACCGGTCGATCCGGAAATGGCAGCCATCGTCCATGAACATTTACGGGCGAAAGGCGTCGAGTTGATTTTAGCGGACGGTGTGTCACGCTTTGAAGAAGCGGGGACGCGCGTTGTCTTGACGAGTGGAAAAACGATTCAAACCGAGATGAACATTCTATCGATCGGTGTCATGCCGGAAAGCAACTTGGCTTCAGAAGCGGGACTTAAACTCGGAATCAAACAGACGATTCAGGTCGATGAGACATTACGGACATCGGATCCTGCCATCTTTGCGATTGGTGATGCGATTGAAGTGAAGGATTACATTACAGGTGAACCGGTTCACGTTCCGTTGGCTTGGCCGGCAAATCGCCAAGGCCGTCTCGTCGCCGACATCATTGCCGGACGAGATGTCCGTTACACAGGAACACTCGGAACAGCAGTCGCAAAAGTATTTGATTTGACGGTCGCTTCGACCGGAAACAATGAAAAACGTCTTCGTCAATCGGGCCGTCGTTATGAAGCGATTCATCTTCATCCCGGCTCGCATGCCGGTTATTATCCGGGTGCCAGCCCGATTTCGATGAAACTGTTGTTTGATCCGGTGGACGGAACGATTTTTGGCGCACAAGCGATTGGGATGACAGGTGTCGAGAAACGAATCGATGTGTTGGCAACAGCCATTAAAGGCGGATTGACTGTCCTTGATCTTCCCGATTTGGAACTGTCGTATGCACCTCCGTACAGTTCGGCAAAAGATCCAGTCAATATGGCAGGCTATATCGCCTCGAATATCGTACTTGGGGACAGCGAAAACGTCCATTGGCACGAGATTGACCAGATTGTCACGGACGGCGGACTGTTGCTTGATGTCCGGGAACCTTCCGAAAATGAACTCGGATCGATTCCGGGATCCGTCAACATCTCTTTACCGACATTACGTCAGTCACTCGATGAATTACCGAAAGATCAGCCGATTTACGTGACATGTCAGGTCGGACTCCGGGGTTATGTCGCAAGTCAATTGCTCAAGCAAAACGGATTCGACGTCAAAAATCTAAGCGGCGGATATAAAACATGGGCGACGGTCAACCGTGACCGTGAAGCGAGAAGCCAAGTACGGGAGGAAACAGCTGTGACGACAATCAAAAGCGAACCGAAACAAGTAACGAAAGAACAGATTACGTTACTGGATACGTGTGGTTTACAGTGCCCGGGACCGATTTTGGAGCTGAAAACGAAAATCGATCAATTGCAGGATGGAGATCAAGTCTTCGTTAAAGCATCCGATCCCGGATTCCTGCCGGATGTTCAAGCATGGGCCAAAAAACTCGGTCATACCGTTCACACGGCGGAAATGAACAAAGGAGTCGTTGAAGTCCTGCTTGAAAAAGGGAATGCGACGAACCAACCGGTACAGTCGGCTGCTGCCACTGCCGATGATGCGACGATGGTCGTCTTCAGCGGTGATTTGGATAAAGCACTGGCATCGTTCGTCATTGCTCAAGGCGCACAGGCAATGGGGAAACAAGTGACGATGTTCTTTACGTTCTGGGGACTCAACGTCATCCGTAAACCGGATGCACCTGCTGTCGATAAGGCACCGATGGAGCGGATGATGGGGATGATGATGCCGAAACATGCCGGTGAATTACCGCTCTCGAACATGAACATGGCCGGAGCCGGTCAAAAAATGATGAAAAAAGTCATGAAGGATAAACAGGTTGACGCTCTGGAGACAATGATGGCGAAGGCACAAGCAGCCGGCGTCCGGATGATTGCCTGCACGATGTCGATGGACATCATGGGCATTAAAAAAGAGGAGTTGCTCGATGATATTGATTATGGTGGTGTCGCAAGTTATCTCGGAGCGACGGACGGTTCGAACCTGAATCTGTTCATCTGATCGTGTTCAGTGGTTAAATCAATTCTTAACAAGGGACTGACCCAAAAGTCAGTCCCTTGTTTTTTATGATGAACCTGACATCACATGTGAGGTTTGTGAGGGTTTTATAGATTGTGATGACTTAAAAGAAGAAAATGAATTTGATTTTCTAAAATTATTTACGTATTATAGAACACATGTGAAAAAAGGTTACATAAGCGAACGCTTAACTAAGGGGGAACACCTGTGGAAAAACAACTGATGGATGTTATCGGTAGTATCAACGACTTGTTATGGTCGAGTGTCTTGATTATCTTATTGGTCGGTTTAGGAATTTATTTTACGATTCGCATGGGATTCGTCCAGTTTCGGATGATTCCGGAAATGTTGCGGCTATTGTTCCAAGGAACGGATAAAGGAAAAGACGGTGTTTCGCCTTTCCAAGCTTTTGCCATCAGTACAGCGGCACGTGTCGGGACCGGCAACATCGCCGGCGTCGCGACAGCCATTGCGCTCGGTGGACCGGGTGCAGTCTTCTGGATGTGGTTGATCGCCTTAATCGGTTCAGCTTCGGCATTCGTCGAGAGTACGCTGGCTCAGATTTATAAAGTACGTGATGAAAAAGCATGGCGCGGTGGTCCGGCGTATTATATGGAAAAGGCGCTTGGACAGCGGTGGTTAGGGGTCGTTTTCAGTATTCTGATTACAATCTCGTTCGGATTCGTTTTTAACTCGGTTCAGTCCAATACGATTTCACTGTCGCTTCAAAGCCAGTACGGGGTTGATAAGACGTGGATTACGGTCGGACTTGTTCTGTTGACGGCACTTGTCATCTTCGGCGGTGTCCGGAGTATTGCAACGGTGTCGGCGTTCCTCGTCCCGATCATGGCAGGCGGCTATATTTTGATTGCCCTCTATATCATGGTGACGAATTTAGAAGCGTTGCCGAACGTCTTCGGTCTGATCTTCCAAGAAGGTTTACTTGAGTTCAAAACACTGGCCGGCGGAGCAATCGGAGCCGCGGTCTTAAACGGAATCCGTCGTGGTCTTTTCTCGAATGAAGCCGGTATGGGTTCAGCTCCGAATGCCGCTGCGACGGCAGAAGTATCGCATCCCGTCAAACAGGGATTGATCCAGTCGTTTGCCGTTTTTGTCGACACACTGCTCGTCTGTTCTTCGACAGCGATGATTGTTTTAGTCAGTGGGGTTGCGACGCAGGATGCGAGTGGAGCACCGGTCGCCGGAATCGATTTGGCGCAAGGGGCGCTGGCATCTCAAGTGGGTCCGTTTGCCACAGCATTTATGGCGCTTGCGATTTTCTTGTTTGCCTTCAGTTCGATTGTCGGAAACTACTACTACGGTGAATCGAATATCAGCTTCATCAACGATAATAAGAAAATCATGATTGCGTACAGGATCATCGTCCTCGGTATGATTGTGTTTGGTTCACTCGTTCAAACGGCTGGACTTGTCTGGGCACTTGCCGATATCTTCATGGGCTTGATGGCGATTGTTAACTTATATGCGATTTTCCGCTTATCCAAAATTGCAAAGCTCGCACTGGATGATTATTTAGTGCAACGGAAAAAGGGACAAGATCCCCGTTTCCATAAAAATTCAATTCCGAATCTTCCGGGTCAAGAACTGCTTGAAGCATGGCAGGACGAAGACCAAAAAGAAAAAGCGATTTAATATGAAAAGGATCAGAGTCATCTGGTCCTTTTTTTGTCTGGAGAGATTTTAATAATCGTCATTAAAGCAGTGTGAAAATGGGAATACTAAAAAAAACGACCGGAAAGGAGGGGGAAGGATGGAAAACGTACACTATGTACGTGTCGCGGATGCCGTTTGGGATTCGTTTGGAGATGATCCCCATATCATCATGGACTGGATTTTATTTATCCATGAAACACAACCCGATCATGAACAATTGTTTGCACTCGAAGAAACGACTCCGTTGTATCAGTTGATGAGTCAAATCGATATCTTCATTGATCAAGAGACCCATTATAATCTGGGACGGGCGATTGTCGGAGAGGAACTGATCGTCAATGAAGAGCATGCAGCAATCGTCGGTATCCTTCCCTTACCGTTGCTCATCATTTCTTCGGAGGTCATGCGAAATTTTGATCGCCAAGCACTTGAAGTGATTTATCAGGAAGCCGGCCGACAAGGTGATTTTGATGAGGTCTGGGAACAGTTCGGAAATTTATGCGCTTATTTTCACCAGGCGGAAGAGGCGCAGGATACGATTCTCGTCTATTATGTCTGACGGTCCATCACTCATATAGGAAAAAGGGGAGGTGGATGTGAATATCCGCCTCCCCTTCGTCTATAGAAAAACCATTTTTCTTTAAACCGATTGTGTATGTGTACTTAAAAATCGATTTCGTCCGGATCCGGTCCGAGACGGACATCGGTTGCCAAACGGTCAATTTTCTCGAGATCATCTGCATCGAGTTGGAAGTCAAAGACGTCAAAGTTTTCCGCAATGCGTTCGGGTGTGACCGATTTTGGAAGCGCCACGATGCCGTTGTCTAAATGCCAACGCAAGACGACTTGTGAAGGGGATTTGCCGTGTTTTTCGGCAATTTCCTTGAAGTCATTGATTTCGAGGAATTTTCCTTGCATGAGTGGGCTCCACGCCTCGACTTGAATGCTGTGGTCCTGTAAATATTCATGCAACTCATGTTGCGGAAGTTGCGGATGAAGTTCAACCTGATTGATCATCGGTGTCATTAATCCTTCTTCAGCAAGTGTATCGAGATGATGTTCTTTGAAGTTCGAAACACCGATTGCCTTAATTTTGCCGGCTTCGTAAAGTTCGACCATGGCTTTCCATGCTTCGATATACCCTTCAACCGGCCAGTGGATCAGATAAAGATCAAGGTAGTCGGTTTCGAGGCGTTCAAGTGACTCAGCGAAAGCTTCTTTCGTGCGTCCGGCACGAATGTCATCGTTCCATACTTTAGACGTTAAGAAGAGATCTTCACGGTTCACGCCGCTTTCTTTAATTCCTTTGGCGACACCACGTTCGTTTTTGTAAACGGCAGCCGTATCAATATGACGGTAACCGACACGAAGGGCTTCTGCGACGGCAGCCGGTGCTTCCGTCTCTTCATCGACTTGCCAGACACCAAATCCGATTTGTGGAATCGTGACACCATTTGAAAGTTTTGCGTATTGCATGTGTATACTCCTCCTTCAATGAAACGAGAATATGGAATTGCTCGTTTAGTTTAGCATGAACAAGCAAGAACGTCTGTTTCAACGCTCAAGGGAGGAAAAAGACGGTTAGAAAGCGAAATGAGGAGGGTAAAACTATAAAGGAAACGAGGTGTATTTTATGAAACGATCTGTTAAAAACGTACCAAAAGGTGTGTGGGCCGGCCTTGCAGCCTTATTAGGGACACAAGCGGCATGCTTGTTCCTCGGTGCCCGGAAGACAGGGCGGAATCCATGGGTCTGGGGAGGCGCAGGACTGATTCAGTTTCCGCTTCCAGCGATTGCTTACTTCATTCTCAACCGCCAAGACCGGAAAAAATAAGACAAACACAAGACCCGTCGCTGTTGCGACGGGTCTGTTTGTTATGAAACATTTTTTTGACGTGCGTCCGATGTTTTCCGACGCGGGAAGCCGAAAAGAATCGCAAGAGATCCGCAAACGAACAGCAGGAACGGATAAAACAGATAAGGAATCAGTTCCGGAGAGGCCGTTTTCGTCAATTCCGCGGCAATCAGCAACTGGGCGCCGTAGGGAATGATACCTTGGATGCCGCAAGAGAAGATGTCAAGAATACTGGCTGACTTTTTTCGGTCGATGTCATACGTATCGGCGATTTCTGCTGCCAGTGGACCGGCGACAAGAATCGAAATCGTATTGTTCGCTGTTGCGAGGTTCGTCGCACTGACGAGTGCTGCCATGCTGAATTCCGCGCCGCGACGTTGAGAGATTTTTTGCGTCAGCGTTTCTTTCAGGTAAGCAATCCCACCGTTAAAGGTGATCAGACTGACGAGACCACCCATCAGTAATGTCAAAATCGAGATTTCCGCCATTCCCATCAGGCCGTCAGACATGGATAGGACAAAACCGCTTAAGCCGAAGCTGCCGTCAATCATCCCGATGATACCTGTTAAAACGGTTCCACCAATCAAAACAAGAATGACGTTGACGCCAAACAAGGCGAGGATGATGACGGACAGATACGGAATCAGTTTATAAAACTCAAACGCCTTCGCTTCGACGACATTTCCTGTGCTTGAGACAAAAGCCAGGATGATGATAGTCAGAATAGCTGCCGGCAAAACAATCAGGAAATTGGTTCGGAATTTATCACGCATGTTGGTTTTTTGTGTCCGGACGGCTGCAATCGTCGTATCGGAAATGAACGATAAGTTGTCGCCGAACATTGCGCCACCAACGACAGCGGCGGCCGCAATCGCAACATTGACACCGGTTGCTTCATGGATTCCAAGGGCAATCGGAGCGAGTGCCGCAATCGTACCGGTGGAAGTCCCCATCGCCATCGAGATGAAGGCGGCGATGATGAACAGTCCGCTCATCAGGAGGGACGGAGGTAAAAATGTTAATGACGCATTGACGGTTGCTTCGATCGCGCCGATTGCATCGGCCGTTCCGGAAAAGGCACCGGCAAGCAAGAAGATAAAGACCATAATCATGATGTCCGGATTTCCTGCACCTGCTGCAATCCGTTCCACGGTCTGATTAATACCGCCTTTTGTTGTGACCGCCGCAAAAATCAAGGCAATCAAAGCCGCAATCAGAATCGGAAACTTGTAAAAGTCATCGTAAAAAATACCGGCACCGATAAAAAGAACTAAAAAGACAAGTAACGGTAGAAGTGCCCATTTATTCGGTGTAATCGTTTCGTTCATCAAACCACTCCTTTTCTACAAGTACAAAAAAAGACTCCTTCGCAAGAAAGAAGGAGGTCTTTACTGAAAAAGACGCTCTTCTTATCTCTCAAGCCGCAGCTTGCTGGATTTGGCACAGTACGATTTAATCGTCCGCTGCCGAAACATCATCGGGCCAGTCCCTCCGTCTCTCGCGATAAAAAGAAGTCATTTAATTGTCTGAAATACGTTTTCTACCGTAACGCATCTTTTACTGCACGTCAACACTACTTCACTGAAGTGCTTGTTTGAGAGTCGCGACATTTTCATTCATCAACTCAAAATACGATGCCTTCTGCTGTGCTTTCGTGACGGACTCGAGGTTGTGGATCGTAATGGCCTCCGCTCCGATTTCCTGTTGAATGACACGGGCAACTTTCGGTGAAACCGTCTCTTCGAAAGCGATATACTTCAAGTCGTGAAGTTGGGCTTCCTTGACGATCGCCGCCAGTTGTTTTTGCGAAGGCTCGTCCGACGGAGAGATACCGGCAATCGGCAATTGCGAGAATCCGTAGCGTTCTGCTAAATATCCGTAAGCGGCATGGGTGACGAGCAATTCTTTTTTGGATCCTTCATCAACAGCCTGTTGCAAGTTTTGATCAAGCTTATCGGCCTTGCTATTAAAAGCGGTGAGATTTTTCTCAAACGTTGCTTTTTTAGCAGGTACTTCTTTAGCGAGTGCCGTCGTAATTGATTGAGCCATCACTTTGGCATTGTTCGGATCGAGCCAGACATGCGGATCAAATTTGCCGTGATCATGTTCTTCTGCCGCATGTTCGTCGGTGTGTCCTTCATGTTCATGAAGCGTGGCATTCGCTTCGAGCAGATCGATGCCTTTACTCGTCTCGACGAAACGAACATCGTTGCCTTTAAGACTGGCTTTGATTTTTTTGGAGTACGGTTCAAGCATCGTACCCGTTAAAAGGAACAGATCACCTTGTGCGATTTCAGTCAGTTGTTTAGACGTCGGTTCGTATGAATGCGGATCGGCCCCCGGAGGTACGATCATCTGGACGTCGATGTCCGTGCCGCCAATTTCCCTGGCGATTGCTGCAGTGGCGAACGTTGATGTATAGACACGGAGATTTTGGTCGGCCGCATCCTGAGTGGATTCGGAAGAACCGCAGGCAGCAAGAAAAGCAGCTCCTGCAAAGGCGACCGTGAAAGCTGAAAGTAATTTTTTCATATGAATAAACCCTCCAAAAAAATATTAAAACGTAATTATTCCGATTTGAACCTTTTCACTATAACGAATCCGAAACCAAGCGTCAAGTACCAGTCAGGGAAGACGTTCGACTTCTAAATAAATCGGGTAAAAGACTAATAAGATTAGAAATCGAGAGGAAATTTCGGAGGTGATGAGGTGAAACGGGAAACCGCTTGGCTGATGGGAGGGGCAGCGATTTTAACGACGGCTGCGGCCGGAGCAAGCATTTGGAACAACTACGGTGCGTTATTACGATGGACAGAACCGGCTCTTCCGCTGTCAGAAGTCCAACTCGCGCCGCGGACGGTTGTGTATAAAACCGTTCACACCCAAGAATTGAAGCTGGATTTATACTATCCTCCAGGGGACGGTCCTTTCCCGGTCGCGATTTATGCGCATGGGGGAGCCTTCGTCAGGGGAAACCGGGATGATGTCTTTTGTTTTACACCAATCATGGAACGTTTCCTCGAGCTCGGTATCGCCGTTTGCAGCATCGATTACCGCTTATTCGAAGACGGCAGCTATTTTCCGGATAATCTGGAGGACGTACGGGACGCACTCTGTTTCTTGAATCAAGAGGCGGATGATTTACAAATCATGCGCGGACGGATGGTGCTGTGGGGAGATTCAGCCGGAGCCGCCTTGATGCTGACGACGGCACTCGCTCCGACGGAATTTGTCGGCGAACAAAAAATGGAACGCCTGCCGTTGATCAGCGGTGTCATTGCCTTGTATCCTCCAACGAATTTCCTGCTGTTCAAGTTCATTCAAACCTGGATTGCCCATATCAAGTTTTACGGGGGTGGCAGGGAAGAATGGCGGGAACTTATGACACGGGTCTCGCCGGTGACGCACTTACGAGCGGACTCGCCGCCGATCATGCTGCTGCACGGGAAAAAAGATCCGATTGTCCCGTTTACGCAAGCATTGCATTTCGTGGAAAAAGGAGCGGATGTTGGAGCGGATGTCCGACTGTTTTCCTTCCCGAACGGCACACATTCACTGGCGAGTTTTGCCCAAACGGAAAACCCGCTCAAAATCGAGCGGTTGCTGGAACGGATTGAAGCGTTCAGCTGTCAAGTCCTGGCGTTGCCGCCCCGGGAGACCCTTCATTAAAAAAGAAAACATGATACAATCAGTCATATTTCTTTTGAAGGAGACAGTGAAATGACAGAAATTTGTTTAGTGCGTCATGGTCAGACGGATTGGAATTTAAACGAACGGATTCAAGGACGGGAGGATATTCCGCTGAATGAAACCGGACGGTGGCAGGCTGAAATGAGTGCTGCGTATCTGGCGGAAGAACAATGGGACGTCTTGATTTCGAGCCCCTTATCGCGGGCAGTCGAGACGGCAGAAATCATCGGACGTTCCGTCGGACTGGATGTGACGGAGACGGATGACCGGTTGGTCGAACGGGAATTCGGTTTGGCATCAGGTCAGCCTGTCGCCGGAATTTATGAGGCGGTCCAAGCGAACGATAATGTTCGTGTACCGGGACTTGAAACCGAACAGGAAATTCAACAGCGGGTATTTTCGGCCATTGAAGAACTGACAGAAAAATATCGGGGACAACGCCTGTTGATCGTCTGTCATTCGCATACGATCAAAGCGGCGTTATCCTCGATTGATGAAAGCTTCAGTTACCGGACACCGCTTAAAAATGCATGTGCCAACTATATTCGTTTCTCCGACCGGTACGAAATCGACCGGATCAATGTCGCGGATCATATCGTAGATCAAACGAAACGTCCTTAAGAAACAGACGGGTTTTCGTGCAGATACTGTTTAAACGTTTCTTTCGCGATACTCGTAATATGTGCGCCGCGTTTCGAACGGCGGTCTTTGTACTCTTGAATCAGCGCTTCGCCGGTAAAGTGATCCTCAACGACTTCGCGTAAGATGGATTCTGACAAGTCATTTTTCATCATGACCATCTTTCCTTTGAACAGATAGGACACACCTTCGCTCAATCGCGTCGATTCAAGCGGTGTCACAATCATCGCAGCAGGATCGTTATCGGGGCGGGAAATCGTGATTTCAATCAGGGCCCGCAGATTTTTAGTAAATAACTCGTCGATGATCGGTTGATCGTTTTCAAGGACGACAATTTCAGCGACCCACTGTGCCGTCTGATCCGTACTGACAGTCAGTCCGTCTTTGATCGTGAGGGGAATCGTCGTATCCCGACCAGATTCATCCATGAGAATACGTAAGGTGCACAATTTAAAGGTTTTCAAGAAAACGCCTCCTTGTTGAATGGACAACAGATTTTCTTCAGTATACCGTGACCGGGCAAACGGTGGGAAAGTTTTAGCGAGGATTTTTTAGTGAACTATGTTTAAATGGAAGTAGAAATTAGAAACAGGAGGACCGTTCATTATGCCGCAAGCATTGATAGGAGTATTAGGAATCATTGGCATCATCTTACTTGCCCATAACGTCATCTCGTATTGGCATGCTGAACCAGCCGATCGTCCGACACTTGCTTATCGTATAGCGCTCCTGATTGCCTGTTTGCTTCTCATCAGTGGAAGCGACCACTTAATCAGTATTTTTTATGCGGATTCCTTGGCAGAGTTCGGTCAGCGGATTACGTATATCGTCTTTATCGGAGGTGCGCTTGGTTTCGCTTGGTACTTTCGTCAACAAATGGAACAAGCGGCAATCCAAATAACAGCTGCACCAAATGAAACAGCCCACTTCAGCTGAAGTGGGCTGTTTTTGTCTGTTTATTTAAGACCGCTCGCAGTCCGTGTATCACGAATCATATCAAGCTTCAGTTTCCAGAGACGGTCGCTGAATGTGATTGCGTAGACTTCCGGCAGACGGAGACGTTTGTATTCCTCCCAGAGACGACCGATCTGCTGCTCATGGAAATGACGGCTTTCTTCAATGGTCGGAACGGTATATACGAGCTCACCCTCAACGAAAATCGGCGTCAGCAACCGTTCGACGTTAAAGTTCTCGATGCGGTTTCGGAAGGACGGATCGCGGACGTCGATTAAATCGATTGCCTCAAGATCAGTCGGATCCTCATCGAGTAACGTCACGTAATCCCCTTTGAACTTATTCGTCACGCGGTCGACAATCCGGTACACTTCTTTGATATGCGGTGTCGTCGTCTTCGCTTTTGAGGAAGAGACTTTAATGACCGGAATGAGTTCGCCGTCGACTTCACGTGCGACCAGCTTGTAGACCATACCGAGTGCCGGCTGTTCGTATGCCGTGATCCCGCGTGTTCCGACGAGGAAGGTATTCGCCTGTGCCCCTTGAATCCGTAAATCTTGAATGACGTACTCATCGAGATCACCGGATAAGACGATGTCGACATCCGGGAAACCGGCTTCGTCGAGCATTGTCCGCGCCCGTTTCGATAAGTACGATAAATCACCGGAATCAATCCGGATACCGCGCAATTTATGTCCTTTTGCTTCAAGTTCCTTCGCAACGGTAATGGCATTCGGGAGTCCGCTTTTTAATGTGTCATACGTATCGACGAGCAATGTCGCTTGATCAGGATAATACGCGGCAAATGTCCGGAACGCCGTTAATTCGTCATCATGGAATTGAATATCGGCATGTTCCATCGTTCCGCCGCACGGAATACCGAAGTCACGTCCGGCTGAAGCAAGGCTCGTCACATCAAATCCAGCCAAGTACGACGCACGGGTTCCGAAGTAGGCGGCATCGATGCCTTGGGCACGACGCGCACCGGCTTCGAGGAATTTTGCTCCCGGTGCCGATTGACGGATCCGTGCATATTTCGTAGCAATCAAGGACTCATGGTTGGCGATATTCAAAATCGCGGTCTGCAGTAATTTGGCTTCGAAAATCCGGGCTTCGATCCGCACGAGCGGTTCGTTCGGGAAAACGATTTCGCCTTCTTTGACACTTGAGATGGAACCGGAAAATTTAAAGTTTCGCAATTCATCTTTGAACTCGTCCGGGAAATCAATCATTTTTTGGAGATACGTGATGTCTTCTTCCGTAAAACGAAGGGTCTGGACGTATTCGATGATATTTTCAAGTCCGGCGAATACGACATAGCCGCCTTCGAACGGGTTTGAACGGTAATAGACATCAAAGACAGCCCGTTCATTGTGCCGTCCTTCTTTCCAATAAATATACATCCACCGCGGCAGATAAAGGTCAGTATGAAGTGCAAGATTACGTTGTAACATGAAGACAGATCCCTTCTTATTCGCCGACGACATCTGCGCCGATCGATTGTTTGAAATGTGTAAGTGCCCAGTCGTGTCCGGCCGCATTGAAACTTGCGACGGCGTCGGCATGGACGACGATTTTATATCCCAGATTGTAGGCATCGACTGCTGTATGCAGAACACAGATGTCCGTGCATACGCCGACGAGATGGACTTCCTGAATCGAACGTTCGCGTAACCGTAAATCAAGATCCGTCCCGGCAAAAGCACTGTAACGTGTTTTATCGATGACATGATCTGCGACACGTGCCATTTCGGCTACTTGTCCAAAAAGATCCCGGCCGTGCGTGCCCCGGATGTTGTGGGGTGGGAAGAGGACGGTTTCCGGATGGAACGTGTCTCCTTCTTCATGGATATCGTTTGCGATGACGACGTAATCCTCAGATGAGAACTCATCCATCAGTGAAGCGATGCGTCCTTCAATGGTCTGTCCTGGTTTTCCGCACGTCAACTTTCCTTCATCGGCTACAAAATCAACCGTATAGTCAATCACGATTAGCGCACGCATGAGCGTCTGCCCCTTTCTTTTTTGAGAGATAGTGTTCTCCTTCACATTGTACTCTATCTGTGCCGGAAGACAAAAGGAAGAAATCCATCCGCTGGAGGTATAAGAAACCGGAAAAGTAGGGTATAAGGTATAGGACGAAAATAATGGTGGAGGAGGAAAATGGCATGAAAAGGTTGAATGAGTACGAAGTGGAAGAACGTCTAGAAGGATTGGCAGAATGGCGTGTCGTCGATGACGAAATCGTCCGTGTCTATACACTGGATTCATTCCCGGCAGCACTTGATTTTGTACAGGAGGTTGGTTCGATAGCGGAACATCTCAACCATCATCCGAGAATCATCATTGACCATAAGAACGTTACGCTTGCTGCGACGACCCACGATTCAGGCGGTCTGACTAGCAAAGACTTCGAACTCGCGGAGGCCTGTGATGCCATCTAAACTTTCCATAACATTCGGTAGCGGCAGTTTTGTTGATCAAATTCGATCTCGTGATCCTCAGATCCGGGCGGCAAGTGGAAGCGGGGAAGCTCTTTTATTTATCGAAACAGAAGGGAAGTCACCGTTCCAAAGCGGCAACACGTATACGTTGCTCGAAACACGGGGTAATTTTGATGAACAAGGCAGTCTATTTTATTGGTCGATTCCGGCAGATCAGAACAGCGGTGATCTATTTGTTCATCATGTCATGTCGGATCCGAAAGTACTGGGAGCCGAATACGACAGTTTCCAGGCCGTCCGGATTGCCCGTGTCGAGCGGGGGACGGATCTGGTCCTGTTAATTCAGTTCAACAATGACGGGGATGCTTCGCGTTATGCGAAATCAGTTGAACGACTGACCGTCGACCAGTATGCTGAAGAGGCAGGGAAGTCGTTTTCGCCTTCCCCGGTCATGAAACGGTATCAGCTTTTGCAACCGCTGTAATCAACAGTTAAATTAGTCTAGGGGGAAAAACAGATGAAAAAGAATTACTTTTTAGCAGCAACGCTTGGTGGAGCGCTTGTAGGTGCCACTTTATCAATGCTTCATAAAGATACACGTCAATCGCAACTGGCTGCGTTCAAACGCACATTTGGCGGAGCAGGGACACAAATTTCAGCCGTCAAACAGGATCCGAAAGGCCGTTTTGAAGAACTTCGTGCCTTATATACAGATAACCAGGAAACGATCCATAACTTGATCGATGATATTAAAGATCTTGCGGAATCATTACGTAAATAAGCCATCATAAAAAGGAGCCCGTCTGAATTTTTAAGTTCAGCGGGCTCCTTTTTGGATTGTGTTTCAAATGAACCGGGCCAGCAGGCCAAACATGGCGAAGGCGACGATGACATAAAAGATGATCCGTCCGAGTTGTCCGGAACCGCTCGTATGAATGATGCGACCACCTGATGCAGGACGTCTTCCGGTATTGAACGGACGTGTAAACGGCACTGTTCCTTTTCCGAAGATGAAGCCGGCAAGGAACCCGAGCACGAAACCGTATAAGTGACCAAAGACAGAGACATTCGAACCGAGTAAGGTGAAGATGGCTGTGATGGCACTGAAGATATACACGAGACGCGCGTCATCAGCTGAAATGACAGTCCGTTTAAAACGACCGAGATAGACGTAAAAACCAAGCAGTCCTAAAATTGCGCCCGAAGCCCCGGCTTGACCGTAAAACGGTTCATTGATTTTCGTAAAATACGTCAAGACGTTGGCGAGCGTTCCGACTAAAAGATAGAAGGAAGCAAACTTCGCGTGACCGATCATCCGCTCCAAGGCAGGTGCGAAAATGATTAGGGCAAACGTGTTGAAGGCGATATGCCAAAAATCATAATGCAGGAATGTCGCGGTTACGACACGCCACCATTCCCCGTTCCCGATGAACAAGTTGATGGCTGCCCCGTAATTGAGCGGCGAAAAGCCAAAGTTGAAAAAGGCGTTTAACTGTTCGATGACAAACAGGGCAACTTGGATTAAAATGAACAACGAAACGACCGGATAAGAACGTGTGAACGTTTGTAAGTTTTCCGTTCGACTAAACATGACAACACCTCGCTTCATCTTCATTCTATATGAAGATGGCGAAGAATAGAACTGTGGAGGCGTCAGGAATGATTTTCGGAATAGGACTCGATCTCGTAGAACTGGAACAAATCCGACAGACGCTCGAGCGTCAGCCGCGAATCGTTAAACGGGTGTTAACGGCAGAAGAACAGAATCGTTTTTACACCTTGTCTGATAAGCGGCAACTTGAGTATCTCGCAGGAAGGTTCGCGGCAAAGGAAGCGTTTGTCAAAGCATTCGGGACCGGCATCGGTGCCGACGTATCCTGGCTTGATCTCGAAGTGTTGAACGAAGCATCGGGACGACCGGTCATGACCGGTCCGTTTGAAGGGACGATTCACCTTTCCATTACCCATTCCGACCATTATGCGGCTGCACAAGTCTTATTAGAAAAGAGGAGTTCAGATGTATCGACCAAC
Source organism: Exiguobacterium artemiae 255-15 (assembly GCF_000019905.1). GTDB lineage: Bacteria > Bacillota > Bacilli > Exiguobacteriales > Exiguobacteriaceae > Exiguobacterium_A > Exiguobacterium_A artemiae. The sequence goes on along the minus strand of NC_010556.1, from coordinate 2,796,546 downwards.
TTGGATAGAAATTGACCGCGAAGCCATCGCGCACAATGTACGGGAAATCAAGGCCCGAATCGGTCATCAAACGATGATGGCCGTCGTGAAGGCGGACGGATACGGACATGGTGCCGTGACGGTCGCGGAAATCGCGTTGGCGAACGGGGCGGATTTACTGGCTGTCGCCCTGCTTGAAGAAGCAATCGAATTACGGGAAGCCGGGATTCAGGCACCGATTTTAATGCTCGAAACGCTTTTGCCGGAACATGCACCGATCGCCTCGAACTATGACGTCGCCGTGCCGGTGTTTTCAGCCGACTGGTTGCGGGAAGCAAAACAGCATTTAACGGATGTCGATCATTTACGACTCCACATCAAGGTTGACAGCGGGATGGGCCGTCTTGGACTGCAGACACCGGAAGAGTTGGATGCCGTCTTACAAGAGTTGGATTCGGATGTCATGGAACTCGAAGGAATCTATACGCATTTTGCGACAGCCGACGAATTAAACAGCCGGTTGTTTGACGAGCAACAGACCGTTTTCCTGCATTTCGTCGAACGCGTGCCGGATATTCGATACATCCATGCGGCCAACTCAGCGGGCGCCATCCGTTTGATCGGTCAGGATCCTTTTAATGTCGTCCGGATCGGGATTGCCTTATACGGGGCGATGCCGTCAGACGAAATGATTCCATATTACGAATTCTTACGACCGGCGTTCACGCTGAAAAGTCGTCTGATGCAGGTCAAGCAGGTTGAACCCGGTCAAACGATCAGTTACGGTGCGACCTACACGGCGCCGACAGATGAGTGGATTGGAACGGTGCCGATCGGATACGCGGACGGCTGGTCCCGCAAGTTCCAGGGGTATTCATTACTTGTCGACGGTTATCCGTGCGAAATCGTCGGTCGGGTCTGTATGGACCGGTTGATGATCCGCTTGCCGCGCAATTACCCGGTTGGAACAGAAGTCACGTTGATTGGACAAGGTGTCCCGATTGATGAAGCAGCGCACTGGCTGGGGACGATCAACTATGAGGTATTGTGTCAGTTCTCGAAACGGGTCCCGCGCATCTAGTTTTTTAAAAGACATCAATATGATGGTAAAAAAATGTTATTTGTTTGAATTTTGATTGTATTTTCTGAATTTGACTGATATATTGAAGTAGAAAGTGAGTCGTTCGTTAAGGTTTCAGTGAATCTGGAGGTGCCATTATCTTGGTCCAACAACGGGAAAAGCAATTTGTTGAGCGAAATGTAGCGAAGGAGACGATTGGGATGAAGTCGAACCATACGACCGAAGAACGCAAGCGTCAGCTACGTGAGGAATTGAAACGTGGTTACGAAGAAATGGCAGCGATCAATTTATCCATCGTTGGCGAAATGTTCCAGATTGAAACGGAGGCGGAGTTCTCGCTCCTACGTCAAGTAAGCGGGGTGTAAGCTTTGATAGTCAAACGTGGCGACGTGTTTTATGCAAATTTGTCACCTGTGGTCGGATCGGAACAAGGAGGCGTTCGTCCTGTCCTTGTCCTACAAAATGATATTGGTAACCGATTCAGCCCAACTGTAATCGTGGCTGCGATCACGGCACAGATCGACAAAGCCAAACTACCGACCCATGTGGAAGTATATCGAGAGCGACACGGATTAGAACGTGATTCGGTCATCCTACTTGAGCAGGTCCGTACAATCGATAAACGCCGTCTGACGGATAAAGTCACGCATCTAGATCCGGACACGATGATGAAAGTAAATAGTGCCGTCGCGATCAGCTTAGGGTTGATTGATTTTTAGGCACTTACATAGATCAGAGAGAAGAGTCGATACATCTGTATGCGACTTTTTTTGAACACTTTTTTAAAAAGTGGTTTAAGAATTAGCAAATCCGGGAATTATTTCAGAGTGAACTTTTTTTATTATGAGATAATAGAGATAGAGATAGAAAAAACACATAGCAGATTTTCCTTGAGGAGGAACTTGAAGATGGATTTAACAATTAAAACAGAACAATTAGATGGTCAGACGCATCTCTATATCGCAGGAGAGATTGATACGTATACAGCACCAAAACTTCGCCAGGAACTTGTACCGGCAGTCGAAACAAATGACGTTGTCGTGCACCTGGATGAAATTCACTATATGGATTCAACAGGCCTTGGTGTATTTGTCGGGGCGCTTAAAGCATCAAAGAAAAACGGCACATCATTTACACTTGTCGGCGTTTCTGAACGCATCCGCCGTTTGTTTGAAATCACAGGTCTTTCAAGCATCATTACAATCGATAGTGGTGTACGAGGTGGGACACAATGAAGAACGAACAACTTGAAATGACACTTCCGGCAAAACCGGAATATGTTGCAATTGCTCGATTGACAGTTTCGGGTGTCGCGAATCGGATGGGTTACACGTACGACGATATCGAAGACATCAAAATTGCGGTCTCTGAAGCATGTGCGAATGCAGTTCAACATGCATATGAAGGAGAACAGGACGGATCAATGGCTTTAACGTGTAACGTCTATCCGGACGATCGTCTTGAAATCATTGTCAAAGACAATGGTGTGACTTTCGATAAAGACAGCGTGAAGCGTCAAAGTGAACCAATTACGGAATCTCATGATTTAGACTCTCTGCACGAGGGGGGACTAGGGATCTTAATGATCGAAGCACTCATGGATCAAGTCACGATCGAGAAAGCAAACGGCGTCACTGTCCATATGACAAAATATATGAATAGAGATGAGGTGGGTCAAAGTGCCAGCAAAGTCTCAACAACGCCATCACAGTGATGATGAAGTCCTTCGTCTAATTGACCTGTATCAACAAGATGATCAAGATGAAGAAGTTCATGCTGCTTTACTTGCTCGGTATTCCGACCTCGTTGAGGCGCTTGCCCGTAAGTTCTCACGTGGCCGTCCGATTCATGATGACCTCGTTCAAGTCGGGATGATTGGTTTGCTTGCCGCTCTTCGTCGTTTTGATAAAGAATTTGGCCGGAGTTTTGAATCCTTTGCCGTTCCGACCATCATCGGTGAAATCAAACGTTTCATCCGTGATAAGACATGGAGCGTTCACGTCCCGCGTCGAATCAAGGAACTCGGACCGAAAATCAAGAAAGCCGTCGAAGAACTGACGACAGAACTGCAACGTTCACCGCGTATCGATGAAATTGCCGCTCGGTTGGAAGTATCGGAAGAGGAAGTTCTTGAAACCCTTGAGATGGGTAAAAGTTATCAGGCTTTATCTGTTGATAGTTCAATTGAAGCCGATCAGGAAGGCAGTACGGTCACACTACTGGATCTCGTTGGTAACCAGGAAAACGGATATGATTCAGTGGATCAAAAGCTGATTCTTGAAAAAGCATTTGCTGTTTTGACTGACCGCGAACGTTCGATTTTAGAATGTGCGTACTACCGGAACATGAGTCAAAAGGAAACAGGAGAACTTCTTGGTATTTCGCAAATGCATGTGTCGCGTCTTCAGCGCCGTGCGTTGCAAAAATTACGAGAAGCAATCAAAGTAGAACCGAACGAAGTATTTTCAAAAGACTGATGCGGAAGCATCGGTCTTTTTTTTGTGTCCTGTTGATTCTTCGGTATAATGAAACAGAGGTGAGGAAAATGGAGAAGAGAATCGCAACAGAATTGAACATCAGACCGGCGCAAGTCAAGGCTGTCTTACAATTGACGGAAGACGGGGGAACGATTCCGTTCATCGCGAGATACCGTAAAGAGCAAACCGGCGAACTCGATGAGGTCGAGATCAAAGCGATCCTCGACCGCCATAAAAGCATCACACAACTGGAATCAAAACGAGAAGATGTTTTGCGGAAAATCGAAGAACAAGCTGTCTTGACGCCTGACTTGAAACAAAGCTTGAATGAAGCAACGACGTTACAGCAAATCGAAGACCTGTACTTACCGTTTCGTCCTAAACGGAGAACAAAAGCCGAGATTGCCCGAGAAGCAGGATTGACACCATTCGCCAACTTTTTGCGGTCACCGAAATCATACGATGAACAACAATTTCATCAGTATGTCGCGGCACATGGCGAAGGAGAAGCCGTAGCCGGAGCACAAGCCATCATTGCCGAAGAGTGGGGCGAACAGGCGAGTGTCCGCGAACATATTCGAAAGACGGCTTACCGGTTTGCGGATATCGTCACGAAACTAAAAAAAGACGCAGTCGATGAAAAACGTGTCTTTGCCCAGTATTACGAGTACAGTGAACGGATCCGTCAAATCGTGCCACACCGGATTTTGGCGATCAATCGTGCTGAGGCGTTAAAAATCGTTTCCGTCAAAATCGTTCTGGAAGAGCAACACGTTTTACCGAACTTGTTACGGCCGTTTAACCGATTGCCGGAGCAAAAACGCAAGTTGGTCGAGGAAGCTGTTCAAACGGGATATAAAAAATCGGTTTTCCCGGCAATTGAACGGGAACTTCGGAACGAGTTGACCGACAAAGCGGAAAATCAGGCGATTGAAGTGTTCGGAAAAAACTTGCGGCAACTCTACATGCAACCGCCGATAAAAGGGAAAGTCATGCTGGGTCTTGATCCTGCCTACCGGACGGGATGTAAGTGGGCCGTGATTGATCCGACGGGGGAAATGAAGGAAGTCGGCGTCGTGTATCTGACGATGTCGGAACAAAAAGCGCAAGAAGCACGTCAAGTCTTAACGAAACTGGTAAAACGGTACGGAATTGAATTGATTGCGATTGGAAACGGGACGGCTTCCCGTGAGACGGAATCCTTTGTCGCAGACTGGATCAAAGAGCATGATCAAATTGCCTTTACGATTGTGGATGAGGCAGGAGCAAGTATCTATTCGGCGTCGGAAATTGCCCGCACTGAGTTTCCGGACTTACAAGTCGAGCAACGGTCCGCCATCTCAATCGCCCGGCGTCTGCAGGATCCGTTGGCGGAACTTGTCAAAGTGGATCCGCAATCCGTTGGGGTCGGACAGTACCAACATGATGTCACACAGGCGAAGTTAAAAGAGACGCTCGATTTCGTCGTCGAGACGGTTGTAAACCAGGTCGGTGTCGACGTCAACACAGCTTCGGAATCATTACTCGGTTACGTCGCCGGGATTACGAAAGCAACGGCTAAAAAGATTGTGGAACGTCGCTCGGAACTCGGGGCCTTTGAATCCCGGAAAGAATTGTTGAAAGTTCCGCGTTTAGGAGCAAAAGCATATGAACAGGCGGCCGGTTTCTTACGCATTCCGGAAGGCAGTCATCCGCTTGACCGGACACCGATTCACCCGGAACAATATAAAACCGTGGAATCCTTGTTTAAGCAACTGGATTTGCCGTTGCAGAGCGTTGGAACGGACAGTTTACGGACTCGACTCGGAGAGTTATCCGTACCGGACACTGCTCGATTGCTCGAAGTCGGTGAACCGACACTACGGGATATCATTGAAGCATTACAACGCCCGGAACGTGATCCGCGGGAAGCACTCGATAAGCCGTTGCTGCGCCAGGATGTGTTATCCCTTGATATGATCCAAGTCGGGATGGAATTCCAGGGGACGGTCCGAAATGTGCTCGATTTCGGTGCCTTCGTGGATATCGGTGTGAAAGAAAGCGGTCTTGTTCATATTTCAAAACTCAGTAAAAAACGGGTCAAACATCCGCTTGATGTCATTGCCGTCGGCGATATCGTGACCGTCTGGGTGACGAGTGTCGAGCCGGAGCGCGGACGGATCGGTCTGACGATGGTCAGTCCGTCATGACGAACGAAGAGTTGCAGCAATACGTCGAGCAACTCTCGCTCGACGTGTTTGCTTTACCGTTTAGACATGTTGCACTCTTTAACGAACGCTTACGGACGACAGGGGGCCGTTATTTTCTGACCGATCATCATCTGGATTTCAATCGGAGTCATTTGGGAGACCTTAATACCTTCCGTGGAATCGTCATTCATGAACTGTGCCACTATCATTTACATCTGCGTGGAATGGGGCACCGGCATCAAGATCAGGATTTTAAAGAGTGGTTGCAACGATACGGGGGGCTGCGTTACAGTCCGCGTCTAGAAGAAGCAGAAAAAAAGAATCACTTTTACGAGTGTGAGAAATGTGGGACATTATATAGAAGGAAAAGAAAGATGAATCCGGAGCGGTACCGTTGCGGAAGATGTCGTGGAAAGATTTTTTACAAAAGTAGTTGACGTTCATTTCGGAGCATGATAAATTATAGAAGTCGTCAAAACGACAGCAACTAAACAACTTCTCGTCACTAAAAACTTTTTTAAAAAAGCATTGACGAAGAGAAATAAAGTTGCTAATATAGAAAAGTGTTCTGAAACGAACGTCACGTTCCGCAATAGCTCAGTGGTAGAGCAACCGGCTGTTAACCGGTAGGTCGTAGGTTCAAATCCTACTTGCGGAGCCATTATCTTTGGAGATGTACCCAAGTGGCTATAAGGGGCGCCCCTGCTAAGGGTGTAGGCCGGGAAACTGGTGCGAGGGTTCGAATCCCTCCATCTCCGCCAGACCTCTTATGTGAATTTGTTACTTGAGAATAATTATTGTTTTAAAATGGCCCGTTGGTCAAGCGGTTAAGACACCGCCCTTTCACGGCGGTATCACGGGTTCGATTCCCGTACGGGTCACCATTTTGGAGGATTAGCTCAGCTGGGAGAGCATCTGCCTTACAAGCAGAGGGTCGGCGGTTCGATCCCGTCATCCTCCACCATTTTTAATTTCATACTTAATTTTCACAAAAATGTGGTCCTGTGGTGTAGCGGTTAACATGCCTGCCTGTCACGCAGGAGATCGCGGGTTCGAATCCCGTCAGGACCGCCATTTTTGGGCTGTGGCCAAGTGGTAAGGCACTGGATTTTGATTCCAGCATGCGAAGGTTCGATCCCTTCCAGCCCAGTTTTTCGTGTCATTAGCTCAGTTGGTAGAGCATCTGACTTTTAATCAGAGGGTCGCAGGTTCGAATCCTGCATGACACACCATTTTATTTTTAATTCCTAATTTTATATTTGCGGTCGTGGCGGAATGGTAGACGCGCTAGGTTGAGGGCCTAGTGGTGGCAACACTGTGGAGGTTCAAGTCCTCTCGACCGCACCATATCGCACCCTTAGCTCAGCTGGATAGAGTACTTGACTACGAATCAAGGGGTCGGGAGTTCGAATCTCTCAGGGTGCACCATATTTTGTTTGCTTTTGACGGGCCTATAGCTCAGCTGGTTAGAGCGCACGCCTGATAAGCGTGAGGTCGGTGGTTCGAGTCCACTTAGGCCCACCATTTTCAAAACAAACGATGACGAACTTTGAAAACTGAACGATGAGGCAAAAAACGTATCTTCGGATACAAACAATGAATGAAGCGCAAGCTTCGTCAACGTGACTCCGGTCACAACAACGAGCAAGTCAAACACTTTATGGAGAGTTTGATCCTGGCTCAGGACGAACGCTGGCGGCGTGCCTAATACATGCAAGTCGAGCGCAGGAAGCTCACGGAACTCTTCGGAGGGAAGTGAAGGGAATGAGCGGCGGACGGGTGAGTAACACGTAAGGAACCTGCCCCAAGGATTGGGATAACTCCGAGAAATCGGAGCTAATACCGAATAGTTCTTCAGACCGCATGGTCTGATGATGAAAGGCGCTCCGGCGTCACCTTGGGATGGCCTTGCGGTGCATTAGCTAGTTGGTGGGGTAATGGCCCACCAAGGCGACGATGCATAGCCGACCTGAGAGGGTGATCGGCCACACTGGGACTGAGACACGGCCCAGACTCCTACGGGAGGCAGCAGTAGGGAATCTTCCACAATGGACGAAAGTCTGATGGAGCAACGCCGCGTGAGTGATGAAGGTTTTCGGATCGTAAAACTCTGTTGTAAGGGAAGAACAAGTACGAGAGGGAATGCTCGTACCTTGACGGTACCTTGCGAGAAAGCCACGGCTAACTACGTGCCAGCAGCCGCGGTAATACGTAGGTGGCAAGCGTTGTCCGGAATTATTGGGCGTAAAGCGCGCGCAGGCGGCCTTTTAAGTCTGATGTGAAAGCCCCCGGCTCAACCGGGGAGGGTCATTGGAAACTGGAAGGCTTGAGTACAGAAGAGAAGAGTGGAATTCCATGTGTAGCGGTGAAATGCGTAGAGATGTGGAGGAACACCAGTGGCGAAGGCGACTCTTTGGTCTGTAACTGACGCTGAGGCGCGAAAGCGTGGGGAGCAAACAGGATTAGATACCCTGGTAGTCCACGCCGTAAACGATGAGTGCTAGGTGTTGGGGGGTTTCCGCCCCTCAGTGCTGAAGCTAACGCATTAAGCACTCCGCCTGGGGAGTACGGCCGCAAGGCTGAAACTCAAAGGAATTGACGGGGACCCGCACAAGCGGTGGAGCATGTGGTTTAATTCGAAGCAACGCGAAGAACCTTACCAACTCTTGACATCCCCTTGACCGCTTGAGAGATCAAGTTTTCCCTTCGGGGACAAGGGTGACAGGTGGTGCATGGTTGTCGTCAGCTCGTGTCGTGAGATGTTGGGTTAAGTCCCGCAACGAGCGCAACCCCTATCCTTAGTTGCCAGCATTTAGTTGGGCACTCTAGGGAGACTGCCGGTGACAAACCGGAGGAAGGTGGGGATGACGTCAAATCATCATGCCCCTTATGAGTTGGGCTACACACGTGCTACAATGGACGGTACAAAGGGCAGCGAGACCGCGAGGTGGAGCCAATCCCAGAAAGCCGTTCCCAGTTCGGATTGCAGGCTGCAACTCGCCTGCATGAAGTCGGAATCGCTAGTAATCGCAGGTCAGCATACTGCGGTGAATACGTTCCCGGGTCTTGTACACACCGCCCGTCACACCACGAGAGTTTGCAACACCCGAAGCCGGTGAGGTAACCGCAAGGAGCCAGCCGTCGAAGGTGGGGTAGATGATTGGGGTGAAGTCGTAACAAGGTAGCCGTATCGGAAGGTGCGGCTGGATCACCTCCTTTCTAAGGAAAACGTCCCTTACGGGACATGCCCATCGTTCAGTTTTGAGAGCTCGTCTCTCAACGTCTCGATAGAGACACTCGCACCTTGAAAACTGAAGACATCAACAAGACATCAAACTTTTTATAACCATGTCATTAGACGTGTGTTCTTAGAATACCAAAATGCTAGATCAAGGTATGAAGGGCGTACGGTGGATGCCTTGGCACTAGGAGCCGATGAAGGACGCGACGAACAGCGATATGCTTCGGGGAGCAGTAAGTATGCTTTGATCCGAGGATTTCCGAATGGGGGAACCCACCATCCGTAATGGGATGGGACATGTTACATGAATACATAGTGTAGCGTGAGGCAGACCCGGGGAACTGAAACATCTAAGTACCCGGAGGAAGAGAAAGCAAATGCGATTCCCTGAGTAGCGGCGAGCGAAACGGGAACAGCCCAAACCGGAGAGCATGCTCTCCGGGGTTGTAGGACACTCTATACGGAGTCAAAAAGGAAGACAGTAGGTGAACGACCTGGAAAGGTCGGCCGAAGAAGGTGACAGCCCTGTAGCTGAAACTGTTTTCCCTCCAGAGTGGATCCTGAGTACGGCGGGACACGTGAAACCCCGTCGGAATCCGGGAGGACCATCTCCCAAGGCTAAATACTCCCTAGTGACCGATAGTGAACCAGTACCGTGAGGGAAAGGTGAAAAGCACCCCGGAAGGGGAGTGAAATAGATCCTGAAACCGTATGCCTACAAGTAGTCAGAGCCCGTTAACGGGTGATGGCGTGCCTTTTGTAGAATGAACCGGCGAGTTACGATAGCGCGCGAGGTTAAGCTGATGAGGCGGAGCCGTAGCGAAAGCGAGTCTGAATAGGGCGCCATAGTGCGTTGTCGTAGACCCGAAACCAGGTGATCTACCCATGTCCAGGATGAAGGTCAGGTAACACTGACTGGAGGTCCGAACCCACGCACGTTGAAAAGTGCGGGGATGAGGTGTGGGTAGCGGTGAAATGCCAATCGAACCTGGAGATAGCTGGTTCTCCCCGAAATAGCTTTAGGGCTAGCCTCGAGGTTGAGAGTTCCGGAGGTAGAGCACTGATTGGACTAGGGGCCCCCACAGGGTTACCGAATTCAGTTAAACTCCGAATGCCGGCAACTTATACTCGGGAGTCAGACTGCGAGTGATAAGATCCGTAGTCAAGAGGGAAACAGCCCAGACCGCCAGCTAAGGTCCCAAAGTGTATGTTAAGTGGAAAAGGATGTGGCGCTGCCTAGACAGCTAGGATGTTGGCTTAGAAGCAGCCACCATTCAAAGAGTGCGTAATAGCTCACTAGTCGAGTGGCGCCGCGCCGAAAATGTAACGGGGCTAAACATACCACCGAAGCTGCGGATTCCGTAAGGAATGGTAGGGGAGCGTTCCAAACCGCTGTGAAGCTGTACCGGAAGGAGCAGTGGAGCGTTTGGAAGTGAGAATGCCGGTGTGAGTAGCGAAAAGAGGGGTGAGAATCCCCTCCGTCGAAAGCCCAAGGTTTCCTGAGGAAGGCTCGTCCGCTCAGGGTTAGTCTGGACCTAAGCCGAGGCCGAAAGGCGTAGGCGATGGATAACAGGTTGATATTCCTGTACCACCGATCCACCGTTTGAACAATGGGGGGACGCAGGAGGATAGTGACGCATGCGGATGGAAGTGCATGTGTAAGTTTCGAGACCGTCTGATTGGCAAATCCGTCAGGCATCAAAGTCGAGGAACGATGCGGAGTCCCGTAGGGACGAAGGTCACGATTTCACACTGCCAAGAAAAGCCTCTAGTGAGGTGGAAGGTGCCAGTACCGTAAACCGACACAGGTAGGCGGGATGAGAATTCTAAGACGCGCGGGATAACTCTCGTTAAGGAACTCGGCAAAATGGTCCCGTAACTTCGGGAGAAGGGACGCTCTACATGAGTAGAGCCGCAGTGAATAGGCCCAAACGACTGTTTAGCAAAAACACAGGTCTCTGCTAAATCGCAAGATGACGTATAGGGGCTGACGCCTGCCCGGTGCTGGAAGGTTAAGGGGATGGGTTAGCGCAAGCGAAGCTTTGAACCGAAGCCCCAGTAAACGGCGGCCGTAACTATAACGGTCCTAAGGTAGCGAAATTCCTTGTCGGGTAAGTTCCGACCCGCACGAAAGGCGTAACGATTTGGGCACTGTCTCAACGAGAGACCCGGTGAAATCATAGTACCTGTGAAGATGCAGGTTACCCGCGACAGGACGGAAAGACCCCATGGAGCTTTACTACAGCCTGATATTGAGGCTTTGTGCATGATGTACAGGATAGGCGGGAGACGTCGAGACCGGAGCGCCAGCTTCGGAGGAGTCACCCTTGGGATACCGCCCTTCATGCATAGAGTCTCTAACTCGCAGCCGTCATCCGGCTGGAGGACCGTGTCAGGCGGGTAGTTTGACTGGGGCGGTCGCCTCCTAAACAGTAACGGAGGCGCCCAAAGGTTCCCTCAGAATGGTTGGAAATCATTCGTAGAGCGCAAAGGCAGAAGGGAGCTTGACTGCGAGACCTACAAGTCGAGCAGGGACGAAAGTCGGGCTTAGTGATCCGGTGGTTCCGCATGGAAGGGCCATCGCTCAACGGATAAAAGCTACCCTGGGGATAACAGGCTGATCTCCCCCAAGAGTCCACATCGACGGGGAGGTTTGGCACCTCGATGTCGGCTCATCGCATCCTGGGGCTGGAGTAGGTCCCAAGGGTTGGGCTGTTCGCCCATTAAAGCGGTACGCGAGCTGGGTTCAGAACGTCGTGAGACAGTTCGGTCCCTATCCGTCGTGGGCGCAGGAAATTTGAGGAGAGCTGTCCTTAGTACGAGAGGACCGGGATGGACGCACCGCTGGTGTACCAGTTGTTCCGCCAGGAGCATCGCTGGGTAGCTACGTGCGGACGGGATAAATGCTGAAAGCATCTAAGCATGAAGCCCCCTCCAAGATGAGATTTCCCTTTGAGTAATCAAGAAAGACCCCTCAGAGACGATGAGGTAGATAGGTCACGGGTGGAAGCATGGCGACATGCGGAGCTGAGTGATACTAATCGGTCGAGGCCTTGTTCTAGCAGATGCATTGTTGATGACTTCAGTTTTGAGGGCGCGAGCCCGTCGTCTGGTGACGATAGCCAAGTGGTCACACCCGTTCCCATGCCGAACACGGAAGTTAAGCACTTGAACGCCGAAAGTAGTTGGGGGCTTCCCCCTGTGAGGATAGGACGTTGCCAGGCCAGTAAGAGACCGATCTGCATTTTGCAGGTCGGTTTTTCTTTTAAAAGTACTGAAAGAAATGATGTCAGTATAAGTTCTTTTGAAAAAAAGGATCAAAAAATGAAATAAGACTTGTCTTTTTTTAAAGTACATGTTATATTAATATCTGTCGAAACGTTATATCATCGCGGGGTGGAGCAGTCTGGTAGCTCGTTGGGCTCATAACCCAAAGGTCGTCGGTTCAAATCCGGCCCCCGCAACCAATTTTTATAATTCAAATCCGAAACGTTTATCGTCGCGGGGTGGAGCAGTCTGGTAGCTCGTTGGGCTCATAACCCAAAGGTCGTCGGTTCAAATCCGGCCCCCGCAACCAATTTTAAACTTAACTTCAACTTTACTACGAAACGTTCAGCGTTTCGTATTTTTTTTTGTCTTTTTTGTTCGGTACAATGGAGTAAGAGAAAAGGAGGAGGACACCGATGATGGAACTTGAAATGACGAGTCTCGAACAGACGACGACACTTGCCGTTACACTTGGCCACCGTGCCTTTGAAGGAATGGTTATCACGCTTGATGGTGACCTGGGAGCTGGAAAGACGACGTTTACACAAGGATTTGCGAAAGGTCTTGGGGTGACACGTAATGTCAACAGTCCGACGTTTACGATCATGAAAGTCTATGCCGGACGACTGCCGCTCTATCATATGGACGTGTATCGTCTGGAAGGCGGTGATGATATCGGTCTTGAAGAATATTTAAATGGAGACGGTGTCGCTGTCGTTGAATGGTCGGAATTAATTGCCGATGTCCTTCCACCAGAACGTCTTGCGATTACGATTGAACGGACGGGTGATGATTCACGCCGCTTTCGTCTGGAACCGATCGGTGAGAAGTATATCCAACTATGTGAGGGGTTAAAGCAATGAAAATCGTAGCGATTGATACATCGACGAAACAACTGTCTGTTGCGTTATCGGACGGACAACAGATTTTGGCGGAAGCCTCTTATGTGACTTCTTTGAATCATGCGACAAAACTGATGCCTTTACTGGAACGGATGATGCAGGAAGTTAATTGGTCGCCACGTGATTTAACACGGATTGTCATCGCTGATGGCCCGGGTTCATATACCGGTCTTCGGATTGGTGCAACGACAGCGAAGACACTGGCCTATACGCTGGGTATTGATTTAGTCCCGGTTTCGACGCTTGAATTGATGGCAGCATCGGCCGGATCAACCGGACGAATCGTTGCGATTCAGGATGCCCGTCGTGGAACAGGTTTCGTCGGTTTCTATGAAGAGGGTCAACTGGTGGGGGAAGAACAGCATACGGTCATAGCTGACTTCGTCAAGACACTGCCGACCGACACGAAAATCACAGGTGATACAGACAAGTTCACGACGGAACTTCAATCCTTCACTATCGTTGATCCCGCATTCCGTGCACCACGGGCCGGTGTCCTCGCCTTACTCGGTGCTAAACGTGAACCGGTTGAGACCCACGCGTTCGAACCGCGTTATCTGCGTCTCGCCGAAGCAGAAGCCAAGTGGATTGAGGCACAACGCCATGACTAAGGTTACGATTCGAAAAATGACGGTCGTTGATGCACCGGGTGTGCATGCCGTGGAGCTGGAGTCGTTTGCGACCCCGTGGACTTTGGAATCGTTCATCGCGGAGATGACACAAAATCCAAATGCGTATTATCTGGTCGCCGAAACAGAAGAAATCATTGGATTCGCGGGACTATGGCATATTGCTGATGAAGGACATATCACGAACGTCGCCGTTAAACAAAAGGCGCGCGGTACGGGAATCGGAGAAGCACTGCTCGTTGCTTTGATCGAACAGGCGAGACAATTAGGGTTACGGGCAATGACGCTTGAAGTACGGGTGTCGAATACGCCGGCACGAACGTTGTATGAAAAGCTGGGCTTTTTATATGCCGGAACGAGAAAACGATATTATCAAGATAATAATGAAGATGCAGCCATCTATTGGTTGGAACTGGAAGGAGACGAGTGATGACACAGCCGTTGATATTAGCGATTGAATCAAGTTGTGACGAGACAGCTGCGGCTGTCGTCCGCGGAGGGACAGACGTCTTATCGAACGTCGTATCCTCTCAAATTGAAAGCCACAAACGTTTTGGAGGAGTAGTTCCGGAAGTCGCGTCCCGTCATCACGTGGAACGGATCACGTATGTCATCGATGACGCGTTAACGGAAGCCGGTGTCAGAATCGATGAGATCGATGCGATTGCCGTGACGGAAGGTCCGGGACTTGTCGGAGCGTTACTCGTCGGTGTCAGTGCGGCAAAAGCATTGGCATTTGCCCACGGTAAGCCACTTCTTGGTGTCCACCACATCGCCGGTCACATCTATGCCAACCGTTTGGAACAAGAACTTCGCTTTCCACTCGTCTGTTTGATTGCATCCGGCGGACACACGGAACTGATTTACATGCCGGAAGACGGCGTGTATGAAGTCATCGGTGAAACGCGCGATGATGCAGCGGGCGAAGCCTATGATAAAGTAGCACGGACCTTGAAACTTCCTTATCCGGGTGGTCCGCGGATTGATCAATTGGCGCAAACCGGTCAGGATACATTCCATTTCCCACGAATTTGGCTCGAAAAAGAGTCGTATGACTTCAGCTTCAGCGGACTCAAATCGTCTGTCATCAATGCCGTTCATAACGCGGAACAACGCGGCGAAGTCATCATTCCGGAAGACCTGGCTGCCAGTTTTCAGGCAAGCGTCGTCGAAGTGCTCGTCACAAAAGCGATCCGTGCCGTCAAAGAAAAGGGCGGCAAACAGTTGCTTATTGCGGGTGGCGTCGCGGCCAACCGCGGACTGCGGGCAGGATTGACGGAAGCCTGTTCACGTGAAGGCATCGAACTGGTCATTCCGCCGATGCACTTATGCGGTGATAATGCCGCGATGATTGGAGCGGCAGCGATTCACCCTTACCGGGCAGGCCGCCAATCGACACTTGCCATGAATGCCGAACCTGGGCTAGATTTAAAGTAAGGAATTCGAAAGACATGGGGGAAAAATGGAATGAAAAAAGTCATCATCGTGTTATTAGGTGTACTTGTCATTGTCGCAATCGGCTTACAGATTCGTGAAATCGTCAATGCCTATCAAATCGCCTACAAAGAAGAGCTCGTCCCTGATAAAAAAGCCGTCGAGACGAATACGAAGCAGAAGCCGCTGTACGAAATCGGTCGAGCGGAAGGTGAGCAGACACGGATTCAAAAACTGTACGCCTTTGATCAGACGGTTGATGGCAAACTGAAAAATGTGGTGATCGTCGATCGGAAGTATGGTCTGACGAACAAAGCGAGTGATGACTTCTTTACGATTGCACCGGGTAAACCGGCAACTGAACAAGAGAAAAAATCATTCCAACCAATGATTGATCGTCTGGATGGAGAGCAAGTCCAGGCAGAGGTCATTTCGAAACACCAGGTCGTTGCCAGTGAAAACAACAAAAAACAGACGTTAACGCTGTATAAAGTATTTTATAAAGATACCGATCAAAAAGAATATCTGTTCTTTATCGAAAAAGACGGTGGACTGAAGCTTGATCTCTTTAAAAAAGGCTACTCCCGTCTGGCCAATTATTAAACAAAAAGCGATGTTTGCCTGGATGATCAGGCAAACATCGCTTTTGTTCATTTCCATTCCAGCAGACCCGTTAAGTCATCATAAATACTGTCCGGATCGAGATTCAGCTCTTCGACGGGCAGACCCGACCGGTTAATCCAGGCTGTTCGGAAACCGAAACTTTTCGCACCGGTGATGTCCCAACCGTTCGATGACATGAACAGCACGTCCTCCCGTTTGAGACCGAGCGTATTGAGCGCATGCATATAGGAAGCGGGTGTCGGTTTATACTGCTTGATGTCATCGACACTGATGATCTGGTCAAACCATCCGGCGAGACCGGATTGTTCGATCAGGGGATCAAGCATGTCGTGTGAACCGTTCGAGAAGACAGCGATTTGTTTATCACCCATCTGCTGTAAGACATCATCGACTTCCGGATAATGATCGAGCTTCAAATAGACTTCCATCAGGTCTGCAATATTTTCTTCCGTGACGTGGAGCTTCAGTTGCAGTAAGGCGTAACGGAGCGCATCACGTGTCACTTGGCTGAACGGGACGTACTGACCGTTCAACTGACGTAAAAAGGAATATTCGAGCTGTTTTTGACGCCAGGCCTGACTGATGGCTTCCCCGTGTTCCGGATAGAGTTCCTCTGCTTTCACTTTGACGGAATGGACATCAAACAATGTACCGTAGACATCAAAGACCAGTGCTTTAATCGGTTGTGTCATGATAATCACCTTTCTTAAGTTACATGGTATCTCTATGTAGTTCCCGAAAACGGTCTGAGCTGAAACACACATTGCGAAAGCGGTGAAACGCGTAAAACGGAGCGAATTCGGGAAATGCATAAAGAGAGAGCGTTTATTGCTAAAGACAGGAGATATGTTATGACACGCCAGCAACAATTCATCAGGATTCTAGTGCTTGTTCTTTTGATCGGCGGACTGATCTGGTTTAGCCGTTCCTATCTCAACCTCAGTCCGACCGACATCAAGGACTGGATCTTATCGTTCGGGATGTGGGCGCCGATTCTGTATATCTTACTCTATACGATTCGTCCGTTGATTTTTTTCCCGGCATCCGTTTTGTCGATTACTGGCGGTTTGGCGTTTGGTGCCTGTCTCGGAACACTTTACACCGTCATCGGAGCGACACTTGGTGCAGTCGTCGCTTTTTTAGTTGCCCAAAAGCTTGGAAATGGGTTGATCAAGAAAAAGGAACAGGCAGGAAAAATCCATCAGATTCAGCAGCAACTCGAGAAAAATGGATTTATCTATGTCCTGATTTTCCGGCTGTTGCCGATCTTCAACTTCGATTTGATCAGTTATGCCGCCGGACTGTCAAAAGTCCGCTTGTTATCCTTTTTCCTCGCGACGTTGATTGGAATTATCCCCGGGACATTTGCCTATAACTTTTTAGGGAGCAGTATCGTCTCGAAGGATCCGCAACTCATCATCGGAGCAATCATCGTCTTCCTCGTATTGACGATTGTCCCGTGGTACATCCAAAAACGCTGGAAAGCAAAAAAAGACCTCGGCTGACAGCAGCCGGGGTTTTTCGTTTAACTAAATTTAGCGAGAATTCTTCCACCTCTAAGCATCTTAGGGCGGAACCCGGCGTAGGTGGGAGATGAATCGCCTGACTTTGCAAGACTCCAATCGTTCGATAAAATGAGTATAACGAATCAAAAGGAAAGGAGTGATTGCTTTGCTGAAGGCGTATAAGTTTCGACTTTATCCGACGAAACCCCAACGAGAATATTTCATGAAGACGTTCAGTTGTGTCCGTTTCGTCTACAATAAGATGCTCGAAGAGCGAATCCGACTGTATGAAGACTCGAAACTGAACCCTGGCGTAAAGCAAAAGCTCCCAACCCCAGCGAAGTACAAGCCTGAATTCCCTTTCCTCAAAGAAGTCGATAGTCTTTCCCTTGCGAACGCTCAGATGGACTTGAACAGAGCGTACCAAAACTTTTTTCGGGATCAGTCTGTCGGATTTCCGAAATTCAAATCAAAGCATAACGACCGAGCCTCTTACACGACCAACAATCTGAAGGGTAGCATACGAATCGAAGATCGTAAGGTGAAGCTTCCTAAAATCGGTTTTGTGAAGTTGAAGCAGCACCGTCCGTTCGTTGGCGTCATCAAGTCCGCGACGGTCTCGATGACGAAGACCCGGAAATTCTTCATCTCGATCCTAGTCGATCAGACCGAAGAGCAATGGGTTCCCGCTAAGAATAAAGTAGGAATTGACCTTGGTCTGGAGCACTTCGCCATCCTGACAAACGATGAGTGGACTTCTGAGAAAGTTGCCAATCCTCGTTTCCTTCGAAAGTCCGAAGAGAAGATTAAGAAGGCACAACGCGCCTTGTCCCGCAAGAAAACCGGGAGTAAAAATCGAGATAAGGCGAGGATGATCCTCGCCAAGAAGCATGAGAAGATTGTAAATCAACGTCAAGATTTTCTTCATAAGCTGTCGAAACGGATCGTTGACGAGAACCAAGTCATCGTCGTCGAGACACTGAAGTTGAAGAACATGATGAAGAACCATACGATCGCCAAATCGATCGGAGACGTCAGTTGGTATGAGTTCGTCCGGCAGTTGGCCTATAAATGCACCTTCTACGGACGAACACTGATCAAAGCGGACCAATGGTACGCCTCAACCCAAATCTGTTCTTCTTGCGGAAGGAAAGGTGAGAAGAAAACGTTGGATGTGCGCGAGTGGACATGTACTTGCGGTGCGCATCATGATCGAGATATCAACGCAAGTATCAACTTGTTGCTGTTAGCAGACTGAAACCCCTTCAGGGTGGGAACCACCCGATGAGCTTGGTCAATA
Organism: Exiguobacterium artemiae 255-15; assembly: GCF_000019905.1. Classification (GTDB taxonomy): domain Bacteria; phylum Bacillota; class Bacilli; order Exiguobacteriales; family Exiguobacteriaceae; genus Exiguobacterium_A; species Exiguobacterium_A artemiae. The sequence continues at coordinate 2,777,918 of NC_010556.1, read as the reverse complement.
ACCGTAGCTCGTAAAAGTACGGTCTTCCCAAGAAGCACCCACTTCAATTTGCGAAGCAAATAAGTGGTGAGTAGTTCACGCATACAATCGTTGTGCCCGTTCAAAAAATTCTTCAGCAAACAGACGACAGGCAGTTTGTTTCTCCGGGGTATCCGGATCAAACTCGATCTTCAGACCAGGAGCGGTGATTGTCGCACCGGCTGATTGTAACGTCTGTTCGAGCAGATCGACAGCGGCGCAGTATTTCGGATAATCACGGTCCCCCGAACCAAAGGAGGCAGCTGCCAAGCCGTTCAAGTCACTGTCGGCAAGATCTTCAAGGAAATCTTCCGCTTCATACGGCAAATCGCCGTCTCCCCATGTATAGGAGCCGAGCAATACGGCATCATACTGAGAGAAGTCGGACGGATATAACCGGTCAAGTTCCTGTATATGAACAATGCAGCCTTTTTGTTCGAGTTCCGACTGCAGGAGATGTACGATATCTTCGGTATTTCCGGACATACTGACAAAGCCGATCATGACATTCATCTGAATCATCCTTTCTCCAAAATGTGAATACTTTCAGTTTAATTGATAATCGTTCTCAATACAATTGAAAATAAAAAGCCTCTCCGGAGTAGAGAGACTTTTTATGTCAGTCTTGGAGCTCGGCCCATTCTTCGATTGAACGAATGACAGGTTCAAGCTGACGACCTTTGTCAGTCAAACTGTATTGAATTTTAATCGGACGTTCCGGAATGACGGTCCGGATCACAATACCTTCCGCCTCAAGTTCCTTCATGCGCTCCGTTAACATACGACCAGACAACTCCGGAATCGCATCTTGAATTTCGTTGAAACGACAGGTCTTTGTCATGAGATGACGTAAAATCAAGCCCGTCCACTTCTTGCCCAAAATTTCAAAGGCATGTTCGACTTTCGGACAAAGGGCAGTCGGAATCAATGTCTCTTCCATCAGCACTCATCCTTTCTATATTTGTAGTATACCCGCTTCTACTAAAAAAATCGAATCATTTTACTTAATGTAACAAAAAGAACAAAAACAAATCTATTTACTTTTAGTAAGTGATAGTTTATAGTCTTATTTAGGTTACTAAAAGTAATTAAAAAACATTAAGTAAAAGGGAGTTTGAGAAAGATGATGGATTTAGGATTATTTTTAATTCGCTTGGTGATTGGCTTAACATTTGCAGCACACGGCGCACAAAAATTGTTTGGCTGGTTCGGTGGACACGGGATTGAGGGGACAGGCGGCTGGTTTGAGTCGATCGGCATGAAACCGGGTAAAACACTTGCACTTGCGGCAGGACTTGCGGAACTAGTCGGTGGCGTACTGTTTGCCGGTGGTCTCTTCTTATGGTTTGCAGCAGCACTGATTATCGGATCGATGCTCGTTGCGATCATCAAGGTGCACGGTCAAAATGGTTACTGGGTGACACAGAACGGGTACGAATACAACATGGCACTGATCGTCATCGCTCTTGGCGTCGCCTTGATTGGTGCTGGAGACTATTCACTCGCAGCCATGCTCGGGTAAACAGAGAAAGAGGTTATAACAATGAAGTTTGATGCGCGGTCACTCAGTCCAAAAGAAAACTATAAATTGTTGATCGGGAGTATCATCCCGCGACCGATTGCTTTCGTCACGACAAAAGGAGCGGATGGAACAATCAATGCTGCCCCGTTTTCGTTCTTTACCGTCGCCTCAAGTCATCCGCCTCAACTGTTGATTGCCGTTCAAAAGACGGATCAAGGGGAGAAGGATACGGCTAAAAATATCTTGTTAACGAAAGAATATGTCATCCATATTGTCAGTGAAGAGATTGTCGAAGCGGTCAACGAGACGGCAGCACCGCTTGCCTACGGCGAAAGTGAACTGGAGCGGACGAATCTGACACTGATTGACAGTGATTTGATCAATGTTCCCGCGGTCGCAGAAGCAAAAATCCGGTTTGAGCTGAAGCTGACGCAACACATCGAACTTGAAACAGCCGATTTATTGATTGGCGAAGTCATCCGCTATCATGTCGCCGATGAACTGGAAGAGTCCTTCCGGATTGATGCAGACGGATTAAACGCGATTGCCCGTCTTGCCGGCAATGACTACGCGAAAATCGGTGAAATATTTACGATTGCCCGTCCGACAAAATAAACGGCAGCGAATATCACGCAAAAAAAGACGAGGAAAGCAGATGCGCTATCTGCTTCTCTCGTCTTTTTTGTGACTTACTCCATTTTATGGCGTTTGCTGTACTGAAAACCGTCGAGCAAATAAAACAGGACGGCAAGTGCCCAGATTCCGACACAGCTGATCAAAAAAGCGACCAGTGGTGAAACAGCGCCGTAATACATGATGATCATTGGATCATTCAGTTCGACGAACGACTGAATCGTCAACAACGTACAAATCAGACCGGACAATAAACTGATGAACAGTCCGCTCCACGTTTGGATGACAAGTCCGATCATGCAGGAAATCAGGATGAACAACGGGTACACGGCATTAAACGCATCCGGACGAATGAAAGCCGAGACATAGTCCGCATACATCGGGACGAAGTAGAGGACACCGGACAATAATCCTTGGATCAGATTGATCAGATAACTTTTCGATCGCATCAGTGGAACGACTCCCACTGTTCCATCAGCTCAAGCAGATCGACGTCGATCTGATCACGTTCTGCCGACAGGGCGGTCGCTTTCGGAATATCATTAAAGACTTCCGGTTCACACAACAGCTGTTCGATTTCAACCGACCGGTTCTCCAACCGTTCGATCTCTTGCTCGAGCTGTTCAAGTTGCTGTTTTTTCTTACGTGCTTCTTTTTGGGCTTCCTTGTCAATCGTCTTCGTCGACGCGACTTTGATTGCTTTCGCTTCTTCCGCTTCAAGACGGGCGATTTCTTCTTTCTCGGCTTTTTTCTCCATGTAATACGAGTAGTCACCGAGGTAATCGGTCACACCGTCTGAACTCATTTCAATGACACGCGTCGCGACGCGGTCAATGAAGTAGCGGTCGTGGGAAACGAACAGCAGAGTCCCTTCGTAGTCGACGAGGGCATTCTCGAGGACCATCTTCGAATCAAGATCCAAGTGGTTCGTCGGCTCATCGAGGACCAGCAGATTCGTTTTGCGTAACTTCAGTTTTGCGAGCGCCAGGCGTCCGCGTTCTCCGCCGGATAATTCATGGACGAGCTTAAAGACGTCGTCTCCGCTGAAGAGGAACTGACCAAGCACAGACCGGACTTCCTGTTCGCGCATCAACGGCCATTCATTCCAAATTTCATCGATGACCCGGTTGCGGTCATTCAGTTCCGCCTGCTCCTGATCGTAGTAACCGATTGAGACACCGGTTCCGAACCGGTAGTCTCCGAATAACGGTTTCAGACGGCCGACGAGCACTTTCAGTAGTGTCGACTTGCCGATTCCGTTTGGTCCGACGAGCGCCAGTGATTCCGCGCGTTGCAGACGGAACGTGATGTTTTTCGAGACGGCTTCTTCATAGCCGACTGCGAGTTGGTTGACCTGCAGCACATCATTGCCGCTCTGCTTTTCAATCGGGAATGACAGAACCGTACTACGTTCGTCACCGTCCGGCCGGTCGATCCGGTCGACCTTTTCAAGACGTTTGCGGACGCTTTGCGCCCGTTTTGTTGTCGTTGCCCGGGCGATGTTGCGCTGGATGAAATCCTGCATCTTCGCGATATCTTCCTGTTGCTGTTCGAACTGTTTCATTTCCTGTTCGTAGAGCGCCGCTTTTTGTTCGAGATACTTCGTATAATTACCGGTAAACTTCCGGGAGACGTTCCGGGACAATTCATAGACGACGTTGACGACTTGATCGAGGAAATACCGGTCATGGGAAACGATCAGGACAGCGCCGCGGTAACCGGACAAGTAACTTTCAAGCCAGGACAGTGTATCGATGTCCAAGTGGTTGGTCGGCTCATCGAGAATCAGCAGTTCCGGTGCCTGCAGCAACATCTTCGCGAGGGCGAGCCGGGTCCGCTGTCCACCGGAAAGCGTCTGAATCCGTCGGGAATAATCGTCCGGATAAAAGCGCATCCCGTGTAAGACGGAGCGGATATTGGCTTCGAACTGATAGCCGCCGGCTTCCGAGAAGTCGTGTTGTGCCTGGTCGTACGTTTTAAGGAGACGGTCATAAGCGGCCGGATCATTTAAAATGTGTTCCATGCCCATTTCAATTTCCATCCGGCGAAGTGCCCGTTCCTGATCCTGCAGATGCTCAAAAACAGTCAGCATCTCGTTCCAAATTGATTCGTTCGACTCGAGTCCGCTGTCCTGCGCGAGATAACCGATCCGGACTTCCTTGCTTTTCATGATCTCGCCCGAGTCATGTGACAGCTCCCCGGCGATGATTTTTAAAAGTGTCGATTTTCCGGCACCATTTCGTCCGACGAGGGCAATCCGGTCCCGTTCCTGTACTTCGAGTTTAATATTGTCTAAAATCGGCTCGACGCCGAATGATTTTGAGAGTTGGTTTACTTGTAAGAGAATCATATCCATCCATCCTTCCACCCTTTAGTCTATCACGAAAAATCCTGCCGAATATAATATTTGTTACTCTATGTGAAGTGGTTTACAATCAAGGGGAGTAGAATTCTTTGCATTGATTTGGGTGCCACGTCAGAACGTGGCCGAAGGGGGAACTGCAGTATGAATGGGCCAGACACAAAAATACCACAAGCAACGGCGAAACGGCTGCCGTTATATTATCGTTTTATCCAGAGTCTTTATAATTCCGGCAAGTTGCGCGTCTCGTCAGCAGAGCTCAGCGAAGCGGTCAAAGTCGACTCCGCGACGATCCGTCGTGACTTTTCCTACTTTGGGGCGTTAGGGAAAAAAGGGTACGGTTATAATGTTCAACATTTGTTAACATTTTTCCGAAAGACACTCAACCAAGACGAGGTCACGAATGTCGCCTTAATCGGGGTCGGACATCTCGGAACAGCGTTTGCAAATTATAACTTTTTAAAGAATAATAGTACTCGTATCGTCATCGCGTTTGACGCCGATGAGGACAAGGTCGGAACAACGACGCAGGACGTTCCGATTTATCATGTGTCAGATATGAAAGAACAAATCAAAGCGAACCATGTCGATGTCGCCATCTTGACGGTACCGTCCCAGTTCGCCCAGTCAGTGGCGGATGAGTTAGTTGAGTACGGTGTGACCGGCATTCTGAACTTTACACCGGCCCGGTTGAATGTACCGGCCCATGTCCGGGTGCATCACATCGATCTGTCAATCGAGCTGCAGTCGCTCGTCTATTTCATGAAGCATTATTCGCAATCAGCTGAAGGAGTGAAATCATAATGGAAAACCTTATTCCGTTAACGGTCGGATTCATTGGACCAGGAAGCATCGCCTTGATCGGTGTCGTCGCCCTCATCATCTTCGGACCGAAGAAATTACCGGAACTCGGCCGCGCTGCCGGACAGACGTTAAAAGAGTTCAAGAGTGCGACACACGGCATCATGGATGATGATAAAGACAAAAAGGACGAAACGAAAGAGAAGTGAGTGAATCATGGCGATCGATCAAGAACAGAGTGTGACATCGCACTTAGATGAACTGCGTAAGCGGATCGTCTGGTCGCTCATCATTGTAGTGGTCATGTTTATCGCAGCCTTTCCGCTCGTCCGGCCGCTCGTCCGTTTCTTACAGGCCGACTTAAAGGAACTCGGAATTGGGCTGAATGCGTTTAACGTTGTTGATCCACTGATGTTATATCTGAATCTTGCGTTCATCATCGCAATCGTCTTGGCATCCCCGTTTTGGATGTATCAGCTTTGGGCATTCATCCGTCCCGGTCTGCACGACCAAGAACAAAAAGCGACGTTGACGTATATTCCCGTGACGTTTTTCTTATTCCTTGCGGGTGTTTCATTTTCTTATTTTTGGCTGTTGCCGTTTTTACTCGAAGTATCGACAGAACTCGGACAAGAGCTCGGAATCGAACAGGTCATCGGAGTCGAGAATTATTTCAGCTTTCTGATCCGGTTGACGATTCCGTTCGGTCTGTTGTTCCAGTTACCGGTCGTGACGATGTTTTTGACACGGCTCGGACTCGTGACGCCGTTCTTCATGCGGAAGAATCGGAAGTATGCGTATTTTGCGTTGTTCGTGATTGCGGCGTTGATCTCACCGCCCGACATTACGTCGCATTTGATGATTTCTGTTCCGTTGTTCGTTTTATATGAAATCAGTATCCTGATTTCAGCACGGACCTATAAAAAAGTCCTGATTCTCGAGCAGGAAGCTGAACTCGAACGACAGGCGGATATGATGCGTGAGCTGAACAAATAACGGAAGATTCTCCTTTGCCGGTAAGGTGAGGGAGATTTTTTTGTAAGCGGTCTAATTTTATATTGAAAAAATGAACAGCAATGGGTATACTCATTATAGAAACACACGGGGGCTTAGCTCAGCTGGGAGAGCGTTTGGCTGGCAGCCAAAAGGTCGTCGGTTCGAGCCCGATAGTCTCCATATTGCTTTACCTGCCGAAACCTTGGGAAACCAAGGTTTTTTTTGTGTCTTCAGAAAAACGGTCTCTTTTGATAAAAAGGTAAATGAAGGATGTTAACTGATTGATATACCATAAACCAACAATTATTTTTAAAATACTCCAAATTTAAATTGTATATTAAGCAAAAGTTGATTAAACTAAAAATACAGAATTTTCGTTTAATATGTTTTGTGCCACATTACATTTTTGGAAAAGAGGAAAAAGAATGAAGAAAAAGAAGATTGCTCTTATGGCGGCAGCCCTCATGACATCTTCCAGCCTAGTTCATGCTGAGGGACACGTGTCATCACAAAAAGTGGATGTACAAAAGCCACAAGCACTCTCACTGAAAAAAGCGGGTCAGGAAAAGTCATACAGCCAAAACGAAAAAGTACGGATTGTCGTCGAACTCGATCAAAAAGCCGCGATTGAACATGCGCAGGCACAAAATAAACGTTACAGCACGTTGAGCAATACGGAAAAAATCATTCTCAAGAATCAAATCGTCAATAAACAAAAAGAAGTCAAAGCAGCAATTGCCCAAAAAGACATTGCTGTTTCCTATAAAGAAAGCTTCACGACCGTCCTGAACGGGTTCAGCGGTGAAGTTAAATACGGTGAAATCAAAGAGTTGAAAAAGTTAAGCGGCATCAAGGCCGTACATATCGCACATGAGTATGCGCGTCCGGAAGTCGAAAAAGGCGCGACACCAAACATGTTGCACAGTAAAGACATGGTCAATGCAAAAGAAACATGGCAGGACTATGGCTATAAAGGGGAAGGCACCATCGTTGCCGTCATCGATACGGGAATCGATCCGACGCACAAGGACATGGTCCTCAGTCCGGAGACAAAAGTTGATTTGACGTCGTCAAAAGTCGAAGGCTTCAAAGCTTCAAAGGGATTAAAAGGAAACTACTTTACGGAAAAAGTCCCGTACGGTTATAACTATGCCGATCATGACAGTGAAATCCGTGACCTCGGACCAGGTGCTTCGATGCACGGAATGCACGTTGCCGGTACGGTTGGTGCCAACGGCGATGAAACGAACGGCGGGATCAAAGGGGTGGCACCGGAGACACAACTGCTTGCGATGAAAGTATTCGGCAATGATCCGGGGATGCCGTCGACATTCAGTGATATCTACATCAAAGCGATCGATGATGCGATTGCGCTCGGCGCAGATGTCATCAACATGAGTCTTGGTTCAACGGCCTCGTTCGTCCAAAAAGATGATCCGGAACAAAAAGCGATCGTTAATGCGATGAACAACGGGATTTTATGTGCGATTTCGGCCGGAAACTCGGCATTTGCCGGAAGCGGTGCCGGAAATCCATATGCATCGAATCCGGATGTCGGTGTCGTCGGTTCGCCGGGACTAATCAGCGAATCGCTGCAAGTCGCGTCTGTTGAAAACACACAGCTGACACTCGAAGGTATGGCATTAACGGTTGACGGACAGGATGCCGGTTACCTGGCCTACCAAAAACAAGATTCACCAAATCCGATTGCTGTTTTTGATAAAGAGAAGATGGATGTCGTGTATGTTGGTGACGGCAGTGAATCCAACTATGCGGACAAAGACGTCAAAGATAAAGTCGTCTTCGTCGTCCGAAACGGTAACTTTAACTACGCGATGATTCAAGCGGAAGCTGAAAAACAAGGAGCAGCCGGCGTCATCGTTCGCGGTCGTGTCGAACACGGCGATTACGTCAGCATGGCGCTCAATAAACCGACGATTCCACTCGTCTCGTTAAGCATTGCCGACGGAAACGAGCTCGAAGCGAAAGCAAAAGCAGGTAAAGCGTTGACAGTTACGTTTGACGGGAAAGCGGTCTCGACACCAAACCCGGTCGCCGGAGAAATGTCTGATTTCACATCATGGGGTGTGACACCGAACCTTGATTTTAAACCGGAAATCACGGCACCGGGCGGAAAAATCTACTCCACTCTCAACGCCAACGAATATGGCGTCATGAGCGGGACTTCGATGGCAGCACCACACGTTGCCGGCGGAACAGCACTCGTCATGCAACGGATCGATAAGGACTTTAAAGTCAGCGGGGCGACACGTGTTAAACTCGCGAAGACCATTTTGATGAACACGTCTCGTCCGCAACTCGATAAAGGAAAATACAATGCGGAAGCAAAAACCGGTAACTATTACTCTCCGCGTCGTGAAGGAGCGGGTCTGATGGACTTGCGTGCGGCGATGAAAACACCGGTCGTCGTAACGGAAACAAAATCGGGCGAAGGAAAAGCCGCCTTGAAACAAGTCGGCGACAAGTTCAGCTTTACGCTCGACTTGAAGAACTACAGCAATGAAAAACTGACGTACAAACTGGCTGGAACGGTCCAATCGGATCTCGCCGTCCAAGGTCAAAATTTCCTGGAAGCGAACGGTATCTTTAAAAAAGGAACAGTTGATGCGGTCGATGCCAATAAAGGCACGTTCCCGATTTCCTTCACGGTCGGCTCGAAGAAAGCAAGTTCAGTCGCGATTAACGCGAAGAGCACGACAAAAGTCAACGTTACGGTTGATTTAAAAGATACAGTCGATTGGGCAAACGGTGTACCGCTTGAAACCATCTTCGAAAACGGCTACTTTGTCGAAGGATTCGTCCGTCTGATCGATACAAAGAGCAAAAATCCTGAGTTGACAGTTCCGTATGTCGGCTTCAAAGGAGCATGGGACAAAGCACCAATCGTCGATGCACCGGTGTATGATGAAAACACGTTCTACGGCGTCACAGGTCTTGCGACAGAAGTGAAGGATAACTTCAACTTCCTCGGAACGAATGCTGCAGGCGACGTCGTTAAAGAAAAAGTCTCGTTCTCACCGAACGGGGACGGCAGTGCCGATGAGGCCTTCCCGGTCCTGTCGTTCTTACGGAACGCGAAAAAGGTCGAGTACTCGATTCTTGACCGCAACAAAACAACACTCCGTAAACTGGAAACGCAGTCAGACGTCATCAAAAACTATTATGACGGCGGATCGGAAGACGGTTATACACCGGTGACGAATGCGGCGTGGGATGGAACGGTCAACGGTGCAAAAGCCAAAGATGGTCTGTACTACTATCAGGTCAAATCAGTCGTCGATTATCCGAATGCGAAATGGCAGACGGCGTTATTCCCGATCTACATTGATACAAAAGTTCCGGCAGCAACCGTTAAATGGGATGCTGACAAAAAAGCAGTTTCTTGGACAGCCGGTGACCAAGGAACAGGTGTCGCTTCATTCGATATCCTGGTCGACGGAAAAAGTGTCTTGAAACAGCCGCTTGCGCCATCTGCTAAAAACTACACGCTGACGGATCTGCCAAGCCGTGCAAAAGTCACGTTCGTCGTAACGGATTATGCGGGCAACAGCGTGAAGAAAAACGTCAACACTTCAGGTGTCGATAAAGCCGTTCCGAGTGTCCAGATCGATACACCGGAAGCACTCGGCTTAACGACATCACAACAAGTGACGGTTTCAGGAAACGTCGCGGATGAGTCCGGCATCAAATCATTCAAAATCAACGGAAAAGCCGTTAAATTACGCTGGGATGCGGTTCAACAACACTATGCATTCAACCATGACATCACGTATACGACAGATGGTGTGAAGTCGTTTAAAGTCGAAGCCTATGATGGAAAAGGCAATCGTGTTGCCTTCAGCCGTCAAGTCATCATCGACTCGGAGCGTCCGACAATCCGCGTGACAGCACCAAAAACGGTTTCAAGCAAAACGAAAACAGCGAAGATGACGATTGTCCTGCGCGATAACTACGATGAGTTACGCTTTGATCTGAACGGTAACGCCGAATACCGCCGTTCGTTCAAAGAACCGTACGAAATGCGTGCGTTCAAGAAAACGATCAATAAGACTATTACCTTGAAAAAAGGTAAAAACGTCTACAACTTGAAATTAAAAGACCTCGGTGGCCATGTCGTCGAGAAGCAAGTCGTCATCACGAAGAAATAAGAAGTGGAAGACAGTGTTGGTTCCGGTGGATGTCTGCCGGAAGCGACACTGTTTTTTGTTTTGTCACAGAATGAATGAATCGGAACGTCTTCCGAAACGGTTTCCGTGTTTATCAAGTTGAGGGAAGGGGAAATTTCTTTATAGGTTATTTTTTGAGGGGGAACTCGTATGAATCCATTTACTACACTCATTGCTTTCATCGTCGGCTGTCTGGTTCTGTATCTCGGAATTCGCGATAAGAACGGTTGGTTGATCGGTGTCGCGATGATTCCGTTAGCCATCGTTGCATACAGTGTCATCTATCTAATCATTCAGGTCTCGGTCTAGAAACTTCTTTTTAGAAGTTTCTTTTTTTTGAAACATAATTGGTAAAATGTAAGTATATTACATTAAGAAATGATGGAGAGGAACGTGTTGCAATGAATGCTGTGACAGGACAACAGACGGAATTACAGGAACTTTATCAACACATGCATCAACGGACGACCGCTAAACTGTGGGGCGTCTTGGCACTCTTCTTGTTTGCCAGTAACCTGATGGAACAACCTGTCCTTGCTTTGATCATTCCGATTTTATATTTCGCTTATGACATAATCATGCAACGGCGACGTTTTCAAATCGTTGCCCGTCACACCTCCCAAAGATCAGCAGACCGTCTGTTCCGTCTTCATGTCGGCGTCGGCCTGCTTCAATACGGAGCGCTGGCTGCGTTGATTGTTCTCACGGCTAATCGTTCGAGCACGGTCTTTTTGCTCGGACTGTGTCTTGGCGTCATCCCGTTTTACTGGCTTTGCCGGCGTTTCTTGACGTACCGTTCCAAACAGATTGATCCGACTTATATCAGTGAAACAGAAATCCAGCAGGGATGAAGGAGGAAAGTCAGATGCAAACGGCAAAGGACGAACGGTTACATGAACTGACACTTGCCTATATCGACAAGAGTCAGCTTCAAAAAAACGGCTGGCTGATGGCTGCCGTGGCGGCGACGCTCGGCATTTTGTCGGAAACGATGGATTCCGCCCTTTATTTGGGTCTGTTGCCGCTTGTCTATCTGATTTTTGAACTTCCGTTTCAGCTAGAAAAACGCAGGATTTTAGAACGGTATCTCTCTAAAGATCAGATTATGACACAATCGATGCTGTGGCTCGGCATTCAGATTGTGTTATACGGCTCATTGCTCATGGTGATACTTGAAACGAGTGATCTGTCCTTATGGAAAATGACGTTTTGGGTCATACTGATTCTCGCTTCGATTTATTTTGCGACTGATTGGTTGTTTAAAAAAATGGCCCGGTCAGGCGATCCCGACTTCGTCAGTGATCAGGAAGTGCATAAGCACGTGAAGTACTTGGAAGAATGACAGCTAAAGGAGAGAACATCATGCGTACGGCACGGGACGAACGGTTACATGAATTGACGCTGGCTTATATGGAAAAGGACTTCTTAGGAAAAAAATGGGTGTGGACGTTCTTATTGTTGATGCTTGTCGGAATTTTAATAACTGTGTTTGACTCGGTTTTGTTCAGTCTATTATTTCCGGCAGCTTTTCTCGCCTCGAATCTTCGTTATCAATTCAAAAAACGTCAGATTCTTGAATCGTATATCGGAGAAGAGTTGGCAACCAAACAGTGGCGTTTTGGGATCATCTATCAAGTGATTCTGTATACGATTTTCGTCGTCCTAATGGTAGCGACGATGGAACGCCCATTTTGGCAGATGTGGCTTAGCCTGATGCTCATTCTGATTCCGCTGTATGCAGTGTGTGAATGGACATTCAAGAAACTGCAACTACGTGATGATCCGGATTTTGTCAGTGATCAGGAAGTATACAAAAATGTATGAAATAGGAGCTAACATCAAATGAATACACTGCTTGAAAAAAATACACGGTTAAATTTGCTTGGACCGCCGCTTAAAAAACTTCAACATCTGATTCCGGTTCCGGTTTTAGTATTTGCCTTAATCGGCTGGTTCATTCCAGATTTTTGGAAAACGGGACTGTTTACGTTATTTGCAGTTACGGTACTTTGTCTCGCAGGCGTCGTCCGCGAAATCATGCGTCTGCGGATTTTAAAGCGACGTTTGGAAACTGATTTATATGAACAGACCGTTTTAAAGATCGGTCGGGCTTCAATGATTGGGTATTTTGTGCCGATGTTTTTAATGTATTCTGGTTATGTTTTCCCAGGATATTCAGGTATTTCTTTCGCCCTGATTCTGTTCTGGGTGTTCGCAATTACGGTATACGTCTCTCGATTGAACACGATAGCAAAACAGCTTGATCCTGCTTTCGTGACGATGCGGGAAATCGAACAGTACCGGAAAAGAGGTTGATTCGGTAGAGAGGGGAGCATGTTATGGAAGAGAGTACACAGCAACGAACACTTGATTATTTGCGCTTCACGAAACGTGCCCGGCGTGTTCAAACGGTATTTTTTCTACTCGTCTTGGTCGTCTTTTTGTTTCTGGCAGATGATCTAAACTTCGCCGAAACCTCAATGCATTACTTTTTACTGCTTCCTGTCCTCGGCTACCAATGGACGGTCCGCTTGTTGAAGTACCGTTATTTCACGAAACGATTTGACCGGATGGAAGTCTGGGATCATCTCGGGTTGCCGTACATCGTCATTACGATTACGGAGCTTCTACTTGTCGTGGCGTCCCAGTTCTTGATTCCGTATGTGTCGCGACCAACGCTGATTGGACCGATTCTGGTCTTTTTACTATCTGTCTTGTCACTCGACCGTCTCGTCGATTCCCGGATCAAACGACTCGATCCGACGCATTTATCAGAACGCGAGCTGATTCTCGCGGAAAGAGAAGCGCGGCGGGTAAAATATTGAATGATCTAATAAAACGATACGTAAAACACAATAGCAGCGAGGGGAAGTTGAAATCCCTCTCGCTGCTATTGTGTTTTTAAAGAAATGATTTGATTCACGAGACTCCTGCAAGAGAAAGCGCAAGGTAACTTGCGCTGTCAGAGACAAACAAGACCCGCTTTCCTGCTCAAATGGGCAGGAAAACTGGCTTGTGTCTCGCCTGAGGAAAGCGAGTGAAACCAAAAATCATTTCTTATTGGTTGATCAGTGTTCTTACTTTTTCAGAAGGAGATAGATAAAGTACGGAGCGCCGATCAGCGCAACGACGATTCCGGCAGGCACGCCGTCCGGACCGGCAATGTTGCGTCCAATCGTATCCGCCAAGACAAGCAGCCAACCGCCGATCAATAAAGCAATCGGCAGGAACCATTGATGGCGGGGACCGACGAGCGCCCGTGCGATGTGCGGCGCCATCAAACCGATGAAGGAAATCCCGCCGGTGACAGAGACGGCGGATGCCGCGAGTGCGACAGCCGTCAGCAACAGCTGAATCCGTTCCTTTTCAATCGATACGCCGACGCCGATCGCAACCGGTTCGTTTAAGGCGAGCAGATTGAGCTTATTCGCTTTATAGAGCGTAAACGGAATCAGGACGATCAACCAAGGCAGTAAAGCATAGACGAACGTCCAGTCCGTTCCCCAAATGTTACCGGCGAGCCATTTGGCGATGAAGTCGACCTTTTCGCGTTTCGTCGATGAAATTAGAATGACCATGATGCCGGACAACGCCATTGAGAAGCCGACACCGGTCAAAATCAACCGGATTGGTTGCAAGCCGCGATTCCGGTCATACGACAGCGCATAAATGGCCACGGCCGTCACTAAAGCACCTAAGAATGCAGCAACCGGCAATCCGTAGATGAATGAGCCGACATCTACCGGAAAGTAGAGGAAGAAAATCGCAACCGCGACCCCGGCTCCCGTATTGATGCCGATGATTCCGGGGTCGGCCAGTTCATTTCGGGTGATGCCCTGCAAAATCGAACCGGACAAGGCGAGTGCCATTCCGGCAAGTAACGTGATGATAATCCGCGGCAGACGGAGCGAGAACAGGACAAAGTCTTCTTTAAAGGAGCCCTGACCAAACAGTGTCGGTAACAGACGGTCGTAGGAGACGGACGCCGGACCAAGACCGATGCTGACAACAATCGTGCCGAGCAGTAACAGACTTAATAATAAAAAGATCAAGCGTTGACGACGGCGTAAACGGGTTTCCATCATGAGAATGCGTGGCCTCCTTTACGGACAATCAATAAGAAGAACGGCAGTCCGAGCATCGAGACGATGGCAATGACCGGTGTCTCGTACGGTGCGAACAGCGTCCGGCCGATCGTATCGGCGAGCAGCATGAACGTCGCTCCGAAGACAGCCGTCATCGGCAGAATAAACCGGTAATCGGTGCCGACGATGGCGCGGACGATATGCGGAATCATCAGACCGATGAAGGCCATGTTGCCGACCAACGCGACGGCGGCCCCGGCCAGGAGAATGATAACTACGTAAAGGACGGCTTTAATCCGGATGATATTCTGACCAAGACCAAGAGCCACTTCTTCCGACAGACTGAGAATCGTCAACTGGCGTGAGAAAATCAGGGCAATGACGGTTCCGATCAGGATGACCGGCGTGATGGCCTGCAACTGTCCCCACGTCGTCCCGACGAGACCGCCTGACGTCCACTGCGAAACATCCTGGGCAATCTTAAAGTAAATCCCGATACCTTCCGCGATCGCATACAGGAAAGCGGAAATCGCAGATCCGGCGAGAACGATCCGGAGCGGGGAGAAGCCGCCTTTTCGGGAAGCACCGATCGCGAAGACAAGTGCCGCACCAAGAGCTGCCCCGAGGAAACAAGCAAGCATGATGCCGTAGTAGTTAATGCCGGGCAGGAGAACGATGGCTAAGGCGAGTGCCGCGTTGGCACCGGCCGTCAAACCGAGCAGGCCGGGGTCAGCGAGCGGATTACGGGTCATTGCCTGCATGATTGCTCCTGAGATGCCGAGGGCGGCACCGACGAGAATCGCTGCCAGTTCACGCGGCAGACGGATTTCCTGAATGATTTTTGCTTTATCGTTAAGCGGACCGAACGTCAAGGCGTTCCAGACTTCACGGACGGTCGTATCGGCCGCACCAAAGGTCATCGACAGCCAGAACATGATGACGAACAAAATCAGTCCGAATGAAATTTTTAAGCCAAAAGGCAGTCGAGCGGATGACACGGGTATCGCCTCCAGTTGGTATGAATCCAAAAAAGGAGGGAGCGATGAGGCTCCCTCCTTTAGTATACGTTATGCGCCAAGAAAACTTTTCTTGAAGAACTCCAGTTGACGTTCCAACGTGAGTGGATCGTTGAAGTAGAATTCTTTTGAATCAACTTCAAAGACATGGTTGTTTTTGACGGCAGGGATGTTTTTATACGTGTCTGTTTCTGTGAATGAATTATCGGCTTCCGCTGTTTTGCTGAAGATCAGGTAGTCGCCTGCATACTCCGGTAAGACTTCAGGTGATAACGCGTAGTAGCCGTCTTTTAATGCCATCTCGGTGACTTTTTTCGGCATTTTCAGCTTCATCTCTTGGTAGAGAATTTCTGTGCCGCGGCCCCAGTTGTCGCCGAAGACGTAGAGTTGTTTGTCGAAGCTTTCGATGACGGAAACGGTTTTGTCTTCCCCGATCTTGGCTTTAATTTCTTTTCCGGCATCCGCAGCGCGTGTTTTAAAGTCTTTGACCCAGTCGCGTGCTTCCTGCTCTTTGTTGAGCAATTTTCCGATTTCGATGTGTTGCGTCAAGTAGTCGACTTTTCCGTATGTGTATGTGACGGTCGGTGCGATTTTTTTGAATTTATCGATGTTTTTCGTCGTGTTGTAGCCGATGATGAGATCCGGCTCGAGTTCGATGACTTTCTCAACGTTCTCTTCGGAGACTTCTTTGACGTTTTTCAAATCAAACTTCGGATTTGATTTAGACCATGAGTCGACGCCGACGAGCGGGACGTCAAGCGCCATGACATTTCCGGCAAAACCGGCGAGGACGACAACACGTTTCGGATTCGCCGGTACTTCGACGTCTCCCGTTTCGGATTTATAGGTAATCGTTTCTTTTTTGGTATCGGCCGACGAGGTGTCTTCCTTTTTATCCGTGTTGCCGCAGGCGGCAATGACAAGCGTTAACAATAAAAGAACCGGTAATAACAGTTTTTTCATGACTTCAATCTCCCTTAATTAAGTTGTAGGTGACGCACATCGGTTTGTTCGTGCGCGGATCACGACCGATTTCGGCATCGATATGGAATACATCTTTCAGGACGTCTTTTGAGATGACTTCCTCACACGTTCCGGCTTTAACGACTTCACCGTCTTTCATGGCGATGATGTAGTCAGCGAAACGCGCCGCTTGATTCAAATCGTGTAACACCATCACGATAGTCCGGCCTTGCGTCCGGTTAAGCTGTTCGAGCAGCTCGAGGACTTCGAGCTGGTGGGCGAGATCAAGATAGGTGGTCGGTTCGTCGAGAAAAATGATGTCCGTTTCCTGGGCGAGGGCCATCGCGATCCAGACCCGTTGCCGTTGACCGCCGGATAAAGCGTCGACCGGACGATGTTTGAATGCCATCGTGTCGGTTGCTTCGAGTGCCCAGTCGATGATTTCGTAATCATGTTTCGTCAGACGTCCGAATCCTTTCTGATAGGGAAAGCGACCGTATGAGACAAGCTCTGCGACCGTCAGACCACTTGCGCTTTCCGGTGTCTGTGGCAGGATAGCCATTTTCCGGGCAAGCAGTTTTGTACTTTCCTTCGCGATATCGAGACCATCGAGTAACGCACGCCCCGATTGATGGGGGATGATCCGGGTCATCGCCTTCAGTAACGTTGATTTTCCGCAACCGTTCGCCCCGATGATCGTCGTGATTTGCCGATCGGGAATCTGAACCGTCAAGTCTTTGACGATGGTACGATCTCCGTAACCGATGCTGATTTCTTCTGTTGCTAGACGTACCATATGCACAGACTCCTTTTCGTTTAAAACTGTTTTCATTGATAATGATTATCACTATCGTCAAACTAACCATACCAGTTCCATAAAAACGCTGTCAACATTTTTTCTTGTCTTCAAGACATGTTCACGTTATCATTGGGAATGAGAATGATAATCAGTCGTATCGAATCGTGAGGGAGTGAGCGAGATGGAACAGCAGGAATTGTTCGATGTAACGGTAATTGGTGGAGGCCCGGCCGGGTTATACTCTACTTTCTATAGTGGGCTACGCGGAATGAAGACGAAATTGATCGAATATCAGGCAGAACTGGGTGGAAAGATTCACGTCTATCCGGAGAAGATGATTTGGGACGTTGGGGGTCAGCCGCCCATTACCGGTGCAAAGCTGATGGAACAGCTGGTCGAACAAGGATTGACGTTCAATCCGACCGTTCATTTAAACGAAAAAATCATTTCCATCACGAAGGATGTTTTTGGCAACTTCGTGCTCGAAGCAGAATCTGGGATGATTCACTATTCGAAAACAGTCATCGTTGCCGTTGGCGGCGGAATCCTCAATCCGCAGAAGCTGAAAATCGAGGGCGCTGAACGGTATGAAGTGTCGAACTTGAACTACACCGTCAAATCGATTGAACGCTTTAAGGATAAGACGGTCATCATTTCCGGCGGCGGGAACTCGGCCATCGACTGGGCGAATGAACTGGAACCTGTCGCGAAAAAAGTTTACGTCACGTACCGGAAAGACTGCTTCACAGGGCATGAAGCCCAGGTCGAACAGCTTGTCAACAGCTCCGCCGTTTGTCTGTTAAACACGACGATCCATAAGCTGATTGCGAGCGACGATCACCACCGGATTGCCTCGGTCGAACTGATCGATTGCACGACGAACGAGACGGTGGCTCTTGAAATTGATGAAGTCATCATCAACCACGGTTATGAGCAGGATGCCGAGCTGCTGGCGAACTGTGATCTCGATTTACAACAGGTTGATGATTTTTATATTGCTGGAACAGCATCAAGTGAATCGAGTGTACCTGGTCTCTACGCGGCAGGGGATATCCTGTCGCACGAAGGAAAAGTCCATCTCATCTCCGGTGCTTTTCAGGATGCGGCAAACGCCGTCAACCGGGCGAAGAAATATATTGAACCGGAGGCACCAAAAGTCGCGATGGTGTCGTCCCATAATGAAGTCTTTAAAAAACGAAACCGGGAATTGATTCAGGAAATGGTCAATCAAAACCGTTGAAAATAACGAAATAGTAAAGAGACGGCTTCTGTTTTTTAAACGGAAGCTGTCTCTTTGTTTGTATTGTACTATAACAGAACGGTTTGACAACGGTCTGTATTTAGGACAAAATGCTCTTATGTGTTTTTAAATGTGTGAAATTAAGGAGGAAAATTATGGCAGTAACGAAACGTAAGCCACTTGGTTTGGCTTGGCAGATTTTAATCGGATTGATTCTCGGGATTACCGTCGGTGGTATCTTTTACGGGAATCCACATGTCGCGGAGTGGCTGAAGCCAATCGGTGATATTTTTATCCGGATGATGAAAATGATCGTCGTCCCAATTGTCTTTACAACCATCGTTCTCGGTGTCTCGTCAGTCGGAAGTCCAAAAAGTCTCGGACGCCTTGGCGCAAAGACGCTTGGTTACTTTACGATCGTCACGATGATTGCGATCTTTACCGGGTTATTCGCAGCAAACCTTGTTGAGCCGGGAGCCGGTATCAATATGGCGACGCTCCAAAAGACAGACATCTCAACGTACGTCGCAACGGAAGAAACAACGAAAGATCAAGGTCTTGTCGAGAAAATCGTCAGCATCGTACCGACGAACATCTTGGACGCGATGGTGCGTGGCGATATGCTGGCCATCATCTTCTTCTCCGTTCTGTTCGGACTCGGTGTCGGATTCGCGGGTGAAAAGGGCTTACCGGTCGTCCGCTTCTTCGAAGGGGTCGCAGCAGCGATGTTCAACCTGGTTAACATCGTCATGAAGTTCGCCCCAATCGGTGTCTTCGCCCTGATTGGTGTTACCGTCTCGACGTTCGGAATCGAATCACTCGGATCGCTCTTTAAATTGATTGGAACATTGTATGTCACGGCGCTTCTGTTCATGGTCATCGTCTTCGGATCGATCATGAAATGGGTCGGGGTCCGTGTCTCGGATTTCGTCCGTGTCTTCAAAGATGAATTACTTCTGACGTATTCGACGGCATCGTCGGAAACGGTGTTACCGCGTGTCATGGAAAAACTCGAAAAAATGGGTGTTCCAAAGTCAATCGTCAGTTTCGTCGTTCCGACGGGTTACTCGTTTAACCTCGATGGATCAGCACTTTACCAAGCGATGGCTGCGTTATTCATCGCTCAGATGTACAACATTGATTTATCGATCGGGACACAGTTGACGCTTGTCTTTGTCTTGATGTTGACATCAAAAGGGATGGCTGCTGTACCGGGCGTCTCGTTCGTTGTTTTACTCGCGACACTTGGAACGGTCGGAATTCCGCCAGAAGGTCTTGCCTTCATCGCCGGGATTGACCGGATTATGGATATGATGCGTTCTGTCGTCAACGTAACAGGAAACACGCTTGCTTCACTCGTCATCGCGAAATGGGAAGGTGTCCTTGACTCCGACCAGCTCGACGAGTTCATGTCGACGGAAGGTAAGCAGGATAAAGTGAAAAGTGCATAATAGGTACGACAGCAGACCAGATGAATCGTCATCTGGTCTTTTTTGCTGTTCGCCGGATGCTGTATCGTGTTTGTCACGCCCGCTTTTCTCGGACGGAACGCAAGCCGCGGTCATCTGTTCGATGACCGGGTCTCGCCTGTTCCTGACGGAAGCGATGCTTCCTTTTCCCGTAGAAGTCGGGCGAAACACACGATACCTTCCTTTTGTCGCATCGTTACATCGTTTGATAGGATTAGAAAAAATGAGATCACCGATTCCTCGGCGATCTCATTTTGCATTATTTCTTGTCGTCCTTCTTTTCCTGTTCTTTTTTGATCATCTTCTTGGCTGCCATGCGGAAGCGGAAGATGAGGTACAGACGGTAAAAGTCGACGGCTGCGAACAGCGTCAAGAGGATCGTCCAGAAGTTAAAGACGGTTCCTGCCTCGATTGAGTTGCTATACGCGAGGTACATGAACAGAATACCGAAGATGGCATAAAACAATGCCATGAAATTTGAACCTTGTCGCATGAAAACACTACCTTTCGTTGATTAAGTCGTTGCGTAGAGGGCAAGCACGACGATGCCGTTATTAAAAACGTGAATGGCGATCGGTGCGATGATGCGGCGGGTCTTGACGAAGACGAGCGAGAAAACGAAGCTCATCGCGACGTAAATCAAAAATTTATTATCTCCGTGAATCAAACCGAAGATGACACCGCTGAGGACGAAACTGAAGATGAAGTTCAGTTTGGTCGACAAATTTCCGAACATGATATGGCGGAATAAAAACTCCTCCATGATCGGACCAAGCAGGACGACCATGACCTGAAGAATCGGAATGACCTGGATGGCTTTTATGATTCCATCCGTGTTCTGTGATCTCGCAATGTTCTCGATACCACCGGACAGCCAAGCATCCACTAGATTGACGCTGATCAGCGAGACATACAGTAAGACAATTCCGATCCCGATCCACTTTAACGTATCCATCGTATCGGTCTGATTACCTTCAGCTTTCCACTTTTGCCAGTCGGGACGCAGACAATAGAAGGAAACGATCACGGCGACAGTAAAACCAATCGCGAGCCACCAACCGACTACACCTGAAATTTGATCTTTTGGTATGAAATATTTGAACGAGCCTGGGACAAGTTGCACGATTAAATAAATCACGATCGGAATGACGTGACGTATTTGCCACTTCTCAGCCATGTTAAACGGCAGATTGACGGAATTTTTCATTGTTCGGGACACAACTCCTTTGTAATGAAGGTACTGTCCCGATTGTAACAAACAAACCGACCGGGCGCACGAATGGTGATGGTTCAAAGATGGCGATTTCGGGAAAACGCATAAGGGTTCGGGCTTGAATTCTAACTGAAAACCGTTTAAGATAAAAATATGTTAGCACTCCAATTAAGTGAGTGCTAAAAAACAGTCATGTTCAAGGAGGATGTTTCGCATGTTAAAACCACTTGGTGATCGCATCGTGATCGAAGTCGTTAAAAAAGAAGAAACAACACTCGGAGGAATCGTTCTTCCTGGGTCAGCGAAAGAAAAGCCGCAAGAGGGTAAAGTCGTCGCTGTCGGTACAGGCCGTGTGACGGAACAAGGTGTCCGTGTACCACTTGAAGTGAATGTCGGGGACCACGTCATCTATGCGCAATACGCAGGGTCAGAAGTCAAAGTCGATGGCAACGAATACTTAATCTTACGCGAAAGCGATATTTTAGCAGTAGCAAACTAATCAAAGGGGGATTTCAGTCATGGCAAAAGATATCTTATTCAGTGAAGAAGCACGCCGGGCGATGCTTCGCGGAGTAGACGCATTGGCGGACGCAGTCAAAGTGACGATCGGACCAAAAGGACGTAACGTCGTTCTCGAACGGAAATTCGGTTCACCACTCATCACGAATGACGGTGTGACGATTGCAAAAGAAATCGAACTCGAAGATCACTTCGAAAACATGGGCGCGAAGCTCGTCGCAGAAGTGGCATCAAAAACGAACGAAATCGCAGGGGATGGTACGACAACAGCGACAGTCCTCGCACAAGCGATGATTCGTGAAGGACTTAAAAACGTCACAGCGGGCGCAAACCCGATGGTCATCCGTAAAGGGATCGAAAAAGCAGTTCGTCGTGCAGTCGAAGAACTCCACGCCATCGCAAAACCAATCGAAGGCAAAGAAGCGATCGCGCAAGTAGCGGCGATTTCAGCAGCTGACGAAGAAGTCGGTCAATTGATCGCGGAAGCAATGGAACGTGTCGGTCAGGACGGCGTCATCACAATCGAAGAATCACGCGGCTTCACGACGGAACTCGATGTCGTTGAAGGAATGCAGTTCGACCGTGGATACGCATCACCGTACATGATTACGGATTCCGATAAGATGGAAGCGGTTCTTGAGAACCCGTACATCCTGATCACGGACAAAAAGATTTCGAACATTCAGGAAATCCTGCCGGTACTTGAGCAGGTCGTTCAACAAAACAAACCGCTCTTGATCATCGCAGAAGATGTCGAAGGCGAAGCACTTGCGACACTCGTCGTCAACAAACTCCGTGGAACGTTCAACGCGGTTGCGGTTAAAGCACCTGGTTTCGGAGACCGTCGGAAAGCGATGCTCGAAGACATCTCGATCGTGACCGGCGCAGAACTGATCACAGAAGAATTGGGTCTTGATCTCAAAGAAACACAAATCACACAACTCGGCCGTGCGTCGAAAGTCGTCGTCTCAAAAGACAATACGACAATCGTCGAAGGAAACGGACACAGTGATTCAATCACAGCGCGTGTCGGAGCCATCCGTTCACAAATCGAAGAAACGACAAGTGACTTCGATCGTGAAAAACTCCAAGAGCGTCTTGCGAAACTCGCAGGCGGCGTAGCTGTCGTCAAAGTCGGCGCGGCAACGGAAACGGAACTGAAAGAACGGAAGCTCCGAATTGAAGATGCGCTCAACGCGACACGCGCAGCCGTCGAAGAAGGAATCGTTGCCGGTGGGGGAACAGCCTTCATTCACGTCACGAAAGCCGTTGAATCGATTTTGGCTGTCACAACTGGCGACGAAGCGACAGGTGTCAACATCGTCCTTCGTGCCCTCGAAGCACCGCTCCGTCAAATCGCGGAAAACGCCGGTCAAGAAGGTTCAGTCATCGTCGAGCGTCTCAAACATGAAGCGCAAGGCATGGGTTACAACGCGGCAACGGACGAGTATGTCGACATGATCGAAACAGGAATCGTCGATCCGGCAAAAGTCACGCGTTCAGCCCTTCAAAACGCAGCGTCTGTATCAGCGATGTTCCTGACGACAGAAGCCGTCATCGCCGACAAACCGGAACCAGCCGGTGCACCTGCAATGCCTGATATGGGCGGCATGGGTGGAATGGGCGGAATGATGTAATCTAGCTATAAAATGGCGCTGATTAGTATAGGTTTGTAGTTGTACTGTATTAGGAAACGCCATTTTATAATTAACTTTCGGGGAGACCCTTTGTAAGTTCTTTGAACTTATAGAGGGTCTTCTTTTTTACTCTGTTAGTACAAAACTTCTTTCGCAGTTTATCTTATGCATGATAATTTCTATTGAGTATGAAAGAATATTTTTTGAATTCTTTAAAAAGAATAGTAAATATTTTTCAGAAAATGCAATTGTAAATCAGGAAAACTATATAATTAAAATCTAATAAACGGCAACGCTTTAAGGGGGATGAAGAATGAAGAATAGGATTCATATAATGGGTGCTTCGGGATCCGGAACATCCACACTGGGCAAAGCTTTAGCAGAAGTTCTTCCACATAATTCTTTAGATACAGATGATTATTTTTAGATATCTAAGTTTACTAAACAACGTTCCATACCTGACAGAATAGAAATGCTGAAAAATGACTTGTCGTGTTCCAAACAATGGGTTTTATCTGGAGCAGTTGTAAAGTGGGGAGAATGCTTAGAGTCTTATTTTGATCTCGTTATTTTCTTATGGGTTCCACCAAAAATAAGACTTGAAAGACTACAGCAACGGGAAATAAATCGGTATGGGGAAAAAGTATTACCCGGTGGTAGCAAATATGAACAATCACAAGCCTTTTTGGAATGGGCTGCTCTATATGACAATGCTGGTGTGGAAGTTAGAAGTAAAGTTTTGCACGAAAAGTGGATGGCTGGATTATCTTGTCCGATATTGAGAATTGAAGGAGATTATTCAATTGAAGAATGTTTGTCGATGGTTAAAGCATACTTGAGTGAGGATCATTCGAATTAATTTTGTAATTCATAAGAAATCTTTAATATTTTTACGTGAAGTATTATTTTAAAGATTACATAGTGTAGTGTGATTGAAACGGAGAAACTAAAGAAATCGTGATTCAGTTATTAAAAGATCAGTTTATAGCTATCTTTAACGTAGTCCACGAATCTTTTCCGATTATTAGAAAGTTCTCCCTGTCTCATTGACAGTATTTGATCTTACACAGAAACGTTATACGAAAATTCATTGGAGAGTCGTCTTCCGTATGAAATTCTGAGGCTGGATTTTTAAAAGGATTCCCGAATCAAATGCTTGAGTTAAGTTCGAGAATCCTATTTTTGTTCTCTATTAATTACTGTGTTCGAGATTAAGATTTAACTTAAAGTAGTAAAATAAAAATCTTTTTGTACTTCATTATTGTTCTTTCCTGTATGGCTTGTAATGAAGTTAGATAACTCTTCAATATTTGATGTAGAAATTAAGTTCTTGAAATGATCAATAATGAAATCATAATCTTCAAAGTAAATACTTTTATAACTAGGATTATTAAAAATTAATAAGTATTCTTCATAGTCTCTAGATTTCATCTTATCAATAACTTGGATGAGAATTTCGTTCCAATTTTTCGATCTTTTAGAGTGTACAACATTTTTTACTTTAGATTCATTTTGACTCTCATTATTAATTTGCTGAATATATTGCTCGATTTCAAGTTTTGCGCTTATAAGTTCTTTGCGCTTCATGATATTTAATCGTGGCAGAATTTCTTTCTTATATCGATTATGTTGGTTTTTTCGATGATGCATTTTTATTTTATTTTTTTCTTTATTGTTAGTATGTAGTTTATTTATTTCTTGTATGGCAGAAGGAGCAAGTGCTGCTACACTTCCCCAATTCTCCTTGAGAAATTTTGCTGTTGGAGGAGCTGTTTTTTTCAACAAGTCTAAGACTGGTTTTGCTGGTATTTTCGCCATTTCAATTCTCTCCATTCTTTTTTTATCTTATCATTATTATGACATATTTTAATGGTGCTCAATCTTTTGAAATCATAGATTCTTAAAAATGAAATTTCATTCTAAAACGAGAAGGTGAAAATTATGAGAAGAAATAATGAAATCAAAATTAATTCTTTAAAGAAATACTCGATAAAGTTTGTTAACGATGCAAACGATCCATTTTCAATCATCGGAAAGATTCGCCCAAGTTTTTCGAACGGCGTCTGGTCCTACGAAGAAGAGTTATATGATACTCCCTCTGAAATCCGTTTTCCGGATGACAAACTGGATTGGTCTGCTTATATCGACAGCAATGAAAAAATCGTCTTGTTGGCCTTCTATGAAGACGCGTGCATTGGACAGATCCGCCTCGTTAAAGACTGGAACCGGTTTACCTATATTGAAAACATCGCCGTCAAAAAGGAGTTCCGGAAAAGCGGTGTCGGTCACTTGCTGCTTGAAGCAGCTGAAACCTGGGCGAAGGAACAGTCGTTGATCGGCTTATCGCTTGAAGCGCAAAATGATAACTTGATTGCCTGCCGTTTTTACGTCAAAGAAGGATTTGTCCTTGGTGGCGTGGATACGCTGAAACAGTCGTCTAATCCTCATATTGATCTGACACTATACTGGTACAAAATTTTTCCCGAAACTGAAGGATCTGCCGATGAACAAGGATGAATTAATCGCATTAGCGGAACAGATGTCGATCGATGAATATGTGTACGATGAAGAACTTGGTCACTACACGAGTGAAGGGTCGCCGTCTGACTTGGCATATGAAACAGCACGTCGCTTTCAGAATGTTCAAATGCTTCCTGTGTTAATGGACCTGCTTGAACAGACTAAGCGACTAGAAATGAAACAGCATTTCTACTTTATGCTGGGGACGATTGGGATGAACACAGGTGACGTCCGTGTTGCTGATTTATTGTTAGAACGGCTGGCGCAAGAGACGAAGCCAACACTGATTACCAGTATCCTTGATGAACTGGAGAAACAGGAACGGGTAGACGATGTGACGGATATCATCAAGTATATCGAGGATTCACGTTCGGCTGTTCGTAATTCGGCGATTGATGCACTCGGCTCCTGTCGGGGGGCTTTAGCAGAAGAGGCGTTAATTCGATTTATTACGACCTCGACCGATTCGTTTGAGATCATGAGTGCGAATTTTGTGTTGGCAACCATCGGGACGAATCGGGTGATTCCGCATCTGTTACCGCTCCTCGATCATCCGACAGGTGATGTCCGGCACTCGGTACTCCATGCGCTAAGTGAACTCGGAGACGACTCGTTCCTGCCACTGTTTATAAAAGGTTTGGAGGATCGGTCGGTCGACGTCAAAGCGTATGCCTTGCTCGGAATTGTGAAACACGGAGATGCATCCGCCATTCAGCCGGTCATTAAACGAGTGAAAACGATGCTCAAGCGAAAGCGACAGATTCAAAGTAACGAGATCCTGACCGCATTCCGTTTTTTGAATCGTTATCGACAATTGGACAAGACGATCCCGGAGTTATTTTACTGGATCATCACGAAAAGATGGGATGTCCTGTTTGACGACGAGCAGCAGTGGTTGCAGGAGCATCTCGAAGGTAACAGGTGATTGGCATAATCGAGATGCATCAACAATCAAAAAAAGACGAAACCGGATTAAAGTCCGGCTTCGTCTTTTTTACTTCAACCCGTTCTTTTCAATGATCGCGTCCGACAGACGCAAATCGTTTCGGACCTGTTTCGTCTGCGGTCGGCACATGTCGCGCGCGACCGCTTCTTTTGTCGAGACGTCATAACACGTGCCGTTGCCCGCTTTCCCGGTCAGCTTCGCTTGGTAATAGTAACTTTTATAGCGGAATGAACCGTCGCGGAAAGCGGTCAGATTCGGTTCGTCATCGAGTAACGAGTGTCCTGCCATATACGGGGCATCGAGATTGAGTAAATCGACGATCGTCGGGGCAATATCGATTTGCCCGCCGTTTTCTTGAATCGTTTCACCCGTGTCCTGATTCGGTTTTTTGATGAACAGCGGGACTTGGCGATCGAGTTCAAAGGCATCGACGGCATTGTTGATCCGCGCTTTTTGCTGCATCTCCCCGTCTTTGTTCGTCAGACCGCTGTCATGGTCACCGTAAAAGATGACGAGTGTGTCATCCCACATGTCTTTTTTCTTCAATTCCTTGACCATCTGTCCGACGGCCCCGTCGACATAACGGATCGTTTGATAATACCGTTTCAGCATCGGATCCTTGTAACTCGACAAATCCAGTTGCTGTTCGTCCTTTGGAATTTCATATGGCGTGTGACTCGTCAAAGCGACGAGGAAGGAAAAGTACGGTTCTTTTAACGTTTCCATGTGTTCAATCGATTTTTGGAAAAATTGTTTATCATTTAATGCCATACCGATTTTCTTTTGTTTCGGATAATCATCCTGGCTGAAAAAATGTTTGAAGCCGATATTTTGATAGACTTGATCGCGGTTCCAAAAGCCTTTTTCATAGGCATGCATGGCAGCCGTGTCATACCCGTTCGTACGCAACAGATCCGGCAGCGCGTCAAACTCGTTATCCGGGAACCGGGTGTAGACGGAACCGGATTTCAACGGATAAAGCGACGTGTTCGTAATGAATTCGGCGTCCGAAGTCCGTCCTTCGTGTGTCTGGTGATAAAACGACGGGAAATACAGCGATTCTTTTTTCAATTTGTTTAAGTTCGGCGTCAATGTCTGACCGTTGATCTGTTGATCGATGACGGAAGCCTGGAACGATTCGAGCTGGACGAGAATGATATTCGGTTTTTTCGTGGCCCCACCTGTATCGGAAGTCGTATTTTTATCGACTTGCTGTTGTTGTGCGTTCGTCAAATCGTCTGTTGGACCAACTGCACTTTGAATTCCCCGAAACAGATCGACTCCATGGTAACCCCAAAAACCGAGCTGGTAATAGTCGCGCATATCGGAAACGGACCGGCTGAGCCGCTGGTCTTCTTTGACGACGCTGTAGGTGACTGGCGCAGCAAACAGGACGATACCGGTCAGGAACGTAAGACCGGCCATCTTTTGCCGTTTGCTTTTCGTGACGGCAAACGTCTTTTTACGTGTAAAGAAGAGAATCCCTAAGAAAATCAAACTGTCCGCAAACAACAGGAAGTCGGACGGCAGGATCAGGGCGGCGAAGCCGCTGCTGACATCGCCCATTTGCAACATCTGCGACATCAACGAGACTGATAGGAAATCGTTAAAATAGCGGTAATACCACATGTCCGATATCAGTAACAGGCTGTGGGCGAGCAGCAGACCAAGCCAGATCCAGCGGCGTTTGCGCCATTCAATCAACAAGGTCCAGCTCGACAGCAACAACATGCCCCCAAGGTTCATCAAAAAGAGGGAGGTCGGAAAAGCCGTATCGGTATAAAAGCTGAACAGTACGAATTTTAACGTGCCTAACAATAAGTAGAGGGCGTAACCAAATACGATCATAATATTCTCCTAACGTTCGTCATTGTCGTGAAATAGTCTATACCCTCAACTAAATGAGAACGAACGTTTGAATCGGTTAGGATGTGTTTGTCATTGACCTGATATATTAAAAAACATCTGAATAGACAGAAAAAATGGAATAAAATAGAATTAATCACTGGATTTTGAAAGGATGTTCTACATACATGAACTGGAAACATTGGATAGGAAGTGTCGCACTGGTCTGCGGAACCTGGTTGACGCTGACGACATTAACTGAAGCGGCACCGTATGACATAAAAAAGAATGATCAAACAATCATCGGTTTTTATGATTTGGAAACGAAGCAAACGATACCGTACCCGAGCGATGTGTCACCGTATGCGTTTTTGCGGGCAAAGTCTGCGGATCAGACATTGTTCTTATTCCAGGACGATTATTTTGACGAAAGCTTCCAGCCATACTATTTGATGAACGCCAAAACCGGTACATCGGAAGAAGTGAAGCTTCCGGCCAACCTGGAATACTTACGAGTTCTTGATCAAAATCACTTTGTGGCGCGCGGAATCTCGGATGCGTTTCATGTGGTAGAGCGGCAGGGAAACGAATTCGTCATCAGCGATACACTAAGGGATGGACGCATTCCGTCCGTTCAGTGGATCAGTCCGAATCGTTTCTCCCTCATCCGTGATGGAATTGCCGACTGGTACGATGTGAAGACAGACGGGACGTTTGAAAAAGTCCAGACCGTCGAAGTCAACAGCTTTTCTCCATTGACTGGCGACTGGATTCTTGATGTCAGCAAAACAGCGGTGATTCGGAATGTGGAAACGAATCAGACGTATGGCTTGCCGAATAAACGGACCGACCACTTCGTTCGTGGCGCCTATGAGACGGCAGACGGTTTGTACCTGCAGCTGACAGAAGATGATGAGACGAAAGACGATAACCGTTCGTCTTCCTTATATTATCTAGATAAGCAAACGGGACAACTCAAGACACTGGTCGACTATTCCGACGGTCTGGCACAGGAAGTCCTGACGGATGGACGTGCCGTTTACCGGGTGAACGGTCAAACAACGCTGCTCGACTTTAAAGAGTATTTACGTCAACCGGTTGCGATTGACGATCGGACGAAAGCGGATACGGCATTTCTTGAGAAGACAGTATTGACGCCGGATGTCCAACTGATGCGAATTGACGGAACAACGGAGCCGCTTGCGCTTCGAGATGTTACATTTACGGGAGACATAGACCAGGAAAACGGTGTCCGGATTCCGACAAGCCAAAAGCGGATTTATAATACGGTCTATACCGTCGCTTATACGGCGGAAACAGGTGTCGTACTGAAAGACACGACACGTTATCAACACAAACGCTATTTGACGGCGACGCTCGATCAACTGAAGGAAGTCAAAGAAGGGGTTTATACGTACCGGTTTGATCTTGGGCAGGCTGATGTACCGGTCAATGTTTTCCGTAAGGACGGAACACGTCTCAACAGTGCAGTATCGGACGATAAGGGGATGCTGACCATCGGACTCGGCACGACCGGATTGCTCGGGCAGCCAATTTCGTTTGAAATCGGTGCTGAAAATACGTTCGATCAGAAAAAAACGGTACAACGGACGATTGCCGGATACGAAGCACCGCGTGTGACCCAGTCGACGAATACGAATTTCAAAACCTTTACGTACCGGTTGGAGAGTAAAAATGACGGCGGAACGTATACCGTCTATCATGGAAAGGAAAAAATCACAGCCGTTCCGGCAACAAAGAAGACGGAAGTGACGATTCCGTATACAGATCAACTGGCCGAGTACCGGATTGTCCGTTCCGGCAGTTACGTCTCGAAATCACTGGCGTTAAAAGACAGCGTGATGTTGTACAGTACGTTAAACAACCCGTTAAATGACGAACAGACGACAATTGACGGTGTACTCGATGCGGATGCTTCTTACGGAAAACTCTACATTGACGGTAAGTACACGGCATACATCGATCGGAAGAAAACGCGGATCTTCGCCATCCCGACGAAACCGTTAAAAGCCGGTCAGATCGTTAAGCTCGTGGCGCGGAAAGGAATGCAACTGCAGGTATCCGAGCAACGGGTCGTCGCAGCCGGTAATCCGACGCTGAAGTCTTATACGACGACACTAAGTCCGACAAGTACAGCCTGGAAAGTCAAAGCGACAAAAGGAAAAACGATTGTCGTGACGATCAACCAGAAGCGGTATACAAAAATCGCGACCGGTAAAACACAGACGATGACGTTCCCGAAACAAAAACGCGGCACACGGGTGACGGTTCATGCGGAATCAATCAAATTACGCAAGAGTAAAATCTTTACGCTGATTGTTAAATAAGCCGGATATAATACGACTCTTCCACTCTGGAGGAGTCGTATTTGTTATGGGAAAAAATAAATTGTAAAATTTAACTAAATTTAGCGAGAATTCTCCCGCCTCTAAGCGTCTCAGCGCGAAGCCCAGCATAGGTGGGAGATGAATCGCCCTGTTTTTCAAGACTGAGATTGTTTGATAAAATCAGTGTAACGAATCAAAAGGAAAGGTGTGATTGCGTTGCTGAAGGCGTACAAGTTTCGACTCTATCCGACGAAACCCCAACAAGAATATTTCGTGAAGACGTTCGGTTGTGTCCGTTTCGTCTACAATAAGATGCTCGAAGAGCGGATCCGATTGTATGAAGATTCGAAACTGAACCCTAATGCGAAACAGAAGCTCCCGACACCCGCAAAGTATAAGCCCGAATTCCCTTTCCTCAAAGAAGTCGACAGCCTGTCTCTGTCGAACGCTCAGATGGATTTGAACAAAGCGTATAACAACTTTTTTCGAGATCCGTCTGTTGGATTTCCGAAGTTCAAATCGAAGCACAACGCCCGTGCCTCTTACACAACAAATAATCTGAAGGGTAGCATACGAATCGAAGATCGTAAGGTGAAGCTTCCTAAAATCGGTTTCGTAAAGTTGAAGCAACATCGTCCGTTCGATGGTGTGATCAAGTCCGCGACGGTCTCGATGACGAAGACCTCAAGATTCTTCATCTCCATTCTTGTCGATCAATCCGAAGAGCAATGGGTTCCCGCTAAGAATAAAGTAGGAATTGACCTTGGTCTGGAACACTTCGCCATCATGACAAACGACGAGTGGACTTCTGAGAAAGTTGCAAATCCTCGTTTCCTTCGAAAGTCTGAAGAGAAGATTAAGAGAGCACAACGTGCCTTGTCCCGCAAAAAAAAGGGGAGTAAGAATCGAGACAAGGCGAGGATCATCCTCGCCAAGAAGCATGAAAAGATTGTAAATCAACGTCAAGGTTTTCTTCATAAGCTGTCGAAACGGATGGTTGACGATAACCAAGTCATCGTCGTCGAGACACTGAAGTCGAAGAACATGATGAAGAACCATACGATCGCCAAATCGATCGGAGACGTCAGTTGGTATGAGTTCGTTCGGCAGTTGGCATATAAATGCATATTCTACGGACGAACACTGATTAAAGCGGACCAATGGTACGCCTCAACGCAAATCTGTTCTTCTTGTGGAACGAAAGGCGAGAAGAAGACGTTGGATATGCGAGAGTGGACATGCACTTGCGGTGCGCATCATGATCGAGATATCAACGCAAGTATCAACTTGTTGCTGTTAGCAGACTGAAACCCCTTGAGGGTGGGAACCACCCGATGAGCTTGATCAATAACCGTAGCTCGTAAAAGTACGGTCTTCCCAAGAAACTCCCACTTCAATTTGCGAAGCAAATAAGTGGTGAGCAGTTCACTTTCTAAATGTTGTGGATTTTATGAGTATTTTACTTTAGGATGGATTGGTGCGTGTTTAACGATGAAGGGAAAAATTTCAATTCAATTTTTTCTGCATGAGAAAAAAAGTATAGGAGCTAATACAAAATGAATCAACTGAATCAAAAAGAAGCACCGCCTCAAAAACTCATTAACACCAAAAGTCAGTTCCGGCCTGAAATCGAGGGGTTGCGCGTTGTCGCCGCCTTGCTCGTCGCGGTCTATCATATCTGGTTCAATCGTGTCTCAGGTGGCGTCGATGTGTTCTTCGTCATCTCCGGATTCCTGATCACGACATCGATTATCTCGACTATCAACCGGACGGGTGAATTCCGCTTTTTGCAGTATGTCACGAAACTGATTAAACGATTGTTGCCGTCGGTCCTGTTCATTTTAGCCGTCGTTCTCGTTCTCAGTTCGTTTTTACTGCCGCAATCGATTTTAGAAAAGACGATTCGTGAAGTCGTCGCCTCGATGTTCTTTTATCAAAACTGGCAACTCGCCATCTCAAGTACGGATTATCTGGATGCAAGCCAAATGAAATCACCGGTCGAACACTTCTGGGCACTGTCGATTCAAGGGCAGTTCTATATGATCTGGTTCGTCCTGTTCTCATTCATCTTGTGGATGGTCAAGAAGTACACGATTCAAAATGCAAAACCGATGATTAACACGATTTTAGGTGTATTGTTCGTGACGTCGTTAAGTTATTCAATCTATTTAACGGAAGTCAATCAGCCCTGGGCGTATTTCATCACGATGACGCGTGTTTGGGAGTTTGCCTTGGGCAGTCTGCTTTGCATTAACCTGTCTTCGATCCATATTCCGAAATGGATGGCAACCTTGATGGGCTGGCTCGGACTGATTGGTCTGGTCCTGACCGGTATTCTTTTTAACGTCTCGCAAATGTTCCCGGGCTATATTGCCTTGTGGCCGATGACGTGCGCGCTGTTTATCGTCCTGTCCGGAACACGCGACACGACGTTCGGCATTAAACGTTTTCTTGGATCAAAGCCGATGGTCAGACTCGGAGGAATCGCCTTCGGAATTTATCTCTGGCACTGGGTTCTGCTCGAATTTTATCGTTACAACGTCCAGCAGACACCGGGCTTCCTCATGGGAACGGCCATCATCCTGTCAGCGATTCTGTTGTCATACCTGATGACGGAATTCATTGAAAAACCAATCCGCAGTGCGAAAGTTGACCGGTCCGCTTTCAAGAAGCTCGGGATCATGATGAGCATCAATGTTCTGTTGATCGGGTCACTCTTCGGACTGAAGTATTTCGAAGAACAGAAATTGAAGAACGGCGTCAGCGCAAGCGATTACCCGGGCGCAATGGCGGTCAAGAATCCGGCGGACACACCGGAGCACGATCCGTTCCCGTCCTATGCCAACGTCTTTGATGACTTGCCGCTCGTCCATGTCGACGGTACCAACCAGGTACTGAGTAAGAGTGACGTCAAAGTCGGCGAATACGGTGAGACAAAAGACTATATCGCGACGATTGCCCTTGTTGGCAGCTCGCACTCGGAGCAATGGTTCGGAGCGATTCATGAAGCCGCAAAAGGTGAAAAATACCGTATCTTGAACATCACCCGTTCCGGGACACGTTTCTCGACCGGTTATGACGATAATGTCTTAAAAGGCATCTGGAATCAAAACGTCCTCGACTATTTGAAGGATGCTGATGTCGATCTGATCATCTCGCACGTCACGGCGGCGGATGCGACGAAAGATAAGATTCACCAGCAGATGGTTGATCAAATGCAGTACGTCAAGGATGAGTACGGCATCGATGGTCTCGCACTCCGAGACAACCCGCGTTACAGCTTCAATGTCCTTGAGTCGCTTGAAACGTCGAGCATCAAAGAAACAACGAAGAAAATGAACGCCGAAGTTAACCAACGCGATGAAGCGTACTGGAAAAACTTCGAACAAACGAATAAGTCGCTCTACAAACTCGACTTGACGGGTTACTTCCGTGTCGACGGCGAATTCCGTCCCGTAATCGGGAACGTCGTCATCTATCGTGACGTCAGTCATATGACGAACTCGTATGCGGAAAGCTTCGGACCAGTCTTCAAGCAGAAACTGAATGAAGTCGTGACGGATATTCTGAAGAAAAAACAATCGGATTAATCATCAATCAAGCTCTTCCCCTATTTCAGGCGGAAGAGTTTTTTTGCCGGTGAAAACAGGTCTTTGGAATAATTTAGGGAATACAACAGAGATCGTACAAAGGGGGAACTAGACATGACAGAAACAGAACTCGCACAACGTTTTCAGACGTTTGCCGAACGGGAGTGCCACAACTCCAGTCCGTTATATGAATACTTATCATTCGAAATTGCCAAGGAACCAGGGATTCTTAGACTATGCCAGCATGCCCGCGACGGTCAGCCGGTGCCGAACCTTCTGTTCGGAGCAGTTCATTACCTGTTGTTAAAAGGCGTCAATCATCCGCTTGCCGCTTATTATCCGAGCGTGTCGAAACAGCCGAAGCCGTTTCATGATGCGTTTGCCGATTTTAAGTCATTTTGTACGACATATGAAGCCGAGTTGATTCCGCTCCTTGCGCAACGTCTCGTCCAAACGAATGAAGTCCGGCGTTGCACCTATCTGTATCCGGTCTTCAGCCAAATCCATGAGCAGACACAACAACCGCTTGCGTTGCTTGAAATCGGGACGAGTGCCGGATTACAGCTGCTGTTTGATCAATACGGTTATGAATACGGGAACGGGGAGACGGTCGGGAATCCGGCATCACGTCTTCAGCTGACATCGGTCATCGAGGGGAACGACACACCGGTCATCCCGCAGACACCGCCACCGGTTACGATGCGGACGGGACTCGATCTGAATATCGTCGACTTGAATGATACAGACGAACAGTTATGGCTGAAAGCATTAATCTGGACGGAACACCGGGAGCGGCTCGCGATGTTCGAGGCGGCAGCCGGTTATGTTGAAGAATTACCGTTGAAGCTGGTCGAAGGGGACGGAGTCCGTTTATTGCCGCACTATGCAGCACAGACACCGGACGACAGTATCCTTTGTATTTTCCATACGCATGTCGCGAATCAGATGCCGCTTGCGGTCAAAAAAGAACTGTTGCAGGTCGTCGGGGAAATCGGGCGGACACGCAATCTCTATCACGTCTACAACAATGTCCAGGACCGTTACCTGCATCTGGATGCCTACATCGACGGTGTGTTGACGGAACAGACGATTGCCGAGACGGACGGACATGGTCGCTGGTTCAAATGGCTCGTGACACAAGAAGTATAAAATTATCTTGAATTCAAAGGAAAGGCGTTACTTTATCCAAAAATCGGGAAAAGACGACATGTACATCCATCGTCTGTCACTGTTTTTGAAAAAAGGAGCGAAGTCATGTCTAATGTGAAACTGGCTGTCATCTATTACAGTTCGACCGGAACCAATCATCAACTCGCCACGTGGGCGAAAGAAGCAGGAGAAGCGGCCGGCGCTGAAGTCCGCCTTGCGAAAATCAAGGAGACGGCACCGGCAGAAGCAATTGCCTCGAATCCACTCTGGCAAAAACATACCGATGCGACACGCGACGTCGAGGAAGCGACGCCGGATCTGCTCGACTGGGCGGACGCGATCATCTTCAGTGTGCCGACCCGTTACGGACATGTCCCGGGACAATTCCAACAGTTCCTCGATACAACAGGCGGACTTTGGGGACAAGGAAAACTCGTCAATAAAGTCGTCAGTGCGATGTCGTCTGCACAAAATCCGCACGGCGGACAGGAAGCAACCGTCCTTGCCGTCTATACATCAATGTTCCACTGGGGTGCGATTGTCGCAGCTCCGGGCTATTCGGATCCGGTTCTGTTCGCAGCAGGCGGAAACCCGTACGGTACGACCGTCACTGTCGACCAGGACGGAAACATGGTCGAGTCAGTCGAACCGGCCGTTCGTCATCAGGCGAAACGGACCGTCGATATTGCAAGCCGCATCAAAGGGTAATACAAAACCGCACCATTCCGAAAAGGGATTGGTGCGGTTTTTTAGAATGATAAAATTTTACTTTGTGACTTTTGTTGTTTTGGATGTTGTTCCATATCGGTTCGTAGAATACGTTTTAATTAGCGTGCCGGCTTTTTGTTTGCTGATTTTAATTTTAAACTGTCCTTTTGTATTGGCTTTGGTTTTATATGTCTTTTTACCGATTTTAGTAGTCACAGAAGCATTCTTTTCGGTTGTTCCGCTGACGGTCGTTGAACTTGTTTTGACCGGCTTAACTGATAACGTCGGCAGTAAGTGACTGGATTTAACTTGGAACTGATAGATGCCGTTATAGTGATCGTTATGAACATGGAGATAATAAGTCCCTTTATTCAAAGACCAGGTCTGAATCAATCGTCCGGGTGAATTGATTTTTCCCCAGACATCTTTATAAAATAGATTCTCGTTCTTGGCGTTTAGCAATTCAACGGTAGCATATAAATCAACATAGGATGAAAAATCCAATGTGACGTTGCTCTTTTTCGGAACGGTGATTTTGTAGTAGTCATCCGTGTCACTCCATGAGAGTAAGCCTGTTACTTTTTTATAGAATGCGAGATTTTTAGCTTCGATGCTTCCGTTATTCGGCTCTTTCTCGTTGTTATTTGCGGCTTTGAAAGTCGCATTCACTTCATACATGCCGGTATAGTCATGATAGCCACGATCAATGAAGAAATAGTAATCTCCTTTTTCCAAATAGATGGAGTGATTCTCTTTTCCGGGAGTCAACTCAGTGCTTCTTAAGTAGTTATTCCAAATTTCTTCATTGTAAGCATCCTGTAAAGTAAGATCTGCGCCTTCTTTGATATAGGAAGAAATATCTAAAGTCAATCTTCCTGCGCTCGGTACGCTAATTTTATATACATCACGGTCATCCTGTTCGGAAATAAAACCGCGTGCTTTTTTTCCGAGCGTCAGCAATTGAGCTTCACTTGTGCCATTGTTCGGTTCGATGTCGCTTGCGTTAGATTCTTTAAAAGTCGTTGTAATAGAAAAGGTTCCCGTGCGACCTGAATAGGATTCATCTTTAATGAATAGACGGTATTTGCGTGGTTCCAAATGATAATTCTTCAATTCCCGTGTCGCTGTTTTCCCATCGCTTTGAAGGGTCAAATCCATGATTTTGTTTTCTTGATCATCAATCAATTGAAAGTCTGCTTCTTCACTGAATGATTTCAGATCGAGTGTCAATTTTCCGGATTTCGATAAGGTAAGTGTGTAAACCAGTTCTTGATGTGCTGTGAGTTTTCCGTTCGTAGTTCCGTTCAATGGTAATTTACTTTCTGCATGAACAACTGAATTTGACGGCAAAACGAATCCGATTACTAGTAAACAGATTAGTGCCGTTATTTTCATCATGTGGTGAAAGGGCATCTTCATGGTCATATCCTCCTTTATTTTCTATCGTGTTTAAGTATAACGAAAAGAAAAATATCTTTTTGTCGGTTTTACAGATAAAGGGAATTGGTTTTTGAGATAATTTGCTTTTTAATAACAATTTTCGTTTTTGTTAATGCAAAATGTGATTTTTTATTATGGAGACTTCATAAAGAAAGGTAGCTACAAAAAAACGCACCATTCCGAAAAGGAATTGGTGCGGTTTGTTGTTATAACGGTGGAGTCGGATTGAGCGGTAAGTCGACCGTAAACGTCGAACCTTGTCCTTCGATCGATTCGACATGAATCTCCCCGTCGTGGGCACGGGCGATTTCGCGGCAGATCGATAAGCCAAGCCCGGTTCCGCCGATTTGACGGGTATCGGAATTGTCGACCCGGTAGAATTTCTGGAACAGTTCACTCATCGCAGACGACGGAATTCCGATGCCGTAATCGGTCAAGGCGACCGTGACACGGTTGTTGTGTTCGGTCACACGGATTTCAATCGGTCCCCCATCCGGTGAATACTTGATAGCATTGTTGACCAAGTTTCCGAACAGTTGACGGATTTTCTTCGAATCACCGTTGATGATCTGGACGGTCTCCTCGGAGAAGATCCGGATGTCATGCGACGAAGAGGACAGACTGTGCAACTGCTTTAAGTCCTTCATCATCGCCAGTAAATCAAACGGCTCGAACGTATACTCCTGTCGATTTGCTTCCATCCGTTGAAGATCGAGGAAGTCGTTAATTAACAGCGACAGCCGTTCGGTTTCCGAATGGACGGCGGCCAGATATTTCTTTTGACGGTGTGGCGGCAAGTCCCGTTGAATCATCAGTTCCGTAAAGCCGTAGATGGAAGACAACGGAGTCCGTAATTCATGTGAAATTGTCGAGACAAGTTCGTTTTTGATCCGGTCGATTTCGACTTCATTGGTTACGTCACGCAGGACAAGCAAAATCCCGCGGAATTTTCCGCCGTAATGGATTTCTTCCGAGTATGTCTTGATGAAACGTTTTTCACGATCGATCGAAAAGGTAATACCTTCTCCGGTTTCACGATTAATGAAGGTTTGGTGCAGATATCGTTCGAATTCAGAGAGCTGATCCACGCGATTTTTCAGATAGGTGATCGAGTCATCGATTTCAATCAACCATTCTGCTTTCGAGTCGACGGCAGATGGGTGATCGAATAAATCGAGTAACGGACGATTGATTAATTGAATCGGTCCG
The DNA here is from genome assembly GCF_000019905.1 of Exiguobacterium artemiae 255-15. Lineage (GTDB taxonomy): Bacteria > Bacillota > Bacilli > Exiguobacteriales > Exiguobacteriaceae > Exiguobacterium_A > Exiguobacterium_A artemiae. The sequence goes on along the minus strand of NC_010556.1, from coordinate 2,738,703 downwards.
TCGGGTTCGATGTAGACAATCGATTCGCGGATCGAGTTCAACAAGCGGGCCGTTTTTTCCCGTTCCCGTCCAATCTCGTCAAACGTCCGCATCCGGAGTAACGATAAGGCCAGCTGACGTGCAAAGGCAGCAAGCTCTTCTTGTTCCTGCGGGTCAAATGGATGATGGAGACGCATCAGGTAGATATAGGCGATGATCTCATCGGTGCTGGCATCAAGAACCGGTGTGATGGCAACCGCGCGTTGGGCAAACTGAGCGATGTGCGGCACTTTATCCTTTCGTGCGCGGCGGATGACAGGTTCGATCGTCGCAATTAAATCATCTTGTTCTTGTTCCGTCAGGCCGTAGGAAATGATATTCGTCACCGTTGTTCCTTCTTTGAAGATCAAGGAACCGTTCGTTGAATCGGTAATCTCGACCATCTTTTCGATGACGGCCGGATAAGCGGTGACTGTGTCACGGGAAGCAAGCGTTTCCGTCAGCTGATTCCGGATTTTCAAGTGTGCTTCGTTCCGTAAGGTGAGTCGCAGCGCTTGTTCTAAATTATCATTGGATGACATCAATCGGTGTTTATTGTCAGTCAGGGCCGTCGCCATTTGATGGAACGATTTACTGAGCTCACCGATTTCATCGGTCCGATTCATTGGAATCAACGGTGCGGTATGTTGTCCTTGCGCAAGCAATTTACTTTCTTTGCTAAGGAGTTGAATTTGACGTGTCGTCCGTGCAATAAACGGTCGGATGATCAACAGGATGACGAGGAACAGGACCAACAGATTGATGAGCCAGATCCATTCTGCGTATTTCGTTTGTTTGATCAGTTTCTCTTTCGCCATTTCTTCCTTCGCCTGCAGACTCGTCCGGTAACTGGTGAAGACACTTTCCATCGTATTGACACTTTTGCGCATCGTTTCACTGTTCGATGCATTCATCTTGAATTTCCGGTTCTGATCCCGCTTGATCTGCGGCATCATCGATTTTAAACTCGGCATCTGTAAAAACGTTTCATCGACAGTGCCGTCCTGTTTGGCTTTGACGTATTTAATGAGGCTCGGCATGACGAATGTCGTGTAAGACGTATAGAGGGAGCGGACATCCGACGCATAAATCTGATCGGCTTTATATTTTCCGTTTTTCTCGAACCATTCGGTTTGCTGTTCAAGAGATGATTTTTTTTCATTAATGGTTTCAAGAACGGCGTCATCACCGAAGACGATATATCCGCGCATTTCATATTGTAAGGATTGCCAATCGTCCCATAAGGACGTCGCCCGTTCCTGCCGTTCACTGATGGCATCGAGACTTGTCTTGGCGCTCATCACCTGATGATTCGTATAAAAGTAAGCGGCAATCGAAGACACTGATAACGTGATCAGGATAAGGTAAAAAGCAGACATGATTTGCCGGCTGATTTTTTGATTGAACCATTTTTTCATATGATTGTGGATGCCCCTTTGCTTCAGCGTTCCGTATTGAACATAGATGTAATTACTATACCTATTTCTTACCGTAATCGTACATTTTTTAGACTCAGAAATACAGTGTTATTAGAAAATTATCTTAAATACAAGAAATTCATACCAGAAAGTGCTAAATCAAGGGTAAGGATTAAGTTGAAGGGCAGATGTCCTTTGGCAGGGAGAATGCAGAAGTACTAACAGTTTGAAATGAAAGGGGAGAAGAAGGATGAATTATCGATTTTTAGCGGTGCTGTTCGCAGCGGATGCTGCCATCCTCATTATCGGAGGAATGTTGCTGCGCGATACATTTCAGTACGCACCGGTCATCGGCTGGGCGGGAGGACTCCTGTCATTGTTTGCGGCCATCGTCTTTTCAATGAAACGTCAAAAAAGCAGATAATCGAAAAACAGGATGTTCTTTCTCTTTTGAGAAGAACGTCCTGTTTTTTAGCTTAATGCTGTTCGACGACAATTTTACCAATCGTCTTGCCACTTTCGACGAGGCGGTGGGCTTCTTTTAAATTCTCTGCATTCAGTCCGATCAACGTCTGAGTGACGGTCGTCTCAAGTGTTTCTTCCTCGAGCCAAGTCGCGATGCGGGTCAGAATTTCATGTTGGCGAATCATGTCCGGTGTCTCGAACAGGGAGCGGGTGAACATGAACTCCCAGGCGAAAGTGGCACTCTTTTGTTGCAAAGCGCTGAGATTGAGTGCCTGGTCCGTCTCGACGATACTGCAGATAGTCCCTTGCGGTGTGATGACATCGACCATCGCATCAAAATGCTGATCGGTCGCATTCAGACAAAAAACGTAGTCGACATACGAATAACCGAGTTGTTCAAGTTGTTCCCGGAAATCTTCGTGATGGTTAATCGTATGATGGGCGCCGTGTGCTTTCGCCCAGTCGATCGTTTCCGGACGGGAAGCGGTCCCGATGACGGTCAGGCCGGCATGGTTCGCAAGTTGTGTCGCAATCGATCCGACACCGCCTGCTGCACCGATGATTAGAATCGTCTTCTCGAGATTTGATTTGGCATCAAACGTGATATGCATTCGGTCAGTTAAAGCTTCATAAGCTGTCAAGGCAGTGAGGGGAAGCGCCGCCGCCTCGCTGAACGTCAAACGTTCCGGCTTCTTCGCAACGATTCGTTCGTCGACGAGCTGGAATTCACTGTTGGAACCCGGACGGTTGATGGCGCCCGCGTAGTAAACTTCATCCCCGACGGAAAAGAGGGAGGCGTGATCACCGACTTCAACGACGACGCCGGCTGCATCATAGCCGATGATTTTCGGTTCCTGTTCGTCCGTGCCCTTAGCCCGGACTTTTGTATCGACCGGATTGACGGAAACGGCTTTAATTTCGACTAGCACATCGTGTCCTTTTGCGACGGGACGTTCCAGTTCAAGATCAATCAGACTGTCGGCTTCCGTAATCGGTAAATGTTTGTGGAATCCAATGGCTTTCATCTGTTGCATGACAAAACATCCTTTCAGAGATAAGTATCTTTTGAACTTTTCCACGCGTCATGAAAAACGAAACCCGTCTGAAATTAGAAAACCTGTTTCCATCCTGTGTGGTCCATGCGTTGAATTGGGAATTTGTAGTAGAATGCAGAGTGTAGATCTTATTAAAAGGAGTCGAATCGTATGCATGATGTCATTTCTTTTCCGGCTGCCCCGACACAATCAATCATTGAACAGTATTTAGTCCATGCGCATCCCTATCCCCGTTCGTATCAACCGGCGAAATTGATTGCGCTTCGACGGGAACGAGGGGTCATGAACCGGTTGTACCGGACAGAACGGGAACTGATTCTCTGTCCGGGCGAATCGATTGCTCCGCAAGTGCAACGTCTGTCGCTTGAGCAACAACAGCGTTTGCTCGGCTATATCGAAGCGCGGCAAAACAGTTTCGGATTTGAAGAAGCCGAGACGTACAAGTTTTATCTGCTGGAAGTCGCTTATGAATTACGTCATCTCCCGCGGACGAGTCAGCCGCTTCGGGCCCATACGTATTATCAGCTGGAGGAATTGCTGTCCGGCAAACCCTTTGTTCTCCATGCGACGGCTCGCCGGCGACGGTAAGTTTTCCTTTTCAAAAAGAGGATGACGCAAAAAAGAATCACTCGTTTTTTCACGCCCTTTCTTGTAGGAGGCGCGTGAAGCGAGTGATTCTTTTTTTTCGGAAGAAGGGTGGTAGAATTGTACGCTGTTCCAATTATCTTTGGAGACTGATTACTGAGTCAGCCGATGTTTGATTTAGAGGGCCGGAGTCGGAGTCGGTTTGGCACCGGTCTTCGCATAGGCCGCATCAATGTCAGAGCGGATTTTTTTGAACGGAGTGCCTTGTTGGTAAGCAACAATCGATTGGGCGGCGATATCGAGACACGTTCCGCACGTAATCCCGTGTGTCGTCCAAGTCGTTTTTCCGTCTGCTGTTTGATCGGCAATGAAGCAATCATAGTTACTCGTGTGTCCGGCGGATTCCCCGCACCCGCAATAACACGGCATCTTTTCAAGCAGATCCCGATGTTTGGCGACAGACAGGTAAATCGTCTGAATCGAAGAATCCGTTTCTTTTAGGAACGCCGGTGCAACGCCTGGCGACGTCGTCTGTTCCAGTTGATCGGCACTTGTGTGCGTCTCATGGGCCTCATGATTAGCATGCGAGTCGGTCTTTTGTTCCGTCTGTCCGCAGGCACCGAGGGCAAGCGTCGCCGACAGTGTCATGATCATCCATCCGGGTTTTTTAGGCATCTTCATTCCTCCATCACTCATTGATTCTTTCCTTAGTATACGGTGGAAGAATCCACGAAGGGAAAGACAGGGATGGCGATTCGATGACAGTTCTTATCGCGTTAATTGTTGTTCGATCGTATCAAAGTTCGCTTCCATCATCGTCAAGTACGTTGAACCGTCTTTTCCTTTTGCGCCGAGAGAATCGGTGTAGAGGGTTCCACCGATCGGAACACCGGTTTCGCGGGAGACGGTCTCCATACTGCGCCGGTCGACACTCGTTTCGACGAACAGCACCGGAATGTCCCGTTGCTTGATCAAATCAACGATCCGCCGGACTTGATCGGGCGTCCCTTGATTATCGGAATTAATTTCCCAAATGTAGTCGGCTTGAAAATCGTACGCGTCGCTAAAGTATTTAAAGGCGCCTTCACTTGTGAGCAGATGGCGCTTGGCTTCCGGAATCGCAGCAAACCGTTCCTTCGATTTTGTGTCGAGCGTCTTCAATTCTTTGATATAAGCCGAAGCATTTTTCTCATAATCGGCTTTATTTGCCGGATCTTCTTTAATTAATCCAGCTTTGACGTTTTCAACGTATTGAATACCGTTGCTGAGGTCAAGCCAGGCATGAGGGTCAGTTTCCTGTTCTTTTCTGGCGGCCGTCAAATACTTTGGTTCGACGCCTTTACTTAAGGCGTAGACCGGAGCATCCTTGCCGTCCTTATTTGTACTGGAGCGGAGTTTATTAAACCAGGAACCGCCGGCTTCAAGATTCAGACCGTTGTAAAAGACGACATCAGCGTCCGCCATCTTCCGGACATCGGTCGGCGACGGATCGTATTCGTGCGGATTTTTGCCGACCTTGACCATGCTGTGGACGTCGACATGTTCACCGCCGACGACACGGGTCATGTCTTCTAAAATCGAATAGGTCGTAACGACCTGCAGTTTACCCTCGTCGGCAGAATCGGGAGAACAGCCGGCCAGTAAAACAGCGAGACCGGTTAAAGGGATTAATCGTTTGAACATCATGTCGTCAGCTCCTTTTTCGCAGATTTCCATTTTCGCAGTAATCCGTGGCGCGGTGAGAAAATGAACACCAGCGCAAACAAAGCGGTCGCGACCAGGACGATCGAGGCTCCGGACGACAGATTATAGGTGAAGCTGAAATAGAGACCGACGACGGAAGAAATTGTCCCGAGACCGGCAGACAGGAAAATCATCCGCGACAACCGGTTCGTTAACAGATAGGCGGTCGCAGCCGGGGTAATCAGCATCGCGACGACGAGGATGATACCGACTGTCTGGAGAGATGCGACCGTGACGAGGGTCAGCATCGTCATCAGCAGGTAATGGATCAATCGTGTTGACAGACCGTAAGCAGCAGCCATCGTCGGATCAAATGACGTCACGAGCAGTTCTTTATAGAATAGGAAAATTGCAGCGAGCACAATCAGACCGATGGCAAGCGTCATCCACATATCGCTTGGACGGACGGCAAGGACGTTTCCGAACAGAATATGATAGAGATCACTGCTGCTGCGTAAAAAAGAAATCAGGATGATACCGAGTGCGAAGGCTGACGTAAATAAAATGCCGATCGCCGTATCATTTTTGATCCGGCTGTTTTGACTGACGAAACCGATTCCGAGTGCGGTCAAAAGACCGGTTGCGACAGCACCGATGAAGAAATTGATTCCGAGCAGATACGAGATGGCGACACCGGGCAGGACTGCATGGGAGATGGCGTCACCCATCAGCGACATCCCGCGTAAAATGATGAAACAACCGATGACCCCGCAGATGATGCCGACCATGACGGATGTCACGAGGGATTTCTGGAGAAAATCGTATTCCGTCAGAGCGTGGATGAAATCGATGATCGTCATGACGAAACCTCCACTTTCTGCAGGAAGGCAAGCGGATTGCCGTAAGCTGCTTCGATGAGATCAGCATGCAGGACGTCTTGTGGCGGACCGACCGAAATGATCCGTCGATTGAGAAGCAGCAACGTGTCGAAATAGTCGGCTGCTTTACTTAAATCGTGGTGGACGACGAGGATCGTCTTGCCTTCATCGCGCAACACTCGCAATAAATCGATGATGACTCCTTCACTGCCGGCATCGACCCCGACGAACGGTTCGTCGAGTAATAACAGGTCGGCTTCCTGCGCTAAGGCGCGGGCCAAAAAGACACGTTGTTGTTGACCGCCGGACAGTTCACCGATTTGACGGTCGGCGTAATCGAGCATTCCGACCCGGTCGAGACAGGCGCGCGCCCGCATCCGGTGCTGTTTCGTCGGCCGCTTGAACAAACCGAGCTGCGGATAACAGCCGATCAGGACAGCATCGATGACCCGAATCGGAAAATCCCAGTCAATCGCACTGCGTTGGGGAACGTAAGCAACCTGTGTCCGCGCCTGTTTCGCGGATTGACCAAGCAGACGGATTGAAGTCGCTTCTGCCGGAATCAATCCCATGATGGCTTTGATGAAAGTCGATTTGCCGGCACCATTCGGACCAATGATTCCAATGAGTTGACCGGATGTCAAGCGGACGGACAGACGTTCAAGTGCAGTCGTCTCGAAATAGGAGACGGATAATTGGTCGACTTCTACTGCATGTAGCATAAAAAAACTCCTTTCCGGTTCATGAACTTTGATTAGGTAATGAATGTTTCCTTAGAGCAACAAAAAGTGTAAAAAAAGATTTTGTTTATTGCAGTTATTATTCTTTAGACTAATAATGTTTCCTTAAGGCAAATTTTAAGGTGCGACGAAAGAAATGTCAACTGCTTTCATCAATCGCTCTTTTTGAAAGCATCGTGCTAAGATGAGAGAGGAGAAAAAGTGGGGGTGAGAGGATGAGTCAGCCGGAGGAACAGCAGTGGAAGCTGCTGTTACTGGAAGCATTGGTGAAAGAACGACGGGAAGAAGCACAGCAGGTAATCGAAGAAGTCTATCCATACGACTTAGCGAACTGGTATGGTGAACTCGGAAAAACGGAACAGGAACGGCTCCTCCGTTACCTGGATCATGAACGGTTGGCCGACGTCATTGAGGAACTGGAGATCGATGAGCAGCTTGAGGTCATACGGCGTTTAGATGTCGATCACGCGGGACACGTCATGGATTTAATGGAAAATGATGATGTGGCAGACATCCTGGAAGAACTGCCGGACGATGAAGTCGATCGTTTATTATCCGGCATGCGTCCGGATGAGGCACTTGTCGTCCGCAACTTATTGACGTATCCGGCCGAGACGGCAGGACGCCTGATGACGAACCGGTTCATTTGGGTGACGGATGAGTCGACGGTTGGCGAAACGATTGAAAAGATGCGCGATTACATCGAATACTCGGAGACGATCAATTACGTTTATGTCGTCAATCAACTGAGTCAGCTCGTAGGTGTCATTTCCTACCGTGATTTAATCCTCGCAAGTAACGACGAACGGATTGCGGACGTCATGGACCGGAAAGTCATCAGCGTCTCGTCCGAGACCGATCAGGAAGACGTCGCGAAGATGTTTGAACGCTACGATCTGGTCTCGTTACCGGTCGTCGAAGGGGATGTCCTCGTCGGATTGATTACGGTCGATGATGCCCTTGACGTCTTACGGGAAGAAGCAAATGAAGACATCGAAAAGTTGTCGGCGTCCGGGAAATCGATTGATTTTGATACGAAACCGTGGGTGGCCGCAACCCGGCGTCTGCCGTGGTTGATTTTGTTATTATTTATCGGACTCGTGTCCGGATCGATTATCAGTCAGTTTGAAGAAACGTTATCCAAAGTGGTCGCGTTGGCATTTTTCATGCCGATGATTGCCGGAATGACGGGAAATACCGGAACGCAGTCGCTGGCTGTCGTAGTCCGTGGTCTGATTACGCGTGAAGTCGACAAACGGGTCGTCACGCGGCTGATCATTCGGGAATTACGGGTCGGTCTGATCATTGGTGTGACGTGTGGGATTTTGATTGCCATCATCGCCTACGTCTGGCAGGGGGATCCGATTCTTGGTCTCGTCGTCGGCAGTTCACTGATCATTACATTGATTTTTGGAACATTAGCCGGAACGATTATTCCATTGATCTTGCACCGTCTGAATATCGACCCGGCCATCGCATCCGGCCCGCTTATCACGACGCTGAACGATATCCTGTCGCTGCTCGTCTATTTCGGGATTGCGACGGCCTTCATCAGCCGTTTGATGTAACACAAAAAAGTATCGTTCTGCCGAATCTGTCGAGATCCGGTAAAACGATACTTTTTTTGACTTTCATTTAGAAAAGAAGTTCTCGGTTCAGCGGATCCAGACGGCAAGTGGTCCAATATCATCGAAGCCGGCTTCAAGTGCCGTGATCAATTGATCGCCATACTCATAGCCGACGAGAGGCTGTCCCGGGAAGTGAGCCGAACTGAGCCGGATGATATCATCCCAGAGTCGTTCATCGAGATAATCGGACGTCAAATGCGACAGTCCGGTCGTTTGACCGTTGGAATAGGCGATAAATCCGGTCTGTTGCGCATCCGAAAAGAACAGCCGGACATCGGTCCGTTCGAACAACGTATCCGGCAAGTCGTGCGTCTCGATGAAGGCGAAGAAACGTGCCGCTTCCTCGGAAGTCGTCACGACAGTCCAGTCTGGCGGCAGCGCGCGCCGGTCAAGAATCGGCGGACGGACAATCCATTCCGCCGTGAACAGGTGTGTCAGTCCGGCAAGTGAAAAATCGTAGCTGGCGGTGCAATCCTTGATACTGTTGACACCGGTCAGATCGAGTTGCTGTTGATGCGCCCGGACCATCATTTCCGGATAGAGCGGCGGGACGTCGCCGGTCGCTTTCCAGTGATCTTCTGTTTCCGTGACGGTACATCCGTTCAGCTCGCAAATCAGACGACACCAGTCGAAGTTATTTTGAATGGCTGCTTGCCGCATGAAGGCATCTCCTTTCAGTCTTCCTGTTCCTTAATCAAGACATAGGCGAGTGTAGCAATCAATGTAAGGAACAAACCGCATCCGATCGTAATATAGGCCATCGTGAAGACTTTGCCGAGTGTCGTGACCGGAGCGAACGTCGGATGCCCGACCGTGCTCAGCGTCGTGATACAGAAATACAGCGCGTCGACGACGCTCAAATTTTCCTGGGTACTGTAAAAAATCGTTCCGGACAGCAGGGTCAACAGACACAGCATCAATAGACCGCGGAAGTAGGATAACTGAAAAGCATGGCGTAATCCTTTAAATAATCGTGAAAAAATCGCAAGCATGGAAATCATCGTGTGCCTCCTTCGGACGGTCGTTGAATCGAGTCGAGTGTATCATGAATCCGGTATCCGTTTTTACCATTGTATTTGATGTGATACATGGCCTGATCGGCATGATGAATCAAAGTATCCAAGCTGATGCCGTGATCGGGTGAATAGCTCAGTCCGATACTCGTTCGAATCTCGATCAACTCTTCCGCGAGTATAAACGGATTTTCCTGGAAGGTCTCTAAGAGCGAAGCTGCGAACCGGTGCAGCTGGTCCGGTGTCTGATTCGGCAACAGTAAAAAGAATTCATCGCCGCCGACCCGGGCAGCGAAACCGGGCGGCTTAACGGTCCGTTCAAGCAGCTGAGCCAAGTGAATCAAAAAGGCATCGCCGATTTGATGACCGTACGTATCGTTGATGCTTTTAAAGCCGTCGAGGTCAACGACGACGACCGTGACACTGTCCTGCTCGAGAATGGCTTGCCCGGCTCGTTCGTAAAAGTTACGCCGGTTGGGGATTTTCGTTAACGGGTCATGATAGGCGAAAAAGCGGATCGTCTGCTCGGCTTCCTTAAAGGACTAGATATCCCGAATCAGCAACATCCCGTGTAACTCCTGTTCGATGAAGACAAAGTCGGCGTCCATGACGACATACCGTTCCTGTTGTTCGAGCGTCAGGACCTTTGTTTCGTATTCGTTGAATTTACGTTGAGAAGCAAAGTGGACCTCATAATGCTGAAGCCAACCCTGTTGTTTTTTCTCCGGCAGGTAGTCGGCGAACGGCTGACCGGACAGTTTGTGTTCTTTCAACAATGTATGAGCCGCGGGATTCGCACTCTCGATTCGGCCGTGACGGTCGAGCAACAGAATCGCCGAAGGATTCAGATTGTACAGCGTCGCAAACCGTTTCTGGTAAGAGGCGAGATAATCGAACCGGCGCATGGCGATCGTCAGAGCACCGGCCCAAAACAGTCCGCCGTACATATAGGCGTAGGGCGGCATGACACCATAAAACGAGTTGTATCCGAAGACGATATCCCAGACGAGAACAAGGAGCGCAACACTCAACAGGACATTGATGATTCCCCGGGGCGCATCCCGCAACTGGGTCCGTGCATAAAACAGTAAACCGATCACGAGAAGGTGGAAGACGTTCCCGACAGTCATCGTGATTAAGTACGAGGCATTAAACTCCGGATAGATGAAGGCGCCGATCCGTTCAAATTGCTGACTGTTGATGACGTTCGTCTGAAAGGCATACGTGATCAGAACAATGACCATTGACACGGAAGATAAAGTGGAGCGATGTACTGAAGACGAGTAGTCCGGCATTCCCAAACCAATACGTCACGAAAGCCGGACTCATCGAGACGGGCGCAGCGTTTCGGAAAAATTCACCGAGAAACAACATTCCGTAGGCGAAAGTAAAAAGACTCAGCAGCCGGTGCTGCGAACGTTTTGGATTGCGTAACAGGATATCGACGGCCATATAGAACATGATGAACGTCGGAATCAAATAGACGGCCGTATACAAAAATAAGGGAGTCATGAAAAACCGTCCTTCTGAATGAATTTAAAGTGTTTCTTTCATTATAAAAAGAAGAAAAGGACGAATCTGATATGTTTTGAACAAAAGGGGAATCAGTCTAAATTTAGTGTCAGTTGCCGGGTTTTGAGTGTCCCGACGAGACCGGACGGATCGTTTGCCGTTTTATGGGCGACGAAGGCTTCGTCTTCCGGAGCGGTCCGGACACGCAACGGCTTCTCATCGGCATGGACGAGTTTAAAGATCAACTCGGCGATCGTTTCCGGCGACTGGCGCTCGGCGTGCCGGACGCGGTACGTCCGTAAATAACTTTCGATGATCGGTTTGAAATCATCTTCGTGCAATCCGCCTGTCTGCTCAAGACGGTCGAGGACGCTTGCTGTGAAGTTCGTCTCGACGGCAGCCGGTTCGATCAACGTGACATCGATCGAGAAAAACGGTTTGTAATAAGTAGCTAAGCTTTCGAACAACCCTTCCAGTGCAAACTTGCTGGCACAATAGATTTCGTTCATCGGCTGACCGACCAGTCCGCTGATGCTCGAGGTGGCTAATAAATGACTGCCGTTCGGAGCGGCTTTCAGGAGCGGCAGACAACATTCAATCGTCCGCATGACACCAAACACGTTGATATCAAACAGCTGAGTGATTTCATAACTCGTCGCTTGTCCGAGTGCGCGTAACAAGCCTTGTCCGGCGTTGCAGAATAAAGCATTCAAATGACCAACTTCTTGCTCAATGACGGAGACGGCCTGTTTTAAACTCATCAGGTCCGTGACATCGACTTCAAGGAAATGCAAATGCGGTAAGGCGGCTTTTTCCAGTGCCGGAGTCAGTTCACGGGTTCCGGCATATACCGTCCATCCTTCTTCAGCAAAACGTGTCGCCGTCGCGAGACCGATCCCGGACGAAGCACCGGTAATGAAAATCGTACGCATGCGTCATTCCTCCTCTTGAATTCCAGGTTATACCATTCTTTACCCGAATTGAGCGAAGTTATTTTAAGTAAAAATTGCATTATGTAATGTAAAAACTTAAAATGAAGAAAAAGAGCAGGAGGAAAAGGAAGATGGCTCAACAGGATCGACTTCAACAAATGCGCGAATGGATCAAGACGACACCTGAAATTTCACTTGATCAGCTGATGGGAGAGTACCGGATTTCCCGGGACACAGCCCGGCGTGATTTGATTCAGCTCGAGCGGGAAGGGAAAATCATCCGGGTCAAAAACGGTTTGATCCGTGTCGGGACAAATACGACCATTCAGTATGACCGGCGGACCGAACAGCCGGAAAAGAACCGGATTGCGAAACACGCCGTCCGGTACGTTCAGCCGGACCAAACAATCATCCTCGATGCAGCTTCGACGGTCGCCCGGATGACGGTTCATCTGCCGGCGCAACCGATCCAAATCATTACGAATGCACTAGCTGTCGTCGAACAACTGGAGGCCCGTCCGGAAATTGATTTGTATGTGACCGGAGGAAAATGGGACCGGCATGCACGCAGTTTAGTCGGGATTAAGACAGCGGATGATATTTTGAACTATCAGGTCGACCGTGTATTTCTTGGAGCGTGCGGACTGACGGAACAGGGGGTATTCGCTGAAAATCTGGAAGAAGCCATCGTGAAAAAGGCGATGATCCGCAGTAGCGCGGAAGTGATCGTACTGGCGGACCATACGAAGTTCGAGAAACGTTTTCTGCACAAAGTCTGTGATCTTGATCAGATCGACATCCTGATTACGGATGAACGCCCGACCGAACAATGGCAAAAGTGGCTGCAAGAAGCCGATATCTTGCTCGAAACAGCAGAGGAGGAATAAACATGACGACGATTCAAACGACATTAGTCGGATTCGGATTTTCAGCCGTAACGTTTCATGCACCGCTGATTCAAGCATTGCCCGAATATACGGTCCGGCAAGTCGTATCCAGCCAAGCCGATAAAGTGGCGGCTGTTTTTCCGGAAGCCGCTGTAATCGGAACACTCGAAGAGGCCTTACAGGATGAACAGACGGAACTTGTCATCATCACAACACCGACAGCTTTACATTTTGAGATGGCGAAACAAGCCATCGAAGCTAAAAAACATGTCCTGCTCGAAAAACCGGCCGTCGTGACGATGGAAGAGGCAATCGAACTGCAACGTCTCGCGACGCAACACGGCGTCTCTGTCGCCGTCTATCAAAACCGCCGTTACGACGGCGATTTCCTGACGGTCGAACAATTGGTCGAGATGAATGAAATCGGAGATTGGCAATTAGTCGAATCACGGTTTGACCGCTATCGTCCGGTTGTACGGGATCGCTGGCGGGAAAAAGCAGGACCGGGTTCCGGTATTTTATTTGACCTCGGTTCACACTTGATTGATCAGGCACTCGCTTTGTTCGGGGAACCGGATGCAGTCGTCGGAGATGTCTTATCCCAGCGCGACGGAGCGGAGACGGATGATGGATTCCACATTACGTTATTTTACGGAAAGCGTCGCGTCATCCTGCGGTCCAATTCCTTTATCCAAGGGGCAACGCCGCGGTTTGAATTGCATGCGACACGCGGAAGTTATCTCAAATACGGAATGGATCCGCAGGAAGCGCGCCTTGCGTCCGGACAGACGGTTGATGCTGCAATTGGTCAGGAGGAAACCGTGAATTACGGATATCTGCAAATTGCGGATCATCCGGCGGAACGATTAGCGACACTTCCGGGGAATTATCTTGGTTTTTACAAAGCACTTGCTGAAGGTTTGAAGACGGGTGACGTGCCGGTCGATTTGACGGATGCACTCAAGACGATGCAAATTATCGAAGCCGTTCGCTTGAGCAGCGAGACGGGACGGAAGATTTTCCGGAAGGAGTGGGAGCAATGAATCTGACGGAATTATTGGCGCAGGAAGAGACACTGACGTTACGTCATTTTACGAATCACGATGCATTGCGGGCCGGACAATACGTCATCGACCGGGCTTTGCGGGAGCAACTTAGCGTCGCCGTCGAATTGAAACGGAACGGACAACGGCTGTTTTATGCGGCACTCGACGGAACGGCACCGGATCAGGAAGAATGGATCCGGCGGAAATCGAACGTCGTCCTTCGTCACGGACACAGTTCGCTTTACATGCGACTGTATAACGAAAGTAAAAACCGGTCGTATTATAAGATGTATGCGGTCGATCCGGCCGACTATGCCGACGCCGGCGGATCGTTTCCGGTCCGGGTCGCGGGTGTCGGTGTCATCGGAACGATTACCGTATCGGGCTTATCGCAGGAAGCGGATCATCAGCTCGCGGTGGAAGCGCTGACGTATTTAAACGAAAGCAGGGCGGACTGAAAAGTGGATGTTATACAAATCAGGGGGTGACAGATTTCAAGTCTGTCACCCCCATGGGCGTGTTCAAAAGGAATCACTCTTTCATGCGACTCCTACAGGAAAAAGCGCAGGTTGTCTTGCGCTGTCAGAGACAGACAAGACCCACTTTCACGCCTCATTGAGGCGGAGAAGTTGGCTTGTGTCTCGCCTGAGGAAAGCGCGTGAAAGGAGTAGTGATTCCTTTTAGATTAGTCATGTTTTGGATATCATAATCAAGAAGCCATCGAGTCGGAAGCAGGCGCTTCGACCCGGCGCTTGTTGCCGCGGTAAATAAAGAACAAGGCGGCGAGCATAAACAACAGACCGGCAAAACGTTTCAAATCAAACGCGACTTCGACGCCGCCGAATGTTCCGAAGTGGTCAAGCACCATTCCGGCCGACAACTGTCCGATGACGGTTGCGATACTGGCTGCCGTCACCCCGATTTTCGGGACGGAGAGAATGGTCAGGAACAGATAACTGACACCGAACCAGACGGCACTGAGCTGCCACCGGGGTGCATCAAGAATTAACAGGACATCTCCTTGTCCGAAAAAGAGGACGGCGAGTGCAAGCAGGAGCATGCCGGTGAAAAAAGTTAAAAATGTACTTTCCAGTGCGCCGGCTTTTTGACCGAAGGCACCGTTGATTGAAGACTGGGCACTGAGGAGAATTCCTCCGAGCAGTGTCATGCCGAGTAATGCGATATTCATCAAGTTTCCTCCTTCTTAGAAAATCAAAAATAGCGCGACGACCATCAGGCCGGATGCGATTAATTTGTCTTTGTTGATGGCGACGCGGGGACTTCCGAGCCATCCTTTATGTTCAATGACCATGCTGGCGATCATCTGACCGATGATGACGCTGATCATGGCGAGACCGACACCGACGAGCGGGATGCTGATGATCAGGATCGTCAAATAAATACTTCCGAGTAATCCGCCGAGCAACGTCCATTTCGGAGCTTTGAATGTATAGCCAAGCGAACCTTTTCCAAAGAAAAGGGTGATGATGCCGATGATGATTGTACCGGCAAAGAAATTATAAAAGCTGCTTTCGAGTTTACCGATACTGTTACCAAGCTCCCCGTAGATGGCGCCTTCGATACTGAGCGCAATCCCGGCAAGTAAAGCCAACAGGTAATAAATGAATTTCACAATCCGTTCCTTCTTTCTTTTCCAAATCTACATATCGAGAATTGTCGATATATGAACAAAGGAAAACCCCTTAGAGTTCTCCTTTTAGATACTCTGCCAACTCGTTAATCTTTTCTTCATTTCGACGGTAATACGTCCACTTGCCGTGACGTTCGGATTCGAGCAATCCGACTTTTTGTAACATCGCCAAGTACTGGGATACCGTGGATTGGGACAGGTTGGCCTTCTCCTGGATATCACCGACACAGACGCCTCCTTTTTCAGCGAGATTCGTTGACAAGTGAGCAGCCGGTTTGTTGAAATGAGTCTCTGGATCCTTGAGCCAGCGTAAGATGTCGAGACGGACTTCGTTCGACAACGCTTTAAAAAGATCTACTTGTTGTGTCATGCCATCAATCTAATCGATACTTTCCGATATGTCAATTCATCGGTTTGAGTCGGCAAAAGCGGTTTTATCCAAAGTGTGCGTGATTTTTTCACCGGAAACGAGTTGAAATCCGAGACCTTGATAAAACGGATCGGCCTGTTCGCTGTATAAGACGAGTCGGTCATACGTCAAAAAGGCTTCAGACATGATTTTTTCAAGCAATGCCGTCCCGATTCCATGTGACCGGGCTTCCGGCAAGACATAGACATGACGGATCCGGCCGGTTCGGGCTTGACCGGATTGTTTCATATATCCGCCGCACGCGAGGACTTGATTGGTTGTCGACAGGGCGACGAACATCGCTTCCCCGTCTTCTTGAAACGATTCCTCCCGGCGGTTGCGTAACATTCGCTCGACGAGTTGGAATCCTTCCTGCGAACTTTTAGCGAGCAACGGAAGCCAGTTGTATCCATCAAAGTCGTTTACCCGTTCAATTGTCACATCCATCCGTGATTCCTCCTTCTTTTCTCTTGGATTATTCCTTTTTCAGGCCCCTCAAAAACCCAATTTTCTTTTTCGATGAATCTTTTTTTACGAGAGACTGGATTTTTAAAAGCCCTTTTGCGTATAATGAGAAGTAATGGATTGAACGCAAATGAAAGGAAGTGGCCGTCACAATGAGCCTCAGCCGTTTAAGTAAAGAAGAAATTACTGATCTTTCACTGATTAACTTCGTCAATGAAATGCTGCAAGAAGCGGGCGAACAGCCTATTACTTTCGATGACATCACAAAAGAAATCGAAAAATATCATACGTTTAAAAATGAAGAGGATAAGTTCGAGAAACTTGCCCAACTTTATACGGACATGAACATCGACGGAAACTTCGTTAACGTCGGAGCTAACCGTTGGTCGCTTCGTGCATGGTATCCGTTCGATAAATCGGACGAGGACTTGGTCATCGAAGCGCGTCAACGCGGTGAACTCGATGAGTTCGAAGAAGAGTTTAACTACGATGCAGAAGAAGATGAGTTCGAGACGATCGAAGATGATCTCGATACATTCGCGAAAACTGCTGATTATGATGCAGCAGATGACAGCGAAGAAGATACATTCAAAAAAGTTGCGGTCATTGATGACCTCGAAGACGATTTGGATGAAGAAGACCTCGAAGATTTCGAGGAAGATGACGAAGAAGTTTAACAACCGCAACCTGCCATTTTTGAACATGAAAATGGTAGTTTTTTCGTTGACGGCTGACACAGGTACGTGTGATTTTTGTCTTTAAAAAATCTGCTTGACGAAGTTTTCGGAATGACGTAAGTTAGTCATGGGCTTCTTTAAGCAACGTGCTTAATTTCAGCAAAAGTGTCTCCTGTGAATGGGGGCACTTTTGCTTTTTTATTTTTTAACGACCTCTGACAGATTTCTGGACTCGAGAAGGGAGCAATTTAATCATGACAAAGTATATTTTCGTAACCGGTGGGGTAGTATCTTCGCTCGGTAAAGGGATCACGGCAGCATCACTCGCTCGTCTCTTGAAAAACCGTGGCCTGAACGTCACGATCCAAAAATTCGACCCGTACATCAACATCGACCCGGGAACGATGAGCCCGTACCAGCACGGCGAAGTGTTCGTCACGGATGACGGTGCTGAAACGGACCTTGACCTTGGTCACTACGAACGGTTCATCGACATTAACCTCAGCCAAAATGCAAACGTGACATCCGGCCGGATCTACTCGACGGTTCTGAAAAAAGAACGTCGCGGGGATTACAACGGTGGAACGGTTCAGGTCATTCCGCACATCACGAATGAAATCAAAGACCGTGTCTTCCGTGCCGGAAAAGAAACGGGCGCAGATGTCGTCATCACAGAGATTGGTGGAACAGTAGGGGATATCGAATCGCTTCCGTTCATCGAAGCCATTCGTCAGGTGAAAAACGATATTGGGAAAGAAAACGTCATGTACGTTCACTGTACACTCGTTCCGTATCTTGCCGCTGCAGGCGAGCTGAAGACGAAACCGACACAACACAGTGTTAAAGAACTCCGCAGCTACGGTATTCAGCCGGATATCATCGTGCTTCGTGCCGAGCATGATGTACCACAAGAAATGAAAGATAAAATTGCTCTCTTCTGTGATACACGTCCGGAAGCCGTCATCGAAGCGAAGGATGCATCGACACTCTATGAAGTACCGCTTAATCTGCAACGTCAAGGCATGGACCAACTCGTCTGTGACTACTTCAAATTCGATACACCGGCTGCTGACATGACTGCTTGGAAGCAACTTGTCCACACCGTGACACACCTCGAGAAGAAAACGAAAATCGCTCTCGTCGGGAAATATGTCGAACTCCGTGATGCGTACATCTCGGTTGCAGAAGCTTTGAAACACGCCGGTTTCGCCTTTAACAGCGACATCGAAATCGACTGGATCAATGCAGAAGACGTCACGCGTGACAACGTTCAGGAATTACTCGGTTCAGCAAATGGAATCCTTGTCCCGGGCGGATTCGGAGAACGTGGAATCGAAGGGAAAATCGAAGCGACACGTTTTGCCCGTGAAAACAACGTCCCGTTCTTCGGAATTTGCCTCGGTATGCAACTGGCGACAGTTGAGTTCGCCCGTAACGTCTTGAATCTTGAAGGTGCCCACTCGGCGGAAATCGATCCGGCGACACCGTATCCGATCATCGATTTGTTGCCGGAACAAAAAGACATCGAAGATCTCGGCGGAACACTTCGTCTTGGTCTGTATCCGTGTAAGCTTGAAGACGGTTCAAAAGCGCGTGCTGCTTATTCGAGTGAACTCGTTTACGAACGTCACCGTCACCGTTATGAGTTCGGCAACGAATTCCGTGAACAGTTCGAAGCGAACGGCATGATCTTCTCTGGTACGAGCCCGGATGGCCGTCTCGTTGAAATCATCGAAATCCCGGAACACAAATGGTTCGTCGCTTGTCAGTTCCACCCGGAATTGATTTCGCGTCCGGAACGTCCGCAAGCCTTGTTCCATGACTTCATCCAGGCATCACTTGGTGAGTAAGAATTAAAGTGAATGACCAACAACCCTGTTTCCAAATCGGAGACAGGGTTGTTTAGTTTATTACTATAGAAGAAAAGCGTCATTCCCACTCTTCCGTCATCTCTTGTAACTGTGTCAAAATATGCGTCAACAGGAAGGCACCCAGTGCCAGACTCGGCAAACCATGACGGGAACCGTCCTCAGCCGGAAGCAATCCTTTATCGAATTTCAGAGCGAGCGGTGCAATCGACCGTTCGAGTGTTTCCGTCACATCACCAAGTGTGATGATTGAATACGGCGTATGCCATGCATCATAGCGGGCAAGTGACGCGAGTAGATCGGACCGTTCCGTATCCGGTGTGAAAATCAACACCCGGTCGACGGCATGCAACGTTTTATGATCCTTAATTTTCGTGACACGCTTCATCTGGTCCGGACCGTCGGACAGCATCGGATACAGTCCTTCAAACTCGCCGTAGGCATCGAGATAGACTTTTCCTTGACCGACGAGTGCCTGCGCAAGCAGACGGACGACATCGAATAATTCGTCTTCCTGTTTTGTAAGCGTTTGTAGTTTTCCATTGAATTGTGTCGCTAAAATTTTCAGCATTTCTAACATCCTTTCTAAATTTCTCTCACACACAGTATATAGCAAGTTTTGCTTTCATGTAGAATGGAAATAACTAGAGGAGGAGTGTGGGAGATGAAAGGAAGATTACTCATCGCGGAAGATGAACCGGGGATTCGGAATTTACTGGCACAATTGTTTCAGGCGCAAGGATATACGATCGATGTCGCCGTCGATGGTCTTGAGACGATTGAACGGCTCAAGGAGACGGAATACGATTTGTTATTGATGGATGTCAACATGCCGGGGCGGACCGGTCTTGAAGTCCTGCGTCATCAGGATGAGGTCGGACGACGGATCCGCACGATTCTGATGACCGCTTTAGACGAAAAAGAAGCGATGGATGAAGCGAAACGACTCGGTGTCGTTGCCTTCTTCGGCAAACCGTTCGACATCTTTGAATTAAAAAAAGAAGTGACTGTGCAAATTTCGAACGATGTAAGCGGTTAATCCTTCACGTCGTCGTCACAATCCTAAATTCGGAGTGAAATGCTGTACGTTCTGGTGAATCAGTGTGTTATAATCAGTCTGAAAATGCACGTTTACGTGTAAGTAGCGATCAAAACAGAGGAGGATGTCATTATGCCATTAGTATCTATGACAGACATGTTAAACAAAGCTCTCGAAGGTAAGTACGCAGTAGGTCAATTCAACATCAACAACCTCGAGTGGACTCAAGCAGTACTCGGTGCAGCTCAAGAAGAGCAGTCACCAGTTATTCTTGGAGTATCTGAAGGTGCAGCACGTCACATGGGCGGATTCTACACTGTTGTTAAAATGGTAGAAGGTCTCGTTCACGACATGAAAGTAACAGTTCCTGTTGCAATCCACCTCGACCACGGTTCGAGCGTTGAAAAATGTAAAGAAGCGATCGACGCTGGATTTACATCTGTAATGATCGACGATTCACATAGCCCGATCGACACAAACATCGAAACAACAAAAGCTGTTGTTGAGTATGCGCATTCGAAAGGTGTTTCAGTAGAAGCGGAAGTTGGTACAGTTGGCGGACAAGAAGACGACGTCATCGGTGATGTCATGTACGCGAAACTTGACGACTGCGTTCGTATCGTCAAAGAAACTGGTATCGATACGCTTGCTCCTGCACTCGGTTCTGTTCACGGACCATACAAAGGTGAACCAAACCTTGGTTTCACTGAAATGGAAGAAATCCGTAACGCAACAAACCTTCCACTCGTTCTTCACGGTGGAACAGGAATCCCGACACACGATATCGAAAAAGCAATTTCGCTTGGTACTTCGAAAATCAACGTCAACACGGAAAACCAAATTTCGTTCGCGAAAGTGGTTCGTGAAGTCTTGGCTGAGAAACCAGAAGCATATGACCCACGCGTATTCATCGCACCAGGTCGCGAAGCAATCAAACAAACTGTCATCGGTAAGATGCGTGAGTTCGGTTCAAGCAACAAAGCTTAATTTTCCATGCCTAAAGCACGATAGACACTCGTCTATCGTGCTTTTTTTCATCTAAATCAGCAGATTGTTTTGGAAAACGTTAGGACTTCTCACCGAAAAAATTTATAATGGAGGAGTAAGCGATTTCAAGTGATACTTTAAGGGATGAAAGGGGAAAGAGAGAGATGAGATTTTTTATCGACACAGCAAACGTAGAGGATATTAAAAAAGCACATAAAATGGGGATTTTAGATGGGGTTACGACAAACCCGTCACTCGTCGCAAAAGAAGGCGTCGATTTCCATACACGACTGCGCGAAATCTGTGAGATCGTCGGAGACGTCTCAGTCAGCGCTGAAGTCATTGCCCTCGATGCAGAAGGAATGATTCGGGAAGGGAAGGAACTTGCTCAGATTGCACCGAACATTACGGTAAAGGTTCCGATGACACCGGCAGGACTTGAGGCTGTTGCAGCACTTTCAAAAGAAAACATCACGACGAACGTCACGTTGATCTTCAATCCGAACCAGGCCTTGCTTGCGGCACGTGCCGGCGCGACATACGTATCGCCGTTCCTCGGTCGTCTGGATGATATCGGGCAAGACGGAATGGGGCTTGTCGAAACGATTGCCCAAATCTTCGTCATTCATGATATTCCGACACAAATCATCGCGGCTTCTGTTCGTAATCCGGTTCACGTCACGAATGCGGCGCTCGCTGGAGCAGACATTGCGACGATTCCGCTTAATGTCATTGAATCACTGACGCAACACCCGTTAACGACGCAGGGAATCGAACGTTTCCTGGCTGACTGGGAAAAAGCGCAGCAATAACAGATTGTAGAGAAAGGTTGATGGAATGTGGACATTTTGCATATCGTAGGACAACAACGTCTTGAAGGAACCGTCATGATCAGTGGATCGAAACAGAGTGCGATTCCGTGTCTCGCGGCAGCACTGCTGACCAATCAACAGGTCATTCTTGAGGGGGTACCGGACATTGGCGATGTCGCGACGATGATCCAAATCATTGAGATGCTTGGAGCTGTCGTAACACGTCAAGGCGATATGGTGACGATTGACCCGAGTCATGTCGAACCGATGCCGCTCACCGGGACGGATACACGAAAATTACGTGGATCCATTTACCTGATGAGTGTTCTCGCGGCGCGATTCAAACAGGGGGTCGTCGGTCTGCCCGGTGGTTATGCCATCGGTCCTCGACCGATTGATTTACACATCAAGGCACTGGAACGACTCGGTGTCGAGATGCGAAATGAACAAGGGGTTTACTACATGAACGTCGAAGAGTTGAAGGGAAACCGGATTTATCTGGACCTTCCTTCATTCGGTGCGACCATTAGTGCCTTGCTGGTCGCTGTCATGGCGGAAGGAACGACGGTCATTGAAAATGCAGCGTGTGATCCGGAAGTCATCGACGTGAGTACGATGTTGACGAACATGGGTGCGAGTGTCAAAGGTGCAGGGACCGATGAGATTCGAATCAAAGGCGTCGAGACGCTTCAAGGATGCCGTCATACGTTAATTCCGGACCGGATGGAAGCAGGGACGTTCCTGGCAATGGGAGCCGTCCTCGGCCGCGTGACGGTTGATAACGTCATTCCGTTACATCTTGAAAGCATCATTCAAAAGTTGGAACGGTTCGGGGCTAAAATCGAGTTGGCGGATGATTCGGTCACAGCGTCCATCGATATGGCGAAACCGATTGATATTCGTGTCTTTCATTACGGAGGATTTCCGAGTGATCTGCAACCGGTCATTTCGGCTGTCCTGTTGAAACCGAAAGGCGCAAGTGTCGTCGTCGACAAGCTGTATCCGCAACGTTTCCGGCATGTCCAGGAAATGCGGCGCCTGAATGCACGGATTACCCACGAAGACGCTTCAATCATCATCCGCGGCGGTGAAGCATTGCGCGGCACTGAAATTGAAGCCCATGATCCACGTGGTGCCGCGGCACTCGTGTTAAGTGGAATGCTTGCTTCCGGTGAAACGTTATTACACCATGCAGAAGTACTTGATCAAAGCTACGAACGGTTTGACGAGAAGTTAAAAGGACTCGGCGCTCTTGTTTGGCGCGAAACGGTTTAAGGTTTTCAGTTAGGGAGAGGGGATTATACACATGGAGAGAAGTTTATCGATGGAACTCGTACGCGTAACAGAGGCAGCAGCACTGGCTTCGGCACGCTGGATGGGGAAGGGCTTGAAAAACGAGGCGGATGATGCAGCAACCAGCGCCATGCGTGATGTATTTGATACGATCCCGATGAAAGGAACAGTCGTCATCGGCGAAGGGGAAATGGATGAGGCACCGATGCTGTATATCGGTGAGAAACTCGGAAATGGATACGGACCGCGTCTTGATGTCGCAGTTGATCCGCTTGAGGGGACGAACATCGTCGCCAAAGGAACATGGGGTGCACTCGCAGTTCTTGCAGTCGCAGATGCCGGTGATTTGTTACACGCACCGGATATGTACATGGATAAAATTGCGGTCGGACCGGAAGCAGCGGGACATATCAGCTTAGATGCGACAATCGAAGAAAACATCGCTGCAGTCGCAAAAGCGAAAAACAAAGAAATCGAAGACGTCGTCGTCTCGATTCTTGACCGGGAACGCCATGAAGAAATCATTCAACGTATTCGCGCAACAGGGGCCCGGATTCGTTTGATTGGTGACGGAGATGTCGCGGCAGCCATCAATACAGCTTTCCCGCACACCGGGATTGATATTCTGCTCGGTTCAGGCGGGGCGCCGGAAGGTGTTCTTGCAGCCGTTGCCTTAAAATGTCTCGGCGGAGAACTTCAAGGCCGTCTCTTGCCGGCGGATGAAGCAGAAGTCGCACGATGCAAGAAGATGGGCATCGAAGATCCGTCGAAAATCCTTATGATGGATGATCTTGTCACGGGAGATGACTGCATCTTCGCAGCAACCGGTGTCACAGACAGCGAGTTGATGAAAGGTGTTCAGTTCACGGCACAAGGCGGTCAAACGCACTCGGTCGTCATGCGGGCGAAGTCGGGAACGGTTCGTTTCGTTGAAGGTATTCACTCGTTCAAGAAAAAACCGAAGCTTGTGATTAAGTAATCGTTTCGATGGTCTTATCAAAAGAATCTACGTTTTCTTCACCTGCTTTCCTCGGGCGAGACACAAGCTGCGCCTACTTTGTCCAAATGGACAAGTAGTCGGGTCTCGTTTGTCTCTGACAGCGCGGAAAAACTGCGCTTTTTCCCGTAGGAGTCGCGTGAAGAACGTCATTCTTTTTAAATCGATGATGTATTGCACAAGGGAGATGGATTTTCGTAAATTCGAAAATCCACCTCCCTTTTTGCATGCAGAGAGTAAAAGATTTCGTTTGAAATGCTTGGTGGTGCATTGAACTTCCCTGTCCGAGAAAACAGAGCTGACTCAAACGTCAGTCTTTACAAAGATGAGGGTGGCAGATTATTATTCTGCCACCCTCATTCCGTTTAAACAGGGATCACTTACTTCACGCCACTTCTACAAGAAAAAGCAGCGAGCTTGCGCTGTCAGAGACAAACAAGACCCGGTTTCCTGCCTGGATGAGGCAGGCTGGCTTGTGTCTCGCCTGAGGAAAGGGCGTGAAAAGACGAGGGATCTCTGTTTGAGTCAACCTTGTTTGATTATTGTATGCCGGAACTGTTTGTCGCAAGAAACTCTATTAATGATTGGCCGGAGCCTGCAACTGATGTGTCATCTGAACGAGTTTCCGGCGGGAGAAGAAACGGGTCATGAAGACATAAACCGTATTACTGCGACCCGGAATGACAAGTGTTTTTCCGTTCATGTATCCGTCGAAGGAAAGTTGCGCGACGGTTGGCGCGTCCATGATGCCGGGACGCTTAAACAATCCGGACGTTGCTAAATCGGCCGTTTTGGCGAAATCCGTATGCGTCGCTCCCGGACAAACCGCTGTCACTTGAATGTTGTAGGGGGCGAGCTCGTCTGCCAAAGCTTCCGAAAAACTGAGGACGTACGCTTTTGTCGCATAATAGACGCTCATCAAAGGACCGCCGTGAAAAGACGAGGTCGAAGCAATCTGAATGATCCGTCCGCCACCCTGTATTTTCATTCGCCGGGCAAAAGCTTTCGTCAAATGTGTCAGTGCCCGGATATTGACGTCAATCATATTGAGTTCGCGTGCTAAATCCGTCTCGATGAATTCCCCGTACAGACCAAACCCGGCATTGTTGATTAAAATATCGACCGGAGTGTTCTCTGTCGCACGTAACAGGGCTTTAATTTGAAGCGATTGCCCGATATCATATGGAAGCACGACGGCAGATCCACCGCGTTGTTCGACAAAGTGTTTCGTTTCGAAAAGTTGTTCGGCGTTCCGTCCGACCAGTAACAGATGATCTCCCTGTTCCGCATGCAGATAAGCCAGTTCGCGACCGATTCCGGCAGATGCGCCGGTGATTAATACGTTCATGACATGTCCTCCTTAGATAATCGGGTAGAAAAAAAGCGATCGAGCCGATGCTCAACCGCTTGGTAATTTCAATTATAGGTATGAACCCGCGCCGACAAGGCGTGAACCCCAGTAACCTGATTTGAAGCTAGAGTATTTAACGCCGCCTGTTTCTGAGTTAACCATGCTTGTTTTGCTTGTTGCCATACCGACGTGCTGAATGCCGCTACCGTGTGAGAAGAAAACAAGATCTCCAGGTTGAACGTTTGAAACACTTACTTTTCTAGAAGAAGCATATTGTGAAGAAGACGTACGTGGTAATGTTTTGCCTGCTGCTTTTTTGTAGACGTAGCTTGTGAAACCAGAGCAGTCAAATCCACGAGTTGTCGTTCCGCCCCATACATAAGGAGTTCCTTTATGTTTTGCTGCTTCGCTTAGAAGGCGTGTACGTGTTGAAGATGAAGTTGTTGATTTTTTAGCCGTTGAAGTAGAAGACTTATATGTTTTCGTATACTGTGTCGAAACGTAACGTGTTTTCCCACCGTATGAAATTTTAGTCCAGCTGCCTGATTTACCTTTGTATGTAAATGTTTGGCCTGCGTTTACTTTACCAACGATGCTTGCTTTTGTAGAAGGGCCCGTACGAACACGTAATCCGCTGTCTGTGATCTTAACTTTAGTTACTGTAGAAGCTGCTTCAACCTTACCTGTTCCCACTGATGCAAATCCTGAAACCACTAATGCTGCTGTCGCGACCGATGCTAGAAAACGTTTCATATGTGAAATCCTCCATGTCATTTTAAAGTAGTTTTGAAAACCGAGTTATATGATGTATCTTATTAAGTGTTTGTTTAAGCAGTATGCCTTACAACTGTGTAAGTTTTTCTCTGCACGATTATCTTAGCATGCGGATACATGAAAACGTTTTTTCAGTTCCGCTACAAAACATGACGTTTTTGTAACATAATTGCAATAATATACTCGAATATTACAAAGAAGAAATTCCCATTTCTTAAATCACGACGAAATGGATGAAATGTGATACCTTTAATTCACGAAGAATCTGCAACATGATCCTTTGCACCATGAAGAAGACATCCTTTGCTCCTGAATTTATACGAAGAATAGGTGAATGCATATGCCAACTGAAAAAACTGACAAACCAGAACGTTCCTATACACTTGCTCAATTAAGTAACCTGACATTAAAAGATTTATATGAAATCGCCAAAACAAAAAACGTACCACAGTACCGTGAGGCTCGTAAGCGCGAATTGATGTTCAAGATTCTTAAAGCGCAGGCAGAATCCACCGGTCTTTATTTCCTCGAGGGGGTACTCGAAGTCATCCCCGGAAACCCACAAATGCAAAATGACGGCGGCTTCGGCTTCCTTCGTCCTATCAACTACTCGCAATCCTCTGAAGACATCTATATCGCCGCTTCACAAATCCGCCGCTTTAATCTCCGTAACGGAGACGTCGTGACTGGGAAAGTTCGTCCGCCAAAAGAAAATGAACGGTTCCAAGGCTTATTAAGTGTGGAAGCCGTCAATGGAGAAGCGCCGGATACAGCCCGGAACCGTCTGTTCTTCCCGGCATTGACACCAATCTATCCGGATCGTTTGATGCGCCTTGAGACAGAACCACGCCATTTGTCGGTCCGGGTGATGGATATGATTGCGCCGGTCGGCTTTGGTCAGCGCGGTCTGATCGTCGCGCCGCCAAAAGCAGGTAAGACTTCTCTATTAAAAGAAATCGCGAACTCAATCCAAGTTAACCATCCGGATGTTGAACTGATTATTCTATTGATCGACGAACGGCCGGAAGAAGTGACGGATATCGAACGTTCCGTCCCGGGCGCAGATGTCGTCAGTTCGACATTTGACGAAACACCGGACAATCACGTCCGGATTTCAGAACTTGTGTTGGAACGGGCAATGCGTCTCGTCGAACATAAAAAAGATGTCGTCATTTTAATGGATTCGATTACGCGTTTGACACGGGCTTATAACCTTACTGTGCCGCAAAGTGGACGAACATTGTCCGGCGGGATTGACCCGGCAGCTTTCCACAAGCCGAAACGCTTTTTCGGTGCCGCACGGAACATCGAACACGGCGGCAGCCTGACGATTCTTGCGACTGCTCTTGTCGAGACCGGTTCACGGATGGATGATGTCATCTATGAAGAGTTTAAAGGGACGGGGAACATGGAACTGCATCTGGACCGGAAATTATCCGAGCGCCGGATCTTCCCGGCGATTGATATTCGGAAATCCGGAACACGGAAAGAAGAGTTGCTGTTACCGAAGGAACAACTGGATGCCTTATGGACGATCCGCCGGACGATGAACGAGTCCAATGAGTTCGTCGACAGCTTTTTACGCAAGATCCGGGATACAAAAAATAACGAAGAATTTTTCGTTGAACTGGAGAAAGAAAAGAAGAAACCCGTCCGGCGTGCGCCTGTGAAGCCACGTGTGACGAAAACCGACACAACGACTTGAAAATAGGTATTGCGGGGCATGAAAAAATCGTTTAGTATAGGAAGGTAACTTACTCTGGCTCAGCAAATGAACCAGGGCGGAAGGAGAGAAAACAACCATGAAACAAGGAATTCACCCAAACTACAACAAAGTTGTATTTATGGACTCAACTACTGAGTACAAATTCTTGACTGGTTCTACACGTTCTTCGAACGAGACAATCACTTGGGAAGATGGAAACGAGTACCCACTCATCCGTGTGGATGTGTCTTCGGACTCGCACCCATTCTACACTGGTCGTCAAAAGTTCAACGCTGCAGACGGTCGTGTCGATCGCTTCAACAAAAAATACGGCCGCAAGTAATTGCGACTTCAGTATTAAAAAACAGCCTGTCTCCATCACTGGAGCAGGCTGTTTTTGTATAGGCTGAATTTTGCACGATACGTCAGGTACGTTTTCAGAACGAAAGACAGGCCGATTGCACCGGCAGCACCGACCAGGTAAGGGAGTGTATCCGGATTGTTCGCGAAATGTTCGAGCAGTAGACTGAAGGAAAAATGACGCCCTAAAAAATATCCGGCTCCTAAAAAAACACTGATCCAAATGAGAGCACCTGTATACGCATAGGTGGCGAAGATCCGGAACGGCATTTTCGAGACACCGGCAAAAAAGGCGGACAACTGCCGAAGACCCGGTATGTAGTAACCGATGATTAGAACGGTTTTTCCGTAACGTAAAAATCCGGCTTCGGCTTTAAAGATATGTTTTTCAGAAATCCGTAATTTCGGAGCCATTCGATGCAGTAACGGCATTCCGAGCTTCAAACCGAGCACGTAGCTGATCGTCATACCGATACAACTGCCGGCATAGGCGGCAAGAATCGTTCCGACGAGCGGTAAATCACCGTGATGCATCCAAAATCCTGACATGACGAGTAACGTCTCGTCCGGAACCGGAAGACCGACGATTCCACCGGCCAGAAGAATTGCGAGTCCGAACGCTCCATATTGGTGGAGGACTTCGTGTAATATGTGATGAATCGGAGTCACCTTCCTTCAAAGAAACTTCTCTTTCAGTGTACAGGAAATACATACCAGTTGAAATGAGAAGATGAAGAAAGTGGCGAATTTGGCAAGGGTTTTTGATTTTTAGAAGTCAATCCTTTTTCTCAATTTAGATTCGGGCTATACTCGTTAAAGTGACTAATTTAGAGGACGGTGTTTACGATGATGCATGTGATCAATCAATATGGTTGGATTGAAGTGATTTGCGGAAGTATGTTTTCCGGCAAGTCGGAAGAACTGATCCGTCGTGTCAGACGGGCACAGTATGGAAAGTTACCGGTTCAAGTGTTCAAGCCGGCAATCGATGACCGGTATCATGAGGAACACGTCGTGTCGCACGTCGGCAATTCGGTCATCGCGATTCCGATGGCGACGAGCCGTGATGTCTATGCAGCAGTGGCGGAAGAGACGCAAATCGTCGCAATTGACGAAGTTCAATTTTTTGACGATGAGATTGTCGCCGTCATCGAAGCACTGGCTCAAGATGGCAAACGCGTCATTTGTGCAGGCCTCGATCAAGATTTTCGGGCAGAACCATTCGGCAAGATGCCTGAATTATTGGCACGCGCAGAATTCGTGACAAAACTTCAGGCGATTTGTCTGTCGTGCGGCGATCCGGCATCGCGGACCCAACGATTGATTGACGGAAAACCGGCCAACTACAATGATCCGATCATTCTGGTCGGGGCATCTGAGTCCTATGAACCACGTTGCCGCCATTGCCATCAAGTACCGGGAAAACCACAACCGTTGCAGGAATGGAAAAAGCAGCAGCACAATTAAGAAATGTAAAAAAGCGAACGATTCCCGGCAGTCAGACCGAAGAATCGTTCGCTTTTTTTGAAATCAACCGGTCTGTGTCAACCGGCTGAACTGTTCGACGAACTGAAGTGTTTCGCGGACGATCGTCTTTTGGTCGTGATCAAGCGTTGCGACGTGATAGGAGTCAAGCAGACAGTAACTGCGCTTATCCGCCGCACCGATCGTCCGGTACAAATAATCGGAACAGACCGGCGGCACGACATGATCCTCGGCAGAATATAAAATAAGTGTCGGAATTTGAATTGCCGCAAGGGCTGACCGTGTCTCCTTAATCAGTCGTAACAGTTCCGAAGCGCAGACAGCGGGGACGAAATCATAGATGATTTCAAAAGCCGACTGTTTAATATCAGGCGCACTTTCCGGCAGATAGACCGGACAATCGGTGAACGATAAGGCTTCATAGGCAGGGACGGACAAGGCGGCATTGATGGTGATGATTCCTGCGACCGGGAGACCTTCAGCGGCAAGTGACAGGGCAAGTGTCGCCCCCATCGATTGGCCGACGATGAAGACGGATTCGCACCGACCAGCCAATTGTTCGAAGCCGTCACGGACACTCTGCTTCCAGTCATCGGCCGTCGTTGCTTCGAATTCCCGCAGATCCGTCCCGTGCCCGTGCAGGCGGGGCGCATAGACGGAAAAACCGTGTGCGGCGAACTGTTCTCCTACAGCCCGAACACTTTGCGGCGTTGCATTAAAACCGTGACAGAGCAAAATGCCGACGGATCCGCGTCCTAGGGAAAAGGCTTCGGCACCCGGTATAACAGGATAAATCATACTCATCATCTCGTCCTCCATTTCAAAAATAAAAACCCGTTTGGCTTTGGACGCAAACGAGTTTCTCGTGTGTATCATCCAAAGCAACTGCTTTGCTGGTCGGAGCACCTTGCCGATCGGCAGGTTGCCGTGGAGTCCTAGAGCCAGGTCTCTCGTCCACTCTTGATATATCGTATAGGAATTGTCGGATTAATCATTGAGAAGATGATAGCATTGACGGAAAGGGATTGTCAAACTCTCTTTAATGGCATCAAAACTTATGCAAGGATCCGGTTTGTCCCGGGAAAGCAATCGATATGGGTCATATGGTTTATTTTTGAAAATATGGTTGACCTTTAAAAGATCTTTCTGTAGTGTAAAAATTAGTTTTACGACATAAGTTCAATCGGCAACAACACACATATGAATTTCATACCGCAACACTTATCCAGAGAGGTGGAGGGACTGGCCCTACGAAACCTCGGCAACAGACTCATTATGAGCACTGTGCCAATTCCATCAGACAATTGTCTGAGAGATGAGTCGAGTGGATTCTGCCATTGTGCGGATCCAGGTCTCTTCTTGTTTCTTAAGAAGAGACCTTTTTTGTATTTTGAAGGGGGAAAAGTGGTGATTACATTCAAAAATGTAAAAAAAATCTATGAAACAAATGATCAATCGATCGCTGCGCTGAATGGAGTGGATCTTGAAATCCGAAAAGGCGAAATCTTCGGCGTCATCGGTTTCAGCGGAGCCGGGAAAAGTTCCTTATTACGTTGCGTCAACCTGCTTGAACGGCCGACATCCGGCAGTGTGACGGTCGATGGACAAGATTTGACGACACTGTCGGCGAAGCAATTACGGGAAGCGAAGCAACACATCGGGATGATCTTTCAGCACTTCAACCTGCTGGATTCGAATACAGTGTTTGCGAATGTCGCAAAACCCCTTGTCTTAAAAGGTGTCAAAAAAGACGAGGTCGAGCGGCGGGTCACGGAACTGCTCGAGTTCGTCGACCTGGCAGATAAAGCCGATCATTATCCGGATCAGTTATCGGGCGGTCAGAAACAACGGGTCGGCATCGCCCGGGCACTCGCCACCCAGCCGTCGGTCCTGTTGTGTGACGAAGCGACTTCCGCCCTCGATCCGCAGACGACCCAACACATACTGCGTCTGCTGAAGCAAATCAATCAGGAATACGGCATCACAATTTTACTGATTACCCATGAGATGGGGGTCATCCGCGAGATTTGTGACCGGGTCGCCGTCATCGAAGCCGGTCAGCTGATTGAATCGGGGACCGTGTTCGACGTCTTCTCAAATCCGCAGACGGCGACGGCGAAAAACTTCGTCCGCTCCGTCATGCAGGATGAGATTCCGGCCTCGGTTCAAAAAGTCATCGACCAACGGGATGCCGGCCATCACATCTACAAAATCAACTTCCTCGGGGCAGGGACGGGACAACCGCTCTTATCGCAGGTCGCAAAACGCTTTGATGTCGATCTCAACATCCTGCACGGCAGCATTACGGAACTGCAAAACATCCCGTTCGGCAGTCTGCTCGTTGAACTGATTGGGGACGCGGCAGAAATCAAGCGGGCACTACAATATATCGATCAATCGGATGTCATCGTCGAGGAGGTGCTCGCAGATGCTAGTTAATTACACGGACATCTGGACTGCTTTTCTGCAGACGTTGACGATGGTTGGACTGTCATTACTCTTTTCGACATTGATTGGTTTACCGCTCGGGATTCTGCTTGTCGTGACACGCAAAGGAGCGTTGCTCGAACAAATTCCGTTCTTCAATGTCCTAAGCGGCATCGTCAATATCTTCCGGTCCGTTCCGTTCATCATTCTGCTCGTGGCAATCATTCCGCTGACCCGTTTAATTGTCGGATCGTCAATCGGAACACAGGCGGCAATCGTTCCGCTCGTCTTTTACGCGGCACCGTACATTGCCCGCCTGATCGAAAGTTCGTTGCTTGAAGTCGATACCGGTGTCCTTGAGGCAGCGGAAGCGATGGGGGCGACACCGTTGCAGACGATTTTCCGTTTTCTGTTGCCGGAAGCGTTCAGCTCGCTTGTTCTGAACCTGACGATTGCGACGATTGGTTTGATCGGCGCATCAGCAATGGCCGGGGCGATTGGTGGCGGTGGACTTGGTGACTTGGCGATTACTTACGGTTACCAACGGTTTGATACGACGGTCATGATCATCACGGTCGGAATTCTCGTCATCTTGGTTCAAGGGTTACAGACGACAGGCAATCTGTTAGCACGAAAAATTCGGAGACACTAAACAACTACAAATAGAGAAAAAAGGGAGAGATGAAAGATGAAAAAAGGTTTAGCGATTGGTGCAGCATTAACGACGGTATTGTTTGCGGGATGTGCCGCTTCCGGAGAAGAAGATCAAAAGACGGTCAAGCTCGGAGTCAGCGGTTCTGATACACAAGTCTGGGAATACGTCGCGAAAAAAGCGAAGAAAGAGGGCATCACGATTGAACTCGTCAAGTTCTCCGACTACGTCCAGCCGAACCTCGCCCTGGCGGAAGGGGAGATTGATGCGAACTCCTTCCAGACGGTCTCTTACTTTAACGCCTTCAAAAAAGAACATAAGTTAAAACTGTCGCCGATTGCGACGACGGTCATCGCGCCGATGGGGATTTATTCGGATAAGGTCAAGGACGTCAAAGACATTCCGGTTGGCGGAAAGATTGCCGTTCCGAACGAAGCGACGAACATGGGTCGGGCATTGCTGTTGCTGCAGGAAGCCGGCTTGATTAAATTGCCGGACGACTTTGACGGCAACGGCTCCGTCGATAAAATCGTCGAGAATCCGAAAAAACTGAAGATTGTCCCGGTCGTGGCCGGTCAGACACCACGCGTGCTGCCGGATGTCTCAGCCTCGATCATCAATAATGGAATCGCCGTCGATGCCGGCTTTAACCCGATCAAGGATTCGATTTTCCATGAAAACGAGACGGCCAAACCCTACATCAACATCATCGCGACCCGGACAGAAGACAAAGATAAAAAGACGCTCAAGAAAATCGCCTCGCTGTACCAGCAGGATGACGTCGCCGCCTTCATCAAAAAAGAGTACAAAGGCAGCACGATTCCAACGTTCGTCCCTCTCAGCGATATCGGAGAATAACCAAAAACCAAAAGGAGCGTGACCCAAATGACGATTCAGACGATACGGGAAAACCTGACACAAACGATTGAACAGGATATTGAACAAAAACGCGAGTCGTATCTCGAGACAAGCCACCGGATTCATGCGACACCCGAGATTGGGAACGAGGAATATTTTGCGTCACGTCATCATGCGGAACGGCTGACGGCGGAAGGATTTACAGTCGAACTTGGTGTCGCGGGACATGAGACGGCATTCCTCGCCCGGAAAGTTTCGGATAAACCGGGAGCGACGATCGCTTTTCTCGCTGAATATGACGCGTTACCGGGGATTGGTCATGCGTGCGGGCACAACATCATCGGCACGACGAGTGTCGCGGCAGCGATTGCGCTCAGCAAGGTCATTGATGAGGTCGGCGGCAGTGTCGTCGTCCTCGGGACACCGGCGGAAGAGGGCGGACCAAACGGCAGTGCGAAGGGCAGTTTCGTCAAACATGATCTGCTGACAGGGATTGACGCGGCTTTGATGGTTCATCCATCTGGACAGACCCGGATCACCGGTTCGTCGCTTGCCGTCGATCCGCTCGATTTTGCCTTCACCGGCAAACCGGCACACGCGGCGGCTTCACCGGAAGAAGGGATCAATGCGCTTGACGCCGTCATTCAATTGTTTAACGGGATCAACGCGTTACGGCAACAGTTGCCGAGTGATATCCGGATTCACGGCATCATTACGGATGGCGGAGATGCGCCGAACATCATTCCCGAGTACGCGAAGGCCCGCTTCTTTATCCGGGCGACGACACGCGAACGGCTGAACGCGGTGACGAAGAAAGTCAAAGCGGTTGCCGAAGGGGCGGCCCTTGCGACCGGAGCGACGCTTGAGGTCATTGCCTTCCAAAATGAGGTCGATAACCTCCTGTTCAACCGGACGTTTGACGAGATTTTCCGGGAAGAAGCGACGGCACTTGGAGAAGATGTCAAGACCGATGAACGACCGGGACTCGGCTCGACCGATGCCGGAAATATCAGTCAAGTCCTGCCGACGATTCATCCGTATATCAAGATCGGAGCTGATGATTTAGTGGCGCATACCGAAAGTTTCCGGGAGGCGGCAAAATCGGAACAGGGCGACGAAGCCTTGATTACGGGAGCCAAAATTCTGGCGCGGACGGGATTACGTCTGCTGACGGATGATTCGTTGCTTGGCACGGTCAAACAGGAGTTTCACGACCGGAAAAACGGATACTTGGCGTAACCGGAACAGATAGAAGTATGGACTTCCCCACCGGATCTTTTCATGATGACAGGTCGGGGAATCCATACTTTTTTTTTCGGCCTCGCGAAAAAGAATACAAGTTCTTTTTTGTATTTTAAAATAACCTGTGCTAGTCTTGACCTGTACAACTGAATAACCAGTTCTTCGGGGTAGGGTGAAAATCCCAACCGGCGGTGATGCGATTTTTAAATCGACGAGCCCGCGACCCATAGTGTACGCACTATGGCTGACTTGGTGTGATTCCAGGGCCGACGGTAAAGTCCGGATGGGAGAAGAACGAAAAAATGTGCTTGAAACCATTTTCTGAAAAAATCTGTTCGGAAAAAGGTCTATTTCTGTATGCTTTTAACAGAAAACAAGACGTTTCTTTCGTGACCCTTCAATCATGACGCCCTGCAAATGCAGCGGCGTCTTTTCTTTTGAAAGGAGCGAAAATATGAATAATCGAATGCATCAGGCGATGCAATTGGCACGGATGTTAGACGGACAAACCAGTCCGAATCCGAGTGTCGGTTGTGTCATTACGAAACATGGAAAAGTGTTTGGCTTCGGCGCCCACCGGTTTGCGGGTGGGCCGCATGCGGAAGTCGAAGCGTTAAACATGGCAGGAGAGGCGGCGCGTGGTGCCGATCTCTACGTGACGCTCGAGCCGTGTAACCATCATGGAAAGACACCCCCCTGTACGGAAGCGATTTTAGCTGCCGGCATCAAGCGGGTGTTCGTCGCGACCGAAGACCGTCATGCGATCGTCGCCGGACAAGGCATCAAGCGCCTGCGCGACGCGGGACTGACGGTCGAAGTCGGACTGCTCGAAGACGAAGCCGTTCGCTTTTATACACCGTTTTGGCAAAGTCTCAAGCGTAACCGCCCTAACGTCACCGTCAAAGTCGCACAAAGTTTAAACGGAATCGTCACGACAGGTGAACAACGCTTTATCACGTCACTTGCAGCACGAGAAGCTGGACGTGAGCTGCGGGCGACACACGATGCCATTCTCGTCGGAAGTGAGACGGTATTGGTCGATGATCCCGCGTTGACATTACGGACGGAAGCAGGACCGGAACCGATCCGGATCGTCGTCGACCGGCGCGGACGTTTGCCGGAAACGGCCCAAATTTTCCGCGACGGCCTCAATACGACATACTGGCTGACGGAACAACCGCGTGTCTCCGCTCAATCGAACGTCACGGCTCTCGTCGGCACGTATGCGACGCCGGAGCAGATTTTAGAGACGCTCTATGCACAAGGCATTCACAGTGTATTGATTGAAGGCGGACCGACGATTCAGTCGGCGTTTTTAGAAGCCGACCTTGTCGACCGTCTTGAGGTCTATCAAGCGCCATCCGTTCTAAAGGGAATGCCGGGATTAGCAAGTGCTGTCGAAATCGAAGACCGGTTTGACTTAACGGCTGTCGCACCAATCGGGCAGGATGTGCATCTGCGCTACGCGCGGAAAGGAGACGGATCATGTTCACAGGATTGATTGAAGAAGTCGGAACGCTCAAACGAAAAGTTCCGCGACCGAATGGTCTGGCGCTTGAAATTGAAGCGCGACATGTACTCGAAGGAACAAAAATCGGTGACAGTATCGCGGTTGACGGGATTTGTTTGACGGTCACGGCGATGACTTCGACGGCTTTTACGGCAGATGCCGTGCACGAAACGATTCGGGCGACGTCTCTTCAGACCTTACGGGTCGGCACACCGGTTCAACTCGAACGGGCGATGCCGGCAGACGGACGGTTTGGCGGTCATTTCGTCAGCGGACATATCGACGGAACGGCTCGGTTCTTAAGCCGGCGCCCGGACGGTGAAGCGATGGAATACCGGTTTGAGACCGGTGACTGGCGTAAGTATTGTATTCCGAAAGGTTCGATTGCGATTAACGGAACGAGCCTGACGATTCAGCACATCGAGACAAACAGTCTGACCATCTCGTTGATTCCGCATTCGCGGCAGGTGACGACGTTTGACCGGTTGCAAAGCGGATCGCTCGTCAATATCGAGTGTGATTTAATGGCAAAACATCTGTATCACTTTACGCAGCAGGAACAAAAGACGGATTGGTCGGCATTTTTAGGAGGCGGAGCAGGATGAACGGATTTGATCTTGTAGAAGAAGCGGTGGAAGACTTAAAACACGGACGTCCGATCATCGTCTGTGATGATGAAAATCGGGAAAATGAAGGAGATCTGATCCTCCTCGCGGAACATGCGACACCGGAACAGATCAACTTTATGATCACGTACGGGAAAGGACTTGTCTGTGTCCCGGTCAGCCCGCAACTTGCAGCACGCCTTGAGCTGAACCCGATGACGGATGTCAATACCGATCCGCACGGGACGGCATTTACGATCAGCATTGATCATGAAGACGCGATGACCGGCATCAGTGCCGCGGAACGTGCTTTGACGATTCAACGGATGCTGACGGACGGGCCTAAACAATTCAAACGTCCCGGTCATATCTTCCCTTTGATTGCAAAAGAGGGCGGCGTTCGCGAACGACGCGGTCATACGGAAGCCGGTGTCGATTTGGCCCGTCTTGCGGGAAGTGCTGAAGCAACCGTCATTTGCGAAATTATTCTCGAGGACGGAACGATGGCCCGTGTGGATGATTTGCTGACGTATAAAGAAGTCCACGGGCTGAAGATGATTACGATCGATGCGCTTGTTGCCTATCTTGAACGTCCGGTCCGACGGGAAGCGGACGTCCTGCTTCCGGCGGTGCATGGCGCATTCCGGATGCTCGGTTATACGACGCCCGATCAAAAAGAGCATGTGACCGTTTTATCAGGAGAGCCGGAAGACGGGATGCTCGTTCGGCTGCATTCCGAGTGTCTGACGGGAGATGTCTTCGGTTCTAAACGGTGTGATTGCGGTCCACAACTCGACGCGGCACTGGAACGGATTGGTCAGGAAGGCGGAGCCGTTCTTTACTTGCGGCAGGAAGGACGCGGCATCGGTTTGATGGCAAAACTGAAAGCCTATGAGTTGCAGGAACAGGGGCTCGATACGGTCGAAGCAAATCATGCGCTCGGCTATGCGACAGACTTACGCAATTATTCCGTTGCCGCCGCTATGTTGCACGATTTGGGAGTCACGAAAATCCGTCTGATGACAAATAATCCTGAAAAACAGCAGGCGTTGGAAAACGAAGGGATCACAGTGCTTGAACGGGTTCCGCTTGAAATTGCGGCGGTTCCGGAAAACAAACAGTATCTGCAGACGAAACAAACGAAACTCGGGCATTTGCTCGACATCCAAGGAGGAAACTAACATGGTATTCGAAGGATTTTTAACAGGTGAAGGACTGCGCGTCGCGATCGTCGCAGCACGATTCAATGAATTGATCACATCAAAATTAGTCGGTGGAGCGAACGATGCGTTCCGTCGCCACGGCGTCGCGGCGGACGCTGTCGACACGGCGTGGGTACCGGGAGCGTTCGAGATTCCACTCGTCGCGGAAAAGCTTGCGAAAAGCGGGAACTATGACGCTGTCATCACACTCGGGGCCGTCATCCGCGGCGCGACATCACATTATGATTATGTTTGCAACGAAGTCGCGAAAGGGGTCGCCGGCGCCTCACGGGAAACAGGCGTGCCGATTATCTTTGGTGTTCTGACGACGGATTCGATCGAGCAGGCTGTCGAACGTGCGGGAACAAAAGCCGGTAACAAAGGATATGAAGCGGCGGTTTCTGCGATTGAAATGGCCAACTTACTGCGCACCATTTAATGAGATAACTGAGTCTTGAGACCTGTTTCTTCACGGAACAGGTCTCTTTTTTCTTGATGGCGCAGGACTTCGCTGACATCATCCCTAATCAAAAGAGAAAGACTGTTCGCAAAGGGAGGAAACAATCCATGGGTGGTGTGAATAAATCGTATTATCTGCCTGGAATCGTCGGATTCATTGCGGGATATTATATTTGGCTCCTTGTTTTTAATCAGCAATCAGAATGGGTGTCTTGGGGAAGTAACTTATTCTCGATTTTCGGCTGTCTGTTCGCGACCATCCTGTTGGTTCGGGCGCAACGAGATCCGAATCAGCAGGAAGGGCGGTTTTTTCTGTACCTGGCCTGCGGGATTGGCAGTTATCTGATTGCGGAAATCATCTGGTTGACCTATGAAAACATCCTGCAAGTCGACGTACCGTTTCCCGGTGTATCAGATATTTTTTATGTTTTGCAGTCTGTTTTCTTTTTAATCGCCTTCATTCATTTAATTCACCGGCACGTTACGAAAAATCGGTTGCTCAGCTTTATTTTTGATATTGCCATCGTCATGACGGTGGCGGTCACGTACAGTTGGTATTTCCTGATCCGGCCGTTGTTTGATACACCGTTCGCATCGAACGCCGAGGTGATGTTAGCCTTTGCTTATCCGTTGTGCGACATCGTTTTGTTATTTTGTATGATCAGTATTTATTATCTGTTCGAGAAAAAAGAGTGGTACGAACGGCGGCGCTTGTTTCAGTTTCTATTTGCCGGACTGTTACTTCAGGTTGGAGCGGACACGTTATTTGTCTATATGACGACCGTCAGTGGAGACAATGCGATCCGGTTGATTGACCCGTTATTCATCCTTGGATTACTGATGATCGGTGTCTCGGGGCATATCGTTAGTCCGGTAGATTCAAAAGAAGACAGACAGTCGAAACAACGGATAAAAGTGCAGGTCGGAAAGTTATTTTTACCGTATTTACTGGTTATTCTGCTGTTTTTGACGATGGCTTTCTATGCGCGTCGGGACGAAGCCTTAAACGGGTTGATGATTGGTTGTGCTGTCACGATTCTTCTGATTTTAGTCCGCCAGATTCTGATGATTTTAAGTCACCAGGAACTGATTCAGGAAATTCATGAAAAGGCGGATGAGCTGGAAGTCAGTGAAGAACGCTACAAGTCGTTGTTCACGTACCATCCGGATGCCGTCTATTCCCTTGATCTGAAAGGACGGATTGAGAGCGCGAATCCGTCTTTTGAAAAATTAACGGAGCAGCATGCGGAAGAGTTAGTCGGTAAAACGTATCGTCAGTTCACGACATGGCAACAGACGTCGACAGACAAGGCGACAGCACAGCAATTTGAAACTATTTTCCAAAAATCCGGCGGTCCGGATGTGTTGCTGAACGTAACCAACATTCCGATTCGCGTCCGGGACCGGTTCGTCGGAATGTACGGGATTGGTCAGGATATCACGACAATTAGGGAAAATGAATTAAAGATTCGCCGGCTTGCCTATTATGATCATTTGACCGGTGCCATCAACCGGACTTACTTTGAAGAAGTGTTGCACCATTTAATCGAAACGGAACAAGCCGATGAGACGATCGTCCTCTGTTTCATTGATCTCGACGACTTTAAACTCGTCAATGATTCGTTTGGTCACCATGTCGGGGATCAGTTACTGATTCAAGTGGCAAAACGCCTCCAAGAAGCCGCCGAACCGGACGATCTCGTTGCCCGGCAAGGAGGAGACGAGTTTACTGTCATCCTGCGGAATGTCACGTCGGATGATCAGGCGAGATGCCGTACGGCCCGTCTGCTGGATGATTTAAAACGAACGTATGCGATTGAAGGAATCGAATTGATTTCCAATCCAAGTATTGGAGCGGTCAGCTGCCGGCGGACGTCGGAAAAACATGTCGTGACGTTATTGAAGCAGGCCGATCTTGCGATGTATCAGGCGAAAACGGGTGGCGGCAAATCTATTATCTTCTTTGAAGATATTGCCGAAAAAGCGTCCTACCGCTTGCGACTCGAGTCGGAGCTGCCGATTGCTATCGAAACCAATCAGTTGATTTTACATTATCAGCCGCAAGTCGATACGGTCACGTACAAGATGGTCGGCGTTGAAGGACTGATCCGCTGGAATCATCCGGAACTCGGAATGATTACACCAAACGATTTTATTCCGATGGCGGAAGAAGCCGGGATGATTATCCGGCTCGGGGAATGGGTCTTGCGCGAAGGATTTTTACAGGCAAAACAGTGGCAGGATGACGGTCTGAACTTAAAAGTCGGACTCAATGTTTCGATGCAACAGTTTCATCATCCGACGTTCGTCCTGACGTTGATTCGGCTGATCGAAGAAACAAAAGTCGATCCGACCCGGATTGATCTTGAAATCACGGAAGTCTCAGCCGTTGAAGACATCGAAGAGACCGTCTTGACGATGAATCGTCTGAAGGACCTCGGCTTCACGATTTCGATTGATGATTTCGGAACCGGTTACTCGTCCTTATCGCGGTTGGCGGATTTCCCGATCGACACATTAAAGATTCCGCGTGAGTTCGTCGAAAAAATCCAGCCGGCAACGACCGGTTACTCGATGATTTCGTCCATCATTCACTTAGCGAAGTCGCTTCATCTTGAAGTCATCGCCGAAGGTGTCGAGACACTTGAACAGGTCAACGTCCTGAACCGGTTGGAATGCTCGCGGATGCAAGGGTATTACTTTGGCCGGCCGATGCCGGCAGAACAAATCCCGGCTCTTTACTAAAAAAGAAGACGATCCTTTCCGGTAAAACAGGAAGGGATCGTCTTTTGGTCTTTTAGCATTATAAGCGCAAAGAAAGGGACGAACCTTTTCCAAGGACATCACGTTTCGTACTCAGGACGTCACTCGTCAACCAGTCGACGTAGGAGAGCGGTTGTTCGAGGATGAATCCGAAGTTTCCGCTCCGTGTTTCATCCGGAGCATAGGTTGCAGCGAGCGACTCAAGATAGATATCATCCTCGATCGTCTTCTCGATCTTGGTATCGAGTTTAAAGTGAGCGACGGGATTAAATGTGACCGGCTCATTACCCGTATTCGTAATCGTTACCCGTGTCTTGACGAGATCAAAGGATTCGTCATGGGTGAAACCGTGAAAGAAGTCAATCATCCCGTAACTCGGACGGGCATGGAATACTTTGACTTCTTCGACTTTCATCCTGATCGGTCCGATCGTACGTGTTACATCCGGACGGACAAACTGTTTTAATGTCAATTCACCTTTGTCATCGGCAATTGATGCGTCGACTTTCGTCAGTTTCCGGTCATCCGGTAATTGCGGATTCGGGACGTAAGCGGCTGTTTTTTCAATCGATACCTGCTCCTGTTTTGGAAGGGACACCGGTTGTTTTGCCTCTTGGACCGGATTCCCGCAACCGGAAAGAATCGTTCCGAGCGTCAGGAGAACAACTAATTGTTTCATGAAAGACTCCTTATTTCTTTGACTTCAGCAAGTCGAATATGATTTTGGCGTGATCCGTATTATCGACTTGTCCGGCGAATCGTTCCTTCGCGGGACCGAAGGCATAGACCGGAACATCCTCCCCGGTATGTCCGCCTGTCGTCCAGCCGGTATGTGACCGTTCATTAAAGATCGCTTCGATGGCATTATCGATATCAAGCAGTTTCTGCGACTCCGCTGCACGAATGACGGATCCGATTTCGTCTTCCGTCAAGGCAAGTTTCTTTTGGTCGATATACGTCGTCAACGTCTGACGGACATCCGCTCCGTTGATAATTTTTTCCGCCATGAAGTCCGGTGTCTTTTTCGCCGCTTTGATAGGCTCGGCGAACCAGTTATAAATTCCGTCCGCGCCGATTGAATAACCGCCGGTCGAATGATCGGCCGTCGCGACGACGAGTGTATGCTTGTCTTTTTTCGCGAAAGCAATTGCCGCTTTAAAGGCGCGTTCGAAGTCTTCCATTTCGCTCATCGCTCCGACGATGTCATTGTCATGACCGGCCCAGTCGATCTGACTGCCTTCGACCATCAGGAAAAAGCCTTTTTTGTTGGAATCAAGACGTTTGATGGCGGAGTTCGTCATCTTCTCAAGGGACGGAACCGTGTTTTCACGGTCGATGCGCTTCGGCAGTCCGCCGTCTGCAAACAGACCGAGGACCTGCTTGTTTTGATCTGTCTGCAGTTGATCCAGATTCGTGACGTAACTGTAGCCGTCTTTTTTAAACGACTTCGTCAAGTCGACGTCCGGTCGGACGAAGTTGGATTTTCCGCCACCGAGGAGGACATCAATCTTATGATTACCGTTGACCCGTTCCTTAAAGTAATCGTCGGCAATTGCATTCATATTTTTCCGGTTCTCATCGTGTGCGCCGAACGAAGCCGGCGTTGCGTGCGTGATTTCCGATGTTGCGACGAGACCCGTGGATTTTCCGCGTTCTTTCGCTGCTTCGAGAACCGTCTTAACTTCCGATTTATCATTGTCGACCGCAATCGCCGCATTGTATGTTTTGACGCCGGATGACATCGCCGTCGCGGCAGAAGCGGAGTCCGTGACGTTTTGTTGCGGATCTTCCGGATACGTCATCTGTTGTCCGACGAGATACTGATCGAACGCCGTTTTTTCGGCCAGTGGCGTCGAAGGGTCATTCTTTAAGTAACGATGGGCTGATGTATACGAGACGCCCATCCCGTCTCCGATCAGGAAGATGACGTTCCGGATTTCCGGTGATTTCGCGTGCTTCGTTTTTGCTTCGGCATCGTTCATCGAGACCATCGTGCTTAAGGAAAGGGTCGATAAAGCTAGGACAGGAATGATTCGTTTCAAGGTCATGAATGGTTCCTCCTTCAGGAAAATGAGTACGGTTCAGATCTACAGGACTAACTCTAGCGTTGGAGTGTAAAACGCACATTTGACCGATGTAAAGTTTTGTTAAGAATCATCAAAGAAACTTTACGTTTGGCAAAGGGACGTTCAGTTTGATGAGTAAAAAAGAGTCAGAACGGTAATAGTATAAGAAATGGTTTTGAAACATTTTCCAGTGATAAGTCGTAAATAAAGATAATCAATTTCAAGGAGGAATGACGATGAAGAAGACAAGGTGGATGACAGTCGGTCTCCTCACGGCGACAATTGGGCTGGCAGGAT
This sequence comes from Exiguobacterium artemiae 255-15, assembly GCF_000019905.1. Classification (GTDB taxonomy): domain Bacteria; phylum Bacillota; class Bacilli; order Exiguobacteriales; family Exiguobacteriaceae; genus Exiguobacterium_A; species Exiguobacterium_A artemiae. Next base: position 2,694,889 of record NC_010556.1, on the reverse strand, counting down.
GTAATGACCAGACGATAGAAGATGGTCAAGGAGAGACTGGATCGAAACAGCTTTCGAATACGGAGTTGCTGAAAAAAGCATCCAGTGCCCAAGAGAACATCAAGTCGTTTCATATGGACAGTGACATGACGTCTGAAATTGGCGGAATGCCGATGAGTCAGAAGGTTTCGGCAGACATTATCCAAAAACCAATAACGATGTATCAGAAAATGACGATGAAAAATGCTGAAGATGGCACTGACGTAGACACAGAATTGTATTTAGTCGATGACAAAATGTATATATCACAAGCCGGGCAATGGTTAGTTCAAGATACAGCAGAACTAGGGGATATGTTGAAAAACATGGAGACATCAGCCTCAACTGAACAAAGCCTGAAGTTGCTCAAAAAATATAAAGATAATTGGACGATGAAAAAAGAGGGCGATGTCTATCAAATTGATGTTGATCTAAAGGGCGATCAACTAAAAGCGTTCATGAAGGATTCGCTCGAACAGTCGGGACAACTTGCGCAGATGAAAGATGTCATGGATCAAGTCGATTATAAAAAGATGGAATACTCGATGACGTATGATGCGAAAACGTATTATCCAAAAACATTGGATATGGAAATGGCGTTCGAGATTCAAGAAGGAACAGAGTTTACAATGAAAAACGAATCAACGTTCTCGAAATTCAATGATATTAAATCAATTGAGTTGCCGAAAGAAGCTAAAAATGCACAGGAATTGCCGAACGGTAATCAATAAAAAATCTGATTTACCTAAAGAAGCAATCGTCTCCCGGATTACTCCGGACGGATGATTGCTTTTTAATGAGCAGTAAAAAAAATATAAGAATATAAGAGAACAATCGTCTGCACAAAAAATTAATCATTGACAGTTATCTGTAAATTCTGAAAAAATAGAAAAGTACATAATAGATTGAAGGAGGGGATTAGAATGGGAACATCGTTCAGTGATTGGATTGGTGCGGTATCGGATTTCGTCTGGGGTCCGCCGTTGCTCATCTTTTTGGTCGGTACGGGGATTTACTTGACGATACGACTCGGATTCATTCAGATCACCAAACTTCCGTATGCCTTGAAACTGGCATTCTCGAAACATCAGGACGATACGTCGGAAGGGGACATCAGCCATTTTCAAGCTTTAATGACGGCACTCGCAGCGACGGTCGGTACGGGGAATATCGTCGGAGTTGCGACAGCCGTCGTCCTCGGGGGACCGGGCGCGATCGTCTGGATGTGGTTATCCGGATTGTTCGGGATGGCGACGAAATATGCCGAGGCGATTCTTGCCGTCAAGTACCGGGTCGTTGATGAGAAAGGACAGATGGCCGGGGGGCCGATGTACTATCTCGAGCGGGGATTAAAACAAAAATGGCTCGGCGTGTTGTTTGCCGCGTTCGCGTCGCTCGCCGCCTTCGGAATCGGAAACGGTGTTCAGACCAACTCGGTTGCGCTGGCGATGAAATCAACGTTCGACGTGCCGTTGTATGTAACGGGGATTGTCCTGATGGTGGCGACGGGGGTCGTCATTCTCGGTGGGGTCAAATCAATCGGGAGAGTCGTCAGTTACTTTGTACCGTTCATGATTTTCTTTTATGTCGGAAGCGGACTCCTCATCATGGTCATGAACTTTGATCTGATTCCTGGAGCACTCGCGACGATCTTCAGCAGTACGTTCTCGAACGAAGCGATTACGGGTGGTGCCATTGGTGCCGCAATTCGTTACGGGGTCGCCCGCGGAGTCTTCTCGAATGAAGCGGGTCTCGGTTCTGCACCTATTGCCGCCGCTGCTGCGAAAACGGATTTTCCGGGACGGCAGGCACTCGTCTCGATGACACAGGTTTTCCTTGATACACTTGTCGTCTGTTCGATGACCGGATTGACGCTCGTCATGGGTGGTCAACTTGATAAAAAGCTCGAAGGGGTCGAATTGACGACCGCCAGCTTTGAAGTGTTCCTTGGACCGGCCGGGAAGTATATCGTGACAATTGGTCTTGTCATGTTCGCCTTCTCGACCGTCCTCGGATGGTCCTACTACGGAGAAAAATCGATCTATTACCTGTTTGGTCAAAAGTCGATTTTACCGTACCGGGTTCTGTTTGTTCTCGTCGCGGGACTTGGGGCGATGACGACGAACTTGAATATGGTCTGGGCGATTTCCGATGTTTTCAACGGACTGATGGCCATTCCGAACTTGATCGGTTTGATTGGTCTGTCCGGTGTCGTCATTGCGGAAACAAGGCTGTTCCGCGAACAGCTGAAACGGGAGGAAGCTAACCGGCGCGTATCCTAAAGATCACTGCATGTAAGAAAAACCCCGCATTCTCATTGAGAGTGCGGGGTTTTGTGTAGTCAGACCGTCCGGTACAGCATGACGGATTCGTATGGCCGTAAGATAAGCTGTCCGGATTTCTCTGAAACCTCCGGATAGTTCTGAATCAATACCTGATAGTCGAGCCACTCGTCCGGTAACGTGAACGGACGGTCCGTGCCGTAAAAGTTCGACAGGACGAGAAGTTGTTCGTCGTCGGTCGCCCGTTCGTACGCCCAAAGCGAGAGATCGTCCGGTGTCAGAAGCCGGTAACTTCCGTTCGTCAAGACGTCATACTGTTTGCGCAGGTGAATCAGCTGCTTGTAATGATAGAAGACCGAGTCCGGGTCGGCGAGAGCCGCTTCGACATTGATCGAGGTATGGTTTTCAGGAACCGGAATCCACGGTGTCGCTGTCGAGAAACCGGCGTGCGGTGAAGCGTCCCACTGCATCGGTGTCCGGGCATTATCGCGGGATTTCTGACGGATGGCTGCCAAAATGTCTGCTTCCGTCTCCCTAAGCGCCGCTTTTTCGGTATACGCGTTCAGTGTCTCGACATCCCGGTAATCGGTCAGATCCGTGAAGTCCGGATTCGGTGTACCGATTTCCTCGCCCTGATAGATGTACGGTGTTCCTTGCAAACCGTGCAACGTCGTCGCGAGCATCTTCGCACTTTCGACCCGGTAAACCGTATCGTCCCCAAACCGGCTGACGACACGGGGCTGATCATGATTACACCAGAAAATCGCATTCCAGGCATTTCCCTGCATTCCGACCTGCCAGTCGGAGATAATCCGTTTCAGTTCCAGGAAATCGAACGGCGCCGCCGTCCATTTCTCCCCGTTCGGATAATCGACTTTCAGATGATGGAAGTTGAACGTCATCTTCAGCTCCTGCTCATTCAGATTCGAATAACGGAGGCAATGATCGAGTGTCGTCGACGACATCTCGCCGACGGTCATTAAATCATGACCGGCAAAGACGCGTTGATTCATCTCCTGCAGATAGTCATGGACACGTGGACCGTCCGTGTAGTGTTTCCGTCCGTCACCGGTCGGGTCATTGGCGAAACTGTCGTCTTTTGAAATCAAGTTGATGACATCGAGCCGGAAACCGCGGACACCTTTATCACGCCAGAAGCACATCATCTGATAGACAGCTTCCCGGAGTGCCGGGTTTTCCCAGTTGAGATCGGCCTGAGTTTCGTCAAACAGATGCAGGTAATACTTGCCGGCCACCTCGTCAAACGACCAGGCAGGTCCGCCGAATTTCGATACCCAATCCGTCGGTTCGTCCCGCCAGATGAAGTAGTCGTGGTAGGGGCTGTCCGGATGTCGTCCTTGCCGGAACCACTCGTGATCGGTCGAACAGTGATTGACGACGATATCCATCATGACGGATAACTGGCGTTTACCGGCTTCCGCAATCAATTGATCGAAGTCTGTCATCGTGCCGTAAGACGGATCAATCGCATAATAGTCACTGACGTCATAGCCGTTGTCGCGCTGTGGTGACGCGTAGACCGGCGTCAGCCAAAGATAATCGACGCCGAGCTCCGCCAAGTAATCGAGTTTTGCGGTCACGCCGCGTAAAGTGCCGGTCGGTTTGCCTTCCGGACTGTAAAAACTTTTTGGATAGATTTGATAGACGGCGGATTTACGCCAGTCGGTTGTCATAAGGGTCATATCAGGTCACACCTTTCTAAAACTTAAGCTGCCTCTTTGAGTGCCGCTTTGCGGGCACGTTTGGTCGAGACATAATGGAACAGGAACGTACAGACGATCGGAACGATGATCGCGATAACCATTCCGATGATGAACGACAGAATCGATCCCGGAACAATCGAGATGAACGCCGGAAGACCACCGACACCGATCGCCGGTGCGAGTACACCGCTGACTGCGATGAACGAGGAAGCAATCGCGGATCCGACAAGTGCCGCATAAAACGGATACTTGAACCGGAGATTGACCCCGAACATGGCAGGTTCTGTAATCCCGAAGTAAGCCGAGATGGCAGAAGTTGATGCCATGTTTTTATCGTTGACGTTTTTCGCAAGGAACAACATCGCAAGTGTCGCTGATCCTTGGGCGATATTCGAAATCGCAATCATCGGCCAGATGAATGTTGTCCCGCTTTGACCGATCAATTGCAGATCGACCGCGATGAACATATGGTGCATCCCCGTAATGACGAGTGGGGCGTAAAGCGCACCAAACAATAGAGCGCCGAGCAATGGAACAGCTTCAAATGTATTAACGACGCCGATCGTAATCCAGTCCCCGATTTGGCGCGTGACCGGACCGATGACGGCAAGGGCAAGAAAACCTGTTAACGTAATCGTCGTAATCGGAACGACAAGGAGTTGAATCGCATTTGGAACACGATTTTTCAACCAACGTTCGATTGTACTTAAGACGTAAGCGGCAGCGAGGACAGGTAAAATCTGTCCTTGATAGCCGACTTTTTCGATTTCGAATAAGCCGAGGATATTGAATGTCGGAATGTCGCCTTTGAGGGCACTTTGTCCATAATTCCAGGCATTGAGAAGATCCGGATGGACGAGCATCAGTCCCATGACAATCCCGAGGATTTCACTGCCACCAAAGCGTTTCGTAGCGGACCAGCCGACCAGGGCCGGCAGGAAGACGAAGGCTGTGTTCGCCATCATGTTGATGAGATCCCATAAGCCCTGCAGGTTCGGATACCGTTCGATCATCGTCTTGCCGCCAAACTCGATGCCGAAAAGATTGTTAATTCCCATTAACAGTCCGGCGACGATGATGGCCGGGATGATCGGCATGAAGACATCAGAAAAGACTTTGATCAATTTTTGGAACGGATTCATTTTCGAAGCACCGGACGATTTAACGTCGGCGATCGTCGTTGCCTGTAAGCCGGTCAATTGAATGAATTCAGCGTACACACGGTCGACGTCACCTGCGCCGATGACGATTTGATAGACACCCGCATTCAGGAAAGCGCCTTTGACGAGCGGGACTTCAAGCAATGCTTCCTGCTCGACGAGACTTTGATCTTTCAGTGTTAAACGAAGGCGGGTGACACAGTGGGCTGCCTGCTCGACGTTATCTTTGCCACCGATTCGTTCGATAATCTGTTCTGCAATTTGCCGATAGTTGGGTTTCATCTCACATTCTCCTTTTGGATTGAACTGAAGACTTCTTTTGAAATGAAAACGTTTTCTTATATGCGCACACTCATCTTAACTTATCTATATAAGTTAAGTCAACAACTTATATAGATAAGTTGGAGAGCGGTTTAATTCCATTAAAAAAGACCGACTCGAAAGCCGGTCCTTTTTAATCATATGATTTTGCAGCTTAACAGTAAGATCGTCGGTAACAGTGTCTTTAGGAAGATTGCAGCGCCTCAAAGACGAAGTGGGACTGCTTCACATCCAAGTACTGACATTCATATTCGATCTGACCGTTATCCAGTTCGATCGCCTGAAGCGGTCGGACCGGAATCGGCTGTTGCTTCAAAATCAAAACGAGTTCAATCCCTTCATGAACAGGCAGATGTAGCGGGGAATAGAAGGAGACACTATGCATGGTCCCTTTGGAGACTGCGATATTTGTTCGACCGACGTGGATATCCTGTCCGTTCAACCGTTGAATCGTAATCGAAGCATCGATTGTCCGGGTGCTGATCGGAGAAGTCATCGCTTCCGTCGCTGCAATTTGCCGCCTACGCATCGCCTGTTCGAAATCTGCTTTTGGCAGGGGTTTACTGAACAGGTAGCCTTGAATAGTTGTACATTCGAGTCCCCGTAGGAAGTGAAGTTGTCCCATCGTCTCGACGCCTTCTGCGACGACATCCATTCCGAATTCCTTGGCCATGAAGAGGACACTCCGGACGACGGATTGCGTTTTTTTATCTTGGACCAACGTCGTCGCGAACTGCCGGTCAATCTTAATCGTGTCGATTGGATACTGTTGCAGGTAAGAAATCGACGAGTATCCTTTTCCGAAGTCATCGAGGGCGATCTTGATCCCCATTTGGCTGAGCATCTGAAGCGACTGTTGAATTTTACTGTTATCAAACAGGACATCGGTCTCGAGAATCTCGATTTCAAGCATGCTTGGGGAAACACCGAAGCGTTGGAGTGTCTCCTGGCAGGTCTCGGCAAAGTTTCCGTGAATCAGACGTTTGGGAGAAACATTGATCGAGACCGGAACGATCGGTAAGTCGGCAAGAATCCATTGGTTGATGTTCCGGCATGTTTCTTCGAGCACCCAGTCGGCGATCAGGATATGCATCTCGCTTTCCTCGGACAACGGGATGAAATCGTTTGGCGGAATCCGGCCCCAGTCCGGATGTTGCCAGCGGATCAATGCCTCGGCTCCGACGATCGTTCCGGACCAGGCGTTAACCTTCGGCTGGTACTCGAGGAACAGTTCATTCCGGCGGATAGCTGTCCGGATACTTTTTTGAAGCTGATGACGCCGGTAAGTCTCGATATTGAACGTCGAGGAATAGACGCTGTATTCATTCACACGGGCCCGACCGAGAGCGATGCTCGCTGTTTTGACAAGGTCTTCCGCCGAATCCGCATCTTCCGGAAAACGGCTCACACCGATGCCGATTGACGGGTACCATTCATAGGAATCGATGACGATCTTTTGTTTGGACAGTTCAATCAATTGTTCACAAATCTTGTTGATCGAACATTCTTCGACGACGTTCGGGAACAGGACGATGTATTCGTCTCCGTAGAGGTGACCAAAGTAAGAAGCAGTCGGCAGGTGGTGTAACAATTGTGTTGCTGTTTTTGACAACCACTTATCCCCAATCGGATAACCGAAATCATGATTGATGTCCTGTAAGGCATTGTAACTGACCGTCAAGACGCTGAACGTGGGATAAGTAGCAATCCATTGGTTCATTTGTTCAAGAACCAGTGTCCGGTTCGGCAGTCCCGTCACCCGGTCATGCATCGCCAGTTGAAAAATTTTCTCTTCCTGTTGTTTTAACTGTGTGATGTCCTGAATGACACTTTGGAAAGCGGAGACGACACCGTCTGCGCCACGGATCGGTGTCCGGTTTTCTAAAATCCAATGAATCATCTCATCGTGACGGATCCGATAGGAGACTTCGGACTCATGATTGGCGAGAACCCGGTGATAACTCGCTTCGACTTTTGATCGATCTTCGGGAAGAATCAAATCCTCGATCCAGAGCCCATCGACCTGTTGGTGCCGGTGCAACAATCCTTCAAAGATATTTTCAAATCCCCGTGTGTGAAAATCAATCTTTTTTTGATCAATATCGTATCGGTAAATCGCACTCGTCGACACTTGTTGGAACGTTAAAAACTTTTCTTTTTCATCATGAAGTTGTTTATCTAATGATTTGTGTTCCGAAAGATTGTAGATAACACAAGCGAGCTCTGCCTGTTGTTGCCGGTCATCTTGCCGGAACGCACATCGGCAGAAGATATCCTGATAACCATGCTGTGGATGAAGGACACGTGTTTCGATGTCGAGTGAAGGCAAACAACGGTTTGTTTTCAACAGATCGAGATATTCACGAAACTCCTGTTGGTCAGCAGGATGAATCCGTTGTAAAAACTCTTGTTTAGACAAATGTTTGAGCTGTTCGGGCCGAACTCCGAATAATTCCGCGAACGAGTCGGAGGAGCGCAACAAGTTACCGTGCTCATTGAATGCGGCCAGGGCGATTCCCGGAAGTGTTTCGACCAATTGCTGATCAAACTGAATCGAGTCCATCTGCTGTCTCATCAGTCGGTTTGTTGTTAAATCGCGAGCAATTCCATAAGCTCCAACAATCAGACCATTGGCGAAGATCGGAATATTGACAATCATCATTTCCAGATAATGACCTTTCGAATGCCGGATGCGTACCGTATACGTCTCGCTTTTTCCCTGCATGACCTGTTGAAAATGGAACACTGTGCTGTCTTGATCGTCCGGATGAACAAAATGTTTGAAGTGGTTCATTAAAGCGTCTCTCGTATAGCCCAGTAATAGGGATGTTTTATCGTTTAGACGCGTAACACGTCCTAATATGTCGAGCGTATAAATCGCATCTGGATGGTTTTCCATGAAGTGTTCATCAATGGTGGATACGTCCTGACCGCGTTTTAGTAAAGTATGTAGTCCTTTCATAAATGGCAATGGCAAAACCTCCAGTTAAAAAATATAAAAAGAAACCTAAAATTTGGTTCACATTTTTATAATATAACATTCAAATGGAAGAATGAACGTTTCGTTCAAAAAAACAAAAAAAGGACTCTGAGTTTAGAGTCCTTAGCGGCGGGCAATATCCGTGAATTGAAACTTATCGAGCCGGTGACGCGACTGTGTCCGTTCAAAATGCTGACCCTCGTAATAATACGTATCATTCGTAATGACGATGACATGGGAGGTGCCCTCGAGATCCAGATACTGCTGATCTTCCGCCGTCGCGGGTTGGGCCTCGATTTTTCGTTTGGCATAACTGATCTGCCGTCCGAGTGTCTGTTCGATATACGCATAAATCGACGCACCGGCAATTTCTTTCGTCAAACCGGGGACGAGGGACGTCATGAACAGGTTGATATCAAAGATGACCCGCTCCCCGTCAATCGACCGGACCCGTTTGACCTGCGTGAGCGACGTACCGGGCGTGACATGGAACAACTGGGCAAGTTCCTCGGTCGCTTCGAGCAGCTCACAGGAAATGACATCGGTCTTGACGTCATGTTCGCCGATTTGCCGGTTTGCTTCCGAAAAGCTGACGATGCCGTTGAACTGAAAGGCAATCGCATCCTGACTGAGTACGAAGACTCCTTTTCCCTGGTGTTTGCGGACGAAGCCCTTGTCCTGCAGGGCATCGATGGCTTTTCGGACTGTTCCGCGGCTGGCGCCGAATTCCTGCATCAGTTCCGTTTCGGAAGGGAGTTTTGTTTCGGCCGGTAACGTTCCGTTCTGGATCCGGTCGACCAATTGTTGATAGATCTGAAGATATTTGGGCATGATCGATTCCGTCCTTTATCTGAAGTATTGGGGATAGTGTAGCACGGAATTAACGTTTCCACCCAATCATCCGGCGATAGGAACTGAAAGCGGGCCAGGCGAGAATCGCGACGGCAAGCCAGTAGAGAAATTGATTTTCAGACGAGATGATGCCGATGACGGCAGCGAGTAAAACAGTCGTATAGACAGAAAACACGATGATCAACAACGGATGAATCTTCGGGAAAACCGTGAAACGACCAAGACGTTCGTTTTCGCTTTTGACATACAGCAGACTGCCGCAACTGATTAAGATGACCAGTAAGACCAGGTTGAATATCAAGGCGCTGATCAACTGTTCGTCCTGGAACAACAAGGTGAACGGGGAAGCCGTCGTTGTCAGGAAATCAAACGACGAATTTCCCTCTTCTGCGAGACCGAATCCGAGCGTCGTGATGGCAACGACCGCCAAAAAGGTCAAATAGTTTAAAAACAGGAAGAACAGACCGAGCAGTAACTGCCCGATGACGTCACCGGCAATCGTTCCCGCGAGCAAAAAGATGCTGAAGACGACGAGGTCGAACAGGAAATAGGACACGAAGTCGAGTGCCAGGTCGGACAAACTGACATAGTCGAAAGGATTGATTCCGCCGAGTCCTTGCAAAATCAGCCAGCTGACGAAGAAACCGATGATCGGCAGAATCAGCAGGACGGCGACACCGAGACTCCACTTGATCCAGTAGAGCGTTTTTTTATTGACCGGCAGTGCATGGAGCATTAGACTCCGGCCGCTGCCCCGTTCTTTACCGAGGAGCAGGATTGCGAAAACAGCGATTAAAATCGCACCGAACCCGGCAAAACTTGGACTGATGAGAACGGATTGGATGATTTCGGACTCTGCGCCGCCGTATGTACCGAAGTTGTCGATGACTGTGTAACTGCCGAAGCCGTAACTGAAAACGGCGAGCAGGAACAGTGAAGCGAGCGGCCAGATGCCTTGCTTGATATGATAACGGATCAGTTGTTTATACATGTTGATCGCCTCCGAACGTTCCTAAAAAGTAATCTTCGAGTTGGACAGGTAAGGCATCTTTCAATAACGGATTCGTCTTGTCAACGTAAGCGGCACCGGCTTCCGAACGGACGATCAGCGTGACGACCCGTCCGGTTTGGGACAGGACGTGGACGTCGTGGTGTTGGAACTCCGGAACGGTCTCATAGGCGAGCTGCCATTTCTGCATGCTGGATTTCGCATCTTCGAGTGTTTGCGGTTCTTTGACGAGATGCTGTTCGATCGTCATGATCCGGTCGGCCAGTGAATCGAGTTCCTCTAACTGATGTGACGCGATCAGGACGGCGGTTTGACGTTCGGCAAGCAGGGTCACGAGCTGTTTTAAGTAATTCCGTTTATTGATCCGGTCCAGTCCATCCGTCGGTTCGTCGAGCAACAGGACCGGGGCATTCGTCGCAAACGCCAGCTGCAGTAAAAACAGTTGGGCCTGACCTTTCGAGAGCGAAGTGACACGTCGTCCGCGATCGAGGTTCAAGGACCGGCAATAGTTTTCGATGAAGGTTCGTTCGAAATTCGGATAAAAGGCATGGTAAAAACCGATCAGCTCGCCGAGTGTCATCTGACGGTAGACCCCGAGCGAATCCGGGACTAAAAACAGATGCTGCCGGGCTGCCGGAACGTGATGGATCGACTGTTGGTTCCATTCGACTTTTCCGCGCGACGGCTCCAGTGCTCCGACGAGTGTCTTCAGTAAGGTTGTCTTCCCGGCGCCGTTTCGTCCGATCAATGCTGTAATCGTTCCGGCGGGTAGTGTGAACGATGCATTTTCATAAATCATTTTGGAATCAATCTGTTTGGTCAGGTGAGACACGGTCAACATGAGGAATCCTCCCTTGTTTGGATAAGTAGTTGATAGAGATCTGCATTCGAGATCGATAGTTCGTTCGCTACGGTACAAAGTGTCTGCACATGCGGCAGGATTGCAGCCTGTTTGACGTGTTCAATGGGCAGGTCGGAAATGAACGAGCCTTTGCCGCGCATCGTGACGATGAAGTTCCGGCTTTCGAGTTCCTGATAGGCACGGGACACCGTATTCGGATTGACGAGCAACGTGCTCGCCAGTTCCCGAACAGACGGCATCTGTTCACCGGACCGAAGCAAGCCGCGGGCAATTGCACGGATGATTTGGGCGACCAGCTGCTCATAAATCGGCAGTGAACTTTTGGGATCAACCGTAAACATTCGCTTACCTCCTTAAGTGTATTAATTCAATTAGTACACTAATTATAGGAAAAACCTGTCAGAAAGTCAATACAGGGCATATTCGTCAGTACGTACTCGTTTCATTCCGGTAAAATGAAGGAAACGTGATCGGAGGAAAAAAGATGAAATCAACGGGAACACTTTATTTTTTCTGCGGAAAAATGGGTGCAGGAAAATCGACTGCCGCCAAACAGATTGCCGAAGAACAACGGGCCGTTCTTCTATCAGAAGATGAATGGCTAAACGCACTGTATCCGGATCAAATTAAAACGTTTGACGACTATCTCGAACATGCAACGCAGATGAGACTACTTGTGAAACAACATGTCCAACACCTTCTGGCTGTTGGCGTTGATGTCGTGATGGATTTTCCAGCGAATACGAAAAAACAGCGGAAATGGTTTTTGGACCTGGTATCAGAAATCGATGCCCACCATCAATTGATATTCTTGAATCGGACGAATGAGCAGTGTTTGCGTCAAATTGCTCAGCGGCGTCAGGAACAACCGGAACGAGCCGCTTTTGATACGGAAGCGATATTTCTTCAAGTCACAGATTACTTTGAAGTTCCGATTGCTTCTGAAGGCATCAGGATCGTCGAATGGAAAGGCATGTGACCTTTCTCGAACGTTGAAGTGTTCTCTGCTTCTGTTACACATCATCGGTCGTTTCGTAAAGGCTGGAATATTTGCTATACTGACGACAGAAGAATCATCAGGAAGGATGACCGAGAATGTTAGATCGATTGAGTGCGTTAGAGGACCGATATGAAAAGTTGAACGACCTGTTGGCAGACCCAGCCATCATTAAAGATACAAATCAATTGCGTGAGGTGTCGAAGGAGCAGTCACAACTCGCACCGACCGTTGAGGTCTACCGTGTTTACCGTGACAAGATGGAGGCGTACCAAGAGGCGCGTCACATGTTGACAGACCCGGAGATGCGCGATCTCGCAAAAGAAGAAGTGGCCGTCCTCGAGCCGGAAATCAAGGACCTCGAGACGAAGCTGAAAGCTCTTCTCTTACCAAAAGATCCGAACGATGATAAAAACGTCATCGTCGAAATCCGCGGCGCAGCAGGCGGCGACGAAGCGGCTTTATTTGCTGGTGATCTCTTTAAGATGTACTCCAAGTTCGCCGAGAAACAAAACTGGAAGATTGAGATCATCGATGCCAGTTATACCGAGCTTGGCGGATACAAGGAAATCATCTTCATCGTCAAAGGCAGCGGGGCCTATTCGAAATTGAAATACGAAAATGGGGCGCACCGGGTGCAACGTGTTCCGTCAACCGAGTCGGGCGGACGGATTCATACGTCGACCGCGACTGTTGCCGTTCTGCCGGAAGCAGAAGATGTCGAAGTCGAGATTCACGATAAGGACGTCCGCGTCGATACGTTCACTTCAAGCGGACCGGGCGGACAGTCGGTCAACACGACTCAGTCGGCAGTCCGGGTCACACACGTGCCGACGGGAATCGTCGCCAGCTGTCAGGATGAAAAGTCACAGATTAAAAATAAAGAAAAAGCAATGAAGGTCTTGCGGGCCCGTGTTTACGACAAGATTCAGCGCGAGCAACAGGCCGAGTACGATGAAAAACGGAAATCAGCGGTCGGAACAGGCGACCGTTCCGAGCGAATCCGGACGTATAACTTCGCCCAAAACCGTGTCACCGATCACCGGATCGGTCTGACGATTCAAAAACTCGACCGGATTCTCCAGGGCGAGATGGATGAAGTCATCGATACCCTTGTGATGGAGTATCAGGCCCGAGCATCGGAGGCGGCGAACTGATGCGGATTGCAAAACGTCTCAATCAAGCACAAACGATGCTCGTGACGGCAGGACGCGAGGCCTCGAGTGCCGAATGGTTACTTATGCACGTTTTACAGATCGACCGGACCGGATTATTGATCCGCCTGTCGGACGAACTCGAGCCGGAACAGGACCTGTTGTTCAGTGAATATTTATTGGCGCATTTAAATGGTGTCCCGGTTCAGCATTTGATCGGATATCAACCGTTTTACGGACGAAATTTCCGTGTGTCACCGGCCGTTCTCATTCCGCGCCCGGAGACGGAGGAATTGATTGAATTCGTGACGGGACGCCTGCAGGGCGAAACGTTCCAACCGGGGGAAATCGTCGATATCGGCACCGGCAGCGGCGCAATTTGTCTGACGCTTGCGCTTGAACTCGGACAACCGGTCACGACGGTCGATATTTCACCGGAAGCCATTGCGGTGGCAAAGGAAAATCAACAGACGCTTGGAGGAGAGGTCACCTTTTTGGAAGGTGACTTACTGGCACCGCTTGCTGACCATTCGGTCCGGGTGCTTGTCTCGAATCCCCCTTATATTGAAGAAGATGAATTGCTCAGTGACGTCGTGTTTGATCATGAACCGCACCTTGCTTTATTTGGCGGGAAAGACGGACTTGTATTCTACCGCCGCCTGCTTGAAGATAGCGCACGTGTCTTACGCGATGATTTTCGTCTGATTGCGTTCGAAATCGGACACAATCAGGGACAAGAAGTGCAAATGATGTTAAAAAAACGTTATCCAACTGTAGAAACGGGTATTTTAAAAGATATAAACGGTAAAGACCGTATCGTGTATGCGGAACGAAAGGATTGTCCAGAGTGAAGACGGAAATGATTCAGCAGGAGACATTAAAGGAAGCGGTACGACTATTACAGGAAGGTGAGGTCGTCGCGATTCCGACGGAGACCGTCTATGGTCTTGCGGGAGATGCGACGAGCGAAACGGCCGTTCGGCGAATTTTCGCCGCGAAGGGTCGACCTTCCGACAATCCGTTGATTGTCCATGTCGCATCCGTCGAACAGGCAAAGCAGTTCGTCACTCATATTCCGGATGTCGCGGCGCAATTGATGGATACGTTTTGGCCGGGTGCCTTGACGATCATTTTAGAATCAAACGGGCGTGCATCCTCACTCGTCACCGCAGGACTGGATACGATCGGATTACGGATGCCGGACCATCCGCTGGCGCTTCAGTTGATTGAAGCGACCGGACTGGGTCTAGCAGCACCAAGTGCCAACCGTTCCGGAAAACCCTCACCGACGTCATCTGCGCACGTCGCACATGACCTCTCGGGCCGCATCGCCGCAATCGTCGATGGCGGGGAGACCGGAATTGGTGTGGAATCGACGGTCATCGACTGTACCACGAATCCACCGGTGATTTTACGACCGGGCGGTGTGACGCGGGAACAGATTGAATCTGTCATCGGGAACACGGCACTTGATCCTGCCTTATCGATGAAGGATCAGACACCGAAGGCACCAGGGATGAAGTACACGCATTATGCACCGGAAGCCACTTTATCCGTTGTCGCGGGTGACCTCTCATTCCTGCAGCAACTCATCGATGAAGCACGCCAAAATGGACAAAAGACAGGCGTCATTCTCTTTGACGGAGAAGACATCGAAGCCGATGTCCGTTGTTTCCTCGGAACAACGATGGAAACAGCTGCGCAACGTCTTTACGATTGTTTACGGCGATTTGATCAGACAACAGTAGATCAGATTTTTGTACGGGACCTATCAGAAGAAGGGGTTGGGCTAGCAGTCCGGAATCGGCTCCACAAGGCAGCAGGTGGTCGGATCATTCGCCCGTAAAGAAGGAGGATACTGAGATGAGCACACGTCGTGTATTGTTTATCTGTACAGGAAACACATGCCGCAGCCCGATGGCAATGGCATTATTACGCTCAAAAGTGGCCGATCAAGAATTCGATGTCCGCTCTGCCGGTCTGCGTTCGATGCAAGGGTTTGATGCTTCCGAAAACGCCTTACAGGTCTTACGGGAGCGCGGAATCGAACTCGAGCACTATACGCAAGTCTTTGACGACGTCCTCGGGCGTTGGTCGGATATCATATTGACGATGACACGCAGTCATAAACAGGAAGTCGGCGAACGGTACCCGGAACTGAAAGACCGGACGTTTACGCTGTACGAGTATGTGACCGGCCTTGAACGGGATATTAATGATCCGTACGGCGGATCGATGAACGTCTACCGGCAGGTCCGAAATGAACTCGAACCCCTCGTCAACCGTCTTGTGTTAAAATTGACGCAGAACGGAAACGGAAGAAAAGCACCGGACAACCGGAAACTTCCGAAAAAACAACCTAAACAAACGGGGGAATAGTAACGATGAAAGTAGCAATTGGAGCAGACCATGGTGGTTTTAAG
Organism: Exiguobacterium artemiae 255-15; assembly: GCF_000019905.1. GTDB lineage: Bacteria > Bacillota > Bacilli > Exiguobacteriales > Exiguobacteriaceae > Exiguobacterium_A > Exiguobacterium_A artemiae. Next base: position 2,679,107 of record NC_010556.1, on the reverse strand, counting down.
TTAAAAGCAGAACTGAATGAACTCTTACAGGAGCTCGGAATTGATTATACGGACTTCGGCACGTATTCATCCGAATCAATTGATTATCCGGACGTCGCGATTCCGGTCGCAGAAGCAGTTGCGAACGGTGAATTCGACCGCGGGATTTTAATTTGCGGAACCGGAATCGGAATCGGAATCGCGGCGAACAAAGTCAAAGGTATCCGCGCGGCGCTTGTCCATGACACGTTCAGCGCAAAAGCGACACGTCAGCATAACAACTCGAATATCCTGACGATGGGCGAACGTGTCATCGGACCGGGCCTTGCGCGTGACATCGCGAAAATCTGGCTCGAGACGGAATTCGAAGGCGGACGTCATGAAAACCGTGTCTGCAAAATCTCAGATTATGAGGTGAAGTAAATGGATTTGGAACAAATCAAACAGGATCTCGAAGCCTCGTTGACGGAACTGAACGAACGTTTCCCGTTGAAAGGGAAGTTACTTGTCATCGGCTGTTCGACAAGTGAAGTCATCGGGAAACAAATCGGAAAAGCGGGTTCACCCGAAGTCGCAGAAGCGTTGTTCGATGTCTTTGATACGTTCCGCCGTTCGCATCAGGTCGATCTGGCGTTTCAAGGCTGTGAGCACATCAACCGTGCTTTGACTTTGGAGCGGCAGATCGTCGAACGGCTCGGTCTCGAAGCCGTGACGGTCGTTCCGGTTCCGGAAGCCGGCGGTTCGATGGCGAGCGTCGCGTATCAGCGTTTTTCGGCACCGGTCGTCGTCGAAGCGATCCAGGCCGATGCCGGAATCGATATCGGCGATACGTTCATCGGGATGCACTTGAAACATGTTGCGATTCCCGTCCGTCTGCCGCACCGCGAAATCGGTGAGGCACATGTGACGGCTGCCGTGACGCGACCGAAACTGATTGGTGGCGCGCGCGCTAAATACGAATGATTTGCGCAAGGGGTTGCACTCCCCTTGCTTTTTTAATGGATTTTTAGAGGGTGCCCGCAAGAGATTATTCGTGTTAAGATAGGTTTATCGAAATGAATGGGGGAATTCAGATGGAACAAACACCACTAACGTATCTGAAACAGCAAGATGAGGAACTCTTTTCGGCTATGCGCAAGGAACTAAAACGTCAACGCGATAACATCGAGTTGATTGCGTCAGAAAACTTTGTCTCACAAGCGGTCATGGAAGCTCAAGGCAGCGTGCTGACGAACAAATACGCTGAAGGTTACCCGGGTCGTCGTTATTACGGCGGTTGTGAGTTCGTCGATTTAGCGGAAAACTTGGCACGTGATCGTGCGAAGGCCATCTTTGGAGCAGAACACGTTAATGTTCAGCCGCACTCAGGTGCCCAGGCCAACATGGCCGTCTACTTCACAATTCTCAATCAAGGCGACACGGTCCTCGGGATGAACCTCTCCCATGGTGGTCACCTGACACACGGCAGTCCTGTGAATTTCTCCGGTGTTCAATACAACTTCGTCGAGTACGGCGTCGATCCAGAAACAGAGATGATCGATTACGATGTCGTCGCGAAGCTTGCGGAAGAACACAAACCAAAACTGATCGTTGCGGGAGCATCGGCTTATCCGCGCGTGATTGACTTCAAACGATTCCGTGAAATCGCGGACAGTGTCGGTGCCTACTTGATGGTCGACATGGCCCACATCGCGGGACTCGTTGCAGCAGGTCTGCATCCGAACCCGGTCGAACATGCCCACTTCGTCACGACGACGACGCACAAGACGCTTCGTGGACCGCGCGGTGGAATGATTCTTTGTAAAGAAGAGCATGCCAAAGCGATCGATAAATCGATCTTCCCGGGTATTCAAGGCGGACCGCTTATGCACGTCATCGCAGCGAAAGCCGTTGCCTTTGCGGAAGCATTAGCACCTGAATTCAAGGATTACATCGAGCAAGTCGTAGCGAATGCGAAAGTCCTCGGTGAAGAATTGACGGCACGCGGACTGCGGATTGTCTCCGGCGGTACCGACAACCACTTGCTGCTCGTCGACCTGCAGCCGCTCGGCATCACAGGAAAACTGGCAGAGCATGCACTGGACGAAGCCGGTATCACGGTCAACAAAAACACGATTCCATTTGATCCGGCAAGTCCGTTCGTCACGAGTGGAATCCGGATCGGAACAGCGGCGATGACATCACGCGGTTTCAAAGAAGCAGAAATGAAACAAATCGCGGAACTGATCGAACTCGTTCTGAAAAATCCGGAAGATCAAGAAACACTGACAAGTGCCCATAAGCAAGTTCTCGCTTTGACAGGCCGTTTCCCGCTTTACCCGGAACGCGGTTAAGAGTTACCCGTACGAGCACCACCTCGACCTTTTCGATTGATGAGAAGTGCGGGGTGGTTTTTTGATGACCTGTAGGCAGAACAAAAAGGATGTGAGAGGAAATGAAGATTTTAGTCGTCGAAGATGATTTGCATATTCAGCGGCTGATCCGCGAGACACTCGAGGCGGACGGGCACCGGGTGACAGCGACGGCTGACGGGAACGAAGCGGCCGCTTGGATAGACGGGCACCTGTTTGAGGCGGCCGTGCTTGATGTGATGGTGCCGGGACGAACCGGTTTCGAGTTATGTGCCTTGTTGCGTTCGAATCAGGAAATTCCGATTCTGATGCTGACGGCACTTGGGGAACTGACTGATAAGCGCGACGGTTTTTCAGCAGGCGCCGACGATTACATCACGAAACCGTTTGATCCGGAAGAACTGGTTTTCCGGCTGCATGCGGTCGCCCGGCGGTATCAAAAAGCTGCCGTACCGACGATGCAGTTCGGTGAAGTTACGATTGATAAACGGAGCCAGCAGCTGACGATTGGAACGACACGTTTGACGATTCCCCGCCGTGAATTTGAATTGTTACATCAACTGGCGAGCTTCCCGGGACGGGTCTTCAGCCGTGAAGAACTGATCGAACATGTCTGGGGACTCGACTTCATGGGCGACGATCGTACGGTCGATGTCCATATCAAACGGTTGCGAACCCGGTTACACCAGACGGAGGCGATCACGATCGAGACCGTCCGTGGTCTCGGATACCGGTTGGAGGTAAAATCATGAAGTCGTTATATGTCAAAATCGTCGGTCTTGTCTGCCTGGTCCTGCTCGTGTCCGCATTGATCGCCCTGTTAATCAGTAACGTTCTGTATTACACGGTCTGGCAAGCATCCTACAGTCAAAAGGTCGAAGAGGCGGTCGAGACGTCTTTTGCGTATTATGAGCGGCACGGGGACCGGCGGGTCGATTCGTTTTACGAGATGCTTAGTGCGACCGGCTTTCAGCTGTATGTCGTTTCGGAATCCGGCCAGGTCAAGCGGTACGGGAATCCGTTCCGTAATGAGACAATCACACCTGAGGTCGTTCAAGCGGTGCAGGACGGACAGGTCTATCAGGGCATGCGGGACTACCCGTTTCACCTGTTTCTGCTCGGATTGTTCGATAACGAAGTCATCAATACGTACGGGACATCCCTGCAAACGGACACCGGAACGGACGCTGTCTTCATTCGTCCGGACTTAAGCCGGCAGATTCGGGAACTGCATCTGTTCGTCGGTGCATTCCTGGCGTTACTCGTCCTGCTGAGTTTTCTGTTGCTCGTCTTTTCGATCCGTTATCTCGTTCGTCCGATCAAACGCTTGACGACGGCGACGGAACGGATGACGGCAGGCGATTATTCCGTCTCGGTCGCGATGGCCGGGCAGGACGAAATCGGAGAACTGTCACGCCGGTTCGACGAGATGGCGCAAGCCGTCGCGAAGTCGGACGCGGAACGAAAAGCATTTGTTGCGAATGTTTCACATGAATTCCAGTCACCGCTGACGACGATCCGGGGATACGCGGAGCAGCTCGAACGGTCTGCCGAAACGAAAGAGCGTCTGAAGTTACAGACGATCGGACAGGAAGCGACACGGATGGCCGAGTTGACACGTCAATTGCTGACCTTGGCCCGGCTCGACGAAGGGCGACCGCTTCGGCGCCAGCCGATTCCGCTCGTCCAGTCGATTCAGACGACTCTTGAGACACTGAGTTATCAGTTGGATGAACGCGGAGTCGCCGTCGCGCTGGAAGCCTCGGACGATCCGGTGATTTTGGCGGACGAGTTGGCACTGGAACAGATTTTTCAAAACCTGATTCGAAATGCCTTACATGTCTCGGCGGAAGGTGATCTGATTACGATTCAAGTCGACACAGAAGCCGATTCCGTCATCGTTCGGATCAAGGATCAGGGACCGGGCATGACGGAGGAAGTCATCGCCCATGCCTTCGAACGCTTTTATCAAGGGGATGCCTCACGCGGAACAAGCGGGACCGGCCTTGGACTGGCAATCGTCAAAGAGACGATGAACCAGTTGGAAGGACAGATTCGGATCGAGTCGGTTCCCGGTACGGGGACGACGATGGTCCTGACTTTTTTAAAGTAAGACGGAGTCGTTCATATTCCGTTCATCTTCGCCCGCTACAATCAAACCTGTAACGTACAAACAGGAGGGATGAAAGATGAAGATGGGATGGCGTGAATTGATTCGGATGCGACAACGCTTCTTCTTGATGGCAATCGTGACGACATTGATCGTCTTGTTGATTTTGATGATTTCCGGACTCGCGGACGGACTGGCCTATGACAATGGAGCAGTCGTCCGTAACTTGCCGATTGAGCAGGTCGCCTTGAGCAAAGATGCGGAAGGACAACTGACACGATCGTTTTTAGAGCGGACAGATCAACCGGCGGCGACGGAAGCACTAGGTGTACAAAACATGGTACTCGAAAAGCAGAATGGAACAAAAGAAGATGTGACGGTGTTCGCTTCTCCGGGCGACACGCGTTACGGACCGCGTCAACTGGCAAAGTTGAAAGATGGACAAGTCTTGGTCGACACACAGTACGCAAAACAGAACGGGACGAAAGTCGGTGATTCATTCACGGACTTCCGGACGAAACAGACGTTCGAAATCGTCGGCACGGTCACCGATGGGCGTTACAGTCATGCACCGGTCGTCTGGATGACGCTTTCGACATGGGACGACTGGCAACAGAAGATGGGGACGGATTATGTCTCGGCATTCATCAGCGGGAAACCGATCAAAACTACGCTTGCGACATATACGAAACAGCAAATCGTCGAACAAGTGCCGGGTTACGCCGCGGAACAAAATTCATTCCAGATGATGCGGGTCGCGCTCATCGTCATTGGTTCGTTGATTCTGACTGCTTTTTTCTACATCCTGACGATGCAAAAGATGAAACAGCTCGGTATCCTGAAAGCAATCGGGATTCGGACGCGGACGATTGGACAAGGACTCGTCCTGCAAGTCTTTCTGCTGACGGTTGTTTCGTTTTCAGTCAGTCTGTTGTTGACATGGACAGTCGGACAATTGTTACCGGACGACTTACCATTTCGTTTTGAATGGACGACCAGTCTGCTGTACGGCGGATTGATCATCGTGACGGCGTTGCTCGGCGGACTGATTCCGTTACGTGCCTTGAAAAAACTGGAACCGGCGGATGCGATGGGAGGAATGACGGGATGATTAAGCTGACAGATGTCGAACAAACGTATGGCGCGATGAAAGTGCTGGAACACGTTTCGTTCGAAGCAAAAGAAGGAGAGTTGATTGCTCTCGTCGGACCAAGCGGCAGCGGGAAAAGTACGTTACTCCAGTTGCTTGGTCTGTTGCAGACACCGTCCGGAGGGCGGATTCAGTTTGATGACCGGCTTTTGCAGGACACGTCGGACGAACAAAGACGACGGATGCGGTTACTTGAGATTGGATTCATCTTTCAGGAATCGCATCTCGTGCCTTTCTTAACGGCGGCGGAACAGTTGGAGCTCGTCGCGGAAGAAGCCGGTCAGACCATCGATGCGGCGGCGCATCTTGAAACGTTTGGCTTACGTGACCGGGCCGACCATCTTCCGCAAGCCTTATCCGGCGGGGAGCGGCAACGGGTCGCGATTGCCCGGGCTCTCGTCAATGATCCGCGTCTCGTCTTAGCGGACGAACCGACCGCGAGCCTCGACTACACGAATGCCCGGCAGGTGATGGACCTGTTACGGCAACAGGCCCATGAGCACGGGAAGACTGTCATCGTCATCACACATGATGAACGGATGTTATCCTACTGTGACCGTGTCTTGCGGATGGAAGATGGGATGTTAACAGAACAGTCGTGAACAAGATGCAGTCGTCTTTCTGTAAAGGAAGATGGCTGCTTTTTCTGCTTTTCATTTAATTAATCTGACAATATAAGTTTCTTGTTCAATATTTTGTATTCATTTTTACTTTTTTTGTTATACTGAACTAAATTATTAAATGAAGGTGGAACGATTTCATGAAACTTGAAGAATTTGCTCAAGAAGAAATTGAGCGGGTAGATATTAACCAACTGACAATGTGGTTAGAAAAACAAAGTCTGTCCAAACGAAATTATAAAAAACTACTCGAAGACTTTCAGGCGATTGTCGTCATGCAACAGGCAGGATTTTACGAACAAGCGGATGAGCGGTTTGCCCAGTGGAAAAATAATCCCGTCCCGATTGAGATGTACCGGTACCGGATGGCGATTGCCGCGCGTGCCGGCGGGAAGATGCTCGCCAAAAAACGATTCATGATGTTGCCGGATATGGCAAAAAATCATAACTATATGAAGCCGTGGAAAAAGCAACTCCAGTTCAGTCCATGGATGATGGCGGGAGCAGCCGCTGTCGTTGCGTTGGTCATCGGGCTGACACAAATTGATTTTTCGGGTGATACGCAGGCAGAAGCAGTGAAACAAAAAAAGAATGAACAAAAAATCACGGCACTCTCAAAAGAAGTCAAAATGTTAAAGCAGGATAACGGGCAGTTGACGGGGGAAGTGAAAAAACAAAAAGCCGAGGTCGTCAAAGCAAAACAATCCGCACCGTTGAAACTGGAATTGAAGGAAGCGAAAGCGGCCCTCGATGCCAAACGCTACAGCGACGTGGATCAACTGTTGTCGAAGGAAGTCCTGCGTAATCCGGAGACGGCATCGACCGCAGCGTTTTATCAACTCAAGGCGAAACACCGGAGCTACAAGTCGATTCCGAAAAATTATACCGCCTATATCGAAGCCTATCCGAAATCCTCGCATGTTCCCGCGGTCCTCTGGATGAAAGCCTTCCGTGAACAGGCACTCGGTCAGGTGGCGTACAAAGAGACGCTGAAAAAACTGGCGAGCTTGAAAAAAGATCCGGCAGCGACTGCGGCGCAAGATGTCTTGTCCGGAAAACGGACGTTAAACGATCAGGACTTCTGAGAAAACAGTTCCCAAGCAGTCGCTTTTTAGAGTACAATGCGAAAAGAGAATGGAGAGGAGATGCAAAACAATGAGTAAAGTACATGTATTTGATCACCCATTGATTCAGCACAAGATGACGATCATGCGTAAAGTCGAAACAGGAACGAAACAATTCCGGGAGCTTGTCGACGAAGTGGCTTCATTGATGGCATATGAACTCACGCGCGATCTTCCGCTTACTGACGTTGAAATCGAGACACCGGTCACGAAAACGACGCAAAAGATGATCGAGGGTAAGAAACTGGGAATCGTTCCGATTCTTCGTGCCGGTCTTGGGATGGTGGACGGTATGCTTCGTATGATGCCGAACGTCAAAGTAGGACACATCGGTCTTTACCGTGATCCGGAAACACTTGAGCCGACAGAATACTATCTCAAATTACCGACAGACGTCGCAGAACGTGATTTCGTCGTCGTTGATCCAATGCTTGCGACAGGCGGTTCAGCTGCTGACGCAATCTCCTCTTTGAAAAAACAGGGTGCGCAAAGCATTAAGCTGGCTTGCCTCTGTGCAGCACCTGAAGGCGTCAAACGCATTCAGGAAGAACATCCGGATGTCGATATCTATCTTGCGGCACTTGATGAGAAATTAAACGACCATGGTTATATCGTTCCCGGACTCGGGGATGCGGGTGACCGTCTGTTTGGTACAAAGTAACCGGCAGAATGAAAGGCGCTTCCTGCGAAGGGAGCGTCTTTTTTTTGTAAACTCGTCACGGGTGTGCCCTGCGCACGTGACATGGAATATGTTTTAATGAAAACAGAAGCAAGAAGGAGGAAGTCCGTATGCCCATCAAAGTCATGCCGATTTTCGGCACACGACCGGAAGCTGTCAAAATGGCACCGCTCGTCAACGTCTTAAAAAACAATCCTGCGTTTGAGGTCCATGTCACGATCACGGCCCAGCACCGGGAGATGCTTGATCAAGTCTTGGCGCTGTTCGAGATTACGCCCGATCATGACTTGAACATCATGAAAGCACGACAGACGCTGGTCGATATCACGACACGCGGTCTCGAGGGACTCGATGCCGTCATGAAGGAAGTTAAACCGGATCTCGTCCTAGTCCACGGTGACACGACGACGACATTCGTCGGCAGTCTCGCCGCCTACTATAATCAAATCGCCGTGGGACATGTCGAAGCGGGACTCCGGACATACAATAAGTACTCACCATTTCCGGAAGAGGTGAACCGGCAACTGACCTCGACGCTGGCCGATCTGCATTTTGCACCGACCGATCAGGCGGCTGCGAATCTGGCATCGGAAAACCGACATACAGGCGTCTTCGTAACGGGGAACACGGCGATCGATGCCCTGCAAACGACGGTCCAACCGGATTACGTCCATCCTGTTCTTGAACAGATCGGTTCGAAACGACTTGTTCTGATGACGGCGCACCGGCGGGAAAATTTAGGTGCAAAGATGCATCAGATGTTCCGGGCGATCCGGCGTCTCGTCGACGATCATCCGGATATTCATGTCGTCTATCCCGTCCACTTGAATCCTGTCGTTCAGGAAGCTGCGAACGAGGTTTTTGGAGGACACGATCGAATCACCTTGATTCCGCCGCTCGATGTCTTTGACTTCCATAACTTTGCGAGCCGGGCGCACCTTATCTTGACGGATTCCGGCGGCGTTCAGGAAGAAGCTCCGTCACTCGGTGTGCCGGTTCTCGTCTTACGCGATACGACCGAACGTCCGGAAGGCGTTAAAGCGGGAACGTTGAAGCTGGCCGGAACGGATGAAGAAACGATTTACCGTCTCGCGAGCGAATTGCTCGAAGATGAAGCGGCGTATAAGGAAATGGCGCAAGCTTCGAATCCATACGGAGACGGTCATGCTTCCGAACGGATTGCGGCGGCGATTCTGGAACACTTTAATCAGGATGCGGCGTTTGAGCCGTTTAAAGTCGAGAACTGACGAAAGTGTAGACATACAGTAAAAGGACCGGTCCTACCGTTAAAAACGGCGGCACCGGTCCTTTTATGGACTACAGCAGATACCTTTTTAAATACCGTGAACGTCCTCGTTTCATGCGACTCCTGCAGGAAAAAGCGCGTTTTTTTGCGCTGTCAGAGACAAACGAGACCCGGTTTCCTGACCACAGGGGCAGGAAAACTGGCTTGTGTCTCGCCTGCGGAAAGCGCATGAGGAAGAGGACGGAACACCTGTCACGATAGAATGACGCATTATCTTTGGGAAAGAGACGGCACTTCTTTTGGACAATAATTAATACGCCATTGTTCCCTTATGCCCAGTGCGACGGGCGGAGCAACCGTTCCGGCAAACGTGTCTTCGCGTCACCTTGTGCCGCATTGACCTGCGCCTGTGTCAAAAACAACGCGTCGGTCAAATCAGCTCCCGCCAACTGACAGTCCCGCAGGTCGGCACCGAGGAAGTTGACGCCGCGTAATCGGCTGTTCGATAAGTTCGTCGCAAGCAAAAACTGGCCACGGACACTAACGCCGGAGAAGTCCTGTCCGGCAAGATTTTTCCCGATCCAGTCGCGGGGAAGCGTACGTCTGGCTTTTCCGGCAAATGGCGTTTGAACCAGTTCTTCGATTTGAGCGAGGAGCGGTAGCAAGGTTGCCCTTACATGATCGAGATCAAGTGCCGCCAGTTCTTCCGGAGAAGAGTGGGTCAGGGCATCGAGTTCGGCCAGCTTGTCCTCGAGCAACGGATGAATCGTCCGGGTGACCGGTCGGATGCCGTCCGTCAGGTACCACATCATTTCCTGCAGATGGACCATCTTCGGATAGAGGGCGTACATGACAGGTTTCGTCGTTTCATCGTAGACCCCTTGGAATGTCACCTGCGAAATCTGTTGCCCGGCACCGAAGCAGTCATAGACGGTGCATCCTTTATAGCCGCTTGGGCGAAGCCGGTCGTGAATCCGACAGCGGTACTCGTTGTCTAAATTCCGGCAAGGTGTCGCTTCCGGTTTGTCGTGACCAAAATCGCTTGAAGCGGAAAACGCGAGGGCCGTACAACAAAGTCCGAAGCAATCCCCGCACTGAACACGAAAGCGTTCGGTTTCCATGAGGTTCACTTCCTTTTGATTGGTTCATGTCACTTCTTTTTACCATATGTAGCCAATCGTTTTCAAATCAAGGTAGATGAGTAAAAAAACAGTAGCCCACTACTGAAGCGGAAGGACTAAATGTATGATTTTTATTAAAAAAAGAGCCGCATCATGAACTTGAAAATAGAAAGTCATCCGTGAATTTTTAAGCTGTGACAAGGGACACACGGAACGAATTGGAAATCATGCATCCGCTTTGTTACAAACAGATGTCAGAGGGGGTAAACCGTCCCATAAAGAAAGCGTTTACAAATGTGAACGAAAAATGTTTTTTCACAAAATCGACACAAATCAGATTTAGGTGACTTGTTTCTCATTTCAGAACACGATATAACGTTACTGTTCAAGGATTTTGTTCACCTAGTGAACCATCTCGATAAACGTTGATAATACTACATATTTTCTTCACATCTTCGTGAAAAGAGTGGCACGGGACACCTCTGTGAAAACCTTATCAATTGTTGATATACAATGGTTTTACGGCTCCATTTTAATTGTGAATTCATTTGACTATGAAATGGTTCTCATTGTATTCTTGACTAGTATGAAAATCCGAAAATTGTGGGAAAGAAAAAGAACTCACAACTGGGAAAAGGGGGTCGTCTCTAGTGCGCCAAAAAGGGCTCGCGACGAGTATGGTCATGGCCTCGCAAATTTCGACGGCACTAGCCGCACCGATCGTCATCGGCTTTCTTGTTGGGAACTATGGGGAACAGCAGGATTGGTGGCAAAAGATGGGTGCGACGTTTGCAGTGTTCATCGGGATTTTCATCGGAATTCTTTGCATGATCGCAATGATCAGGCACTTGTTAGGAGACAAGACATGAATATCATCCTTCAAGATGCGTTGTATCGTGCGTACTTACGATGGTTCGGACTCTATTATGGAATCCTTGCTGTCCTGTTACTTGTCGGTTATCCGAGTGATCCGGTGATTTATGGACTGGCACTGGGTGGGGCAGGTAGCTTCATGATCTTGACGCTGCAACGATTAAGCGTCGATCGAATGTATCGTGTAATCGAGCGTGGGCGCAAGCCGATGTCTCGAGGGACCGTATCACGCATGGCGGTCGCGGTACTCTGTGTGATGATCGGCTTGAAGTATGAAGCCGAATTGTCATTAACTGCGGTGGTAATAGGCCTTCTCGCCGGCCACGTCATACAATTTTGTGAGTATTTTACTCACGAACTTAAGCGGGAAAAGAGGTGAATAATCAAATGAACCACGAAATGCCACTTTACGAAATCCCACTCTGGGGCGACTTCGTTCTGTACGGTAGCTGGACAAACTTGATCACAGTGCTGATTGCAGCTGCTCTCGTTTTCCTGATTGCCGTGGCCGGTACGCGACGTCTTGTGATGAAGCCGACCGGTGCTCAAAACGTGATGGAGATGTTCCTCGAGTTCGTTCGCGGAATCATCAGCAGCACGATGGACTGGAAAACAGGGGGTCGCTTCCTAACTTTCGGAATGACACTGTTCCTGTTCATCATCGTGTCCAACTTAATGGGTCTTCCCTTTAACGTTGTGACGGGTCACTACATTTGGTTCAACTCACCAACTGCAGATCCGTATGTGACACTTGCACTTTCATCTATGGTAGTGGTCATGAGCCATTATTACGGTGTGAAAATGCGCGGCTTCGGCTCGTATGCGAAAACGTTTATGACGCCGATGTTTATTATTACCATCATCGAGGAATTCGCAAACACGTTGACTCTCGGTCTTCGTCTTTACGGTAACATCTTCGCGGGTGAAATCATGATTGGTATCATTCTTTCGATCGGTATCGTCTCTGGAACGAACGATTTCCAATTCCTCGGACCAGTCGGTGCTATTCTGTCAGCGATCCCAATGTTGATCTGGCAAGGATTCTCACTCTTCATCGGAGCAATCCAAGCGTATATCTTCCTTATCTTAACGATGGTTTACATCGGGCATAAGGCAGCGCACGACCATTAATTCGAAGGTAAAGCATCTGCTTTTCCGATAATCGCACGACCAAATTTCGAACACAATCTAGGGAGGCAATTCATAATGGAACTTATTGCAACAGCGATCATCATCGGACTCGGCGCACTCGGCGCAGGTATCGGTAACGGTCTTATCGTAAACGGTACAGTATTAGGACAAGCACGTCAGCCAGAACTCAAAAACGAACTTCGTCAAACAATGTTCATCGGTATCGGTCTCGTTGAGGCACTTCCAATCATCGGTGTAGCGGTCGGTTTCCTTCTTCTCAACTCTTAATCCGTATTTAATTTTACGCACGAAGAACTGAGCTACATAGGGCGTTATTCGTTCCATTAGAGTGAACCGTCATGGGGGCTACGGCTCCCTTATGTAGATACTAGAAGTAGGACCAACCACGAGGGGAGTGTAATCGAATGAATCTCACGTATCGTGCGGCTGAAGGAGTTGCAGAAAGCAACCATCTTCTTCTCGCCAATATGATCGTCACGATCGTCGTTTTCCTCTTGCTCCTCATCCTCTTGAAGAAATTCGCATGGGGCCCGCTCGTCAACATGATGAAAGCGCGGGAAGAGCATGTGGCTAGCGAGATCAATTCGGCTGAGAAAAGCCGGAAAGACGCTGAAGTCTACGTAGAACAACAACAAGCAGAACTCAACAAGGCACGTACGGAAGCACGTGACCTGTTAGAAGCATCACGCCGTCAAGCTGAGGCAGAACAAGCACGTGCGATGGAGCAGGCACGTGTCGAAACAGAATTGAGCAAGGAAGAAGCTCGCCGTGCAATCGAACGTGAACGCGCTGAAGCACAAGCTGCTTTGAAGAACGATGTTGCTCTTCAAGCAATCGCTGCAGCACGCCACGTCATGAAAACACAGCTGGCGACAGACGAAGCGGCACAACGTGCACTCGTCGATCAATTCCTCGCTGATACTAAGGGCACGAACTAATGCGTGACCACGTAGCGGGACGCTACGCAAAAGCGCTCTTCGATCTTGCACTTGAGCATCATGTGCTCGACCAAGCAGAAGCTGATGTGCGAACGCTCGGCGAAGTGCTCCACGCAACACCAGAGCTCGCATCGGTGTTAGAAAACCCATCGATTTCTGCAGAAGAGCTGAAGCAAGTCCTTCAGACGAGCTTCACAGGCTTCAATACGATTGTCTTGAATACAATCCTCGTCATGGTCGAAAACGACCGGGCATCGGAAGTATTGTCATTACCAGAGCATTTCATCGCGTTGTTGAATGAGCACCGTAACGTTGCGACAGCAATCGTGACAAGTGCATACAAACTGTCAGACGAAGAACTCACGAACGTGAAGGAAACGTTTGGCCAAAAATCAGGTAAAACGCTTGAAGTAGAAAATGTTGTTGATACGAACGTAATCGGCGGACTTCGTGTTCAAATCGGTTACACGACATATGATGGCACGATCGAAACGAAACTAACGCGACTTGAGCGTGAGCTGTTAAAAGCGTAAGAAAATAGGGGTGAAACGCATGAGCATTAGAGCTGAAGAAATCAGCGCCCTGCTTAAAGCGCGTATCGCGCAGTACGGTTCTACGATGGAAGTGAACGAGACAGGTACAGTCATCCAAATCGGTGATGGTATCGCTCGTGCACACGGACTCGACAACGTCATGTCGGGAGAGCTCGTAGAATTCGCTAACGGCACAATGGGCTTGGCGCAAAACTTAGAAGAAGGCAACGTCGGTATCATCATTCTTGGTGACTACCTTGAAATCAAAGAAGGCGACTCTGTTCGCCGTACGGGCCGCATCATGGAAGTACCAACTGGAGACGCACTCCTCGGACGTGTCGTTAACCCGCTCGGTATGCCAATCGATGGTCTTGGTCCAATCGAAACAGAACACTATAACCCAATCGAGCGTAAAGCTTCTGGTGTCATGGCACGTAAATCGGTTCACGAACCGCTTCAGACGGGAATCAAGGCAATCGATGCCCTCGTTCCAATCGGCCGCGGACAACGTGAGTTGATCATCGGTGACCGTCAGACGGGTAAAACGTCGATCGCCATCGATACGATCATCAACCAAAAAGAAGAAAACATGATTTGTATCTACGTCGCAATCGGACAAAAAGAATCAACAGTCCGTGGTGTTGTTGAAACACTCCGTAAAAACGGTGCACTCGATTACACAATCGTCGTTTCGGCAGCAGCTTCACAGCCGGCGCCACTTCTTTACCTCGCACCATTCGCTGGTGTAGCGATGGGTGAACACTTCATGGATCTCGGCAAGCACGTTCTTGTCATCTATGATGATCTTTCAAAACAAGCAGCGGCATACCGTGAGCTTTCGCTTCTTCTGAAGCGTCCACCAGGCCGCGAAGCCTACCCGGGTGATGTCTTCTACCTTCACTCACGTCTCCTTGAGCGTGCAGCGAAATTGAACGACGGACTTGGCGCAGGTAGCTTAACAGCACTTCCGTTCATCGAGACACAAGCGTCGGATATCTCGGCTTACATCCCGACAAACGTTATCTCGATCACGGATGGTCAAATCTTCCTTCAATCGGATCTCTTCTTCTCAGGTGTCCGTCCAGCGATCAACCCGGGTCTCTCGGTATCGCGTGTAGGTGGTTCGGCTCAAGTAAAAGCGATGAAGAAGGTTGCGGGTACGCTCCGTCTTGACCTCGCTTCTTACCGTGAGCTTGAAGCCTTTTCACAGTTCGGATCTGACCTTGATAAAGCGACACAATCGAAGCTTAACCGTGGTGAGCGGACAGTAGAGGTTCTGAAACAGGACCTTAACCAACCGTTGACTGTCGATAAGCAAGTCATCATCATCTATGCCTTGACTCGTGGTCACCTTGATGATGTTGCCGTTTCAGATATTCGTCGTTTTGAAAAGGAACTCAACCTTTGGCTCGATCAAAACCGCAAACAACTTTGCGACGAGATCCGTAAAACAGGTAACCTTCCAGCTGACGAAGAAATCGTTACTGCAATCTCAGAATTTAAGAAAACGTTCCAACCGACAGTCTAAGAGCTTGCTCTTAGGCTCGGTGGAACACTCTTGATACTAACAAGGTGGTGAATCGAAATGGCATCGTTGCGCGAGATACAAATGCGGATCAACTCGACGAAAAGTACGAAACAGATCACGAAAGCGATGAACATGGTTTCGGCGTCGAAACTGAACCGCGCTCAAGCACATAGCGCGAAGTTCCAGCCTTACATGCTGAAAATGCAGGAAGTGCTCGGAACCATTGCGAATGGCACGACAGGTGCTAGCCATCCGATGCTCGAAAAACGTCCTGTCAAAAAGACAGGCTATATCGTCATCACATCGGATCGCGGCTTAGCTGGTGCATATAACGCCAACGTGCTGCGTGAAGTCTACCGGGAAATCAATGAAAAGCATACTACGGACAGTTACGTCTTGTTCGTGGTCGGTAAAGTCGGTGTCCAGTTCTTCCGTTCACGCGGAATCACAGTCACGGATGCGATCACAGGACTAAACGATTCTCCTTCGTATGTCGATGTCGCAGAAATCGTGAAGCGTACAGTGAGTGCGTTCACGCTCGGCGAAATCGACGAACTCAAGCTGTGCTACAACCACTTCATGTCTGTCATCAGCCAGGAAGTGAAAGTCGAAACCCTTCTCCCGCTCGGAGAAATCGAAGCTTCGTCTTCGACGACTTATGAGTACGAGCCAAGCGAGGAACAAATCCTGGCTGAACTCCTTCCGCGTTATGCGGAGAGCTTGATTTTCGGTGCGCTTCTTGACGCGAAAGTAGCAGAACATGCGTCACGTATGACAGCAATGCAAAGTGCGACAGATAACGCAGATGACTTGATCGGTCGATTGACTCTCGTCTACAACCGGGCTCGACAAGCTGCAATCACGCAAGAAATCACAGAGATCGTCAGTGGAGCCGCTGCTCAGCAGTAATCCACTCGGCGTAATGATAGCTAGGAGGAAACACGATGAACGAACTCGGTTTAAAAGGCCGCGTCGTCGCGGTCATGGGACCTGTCATCGACGTTAAGTTCGACGGACACTTGCCGAACATCTACAACGCGCTTCGTATTCAATATACGCCGCAAACAGTAGAAGAAGTGGCTATCGACTTGACGCTTGAGGTCGCCTTGCACCTTGGTGACGACGTCGTCCGTACCATTGCGATGGATTCTACGGATGGTGTACGCCGCGGAGTGGAAGTACTGGACACTGGTGCTCCAATCTCGGTACCTGTCGGAGAAGCAACGCTTGGTCGCGTCTTCAACGTACTCGGTAACCCAATTGATGAAAAAGAACTCGATGCAAGCGTGGAACGTCTTCCGATCCACAAAAAAGCACCGACGTTTGATAACCTTTCAACAAAAGTTGAAATCCTCGAAACAGGAATTAAAGTCGTTGACTTACTCGCTCCTTACATCAAGGGTGGTAAGATTGGTCTCTTCGGTGGTGCTGGTGTAGGTAAGACCGTCCTCATCCAGGAATTGATCAACAACATCGCCCAAGAGCACAGCGGTATCTCGGTATTCGCAGGTGTTGGTGAGCGGACGCGTGAAGGTAATGACTTGTACCACGAGATGACGGATTCAGGCGTTATCAAACAAACAGCGATGGTCTTCGGTCAGATGAACGAGCCGCCGGGCGCACGTCTTCGTGTTGCCTTGACTGGTTTGACAATGGCAGAATACTTCCGTGATGAGCAGGGACAAGACGTTCTTCTCTTCGTTGATAACATCTTCCGTTACACACAAGCAGGTTCAGAGGTATCGGCCCTTCTCGGTCGTATGCCGTCTGCCGTTGGTTACCAGCCGACACTTGCGACAGAGATGGGTATGCTTCAAGAGCGTATCACGTCAACAAACAAAGGTTCGGTTACATCGATCCAAGCGGTTTATGTACCGGCCGATGACTATACTGACCCGGCTCCTGCAACGACGTTTGCCCACTTGGATGCAACGACGAACCTTGAGCGCCGTCTCTCTGAGATGGGTATCTATCCTGCCGTGGATCCACTTGCTTCTACATCACGTGCCCTTTCACCGGAAATCGTCGGCGAAGAGCATTACGGCGTAGCACGTCAAGTTCAGGAAACACTTCAGCGTTACAAAGAACTTCAAGATATCATCGCGATCCTCGGTATGGACGAGTTGTCTGAAGAAGACAAATTGACTGTACACCGTGCGCGTCGTATCCAGTTCTTCTTGTCGCAGAACTTCCACGTAGCTGAGCAGTTCACAGGACAAAAAGGATCGTACGTCCCGGTTAAGGACACGATCCGCGGCTTCAAAGAAATCCTCGGTGGGAAACACGATGATCTGACGGAAGAAGCATTCCGTCTCGTCGGTCCGATCGAAGATGCGATTGAAAAAGCGAAGACGCTTGTCTAAGTGACAAAGCATAAGGGGGACTTGAGATGAACACACTTCATGTCAATATCGTCACCCCGGATGGCGAAGTGTATGATGGCGATGTCCGTATGGTCGTTGCGAAAACGATATCTGGTGAGATCGGGGTTCTCCCGCACCACGTACCGCTCGTAACACCACTCGACATCAGCATCTTGAAGTTGCGCCACGAAGATGGCGGACGCACGTTGATCGCTATCAGCGGTGGCTTTATGGAAGTGCGCCAGGATACAGTGACAGTTCTTGCTGAAACGGCTGAAGCTGCAGACAAGGTCGATTACGACCGGGCTTCTGCTGCGAAAGTCCGGGCAGAACGTCGCCTCCAGGACACGAAATTATCAGATCTTGAGTTCAAACGCGCTGAGCTTTCATTGAAACGCGCAATCAACCGTCTCAACCTAAAAGAATACGGTCGCGATTGATTCAAGTTAAAGACCCGGTTTCCGTCATGGAAGCCGGGTCTTTTTTTGAGGACAGGTCAATGATTTCCTGCAGGACAACCGTTTTCCCAAATCCATTTGGGGATTCAGGTTTAACAACCCTAAAAAAAGTAAAAGTACAATATATGTGTCCTCTTCACACATTTTTCAATCTTATTATGTGGAATTTTCCATAATCATCTTTTCATAATATATTTTATACGATAAAATAAATTATCTTGTGCCTTTTTGTTTGCGCAATCATTCATTGTATGAAATCATGGTAAGGTTGGAAAAACCTTAACAGAAGAGGTGCAGTAGCAGTGACGTCAATCGGTTTAAGTGCACTAATCAGTATGCTTGTTTATTTAACGGCGATTGTCTTCGCCTGGTGGGCACTCCTTCCGGTCAAATGGGAGAAGTTCCTGCAACATCCGAAAGGACCGCAGGCTGTTGTCTTGCGTGTGTTGCTTGCCGTGGCGCTCGGTTCGCTGATCGCCCGCTTTTTGCTCGACTATTCGGGATTCGCACAGCGTCTCCAGTTCTTAGTCGGGTGAACTTGTAACTTCGTTGTAAACCCTAAATCATCAATCTGATTTAGTATGGAACAGGATAGTATTCTTATAATGAAGAAACGTAACCATTGTGAATCTGAAAAGTCGTGTTGGATTTGGAATGAGAGATCAACTATAGGGTGTTTCTCTTCTATCATGCGTTGGTTTTCAACTATGATGCACACCAATCGCGAATTGAACATAATAGAACAGAAACGAAAGCAGAGGAGTATGAGTAATGGAAAAAATCGTTGTCCGTGGCGGACGTAAATTAGCTGGAACGGTAAAAGTAGAAGGTGCAAAAAACGCAGTCTTGAAAACATTGGTCGCAACATTGCTTGCTTCAGAAGGTACATCGGTCCTTCAAAACGTTCCCCGTTTGGCAGACGTATACACAATCAACAACGTCTTACGGAACCTGAACGCAGAAGTGACATTTGATGCAGAAGCAAACACGGTCTCGGTCAATGCCGAAGCAGAATTGAAAGACGAAGCACCGCTTGAATACGTCCGCAAGATGCGTGCGTCGATTCTTGTCATGGGACCACTTCTTGCACGTCTCGGTCGTGCACGTGTCGCCATGCCGGGCGGCTGTGCAATCGGTTCACGTCCAATCGATCTTCACTTAAAAGGATTCGAAGCGATGGGTGCGAAAACAATCATCGGTAACGGATTCGTTGAAGCGCACGTCGACGGTCGTCTGCAAGGTGCGAAAATCTACCTCGACTTCCCGTCAGTCGGTGCGACAGAAAACATCATGATGGCAGCTACGCTTGCTGAAGGTACGACAGTTATCGAAAACGTTGCGAAAGAACCTGAAATCGTCGATCTCGCTAACTTCCTCAACGCAATGGGCGCTAAAGTCCGCGGTGCCGGAACAGAGACGATTCGTGTTGAAGGTGTTGAAAAACTTCACGGCGGCAACCACTATGTCATTCCGGACCGTATCGAAGCCGGTACATTCATGATTGCAGCTGCAATCACGGAAGGTGACGTGGAAGTCATCGGTGCTGAGCGTGAACATCTCCGTCCATTGATCTCAAAAATGGAAGAGATGGGTGTTAAGATCTCGGATACAGAAGAAGGCCTTCGTGTCGTCGGACCGAAGAAACTTGTTGCAATCGACGTCAAGACGATGCCACACCCTGGTTTCCCGACAGACGTTCAAGCACAAATGATGGCATTGGTCTTAAAAGCAGAAGGCACATCAGTCATCACGGAAACAGTCTTTGAAAACCGCTTCATGCACGTCGAAGAATTCCGTCGCATGAACGCTGACATCAAGATCGAAGGACGTTCATCAATCATCACGGGCGGTGTTCAACTTCAAGGAGCAGAAGTTCTTTCAACAGACCTTCGTTCTGGAGCAGCACTTGTCACGGCTGGATTGATTGCAGAAGGCGAAACACGTGTCGGTGCACTGCATCACATCGATCGCGGATATGTTGATTTCCACCTTAAATTACAAGCACTCGGCGCAGATGTCGAGCGTGTCACGGAAGAAACAGTTGCCATCGAAGAGACGGCAGCGGCGAAGCTTTAAGCTATCATTTCATTCCATCATATTCTTGACGACTTTCTTCAAAAGAAAGTCGTCTCTTTTTGTTTCCCTGTGCTAGAATTGAAAGGTATGTATACATAAATGGGTTAGACGTCCAAACGACGTACTATATTTTGGAAGAATAGCCAGTGGATAAAGGAGATCACGCGAGATGTTTTTGACAAAGGATATCGGAATTGACCTGGGGACGGCAAATGTCGTCATTCACGTAAAAGGTAAGGGAATTGTACTCGACGAGCCATCGGTCGTCGCGATTGATAAAGCAACAGGAAAAATCCATGCAGTCGGAACGGAAGCTCACCAGATGGTTGGCCGGACACCGGGAAACATCGTCGCGATCCGTCCGTTACGCGATGGTGTAATCGCTGATTTTGAAATGACGGAAGCGATGTTACGTCACTTCATCGATAAAATCGAAGTGAGAAGTATGTTCGGCGGCGTCCGGATGTTGATTTGTACACCGGCCAGCATCACGACGGTCGAAGCGAAAGCGATTCGTCAAGCTGGTGAAAAATCAGGTGCAAAAACTGTTTTCCTGGAAGTCGAACCAAAAGTCGCAGCCGTCGGAGCAGGGATGGACATCTGGATGCCGGCTGGTCACATGGTCATTGACATCGGTGGCGGAACAACGGATGTAGCCGTCCTGTCGATGGGCGATATCGTCTGCGGCGAAACGATCAAAGTAGCAGGGGATCGGTTTGACCACGACATCATCCGTGCAATCAAGGATAATCATAAACTCATCATCGGGGAACGGACGGCTCAAAACGTCAAGATGACGGTCGCAACTGTCTCCGATGAGGGGCGTCAGGAAGAAATGGACATTCGGGGGCGGAATCTCGTGACAGGACTCCCGGACAACATCACGATTTCATCACTGGAAATGCATGAAGCGTTGGCGGAAGCGGCAATGGAAATCGTTGAAGCGACAAAACGGGTCCTCGAAAAAACACCGCCGGAACTGGCGGCGGATATCATCGACCGCGGCATCATCCTGACAGGCGGCGGAGCACTACTTGACGGCATCGATCAGTTGCTGGCAAAAGAACTGGGACTTCCGGTATTGATCGCGGAAGATCCGATGTTATGTGTCGCACGTGGAACAGGCATCATGCTTGATCATTTAGGGAAATAAGACAAATCAAAAGGTGCTGACTCAAATGTCAGTCTCTCCAAAGATCAGGGTGGCAGAATGATAATCTGCCACCCTGATCTCGTAAAAAAAGAATCACTCGCTTCACGCCACTCCTACAGGAAAAAGCGCATTTTGCGCTGTCAGAGACAAACAAGACCCGATTCCCTGCCTGAATGAGGCAGGGAAACTGGCTTGTGTCTCGCCTGAGGAAAGGGCGTGAGAAGACGAGTGATTCTTTTTTGAGTCAGCCACTTTTTTAAAATTAAACGGAAAGTAAAATCACTGCGTACTGCGCATGAAATCCTGGTAGGCATCAAAATCATGATAGACGATGGCGCTTGGCGGCAGGGAGCTGTTCATCGTTTGATTGACGAGCTGATTGAGCGCAGTCCGTGTCTTTCCGTAAAAGGTGATGCTTGGTGTTTCCGGAAGTTCCGTGAATTCCAGGGCGTACGACAAAAGATGTTGATGACTGGCGGCGTAGAGCGCATCAGTCATCGTAATCGCAGCAAGACCATTACCACCACTGTAGACGGTCCGGTAACTCATCAAGGTGACTTCATCAGCCAGTTCCATCGCCCATTCGCTGAGCGGTTGTCCGGAAGCATCCGGCACGGTATGGAACCAAAACGGCAGGAACAGTTGCAACGGGAGATTTTGCGCTGTGCTAACATCGTGAAAAGCTGTCAGCAGGCGTTGATAAGAGGCGATGACAGACGCTTGATCCGTTTCCCAGGCCGGTAAGGCGTAAGGTTCGAGATCGACGCTGATGCCATCCGGACGTTCCATCGTTTCTTGCAGATAGACACTGATCCAGGCTAACGGATCTTCGACGTTCGGCCGGTTCGTCGTGCCTTCATTCGTAATCCAGCTCGGCTGACCGAACAAAAAATAGACTTCGATTCCGGCAAGGTGGGCTTTTTCAACGAATGTGCGGTAGAGGGTTCGGTCACCCTCGACAGCGACATGCAGGTAGACACGTTTCATCTGTCTGTTTGCCAGCTGTGTGACTTTCGTTGGAATTTGTTTCGCTTCAGGGATGGACCACATCACGGTATGACGCGTGACGGTGACAGCCGCTTCGGTTCTGACAGGCAGAAGCGTCGCAGCCATCGTAAGACAAAGCAAACTGAGGATGAAGCGTTTCATATCGTTCACTCCCTAGATTAAGTTATCTTATTATCGGTCGTCCGGAGTGACTTGGATATAAGCCAATGGTCAGGGAGTCCTTTGAATCAGTTCAAATCCTAGACATTTTACTTTGTGAAGGGTATATTAGAAGTTGTTGAATTGAAACGGAATTACCATTAAAAAGGAAGTGATGCCACAATGCCATTGTGGAAACGAAATTTAGTCGTTGTTTGGATCGGTAGTTTTTTGACTGCTGCTGCTTTAAGTTTAGTCTTACCGTTTTTGCCCTTATTCATTGAAGAACTTGGTGTAAACGGACGCCAGGAAATCACGACCTGGTCGGGTGTTGCTTTTGGTGCGACCTTCCTCGTCGCAGCCATCGTATCACCGATTTGGGGACGACTGGCCGACAAAAAAGGCCGGAAGTTGATGTTACTGCGGGCAAGCCTCGGGATGTCGATTGTCATGTTCCTGATCAGCTTCGTACAGGATGTCTATCAGCTCGTCTTCTTACGACTTGTCATGGGTGCCGTCTCCGGATTTATCTCTGCCGGAATCACCATGGTTGCCTCACAAACCCCAAAAGAGAAAAGTGGCTGGGCGCTCGGTACATTATCAACCGGTGGGATTGCCGGTGGATTACTTGGACCTCTGATTGGAGGATTCCTTGCCGATATGATTGGGCTTCGACCCGTTTTTCTCTTTACGAGCATTCCGCTCTTCCTGACGTTCCTTGTCACGTATTTCTTCGTCAAAGAGGACTTTGTTCCGTTACAAACGAAGAAAATGGCGTCAGCTAAAGAAATCATCCAATCGTTACGTCATCCGGAACTGATTTTAAGTCTCTTCCTGACGACGTTCCTGATTCAGTTTGCGGCACAATCGATCAGTCCGATTTTATCCCTGTACGTCCGGGAACTCAGTCCCGGTACGGAACGATTGGCCTTGCTGTCTGGTATCGTCGCGTCAGCTCCAGGGATTGCGGCCTTGATTGCCGCGCAGCGGCTCGGCCGGTTATCGGATAAAATCGGGGCGGAACGCGTTTTGTTCTTCGCCTTGCTGATTTTCGCCGCCTTCCTGATTCCGCAGGCGTTCGTGACGGATACAAGCCAATTGATCATCTTACGGATGGGAATCGGTTTTGCGACCGCCGCACTGATGCCGTCAGTCCAGGCGCTTCTCCGGAAACATACGCCCGCGAATGCATCGGGCCGGATCTTCGGTTATAACCAGTCGGCGCAGTTCATGGGGAATTTCCTCGGACCACTTGCGGGTGGTCAGATTGCCGGTCACTTCGGTTTTGAAGCGTTGTTCCTGTTCACCGGTTTGATTGTCATCACAAACGCGGTGCTCGAACGGACGCAAACGGCAGTCCTCAGTAAAAAACACTCTTGATGCATACGAAAAAGGCGATTCCGATTCTGCATCGGTATCGCCTTTTTGATGTGTCAGGATAACATAAAGAATTCATCGAGCCTAAGTTGCTCGGATGTCTCGAGCGCCTTCATGATTTGTCCCGATTGAGCCCGGACTTTATAGTCGGCCGAATAATGGAACAGCCCGTTATCGAGTTCGGTCACGGCGAGCGGTTCGATCAGTGTTTTCGGATGGACGATGTCCGTCAATTGAAGCGACAGTTCGATTTGATGATCGACCGGTAAGCGGATCGACGCATAAAAATGAACGGAACGGTTCGTACTGCGGGTGATGAGGATCGGTGAAGCCCCAACGTTGACATCTTTTCCGTTTAACCGCGTGATCGAGATGAGTCCGTGCAGAGACGGCAACGGTTTTTTCGGTGACTTCTTCATTGATTCGACGGGGTGCAGGACACCTTGTTTCAACAGCAGACGTAAGGTGTCGATGCCGACCGGACGGCTGAACAGATAGCCTTGAACGGCGTGGCATTCAAAGTCCCGGAATTGATCGAGCTGGTGCAGCGTCTCGATTCCTTCAGCGACGACCGACAACTGAAATTCTTTTGCCAGGTAGACGATGCTTTTGATGAGCGGAACCGGCTGCTCGTCTTCTTCAAGTCGGGCGACGAACGACCGGTCGAGTTTCAGACTGCTGATCGGATATGTTTGAAGACTGCTCAACGAAGAAACACCGCTTCCGTAGCCGTCGAGAATCAGCTGGATCCCCAACTGGTGAAGCTGTTGCAACGTCTCTTTGACGAACTCACTCTCATGCAACAACACACTTTCCTGAAGCTCGAGTTGCAAGTACCGGGCCGGAACTTGATGGCGGTGCAGACACGTCCGGACCGTGTCGACGAAATCCCGGTGCAGCAGCTGCTTCGAAGACAGATTGATTGAAATCGGGACGACTGGACTTTGTTGTTGCAAAAGGGACTGAATCGTCCGGCAGACCGTCTCGAGAACCCATTCACCGATCGGCAGATAACAATGACCTTCCTCTGACAACGGAATGAAGTCTTGCGGCGGAATCCGTCCCCATTCGGGATGATCCCAACGAATCAAAGCCTCGCATGCCAGAATCTGCCCGCTCCAAATGTCGACTTTTGGTTGATATTCGAGAAACAGCTCATCCTGCTGGATCGCATTCCGCAGACTCTGTTCCAGTTGATGACGGCGGTAAATTTCAAGATCAAGCTGTGACGTATAAAATTCGTAAGCGGGCTGTGCTTTCAGTTTGGCACGGGACAAGGCCCGGCTGGCAGTATGTAACAGCTCGGTAGCCGCCATTTCGTCATGTTGGAATGGACTGAGACCGATCGCGAGCTCGGCCACCAGTTCATAGCCTTCGATTTGAATCCGGGTCGTGTTCAACGCCAGCAAATCGAGACACATCGCTTTGAGGGCGACTTCATCAAACGGTTGTGTCGACAAGACGGCATAATGATCACCGGTCAGACGGGCGCAATAGAGGTCCGGTAATGTTTCCGTTAAGTAGCGGCTCGTCTGGCGTAACCATTGATCACCAATATCGTAGCCGATCTGTTCATTGATCCGATGCAACTGATTGAAATCAAGCGATAGAATCGTAAACGGATGGTCGGTCCGGATCAAGTGCTCGACTTCTTCGAGGAATAACGTTCGGTTCGGCAGTCCCGTCACTTGATCATACAAGGACAGTTTCCGGATATCTTCCTCCTGGTCAAGGATGGTTCGATCTGATACGCGTTTGGTATCCGTTTCATCCGTCGCTTTTGTAACGGCCTGAAAGAGAAAACTGAACAGCTCCTCGGAACCGTCTTCGGAGCGGAGTCCCTGACAGATCACCTCTTGTGTATAGTCGCGTGTTTGATTCATCCGCAAGGTACAGGAGGCAGTTGGTTCTCCTGGCTGAAGGAGCGTCAGTTGTTGTTTAAAGCGTGACCGGTCATCGGGATGGATTTCAAGTAAAAACTCATCGTACTCGAGGGAAGCGAGCCGATGCTGTGAGATATCCAGTAACGAGGCGAAATGAGCCGATAAAGTCAGCCGGTCCCGTGTCGTTTCGTATTCAAAAAAAGCCAGACCCGGGAGCGACGCCGTCAGCTGTTCTTTTGCTGACAACCGGGTGTGCTGAAGCCGCAGCTGAATATGCTGGGTGATGTCCCGGGCGATGCCGTAGACACCGATGATGACGTGATTTTGATAAATCGGAATGTTCGTGACATTCATCGTCAGGCGATGCCCGTCGTGATGGGCGACTTCTGCCGTAAAGTGGACGGTCTCGCCGCTTAAAGCCCGTTGTTTAATCGGAGCAATCCGCTTCGCTTCAGCCGGTGTGATGAACTCACTGAAATGCTGGTGCTGAAGTTTTTTTCCACCGTAGCCGAGCAGCAGGGACAGTTTTTGATTGTAGGAAACAATCTGTCCTTCTAAATTCAAGGTATAGACCGCATCGGGATGGTTTTCGAGAAAGTGTGTTGCGTCGACCAGTTGTTTAAAATCCAGGGAGCCGTTGATGAAGGATTCTGTGTTCTTCTTTTTGAAGAAGGGCATGATCTCACCTCATTTAGTGTCGTTATAACTTGATTATAACAATTTATGGGATTTAGACATATCATGTCTGTTGAAAAATAAGCAAATGTTTTTGAACGAATGGGGTAGGCCTTTCGATTCATCTACGCGATTCATTCCCTTATTTTGAAAAAAACATCGAATTTCTAAAAAATTGACCGATATACTTAAGGAACAGAATTGAACAATAAGTCAATGAGGAGCCAACACATATGTTACGAGGAATGTATACGGCGTCTGGTGCGATGCAGGCGTTACAACGGCAGCAAGAGATGTTAAGCAATAACCTGGCCAACGCCCGGACGCCGGGCTTCCGGGCCGATCAGGCGTCCCTCCGGACCTTTCCTGAGATGATGATCCAGCAGTCGGGCGTCAATGAACAATCCGGTGTCCGTTCCCGCGGGACAGTCGGGAAACTCGCGACCGGTGTTTTCATGCAGGCGGCGACACCGAACTTCGCTCTCGGCTCGATTACAGAGACGGGTAACGCAACGGATCTTCAAATCAGTTCGCTTGAAGGAGCGGCTCTGTTTACGATCCGGCATGCCGATCCCGCGACCGGCGAAGAAGAGACACTCTATACGACGAACGGTCAATTCGCCGTCGGACAGGACGGTCTCTTGCGGACGACGGAAAATGATCTCGTCCTCGGTGACGCCGGTCAGCCGCTGAACGTCGTGAATGAAGATTTCACCGTCAGTGCAGACGGTGCCGTCACGGATGGAAACGGTCAAGCCATCGGCAACCTCGGTCTGGTCGTCACGAATCAGCCGGAAACGCTTGAGCGGACCGGGAACGGTCTATTCCGGTCACCGGATGCGTTAAATGGCGGTGCCATCAAGGTCGATCAAGGGGTACTCGAACTCGGAAATGTCGAAGTTGAACAGACGATGACAGAGATGAACGCCGGTCTCCGCCAGTTCGAAGCCAATCAGAAAGTCATCCAGGCCTATGACCGGACGGCGGAAAAAGCAGTCTCGGAAATCGGACGCGTCCGTTAATCAAGGAGGAAGTTCATGCAATCACTTTATACATCGGCCAGTACGATGGCTCAGCTTCAAAAGCAGCTCGATACGACCGGACATAACTTGGCGAATGCCAATACGAACGGCTACAAACGGCGGGATTCCCAGTTCAATGAACTGCTCGTCCGGAATCTGAACAATCAACCGGCGGGACTGACGCCGGGATCGCTGACGACACCTGCTGGTCTGCGCCTTGGTGTCGGCGGATACGTCGCTAATGAAGCAACGCGTTTCGCAACCGGGACGTTCCAAAATACCGGACGTAAGCTCGACGCGGCGCTCAGCAATCCGCACCATTTCTTTGGTGTGATTGATGCGGACGGCGTGACGAAGTTTACACGTGACGGTAATTTTGAATTGTCTCCGCAGGCAAACGGACAAGTCCTGTTGACAGATGATGCCGGACGATCGGTCATCAATCAGGCGAACGAACCGATTACATTCCCGGACGATGCGACGTCGATCGAACTGAACAAAGATGGCAACATCACCGGCGTCTTGAACGGGGAACGACGTGTCCTCGCCCGGATTGGTGTCGCCGATATTCCGAACCACGGGGAATTGACCGATGTCGGAGGCGGTCTCTATACGACGGCAGGACAATACCAAAATGCGACGGGAAATCCGTTGACGGTCGGAACGCTTGAGACCTCGAATGTCGATATGGCGACGGAGATGACGAACCTGACGCAGATTCAGCGGGCGTACCAGTTTAATTCAAAAGCCCTGACGACATCGGACCAGATGATGGGTATCGTGACGTCACTGAAATAATGTTGAATGGTGATCTATGAAGAGGATTTCTAGAAAGAGCGGACAGAAGCGATGAAAATCGGATGCTGTCCGCTCTTTTTGGCGTATGCTGCAGGAGTCAAAAGAAGGGACGAGTTGTTTGATCTTCGATATTAGAAGATCAAACAGGGTAATAGTTATTAAATAGGAATATGTCATGTACTAGTTTTTTTGAATATTCACTATTCGAGTTGGATAAGTGAATGGAAGGGCGGCACATATGATTACTCATGAGAGAGCCTTATTCGTTCGTCAGTGTGTCTTCGATTATTACCAGCGGCTTGAAATCGACTGTCAAGTGACCATCTTTACGGAACAACCATTACAGTTATTATTGGATTTCGATTCAAGAAGAGAAGAATTATTTACGCCCCGGCGCCGAAGTCATTCCTGCCGAGACATTCGTTCGCATCTTTCATCGACCTTCGATGAGTCGTATACGCATATATATATGACGAAAGCTCCATTTTCATCCATGACGCGCTATTGTCTGTTAATCGTTTGATGAATGTGTTGATGATGATTCCATGCTTTCTTAGATGCGTGGGACGGGTCAAACATTGCTTCGTCAGTTGATTTAATGGATAAAAGTGATGGCTTACCCCACCAGGAATAGGCGAGACTACTTCCGTTATAAGAACCGGGAATAGTCTCGCCTGATTTTGATTGCTCCAGGGTTACCGCTGCTTTAATGACAGATACACAGCGGCCATGTCTTCGTCGCCGTGGCCACTTTCCAAGGCATGTTGATACTGCGTCTGTGCCGTCGCTGCCAGTGGCAGGTCGAGCGTCAATCGTTTCGCTTCTTCCGTGATCAAACCGAGATCCTTTGCCATCAAGCGGAGCGGAAACGCAGGCGGGAACTGTTCGTCCCGGTACATCGTCTGTTTCCCTTGGAAGAGCGGCGTGTTCATTCCGGATGCTCCGATCAGCTGAATCAGCTTCTCTTTGTCGAGTCCGGCCCGTTCGCCGAGCAACAGCGTCTCGGCAACACCTTCCCCGACAAGTGCGAGCAGGAGGTTGATGGCAAGTTTGGCCGAACTCCCTGTTCCGTGGGCACCGAAATGAATGCTTTCCTTACCGAGAATTTCGAAGTAGGGACGACAGGCGGCAATCGCCTGTTCGTCTCCGCCGAGCAGCAGGACGAGTTGACCGGCTTCCGCGACCCCGACGGATCCGGAGACAGGTGCTTCGAGATACGTTGCGCCGGCCTGTTCGATCCGTTCCGCAAAGGACACCGATTGTTCCGGTGAAATCGTACTCAAGTTGACGAGGGTTTTCCCCGACAGCTTACTTGCCAGCAGCCCGTTTTCCTGTTCGAAGACCGCCGTGATGGCGGGACCATCCGCGAGCATCAGAAAGATGATGTCCGATTGTTCGACGACGGCGCGGGGCGATTCGAGCGCGACAGCCCCTTCTTTGACGAGAGACTCCGTCTTCTCGACCGTCCGGTTATACACGTTGACCGGATGCCCGGCTCGTCTTAGACGTAACGCCATCGGCACTCCCATATGACCTAATCCAATCCAACCTAATGCCATGTCTAAAACTCCCTTCGTTTTTCAGCTCTTCTCCTAATACCCGTCCTGCCGTAGTCCGTAACCTGACAAAAAAACGTGCCCTTGTCGAATGACAAAGGCACGTCAGTTTATTCTTCATACGTGAGGATGGTCGAGATGACCGCAATCGGGAAGCGGATCGTAAACGTCGATCCGGCGCCGATCGTCGACTCGACATCAATCGTCCCGTTATGGTGCTTGACGATTTCCTTACAAATCGACAGGCCAAGTCCGGTTCCACCGATTTTCCGGGTTTCCGAATTGTCGACCCGGTAAAACTTATCGAACAACTTCGACATCGCTTCTTGGGGAATACCGATTCCTTGGTCACGAATCGTGATTTCCGCAAAGCCGTCGTGGTTTTCGATACGAATCGCGACGTTGCCGCCGTCCGGTGAATATTTGATTGCATTGCTGAGCAGGTTGTTCAGCAACTGTTTGATTTTTTCCGCATCGGCATCAATCATGATCGGTCCGACAGCTTCAAACGACAATTCGTGTGTCGTATGGGAAGCATCATGGAAGTCGATCAATTCTGCTGCCAGCTGAACGAGGTCAAACGTCGCCATCTGATAACGTTGTTCGCTTGATTCCATCCGCTGGACATCGAGGAAATCATTGACGAGTGTCGTCAGGCGTCCCGTTTCCGAGTGGATCGTCGTCAAGTACTTGCGTTGTTTCGGCGGATCGATTTCCCGGTTCAGCATCAGTTCCGTAAAACCGTAAATCGAGGATAAGGGTGTCCGCAGTTCATGCGAGACCGTCGAGACGAACTCTTCTTTCATCCGGTCCGCTTCCGTCTCTTTCGTGACGTCGCGCAAGACGAGCATTGTACCGACCCAGACCTGATTGATCTGGATTTTTTCCGCGTAAATCTGGATGTAGGCACTGTGTGAACGGATCGAGACGAGAAGACTGTCTTTCGGCAGGTTCTGTTCGACGATTTGTTCGATATACTGTTCAAACGGTTCCGGTTCATCGATGATGGCGGAGAGTGCCGACATCGCCTGGCGGAACGAGGACAGATTACTGTCGTCCTGGTATTCCGTCTGGACTTCCGGGAATAGTTTCATCAACGGTTCGTTGACAAGCAGTTCGTCGGATTCGTGTTCGATGTAGACGACGGCTTCCCGGATCGAGTTCAGGAGTTGGCCGGTCTTATTTTTCTCGTGCATCATTTTTTCATAAATTCCCATCCGCATCAGTGAAAGGGACAACTGGTGCGAGAACGACAGGATGTCACCCATCTGTTCCGGTGTGAAGGCATCCCGGTACCGGACGAGGTAGACGCAGGCGATGATCTGTTCTTCGTTCGGATCAAGGATCGGCACGGCAACCTCATACATATAGTACGGATATGGCAACGGACTGTCATGAGCAACTTGTTTTGACGAATGGACCGGTCGTTTTAAGACGCGGGCCCGGTGGAACAACGATTGATCGTCCTTGACGAGCTGACCGACCATCTCTTCCGTCATCCCGTACTCAATCGTCGAGCGGACGTCATGCTGATCGAGGAACAGCAGGGCACCGATTTCTGAGTGGGTGATGGCGACAAGTTTTTCGATGATTTCCGGATACGCCGTCAACGTCTCGCGTGACGCGAGGGTCTCCGTCAGTTCATTGCGGTATTTCAGATGCTGTTCGCTGCGTAACGTGATTTCGAGTGCTTCTTCGAGCTCTTCCTGTTGTGCCTGCAACTCTTCCTGCTGGGCGACAAGCTCTTCCTGTTGCGCTTGTAACTCTTCGTTTTTCGCCAGCATATGGACTTTATTGTCGGCGATCGACGTCGCCATCCGGTTAAAGGATGTCGTTAAGATATACAGCTCATCCTGACGTTTTGGTAATGGAATCGTGTTGATGTCCTCTCCGCTTGCGAGCAGGGCACTGTCACGGGATAACGTGTTGACCTGCTTCGTCACCCGGCTGATGAACGGTCGCACGAGCAGTAACAGGATGATGATCAGGACGACGAGATTCGACAGCCAGATGAACTGAGCGACCCGCATCTCACCGAGCAGGTTCGTTTTCGCTTCCGTCTCTTTGTTTTGAATCAACGTCAAGTAGTCCGTGAGTAACGTATCGATGCCGGCTGCATCCGTATCTGTCGTCAATTGACTGTTTGAGCCTTTTAACGTGCCGTTTTCATTAAATAAATTTTCACCGTTCGACAAGGAAGCAAGGGTTTTCGGATCAAGGAATGTTTCGTCGATCGATCCGTCTGTCTTACCGGCGACGTATTCTGTCAACAATGGAAGGGCGGTCCCGAAGTAATCATCATAAAGTGTCCGGGTGGCGACCGCATATTCCTTTCCTTGTTCGTAAATGGCATTTTTTTCGAACCAGGTCGTCAAACGATTGATTTCCCGCTGATTCGCTTTGATCGTATCGAGTATTTCTGGTGTACCGAACAGCACATACGATTTCACATTGCTCTGCACAAGTGTCCATTCGTTGGCTAATGTATTGGCATTCGTTCGGCGTTCCCGTAAATCATCGAACGTGGCATTCGTCTGGTCGATCTTTCGTTCCGTATAAGTATAGACGATCGCTGACGTCAGACTGAGCGCGATGAAAACCATATAAAAGGCAAACATCAATTGGCGACCAATTTTTTGATTAATCCATTTCACTTGTTTATCCTCCGTATTCTGTTTTGTAGGTTCAAAAAATTAATCCAATATTTTTATATTACTTAATCAAATAGGTATCCATCAAACTTTAACACGCAAAGATGCAAAAAAGATATTTTAATTATTAGATTTATCACCGGAACGAATGGGAAGCAACTTCACAAACACTTTTGAATGAATGCTTCTTCAACTATTTTTTGAAAATAAGGATTAGAAGCGTCGGGATAAAGGGAATCTAATGAAGGAGAAGTCCTCATTTTAATCATAAGGAAGTGACAAGATGCAAAAGATGTTCGAAAACAAATGGTACCGCGGTGCCTGGTGGATCATGACGCTGCTGATTATCGTCTGGATTGGTAATCATGTGACGTTCTTGTTCCGGCCGATTGCGATTTTACTGCAGATGGTCGTTCCGCCGCTCGCAATTGCCGGTATTCTGTATTATGTCCTGCTACCGATTGTCGAGCTGCTCGAGAAGAAGATGAAACGGCGTCCGGCAGTCATTCTCGTTTTGCTCGGACTCGTCAGTATTTTGACGGCGCTCGGGTTCATCTTCGGTCCGATGCTGTCGGATCAGATTACGGAATTCGTCAATTCGATTCCGACACTCGCTTCCCAGTTCCAGCGTCAGCTGATTGATGTCCGGGATCAACTTGAAAACAGTGCCTTCTTCTCCCGGTTCCTCAGCGGACAGGATGATCTGTTTAATAAGTTTTCCGGGAATGTTTCGGAGTATGCCTCGACCTTCCTGAAAAACATCGGAACCGGTGTCGGCGGGTTTGTCAGTGTCATCACGACGACGGTCGTGACGATCGTCATCATTCCGATCATGTTGATCTACATGTTGCTTGACGGGGATAAGCTGAAAGGCAATCTCGTTAAGATGATGCCGTTTGAGTACCATAAAGAAACAAAAAAGATTTTGCATGACGTCCATTTGACGATCATGAGTTACATCCGCGGCCAGGTCATCGTCAGTATCGGGGTCGGGATCATCGCCTATATCGGTTACTTGATCATCGGAATTGATTACGCGCTGTTGCTCGCACTGTTTGCGACGTTGACGAACATCATCCCGTTCCTCGGACCGGTCATCGGCGTTGTTCCGGCACTGATCGTCGGATTCATCCAGGATCCGATTCTTGCCGTCTACGCCGTCATCGTCATGACGGTCGCACAACAGATTGATTCGCACATCATGTCGCCGCTCGTTCAAGGGAAGACGCTGGATGTCCACCCGTTGACGATCATCATCGTCCTGCTCGTCGCCGGAAACATTGCCGGATTCTTTGGTGTCCTGCTCGGTGTTCCGTTCTACGCCGTCATGAAGGTCGTCATCCTGAACATCCGTCGTCTCTATCATCTGCGGTCGCAAAAGAAGATGGTCATCGCAGAAGACGAGAAGACGTTTAATACGATCGTGACGACAAAAGACTGACTTTTGAATTTTGCCGGCAATTCCGTCATACTGAGAACGTAGTCGATTGTGTCACGAAAGGGGTATGTGTCAGATGGATCAACGTCACGTAGAAGAACAGGCTGATTTATTGGCCCTCCAAAAGTTTCAGCACAATTTCGAAAATAGTCTCAAGTCGAGTGTCATCTTTATCCTGCGGGATGGGGCGCTGACAATCGGGGAAATTGAACAACGTCTTGATCAGTCGCACGGTCAGATTCTCGAACAATTGCAGGAATTGATTGAAGACGGACTCGTCTTGCAACAGATGTCGGAAAAGGTTCATGGACTTGCGTATTCCTTGACCGGTCCGGCAGAAGAACTCGTTCGTCAGTTCAAGGAATCGATTGCCTGGAGTAAACAACATATTACGTATTAAGGAAGTCCGCCCTCGAGCAGTTGCTCGGGGGTTTTTCGTTATTATAATTGTGAAAAAATGTATAATTATTGAATCGAAAACGACATAATGAAAGCAAGAGTAATGACGTCAGAGTGGGAGAGAAGGAATCGGAGTGAAAAAAACAATCCTATTGTATGTCCTGATACCGGTATGCATCATTTTTGTCATCGTCAAGTGGATTATTCCCATCGTCGGGTGGGGAGCAGACTCTGAACCGGTCAAAGCGAATCCGATTCCCATCATGCAAAAATGGGATGAAGGTCAATTGAAACAATTTGATCGGGAAAACCGGGTGGGGACCCAGTATACACTCGGTGGACTGGAAGTCGAGACGTTAGCGATGCAACGGCGGGAGACAGTCCGGACGACACCATTGTTGCGGGTGCTGGTCTCAAAAGAAAAACTGGTTCAGGTGGGAACCGGAACAAATCGGTTACTGGCTTTGACCGTCACGATTCAAAATCAATCGGACGATCCGATTGAAATATCGAACAAACTCGGAGAGTATGAAACGAATGGTAAAAGAACTGCCGTTTTACATGAGAAACATCCGCTTGTCGGCACGTACCGGGCAGGAGAAGAACGGACAGGCGTTTTATTCATCAAAACAGAGCAGAAAGAACTGACGGCAGGACATCTTGATTTACTGTACCAAACACAATCAGGTGAAAAACAACTGCGTGTTTCGTTGAATCAACAAAAAAACTGACCGGCTCCTATGTATTGGAGTCGGTCAGTCGGATTATTTTTGAACGGCACTGAACGCTTCTTCGGATTCAATTCCGGCTTTGTTGACAGCCGTGATGATGAAACGTCCGGTTGTATCTTGCGGTAACGGGAAGGCTTTTCGTTCGATTGATTCCGTCGAACCAAGTTTTTTCCGTTTTCCGTCTTGTTCCTGATAGATGTTATACGTGACGACCTCATCATCAGTCGAGGCATACCAGTTCACGAATCCACTTGAGACACGGACATTTGTCGCTGGTTTTGGCGGCGTTTTGACCGGGTCAGATGCCTTTTGATCCAGTTCCGTGAAGACGACGAGACGGTTGTCGTATGTGCCTTCATTTTCATCATACGTCCCGATACACGTGATCAAGTTCAGGTTTCGCTGATCAGAAGCACCAAAGATTTTTTCGAGCGGTGCATCGAGGTGACCATATTCGACCAGTTTTTTGACACGGAAGACAAGATTACGTCCCGATTCATCCTTGATGTTGATTTTATCGCCTTTTTTGAGCTCATGCAGCTGGTAAAAGACGGCCGGACCGGTCTTCGTATCAGTATGTCCGTCGATGACGGCATTTCCGACGTCACCGGGACGGGGTCCGAACTTATACCACCCGACTTGTTGTTCATTTTTCGGCGTTCCCATGGCACCTTTTTTATCGAGACCGACTTGTTCAATATTCGTTTTGACCTTGAGCGAATCAATTGTCAACGTTTTCGGCAATTCGACCTGGTTCGTCGACAGACTCTTGAATTCTTTTTTAAAGATTTCAGATGGTTTGAGTGGATCTTCCTTTGTCTCGGAAGATGCCGCAGATTCAGTTTTTGTATCGCCTTGCGTAATATTCGTTTCCGGTTCCTTCGTGTTTCCGATCAGTAGAAAAATTAACGTACCGATTGAAACGAGCATCAACAGGATGCTGACCGGTAATAACCATTTTTTCAAGACACGTCACTCCTTTCCGAGACAAAGCCTCTTACACAGAAAAAGGATAGTGCCGAGGCGCTATCCTTTTTAGTATACCCGAAATCTTATGCGTTTTGACGTTTGCGTGCGAGGACGATTCCGGCTGCACCGAGTGCAAGACCGAAGAGTGCGATCGCACCTGTTGTACCTGCTGTATTGTTGTCGCTCATGCCGCCGTTACCTGTGTTCGGCATTGAACCTGGTGTACCATCCATGAATTTCTCAGGTGATTGTTTGACGATCGCTTCACCGAGGTTTTCACCGACGCCGTACATGTAAGCATACGACTCACGGAATGTGTCAACCGATCCTTTGTAGTCGCCTTCGACATACTGCATGAACGTATCTTGGACGTATGTCTCATGACCAGAGACCGCTTCTTGTGCTGCTTTTGTCGGAAGGTTCTCTTCTGTTGCTGCGCCAAGGAACGCACCGAAGTCATTCGAGAACATTTTGAGCATGTCTTGCGCATCACCCATCAATTTCTTGTCGTCGTTGATGGCTGCTGTGACGAGGTTTGCTTGCGCTTCGATGTGGTTTTTCGTCCAAACTTGCTCGAACTGATCCGCACCTGCTTGACCGTAAACCGATTTCATAGCGGCTTTGAAGTCAGCTGTGTGCATGTCTTCTGCCCAGTTCGCTGCATCATAGTCTTTCGCTTGATCGACGCCCGCTGTCATGCTGATGTTGGCAAGTGCCACGTGTTCAGCTGCGAGGCTGTTGAGTGTTGACCGGAGGTCAGCGGCTTTTGTGTCCGCTTTCGTGTTGTCGAACTTCTCAGGCATCTGTGTTGTGATCGCGACGGAGAGTGCTTTTGAGATATCATACATGCGGCTGTAACCTTCACGGAACGTGTTGTACGATCCTTCGTAGTCACCAGTTGCATATTGTTGGAATGTTTTATAGACGTCCGCTTCATGGGCACGGAGAACTTCTTCCGCTGCTGCCTTCGGCAGTTTACCTTCTGTTGCTGTGTCGAGGAAGCTCGAGAGGTCCTGGACGAACTCTTCTGTTTCCGCTTTCGACGCGTTGATGCCGTCTTGATCGTCCGCTTTGACGGCTTTGACGAGATCCGTTGTGTATTTGTTGTGGGCTACGAAGATTTTTTCGAATTGTTTTGCACCTTCGTCGCCGTAGACAGAAGCGATTGCCGGTGTCATGTCGAGTGCGTTCTGTTTCAGTGCGGCTTCATAATACTTCGCATCTTTTGATCCGTCATATTGTTTTTTCATGTCCATGACGGCAAGCACAAAGTGCTCCGAGAGTAACTGATCGAGTGTCGCACGGAGGTCAGCGGCTTTTGTTTTGACCGTGACGTTCTTCGCGCTCTCCTCATGTTTCATGTCGTCTCCGCCACCGGAAGCGAATGCTGCCGTTCCTGGTAATACGAGTGCTGCTGCCATGGCTGTTGCTGCGAATTTTTTCGTGTTTTTCATCTTGTCTCATCCTCTCAAATTTGGGTGTTGTTTTTGTATATTTGGTAGTTGTTGTCTGCATCGTTCTGAACAGCATACGCGCCCGGATTTTGTTTGGATTGAAAAAATTGAAAAGTTTTTTAAAAAAAGACCAGATGGTTCTGTTTCTTCCTTATATACAAAATGCAGAACTTTTTTTATAAGTTCAGGGTTTGTGCATGTTACACTTAAAAAAAGAACCGTTTTGTAGCTGAACTGCAACTATTTAATACCAGGTACTAATATGCTATACTGTTCTTTAGACTGAACCAATGAAAGGTGATCAAGATGGTACAAAATCAAGCCGGAACGGACCAACCGACCCGTGAACGTCTGAAACGTAATCAACAGGTTAAGAACGAACAGCCGCAAGAGCAGGAACCGAAGCAACGTAAAAAATTACGTCAGTATTCTTCACGTCGTGTTCCGATTATTGCTCGTTTATTGATCATTGTTCTTCTTATTGTCCTTGCGTTAGTGATCGGCGCAATGGTTGGATATGCGACACTTGGTGGTGGCGAAGCGATGGATGTCCTTAAGCTCGACACATGGACCCGCATCACCGATTTTTGGACAAAATCTTAAATTAACCAGTGATTGGAGCTGCGCTATATGTATACGATTGAACAAATCAAGGAAGTCATTCCGCACCGTTATCCGTTTTTGCTCGTCGACCGGATT
Source organism: Exiguobacterium artemiae 255-15 (assembly GCF_000019905.1). Lineage (GTDB taxonomy): Bacteria > Bacillota > Bacilli > Exiguobacteriales > Exiguobacteriaceae > Exiguobacterium_A > Exiguobacterium_A artemiae. The sequence continues at coordinate 2,640,855 of NC_010556.1, read as the reverse complement.
CTTGAAGTCGAAGAAGGAAAACGGGCTGTCGGCATCAAAAATGTCACGGCAAATGAAGAATTCTTCAACGGTCATTTTCCGGATTACAACGTCATGCCCGGTGTATTGATTGTCGAGGCATTGGCGCAAGTGGGTGCCTTTGCTGTTCTCAAGATGGAACAAAACCAAGGCAAACTGGCTTTTTTTGCCGGCATCGAGAATTGTCGTTTCAAGCGTCAGGTCGTTCCCGGTGACCAGCTCCGACTGGAAGTCGAACTGACGAAACTGCGTGGACCGATCGGTAAAGGGCGTGCCACAGCAACAGTCGATGGGGAAGTCGCCTGTACTGCTGAACTGACTTTCGCAATCAAGTGAATCCGTAATGAAGCGTTTGCTGATTCCCTTGGCAATCTCGCTGCTTGTCATTCCCGGTTGTCAGCGTGCTGACGAGGTGGAGACCGCTTCCCCGACGGTCATCATCGATCCTGTCACGCGTGCCGGACAAACGGAAAACATCTCGGCTCAGATTTCAGCAACGGACAACGACCGGATGCGTCTGACGATTCGGACGGCCAATGACATCCGGCTGGATGACCAACAGGTTGATATTCGACTGGATGTCGCCAATCAGTCGATTCCGTTCCCCTTTGTTTCGTTTACGGCGAAAAAGATGGGGGAAATCAGAACGTACACGTCGGATACGACGATTGAAAAAGAAGTCTTCGATGAAAACCGCTTGCCGGTCCTGATCATCGATGCAGGCGCCGGACGTGGCATTGAAATTCCGCTTGAAGTCGTCCGTTAATGGAAAAGAACCATACGATAACCAGTTGTTCCCCGGTTATCGTATGGTTCTTTTTTTGTTTTTAAGAGAGTGTATCCGGGGAAGAAGGATACTAGCGTTTACTTAGTCATCACTTCAAAGGGGGAATCATATTATGCACGAAGCACATCAGGAAGCTCTAGCGACACTCGAAGCCTGTATCGTCGCCTGTAACACTTGTTTTGACGCCTGTCTGAATGAATCCCACGTTACTCATATGACGGATTGTATTCGTCTTGACCGGGACTGCGCCGACATTTGCAGCCTGCTCAGTCAGGCCATCGTCCGAAACAGTCCAAACATCGCCGTGCTTGCGACGGCCTGTAAGGAAATCTGTTTAGCCTGTGCCGAAGAATGCTCGAAACACGATCATGACCACTGTCAAAAATGTGCTGCAGCCTGTGAAGCGTGTGCGAAAGCCTGTGATTCACTCGTATAATCTTAAGACGACTGATCCTTTATGAGGGACAGTCGTCTTTTTCTTGGACGAATTTCGGAAATCAGGTGGTTTATTTTCCCTTTATTGTTTAAAATCTAGGTAACACATATTTTAGAATGGAGCGAAAACAAACATAATGCGAAAAATTGGAATGTACATAGCAGCGTGTCTGCTTGTCTTTGGTATCATCACACCAGCTCAGGCAGAAACGATTTCTGCATGGGATGTCACCGGAACGGGAACGAATCCGTATACGTTGACGTTCACGGGAGAAGGAACAGTCAATCTTGAATCTGAAACGGAATTGGTCTTTGAAGGCGGATTGACGGGACAAGCAATTGATATCGCCAAAAACCCGACCGTCACGTTTACAGCGGAAACGGCACCTGTCGTGAAAGTCACATCGACGGATCAGGCGAAAACGATTTTGATTCAATTCGGCCGCGAAGTTAAAGCGGAGCCGACACCGGAAGAACCCGTGACAACGGAACCAACGCCGGAAGAACAACCGACACCGGAGGAGCCGGCGACGGAAGAACCAATCAAAGAAGAACCCGTGAAAGAAGAACCGGTCAAGGAAGAACCGAAGCCGGAAACGGAACCCGTCAAGGAAGAGCCGGTAAAGGCGACGACGGGAATCATCAACGGAATCATCTGGTTTGATGAAAATGAAGACGGGATCCGTCAGGAAAAAGAAACACGCATCAGTGACGTCCCGGTGTACCTCTTAAATAAAAACTACGATGTCGTTGAGGAAGTTTACACGAAAGACGGACTCTATACGTTCAAGGACATCAAACCGGGCACGTATTACATTGAAGTGTACGGCATGGACATCGGGTACTACTACACGTCTCCTCAACACGAAGGAACGGATCCGACGATCGATTCGGATCTTGACGAAGATGACCTGGCAAAAGTGAAGCTGCAAGCAGGGGACATCGTTCAAGTCGATGCCGGTCTCTACGGTCTCGAAGACGAAGAAATGGACATGGCGAACCTTCTGATCGTCACGAACTTCCTCGATGCGAATAACGATCAGATTCCGGGTTACACGGAGCAGACGATTCCTGCGACCTATACGATTACGGATGCCATCACGGGGAAAGACGTCTACACGGAAGAAGTCGGAAAAGACGATGCCTTGTCGATCGAGTTGACACCGGGTACGTACACGGTGAAGACGGAAGTCGCTGCCGGATACACAGTCGAAGCGATGCACCACGTCTCGCTTGATGAGATGATGGATTCGTTCGAATTGACGAAAGCCGGAGCGGAAGCCCTTGCTGTCGGTATGGCAGATGAAGACGAAGAAGAATTCCCGGGATACGATGAATTCCTCAAACTGTTCAAACGAAAAGCAACGACGGATTCGGTCACGTTGACGGATGAGACGATGGGGTATTTCCTGCTTGCTGAAATCAAGAAGGCGAAACCGGTCGTGGAACCGAAACCAACGCCGCAACCGACGAAGACATCGACTACACCGGCACAAGCACCGGTTACGGAAGTCAAAGCAGACAATCCGGATACAAGCACAAGCAATAGCAATGCGTCCGGTGAACGACTCCCGCAAGCAGGGGAAGAGAAACCGTTCCCGTACGCAGCGACAGGAGCAGGACTGGCAGTCGTCGGACTCTGGTTATTGTTACGACGCGCAGGATAAGGACAACCCTCTGGACCACACCGGTTCGGAGGGTTTTTTTGATGTGTGTATTGATTGACACACACGCACACACGTGTGTATAGTAAGGGTATCAAATGAATGGGAAAGAGGGATTACGATGTTAACGACAAAACAGATCAGTGAATTGTTACGCGTATCGGAAGAGACGGTCCGCCGCTGGATCCGCACAGGCGAATTACATGCGGAACAGGACGGTAAAGGGTATTTGGTCGACGAGCTGGCACTCAAACGTCTCGTCGACGAGAAGTCACAGATCCCGGGCAACGCGATGAATAAAGTTTTGCCGATCATCAACGACCTGTTTGGTCCGGAAGCGGCGAAGTTTGCCAAGTCAAACCTGTTTGATCCGCTCCGTCAGTCAATGGATCAGTCGGCACCGCCACGCCCGGAAGCGTCACCGGAGTCGGTTGCAGAAGAACTGAGCCAACTGAAACGGAAAAAACGTCGCCTCGAACTCGAACATGAACTGAAGCTGCTTGAAATCGAAGAGAAGATTGCCGTCCTCGAACAAAAGGCGTCACGTCTGTAATCGAAGTGCTGAAACGATTCCGTCAACCGGAGTCGTTTTTCTTTTGGATGGAAACTCTGACGAGCAAACGAGTACGGCTTCCGCAACAGGCTATGCGACAATGAAAGCATCATAAGTGGAGGAGTTGGAAAAATGTTCGAACGTGATATCAAGAATCATTGGCAAGTGACATATCAACAAAACGGTTATCCCCATGTCCAACAGGGCTGGGTGCTGTCACCAGACCGGAAAGACGAGTTTGATCCGTTTATCCTGATGGCGGAGGACTGGTTCAAACGCGGAACGTTTTCCGATCATCCGCACCGCGGCTTTCAGACAATCACGTATGTCATCGACGGTCGGCTCGAACATATCGATAATCATGGTGGGCACTCCATTCTTGACGCCGGAGACATCCAGTACATGAATGCCGGCTGGGCGGCGCGACATGCCGAAGAAGCGGTCGATGACGATTTAATTCATACGTTGCAACTCTGGCTCAATCTGCCGAAACGTTTGAAAGAGACGACGACATCGTATCAAAACGTATTGCTTGAACAAGCTCCGGTCGTGACGTTTGACGGCGGACACGTCCGCGTTTATTCCGGTGAGATTGCCGGCGTGACGGGACCGCTCGACAGTCTCGTCCCGATTACGATGAGTGAGATCTCCTTGGCACCGGGTGCGACGTATCAGCACGTCTTACCGACGAACCATAATGCCTTTCTGTATGTTTTAGCCGGGGAACTGGAGGTCGGGACAAGCGAAACGAGACTTTCGAAGACGATGGCCGCGACATTGACGTTTGACGAACAGGCAGCAGGGGACAGTGGACTTACGCTGACGGCAGTCAGCCGGACGAAGGTTTTGATTTACTCCGGCCAACCGATCCGGGAAGAGACGATTGCCTACGGACCGTTCGTCATGAACACGGAAGACGAGATTCGTCAGGCATACCGCGATTACCATGACGGAAAATTCGGACCACCGGCCGTCCTGTAACGACAAAAAAACCAGTTCCGTTTCATCGGACTGGTCTTGTGTGATTGATAGGCGGACACCGCTCGACCTCAATTTGAGGCAGAACCGGTCGTCCGTTTTTTCTTGCGGCGCCAAAACCAGTAACCGAGCCCGAGTGCAATCGGGATCGCGGCCAGGTAAGGATTCGCTTCTAAATAACTGATGATCTCAAACAGCGCGAACCATCCACTGAGTAAACCGAGGATGAGTAAGATCGTCCGAATCGCTTCGGGAAGCTTGCGGATACGATATGCGAAGAGACATACGAGGCAAAAGATGATAATCGCCACGAGCATTCCTCCCATTCCCGTATTCAGTATAGCGTATTCGAAAAGCTTTTTCGATGCACAAATCACTTTCGCTCCCGTATAGTGAAGACAGGGAAACTGATGAAGGATGTGATGAGATGCAAGTGACGGTAATTGGGACGGGATATGTTGGTCTTGTGACCGCGATTGGACTAGCCGATGCCAAACACGATGTAGTGTGTGTCGATTTAAATAAAGAGCGGATGGAACAATTAGCGCAGGGGATTGCACCGATTACGGAAGAAGGAATTGAAGAAGCCTTACAAAAAAATCAAAGTCGTTTGACCTTTACGACCGAGTATCCGCTATCCGACCTGTATCTGGTGGCAGTCGGAACGCCGGAACGGGCAGACGGAAGTTGTGATTTGTCAGCAGTGCAGGCAGTGGTTAAGTTGATTCATTCCATTCAACCGGATGCTGCGGTCGTTTTGAAATCGACGATTCCACCGGGAACGACGGAATCCCTCCAGGAAATGTATCCATCGTTACGCTTTGCAATGGTACCGGAATTTCTTCGGGAAGGTACAGCGATCCGGGATATGCGTAATCCGCACCGGGTTATCATCGGGACGCACGATCAAGGATTGGCGGAGAGTCTGGCTGACTTATTTAAAACGAACGCGCCAATCGTCCATGTCGATCCGACTACAGCTGAATTGACGAAGTATGCAGCAAACAGCTTTTTGGCCGTCAAAATCAGTTTTATCAATGAGATTGCACGGCTGGCGGATATCGTCGGAGCGGATGTCGAAGATGTAGCCCATGGGATTGGTCTAGATCCACGTATCGGTCCGGCGTTCTTAAAAGCGGGTGCTGGTTACGGCGGCTCATGCTTTCCGAAAGATATTGCCGCTTTGACGACGTTAGCTCAAAGACAAGGTGAACACCTTCATGTCATTGAGGCAGCGGACCGGACGAATGAAGCGCAGCTCGAGTATGTTCTTCAAAAAATCGATCCACGACCCGGTCTCCGGATTGCTTTGTTAGGTTTATCCTTCAAACCGGGAACGGATGATTTACGTGATGCTCCGGCATTACGTCTGGCAGAGCGTCTGACGAAAATGGGTGTCATCGTCACCGGATACGATCCGGCTGCGAAAACGCTGCTCGATCAAAAAAAGACGATCGAAGAGGCGGTCGCAGGGGCGGAAGTCGCTGTCATCATGACGGAGTGGGACGACATCAAGCATGTCACGCCACAACAACTGACAGCGAACATGAAGACCGCTCGTTTGATCGACGGCCGCAACTGTTGGGCATTCGTTGATGAACCGGGTGATGTCCAATATGAAGGAATCGGTCGACCGGGTAAAACATTTTCGAACAATCCAACTTCCTGACCTGTCATATAGGGTGAGTCCATCAAGGATTCATCCTATTATGTATGGCAAAGGAGAAGACGAATGGAGATCGATTATTTCAGCGTCATGCCGAGCGGGCCAAAAGGAGCTCTTGAGACACACTGTCTGACGAACGGAAACTGGTACGAACGAATCAGTGAGGAATGGGAACGGGCGATTCATTACGGAGCGGGTCTGATCCGCATCAAGGATAAAGGAGCCGAATTACGGATTCCGATTGAATTCGGATTCGGTTATGTCCTGCAATACTTACGGCAGTTCGCAGCAGCAGAACGACATACGGTCGACCGGGCGAGACGGCATCTCCAGCAACAGCTCGAATGGATCGGGCGGGGTCTGCCGATTCAGTTGCGTCGGCTCGGGGACATGATCGAACTGACGGCGGACGCGGATCACCGGTTTCAGCGGGAAACGTTTTTAGAAGCCGTGGAGCAAGCCAATCGAAGCCTGTCTTAATTGTTGAAGCTGTCACGCAGAGAAACGTGACAGCTTTATTATATTTCAGGAAAACATTAATTTTATTGAAATAACGTAAAATGTAAGCGTTTTCTTAAAAAGGTATGACCAGTTTTTCAATTTCCATATACGACCTGTAAATATATTTTACTAGTTACTACTATTCACCTAATTTTTACAAAAAACCTATTGTCGTTAGTTTCTGAATTTTGTATATTTGAGCTGTAGCTGAGTAACTCACGGATTTCGAAGTGGGGCTTGGTACGAGCCTACGACATACTGAATGTCTTACCCGTAAGGCATTCGACGACAGTTTCCTGTTCATCCCAAACTGGATACATAATGGATCACTGACGATCGTCTACTGAATAGGCGATGGATCGGCGTGTGAAACAGAACGTATTCCTCCGAAGAAGGCAGGGACTTTGTTGAATGGATTAAAGTGAAATATTTGTAAATATTTACTTTAAGTGTAGGTTATCTGGTTGGGATTGTCGCATTTAGTTTTGAAAGACAAGAGGAGGAATTGTAAACATGGCTTACACGAAAAAATCAAACAAATTGTACGCTGCTGCAGCTGCACTCGCAGTCACTGCATCTGTCGTCGCACCGGTTGCTGCTGACGCGGCTTCGAAGGTCTCTGTTAAATACATCGCTCCAATTTTGATGAAACATGCAGGCGGTGACAAGTACGCTGTTAAGAAATTGACGTTGCCTAAAAAGGTCAAAGTCAAGCTCACAAACGGCAAGTACGAAATGCGTTCAGTGAAGTGGAACGGTACCGTGAAGTTTGAGAAGAAATACATCAACAAGTTCCAAGTCTTGTACGGCACAGTTGCCGGTACTTCTAAAAAAGTAGTCCTCAAAGTAGAACTTCAGAACTATCCGGTTGATGTCCTCGAACCAGTCCTCGAACCAGTTGCAGTCGGAGGGAAAGTTGTTCTTCCAAGCACAATCAGCATTCGTTATAAATCGGGTATCATCGTCAAACGTCCGATCAGCAAGTTCAACCTCAAAACACCGGACACTTCAAAAGCCGGCAAATATAAACTTGCTTATTCATACAAAGGTGCGAACTCTCTCATGACAGGTTCAATCAAATATGAAGTCAAAGCAGCGAACATCATGAACGTCATGGGAAGCGTCGACGATCAGACACTTTCTGTTAAAGCGGACGTCATGTACGCAGCGGCAGGCGCAATGGCAGAACTCTTAATCTACCCGGGTAAAGATATGTCAAAAGCACCAATCGTCGTCAAAGGATCACTTTCAAACGGGAAATTCATGGCTTCACAAGGTGGAATCCCTGAAGGCACACACAGCTATGTCGTAAAAGTCGGTGATGTGAAATCAGCAGCAATGGACTTCACAGTAGCAAACACGATGCTGACATCAGCAAAAGCAATCGGCAACAAAAAAGTCGAAGTTTCATTCTCACGCGCCGTTGACAGCGCATCAGTCGAAAACTTCAAAATCGCAGGCGGAACAGTTACAGCTGTTACCCTCAGCCCGGACAAAAAATCAGCACTCCTCGACGTGTCAGGTCTTGAGTACGATAAAGACTACACAGTTGAAGCGAAAGGCATCATGATCGGCGGCGTCGCTCGTGACCTTGGTTCAATCAGCTTCATGACACAAGGCGTTGAAAACCTCTGGATGCTGGAAGTTTCACCGAAAGCCTCGACAATCGTCGCAAACGGAGCTGACAACACAGAAGTGACGTTCTTGCTCAAGGACAAAGCAACTGGTGAAGTCGACAAAAACGCAGACGATATCGTCTTGAAATTATCAACATCATTCGGTGCGCTTGCAAAAGACCGCGTGACAATTCAAGACGGAAAAGCAACGGTCATCCTCACTTCAGAGTTCAGCAACACAGACCTCGAAGCCATGATCCGTGCCGAAATCATCGAAACGGCAGCAGGCGACTACAAAAACCTCATCGGTAAGATTTCAGGAGAGACGAAAGTCAAGTTCAGCACAATCGCTGTTACTCCGGCTCCGATCGAGATGATCAACGTCCTTGCAGCTGAATCGAACCAGGCAGATCGCGTAACGGTCTTCCTTGATAAAGCAGTCTCACGTGAACTCTTACTCAAATCATTCGGACTTGATAAAGTCATGCAAGGTCTTCACGAAGAAGATTACCTCGCAAACGACAACATCCAGATCGAACAGTTTGACGGCATGAAACGTGTCATCGGTGTTAAAGCGATTCCTTCGAATCCGAAAGCATTCGAATTGATCCTGGACAAAGAAACACCACTCCAAGACAACGCAGTCGTTAAGCTCGTCGCAAAAATCACGAGCAGCACGGATACAGAAGTGAAATCAAAAGCAAGCTTCAAGTTGACGGATGCCCGTCCTGCTGAAGTAACATCTGTTAAAGCAGTCGGTCTGAACCAACTCGAAGTGAAATTCTCTGAAGCGGTCGATTCTGCGAAATTCAAAATCGACGGTCAATACGGAGAGAAGTACTTCAAAGTCACGCATTACGGATTTGACAACAAAACAGGTGTCGATCGCCGCGATACAGTCCGTATCATGCTTGATGACAACTATCCAGGTGTCAAAGAAGGTTACTTCGCTGCAGGTAAACACTCGCTTCAAGTCTGGGATACAATGGACTTCGCAGCACTTTCAGATGAAAGCAACATTGGAACGACACAAAACCTCGACTTCACGGTTGCGGCTGACACAGTCAAACCGACAGCTGGCGTCGTTGTTGAGTCACCTGAGCAATTCCGCGTGATGTTCAGCAAAGGCCTCAAAAATGCGAATATCCTTGCATTGCTTGATAACGAACTGAAGTTTGAGCGTTACAACTCGAACACGAAGAAATACGAAGACTTCAGCAAGTATGTCAATGTCACGTCTTATAACAAAGAGACGGGCGAAGCTGTCATCGAGTTGATGAAAGACTGGACGGAAATCTACGATACAGTCAACACGAAAGAAAACTACTACAACGATAAGTTCCGCATCACGCTCGAAAAAGGTGCTATCCAGGCCGAAGCGAACGGTGAGAAGAACGATGCGTTAATCCTTGACCTCAGCTATGAAGGATCGCCGCTCAACACGCCGGACCTGAAGAGTGCTGAAATCAACACGATCGACCGCGTACCAATGACAAACGACTTCGTTGTCATGATGAGCGAGCCGGTGAAAATCCGTGACCTCGATGAGTACAACACGCCACTCATCAATGCGGACGGTATCGTCTTGCCTCCGAAAACGACAGTTGAATTCATCGGTAAGAACAAAGATGGAAAAATCGTTACGATTGACGGGTCTGTCGTCAAGTACACGGATACAACGGACAAAAACTTCCAAGTCAAAGCAAACGAGAGTCTCCAACGCCTCGTCGACCTGGAAGGGTACGGCGAAGAGTGGAAAGTCGTCGTCAAATCATTGTCTGATGATGTCGGTAACACGGTTGCAACAGCAACACATGACTTCAAACTCATGAAAACGCCTGTTAAACCGGTCCTGACACCGTTTGAAATCGTTAAAGTGTCAGCGAACGAGAAAAACGAAAAAGACGTTATCCGCGTCAAGTTCACAGAGGGTGTTCAATACTCTGGTATGTACGATGCGACAAGCACAGCGAACTATATCCTGAACGGAAAAGCACTTCCGGTCGGAACAAGCATCTCGCTTGCTGACTCGGATGACAATGTATCAAACGGACTTGATATCGTTAAAATCAAAGTCCCGGCTGGTACACTCAAAACGTTGTCGAACGTCATCGTCGTCAACAAAGATCTTCAGTCATACGACAACTCAGTCCTGACTGGCGGTTACGAGAAAGCCGTTCTTCTCGGATTAAACTAATCCTTTCGAACACCTTTCGTCCGGAAATGGATGGAAGGTGTTCTTTTTTATGACAATTAGTGCAATCGATTGCATTTTGTTAAATCTATTGACTTTTTTTGAAAAATAGAAGGTGTTATCTTGAAAGAAAGATGTTAAATTATGTGATGTTGTTTAGTAATTAAAGGAAAAAATAATCAATTAAATACAGATAGTAAAGGAGACTTATATTGATGAAGAATACCAAAAAAGTATCTGCTGGACTACTTGCTACCCTCGTAGCAACAAGTAGCTTCGGTGTAGCACCAAAACAAGCAGCAGCTTATACGTCAGGTGAGAAATTGGATAACCATGTCATCTTCCAGAGCTTCAGCCTCTACCAACCATATGACAGCAATATGTACCGGACTCTTGCTAAAAAAGGTGACCTGTTAAACTCATGGGGAGTAACAGATGTATGGATGCCGCCTGCGTATCGTTCGTTTGATATGGCGCGCTACATGGAAGGGTATGCTATTGCCGATCGGTATGACTTAGGTGAATTCCCACAAGGACCAGGCGGGACAACGGCAACGAAATACGGTAAAGCCAGTCATCTCGAGATGATGGTCGACATGTTGCATGATGATAACATCAAAGTTCAAATGGACTTGGTTCCAAACCAGATGCTTGGATTAAACAAGCGGGAAGCTGTTTTCGTACGTCGTGCGACAAGCTCAGGTGAGTTATTCACGAATCCATACACGGGCGGACAGACAACAAAAACGCTCGCGACACCTTACCTCGCCTATACAAAAGGCGGCGGACAGGGACAAGAAAAATACGGGTACCTCAAAGAGTGGAACAAAACCTTCTTAAATGGAACATCGCTTCAAGGTCAAGGTACAGGACGTGTCATGACGGACAAAGACGGTAAACCGTACCGTTACTTTGGACCGGAGAATGAGAAAAACTATTTACCTGAATGGTTGATTGAAGCGTCTAAAACTCAAAACTTGAATGTCGTCGATACTTATCTCGCGGCTGACGGTTGGTATGAAGTTTCACCGCAGAACTGGAAACCGATGTTATCGCAATACGCGAAGGATCCGGGTTACCTTGCTTATATGAAAGAAAATGGTTTCGAGACAAAAGAAGCACTCCTCGCGTCAGCGGACAATGGAACGATTGCGAAGTTGACGGAAGAATACATGAAGACACAAGCAACTTACGGATACGGAACAGAAGAACGTTCGTATCAGAATGATAACTCGGGCATCGATATCGAAGATCAGTTCCTCTTCGTAGATGAAACAGGATTTCCGCTTCAAGCCTATAACAAGACGATGACGAACAATGATGAATTTTTACTTGGAGTTGACTTGGCCAACTCGAACACAGAAGTCATCAAGGAACAAAAGAACTGGATGAAGTGGATGCTTGAAACATATAAGTTTGACGGCTTCCGGATTGATGCAGCGTCACACTACGACACGGCAATTTTAAAAGCAGAAGCCCAAGTCGCGAAAGAACACTTCGGTAAAAAAGAGCACTTAAGCTACATCGAAAGCTACAAGTCAGAGCAAAAAGCATACATGAAAGCGAATAACGATGAACAGCTTATCATGGATTCACCACTTTACTTCACGATGCGAACTGCACTTGGGAATGAAGCTTCTAAACGTCCGTTAAGTGCGATTGCAACAGGTTCAACGATTAACCGTGCTGGTAACGGTTCTACGGATGTATCTGCTAACTGGTCATTCGTCAATAACCATGATCAAGAGAAAAATCGCGTCAACCAAATCATGCTCGACCTGTACGGCATCAAAACAGGTATTCAGTACAAAGCAGGCGAAGAGCCGAAGTCGTTCGAAAAAATGTACGATAAAGATACAGAAAAACAAGCACTCGGCATCTACAACGCAGAACTCGCCAGCACAAAGAAAAAATATTCGGTTGATAACGTCGTCTCGCAATATGCATTCTTGCTGACGAACAAAGATACGGTTCCGACAGTGTATTACGGTGACTTGTATCAGACAGATGCTTCATATATGTCTAAGCAAACGCCGTACTATGACGAAATCACGAACTTACTGAAAGTCCGTAAGCAATATGCATACGGTGCTCAGAAAGTGGCGTATCATACGACGAACACTTCAAAAGTCGCCGGCAGTCATTTGATTTCAAGTGTCCGACTCGGTAAAGACCGTAACACGGGTGTTGCGACAGTCATCGGGAAGAAGTCAACACTTAACACGACAATCAAAGTCGATATGGGCAAACAACATACGAACCAAGTCTTTGTCGATGCGAGTGGTGTAACCCAAACGAAACTTGTCACAGACAAAAACGGAATCTTGACAGTTCCGGTTAAAGGGATGAGAACGGCAGAAGTAAATGGATACCTCGGTGTCTTCGTTCCACAAACAACAAAAGCACCGACGGCAACAATCGAGAAAGCAAGTGTCTATCAAGGAAAAGGTATCAACCTGAAAACAAAAGTCTTGAATACGTCATCAACTGTATCATCGATTCGTTATCAAGTAGCGGACACGTCAAAAGCAACAGTGGATACTACGGGACGTCTCGTTGGTAAAGCATCAGGCAAAACGACTGTGACGGCAACCGTGACATTAAAAGACGGATTCGTCCTGACAACTACATTACCGATCGAAACGAAAGTCAATGAAGTGAAGCTGAAAGCTACACAAAAAACATTGAAAAAAGGTCAAACAACGACAATCGGTTATGCGTCAGCAACCGATAAAATCAAATCTGTCAGCTATGCCTCGCTCAATAAAAAAATCGCGACGGTGAACACAAAAGGACAAGTTAAAGCAGTCACTAAAGGAACAACATCAATTCGCGTTACCTATACGACTGTTGGAAATTATAAGGTCGTTAAAACCTTCAAAGTCATCGTGAAGTAAAACAAAAATCCATCACCTGTTGAGGTGGTGGATTTTTTATTTAAAAGACGAATTGTAATATTAAGTGCAACACCTAGCTGAAAACACAAAAAAAACCCATAACGGCCTCGTGTAGAATAGAGTTACCACACAAAATTCAACGGAGGATTCGTTATGAGCTATATTCATCTTACCATATCAGAAAGAGTCAAAATAGAGACGTATCTCGAGCTAGGTTTCTCTGTCCGAAAGATTGCGGGACGCCTGGGGCGTCAACCTTCTACGATTTCACGAGAATTGAAACGAAATCCTCATTACGATTCTTCTCATGCTGACCAGCGTTATGTGGAGCGAAAAAAGAAGTGCGGTGCACGTACGAAGTTTACGCTCGAAAAAGGAATCTTCATCCTCGAAAAATTACGGGAGACGTGGTCCCCTGAACAAATTGCCGGACGATTATTCCAAGAAGAAGGACTCTCGTTCAAGACAATTTATCGTTGGATTTATAGTGGCCTCGTCGAGGCCGATTCTGGACTTCTTCGGCAAAAGGGAAAGCGTCAGAAACCACGTGAGACGCGCGGACGCTTCAACGTCGGACTGCCAATCAGTAAACGTCCGTCCGACGTCAAAGGGCGTCAAACGTTTGGACATTGGGAGCTTGATACTGTTGTATCGGGTAGAGGAACGTCAAAAGCCTGTGTCGCAACGTTCGTCGAGCGAAAGAGTCGTTTTTATCTCGCTGTACCGATGGAAAATCGGTCCGCTCAATCGATGGAGTCTGCGATTCAAGCATTACATCTTTCCTTCCCGTTGGGAACGTTCCAAACTGCGACGACAGATCGTGGAAAAGAGTTTAGCTGTCATGAACGAATTCGTGACACGTTAGGCTTACCCATGTATTTTGCAGATCCGTATTCTTCTTGGCAGCGTGGTAGTAACGAGAACGCCAATGGTCTTCTCCGTGAATTTTTCCCGAAGGGGACAGATTTCGGAAAGGTCAGTCGTTCTGAAATCGCTCAAGCGCTCGCCTGGATTGATGGGAGACCACGAAAATGTCTTAACTGGAAAACTGCATACGAGGTCTTCACGGAAGAAGTGTTGCACTTAATTTGACAAACCGTCAAAAATAAATAAATTAGGTAAATGATTTTTAATATCCCACATTATTCCAAAAATATCGGGTATATAGGATTAAGGACCTAAGACGAATTGAGGAGTGAAGGAATGAAAAAAATCATTGCAGGAAGTCTCGCGGCAAGCTTATTGATCGGATTCAGCATGAACGGAGAAGTTGCGGCTGAGCAAAAAACGGTCAGTGTCAAACAAAAAACCGTCAGCACCAAACAAATCAATCAAGCAAAAGCGCTACCGGTATTCCGCGGTAGCTACGCCGGAACACCGATGAAAGGACGATTTGATGAAGATGGTTTTGCCATCTGGTACATGGATGCCAAAGACTTTGTAAAGGACGGAACCCACCTGAGTTTGATCTCGCTTGGGATGTCTATGGCACAATCTTTACAAGTAAGGCAGATATCGACGCCGGACGTGTCTACAACCGTTACTTCCAGCGCAACGATGAGACAATGTATTTCCCGCTGAGCTGGAGTGGGCGACAGTATCTGGTGTTGGAGGGATATCCGGGTGATACATATTCCGTCCCGTTCAGTGTCTCGCGTTACGAGCCGATTGACGTGACCAGCAGTTCTGCTGTCAAAGCAAAGACAAATACGGCAACGGCTCTGATCGTTCAGACAAAAACCGGTATGGTCCGCAGCAGCAGTCTCGGTGCGAAGACTGTGAAATCAGTCGCTCCGGAATTACGTCTGGAGAAGTTGACGTATCGTTCAGCGACGGAAGCAAAAGCCGCGAGACAGAAGTTTGAGCAGTCGAGTGCGACGGCCTACGTTGAATATGATATGCCGATTCAAGCGTTTGGAGCCGATGCTTTTAAGAAACACCAATGGTCCTTGTTGAACACCGGTCAGAAAAAAGGTCTCAAAGGAGCGGATATCGGTCTGACGGCGATGCAAAAACGGATTGCGAAGAAAAAACTGTCAACAACACTTGTCGCCGTCATCGATTCCGGTGTCAATCCGAGTTATGCCGATTTCGCCGGGAAAGTCCGGATGGATCTCGGCTACGATTTCGTCAACCGTTCGAAGACGGCGTGGGATGATTACGGGCACGGTTCGCATGTTTCCGGTATCATCGCAGCGGGTACGGACAACACGTATGGAATGACAGGAATCAATGCCAAAGCCTCGATTATTCCAATCAAAGTCCTTGATGAGAACGGTGTCGGTTATACGTCGGACTTGGTCAGCGGCATCAATCACGCCGTTAAAAAAGGTGCCAAAGTCATTAATCTCAGTCTCGGTGGCGATACATCCTCCAAAGCGGTTGAGTCGGCGTTGTCGTATGCGAAAAGTAAAAATGTGTTGATCGTCGCGGCGTCCGGTAATGCCGGCAAAAAGGCATTATCGTATCCGGCCCGTTCGAAATATGTCCTCTCGGTCGGTGCAACAGGCCGGACGGATAAGCGGGCTTCGTTCTCGAACTACGGAACAGGACTTGATCTCGTCGCACCCGGCGTTTCGATTCCAAGTTATCTCGCCGATGGAGAGTTGGCTTTTGCGAGCGGGACGTCAATGGCAGCGCCACACGTCGCAGCAGTCGCGAGCGTCTTGTACAGTCTCAAACCGAGCATCAAGGCAACGGACGTGGAGAATATTCTCAAGAAATCAGCAAAGGATCTCGGTTCAAAAGGATATGATACGACGTATGGTTCCGGGCGTCTGAATGCCGACCGGGCAGCGAGCTATATCAAATGAAACTAAAAGTGGATCCAGTTGATACTGGGTTCGCTTTTTTATTTCGTGGTTTAAAAGCAGAAAAAAATTGCTTTGAACGTAAAAATTAGGTGTTTAGCGTAAAATTTTCCATTATACTGGTTGTATAGGTCAAAAGATGGATGAGGGAGCGGGAAAATGAAAAAATGGATGGCAGGACTGACAGTAGTAGGTCTCCTCGGGACGATGATCCCGATGCAAATAGATGCAGCAGGTACTGGTGCAAAAAAATTACCGACGCTGGACACGAAAACAAAGAAAGCATACATCAAAGGCAAGTTTGACAGCAAAGGGAAGGCGTTATTTTACTTTGATACGAAAACGTACCTGACCGGCGGAACCCATTTGAAATTCGTCGCCGATGACACGGAAGCGGTGACCGTCTATGAGTCACAATCCTACTACAAACGGCAACTCGTCTACGGCCGGTACGATCAAATCACGGATCAGTCACTCGTCTTCCCGCTCAGTTGGAGCGGTCGTCAGTACATAGAAATCGAAGGGAAGAAAAATACGTCGTTTGTCGTGCCATTTAAACTCGAAAGATTGCAACCGCTTCGAGAGTCGCTTGGTCAATCGGGAACGGTCGCAAAGTCACGCAGCCTCGTCGTCAAGATGACGGGTACGAGCAGCCAAAAACAACAACTGTCCGAGAAAACAGCAGCCGTCAAACACGAAACGATTGACGCCGATCTTGGCCTCGTGAAGTTCACGTACCGGACAGTCATGCAGGCACTGGCGGCGAAACAGCAACTCGCGAAGGCGAGTGGGGTTGCGTACGTCGAGCTCGACAGTCAGATGCACGGACTCGGAGGCGATGTCTTCAAGTCGTATCAGTGGTCACTGAACAATACCGGACAACGGGGTGGCGTCAAAGGCGCCGATATCAACTTCAACGCCATGCAGAAACGGATTGCCGGGAAAAAACAATCGACGGTGCTCGTCGCGGTCGTCGATACCGGCATCAATCCGACGTACGCCGATTTTGCCGGACGTGTCCGGATGGATCTCGGCTATGATTTCGTCAACCGACGCCAAATGGCAATCGATGACCACGGACACGGTTCGCACGTCGCCGGTATCATTGCCGCGAACAGCAACAACACGTATGGCATGTCCGGCATCAATGCCAAAGCGTCAATCATTCCGATCAAAGTCCTCGGGGAAGACAACTACGGCTTGAACTCGGATATCGCCAAAGGAATTTTACATGGCGTCAAAAAAGGGGCCAAAGTCATCAATGTCAGCATCGGCGGTGCCTTCTCGTCACGGGCGATTGAAGACGCACTTGCCTATGCGAAGAAAAAAGGCGTTCTCGTCGTCGTCGCTTCCGGGAACGAAGGACAAAATAAACTGTCGTATCCGGCACGCTCTCAGTATGCCTTCTCAGTCGGCTCAACGAACCGGTTCGATAAACGGTCGTCGTTCTCGAACTACGGCAAGGGACTGGATTTGGTCGCTCCGGGGCAAGACATTCCGAGTTATCTCAGCGACGGCGTCTCCGCCTTCTGGAGCGGGACGTCGATGGCAGCACCACACGTCGTCGGTGTCGCGAGTCTGCTTTACAGTCTGAAGCCGACGATCAAAGCGTCGGAAGTGGAAGCGATCCTTAAAAAATCAGCACAGGATCTTGGTGTCAAAGGCTACGATTCGTCATACGGATACGGGCGACTCGATGCGGATAAAGCTGTGCGGTTACTGAAATGAAGAGAGTAGGAACATTATGAAGTGTTTAAAACAATTGGGGCTGGTCCTTGTCATCGGTGTCCTCTGCTTAAGCGGGACACTCGACGGACAAGCGGCGTCGAAGGAAGAACAGCACGTATTAAAAGAGTACCGGTCGTTTAAGTTTGGTCTGACCGTGACGCAAGTCGCTAAAATCATGTACGGTGCCTCATACAAACAGCATTTGAAACAGAAGAACGGCGCGACCGTCTTGAAGCAAAAAGCCAATTGGGCGCAGAATGAAAAAGGATACCGGTCGCGGGGCTATTCGTTTTATGACAAGTCAAAGACGTTACCACGACTGATGACACTTGAATTTCACACGAGAAAGAATCAAACGACGTATTTCCTGGTCCAAAAAACCTTACAGTTTGCAGCGGACACGAACAGCGGATTACGGGAGAGTACCCGGACGCTCAAACACGTGACCTATATCCGGGGAGATGAGACGGAAGCAGAACTTGATGAACTGTTGTCCGGTAAAGGCTTAGGTCAGGTAGGGTTGCGTTGGTCTTTGGACTACAAATCGGTTCAAACGAAACAGGAACGAAAAGAATACAAATACCGTGGTCAAATGAAAATTTATACGTTCAAAAGTTCTAATCCGAAAAAGCAGATTGAAGTCATGATGAAGTTTGATTATCAAAAGAAACAGTATGTGATAAACAACTATTCGATTCATACGATTAAACCGAAGTAAGAAAGGAGCCGTCTTTCATGCCAAGAGGAATATGGAAATATGCGGTCTTGATGACGCTGTTGACTTCGACTGTAATCAGCAGCCCTGTCGATGCGGCGACCAAGAAAGAAAAACAAGTCACGACGGATTTTACGAAGTACAAAACAGGCATGACCATCACCGAATATGCGAAAGTGCGCTACGGAAAAACGTATAAAACGAAATTGACGAAGAAACACGGTCGAATCATCTTAAAAGAAAAGTCACCGAAGCGGGATTCTGACACACTGATGGATTACCGGTATTACCTCGTCGGGGATGAAAAGTCAGAGGTGCCGGAGCATCTGATGACGTTCTTCTTTACGGTCAAACCGAAAGACAAGGTGTACCGTCTTGCATTAAAGTCACTGGATTTCAGTGCAAAAAACCCGATGCAGGTCCGCCAAAGCGACAAACAGCTGAAGCAAGGAAAACGTCTGAAGTACGGGATGACCGAACAGCAACTGGATAACGTGCTCAGCGGAAAAGGACTCGGCGACTGGATGAACTGGACGATTAACGATTTCAGTCACACGCTGTCAGAGCGTGATATGGAACGGACCGGTCTTGGTCAGGGTAAAGGAAAAACCTATATCTTCCGGACGAGCAATCCGAATAAGCGACTGCGGGTCGAGATGATGTATGATCCAAACGAAAAAACGTACCGGATCAGTCACTATGAAACGGTCTCGAGTAATTTTGTAATCTCACTTTAAAAAAGAAAAGAGCGAACAGACATGACAACAACACTTGGTAAACTGACAATCGCGGCAATTTTGGCCGGTTCAACATTAATCGCAGGAACAGCACAAGCAGCAACAAAAGAAGAAATCAAAGCGACGACACAGTTCGAAGCGTTAAAAACGGGCATGACAATGGAGCAGGTCGCACAGGTCCTTTACGGAAAAAGCTATAAAACACAGCTGACGAAAAAAGACGGATCGATTATCTTAAAGAAAAAAGCAGAACTGATGGATAAAGAAGGTGGTAAGAAGTTCGTCGCCTATGATTTTCATGATACAAAATTGAAAGTCGCACCGACGTATACATCGTTAGCATTTGCGACAAAAAGTAAAGGTTCAGTTTACCTATTGACTTCAAAGATGCTGGAAGTGACGGCAAAAACAAAACTCGGTGTCCGGGAAAGTAAGATGCAACTGATGAAAGGTGCAAAGCTAAAAGAAGGCATGACCGAACAACAACTCGATGCTGTCTTGACAGGCAAAGGACTCGGGGAGTGGATGGATTGGTCGAATTTTGATTACTCGAAGGTCGCGTCAAAAGCAGAAATCAAAATGGGACTAGCTGACCCGATCATGATGAAATCGTATGTCTTCCAAACAACAGATCCAAAAAAACGGATGGTCGTCAGCATGGATTACAACTTCAAGAAAAAAATCTACGAAGTCTTTATGTATGAGAAGGTCTCAGCGGCGGAGTCGTTACTGTAACTAATAACGTTTACATCTTAACTAAAAGAGTTTACCAACCGGTAAACTCTTTTTTCATCTTTTCCCGTTTTTGACAATTCGCCTGTAATTTTCAGTATACTCGACTGTAAGATCGTTTTTGTTTGACCGATACTAACGAGAACTGATGAAGTTACATAATGAATAAGTGGTAGAGAAGAGAAAGGGAAGTGAAAACGTGGAACGTGTCAAAAAAAGAAGAAAAGTTAAAAAGCGCTGGACGCCGTTAAAGATTATGTTGTTGATTGCCTTGGTATTGGTCATCGGAGTCGGAGGATTTATCGGCTATACCTATTATCAGGTTGACCAAACGGTTAAAAAGATTCAATCGCCGGTCAAAAATACAGGAGACAAAGTCGTCGAAAAACAAAAACCGGTCTCGGTCTTACTGCTTGGAGTCGACCAACGTCCGGGTGAACGGGGCCGGAGTGACTCAATCATGATCATGACACTTAATCCGACGCAAAACGAAAGTCGGTTGATTAGTATTCCACGCGATACGAAAGTCGATATCGTCGGTCACGGAACAAATGATAAAATCAATCACGCCTATTCATTTGGCGGACCCGAGATGGCAATCAAAACAGTCGAGAAGTTCCTCGATATTCCGATTAACTATTACGCGGAAATCAATATGGAAGGATTTACGTCACTCGTTGATGCCGTTGGTGGTGTGACTGTTAATAACGACTTAGACTTTAAAGTTGGTAATAAACAGTTCATGGTTGGGAAAATCAACTTAAACGGTGATGAAGCCTTAAAGTATACACGAATGCGTTATGAAGATCCGCGGGGAGACTTTGGTCGTCAAATGCGTCAACGTCAAGTCATTGAACAAGTTGTTGCGAAATTATCGTCGGATGTTTCCGTCAGTAAATTCAATGCAATCATGGATGTCGTCGGTAAAAATGCGCAAACGAACGTCTCGTTCAAGCCGATGCGGACACTTGCTTTTGACTATATGGATGCCTTTAAAAATCAAAAGAATTTAAAACTTGAAGGAACCGGTGGGAAAGAAGCGGATGGCATTTATTACTGGCATCCGACCGAGGATTCACTGGCGCAAACAAAAACCGCATTACGTTACTCGTTAGGTCTCGAGTAAACAAAAGGGACAATCCATTTTTCGGATTGTCCCTTTTGTATTGCATCGTTTTATAAATTTTGCTCAGCCAAGCGAACTCGACTGAAACTTGTTCCCGGTTTTTCGAATCGTTGCAGGCGGTAAGAGTTACTTGTAACCAGTCCCGTTGTTTCTGTTTCAAGTTGAAGCGGAGCGAGTGTTGCCAGTTCAGCATTTGTAATGGCCGTTTCCGACCAGTCAATCGCGATGACTTTATCGTTTTGGAGCGTAAAGAAATGATTACCGTAAAAGAGATAGGTGTTTACTTCATCGGAAAACGTCCGTTCCGGTGAACCATATGCACTATTTAAATCCTCGGCAGATTTGCCGATAAGGTCAATGAGCGTCTCGTTGACGAAGCTCGTATCTAGATTATCACCGACCCATGTCAACAACGCTTCATCGGCAATCGGATCTTCCTTCAAGTCTTTTGTCGTATCGACTGTTTTGATATAGCCGGTCAATTCATCGGTCAACTCAACTTTACTGACCGTATCCGTCGTTTCAAGAATCCGGTATCCGTCACCGAAGTCAGCTTCGTACAATACATCGGTTAGACCAGAGTCGCTGTAGATGTTCGTATTACGGGTTTTGACGTAAAGCACGTTAGCTTCTACTTTGGGGTCTGTTTCCAGTTCTTTTGTTTTCTCTTCCGACTTTTCAACTGTCACGGGTTGCTCGACTGTTGATTTTGGTTCCGTTGCTGCAGGACGTGCTAAATAGTTGGAATAGACGTAAGTACCGGCGGCACCAAGTAAAAAACACAAGACGAGTAAAGCCAACCAACCCCAAGGAATCTTTCGTTTGACGCGAGGTTCGGTCCGGACTTTGACTTTTTGCCGACGGGGTTCCGTTTCACGATGAGTACGCGATAAGGAAGGGACGATTTCTTCCTCTTCTCGTTTGACAAGCGGACCGTCTTCTTTCAGGATCGGTCGGGCAACAAGTGTCCCGTAAAAGTCAGCGAGTTGGGAATGGTGTTTACCGGCCAAAAAGGCGGTCCATTCCTCAGCCGTGACAGTATCTTGTTTGAACGGAACGAGTGGTTCTTGTCCGGTCAGGCGAATCATTGTATCTGTCAAAGATTCAGTTGAAGCGAGACTGGCACGAATCCGTTCGTGGAGTCGTTTGATGTCTTCTTCAGAGTGTGATGTATAGTATTGGAGTGCTTGTAACGAGCGATGCATAAAGATCTTCCTCCTATGTTTATATCCGGAAATCCATGTAAAAAGAAACATGTCATTCTTTATTATACGCAACAAATTTCAAAAAACGTATGTTATTTCCTGAAATTTAATCAACCATTTCCCAATTTTTTGTTATACTGAGCATTAGTTGATGAAAAAATCATCGCATTAGACAGATAAAGGAGAATAATCAAACCATGAATGAAACGATTAGTTTACAAGAATTATTTTCGACTTTGAGAAAGTCGCTTTGGCGGATTCTCGCATTGACAATCGTCGCAGCTCTCATCTCATTTGCTGTCAGTACGTTTTTAATCAAGCCGACTTATCAGGCCGGTACACAAATTCTCGTCACGCCGAAGAAACAGGAAAACGATGTGATTGATGCCTCGCAAGTTCAATCGTCTGTCACCCTTGTCAATACATATCGTGTAATCATTAAAAGTCCAGCTATCTTAGAAAAAGTACAAGCAGAAGTCAAAAACGCACCGGATAGTATTAGTGCTCTAAACAATATGATTACAGTAGAAAGTGAACAAAATTCTCAGGTCATCAATGTGTCTGTTCAAAATACAGATGCAGCACTTGCATCAAACGTTGCCAACTCGGTCGCTAAAGTCTTTAGTGATGATATTACTGATTTGATGAATGTCGATAACGTTAAAGTCTTATCGGTTTCTGGCATCCCAACAACACCAGTCAGTCCAAACATTTTACTGAATACAGCGATTGCTGCAGTCGTTGGTTTCTTACTTGGGGTTGGTCTTGCGTTCTTACGTGAAGTACTCGATCGTCGAATTCGGACAGAAGAGCAAGTCCATCAAATTTTG
Organism: Exiguobacterium artemiae 255-15; assembly: GCF_000019905.1. Taxonomy (GTDB): domain Bacteria; phylum Bacillota; class Bacilli; order Exiguobacteriales; family Exiguobacteriaceae; genus Exiguobacterium_A; species Exiguobacterium_A artemiae. The sequence continues at coordinate 2,617,663 of NC_010556.1, read as the reverse complement.
GACTTGCCGGTTTTAGGCAGTATTCCGGATATCGAAAGTAAAGTCTTTAACGCGTCAAAAAAAGCGTCAAAACGAGAGGCGGTTAAACAGTATGGCTAAGAAAAATAAAATGAATAAAGACGCACGGAATCTGATAACCGTCACGCAACCTAAATCACCGGTCGCAGAGCAATACCGTACGATTCGGACGAACATCGAATTCATGGCAGTTGATCGTGAAATTCAAGTCATTCTTGTGACATCAGCCACGCAGGGAGAGGGAAAATCAACGACCTCTTCAAACTTAGCCGTCGCTTATGCACAGCAAGGTAAAAAAGTCTTGATTATCGATACCGATATGCGTCGTCCAACAGTGCACTATACGTTCCGAGTTGCGAATGGTCTTGGTTTATCAAGTTTGTTGACGCGTCAAGCCGATCTTGGAAAAGCTATTTTACCGACGAAAGTCGATAACTTATCGATTTTAACGGCAGGACCGATTCCGCCAAACCCGGCTGAGTTGTTATCGTCTAAGGCGATGGAAACCTTAATTCTGAAATTGCGTGACGAATACGATATCATCGTATTAGATGCACCACCGCTTTTACAAGTAGCCGACAGCCGGATCACGTCGAAACTGACAGATGGTGTTGTTTTAGTCGTTGGCTGTACGACATCTGACCGCCAACGTGTGTTAAAAGCAAAAGAACAACTCGAACTCGCCGAAGCAAAAATTCTCGGTGTTGTCTTAAACCGTCGTGAACTGACAGATGATTCAGCATATCAATACTACTATTCCTATGAGTGAGGGATTTCAATATGGTTGATTTACATTGTCATATTTTACCACTTGTCGACGATGGTCCGGCCAGTGTCGAGCAAACATTACACTTAATAGAGCAGGCAGCTAATGAGGGGATCAACCAAATTATTGCGACACCGCATTTGTTTCATCCGCAATTCGAGACAACAGATGTTGATGTCCAATTAACAGTCGCTGAGTTAAATGTTCTGTTGAAGAAACGAAATATTCCAGTCACGATTTATCCGGGGCATGAAGTTCGAATTACAGGAGAATTGATTGAGGAAGTCAATACCGGTGTTGCCTTATCATTAGCAAACTCACGCTATATTCTCATCGAATTTCCCTCGACCGGAATTCCTTCATATGCACGACAGATATTTGCTGAATTGATTTCTGACGGCTACGTTCCAGTCATTGCCCATCCCGAGAAAAATAAAGCCATTATTCAAAATCCAACGTTACTGTTTGATTTGATATCAAATGGTGCCATTAGTCAAGTGACGTGTGCCAGTCTAATCGGCAAGTACGGTAAAGACGTGCAACGGTTTGCTGTAGCTTTACTCGAAAATGGTCTGGCTCATCTTGTTGCTTCGGATGCGCATCATTTAGAGAAACGTCCGTTCTATTGGATTGAGTGTCGTAAGTTCTTAGCCCAGGAACTTGAGAGTTGGTTATACGATGAAATTTATGAGAACAATGAAGCAGTGTTACTAAATCAATTGGTAGCCATTAATCCACCTAATCCAGTTGAAAAGAACTGGAAAGGCCAGTGGATTTAAGTTATTTATTTATTAAAAAGACAAAGAGAGTTATTTTGACTCTCTTTTTTCTATGTTAACGCTTACGTTATTAAAATATGGAAAACTTTATGGAATAAGTTCCATAGGATGTGTTATCGTAATTTACATAAAGAATGGCAAGTTAATTATATTATGGAAATCTGAAATTACAACAAGGAGTGATTTTTACGATGCGAGTAAAAAAAGCGGTTATTCCAGCAGCAGGATTAGGGACTAGATTTTTACCAGCTACAAAAGCAATGCCAAAAGAAATGTTACCAATTGTTGACAAACCTACGATTCAATATATCATCGAAGAAGCAATTGAATCGGGTATTGAAGATATTTTAATTATAACGGGTAAAGGGAAACGAGCAATTGAAGATCATTTCGATTCCGTTCCGGAACTAGAAGCCAACTTGATTGCGAAAAATAAATCTGAATTGTTACATCTTGTTGAAGCTACAACAAATATCAACATCCATTTCATTCGTCAATCAAAACCGAAAGGGCTCGGAGATGCAATTCTTCAAGCAAAAGCATTTATCGGTAACGAACCGTTTGTTGTTATGCTTGGAGACGATATTGTTCAAGCCGAAGTACCATGTACACGTCAGCTTATTGAACAGTATGAAATTACAAACAGCTCGATCATTGGTGTTCAACCAGTTGCGGACGAAGATACGCAACGTTACGGGATTGTTGATCCAAGTACAAGCATCTCAGAGAACTTACATAAGGTAAAATCATTTGTTGAAAAACCGGCGCCAGGTACAGCACCGTCCAACTTAGCGATTTTAGGCCGTTATCTATTAACACCGGAAATCTTTAAGTATTTAGAAACACAGGAAATTGGATCCGGCGGTGAGATTCAATTGACGGATGCGATTACAAGACTCAACGAAATGCAGCGCGTTTTTGCTTATGAATTTGATGGGAAACGTTATGATGTCGGTGAAAAACTTGGCTTTATTCAAACGACTCTAGAGTTTGCTCTTAAGCGTGAAGATCTTGGTGACGATGTCGCAAAAATGATGGAAGAGTTATTAAAAGCACGATCTGTTACGGCATCATTAGTGTGAAATTTAAATATAAATATGAAGAGAGGAAACTTCATAGATGAAACTTTATTATTATTATCGTACTCTGACGCTCGCCTGTATTGATGCGGCAGCATTAGTTATTGCTATGAGTTTTACGTACTTTTTCTTATATCCAAAAGAATTATTTAAATTAATTGATAGTCAACTATTACTTCAATCTGCAGGTGTCTTTGCACTATTATTCGTGACACTTGCTTTTTTGATGAAACTTTATCGAGTCAATTGGAAGTATGCAAGTGTTCAAGAAGCCATGACATTATCCTTATCTCTAGGCCTAAGTTCAATTGGATTGATGGTTTACCAAAATATTATTTTTAATGAAGTACTAGAGCGAATCACAATTCTTAGTTTTTGTATTGCTTTATTATTACTCGGTGCAATTCGTGTTGCTTTACGATTACTCGGTATTGGACAACATTTACGTAAATATGCGCTACCGAGAAGAATGGTCAAATCACGTAAACGGACACTTGTAATCGGAGCAGGGCGCGCTGGTCGTTCTTTAGTCCGACAGCTTTACGTATCTCCTTTTCATGAGTTAAAACCGGTAGCTTTTCTAGACGATGATCCAAAAAATATGCACTTTATGATTCAGGGAATTGAAGTTGTCGGAACGACTGAAGATTTAAAAGCAGTCATCGAAAAGCACCGAATTGAAGCGATTGTTTTAGCGATTCCTTCACTAACACAACAACGGCGGATTGAGCTGATTACAGAAGCCAAAACACTTTGTAAAAACGTTCAGACATTGCCGATGATTGAAGAATTAATTACCGGTAAAATTTCAGTCAGTGCAATCCGTGATGTGTCGATTGAGGATTTGCTTGGTCGTGAACCGGTTGAACTAGATATTTCCGGAATTAAATCGGAAATTGAGGGACGAACAGTCCTTGTAACCGGAGCCGGTGGGTCGATTGGATCAGAAATTTGCCGACAAATCATTCAATTTAATCCAACTACGCTTGTGTTACTTGGTCATGGTGAAAACAGTATTTACTTGATTGAACGTGAACTACGTGGACTTCAGTTTCCGATTAATTTGGTGTCGATTATTGCAGATGTCCAGGATCGCACTCGACTAGAAGAAGTATTTGCGACACATAAACCGCAAGTTGTGTTCCATGCAGCTGCACACAAGCATGTCCCTTTAATGGAAGCAAACCCATATGAATCGGTTAAAAACAATGTCTATGGAACAAAAAATGTCGCAGAAGTAGCTGATTTGTTTAACGTTGAACGCTTTGTGATGATTTCAACGGATAAGGCAGTAAATCCAACGAATGTCATGGGATCCACAAAACGCATCGCAGAGATGGTCATTCAAGATTTAGGACGTCGTAGTAAAACAAAATTTGCAGTTGTACGTTTTGGAAACGTGCTGGGAAGTCGTGGTTCTGTCATTCCACTCTTTAAGTCGCAGATTTTAGCTGGTGGACCAGTTACGGTGACCCATCCAGAAATGACACGTTTCTTTATGACAATTCCCGAAGCAAGTCGTTTGGTCATTCAAGCGGGGATTTTAGCTGATGGTGGAGAAGTGTTTGTCCTTGATATGGGAGAACCGGTTAAGATTGTTGACCTTGCGAAGAACATGATTGAACTGAGTGGATTTACGGAAGATGAAATGCCAATCGTATTCTCAGGGATTCGACCGGGAGAAAAGATGTATGAAGAACTGCTGAAAGACGGTGAAGTTGACCCGGAAGCGATCTATCCGAAAATCTTTGTTGGCAGAACACGCCAAAAAGAATCACTCGAGCACATCTTTGCACTCGTAAACCAACACAGAGAGTCACCATTACAATTACGCAATGTTTTACTTGATATTGCTAACGATGTCAGTACGCTTGAAAAGAATTTTATTTAATAGAAATTAACTCAAGGAGGAAAAACAAGTGAACTATCTAGTAATTAAACGTCCACTTGGCTTCGTAATAGCTTTAGTGGCCTGTCTTATACTAATTCCTGTCTTCATGTTGATTATGGCTACAATCAAGCTCGAATCTCGCGGGCCTATATTTTTCAAACAAAAACGAGTGGGATTAAATAAAAAGTATTTTAATATTTTAAAATTTAGAACGATGTACATCGAAACACCTAATGATACACCAACGCATTTGTTAGCAGATCCGGATGTTTACATTACACGCATCGGAAAGATTTTACGCAAAACCAGCCTAGATGAATTGCCTCAATTGTTTAATATCCTAAAAGGAGAAATGGCATTTGTAGGACCTCGTCCAGCACTTTGGAATCAATACGATTTGATTGATGAGCGAGACAAGTATAATGCCAATGATACACTACCGGGACTGACAGGTTGGGCGCAAATTAATGGACGTGATGAATTACCGATTGAAGTAAAAGCGAAACTTGATGGAGAATATATTCGTCGTATGGGGCTTTTAATGGATACGAGATGTTTTGTTGCAACCATTTTCAGTGTGCTTAGAAGTGATGGAGTTGTTGAAGGTGGGACTGGAACGATTACTAATAAAGAAGTAGCAAGTTCAAAGGAGTAATAGCTATATGAAAAAAAAAATAATAATAACCGGAAAAAATGGTTATATATCTGTGAAATTAAAAGAATGGTTAATAAAGAGTGGGGAATACGAAGTGAGCAGTATCTCATTAAGAAATGAGGATTGGATTAAAGATGATTTCACAAAAGTTTCTTGTTTAATTCATACAGCAGGTATAGTTCATCAGTCTTCTGAAAAAGGAAAATATTACGAAATTAATAGAGATTTGACAATAAAACTAGCTGAAAAGTGTAAAAAAGAAGGTGTTAAGCAGTTTATTTTTTTTAGTACAATGAGTGTTTTCGGGAAAAAATCTGGAGTAATCAACGAAAAAACCGTTCCTTATCCAGTAAATCATTATGGAAAATCAAAGTATGAAGCAGAAAACTATTTATCAGCTATGGATACTGATAATTTCAAGGTAATAATAATTAGACCACCCATGGTTTATGGACCAGACTGTCCAGGCAACTATAAAAAGTTGTCTTACATAGCTAAAAAAAGCCCTATTATTCCTATAATTAGAAATAATAGAAGTATGATTTTTATCGATAACTTAAATAATTTTATCGAAATATTGATTTCTAAAAACGAACAAGGTATTTTTCATCCACAAAATAATAGTTATGTATGTACCTCAGATTTAATGAAATATCTCAGAGTATCCGAGAAAAAAAGAAGTATACTATTAAATTTAAATCTTTTTAAAAAATTTATTACAATAATAAATTTCACTCAAAAAATTTTTGGTGATCTAGTATATGAGAAAAGTTTTTCTTCATATAGTTCTAATTATGAAGTTGTTTCATTTTACAAAAGTATTGATTTAAGTGAAGAGGTGAAGAATGTTGATGCAGAGAATTGAGTATATTTTAAAACATAATGTATATATTCAAAAAACATATAAAGTTTTAATGAGCTTGGTATTTAAAAGTATCGGCATATTTGTTAAAACCGAAAAAAATTTAGTTTTATTTAATGGTCATGGTTGGAAAATAAATGACAGTCCAAAAGCAATTTATGATCATATGATTAACGATAAAAAATTTAATGAATATAGGATGGTTTGGGCAGTCAAAAATCCTGAGGAATATTCTAATAAAAAAATTGAGATAATTAAAATGGATTCTTTAAAATATTTTATCACTGCACTAAAATCTAAATATTGGATAAGTTGTGTAAATATAGAGCGAGGACTAAATTTCAAAAAAAAATCTACGATATATCTAAATACTTGGCATGGGATACCTTTGAAAAAAATCGGAAATACAGTAAGTGGAAGAAATGATTTTGATTTTTCTAAAATAAATTACTTTTCTTATTCAAGTGAATATGAAGAAAAAATTTATCTGAATGCGTTTAATTTAGATAAACACAGTTTAATAAAAACTGGGCTGCCTAGAAATGATATTTTATTTAAAATACAATTGCATTCTAGCGTAAAAGAGAATACAAGAAAAAATTTAAACTTAGATAGCTCTAAAAAAATAATACTATATGCGCCTACATGGAGGGATAGCGACGATAAAGGGAAACAATATTCTCTAAAACCGCCTATCGATTTCAAAAAATGGGAAGAAGAGATTGGCGATGAATATATTGTTTTACTAAGAACTCATTCGTATACAAATAAATTATTAGGAGTAAATTTTAATAAATTTATAATAGATGTGTCTGACTATCCTAATATAAACGAACTGATGATTTTATCTGACATATTAATATCTGATTATTCTGCGACGATTTTTGACTATTCTATTTTAGAAAAACCGATTTTTTGTTTCGGTTACGATTACAAAGAGTATTTAGAAAGTAGAGGATTTTATATAAATTTAAATGAAGAGTTACCAAATGGAGTGATATCAGAGGAAATAAACTTACTTAGTCAAATTAAAAATATGAACGTTCAAATTCAATCAGAAAAGACTAAAGAGTTTAAGAATAAGTATATTGATTACAACCTCAATGCTACTTTAGAATGTGTGAACACAATTTTTGGAGGTAAAAAAGTTGAAAAAAACAATCTTAATTAACTCTGGGCGTACTAGTCCATTTTTAAATACTAGAAAAGACTTAATTAATAATATTGATAAAGAAAAATACAATGTTATAGTAACAGGATCTGAATACGGTTATGAAAAAGAATTAGAAAAGATGAATGTAAGATTTATAAAAACAAATGTTTTTAGAACTAGTTTAAATCCATTTAAAGACATATTATTATTGCTATCTTATTACAATATAATCAAAAAAAATAATGTTGATATTGTTCATAGTTATACTATCAAACCTAATATATTTGGTACTTTGGCAGCAAAATTAGCTGGGGTTTCAAACATATACCCTACATTAAATGGAATAGGTTACGTTTTTACAGAAAACACGTTCAAAGCTAGAAAATTGAGATACTTGATTAAATTTTTATATAAAAGAGTTTTTAAATCAAGTAAAAAAGTAATATTTCAAAATATTGATGATGCAAATGAATTTATTAATTTAAAAATAATTCCTAGTGAGAAAGCAATAGTAGTGAATGGATCTGGTATAAACTTGGAAAAATTTCCGTATAAAGAAAACTCTTTAGTACCTTCATTTATTTTAGTTACTAGATTGCTTAAATCTAAAGGCGTAATGGAATTTTTGAAAGCTGCAGAGATTATAAAACACAAATATCCTGAGATTAAATTTTCACTTGTAGGACCACTTGATCCAAATCCTAATGGAATAAAAATAAATGATATTAATAGTTATGTCGAGAAAGGTATAGTAGATTATTTAGGTAAACGAAATGATATTAGTAATGTTTTACATAAACATTCAGTATTCGTTCTTCCTTCTTTCTATAGAGAAGGTGTGCCTCATTCGATTTTAGAAGCAATGTCAAGTGGTAAAGTAATAATTACTACTGACTCGCCTGGATGTAGAGAAACCGTTATAGATGGAAAGAATGGGTTTTTAATTCCAGTCAAAGATGAGAATAAATTAGCAGAGAAAATGGAATGGTTGATTAACAATAATTCTATATTACCTAAAATGGGTTTAGAAAGTTATAAATATGCAAAAAATAAATTTGAAGTAAATACTGTCAACGAAAGTATATATAATACTATGGAGTTATAATAATGAATAATAAAGTTAGAGTTTTACACGTTCTTGGTAGTACGAATTTAGGTGGGGCACAATCTTTCGTAATGAATTTATATAGAAAAATTGATACTACAAAAATTCAATTTGATTTTGTGATTCATACAAATGATGCTTGTTTTTATGATCAAGAAATACTGTCACGTGGTGGAAAAATTTTTAGGTGTCCAAACTATAAAGGAAATAATCATTTTGAATATCTAAGTTGGTGGAAAAAATTCCTTCGTGATAATAGTGAGAATTACGAATTTTTACATAGTCATATTAGAAGTACAGCCTGGATATATATGATGTTATGTAGAAAATACAAATTAAATACTATAGCGCATAGCCATAGTATTTCATCAGGTAAGGGTTTTAAATCTTTTGTAAAAAATTCTATGCAGCTTCCTATTAGATATATATCAAATTATCAATTCGCATGTTCAGAAAAAGCCGGGACATGGTTATTTGGACGTAGTATTATTTATAAAAAAACCTTCAAAATAGTTAAAAATTCAATAGAATTAGAGAAATATTATTTTGACTATTCCAAGAGAACCCTCTTAAAAGAGGAAATGGATTTAAAAGGAAAAAAAATTATAGGTCATATTGGAAGAATGACAACTGCTAAAAATCATTTGAAAATATTAGGTGTATTCCAAGAATTTAAAAAGAATAATTCTAATACAATACTACTTTTAATTGGAGATGGTGAGTTAAAAGAAAAAATAGTAGAAGAAGCTAATAAAATGAATATTTTAAATGATATATATTTTTTAGGTGCAGTTCATAACGTTGAAGATTATTTACAAGTAATGGATGTGTTTTTATTTCCTTCGTTATGGGAAGGATTAGGTATTTCTTTAATCGAAGCACAAGCAGCTGGATTAGAATGTGTTATATCAGATAGCATTCCTGAAGATGTTATATTATCTGATTTAATAACAATTGTACCTTTAAAAGAAAGTCACAGTTATTGGGCTAAAATTATACAAAATAAAATTACAAATACATCACATAGACAGAGTGACATAAATAATATTGCTGAACAGGGATATGATATAAATCAACTTGTTAGTTGGTTTGAAGAATTTTATCGGCAGAAGAGGAGTAGTGTTCATTGAAAATACTTTATTGTGGAGTAGATCAATATTTAGGCGGAATTGAGGCATTTGTGTTAAACACTTACGGTGAGATTCATAGTGATGAGATTCAAATAGATTTTTTAAAAATTACTGATAAAATTTATTTTGAAGAAGTGTTTATAGAAAAAAACAGTAAAATTCACAAAATAACTTCTAGAAGAAAAAATCCATTGAAGTTTGTATTTGAGCTTTATAGATTACTTAAGAATGAGAATTATGATGTTATTCATCACCATCTAAATTCTTGTAGTAGTATAGAACCTATAATATTAGGTAGGTTGTTAGGGATTAAAACTATTGCACATAGTCACAATGAGTTTAAGGGAAACAAAAGACTGACAAATATTATGCATTATTTAAACTCGAAAATATTAACATTTTTTTCAAACGAAAATTTGGCTTGCTCAAAAATCGCGGGAATATCAATGTTTGGAAATGAAAAATTCGAATTAATTAAAAATGGTATTGATAGTAGTAAGTATATTTTTAATGACATAGTAAGAAAAAGTTATCGTTCTAAAATGGATTTAGAAAATAATTATGTAATCGGACATATCGGGAATTTTAAATATCAAAAAAATCATGATTTTTTAATAGATATTTTTAATGATGTAAATAAAAAAAATAAAAACTCTAAATTACTTTTAATAGGGGATGGAGAGTTAAAAAAAGATGTAATAGATAAAGTAAAAAATTATGGCCTAGGTGATAATGTTGTATTTACAGGTGTTAGAGAAGATGTTTCGAATTTATTACAAGCAATTGATATATTTGTTTTCCCTTCAAGATATGAGGGATTAGGTATTGTAGTTATTGAAGCGCAGGCAGCTGGCTTAAAAAGTATAGTATCTGAAAATATTCCTAAAGAAGCATTTATTTCTGATTTAGTGGAATCAATATCACTCTCTACCGAAAAAAAAATATGGGTCGAAAAAGTTTTAAAACATTCAAATAATTATCAAAGAAAAGATATGAGTCAAGAAATCCAAAAAAATGGATATGATAAAAGAAATTCGAGTAAACGTTTAAGGGAAATATATTTAAATATCCATAATTAATTTTTAGGAGGAAAAATGAAATTAAATATAAATTTAAATAAAAAAAATGATGAGAAAAGTAAATCTTTACTGCTTTCAAATATTTTGATTTTTATAAGTATAGCAGTATCACTATATATATTAATTGATAAGAGAAGACCTGTTCAATATGAATATTTGCCTTTGTTACCGTTGTTTTTTGGGACATTTAGCATCTTTTTTATAAACAATATAAAAAAGTATTTTAATAATACTACATTTACATTAGTGTACTTTTCTTATTCAATAAGATGCGTGATTTTACCTTTGATATTGTGCTTAAATGGCTATAATCTTCTTCTAGGAGAATATAAAACAATTGTTGATTATTCAATATTATATAAAAATATGAACTTTTCAATAATACTTTCCATATATGAATTAATGATTGTATTTTTAGTTATGAGAGTAATGTTTTTTTTAGAAAAATTCACCTCAAATCATATTGTTATTAAAGATAAAGTTAAGTTAGAAAATGTAAATAATATGTTTGGGAAAAAAGCAAAGTATTTTATCAGTATTTCAACTTTTATTATTTTACTAAGTGTATTGTTCTCACCACAATTATTAGATTATTTTTCGTTTTTTATAGAAACTTCTGAAATTCAAAACTATACAAAAAGAATAGAACTGTTAAATTTGAGAAATCAAGTTCCACCTTTAATTTATTGGACATTTGTAACTTTTGTAAGGATACTACAAGTTTTTTTACCTATAATACTTATTTATAAAATATATGTTAAGTATGAGGAAAAAAATCAATTATTAGGATTGATTTTTTCAATATTTGTAATAACAATCGTATTTACGATTATGACTCCAGAAAAAATAAACTCTGTTGTTCTTGCACTAATATTACTTATAATTACCTCTAACATGTATGAAAAATACAAAAAATATATATTTATTTTGCTGATTTTGTTAATATCCTTTTCTATACTTGGATTATTCTATAAATCTGGATTGTATAAAGATCAACCTGATGTAAATTCTCTCTTTTCTTCAACAGTAAATGCATACTTTAGTGGAATTATTAACATTTCCGCAGCAGTAAGTATGGTTAAACCAATCAATTTAAGTATTGTTGTATCAGATTTTATTAACTCAATACCTTTTATGTCGTATTTCTTCAAGAATTATGAAACAACACCTCAAGTGTACAATGAATTTATTAAGGGATCTTATACACAAGTAACTAAAATAATTCCAATGATTGGACAAGGAAATTTTTATTTTGGATTTATTTTTTCTCCAATTTTTTCATTAGTAAGCATATTATTAGCATTTTTTTACGAAAAAAAGGTTAAACAAACTAAAAATTTTATTGAAAAGTATATTTATCTATATGCTTGTATTTCATTTGCAATCTCACCCATTATGTATAATCTCAATATAGCTATTAGTAATTTCTTTTTCATATTGATATATACATATTTAATAAGTTCAAATGATAAATATCCTCAAAATATGAAAGAAAAAAGAGTGTGATCTTTGTGAGTAGAACAAGCAAATCTTTAAAAAATATAAAATATGCAATCGTTGGTCAATGTTTAGCATTGTTAATAACTTTCTTTTCAAGAACACTTTTTGTAAAAATTCTAGGGAGCGAATATTTAGGATTAAATAGCCTTTTTACAAATCTATTAACAATGCTTTCTTTTGCAGAATTAGGAATAGGTGCTGCAATTACTTATAGTCTATATAAACCTTTGTCTTCAAATAATGTAGAACAAATAAAGTCATTAATGAATTTTTATAAGAGAGTTTACAACGTTATTGGAATAGCGATATTAAGTATTAGTTTAATAATAAGTCCATTTATTTCTATATTTCTTGAAAATTCAAAGGAAGTAGACAACCTATATTTAATTTACTTTTTGTTTGTTTTAAACTCTGTTTTCTCATATTTTTTTAGCTATAAAAGATCGTTAATAATAGCAGATCAAAATAGATATATAGCTACTCTATACAGGTACACTTTATTTTTCTTGTGCAACTTATTACAAATTATCTTTTTAATATACACTCAAAACTATATTTTATACTTGTTAATTCAAGTTTTTATGACTATAGTTGAGAATGTTTTGATTTCTAGAAAAGCAAACAAAATGTATCCATTTTTAAAAGAAAATAATATTGAAAAATTAGATAAAAACGTCTTAAAAGATATAATCAAAAATACAAAAGCAATGTTTGGACACAAAATTGGAGGAATAATTGTAAATAGTACAGATAATTTATTAATTTCAAAAATATCTGGATTATCTGTTGTAGGTATTTATTCTAACTATTTATTAATAGTAGGATCCTTAAATACAATTTACGGAATATTATTTCAATCAATTATTTCGAGTGTAGGGAATTTAGGTGTATCAAGTTCAGACTCGAAAAAAAAAGAAATATTTAATTCTGTAAATATGGCCTGTTTTTTTATTTATGGTATTAGTTCTGTGATACTTTTAAATTTTTTAAATCAATTTATTACTATTTGGATAGGAAATAAATTTGTTTTTTCAAATTCAATATTATACGTGATACTTTTAAATTTCTACATTAATGGTATGAGGAAAAGTGTTTTAACTTTTAGAGATGCATTAGGATTATTTTGGTACGATCGTTATAAACCAATATTTGAAGTAAGCATAAATATTATTTGTTCCTTATACCTTGGCTATAAATTTGGTATCATGGGAGTTCTGTATGGAACTACCATCAGTACTGTTTTAACTTGTTTATGGATTGAACCTTATATTTTGTATAAATATGGCTTTAAAAGTAGTATAAAAAGTTATATTAAATCATATGTATACCAAATATTAATTTTAGTTTTTTGTTCATTACTAACAATTTGTTTAATAAATTTGTTTCAGCCAACAAATATTTATTGGGATGCAATAAGAAATTTAGCTATTTCATTAATAGTATTTTTAGTAGTTTTTGTATCGGTATACTATAAAAATAGAGATTTTATATACTTATTGAATATACTTATTGGAAAAGTGAGGAGAAAAATTCAATGATAAATAATAAAATTTTAATTACAGGTGCTTTAGGTTTTATCGGATTTCACTTATCTAATAAACTATTGAGTATGGGGATTGAAGTTATAGGTTTAGATAACGAAAATAATTATTATGATGTTAATTTAAAAAAAAACCGTTTTGAAAAAATAAAATCAGATTATAAGGATAGTTTCTATTTTTACAAAATAGATATAACTGATAGAGAGAAATTAAATACACTTTTTGAAAAACATAATATCGAAATTGTAATCAATTTAGCAGCACAGGCAGGGGTACGCTATTCAATTGAAAATCCATACGCCTATTTAGATTCAAACTTAACTGGTTTTTTAAATATATTAGAAGCATGTCGGAATTATCCTGTAAAGCATCTTCTTTATGCATCATCTAGTTCTGTTTATGGTGGAAACAAAGTGGCACCATTCTCAACAAATCATAATGTAGATCATCCTGTCAGTCTTTATGCGGCAACGAAAAAATCGAACGAATTAATGGCTCATACATATAGCCACTTATATGATATTCCTACAACGGGATTACGTTTTTTCACTGTATATGGTCCATGGGGTCGTCCTGATATGGCCTACTTCTCGTTCACGAAGGATATCGTCGAAGGAAATCCGATTAAAGTATTTAATCATGGGAAAATGGAGCGTGATTTTACTTATATCGATGATATCGTTGAAGGAATCGTCAAATTGATTCCGCGTGCGCCCCAAAAAAATCCGGATTGGGATGAAAGTAAAGATGAACTTGGCGCAAGCTTTGCTCCATATCGTGTTTATAACATCGGAAATAACCAACCGGTCCAACTTATGAAATTTATCAATGTATTGGAAGAGAAAATTGGTAAAGAAGCAAATAAGAAATACATGGAAATGCAACCAGGTGATGTTCTTCGTACTTATGCAGATGTATCAGAGTTAGAACGGGATATAGATTTTAAACCAAGTACAAGTATTGAAGAAGGCCTTGGAAAATTCGTTGACTGGTACAAAGAGTACTACAACGTCAAATTATAAGAAAGGAGAGATTTAACATGAAAATAACAGTAGCAGGAACGGGATACGTTGGTCTTTCTATGGCGGTTTTGCTCGCACAACATAATGAAGTCACATCGATTGATATCATTAAAGAACGTGTCGAGCTCGTCAATGATCGGAAATCACCAATCGTTGATGCTGAGATTGAAAACTTTTTACAAAACAAAGAATTGAACTTGCATGCGACAACTGACAATTTTGAAGCATACAAAGATGCTGAATTCGTCATTATTGCTACTCCGACGGATTATGATCCAACACGGAACTACTTTAATACTCGTACTGTTGAAAGCGTCATTGCGACAGTTCTTGCTATCAATCCGGATGCGACGATGGTCATTAAATCGACGGTACCGGTTGGCTACACACAAGAGTTAAAAGAGAAGTTCGATACACCAAACATTATCTTCTCACCGGAGTTCTTGCGTGAAGGTCAGGCATTACATGACAACCTCTATCCATCACGTATCGTCGTCGGTGAACAGTCGGAACGCGCGCAACAATTCGCTGATCTTTTACTTGAAGGTGCCATTAAGAAAGACGTGCCGATTCTTTTGACAGATTCAACCGAAGCTGAAGCAATCAAGTTATTCTCCAATACGTATCTTGCGATGCGTGTCGCATTCTTTAATGAGCTCGATACGTATGCGGAAGTCCGTAATCTTGATACAAAACAAATCATTGAAGGTGTCGGGCTTGATAGCCGAATCGGTAACCACTACAACAATCCATCGTTTGGATACGGAGGTTACTGCTTACCGAAAGATACGAAGCAGCTGCTTGCGAACTATGATGAAGTACCAAATAACATCATCGGGGCAATTGTTGAAGCGAACCGGACACGCAAAGACTACATTGCCGATACGATCATCAAACAGAATCCGAAAGTCGTTGGGGTGTATCGTTTAACGATGAAAACAGATTCGGATAACTTCCGGGCCTCTTCGATTCAAGGAATTATGAAGAGAATCAAGGCGAAGGGAATTGAAGTAACAGTTTTTGAACCGGTCTTGACGGAAGATACATTCTATAACTCACGCGTCATTCGTGATCTTGAAGCGTTTAAGCAAGAGTCGGATATTATTCTTTCGAACCGGATGCATTCTGAGTTGAGTGATGTTGAGGATAAAGTTTATACGCGTGATCTGTACAGTCGCGACTAAAATATGTCCCCTTTTAGGGGATTTTTTGTTTCAGTAGGGAATAGATAAAGGTACGATATCTTACACGAATAGGATGGAAATGAACTATGGAAGATTACTATAAAAAAACAAAGGAAGTCATCGCAAATGAAGCCGGCAAAGCTTTAATGAAACAAAGCGGTGATGACTCATCAGAACACTATATTGAAGCATTAAAGCTTGTATCATTGTTGACTGACAAATTTTATAAGCATAATCTGTCTTCTCCTAAATATCAAAACAACCTATCGAATGCAGTGAACAGACTTTGTCATAACAAATTCAAAGAGTTTTTAGAGTTTTACAACGATCAGTTGTTTACCAGTGACCAACTGGGGCGTGGGGAAGATGCTAAATACTTAAAGGAACATATGACAAAAGCAATTAAACTTGTGGATACGTTATAAATAATAATTAGTGTATTCTAGGGCTATAAACCGTTCCGCATAAAATACACAGGAAAAATCAAAAACTCTTAATGGCTTGAAACTTAAATTCTAATGGGTTCAAACCATTTAATTGTTCTTGTGGACAGTTCTTCTTTATAGAATTGAGTGTATTGTTGAATCATATTACTGACTTCGCCGAGCTCCTAGAACTTATGTAAATCATAACTTCCACACCTCAACTCTATATCGATTTCTGATTCAGTTGAGACTGCAATAAGCTTTGTTAACTTGCAAACGATGAATGTGGTAGTCGACTGAACAAGTGTTGGGTCAGAGTTAAGAAATAACGCTTGAATGACGACACAACGGGAATCCTTCTACTACTACAACTACTGAAGGAGGACTTCCCATGACACACTACGACTATTTGGAACATTATCTTCTTACGCACGTCTCGTACAGCAAGCAAACGATTAAAGCTTATCGCAGTGATTTACGGCAGATGAAGACGAATCGTGTTGAGTGGTCGGTCAAGTCCCTTCAATTGTATTTTGATCAGTTGATTCAACAGTATAAACCAGCTACGGCGATGCGGCGGTACCATGCGTTGATGGCACTCGGACACGAACTGGTCCGAGCGAAACGCCTCAAGAATAACCCGATGAGACAAGTTCGTCCGATTGTTCACCAATACGTTCACCAACGCGAATACTATCCACTTGAAGAAGCAATTCAAACGATTCGCCAAATCAATCATTCAACGTATCGTCTCTTCTTTGAGTTAATCAGTCAAACGGGCCTCCGCTTCATGGAGGCCCGTTTGTTGTCGATCGAAGACATTCAGTTTGGGACGTTGACGTTACTTGTACGACATGGGAAAGGACGGCGCTTACGGACAGTTCCGCTTGGAGAAGGACTAGTAAGTAAGCTTCAAACGTTTTTAGCGGGACGGACGACGGGACTCATCTTTCAATCTGTCCGAGGCAAAGCCATCAATGAACAGTCGGCTCGTGATACGTTACGTAAACAGTCGCTTGCTACGTGCGGGCGACCGTTGCATCCGCATGATTTGCGTGTTGCGTTTGCGACTCATCTCTATCAGGTGGAAGATTGCAAGTTGGTTGAGATTCAGCGCTTGCTCGGTCACGGCAGCACCCGTACGACAGAAGGGTATATTCTCAGCCGGGAAACGAGACTTCAACAGATTCTGAATACGTTATCGGCGTCAGCCGGTTGATTGAAGAACGAGCGACTTCCGACGACGGTAGGATATACTGTTGTGTCGTCTTGGCGTCACTGTGTCCAAGGAGACGCATGACGGTCAGCAAATCCGCTCGATGTTCCCGGTAAATCGTCGTCGCGAACGTTACCCGTAAATCGTGCGGTCGGAGTGTTCGTTTTAAGAGCTGCTCGCTTGCAAGTCGGAGTTGTCTCCGGGTCTGATTTGGATCAAGTAAACCTCCGGCTGTATTTTGAAATAAGGGACCATTTGGTTGAAGATCGAGATAGCGTATTAGGACAGTGACCAACTCGTCATGGAGCGGAACGTAACGTGTTTTCTGTCCCTTGCCATGACGGACGAACAGTTGCCGCTCCGTCAGGTCAATATCAGTCCGACATAATTGTCGGGCTTCGTTGAATCGAAGGCCCGTATGTAAGAGCAGGAAGTAGAACGTGTACATCGTCTCGTCTTGCAGCGTCTCAATGACACTTCGCGCTTCGGTGTAACTAAAGGCAGTCCGGTGTTTCGGTAACGGACGCGTCGGTTTCTTAATTCGGGATAAGGGGTTCGAGGGAATGGATTTTTCAGCGACTAACGCGTCGAACAATGTCGCGAGCGCATGAATCCGTCGGGAAACGGTCGTCGGGGCATAGGTCTGTTTTAACAATGTGATGTAGCGATGCATGGAAGGGATGTCGATTGTTTCAGCGTGGGTACAGAAATGGCGGGCGTCGACGCGGTAAGCTTTTCTTGTCAGTGGACTGTAACTTGGAGACTGTTCGATGATTGCAAGTAACCGTTCCAAGTAAAACGTCATCATAGGAGGATGTCCTGGACTTTTCGTTTGAGTTCCGACTTAAGCGATCGGAGTCGGGCCGGGGAGTAGCCGAGGGTGTCTTCGTTGCCATGAAGGAGAGCTTGCAGGATAGTGAATTCCTTCCGGGATAGTTCCTGTTTCAGTTGATCGAGTAAGTAGGTGAACGAGACTTGCTGCTGACGGGGGAGTTCCGGTAACGTCTCGACGGCGACTTCACCGGCGAGTGTCCGGTTGCGGGTTGCTAAGTAATCAAGCATCGCGCCTTTCGCCCGGATCCGGGCGAAGGTAACGGTCATGACTTTGCCTTCTTCGATTGATTTCCAAAGACGAAGCAGGGCAGCCTGGCGGCATTCATCCTGTTCATTCGGATGAATCGAGAGGCGGGTGAGCAGAGAATTGACGAGGGGCATCCATTGTTTTAACGCTTCATTCATTATAAGAGAATCCAATCTGAGATATGCATATCTATGTATTCCGCGGTAGTTTCAGTATAAGTAGAGTTATCCTCTCTTTTCAAATCGTCTTTTTTGAATCATGCCAACGGTTTTCTAAACTTTCCGATTGCCAACTGTCGTCATTTCTTCGACTGAACACGAAAAATCAATTAAAAAACCACCTGTTTCCGTCACTCACTTCAGGATAACTCTACTTATCCTATGAAGTGTTCGGAAAAAAAGTGAATTCCGGATTGTTGGACTTATGCGGCAATTCGAAATGAAAAAACGGTCATGAACGAGGTGTCCATGACCGTGTGTGATGTATGAAAAAAGATTAACGGGTACTCAGAATCCGGTACATCTCGAGTTCGGTAAATCCTTTGGCTTTAGGCTGTCGCAGGGCAGCAAACCGTTTTGCGATATCAGGAGACGATGTATACCGGGCTTCATACTGGTATAAGCCGTTGGCCAGTTCGGTTGCCCGTTTGATACTGATCGGAATACTGTCATGCCCGTCCTCAAGCAAAATGACCAGCTTGACGGTCCCGTCGACCGGAAGGCGGATCGAGCTGTAGAAACCAAGCCCCTGAAACTTTTGATGCAGTATGAGAATTGGTGATGTCCCGACGTCGACCCGCTGACCCCGGACATGGGTAATCGTGATGGCTGCGTTGATGTAGGAAGATACACGATTAGGTTTATCGTTCAATTCCTCGACCGGATCAATCCGTCCGTTTTCAATCAGCGTCGTCATGTCATCTGCCGGAACCGGACGACTGAACAGGAAACCCTGAACGATCTTACAGTCCAGCTCCCGGATCATGAACAGTTCATCGAGAGTTTCAATGCCCTCGATGACGACACTCATCTCGAATTCCTGGGCAAGCAACAGGATGCTCCGGACAATCGCCTGGGACTTCTTATTTTGATGGATATTCGTCGCGAACTTCCGGTCGATTTTAATCGTCTGGACGTTGTACGTCTGCAGGTAGGCGAGCGACGAGTAGCCGACCCCGAAATCATCGAAGGCGACAGCAACGCCGATGCGATTTAACGACGTAAACACTTCAGCCATGAAATCCTCGTCCTCGAGAATCGTCGTCTCTGAAATCTCCAGCTCCAGTTTGTAGGGCGGGACATGATGCCGCTGAATCGCATCCGTAAACACGTTCATATATTCTTTTCTCATGAAATACTTCGGCGGAACGTTTAACGAGACAGGAATCGCGTAATCGATCGACTTGAGATAGCGGGAAACTTCATCAATCAGCCAGTCCGTCAACGGAATGTACAGACAGTTTTCTTCGGCTAGAGGAATGAATTCGCCCGGAGAAATTTCACCCCACGTCGGATGGGTCCAGCGCATCAAGGCTTCCGCACCGACCACTTGTCCGGTCCAGCTGTCGACTTTCGGTTGATAGACGAGATAAAACTCGTTGTTCTCAATCCCTTTGCTCATGTCCTGTAACAGTTCGAACTGCCGGACGGCTTCGATGTCCATGTTGGAAGCATACAGTTCCACGTGGCTGCCTTCCCGTTTTTGGGCACGGAATTTTGCCGTTCCCGAATGACGAATCAAATCGGACGATGTCGCCGCATCCTCCGGATACCGGCTGACCCCGATCGAGACACGCGGCTGGAAGACGTAGTCCTGGAGTTCGATGGGTGACTTCGACAGTTGCAGGAGACGCTGTGAAAAGTTCTGAACCTGCTCCTCCGTCATCCGTTCAGGGAAAATCACTAAAAAATCATCGCCAAACAATGCTCCGAGATAAGCTTCCTTCGGCAACAGCCGCAATATGGTATCCGTGGCGATGGCCCGCCATGCATCCCCCATCTTAAACCCGAACGTCTGATTGATGTCATTAATCCGGTTCAGACAGATGGACAACAGGGTAAACGGTTGATTTTGACGAATCAATAGCTCGACGGTCTCGGTAATCGCTTCCCGGTTCGGCATATTCGTCACCTGATCCATCATTGAAAGCTTAAAAATCTCTTCCTGCCGATTTTTGATCTCGGTTACATCTTTGATGATTGATTGATAGCCGGTCACTTGTCCGTCCGTGTCAAATAACGGATAACACGTATCTTTGATCCATTTGAGACCTTTTTTCGTGTGGATCCGGTAAAACGTGACGATGCTTTTTCCTTGTTTGACTTCTTCCATCATGTGTAAAAAGTTTGTTCCATCTTCCGGTGTGACGAGTTGTTTCCAGTAGGTCGGGTTTTGGTGAATCTGTTCCTCGGGGACATTAAAAATCTTTGAGAAGTTTGGGGTCAAAATCTGATACCGGTCTTTTTTTAAACTGTATTCGATGAGTGCCGTATCGACGACGACACACAATGTTTCGAGTTTGTCTTTTTCACGTTTTAAGTCTTGTTCCATCTTGTCTTGTTCACTTAAATCAAACATGACCCAGGTGATGATATTTTGGTCCGCTGATTTTCCGACTTGGACTAAAATGCGTAACCAGCCTTTCGTAGTATGGCGCGCCTGGACAATACTTTTATATTCAAAAAAGGACGGGTCCTGGTAAAGACGGTCGACGTTTTGAGAAAATACCGGACGATCCTCTTCATGAATCAGATTTCTGAACTCGACCCGTCCCATTTGTTGGACGGTTTTTTTAGGGAGACCAAACAATTTAGGGACCTGTTCGGAATAAAAAAATTTAGCGGTATCAATCCGGTATTCGACTAAAGCCAGTCCCGGGATCTGTTCCGTCAAAAGTTGATTGACCTTTAACCGGTTGTACTCACGGGCTAATTCTTTCTGCTCTGTCAAATCCTTGACGATACCGTACAGACCAGTCAGTAATGCTCCGGAGTATAAAGGGACGTTCGTGATCGAGAAGTGGTACCGCTTGTTATCGTTGCGAATCGATTCGATTTCATAATGGACGTTTTCTCCCTTCAAAGCCCGTTCCTGATACCGGAGCATTTCGTGGTATTCATGGGCAGGCAGCCATTTTTTAGGTTCCGTCAAAAATGATGCCGATCCTTTAAATAATAATTCGAATTTGTCATTGGTCTTGACGATGTTTTTCGTTAAATCCATGACATATAAAGCATCCGGGTAGTCATTAATGGAAATCGGATCTGCCTCGCGTGCATAGACTTCTGAAACGTCGCGAGTGATGCTGGTTTTGATTTTAGGAAGCAGTTTCCAACTGTCGAATAACTTCATGACGACCCCGTCCCTTCTCATTTTCAATGATCAAAACATTATTTCAGCATTTAAGAATTTATATTGAAAAATTAAATACTGTAAAGAAAAACTTTTCATATATACTAAATTATAGGTACAGAAGACCTTTTTTAGCAACAGCTTAAGTCTATTTACCTATAAATAGAGTTATCAAAAAAATAATATTTTATTTTTTTGTTATATTAAGCCAATTATTCTTAGTGTCATCAGCAAATGAAATGAAAAAGAATTTTGATAGCAGGAATAATGGTTTTCACTCCATGTTACGCTCGAATGAAGGGAATACTTTTGCGTTTTTTTATTGGGGTATAAAGAATGACTTTTGTTTAAGAGTAGAGGCGGAAAAGCAGAACAAACGATTTGTCTGCGGGAACAAAACACGAAACTTGAAGTGGTCAGTATCATCTTTGACAAACTGTTGTTTGAGAGAGACTTCCTTCTGCAATGGCTAAGATATTTTGGAATCCATGTCGGAGCAGCAGGGAAGTCAGCACGTATTCCGAACGCGACCGTGCCTACTTGTTTTTTGATCATATCGTGACACGGTACATCAAAGGACAAGGGACATTGACGACGATAGGACGATTTGTAACGTGACGTATATGCCGATGCTTGATCCGACTGTGCGTGAGTAGACATGATGATACCCTTCACTGTTTGACGAAGAAAAAAGAACCTTCTAAGGTACTTGCAGATAGCATGTTGAAAGGTCCTTTTTTGAGGCTGGACTGGTATTAACAAGTCAATAACGATCATCTGTGATCAGTCTCAGTTTAAGGAGGACTGAGAACATGGTTTAACGATTCGGTTGATGCTCGACATGTTCGATGCGGACATACTCAATGTTGAGCAACTGTTCGAACGGATTAAAACGAAACAAACCATGATTTCAACACGATACAAGTCCAATAAAAGAGAAAATATTTCCTTATATTTCAAAATAGATAGTCTTACTCTTTGTTTTTTCTATAACATGTAGGTTAGCCGATTTATTAATGAGAGGATGAAGAAGATGAAAAAAATGATAGCAGGGGTTATTTTAATTTCGATTCTATACCCTAATTTATCAGTGTCAGCAAGCGTCAGCTTACCGACAGTTGCTCAAATTAATGATGATGTAATTGGACAAAACTCTACAATTCGCGGCAATACATTGTATTATGCCGATCATGCAGGAACAAATTTAGTTGATTTAGAGACTGGAACACGTTTAAGAACAGAAGATACAGGTGACACATTACTTGATGTCAGTACAGATGAATCCTGGATGATTGCAAAAGAATTTTGGCACACCTATTTTACGATTTATGATGAATTTGGCGAAGAAGTCAGAACAGTCGATAACCTTAGATATCAGAATCAGGTCTATCGATTTAACAGTGGAATTAAAGCTAAGTTTTTACCCAATTCCTCTAAACTCGTTATTGCGTCAGATGATCATATTTTCGTATACGACATCAAAACTGAAAAAGTATTGTCCGCTCGAGGTATCAGTACTGATGGTACGTTGAAAGTCTCGAACGATTATATCATGATTGGAGATGACTCCTCGATTCATGTCATGAATCATGCGCTAGAAATGGTCACTGAAATTTTACCGCAGGAAAGAATTATCTCGTATGATGTGACACGATTTAATACTTTAATCCTTAATACCTATGACGGACGTATTTATCAGTACAAGAGCCCGTTTACTAAGTCCGTTCTATCATCACTAAAAACGTATGATGAAATCGATTTGGATGACAGCGGGGTGTTTCTCGGTACTTCAAAAGGAATCTTATACGATATGCAAACAGCTAAACGAATTTATACAAATATAGAAGAATCACGTATCGTATTTAATGAAAACTCGTCCAAAATAGTGACATTGGGAGATTCTGTGCGTGTCTATGATGCAAAAAATTTAAAAAAGCGAATCGTGAGCGCAAAAATCAGTACAGATTTTAATTCGTTAATTGTTCGAAACGAAACGATACCGACATTTGTTGCCATATCAAAAGATGGAACGAAAACTAAATTGACGAATCAAGCCGTTTGGCGGTCTGATAATCCACAAGTTGCTTATTTTTCGAAAGGTAAGTTAATTGGGAAGTCTCCTGGAAAAGTGACGATTAAAGGATCTTATGAAGGACATACTGCTACGCTTTCGCTGACAGTACGCAAAGAATCCAAAACAGCGAATTTAAAATGGCTGATGAGTCAAAAAAGTATATTGAATCAAAAAGGAACGTTCGTGAATGCTTCACATCAACTTTACGATTCTTATTCTAAAGTAAAAGGAACGAATGGAAAGATATATTATCAAGAAAAAGTTTACACTAACGGTATTTTTAAAGGAAACGTACTTTATGGGACGTATCGTAACAAAAAAACCATTGACGAAATTTTATTACCTTTAAGTGGCGAAAAACGAACTGATATTAGTGAAAAACAAATAATTGATGTGTTCGGAAAACCAAAGAAAACCTATAAATATGATCCGGCAGTGTCTTCAAAAGTGACACGAGGAACTAGTATCCTCGATCAACACCAAATTAAAAAAATTAGTTTATACATGGTAAAAAAGAATAATGCTCTTGAAGTCATCTATGATGAAAAAGGCTATGCGCGATACCTTCACCTTTTTGAATCAACTCCCGGAGACTGAATCATTAAAAAAATAGACTGAATCGTCCTTTTAAGAAAGGGAGAATTCAGTCTGTTTTTTTATATATAGTTCATTATATGTATAGAAAGAACAATTATTTGATCAATTCTACAGTTTTATTTTAAATATAAGTAAATAGATTTTTTTTATTACAAATTTAAGTTAAAATATATCTTTTTTGTGTTAATATCTTCTATGGATAAATTTAACTTAGTGTAGTTTGATTGTTCGTGTGAGATAAAAGGAGGTTTATGAAATGTCATGTGTGAATTGTGCGAATTCCGCGAAGCGTGGATTGAAATTTTGTCCGAGCTGTGGCGATGCTCTTGCGGGCCGCGAAGAAGAAAATAACCATATTGAAAAAGAAAGAGACGAAAAACCTATTCAATCTAAGAAAATGAATAAAAAAACAAAAGCTCTTCTGTCAGCCCTTGTACTTCTGTTAATAGCTGGTGGGGCTTACTATGGTTTATCGACACAATGGTTTACCGTTGAGGCGACTACAAATGAAGTACGTGATGCCATTCGCTCGGGTGATGCGAAGTTATTGGCTGAACATACGGAGTTTAATGGGAAGCAAATCGATCAATCAATGGCTCAGCGTTTTCTGGATGCCTTGAAGGAGACACCTGAACAAAAGAAATCATTTATGGAATATTTATTAATGGCGGGCACATCTCTTCAAGCTGAGAACGAAAGCGATGTTCCAGCACAAATTGTAGCGGACGGACGTCAGTTTGGAATCTTCAAGGACTATCGTCTGCAGCTAGAGGGAGTGCGAACGGAAGTCATCAGTAACTTTGAAGGAACAAAAGTGACGCTTGTTAATCCGGTTGGGACAGAAAGTAGTAAGGCGTCAGCAGATGGTATTCAAATGGATGGCATATACCCGGGACTGACGGATGCCAAAATTGCCTATGATGGGGAGTATGGAAAAGAGTCAAGTGAAGTTACTATCAATCCGTTAACCTTAGATGCTTCGAATCGAAAATATGAAATCACCTTAAAAGGGAATGCCGTCTCCTTAGATCAAACTTATCCAGACGCGTTTCTGATTGTCGATGGAAAAGTAACATCGAAGACGATTTCGGAACTTGATTCATACGGACCGATTCCGAAGAACGGTATTACTTTAGCTATTGAAAATCAATTTGCCTGGGGAGATGAGACTTCAGAAGAGGTACTCGTCAAACCGGATACGAAAAAAATTGATTTTGTATTTCAACCATCGGAAGCCACCCTTGATCAAATCGAGCAAGTCGTGGAAGAACATGCTTCCGATTGGGTCGATGCAGCGAACTATCAGGATACGAGTTACTTCACACTCGTCGATGATGCTTCGTATATAGCGAAGCAACAAAAAAATTACGATGACTGGAGTAGAAAAGATTTGGAATGGGATGGCGAGTTCATGAGTGCCTCGATTGATCGTTCTTCTGCAAAGTTTGTTGAATATGGTGATACGGTCGGAATCGAATTAATGGCAACGACCTATATCCGTGGCGAACTTTATTCGTATGATAGTGAATCCCCTGGGAAATCAACATCAAAATCACTCTTCCGGTACCTTTTCACGTATGGAAGCACTCCGGATTCTGATAGTTATGAAGAGAGTTTTAGAATTCAGCAAGCTACGAACATTAAGTAAAATCAGGGAGGAAACACAGATGATGGATTGGAAAATGATAAAATCACGTTTTCAAGAAATGACACCAAAAGAACTGCATGAAAATGCCGAACAAGCTCGACGCGAAAAAGGACGTCTTTTGTACGAAATCGGGGAGCGGCATTATATGAAGCTTCGAAGTGAAGGGCGTCGTGATGAAATTAAAGACATTTTGGCGCAGGAAGTGCTTGTATTTGGTGCATTATCACGAATTGAAGAAATGGAAGTTGAGGCAGCGCAAAAGCAATGTAAATCATGTCGAACTGCACTAGAACCGGGTGCGAAATTTTGCGGTAAGTGCGGTACAGCCGTTCCTAGAGAAACCGATCAGATGAAGGTGGAATGTTCTACTTGTCATACACCGCAACGTAACGATCAACAATACTGTACATGCTGTGGATCCGAAATGGGGCAACACGTATGAAGTACTGCTCGACCTGTGGAAAAGCTCATGCTCAACATGCTCAGTATTGTAGTGTAGACGGGACAGTACTCGATAAACAGCTAAGGCCGATTCGCTTTGAACAAGCAGCTCACTTTTGTGTTGGATGCGGACATCAGATGGATAGTCGTTCTTCTTATTGTCCGAGTTGTGGTCATTCACGACTTGTGGCAGCAACGTCAGAAGGTTCAATCGTAGATCGTTTACCGGGCATGGATGACATTCGTAAAAAATGGAAGACACAAAATTGGGGTACGAACTCAACATGGAAAGAGAGGGGAAGAACATTTTTGTCACGCTTTGATCTGTCGACTTCGAATCCAAGTCTAGTAGTCGGAAGCGTAGCCGCCCTGATTTGCTTCGCAGCAATAATCGTTTTACTGTTCATTATTCTGGGTCTTGTTAGTGGAGAAGCCTCCCTTGATTCATTAAAGGCCGCTCAACAGAATATCGGAAGTGATTATAGTGCAGTTGGTCTCTTTTTCTTCTTGTTATTTGTATCGCTGGCAGGTCTTCAACTGACATCAAGTGAAGACTTAAAATCGTGGTTGATCACGGAAGTATCGCGCGGAGATGCCGAATACTTATCGGAAATCCAGAAAGCAGTCAATCAGTTGGATTTTCATATTTTCTCCGGTCATCTTCTTCTTTCGTTACCCGGTCTATTCTTACTAGTTGGTAGTGCTTGGTTACTGGAACGAGGTGGAGTCGTTGGGGGGAAGGCAGTCTCATGGAACGAACGAATTGAACGAACCTTCATTTTTTCGCTGACATTATCTCTGATTGCTTTATTAGTCGGACTATTTGCGACAGACTTTGGTATTTTTGATCTTCATCTATTAAAAGGCATCTTACGGACTTTCTTCATCTCGTTTTCTGGAGTCCTATTGTTCCTCTTTATTGGACAAAAAGAATTACGCGGATCTTGGCAGGTCGGTCGGGTTGCTGCGATGACTCTGATGAGTATTTATTTAGTAGGTGTCCTTATGACATCAATCGGACAGCTCTATTATCTAAACGAACTAGATGAACTAGATGATGCAGCAGTTGGAGAGGCGACAAGTCTCGTGCTCTTAAGTGGTGCTTCACCAATCTATGTAATGTCACAAGCGGGTCAAGTTGATTTTAAAATGACGGTCTTAACAGAAGAATACCGTCTTGGCGCCGCTTTATACGGAGAAGATCGGTTAAACGACTTACAAAAACCCGTCACAGAAGCAGAAGAAGCATCGGGTCTTGGTCGGATTCAAGACATTGTAGGCAATCAAATTGAGAATGGAAATGATCCAACGCTCGATCCAAAAGTCACACGTTTTGATGAAACAGTCGATATTGGTCTTGTATCTCGTATGATTCAAATAGCAGATAGTTCATCTCCTTTTGAAGAAGAACAGCTTCTTCGAACAAGCGTTGCACCATACGGACTAATTTTCCTTCTGCTTATGTTTGCCATCCATATAGGGATAGGTTTCCGCTGGATACGAACACTACATGCTACGGTCGTCTACGGAAGTGTCTTCCTAGTTGGAGGTCTCATATTGGCATATTTCACACAGACTCGACTTGAAGTTCAGTGGGATGGAGATCTCATGGCTGGTGTCGTTATTTCAAGCCTGACACTTTGGAATGCTTTCATGCTCTTCCTCTTCCCATTCTTCGGTGGTCTAGCAGGATATGGACTACGACGTTTGAAAGGTACGAAAGCGTAATACACAAAAACGCTTGTCTCCATATGAAGACAAGCGTTTTATCATAAAGACTGATTTTTTGATTTTTCAAAGTCGACAGTAGAGTCTTTTTCAATACCGGAATCTCGGAAGGTTAAATGACCATCCTCATCAAAAGTGATTTCAAGTGATGATTCATAAAAATAAACCATTAAACTGTTTTCCGAATCAAAGCGACCTGTATATTCAAAGTCATCGAGAGGTTCACCTTCATAGTCAAGTACATCATGAATGGTTAATGTTGCTTTTCGATTAGGATACGTACTGACATCGATTGTCGCATTTGAGTAATCCTGCTCATACTCCCCTTGGTCACTCGTCGTGTAAGTATAGGTACCTTGAAAATCTTTAAATTCACGTTCGATTTTCAGTAAAGTTCGATGATATGTTGAAGCTTGATTCGCAAGTGATCGATCACCGAATGTTTGGTTCATGACACGTTCAGCAAACTTAACAGCATTTGTAGTCTGATTCATATAAATAGCGGCTTCAAGATCGTGAAATGCCTCTTGTTGCTGACTCAGAGCAATCAGATGTTTGTCGGTCGCACCTTCTAATTTTGCTTTTTCAAACCATTGCTTCTCTTGTTCGAGCTCACCTTCTAGTGTGCTTTGTGCACTTTGTTTCATGTACAAGTTAGCAGACTCATTTGTACAACCACTTAATAAAACGGCGAAGACAATCGTAAGACTTGTTCGTAACATCATGATTTGATCTCCTTCTTAAATGAGCGTTTAACTGAAGTGATTGTGTATGCTCCATCTTCGAAACTTAATTCATAGTTCGTAATCGTCTTATATAGCTGTTGGTCTTCATCTTCAAAACCTTTACGTGAATAGATTTCGGTTGTTTGAACATCGAATTGATTTTTTTTTATTAATTCGATTGAATCGAACGTCATATCTTGTAATGTCACATAACTATACGGATCATCTTCAGAAAAAGCTAAACGATTTCCAAAAGAATTAAGCTCATCATCTGTCAAATCCTTTTCACCGTAGAAAAGATCGGAATAAGGACTATAATCTTCGATGTTCGAATCGTAGTAGCTCCAGTCCCCATCTTTTTTATCAATAGAAGGAAGACGTTGGGCATAGGTGCTTAGGAAACGATAAAGCGAATCCGGTGAAGCGGAGTCAAATACGAGATAGTCTTCTAGTTCCTCATCTGCTAATTGACTACGCTGCGTGCCTGAGAACCCTTGAGGTAATACCTCATCGCGGTCAGCTTCGGAGCGAGTCAACTCGCTTGTCTGAAACAAAGGTTGTGAGGACTGATAGCTTGTATAGGCAAAAACGCCTCCTCCAACTAAAAGTAGGAATACAAGTAAAAACAACACCCAAGATTTTTTAGAAAAACGTGACCTTTTTCTAGCATTCTTTTGTCCACAAACAGGACAGAAAATCATTTGGTCATTCATAGGGGTGTGACAATTTAAACAATGTGCCATCTATGTGTGCACTCCTTTCTTACCATGGTTATTATAATGTAAAATAAAGATAAAAATAACAAAATTTTCATAAAAGGAGAAATGATTATGGATCCATACGAACGATTAGGCATATCAAGAACATCGAGTATGAAAGAGTTAGACAAAGCTTATGAAGAAAAGTTAATAGCACACCCTGAAGAATCAGAAGAACGTACAGAAATCGAACGGGCATACGTCGTTATCAAGTATGAAAAAAAACAAAAGCAAAAACGTAATAAAAGAGGTGTCGGTATTATAAGTCTCCTTTTAGTAGCAGGAATTGGTGGAAGTGCCTATTATTACTGGGGCATGGAAGAAGATGTTGTTGCTAAAAAGTCAAACGAACCCAAGTCGAATGCCACATTTGTCATAGGGGAAGAAGAAGCGAAAGAGGAAGACAAAAAAGAATCGACTTCCAAAGAAAAAGGTAAAACGAAAGAAGATACAAATTTAGAGGAATCGTATGAACAAATCAGTGATATTTCCGAGATTTTCTTTCGGGAGTTGGAAGATGCATTGACTGACCGAACGGTTAAAGGTCTTTCTGTAAGTACGAGTACGTACAATCAAGGTTTCCAAAGCAGCTTAAATGATTTAATCAACGGTGGATATGTCTTCGATGGTGAGTTGACGACGAATGCTATTCCTCAAAGCGATATCGTCATTAAAGGTGATCAAGCGACGGCGAAAGTGACAGTTGATTACTCTTCCCGTTCTTATCAGCCTTATTTTCATGAACGACCAGATTCGAGTACGATCGTCTGGCAACTAGACTTGATAAAGTCAGGACAGGATTGGTTAGTGACGAATCGGACTTCGCTTTCTGATTCAGCAAAAGGTCGCGGTATGGAAGTTAGACAATCTGTGAAGGACGACATCATCAGTACCATCAATGATCATGCCAGTGAATGGAAAAGTGCATATGAGAGCATGGATACGTCTTATTTTACGTTGTACACAGAACCTGACTATTTGGCAAGACAACAAAGTTACTATAACTCTTTAGAAAAGAGAGGCGTTTATTGGGAAGGATATTTTGACAGTATTGAATATTCACCGTCGTCCATTAAGATCAGTGAAAATGCGACCGATTTATCTGCTACGATTGAAGCGATTTCTTATTATGTAGGCGATTATTACGATGAAAACGATTCGCTCGTTGAAGAAGATCCCGGCGATAACGTACCGTTTCGCTATCATCTCAAATATGACCTGGATCAAGAACAATGGTTTATCAAGAGTACCGAACAATTAAGTTCATTTAGCGTCAATGATGCAGAACGCTATTAACCAATCGAGGAGGAAATTGAAATGAAAAAAACAGTATTATTTACAGCGGTAGGGCTATTAATCAGTCTCTTGCCTATCCAGATGGATTCGGCAGCGGCACTCAGTAAATCAGAAAACAAGATTGTGGATAAACAACTCGCTTCATTAAAGAAAAGTAAACTCTCAGGCGGATATAAGCCGATTGATGTACGGTCGGTGTATTTACTCGGAGGAAAGTATCCAGAAACGTTTGTTTTATACGAACGCTTTAATTCAAAAACGTATATGAATGATGTCATCGGAAAAGCTCAGAAATACGATGCGAAAAAGAAAAAATGGTCTACGGTCTATACATACACGGATCGAGAGACGGATTATTATGCAGTACGTGCTAAAGGAAAGATGATAGATACGAAAAAAGAACAGTTGGTGATTGGACCAAGTGGCGGAAATGCTGGCTATGTCACACCTATTCTGATTGGATCGACAGATGGAAAAAAGATCAAAAAAATCTTTGAAGCAAAAAAAACTTACACATTCGGAAAAGCGGTCATTCGTGATCAAAAGCTGTATCTGGGATCAATGACGATTGTACATGATGTCTATTCGTACAAAGGGACAAAGTTAACGCGTCGAGCAGGTAATGGTGCGGATGATCGGAAAGTTGCAGGGAAGGTATCAAAGTATATGACGCTTGACGGGTATGCGGGCTATACATATTTAACGAGTCCTCACAACATCAGTTTAAAGAAAGGACAATCGGTTGCGGTGGTTCGTGAATATAAAGATGATACGACTCCATACGTTTATCGCGCGCTTTCATCAGGTGAAGGTCGTCTCAAAATGGAAGGCTATCATTTCAAGGCAGTCAAGACTGGTGTCGAGCGGTGGACGTTCGAGCCGGATGCTTATGGAGAAGCAGATAAAGTGAAGTTTACGGTTCGTTAAGGCACTAAAAAATAAATACGGCATGTAATGGCTCCGAAAAAATTTCGGAGTCATTTTGTCGTGTCCAAAAAAAGAGTAGGCTCAGTATAAATACTAAAGAATCAATTGATATAAGAAATCAAAACAATATACATACAAAAAAATCAATAAATTAGAATTAAATGTAATATTAGATTTTTATTTTAGGTGCGTCGAGAAAGACGTCCAAAAGGAGATCGTCATGTCGAAATTGTCGTGGAAACATGTATTGGCTACAGGAATTATTGCATCACTTATCCTCCCTTCTTCTTCGGCTTTAAATTTTCTGACGGTTCAAGCAGCAACCGTTCAAGGACAAGGGGAAATCACACCGATCAACGGACTGTTTTTATCAAAATTAGGCGATTCATCTCCCACTTCTAAACGAAGTGAAAGTGGGAGATGAATCGCCAGCCTGCCTTTCGGGTATATTCCCTTTAAAGGAGGTGAAAAATGGTGTTGAAGCACAAGGCCTACAAATTCAGAATCTACCCCACGAAAGAGCAGGAAATCCTGATCGCCAAGACGATTGGATGTTCGCGTTTCGTCTTCAACCACTTCCTGGCGAAGTGGAATGAAAGGTACAAGGCCACTGGACTTTCCTACGGCTCTTGTTCCAAAGAAATTCCTTCGTTGAAGCAGGAGTTCGACTGGTTGAAGGAAGTCGATAGTACATCTGTTCAGATCAGCGTTAAACATCTTGCCGATGCGTTTGATCGCTTCTTCAAGAAGCAGAACGAACGCCCTCGTTTCAAGTCCAAGTGCAATCCCGTCCAATCGTACAAGACCAATATCCAAGGCAAAAATCAACTTCCTGAAGTCTCGATTGGATGCAACAAGCTCAAACTTCCGAAGCTGAAATGGGTTCGTTTCGCCCATTCGAAACAGGTTACAGGCCGTATCTTGAACGCAACCATCCGACGAAACGCTTCAGGAAAATACTTCGTCTCCCTGCTCGTCGAGCAGGCGATCCACGAACTGCCAAAGACCGGTTCATCCGTTGGTGTCGATGTCGGGTTGAAGAACTTCGCCATCCTGTCGGACGGCACGGTATACCAAAACGACCGTTACTTCCGTTCGCTCGAGAAAAAGCTGGCGCTTGAACAACGCAAGTTATCACGTCGTCGGATCATCGCCTTGAACAGAAAAGTGAAACTTTCCGAGGCGAGGAACTATCAGAAGCAGAAGCGAAAGGTCGCCCGTATCCATGAAAAGATTGCCAACAAGCGCACTGACTTCCTGCACAAGGTATCGACCGAGATCGTCCAAAACCACGACGTCATCGGCATCGAGACCTTGCAAGTGAAGAACATGCAGAAGAATCGTAAGTTGAGCAAGGCTATCTCCGACGTCAGTTGGTCGGAGTTCTTCCGCATGCTTGAATACAAGGCGGACTGGTATGGGAAAACCGTCGTCAAGGTCGGAAAGACCTTCGCATCGAGTCAACTGTGCTCGAGTTGCGGTCATCAACACAAAGACGTGAAACACCTTGGCTTGCGTGAATGGACATGTCCGAGTTGCGGGATCCATCACGACCGGGATGTGAACGCAGGACTGAATCTCAAACGAGAAGCTGAACGTACCTTAGCTTCTTCAACCGTCGGGACGACGGGGTTAGCCTGATCAGGTTTCGACCGTTAGGTCGGATAACTCAGGAATCCTTCACCTCTAAGC
Organism: Exiguobacterium artemiae 255-15; assembly: GCF_000019905.1. Lineage (GTDB taxonomy): Bacteria > Bacillota > Bacilli > Exiguobacteriales > Exiguobacteriaceae > Exiguobacterium_A > Exiguobacterium_A artemiae. The sequence goes on along the minus strand of NC_010556.1, from coordinate 2,583,940 downwards.
GAAGCGTAGGTGGAGGTAGTTCAATGAAAGATACGGTTCTTGAAAATCAAACGATCAAAGAAAATCTGTATATCGGACCGGATGCCCACGTCATCTTAAAAAATGTACGCACGACGGGTAATGTCTATGTGTACGGGACATTGGAAAGTAAAGGAAACGTCATGGTAGAGAACATGATTCGTGCCAAACGAGTCGTTCGTGAAGCGACTACCGTTCAACGCGAGCAAGGAACGGCTTACTTCGTGAAGGGGGACCAAGTCGAGGTCGATATCGAAACAACGACCATCATTCCGCGTATGCCACTACAGATTTACGGTAAACCGCTTATTCCAGTCGATGGGAAAGTCTCTTTTACGGGAGCGACCTTGCCGGTCCTTCAAGCAACGATTGACGGTAAACCATTAGCTTTGCAACCGGACGGGACTTTCTCTGTCCAGAATTATGATATCGTCGGAAAAAAAGGAATCGAAATCATATTGACGGATATTTTCGGGCAACAGTCACGGCAATGGCTCGGTATCATGGATCAGTCGAATCCAGAAGTCGAGGCGTCCATGCCAACGGGGTTATACTCCGGAGAGGAGGAAGTGAAGCTTGAGGCGACGAAGGAAGCCACGATCTATTACACGATGGACGGCTCTGAACCGACGGAAGATAGCTCAAAGTATTACGAACGTTATCCGATTTTATTGGACCGGACGACACAACTTCGTTATATGGCAGTCGATGCATTTGGTCTTCGCTCAGACATCTATGAACAGCAGTACTATTATTACAATGTCGACCCGGTTTCGATAGTGGATCAAAAGATAACGGGCAGTGGTCAGCCGGGCATGAAGTTGAAGTTCTATAATGATCAACTATTGCTTGGGACGGCCACTGTGTCGGATAATGGGACGTTTGAACTGCCGATTTCAGAACAAGCAACGGGAACGACGTTAAGAATCGAAGCAACGTATGAAAACTGGCAAGCTGCTTCGAAACAGCTTGAAGTGCAGGACAAGACAGCCGTTCGTCTCGATGTGCCGGCGACGATCGATGATGATGTCTTGCGGTTGGAAGGAACGACCGAGCCGTTCGCACGAGTCGAGATTATGAACAGACGAAATGATGTCTACGGCGAGGTAAGTCTTGGATCAGATGAAGCCGATGCGGACGGTCATTTTTCAATTGCATTTGAATATCCTGACGACAGTAAAGCTATTCGTGTTCAAGCTTTTGGAGACTACCGAAGAACAAGTGCTGTTAAAATCGTCCATCTGCACGATGTGACAGCACCAATCATGGATTACGTCGGGAAGTTACCGGATACTCAAACCATGTTACCGGTCGGTGGCGAAGGGAACGATACGATCATTGAAGTCTACCGGGGACAAGAACGGATTGCGATGCGTCATACAGGATCGTCGCGTTACAGTGATATGTATTACATCGATCTTCCGAAGCAATCTGCCGGAACGAAATTGATGGTGTATTTGAAAGACACATTCGGCAACCGAAGTCCGGGTCGCGAAGTAATCGTCGAAAAAGCGAAGCCGTTTTTCAAGTTTAATGTGGACCACATGACGAACGAAGCGACAAAGATTACCGGGCAGACGGAGCCCTTCATGCAAGTCACTGCGCGCATCGGGAAAAAGAATGTACAAACGATGTCTGACGCAAAAGGGATGTTTGTGTTATCGCCTGTCGCCTTACGCGGACAACAGTATATTACATTTGAAGTGAAGGATCTAAAAGGCAACCTGCATGTTACTGAGGAAAAAAGAATTGAAGATGTCATCGCTCCAAAAATCGAGGGAGCTACCGGATTGACGATTCCGGCCAGTCAATCGTTTGATGTATACAAAGGGATTCGTGTGATCGACGAGACGGATGGCGATGTGAAAGAATTACTGAGCGTGACCGGAAATCTTGATCTTAACCGACCGGGGCGCTACAGTCTGATTTATACTGCATACGATTTATCGCGTAATAAAAGCGAAGTCAAACGGATCATCACGATCAAAGATATGACACGCCCGATTATTGATGGCGCGGACGATCTGATCTTAGCGGTGAACGAACGATTCCGTCCGAAACGGAACGTGACCGCTTCCGACAACGTCGATGGAGATGTGACAGAACAGCTGAAGATTTCCGGAACGGTTTCTACCGATAAAGTCGGTGTCTATCCTGTTACGTACAGTGTCCAGGATGCGGCTGGCAATAAACGGACACTCGTCCGAAAAGTCACGGTCAAGGATACGACAGCTCCGGTCCTGAAGGGAGCGGCCTCGAAAACGATTAAGCGAAACAGTTGGTTTAACCCAAGTGCCGGTGTAACAGCATCAGATGAAATGGACGGCGTGCTAACGAATCAAATTAAAATAACGGGACGAGTCGATACGAAGCGGGAAGGTATCTATCCGTTGACGTACCGCGTAAATGATCGTTCGGGAAATGAAACGGTCGTCCAGATTAAGATTACCGTGAAGTAAGTGATTGTATAGTACAAGACATCTAAAAATATAAAATTAAAAAAGAATTCTATTCCTAAAAAAAGGGGATAGAGTTCTTTTTTGAGTGATTCATGTGCAGGGAGTAATTAAAATAGTTGGAAAATTTTCGTGAAAGCGATACCATGATAAGCTAAGAAACAAGAACAAGTAGAGAGAAGGATACTTATGCATATTTTAGTGGTTGATGATGAAGAGAGCATTCGTCATCTCGTTCGATTACAGCTGGAAATCGAACACTATCAAGTCGAGACAGCAAAAAGTGGAGAAGAAGCATTAAAGCTGCATGCAACGCAATCATTTGATCTAATCATTCTTGATTTAATGCTGCCCGATACGACCGGATTTGATTTGATTCCACAGTTACGGTCATCGCAACCTGATTTACCGATTTTAATGCTGACTGCACGTGACCAAATGAATGATAAAATCATCGGTCTGCAACTCGGAGCCGATGATTACATGACGAAGCCGTTTAACGGTACGGAACTTGTACTACGTGTAAAAAATTTGCTAAAACGTGTTGTTCAAATGACTCCAAAACCATTTACCGTAGACGATTCTTTTTTGACGATTGATTCGGCAGAGCGGACGATTTTGTTGGACGGAGAGCCGCTTCCGTTGACGTATCGCGAATATGCCTTGTTAGCACTATTTTTGCAACATCCGAAGCGTGTTTTTGAACGGGAAGAATTGCTTGAGCAAGTATGGGGCTTTGATTTTTCAGGGCAAACCCGGGCTGTTGATATTATGGTTCAACGTCTGCGAAAAAAGCTGGGACCTCAAGGGGAGCGACTTAAGACCATTTACGGAGCCGGTTATAAGTGGGTCGACGCATGAAACTTCAACAGGTTATCATCGAAAATTTTGTTCTTTTACTGGTTTCAGCCTTACTGACTTTATTTTTGATTATCTATGCATTTGTTCAATCAAATCTGTACGATAATGCGGTCGAGTCCGCGCAAAAATTGAGTCGGGAAGCACAACTATATACGATGAGTTATCTTGAAAACGAACAGGCGGATTCTTTGGCGGAGAGTGCGATACCGGTTGCCTCTTACCTTGCAAGCCGCTTTGATGTCCGTATTCAGTTATTTGGATCAAAATCCGAATTACTTGCGGATTCCGAACGCGATCAATTGCCACTTCTTGCGAGCGATATCGACCAGGCTCTGAAAGGGACACAAAGTTATCTGTTCTTAAAAGAAAACGAAGCACCTGTCTTATTTTTTTCGAGCCCGATTTACGATGAAACAGATATCGTTGGATCCATTCGTTTTTTAGTGGATTTGAAACCAGAAGCTGATTTATTAAGAAAACTTACTTACGTGTTCAGTGGTGTATTCCTTATTTTACTCGGTCTTGCCGTCGTTACAGCACGTCGGATGTCACGTACAATTATAGAACCAATCGATGATTTACGAAGTGTTTCGCATGCTTTGACGAAAGGTTACTATGCAAATAAATTGCCGGAATACCCTTATGAAGAGTTAAATCGTCTTGCAGCAGATTTTGCTTCACTGGCTGATGCGGTTCAGCATAATATTCGGCAACTTGAGCATGAACGTTCAGAACAACAGCTTTTCATTGATCAGGTTACACATGAACTTCGGACTCCGATGACGGCGATCATGGGGTATGTCGATTTAATTCCGAAGCTTGAGGCGGAAGAAGCTGCCAGGTGTTATCAGTACATTGAAACTGAGAGCCGGCGTTTATTGCGACTAGTCTCAGATAATTTAGAGAACGCTAAACAAAAAAGAATGAATGGACAAATTGCATCGACGATGTTTGATATTGAGGCGCTCATTCAAGACAGTTTATTCATCATGAAACTTCGAATGGACCAACATGGCATCAAAGTACTGTTGAATTTGTCACAATTATTCGTACTGGGACAACCGGATCAGACCAAACAAGTAGTATTGAACGTACTTGAGAATGCAGTCAAATACAGCGACGCGATGGTTTTGAATATATCAAGCTTTGTTATAGATGAGTCACTGCATCTAAGGATTGAAGATGATGGTATCGGAATTGATCCTCATGTTCTAAGAGAGTTTTCCTTAGGAGTTGACTCTCTAAAATCAGCGGGAGGAAACGGTCTTGGTCTATTACTTTGCCGCCAATTGATGAACGAGCAGGGAGGTCGGTTCTTAGTGGATAGTGACGAGAATGGTACTAAAGTGGAGATGATTTTTCGTCTTGCCGATCAAACAAAAAAATATTGAAAACGCTTTCTAAAAGATACATTTACGAAACAATTGAGTCTGATTTGCGAAACAATTGACCTGTAATCTAAGAACCAAGCAAGGAGATGAACCATGAAGATCTCGACAATCGTTTACCTTATTTTGATGGGCATCCTGTTTGTCCTCGGTCTTCTTTTACTTCAACAAAATGTTTTTGGTCGACTGCACGTCATCAAAGACAATCCGGATATCCTGAATCAATCAGACAATTCGGTTCCGACCGAGTTGACGATTCGTCACCGCGCATGGGGCGAACAGACAATTGAGGACGGAAACGAAATCCAACGTATCACTAGCCTGTTGAAGCAAATGAAGACGGCGACAAATGAAGACTGTCCAGCTGGGATGACGACGTTTACCGGAACGCTTCGTTTCTTGAATGGAACGTCATGGTCGTTTTCACTAGGGGAAGGGATGATTTTAAATGGACGCTGTATTGCGGCACAACCTCTTAGTCAGACGACAATGCTCAAAGCCCGTCTTTTAAATGCGTATCATAATCCGCAACAGCTTTCACAACAATTTAATCAAGCCGAAGAAGTGATTCTTTTCGATGCGGGACGGTCGAGGAAAATCGATTCTAGTCTTCGGAAAGCACTTGAGGAAAAAATTAAGAGAGCAGAACCGATGACGGATTATGAAGAGGTCGGACGGGCACTAAATTCAATTGATAAACCACGTGTTCTTCAAATCACCCGTTATGCCAATGAGACAGGAAAACGTGATAACCTGATGAACATCACCATTTATGATGCGTTATTCAGCGTCCAATACATGGATGATGATAACGGAAATACGTTTTACCTTAAGGGATCGCTCGCATCAGTATGGAAGGGAGCGAAACGTCGATGAGAAAAGGGATACTCTTCTTGCTGAGTATCATTTGTATCATAAGTATTTGGATCGTCCAAAACAATCAACAAACAAAACAGGGAACAGCTGCAAGAGAAATGACACCACACTTGACAGCCTATGTCTCGGCAAAAGAAGATATTGGTCGTGCCCTCTTGTCGTCCTATTGTGAGGTTAAGAAATGTACGTATGAATTCGTCCGGCTCTCAACAGAAGAACTGGTTCGCCGAGTGACTCAAGAAGCGGAGCATCCGCGTGCGGATATCATCATCGGTGGAACATGGGATGCGCATCAAACGTTAAAAAAACGTGGATTGTCCACTCCATTTCCAGCAACCTCGTCGCAGGAAGGATTACAAGACCCGGATCGGTATTGGATCGGCTATGAAGTTGAACGTCTCGCAATCGTCGTCAATACGGATTTATGGAAGGAACGAATCGGTAAAAACATTCCGTATCCTACTACGCTGAAGGATTTGACACTAGAGGTATATCGGGATGAATTGATTTTACCGGATCCTAATCATTCGGGTACAGGTGCAACGATTCTTCAAGCTATCTTTGACGGATATGGAACGTCAGGAGATACTTTGTTACGACAATTGATCCGTCAGACAAGGTTGTTCACAGCTAACGGATTCGCACCGGTATCCTATGTTGCTAGTGGAGAAGCAATGCTTGGTGTTAATTTCATTGGCGATCAACAATCGTTACGTGAAAAGTATTATCCGATTAAAAGCATTCCACTGGATACGTATTCAATTAATGCGATTTCGAAACTTAAAAATCGGAATCAGCAAGGGTTGTCAAACGACTTCATGCGTTACGTTCTGTCTGAGGACGGACAAGATATCTTACGGAAAGTGTCATTTGGGACACCGACCTATGCCGTTTCACAAGTGCAGCCAATCAAAAAAAGTGTTGGTCAGGACATTGTCTCTGATTATCAGGACTATCTCAGAAGATTTAATTTACTCTATGACAAATGATACGAAGACTCAATCCAAGATGGAGGAATAAACATGGGATTCTTCAGTATCAATAAAGTACCAAACGCTGGTATACCGATTGAGGTTCAGCGAAAACAATGGTTAAGACAATTTTTGAAAGCGTTTTTAGTCGTCTTTTTAGCTTATATGGCGATGTATCTCATTCGTAATAACTTTAAAGCAGCACAACCGTTAATGAAAGAGGAGCTAGGTTTTTCGACGACAGATCTTGGATACATTGGTTTTGCCTTCTCAATCACGTATGGAATCGGAAAGACTTTGCTCGGTTACTTTGTAGATGGAAAAAATACTAAACGTATCATTTCGTTCTTATTAATTCTTTCAGCGATGATCGTTACAGCGATGGGACTTTTAATGAGTGCCGGTGGAAGTCCAATCGGTCTTTTGATGGTATTGTGGGGATTAAGTGGATTTTTCCAGTCAGTCGGAGGACCCTCATCTTATTCGACCATCACACGCTGGACTCCATTTGAAAAACGGGGACGTTATCTAGGTTTTTGGAATGTTTCGCATAATATCGGTGGTGCGATTGCCGGGGGACTTGCACTCTGGGGAGCTAACGTCTTCTTTAATGGAAGTGTAGTCGGTATGTTTATTTTTCCGGCCATGATTGCCCTAACGATTGGAGTCATTGGGCTCTTCATTGGAAAAGATGATCCGGAAGAACTGGGTTGGAACCGAAGTGAAGAAATATTTGAAGAACCGATTGAACCAGAAAATCTGGCAGCGGAAAGCATGACGAAATGGGAAATCTTTAAGACGTATGTTATTTCGAATCCGTGGATTTGGACACTATGTATTGCCAATGTTTTCGTTTATATCGTTCGTATTGGAATTGACAACTGGGCCCCACTTTACGTGACGGAGCATCTGCATTTCAGTACAGCAAGTGCGGTCAATACGATTTTCTTCTTTGAGATCGGCGCGCTTTGCGGAAGTCTGATTTGGGGATATGTATCTGATTTACTCAAAGGACGCCGTGCACTCGTTGCGACGATTTGTTTATTGCTGACGGCTGTCGCAGTTCTCGGATACCGTTATGGAACTAGTGAGACAATGATATATGCTTCTTTATTTGCTTTGGGTGCATTGATTTATGGACCACAGCTATTGATTGGCGTATCCGTCATTAGTTTTGCTCCTAAAAAAGCAACGACAGTAACTAACGGTATGGTCGGTACATTTGGTTACCTGCTCGGTGATTCTATCGCAAAAGTAGGTCTTGCGAAAATTGCTGACCCTGAAACAAATGGTTTAACGATTGGTTCAATGACACTTCACGGTTGGAATGATACGTTTGTCGTCTTCAATGCTGCATTAGTATTGGGTGTCATCGCATTAGCTATTGTTGCTGTCGTTGAAGAGAAAAAAATCCGTCGACTTGGTTTGCTCGAGAAACAGACGAAAGAAAAATTAAGTTCATAAAAAAGTGGCTTCGATTTCGATCGAAGCTATTTTTTATCTGAAAATTTAAATGGCATAGTTTGTGAATGTTTTTAGAAAAACAAGGGTAACTGTAACTGTTAGCTATGAAAGAAAAACTGATACTTATGGAGGCGGGGAAATGAAGCAACTGGATGGATTTCCAACATCGTACTGGCGGACTTCGATTGAAGCTTCAACTTATCCAAAGCTAGACGATAACCTGACAAGTGATGTCGTCGTCATCGGGGCCGGGATTGCCGGACTCGTGACAGCCGTTCAACTGATCGAGCAGGGGTATGACGTGACCTTGATTGAGGCTGACCGGATTGCGAGCGGGACGACCGGCTATACGACAGCAAAAGTCTCGTCGCAGCACGGATTGATTTACGATGAGCTAATCCGCACGTTCGGTGAAGAGAAAGCACGGCTTTATCATGAAGCGAATGAAGAAGCGATTCGTTTCCTGCGGGATCAGACGACGCGCCTGGCGATTGAGTGTGAGCTCGAGGAACAGGATGCGTATCTGTACGTCGCGTCAACCGGGACGAAACAGAAGCAACTGACAAAGGAAGCAGATGCCTACAGCCGGCTTGGTATCAACGGCGGCGACGCAACGGATGAAGTGAAAGATAAATTACCGTATCCGGTCGAACAGGCACTTGTCATCCGTAATCAAGCCCAGTTCCATCCTGTCAAATACTTACTGGGTCTTGCCCGTCATTTCACAGAGCAGGGTGGAAAACTGTATGAACAGACGCGGGCGACATCTGTCGAGTCGAAACGGACGCCGACCGTGTTGCTTGAATCGGGTCATCAGATTGAGGCGAAAAAGGTCATCGTCGCGACACACTTTCCGTTCAACGATTTTAAGGGACTCTATTTCTCGAAACTCGAAGTGCACCGGTCGTATATCGTATCCGGACTGGTCCAGGAGGATTTCCCGGACGGCATGTTCATGAGCGCCGACAAGCCAAGCCGGTCGCTCCGTCATGTGAAGACAGCGGATGGGAAACGACTTGGACTGTTTGGCGGGGAAAATCATCTATCGGGCCATCAAACGGATACGAAAGCCAACTATCAAGCATTGGCTCATTTCGCCGAGAGTGAGTTTGGTGTAGCTGAAATTGATCAGTTTTGGTCGGCGCAGGATTTGATTTCACTCGATAAAGTGCCGTACATCGGGCAGATGACGAGTGATGATCCGAACATTTTGGTCGCGACCGGTTTCGCGAAATGGGGAATGACGAACGGGATTGCAGCAGGGTTGCTGTTATCTGATTTATTGACCGGCACGCCGAACCGTTTCCGGGGACTGTTTGATCCGAACCGGTCGAAGCTGAATAAACAGGATGCGAAGCAGTTCGCGAAGAACAATGCCGATGTTGCGATCGAATTACTGAAGGGAAAAGTAAGTCGCGCCAGTCAATCGGCGGACGATCTTGGTATCGATGAAGGTGGGCTTGTCCGGCATGCCGGTAAGACGGTCGGAGGATACCGTGATGAATCCGGTGAGTTGCATCTCGTCAAGACGACCTGTACGCATATGGGGTGTGACGTCAAATGGAACAACGGGGAACGATCGTGGGACTGTCCGTGCCACGGCTCACGGTTTGATTACGAGGGGAACGTCTTGGAAGGACCGGCAGTGAAGCCGTTGAAACAGATAAAAAAATGAGAAAGATACAAAAAGCCCCTTCAAGATGATTTCTGACATCTCTTGAAGGGGCTACTCTTGTTTTTAAAGGCAGACTGATGTAATCAGAAAGTAATTCGCCCTTGCGGATCGAGGATAATCTGCAGAAACTCCGGATTGTCCAGCTGGTGTCTGTCACTGACATCTTCTCCGGTTCGATAGTGAACTTTACGATGTTTGTGCTGTCCGGCTCGTATGCATTCGATGAGAGAAACAGGATCCGTGACAGACTGATTTTTTACAATCGAATCAAGCAATTGATCAAGCGATTGAAGACGGTAAACGGAACGAAAAACATGTCGGTCTTCCATGAAGAGGGCTCTTAATAAGGTTTCGTTGTTTGCCATTGTCAGACGCGTATAGTAGACGCCCGGTCCTTCATTGCTTAACAACGTCACGGTTTCAGCACCGTCGACCAGTAACGAACAGGCCAACAGATGAAGGATCCGTTCGCCGCAGTCTTGCCGGACGGCCCGGATTGCTGATTCCACTGCTTCTATCGTTGGCGATTGCTGTACTTGTTGTGAGAGTTCCGTATGCGAGCGGACGATTTCACGAGCCAAAAGACGAAATTGAGAGAAGGCTTGCTGACGCGTCGTTGCTCCGCGGTGGACAAAATCAAAACAATCACGAAAGGTAACATAAAACAAATCAATGTGTTCCGACAGGATTTGAAAGAACGGCTGATAGAACGTGGCATACCGTTCCGGAGTCATATCACGATTTCTGGAGCTTTCTTCAAAAATAATATCCGGAATCAGTAAAACGGCATGATGCTGACGGAAGTGATCAATAAAAAATGTGAAACAATCAGGTGTATCACGGGCTGCTTTCGATAACTTTGTCAAGAGCATGTTATCCAGAAGATAGATGGTCTGCCCGTCCTCAATGACAAAATTTAATTTAACGAAGGAGCGGATGGAGTCATACATCGGAGAATCAAAAGTGTTAGACATTCGTGTCCCTTTTTTCTTTCAAACGTTTGAGCACTGTTTTGTATTGATCGGTAAAACGCTCGTATTCGTTACTTGTCAAACGTTCCTGCATCCGAGGACTGGATAGTAACGTCTTAAGATTGTTTAACTTAATGACAAAGCTTGGATGAAAGATGGATGTGTCAAAATCATCCGGCAGATGTTCAAGATAGTCATAATCAATCAAATCGAGTGCCGCAGACGGTGAAATCAGTCCGTCTTGCAATAATTTGATGACGAGTACTTTATAGGGAACTTCAAATATGGCAATCAAATGAATGACCTTCTCTTCGATGGGACGGTCTGAGTAGCTTTTACTGATTTGTTCGAACGATTCTTTTAAGACTCTTGTATCGACGAGTAGTTCAGAAGCAAATAGATTGGCATGACGCTCTTGTGCATTTAAAACCGAGTCTTCAAAAAAAGTTTCGGTTTGCTTATCCTGGATCCGTTCTTTTTCATATCTATAATGATAGTATTCGTGAACCCAAGCGAAGTTTTCATACGTTTTGGGTTGAGCGGTATTAATATGAAGATAAAATCGTTGATTTCGATAAGTGATGAGCCCGCCATAATTTGTATCCGGAGTAGGAAACAAGATGACGCTCGTTTTCTGCATCAAATAATATTTTATGCTGTCGAGTGTTTTGTAACGAAACAAAAGACTTTGTTCCTTCGTATCGTCTACACGACTAGAAACAATGCCCAAAATTTCTTTATTTTGCTCGATGACATCGAGCAAATTGTCTCGTGTGATCATGCTTCCACCTCGTCAAACGAATGAAGGACGTCAAGCATGGTGATGATTTCTTCCAACGTTTCGAACGTTTCGTCCATAACAGGGGACGGTCCAAATGCATGATAATTTGCTGCTGCCTGTTGCTTTAAAGTAGCTGTATTTTGTAAATCATGAATAGACACCGGCACTTTAAAGTCCTGTTGATAAAAATAAGTCGGGTCTGTAATTCGGAAAACACGATTTAAGCGGGTGATGCCGCCTTTTATGTCTCCTTTACCTTTTAATAGATTATAAAACGTCGGTTTTGACATACCTGCCCGCTCATACACCCACTTGTGGGTTTTACCGATTGTTTCAAGATAGACCTGAAGATTACGGGAGACGATTTCTTCAATAGACGTACCTGTTGATGGATTCATTTCTTTCACCTCAATTATATAGTATAACAAAGAGTTAATTTAAAATTAACTATAATTAAAAAATAGGCATATAAATCACTTTATTAAGACATTTATCGTTTCTGTGTATATAAATGGTTTACCCTTTTTTAATTTACCTACACTTCTCATTGATATATTTTAGAAAAAGCTAAGTTGGTTTATGAAATCGAATTTTAAAAATTATACGAGAATTAATCCTGTATTCTTTTTCTGTGTGCTATAATTACCTGGTAATAAAAATATTCAAGCGTTTAACTATATCGGTCGGGTCGATCTTCATGTGGATGTTACGAATTCACCGTCACGAACGCCGTTTACAGGTTTCATATCAAGTTCATTTCATTGTAGCGTCGTGAACGCTGTACGAATTCGAGGAGGAAGCAACACATGAGTAAAGAAAAAATCGCCCAGCTTCGCAAGACCGTTTCGCCTTTTGAGAAGGCGGACGTCAAATCAAGCGTCCGGCAAATGATCAATACGATCCTGCCGTTTCTCGTCGCCTGGTTCCTGGCCTATCAGGCCTTACAGATTTCCGTTTGGCTCGCGGTTCCGATTGCGATTGTCGCAGCCGGTTTTGTCGTCCGGATGTTCATCATCTTCCACGACTGTACGCACGGGTCATTCTTCAAAAACAAAAAGGCCAACGCCATCGTCGGAACGATTACAGGCATTTTGACCCTGTTCCCGTACGAAAAGTGGAAACGGGAACACTCGATTCACCACGCATCCAGCGGGAACTTGGATAAACGCGGTGTCGGTGACATTTGGGTCATGACCATTGAAGAATATATCGAAGCGTCAAAATGGACGCGTCTGAAATACCGTCTCTACCGCAATCCGCTCGTCATGTTTGGTCTCGGACCACTCCTGTTGATTTTAGTCGTCAGCCGCTTTAACCGAAAAGATGCCCGGAAAAAAGAACGGATCAACACGCATGTCATCAATGCGTCACTGATCGTCTTATACGGGATCCTGATTTACTTCGTCGGATGGCAGGCGTTCTTAATCATTCAAGGAACAACGATGTTCACAGCCGGCGTCCTTGGGATTTGGTTGTTCTACGTCCAGCATACGTTTGAAGACTCGTATTTTGAGGATGAGAGCGAATGGGATTACGTCAAGGCCGCGATCGAAGGCAGCTCATATTACGAATTGCCGAAAGTCTTGCAGTGGGTGACGGGGAACATCGGTTTCCACCACGTCCACCACTTAAGTCCACGCGTACCGAACTATAACCTAGAAAAAGCGCATACGGCGACACCGCCGCTTCAAAAAGCAACGACGATCGGCTTGTTCTCGAGTCTGAAGTCGCTTCGCTATAAGTTATACGATGCGAAAAACAAAACCTTCGTGACGTTCGGTGAAATCAAGCACCTCGTGCGTGAACCAAAAACGATGGCTTCATAATCGAACATGCCTTGCTTCCGACCGGGAGCAAGGCATGTTTTTTTGTCGTGTTATCCGTCTTTTGCCGTATGTCCCGTCTTCAAAGACATGGTAAGATGGCAAGTATTGAAGGAGAGATGAAACATGCGTCGTATACCCGTAGCTTATCTTGCAGCAGGAGCCATTTTACTTTTATTATCCGGATTCAGTTCGATGACGTATCAGCAACAATCACTGATTCCGTTTCTGACGAATCATATTCCACTCGGATGGGTGTATCATTTCTCGTTCGTCTCGTTTCATTATGAGGTGCCGATCAGCGTCGCAACGCTTGGTCCAGCAGCCTTCCTTGAATTCTTCATCCGCAAAGGGATGCATGCCGGTCTGTTCTTCATTCTCGGGATAAGTATTGCCCATGTCTTGCGTCTACGCGGCTACCGTCCTGTTCCGGCCGCCTTTTTTGCCGCAACGACAGCGGTGACCGTCGGCGTCCTCGATGAATTTCATCAGCAACTGACCGGCGGACGGACACCGCTCGTCGGAGACGTCATCATCGACGGAAGTGGTGCCGTCTTCGGAATCGTCCTCTATACGGCTCTTCGCCTTTTCCTGAAAGCCGACCGGCTCGTCAAGTCGGAATACCAACAATCGAGCTGACCACAAAAATACCCGATCGTCTCAGCAAGCTTGAGGCGATCGGGTATTTCAACGATTAAAACCGTTGTACCCATTCGATTTTGTATTGTGTCCGACCAAATTGTTTGCGGAGCATCGTGTCTGCTTTTTTACGTGCAGCGGTGTGGTCACCGGCTTTAATGATTAGGCGGTCGGTGTCGACGACTTCTTCCTGTTCAAGGACGTGGTACTGAACGGTATATTCTTTGTTAAACATTCCGAGAAATCCCAAGAAATTCACTCCCATATTCTTCATTCTATTAGTTATTATATGGTATTGAAATGTGGAATGCAATTTAAATAAATGACTTTCGTCTCACCTGTGACAAAAAGGAATATGGTTCAAAAGAAGGATAGCGCTAATATTTCAAATGTTACAAGAGTTGTTGGTATAACACGATAAAAATCAGAAAAATATAATATTTCTACGTATAAGTTATATTAGAGATAGGTCTTTAGACATCCCTTAAAAAGATTCATTTCCATCTCTAAAATATATTCGGGAATAATGTTTTTATCCATTAACAAGAATTGCCTTGGAACTCTTATGGAATTATCGGTATGATAAGAGCAGTGAGAAAAAGAGGTGAACCGATGAGTGAGGAAATAAATCATGAAAGACAATCCATCCACATGCGTATAGGGAGACGGGAACACGTTCTCTTTACGCTGTTATTGATCAGTACCTTAGTGACGGTGTGCGGACTCATTGTGGCGTTGTTTACGCTCGGGATAATCGGTCTGGTCCTGTTGCTGACAGTTCTCGTTCTACTCGGCATCCTTTGGACGTGGCAGCTCGTCCGGGTAATGACGATTCGGGCAGACGGGATTGTGCTGAGCGAACAGCAACAGCCGCTCGTGTATGAACAACTTCGGCAGGATACCGAACGATTGGGATTTTGGAAAGTGCCGGAAATCATCGTGACACACCATAAGACCATCAAACGTCCGCGAACGATCGGCTTGTTTCAAAAATATCTGCTTGTCTTACCGGCTGATTATCCAATCGATGAGACGACGCGCTTCGAACTGATTCGTGAACTCGTCCATTTGAAACAAAACCATGAAGAAAAACGGATGCTGCTGTTACTTGGGAGCTGGGTGCCGTTCCTGAGAAGTGCTTACATACGGGCATGCGAGGAGACGGCAGATCGCCATGCGCTGGCTTGTCTTTCGGAAGAGGAACGTGTGCCGGTACTTGTCCGGTCCGTTGTCGGTCCTGTCTCTTGGCAGACACTAAATCTTCCGGCTTACATCGATCAAAAACGACAAACGATATCGTTTACCGCCGTACTCAGCGAACTGTTCCGAAACCAATCGTCGGTTTCCCGCCGATTGACGTTTGCTGGGCTCGACGCGCAACGAAAACAATCTGCCCGTGTCGCAAGTGCTGTCCTCGTCAGTCTGAGTTGTCTGGGACTGGCCGGTCTGGTCTTCGTTGCGACAGAGCTTAAACTGCCTAAGTGGTTGACAGACAGTGTCTCTTCCGTCGAACAACAGACAACTGCAAAAGAAGATCTTGGAGAATCGAAACTGATGGCGGCGATTCAAAAGGGGACGCTGGCAGAAATAGAAGCCTTGATTCCGAAGAGTGACATGGAAGCAGTCGATGCGGATGGGGATACGGCCCTGCATTATCTTGGATACCGCAAGTCAAGTGAGGGGCTGGAGACGGTCTTTAAAGCATTGCTCGCTGCCGGGAGCGACGTCGACGCCGTCAATGAGTTCGGCGAACGGCCGTTCATCACCGCGGTCTACAGCAACAACAAGGAATTGGTTGAGTTGTACTTAAAACAGGGCGAAAAAATCAATCAGCAGGATGATGAGAAATACACACCGCTCCATCATGCCGTTGAAGGTGAGGGCAAGCAGACCGTCAAGCTGTTGATTGAAAAGGGAGCCGACCGTTCGCTCAAGAATAGTGATGGTTATACGCCGCTGATGATGGCACAGGAGTATGAGCTCGACGATATCATCGTTTTACTGAAACAAAATCAGACGCAGACGTTATGAACACAAAAACAGGAGGGGATATCATCCACCTCCTGAATACGAAAAAAAGACCGGCTGTTAAGCCCGGTCTTTTTTTGCGGAATTATTTTGTTTCTGCTTTTGTATCAACGATCCGGCCTTCGATCGAATACTTGACTTCGCCGAGTGATTTCGTGAAGTCGCGGAGGTTTTCCCAGTCCGAAAGACCAAGATCCGTCACGCGGCCATCTTTGTACGCAACTTCGAACGGTGTAAGACCATCGCCGCCCTTAGCTGTAAAGGCATTGGTCGCGATGACATACGTTTTCGTAAGATCGAGGGGCTCAAACGTGTCGCCGTTTTTAACTTCCATTTTCGTGACACGGTCGCCTTGCGCGAGTTTGCTGCTGTATTCGAACTTCATACCGGAAACGTGAAGGAAACCACCGTTTTCTTTTGGTGCTAAACCGACACTGATTTCAAGCAAGTCTTTGATTTCCTGACCTGACAATTTCGCTGTTGCAAGCGTATTACCGAACGGAAGGGTCGTTAACACTTCACCGACTGTGAGTGGTCCGGCATTAATCGCAGCACGGATTCCACCGCCGTTTTGCATTGCGATGACAGTCTCTGAATTGTACTCTTTCGCTTTTTTAAGCATACCGTCTGTAATCAGATTTCCGAGTGCTGTTTCACTGCTTCGGACACTAGTTACGTCACCACGTGGGTTAACAAGTTCGTTGACGATATTCGCGCCAACTTCTTCGTTTTTGAGTTCTGCAATTTGATCCGCATATGGCTTGAGGATTTCAGCGGCACGTGTGTCTTCAGCAGCTTTTGCCACATCGATCAACGAACCGTTGTACTCCGTTAGCTTCCCTTTGTAGTCAAATGTCAAATCAAGATTTCCGAGGAAATCACCATATTGATACGCTTGCGCGATGATCGTCGGTTCTGCTTTACCCGGCAGGACGGTATCATCTACGACAACTGGTGTTTCAAGTTTCGTATGCGAGTGGCCACCGACGATGATATCGATACCGTCGACGTTGCGGGCGAGCAACTGATCGTTATCGACGGCCGGATTGTCATCAAAACCGATATGCGTCAAGGCGACGATTTTATTGACACCACGGTCTTCGAGTTTTTTGACAGCCGCTTTTGCGCTAGCGATATAGTTAGCGAAAGTGACAGTTCCCGGACTTGCGATATCGGTCGTCTCTTCTGTCGTCAAACCGAAGAAACCGATTTTTTGACCTTTATATTCTTTAATGATCCCTTGATAGATATTTCCACGTTCTGGTCCTGACGTAATCGTTTTCTTTTGTAGGCCGTTGAAGAGTTCATTTTTGCTGAAGTCAACGTTTGCCGTGATGAACGGGAATTTGGCTTTTGTGACGAAGTTCTTAAGTGCGATGTTGTTCTCTGTCTCCCCGAGATCAAACTCGTGGTTACCGAACGTCATCATGTCGTATTTCATATAGTTCATCAGTTCAAGGTCGGCTTGACCAAGGAACTTGTTGAAGTAAAGAGAACCGGAGAAAACATCTCCTGCGTCAAGTAAAAGTGACGGTTTGCCTTCCGCTCGATACGCGGCACGAAGTTCTTTAATGACGGTTGCGCGTTTTGGTGCTTTATCAAGGTTGGCGTGTGTATCGTTCGTGTGCATCAAACCGATTGAGAAATCATCTTTATTGATATCAAGCACGTTGATTTTAGCTTTGAGTGTGATCGTTTTGCCGAGACGTGTGTAGCTTGCAACAGCGTATTTGACGCCGGCTTCGCTCGTATCGACTTTCGACCAGCGGACCGGTTTGTCATAGACACGGCCTGTCGCATAGAGGACAGCGAGTGTTTTCGGGAGTTCCGGTTTTTCACCGACATAGATCGTCTGTTCTTTGACACTTTCGACGAACTTCACGGCATAGTTTTGAATGAGGATTTTAACTTCGATCGGTGATTTCTTCTTGCCATACGTTCCTTTGACCGTCTGATAACGGTTGAAGATATGACGATCATAACTTTTCCACGTGATTTTCTCGCCCTTGTATGTAGCAGGTAACTTGACTGGGGCACCTTTTGTGAAGACGAGTGACTTGAGTTTGACCGTTTTGACTTTGACATGCGTTGCTGCGGATACAGTAGTCTGTGCAACCGGCACGATTGCCGATGTCGTCAGGGCGACAGCGACGGCTGCCGCGTAAAGCGGTTTTGATTTATACATACGTAAAAATCCTCCTTCAAAGTGGGTGTATGAATACAAGGTCGAAATGCGATCGTTGACCTCTTCTTCTACTATAAGTTGTTCCGAGCAGATGATGCGATAAAACTTTTGTAAAATTCGTAAATTCTTAGGTCGGACGACATGACAACTAGCAGGAGACGTCCGTTTTAGTCCGTTTTTCTGGTTAATTTGACCTAAACACACAAAATGATAAC
Source organism: Exiguobacterium artemiae 255-15 (assembly GCF_000019905.1). Classification (GTDB taxonomy): domain Bacteria; phylum Bacillota; class Bacilli; order Exiguobacteriales; family Exiguobacteriaceae; genus Exiguobacterium_A; species Exiguobacterium_A artemiae. Next base: position 2,565,589 of record NC_010556.1, on the reverse strand, counting down.
GCTTTCATTATAATCTGTCTGAATGAAAAAAGAAACGGAAACATACATCAATTCGTCAAACATTTCCATTAATTGATAATCTGTTGGTGGAGTTCAGTGCATGAATTCTGTATGATGGAGAAATGAGGAAACTGCGGGAGGAGAGCAACGAGAAGATGAAAGAGACGATTCAAGGCACGATGGTACTGGTGATTTTATGTGTGATGAGTATTTTATTAATTTGGGGATTGTCATCCCCGCCGACGACAATTGAATTTCCACTTCTGTCCCATTCGGAACCAGTCAGCAGCGACGTCCTTCATACCGCTGCCGACTGGTTTTTTTGCCGGTCAGAAAGCTACAGTTTGGTGTCGGTTTGCCCAATCGATTGACATGAATTTTAACGATAGCTAGAATTGATTAAGTGTATGGCACCCGGTGCCTGCTTTTTCAATAGGAGAAGAGTGTTTTGAAAAGGGAAGGGAGGAATGGACAAACGTGCAGGCGTCTGCCTGTCCGCGGTCGGTCGTTCGTTTGAAGAATCGCGAACGGAGTCCGTTTTTTATTTTGATGTGGATGCAACGGAACTAAAATACATGTACCTTTACAGATCGGAAGGAAATTAATTATGTGGAAAGAAATGAAAAGTATCATCCGCGAACAAGTGGAGAATTTTCCTCTGATTCGCCGTCTCGCCCGGTATGAGATTAAATCGGCGCACGCGGAACAACGGCTTGGACTGTTATGGGAGCTGCTCAATCCCGGCTTACAGATCTTTATTTATTGGTTCGTCTTTGGTGTCGGTCTGAAAGGGAACAGAAACGTCGAAGGCGATACGCCGTTCATCGTCTGGCTCCTGTGCGGGATCGTCGTCTGGTTCTTCATCAATGATGCCTTGTTGCGTGGATCGAACTCGATCAACAGCCGCCTGGCGATGGTGACGAAAATGCGGTTCCCGATGAGTGCGATTCCTTCGTACGTCATCTTATCCCGGATGTATCAGCACTTCGCGATGCTTCTGATTGTCTTTATCGTCATCATCCTAAATGGTATTCCGATTACATGGAAGTTACTCCAGCTCCCGTATTATATGGCGGCGACTTATATTTTCGTCTATGCGTTCTCACTTTGTTTCTCGACATTGATTACGCTCGTCAAAGACATTCAATTGTTCCTGCAGTCAATGATGCGGATGCTCTTTTATCTGACACCGATTCTGTGGAACATCGAACGGTTCCCGGACGTCTTACATGGTGTGCTTCGTCTGAACCCGGTCTTTTACCTTGTTGAAGGATACCGTGCCAGTCTGCTTGGCGGTGCCTGGGTCTGGCAAGAGTGGCCGACGGGACTTTATTTCTGGAGCGTGACATTGCTCTTGTTCACAGCCGGAACGTTTTTACACATCAAGTTCCGTAAATCATTCACCGAGCTCGTTTAAGGAAGGAAATCGCCATGTCTATGATAAAACTCGACCATGTCACGAAACGGTTTGATATGGTCACGACGACAAAAGAAAAATTTAAGTTACTGTTTAAGAATCAAAGTAAAAACGTCAAGACGTTCACGGCGCTCCGGGATGTCTCACTCGAAATCGGATCCGGTGAAGTCGTTGGTCTTGTCGGAATCAACGGTTCCGGGAAATCGACGTTATCGAACTTGATCTCCGGCATCATCTACGCGAACGAAGGTGACGTCGAAATCAACGGGGAAGTGGCGATCATCGCCGTGTCCCAAGGATTGAAAAACGTCTTGACCGGTCGTGAGAACATCCACCTGAAATGTCTGATGCTCGGGATGGACGATGCGGAAATCGAACGCCGGATGCCGGGAATCATCGATTTCGCGGACATCGGAGATTTCATCGATCAACCGATCAAAAAATATTCAAGCGGGATGAAGTCACGACTCGGCTTTGCGATCGCCGTCAATGTCGATGCCGACATCCTGATCGTCGATGAAGCGTTGTCGGTCGGTGACCAGACGTTTTACAACCGATGTATCGATAAGATGAACGAGTTCAAGAACGAAGGCAAGACGATCATCTTCGTCAGTCACTCGTTGAACCAGATCCGGAGTTTCTGTGAGCGGGTCATCTGGCTCGAATACGGACAGGTCAAGCTCGACGGGACGACGAAGGAAGTCGTACCGGAATACAAGAAGTTCCTGACCGAATACAAGAAGCTGACGAAAGAAGAACAGCACCAGTACCGGCGGGATCGTCTGAAGGAACAGGGTGCCCAGGCGAAACCGGGCAAGAAAAACATGGATGCCGAAGATACGGTCAAACATCCGGGATGGATCTTGTCAGGGATCAGCTTACTCGTACTTGCAGCCGGCAGTCTGATGGTCATCGATGAGACACCGTCATTTGCGACATTCACGGAAGCCTTAACCAAATTATTCTGAGTGACAGACCAGGGACAGATGTCTCTGGTCTTTTTTTGGCTCAAACAGGGAACAAGAGATTAGAAAGCGAATGTTTATCTATAACCGATCCAGTGCGGAGGAGGAATAGACGTGTCGAAAGTCAGAAAAGCCATCATCCCGGCAGCCGGTCTCGGGACCCGGTTTTTACCGGCGACCAAAGCGATGCCAAAAGAAATGTTGCCGATTTTAACGAAACCGACCATCCAGTACATCGTTGAAGAGGCGGTGGCGTCCGGAATCGAACAGATCATCATCGTCTCTGGGCGGAGCAAACGGGCAATCGAAGATCATTTTGACCACGCACCGGAACTCGAGAATATCCTGCGGCAAAAAGGAAAACTTGATCTGTTGAAAGAGGTCGATGCTTCGACGACGATGGCGGAGATACATTATATCCGTCAAAAGGAACCGAAAGGACTGGGACATGCGATTTGGAGTGCCCGGCATTTCATCGGTGACGAACCGTTTGCCGTTCTGCTCGGGGACGATATCATCGTCTCGGAAGAACCAGGTCTGAAACAATTGATGGATCAGTACGAAGAACTCGATGCGTCGGTCGTCGGTGTCCGGCAGGTCCCGATAGAAGATACGCACCGGTACGGGATCATTGATCCGTTGAACCAGACGGGACGCCGTTATCAGGTCCGGCAGTTCGTCGAAAAACCGGTCCAGGGAACGGCACCGTCCAATATGGCGATCATCGGACGGTATATCCTGACGCCGGCGATTTTTGAATACTTGGCGACGCAGGAGGCGGGGACAGGCGGAGAGATTCAGTTGACGGATGCAATTGAACGGCTGAACGGACAAGAAGACGTCTACGGATACGAGGTGGAAGGGAAGCGGTTCGATGTCGGGGAGAAGATGGGGTACGTCGAGACGACGTTAGCGTTTGCGCTTGAAGACGCAGAGATTCAGGCAGATGTCCGGCAGTTACTCAAGCGGTATGTCGAGAGCTGGGAGCAGGAATGAACAACAGGAGTGGCGGGAAGAAAATCCGTCACTCCTATTGAAAGAGAACTGCTTGGTGTTACGTTTGTTTTGTGTTCATGTACGTCTTGACCTGCGGCGCATGATACGTCCGGAATCGTTCGAGCAACCGTTCCGGATCCGATTCTACAATCAGCATCGCCGCGTGTTCCGGAATCAGGAAACCTTGTGTCTCCATCTGCTGAAACAAGGCAACGAGCGGGTCATAGTAGCCGTCAATGTTTAAGATGCCACACGGCTTTTCGTGAAGACCGAGCTGTGCCCACGTAAAAACTTCAAAAAACTCTTCCATCGTTCCCGGACCACCGGGCAAGATGATGAAGCCGTCCGCAAGCTCGGCCATCTTCGCTTTCCGGTCGTGCATCGATTCGACGAGGTGAAGTTCCGTCAGGTTCGGATGGGCAATCTCCTTTTCCTGCAAGAAATGAGGCAGGACACCGACTGCATGTCCGTTGGCTGCGAGGACAGCATCCGCAACGGCGCCCATCGTCCCGACACGTGAACCGCCATAGACAAGTCCGATTTGATGCGCTGCGAGCGTCGTCCCGAGTGTTGTTGCGGCTTGCCGGAAAATGGGTGTTGCTCCATCTTTAGAACCACAAAATACTGCTAACTTTTTCATCCATAGGTCCCCCTTGTTAAAAATCGTCTTCTGTCAACATATCATAACAGGATGTTTCGAATAAGAGGGATTTTGTAAGTTTTTGACGAAGAAAAACAAATCAAGAAACGTCGAAGTGGAGGAGGAAGTAATGAGACCTAAAATCATCGTCTGGCTTGTCTTATTGATTGCGGCAATCAATCTTGCAATTGGTCTGTGGATTCCGGAATCACCTGCCCGAACGACGGTTAGCAGCATTTTGCTCGGACTGATCGTCTTACTTGGGGTAGGGTATTTCATTGCACTGCGCCGTTCATCAAAATAAATTAAACCCGTTTCGTTTGCGTGCAGCAGACGAAGCGGGTTTTTGTATACGAAAGAATCATAAAGACGAGCGTGAGTGAATATTCTAAAAAATCTATTTTCATACACTTTATCGACACAAAGGTGGATAAAATGTAAATAATATGCACGTTTCAGGACCTATGACCTAAGACGAAAGGTGTGGTAAGTGTAAATAATGTGCAAAATGTATCGAATATTCGTATTCGAATATCCGAGGGGGGTCTAAGGTTATATGATGTTGATACAGAGCTAGACAAAAAAATTAGGAGGTTATTCATTATGAACTTAAAAAAGAAATTAGGAATTCTAATAGGTGTAGCAACACTATCATTAAGTCTTGGTTTTAATGGAGCATCAAATCTCAATATTAAAACTGACGTAGCAAAAGAAATTCCATTCGAATTTTCAGTAAAGCGTGACGTAGCAAGAGAAATTCCATTCGAATTTTCAGTAAAGCGTGACGTAGCGAAAGAAATTCCATTCGAATTTTCAGTAAAGCGTGACGTAGCGAAAGAAATCCCGTTCGAGTTTTCAGTAAAGCGTGACGTAGCAAAAGAAATCCCGTTCGAGTTTTCAGTAAAGCGTGATCTTGCTTAATCAACTAATGATTCATTCTAAAGCATTTTTTATAAATTTGAATTTCGTTTCCAAAATTATTTGACGGTATTCTCTTATCTCCATTAGATCAAATAACAGGAACGCTTTAGTGTATGAATTAGAAATTTCATCAAAAGAAAAGTTTAATAACTCCTGGCACTCACCCTTTTGAGAATAGAGTTGTCCTAATAAAGACATATCTTTTTCAAATAGACTTATTTTAATTGCTTCTTCAACAACGAGCAATGCTTTCTCGACAGCATTTAACTTCATTAAAATTTTCGAGTAATTATAATGAATTCTAATTCGTTCAACTATTAATTCATCACTATCAAAGTCAAGTTCCATTAGTTCTTCGTAAACAGTTCTACTATGTTTATAACTTTTGTTTTCGAAGTGCAATATTGCGATTGCAGATTTGATTCTTAATATCATACTTGGTGAATAATGTAACGTAGAATAATATTCTGAAAGTTGTTGTAAACCAATTATACAAGTTCTATAGTCAATTTTTTTCAAACGATAAGAACTCAGATAATAAAAGTATCTCACAAGCAAATTTAATTCGCGATCGAGAGGACTAGAATTTATCATCTTTTGAGTTTCTTGATAAATAGACTGAAACTCACTATTTCGAAAGCGAACTAATAAGTTCTCATCTAATATTTTTAGGGATTCTCGATAGTTGGTATGATCCAAAAACGTGTTGATAGGAACTTGTAATCTTCGTGATAACGCATATAACAAATCAACGGTCGGAGAATGTGTTCCACTTTCAATTTTACTGATTTCCGCTTGGCTGCAAATTCCATTCGCCAAATCCTTCTGCGTCAGATTATGTTTCTTGCGAAGGCGGCGAAGGGCCAGACCAATCTGCGGTGACGTGAATTGATCCATCGGGTTCTGTCCTTTCTGTCCAGTGGATTTGAGAAAACGATACCATTTTCCATTATAAGAGGGAACGGGATCGGATACCAAACTTTTAGTTCAACAAGTCGTCAACGTGTTGTCTGCCATTTTAAACGAATGAAAGGGGTAACTCCTATGAATCTCACCTTTAAAGAATCGCGCCGGACCATGACATCTTACGGCTGGTGCTTAAATGCTGCTGCTGTCTCGGTCGCACCCTTGGCAAGTCGGGAAATGGACCGGATCAAACCGCCGGCGAAACGAGAACTGAAAACTTCATGACGTCTCTTGCTGACGTGGCTTCATTCCGTCACAGGTCTGAAGCCTTTTTTAATATTACTTGGATGAAAGGAGCATGGATATGATCGGACTAACGGTTCTTTCTGAAAGCGAAGGCTGGTTACACCAACTCGACCCGACCGATGCCCTCACGACTTTTTGTGAGCAGCACCGGTTCTCAATGGATCGTTATGATTACGATCAACATACGTTTTTGGATTTACTCGACTATATGGACTTTCAAGAATTCGAACATTATTTGTTTGTCCTGCGAGGACCGGGGGAGCGGACTTTGCGACTGGTCGCGTATTTACAACAGCGGATGTTACATGTTCAGTTTCATCTGATTAATGAGCGGGGCGACGTCTTGTTCGGAGACCCGTATTTCTTGGATAAGACGATTCCGTTAGAAGGGACGACAGGATATACACAACCGATTGAATTACAAGATGCCTTGATGTCGTTGTTCACCGGTGTCTATCCGGACACCGCGTTGCGTCAGCCGCAACCGTTGCGTCACGTCTACGTGGAAACGACGGATTTGCTCGACTCGATTACACCGACTTTGTTTGATCAAATGACAATCAACAGCTTGTTATACATCGATCAGTCGACCCGGCATGACTTGCCGGTCATCGAACTGATGAGCCGGACACCGGTCCTGCTGGCGTTTTCCGATACGTTATCCTTTAGTGTCAGAGACCGGTTGGCGACGTTTGAGCGCAGTGATCTGGATGCTGCCATCAAAAAGTGGCATGAGACAAGTGTCGTCTCCAATCCGGAACAGCGGATCGGGATTCTTGATTATGCGACGCTTACCGGCATGCCGTCCTCCCATCGTCTGTTCATTCACAGAGACGGAATCTATGCAGATTATGGAAAGCAGCTATTGCTCAGCGAGGCGTTCGACTTAAGTATCTGTCAGTTACGTCAAAATCAGTTGGCGACATGGGAAGCGCTCGCTCCGATTACTCAACTCGCCTTATATCCGATTCTGTTTCAACTGGCTTCAGCGTTTCAAGGAACAAGTCAGTTCGTGACGCCTTACAGCGTGTTCGAACTGCCGCGGACGGAAGGGAAGCTTGGTCCGTTGACGATGATCGGGATTCAAAATAACGAGGGATGTTTCGCCTTCGAACTGGGGACGAATCAGTTGTTTGAAACGGATGAGACATTCCTCGCCATTCTCGAAGCTGATCAAAAGGAACGGTTCGATATCTTACCGGAGCGGCTTGGTACAGACTATGAATCGGCGATCCAGACGTATAAGGAGTTGATCTATCATGGATGACAGACCATTATTCGGTCCATTTGCACGAAAAGGGAGTTATTCACGTGTTCAGGTTTTTGATCATCTGTTTGCTGACGACCGGTTCACGGCACTGTATCAGGAAATAGCCATCTTGCCGGAAGTCGATGAACTGATGTTGTATCGCCGTTATCTTCAAAAAGAAGACCGGGTCCTGGTGCACGGAAACTTTTCAGCAACGTTATTTAACACACTGTGTGCAGAAGGATATGATCTGTATCTCGTCGAATCGGAATTAACCCGAATTGCCGGGATTGCCGATCCATACCTGCATCGTGTCTACGGGCTCAGCAATGAGGTGGTCGATGTGATGGGAAGCCATGCGTTCAATAAAATCATTTTACCTGGTACGACGATTGCACGGTATTCACGGGGGGAACTGTTGTTGTTCTTCCGGAATATCCGTCACTTACTGGCAACGGACGGTCAATTACTGATCAGTATCCATAACGCGGATTATCTAAGACAAAACGTCCAACCGATTGCCTCGCGACGTATGGAGGACTGTACCTTGTTTTACGGTCAAAAGGTCGACCGCGACCGGTTGATTTTTAATACGTATCTGAAATCGGCTTCTGATGAGAAGGTTGGTTATGTAGTGGAACATCTGTATGAAACAGACACGTTGTTTGAGTTTGCTAAACTGTCCCGGTATCGGGGACGGACATTGTACGCCGGGAAAAGCATCAGTATTTTGGAGTTCGATAAAATCGGATGATTTCAGAATCCTTCTTATACCATCAAAAGGGACAGATTTTTTATGATCTGTCCCTTTTTGCTATCATAAAAAAATTAAAGAAGGTAGCTTGTTTGAAGATAATTAATTCCTTAAATTGGATATAAATATTTTTAATACTAGTTTAACTAGGTCTAAAGGTGGGGTAATAAACAAAAGCAGTACTTATCAATCAGTTTGATGATGCCATGCTAAAATCGGAGGATAGGTAAACGTTATGGATGAGAAGGTAGTTAAACTGAAAGCCAGTTGTTTATCCTTTATTGAGACGTTATTTCCGGAAGAGCATTTTGAGTTTGTGGAGCATACCATTCTTCCAGATGCCTTTGGCAAGAGCGGTACACATCTGACGTTTAAATCAGATGAACGCGAGCTCAAACTCAGTTTTGTCGATCAAGCACATAGTCGCTTCGAACGTGTTTTCCTAGCCGAAAAGACGCCGGAGTCCCCGTTCTTCAGTCGGATGATGGAAGCGACATATGAAGACGGTCAATTGTACATTCACCATGTCTTAAAATCTGATTGAAACGGCAAGTAAAAACACGATGAGATGTGCACAGGAAACATCCTGTCCGCTTCTCATCGTGTTTTTAGGTCAAATCTCAATCGATTGTAAGCCTTGTTGAAGTGCTTGATTGATGGTTGTCGCCATGCGATCACGGACTTCTTGCGTCAGGAGACGGCCATTGAAGTAGACTTCCGGCGAAAGTGTCAAGTGGACGAGAATATCTTCCAGGACAAGTTTAAAGTCGAGCGGTTGTGTCGGTTCGAGGGATTGAGCCATAAACTCCTGCAGCGAAGGATGTTGGACATATTGGGGATCAATCAGATCGATCACAGTCGTATTCAAAGCAAGAGCAAGCCGTTCTAATGTTTGAGTATTCGGCATCCGTTGACCACGCTCATAAGCTGAAATCGAAGTGACCGTTTCGCCGCAGCGTTCAGCCAGGTGTTTTTGGGTGTACTGGTGTTGTTTACGCAGTTGCATGATTTTTTTTCCGAGCGCACGTTTCACAGGGCTCAACTCCTATTCTTGCATCCTTGCCTAATAGTACTAAATAACCACTTTCATTATATCGCAAACCTTTGAAATGTAAAAAAAAGTGTCTTGAAAAAAATAATTGCATGATTATGTATGTAATGGGTTGAAAATTCAGAATATCGTAGGTTATTTGAAAATCTTAGGAAGGATCAGAAAAGAGAACATGCTATTCTATTAGTTAGTGAGAAGAGGAGGTCCTATATGTTGAGAAAAATACCATGGTCGGGTTATGTGACCTTGTTGATTTTGGTCGTCTTGTTTATAGCGAGTTCGATGCCGTACGAAGAACAGTCCTTAAAACCGGGTTTGTCGCGGTACTTTGATTTAGGTTTCGTCGAGCAGCTCCGGTTCATTTCGTTCGATTATCACGGGGAAGTCAGCGTCGCAGCGCTTGGTGCTTCAGGCTTCGTCGAGTTTTTCATTCGAAAGGCAGCCCATCTGTCGATCTTCATCGTTCTCGGAATCGCTTTAGTGGATTTAACATATCGCTTAATCCGTCCGTATGCCTTGGCAGGTTTGTTTGCGTATACGGTCGCGATTACGGTTGCCGTCTTTGATGAGTTTCATCAAATTTTGACTGGAGGACGGACGGGGCTGATTCAGGATGTCCTGCTGGACGGGACAGGTGCTTTGATCGGCATTCTATTGTACCGGTTATTTTGGAAGAAAAGACCAAGTGAACAGTGGATACGAAAGTGAGTCTTCGGTCCTGGTTTTTTTTACGGAAAAGCAGGGTTTTAATGACAGAAGTCGAAAAAAAGATTAATCTCATTAACAACTAAGAGGAGTGAATCGGATGCAGAAACCTCATCTATTGATTACGAGCGCCGGTCGCCGGGCCAAGCTCGTCGAGTATTTTGTCAAAGAGTTTAAGACGGGACGTGTCAGCACAGCGGATTGTAGTCCATTGGCATCGGCGTTATATATGGCAGACCAGCACTACATCGTACCAAAGATAGATGAGGTCGAGTACATCGATCATTTACTTACGCTTTGTCAGGACGAGGGAGTGACGGCTCTCCTGACATTGATTGATCCGGAACTCGGTTTGCTCGCACAAGCGACGGAACGATTTCAAGCCATCGGTGTGACAGTCATCGTCTCGCCATATGCCGCTTGTGAGCTGTGCTTCGATAAATATACGATGTATGAGTACTGTCTGCGACAAGGCATTGCCCATGCAAGAACATATGCGACGATGGCGTCGTTTGAAGAAGCTTTGGCTGCAGGCGAAGTACAGCTGCCGGTCTTCGTCAAACCGCGCAACGGAAGTGCCAGCATCGAAGTACGACGGGTCGAAACCGTCGAAGAAGTGGAGCAGTTGTTCTCAAAGAACACCGATTTAATCGTCCAGGAATTACTCGTCGGTCAAGAGCTCGGGGTCGATGCGTACGTCGACTTAATTTCCGGAAAAGTGACGTCAATCTTCATTAAGGAAAAATTGACGATGCGGGCGGGAGAGACCGATAAAAGCCGTTCTGTCCTTCGGGACGATGTCTTCGAACTGGTCGAACATGTCTTGGACGGATCGGGGCTGGTCGGACCTCTTGATTTTGATTTGTTTGATGTCGCCGGTACATTGTATCTGTCGGAAATCAATCCGCGTTTTGGCGGAGGATATCCCCATGCCTATGAATGTGGTGTCAATTTTCCGGCGCAACTGTATCGGAATCTGATGCATGAGATCAACGTTCCGCAAATCGGACAATACCTCGATGATATCTACATGCTGAAGCATGATACCGTCACCTTGATTTCGGCAGCTGAACTGCAAAAAATCAAGCGATGAGACAGATGAAGGAAACGAATAAGCCGAACTCCCTGTCGACAGACAGAGAGATCGGCTTATTTGTCTTTTGGCAGAAAAATCCGTAGTAATTAAAAGCAAAGAGGCGAACTTTTGCAGTCCGCCCCGGTACCTGATCGATGAAGGGTACAAATCAAGAAATCGAAACCCGTGATCGTTTGAGGCACTGCACGGCAGACGTCCAGCTCCCGAATAAAGCGTTGATGGTCGACGTACTCGGAACGGAGCGTCCTTCCGCCCATTTCCGGTAATGGATGATGCTGAGCGATGGAAGCTCACGTTGCGCCTGGCTCAAAGCATCGAGGACATCTTCTTCGACCCATTTCCGCCGGGGCGGAGCGATATCAAGACAGGTGAGTGCATCGACCCACGAACCATACTTTCGGGCAATCGTCGCGACCGTCGGATGTCCGTTTTCCTGTGCCCAGATTGAATACGTTTGGGTCGTCAGGCGGGGAAGGACGTCCGATGCTTCGAGGAGCGCATTGATGATCCGTTCTTCCGTCATACAGATCGAACGTGTCATCTCAATGTGAGCTTCCTCGAGGGCCCGTGACCATGACCCGAATCGTAAGTTGATCAACGTCAAGGAAGGTCCGTGTTTCGCCTTGGCCCATTCCCGGTAGCTGTTGCTGTGGAAAGGATGGAGCCGTTCCGAAGCTTCTTTGATGAACGTAAGAATTTCCTGATCGGAGTAGTACGGACGGATGGAAGACAGACCGGCCGCGTGCAAGGCTTCGCGCCAAGAACCGAACACATTGATGATCGTCGTGATTGAAGGAATCTCTTTTCCGGTCGACCAACGGGCATACGTTTTGGCGTCCAACTCAGGATAGGCGATGCTCGCCTCGATTAAGCTGTCGATGACTTGTTGTTCTGTCCATTTCTTCATGATGTCATACCCCTTTCGTGTAGGTGTTCGTCTAGGTGTGGGTACTTTCTTGTGAGGTCGTCTGACGCCGGGTCGCATAAATCAAAAGACTGAGCCAGATGAAATAAAATCCGCTCGGTCGAATCAAAACACTTTCCGTGAACTGAAGCAACAGTAACCAAAGACTAAGCAACAACAAGCTGATCGATAACGGATCGTCGTGACGGTAATCCTGAATGAACCGGATGAGGATCAACAGAAAAGATCCGGCATATAGCAACAGTCCGAAAAATCCCAGTTCATACAGATAGACAATAGGCGTACTGTGAAACGTATACAGTGTACTCGGTCCGAGTTGTTGTTCAAGGCCGATCACAGCGGAGCCGATTCCGTGTCCGAACCAAAACCGGTCGAGAGAAGCGGTCAGGCCGGCTTGCCATAACTCACTCCGTCCGTTGAGGCTGATCAACTTTACGAATAACGGCTGGTTGAGGGACAGTGAGCCGATGAGAATCGCGGCACCAATCAGATAAAGCCCCGTCACCTGATAACGCAACCGATGGGCCGGGATCAATAAGATCGTCGTCAACAGCGCAAGCAGACAAAACGAGTAGAGACCGGTCTGTGAAGCACTGAGGACCAGACCGATGAAAATCACAAGCAGGATCATCCCGAACAGAACGAATGACCGGAGACTCCGGCGAGCAATCGACTGCAGGACAGACATCCAGGCGATGAGACCGCCGGGAACGAGCCATGCCGCCAACGTATTCGGATTATTGGTCAGACTGGCTGACCGGAGAAAACTGCCTTGCTCACCGACATAAAGTTGGGATAAGGACACGGGACCAAGTTGCAGCGTCTGAATGTTCTCGATCGGAACGTATTGTTTTCCGAATGAGACGATGAATGCATAAACAGCGAGACAGAAGGCCTGATAGAGAAGGATGAGGTTCAACAGCTGAAACCAACGGATGAAAGGTTGAAGCGTCAGTGATAGAACGATGATGACGAAAAGCCATGTCGTAAACAGATGGAGTAGGGCAAGCGAAGAATCGACAGCTGGACGAAAAAAGAAAATGATAGCGTGAAACGTGAGATAAAGTAAAAACGAAGTGACAAGTCGTTGGGTCAAGGCGCGTGGCGGAAAATACAAGGGACGGGTAACAAGATAAAGACCAGCGAACAGGATCAGATAGATCAGAGCAATCCAGATGTTCCAATGACTCGGCAGGACTTCGTCCGTGAAGGTGAGAGGACGTGTCCATAAATCGATCAGGACCCAGAGAGTCAGGAGGAATAAGCCAATCGATTCAGGTATATTGTCTGATTTTAACATCATTACTAGTATCTATCCACCCTTCATATAGGACTTATTACCGAATTTTCAGTATTTTAATCATCAAATTGGTATTTACCCTTCATTTACTAAAATTCATGCAGTTTTCACGGATGATTTTGAAACAACGGCGATCATTTTTTTGTGAATCGTCTTTTTTTTGTGAATCAATCTTTTTCGATGAACTAACGACACGCAAACATGATGACTCCTCAAAAAAATATAATCATTTCCACCAAGCTCTAATTGTTTTGGCAGTCGTTTGGAAATAAGGTGTAACCATAACCAGTGTCCATCCAACATGTCAGGTAGCGAGAAAGAGGTGAACCATGTGAATTCCATCCATCAAAAAAAGACATTCGGTGACCATCTGATGACATTAAAGAAAGGGTGGTGGGTACTCTGCTTACTGACACTGCTCTTAGCGGGTGCCGGATATGCCGTCAGCACCTATGTGATTCCACCGACGTATGAAGCGACTGCCTATATCCTGGTTGTCCCGCAACAAAATGCGGAAACGACTTCAACGACGACGCTTGTCAGTACCTACCAAGATATTTTAAGAAGCCCGGAAGTCATCGATCAGGTTGCTCAAAAAATGGACGTCACGGATAAGCGGATTTTCGATTTGACGAATCGTCTGACCGTCGCCAGTAATCTCGATTCGCAAGTTATCGCCTTGTCGGTCACAGATCGGTCGGCGGAGCAGGCAGCGATCCAGGCGAATACGATGACGGAAGTCTTCCAGGATTATGTTCCGCAACTGATCAAAACGAGCAGCACCGAAGTATTCTCGACAGCCCGGATTCCGACAGAACCGGTCTCGCCGAACATTCTGATGAATACCGCAATCGGCGGCATCCTCGGACTTCTCTTCGGCTTACTGATCGTCTACTCCCGGGCACTCGGAAAAAAGTCAGTCGCTGAAGAAACGAAAGAAACCTCTTACCCGCAAGCTGTCAGTCATCCCAGTCGTTCTTGATTTGAGAAAGGAGGAGCCGCTCATGCAAGCCCCGCCATTCCAGCAATATCGCCGGCATATGAAGATCGGTCTATTGCGACTGATCGATGCCTCGATCATCATTGCTGCGACGGTCGTGACCTTTTACTTTTTTAATCCGCTGAACCTCACGGCCAACTTTGAACTGATGGATGCTATCGAAATCGCTTTGATTCAATGGGTCGCCTTGACACTCGTCGCCCACTGGATGCGTTTTTACCAAATCATCTGGCGGTATGCCAGCCTGCGTGATTTAGGCGTACTGCTCGTCGTCGTTGTTGCGAGCAGCTTCGTTCTTCTCGGACTCGAGTACGCTCTGTTCGATTTTGCCGTCGAGCGTGCCGTCTTCCTTCAGACCGGTTTAGTCCTGAATGGCATCTTGTTCGTCCGACTGTTGATCCGCGGACGAAGTCTCGAGCTGAAACGGGAAAACCGGACGCTCGGGAAACGGACGTTAATCATCGGTGCCGGTGCCTCGGGGCAGATGATCACAAAAGAGCTGAAACAGAAAAAAGCCCATATTCTGAACGTCGTCGGGTTGCTCGATGACTTGACGGAACTGAAAGGAATGATGATTCACGGTGTCCCCGTCATCGGAACGATTGATCAACTCGAATGTATCATTGAAGAACATAAAATTGAAGCTGTCGTCCTGGCCATTCCGTCACTTGCCTATCCGGACCGGGTTGCTTTACTGAACCGGATCAAACAGACGAAAGTCGAAGCCCATACATTACCGATGCTTGTCGAACTGGCTTCCGGCAAGGTCTCCGTCAATCAGATGCGCGAAGTATCAATCGCTGACCTGCTCGGCCGGGAACCGGTTGAACTGGATATCACGGAGATTGAAAAGAGTGTCAGTCAAGCAACGGTGCTCGTTACCGGAGCCGGGGGATCAATCGGCTCCGAGATTTGCCGACAGCTGATTAAGTTCAAACCGGATCATCTGATTTTACTCGGTCACGGCGAAAACAGCATTTATCTGATCCGACGTGAACTGGAAGCCGTCACAGAAGGAATCACGCTCCATTCCGTCATCGCCGATGTCCAGGATGCGGACCGGATGATGGATGTGATGGAACGGTTTAAACCGGATCTCGTCTACCACGCGGCAGCACACAAACATGTGCCGTTGATGGAAGACAATCCAAGCGAAGCAGTCAAAAATAACATCTACGGGACGCGGAATGTCGCTCTTGCGGCAGAAGCGGCCGGAGTCAACCGATTCGTCATGATTTCAACCGATAAGGCGGTCAATCCGACCAGTGTGATGGGAGCGACGAAACGAATTGCCGAGATGGTCATCCAGCAGATTGCCCGCAACAGTGAGACGACGTTCGCTGTCGTCCGGTTCGGCAACGTGTTAGGGAGCAGGGGTTCCGTCATCCCGCTCTTTAAGGACCAGATTGCGAAAGGCGGTCCGATTACGGTGACGGACCCGGCCATGACGCGGTATTTCATGACGATTCCGGAAGCGAGCCGGCTCGTCATTCAAGCGAGTGTCCTCGCGGAAGGGGGAGAAGTCTTCGTCCTCGACATGGGCGAACCCGTCAACATCACGACGCTCGCCCGGAACCTGATTCATTTAAGCGGCTTTACCGAACAACAGATTCCAATCGTCTACAGCGGCATCCGAAAAGGTGAAAAGTTATACGAAGAGTTGCTCGCGACGGAAGAAGTACATGAAGAACGGGTCTTTGACAAGATTCTTGTCGGGAAAACACGACCGTTCGGATCCATTGATCCTTATTTACGGAACATCGCCTTGACGCTGGATGATGAACAGGCGTTACGGATGTATTTACTTGAAGCGACGAACCGGACCGACATGATGCCGGAGACGATTCCACCGGCGATTCGGATCGCCCGCGAATGAGGGGGAGACGAGATGAAATCTGTTCGGCAACTGTCACGATTTAATCTGATTTTCATTGCAGATACGGCCTATTCCCTCCATCAGTGGATGATTTTGACGCTGCTGATCAAGTGGAGCACACCGCTCAACATCGGTTACTTCAATTACGCGCTCGCCTTAACGGCACCGATCGTCATGTTTTGTTGGTTAAATGCCAGCACGATCCTGACGGCAGAACGGTCAGGCTTAAAAAACTTCAACCTGTTCATCAAGACCCGCTTTTCCTTATTATCGGTCGGAGTCTTCGTCCTGCTCGGCGTCTATTATTTCTTTGGGGAAGCCGATATCCTCTGGCTGACGTTACTCGTTTACCTGAACAAGTATATGGAATCCTTCGCTGATCTTGCCTACGGATTTCTTCAAGGGCATATGGCGTTCAAGGAAGTCGCCTTATCCAAGATTTTCCGCAGTCTCGTCAACGTCTCCGGGGCAGCCTTGATTCTTTTTACGACCCATTCGATTCACGGCTTCGTCTTAGCACTCGTCGCCGGAAACCTGATCATGTTGATCCTTTACGATTTACCGACCGTCCGGCGTGTCGGTCACGGATTTGATAACCAGCAGATGAGTGAACGGTATCAAACGGGACGGCAATTGTTCTTTAAAGCAGTCCCGCTCGGATTTGTCGCCTTATTGATCGCTCTCAATGCCAACATTCCCCGCCTGTTCGTCGGACATGCGATCGGAACGGAAGAACTCGGTTATTATGCGAGCATCGCGTATCTCCTGGTTCTTGGCAGCCTGTTCATTCATTCCCTTGTCGCCGTGTTACTACCGAACTTCTCTTCCGACAGCGGAGAGCGGCAAAGCTTACCGGAATTGCGGAAGCTGACCCGGTCGATGCTGCTCATGACGAATGCGGTCGGTATCCTGTTGATCATCGGGTCGATTTTCTTCGGCAAGTGGGGCTTGACGATTTTCTACAACGCCTCGTTTGTCCAGTACCATACGATTTTCGTCCTGATGATGGTCGCCTCGCTCTTCTTTTATAATTCGACCGTCATCCAAGCCTTGTTGACCGGATTTCAACAATTCCGGGTTCAGACGATTGCCATCTTCGGCAGTGTCATCGTCAATATCGTCGCCTGCAGCATCCTGATTCCGATGTACGGTTTATACGGAGCGACGACAGCTTACGGATTATGTGCCGTCACCCAAATCGGGCTGTTGATTCCGGCCCTTTATCGTTCGCTTTATCCACGAAAACTGACACTGGCAATTGAACAAAGCAGCTAAAGGAGGGAAAAGCATGCGGCCGATTCTGATTGTCGTCGTTCTCGAAGCCTTGCTCAGCCAATTGGTCCGACCGCTCTTTTTGACTTCTGAAGGTTACGTCGCAACTGTTCTTGCCATCAACTCGGTCTTGCTGATGTTTTATCTTCTCCGGCAAGCCGAGACGACACCGTTGTTCCTGATTTTCGTGACGGCGTTCCTGATCCGGCTGACATTGATGCTGGTTGATTTGGAACTGTTTCGGCTCCCGCCGCACAGCGGTGACGATACGGAAGCGTTTCATCTCGAAGGACTGCTGATTTATACCGACCCGACGATGTTCAACGAAGTCGTCCGGGGAAGTTACTCCAAATTTTTAGGAATCTTTTATCTTGCGTTTGGTCCGGAGCGGATGCTCGCCCAGTACTTCAATGTCATTCTCGGCGTCGTCTCGATCGTCATCCTGTCGAAAACGTTGCTGCTTTTGAAACTGCCGATGCATTACGTCCTTATCGCAACCGGTGTGTTTGCCTTCTTTGCCCAGGGCCTGTTGTTATCACCGATCCTCTTACGCGATCAGCTCGTCGCACTCGGAATCGTCTATACGCTCTACTACATGGTGCGCTGGACGCTTGATAAATCGGTGGCGAGTCTGACTTTCGCCTATCTCGGTTATTTGATCAGTACGATGTTTCATTCGGGTCTCGCAATCGGGATTCTGGTCCTCCTCATCTACTTCTCCTTTTATAATCACGAGACGCAACGGATGGATTTTGAAGCTTCGAAAGTACAGCGGTTGCTGGTCCAAGTCGTTATCGTCGGGTTCATCGTCTACAGCTTCCAGGACGTGCTGTTCGCGAAGTTCACCCACGTCTCGGAAAATGGTCAGCTGTTCAGCGGAATGAGTTATGACCGCGGAGGGTCGGCTTACTTGAACGGGCTGTCGGTGACCGGACCGTCGGATATGGTCCTGTACGCACCGTTGCGGATGATTTACTTCCTGTTCTCGCCGTTTCCATGGCAATGGTCGAGTGTGATGAACATCGCGATTTTCTTCGCCGATGCGGCTTTTTATCTCCTGTTAGCCGTCTTGACCCTGATGCATCTGAAGTATTTAAAACAACATTCGCTCGGAAGTGTGCTGCTGTTCATGCTGATTCTCTTCATCGTCAACGCCGTCATCTTCGGTCTCGGGACAGGGAATGTCGGAACAGCGATCCGCCACCGGTATAAACTGTTTCCGATGCTGCTGATTGCTTATACATCAATTCATTACATCCGCTATCAAGTGCTCCACCACTTCGAGGAGGTTGAGAAACGTGCAGAATAAGACGATTTTAATTACCGGGATTGCAGGATTCATTGGATTTCATGCGGCACGTCGCTTTATGGCGGAAGGGTACCGGGTCATCGGGCTGGATGAAGTCAACGATTATTATGATCCGACATTAAAAGAAGCCCGCTTGATGGAACTGGATCCGAATCGGTATACGTTTTACCGGGTGTCACTCGAAGATGCGACGGCGATCAACCGGATCTTCGAGACGGAACAAATTGACCTCGTGCTCCATTTAGCCGCCCAAGCCGGTGTCCGGTACAGCATTGATCGTCCCGATGTCTACATCACATCGAACATCGTCGGATTCCTGTCGATCCTCGAAGCCTGCCGGCATCATCCGGTTGAACAATTGATTTATGCTTCTTCGAGTTCCGTCTACGGATCGAATACGAAGATGCCGTTCGCGACGACGGACGCCGTCGATCATCCGCTCAGCCTTTATGCGGCTTCGAAAAAAGCGAATGAGCTGATGGCGCACACATACAGCAGCCTGTACGGCATCAAGACGACCGGTCTCCGGTTCTTCAGTGTCTATGGACCGTGGGGACGACCGGATATGGCCTTGTTCAAGTTCACGGAAGCAATCGCAAACGGACAGCCGATTGATCTTTACAACTACGGAGAGATGGGGCGGGACTTCACTTACGTCGACGACATCATCGAAAGCATTTACCGGCTGATGCAGACAGAACCCGCCGCCGACCCGGCATTTGATCAGGAAAATCCGTTGCCCGACCGGAGTAATGTTCCATACCGTGTCTTTAACATCGGCAGTCACAGTCCGATCCGGCTGAACGAATTCGTCTCCCTGATTGAAGAGCGGCTTGGTAAAAAAGCGATCAAACATGAAATGCCGCTGCAAGCGGGAGACGTTCCTGAAAGTTTTGCTGATGTTGAATCGTTGTTCGAGACGATTGGTTACCGACCGCAAACGACCATTGAAGCAGGTGTCCATGCATTCATCGACTGGTACGAACAGCATTACCGGCTGAAGGAGGAAGTCCAGGATGGCGCTTAAAGAAGAGATTTACTACAACTCCCCGATATTTATTCAGAATATTTTGACATCGATGTATGGAAAAAAGCTGATGCAGGAACGGTACGGTCCGGGATATGAGAAAAAACTTCAGGAGTTACGGGTCAAAGACCGGACCGTCGATTACCGCATCGAACAGCTCGAACGGTTGAATACGTTTCTCCTGTTCATCCAGGAACACACACCATATTACCGGAAGCTGTTTCAGGAGCACGACATCCGTCTTCCTTTTACGTCACTCGACCAGCTACAGACGATTCCGATCCTTGAAAAAGAAACGTTACGGCAACAAAACGAAGCCTTCATGTCAGAAGTCGATGCGCCGGTACGCGGCCGGACCGGCGGGACGAGCGGGAAATCGCTCCAAGTCGCCTTCATGCGGGAAGACGTCCAGGAACGGATGGCGCATCTTGATTACTTTAAAGAGTTGCACGGGTTTCGTTCCGGGATGCGACGCGCGAGCTTCACCGGGCGGACGTTAACCGCGATCAATCAGAAAAAACCGATCTTTTGGCGGAAGAACCGGCCACTCAATCAATTGTTATTATCCATCTTTCATATGAAAGAAGAAAATTTTCCGGCTTATATCGAAGAGTTGAACCGGTTTCGGCCGGCGGCACTCGATGGGACACCAACCGCGATGCTGGAAATTGCTTTATATCTTCTGAAACATGAGTTACGGCTCGACTTTCCCTTGGTTGCGATTTTCCCGACATCGGAAACGGTGACGCCGGAAATGCGGCGCTTACTCGAAGAGGCGTTTCAAGCGCCAGTTTTTGACCAATACGGTTCGTCGGAAGGGGCACCGATCATCTCGGAATGCCGGGAACGCAAACTTCATCTCCATCATGAGACGGGCATCATCGAACCGTACGGAGATGGAGGCGAAGTCGTCGTCACATGTTTTACGACCCGCGGTACACCGCTCGTCCGGTACCGGATCGGCGACCGGATGACACTCGGACAAGAGGCTTGCACCTGCGGACTGAACGGTCCGGTCATCGAGTCGATTGACGGCCGGGGAACGAGTTATATCGTCAGTGAGAAACGCGGCAAGGTTTTTGAAGGCGACATCACGACGATTGCCCGGGAACTGCCGAACTCGGTTCTACGCCTGCAGGTCGAACAACATGAGCTGAATCATGTAACACTGCGCTACATTCCCGACGAGCAACGATTCGTACCGAAACATGAAAAAATCCTCTTGCGGGAGATGCAGAAACTCCTTGGATCCTCGATGAAAGTCACGCTCGAGCCGGTCCAGCAGATG
The DNA here is from genome assembly GCF_000019905.1 of Exiguobacterium artemiae 255-15. GTDB lineage: Bacteria > Bacillota > Bacilli > Exiguobacteriales > Exiguobacteriaceae > Exiguobacterium_A > Exiguobacterium_A artemiae. The sequence goes on along the minus strand of NC_010556.1, from coordinate 2,544,586 downwards.
AAGCAGGAGCCGAATGGAAAAACACTGATCGTCAAACAGTCGATGAAATAGGAGGAATCCATCATGAACAAGGCAGTCAAACACATCGTAGATACGACAGCAGCCCAAACACGATCACTCCCCATCGCCAACCGTTCGATTGCCGTCGTCGGTCTAGGATATGTCGGGCTTCCCGTCGCTGTCGCCTTTGGTGAAAAAACGGAAGTCGTCGGCTTTGACATCAAAGAACAGCGGGTTGCCGAACTGAAAGAGGGCATCGATGCGACGCTTGAACTTAGTCCATTCGTTCTTAAGAATGCCGACGTCGAATACGTCACCGACGCAGCGGCACTCGGAGCAAGCGACTTCATCATCATCGCTGTTCCGACACCGATCAATGCGCAAAATCAGCCGGATTTGACGCCGCTCCTCCGTGCGTCGCAACTCGTCGGACGCCAGTTGAACAAAGGGGATATCGTCGTCTACGAGTCGACGGTCTACCCGGGAGCGACGGAGGAAGATTGTATCCCGGTCCTCGAAGAAGCATCGGGTCTGCAGGCCGGGGTCGACTTCTTCGTCGGCTACTCGCCGGAACGGATCAATCCCGGCGATCATGAGCATACATTTAAAACGATCAAAAAAATCGTCTCGGCCCAAAATCAAGAAACACTTGATATCGTCGCTGAAGTCTACGAAGCGGTCGTCGAAGCCGGCGTCCACCGGGCATCTTCGATCAAAGTCGCCGAAGCCGCTAAAATCATCGAGAATACACAACGCGACCTGAACATCGCCTTGATGAACGAACTGGCGATCATCTTCGACCGGATGAACATCGATACGCTCGAGGTCCTCGAGGCTGCCGGAACAAAATGGAACTTCTTACCGTTCCGTCCGGGACTCGTCGGTGGTCATTGCATCGGTGTCGACCCGTTCTACTTGACGATGAAGGCAGAATCACTCGGTTATCATCCGGAAGTCATCCTCGCCGGACGGCGGATCAACGACACGATGGGACGGTTCATCGCCACGTCGCTCGTCAAGAATCTGATTAAACAAAACATGCCGGTTCTTGGTGCACGAGTGACGGTGCTTGGTCTGTCATTCAAGGAAAACGTCAGCGATATCCGGAACTCGAAAGTTGCGAACCTCGTCAAGGAAATCGAAGAGTTCGGAATTGAAGTCCAGGTGACGGATCGTCTCGTCGAAAAAGGGGACGCGAAACGCGAGTACGGCATCGATTTAGTCGATTTAGCAGACTTAAAACCAGCCGATGTCGTCATCTTCGCCGTCTCGCATGAAGAGTACGTCGAAGGCAACTGGCTGCTTGCGCAACACCTGCTCAAAGTCGGTCGCGGCATCGTCATCGATATCAAAGGGATGTTGACGCCGTCAGAAAAACCGGAAGGGGTGCATTTATGGCGACTTTAAAAATCCTTCAGGTCTGCGCCCTCGATACGACGGCCGAGACGATGTTGCAACCGTTGCTGCTAGCCTTGCAAAATGCCGGACACGAAGTCGGGATTGCCTGTGCCGACACCGGGGCGGCATCGAAACTCGCTGCCCAAGGATTTACGATGCATGACATTCCGATCGAACGGAAAATCGACTGGACGAGTAACTGGAAGACGATTCGCTCGATCGTCCAGATTTTAAAAGACGAACAGTATGATGCCGTGCACGTGCACACACCGGTCGCGGCGGCCCTTGGCCGGGTCGCGGCGAAGCGGGCGGGAACGAAACACATCGTCTATACGGCACACGGTTTTTATTTTCACGAAAAGATGGGACGTGTCACGTATCAGCTGACGTATTCCGTTGAGAAATGGCTGGCACGGTTCGCGACGGATTATCTGTTGCTCCAAAGTCAGGAAGACTACGAACTGGCGAACCGGAAACGATTTAAAAATACGACCCGTCTGATGCATCTCGGGAACGGGATTGACTTGACCCGGTTCTATCCCCGACCTCGCCAAACGACCGGACCATTCACGTTTTTATTCATCGGCCGGATTGTTGAAGAGAAAGGAATTCTCGAACTGCTGACCGCTTTCGAGCAGGTCGTCTCGGTCCAACCGGACGTCCGGCTGATGATTGCCGGTGAGATGATGGAAAGCGAACGCGATCAGACGACGAAGCATACGTTCAGGAAACGGATCCGGGAAATCCCGAACATCGATTATCTCGGTTTCGTCGAAGATGTACCGGAACTGTTGCATCAAGTCGATGCGTTCGTATTACCGTCGCATCGGGAAGGTGTTCCCCGTTCGATCATCGAAGCGATGGCGACGGCGAAACCGGTCATTGCGACGAATATCCGGGGCTGTCGGGAAGAAGTGGTCGACGGAAAAACCGGTTACCTGGTCGAAGTACAGGACGAAACACAACTGGCCCGACGGATGCTCGAACTGGTCGAACAGCCGGACGTCGCGTCCGAGATGGGGCGGGCCGGATTCGAACGGGCGATGAAACACTTTAACGAAGCAGATGTCATCAAGCGGCAACTCAATCTCTTTTCGAACTTATGAGAAGGAGGACGTCATCATGAAACGGACATTCGATTTCACTGTCAGTCTACTCGCCATCATCGTCCTGTTGCCGGTCTACGCCTTCGTCGCCGTATTAATCTACACGAAGCTCGGACGGCCGCTTTTCTTCAATCAAGTCCGTCCGGGGTATAAAGGTGAACTGTTTAAGATCTATAAGTTCCGGACGATGTCGAACGAAACCGATGCGGACGGAAAGCTGTTGCCGGACGCCGACCGGATTCCAAAGTCGGTTGAATGGATCCGCCGTCTGAGTCTCGATGAAATTCCCCAGTTCTTTAATATCCTGCGGGGGCAGATGAGTTTCGTCGGACCACGTCCGTTGCTCGTCAGCTATTTGAATCATTACACGAAAGAACAGATGACCCGGCATGACGTTCTGCCCGGTCTGACCGGCTGGGCCCAAATCCACGGACGAAATGCAACGACGTGGCAGCAACGGTTGGAACAGGATCAGTGGTATGCTGCGAATCATACATTCCGACTCGATCTATACATCTTGTGGAAAACCGTGAAGATTGTCATTTCTTCAGAAGGGAACTCGACCGATCACCAAACAGGCATGGGCGAATTTAAAGGCCTTGACGGGGGTGTCCCTCATGATGTCGCTAAGCAATGAACGGCTGATTCACGATCCGTTGGAATGGGATGCGCTCGTCGCCCGGTACGGACTCGATTGTTATTATGAGTACGCTTACTTTAAACTGGCCCAAGAACCGGAAGCCGTGCCGGAGATGTACGTTCATCCTTCGGAGTTCGGGATTCTGATTTATCCGTACTTGAAACGCCGGATCTCCGGGACACCGCTTCAGGATTTGACGACGCCATACGGATACGGCGGACCGGTCTTCGTCGGACTTTGGTCGAGCGATCAAATCAAAGACATCCGGCGGCACTTTCTCGAGTATTGTCAGGCGGAACGGATTGTCAGCGAAACGATCCGGTTTCATCCGCTTCTTGAAAATGATGAGCTCGGGCGAAGCTGGTGTGAAACGACGACTGTCCTGCAGCAGACGGTGACGGTCGCGTTGAGCGAACCGTTCGAGGCGATTGAAAGTCAGTTCTCTTCGATGACACGGCGCAACATCAGAAAAGCCGTGCGGGAAGACGTGACGGTCCGGGTCGCCGGACAGGAGGAGTATGCCAAGTTCATCCGGCTTTACCGGCTGACGATGGACAAACATCAGGCGGATGCCCGCTATTACTTTACCGATCACTACTTTCGCCAGTTTCATGACGGGCGGCTGCCGGCGGAGTTGCTGGTCGCCGAACGGGAAGGGAAAATCATCGCCGGCTGTATCGTTCTCTACGGTCAACAGTTTGCGCACTATCATCTCGGCGCATCCGATCCGGCAGAACTGTCCGCCCGCCCGAATCATCTTCTGTTTGCGGAAATGATCCGCCGTGCCAAAGCACTCGGAAAAACAGCCCTGCATCTCGGAGGCGGAACGACACGAAACGAAGACGACAGCCTGCTCGCCTACAAACGTTCCTTCAGCAATCGTCAGACCTCATTCACGCTCGGCACATCGGTGCTTCACCCTTTACTGTACCGTCAACTATCCGAACAGCACTTCGCACACAACGTCCTGTCGTCACAGGACTGGTTTCCGGCCTACCGGACACCTGTCCGCCAACTGTCACCAAGGGGGGAGCAGTCATCATGAAACACATCCCGTTATCGATCCCACATCTCAGTGGTCAGGAAATGCGTTATGTCACGGAAGCCTTGGAAACGAACTGGGTTGCGCCGCTCGGTCCGAATGTCGAAGCCTTCGAAGCAGCAATGAAAACATACAGCGGTTCCGCTGCGACACTCGCGACGAGCAGCGGGACAGCCGCCATCCATTTGGCACTGGCGACACTCGGCGTGACGGCCGGAGATGATGTCTTCTGTCAGTCGTTGACTTTCATCGCTTCGACAAATCCGATCCGTTATGTCGGTGCACGGCCGGTTTTGATTGATTCCGAACCGGAGACGTGGAACATGTCACCGGCAGCACTGCGACGGGCGATGATTCAAGCCGCGACCCGGGGACGCCTGCCGAAAGCCGTCATCGTCGTCCATCTGTACGGCGTTGTCGCGAAGGTCGAAGAGATTGCCGCCATCTGTGAGGAGTATGATGTACCGCTGATCGAGGACGCGGCAGAATCACTCGGATCGACGATCAACGGTCGGATGACAGGCACGTTCGGAACATTCGGTATCTATTCGTTTAACGGCAATAAAATCATCACGACGTCGGGCGGGGGTATGTTGGTCTCAAATGACACCCGCTTGATCGAACGGGCCTTTTATCTCGCGACACAAGCCCGTCAGCCCGTCTTACATTATGAGCATACGGAAGTCGGCTTCAATTACCGGATGAGCAATGTCTCTGCCGGAATCGGACGCGGCCAGCTGGAAGTGATTGAAGAGCGGGTCGAAGCACGGCGGACCATTTTCGAACGGTATGTCCGGGCCTTTGAGACGGTCGACGCGTCACATTACCAGCAGGAAATCGAAGGAAGCCGCGCGAACCGTTGGCTGACGGCACTGACATTACCGGGCGGCATGCAGCAACGGGATGCGTTGATTCAGCAGTTGAAGCAAAAAAACATCGAGGCGCGTCCGGCCTGGAAACCGATGCACTTGCAACCTGTTTACCGGGATGTACCTTACATCACGGCGAATGAAGAAGATGTCAGCCGTCGTCTGTTCGAGGAAGGAATCTGTTTACCGTCCGCTTCACAAATGAGCTTTACGGATCAGGCACTCGTCATTCGTTTTGTTCGCCAAGGACTCGTTGAAGATGTTCGACGAAATGTTCAGTTATGAATGTGTGGGAGGGAGACATCGTGATGAGCGATTTGGAGGAAGCGATTGAAGCACTCCGTCTCGCTGCGAACGGGAAAAATGAACTGACGGCAAATACCTACTTTCGCTGGCAACTGAATACCCAGTATCCAAGCGTCGCGGAAATCCTGATTTTATTCGGATCATGGCAGATCGCTCTCGAACGGGCCGGCATCGGTACCGTCCGGGTAGCCTTCACCAAGTCGGATATCATCGAGGCCTTACGGGCCGCGAAGGAGGAACTGGAACCATTCACAAGTGCGACATATCGTGAATGGGCTCAGCAACATCAGGCGCCGAGCTTGACCGATATCGTCCATCAATTCAACTCGTGGCAGCAGGCATTATCGGAAGCAGAGATCTTAAAGGAACGGGTGCAGGAGATGGAGCGCCGGATCATCGAATCGTTACTCGAAGCACAAGAGACGTTATCCGTCCTGACGAGCCAGACTTATACGAAATGGGCAGCGGGCAAAAACCGGCCGACGGTGGCGACGATTGCGAGACGTTACGGATCGTGGAGCAATGCCCTGGAAATCATCGGGATTGAACAACCACGCAAACGCTGGACAGAAGAGGAAGTGTTACGCATTTTACGGGAAGCGGCAGCTGAAATGGATGGCTTGACGATTGCTCATTATCAGCGATTCAGTGAGGGACGGGAGGCACCGAGCATCGGTGTCATCACAGCCTTGTTCGGCAGTTGGAGCAATGCGGTGATGATCGTCTCCGACGAGCAATCGTAAATCGACTTGATCCGAAAGAAAAGGGGATATCGTGATGAAAAAATGGACGTGGCTGATCATAACAGTGGTTGGTATCGGGTTACTCGTTTTTTTCGGATCAGGTGGGTACATCCAACAGGCGGATCACCAGACGGGCAAGCAGGCGGAGGTGACGGATCCGGCACATGTCGAGGCGACGCCGCCGTCCCAACCGGCAAAAACCTCGAAGAGCAAACCGGCCAATCAGCAAAAGGCATTGTCGTTTTTATTACTCGGTGTCGATCAGCGGGGGAACGAAGCCGGGCGGAGTGATACGATCATCGTCGTCACGGTTAATCCGGCAACCGGAGAAAGCAAGATGCTCAGCATTCCCCGCGACTTGAAGACAGAAATCATCGGCGTCGGTTCGAACGACAAAATCAATCATGCCTATGCTTTCGGAGGTCCGGAAATGGCACGGGATACGGTCGAGCATTTATTGGACCTGAATATCGACTACTTCGCCGAAATCAATCTGAAAGGGTTCACCGATTTAGTCGATGCCGTCGACGGGGTGACGGTTGAAAATGATATTGATTTCTCTTACTACGAGATGCAGTTCCCGAAAGGTCAAGTCTCGTTGAACGCGAAGGAAGCGCTGGCCTACGCCCGGATGCGTCATGACGATCCGCGGGGCGACTTCGGACGGCAAATCCGGCAACGGCAGGTCGTCCAGGCCGTCGTGGATAAACTGACGGATGATTTTTCTTTGACACGCTTTAACGATGTGTTGACGGCACTCGGTCAAAACGTCAAAACCGATATTCCGTTCCCGGTCGTCCGGAAGCTTGCGACCGATTACCGGGACAGTCTGAAACAGGTCGAGACCTTGTCTCTTGAAGGAAGTGGCGGCATCGAATCGGATCACATCTACTACTGGCATCCGACAGCGGCTTCGCTGAAACAGGTCCAGACCGAGTTGAAAAAGGAACTGAAGTGATGGTTCAGCAACTGAGAAAAGCGTAATTCTTGTTAGGCGAGAAAAGGAGCTGACTCAAAAAAGAAACACTCATTCTTTCACGCCTTTTCCTCAGGCGAGACATACACCAGTTTTCCTGCCTGAATCAGGCAAAAACCCGGGTCTTATTTGTCTCTGACAGCGCAACATGCGCTTTTTCCTGTAGGAGTCGCGTGAAAAGAGTGTTTCTTTTTTTACGCGAAAAGGGTGGCAGATTCCAATTCTGCCACCCTTCTCTTTGTAGAATTTGACTTTTGAGTCAGCCTCTTGACGTCTGAGTCGGAATAAACGAAGCTTTTTAGTTTTTTGAACGGACGATTGTACGGACAGGGAGAAACTTCACAGCCGCATAGATGAAATATAAGACCGTCATGATGGCGGCTGCACTCCAGATGAGCTGGTAGTTGGCACCTGTCGTCCCGAACCGGAGACCGACGAGGGCAGGCACGATCAACGTCAACCAGCTGAGGACGATCGCGACACGAGCCGTCAGCGCATCGAGGCTCATATTCAATCCCATCCCGAGGAAAAACAGTCCCCAGAGGATGACCCAGAATAACCACGTCGCACCGCCGATGATGTCACCGGTACTGAAGCTGACACCGGCATAAAACAGCGCAGAGATGGCGACGAACAATGAGAACCAGCCGACACCGCTGCCGTCGAGACCAAACAAAAACGTGATGCCGACATACAGGTACGTAAAGGCGAATAAATAGATGCTCGCATACCCGAACGTCAGCGCCGGATCACCGGCTGCCCCGATGACGAGCCAAGTCGCGATGAAGGTCTGCAATAAACCGGTCAACAAACTAAAAAGACCGGCGCTCTTCAAATCGACTTTCCCGAACAGCGACAGACTATTTAAAAAGAGGGCGACGCCTCCGAATAACAAACTTACATTTCCCACGTGAATTCCTCCATTAAGACGTCAGACGTCTGATTGTTACTTCCACCATATGATGAATTCGCTTCCATTGCAAGTGAAATTTTTCAGGTGGAAATAACAAAAAAAGACTCCGGATATCACTTTCAGCAGAAAGCGAATCCGAGAGTCTGGTCTTAACGGTTGAGGACGGAACGTAATGTCGTTTCGGTTTGCGGAAGTGTTCCTTTTAACGTAACGAGACCGTAACGTGTCGATCCTTTTTTGATGAAGAAGACGCGTGTATAGGCAGATTCCGGCGTATAACCGGTCTTGCTCGCATAAACACGTGTGTCGCCTGGAAGTGACGTGTTCGTATGATACCACGTCAACGTCCGGGCATAAGGTCCTTTGACGGTCGTCTGGAACGATTTACGTCCGCTGACCGTCATCAGATAACTGTAATTCGCATACGTATTGGCAAGCTTCTGCATATCCGCTGCCGTCGTATAGTGGCTTGGATGATAGAAGCCGTGCGGATTCATGAAATGACTGGCCGACATACCGATGCGGCTCGCACGGCTGTTCATGAGCGAAACGAACTTCGATTCCGAACCGGCAGTCCGAACGGCAATCGCTTTCGCAGCATCGTTGCCGGAGCGGATCAACATCCCGTTTAACAGTTGGCGCATCGTGACTTTGTCACCTGAACGGAAACCGGCGGTGCTGCTGCCGGAGGGAACGGCTAACATCGAGTACGTCAACGTAAAGGTCTGATCGAGCGTTCCTTTTTGTGCCGCCGCGTCATAAGCGACGATTGCCGTCAGTAACTTCGTCGTACTGGCCGGATAACGGCGGGCAAAACTTTCTTTCGTCAGTTCATAGCCGGACGAACCGAGTTTGAAGTAACGCATCGATGCGACCGGATAGCTGCCGCTTGCCGGAGCCGGCGAACTTGTCGTCAGCTTTTTCGCAACCTGGTTCGAGACATAATAGTAGTTCGTTTTTCCTTTGACCTTATACCAGCCATTCGAATAGGAAACAGCGTTGAACTTTGATTTATATGTAGCATGCCGTTTGATATTTTTAGAAGAGGCCGTACTTGGTGACGTCCGGACATTCGCGCCTGCCGTCGAGTAAACGATAATCTTATATGTCTTGACGGAGCTGGATCCGACTTTTTTCGCGACCTGATTCGACAGGTAACGATAGGCGCCTCCGTCCTTGATCTTGTACCAACCGTTCGAATAAGACACAGCGGTAAACTTAGCTTTGTACGGGGCACGACGGGTAATGGTTGCAGATGAACTTGTGCTTGGCTTCGACCGGATGTTTGCCCCAATCGTCGACGTGACGATGACCTGATAGCTTGCTGCTTGAGCAGGCAGGGTCGGGAGACATAAGGTAAGAAGCAGGACGAGTGTCAAACCAATCCTGAATAATGATTTCATAAAAAAACTCATTCCCTCCTTTTGCAAAATATGTTCTTATCATAAAACAAAAAAAGGAAATTATCTTCTTTTTTAAAAAAATACTTTCACTACACGAACGGCATGAAACCGGCTAACATAGGGAATGAGAGCAAAAGACGTGTTCAAGGAGGAAATCAGATGAAGATTGCAATAATTGGTTTAGGGGATATCGCCCAAAAGGCGTATTTACCAGTCTATGCGGAGCGGACAGACTTAGAAGTCTATCTCGTTTCGACGGATCAGGACAAGGCAGAACGGTTGCGGAACGCTTACCGGTTTGCCGGGACGTTGTCTTCACTGGATGATGTCATTCGGGAAGGGATTCAAGTCGCGATGATTCACTCAGCGACGAAAGTCCACGCGGAACAGGCGAAGCAACTGCTTGCAGCCGGCGTCCATCTTTACATTGATAAACCGGTCTCACTCGAAGTCGAGGAAGTCCGGGCCTTAACAGAACAGGCGGAAGAACAAGGACTGCATTTCATCACCGGCTTCAATCGCCGGTTTGCATCAGCACACCGGGCATTACTTGAAGTCGAAGAACCGAATCTGGTCGTCATGCAAAAAAACCGGACATCCTTCATCGAAGATGCCAAGACATTCATCTTGGATGATTTCATCCATGTCGCGGATACCCTGCGTTTCTTGACCGGTCGAGGTGAAATCGAACAGTTGCAAGTCCGGGGTAAGAAAGTCGACGGATTGCTGCATCACGTGACGATTCAATTCGAATCGAACGGCATCACGGCGATCGGTATCATGAACCGGAACAATGGCGTGACGGAAGAACGTGTCGAAGTGATGGGACCAAATGAAAAACGGATTGCGACAGATGTGACGTCTGTGGAACGGTTAACGAAAGCCGGTACGTTACGCCTGCCGCTCGATAACTGGGAACCGACCCTGCAACGCCGCGGATTCGTCGAGATGGTCGATGCCTTCATTGAGACCGTCCATGGTCATCCGTCAGCGTCCGTCACGGGAAAAGACAGCTTGGCAACCCATGAGCTTTGTGCGGAAATCGTGAAACGGTTGGACGCACTGTAAGGCAGTTGAGACAGAAAAAACGACCGTGTCCTCTTCGATCATCGAGAGAACGCGGTCGCTTTTTTGTGTTAATCGACTTTTTTTAATTGATAGATCCGTTTTCCGCCCGGACCTTCGAAAGTTAAGGTCAGACCCGCGCGGCTGAAGACATAACTGACGAGCCATTCGGAGAGGGCGAGGCGGGCTGATAAATCCGGTTCGAAGCGGACTGTCTCCGTATCACTCCGCGGAGCATCGGGCATTCCGAAGTGCTGATACTGAACCGTCGCAAGCAACGTGTGCGGTTTACCGAACGAGATGTTGAGTTGACCCGTGGCCGGGAAGGTTGTTTCTTCCTGCCCATTATCGAGAATGCTGCGCTCGATTTGATAAGTACCCGCTGCCTGTTTCAAACGATCGAGCATCGCTTCAGCACTCAGCTGAATCGACTTCGCACGCAGGCGGATCGGATTATCCTGAGGCAATGGTAACTTTTCAATCGTTCTTGCAGTAGTGATGCTGTCTTCAAAACGGTAACTCGCGAACTGCGTTTCGAGCCGCACCATCAACTGAGCCGCATCATGCATCGGATCTTTACGGGACGATTGATCAACCGCCTGCGTATATTGTCCGAGGTCCAGCTCGTCCTGGATACGCGACGGTTCCTGCGAACATCCCATCAATAGACTACAGAACAGAAGCAGAATGACAATTCTCATGCGTCCACCTCCGTCCGGACGATGTGGATGATTTGCAGATGATCCGTATGTAACCGGACATTATAGCGGACATCATACGTGACGAGCTGTTGATTGACAGGCAGTTGATAGGTTTCGACCGTTCTGACCTGATAAGAATCCCCTTTTGAGACGAACCGTTTAAAATCAACGGTTTGGAGGCGCGGCGGAACCGGGCTGTCGGAAGCGGCATGAATCGTCCGTAAGGCATCGACTTCTGACTGGAAGACATCCAAGGTCGCGAACTGGATCGCGGAGAATGTTTCCAGCGTATCCGTCGTTTTGGAATAATTGGCCGTTTCCGGAACCGTTTGTGTATATTGGCGGACGAACTTCAGGATATCGTAAGAGGCCGGAGGACTTTCCGACGAATAAGTTTGATTGTAAGCAGAGGTCTCGTCAGACCAGTCCGACAGGGACAGGGCCTGGACGGGTGCAGCAAGCGTCGTGTGGGTCGAGTCGGTTTGCGTTAAAGCGTACCATGTCCCGATCGCTCCGACTGCAATCGCAAAAACGATAATAAAAGATAGGACGTAACGGTTGGACTTGACGGGTGTGACAGATGATTCTTCATCGAATTGCCGTTTTTTGAGGACAGGATGTTTGCAGTAGGAACATGCTGTCGCTTCTGTTTCCAACGGTGTTCCGCAAAGTGAACAACGTTCCATGAACCATCCCTCCTAATTGAAATGACACATTATTTTTTACAGAGAATAATATTTTTGAAATTCTAATTTAGAGTAACATTAATTGGAAATCAAATCAAAAAGCAATTGGCTGAAGCCGACGGTTGTTCGTCAGACCCCAAAAAAAGATTCCTTCCACCGTGTGGAAGGAATCTTAAAAACATAAGCTCTTAGACGGAATAACTGCCGTCCGACTGCTCGGTCATTTCAAGTGTATCTTCTGCAAAGTAGGTGTCAACGACACGTGATGCCGCCGACCCGTCTTCCATCGCACAATAGGATTCCCGGAAAGCATCGAGTCGTGACCGGTAGTCGCTCGTCAACTGCGGAATGTTGGCCAAGGCTTCAACGAAAGCATCTTCGGTCTCGAGAATCGGTCCCGGCAAGTCCTTGTAGTAGTCAAGATAGAAGCCGCGTAATGTATCGCGGTATAAATCGAGATCGTACGCATAAAAGAACATCGGGCGGTTCATATTCGCGAAATCAAAGAACACGGACGAATAGTCGGTAATCAATAAATCCGTGATCAAGTAGAGTTCCTGAATATCCGGATAACTCGTGACATCGATGAAACGTTCCCGGTGTTCAGCAGGAATCCGAGGTTTCTTCGTCACAAGAACGTGCGTCCGGATCAGGAAGACGTATTCGTCACCGAGTGCTTCCGCGACACGGTCGAAATCGAACGGATAGTCAAAGAAGAACTTTCCGTTTCCGAGCGACTGATGATCGCGGAACGTCGGTGCATACAAAATGACTTTCTTCTCATCCGACAATTGCAGTTTCGTCCGGATACTCTCGATGGTCTTCGGCTGATTGTTCGAGAAGAACAGATCATTCCGCGGATAACCGGATTCTAAAATCGGTCCATCATACCGGAAAGCACTTTTAAAGATCGTCGAGGCGTAAGCACTTGGAGACAACAGGACGCTCCATTGTTTGATCGAGTTCGTGACCCGGTCGACATACCCTTCGTCCCGTCCGTGAATCTCGTCCAAATCGAACAACATCTTTTTAAGTGGTGTCCCGTGCCACGTCTGAATGTACGTTGTCTCTTTCCGGCGTGTGAAGTAATGCGGGAAGTTTTGGTTGTTGACCCAGAACTTCGCCGTCGCCAAGTAATAGAAGTAAGCAGGAGACAGACGCTTGATGACTTTGGCATTCGGATCCCCGAGGTAAAGCCGCTTATTGTAGACCCAGACGACTTTGTAATCGAGGTTACGCCGTTTTAACTCTTCATAGATATAACGCGGGCTGTCGGAATACTGTTTCCCGAGTCCGCTCTCAAACACAACGAGTTTCGGATCGACCGGCAGTTTTTGCATGAGACGATAGGCCAGCTTCATCGACGGGAAGTAGTAACGATTTTTTCTATACAAGCGGTATAGAATATTCGCAGCTTCACTCGTCTCTAAACGTTCTAACCAGCTGGTTTGCTTTTTAAAATCAGTAATGTTTTGGTAAATCGTTTCTGCATAGGATGAATTGACCGGTCTCAAGAAAATATCCGCTCGCTTTTCATACTCATCTTCCATTTGGAACTGACGTGCAGCGGAAAGTTCCAATTGATCCAGTACTTCATCCGGTGTTTTGGAGATTGGACCCGGTAATTCTTTTTCCAGATCGTAATGGGATCCTTTAGGTCCAATGAAACGTCGACTGTCAAACTGGAAATAGAAAACAGGTCGTTTCAAGAAGCTGAAGTCAAAAGCAACGCTTGAATAATCTGTAATCATCAGCATACTTTCTTTCATTAGATCCTGAACATCACGTTCTCCCTGATTGATGACCGTAATCGGCAAGTCTTCGAAATGACTCGAATATTGTTGCATGTTCGGGTGCAGACAAAAAATAATTTCCATGTCATGAGCCGAAGCGAACTGATGGAGTCTTTCGCTCGATAACAGGGTCCGGTACTGCTCGTAGTACTCAGATTCAAAGAATTGGAGCGGTGTCTGTAACCAGGTACGCCATGTAGGAATAATTAAAATTTGACGTTTTACTTCGCAATCCTTTGCGAGCAAGGTATCGAAACGTGCCAGTCCAGTGACTCGAACTTCATGTTCCGGATAACCCATATCTTCTGTAACGACACGTTTTTCACGTTCGGAACTGACGAAAAACAAATCAGTATGGAACGACGGTGAATGCTTGCCGTAATGATTTTCTAAATTCTTCGTTCCGAGTACACCGTGTTGGAGGAAAACATGTTCTGCGTTCATCTTGTGATCAAAACGTTTTGAACGAACAGGATATAAATAATCTCCATGGTGCGTACCAATCACTTTTTTCGCCATAAGCGTGTGATAGATATGTTCTTTGGATTTAAACGGTAAGGCATGTCCCAGTTGATTTACTTTCTCAAATTCCGGCGAATTTTCGTCAATGACATAATAAACAGGACGGTCAGGATAGGTATCGCGCATATATTTGAAGAAGTGATAACCGTTATCCTGTGCCTTATAAGGACGTTCTCCGACAATCCATGTATTCTTTTCAGCAAACAACCGGTAAACCGGTGCGAATTTCATCATATGATTCAGATAATCATAGTTTTCATTCGTGAATTCCGTCATTTCGAACGAGAGATTTCGATGTCCGATCGTAAAGTAAGGATTGATGAGCATCGTGTGTCGATCGCTTCGGGCTTTTGTTTCTGAAATCAATTGGCGGGTGATGTAACGAGCACGACCGAGACGGAGCAATGTAGTCTCTGAACGATGATAGTATTCGAGCGAGACGAATGTATCATATACGCCTTCTTTTAAAAGTTGTTGCTGATGGTAAATATCTGTCCAATCAATCAGTGCTCGATAGGTATACCGGTAAAGTCCGAATTTCTCAGCACTTTTGGCATTGTCATACATCCAATCGATCGGGACTGCAACTTGTTCTCCTGTTTCCCGGTGGACCAGTTGCAATGTTCCTTTTTGAATAAAAGCATGGCGGGTAAAGATTTTCCCTTTAATTTCAGTTTGATTCGCAACAGGACGCTCGATGGAATCGATTTGCATCTTCGGTTTAACTTTAGGTTCTTTGTTTAACAGTAATCTTAAATTCCCTTTTAAATCCGTGTAGATATGAGCCGAATTTTGAAATTCTGAATCAATCAACGGCTTTAAAGGAGAAGAAATTCGAGTCTCGAGAAAACGTCCTAAGATAATTTCGCGGGTAAACAGTCCACCGTTAATCGAAGAACGACTCGGTAATCCTTTTGTTTCCCATTTTTTGAGCGTCGTTGGACGAAAATCTTCGAGGTTTTTTGAAAACTTCAACCAAAAAGAAAATCGACCGGTCGGCAAGTCCGTTTCGGATTCTGAATCAGTTTCTGCTAAATCTTCCGAAGCATCTGCCTCCAAGATCGAGATAGCCTCTTTCGTATCTTCTTCAAGAGACAGTTGTTCTTGCTCCGCTAACAGTTTGTTTTCTAATACCTGTTCAACGAGAGCAGGCAAGATATCATGTGTTAGAGAGAAAGAGAACTGGCCATCACCTGTCGGATGGGTATTTTGTAATTGAACTACTTCATTCAATCGATTATCACGAATGATCAGAGACTCAACATTCACTGAAGGATCAGACAAACGTCCACTCAAAATATGTTCTTGAAATGTTGAACTGAGTTGTAGCGTTTGTTTAAACTTAGCGCGACGTGAAATCGTCTTTTTGGGTTTTGGTAAAACTGAACTGCCGAATCGTGCCATTCGTAAAAGTGTCTTGGAAAGACTCACGGGGTAGAACCTCCTCATAAAAAATCGTTTGTTTTCGACGGCGAAAACAAACAGAACGTGTCGTGTGCATGACAATTATCATATCATATTTTCTTTTTTTTTGGATGGTCAAATTAAAGACAAGTCAGGGGAGGCAATCAAGATGCATCATTTCATCTGTATCGACAGCTTTAAAGGCTGTATCGGCTCGGAAGATGCAGCGCGTGCCATTGAACGGGGCATCCGGCATGCCGATCCTGACGCGACGATTGACTGGAGTCCGGTCGCAGACGGCGGAGAGGGCACGATTGATACGTTATTTGCCAACGGCTTTGAAAAAATCTGGGCTGCAACAATCGATTTAGCCGGTCGTCCGATTGACGTGGCCTATGCGCAAAAAGACCGGATTGCCGTCATCGAGGCGGCAAGCGTCTGCGGACTTCACTTGAAACGACCGGAAGATGAGGCCTTTTCGGTGCATACACGGGGCGTCGGTCGTCTCGTCCGGCAGGTGTTGACGACGGGTGTATCTGACGTATTTTTGGCTTTGGGCGGTACGGCGACGACCGATGGCGGACTTGGTTTCTTGGCAGAGCTGGGGGCTGACTTAATGACAGAAACCGGGGCACCGATTTCGTGGCAAACAAACCCGTTGATGGAAACGAAATACCTCCGTCTTCCAGCCATGTCCGTTCCCTTACATGTCTTGGCAGACGTCACGGCTCCATATGCCGGTGAACTGGGAGCCGCGTCCGTCTTCGGACCGCAAAAAGGATTGACTGCATCGGAAATTATTTTACTGGATGGACGGTTAAAGGAAATCGGACACCGGCTGCATATCAATCAAATCAAAGGAGCAGGGGCGGCCGGTGGTCTCGGCGGAGCGGCATACGCGCTTGGTGCTTCAATCGAATCGGGGGCAGACTTTATCTTGCCGATGATTAATGCGAGGGAACGGATGGAACGAGCCGATTATGTCTGGGCGGGGGAAGGACGGGTCGATCGTCAGACTGCAATGGGGAAGCTCCCGGCAAAGGTCATGGCATTAGCGGATCAGGCGGACGTTCCTTGTATCGTCCTTGCGGGTGAAGTGACGGAAAGGATGGAACAGGCATGGATTTGCGAAGTGATTCATGATCCGGATGAAGAAAAGACGCTTGATCCGTTCGTGACGAAACAACGTTTAACGCGGCGTGCTGAACAAATCGTCCGAAGGTTGCCGGCAGTGCGAGACAGGTGAATTCTTTTAAAATCAGGTGAATAGTTGAAAGGAACAGGTATGAACGGATAGGGCTTAGGGTAAAAGAAACTATATTACTCTATCAATTGGAAGGCAGGTCAACCTCATGATCAATCAGTCGATTCAACTGTCATTTCGACAAGTCCGTGCACTCGTCGAACATACCTTATTATTATTCAAGGAGCTCGATCAACAACTCGCCAACCGGGGATACGAACCGACTTTACCGGATGTCGTCCAGACAGAACACGGCATCAGTATTCATCAGACGAAGGACAGCGCCGAATCGCTTGTCCCGCATTTTTTGACCCGGTCTTACACACGTCAAAATGAAAAAGTGTTGAATCATGCTCTGATTGTGTCCGTTCAATACACGCATCCGCTTCATGAACGATTTGATCCTGTTGTCCTGGTCGGCGATGTCATGTTCAAAAATCCGAAGCAGACGACAAAACTGTTGCTTGATAAACCGTGGTTGCTGAAGTACGCCGCCTTCGAATCAACGGCTGCCGGATCATTTGAGCCGACCGGCAAACGTTTCCGGACCCAGCCGATTGAAGAAATCGAATGGCTGGATGTCTGGGGACATCCGTTTACGGAAATGCGAGATGTCGAAGATGTAAAAGTATTGGCGGAAGAAATGATTAAAGGGCATTTGGATCCGGGAACACCTTGAGTTACGTTGGATCAGCAATAAGAAAATAGAAAAAACGGGGGAACGGACGTTAAATCCGCTCCCCCTTTTGTCTGTTTGATGGAAAGATGTGCTTCGTACGAATCGATCTTAAACCGGAACGACAATCCGTTCGATAGCTGCGACAAGATCTGTCGGATTAGTTTTTGGTGCGAATCGTGTGACTTCCCCGTCACGCGTCACTAAAAATTTCGTGAAGTTCCATTCGACGTCCTGCTCGCCCGTCGTGTTCGGGGCAAGTGCTTTAAGTTCTGCGAACAACGGATGTGTCCCTTTCCCGTTGACTTCGATTTTTGAGAAGACAGGGAACGTCACGCCGTAGTTCATTTGGCAAAAACTCTGGATTTCTTCGTCTGTTCCCGGATCCTGTCCGGCGAACTGGTTACAGGGGAAACCGAGGACGACGAGTCCTTGTTTCCGGTAGTCCTGATGAAGTTGTTCCAGTCCTTCAAACTGGGGTGTCAAGCCGCATTTACTCGCTGTATTGACGATCAGCCAAGCTTGTCCCGGATAATCTTTTAACGTCGCTTCCGTACCGTCGATCCGTTGAAATGTCTGCTCCTGTAACATATCTGAATTCCCCCTTATGGTCTTAATCCCAGTGTAGCAAATGCCTCCGGCTTTCGCCTGAATGACGGTTATCAAGATGACAATCCCTTCACAATCCGGTGTCAGTCACCCTGAATCGTGCCGATATTTGATAAAATACAAAAGACTTTGGAAGGAAAGGAGAGATGCCACATGAGAAAGATGTTGAAACAATCGCGTTTTGTCATGATCGCGACGCTTTGTCTCGTCTTGGTCGCAAGTGTTGTGACACTGCTGACCCTCGGATTCGAACGTGATATTGTGATTCTTGTTTCTGGAGTGGTCGCCCTGTGGGTGACGATGCTAGCTCCTTTGACGGTCCAGGCCAAACTGAATGAGCAATCATAACCGGTGTTGATTCAAAAAAACCGCAGTCCGATTTCCTGCTGAAGGAATCGGTTTCTGCGGTTTTTTTTCTTCTATAGCATAGGCTAAAAAACACTATTTTTATAAAATAAGTCATCAAAAAGTCTGACTATATTTTTTTTAGAAATTCTATTTACAACGTCAAATAATCGGAGTAATATCCATCTCATCAACGAACACTAACATGTTAATGCTTCGATCTCAAAGTACGCCGAGTTCATGATTGAAGCGGGGGACCCAACCGTCACGACACGTGACACGGGGTGAATCTTCTCAGACAAGAGAAGTAGGGCAAAATCCTAGGTATGCCCGAATCCGACAGCTAACCTCGCAGGCGTTTTAGGAGGGAACGACTCTTATTCAGTGCTACCATTTTTTAAGGCGATGCTGGGGCCGTTACTGCCTCGCATCGTCTTTTTGTCGTGTTTAATTGTAAAAATATTGAATAATATGGAGGTAATTTCAACATGGGGGATATTTGGAGCATTCTTTTATTCGTCTTCTTTTTCGGAAGCTCGTTTTTGATGATCGGTCTGATTGAACGGATTCAATGGCGGGCAGGTGACCGGAAATGACATGGTTTTTGTTGGCAGTCGGTTGTCTCGTCTTTTTTTATCTGAGCTATTGTTTAATTTATCCGGAAAAATTCTAATCGCATAGGAGAAACAAATCATGTGGACTCAATTTTTACTTCAATTTTGGATTTTACTGGTCATCGCACTCGGAGCGGCCGTTTTGCTTGGGCGGTACATCGGAACGGTCTTTGCACCTGTAGGTATTCGAAAGACTGACTGGATTGGTAAGCTGGAGCGGCGTTTGTTGTTGCTGCTCGGTGTCGATGAACGAAAACAAGACCAGTCGTGGGTCGGGTATTCGAAAAGTCTGTTACTCGTCAACTTGCTGTTTTTTGTCGGAGGATACCTGTTACTGCGTTTTCAAGGGAGTTTGCCGCTGAATCCGAATGGAGCCGTCAATCTGGATTGGTCGACTGCTCTGCATACGACGATCAGCTTCATGACGAATACCGATCAACAGCACTACTCTGGTGAAGCGTTATCGTATCTGTCCCAGACATTTGTCCTCGGTACGATGTTGTTCGTCGCACCGACGATGGCCTTCACGGTCTGTATCGCCGTTATCCGCGGACTGGCGAATCAGCCGCTTGGAAATTTTTATGCGGATTTCGTTCGTTTTATTCTCCGGATCTTAATTCCGGTGTCCTTCCTGTTTGGATTGTTGCTGATTTTACTCGGCGTTCCGCAGACGTTTGGCGGAACGGTGACCGTGACGACACTCGAAGGAGCAAAGCAACTGATTTACCGTGGACCGATCGCGGCGTTTGAAGTCATCAAACAGCTTGGGAACAACGGCGCCGGATTCTTCGGAGCGAACGGAGCACATCCGTTTGAGAACCCGAACCAGTACGTTAACTTCATTCAGATGTTTTTGATGCTGCTGATTCCGATGTCACTTCCGGTCGCTTACGGAAAAATGATCGGTTCAGCGAAGCAGGGCCGTCTGTTCCTCGGCGTGATGACGCTCCTGTTTATCATGATGACGTTCGGCATGGCCGGCAGTCTCCTCGCAAATCCGACCGCACATGGTCAGGAACTCCGGTTTGGTCAAATCGGGACGATCTTATACAGCTCGATTACGACAGCGGCTGAAACCGGTGCTGTCAATGCGATGCATGATTCGCTTCATCCGCTTGCCGGGCTGATTCAGCTGGGCAACATGATGCTGAACGTCGTCTACGGCGGAACAGGAGCCGGTTTCCTGAACGTGTTGTTGTATGCGTTTGTCGCCGTCTTCCTGACCGGATTGCTGATCGGCCGGACACCGACCTTCCTCGGCAAAAAGCTCGAGACGTTTGAAGTCAAGCTGATGGCGATTACCTTACTCGTTCCACCGTTCCTCATTCTCGTCGGAACAGCAGTTTCAATGTACGTGGCACCGGGTGTCGGAGCGATTTCAAATCCCGGCTACCATGGTCTGTCACAAGTCTTGTATGAGTTCACTTCGGCTACCGCCAACAATGGTTCCGGTTTTGAAGGGCTCGGTGACGCGAATGTCTACTGGAATGTCTCGACTTCATTTGCCTTATTCTTTGGTCGTTACATTCCGTTGATTCTGATGCTGGCGATTGCAGGATCACTGAAAGCAAAACCAGCTGTTCCGCAAGATGAATTTTCGTTTAAAACAGATACCCCACTATTCGGTACAGTTTTCCTCGGTACGGTCGTACTCGTCGGTGCATTGACATTCCTGCCAGTGCTTGTACTTGGACCTATCGCGGATTGGCTGACGATGTGAACAGGAGATAATGAAAGATGATGGAACCAATCAAAGATCAACCTACTGGGCAGGAACCGAACGTTCCGGAAAAAGCGTCAACATCAGCCGTTAATCCGTCAATTGCAAAACAAGCGACACTGGATGCCTTTAAAAAATTAAATCCGGCGCATATGGTCAAACAACCGATCATGTTCGTCGTCTGGATCGGTTGTCTGCTGGCAATCGGTTATACGATTTTCATCGACGAGATGCGTGGTTTTAACTTAGCCGTCAGCATCATCCTGTTCCTGACCGTTCTGTTCGCGAATTTCGCCGAATCAATCGCCGAAGGACGCGGGAAAGCCCAGGCAGATTCTTTAAAAGCCTCAAAAGCGGATGTCATGGCGCGCAAACGGGTCGGGCAGATGATCGAGACTGTCTCCTCGGCGACACTGCGGAAGGGTGACGTCGTTTTCGTCCGGACCGGTGAATATGTACCGGGGGACGGCGAAATCATTAAAGGTCTCGCTTCGATTGATGAGTCGGCGATCACCGGAGAATCAGCACCGGTCATCAAGGAAGCCGGGGGTGACTTCTCATCTGTCATCGGCGGCACGTTAGTCGTCAGTGACGAAATTGAAGTCCGGATTACGAGTAACCCGGGTGAATCGTTCCTCGACCAGATGATTGCGCTCGTCGAAGGAGCAAGCCGGCAAAAAACACCAAACGAATTGGCGCTGTCGACGTTACTGACAAGCTTGACACTAATCTTTTTACTCGTCGTCATGACACTACCTGTCTTTACGAATTATTTAGGCTTTGATTTGTCCGGTCCGATTCTGATCGCCTTGCTGGTCTGTCTGATTCCGACGACGATCGGCGGATTGTTATCGGCGATCGGGATTGCCGGGATGGACCGCGTGACCCGCTTTAACGTCATTGCGATGAGCGGGAAAGCGGTCGAAGCAGCGGGAGACATTCAAACGATCATTCTTGATAAGACGGGTACGATTACATTCGGGAACCGGATGGCGTCCGACATTCTGCCGGTCGGTGCTGCGACGACGGAAACTGTCTTTTCCGGTGCGACACTCTCGTCACTCGCAGATGAGACACCGGAAGGCCGTTCGGTTCTGGAACTGGCTGAACTGCGAAACATGCCGATTGAACAAAAACAGTTGGACGGGGCGGAAATCATTCCGTTTCGGGCGGAAACGCGGATGTCGGGTCTTGATTTAGCCGACGGCCGCCGGGTCCGAAAAGGAGCCGGACAAGCGATTCAACAGTGGGTCGCGGACCAAGGGGGAGAGATTCCTAGCAATCTGCAGGAAACAGTCGATCAGATTTCACGGCTCGGCGGGACACCACTCGTCGTCGCCATCGATACGGAAATCTTAGGTGTCATTTATCTGAAGGATACGGTTAAGCCCGGCATGCGGGAACAGTTTGACCGCCTGCGGGAGATGGGAATCAAAACGGTCATGTGTACCGGCGACAATCCATTGACGGCAGCAACGATTGCCCGCGAAGCCGGAGTCGACGATTTCGTCGCCGAATGTACGCCGGAAGATAAAATCCGTGTCATCAAACGTGAGCAGGACGCCGGACACCTGGTTGCGATGACAGGCGACGGAACAAACGATGCACCGGCGCTTGCCCAGGCCGATGTCGGTCTTGCGATGAACAGCGGAACGCAGGCGGCAAAAGAAGCAGCCAACATGATTGATCTCGACTCCAATCCGACGAAAATCATCGAAGTCGTTGAAATCGGTAAACAGTTGCTGATGACACGCGGTGCGTTGACGACGTTCTCGATTGCCAATGATGTCGCGAAATACTTTGCGATCATTCCGGCAATCTTCATGGTCGCGATTCCGCAAATGGAACTGCTGAACATCATGCGTCTCGATTCCCCGACGACGGCCATCCTGTCGGCACTGATCTTTAACGCGATCATCATTCCGATGCTGATTCCGCTGTCGATGAAAGGTGTCTCGTATAAACCGATGACAGCGGATCAACTGCTCGGCCGGAATTTACTCATCTACGGTGTTGGCGGCGTCATCGTCCCGTTCATCGGCATTAAAATCATTGATGTCTTGCTCGCAAGCATCCTATAAGGAGAACAGAATCATGAAACAGGCCATTCGTGTGACGGTCTTCGTCACTGCGTTGTGCGGGATTGTTTTTCCCGCTTTGCTGACCTTGTTCGGTCAATTACTTGTTCCGGACAAAGCAGCCGGTTCACTGGTGCAGGAAAACGGAAAATTCATCGGATCGGAATTGATTGCGCAACCTTTCACGTCAAAACAATATTTCCACGGACGTCCGTCAGCAGTCGATCAATTAGCGGGATCATCTGCTGGGGATAACCTGGCCGCTTCGAACCCTGAGCTTGGCAAGAAGATGGCGGAATTCGCGAAACAGAATCAAGTGGACGGCGCTTCGCTTCCGGACGATGCCCGCGTGACGTCCGGTTCTGGCTTCGATCCGCACATCTCGCTCGACTATGCGCGGGCACAGGTCAAACGGATTGCAACCGAACGAAATCTCTCGCGTGATGCTGTTCAGCGATTAATCGATCAGGAAGCAGGGAATAATCAATATGTGAACGTTTTGATGTTGAATCTGAAACTTGATCGGAGTCCATCATGACACGCGGAAAGCTGAAGCTGTATATCGGCTCGGCTCCCGGTGTCGGGAAGACGTATAAGATGCTGGCGGATGCCCATGCGTTGGTCCGGGAAGGCAAGGATGTCGTCATCGGTTTGATCGAGACGCACGGCCGTCGGGATACGGCAGAGATGATCGGGGGGCTCGAACAGGTGCCGTTACTCGAAGTCCACTATAAAGAGAAAGTGTTTCTTGAAGTGAACGTCGAAGCGATCATTGCCCGCAAACCGGACATCGTGTTGATAGACGAACTGGCACATACGAATGCGCCGGGATTGATTCGGAAAAAACGATATCAGGATGTCTCCGTCCTGCTTGAAGCGGGCATCAATGTCTATTCGGCCGTCAACATCCAGCATTTCGAAAGCCTGCTGTTTAAGGTGAAAGAAATGACAGGGGTCGAAGTCCGGGAGCGGATTCCGGATCCCTTCCTCGGGGAGGCGGATGAGATTCTACTCGTGGACGTGACGCCGCAAACCTTGCGTGAGCGATTGGAACACGGAAAAATCTATAAAAAAGAGAAGATTGAACAGAGCTTAAATTCTTTTTTCTCCTTGCAAAACTTAGCGAGCTTACGGGAGTTATCGCTCCGGCAGGTCGCGGATGAAGTCGACGATCAAGTGTATCAAGCACGTCTCTTGATCGAAAAAGATCCGACCTTATTACAGGAACGAATTTTAGTCTGTGTCCAGTTGAATGAAAATGCGCGAAAGTTGATCTATCGTGGATTTCGGATGGCGAGCCGGATGAAAGCCGATCTTTACATTTTGACGATTCTACCCAAACCGGAAAACCAGTTGACGGCATCGCAAAAAGAAGTACTGGCGATGTTACGCGAAAGTGGAGCCCTGTTTGACGCAGAAGTCTTAATTCGGATTCAAGGGGAACGTTCGATTGCGGAAACCATCACGGCAGCCGCAAAACATCATCGCATCACACAAATCGTGCTCGGTCAATCCGCACGGACCCGGTGGCAGGAAATCCGGCGCGGTTCGATCGTCAATCAAATCATGCGCCAAAACCGGGGCATTGATTTGCAAATCGTCGCTGATGATCAAGTCTGACAGGGTGTCTCTTCCGCGTAAATGCAGGAGACGTCTTCCGTCAGATGGTGGCGGTCAAAGCACACAAAAAAATCCAGACCACGAATCGATGGATTCAAGGTCTGGATTTTTTTGTAGTTCTTAACGCGTAAAGACTGGAATATCAAAGACGGCCGTATAGCTGTCCATCTGTTCATACAGCTTGTAGATTTGGGTTGTTTGTTTGACCGCCCAGCCCATATCCGTCGCGTACTGGTGAACACCCGGACGCATCGGACTCCAACGCATTTTGTAGAGCGTGTTTTGGTCGTAAGCATTGTGGATGTATGTCGTACTGATGAATTCCGCACCACCGACGATGGCGGCTTCCGGTGTGAACCATCCTTTGCTGTACGCATACGCAGCACCTGTATTGATGGCATCGTAGTCATACGCACCGATTCCGTACATGTTGTAGACTGTTCGTCCGTTCCAGATGACACCTGTCGCAAGTTTCGACGTCCCGTTCCCTGTCTCGAGTAAAGCATGTGAGATCAGGTACGCTTCGTTGACCGAATACTTCGCGCCGGCATCGATGAAAGCTTGACCGCAACTGCCTGTCGTACATTTACCGAAGATACCTTTTGTCGCGAGGATGTTGTTCAACGTCGCCGCTGAAGCACCTGTTGATTTGGATAAATCAAGGAACTGGTAATAGGCAGACGATTGACGATCAACTTTGAGCGGATCCGCCGCATTCCGGACATCGGCTTCGAGTGCGTTCAACCAGTAAATCGTTGAATACTTTGTCGTCGTTGTGTAGACGCGCGGATACGTCGTGTAGAAGCCGCTGACGTTTTGATAGACCTTGATCATCACGCTTGGTTTGAACTGACCATAAACGTGACTGGCCGTCGTCGCACCGGAGCGGATGTTCAGCGGTGTCGTTGCCGTGACCGTGGCAATCGTTCCGTTGACCGGATCGAGGGCACCGCCGAGGCGAACGTAGTCAGCACTGACGTACATCAGTTTTGAAGCATACAAATCGGTTTGTGGGGGAGGATTCAGTTTCATTTGGGCACTGATGAAGCTGTCAAACGTATACGGTGTTGCGACTGAATTATAGACGTTCAGCTTGGCTGATGTCATGACCATTGTCCCGTTATACGCATAAAGCGTCTTCCCTTCATAAGAAACTTCATACCAGCTGCCGATTTTTCCGGTGACCGGTAAAACCGTATTCACAGGAATGGAAGCGACGAGTTGATATGCATCCCCGACATAAGAGCGGAGCGAAGTCGTTCCGGTTGCCCGGACAAACGATTTTTCGATCGGCTCATAAGCGATCGGTGAAGTCGGCTGACCAAGCTTGATATAACCTGTTTTTCCGTTGACCGTGACTTGATGCCACTGACCATTGGCGGATGTCGTCACAAGCGTTTTCGTCGTGTAGACATTCCCTTTGTTTAAGTTGGCGATGGTTGTGGCCGTATCTTTCGCATCACTTTTGACAGCAACCGGGGCGTCGAGCAGGAAGCGGGCTTCCGCAATCGTCGTCGTCTCCGAAAACTCCGTCAAAGTAGACGCTACTGCATAACCGCTCTTACCGGCATAGGTGATCTTCACCCAGTTGCCGATTCGTCCTGTCACCGTGATGACCGTTTTGTTTGGAATCGTCGTGACGGGAGCGTAAGATGGTCCGGCATAAGACCGGAGCGGTGTTGCTGCTGACGTTTTGTATTTTGTTGCCGGTAGGGCTTCGTAGGCAATCGATGTTCCTTGGTTGACGCGGACGTAACCGGTTTTTCCATCAATCGTCATCCGGTGCCACTGTTCCGCACGACCGTTCGTGATGACTTGTGTCGTATAGTAGACGTCATTTACCGAGAGTGTCGTCAACGTATCGGCTGTCGAGTGGTGCGATTTCTTTACGTCGACTGACTTCGATAAGACGAATCGTGAAGCCGGCAGTGTTTTTTTCGTAATCAATTCAGTCATCGTATCCGCAACAACATAACCGGTTTTCCCGTTAGCCGATACTTTATACCAATCTTGAATTTTTCCGATGACCTGAACATTCGTATTTGTCGCGATGGTTGCGACAGTCGCATAGGAATTTCCTGCATATGTACGCAGTATAGTCGTTTCTGTTGCTTTCATTGCCATGTTCTCTGAACTGTAATCGACAGGTTTCCCTTGATCGACCGGGATGTATCCTGTCTGACCGTCTTTTGTGACACGATGCCATTTAGACGAACCATTCGTGACGAGTTGATTCGTTTGATAAATATCCTTTGTCTTGAACATCGTGACGGTCGCAGCGTTGGCTTTCGGTGCTGCTTTCATCGCGACATCCGTTTCAAGTTGGATATCGGTCGCCGGAATCGGTTGTGTCGTCACATAATCCGTAAAGGTCGTACCGGCTGCGTAACCTGATTTTCCGTCATAAGAGACTTTATACCAGTTGCCGATCTGTCCTTGGATTTTGACGACGGTCCCGTTTGGAATCGTTTTGATGACACCGTACGAAGGACCGGCATACGAGTGCAACGCCGTTGCTGTCGTCGTCTTTAGAGAAAGATCATGGACCGTATAGTACTTGATCGTTTTTCCTTGATTGACTTTGACATAACCGGTTTTGCCGTCTTTTGAGACTTTATGCCACTGCTCGCCAAGTGGATTTGTCACGAGTTGCGTCGTATAGTAGACGTTTCCCGTTTGCAGGCTGGCAAGTGTCGCGACGGATGAAGCCGGTGTGGCTTTGATTTCAACGGAGTTCGACAACAGGAAGCGTGACGAGGCTAACTTGACCTTTGCCGTGTACTCTTTCAAAGCAGCAGTCAAAACGTAACCTGTTTTCCCGTCATACGTGACACGATGGTAGAGACCCGAAACTGCAGTCGATTTAACGATTGCTCCTTTTGGAAGTGTGACGAGCGGACGTTTCGTTCCGTCCGTCGTATCGTACAGGACAAGAGCCGATTTCGTTTGGAACGTCGTTTCCGGAATCGTCGTCACTTCCTGTTTAGAAGAGCCGGCGAATGCACCTTTATGCATATAACCTGACTTGCCTGCATAAGTGACATTGTACCAGTCACCGATTCGTCCGGTTGTTTGCAGGGAAGTCCCTGTTGGAACGACAATCTGCCGCGGATAGGCTGTACCGGCATATTGACGGAGGATGTAACCGTCTGTCGTTTTTAAAGCAGTCTTCGACATTTTCGTGTAGGCAATCGGTGTCGCGTTTAAGGCACGGGCATAAACCGTCTTGCCGTCATATTTGACACGATAAAAGATTTCGCCAACCGAATTCGTGATTTTTTGTGAACTGTAGTACGCATCCTGTTCATTTAAAGTAGCGATGACAGGAGCTGTCGCCGACGCTGATGTATAAAGGGGCGTCTTTTTCGAAACGAGGAACCGTTGTCCTTTAATCGTTTCTTTCTGATCAAATGCTGTTAGATATTTTGACGCGACATATCCCGTTTTTCCGCCGTATGCTACTCTTCTGAAATAGCCAGAAGACGACTCATACGTGGATGAAACGATAGTTCCGGTCTTGATCGTCAACAAGCGTTTCCGTGAAGATGTCGTCTTGTCATACAGATAAGTATCGGCAGACAGACGGTAGGTCGTTGCTTTGGTCGTCGCAGCTTCGAGTGAAGGGCTGTAAGAAACAAATATGCCGAGGACCAGGATAAAGCTGACCAGCATCTTCAAGGGTTTCGTGAATAGTGTCGTGTTCAAAGATCGTATCCTCCTAGTTAGAATTCGTCCGAAGACGTTTCGGGCTCTAGGATGTCAATTCTAAGATGTGAAATTAATTTGCCTATACTTACTATCGACAATAAAACATTTATCTACAGTATATTTAGAATTTTTTTGAAAAAAGGGGTTTAGTTTTTTAAAAAACCCTTCTGCTTTAGGAAACAGAAGGGAATTAAGTCATATTATGATTTTTTGAAGGAGTTCGGACAGGTTGGTCGTCGGTCGGTCGCACTGGAAATCATGGCACAGGTAGGCGGTCGGCTGTTGAGTCGGAGCATCGTACGTGGCAAGGAATGGAGCGATTTCGAGCAAGTCCGTTTTTGAACCGACGAGCAGTGAAAGTTCAGGCAGGCGGCGCTGATGGAGCTGCGTCAGAAACGAGGCGACGTCCGTGTAAGATTCCGTTAACACGATTAATTCCTTTGGTTCCATCAACGTCCGCGTGTAGACACTCAGAAGACTGGCGAAACCGGTCGGTTGAGATTTAATTTCGGAAGCAAGCGTCGAGAAGTTCCGCTGGGCCTGATCCCGGTAGTCGGTCCGGCCTGTCAGCTGGGATAAACGAAGCAGATTCGAGACAGCCGTGCTGTTACCGGCCGGTTTGACGACGTCATAAACATCTTTAGGCCGCATGAGTAACGTCTCATCCTCAAATGAAGTAAAGAAAAAGCTGCCGTCTTCGTCAGAGAAGTCCCCGATCATCCGTTCCGTCAGCCGGATTGCCTGCTTGAGATAGGGGATGTGCTGTGTCGTTTGATGCAGCTCGAGATAAGCTTCCGTCAAGAAACTGTAGTCATCGAGATAACCGTTTCCTTGAATATGACCTTGACGGTACCGGACGTGTAACCGGTCGTCGTCCATCAAATGGGTCTCAAGGAACGTCAAAGCCTGTCGGGCAAACTTTGTATACCGCTCATCGTTAAAAACACGTCCTGCTTTCGCATAGGCAGAAATCATCAAGGCGTTCCAAGACGTCAAGACCTTATCGTCACGGAACGGACGGGTCCTTTGACTACGGAAGAGCAACAAGGTCCGGCGCTCCTGCTCGAGTTGGATCAGGATATCTTGGACAGCGGTATTTCGATCAGCCGAGAGTTGCTGAATCGATTGACCGGTCCGCCGAAAAACAATCCGCCCTTCGAAGTTTCCTTGAGGCGTGGCTTGATAGAGGAGCGGGAAAACGGCGTCTTGTCCGAGTAAATCCGTCAGTTCATCGAATGTGAACGTATAAAAAAGACCTTCGCGACCTTCGCTGTCCGCATCTTCTGCCGAATAAAAGGCACCGTCCGGAGAGGACAAATCGCGTTCGATGTACGCAAAAATTTCTTCCGCATATTGTTTAAACCGTTCTCTGCCCGATACTTGATACGTTTCGATACATAATGTCGCAAATAAGGCATTGTCATACAACATTTTTTCAAAATGCGGGATTTCCCAGCGTTCATCGACCGTATACCGGTAAAGACCGAATCCAACGTGATCGGTGATTCCGCCATCCCGCATCGCGGTTAAGGTCCGCATGACCATTTGCAAGGCGGTCTCATCTTCTGCGAACCGGTAATAATCGAGCAGGAAAGTCAGCAACGAAGGCGATGGGAACTTAGGAGCTGTGCCAAACCCGCCGTTCTCCACATCATACTGACGCATCGCCTGATCAAATGTCTCGTGGACCAATGCCTCATCCAGTGGATCCTCTGAGTCGAAGGTCGTGACCGCCGTTAACGCCTGAATGATTTCTTGTCCGACTCGTTTGATTTTGTCCGGATCGGTCCGGTAATGTTCACTGAGTTGCAACAGAACCTGCCGGAAGCTTGGGCGGTTGAACTGCGGGGTCTTCGGAAAATAGGTGCCGATGTAAAACGGCGTCTGATCGGGGGACATGAAGACGCTGAGCGGCCAACCGCCCTGTCCGTTCATCATTTGGGCCGCTGTCATATAAATCTGATCGATATCCGGTCGTTCTTCCCGGTCGACTTTGATCGAGATGAACCGGTCATTCAGCATCCGGGCCGTTTCTTCGTCTTCGAAGCTTTCGTGTGCCAAAACATGGCACCAATGACAGGTCGAATAGCCAATCGACAGGAAAATCGGTTTGTTCGCCGAACGGGCAGCGGCAAACGCTTCTTCCCCCCATGGATACCAATCAACCGGATTGGTGGCGTGTTGGAGTAAATAAGGACTTTTTTCATTGATCAGTCGATTCGTCGCCATCTCTAAAACCTCGTTTCTTCTATAGTAATAGTCAGTCGTCTTTTGATAACCTTAACGATACCGGTGTTCGGGAAATGAATCAACAAAAGGACCCGTATCCAAAATAGAAGTTTCTTAAAAAAGATTGACTTTATAAAAAGAAACGTGGTATATTAAATTTTGTCATGAATCGGGGATGATCACTCATGTGAGAATCCATCACAAAAATACACAATTTA
Source organism: Exiguobacterium artemiae 255-15 (assembly GCF_000019905.1). Lineage (GTDB taxonomy): Bacteria > Bacillota > Bacilli > Exiguobacteriales > Exiguobacteriaceae > Exiguobacterium_A > Exiguobacterium_A artemiae. Next base: position 2,513,959 of record NC_010556.1, on the reverse strand, counting down.
ATAATCAGGTCAGGATTTTTAGACCTTACTGACAAATGAGTCAGACATAAGTCATCGCTTTTATTTTGTCCTTCTTCTGTTGAACGAGAAGAAGTTGACCCAGCAAGATAAACCTTCCATTCGATACTTTTCAGCTCATTTCCGAGCGAAATTCTAAAAATCCCAGTAAATACGCAACCCAACGCGTAACTTGATTCTTGCTAAAACGCTTGATTCAGCTGGCGCGGCCAAGGAGCCGTAACAACGAAAGAGAGGTAGGGCTTTCGTCGTTTCAGGTGTTTTGATCACCTGTATCCTCGATTCTCATGACACCTAAAAAAACAGACACGCTGAAAAGGCGTTTTTTTTTATGCCTTTTTTTAAAATTAATATACAAATGAATCTTAACATTCTTTACGTAAAGACGAATGATTATTTTTTGTAAGCGTTAACAATTAATTCTTTTACGAATATTAGTGTCTTTTTTTACATAAAATATACACTATTCATGAATTAATCTGATAATATAAAGAAGTGTCAGAAAATTCATAGGGGGTCAACATCATGAAGAACGTCAGTACGTTTGGGAAGTGGGCATTGGTCGGAGCATTAACAGCAGGAATTCTTCCACAAGCAGGCATTACGGTCGGGGCAGAAGGCGAAGGCGTCATCTTGTCCGAGTACATAGAGGGGTCAAGCAACAACAAAGCGATTGAAATTTATAATGGTTCGGGTCAAATCATCAATCTTTCAGATTACACGCTTGTTCAATATACGAATGGTGGACCGACAGAGTCAAAAATTACCCTGTCCGGAACGCTTGAGCCGGGGAAAACATTTGTCATTGCCAATTCAAGTGCAAACGCAGACATTAAAGGAAAAGCCCAACAAACAACAGGTTCACTCAACTTTAACGGAAACGATCCGGTTGCCTTGAAAAAGGGTGATGTCGTCCTTGATATCATCGGTCCGGTCGGCTCCAGTGCTGATTTCGCGAAAGATACGACACTTGTCCGGAACTCAAACGTAACAGCCGGTTCGAAAACATACGAACCGTCACAATGGACAAGCTTCCCGGTCGACACGTTAACAAATCTCGGGACGCACGCTGCTGAAGCCGGAGACATTTTAGTCGCACCGACGGCATCACCGGTCGGAGAAGTCGATCGCGGCGATCAAGTGACGTTAAACGGAGAAGGTACGATCCATTATACCGTTGACGGATCAACACCGACTGCTGAGAGTCCGGTCTACTCGGGTCCGATTACAATTAATGAAGAAATGACGATTCAGGCAGTAGCTGTCAAAGACGGAAAAACGTCTGCTGTTTCGACATTCAAATACTACATCGCACCTCCAATCACGAAAATCAGCAGCATTCAAGGAATCGCGCATACATCACCATACGCGGATCAACTTGTCCGGACGACGGGTGTCGTAACCTATGTCGTCGATGCGAATAACTTCTACATGCAGGATCCAAATCCGGATAACAACAGTAAAACGTCTGAAGGAATTTTAGTGTATGCGAAGAACCACGGCGCAGCCGTCGGACAGACCGTTGCAACGACAGGATACGTCAAGGAATGGTTGCTTGGCGGATACAGCGACAAGTTTGATACGGATCTCGCGGTGACGGAAATCAGTACCGTCAATCTTGTGAAGGGCACATTGAACTCAGGATTGCCGGCAAGTATCGTTCTCGGGGAAAACGGTGTCTTGATTCCGACGAAAGTCATCGACAACGATTCATTTGCTGAATTTGATCCGGCTGAAGATGCGATTGATCTATACGAAAGTGTGGAGGGGATGCGTGTCGCACTTCCGAATGCCATCGTTACGGGACCACAGGCCAACCGGACGATTCCAGTTCGTACGCAAACAGCAGATAAAATCTATACGAAACGCGGTACACCAATCCTGACAGAAGATAACGCCAATCCGGAGCGACTGTTCGTTGAAATGGGCAGCAGCTCGTACCGTGCGAAATCAGGGGACCGTTTCGAAGGAACAATCGAAGGGGTCATGAGCTATAACTATTCGGCGTATAAAGTACTCGCGAAAGCAGCGGATCTGCCGAAGCTGATTACGAGTGAAGTCGATCGTCAACCGACGAACATTGAAACGGGCGATTCACGTCTGACAGTTGCTTCATACAACGTGGAAAACTTTGCTTCGACGGCAGATGCCGGAAAAGTCGATCGTGTATCGGAAGGGATCGCGACATTCCTGAAAACACCAGATATCGTCGGTTTGACAGAAATGCAGGATAACGATGGTGCGACAGACAGCGGTACGGTCGATGCATCGAAATCGTTTGAGACATTGATTGCAGCCATCGAAGCGAAAACAGGTGTCCGCTATGCGTATACGGATATCGCACCGGAAGATAAAAAAGACGGCGGACAACCGGGCGGAAACATCCGTGTCGGCTTCCTCTACAATCCGGCGCGCGTCTCACTTGCACCAGGCGTAAAAGGAACAGCGACACAAGCCGTTGCCGTCGAAAACGGTAAGCTGACGAACAACCCGGGTCGGATTCAGCCGAACGATCCAAACTTCGACAGCTCACGTAAACCACTCGTCGGAGAATTCATCTTCAAAGGCGAATCGTATCATGTCATCGTCAACCACTTTAACTCTAAAGGCGGCGATGGAGCAGACTTTGGTAAAAATCAGCCGGTCGTTCGTAAGAGTGAAGTACAGCGTCATGCGATTGCCGGAATCGTCCAAAACTTCGTTAATGAACTGGAAACAGAAGTCAAAGATTCAAATGTCGTCGTACTCGGTGACTTGAATGACTTCCAGTTCTCGAAAACACTGGATATCTTAAAAGGCGACAACCTTTGGAATACAGTGGAAGATCTTCCGAAATCGGAACGTTATTCTTACGTCTATAACGGAAACGCACAGGTTCTCGACCATGTTCTGATTTCAAAAAACCTGAAGCCGTATACGTCTTCTGATATCGTCAACATCAACTCGGATTATATGGAAGCAGACGGTAGCGCGAGTGACCACGATCCAGCCATCATTTCGATTCAAGGGATGGAAAGTGCTGTCGCCGTTAACGGAAAAGCGGAAATCGGAAAATGGCGTGCCGTTCAAAAAGGGAACCATATCTTCATCGAACGTAAACTAGCCGGGAAATGGGACAAAGCGAGCGAAACACATGCCGGTCAACAAGGTGATTTACTTGAACTCCGTGTTTCTCAAGGACGTCCGTATATCCAGGTAAAAACGAAAAAAGGCAAAACGATTTGGCTTGAACTGTCGAATGGTTACAAATTAAAAGAAACAACGAAATACTAAGCGGTTGTATTAAAAAAAGCGGACTTAATTGTCCGCTTTTTTGTGTATTCGGATAAAGAGAGAGAAAAAGGACAGCAGACTAATCGTGAGGGTAAGCAGTAACGCGAGGTTTAACGGGATGACACGGAACATGTACGTAAAATGAATGATGATCAATAACAGGATAATGGCAAGACCGGGAAGAAATTGTTTGCGTAACAGATGACCGACACCCGGAACAAGGAGTTCGAAACCGAACCGTTGACTGATATGGACTTCTTCATGGGCATTAGCGAGACTGAATGAGACAGTCAACAACACTAAAATGAGCCATCCGGAAAACAGATACTGTTGAATCGGTAAAAACGTAATCGATTCATAGATAAAATAAAGTAGAATCATGGCATACTCCTTTGGAAGTAGAGGTTATATAGAATTTCCTTATTTTTTCCTTACGAGTTCTAATGATAGCGAGGGTTTTCAGGAACGGCAACAACATTTAAAGGGAATAAAAATAAAAGAATGTTCACACATTTTAACAACAGGGAAAGAATAGTTTATTTTATGTATGATAATGGTGTGAGAATGCGATAAATAAAGACGTCAGACCTCTTTTGCACAAAAAATCTGAGATGTGTCAAAACTGTGAAGCGGAACAGGGAATCGTGTGATTTCACTTGAAACGATAGCTTAGACTGTTCGAACAGACAGGTTTCTTTTAAAATGAAGTCAATGGAAGAACCGAGGAGGCAAGCAGATGAAAAAGTGGTTAGTACTCGGAGTAGCAGCGGTCGCTTTCTTTAGTTATGAAAATACCCCGATGGAACAAGCAGAAGCAGATTATCCGAAAAGCGGCGGAACGCTGATTGATCGATATACAAGTGAATATCCGGGTTATGACTGGGAAGTCAGACGGACGGCGACGGAAGAGTTCGTGGCGTTAACGAAAGACGGCAAGGATTACGGAAAGTACCGTTCGAAAAACGGTGTGACGACGCAAGGGGCCGTCTTAAATAAAGACACGGAAACGACCCTTGCGAAAAAAGGCTGGAAAGCCGTCAAGTCGTACCGGAAAGGCAATACGAACTATTTGCTGAATCTCGATCATGCCGCCGTCTATGAAAAAAAGGACCGGTATGTGACCTACTTCTTTGACCAGCACGACGGCAACAAAGTGAAAGCGACACTCGCGATACCAAAAGAGGTCGAAGCGAAGAAAAGTGGATTTTATGGCAAGGCGTCCAGTGCATTGCGGACAACGGACGAGAAGTTGATGTTGCGTCTGATGAACTGGGACCGGGCCGATTATAACCTCGGAGCACTGACGCCGTACAGTCCCTTAAAACCGGTCACACGGGCACACAGTGAAAACATGGCGAAGAATAACTTCTTCTCTCATACCGATCCGGAAAGACGTGATCCGTTTGACCGGATGAAAGAAAACGGAATTCGCTTTTCGGCAGCCGGAGAAAATCTGTCGATGGGCTATCCGAATGTCTTTGCAGCGCACTGGGGCTTGATGAACTCCAAAGGACACCGCGATAACATCATGAACAAGACCTTCGAACAGGCGGATACCGGTGTCGCGTTCCGTGACAATGCACCGTACTTTACGATTAATTTCCGGACACCCTGAAGCAACATTTAAAACGAAGTGTAAGTATCACCCCGATTTTGCGAAAGCAGAATGGGGGTTCTTTTGTGTGGATCAATCTGTAGATGGATGACGCACCACCTAGATTTGAATTCTATCTTGAAAAATGAGAGAAGGCTTTTGATTGACGAAGCCTTGTCTTCTCCGCTCGCTTTTCTCGGGCGGAACGCAAGCTAGCTGTCATCTGTTTGATGACCGGGTCTCGCCTGTTCCTGACGGAAGCGAAGCTTCCTTTTCCCATAGAAGTCGAGCGGAAGACGTGACTTCTCCAAGAGTCATCATTCAATGGAAAACCCCTGAAACCGTTCCACCTCTTTTTTGTAAAGGGAGGCAGCTGTTTCAGGGGTTTTATATCATTTTTAGATAAACTGATATACAAAAAGAGTTATGTTAGTTTGCCCAGTCCGGTTTACTGAATCCTTTGAATGATTTTTCGATAACGTTATTAAAGTCATCCGATTTGACGACAGCCGTCAAATCTTTCGCCAGTTGTTTATCGGCATTCGATGTTTTGATAGCGACCAGATTCCGGTACTGCTCGTCCATTTTTTCGAGTGCCAGTGCATCCAGTAAATCAAACTTCGCGGCTAACGCAAAGTTTCCCGGAACGGCAGAAATATCGACACTGTCAATGGCACGCGGCAGTTGGGCAGCTTCGAGCGGTTTGATGACCAGTTTCTTCGGATTTTTGACGATATCTTTTTCGGAGACTGTCAGTGGATCCACGTCGGCTTTCAGTTCAATCCAACCTTGGTCAGCGAGCAGGTTCAGTGCTCGGGCCTGATTCGTCGGATCGTTTGGTGTCGCGACTTCCGCTCCTGTCTTGACGTCATCCAGCGATTTGTAGGATTTGCTGTACAATCCCATCGGTGCCGTCGGGACAGTGATCAGTCCTTTGAGATCGAGGTTCTTTTCCTTGGCAAACGTCTTCAGGTAGATGGAGTGTTGGAACAGGTTGGCATCAATATCACCACTGCCGAGCGCGATGTTCGGTTGAATATAATCGCCGAACTCGACGATTTCGACGTCGTAGCCTTTCTTTTCAAGCCCGGGTTGAATTGCTTCTTTGACCATGTCACTGTAGGGACCGCTCGTTGCGCCGATCTTGATCGATTTATTGTCTTCTTTGGCACTGCTGTCACCGCAACCGGCAAGAATTCCGGCACCGAGTAATCCTGTTGCTAAAAAGGCATAACGTTTTTTCATCTTCATTCTCTCCCTTGAAGTTCTCTATTTGTAGTTACCGTTTATCAGCACGACGGGCCAGAACATTGCCGAGCCCTTGAATACTTTGAACAATGATGACGAGGACGACGATTGTCACAATCATGACGACATTATCGTACCGGTAATAGCCGAAGCGGATAGCCAGGTCACCGACACCGCCACCGCCGACGATACCCGCCATGGCGGAAAAACCGATCAGGCTGATCGTCGTTAAGGTGACGGCTTGAATAATGCTGGGAAGGGCTTCCGGTAAGAGTGCACTGATGATGATCCGAAACGGTGTCGCGCCGCATGCTTCCGCTGCTTCAATCAATCCCGGTGGAATCTCACGGAGCGATGTCTCGACGAGCCGGGCGAGAAACGGGATGGCAGCGACACTCAGACTGACGGAAGCCGCTGTCGGACCAATCGTGTTATCGAGTAATAATTGTGTCAATGGAATCAACGCGACGAGCAGGATGATGAACGGTAACGAACGGACGATATTAACGAAAAAGTCCAAGATGCTGCGAACGAAGACGTTCTGGAAAAACAATCCGCGGTCCGTGATGAACAACAAAATCCCGAGTGGAATGCCGACGATGAGAGCAAAGCCCAGTGAAATTCCGACCATTAAGGCGGTCTCACCTAACGCTTTCGCAAGCTCCGGTAACATGATTTCAATGCGTTCAAGCCACATCCTGGATCACCTCAAGTGTGTGAAGTTGTTCTTCGAGCCATGTCAGGGCCTTATTCACGTGAAGCGTCGGACCGGTCAAACTGACGATCAGCACTCCGAAAGCGACGTTCTGGATATAATCGACCTTGCCGTGAAGAATGCTGACGGAGATATCAAACTGTTTGATTGCTTCCGATAACGTACTTTCACCGGTCTTTTCACCCGTGAATTGCAGGCGGATGATTTTTCCCGGTGTCGTCCGCAAAATCCGTTCCGGCAACTCGATCTGGAGTGCCGTATCGACATAATGTTTCGTGACATCATGGGCCGGCTGACTGAACAGGTCATATGTACTGGCGACTTCGACGACTTCACCTTGTGCCATGACGGCAACACGGTGACAGATCTGTTTGACGACTTCGATTTCATGGGTGATAAGAATAATCGTCAGGCCAAGCCGTTCATTCAAGTCTTTCAGCAGTTCGAGAATTTGCAGCGTCGTGACCGGATCAAGAGCGGACGTGGCTTCGTCACATAACAGGACGCTCGGATTATTCGCAAGGGCACGGGCAATCCCGACCCGTTGCTTTTGACCGCCGCTGAGCTGACTCGGGAAATTCGTCTCGAAGCCTTCAAGCCCGACCAGGGAGACGAGCTCTTTAATCCGTTGCGGGAAGTCAGTCCGTTTGACGCCGGCAGCCTTTAAAGCGAAGGCGATATTGTCGGCGACATTCCGGGATTGAATCAGTTGAAAGTGTTGAAAAATCATCCCGATGTTCAATCGCAGTTCGCGTAAGCTGCCTTTTGAGAGATCCGACAGATTGATACCCGATACTTTAACCGTTCCTTGTGTCGGTGTCTCCAGTCCATTGATCAGACGGAGCAGGGTGCTTTTTCCGGCACCGGATTCACCGATGATGCCAAAGATTTCACCTTGCTGAATCGTTAAATTGACGTCGCGTAATGCAAAGATTGGTGTCCGGTCACGAACGAACCGTTTGGTGATTCCTTTAAATTCAATCATCTGTCGTTTCCTCCCTATACAAAAAAATCGCTTTTTTCCAGTTAAGAGCAACCAGAAAAAAGCGACGAAGTGTAAGATTTCGTAACTTATCTCTCAGAATGAAACATTCTGTAGGATGTGGCACCGTTCCTTAAAGGTGGTTGCCGGACGTCGTTGGGCCTAATCCCTCGGTCGCTCTCGATAAGTAGATATGCTGTTGGGACTTACTGTAACGGAAATCATTCCCATTTGTCAAACGTTTTTTCAGAATTATTCCGCAACGGTCTGACGAAACAGATTCAATTGACCAATCCGTTCTGCCGCTTCGACCAATCGTTCGGCGTCGGCAATCAGACTGATCCGGACGTAACCTTCCCCGTATTCGCCGAAGAAATGTCCCGGTGTGACGGCGACATGCGCTTCGTCGAGCAGGTGATCGGTAAAGCTTTGGGACGTGTAGCCGGACGGGACCGGCAACCAGACGAAGAACGAACCGCCCGGGATCGGTCCGTCCCAACCGATTTCCTGTAACTTTCCGAACAAGGCATCACGCCGGGCTTCATACAGAGCGCTCAGTTCGCGGACACACGTCTGATCGCTTGAAAGAGCGACGGTTGCTGCCTGTTGAATCGGCGTGAAAGCACTGACGTATAAGTGTTCCTGGTACGTCTCGATACTTGCGATGACGGACGGATTCCCGATGGCGAAGGCGATTCGGAAACCGGACATGTTAAAACGTTTCGATAATGAAAACAGTTCGATTCCGACGTCTTTTGCGCCTTCCGTCTGGAGGAAACTGCGGGTCGGACCGTCGAAGCTGATTCCGCCGTAGGCGAGGTCGTGGACGACGCAAATGTCGTTCGCATCAGCGAAGGAAACCGTTTGCTCGAAGGCTTCCGCTGTTGCCGTCGCCCCGGTCGGATTGCTCGGGTAGTTGAGGAACAACATCCGGGCCCGTTCGACATCTGTCGTATCAAGTAACGTGTAGTCAGGTAAAAAGGCATTTTCCGCAAGGAGCGGCAATGTGATCGGGTAAGCTCCGGCAAGGGCGGCGCCGGATAAGTAATCCGGGTATCCGGGATCAGGAACAATGACACCTTCACCGGGATTGACGATCGTTTGCGGTAAAGCGACGATACCGGCTTTGCTGCCGAGCAAAATGGCGACTTCAGAGGCCGGATCGATGTTTACGCCAAACTCTGACTGATAAAAATCCGCGACAGCCTGTTTGAGGAAATCGTGTCCGCGAAACGGCGGGTACTGGAGGTTTGAAGCGTCATTGATCGCTTCTTTCAAGGCATCCAGAATATGTACGGGTGTCGTCTGATCCGGTGTTCCCTGACCAAGCGTGATGACGTCATGACCGGCAGCCTTGACTGCACCGATCCGCTGGGCGAGCTCGGCAAAGACCGGAGCGGGTAACCGATCAATCGCAATAGATGGGGCGAAATGTTTCATCTGTCTTCCTCCTTGTTGGGTATTGTCGTCAAGGATAACGAATTTTCAGAAAAAAGAAAAGAGTTTTTTAATAATTGCTGATAATTGTTGAACTACCTCCACCTTCGCTTCGCTTAGAGGTGGAGGATTCCTGAGTTATCCGACCTAACGGTCGAAAATTGATCAGGCTAACCCCGTCGTCCCGACGGTTGAAGAAGCTAAGATACGTTCAGCTTCTCGTTTGAGATTCAATCCTGCGTTCACATCACGATTATGGTGGATCCCACAATTCGGACATGTCCATTCTCGCAAGCCTAGATGTTTCACGTCCTTGTGTTGATGACCGCAACTCGAGCAGAGTTGACTTGATGCGAAGGTCTTTCCGACCTTCACGACGGTTTTCCCATACCAGTCCGCCTTGTATTTGAGCATGCGGAAGAACTCCGACCAACTGACGTCTGAGATGGCTTTGCTTAACTTGCGATTCTTCTGCATGTTCTTCACCTGCAAGGTCTCGATGCCGATGACGTCGTGGTTTTTGACGATCTCAGTCGATACCTTGTGCAGGAAGTCAGTGCGCTTGTTGGCAATCTTCTCGTGGATACGGGCAACCTTTCGCTTCTGCTTCTGATAGTTCCTCGCCTCGGAAAGCTTGACTTTTTTATTCAGAGCGACGCGTTGACGACTGGAGAGCTTACGCTGTTCGCGTACCAGTTTCTTCTCAAGTGTTTGGAAGTAACGATCGTTCTTGTACATCGTTCCGTCCGACAGGGTGGCGAAGTTTTTGAGTCCGACATCGACGCCGATGGACGAACTGGCTTTCGGCATTTCGTGGATTTTCTGCTCAACGAGCAGGGAAACGAAATACTTACCTGAATCGTGGCATTTAAGATACGGCCTGTGATCTGTTTCGAATAGGCGAAACGTACCCATTTCAGCTTAGGAAGTTTGAGCTTTTTGCACACAATCGAGACTTCAGGAAGTTGAGACTTGCCCTGTATGTTGGTCTTGTACGACTGGACGGGGTTTCGCTTCGACTTGAATCGAGGGCGTTCATTCTGCTTCTTGAAGAAGCGGTCAAACGCATCGGCAAGGTATTTGACGCTCGTTTGAACAGATGTACTATCGACTTCTTTCAACCAGTCGAATTCCTGCTTCAACAAGGGAATTTCTTTGGAACAAGAGCCGTAGGACAGTCCTTTTCCAGTGGTCTTGTACGTTTCATCCCACTTCGCCAGGAAGTGGTTGAAGACGAAACGCGAACAGCCAATCGTCTTCGCGATCAGGATTTCCTGCTCTTTTGTCGGATAGATTCTGAATTTGTAGGCCTTGTGCTTCAACACCATTTTTCACCTCCTTTGAAGGGAATATACCCGAAAGACAGGCTGGCGATTCATCTCCCACTTTCACTTCGTTTAGAAGTGGGAGTATTCTCGCCTAATTTTGGTAAAAAGAACCGATGGCTTTCGTGTTTTTGATACACTAAACTAGAATACGATTGAATCACAAAGGAGATGATGGGATGAATCGGGCCTGGTGGAAAGAAGCCGTTGTCTATCAAGTGTATTGGCGCAGTTTTAAAGATTCGAACGGAGACGGGATGGGCGATTTACGCGGAGTAATTGAAAAACTCGATTACATCGCTTCCCTGGATGTCGATATCATCTGGTTAAATCCCTGTTATACATCACCGGATGTCGATAACGGATACGACATTTCGGATTATTACTCGATTATGCCGAAGGCGGGAACGATGTCGGATCTGGAAGAACTGATTGCGTCCGCCCATGAACGAGGACTGAAACTGATTCTTGATTTGGTCGTCAATCATACGAGTGATCAACATACGTGGTTTAAAGAATCCCGCAGCAGTCGGACGAACGAGAAAGCCGATTGGTACATTTGGCGGGACGGGGTCAAAGGAACGCCGCCGAACAATTGGCGGTCGTATTTCGCGCCGAGTCCCTGGACGTGGGATGAGACACGCGAGCAGTATTATTTCCATTCCTTTGCATCGGAGCAACCGGACTTGAACTGGGAGCATCCTGCTGTCCGGCAGGCCGTATATACGATGATGCGGTGGTGGGCCGATAAAGGAATCGACGGCTTCCGGATGGATGTCATCAATCTGATCAAGAAACGGGCGACGTATGATGATGTCGCAGATCCTTTGGAATTATCCTACTTAGGGAATCAACCGGGCATTCACGAGTTCTTACAGGAGATGCACCAAGAAGTACTGGCGGGAACCGATCTCTTTACCGTCGGTGAGATTCCGTTTGTCGGCCCGGAAGACGGGTTGCTGTATGTCGGGGAGGAACGGAATGAGCTGCGAACGCTGTTTCACTTCGAAGTCGCGGACGACATGGAGACGATGGATTTACCGCGCTTTAAACAAATCCAGAAGCGTTGGTATGAGGCGCTTTATCCGAGCGGTGTCGCGTCCCAATTCTTGAATAACCATGACCACACCCGTCAGGTGACCCGGTTCGGAAGCGAACGGTATCGCGTCGAAAGTGCCAAGTTACTGGGTTTGATGCTCCACACGTTACCGGGCATTCCGTACATTTATCAGGGCGAAGAAATCGGTATGACCGGCATTCGTTTTTCTGATCCGGAGTCCTATCAGGACGTTGCGTTTCGAAATCAGTACGCCGAACGGATTGCGGCCGGTGAATCACCCGGAACGGTCCTGTCATCGATGCAGTTGCGGGCGCGTGACAACTCACGAACACCGATGCAGTGGAATACGGACCAATCAGCCGGATTTACTATAGGGACACCATGGATGGCGGTCAATCCGAACTACCGTGACATTAACGTCGAAGCAGCGGAACAGGATCCGCATTCCGTGCTGGCTTTTTACCGGCAACTGATTGATTTACGGAAGACTCATCCGGTCATGGTTTACGGGGTTTATCGTGATTTGGCGATTCAAGATCCGTACCTGTATGTCTATGAAAGGGTCCTAGACGGAGTGGTTTGGCGGATTGTCTTAAACGTCCATGATGAACCGGTGACGACGACGTTCGGTTTACCGGAAGAACAGTTGATTTTGACGAATTATGAGACGGCGGACATCAATCGATTGGCACCGTACGAAGCCCGGTTGTACCAATACGAGATGCCTTAATTGGCGGTGACGGTCAACAGAAAAAATCCGGACATCTTCTACTCTTCATTTCTAAATGAGGAGCAGGAAAATGTCCGGATTTTTTTGAACCAGCTGATTTTTTTACGTATAACCGTTGCGCTTTTTCGAGGATAAGAGCTGTTCGAACCGGTCGACTGCCTGGCGCATATCGAAGCTTGGTGCGACGACGAGCGGTCCGTGACCAACCGCGAGGACGTCCGGTGTCAATTCCGTCAACTGATGTGCCGATTGGAGGGCGACTTCCTTATCCCAGGTCGCAAGCGACGGGAAGGGGAACTGCCAACGTGTGTCCCCCGACACCGCCAGACCACCTTGGGTTTGGAAGGCGTCACCGGCAATCAACGTCCTGCTGCCTTCATGCCACAGGGAGATGGAACCTGGTGTGTGTCCCGGAGAAGCAATGACACTTAAACTGCCGACCTGTTGACCGCTTTCGAGCAACCGATCCGGACGGGTTTTGATGTTTTTCGGAATCCCGCCTTTCAGCGGTGTCGTCTCGCCTTCACGCAACGACTCATCGCCGCTGAGGAGAGCGGCGTCCCGGTAACTGATTGAGACTTTGGCAAGCGGAAAAGCGCTCGCTAAAAAATCAAGGGATCCGACATGATCGGCATGAGCATGCGTCAGGATGATCGATTGTAACGGTTTGTCAAACGACTTGATGGCAGAATAGATGGCTTTGGCATTCAGTGAAATCCCCGTATCAATCAGGGTGAGACTGTCGGCTTCTTCGAATAAGTAACAGTTGACCGGAAAGAAGGACGGAGTTGTTTGCAGTTGATGAAGTCGTTCAATCGTCGAAATATGCATCCGGTTACACTCCCTCGTCATTAATATACACTTCTGTTTTAGTATCGCCTGTTTTAGTACAGACGTCCACAAAAAAACTCCCTCTCATGAGGGAGTAAATGTGTCAATACGTCACTTCGAAAACGGCTCCAGCATGTTCGGAATCGTCCCCGTCTGCTGCTGTCGTGACGAGTAACCGGTCTTCATACAGAATCGGGCAAGTCGGATTTGAAACCGGGAAATCGATATGGGCGAGTTTTTCACCGGTTTCAAGATTCCAGCGTGTTAAGCACGACCCAGCGTAATGGGCGATGAAGACATGACCTTCCGTATCTTTTGTCATGCCGTCCGGGAAACCATCTTCGTCCTCTAAATCGATTGCCACCCGACGGTTCGTCAAAGGTTGATCCGCAACATAGTCGAAGGCATAGACTTTTTTCGTTGGCGTATCGATGTGATAAAGTGTCTTACCGTCCTCGGACCAAACGAGTCCGTTCGAGTTCGTTAAGTTTTCGAGGAGGACATCGACGGAACCGTCATGACGCAGACGATAGAGGGAAGCGGTCTCGCCGTCCTCTTCATTGATACTTCCGGCCACATACTGACCCGATGGATCAAGTTTCCCGTCATTCATCCGGTCGGAGTCAGGAAGCGTCAATTGGGTTTCCAGTGAGAGGTGTCCTTCCTTTAAATCAAACGTTCCGAAACCATGTGCCGACGTGACACGAAGGAAATCCGGCGCATCCGTCAAAGCGATCGAGGTGATGGCACTTGGTACTTGGTACGGTTTTAAAGCCTCTGTCGTTAAATCATATGAAAAAAGAAGCTTGCCCGGAATATCGACGAAATAAAATCGTTTTGTTTTAGCGTCATAGACGGGCGACTCCCCGGTCTTACATGCAACATCAATAAAAAGTGAAACTGTCATCTGATTTCCCCCTACATCTACTATGATCTCTAATAATTACCCGTGAATGAACTCGAGGTGCAATTGGAACTTCACATCACTGCCGACCAGAACACCTCCGGCTTCGAGCGCGACGTTCCAGGTGAGATTGTAGTCTTCCCGTTTGATCTTCCCGTCGACTTCAAAACCGGAACGTGTATTACCCCAAGGATCAACACCGCTGCCTTCATACTCGACCTTAAACGTTTCTGTCCGCGTAACATCCTTAATCGTCAAATCACCGGTCACTTCATATTCGTCACCGGCGTGTTTTTTAAACGAAGTCACACGGTAAGTAATGTTCGGATACTGCTCGACATCGAAGAAATCAGCTGATTTCAAATGTGTATCGCGGTCCGCACTGCGTGTGTCTATCGTAGCGACCGGAATCGTTACGACAGCAGAAGCGTTTTCCAAATCATGTGCTTCTCCACTGACATCGAAGGTAAAGTCACGAAACTCTCCTTTAACCTTTGAAATCATCATGTGTTTGACTGAGAATGTGATGGAGCTGTGGTCCTGATCGAGTTGATACGTAGCCATATTCGGTTCCTCCTCATGTTCAAGTCACTTTTCGTCATGCCTTTTATTGTTCCTTTTTATCTCGATTCCAAAACATACAGCGGAAACAAAAATAAGTCTTGCACCGCATCCAAGCAGAGCAAGACTATCAACGATTCCAAGGAATCGATTAGCGGCTTTTTACCAGCAAGTTCACGGCTTCCTTAACCAATTCCTCCGTCTGTCCTTCGCCGGATTGTTCGGCTTCTTTGACACACTCGATCAGATTGGAGCTGACGACGACACCAATCGTCCGGTCAATGGCGGAGCGGGCAGCCGACAGTTGCGTGATGACATCACGGCAATCCTGTCCTTCTTCCATCATTCGCAAGATACCGCGAAGTTGTCCTTCGATCCGGCTGACCCGGTTCTTCATTTTACGATCGTAATCCATTCATTTTCCTCCATTCTAAGATGCAATCCGTCTGTTCGATACCTTTATGCTATGCCCATCACGGTATTGCTGTCAATCTAACCGCTTTTTTCAGCTATATTTTTTAGCGGAATAGGGAATATGGATGTGGTGGACAAAAAAATGAAATAAAGTGAAAAAACTAAAACGATTTTGCGTCAGCTTGCGTATACTATATGATAAGGCTGACTGATCACCAAGGAGGAGAAGGATGCATACTCAATCCGATGAATCGCTTTATCATCAGATGCGCAGTGGAGATGAACAAGCTCTCGAAGTACTGTATGACAAGTATGAAAGGCTGTTGTTTTCATTCGCTCATCGCTTTACGAACAATGATCGTTTATCAGAAGAAGTCATCCAGGAAGTCTGGATGAAGATTTGGAACGGACGGGTCGATTTTAATACCGATAAAGGAAAGTTCTCCTCTTGGATATTAACGATTACCCGCAATGCAGCGCTCGACTGTCTGAGACGCGAGAAACGCCAACCGACGATTGAAGTCGAGGAGCGGGACGGCGGATATGATGAACCGGTCGAACGGACGGTCATGCAGCGGGAAACAGCGACGGAAGTCCGCGATGCCGTCAATGAACTGAAACCCGATCAACAAGAGTTAATTGAACTCGTTTATTTTAAAGGCCTGACACAACAACAAATTTCAGATCAGCTTAATTTACCGCTTGGAACGGTGAAAACCAGAATAAGGAGTGCTATCCAGGCACTCCGGAAATTACTAGACGGGAGGGAACGTTGATGGAAGAACGTTGTCATGATTTAATCGATTACTTCAACGGAACATTATCAGCTGCCGATCGCGACGCGTTCGAGGCACACTTGGCGACTTGTGATGACTGCAAACAGGCGCTCCAAGAAATGCAAGACTTGATGCTGCCCATCGCGGAATCACTTCCGGAACGACCGATACCAACCGGCATGAAGTCAAGAATTCTCGGTGAAGTCCTTGGATCGACGAAACAAGGACAAAAACCGGTGCAAGCAGCAGTTGAAAAACCGGCTGTAGAGGAGACGCACTTGTCTGACCTCGACGCAGCACGATCGAAGAAAGAGAAAAAACGGTCTGTGCCGCTCGGATGGTTGATGAGTATCGCAGCCGCCTTGATCCTGTCACTTGGTGCCAACGCCTACTTCTTGTCGCAAGACGAGTCTTCTCCGGCGGAAGAGTTTGCGATGGACGAAGTCAAAGGAATGGGCAACTTTGAAAGTACGACCTCAATTAAGGGGTCAAGCATGATTTTTACAAAAGATGATCAGGAATTCATGCTTGTCCAACTGAAAGATTTACCGCCGCTGAAGAAGGGTGAGTTGTATCAACTTTGGACGATTCAAGGTGATACGCCTCGTGCGAACGGGGTCATCGAACAGGACGGGGAAGCGGCAGCTGTCTTCCCGATCAAAGGAGACGGAACAATTGATGCGGTCGCCATCACAGTCGAACCTGAACCGGATTTAGAAAAACCGACCGGCGAAGTCGTGGCTTCCGTCGCGTTATAACAATCAGTGAATGAGAGATAACAGTAAGGGGATGCGATATCAACAGCATCCCTTTTTTTGTTCGTTTTTCGAGTATATCCGCCTATTTTAGAAAAAAGCACACGCATTCTAATGAAATTTCTTCAGAAGACTGAAAAAATACCGGTAAGCAGACGATACTAATAGGAATGTCAGTCAAAAAAGAGAGGCACTTATCATGAATGAATGGATCACCTTAACGAAACATTACGAAGAGACATTGGTCATCCTATCGGTCATCGTGGCCATTGTCGGATCCTATGCCTCACTTGAATTAAATCGCCGGTTGGCAAAAGCCGTATCTTTAAAGAAAAGAGCATTGTTCGTCTCTTGCTTGACGATGGGATTATCCATTTGGGGTATGCACTTCGTTGGCATGGGGGCATTTGAGTTGGCGGTACCGGTCAAATACGACTGGGTGCTGATGTTCCTGTCAATCGTCCCCGCCGTGACGGCTGCCTGGATTGCCTTTTATCTCTTATATTATTCGGAGCTGACACGGAAAAAAGTCATCATTGCCGGAACGTTAATGGGGACGGGAATCGCCATGATGCATTATCTTGGTATGGTTGCGATGCAGTTCGATGGGGATGTCCGCTATGATGCGGCGTTATTCACGTTATCGATTGTGATTGCCATCACGGTCGCTTATGTCGCCCTCCTGTTGCTGTATATGACACGGCATGTCGATAAAAAACGAATTTTGATTCCCGTTGCCATCTTAATGGGGTTTGGTATTTCAACGATGCACTATGTCGGAATGCTCGGGACGACGTTTTGTGTTCCCGGTGCTTCGGGAGTGGACGTCTCAGCCAGCCCCGTCACATCAAATATCTTAAGCGACGTGGCAGTTCCGGTCTTTTTAATCGTTCTGTTGATCGTCGGACTGTATATTCATCTTGAACGGCGGGCCTTACAGATGATGGCGTATACGGATCATTTGACCGGATTGCACAATCGCCGTTGGCTGGATCATCATATGTCAAAAGTCGACGGACAATACAGCCGGACGAAAAAGCGGATGACGATGGCGTTGCTCGATCTGGACGGGTACAAATGGATCAATGATACATTCGGCTTTGATCAGGGAGACATCGTCATTCGGCAATTCTCGGACCGGATCAAAGCGTTACTTCGAGAAGATGAAGCCTGTATCCGTTACAATGGAACCCAATTTTTCCTGATTCAAAACATCCATCCCGATCTGCTCGAAGAGGCCTTCACGGATGTCCTGGAAGCAATCCGGCAACCGATTTTTCTCGACGGGCAGGAGATTCATTTGACTGCGACCATCGGCATCATCGTTCCGAATATTACGGATACACTGGAAATGCGGATTGGTCAGATGGAAAGCGCCCTGCGTGCAGGGAAAAATGAAGGACGGGACCGTTTTGTCATCTACGATGAACTGCTCCATTCGGATCGCCGGGAACAACAAATCGTCGGTTCCCTCCGTCGGGCCATGACGGACTTTAAAGAGTTTAATCTCGTCTATCAACCGAAAATTGCGCTGGCAACAGGCAAGGTCGAGCAGGCAGAAGTCCTGATTCGCTGGAATCATCCGAAATTCGGTTTCATTTCACCGGCGGAATTCATTCCGCTCGCTGAAAAGTACAGTCTGATCCATCGGCTGACCCAGTGGGTACTGCAGGAAACTGTCAAGCAAATGGAAGTCTGGCGGGAAGAGGATCACTTCATCCGTCAAGTCTCCGTCAACCTGTCAGCGATGCATTTCCGGTCGGAATCGCATAATTTGATGATCAAGGAAATCGTTCATCATTCGTTGAAGAACGGCGGAGAATTGCAACTTCAACTGGAGATTACGGAGACATCCGTCATGGAAAATCTGGAGCGGGCCTTATTGATGCTCGGAGAATTGAAGCAATTGAGTTTGACGATTGCGCTCGATGACTTCGGGACAGGACTGTCCTCGCTGACGCATTTAAAGCATTTACCGATCGATATCTTGAAGATTGATAAATCATTCATTGATGAAGTACCGCATGATGAGCGGGGAACGGCGATTACCGAAATGATCATCCAGTTGGCGAAGAGTCTTGGGATTGAAGTGGTGGCGGAAGGCGTCGAGACGCTTGAGCAGCATGAATTCCTGAAACGACTCGGATGTGACTATGGGCAGGGTTATTATTACAGCCGTCCGGTCAAGGTCAAGGATCTCGACCAGCAGACGATTGAACGAACTGTCCTGGATGTGGGCTGACAGCACATCCGTTCAATCCAATCCGTGTCTTTTTACGTATACTGGATAAGCACACGAGGAATATGTGTGCGATCATGGGGGACGCAATGGCTTCGTGAACGAATTCCGGGCAGGAATTTGTTCGACTTGTGCAAGATGCAGACAGAATCGCCGTACATTTCGATGGTTGCTCAGCTCTCTACTCAATCCAGTACCTGTCTGTCCATCACACTACAAAGGCAGCTTTCCACAAGGGAAGCTGCCTTTTTTGTCGTCTTACCGGTTGGCTGTCAACTGGCAGCCGGTCTGATCTGTAACGAGGACGTTCGTATTGAAGTATTGACCATCACTTTTTAGAATCAATGATTTTTTCTCGGGAATGTAATCAAGCGTCATTTCCTGATCGAGAAAATGGCTCGACCACCGTTTAACGAGGACCGGTCCGACGTTTGAATCAATCGTCATATCTTCGTCCGCCGCCCCTTCGACGAGCCGGATGCTGAAGATGCCGGAGTTCCCGCAACCGCATCCTTCCGTATCATAATAAAGATGCAGTTGACCGGGAGTATCCCCGCGTAACTGGTCGATGCGTGCCAGAGCCGTTTCTGTAAATGTGATATGCATGACATTCACTCCTTTGACTTCATTATACGCCGAACCGGGCAGAAAATAACGTTAGTTGCTCACGCGCATTTGCCGGCGCATCCGGACGAGCAGGAAGACATATCCGGCAAGCAGGACGACGACACTTCCGAGAACAACTGTATCAACAAGCCCGTTATCCGACTGGAAGTTGATTGCAATGTAAGCCCAGACGAAGACGAGCGGATAAATCGGATCGCGGTTAAAGAACATGAACAACAAGGCGAGAACTACACCAACACCAAGCATGATCATCGTCCAACCGGCATCGCCGATTCCAAGCCATGAGTTGATGTTTTCGGTATCGATGGTCAAGAAGATATTGGCAATCGTCGCAACCGATACCCAACCGAGGTAAAGCGAGAACGGCAATTTAAAGCGTAAGGCTTTTGTCTCGCGGTCGATTTTTGAGTAAATCACGATCAGTGAAACGAGAAGACCGACGATGACGACGACCGACAGCGGGAATAACTTGTATGAGAACGTAACAATCCAACCGGCATTGAACAGACAACTGATCAAGAACCACGGTCCGATTTTTTTTGCGATATCATGTTCCTTGAATTTCGGAATCGTCTGCATGATCAACCAGACGAGCAAAACAAGATAGATAAGTCCCCAAATCGAGAAAGCATAACCTGCGGGTTTGAAATAGGTCATGATCGTGTCCGAAATCCGTCCTGTCTTTCCACCGTCAAGCGCATTGACAGCGATCGTAAAAACAAAACCAAGCCAGTTGAGCCAAATCCATTTGTTTTTCAATACAAAAACCTCCTTTAATCTCTAAAGGAGGTTTACCCGGATATTTGACTCTTTAGACATCAGCGTCGGCTCGTCGGATTTAAGAACGACATGCCGATGGCCGGATTACCGGTATGTGAACCGAGAACAGGCGTTAAGTTATCGATGCGAACTGTGACATCGAACCGCTTTTCGAGATTCGTTTTCCACTCGAACGCCAAATCGTAGGCAGTTGCATGGAATAATGAAACATCAGTGACCGTTCCGCTCTCAAGCATTTCAACGAGATGGTCATAAATCTTCCCATGCGCTTTCTTGAACGTTCGAACCGTCTGATACGGTACGATTTTCCCTTCTTCGAAATGAAACAGAGGCCGCAATTGAAGTAAGTTACCGACAAACGCCTTCGTCGAGGAAATGCGTCCGCCTGCCTGCAGCTGATCGAGGTTCGCGACCGTGAACTCGATATGATGATCGAAGCGGCGCTCTAAAATATACTGCTCGATTTCTGTGACTGCCATTCCATCTGCTGCGAGTTGCATCGCTTCCGCAAGCAATTGGCCCGCCGGATAGATGCCGCAACGGGAATCGATGGCAATCAACCGGAATCCGGCAATTTCAGCCCCTTGAACAGAAGCGTTATACGTCCCGCTCAGCTCGCTTGAAAGATGGATCGCAAAGCCGATATCATACTGCTCTTTTAACCGTTCATAGTGTTCCGTGAACGTACCGATCGACGGTTGGCTGGTCGTGACCTTATGTTTCGCATCGATCCATTGATAGACGGTCTCGGCCTCGACATCGATGCCGTCCGTAAAACTTTCACCATCCTTCATGACAAGAAGAGGGACGACGGTCAAGTCTTCGTGCTGAGAAATCGAATCGGGCAAAATCGTCGTACTGTCTGTAATCCATGCAATCTTCATGCTGTTTCCTCCTTATTTTAGTACCTGGTATTAATTGTAGTTGTAAGCGTTATCGCTGTCAAATGAACCTTTAAATTTTTGAAACATTTTAGTTGATTAACTGGCCCAATACGCTATAATCGGTACGTGATTAGTAAACTTGAAGTCGTCTTATACTAAACTGTTATTTGGAAAGGAGGGCGCGGATTGCGGACGATCGGAAACAAAATCAAAAATCTGCGTCTTCAAAAAGGCTTGACGCAAGAGGAGCTTGGCGAACGGACGGATTTAAGTAAAGGATACATCTCGCAAATCGAACGTGAGATCAGTTCACCGTCGATCGAGACGCTGTTCAGTCTTCTGGAAGTACTCGGCATCTCGGCGAAGGATTTCTTTGATGAAGACACATTAAATCAAAAGGTCGTTTATTCGCAAAAAGATGTCACGCGTTATGAGGACCCGGAACAAGGGTATCATGTGACATGGCTGATTCCGGAATCGAATGAAAAGGAAATGGAGCCTGTCTTACTGCGATTGGCACCGGGCGGACACTTTAAAGCATACGAACCGTCCGGATCGGAAACGTTCGTCTATGTACTTGAAGGGGCGGTCACGTTGAAGCTTGGCCGGGAATCATTCGTGGCGACGCAAGGCGAGACGCTCTATTATAAAGCTTCAGAAATTCATCAGTTACGAAATGATTCAAAGGCGGAAACGAAAGTACTCGTGACGGCCACGGATTCGTACTTATAAGGAGGAATAAGATTTGGCAGACAACAATACGATCATTCAATTTACAGACGTGACAAAACGTTTTGACGATCAGACGGTTCTTGAACGCGTCAGTTTTGAAATTGAACGTGGAAAATTTTATACGCTGCTCGGACCATCCGGTTGCGGGAAAACGACGGTTTTACGGCTGATTGCCGGGTTCACTGAAGCGACGGAAGGCGATATTCTGTTCAATGGAAAACGGATCAACGATGTTCCCGCCAACAAACGGCAGGTCAACACGGTCTTTCAGGATTATGCGTTGTTCCCGCACCTCAACGTCTTTGAGAACATCGCGTTCGGATTGCGGATCAAAAAGATGAAAGACGCGGAAATCAAGACACGTGTGCTCGATGCGTTAAAGTTCGTCAACTTATCCGGATACGAAAACCGCGAAATCACGGAGATGTCAGGCGGACAGCGCCAGCGTGTCGCTATCGCCCGGGCGATCGTCAACGAACCGGAAGTCATCTTACTGGATGAACCGTTATCGGCACTCGATCTGAAACTGCGGACGGAAATGCAGTATGAGCTACGTGATTTACAGCGTCGTCTCGGCATCACGTTCATTTTCGTCACGCACGATCAGGAAGAGGCACTGGCGATGTCGGACGAAATCTTTGTCCTCAATCACGGTCTGATTCAGCAGTCGGGTACACCAACGGATATTTATGACGAACCGATCAACCGTTTCGTCGCTGATTTCATCGGGGAATCGAATATCATCCCGGGACGGATGTTGATGGATTACCGGGTCTCGTTCGCAGAAAAAGAATTTGAATGTGTCGACCGCGGTCTCGAATTAAATGAACCGGTCGAAATCGTCATCCGTCCGGAAGACTTGGAAATCACCAGCGTCGCCCAAGGGAAGTTGCGCGTGACCGTCGATTCCCAGCTGTTCCGCGGTGTTCACTATGAGATTGCCTGCATGGATGAAGTCGGAAACGAATGGCTCGTCCACAGTACGAAAAAAGCGACGGTCGGGGAACAGATCGGCTTGACGTTTGATCCGGAAGCGATTCACGTCATGCGTCTGAATGAGACGGAAGAGGAATTCGACAAACGGCTTGAGTCCTACGATGGGGTGCTGTGATGCAGAAGACACGTAACTGGTACCTGATTCCGTATAGTTTCTGGATTGCGTTGTTCGTCATTGCGCCGATCGTCCTCGTCGTCTATTATTCGTTTCTCGATCTCGAAGGACATTTCTCACTCGTCAACTACCAGAAGTTCTTCACCTCGACGTATCTGACGATGACGCTCAGCTCGTTTTGGTATGCCTTTTTGATCACACTGTTTTCACTGGCAATTGGTTATCCGACTGCCTATCTGCTGACGAAAACAAAGCATAAACAATTGTGGCTGCTGTTGATCATCTTGCCGACCTGGATCAACCTGCTCTTAAAAGCCTATGCTTTCATCGGTCTGTTCAGCACATACGGGTGGGCGAACCAGACGCTTGAAGCGATCGGAATCGGCCGGAAACAGATTTTGTTCACGGACTTCAGTTTCGTGTTTGTTTCCGTCTATATCTTCATTCCGTTCATGATCCTGCCGATCTTTAATGCGATTGAAAAATTGAACCCGTCACTTGTGTTTGCGGCCCGCGATCTCGGGGCCTCGAATTTCATGACGTTCCGCCGTGTCGTCTTTCCGTTGACGCTTGACGGTGTCAAATCGGGCTGTCAGCTCGTCTTCATTCCGGCGCTGTCGTTATTCATGATTACGCGTCTGATTGCCGGGAACCGGGTCATCACGCTCGGAACAGCGATTGAACAGCAGTTTCTTGTCACGCAAAACTGGGGAATGGGCGCGACGATTGCCGTCTTCCTGATTATTGCGATGGCAATCATTCTGGCATTAACGAGTACGAAACGGAAGAAAGGAGCGACGACATGATGAAACGATTAAAATTAGCGAATCTGTACCTGATCGGTGTCTTCATCATCTTGTACGCCCCGATTCTTTATCTGGCCTTCTACTCGTTTAACAGTGCCGATAACATGACAAACTTTGATTCCTTCACGTGGGATTGGTACAAGGAAGTGTTCCAGGATTCCCGTCTCTTGATCATCGTCTTAAATACGCTGGTCATTGCGCTTCTGTCCGCAGCGATTTCGACGATCATCGGTGTCCTTGGAGCGATCGGGATACAGGCGGTCCGCAAGAAACGGATTGAGACGTCGTTGTTGACGCTCAACAGTATCCTGATCGTCAGTCCCGATGTCATCATCGGGGCGTCGTTCCTGATCTTCTTTACGATGCTCGGCATTCAGCTCGGCTTTACGTCGGTCCTGTTGTCACACATCGCGTTCTCCGTCCCGATTGTCGTCATTCTGGTCCTGCCGAAACTGCAGGAAATGAGTCCGACACTCGTTGATGCAGCGCGTGATTTAGGAGCGAGCCGGCTTGATGTTCTGACGAAAGTCATCCTGCCGTACATTACACCCGGTATCTTTGCCGGCTTCTTTACGGCATTGACGTATTCACTCGATGATTTTGCGGTGACATTTTTCGTTACCGGAAATGGATTCACGACATTGTCCGTTGAAATCTATTCGCTTGCGCGGCAGGGGATTTCGATGAAAATCAACGCCTTGTCGACCGTGATTTTCCTGTTTACATTCTTACTCGTCATCGGCTATTACTTCCTGAACCAACGTTCTGCGATGAAGTTGTCCCGACCGGAGGTGAAATAATCGATGAAAAAACTCATTCAATTGTTTGTCGCGATTTTCTTGATTTCCGGTATCATCCTGTTTGCGTTGAACCGGTTGAACACGACGCAAGGTTATTCGGGCAAAAATGTCCTGAACATCTATAACTGGGGCGATTATATCGATCCGGAACTGATTGATCAGTTCGAAAAGGAATCCGGTATTAAAGTCGTCTATCAGACGTTTGATTCAAACGAAGCGATGCTGACGAAAATCGAACAAGGCGGAACGACGTACGATATCGCTGTGCCGTCCGATTATGCGATCGCAAAGATGATCGAAGAGGATTTAGTGTTGCCGATCGATCAACAAAAGATTCCCAATTTGAAGAACATCGATCCACGGTTCCTCGATTTATCGTTTGATCCAGGTAACAAGTATTCGATTCCTTATTTTTGGGGAACGGTCGGGATCGTCTACAATCAAAAACTGATTGACGGAAAAAAACCGACCAGCTGGAAAGATATCTGGGATCCGGCATTGAAAAATCAAATCCTTCTCGCAGACGGAGCACGTGAAGTGATGGGGATGAGTCTGAACAGTCTTGGCTATTCCTTGAACGAGACCGATGAAACGAAACTGCAGGAAGCCAAAGCCAACTTGATGGATTTGACACCAAACGTCAAAGCGATCGTCGGGGATGAAATTAAGCTTTTGCTTGCCAATGAAGAAGCAGGAATCGGTGTCGTCTGGTCCGGTGATGCCAATGAGATCATGAGTGAAAATGAGAATTTGAACTATGTGATTCCAAAGGAAGGATCAAATGTCTGGTTCGATAACGTCGTCATTCCGAAAACGGCTAAAAACGTCAAAGGTGCCCATGAATTCATCAATTTCATGCTGGACCCGAAAAATGCCGCTAAAAATGCGGATTATGTCGGATACTCGACGCCAAACAAAGCAGCGTTGAAATTGCTCGATCGGGACGTACGGGAAGACAAACGTTTTTATCCCGATAAAGAGGTCACGGATACACTTGAAGTATATGAAAACTTAGGAAAAGAAATGCTCGCTCATTATAATGAACTATTTTTAGAGTTCAAAATGCATAAGAAATAACAAGAAAAGTTGTTGCCCAAACGGGTAACAACTTTTTTTGAAATATTTTTTAAAGAAATGTATGTAAAGTGAATATTATTTCGAAAATGGGGGAATGAGATATTTATCAAAGCATTTCAAGGGGGAGCACATCATGAAACAAATTTTTGGTCTTATCTTAACTGCCGCACTTACCATGAGCCTCGTCTCAGGTCCTTCATATAACCAGTCTGCCGAAGCTGCGAAGCCGACGGATATCGATTGGTTGAAACAAGTTAAAACGACAGCGTCAAAAGCCAAATCCGTCGATGGAAAAGTGACATTGGAAAAAACGACGTTAGCCCAGGTACATAGCGCGTACAAAGGGGAAAAAAACTCGACGTGGTGCCAAAGCGGTAAAGGATTGGTCGCTCCGAACAAAGCAGTTCACTACTGCTCGACATTCGGTGTGCCTGACCGCAAAGCGAAAGTCTCAGCCATCGTCTACAATCCAAAAGTGATCGGCCGGACAATTACCGTCAAAGAAGTCAAAAAAGCGTACTCAACGGCAAAACTCGACAAAACATTCAACCTGATGACCGTTTCAACAAAAGAGGTCAACATTTATCTAAATTTAAATTCTGAACGTACACAAGTCATGTCAATTCTAGTAAAATATAACTAACGAACAAAGGATGACCTTTTGGGCCATCCTTTTTATTGAATTTTTTTATAGATTGGCACGAGTTGTTCATAGGTATTTCGAATCAATTTTACTAGATCTTCGTGCGACATCGCACTGACTTCTTCGGCAGAGACATGACGGCCGACCAAAAATTCCGCTTTCTTGACATCACGGAATCGTACCAGTCCTTGTTCCAGACCGGTCTCGTCAATCTGTTGTGCCTCTTTCTTCATATGATCGTAAGAAACAACGAAATCAGACGGAAGAGCGTGCAACAGTTCCTGATGATTCAGGAGTTTTGTCGCGTACTGTGATTTATTCGGAAGTTCGTAAATGTAAGCGAGCCAGATGAACAGATGATCATCAAATAAGCCGACTTGGAAATGCGGATGCTTTTTGTAGCCGCGTTTGTTTGGGGAAAAAGCCATCCATGTGTCCTTCGGGGGATTTACTTTCCGGCGGGCATGCTGTGCAATATGCACATACATATCTTCTGCCAGGTTGACCGTTAAATCGGGTGAGACTTCCTGTCCGATTTGTTTGAAAACGGGTTGAATCC
Organism: Exiguobacterium artemiae 255-15; assembly: GCF_000019905.1. Classification (GTDB taxonomy): domain Bacteria; phylum Bacillota; class Bacilli; order Exiguobacteriales; family Exiguobacteriaceae; genus Exiguobacterium_A; species Exiguobacterium_A artemiae. The sequence continues at coordinate 2,487,078 of NC_010556.1, read as the reverse complement.
GTTCCCGAATCGCGTCCATCCGTTGTTCCAGTCCTTCAATCTCAAATGTATCAAATGCTTCTTTCGTAAAATGTGTAGTCACTGATTTATCACCTCTATTGCTAGTGTAACAAATCAAAGCTTGAAGAATAGACCTCAATGCTCAAATGAGTGATAATCAGATTGTTTTTTTCATATATACACAAAATGTGTTAGGAAGGGGAAGTCAACATGCGTCGCTTTCAACAATATCTCCTTCGAAGCTGGATTGTATTTTTTCTTGTCGTCATCGGAATCGATTTACTGGCGAAATCAAGAGATTACAACCTGAGCATCGACTTTTTTACGTTTACGCTTGTTGTTGCACTCTCCACCATCTTTGTTATTGATCCGGTGCGCAGAAGACATATGAGCTTTACGTTCCATTTCGGATTCGTCCTGTTTACGTTTTTAACGTATGGACTCCTGTCTGCCATCTGTGTTGGACAATTGACGATGTTGATTTACCAATTGCGGACGTTCCATACCGCAATCGGCCGCCGGCGTATGCTACATAATTACCCGTTTAATGTCACGCTCGAGCTGTTATTGATTTTGCCTGCCGGACTAGCTTACAATGCGCTCGGCGGGACGCACGGAAAAGATTTTTTATTGATTGAAAACGTCGGACCGTTGCTCGTCATGGTCTTGATTTTATGGATCGTCTTACTGTTCCAGTATAAATTGTCGAACTTTTTACTTGGTGAAAACATCCCGAACAGTGTCATGCTACCGTTGCTTCGGTTTGAGGCAGTTGTCATTGCCGCCGAATTGCTGTTTGGAATTTTCAGTACGTTGATGGTTCAAAACAACGGCAACAGCGGTCTTGTCATGACAGCTTTTGCGCTGTTCATCATCAAACGGTCGCTTGGCAGTTCCGTCCATGCCAGTGACCGGATCGAGCACTGGGAACAGATTGAACGATTGAAGGAAGCAGCCTGGAAAGACGGCGATGCCCAGTTCATCATCGAACGGTATTTACGCCAATTGAACCATTTCGTTCGTCCGGATATCGCCTGGATTAAGTTTGATTTCGGTGAAGGGGAGTCGATTTATTATTCGTTAAAGGACGGTCGGAAATTAAAAGCGGATCATGTCCACGGCATCATCATTGAAGATATCATTGACGAAAAAGAAGAAGTGTTGCTTTACGGTATGCAACAGGAATGGGATATCCGCCTGTATGATTGTGTCCCGGAAGAAACGCAATCGATTCTGTTTATTCAGCCGGAAGCAACCGAAAAAATCAATTGCTCTTTATTTTTAGCATCTGAAGCGAGCGGCGAGTTCACAAAAGACTTTGGTTATGAATTGTACCGCGCGTTACGTGTCCTCTCCTGGGCAGTTGAACGGGCACAGGAGCGGGAACGTCTGTTGACGGACAGCCGGACGGACGCGATGACGAAATTACCGAACTACCGGGCGTTGCAGGAGTGGGGCGATCGCCGGATTCGGCAACGTGATTTATATCCATTCTCAGCCTTGATGATCGATTTGGACCATTTTAAACAGATCAACGATACATATGGGCATGAAGTCGGGGATATCGTTCTGTTTGAAGTCGCCAAGCTGTTAATGCAGGCGACGCGAATCACCGATCTTGTGGCCCGTTACGGCGGCGAGGAATTTGTTGTCTTGTTACCGAATACGGATCTGGAATCGGCTCAAATCGTTGCCGAACGGATTCGCGAGACGTTACATGCCAATCCGATTCAGGTTGAAGGAGATTCGTTAAGGATTACGGCAAGTATCGGTGTCGATACGTTAAACGAGCTGGGTGATTTAGCGAGTCTGATCCGCAATGCCGACCGGGCAATGTATATCGGTGCGAAGTTCCAAGGACGCGACCGTGTCGCATCATACCAAGAGTGGAAAGAACGTGTCATCTAAGCTTAAGATAAAGGTGCTGACTCAAAAGTCAGATTCTACAAAGAGAAGGGTGGCAGAATTGGAATCTGCCACCCTTTTCGTGTAAAAAAACACTCTTTTCACGCGACTCCTACAGGGAAAAGCGCGATTTTGCGCTGTCAGAGACAAACAAGACCCGGGTTTCTGCCTGATTCAGGCAGGAAAACTGGCTTGTGTCTCGCCTGAGGAAAGGGCGTGAAAGAATGAGTGTTTCTTTTTTGAGTCAGCCCCTTTTAACGTTCTGATAACGTGTGTAGATCGTGTGGAGAGCTCTTAAGTACCCGTAGTAAGAGGTAAGAACAGGAAGCTCTCTGAGGGCGTTAAATGAGACAAAAAAGCCCCGTTCTGCAAGAGAAGGAGGCTCAGTGATTATGAATGTATTTGAAGGAAAAATAAAAGCAGGATTATTGAGCTTGCTGGTTGCTCGTACGGATTTCGCTTTCAATCGCATGGATGGCCGCAGACCAAGAACCATACCGGTGCAGTAGAGCTTTCGTCGACGGTTTGTTGTTTCGTTTCGCCCATTCACGATAGGCTTCGAATGAGAGCGAGAAACCGACTTCTTCAATCGCTTGGCGCAGCGACGCAGCAAGCTCGGCTTTTGAATAGGTGACGCTCGCTTCTAATCCTGCGGCCGTACAGGCATCATGCCAAGATCCGAACATCTTCACGATATGATAATGACTCGGAGCATGATGAACCGATTTACGCCAGATTTGATATTTCTTTAAGGTGATGGTCGATCCGACATCCTGGGCGTACCGGTGAAACGATTTCAGGATTTCATCTTTTGTATATTTCGGAGCCCGCTCGAGTTCTTCCGGCTGTTGATCGATATGCCATTCATAACCGGCTGCTGATAAAGCTTCCGGCCAAGATCCGAACTGACGAATGATGGTTTCCGGTTGCGGCCAACCATGTTCGATGGCATAACGACGATAAATCGTCCGGCGGGGACGATCCTGGATGAGTTCGCCTAAAGCTTGGATGGCTTGAATCATTTCAAGTTGTTCTTCCGTCCATGTTTGCTGACTCGTAAGTACACGTTGTTTCAAGGGTGAGTCCTCCTTCCTAGTAAATCGTAATAGTTGAGGCAAAAGTCCTCTGTATAGAATATATCGGCACTTTTCCATTAATTATGAATAATTACCGTGAAATATTGTAAATAAAGTGAAAATCATTCTTCTGCTAAGTATAAATGGAAGTAATCCAAATGAAAACAGAATGTTACCAATTTTTAATGAACCGTATAAAAACAGTACATTTGTCTCATATGGAAAAAAAGACCAGACCCGCATGGAGCGAGACTGGTCTTAGGTCATACTTATTTTCCTTCGATATACGTCCATTTGAACGAAGTATCCGCACCGACTTTATGGTTGACGATTCCTTTAACGTACGGTTTACGTAAGAGGGAAGCACCGCGTTGGTACATAACTGAGATCGCTTGATCGTCTTCAAGTAAGACTTTCTCCGCATCTTTCAGTGACTGCCAACGTTTTGCTGCATCTGTTTCTTTCATCGCCGACTTGATGAGTGAATCGTACTTGTCGCTTGTGTACTTACCGCGGTTGTACGGTCCATCTGTCATCCACATGTCGAGGAATGTCATTGGATCCTGGTAGTCAGGGCCCCATCCTGCGAATGAAAGTTCGAACTGACCTTTAGACTCGAGGTCCAATTTGTTTTTGAACGGTTGCTGTTTGATTGTAACTTCAAGACCTGGAAGGTTTTTCTCCCACTCGCCTTTGAGGTATTCGGAGATTTTCTTCGAGTTGTCGTCATCGTATGAAAGAAGCTCAAGCTTGACGGATTTCTTACCGATATCCTTCAGACCTTTTTCGAACGAAGCTTTAGCCGATGAAGCATCGAATGATCCGAAACCTTCGTTGCCGTCACGGAAGTCTTTTCCGTCCGGACCTTTAGCGAATTCTTTTGGTACATAGTAGTAAGCAGGGATCGATCCGTTGTTTAAGAGGACGTTCGCCATCTGCTCTTTATCGTAACCAGAGTCGATTGCTTTACGGATGTCTTTGTTTTTGAGCAATTCGTTTTTGAAGTTCATTTGGATGTAGTACATCGACGCGTCAAGACGTGTATCGAAGTCTTCGCTATCTTTGTACTGATCAACGAACTCACTTGTCAGACCAACTGTATCGATATCACCTTTTTCGTACAGGTTGACGGCTGTTGATACTTCTTTAACGACTTTATAGTTGACTTCTTCGAGTTTGACCGTATCTGCATCCCAATACTGATCGTTTTTCTTGTAGCTCCAGCCGACTTCTGTTTTCCAGTCCGTCAGTTGGAACGGTCCGTTGTAAAGGAAGTTCTCCGGGTTCGTCGCGAAGTCTTTGCCTTTTTCTTCAACAAATTCCTGTTTGAGTGGCATGAATGAACCGAAGCCAGTCAATGCTTTGAAGTATTCAGCCGGTTGTGTCAGTTTGACTTCAAGTGTCTTGTCGTCAACTGCTTTGACACCGACGTCAGCCGGTTTTCCTTTTCCTGTGTTATACGCTTCAGCGCCATCGATGATATACATGATGTACGCATATTGCGATCCGCTTTTCGGATCAAGAACACGTTTCCACGCATATTCGAAGTCTTTTGCCGTGACGTCACTGCCGTCCGACCATTTAGAATCACGTAATTTAAATGTGTATGTAAGACCATCTTCAGAGACGTCTACACTTTCCGCAACACCAGGTGTCGGCTCTTGTTTTTCGTCGAGACGGAAGAGACCTTCCTGGACGTTGTTTAAGACTGTGAATGAAACTGAGTCTGTCGCAACGGTCGGGCTGAGTGCCGGGATGTCTGAACCGCTTGTCAGGTTAAGAACCTGTTTGTCCGACGCCTTTTTCGTATCAGTCGAACCTGAAGTATCTTTTGAATCATCTGTCGATGTACAAGCAGCGAGGCTTGATCCGGCGATGGCTAAAGCACCAACAAGTGCAAGTGTTTTTTTCGTTTTCATAATAATAAGTTCCCTCCCAAGAATGAATATATATGATTGAAAAATGAGTACCGATTAGAATAGCGATCCGGTGTCCTATTAAAAAAATAAGAGGGGTCATCGCCTTTTATTTTGTTGAAGAAAAGCACCGGATCAACTTGTTACCAATAATAAATACAATATTCAGAAAAATCAATAGTTTATTTTCAGATTATTTCAAATTGATTAAAATTTCGTGTAATATCAACGGTTTTTTTGTAAAAATAATTTTTCGGAAGGATAATATTGGGAGGTAAAAATGATTCCAAAATTAAAACACGCACATCAAATGGCGTGTTTTAATCCGGTCAGTTCAGTTGTTCGAGGAAGGAAAGTGCTTCTGTGACGTGATCTTTGACTTTCACGGAACGCCATTCCTGAATCAATTCACCAGATTCATTGATTAAAAAAGTAGAACGAACGATTCCATAATATTCCTTTCCGTAATTCTTTTTCAACTGCCAGACACCGTATTGCTCACAGACGGTATGGTCGACATCAGACAATAATTCGAATGGAAGTTCGTATTTTGAAATAAAATTCTGGTGACGTTTTTGACTGTCTGCCGAAATGCCGAGAATGACCGTGTTCTTTGCGGCAAAGGCTTCCGAAGCATCACGGAAGTCACACGCCTCCGTCGTACACCCAGGTGTCGAATCTTTCGGATAAAAGTAGACGATGACTTTTTTTCCGCGGAAATCACTTAGTGAAATCATCTCTCCCTGCGCATTCGGCAATGTAAAATCGACTGTATTCATGAATGGTCCTCCTCAACCCAGTTCCATATTCAACTGGTCAGCGTATTTTTCGAGTTTCTTTTGCAGACTTTCCTTTAACGGATCGAGCGCAATCAAATACTTTTCAAAGTCGGTGCCGGCTTTTGCCGTCTTCAGTAATAAGGATTGTTCCTCCCGGTACCAGTCGGCGTAATCCTCATAGTAATGGACAAGCGTCTCCGGATTTCCCTTGTTACCGAGGGCCGGACCATAAATCATCAGGATGTTACTGTTCATTTCAAGCGCCATGTAGTCCGTCTGGGCATTGACCCGGGTAAAGACTTCATCCTGCTTATCTTCTTTCGTATTCCCGACGGCTTCCGCCGCTTTCGCATTGACGCCGTATTCATCGGCATTAAAGGATTCAAACAGCGAGGCGAGGGTCGTAAAGACTTCGGGATCAAACTTCGTCGGCACGATGACGACTTTCCATTCGCCGTCCTGTTTTAAAAACAGTTTTGAAGCGCGGTTCGGTAAAGGCAATCCGTCTTCATCGTTGAATTCGTGAATGATGTAGGCGACGTTACCTTCCTGAAAACTTTTGACGACTTTACCCGGTTTGATCTTTAAATTCTTGGCGCCGAGTGTCGCGGCCCGCAACAACTTTTGATCCCCCGTATACTCAATCGCGGCAAGTGCTTCAGCATCAGCTGTACCGGACTGACCAACAGTTTGTTGATACGTCTTGTAGACATCAAGAACGTCTTGACTTGCCTGTTTCGTTTGTTTCGTTTCCGTCGACTTCGGGGATTCAGTATCAGTAGACGGAGCGGAATCGTTTCCGCATCCGGCGAGGATGATTCCCGTTGATACGAGTACCGTCAATAATCGTTTCATATTTCAGTTCCTCCTATATGAACAACATCTTTCATTATGTCTTCACCATACAGGAAATTCGCTTTTTTGAGTAGGGAATAGGTACACTAGCATAAAGGAGAGTGGGTTCACCATGAAAATTCACGTAACAGACGAAGCACTACAATATTTCAAAGAAGAGATGGAAGCAAAGGAAGGCGATACGATCCGCTTTTTCGCCAAGTACGGCGGCTCTACCGATTTAACGCAAGGGTTCTCAGTCGGAGTCCACATGGAGACCGTTGACCGGGCAGCGGTTGAAGAAACCGTCGACGGGATTCATTTCGTCGTCTCCGATCAGGATGACTGGCTGTTCCAGGGACAGGATGTCGAAGTATCCGTCCAAAATGAAGAGATTGTCTTTTCACAAGCTAAGCAATGAACAGCGGATGAAGAGGGCCGAAACGGTCTTCTTCATTTTTTTGTCTAGAATAATTGTAAGCGGCGACATGCTTCTGTACAATGGAGAATGTAAGCGATTAAAAGCAAGTATAAAAGGGGGAATAGAGATGATTCCGTACAAACACGAACCATTCACGGACTTCTCACAGGAAGCAAACAAGAAAGCGTTCGAAGAGGCGCTTGAACTTGTATCGAAAGAGCTTGGAAAAGATTATCCGCTCGTCATCGGGGGAGAACGTGTGACGACAGAGGACAAAATCGTTTCTGTCAATCCGGCAAACAAAGAAGAAATCGTCGGACGCGTTTCGAAAGCGACACAAGCACACGCTGAAGATGCCATGCAGGCAGCTGTCAAAGCATTTGAAACGTGGAAATTCGTCAATCCGAGTGTTCGTGCGGACGTCTTATTCAAAGCCGCAAACATCATCCGGAAACGCAAACATGAATTCTCGGCTTACCTCGTCAAAGAAGCAGGTAAACCATGGAACGAAGCAGATGCGGATACAGCGGAAGCGATCGACTTCCTCGAATACTATGCGCGTCAAATGCTTGTCTTAAAAGAAGGCAAAAAAGTCGAGAGCCGTCCGGGCGAATACAACCGGTACGACTACATTCCACTTGGTGTCGGTGTCATCATCTCACCATGGAACTTCCCATTGGCCATCATGGCAGGAACAGCGGTTGCTGCGATCGTGGCAGGTAACCCGATCCTCTTGAAACCAGCATCGACGACACCGGTTGTCGCTGCTAAATTCGTTGAAGTCATGGAACAGGCAGGTCTTCCGGCCGGCGTCTTGAACTTCATTCCGGGACCTGGGGCGGAAGTCGGCGACTATCTCGTCGATCACCCGAAAACACGTTTCATCAGCTTCACAGGTTCGCGTGATGTCGGACTCCGCATCAACGAACGTGCTTCAAAATTGAACGACGGTCAAATCTGGCTTAAACGCGTCATCGCGGAAATGGGCGGAAAAGACACGATGGTCATCGACGAGTCGGCTGATCTCGACTATGCGGCAGATATGATCACAAAAGCGGCATTCGGTTTCTCGGGACAAAAATGTTCAGCTTGTTCACGTGTCGTCGCACTCGATTCGGTTTATGACGAGTTGCTTGCGAAAGTCGTCGAAAACACAAACAAACTCAGTATCGGTAACCCGGTCGACGTGACGAACAACGTCGGACCTGTCATCGATGCAGCAGCGTTCAAGAAAATCACATCGTACTTCGATGTCGCGAAACAAGAAGGCCGGATTGCAGCAGGTGGTACAGCGGATGATTCGACAGGATACTTCGTCGCACCAACAATCGTCGCTGATGTCCAACCGACAGACCGTCTGATGCAGGAAGAAATCTTCGGACCGGTCGTTGCGTTCACAAAAGCAAAAGACTTCAAAGAAGCAATCGACATTGCCAACAACACGGAGTATGGTTTGACAGGTGCCGTCATCACTCAAGATCGTACGAACCAGGAATACGCACGTGCGAACTTCCATGTCGGTAACTTGTACTTCAACCGCGGTTGCACAGGTGCAATCGTTGGGTACCAACCGTTTGGCGGATTCAACATGTCAGGGACGGATTCAAAAGCAGGCGGACCGGATTACTTGACTTTACATCTTCAAGCAAAAACTACTTCTGAAATGTTCTAAAATGATGTTTAATAGATGAAACGGGTATGCAACCTGCATATCCGTTTTTTTTTTTTTTAGAAAAGGGGGAGCACGAGATGAACGGAATGTGGTTCGCGATTTTGTTGTATCTGGGTTTGATGGTCACACTAGGTGTCGTCGCGTATTATCGGACAAAAAACATGAACGATTATATGCTGGGAGGACGAACAATCGGACCTGTCGTCACAGCGCTCTCAGCAGGAGCCAGTGATATGAGTGGGTGGCTGTTGATGGGATTACCGGGTGCCATGTTTGCAACTGGTCTGTCCAGTGGTTGGATCGTCATCGGGTTATTGCTCGGTGCCTATGCCAACTGGCTACTCGTCGCACCACGTTTACGTGCGTATACAGCGCATGCCGGGGATGCCATCACGATTCCCGACTACTTTGAAAAGCGGTTCCACGATAAAAGTGGTGTCCTGCGTACAGTTTCAGCTGGAGTTATCTTAATATTCTTTATAATGTACGCTTCAAGTGGTTTTGTTGCCGGTGGTCGTCTGTTTGAATCCGTCTTCGGACTCGAATATACAACCGGCTTATGGATTTTGGCGGCTGTCGTCATTGCGTATGTCTTCCTCGGCGGATTCCTTGCCGTCAGTTGGACGGACGTCGTGCAGGGCATGATCATGGTCATCGCCTTGCTGATCGTTCCGGCTGTCACGCTGACGCTCAGCGGCGGAATCAATGAAACGCTTGAGACGATCCGTTCGACGGACGGTTCGAAACTCGAGCTGTTCAAAGGGCAGACTGTGATTGGGATCGTTTCCCTGCTGGCATGGGGACTTGGTTACTTTGGTCAGCCGCACATCATCGTCCGTTTTATGGCGATTCGAAACCTGCATGAAATGAAAGCGGCGCGCCGGGTCGGGATGATCTGGATGACGTTTTCGATCGTCGGGGCCATGATAACGGGATTATTCGGATATGCCTATTTCACACAACAAGGCGGAATACTCGAGAATCCGGAGAACGTTTTCATTCAATTGTCGCGTGACTTGTTCCCGGGTTTCATCACAGGGCTATTACTCGCAGCATTGCTCGCGGCCATCATGTCGACGATCTCGACGCAATTGCTCGTCTCGTCGAGTGCTGCAACCAATGATTTTTATCAGCGTTTCCTGAAACGGAATGCATCAGATAAAGAGTTGATGGTTATGGGGCGGATCATGGTTCTCGTCGTTGCACTGCTTGCGATCGCCTTATCATTTGGCGCGCAAAAATCCATTCTGACGTTGGTCGGATATGCGTGGGCCGGATTCGGTGCCGCCTTTGGACCGGTCGTCCTGTTCAGCCTATTATGGCGCCGGATGAACAAACATGGTGCCCTTGCTTCGATGATTACGGGATCGGTCGTCGTCATCGCCTGGATTTTAGTGAAGATGTACGTCAAAGATCTTCCGTTCTACATCTCGGAGATGTATGAAATGATTCCTGCATTCATCGCGTCTACCGTCGCACTTGTTGTCGGCAGTCTCTTGACGAAGGCACCAAGTCAAGCGATGTATGATGAATTCGATGAAGTACAAGCTCAACTTAAAGGAGCGGAGCAACAACGGAAAGTAGTTTGATGTTAGCAGAGAGAATGTCCGGTGCCTTGTGCGCCGGACATTCTTTTCTATAGAAGAAACTAACTTGGTGAACATATCTTTACATAAAGCATATATGTTGCCTATACGCAAAAAAAGCGTATACTAACAACTAAAGAGAGGTGAGGCAAAGTGGTAAGTCAACCGATCGTTCCAGTGGAGCGTTTGAAAAAAAGACACTATATCGGACCGGCTTTTGTCGCCGCCGTCGCTTACCTCGATCCGGGGAATTTTGCGATGAACATGACGGCAGGAGCCCAGTACGGATTTTTACTGTTGTGGGTAATTGTTGCCGCCAACCTGATGGCCGTGATGATTCAGACACTATCGGCCAAACTGGGGCTGGTCAGCAATACGAGCCTTGCGGAAGTCATTCGGGATGAACTGTCGCCGGTCATGCGAATTCTTTATTGGGCGCAGGCCGAACTCGTCGCGATGGCAACGGATTTAGCGGAGTTCGTCGGGGCGGCACTCGGTTTTAACCTGCTGTTCGGCATCGATTTGAAAATCGCCGCCTTGCTGACAGCGGTTGCTTCGTTCGTCATCCTTGGATTTGAACGGAAAGGGTTACGTCATTTTGAAGCTGTCATCGGAGCGTTAGTCCTCGTCATCGCTCTGGCGTTTGCGATTCAGGTCATTGAAGTTAAACCGGTCCTGCGCGATGTCGCCGGCGGATTGATTCCCGGATTTTCCGGAACGTCGAGCATTGTCCTTGCAGCAGGGATGCTCGGGGCGACGGTCATGCCGCATGCGATTTATCTCCATTCCGATCTAACGAAACGCCGGATGGGGACAATTGCGGATAAAAAAGGGTTGTTACGGATTCAAAAGATGGATATTTGGGCTGCGATGCTGATTGCGGGGGCAGTCAACGGCGCAATGCTTGTCATTGCCGCGACGGTCTTCTTCGGAACGAGCCAACAGGCAGAGACACTGGAAAGTATTTTTCACGGACTCGGGACGTCGCTCGGCGGCGCGGCACCTTATCTGTTTGGCGGAGCGTTACTGATTTCCGGACTTGCCTCGTCGAGTGTCGGGACGATGTCCGGGGATGCCATCATGCGCGGATTCCTGAAGATGGAGATTCCGATTTTCCTCCGGCGCAGTGTGACGATGTTACCGGCGATCCTCTTATTGTTATCCGGCTTTGACCCGACCAGGGCGTTGATTTGGAGTCAAGTCGCCTTATCGTTCGGAATTCCGTTTGCGTTAATCCCGTTGATCCGTGCCACATCCAGTGAACGGATCATGGGCAAATATAAAAATCAGCCGTTAACGAAAGGGATTTCCTGGACGATCGTCAGTATCGTCATCGTCTTCAATGTCTATCTGCTGGGGGATCTTTTATTTTGAATAATCAGACTTTTTGTTTTGCTTATCCACAGCACGGGTAATTCATTACTAGAAGCTTTCTGCCCGGAAGCTTTGCTACCCCTATAAGGACGATGGTGCGGACCTCCCCCCGATGCACCATCGTCTTTTTTGTCTGGACAAAAAGTGCTATGATTAGAAATAGTGTAAAATATATTGAAAAAGTTCCGGAGGTGGAATCAGATGGCAAAGATCAATGAAGAACAAGTCCGCCATGTGGCGCATTTAGCACGTCTCGCCGTAACAGATGAAGAGGTTCAACAATTTACCGTTCAACTCGAGAAGATTCTCGGGTTTGCTGAACAATTAAATGAGCTCGATACGACAGGGATCGAACCGACGACACACGTCCTCGATCTTAAAAACGTCTTGCGTAAAGACGAAGTACGCCCGTCACTTCCGCGTACGGAAGTAGAACGACTCGCACCTGATTGGGAAGACGGACAAGTCCGTGTCCCGGCAGTGTTCGAATAAGGAGGAGACCACCGATATGTCACTTTTTGAACATGGTGTAAAGAACTTACACACACTCGTCAAAGATGGGGAGGTCAAAGTATCTGAACTTGTCCAGGAATCCTTTGACCGGATTGACCGCGTTGATGGAAAAATCGGAGCCTTTTTGTCTCTGAATGAAGATGCTTTCGAACAGGCAAAACGGATGGACGAAATCGCGAAACACGAAGCGAACCCATTATTCGGTTTACCGATTGGTGTCAAAGACAACATCGTCACGAAAGGGATGACGACGACATGTGGTTCGAAGTTCCTCGAAAACTTCGTTCCGGCGCATGATGCGACGGTCGTCGAGCGTCTGCATGAAGCAGGAGCCATCACAATCGGTAAACTCAACATGGATGAGTTCGCGATGGGCTCATCAAACGAAAACTCGGCCTACAAGCCGGTTCGTAACCCATGGAACACAAAACACGTACCGGGCGGTTCGTCAGGCGGATCAGCAGCAGCTGTCGCGGCAGGCGAAGTTTTGTTCAGCCTCGGTTCGGATACGGGTGGTTCGATCCGTCAACCGGCTGCTTACTGTGGTGTCGTCGGCTTAAAACCGACATACGGTCTCGTCTCGCGTTACGGTCTCGTTGCCTTCGCCTCATCACTTGACCAAATCGGTCCATTGACACGGACGGTCGAAGACAATGCGTACTTATTGAGTGCGATTGCCGGACATTGTGACATGGATTCGACGTCAGCGAACGTCAACCCGACGGATTATACACAAGCACTGACAGGGGACATCAAAGGACTGAAGATTGCTGTTCCGAAAGAGTACTTCGGCGAAGGAATCAGTGAAGGCGTTAAGGAAAATATCCGTGCTGCCATCAAGAAACTTGAATCGCTTGGTGCGACGGTCGACGAAGTCTCACTTCCGAACTCGAAATATGCGCTCGCGACGTATTACCTGCTTGCTTCTTCAGAAGCCTCATCGAACTTGGCCCGTTTCGACGGAATCCGTTATGGTGTCCGCGCCGAAGCCGATGCACTCGAAGATGTCTTCAAGTATTCACGCGCTCAAGGTTTCGGTGACGAGGTCAAACGCCGGATCATGCTCGGCACATATGCCCTCAGCTCAGGTTACTACGATGCTTACTATAAAAAAGCACAACAAGCGCGGACGCTGATCAAACATGACTTCGACCAGGTCCTTGCCAACTACGACGTCATTATCGGACCAACTGCTCCGACTCCAGCCTTTGAACTCGGTGCCCAAAACGACGATCCGGTCACGATGTATGCCAATGATATCTTGACGATTCCAATCAACTTGGCAGGTGTTCCGGCAATCTCGGTCCCGGCCGGTCTTGTCGACGGATTACCGGTCGGTCTGCAAATCATCGGAAAACACTTTGACGAGGCGACGATTTATCGTGCGGCGCATGCATTTGAGCTTGCGACCGGCGGATTCGCGCTTCCGAAGTTATAAAGGAGAATGCCTTATGAACTTTGAAACGGTCATCGGTATTGAGGTCCATGCCGAATTAAATACAAATACGAAGATGTTTTGCGGCTGTGCCCGGGAATACGGTGCAGAAACGAACACGAAGACGTGCCCGATCTGTCTCGGACATCCCGGCGTCCTGCCGAAAATCAACGAAAAAGCGGTTGAACTCGCGGTTCGTGCTGCCATGGCGTTAAACTGTCATGTCGCCGATCAAACGAAATTCGACCGGAAAAACTATTTTTATCCGGATACACCGAAAGCCTATCAAATTTCACAGTTTGATCAGCCGATCGGTTTTGACGGCTACATCGATGCTGAGGTCGACGGCGAAACAAAACGTTTCCGGATTGAACGCGTCCACCTCGAAGAAGATGCCGGGAAGATGAACCACACCGGTGCCAACCATTCAGTCGTCGACTTCAACCGGACAGGTGCCCCGTTGATTGAGATCGTCAGTGAAGCGGACATGCGCTCACCAAAAGAAGCGGTCGCTTACCTCGAACGACTCAAGGAAGTCCTGCAATATGCCGGTGTCTCGGACGTTAAGATGGAAGAGGGTTCGTTACGTTGCGACTGTAACATCTCCGTCCGTCCATACGGTCAAGAGAAGTTTGGAACGAAAACCGAGTTGAAGAACTTGAACTCGTTCGGAAACGTCTTAAAAGGTCTGGAGTTCGAAGAAGACCGTCACCGTAAGCTGTTGTTATCCGGCGGTGTCATGCGTCAGGAAACACTTCGCTTTGACGAAACGAAAAAACAAACGGTCCTGATGCGGGTGAAAGAAGGCGCGTCCGATTATCGTTACTTCCCGGAACCGGATCTCGTCAAGCTGGTCCTCGACCACGACTGGAAAGAAGCAATCCGCGCCGGCATTCCGGAATTACCGGATGCCCGTCGTGTCCGCTACCAGGAAGCGCTTGGTCTGTCGGCGTATGATGCGAAACAATTGACGGTCACACGTGAGATGGCCGAGTATTTCGAAGCGACGATTGCAGCCGGTGCGGAACCGAAAGCCGCTGCCAACTGGACGGTTGGGGAAGTCCAAGGTCACTTGAACAAATCGACAGAAACGTTCGACACGATCAAGCTCACACCGGCCCGTCTTGCTGAAATGATCGAACTGATTGCCGGTGGAACGATTTCATCGAAAATCGCGAAACAAGTCTTTACGGCAGTCATCGAACAAGGTGTCGAACCACGCGCTTACGTCGAAGAACAAGGACTCGCGCAAATCTCGGACGAAGGACTGCTTCGCGGACTGGTCGTCGAGATGTTCGAAGCCAACCCGGCAGTCGTTGAAGAACTGGTCAACGGCCGTGATCGGAAAAAAGGGTTTGTCATCGGTCAAATCATGAAAAAAACAAAAGGAATGGCGAATCCGGCTCTGCTCGATCAGCTGTTCTACGAAGAACTCGAAAAATTAAAATAAGTCTTGCTGAAGCGCCGCTCTCCTCTCCTAAACCAAGAGAAGGAAGCGGGGCTTCTTTTTTTGCCTTTGTAATGTGCCGGTACTTCATGTAAAATAAAACAGTTATGTATCAAATGGATCGGTTGAGTAAAAAAGGAGAAAATCTTATGAGACCTAGAGCGCGAGTGATTTATAACCCGACTTCCGGGAAAGAGATGGTAAAGCGAAATCTGCCGTATATCTTAGACCGGCTGGAAGCAGCGGGTTATGAGACTTCCGTCTATTCGACGAAAGCGGTCGGTGACGCGACATATGAAGCAGCACGGGCCTGTGAAGCCGAATTTGACCTTGTCGTTGCTGCAGGTGGAGATGGCACGTTAAACGAAGTGATCAGTGGCATGGCATCGTATCCGGTGCGTCCGAAACTCGGTGTCTTACCGGTCGGAACGACGAATGACTTTGGCCGGGCGATGCGGATTCCTTTGACGATTGAAGGGGCGATGGATGTCATCTGTACCGGGTACACGATGCCCGTCGACATCGGAAAAATCGAAGGGACGACAGGCACCCACTACTTTATCAACATCGCAGGTGGTGGCATCATGACGGAACTTTCGTATGAAGTTCCATCAAAACTGAAGACGGCACTCGGACAGTTGGCGTATTACGTCAAAGGGATGGAAAAACTCCCGCAAATCCGTCCGACCTATGTCGAGCTCGAACACGAACGCGGGATTTTTAAAGGCGAAGTCATGTTGTTTTTGACTTCGAACACCAATTCTGTAGGCGGTTTTGAAAAACTTTCACCGAATGCTTCCCTCAATGATGGACGCTTTGATTTATTCATTTTGAAAAAATGTAATCTCGTTGAGTTAATCCGCGTCATGCGGTTGGCGTTAAAGGGAGACCACTTCTCTGATCCATGTATTGAACATGTGACGACGTCATTCGTCCGGATGCGAAATACATCCGAGATGAGCTTGAACATCGATGGCGAGTTTGGCGGAATTTGTGAAGGGGAGATGACGAATCTTCAATCGCATTTCGACGTCATGACGCCGAAGTTCCGGATCGACGAGATGGAAACGATCAATTTACAGCTACAGGCACAAGAACAGGAAACGAATCTCGCGTAAGACGCGGGATTTTCTAGGAGGAAAACAATATGATTCCAGTACAAAAAAACGATGAGCACGTCGTCGATATCGTCGACTTGACGCACGACGGTTCAGGAGTTGCCCGGATTGACGGCTACACGGTCTTCATTCCCGGTGCTTTGCCGACGGAACAAGTCAAAATCAGAATTACAAAAACGACGAAATCATACGGTTTCGGACGGATCATCCGTCAAAAAACGAAGAGTGTCGATCGTGTCGAGCCGCCTTGCCCGGTCTATAACCAGTGCGGCGGTTGCCAGTTGCAGCACCTCTCGTATGATGCGGAACTGAAATTCAAACACAACCGTGTTCGTGATGCGTTCGCGCGTCTTGCCGGTCTTGAGATTCCGGTCCACGAAACGATGGGCATGGAAGATCCATGGGGTTACCGCAACAAGGCACAAGTCCCGGTCGCGTTCCAATCCAACAAGTTAATGGCTGGTTTTTATCAAAAACGCAGTCACCGGATCATCGATATGGATTACTGTCTGATTCAAAATAAAGAGAATGACGATGCCATCCAAGCTGTCCGGAAAGTACTGGCTGACCTGAAGGTTCCGGCTTACGATGAAAAGAAAAACAGCGGTGTCATCCGTCACATCATGGCACGCCACGGGTACCACACAAACGAATTGATGATCGTCCTCGTGACGAAGGTCAAACAATTGCGCGGTGCTGATAAAATCGTCGAAGGCATCTTAAAAGCTGTCCCGAACGTTACATCGATTCAGCAAAACATCAACCCGGATGAGACGAATGTCATCCTCGGAAAACGGAACATCGTCTTACACGGACCGTCTGTCATCCGCGATCAAATCGCCGGATTGACGTATGAAATTTCACCGCATTCGTTCTTCCAGGTCAATCCGTTGCAAACGGAAAAACTGTACGGAAAAGCGCTGGAATACGCGCAATTGACAGGCGATGAAATCGTCGTTGATGCGTACTGCGGAATCGGTTCGATTTCATTATCGCTCGCCCAAAAGGCAAAACACGTCTACGGCATTGAAATGGTACCGCAAGCGATTGACGACGCACGCCGGAATGCAAAAGCTAACGGCATCGATAACGTTTCGTTCGAATACGGAACGGCAGAAACGGTCATGCCGGCACTCGTTAAAGGCGGCATCAAGCCGGACGTCATCGTCGTTGACCCGCCGCGTAAAGGCTGTGACGAAGAATTCCTCCGTGCTGCTGCTGAAGTCGCGCCAAAGCGGATCGTTTACGTTTCTTGTAACGCTTCAACACAAGCGCGTGACGCGAAGCTTCTTGCTGAACTCGGCTACAAGCTGATGGAAGTCACACCGGTCGATATGTTCCCGCATACGACACACGTCGAGAGCGTTGCCTTGTTCGTACGTGAAGAAAACTAATCAATCTAACCTTGAGACTCCATCGACGGAACGGAAATTTCGTTTCATCGTTGGAGTCTTTTTTTGTTCGAATTAGAGGTTATCAAGGGAAATCCGGACGAAACATTTTATTTTAAAAATGTGATAAAATGTAAATGTAAATTTATTTATTCCATTTTGAAGGGGAGAATGGTCAAGTATGGCTCATCAGAACGTTCAAGCATTTGGTACTTTTGTAAAAGTAGGGGACCGGATTCATCGGAATGAAACGTATCTGCAATGGGGCGAAGGGACGAACTCACTTGGCGCCTGCCTCTTGCTTAATCCCGGATCCGCAAGATTAACAAAGGATCTAGATACGGTTCTTCATGCGACTGGACGAGCGACTGGACCGATCCACGCGAATGATCCAACTATGAAACAGCTGATCCGGATCGTTGAACAGATTCATACGGATCATCAACCCTTATCCGGAAGATTCCACTTGTATAACTTGTTTCAACTTCGTCACGGGCAGAATGTTGAGTCCATTAAATACTTCGAAGAATTATCCCGACTTGGAATGTATGATTCGAGTGACTCCTTTGCGTCTGTTGAAGAATTAAAGACGCATCCCTGGTTGCTTATCGGTTGGGGTGTCGAAAATCGGAAATCATGGCTTCATCTCAATCAAGCGAAACAAGAGTGGATGAGACGAATTAAAGCATCAGGGGTTCCTTTTTTCGGAAAAGAAAAGCAGGGAACGACAGACTACTATCATCCGTCTCCTCAAAGGGTAGCCGATCGAAATGTTCGCTTTGGAGAACTTGTCGAGTTGCATCAAACCAAATTTCGTGGGAATTGAAACGGGGGACAATCATTTGAAGGGAACATGGGAAGAAATACTGGTACTACGCTTTGAAGGTGGACGTGTCACCTTGATGGGACAGAAACAACCGGACGGACAATGGGTGTTCCTAAAAGAAACAAACGAATCCGCATTTTTTGACGAAGAAGATGAAGATAATCTGAACGCCCTTCTTCAGACGAAGTCGTCTGTCGTTCATAGTTGGGAAGAAGCGACAAAGTTACTGGGAAAAGATTGGGAGAGAAAAAGACCTGCTTATGTTCATCCGGAATTTGAAGAGCTGGTGCCAAAGCAATCGCTCCGACGACCAAGAAGATGAACTAACTTAATCGGGTTTTTCTTAAAGTGATATACAAAAAACCGGAATGACTTTCTTCTTCTTGTATAGAAAAAGAAAGTCATTCCGGTTTTTTAGTGGTGCCGCAAAATAAAAATGCGTATGCAAAAGAGCAGGAAAGACGAAGACTCCTGCGGGAAAAGCGAAACCGGTGAGACCCCGGAAGACGCGTATGCGTCGAGGAGGCTCGCCGTTCGCCCGAGGAAAGCGAAGTCTTTCCTGCGAATCAATGCAGGTAAGGAAGCTTTATTTAATTTTATTTAAACAAAGCATCAACAACCCGTTGACTGGCTTTCCCGTCATCGAGGCTGCAAAAGCGTTCCTGGAACGCGGTGTATTTCTCTTCGTACTGTTTGGACTGTGTTGCAATGTCTTCGATATAATCGATGACCTGATCACTTTCTTTTAACAGTGGACCGGGAACGACCGCTTCAAAATCAAAATAGAATCCCCGGAGGATGGAAGCGTATTTCTCTAAATCATACGTAAAGAATAACATCGGACGGTTCAAGTGAGCATAATCGAAGAAGACGGACGAGTAATCCGTAATCAACAGATCACTGATCAGATACAGTTCCGCGATATCGCCGTAAGCGGACACGTCGTATGCAAACCCGTCAAACGCCGTCAAGTCCAGGTGTTCCGCAATCAAGTAGTGCATCCGTAACAGAACGATGTAGTCGTCACCTAAACGGGATTGAATCTGTTTCAAATCCAGTTTGAGATTAAACCGGTACTGACCTTTCGTTACGAACTCGTCGTCCCGCCAGGTCGGTGCATACAAGATGACTTTTTTACCGGGCGGCAATCGCAGTGACTGTTTGATCTGTCCGGCTTGTTGCTGACGGTCCGGCGCATACAACAGGTCATTTCGCGGATAACCGGTTTCAAGAAGCAGTCCCCGGAAATCAAAGGCCCGTTTGAAAATGGCGCTGGAATAGAGATTGGGTGAAAGCAGATAGTTCCATTCCTTGGCCTGGGCAGAAAAGTTCTTTTTGTACTGTTCGGTATTCGTACCCGGCATATGGACCTCATCCATGTCGAGTCCGAGCCGTTTTAAAGGAGTCCCGTGCCAGGTCTGTAAATACATCGTTTCCCGTCGTTTTTTTAAGCTGAGCGGCTGACGGGTGTTAAATATCCAGTACTGCGCCCGGGCCATCAGGTAATAGTATTTCGGGCTGTTCCGCAATACCCAGTTCGGACAAGCTGCCTTGACTGCGGCGTTCGGTTCTTTGGCAAAAATCCAGACGAGTTCAAGTTCCGGACGCTGTTTTTGAAGTGTCAGGTAGAGCGCTTTCGGATTGTCCGAATAACCGCGACCTAAAAAGCTTTCAAACAGGACAAGATTTTTTTGAACCGGAAGCTGTTGAAACAGCCGATAGAGAAGCAATCCTTTATGGATTTTCTTGCGGCGGATTTTCGTAAGTAGCTGTGTCATGTCATACTCCTTTAAAAAAGATTAAAAATGATGTTGTCTGTAATGAGTCGGTGTCTCGCCGGTCGTCTGTTTGAACGCCTGACTAAAATGACTTTGACTCGAGAAATGTAACTTGTTCGAGATCGTCAGCAGGGAATCATCCGTCGAACGCAACAGCCGTTTCGCTTCACGAATCCGTTCACGAATGACGTAACGCGCGAGCGGAAGTCCCGTCTCTTCCTTGAACAGGACGGATAAATAATTTGATGAAACGTGAATCGCCTGGCTGATGGACGAGACTGATAACGGATCATACAAGTGCTGCTGGATATAACGGATCGCGGCGAGTACGTGCGGCGAATGGCGCAACTCCTGAATCTGTTTGACGGCCTCTGCAAAGCTGACCGTGATCCGGACGTGGCGGTTACGCAGCTCGGAAATACTGTTTGCCGCTTCAATCGATTCAATCATCCGGTCGCTGAGCATAAAGGATTCATCCGGTTCCAGCCCGCCGTTAATCGCAGCCCGGGCGCTCAATAACACTGTGCCGAGCAACAGATTTTTTTCCGCCCGTAACGGCTGGTGCCGCGCGAGTGATCCGAATTCACCGTAAGCGGGTAGAGAGTAGGTCGTCGCCAAGCGTTCGCTTTGTCCGGACGAAATCCATTCGATGATCTGCTGTTCCCGCTCCCAGGCCTTGATGTAGGCAGTCGTTGCAGTATGAGGGGAAACATCGGCAATCAGCGGAATTTCCTGCTCTTCGCTTTCCGATTCGGTTCGGATGTCCCGTTTAGCGAGTTGCTGGCCGGTCAGTAAACGGTGGACCAGATGAGCGCAGTCGATCAACCGGTTTTCCGTCGTCCGGGTCAAGGCTTTATAAAATTGATGGAACGCTTCATCCTGAATGTGCGCACGGAACAGAGCCGATTGCAGTAAGACCGGACCGATCCGGTACTGTCCTTGTTCCTGGACGGGAATAAACAGGTAAGCCGTTCCATCTTTTAAGGTATACAGGAGCGGTGTCTGATCCGGTGCCGGCCATTCCTGTTCGATCGATAACCGGCTCGGATGCGAAGGCGCGGCAGGACTGATATCCAGTTTCTCACCGGTCAGGGACTGGTACGAAACAAAAAAGCCCGTCGTCCCGTAAAGACTTTCCGCGATTTGAATCAAATCTTCTGTTGATAAGGGCGACACTGGAGTTCCTCCGTTCTTTAAAAACGTGTTGTTTTCAGTTTACGTCGTGTCCCGATGATTGTATAGCAAGAATCATTTGAAGCCGAGAAGACATTTAAAAAAACAAAAGACATCAACGGCCCGTTTGTTCAGGCGGTTGATGTCTTTTTGAGTTGGAAGGAAAATCGTTTACCGGGGAGCATCGTCAGAAGAGTCTGAGTCAGCCGAATCAGCCGATTCATCGTCCTTTGACGTTTGCTCGGGTTCAGCATGTTCATCGAGTGAAGCCGCTACTTCGTCGTAAGACAGGTCGTGTACGAGTGGTTCAGATGTTTCAGCCGGAGGGAGAAGTTCGTCCCCGTCGATCGGTTCATCGACTTGGAAGTCGACGGTCAAGGCATGGAGTTCCGTTGCGATTTGCGCGAGATGAGCCGCTGCTGTCGTGACGGCTTCGATCGTCGCATTTGTTTCCTGGATGCTTGCGGCACTCGTCTCGATGCCGGCAGCATTTTCTTCCGTCAAGGCAAGAATCGTTCCCATCGCGTCAGAAACCTCTTCGGTCGCATGAGTCAGGGCACTGATATCTCCCGTCAAAGATTCTGTCCGGTTCGAGACATGCTGGACGGACCCGGCAATCTGTTCGAAATCGACTCCGGTCGTCTTGACCGATTCGAGCGAGTGTTTTAAGTCATCCATGACGCCGTTCATCGCACCCATCGCCGTCTGCGTTTCATGTTGGATGTTATCGAGTAACTGTTTGATTTGTTTCGCGGACTGATCACTTTCTTCGGCCAGTTTCCGCACTTCACTCGCGACGACGGCAAACCCGCGTCCCTGTTCCCCGACACGTGCCGCCTCGATGGCCGCGTTTAAAGCCAAGAGATTGGTTTGACTAGAGATGGCCTGTAACGTTCCGAGAATCTTGCCGATTTCTTCAGAGCGTTTGCCGAGGAAGTCGGATGTATTTTGAATCTCCTGTTCCAATGAATCAGAATGCTGTAACAGATCCGTGATAGTCTGTTTCGTCAGGCGACTGCCACGTGTCGCGGCAGAGGCGACAGATGCGACTTCGGTCAGTGTTTCGGTAGCGGCAGTCTGCATTGCGATCGATCGTTCTTTGACACCGTAAACCGCATGGGAAGAACGTTCCGCTTGTTTCGTCTGCGTTTCACCGGCAGCAGCGATTTCTTCCATTGTCTGTCCGATTTGAACCGATGCATTTTGAACATGAACGGCATTTGACGATAAATCGTGCGAAGCATCCCGGACGGTGCCGGCGGACTCGGTCATCGCTGTAATTGTTTGCCGGAGCTTTTGGCGCATGGCGTCAAAGTTTTCGCCGAGATCCGACAGTTCATCGCGGATCCAGCGTTTCGTGCGGTTCGTTGTGCGTAAATCACCGTTTGCGATGGCTAACGCCTCACGGCGAAGACCGGCTAACGGTCGATGGATGGAACGGCCGATGAGCCAGGCGATTAAAGTTGCCAAGGCGATTGCAATGACGAAGTTGATCAACGATTGTGTCAGCATTGCGTCCTTAGGAGCATACAACGAGTCATAATCGAGAACGACCGCCAGTTTAAAGCCCGTCTTCGAGGACAGTTGCCAGATGACGACGGATTTTTTTCCGCCGACCTCCATGATCGTCGAACCGGATTCCTGACTGATCATTTGTTTAGGGGCTTCGAAATACGCTTTTCCATCTTCGCGTAACTGGTCGACTTTCTTAAAGAAATAGTTTTTATTCGGATGCGTGACGATCTGACCGTCTTTTGTATAACTGAAGACAAATCCTTTTTGACCGATTTCAATCCGTTTCATGTCTTCCGATAACCGGTCGACACTTTTATAGACGGATAAGACACCTTTGATATTCGCCTGATCATCGAGCGCTGCTTTTGAAAAACCGATGACCGAAAGCTTGGTAGCTTGATCATAGTACGGTTCGCTCATCGCGACCGTACTCGAATTTTCCAACGCCTGTTTGTACCAGACGTCCTGGCGTGGATCGTATCCCGACGCGGCTTCCTGTTTCGGCCAATTTAAATAACCGCCCTTGGTATCCGCATATTGGACAAAGGAATTTTCGATTTTGGATGAACCGTATTTTTCGAGGACGCTGTAGATGTCTTTCGCTTTTTGGGACGGGAGTTCCGCTCCCGGTTCCGGTGTATTGCTTATGTAACTCGGCAGTTGTCCGTTCGTCCGGTTAAACGGGAGACCGGCCAACAGGGTCGTATCTTTTTTTGTGTCATCGATGATACGGGAGAAGGATTGCTCAAGCTGTTTTAAGGCCGTTTGGGAGGTCGAATCGACCAACCGTTCGACAGTCTGACTCGTCTGATTATATGAAAACCAGGTCGAGACTCCTAACGTGAGAGCGGGCAGTAAAATCAACCCGATGAAAAGCCGGCGTGTAATCGGAAGACGCATGTGTAATTCTCCTATCTTTTTAAATAGTCTTTAAAATCTGTCTATTCTGATTATCGGAAGGGTAGTACTAAATATGAAGGAATTGTGGGGAGATTTTCATGATTTGGGAACTGAACGAAACCTGAGTTCATGATAAAATAGAAGCGGTGTCACAGAGTGGCTAGGGAGGAACGAACATGAATATTGCTTTTTTCTTATTACCAAAAGACGAAGTGAAATACTTAGATCCTGAATCAACGGTCAGACAAGCACTTGAAAAGATGAAACATCATCGATTCACATCGGTCCCACTCGTTGATGACAAAGGAAAATATGCAGGAACCCTGACGGAAGGGGATGTCCTGTGGGCACTTGAAAAAAATCTTGAACATGCGGATTACGATCATGTTCTGCAAACCCGTTTAACGGATATCAAACAGCGTGTCCGGTACAAACCGGTCTCGATCACAGCACAGATGGAAGAGATGATTGAAGTCATCACCGATCAAAATTTCGTACCGGTCATCGATGACGGGAAACACTTTATCGGCATCATTCGTCGCCGTGACATCATTGACTATTTTGCTAAAAAAGTGGCACGCGAGAACGTTCAATACTAAAATCTAGTATAAAAAGCACTGATTTTCACGAAAAGTGGGAAGAAGTGCTTTTTATTGACCCTTTTTAACTGCTTTTGACTTCACGAACCGTCCCGACAAGACGATATAGAAACATAATGACAAGTTAGGGAGGACGATGTGTTGCGACGTTTATCACCAGTCTCCATCGTAGAAGCATTCCGAAAACGCTCCTACTACAAAACGTTCTCATGGATGATTTCAGTTATTGGTCTGTTAGCGTTGTTGATCGCGACGCAACAACTGGTAAAGAATCTGGAAGAAGGATATCAGTTCAAACGCTCAAGCGAGATGATGGATATTTTTGAACGACTCAATCAGGTTGAACGGGATGTGACGAATGAGTATTACCTCACCTTAAGTGAAACGACGGGAGATGCCGTTGCGACACGGACCGAGACGTGGCAACAAACGAAAACGGAACTGACGGCACTTGGCCGGCAGATCAAGCAGCTCCGGATGGAAGGACCTGCTCAAAAAGAACTCCTGTCTGAAATCAACCGGCTGCAGACCGGCGGATATCAGTCGGAGCATCAATTTTTTCAGGCAGCGACTGCCTATAAAAGCGAAGTCCTGTTCAACCAACTGTATTTGAGCGGCGAGACCGGGACCTATTACACGTTTTTCTCGAATCTCTTTTTGATGCAGGAAGAGCTTGGCCGGGCGGGACAGTTTTTAGTGAGCATTAACCGGGAGAATCAATTGAACTCGATTGATCTGTTGCGCCTTCGTCAGACACGCCAGGAGCTGAACTCACGGAACAACGCTTTGATCCAGTCCTTTTACGCAACGATGCGGCCGGAAGATGAAGAGCTTCGCCGGGATATCTCGGTGATGAGCAATCAGATGTACGCCTATTTACGAATGATCGATGCGACCATCAATCAACCGGAACTGAAACAATACGGAACGATGGACGAAGTGGCAAAGCGGTATCAAACCAGTATGTACCGGTCGTTTGATCAAGGGATTGCCGATGTTCAGACCGAAATGACGGATCATGGAAATACGTTGATCCGAAATGCCTGGCTGATGTTCATTGCGACGTGCTGTGTGATTCTGCTTCTGCTTTGGCTGACCTTATCCCTGTTACGGGCATTCCGAAAGGACTTACATATTTTGCAGGCGGAAGCCGACTTTTTTGCGGAAGGTCCGAAACAGTCGCATCATCAGGTGCCGGAGTTAAATGACTTCCATCCGGTCGTTGAAGCGTTCCGGACGATGACGACGATCATTTCCGGATTACTCGATTATAACGATAAAAAAACGATGGAAATCAAACAGAAGAAAGCAGAAATCGAATCCTTATTTTCTCAAAATACGAATCCGATTGTTGCACTCTCCTCTGATTTTCAACTGCTCAGCGGAAATGACCGTTTCAAACAGTTGGCCCAGTCGTCTGAATTGATGACAATCGAGGAACTGATTCATCCGGCAGATTTAAACCGTGTCCGCCGGACCCTCAACCGGGCAATCGACGGGTACAGCCAGACCATCCGTTGCCAGATGATTTTCAAGCAGGACATTCGGAACATGTTCGTCAACATCATTCATGTTCCTTCGAAAAACGGCAACGGAACGGCACTTTATCTGACCTGTCATGATGAGACCGATCAATTTAAGCGCGAAGAAAAGATCACGCAACTGGCCCTGTTTGATGTGCTGACCTCTTTGTTGAACCGGAACGGGTTTGAGCAAAAGATGGAGGAAGCCATCGCTGCGCCGCAACCGGGAGAACTGGTGACGATCGGCGTCCGGCAGTTCAGACGGATCAACGATATCTACGGACACAGTGCCGGTGATCAAATCCTAAAAGAACTGGCAAACCGCTTGCGTCACCATTTCATCGGGACAGGTTCAGCAGCCCGGATTGGCGGCGATGAGTTTGCCGTCCTGATTTTCCAACAGGAGATCGTTGATTACCGCGATCTGAAAACGATTTTGGAACGTCCTTACCGGATTGACGGTGAAAAAATCGATGTCAGTATCAGTATGAGTATGGTCCGTTATCCGGATGATGCGGTCGCGGTGACGTCGTTGCTGTCTTCCGTCGACATCGCGATGCAGCATGCGAAACGGGAACAGACCGGTGGACCGATCTGGTTTGAGTCCTGGATGAGTGAAGAATACCGGGAATCCGTCGTTCTCGAAGCCGAGTTGCGGGAAGCAATTGCCCGGAACGAACTGCAACTGTTTTATCAGCCGCAAGTCAATCTGAAAACTAAAACGGTCGACGGATGCGAAGCCTTGTTGCGCTGGTTCCATCCCGAGCGTGGGATGATCAGTCCGGCTGTCTTCATCCCGATTGCCGAACGGTCGATGCTGATTGAAGAAATCGGAATGTGGGTGGTCCAGGAATCCGTCAATCAGGTCAGACGATGGGAAGGGACACCGCTTGAGTCACTTCGTGTGTCCGCCAATCTATCCGTCAAAGAACTGGTCTCCGGCCGGATCGTCGAGTTGTTGACGAATGTCCGGGATCTTTATCCCGGGATTGAACAACGGATGGAGCTGGAAATTACCGAATCATTTGGTGTCTTTTCCGATACACGGGTCTTTGATGCCTTACAGACGCTGCATCGACTCGGTTACCGGCTGGCGATTGACGACTTCGGAACCGGCTATTCCTCGCTGTCGTATTTGAGCCGTTTGCCGATTCAACGACTGAAGATTGACCGTTCGTTCATCAGTGGAACGGATGCCTGTTCAAATGCTCCGTTAATCGAGACAATCATCCGACTCGCCCATACGTTAAAGTATGATGTCGTGGCGGAAGGGATTGAACAGGCCGAACAGGGAGAGAACTTACGAAAGCTCGATTGTGAGTATGGTCAAGGGTTCTATTACTCTCGTCCGATTCCGGCTGATGAATTCGAAATCTGGTATGACCGTTATCAAGAAGATATTAAACAATCCGGATGATCCATTCATCCGATATCATCTGCATACGAAAAGTGACCGCTTCCCGGCTGGTGTCGGGAGCGGTCACTTTTCGTTTGAATGGAACCGTCTTTAAATTCTTTTGATGAAATCAGAAACTAAAAAAACGAACCAAAGGATTTCCCTGATCCGGGATCCATCGGTTCGTTTTTTGATGTTTTTTCCTGCGAATCAATCACACACGATCGAGTGCAAGATCATCCGTTTCGGATAAATAGGCCTTGATCGGTTCGACGGCTGTCCCGACCGTTCCAGGAGCGAACGGGGATTTCAGTCCGGCACGTTCGACGAGTGTCAGGAAGCTTTCCGACCCACCCGCCTTACAGAGTTCAAGATACGATTTCCAGGCAGCTTCCCGGTCTTGCTCCATCCAGGCATAGAACTGGAAGGCACAGACTTGCGCCAGCGTATAATCGATATAGTAGAACGGGCTGCCGAAGACGTGGCCCTGTTGATGCCACCAAGCGCCTGAATCAAGATAATCATTTTCTTCATAGTTCCGGTGCGGCAGATATTTCTTCTCAATATCACGCCATGCCGTCCGGCGTTCAGCCGGTGTCAGTTCCGGTTGATTGTAGATGACATGTTGGAACTCATCAATGGCGACTCCGTAAGGCAGGAACGTCACGCCGCCTGCAAGGTGACTGAACTTGTACTTGGCCGTCTGATCGCCGAAGAATTCTTCCATCCACGGATAAGCAAAGTATTCCATCGACATCGAGTGGATTTCACAGGCTTCATACGTCGGGAAGCCGTATTCCGGCACGGTGAAGTGACGGCTTTCGTAGACCTGGAACGCATGTCCGACTTCGTGCGTCAGGACATCGATATCACCGGCCGTTCCGTTAAAGTTCGAGAAGATGAACGGGAGTTTTTCGTCCGCGATGTACGTACAATAGCCGCCGCCCGCTTTCCCCGGTTTCGCCGTCAAGTCGAGCGCACCGCGTTCAAGCATGTATTCGAAGAACTCATTCGTCTCCGGTGACATGTCGCGGTACATCTTTTTCCCGCCTTCGATGATGAACGCTTCTTCACCCTGCGGTGTCGCATTGCCGGTTTTAAAAGCAAATCCTTCATCGTAATAATAGAGAGAATCGACGCCGATCCGGCGCTGCTGGCGTTCTTTGAGAGATGTCGCAATCGGGACGATCGTCTCGAGAATTTGTTCACGGTAGTTTTCGACCATCGATTGATCGTAATCGACACGCAACATCCGGGCATAGCCGAGCTCGACGAACGACGGGAAACCAAGTGTCTTCGCGATGTCGGTCCGGACATGGACGAGTTTATCGTAAATCGTATCGATGGCGTCACCGTGTTCTTTTAAATAGCCGTAGCGTGCTTCAGAAGCGGCTTTCCGGACAGTCCGGTCGGCTGACTGGAGATAGGGGCCGAACTGGGACAAGTTCAATGTCTTGCCGTCGAATTCGATTTGCGCCGCCGACATCAGTTTCGTATATTCACTGGCCAGGCGATTTTCTTCCTGGAGTTTCGGAATGATTTCGTCAGAGAATGTTTTCAGACTGGCTTCCGCAAGTAAGAAAAGCTGTTTGCCCCACGTCGATTCGAGCGAAGAACGGAGAGGATGAGTCGTCAGTGCCTGATAATAACTCGAGACGTATCCTTGGTAAACCGGACCGGCTTCGTCAAAGAAACCCTGTTCTGTTTCGTAGAAACCGTCACGCGTATCGATCGTATGACGGATCTCCACCAACTGACTGGCTGTTTCAAATTGATTTCTAAGGGTATTAATCTCAGAGATGGCATTGTTTGCTGTATCGACATCTGTTGCTTCACGCAAGCGATCGATAGCAGCATGCATAGAAGTTTCAAGGACGTTCAGGTCAGGACGGACATATGTAAGTTCTGAAAATGTTAACATGTAAGCGCCTCCTTGTGATTTCTAACTATTATCACACAAAAATACTTGCAAAACCAGAGTTACAAACGTATGCTTTTTGTGAGAACGTGAGCGAGTTTGCATTTAACTGGCTCCTATAAAAAAATCGAATCTTCTTTAAGAAGAAAACGATCGAGAAAGTAGAGGGATAGTATCATGGGATTCTTTAAAAAATTGTTTGGTGGTAATGACGCAGGAAACACAAAAATCGCTTCTGCCCTTACAGGTAAAATCGTCAGCATCGAGAACGTACCTGATCAAGTTTTCTCGCAAAAAATGATGGGTGACGGTATCGCAATCGAGCCGACGGAAGGTAAAGTCGTTTCACCAATCAACGCAACGGTCGAAACAATCTTCCCTACAAAACACGCAATTGGTCTTAAAGGCGAAGATGGTCTTGAGTTGTTGATCCACGTTGGATTAGACACAGTTAACCTTAAAGGTGAAGGCTTCACGGCACACGTTCAGTCTGGCGATAAAGTTAAAGCCGGTGACGTCCTCGTTGAGTTTGATCTCGAATTCATCCGTGCAAACGCACCATCTACAATCACACCAATCATCGTGACAAACCACGATCAATTTACACTTTCTGCAGTACCGGCTGAAGGAACATCTGTCGTCGCAGGCGAAACAGAACTCTTCAAAGCAACACATAAATAATCATGTAACGAATACGTCCCCTCGTCTTAGACGAAGGGGCTTTTTTGTCGTCTCCTACCCGAACTTACTATTTTGTAAGATGAATGAAAGTCTGACCGATTCTTTGAAAGACGGATTGCTCGGTATACTGACAGCAAGATCAAGAATACGGGAGGAAACACATCATGAAAGCCATCTTACACGCAGAACAGATCACGAAAGTCTACCATACGAAAAACGCACGGCACGAGGCGCTCCGACCGACGACACTGACGATTCACGACGCAGAGTTCGTCAGTATCATGGGACCGTCAGGCGCAGGGAAGTCGACCTTATTAAATTTGTTGTCGACCATTGACCAACCGACGGATGGGACAATTCATATCAATGGAGAAGACGTGACGGGGATGAAAGAAAAACAGTTGGCCCGGTTTCGGCGGGAACAGCTCGGATTTATTTTTCAAGACTTTAACCTGCTCGACACGATGACGGTCGAAGAAAACATTGCCTTACCGCTGGCGTTACAACACATGCCGAAAGCCGATATTCTCGTCCGGGTCACATCCGTCGCCCGGGAGCTTGGAATTGAGGATCTGCTCGCAAAACGGCCGTCTGAACTGTCGGGAGGTCAAAAGCAACGGACAGCTGCTGCACGCGCCATCGTTCATCAGCCGTCACTGATCTTGGCGGATGAGCCGACCGGAGCACTCGACTCGAAATCAGCGACCGGTCTGCTTGAAGCCATGGTCGGCTTGAATGAACAGGGTGCAACGATTTTAATGGTGACCCACGATCCGGTGACCGCATCGTACGCGGAACGGGTGCTGTTCGTCAAAGACGGAGAATTGTTCCGGGAAATTCACCAGTTCGGGACACGCAAGGAGTTTTTCGAACAGATCATGGAAGTCCAACGTGAACTCGGAGGTGCGGTCCGTGAACTTGTTTAAATTAGCTTTCCGGAATTTAAAAAACATCCGGCAAAACATGATGTATCTCGGCGCAGTTACGTTCGCGATTTTGATTTATTATACGTTTTTAGCCATCCGTTCCAATGAGGCGATGTTACAAGCCAATGAACTATACGGGAAACTCGGGACGGTCTTTACCGGTTCAAGCGTCATCCTGGCTCTTTTTTCCGCCGTCTTCATCTGGTATTCGAGTGACTTTTTCCTGCGGCGCCGGAAACAGGAAATTGGTCTGTATGCGTTACTCGGTCTCGAACGTCAACAGATTGCCAAGTTGCTGTTTCTTGAGACGATGGGGTACGGACTGATCGGTCTACTGATCGGTGTTTTACTCGGAACGATTGCCTCAAAATACTTTGTCCAACTGTTGGCCTACGTCATGGGAATGACGATTGAAGCCGATTTCTCCATCAATGCCGGAGCAATCGGTCAGACGGTTGTCGTCTTTTTGACAATCTTCCTTGTGATTGCGCTCCGGTCAGCCCGGACGATTTATCGGTTTACCCTGATCGAGTTGTTTAAGGCGAAACAGCAGGTCGAAACGATTCCGAAAGTCCATCCGGTCCTGGCTCTTGTTTCCGTCCTGTTGATTGGTGTCGGGTATTATTTGACCGGGGAACCGTTGCTCGCACACTTTACGATTGTTGCGCCGGTCTTGATGCTCTGCATCATCGTCGGAACGTTCGGTACGATGAGCTATTTCACGATTTTTTTACTCCGTCTCCTCAGCAAACGTGGTCGCCATTATCGCGGTACGAACCTGATTTTACACGGACAGTTGCTGTCGCGGATTAAATCAAATGCCGTCATGTTGTCGACGATTACCGTCATCACGGCCGTCACCTTGACGACGGTCGGAACCGCGACGTCAATCTATTATTATATTGACCGAACAGTCGAGGAACAGATGCCATATAGTTTATCGATTGCAAGCCAGCAACAGGCAGCCGAAAAATTAATTCGGTCATCCGACCAAACGATTGAATCGCGGACGATGGTCAACGTCAAAACGGTGAATCATCCATTGAAGGAGTTACCAAATCCGTTGTCGTTTACGATGTCCTATCAGACATTCGGATTTGACGGCGAGCCGGGACAGTTCAGCTACATCAGTTATTCCGACTATCAGAAGTTGGCCAAAAGCAACGGGAAGAAGCAGTTGCCGGAACCGGGAGCCGGTGAAGCAATCGTGCTTGAGACGTTCAAAGGGAACGATTTGCTGAAGGAATCGGTCAAGTCACCGGTGGGCGTGACGTTTAAAGACGATCACTCGTCCTTTCGGATTACCGGTGCGACGAATTTACCAATCACTCAACTCTATGCGAAAAAACGGCTGGCTTTTGCCGTTTCGGATGATGTCTTTGCCATGATGCCGGAAAAAGCAGCGATGCTGACAAACTATCAGTTCTCGAACGAACGTTCAGATGACGGACTGATCGACCGACTGGAGCAATTGTACGGCAAAAAAGCGGAGACGGAGATGGCCGCTTATTATCCGGTCTATGCCATGACGACAGCGACGACAGGTCTGCTTGCCTTTGCCGCCGGATTCCTCGGACTCGTCTTTTTACTGGCGACGGGATCCATCATCTACTTTAAGATGCTCGCAGAGGCGGAAGAATCGAAACAACGGTTTACGATCATCCAAAAAATCGGCGTCGATCAGCAAGAACAGACCGGTATCATCCGGCAATCAGTCGGATTCATGTTCGTCCTGCCGTATCTGCTCGGTCTTGTCCACAGCCTGTTTGCGATGCAGGTCCTGGAAAAGTTATTAAATTATGATTTACGGTTACCGATGTCGCTTGCAATCGGTTGTTATACCGTCGTTTATCTCGTGTACTATCTCGTCACGGTACGCGCATATCGACGGATTGTCATCTAATGTAAATGGACAGGAGACGATTAATCGTTTCCAGTCCATTTTTTGTTCGGTATCATGGAAGAAGAAGGAGTTGAATCTGCAGATGGAAACGATTTTATTGGTAGAAGACGATCAACAGATTGCACTGTTATTAAAAGAATTGTTGGAACGGTATGATTTTAACGTCATTCATGAAGATGGATTAGGAGACGTCGTCGCTCGATTTGAAGAAACGCAACCGGACGTCATCCTGCTTGATGTCAATTTACCGAAGTTTGACGGATTTTACTGGTGCCGCCAGCTCCGAATGAAGACGCGGGCACCGATTCTGTTCATCTCGGCCCGGGTCGGGGAGATGGATCAAGTCATGGCACTCGAATACGGCGCGGATGATTACATCGTCAAGCCGTTCCAGGGAGCCGTCGTCATCGCGAAAATCAAAAGTCAGATTCGACGCGCTTACGGGACATTGTCGCAGGAAAGTGACGAGCGGACGGTCAGTCGTGACGGACTGACGTTATATTTGGACCGGTATATCGTCGAGCACGAGGACCGATCGATCGAGCTGTCGAAAAAAGAAGGACTGATTTTAGAGATGTTGTTGACGGTGAGTCCGCGGATCGTCAGTCGGGGTGACTTGCTGGAACGGATTTGGGATGATGAAGCGTTCGTCGATGAAAATACCCTGAACGTCAACATCACCCGTGTCCGGAAACGGTTGGCGGAAATCGGCATCGGGGGTCTTGAGACGGTTCGGGGAGTCGGCTACAAATTGGTCCTCGACAAATGAGACTTTTCTTTAAACATGCGATTCCGGGGGTTCTGTTCTTCAGTGGGCAGTTGGTAGCCTTGTTTCTTATCCTGTGGTTATACGATCTGTATCGTCCGGCAGCCTTTTTTTACATCGCGCTCTTAAATGCAATCGCCTTGCTGATTTATTTAAGTTACCGTTTCTTCAGTATGTTACCGTTGCTCAAACGATTGCAGACACCGATTGAGTCGGTTGCGGAACCGATCCGGGCCGACAGTGACGAACCGCTGGCAGCAGCCGTCGAGCACTTCTTGGAACGCCAACAGACCGTCTTTCGGAACAGCTTGTTTGCTGAACGACGGAAGGAAAAGGAACGGCACCGGTATGTCGACCAATGGATTCATCAAATGAAGACGCCGCTGTCGGTCATCGAGTTGATTCTGGAACATCCGGGCGAACAGTTCCAGGCGGACTTACGCCATGAAGTCGACCGGTTGCGGATCGGACTGGATCAGATGTTGTATTCGTCACGTCTCGAAGCGATCGAGACGGACTTAAAGGCGGAACGGCTAAATCTGCGGACGTTAGTGACGAGCATCATCAATCAGGAAAAACGGCTGTTCGTTAAAAATAAAGTGTACCCGAAGCTTGAGCTTGCACCGGAGCTGTATATCTATACCGACTCCAAGTGGTTCCGTTTTGTGGTCCTGCAGTTGCTGACGAATGCCGTCAAATACACGGCCGGTCACGGACATGAAGTCTATATCCGTGCCGTCGAACAAGCGGGGAAAATCGTGCTGACGATTGAAGATGACGGCGTCGGCATACCGAAACGCGATCTGCCGCGTGTCTTCAACGCCTTCTTCACCGGGGAAAACGGCCGGCGTTACGGCGAATCAACCGGAATGGGATTGTACTTCGTCAGTCAGATTTGCCTCAAGCTCGGCCATACCATTGAACTCGACAGCACGGAAGGGGTCGGGACGACCTGTCGTCTGACGCTCGTAGGAGGGAAACAAGATGATTGAAGTCAAACAGTTAGGAAAAGTCTATCCCGGAAAAGTGACGGAACAGCCGTTGACCGACATCAATTTTCGTGTGGAAGAAGGGGAGATGGTCGCCGTCATGGGACCGTCCGGCAGCGGCAAGTCGACCTTGATCAATCTGCTTGCGACACTAGATCAGCCGAGTTGGGGCTCGATTTTGATTCAAGGCATCGATACGGCGACGTTCAAACGGAAAGAAACAACCCGCTTCCGGCGCGAGACGCTCGGAATCATCTTTCAGGAATTCAACCTGCTTGATTCGTTGACGGTGGCTGAGAATATACTTGTTCCTTTGATGCTCAGCGGTAAAAAAACGAAGGAAGCCCGGGAAGAGATGCAACATCTCGCAAAACGGTTACAGATTGATGAGTTGCTTGATAAACAGGTCGACGAGGTCTCGGGCGGGCAACGGCAACGGACGGCCATCGGACGGGCTTTAATTCACGCACCGCGTCTGATGCTCGCCGACGAACCAACGGGGGCACTTGATTTTCAGGCGACGAAACACGTCATGGAGTTGCTGGCAGAATTGAATGTAGCCGGTATGACGATGGTCATCGTCACCCATGATCCGACGGTCGCCTCGTATTGCAATCATGTCCTGTTTCTGAAGGACGGCAGCATTCAGACGGAACTGTTCCGCGATGAACCGCGCCGGGTCTTTTTCCAGCGTGTCATCGAATCGCTCTCGTTATTAGGAGGGGATGAACATCACTTATCTGCAATACGCCCTACGTAACATCAGACGTTATCAACGTCTTTATTATGGCTATGCGTTAACGATCATCGTCGCGATGACGATTGCGACCAGTTACTGGAATCTCGTCGTCAGTGAATCGTTTCAGAACATCGCCAAAGTCCTGAGCCAATTGAATCAGGTCATCGAACTGACGATGATCTTTGTGTTCATTGCCGAAGTCATCATTCTGTTTTTCAGTATTTTATTCATCTATTCGACGACCTATACGATGCTCGAGCACCGGAAAAACGACTTACGGATCATGCGGACGCTTGGAAGCGGATTTTCACATTTTCTGAAATATTTTATGATTGAAATCCTGATTGTCGGCGGGCTCGCGATTATGGGCGGCATCACGCTCGGTGTTGTCCTGACGAAGCTGATGTTACTTTCGATTGAAAAAGTCATGTTCTTACCGCGCCTGACGATTGAGCTTTCCGTTCTTTCTTTTTTAGTATTGATTGCAGGAGCGATGTTGACGCTGTTGATTGCGACGGTCCTCGCGATTTATAGATTCCGTCCGGACCGGCCTGTCCGGACCCGTTCCCGGCTTCGTGTCCGGTTCGGTCTTGTGATGCAGGGAACGGCCGTACTGATCCTGTTTTACGGCTATTTCATGGCATTGACGCGGCAGGATAATTTTCTATTTGTCTTTCCCTTCATCATCTTCGTCGGTTCGTTCTTTTTCTGCCGCCACGTCATTCCGGTGGCGCTCAAACTCTACCGGCCCCGCCGGTTGTCGTTACGCAAGTTAATCGTCTCGGAAATCGCGGTTCAATTACGGACGAACAGTACACTGGTTGCCTTGGGGACGATTTTGACCTCCTGTGCCTTAACGGCTGTCGGTCTGATCTTTATCTTTCAAATGATCGGGTTTGACCTCTCGTCTGACAATCAGTTCGGACTGGTCTATTACGAGGAATCGTCTGTTCCGTCCGGTCGTCTGGAGACTCTGGAACGGACGATGACAAAAGCGTTTCCGGATAAATACCGGCAGGATGTCCGGCTCAAAGGCGGGAAGAGCCGGTACATGATTCCGTTGTCGGACTACAATCAGCTGATGAAGCATTTGGGTTACGAGCAACGGACGTTGTTGACGGACAAACAGACGTTTATGATTCCGGCCCGTCCGGTTCAAGTCGAGGAAGTGACGCCGACGATGAAAAAAGCAAAAGCGGAAATGAAGCAAGCCGGCTATCAGCTAGAACCAATGGCGGAGCACGGCCTGTTATTCGGATACAACGACCGGATTAAAACATTGTTCGTCGTCAGTGACCGAGCGTTTGCGACGATGAATCGTCCGGTCGCCCGGATCCGTGTCTTTGATACACCCTCGTACGCCGATTACGGGACAGAGCGTTGGACAAATTGGATGTCGATTGTCCGGGACATCCAATCGAAAACGGAGCTCGGTAAAAAAGCATCGGTTCCTTATCAATTGATCAATGAGACGG
The DNA here is from genome assembly GCF_000019905.1 of Exiguobacterium artemiae 255-15. GTDB lineage: Bacteria > Bacillota > Bacilli > Exiguobacteriales > Exiguobacteriaceae > Exiguobacterium_A > Exiguobacterium_A artemiae. Next base: position 2,450,504 of record NC_010556.1, on the reverse strand, counting down.
AAGATAAACTGGACGGGATCCGGATCATTCGTCTTGTCTCGTTTGTCGTCATCCTGTTGACGATCTGGCTGTTTGTCATCAATGCAAGCTTCCTGCACGTCTGGATGCAAATGACGGCGGAGCGTGAACAAAAACGGCTGAAGACCCTGTTTGCGCTTGGTTTCAGTAAAGAGAGCATTCGCCGTTTCCTGTTCATCAAATACGGTACGGTGTTGATGGTTCCGTACTTTATTTCGATTTTTCATGCCTGGTTACTCTTTCAAGTCATCATATCGGAAGGGGGACTCGAGATCGGTCCGTTTCTTCCGTTGTCCTTCACCTGGATCGGAATCGTCACCGGCTGTTATTTCATCAGTATCCTGCCGTTATGGGTCCGCTATCCGCGTTATTTATTAAAAAAATCGTGCGAAAGTTCGATGTATCCGATACCGGATTCGAGGGTATGATAATAGCATAGCGAGGAGGGGTAATATGCTGGACCATTCACCTTACCGGGGATACGGTGACCGCATCCGAATCTTACGGGAACGCGCCGGAATCTCCATCGATCAGTTAGCGGACAATCTCGGGGTCGCTCCCTATTTCATCCGCCGGACGGAACTCAGCGAAGTGTATCCGACAAAAGCTTATATCGAATCCTTGGCGGAAGCCCTGCATATCGATTCCAGTTATCTGGCACGGCATATCTGGACCGGGGAGTCCTTAAAATTCGTCATGCAGGAAAAAACGCCGCTTGAAGAAATGCGATTGGCGTATGAACAGACAATGGGACAAGACGAAACGATGATTGAACAGCAGCTGGAAGAACGGATGCGCCTGTTTGATTTGATGTATGATGAGGACGTCAAACGGATTGAACAGACGATGAGTGCCACGGAACAACGGATTTTTCATGAGCTGGTGGAGGCGGTCATGGAGGCGGGGGAATTGCAACGGGAAGACGCGGCAGAGACGTTTGAACTGTTTGCCGACAAACTCCCGACGATGCTTCAACTCGATGAATACCTCAACCGTCTGACGGAAGACACTGAGACGACGACAACCGATTGTTATACGGAGTTCAGCCGAAAGATTGACCGAACACGTTATCACCGCAAATGAACGACCGGAATTGATGTTCAGCCAAACAAAAAGAGGAAGACGGATCAAATGTCCGTTTTCCTCTTTTGTGTACACCGACGCTAAAGCCGGTGATGTTTTTTTAACGATTAACGCTGTGGCGCAGGACGTGGAGCCCGGCGTCCCTTTTGTCGTGTCCGTCCAATCAAGAAACCGATGATGGCATTTGCGATGACAAGCACCCAGCCGACATAGCCGAAGTTTAAAGTCAGACTGCCGAGCATGGCCTGCCATTTTAAAATCATCATGAAGTCTCCCCGAATCAGGAAACGAGCGACACAAACGAGTAAAACCGTCGTTCCGCCGATAAAGACGCCGATCCAGCTTCCGAATAAACGCGAGGACTGGATCCGTACAGCGACGAAAGACCAATAAAATAAACTGACGATGAATGTCACTCCGCCGTAAGCGAGGACCAGCTTCCATGTCTCACTTGCTTGTGGAAATTTCGTGAACATGACAAGGGACGAGACGATGGCGGCAGCTGTGAATAAAATCGCTGCCCAAAAACGAGACCGCATAACGTAATTCCTCCTCAAGGCTTTTTCTCACCTAACGATAGCGGAAACGGTTCGTCTTGTAAACTACTACTGGCGTCCGCCTAAAATACGGCGCAATTGCTTCAGCGGATTTGATCCGTAAAAGAGGACACCCCCGCGGTAGAATCGTGCTCCGACGAACAGGGCGAGTGAGATGCTGATCACCATCAGGATGAGTGATAACGCGACTTGCCAGACCGGGACTTCCGTCAGCATGACGCGTAGGAACATCAGCATCGGGGTAAAGAACGGCACGAATGACAGAATGACGACGGCCTGGTTCGTCGGAGCGTTCAGGCTGAAAATCGACACCGTGAAAGCAGCGACGATCAACATGATGACCGGTAAAGTGACTTGTTGGGCATCTTCGACCCGGCTGACGAGCGAACCGAGTGCGGCGAGGAGCGTCGCATACAGCAGATAACCGAGCAGGAAAAAGACGAACAGGTAAACAATCGTCTTGACGCTCAGGGAATCAAGCGACAGCTGATCAAACAGGCTGCTGCTTTGGGCACTGTAATAACCGACTCCGACGAGTAACGATAATTGAATCAGACTGACGGTGGCGATCGATGTGATCTTGGCCAGCATATGTTGAATCGGACTGGCGGCGGAAATCAACAACTCCATGACACGTGATGATTTCTCATTGGCGATTTCCGTCACGATCATGCCGCCGTAGATGGCAATCGTAAAGTACATCAGGAACAGCAACACATAGACGAGAGCCGACGCGGCGAATAATTCGTCCTCGCTCTTACCGCCGGTTGAGGTCAATTCCTGTTTCACGTCGATCGGAGCAGCAAGCGAAGCAAGCAATGCCGGATCGACGTCGGCGTCCGTAATGATCGTCTGGTCACGGACTTGTTTTAAAGCAGTCGACAGTTGTGTCTGCAACTCCTGTTCCGGACTGGCACTGATTAACGTCACCCGGTACGGATCGTCGGACAACAAAGCGACTGCGTCATACGTCCCTTTGTCGACGACTTGTCGTGCCTGCTTCAGGGAATAATCTTTTTCGGTGATCTTTGTTTTGATGCCGACTTCTTTTAGAACCGGAACGATCGGAGCTTCAAGCGAGCTGACGACCGCGATTTTCGGATCGTCTCCCGAGAACCAGTCGATGATCCGCTCGATGTTGCTGAATCCGACAAGGAACACGACCATCAGGACGGTCGAAATCAGAAAACTTTTCGCCCGTAATTTTTGAAACAGACTGAAACGATACAATGTCAGGAATTTACGGTTCATAACGTTTTCCAACCTCCTCAATGAAGATGTCTTGCAGGGATAATTGATCCCATACGAATCGCTCGACATGGAATCCTTCTGTAATCAAATGACGGAGCAGCAAGTCGGCCGCCTCTTTTGACTCGACTTGTAAGCTGTGACCGGTTCCGTCCGATTCGACTTGAAGAATTCCCGGCAGTGCATCCCAAAGCAGGGCAGGCGCATCGGTCGTCAATAAGACACGTGTCTTGCCGTATCCTGCCTTGATCTCCGGAAGATACCCTGCGACAACCGGTTTCCCGTGATCGAGAATGGCGACATGTTCACACAGTTCCTCGACATGATCCATCCGGTGGCTTGAGAAGACGATTGTCGTGCCTTCTGCCGTCAGTTTCCGGACCGCTTTTTTCAACTGTTCGACGTTGACGGGATCAAGTCCGCTGAACGGTTCGTCGAGGATTAATAAGTCGGGTTTATGTAGGACGGCAGAAATCAGCTGGATTTTTTGCTGATTTCCTTTTGATAATTGTTCGACCCGCATCTTTTCGTACTGCGGAATCTGGAAGTAGTTGAGCCATTCGAGTAAAGAGGCTTTGGCATCTTTTCGTTTCATGTCGCGGAGTTCAGCTAAAAAAATCAATTGTTCATCGACCCGGATTTTCGGATACAAGCCACGTTCCTCAGGAAGGTAACCGATTTTTGATAAAGGAATCGGTTGTCCTTTCCACGTGATCGACCCTTCTGTCGGTTGCAATAAACCGAGCAACATCCGGAACGTCGTTGTTTTTCCGGCTCCGTTCGCTCCAAGTAATCCGAAAATCTGTCCTTCCGGCACTTCGAATGATAAATCGTCGACCGCTGTGAACGACCCGAATCGTTTCGTGATGGCTTTAATTTCAAGCATGGAATCAGTCCTCCTTCATTCAGATAAAGTGCATGGTCCAGTTGAAGTATCTCTTATTCTTACGGGTAAATGGAAGAAAGGTTCCAAAAAAGAGATGTTTAAGCATAATGGTTTACTTTTAGTAAATGAGTTACTATTATTGTGTTAAAGGAAATGAAAGAAGGGAGTGCGAACGAATATGAAAACGAAAGGCATTCATCACATTTCAGCAATGGTCGGTAATCCACAGGAAAATCTTGATTTTTACGGTACGACGCTTGGTCTGCGTTTCGTCAAGAAAACGGTCAACTTTGACGATCCGGGAACCTATCACTTTTATTTCGGCAATGAATCGGGTAAACCTGGAACAATCATCACTTTTTTCCCGTTTGAAGGCATGCAGCAGGGGAAAGTCGGAGCGGGTCAAGTCGGAACGACGGCATATGCGATTCCGACAGGCAGCTATGACTTTTGGAAAAACCGTTTAACGGAAAAGTTAGTGACGTTCGAAGAAGCAGAACGCTTCGGCGAAAAGCAGCTTGTTTTCCAAGATCCGCACGGATTACAGATTGAGTTGGTTGAACGAAGCAAAGGTCCGAACAGTCGCTTTGAAATCGACGGGATCTCGACGGATGTCGCGATCAAAGGATTTGCCGGTGCGACGTTGTTGTCGCGTGATCCGGCCGATACGGCACGTCTTTTGACGGAAGCATTCGGATTAACGATTGCGAAACGCTCCGAGACGATGGACCGCTATACAGCGGAAGGCGAGTTCGGCAATACCATCGATATTTTGCATGCGAACGTACCGGTCGGCCGTCCGGGTGCCGGCACAGTCCACCATATTGCGTGGCGGGCCGACGACCAGACCCAACAACTGGACTGGATGAAACAAATCAATGCATTCGGATTGATGACGACGGAAGTGAAGGACCGTAATTACTTTACATCGATCTACTTCCACGACCGGGGGCGGATTCTGCATGAAATCGCAACGGACAATCCGGGATTTACGGTCGACGAAGCGTTTGAGCTGCTTGGAGAAGATTTGAAATTACCGGAACAGTTTGAAGCACACCGGGCGACGATTGAAGGACATGTCGCACCGATTACACTACCAAAGGGGAGACTTGTATGATTCATTTATTTGAACCGGCGAAACGACCGGGCGCACCGATTTTTCTTTTATTACACGGAACAGGCGGGACTGAACAGGATTTAGTCGGGCTCGTTCGACTTCTCGATCCGGAGGCCGGTTATCTGTCGGTCCGGGGTGAGGTGACAGAAAACGGGATGCCGCGGTTCTTTAAACGATTGGCGGAAGGTGTCTTTGATGAAGAGGATCTCGCTTTGCGGACAGCCCGTCTGATTGATTTCGTGAAAGAGACAAGCCGTACGTCCGGTTTTTCCCTTCAAGACGTCATCCCGGTCGGTTATTCGAACGGTGCGAATATCGCGGCAAATATGATGTTCGAAGAACGGTTGTTTGAACAGGCGATCTTGTTGCATCCGATGGTCCCGCGTCGCGGCGTGACGTTACCGGATTCGTCACAAGTTCGCGTCTTTATCGGAGCCGGAACCAATGATCCGATTTGTCCGGCTTCGGAGACGGAAGATTTAAAAGTGATTTTCGAACAGGCAGGGGCTACGGTCGATGTGACCTGGTCGAACCATGGTCATCAGCTCATCATGCCGACGATTGAAGCAGCAGCAAGTTGGCTTGCCCAAAAATAATCATAGAAAAAGAGCATGGAATCCAGGAAGCGTGTCCTGATTTTCTATGCTCTTTTTCCATTCAAGCAGGATGGTCACTCTTAGGACGGGAATAGACGATGAGGATACCACGTTCGACCAGTTCGTTCGCAAGTGTCTCGATGGCTTCTGGTGAAGTTTTCGTTCGGGTAATGTGTCGATAGAGATGACGGAGTTCACGGCGCATCGGTTTACGGATCAACCACATGCTGTCGATGATGAGGCACCAGGTCACGACGGTTTCATGACCGATGTAAAACTGGGTTTGCCGATTGAGGTACCGGATCCACCATTCATCCCGGGCCATCTTTAATAAAACGCCGGTAGTCAAGAGGACAGCCAATACAAGCGGAATGCTTTCGTAGATGGGGAGGCTCGCCAATCGATCGCGAAGTCCGGTTACGAAACTGAGCATCGTCCATCCAATGAGACCGATGACGAACCAATAACTAAAGTTGACTAGACTTCGTTGCTTCATCTGAAGTCGGGGTTTCAGGATTGGGGTTGACATCAGAATCACCTCCTTGTTAAATAATCGAATTTTCTGACAATTTATAGTTGTCTTTCTACTATAGTTACTTTTTCCCGAAACGTCTAGTCGTTAGACATAGAAAATGTGTTTCTTTCTTGACGAATTTCGTGTACGCTAAAAAAAGAAAGTGAACGGTTACATACAAGGGGGAGAAATGATGGATCAAGTCGTATGGATTGCAGTCGGTATCGTCGCGATTGCTGTATTTTCAGCATCGAGCGTCGCCGCATACATGGGTGTTAAAAACCAGGAAGACTGATGACATGGTGCCTGTCACCGCGTAGATGAACGTCGAAAAAAGGAGACTCCGTAAAAAACGGAGTCTCCTTTTTTCGACGTTCATTTGTTTTCCGTAATCTGAATCCGTTCCGCAAATGGTTTTAACGCATCACTCCATCGCAGGTAGCCGCCGCCGACTAGATGGAGTCCGTCGTACGTCATCCGGTTTTGAAGATAACCCTGTTGATTCGTCAACTCCGGACGTAAATCGACAAACGGAACACCGGCTGATTTGGCAAGCTGCTCGAGATTCCGGTTCAAGGCTTCGACGTCACGATTGACACGGACCGAATCGGAGTACTTGGGTGCGACGGGTAACGTTGACTGAATGACGACATCAATGTTATTTTTTCGCAGTGTCGTCACGATTGTCGTCATGTTTTCCGTGATCGTCGGAATCGGGGTGAAGTGCCGGATGTCGTTGATGCCGCCCATCAGGAAAACACGTTTCGGTTTCATCTCGACAATCAGGTCGAGGCGGGTCAGAAAGCCTTCCGTCGTATCACCGGGAATTCCGAAATTGACAATTGTCGGATCATTGAGCAGGATCCGCCAATCACCAAAATTCGTCATCGAGTCACCGAGCATGACAGAATTCGGTGATTTTGGGTATTGATAAGTATGGAAAAGACTATTCAAGCGGACGTAGTTCGGATTTTTCGTATATTGGAATGTCGAAATAGGCTGTGTGTTCGTCGCAGGAAAGGCCTGCTCGAATAACTCGATCGGTTTACGTCCGAGCAATAACGCGAGGAGGACGACGTTGGCGACGATCGAGAGAATGACTAGTGCTTTTTTCATAAAACAATCGTTCCTTTCGAGGGAGTATAAGGGGTAGTGTAACATGAATCGAAATCCGTGGTTTGATAATATCAAAGGATTCCTTGTCATTTTCGTAGTAATTGGTCATATGCTGACGGATTTACGGTTTGATTACGATGGAAAGTTACTCGAAACAGTGTACCTGGTCATTTATTCGTTTCACATGCCATTATTCATTATTTTAAGCGGCTACTTCTTCCGGGAAAATAAATACTTACATGTCATTCAACTGTTTGCCGTCTATTGTGTCTGGCAGATTTTGATTGGCTCATGGGCAACGTTTGGAGAAGGACTGCCGTTGTTATCCGGACAAAATCTCGGAACGCATCTGCTCCGGCCGTACTGGGCACTCTGGTATTTATTCGTCATGGTCGTCTGGTATATCGTCACGCCGTATGTCATCCATCTGCGCGGCTATGTCTGGTTCGGACTCGCTTTTGCCTTATTATACGGTTTTGAATTAGAAAACACCGGATTTCTGGCTTTACGAAAATTAATCATGTTCTATCCGTACTTCCTGCTCGGGAACTACTTGTCGGAACACGAATTCATCCGGATTTTCGAAATGCCGAAAAGCTTTAAACGGCGGATGAACGTCCGATTGATCGGCGGACTGGCTTTCGCAAGCGTCGTCGGTTTCCTTCTCTATGAAGCATGGCGCGACACACCACAGGAAATCGTCGCCTTGGCAAATGCATTCAAGCATCGTTTCCCGTATGTCGAACAGTATGACAGTGATGCCTGGGTTGGTGTGTTGAAGCACAGTGTCATCTATTTCCTGTCGATTACGGCGTCTCTAGGCTTTATGATGCTCGTCCCGATGCGTCGTCTGCCGCTCGTGACACGGGCCGGAGAGCTCAGTTTATATGTCTATCTGTTGCACGTTTTCTTCGTCATGGCATGGCGGCAGTATGTAACGACAGCCTTCGTACCGCAAACCTGGCTCGCCCTGCTGATCGTCATCGGTGTCGCCTTGTTGATTGTCGGCGTCATCATTCATCCGTTGATTGTCCGTCTGATGCGTCCGTTGATCGAAATCGATATTCGTCCGATCGTCGAAGAACGACAAGACCTTTCAAAAAAAGGTTAAATGCTATACACTTTAAAGTAGAGCGATTAATAGATGAAGGGCGTGGAAAGTATGTCGTATAACTTAAACAATGCGGATGGTGTCGTCAACGTTTCTCAACAAGTGATTGAAGTGATTGCCGGGGTAGCGGTTCAGGAAACAGAAGGAATTGCTTTTACTCAGGACGATTCGAAGTTACAGGAAAAACAGATGGTTAAGCTCGTGAAGGTCGAAGACGAGGACGGTGCCATTACGGTCAGTCTTTCGGTTCATATCAAATACGGGATGTCGATTATCAAGACAGCAGGAAAAGTACAGGAACGGATTGCCCAAGACATGGAAAACATGTTGGCATTCCAGCCGAAAGCGGTCAACGTTCGTGTCATCGGTTTATTAAAAGGATAATCCAAAAGGGGCTTTTCGTCATTGACGAGAAGCCCTTTTTTTTGAAGGAATTATTCCGGCAGGTACCGTAAAGCCAAAGCATCACTCGGATGTGCCGTGCAGTCAAACAGCAGGCGGACCGCTTGTTCGCTTTGCGGAGACACGGTCACCGAGGCATGCCGGGTTACGGCGACCACCTGATCACCAAGCAACAACTCAAACGCAAGTGAGTCGAGTTCGAGCGTTTGTCCACTCGGATTGCGGACCAGTAAAATGGACTCGACGATCTGTTCCTGTTTGAAAATTGAGACCGGCAACAAGGACCAGCCGTCTGTCGGTGGAGCAGGATGAGAGAAAGCAATTTGACGAATCAGGCGTTGCTCCGAAGCAGTAAAGGAATCATCGATGACGAGATCCGTTAACTGTTCATTGGAGAAAACCAGTTCGAGCGAAGCATCAAGCGTCGACAACTCGACGAACTGCTCTTCCTCCGAAAAGTCGAGCCAAAGCGGTAAGGTCGCTTTCGGAAGCAACACCGGTACCTCTTCAATCGTAAATGTCTTCCTTGCGACGAGCTGATCGCCTGACAGGACGAGGACAACCAGATCATTGAGCTGGAAAGAACGTTCAAGTGTATTTTGGAACAACGCAATCAGTTGCAACGGTTCCGTCTGCAATACTTGAAAGAGGTGGATAGCCAACTGATTCGGTCCGAGTTTCGGTAACTGATTGAGTGCGTACCGAAAAACATACTCGTCTTCTTTGACGATCGGCATATCTTCGGTAAAGTAAAGCGCAGGTTGAATTTCATCTTCAATCGACGGTTGCATGAAGCAGTCCTCCTTGCAGAGTGGTTTCTTCCAGACGGCATAGTCCGGAAACGACTTGTTTTTCAAAACTGAAGATCGCATAACGGAAATAATCCATACCTTCCCGTTCGAAAATCCGGACCGGCTGTTCTTGACCGTAGCTGCGTAAATGAATCCCTTCCTTGAGGGAATTCATCGCTGTCAAATGACTCGTCCACTGCTCATCGAGTGCCAGTAACATGAACCGTCGCGCCGTTTCTTCATCTTCGGTGATCTGTAAGGCCATTCGCTGGTCGACCGCAGCAATGAACGGTTCCAGTTGCTGTTTGATTGTTTCAATCGAGTCAGCCAGAGGCAGTTCGACCGGCTGATGCAACAATTGTTCCAGTTCCGTCGTCAATAATTCAATCGGCCATTCTTCCGGAACGAGGTCGTCCGTCAAATACTGATCGAGATAGGCGTGGACGGTCCGGGCGGCAAACGGCTGGACGAATTGGTCCAGTGTCGCCGAATCAACGATTTGATTGCGGAGACGATAGATGGCAAGACGTTGTTCACTGATGACTTCCTCGAGTTGGACGAGATCGTCACGGACGCTGCGGTTGACCGATTCGCAGGTTTCCTGCGCATAAGCCATCAGCTGCTGAGCTTCTTTTGCACTGATCGGACCGGTGACGGAACCGAGCTTCTTTTTGACGCGCTCTAACCGTTCACGGGCAAACCGTCGAGGCAGTTCATCTTCGAGCGACAGGTAGAAACGTGTCAGACCGGGATCTCCTTGACGTCCCGCCCGGCCACGCAACTGGTTATCGATCCGGACTGATTCGTGACGTTCCGTGCCGATGACGAACAGACCGCCTTGCGCTTTCGCCGCATCATCGAGCAGGATATCCGTTCCGCGTCCTGCCATGTTCGTCGCAATCGTCACCCGGCCGTGGCGGCCGGCGGACTCGATGATCCGGATTTCCTGGTCGACCGTTTTGGCGTTCAGAATCTCGTAAGGAATGTGCCGCTGATCGAGGACGTCGGCGACCTTTAAGGATTGTTCGATCGAAGTCGTTCCGATCAAGACCGGTTGCCCCGTCGAATGAGCTGTTTCGGTCGCTGCCGCAATCGCGCTGTATTTCTCAGGACTCGTCAAGAACAGGACATCCGCTTCATCGATTCGGATTTTCGGACGGTTCGGTGGAATCGATACAACATCCATCCGGTACGTCTTCAAAAATTCATCACGGGAAGTGGCAGCGGTCCCGGTCATCCCGCACACGTGTTGATAGAGACGGAAGTAATGCTGGATCGTGATTTGCGCTGTCGTCCGATTTTCTTCGGTCACGCTGACGTGTTCCTTCGCTTCAAGCGCTTGGTGGAGACCGTCCGATAAACTGCGTCCTTCCATCAACCGACCGGTGAACAGGTCGACGAGTGCAATCTTATCGTCCTTGACGATGTAATCAACGTCTCTTTGGAGAACGACATGAGCCCGCAGCGCCTGAATGACATAATGGAACAAGACAGCATGTTCCGCTGCAAACAGCTGATCGATGCCGAAAGTCCGCTCAATCGTCTCGATGCCTTGATCCGTTAAGGCGACCGCCTTGATTTCTTCATCGAACGTATAATCGGCGTCTTCTTTAAAGTCTTTGACGACATGACGGACCAACTGTTGTAAACCTTCGTGAACGGTGTCCCGTTCCGCCATGATGAGAGGGGTTTTGGCTTCGTCGATCAAAACACTGTCGACTTCATCGATTAACGCGAAGCGGAGGGGACGTTGCAGACGATCTTCCTGCCGCATGACCAAATGGTCCCGCAGATAGTCGAAGCCGAATTCCGTTCCGACTCCGTATGTAATATCAGCGGCATAAGCCTGCTGTTTTTCTTCGAATGACAGTTCTGCTGAATTGATGCCGACCGTCAAACCCAGGAAACGGTGAATCTGACCAATCTGTTCCGCATCACGCTGAGCGAGGTATTCGTTGACGGTGATGACATGGACCCCTTGACCGTGCAGGGCCTGGGTGAAACTAGCGAGTGACGCGACGAGTGTTTTTCCCTCACCGGTCGCCATTTCGGCGATATGTCCGGACAGAAGGGCGAGTCCGCCGATCAACTGGACATCGTAATGACGAAGACCGAGTGTCCGCTTGCTGGCTTCCCGGACAAGGGCAAAGGCCGTCACGGTGATTGCCTCGATTTTCTCACCGGCCTGCAGACGATTTTTCAAAGATGTGGTCAAAAGCTGTAGTTCTTCATCCGTTTTTTGTTCCATTTCTGCTTCTAAGCTGTTAATTAATAAAACGGTTTTTTCATAACGACGCATTCTGCGACTCTGTTCATCTATTAATTGTTTAACGCGCTGAAACATGATTGGTCACTCCTTCGGTTCGACTGTCAAACTCGCTTTTATTATAACAGTTAAAAATTGTAAAACGAATAGAAAAGAACGAAATAAGTAAAACATTCCCTTGAAATTGAAAACGGTTTCTTTCTAGAAAGGGAAACGATTTGGATTTGTTTTTTGATAACGCTTGCAAAGGGGAAGGGGAACAGGTAAAATAATTCTTGAGGCAAGTGCAATCGTTTGCGCAAATCATTCGATTTCTTGTCTTTCATGTACGATGGATGAAAGGATGGATGTCGGATGGCACCAACGATTGAAGCGGTCATTTTTGACTTGGACGGCGTAATTACCGATACAGCCGAGTATCATTATCTGGCTTGGAAACAACTGGGTGAGGAGTTGGACATTCCGTTCGACCGGGAGTTCAACGAAACACTGAAAGGCGTCAGTCGGACCGATTCACTGGAGCGGATTTTGATACTTGGCGGGAAGCAGGATGCTTTTACCGCTCAGGAAAAAGAAGCGCTCGCAACGAAAAAGAACGACCATTACGTCACGTTGATCCAACATATTTCAGAACAGGATCTTTTACCGGGAATCATTGCATTCCTGGATGAAATCCGTGCGACTGGGCTGAAAATCGGAATGGCGTCAGCTTCTAAAAATGCGTTGACTGTCGTTGAGGCACTTGGAGTCCGGCACTATTTTGATGACATCGTCGATGCGGCAACCGTCGCCCAGTCAAAACCACACCCTGAAGTGTTTTTACGGGCAGCAGAGGCGCTTGGCGTCGCACCTGAACGTTGCATCGGTGTAGAAGATGCAGCGGCAGGAATCACGGCCATTCACGCAGCGGGTATGTATGCTGTCGGAGTCGGTCCGGAAACGACGTTACATGAGGCAGACTATCGTGTCGATTCGACGGATTTGCTTTCCCTTGAGCAGATTCTAGCTAGTCGCTAATGAACATCCGCCATTCCCTGATGGCAGATGGTTTTATATGATCAATCTCTTTTCATGTGAGTACAAAAGGACCGCTTCCCTGAGCGGTCCTTTTGTCATATAAAAAACGCTCGTTCCGATAGACGGAATGAGCGTTTTACAGTCTTTGAACTTAAAGTGTCGCGAGAATACCGTCGGCAATCGCTTGGGCATAACGTGCCTGATAAGCGGGGTCTGCCAGTTTCGCACGATCTGACGCATTCGATAGGAAACCGAGTTCCGCCAGGACGGCCGGTGCCTGCGTTCCGCGAATGACAGCATAATTGGCAAAGTGGACACCGCGGTCGCGCATGCCGGCGTAACCTGTCAGCCGTTGCTGAATCGCCTGTGCGAGCTGAACGGAAGTTGTTCCCTTATAGTAGTAACTTTCCGCACCGGACGCACTGGTACCATTCGAAGCATTGATATGGATGCTGACGAACCGTGACGTCGACAAAGCGTTTGCCATCGCACTCCGGTCGCCGAGTGACGGATAATAATCGTTTGTGTAGCGTGTTAACGTCAAATCCACTTTTCCTGCCAGCAGACCGGCGACTTGACGGGCAACAGACAGGACGATGTCCCGTTCTGCGAGTCCTGCCCGGACAGCGCCCGGATCGTAAGCACCGTGTCCGGGATCGAGGACAATCAATGGACGATTAGCCGGACTCGGTTGAAAGAGCGTCAAATAAGTAGCTTCCACATAACCGCGACGTCCGTCAGCTGTTTGGACAGCTAAAAAACCACGTGTCTTATGAAGATTGTTTGTCACGACAACCGGTGTACCACGGCCGAGACGGGTGATTTGTCCGCTGAGAACGGAAGCGGATGCCCGTAAGGCGACGGTGCTTCCGGCATCAATCAGAACGTACATCTTGCTACCGCTGTAATCCGCCGTTCCGGCAGTCGGGACGGTCGGAGAAGCCGTCTCTTTTTTTAAATACGTCCCCATGACATATCCAGTTTTCCCACCGTAACTGATTTTGTGCCAGTTGGAGCTGACGGATAAGGACTGGACGACTTGATTGCTCGGAATCGTCATCAATAGAGCGCCAGATGTCGTCGGTGCAGTCCGGAAGTTCAGCCGTTCCGTCGTCGTATAGGCTGTCGACGATGCCGTCACTTTCTTTAGATAGGCACCCGATACGAAACCGGTTTTATTGTTATACGTCACTTTGTACCAATTGCCGTCACGGAAGCTCGACGTAACCGTCGTCTTGACCGGAATGGTCAAAAGGCGGACTGAAGATGTCGAAGCATCCTGACGCAACGATAAAGCATCCGTCGTCTGGTAGGCCGTCTTCGCGAAGGCCGTCCCGCTGACGACTTTCGTTAAGTATTGACCGAGTACGTAACCGGTCTTTCCGTTGTGGGTGACAAGGTACCAGTCACCGATCCGGTAGTTGGACGTCAGCGACGTTTTTTTCGGGATCGTCGTTAATTTTTTGGAGGAAACTGAGTCGGACGAACGTAAATTCAGTAAATCTGTCGTTTGATAGGTCGTTTTCGTAAACGTTACGCCGGAAGCAGCCGATACTAATGAGGACGGAAAAGCGATGGTCACCAGAAGCAAAAGTACTAGCGTCATTGTGAGGATTTTAGTTAATTTGTCCATTAAATTTCCAGTCTCCTTTTAAGTAGAATGAATACTTAGAAATGCTTATATAGTCAATTAAGTATTTTTAAAATAGTTTAATTTATAATTTATCTGTTCCGTTCTATCTCCTTTCTGTTAATATGAAGTGTAGTCAAGTGACAACCAACGAGAGAAAAATATTACAGAATAATTAAATGTATAATAAAATTATATATTAAAGAGGAAAATTGTATCTTATTTTATTTCAAAAAACATACAATTGAAACATAATTGAAATATTTATGTTTAATTTAGGAAAGTGGGTTAACAAATGGGATCGAGTGAACATATCTACCGAGAACTGATGGAAATTGAAGAGGAATACCGTCGTCTGCAACGGCGCGCTGAATATTTAATCGCAGAATTAAGTCGGGGAACAAGTGATTCGGCAAAAGAAGTTGCCGTGACACAGGAGCGTCCGCTCAAGCAACGCCGAGTCAACCAACGTTACCCACTGGAAGTTTATGTCCATCAAATCAGCGACTTGATGCGTGAACGTGAATCAATGTCGGCACGGGACATTCAAATGGAACTGGAACTCCGGTACCGTCACCAAATCAGCAACATTTATCAACTGATGGCAAAAGTGGAACAAGCGAATCCGGCGATTAAAAAAGTCGGACGTGGCATCTATACATATGATCCATCTGCAGAAGTCCCAATCTTCATGTGAGCCGCTCGTCGGCTCTTTTTTTTTATGATATAATTCGCGCAGGAGCGTGATGTTATTATGTTATGGACGGCGTCCATTGTCTGTTTTATCGCGGCCTTACTGATCACACCCGTCGTAAAACGCTTTGCGATTGCCGTCGGTGCCGTTGACAGTCCGGACGCGCGAAAGGTACACGTACGAATTATGCCGCGTTTAGGCGGTCTTGCGATTTACATTGCATTTATGATCGGTTACTTTATTTTGCAACCTTCAAGCCCGTATGCGACACATATTCTGGTCGGAGGCTTTGTCGTGATTTTGACAGGCGCACTCGATGACCGTTTTCAATTAAATGCCCGGCTGAAACTGATGGGGCAGATCGTCGCGGCCGTGGTCGTCTTAAACGGCGGGATCCGGATTGAGTTTATCAATCTGCCGTTTGATCAACAATTGTATCTCGGCTGGTGGAGTGTCCCGCTGACGTTTCTCTGGGTCATCGGCATCACAAATGCCGTCAATCTGATTGACGGACTCGACGGACTGGCGGCAGGGGTTTCAAGTATTGTCCTGCTGACGCTGATCAGCCTGGCCGTCATTCAGGGCAATGTCTACGTGACGATTGTCGCGATTCTTTTATTGATGAGTACATTTGGTTTTCTGTTCCACAACTTTTATCCGGCCAAGATTTTCATGGGAGACACCGGTGCGTTATTCCTCGGATACATGTTGGGTGTTTTGTCGTTGCTTGGTTTCAAGAACGTCACCCTGTTTTCACTCGCGGTGCCGGTCATCCTGCTCGGCATCCCGATTTCCGATACGCTGTTTGCGATTGTGCGCCGGGTATTACAAGGAAAACCACCGTTTGCACCGGATAAAGCCCATCTTCATCACCGGTTACTCGATCTTGGATTTACGATGCGGCAGGCGGTACTCGTCATTTACGGATTGTGTGCCGTCTTCGGGATGACAGCGGTCCTCTTTTCACAAACGACTTCGCTTGGAGCACTCGTTTCCTTGCTGATGTTATTGCTCGTACTCGATATTTTAGTCGAATCGCTTGGATTACTGGGCGAGCGCTATCGACCGTTACTGAATTTGCTGGAACGAATGACATCAAAATGACCAATCAGCCGCTCAAAGGAATTTGGGCGGCTGATTTGGCGATAGGGGAGTCGAGATGAATCCGATTGAAAGAGCCGACCGAATTATCTATCTGGATGTGTTGCGGGGATTCGCTTTATGCGGCATCCTCTTTGTTAATATGCCGAGCTTTCTCGGCGAACGTTTCACGCGCGAAATGGGGAGCACCGATCAGCTGTTGCGTCTCCTGTTTGACTTGTTCATCCAAACGAAATTCTATACGCTGTTCAGCGTTTTATTCGGAGCCGGCTTCATTCTATTCATCCACCGGTTACGGATGAAGCGAAAATCACTGTGGATTTTCGTCCGCCGTTTACTCGCTCTATTTCTGTTCGGTCTCATCCATCTGCTGTTCTGGAGAGGAGATATCCTGCAGACCTATGCCCTGTGCGGTCTGATGCTGCTTGCGTTCGTTCAGACACGACCGTCGACGAAGCTGTGGGCCGCTCTCGCCTTACAGCTGTATGTCTTCTTTCGGTATCTGTCGATTTATCAATATGCCGAGTCCGTCGGCGACCGGTCGATTCCGGACCCGGATACGACGCTGCAATCAATCGTGGCGGCACATGACGTCGCGGCATTCGTCATCTATCATGCGACCGTTCAATTGCCGCACGGTTTAACGAATTCTCTGGCAATCTGGCCGGAAATTCTTTCCCTGTTTTTAATCGGAGCCTACTTGATGGAACGATTCACGGTCCGTCCGCCGGCGACCCGGACGATTCGTCTTGTGTTTGGTGCCAGTCTGTTGCTGTCGTTGCCGTTGCTCTATCCGATTGTTCAGATTCATCAAGGGCGTTTCCCGGACGGATTGGCCAATTACTTTTTCGTCTGGCTGTCGGGTCGTACCCTTGCTGTCGCATATGCGGCGGGAATTGCCTTACTCGTCCGGTTTGGGCGTCCGTTAAGCGGATTTCAAGTATTGGGACGGATGGCGTTGACGAATTACCTCATGCAGACGGTCATCTTTACACTGGTGTTGTTCATGACCGGACGGTACGGGACGATTCCGCTCTGGCAAGGTACGTTGCTCGTCATCGCGGTATTGGTTGTACAAGTCATCTTCTCGAGCTGGTACTTAAAGCGCTATCGTCAAGGGCCGGTCGAGACTTTTTGGAGAACTGTCACATATGGACGGAAAAAATCACGAAACACCTGAATGGTCACAGAAAATTTACAAAGTTTTCGTATAATTCAGCGTAGAGGTGATCGGATGAACAGATGGATCGAAATTTTCATCGTCTCATTAAAACTTGGATTAACGTCATTTGGCGGACCTGTCGCCCATTTAGGGTACTTTTACGAGGAATATGTCAAACGAAGGAAGTGGGTGGGTGAGAAAGCATACGCCGATCTTGTCGCCCTTTGTCAATTTCTGCCCGGACCGGCTTCGAGTCAGGTCGGGATGGGGATTGGTCTCGTTCGGGGAGGCGTCGTCGGTGCGATCGTCTCATTCATCGGCTTTACGTTACCGTCGAGCATTTTACTGATTCTGTTCGCAGTGCTCGCAACCGAATTCGATTTGACGGAAGCAGGCTTCATTCACGGTCTCAAGCTTGTTGCCGTCGCGATCGTTGCAGACGCCGTGCTCGGTATGGGGACAAAACTTGCCGTCGGTCCGAAACGGTTATTTTTGATGTTGCTGGCGTTGGCCGGTGTCTTGTTGATCGCCCATCCGCTCGCGCAAGTCGGTGTCCTGCTGCTTGCAGCCGTGCTTGGATTATTTCTGTTTAAGGACGAACCGGAAAGTGGAGGCGGACTCAATATCCGTGTCCCGAAATGGCTCAGTATCAGTGCTTTGATCCTGTTCATCGTCCTGCTTGTCGTAACACCGTTCCTTGCGGCGAATGCCGCGGGGAATCTTCAGCTGACGAGTATCATGTACAGTGCCGGTGCCCTCGTGTTTGGTGGTGGACATGTCGTCCTGCCGTTTTTACAGCAATCTCTGGTGCCGGACTTTTTGACAGGTGATAGTTTCCTGGCCGGTTATGCGGCAGCGCAAGCTGTTCCGGGGCCACTCTTTACGTTCGCGACGTATCTTGGGACGGTCGTGAACGGACTAATGGGCGGAATCCTGGCGACGCTCGCGATTTTCCTGCCCGGATTTTTACTTGTCCTTGGAGTCTTGCCGTTTTGGGACCGGGTCCGCGGCAATAAACAGGTCGGACGGATGTTGATTGGTGTCAATGCAGCAGTCGTCGGTATTCTGCTCGCTGCGTTATATGATCCGATCTTCACGTCGAGTGTCAAAACAGGAATCGATTTTTTGATCGTTTTCGGACTGTTTTGCCTGCTCCGTTTCTACAAACAATCACCGCTCCGGATTGTGATCCTCGGTGCAGTGATGGGATCGATCATGGGATGGTTCTGATTGACGTCAAACGTACGAGTATTTACAGCTAAAAAGGGGTGACGGATATTGATATCCGTCACCCCTTTTTCTATGATTCGTTACACATCAAGTGCATCGTCACGTTCGAGTGTCACGAGAACGATTGCATCCCGTCTGACTTGATGAACAGGCCGGAATCCGAATTGGCGATACAAGGTGATGGCCGGTTCGTTTAAGGCGGCCGTCGAAACGATACGAAGCGCTTGATGTTCCAAGGTATGCCGGATCAATTGCGTCGCGATGCCCTGACGAAAAGAATCCGGGGAGACGAGCAACCGGGTGATCGTTTCCCCTTCGACGGTCAAAGCGCCGACGAGCCGTTCGTCGAGACGCGTGATGTAACCGGCCGGTTGTTCTTCGTGAAGTGCTGCTTCCGATTGAAGAAGCGGCGGAAAGAAAGTGGCGCCGATTAAATCGGCCTCGACGCGGTACGCTTGTTGCTGGAGCCGGTACAGTTCGGGATAATCAGTTGCTTTCAACGGTCGAATCATTGGAAACCTCCGGTGTAGTGGTCGAATCGTCAGCCGTCTCCGGTAAGTTCAGCTGTTCCTTTAACATTGTTTTCGCATCGGCGAGTGAACTCGGGTCGAGCTGATAATAGTAGGCACCGTTGATTTTTGTATCCGTTCCCTTTAAGTCAATCCGGTTGACGGTGTTCAAGGATTTGACGAACGGTTGTAATTGGAACGCTTCCGTCAGGGACATGTTCGTCGTGAAATTATCACTCGTCGCATCCATCAGTTTATTCAGCTTCGTGATGGATCCAAATGACGTCGATTGGTCGATGATCGCCTGGACGACCTGTTGTTGGCGTTTGGTCCGGCCGATATCGCCTTCCGGATCCTCGTAACGCATCCGGGCGTAGGCAAGGGCTTCCTCACCATTTAACCGTTGAAGACCGGGTTCGAGCTTGACGCCGCCTTTTTTATCGGAGGAGTTCAACGTATCGATCGGTAATTTGACATCAACGTCAATGCCGCCGACGGCATCGACGATCGCCACAACACCGTTGAAGTTGATCGAACCGTAATAATCGATCGGGATATCAAGTAACGTTTCGACGGTCTCAATCGTTGAATCAATGCCACCGAATGCATAGGAATGATTGATTTTATCTTCGTACCCGACAGACGGAATCATGACGAGGGAATCACGGGGAATACTCAGTAAATTGACTTGTTTATCCGTTTTGTTGAACGTTGCGACAATCATCGTATCGGCGCGTGAAGACGTATCGCCGGGACGTTCATCCGTTCCGACGAGCAGGACGGAAAAATGATCTTTCGTTAAGTCAACGGCAGCAGCCCGTTTGTCTGATTTATCTCCGCGCGACAGTTCGACTTCCGATTGTTTAGCTGTTTGAAACGTTTTGTTGGCGACATAGGCAAATGCAGCACCTCCGGCGATGAACACGACCAGAAAGACGGTGACGAACACTTTAAACCACGACCGCTTTGGTTTTGGTTTGGCAGAACGGGATCGTTTGGAATCATCCACGGTTCATTACTCCTTACTTTACTGAATTATTAGAAAACTTTTAAATTCTTTACAATCAGTATAGCAGGTCAAGGTTGAATGTCACGGTCGACGTAGCGCGAATCGGTTTTCTCAAGCAGAGCCTGTCCGTTCGTCAAATTCGTCATCCACTCAAAAAAAGCAGGGACGGCGGTTTCTTCGACCCAGACATCGATTTTGACATGATCGAGATAATGAATCTGATCGATGATGTGTTCGGTTGCCCGTAACTCATTCTCCAGCTTTCCGAGCCACGTATAATCGACTGTGACTTCGACTAAATCGTGGGCAATCCGCTCCACGATACCGACAGCGTTCAACCCTTCCGAGACACTGGAACCGTAAGCCCGGATCAAGCCGCCGCCGCCGAGCTTGATGCCGCCGAAGTAGCGCGTGACGACGACGACCGTATTGCGGAGATTCCGTTTTTTTAAGACTTCCAGCATCGGGACGCCTGCCGTTCCGCTCGGTTCCCCGTCATCGTTGGCTTTTTGAATCTCATTGTGTTCACCGATGACGTAAGCGGAGCAATTATGATTGGCATTCGAATGTTTCTTTTTGAGATCGGCAATGAAGGCTTGAGCCTCTTCTTCCGAGGTGGCACGCGCCAAATATGTAATAAATCGTGACTTTTGGATAATGATTTCATGGAAACCGTTTTCTTTTACTGTATAATAATTAAATAATGTCATAATCAAAAATGTCCTCCTCGTTAACTAGTTCTTTCTAGCATAACGACGATTTGAGAGAGAGACAACCGTGGGGGACTGGCAAGGAACGGAGGGAGTAGTATGACGAATGAGATGGGGGAGCGACTGTCCTTGAATGATATCGTACAGAACATCATTGGTGTCGTAGAAGAAAGCCGGGAAGAAATCGTCCGGATTACGGAAAGTTCACGGGAACAGTATGCTGAAATCCAGCAGGAGTTACGGGAACTGAAGACACGCGTTCACGACTATATTAAAGAAGCGGAACGGCTAGAACGACATATTAAGGATTCGAAAGCGCGACTCGTCATCGTGAGCAAGAACTTCGACAACTACTCAGAACAAGACATCCGGACTGCTTATGAGACAGCCAACGCACTCCAACTCGAATCGTTCATCAACCAACGTGATGAGATGAACTGCCGAAAGCGCCGGGACGAGCTGGAACGCCGTCTCGTTCAACTGGATGAAACGATTGAACGTGCCGACATGTTGATCAGCCGGGTTTCCGTCGTGCTGAACTTCCTGACGGACGACATGCAGGTCATGAACGAAAAGTACGAAAAAGCAATGCAAAAACAGGAGATGGGCTTAAAGGTCTTCCAATCGGCAGAAAATGAACGGCGCCGCCTGTCGAGGGATATGCATGACGGTCCGGCGCAGACACTTGCACATGTTTTGATCCGCGCCGATTTAATTGAAAAGATTCACCAACATAACGGTGCAGAAGCGGCCTTTGAAGAGATCCACCGTCTGCGGAAATTGATCCGTGACGGACTCGCCGATATTCGCCGTATCATTTACGATTTACGTCCGATGACGCTTGACGATCTCGGATTCGTCCCGACACTGGAACGGTATTTACGGCATATGCAGGAAATTTCTAATATTCCGATTCACTTTAATTATCTCGGTGGCGGGGAACGGATTGAATCCACCTATGAAGTCGCTGTCTTCCGAATTGTTCAGGAAGCGGTCCAAAATGCAGTTAAGCATTCCAAAGCAGTGGACATTCGTATTATCATAGAACAGTATCAACATTCTGTTAGGATTCATGTCAAGGATAACGGGATTGGATTTGACTTTAATTCCATTGTCGAATCGTGTGATGAGTCATTCGGACTGATCGGGATGCGGGAACGGATTGAATTGATAGACGGTGAGTTTGAGATTGAGACGCAGCCGGGTAAAGGGACAGTCATCAAGGTAAGGATTCCAGTTGAGGAATCCGGAGCGAGAGGAGAAACACTGTGAATAACGAGCAAGTAAAAGTAGTCATCATCGACGATCATCAGTTATTCCGGGAAGGCGTCAAACGGATTCTTGATTTCGAAGAAGAATTCGTCGTCGTCGCGGAGGGCGAGAGTGGAGCAGACGTGATTCCACTCGTTGAAGCGCATCAGCCTGATATCGTCTTAATGGATATAAATATGCCGAAAGTCAATGGCGTCGAAGCGACGAAACGTCTGATGGAAGTCCATCCGGAAGTCCGGGTCATCATTTTGTCGATTCATGACGATGAAACCTATGTCATGCACGCGCTTGGCGCAGGTGCGGTCGGTTATCTCTTAAAAGAAATGGCGACGGATGAACTGGTGAATGCGATCCGGTCCGTGTACCGGGAAGGCGGATACGTTCACCCGAAAGTCACACCGAACTTGTTACAGGAGTACCGTCGTCTGATGAAGATGAAGCAGACGATGTCTTCGCAACCGATTGAAAAACGTGTCGCCGAAGCACCGTTACATGTGTTGACACGCCGGGAATGTGAAGTCTTACAGCTGCTCGCGGACGGCTTCTCGAACCGGGCGATCAGCGATACGTTGTTCATCAGTGAGAAGACCGTCAAAAACCATGTTTCTTCTATTTTACGTAAAATGAATGTGCCCGACCGGACCGGTGCTGTCGTCGAAGCGATTCGCCGCGGCTGGGTCGTCGTCGTTTAAGTACGGACGGAAGCCGAATCGGCTCCGTCTTTCTTTTTTTCAAACTTCAACCTGTGATATGATAAATAAGCGATTGTGACCTGTCAGAATACCTTATGTCACGACGGAACTCTTAAAAGCGAGGAAATTCACGAATGAGCCAAATTGTGATTTTAACGGATAGTACTGCCTATCTGCCAACTACCTATTGTGAAGAAAACAATGTCCATGTTGCACCGCTTAGTGTCATCTTCGACGGAGATGCGTATCGTGAAGGACTCGATATTTCCGTACCTGATTTTTATCAACGCATTCAGACCGGAAGCTTACCGACGACATCACAGCCGAACATCGGCGATCTCGTCGAATCGTTTGAACAGTTGCCGCAGGGAACGGATATCATCGGCATCACGTTATCGAGTGGAATCAGCGGGACGTACCAGGCACTACATACGATCAACATGATGGTCGAACACGTCGAGGTGCATCCGATTGATTCCCGGATTTCCTGCATGCCGCAAGCCTTCCTGGTCAAGGAAGCGGTTCGGATGCGTGACGCCGGCGCGACGGCACTTGAAATCGTCGCCCGTCTTGAAGCATTAAAAGACGTCATCCGTGCCTATTTCGTGGTCGATGACCTCGAACACCTGCACCGCGGCGGACGTCTCAGCATGACGCAGGCCGTCGTCGGCTCTTTTCTTAAAATCAAACCGGTTCTTCATTTCGTCGACGGGAAAATCGTTCCGTTCGAAAAAATCCGGACGTTCAAACGTGCTGTCAAACGGATTGAAGAAATGATGGATGAGACGATTCAAGGAACCGGTGCCGGATATGTCATCGGAGTCATCCATGCGGAAGATTCATCGAAAGCGGAAGCGGAAATTGCCGTCCTGCAAGAACGGTTCCCGGACGCCCGGATGGAGATGAGTGTGTTCGGTCCGGTCATCGGAACCCATCTGGGACCCGGTGCAATCGGTATTACCTGGTATCAAGAAGCGTAACCCTGTATTATCCATAGGACATACAACGAACAACGGCGTATCTGCGAAAGCAGATACGTTTTTTTCGTCCCGTTATTCCAAATAGGGGCTTTCAAGCGGCGGCAGGAAGTCCGTCCGTCTTGCCGAAAGGGAGAGTCAGTTGACGAAAGGAAGTGACTTATGGATTTACGTGGACGATTGATTCCCGACTACCGGATCGACACGCCGGTCGATGCTCCTCTTGAATACCGGCCGGCTGTCACATGGCGTTGTGAGCGATGCGGAAAGTTACCGACCCGGGGACCGTGTACGTGCGGGAAACGCTGTTATTACTGCAGACATTGTTTGATTTTCGGCAAACTGCGGACGTGTGACCGTCTTGTCACGGATCCGCGTCCGCTCGACCCCGTCCGTCCCGATCATCATACGGAACTGAACTTGACGAGTGATCAGCAACGGATTGCCGAGGCAATCGTCCGGACGATCGATCAACGGAAACGGTTGCTCGTCCATGCCGTTTGCGGCGCCGGTAAAACACCGATGCTGTTTCCGGGGATCGAACGGGCACTCTCGACGAATCGCCGTGTTCTGATCACGGCACCGCGGGCGGATGTCGTCCGGGAATTGACGGGGCATCTGAGACGTGCGTTTCAACAGGCGACGATCGTCTCCTTGTTCGGAGGATCCGAAGACCGGCTTGGGATCGGCGATATTACAATCAGTACGACCCACCAATTGATTCATTACCGGGCTTGTTTTGACGTCGTCTTCATTGATGAGGTCGATGCCTTTCCGTACCGGACCGATCGGACGTTACACCGGTATGTCCGGCAGGCGACGGCTCCCGGTGCTTCCCTGATTTTACTCAGTGCGACCCCTTCACTCCGCGATCGACGACTGCCGACAGTCCGTCTGATGCGCCGGTATCACGGGTTTCCGTTGCCTACACCCCGCCTGCAGGTTCCTTACGGGAAACATGACGTCGTGGACTGGGTCCTGACGCATGCGGGTAAACCACGTCTGTTGTTCGTACCGCAAGTCGAGGCGCTTGAAACATGGCAGACCTGTTTACAGCAGCAGGGCATCACGTGTGAAACCGTCCATGCGGCCGATCCGGACCGGATTACGAAAGTCGCCCGGTTCCGTCAAACGACGGGTGTTCTGTTGACGACGACGATTCTCGAGCGCGGCGTGACGTTGATCAACGTTCAGGTCGCTGTTCTCGATGCCGATCACTCCTTCAGCAGTGCGGCCCTGATTCAGATCAGCGGGCGGGTCGGACGAAGTGCTGATTTTCCGGAAGGGGACGTCGTATTGTTTGCCAATGACCGGTCCGACGCGATGTACGAAGCGATTGATCACATTAAACGAGCGAACCGGGAGGGATTTCGATGAACTGTCACCTGTGCGGACAGGACTTTTTACCCGTTTGGACGTTATCAAATGTCTGGACTAGGCAAACCCTGTGTCCGACCTGTAAAATAGAATTTGTAAAAAGAGGGGAATGCGAAGGATGTGAGGATTGCGGCAAACCGGGACCGCCGCTCTGTCCGGATTGTCAAAACTGGCGCAACCAGGGACAGCGATTGGTCACGCACCCGCTATTTCTTTATCAGACACAAGCAAAGGCGTTCATGAAACGGTATAAGTTTCTCGGGGACACGGCTTTGCTCGACGTGTTTAAAACAGAGCTCAAGAAGGTAAAAGTCAAACAGGAATGGATTGTCCCGGTTCCGCTCAGTCCGGAGCGGTTGGGCGAGCGCCGCTTCAATCAGGCGGAACTGATCGCCCGGATGATGCGGGGACGGATCCGGCTTGTGCTGGAACGGACGAACGGAGTCGCATTCAGTCATCAGACGAGGCACGAACGACTGGAACGGGACAATCCGTATCATGTCATGCAACCGGTGACCGGAAAAACGATTTTACTGGTCGATGATGTCTATACGACCGGAACCACCTTGCACCAAGCGGCTTCGCGGCTCTATGAAGCCGGTGCGAAAGAAATTTCTGCGGTAACTTTATTTCGAAGTGTTTAAAAAATCTTCATTCCTGCCGATATTCAATATGAGGTGAAGGAAATGGATGTATTAAACTGCAAAACTTGCGGGAAGTTATTTGTTCGTCAATCTTCTGATCTGTGTGTCGATTGTATCAGAAAAGATCATACTGATTTTGAGAAGGTGCGTGAGTTCCTGCGAGAACGGCGAAAAATCCGAACCTCACCTAAAGATGTTGAGATGGCTATCGGAGTAAAGAGAGAAACGGTCTTCCGTTACATCAAAGAAGGGCGATTGTTGATCTCTGAAATTTCTCAGATGGAGATCATGTGTGAGAGTTGCGGGAAGCCCTCCCGTGATGGCACGATTTGTGCCGAATGTCGTGAGAAATTACGACGTGAACTCGCCCAAGCGATGCTTGATTCTTCTACCCCTTCGAAACCGCGAACGTATCGAACTTGAATTAAGAATCTTGTAGTCTAGAAAGCAGGTGTTCACATGCGAATTGATTCTACGAAGTGGGTTAACATGCCTAAGACGTACGAAAGAAATCAAAAAGTAGAAGGAACAGAACCAACACGTACGAATCGTCCGGATGAAGTGACGATTTCAAGCGAAGCACGTCTGCGCTTCAACGAAACGACGCCTTCACGGACCGAAAAAATTGAATCTCTTCGACAAGCCATTCAGGATGGAACCTACAAACCGGATGCGAAGAAAATCGCGGAACGTTTCTTGAACTTGTAAGAAGACTAACTTAGACAATAGGGGCGACTCGGGGCACGGATGCGCGGGTCGCTTTTTATATGAACGAATCGAGACAAAAGAGGAGGACAGGACGGATGGAACTCATCGATCAGCTGACGGCGGAACATGCCGCATTACTTAAACTGGCAGAAGAAAAAAAACAGGTTTTGATTCAAAATGATATGCAACGTCTTTCGCAGCTCGTCAAGGAAGAGCCGATTCATTTGAAACGAATCGAACAGTTGGAGCAGCAACGCCTCGCGCAGATGGGCACGATGACGATGACGGAGTGGCTGCAAACCCACCCGGAGGATGTCGATTCCATGCGTCGGTTGCTTCAGACGATCGGGCAGTTAAAAGTACTCAACGAATTAAATGCTGAGCTGCTCACCCAGTCGTTACATTACTTAAACTGGCATCTGGAACTGCTGATACCAGAAGCTGATGATTTTACATATGGTCAGTCCGCGCTTGATCGCGCACATTTCAATCGAAATGCTTAAGGAGGCAAAGACATGGGTTCAACATTCATGGGGATTGAAACCGGTCGTCGCGCACTGACGACGAACCAATGGGCGCTCCAGTCGACGGGAAACAATATCGCTAATGCAGGAACGGCCGGATTTTCACGGCAACGTCTGGTCATGGCGACGACGGAGCAACTGTCGATGGCCATCGGAACCGGCAAGATGGGACAAATCGGGACCGGCGTCCGGGGAGAAATTCTCGAACGCGTCCGTGACGTCATGCTCGATAAACAATACCGTGATGAAGCGACGAAAACCGCGTATTACGGAACAAAAGAAGCGGCATTCGGACGGATGGAAGACATCATCAACGAACCGTCGGATACAGGACTTGCGAAAGCGTTTGACGGGTTTTGGGAATCACTTCAGACATTGTCGACGAATCCGCAGGACTCCGGTGCCCGCAGTGTCGTCCGTCAAAAAGCGGAGACGCTGACACAAACCTTTAACTACATGTCGAAATCGCTCAGTCAGGTCAAGGAAGATCTGAAAAGTGAAATTGACGTGTCAACCAAAAAAGTCAACGATCTGTTCAAGAAAATCCATAACATCAATGCTGAGATTCATACAGTCGAGCCGCTTGGTGTATTGCCGAACGCTTTATATGATGAACGTGACCGGTACATGGATGAGTTGGCGCAGTATGTCGATTTCGAGAAAGTATCTGTTGATGCGGAAGCCATTACGCAGGGGAAACTGGGTAACGCTACAAAA
The DNA here is from genome assembly GCF_000019905.1 of Exiguobacterium artemiae 255-15. Lineage (GTDB taxonomy): Bacteria > Bacillota > Bacilli > Exiguobacteriales > Exiguobacteriaceae > Exiguobacterium_A > Exiguobacterium_A artemiae. The sequence goes on along the minus strand of NC_010556.1, from coordinate 2,422,826 downwards.
ACTGCGGAAGGACGCATCGATATTCTTGTTAAACTGCCAAATGGAAACAAGTTGAGAGCTGTCGACTCTGATGTTGCTCAAGCAGGAATATTGTCGTTTACAACAAACGATAAGGGATTGTATACCGGTTTTGAAACCAATAGCCAAACCATCAGCTTTGATGCGGCCGGCGGCGGATTCGCAAATGGACGCATTGCAGGATTACTGGAAATGTACGGACAGATCAAAAACGGTCAGCCAACCGGTGAATTCGTCAAGATGCAAAGCAATTTGGACGAGATGGCGACGACGTTCGCGACGGCATTCAACGCGGCGCATGCGGCTAACTTCAAAAAAGACAAGACGAACGGAACGGATCAATTTTTCGTCGCAACGAGCGGTTCAATTTCAGCAGCGACGATTGCCGTCGGTCAAGATATTAAAGGCAGTCTCGATAATATTGCCACGTCGACAGACGGAAATATCGGCGATAGCGCCGGGGCACTGAAACTCGCTCAAATGAAGACGACAAGTCTTCTGTTTGCCACGTCCGTGACAACGACGACGATCGGTTCGTTTTACCAAAATGTCATCGGAGACATGGGTGTCGCGACCGATCAGGTAGGACGACTGGGGCAAAGCTCGGCTGTCTTGATGGACAGCGCCGAACAGCGCCGGATGTCCGTTTCGGCCGTGTCGATCGATGAAGAGATGACGATGATGATTCAGTATCAACATGCATACAACGCGGCAGCGCGTAATATTACGACCGTCGATGAGATGCTCGATAAAATCATCAACGGTATGGGAATCGTAGGACGGTGATGACTAAATGCGCGTAACACAGACGATGTTGACGAAAACGAATATCGGTTACTTATCAGCCAGTTATCAAAAGCTGAGCTCGATGCAGGAACAATTGATCAGCGGGAAAAAGATCCAACGCCCATCGGAAGATCCGGTTGTCGCGATGCAGGGAATTCGTTACCGGACCGAGGTCCGGGAAGTTGAACAGTTCAAGAAAAACGTCAACGAAGCGACCGGCTGGATGGATTTGACGGATTCCGCCCTCAATGAAGTGACGTCGGCGATGAGCCGGGTCCGGGAATTGACGACGCAAGCCGCGACGGATACGTATGATGCGACACAACGAAAAGCGATTCAAAGTGAAGTCGGTCAGCTGATTGAACATATCGGGACGATGGCCAATACGAAATATAACGAAAAAGGTATCTTCAACGGCACGGCGACGGACAAACCGTTCGTATCGATCGAAGGGCTCCGCGATTACCTGACATCTTCCGGCAAGCCGGTCGACTCGGTCTTTACAGACGGCGATCCGGCAACGAAAGGCAGTGAAATCATCCAGTACGAAATCTCATCTGGCATTCAGGTCCAGGTCAATGTCTCGCCGACGGATGTCTTTAGTCCGGAAACGTTTACGACCCTGAAAAAGTTATATGACGCGCTCGGCGGTGTTTCGGAAACCGGCGGAACTGCGGACAGCTCAAACAACGGTGCCCAGTTGTCGGCGATGCTGAAAGACCTCGATGTGATGGTCAATCAGACGGTCGAAACGCGGGCCGATCTCGGAGCACGGGTCAACCGGCTCGAACTGAATGCGTCCCGGCTCGAAGATCAGGAAATCATCGTCAAGACGGTCATGTCAGACAATGAAGACATCGAAGCGGAAAAAGTCATCATGGAACTAAAATCATACGAAACGTTACACCGGGCAGCACTCAGTGCCGGCGCACGGATCATTCAGCCGACCCTGCTTGATTTCTTACGTTAAGGAGGTGACGTCTGATGAATCTGCCGCACCTTGAGATGCGTCAAACGTCAGCGAAGATCGGTATCCAGACGACACGGGCGAAGCTTGAGCAACACCAGGCACCGGCGACATTATCAATCGAACAGCCGCAAGGAAAACTCTCGATCGAGACCGTCGCCGCACGGCTCGAAATCGATTCGACGCAGGCGCTGATTGAGTCGGGACGGATTCCGGCTTTGGAATCGGTCCAGCGTTATGCAGACTACGGCCGCCAGATGGGGCAACAGGCAACAAGTCAGGCGTCGGCGGAAGGCGATCAGATGATGCGGATCGAACAAGGCGGCAATGCCGTCGCCCGTGTCGCGAAGTCACGGGATACACCGCCTGCCGAAGTGACGACGCTTGGCTTTGTCCCGCGCAGTCTCGAACGGGTCAAAATCAACTATACACCGGCAGAAGTGCAGCTCAATTACACGGCCGAACGACCGCGAATCGAGGTTCAGGTCAATCGTCCCGAATTGACGGTCACGGAAGGTACGGTCGATATTTATCTGCGGGAACAAAATCAACTGGACATGTGGCCGGTCGGCGGCATGTTCGATGGGGAAGGATAATCATATGCAAATCACTACTGATTTTTTTGGTCCGGTTCAAGTCGACGAAAGTGAAATCATCACCTTCGCTTCGGAAGTACCGGGTTTTCCGGAAGCACGCCGCTTTATCCTCTTACCGTTCGGGGAAGGGGTTCCATTTTGGTCCTTCCAATCGATTGACCAGCCGGAGTGCGCTTTTGTCGTAACGAATCCATTTTGGATCGATCCGGACTACGTGTTTGAGTTACCGGAATCAGCGAAAGAGCAGCTTGGTATCCAGGAAACGGCACAAGTCGCGGTCTATACGACGGTCACGTTACGCGAACCGTTCCAGGAGTCGACGACCAACCTGCGGGCACCATTCGTCATGGAGACGAAACGCCGTCAAGCGAAACAAATCATTCTCGATGAAACGTATGCGAACCGTCGGATGATCGGCAGTCTGACTGAAGTAGGTGGCCGCTGATGCTCGTCTTAAAACGCAAAACGGGAGAAGCGATTCAAATCGGGGATGACATCGAGCTGACGATTCTCGCCATCGAAGGGGATCAAGTCAAACTAGGCATCCATGCGCCCCGGCAAATCGACATTCACCGGAAAGAAATCTATCTCGCGATTCAGGATGAAAACGCGGAAGCCTCACAGAGCACCGGTCTGATGAGCCAGTTGCTGAAACAACGGACCGATTCATAAGCAGGACAGGACGGACTTTCATGTCGGTCCTGTTTTTTCGTTCAACAAAAAAATGCTCATTTCTTTTGAATCGTGTATAGTAATGTAGAGAAAAGAAACCTTTTTGACTAAAGAGGGAGTGTAAGGGATGAATGAGACGAAGCAGCTGAAGAAAGATGCGAATCGTGTATTAAAAGCGACGAGCCGGACCTTTTATATACCGATCAGCCGTCTGTCACAGGAACTACAGGAAGCCGTCGGAGCTGCTTACTTATGTATGCGGGCGATCGATGAAATCGAGGACCACGAGGAATTGCCGACCGAGGTCAAGACGACCTTACTCCGGGAAACGGCCTTAATGATGCGCGGGACGTTCGACGCGCACGCCTATCAGGCGATGATTGCAGATTATGCGGATCAGTTGCCGGAAGTCACGTTACGTCTTGCGGAATGGATCGCGTATTGTCCGGCCGGTATTCGGGCGAAAGTCCTCGACTCGACGGCCGAGATGGCGGAAGGGATGGCCACTTGGGCCGAACGGGACTGGACAGTCAAAACAGAAGCAGATCTTGACGAATACACGTATTACGTTGCGGGACTCGTCGGTGTCATGTTATCCGACATCTGGTACTGGAAAGCCGGTATCGTGACGGACAAACAACAGGCAATCGGATTCGGACGGGGACTGCAAGCGGTCAACATCCTGCGGAATCAACAGGAAGACGCAGAACGCGGTGTCGGCTATTTCCCACCCGGTTGGACGACGGAGACGATGTTCGAATATGCCCGGGAAAATCTGGCGGAAGCCGATGCGTACCTCGCGTCGATTCCGAAACAGACGACGATTTATGAATTCTGTAAGATTCCGCTTGCGCTCGCCCACGGAACGCTCGATGCTTTGGCGAAGGGCAAAGAAAAACTGAGCCGCCCGGAAGTCTTGAAGATTGTCGGGAGTGCCGTGCTAAAACGTTAATGGACAAACAAAAGGAGACATTGTTCCTCGGGAACAGTGCCTCCTTTTTTTAACGGATATCTTCGAGATACGACAGGATTTTATTTTCATAGGCTTTCCGGTCGTGTTTGTACGACTGGACGTGACCGCCGTTTTCCGTCACGTATAACTCGGACCGCGGTGCTGCTTTTTGCAGCCGCATGCTTTCCGTGACCGGAATCGCGTCATCGTCTTTCCCGTGAATCATCAGGATCGGGTAGTCGATCCGGCGAATCGCTTCAATCGGTTGGACGCGTTCCGGGTTTAAGCCGGTCAAAGGTGGTGTCACCTGCAGGATGACCGGCGTGAACGGGAAGTTCGGCAGACCGCTCCAAACCGGCAGATTCGTCTCGAGATAGTTCTTGAGATCACTGAACGGACTGTCGGCGATGACACCGGCGACTTCGGCTTTTGGTGCCGTGACGAGAGATGTCGCCGCTCCCATCGAGATGCCGTAGAGGACGACCGGTTCCGAGGCGCGTGATTTCGCGTAGCGGACGGCAGTCAATAAATCATCCTGCTCCTTTGCACCGACCGTAACGCGTTTTCCTTCCGATTGACCGGAGCCGCGGAAATCAAACGTCAGGACGTTATAGCCGGCCTGATGGAATTTCTTGAACAACGGCAGGATCGGGACATCATTTTGCTCCCGGTTTTTTCCGTACCCGTGGGCAAAAACGATTGTCAACTTGGCGTCTTCACTCGGAATCCACCAGCCGGATAAACGGGTCCGGTCTTTGTAAGAGCGGAACGAGACGTTTTCGTAAGCGAGACCTTCCGCCTTTTTCGGATTGGTCGTCAACGGTTCCCGGGGCGGCTCCGTCAAAGAAGAACCGACATAAGCAGAAATTCCGACAATGGCAATCAGGACTAAGACAATCAGTATAACCAGTCCGGCAATCAGTTTCTTGCGGTGTTTTTTCAACAGCGACACGGCGATTCTTCCTCTCTGCAGTAGGATACGTTAATGAATATCTTTTTTCTTGAAACGACCGCCATGGACATCATGGATGTTGCCGATCGCGATAAAGGCTTCCTCATCGAAGTCCCGGACGATTTCCTTCAGTTTCGTTTCTTCCAACCGGCTGATGACACAAAAGATGATTTTTTTGTCGTCGCCGGAAAAGGCACCTTCCCCGTTCAGGTACGTCATCGTCCGACCGAGCCGGTCCATGATGGCAAGACCAATCTCTTCATGATTTTCAGAAATAATCCAGACACTTTTCGACTGATCGAGTCCGTCGATGACGACATCAATCGTCTTGAAGGCGATGAAGTAGGTAATCAAGGAATACATGGCCCGGTCCCATCCGAACACAAAACCGGCTGCCCCTAAAATGAAGACGTTAAAGAACATGACGATTTCGCCGACGGAAAACGGGGTCGAACGGCTGAACGAGACAGCCAAAATTTCGGTCCCGTCGAGTGAACCACTCGCCCGGATGACAATCCCGACACCGATTCCGAGAATCAACCCGCCGAAGACGGTTGCGAGGAGATCGACCCGTGTCATCGGACCGATGTCTTCCAGTAACTTCGTCGCAATTGCCATGACGGAAATGGCGTAAAGCGTCGACAAGGCAAACGTCTTCCCGATTTGTTTATAACCGAAAAAGATGAACGGGATGTTGAGAAAGAATAACCACAACGCGAGTGTTGAATCGGTCAGTTTCGATCCGATGATGGAAATACCGACAATTCCACCATCGATGATACTGTTCGGGACAAGGAATCCTTTGAGTCCGATGGCGAAAATCACGGCACCGATCGTGAGTAACAGCAATCGGCGGACCAGTTGCCATTTCGTCGAACGGCGGTGTCGTTTGGCCTGTTCAGCTGCGAGCATCGAACCCCTCCTTTTACATACACTTTTCATTACTATAACAAAAAAGCACTAAGGCACGCGAGAACGACCTTAGTGCTTATTTCACCCGTTGTAGCGTAAGGTTTGGAAAAATCGTAAGACCAGTTCCGCTTCCTGCGTCGTCGTATAGCGTCCGGCATATTGTCCGTTCTCAAAAGCAGTGACAGTCAGAGTACAGGAGACCAGCTGCAACCCTTCCGACAACCGGACTTCAAACGTCGCGGTTTGCAGAGGCAAGGGCGTATCAGTCGTAAAGTAGAGATGACGTGTACTCGTCCGGTGGGCTTGAATCTCGGAAAAACTAAAGTCGAATGTCTGATTTTGATGCTGCAGCATCTTGATCTTGCCTTGGACCGTGAAGCTCGGGATGTTATCCGACGCAAGCGAACAGGCTTCGATCGGATAGAGAACTTCCCGGATCAGAAAACTTTCCATGACGGCCGCGGACACCGGTCGGCTGAATAAATACCCTTGGATGTTCGGACATTCAAGAGCCCGGAACGTCTCGAGCTGTTGAATCGTCTCGATGCCCTCGGCGATGACAGCCAGATTAAACTCCTTCGCCATATAGAGAATACTTTTGATGATCGCTTGTGCTTTCGTGTCTTCCGCGATATGCGTTGCAAACTGGCGATCAATTTTGACGACGTCAATCGGATACCGTTGCAGATAGACCATCGACGAATAACCCTTGCCGAAGTCATCGAGGGCAATCCGGACACCGAGCCTGCTGACATGCTCGAGCGTCCGGCTGATGTTCGGGTCATCCATGATCAATGCCGCTTCGGTGATTTCCAGTTCCAGCAGCTCGGCCGGCAAGTGATACGCAGCCAGTATCTGTTCAATCTGGTGTTCGAATCCGGGAATCAAAAACCGTTTCGGTGAGACGTTGACGGACACCGGAACGAGATCGGCACCGGCACTGGACCAGTCAAGCATTGCCTGGCATGCCGTCTCGACGACCCAGTCGCCGATTGCGATATGCAGGGCACTTTCCTCGGCAAGCGGGATGAAATCATTGGGCGGAATCCGTCCCCATTCCGGGTGTTGCCAGCGGATTAACGCTTCGAGACCAATGATTTTCCCGGTCCAGCTGTCGACTTTCGGTTGATACTCGAGAAACAGTTGCTTCCGTTCAATCGCATAATGTAAATCCTGTTCGAGCCGGTAGCGGCGGTAATAATCGATATCCAAGTTTGAAGCGTAATGATGGACGGCACTTTGGTTTTCCCGCCGTGACCGTCGAAGCGCCGTATACGAATGTTTCATCAATTCAATCGGATCGTTGCTGTCGTCCGGAAAACGACTGATGCCGATCGAAACACGGGTGAACAAGGCATAAGGATCAATCAAAATCGGTTCGACGGATAAAGACAACAACGTTTCCGCATAGGACGTGATATCGTCCTTGAGGCTCGACGGGACGAGCATCGCGTATTCGTCACCGCCAAGGTGTCCGAAAAAGACTTCGTCCGGTCTCGAACGATTGAGGAGGGCGCTCGTCGCCTGAATCCACTGGTCACCGGAAGCATGACCAAACGCATTGTTAATATCCGAAATCCGGTTAAACGAAATCGATAAAATCGAAAATGGCGTGTTCGCCTGCATCCAGTTACGGATCGTATCCGTCAACGACAGCCGGTTCGGGAGACCGGTGATCGAATCATACATCGCCAGCTGTTGCAAGCGTTCCTCATACTCTTTTTGAAGTGTAATGTCGTGCATGATGCTGTTCGTGTAGGCAATCGAACCGTCCAGCTGGAAGACCGGAATTTGCTGGTCCTCAATCCATTTCATACGCCCGTCCGGGAACAGCAGACGATACTGGATCGTACTCGGCTTTCCGGACGTCAGCCGGCGGATGAACTGTTTCATCGCCGGTACGTCACGCGGATCGAGTCGCTCGAACAGCCAGTCCCGACTGAGGATCAGATCGTGCGGCAACTCTTCGAAAATCTGGAAAAATCCTTTGGAATGAAACAACAGGTGTCCGGTTGATAAGTCGATTTGTGAAATAGCGGCTTCGAGTGCTTCATAGATTTCACGCGTCTGTTCCCGTTCGCGTGCCAGTTCACGGCGCGCTTCGCTGACTTCTGACAAATCATAAAGAATCAGAGAAATCAATCCGGTCGGACCGTCGCGTCGTAATGCCTTCAGGCGTAACAGTTGATATTCGTAGTCGGCATTCAGGACGGATACTTCCTGTTCGAACGTATCGATTTCTCCATCAAGCAGGCGGATCATCTGAAAGCGGAGCGGATCAAAATCACGCGGATGGATACGTTGATGTAACTGTTCATTCGTAAAGGGTTGCACCGGATTGGACTCGATGCCTAAGTACTTGATTAACGAAGGTGAATACTCGATCGTCCGGCTCGTTGGATCGTAGTGAAAGACGACCAGTTCCGGAATCTGTTCTGTCAGTTCCAGTTGCGACCGGATATGGACGACATCATCCTCCAACTGTTTTTCGCGTGTGATGTCGCGTGCAATCCCGTACACCCCAACGACATGCCCATCCTGTTCAATTGGCATGTTCGTGATTTTGAGCGTCAGCCGGTGTTGATCGGCATGCAGACCTTGTGCCGTATAGTGGACCGTCTCACCGGCCAGAGCCCGCTCGAAAAATGCCGTCACGGACGCATGCTGCTCCGGTGGATTGAAGACGGCGAAATGATTATATAAAGTTTCTTTCGAATAGCCGAGCATCCGTGGAAGCTGTTCGTTGAAATAGATGATTTCACCAAGGTGATTAAAGAAAAAGACAGCATCTGTACTTTGCTGAAAAAAAGGTTCCACACGTTCTGGGCGTGACAGCTCTAACCCGCCAATCAGCAGAGGGGATGTAGATGAACGACTCAGTCGTTGCATCGCGTCGAAAAAAGTCATAGACAAATCTCCTCACTCGAATTTTTTCTCTCACTCTTAGTATCGGAGTAAACGAAGATCAATTGCAATCAAAGTTCGAAGAATAGACTTTTTTTTCAAAAAAAGCGAATCATTTTTTGGAGAATGGGAGGAAGTGGAATGGAAAAGAAGGGGGTGGGACGGGAAGTCTGCTTTCTTTCGCTCGATTTTCTCGGGCGGAACGGAAGCCGCGGTCGTCGTGACCGTCGACCGGGTCTTCCTTGTTCCTGTCGGAAGCAGAGCTTCCTTTTCCCGTAGAAGTCGAGCTTCGAAAGCAGACTCCGACAAATCATTCTTTCAGAATGAGAACGTAAGAACGTAAGAACGTAAGAACGTAAAAGACAAAAAGACAAAAAGACAAAAAGACAAAAAGACAAAAAGACAAAAAGACAAAAAGACAAAAAGACAAAAAGACAAAAAGACAAAAAGACAAAAAGACAAAAAGACAAAAAGACAAACCCCGCCGATGCCTGTTGAATGGCACATGTCGAAGTTTGTCCGTGATTTACACATCAGATGGCAAGGTCAACCGAAGTGTCACTGGCATTTGGATCAGATTGATCCGGACGGTCGGAACCGTTCATATCAGGACCGTGATGACGTCCCGGTTCGTGTCCGCCGCGTGGTCCTTGCTGGAGGTCATCGTAACTTGAGACTTCATCGGCCCGTTCCTGCATCCGTTCTTTTATAGCGGTCGCTTGTTTTTTTGTGATGGCACCACTTTTGACTTTCGCATCGATCGCTTTCGTTTGTTCAGCAAGGACAGCCTTTTCAAATTCAGCAAACGAAATCTTATTCGCTTCCGCGAATTCGGGTAATGGTTGGTTTGCCGCTTTGAATTTCGCCGCATCGAGATTCAATCGCTTCAGGATGGCAGATGTCGTATCACCGAAGACATCATGACCCGGTCCACCGTGTTCGCCTGGTCCATGTTGACCGCGGTCCGGTAAGTCATCATAGCTGTTGGCATCGGAAAACTCTTCCGTCAGACGGGCTTTGATCTCGGTCGCTTGTTTTTTCGTCATCTTCCCGTCTTTGACGAATTGATCGAGCTGTGTCGTCTGCGCTGCAAGCAATGCTTTCTTGTAATCCGCGAACTTAATCGACTGGGCTTTCGCATAAGCGGCAAGCGATTGGTTGGCGGCATCGAATTTATCTTGGCTGAGACCAAGTGCTTTCAAGACGTCGGCAATCAATGATTCGTTGAAGAAGCCACCTTTGTCACCGTGATGTCCTTTTGGCATCTGTTCTTTTAAATCGGCATAACTCGAAACGCCGCTAAAGCGTTCCGTATGATGTTTTAACATATCCGCTGCCTGCGATTTCGTTAAGTCATCGGATTTGACGAGGGAAGCAAGCTGTTCTTTTGCGGCGGCGAGTTCCGCCTTTTTATAGTCACTGAACGAAATTCCTTTTTGTTTGGCCAGGTCGGCGATTGATAAACCTTTTTCACGGGCAGCATCGACCTGTTTTTCTGTCAGGTTTAATTTTTTGAGCAGTAATGTAAAGTCGAGTCGTTTCATCCCTTCAAAATGTGGACGTTCTGATTTCGTTTCTGTTGAGCTGTCGTCATTGGTTGCAGCATATGCAGACGCGGCTCCTACTGTTAGTGCGCTGATTGTCAGTGCGGTGATCCATTGTTTTTTGAATTGCATGGGTGATCACTCCTTTCACCCTTTATGTTAGCGGGCATCCGAACAGAAGTTGTGAGGAAGTTGCAAGGAAATCGTAAAGAAACGTCAACCGCTTAAAAAAGACGGTACACTACAAGTGGAGGGATGCAGATGAACATTTTAGTGATTGAAGATGAACTGAAGCTGGCACAGGTGACGGAACGTTTCCTGCGCCATCATGGCTATACAGTCACGCTCGCGGCGTCACTGGCGGAGGCGAAAACAAAACTTGCGCATGCATCGTTTGACGCTGTCCTTGTCGACGTCCGGCTGCCGGACGGGGACGGTTGGTCGCTCGTCCCGGGCATCAAAGCGACGGTCCCGGCACCGGTCGTCTTCATGCTAACATCACGCGGGGAAGCGGACGACCGGGTGTTTGGACTCGAACTGGGAGCGGATGACTATCTCGTCAAACCCGTAGTCCTGAAGGAACTGATCATCCGGCTCGAGCGGGCGTTGAAGCAACGCTCGCCGGTCGGACGGAAGTTAGGTGACGTAACGATTGATGAGAAGGCGCGCCGTGTCCAAAACGGATCGGACACGGTCAGTCTCGCGAAAATGGAATTCGAACTGTTGGTCTACTTCTTTGAGCACATGGGCGAAGCACTGACGCGCGATCAAATTCTCGATGAAGTCTGGGGCTATACATTCGGGGGCGATACGCGGACGGTCGATACTCACGTCAAACAGTTGCGCGATAAACTGCCGACGATTAAACAGCAGTTGAAGACAGTTCACCGGGTCGGCTACCGGTTGGAGGCGATTGAATGAGTAAACTGATGCGTAAGTTTTTACTGGCAGTCCTTGCCCCGTTATTGATCATGGGTGTGCTCAGCTTTAGTCTGACGGCGTTTCTCGTCAACCGATTTGCAGAAGGAGAACGTTACAGCCAGCTGACGCGGGAAGCGAACATCATCAAAGAGGCACTGGCAGAAGACCGTCCGGTTCCTCGGGAAATCCAAGGATTCATCACGCGTGACGGGGTGACGGAACGAATCGGAGGACGGGGCCGGCAAGTCGTCGAGTTGCCGATTCTGAATGATTTGCAACAACAGGACAGCATCGAAGTCCAAGGGAACCGGCTGTTGACATATCAGTTGACGAGCGGTGATACGGTCATCACGACGATCCGTGAAGCACCACTCGCAAGCAGTGCCTTGGACGGCGTCTATCTGGCGATTGGTGTAGCGTTACTTGCCGCTTTACTGCTGGCAACCGGACTGGCCTATTACATGGGACGGCAATTCATTCGGCCGATCATGGAGCTTCGGATGGTCGCCAAACAGATCGGCGACGGACGAAAAGATGTCCTCTTACCGGACCGACCGAATGATGAAGTCGGGGATCTGATTCATGCCGTCGACGAGATGCAGGAACAGCTGATCCAAAAAGAAGCCTTGCAGAAATCGTTTATTGCCGGGATCACCCACGATTTGCGGACGCCGCTCGCCATCATCCGCAATGAAACGGAAGCTCTGGCGGCCGGTGTCATTCCGGTCGACGAACTGCCAGACGTCACGAGCAGTATCATCGAAGAAACAGATCGGCTCGGGCTGTTGATTGACGAGACGTTAGTTTATTCGAAACTGGCCGGCGGGATGATGCCATTGGACCGGACAGAAGTGGCACTCGATCAATTAGTTGAGGAAACAGCGGAACGGTTACAATCGACGTTCCAAAAAGACGGTCTCCGTTTGACGGTCGAGACAGTACCAGTTCGACTTTCGCTGGATCGGCGGATGTTTGAACGGGTTCTCGTCAACTTCCTGGTGAACGCTCAAGTCGCGGCGCCGGTCGGAAGCGAGGTGTTAGTCCGGCTGACAGCAACCGAGTTGACGGTCGAGGATGCCGGGAATGGTGTCGCGGAAAACGCCCGTTCGACGATTTGGGATTTGTATGTCAAACAGACAGGCGGCTCCGGGCATGGTCTCGGTCTTGCGATCAGTCGGTTGATTCTCGACAGTCACGGGCTGGCGTACGGTGTCCGGGATAGCGCACTTGGCGGCGCCTGCTTTTATATTCAGTTCAAATAATCTGTGCAAAAAAAGTCCCGTCTTTCACCAAAGTGAAGAGCGGGACTTATTGGTTATTCGGAATCGTTGGCTTGAACGAGGCTTGGTTTGACGAGCGTATAGAACTCATCGCTCATCCCGACGCGACTGCCCATCTGACAAGCGAGTTCGAGTGTCTCCTGGTAGAATTTCGCGACCAGGTTATGGTTTTTGATGTGCATGTCTTTCATCGCTTTTTCAACACCGAGGACGACTTTCGCGATTTGATCATCGGCATCATTCCGGACAGGAACGACGTTTTCCGGCAGATCGACTTCTTTGTCGTGTCCGTTAAAGCGGAACGACGCCCCGAAGCCGAGGTGCTCAAGGAAGAAGTGCGGTAACAATTTACCGGCGAAGAACTGGTGCCACTCTGATTCTTTCATCGTATCCATATCACGTTTGAACGATGTCGTTGCGAGTGCGTAGCGGTCATGTGTATCTTTCATGAACTTCTCGAGGATTGGTACCTGCATCGCAAACGAATTCTTCAGCAGATTATCGAGCTGTTCTTGCGTTAATAGTTCTTGTTCAGCCATCAGTTTAACCCCATTTCGTTTCGTTAGTTCTATCGTAAGAAATTTAGACAATTCCGTCAAATCTTTTTCAAGAATAGAGTTTACCTATTTCACAAAAGGGAATTGATTTACTATCGAAGAGTTAAGGGGGAGTTAGCATGAAACGAGTAGCAATGACAGGGGTATTAATCGGAGCATGTCTAATTCCAGTGACAGCTTTCGGCGCAAGTAACGTGACGTATAAAACAGGCACGATCCAAAACAAGGACTTCGGCTACTCCGTCAAGGCGACGACCGCCTTACAGACAGCGATCAAGCAGGACAAAGTCGATGTCGTCAAAAACAAAACGGTCAAGACGAAATACGGTACCGTGACACGCAGCGGAACGTTTTCGCTCTACTATAAAGTAAAGGGCAAAGATCAAATGCTCGTGAACTTGAACTTTGAACCGAAAAAATTAACGAAAAAACAATTTGAGAAACAAGTCGGATTCGGCACGTATCTCGGGACAAAAGGCAATAAAACGTACTACTATGTCCAACCGACCGAAGCGGTCAAAGGGGCAGCCGGCAAAGAGAAAATTGCTAAGCTCATCACAAGTGATGTTCCGACGATGATGAAAACATTTAAATTAAAATAAGGAAACTGCAAGGAGCACCAGCTTTTGCTAGTGCTTCTTTTGATGGTCCGATATAGTAAAGGTTGAGGTGAAGTGAAATGGAATGGACAGTAACAGAAGTCAAACAAACAACAGAAGTCTTACAACTTGAGAAATGTGTCAACGATCATGACGGAATTGAACTGAAAGTCGCGGCGGATTGGGTCGGACAAAACGATTTCGCAGTCTACGACGACACGAAGTTGGTCGGATACCTGCAGGCTTTTGCCTACTTGCCGACCGAATGGGAAATCAATGTCTTTGTTGATCCGGATTACCGGAAACAAGGTATCTTTACACAACTCGTCGAAGCGGCAAAAGAAGCAGCCCGTCCGCAAGGCGTCGAAGCATTTACGTTCGTCATTGATGATGAGAGTAAATCAGGTCAGGCCGTCCTTGGTCAGCTCGGTACCGAATACCGAATGACGGAATATAACATGGTTCTGAAAAAAGCCCAGTTGTTCTTAAAAGCGGATCCGGATTTCGAACTGCGGGAAGCGACAGCAGACGATCGTCCATTCATCGTCGAGACACTCGGTTCGTCATTCGGCAATACAGCGGATGAAGCAGAATCGATCTATCAAGCGATTGAGTCAGACGATCGTGTGACGTACATCGGCGTCGCAAACGGTCAACCGGTCGGTGTCATCCGCGCCTATCTTGCGTCTGACACACAGGCGAGCATTCACGCGTTTGCCGTCCGTCCGGAAGCACAAGGCAACGGATACGGCAAGAAGATGCTGAAGCTGATGGTCCAGGCGATGTTCCGGACTGGTCGGACACAGCTTGAACTTGATGTTGAGACAGACAACGCACGGGCGCTTGATTTGTATAAAGATGCCGGATTCGTTGTCGGACGTGGGTATCAGTTCCACGTGCTCGGCTTATAATCGTTTTGCAGAAAGTCCACGTGAGTGGGCTTTTTTATATATAGTTCAAAGACCAAAGGTCTATCCGCTTTTAACGAGATACGATATCGTTTCCGGTTGTCCGTTGGCTTGCTTTCCTCGGGCGGAACGCAAGCCGCGATCGTCTTTCAGCCGACCGGGTCTTGCCTGTTCCTGACGCAAGCCGCGATCGTCTTTCAGCCGACCGGGTCTTGCCTGTTCCTGACGGAAGGGACAAGCCCTTCCTTTTCCCGCAGGAGTCGCGCCCGGACACCGAAAACTGAGGTATTGAAAAAATGGTGGCATTGGGCGAAATGAAAAGATAAAAACAAGTTTACATTCTGAAAGAAATCTGAAACCTTCTCTCGGTTTTGTCGTATACTACACATATGGAAAAAAAGAGGAGGCGACGTCATGAACGATCGACAGAATTCATTACGGACGTTGAAGTGGGTATCAGGTGGAATGGAAGCGGTGCTCGGGATTCCGTTTTTAGGTGGTTCGATTGTCATTTTCTCAGGTTACAATGCCCTTTGGTTAATGCTCGCGTTTCACATCGTGGTCGTCGTCTTGACGGCACGAGCGGGTCGAGTGTCAAAAGGGAACATCGTCGGAATTGTCGCGTCGACAGTCGGTGTCATTCCGGTCGTCGGGATGCTGTTGCATATGGCGGCAGCGATCACGATTTTACTGGAGGCGGCATTCGGAAGCCGGATTCTCACGCGGACACATGTACAACGCGTCGAACCGATTCGTCCGCGTCCGGTCCGGAAAGAACAGGAACGCAAAGAGGATCATCCGTTCTAAGCTTTTTTCGTTGACAGGATAAAACAAGCCGTGTAAAGTAAACAACAAGTTAAGCCATATCAAACAAATCAACGACGCGGAGTAAGTACCGTCAAGACTGCCGACAAAGCGAGTCAGGAAAGGTGAGAGCCTGACGCGGTAAGCTGATCAGGGAATGGACCGCTGAGAGCCTGTTGAACGATTCAGTAGACAGGACGGTTGCCCCCGTTACCGGGCTAGCTGGTTGTTGGACCAGCGACAAGAGGAGATTTTTAATCTCAACTAGAGGTGGCACCGCGCGGATACAGGCGTCCTCTATGCATCAGCTTTTGCTATGCATAGAGGGCGTTTTTTGTTTTACGTCAAGGAACGCCGAATCATCCAACGCACATTATCTTTAGGAGGAATTATTCATGAAAAAGACATTGATCGCGGCGGTAAGTACGGCGTTCCTGCTTGCAGGATGCTCGACAACGGACACGGAAACAGCAACACCCAATAAAAACGAAAAGAAAGTTTTACACACGATGGAAAGTTATGATCTCCTGTCGGTCGACCCCGCAGATGCTATCACGTCAAATATCTTTAACCAGATTTACGAAGGATTGTACCGGTTTGATGCAAGCAATGAACTGGTCCCGGCAGCAGCGAAGTCGCACAGCGTGTCGGAAGACGGAAAAGTCTATACGTTTAAACTCGACCCGAACGCGAAATGGTCGGATGGCAAACCGGTTACAGCAGAAAACTTCCGGTATGCGTATGAGCGCGTCATCGAGACGAACTCACCGTTCGCGTACCTGCTCGAGCCGGTCAAGGAAACAAAAGTCATTGACGATCAGACGTTACAGATTGAACTGAAACGCCCGACACCGTACTTCCTCAGCATGACGACGTTTGGCACATACATGCCGGTCCGGGAAGACATCGTCAAAGCACAAGGCGAGAAGTTTGGAACCGATCCAAAAACAAACGTCTACAACGGACCGTTCACGTTCAAGAAATATCAGGCGGAGCAAGGCTATACGCTCGCAAAAAACGCGGACTACGCCGACCGGAAAAACGTCAAGATTGACGAAGTGGATGTCAAAATCATCAAGGACCCGATGCTTGCGATCAACCTGTTTGAGACAGGCGAACTCGATGTCGCACCACTGAACTCGGAAAACGTCGTCACGTACAAAAACAAAAAAGAGTACAACACGTTCAGCGACTCGCGGATGTTCTTCATCCGGATGAATCAAAAAACGGATGCGCTGAAAGATCATAAGACCCGTCAGGCGATTGACGCGGCTTATGATAAAAAAGCACTGACGGAAACGTTACTCGGCAATGGTTCACTGCCGGCGGATTACATCGTTCCACAAGAGCTGGATTCAAACTATGATAAGACACGGCAGATCGAATCATCGTTTGATACGGCACAAGCGAAACAAGTCCTCGCTGATCAAAACCTCGAGCTGACGATGATCATTGAAGATGACGATGTCTCGAAGAAAATCGGTGAGTACATCCAAGGTTCACTGAAACAACAAAACGTCGACGTTAAACTGTTGTCACTCCCGAAAAAAGAGCGGTTGGCGCGAGAAGGACGAGGGGATTATGACCTGTCACTCGCGAGCTGGGCTCCGGACTATCAGGATGCGACAACGTACCTGAACCTGTTCATGACCGGCAACCCGTTCAACATGATGGACTACTCGAACAAGAAGTACGATGGACTGTTGAAACAAGCGGAAAACGAACTCGATCAGGATAAACGTCTGGCGCTGTTAAGTAAAGCGGAAACGATGTTGCTTGACGATCAAGCGATTTCACCGGTCTACCAACGGAAGAACACCTTCCTTCAAAATACGGAAGTCAAAAATCTCGCCCGTCACAATGTCGGAACAGATATTTCGTATAAATACGTTCAGATTGACCGCAAGTAACGTTCTAAACTTACAGATACCCAATCGACTTTCTTTCTATAGGAAGTGTTGATTGGGTATTTTTATGCATATCGTTTCATTTGTGATGAAAGTGGCATAAGGAAGAACTGTAAAATCAGGTCAATTCTATTAAAGCGTTCTCAGAAGTGACCGATAGAGAAGGTGATGAGATTTGAAACAGGAAAGGGAGTTTCGAAGATGAGTAGATTACGCAAAAATTTAAAGATGCGGTTGTTTGTCTGGGTCTTGGCGATTTCAGTCATTACTGGTGGGATTTCAGCACAGTTGACATTGTTCTTACACCGGGGACTAAACGTGGCGGACGGAACATCGATTTGGTTCGGCGCTGGGATTGGGTTAGTTTTATCCATCATTGGTTCAGCATTGATTCAATTGATTCTCCGTCAACCAATCAAAGCGATTGAAAAGGCGACGGAAACAGCGCGCGAAGTCGCAAACGGTAATTTCAACGTCGATTTCGAAGAAGCAAAACGCGGCGACGAAGTCGATCAGTTAATGCATGAACTCGAAGTCATGGTCTTACATATCCGCAAACAAGCCACACAGATGGGCAATTCAAGTGATAAATTGACGGCGTCAGCGCAGGAAATCGCGGCTGCTGTCCAAGAAGGTAATGCATCAGGCGAAAGCATCCGCTCTGCGATGGCAGAGCTCTCGACGAAGATGAACGAAAACGTCGATCAAGCCTACTTGTCGATGGATGCGCTCGGTGCCGTCAAACGGACGATGGATGAAGTCGCCAAAGAAATGAATGAAGCGTTAAAATCGGCGACGGTCATGCAGACGGAAGCCGAGAACGGTAAAACGCTCGCGACAGATTCTGTTGAAGCGATGCATATGATTTCAAGTAAGATGGAACAATCAGCAACACTCAACAGTCGTCTGACAGGCATGACCGGTGAAATTTCGCGGATTACCGATGTCATCAGTGACATCTCGGCCCAGACGAACTTACTCAGTCTCAATGCCTCGATTGAAGCAGCTCGTGCCGGTGACGCTGGACGCGGATTTGCCGTTGTTGCCGCGGAAGTTAAAAAACTGGCGGAACAGACAGCGACGTCGGCGAAAGAAATTACCGATTTGATTTCCGGTGTCAAACGTCTCGTCAACGATACAGCCAATGCAATGACGGACGTCCAAAAAGAAGTCGCAACCGGTGTTGGCCTCGTTGAACAAGCGGGATCATCGTTTGAAGAGATTCATCAGTCAACGGAAAGTGTCTATTCACGCGTCCAGTCGGTTGATCAGCTTGTCATTAAGTCGGATAAGGAAATCGATCAGGTCGGTTTAACGACGGCGAATATTCTCGCGATGGTTGAAGAAGCATCAAAACACGCGGAACAAGTTCTCCAAGCTTCAAGTCATCAAGCAGCGTCACTCGGCGAAGTCAACGGCGCAATGGAAGAGCTCGTCGCCGTTGCAGAACAATTACAGGAAGAGACAGGCGCGACACGTCTTTAAAAGTGAAATCGTAGACGATACATTCGTCTGCGATTTTTCTTTGAAGTTTTTTAATTTTTTTTGAGAGAAACTGTTAAACATTTCGGGACGGCGACGATATATAGAGTGGAAGCAGTCATCGACTACAACCACCGTGCTACTCTTGGGCCGGCCAGGGGGCACATCTCGGCGAAGACGGATCTTCAAAGAGACAAAAAATTCATTCCTATGGAGGGAAAATTAAAATGATTATCAATCACAACATTACAGCACTTAACACACACAACAAACTTTCGGCGGCAACTGCTGCTCAAGGTAAATCAATGGAGAAACTCGCTTCAGGTCTTCGTATCAACAAAGCGGGCGATGATGCAGCTGGTCTTGCAATCTCTGAAAAAATGCGTGGACAAGTTCGTGGACTTGATCAAGCGTCACGTAACGCACAAGATGGTATTTCAATGATTCAAACGGCTGAGGGTGCATTAAACGAAACACACGATATTCTTCAGCGAATGCGAGAACTTTCTGTACAAGCATCGAATGGTACTAACAACACTGAAGATTTAGCTGCAATTAAAGCTGAAGGTGATGAGCTTGTTACAGAAATCGATCGTATTGCTTCTTCTACAAAATTTAACGGTAAAGATTTAATTTCTTCTGCAGCAGTAGATGTTGATTTACAGATTGGTGCTAATGATGTTGCAAGCGCAGCTTATGAGAAACTTACTCTCAAACTTTCTAGTACTAAGGCAGATACAACGACTTTACTAGGTGCAACTACGTTAGATGTTTCAGCAGGTGGTGCTTCGACTGCTAAAATTGATACAGCTATTGGGAAAGTAAGTACTGCTCGTTCATACCTTGGTGCAAACCAAAACCGACTCGAGCATACAATCAATAACCTTAAAACATCTTCTGAAAACTTAACGGCTGCAGAATCACGTATCCGTGACGTTGACATGGCGAAAGAAATGATGAACCAAACAAAGAACTCGATTCTTGGACAAGCTGCACAAGCAATGTTGGCTCAATCGAATCAAACACCCCAAGGCGTACTTCAACTCCTTCGGTAATTTGATTTCACCGGGCGTCTGATCGAGTAACTGATCAGAGCATGACTGGGTGAATTGCTGGAACTCCTTAGAGCCTTGATGTACGACAACGTGGCTGGAAACGGTGAGCGTGACCGTTCTGAAAAACGTCAAGGATTGGACAATCAGCAGCCAAGCACCTGTAGGGAAACCTTGGTGAAGGTTCAACGACTAGGATAGACGACCTAATGGAGACTTCTGATGGTTATGAAATCCGTACTCCGTAAACGGCGGGGGAAGCGCCCAGCTCCTAGTATACCTAGGATGAAGATATAGTCTTATCATTAGCGAAAGTTAATGCGCGTAGCAAGCGAACCAACAGCCGCAAGGCGTTCTCCAATTACTCCGTTAATCGTAATTGGTCGTATAGCTTACTTAAAGGTCATGGACTTGTTCCATGGCCTTTTTTTAGTTGTCCAAACTTATAAGTGACGGACCAGTGTGTCCGGTTGAGTTTTTCAGCAATGGCTTGCGTCGTCCATCCACTTGTTTTGAGTTCTAAAATAGTAGTGCACTCTTCTGATGTATATGGTCTTGAAGGATTTGATGGAAGTACTTGATACTCTGGATGTTCATGCTGAAGTTTGTTGAGACGAGCTTCCCAATCTAACTTATAAGAAAACTTTGGTAAGTCCACTGTATATGGTGCAACTTGCTTCAAAAATGTGATCGTATCTGTGACACGAGTCGTTTTCAAGAAATAACCGCAACCGTTGGAAGTTTTTGATAAACGAAAATTGAGATGGAATGTCTGATTCAACCAATTACAAAAAGGAATCAGCTCTTCTTTTGAAAACGACTGTAGATAAAGTGCGATGGAAGGTGTCACATACAACTGATTGGCGTGGTTCGTGCGTTTAGAAATCATAAGTGAACCGTCATCTAAATAGAGTGTCAATAAAAATAACGGATGTGTACAACGCGAGAGCAGTTCAAATGGAATTACCTTTTTATGATGTGGATAAAAATAGGGATACAGTTCGGTCATTAGAGGGAGTGATTTGGAGACGAGATTATTTTGACGAATATATAGGAGGTCGGGAAATTGACATTGTTTCCATTCCCGATAAAACCGCTGTGGCTCACCAAAGTGCTCTCGATAACTATTATTTTTTCGCCGAGATTTTGGATAACATTTTGTAATTTCACCATCTGCTAAAACACTTGCCAGTAAGATAGCTTGTTGAGCTTTTGATAATGTATCGATCAGCATAGTAAAGCTCCTTTCATAAAAGAACATACGTTCCTTTATTCCCGATTTTGAGAACTTTAAAATAAAACTAATAAAAAGAATGGTCCAAACCGATATACTACATAGAGAAGAAAAAGGAGTGTTTGTCCATGAATTCCATCAATACGGAAATCCGGCTTCACCTGCCTGAAAATGTGTTACCTTACGAAGCGACACGGAATGTCTTCGTTGAAGCAAATCAAGAAGAGTTGGCACAGGACGGCATCGTCATCTTACCGACACCGCAACATATTACGAAGTTCGAAACGGCCATTGAGAAGGCAAATGTCCAACTTGAAGCGCAGCGAACGGGTTTAAAGTTCGTTAAACATGAAAAACTTAATGAATTTTATATTCAAGTCGTCGATACGAATAATAACGTCGTTCAAGAAATTCCGAGCAAAAAGGAACTTGATTTTTTCGCAGCTTTTATGGAATTTAATCAATTGATCGATAAACGGATTTAACAGAAAGGACTGATTGGATGGCAGGAATACGTCTTAGTGGTCTCGCAAGTGGGATTGATACAGAAACTATGATCAAACAATTGATGCAAGTAGAACGTGCACCGGTTGATCGCTTGTCACAAAAGAAACAAACGTTGACGTGGCAACGTGATGCTTACCGCGAAATGAACCGTGGTTTGCTCGATTTACGGACAGCAGCAAGTGATATGTTGTTATCGAAAAACTATATCGCGAAGACGGCAACTAGTTCGGACGCATCAAAAGTTGTCGTGACTGCAAGTCCGGGGGCAACAGCTGGTAGTGTGACGATTGATGAGATAGGTCAGTTAGCGTCAGCGGCCTCTGTAACGATGACGACAACTAAGGGGAGTTCATCCGATACTACGCTTGCTGCGAGTGGGATGTTTAACGTGACAAATGGGAAAGTTAACATTCAAATCAACAGCTTTGCTGCTGACGGAAAAGCAATCAGTGAAACGATTTCGTTGGATGCAACCCAAAAATTGTCTGATTTGACATCAGCCATTAATGGTAAGACGAGTCTTGGTATGAATGCCGTTTACAATGATATTACGGGAAAGTTAGTCTTAACCAAAACAAATACTGGGAAGCTGAATCCTAATGGAGCCGATATCACAGTGATCGATGCGAATTTAGGGACAGAAAAAGTAAATTCTCAAATTGACGGTGTGGGGCAAGACGGCAAAAATGCCAAGTATACGATTGGTGGACAAGAGCTTGAGCAGCGGACTAATACATTCACGCAAAACGGTCTGACGATTACGTTAAACGGTACGTCTACAACAGCCACAACGATTAATACGAAACTCGACACGCAAGCAAACTTTGATTCCATTAAGAAGTTTGTTGATAAGTATAACGACTTGATTGATAAGATGAATAAAAAAGTCCGCGAAGAAAAATACCGTGATTTCCAACCATTGACGGATACGCAGCGCAAAGAGTTAAGTGAAGATGAAGTCAAGAAGTGGGAAGAAAAGGCGATGAGTGGTGCCCTGAAAAATGACAGTTTCCTTCGCGAAGGAATGGACGCGTTTCGTAGTGCGATTTCTTCGAAAATTGATACAGGCTATTCCTATACGGTCGACTCAAAATCAGTGGGATTAAATTATATGTCGCAAATCGGGATTACCTCAACAAGTGACTTCCGGGATGGCGGTAAGCTCAAAATCGATGAAGCGAAACTAAAGAAAATGCTCGAAGAACAGCCGGAGGGTGTCTACAAACTGTTTACAGCAGATGCTCCCGAACCTGTGAAGAACCCTGATGGTTCAATTACACCAAATCCAGGCGGACTTGACGGATTTGTCCGGCAAATCCAAGGCTTCGCGACAACGATGCGCGATAAAATCTCGAAGGTCGCCGGGCTCGATGGTGCGGTCGCGACGACGTATCGTCTCGGTAAATCGTTAGCTGATCTCGATAAGAGTATGGTGACGTGGGAAGATAAGTTAAAAACAAAAGAGAATGCCTACTACCGTCGCTTTGCTGCGATGGAACAAGCGATGAACCAAGCGAACAGCCAATCGGCGACACTCGCTTCATACTTAGGACAATAAGGAGGACTTCAGATGGCAAACCCATACGCGACGTACCAAACGAATTCTGTTACAACAGCACTACCGCAAGATTTGACGTTAATGCTGTATGAAGGACTGATTAAATTTTCAATGCTTGCCAAACGGGCAATCGAACAAGGGTTAATTGAACAAAAAAATACGAACATCCAAAAAGCGCAAGCGATTATCTTGGAGTTGCAACTGACGCTCAACCAGTCGATTGCTTTGTCAAAAGACTTGAATAATTTATACGATTACATGCAGGGTCGTCTGATTGACGCCAACGTTAAGAATGATGTCGTGGCAATCGACGAAGTGATCGGTTTTGCGGAAGAGTTCCGTGAGACGTGGAAAGAAGCGATGAAACTCGCGCGTCAACGATGAGTCCGCTTGATCCGCTCCGTCTGAAGACCAAACATCTGATGGAACTGCTGGAACACACACCGGAGGAAGACGTCTATGACGAATGGCTATTGAAGATTCAGAACCTGCTCAATGAACGGGAAGCATTCATTGCAGCGCACTCGAACTTACTCGCCGGTGCCAATCAAGCCATTATTCAGGAGCTTGTCGCCGACAGTCAAAAAATCGACTTGAAATTATCGTCAGAAACCGCTAAATTAGGGGTACAAATCAATCAATTGCGTCAGACGAAAACAAGTCGGAAATCGTATATCGATCCGTATGAAGAAGTCGAAGGCAGTTTTTCACCATATTTTGATTCTCGTCAGTAACTTTCTAGCCTTAGGGAGGGATCGCGCGTGACAAAACGTGAAGACAAGAAACGAAAAGTCGTCAAACCATTTTATCGCTCTGACGGCTCGTACGATCAGTTTATCGAACCGGATGTCGAGTCGGAATCCTGGGAAGAAGCGGAACGACCGATTTCTGATTTACCGGATGCGTATGAAGAAGAAAAATATCGGCGCGAGTCGTTGTAACGAAAAAAGGATCTTCCACCTGCGGAAGATCCTTTTTCATTTGAACCGATAGGCATTTTTTTCATGCTGTTTGACACTGTACATCGCTTCGTCGGCCCGGATCAACAGCAGACTTGTCGTCGCGCCGTCTTCCGGATACCGGGCAATCCCGATCGAAGGTGTAACCGACATCGCCGTCCCCTGGAACCAGAACGGTTGGTTAAGTTGGTCAATCAAGTCTTCCGTGTAGCGGATCGTCTCTGCTTTCGAACGGGGTAAGAAGACGATGAACTCGTCACCGCCGAGCCGGGCCGCGACTTCGTGTTCCTCGAGATGGAGCCGGAGTCGGTTCGCCGTCTCTTGCAGGACATAGTCACCCGCATCATGACCGTACGAATCGTTGACCTGCTTAAACCCGTCGAGATCAAGGAACAGCAACGAACCGGCGTCAATCTGCGCCAACCGTTCTTGCAGGAAATCTTCGAAGTACCGGCGATTCGGTAACCGTGTCAAGGCGTCGTGATAGCCGAGCTCCTCCAGCCACTGTTGCTGCTCGAGTTTTTCCGTAATGTCGGATAACAGAACATAGACATAATCATGGTCCGGCACCGGGATCAGTGTCGTTTCATAGGTCAGGTCATGGTCCTGTAAGAGCAGTTTCAGGCTGCTCTCCAGTTGAGTGATTTTCTGCTGTACCTGATTCAATAAACGTTCCGGAATCTGTTCGCCGAAACTGACATGTGCCGCCGGATTCATCGCTTGCACGGCACCGGTTCGCGTGATTTGGAGAATCGGTTGCGGATGGTCTAAAAACAGCCGGCGGTACTCTTCTTTCCGGATTTCCAGCAGGGCGGTTTTTGCTTTGACCCGATCGGCGAGATCGAGCTGGACGACTTCGTGTTCCTGTAACAGTTGTCGGTTCAACCGTTCGGACAGGACTTGCCGCACCAAGAACAGTGAAAATAAAATCGTGACCGCTAAGAGGTAGACAATCCGGGGGACATCAAAAAATGTAATCCAGATTAACAGCGAAACAAGGCTGAGGTAAGGCAGGTACGGTCGTGACAATTGCCGCTGTCCGGACGCGACAGACGGCGCATCATGGAAATACAGCAACAGCCTCCAAAGACTGACCGGATAAAGCGGTAAAAAGAACGCCGCGAGATCCAGTTGGTCGCGGACTAAAAAAATATAATATCCGAGGTTCGTCACGCAAAACAGGGCAACCGACTGGACCAACAGTTGGTGTTTTTTTCCGCGCAGTCCGGTCGTATAGAGCATTAAAAAAGCCAGTAACAGAAGAGAAAAACAACAGCAATATACCGTCATCGCGACCAGTTCAAGCGGCGTCCGGGCGAAGTCGGGGAGCCGCCGTAAAATCAGGACATAACTGAAGACGAACACCATACCAAAAAGAATAAAACCGTCAAGATACAGCAAGCGGTTTTGCTGGAACGACGACCAGTCAATCAACCGGAACAGAACAAGGGCCGTCATGAATAAAAAGAGCGTTAACGTAACGTTCGCGAGTGCATCCGACCAGACAGGATGAAACCGGCTCGGCAATAAAGCCAACACGAAGTTAATCACAAGACCGAGCCAAAACAGCAGCACGGCTTGACCAATCAAGCGGTACGGGTGCTGGGACGGCTTGAGGAAGTGGAGATAAGCCAAGCGGGCACAATAGCTTAAACCGATTAACGTACTGGTGCCGGCAATCATTGGTGTGATGACGGGATCAAACGTCATGAATAAAACCAAATAGATGAGACCGAGATAGAGGATGAGAGTGGAGCGCCGGGTCATGGGTTCGCCTCCTTTCTAAAATAGAGTAGTTATAGTTCTGTTTCGGCATGAAGTCAGAAAACCCTGTTTCATCTCGCACATCGAAGACGAACAGGGTTAGAGGTCGTGCTGTTCCCGGTACAGTTCCCAGTGGTGCCGGGCATCCTTCTTGACCCGGTCGGAGACCGTTTTACTTTGAAAGATGACGCTGTACCAGGTGCGGGCTTCGGTCGTCCGTTCCAGCACGGCATGCAGATCGGCGAGTCGGAGCAACAGAACATCTTCCGGAATTCCGGTGTCCACCGGATCAGTATACGATTCATAAAGTGCTTCATACTTCACAACAGCCCGCTCCATCCAGAGCAGTTCCTGTTCGTGATTGCCGATCAAACGATACAGCCAGGCAATCCGGACGCCAAGCATCGCTTGGATAGCGTCTTTTTGCCGGGTGATCTGCGCGGTATAGAGGCACAGTTTATAGAGTTGCAGGGCTTGGTCTGCTGTTCGTTCGGTTGCCGCAAACGGCAGGATTGGTAGTGTCGGCAAGATGTTGGTTGCGAGCGTCTCCCGGACGTCGGGTGGCAACTTACCGAACGTATCGTGAAACAGGAACCGGCAGTGTGTGCACTGGACCGGCTCATAATAGTAGACGTTCGATCCTTTGTAATGGATCATCCCGTCACGATCCGTTTTGTCGACTCGGATATGGCGACTCAAGACCCGTTTCGTCTCTGTTTCTTTCAGACAATAGGGGCAACGGCATTTTTTAAGATAGAGGTCGGGCATCGGGGTGGCTCCTCAAGATGAATTTAGACAAAAACGTTGACGAGCATTCCTTTGATTTCGCCGATTTGATCCAAAATCTCAAGGCGGCGTGATTCGCCGGAAATGACGTTGTCGGTCAGTTGGAGCAGTTTAGCGTCGACCTGTTCGACGACCTTATAGATTTTCATCCGACCGCGGCGGTTGAAGCCACGTTTTTCTTCAATTTGTTGCGATTGATCAAGAGCATCCTTCAGGAAATCCTTGATTTTTTCTTTATAGGCTTCGAGGTGTTCGATCGTCTGACTTTCCGCCAGCAGTTGACCGTGTTCTTCAACGAGCATCAATTTTTGCTGGAGGCGTTCGTAGCCTTTATGCTCGCGTTTATCTTGCATCAGAGCCGAAAACGTCGTCGATGCTTCCACCTCGCGTGGTCCGGTCTTCGGTGTCTGCAGACGGCTTGTTTCTTGGATGCGCCGGATGTCCATCGGTGATTCCACCTTTCGTTAGTTGAGTAATTGTAAGACGCCTTGCGGCAAGGCGTTGGCTTGCGCGATCATCGCCATGCCCGATTGATTGAGAATGTTGTACTTCGCATACTCCATCATCTCACGTGCCATATCGGTGTCACGAATCCGTGACTCGGATGCCGTCAGGTTTTCCTTGCTGACGCTGAGGACGGATGACATTGCTTCGAACCGGTTTTGGATCGCGCCGAGTTGCGCCCGTTGTTGGGAAATCGTATCGATCGCCTTCGTGTACAGACTGATTGCTTGCTCGGCGTCACTGCTCGTCATGACGCTGAGCGCGTATTCCGGTGTGCCGTCGTCACTCGGGAAATCGAGAGGACGGACATTTTCGTTCAGTTGTGTCGTCGAGGCGATCCCGATGTTACGTGCCCGCATATCATTGATCGTCAAAGAGATGCCTTCACTCGCACCGGCGTTTGTCTGGATAAAGACGGCATTGTCTTTTCCGTATCCACCTGTCAGTAATTTTTTGCCGTTAAACTGTGTCGTCTCGGCAATCCGTGAGACTTCGTTCGTCAACTGGTTGATTTCTTCCTGAATCGCTGTCCGGTCTTCCGTCGCGAGTGTTCCATTACCGGCTTGGACGGCCAGTTCCCGCATCCGTTGCAACAGATTGTGCGTCTCACTGAGTCCGCCTTCGACCGTCTGGACCATCGAAATGCCGTCGAGGACGTTTTGTTCCGCTTTATCAAGCGCTTTAAGACGGTTCCGCATCTTTTCAGAAATTGCGAGACCGGCCGCGTCATCAGCACCGCGGTTGATTTTTTGACCGCTCGACAGTTTATCCATCGTCGTTTTAACGTTCAGCTGATTGGCGCTTAAGTTTCGGTAGGCTTTCAAAGCCTGTACATTGTTTGAAATCCGCATTAATAGTCCATCCCTTCGTAACGCTCATGGTGTGCCGCCCGAACGAGGGGACGGTCTTTCTTCAGACTGGCTGCTTGCCAGGTGACGAGCAATTCTTCCGTCAGTTGCAACAATTCTTCCAAGCGTGTTGGTTCGATGTAAGCCTGTAACGTCTGTTCGGCTAAGTAGTAGTACAGTTGATCGAGTTGTGCCGTGATGATGCCGCCTTCGTCGTTCAGTCCGGCCTGCAGTTTCTCGAGCAGCTGGTACGCTTTTTGCAGACGGACGTTGACGGTATCGAACCGGCGCTCGTCGCGACCGATGATCGCCTGGTCATATTGAAAGACGAGTCCTTTTAACATCGTCTCCGTCAATTGTTGCGGAGTCATTTGATACAGTTCCTGTTCGGTCATGAGTTCCGTCCTTTCGCGTGATCGAGTTCTTCAATCAACAGTAGCAATTCAGCCATCACATCATAGAGTTGCGGGGGAATCGCCGTTCCGAGATCGAGGTCAAGCAGATGACCGAGCAACGACGTATCCTGTTCAATCGCGACGCCGCTTGCCCGGGCTTCCTGTAAAATCCGGTCCGCTGCGGCACCCGTTGCCCGGGCGACGACGATTGGGGCATTGCCCGACGCTTCATCATACCGGAGGACGGCCGCTGACTTGCGGTGTTTTAAATCAATTTTCTGGTACATAGGGCCTCCTTAAATCCGGTAGTCGTAACCGGTTGGTGTCTCGTCCGGTTTGACGGTTTCCGGTGTCGTTTGGTCTTTCGTAAAGGCATCAAACCGGATCCGGACATCCTGATAACCGGTCGCCTGCAGGGCTTCCGTCGTCCGTTCGAGAAACGGCGTTGCCAGGCGCTCGAGGAGCGGGAAATCATTTTCAATCGTAATCTGCATCTTCCGGTTGACCGTTTCGACACGGACGCCGATGTCGCCGAGGCGTGGGGTCTCGAGCTGGACGTACAACGTGTTGTTTTCCCAGTCGATGACTTCATCCGGTCGTTTATTTTGTAAGTGGACGTGCAGTCCGGCCGTCCCTTCGACAAGCTGGACGGGCAGGGCGAGCAATAGTTGCTGCAGTTGCTGGTTATTGTCCGGTTTATTGACCTGTTGCTGCGTATTCAGAAACGTTTGCAGTTTTGCCGCTTCCGGGTTCGCTGCCGGTGTCGCGAGTTTCAATTCTGCCGTCTGCAACTGGAGCGTTTTTTGGACTGTCTCCTGCAGGACACGCGGACTGTTTTGTCCCGGCTCATAGGGAATCGGTCGTTGTCCGGTCGAAGCCGGCTGGTTTGGTGATACCGGCTGGCTTTGCGACGGAACCGGCGTTTGCGGGTTGGCAACAACCGGCCGTAAGCCCGGATTCAGTTCCGATAAGTAAGCGGTCCGGACGTTTGCCGGGGAGTAGCGGAACGCTTCCAGCGCCAGGCGGACTTCCTGGACGACGGCTTTTGCTTCCGTCCCGCGTCCGAGCAGGGCCAGTTCTGTTCCGCGTTCGAGTTTCGACAACAGTTGGATCAGTTGTTTTTCGTCACGCATGCTCGTATGTAACATCGCGTCCGTCTGCTGGAACGTTTGCCGTAGGCGGTTCGCCGTACTTTCAATCACTTGGGCCATCTGGAGTGGGCGTTCTTCGACAAGCGGTTCGATTTGCCGCAGTTGCGAGACGATCGTTCGCTGCTCACGCCGGAAATCATTGGTCACTTCGGCCAGCCGGGGTGTCACTTCAGCGATGACCGTCAAATTCGACCGGATCGGTGCAGCGGACGGAACGTTTTTTTCCGCCGGTGCTGCTTGTGCTTGCGCAATGACAGCGGTCAGTTGTTCCAGTTTGCTTGGCGCTGGTCGCTCCGAGAGTACCGGACGTTCACTCGGGAAATAAGACCGCAACTGTTCACGGACTTCTGGTAGTTCACCGCGGTCGATTTGGGCGAGGAGATCCGGTCGGGCGTCTGCTGGGACATGCGCCGCAATCTGCCGGAGGGCGACCGGTGTTGCTTGATCGATATCGTGATGCGTCGGAAGCGTCGCACGGGCAACATCGAGCGCGATGACGTTGCTGAGCGTCGGTTTCTCGAGGACCGCCTGGCGCTCCGGTAAGACGTCGACCAACGAATCGGTTGAGCCGAGCAACTGGGCAATCAGGACGTCGGCGTCAGCCGGCAACGCACTGTCGGACGGACGGGTGACGAGTTGTAAGACTAAATCTTTATACGTCCCTTGCAGGGCAGCGACGAGCCGGGCAACCGTTTCCGGCGTCTGAGGCAGTTGACCGGTCGCAAGCAACCGGGCGACGGCTTGTTTTAATTCCGGCGGTAGATTGTCGAGTAAGGTCGCATCGACACCAGACGAATCCGGTTTCGTTGGTCCGGTTACCGGGACATCGGGCTCGGTCTGTTCCGTTACCTGTTCGATCAGATAACCTTCTGCCGTCTGGCCTTTGACCTGGAATTGAAACGTGCCTTCCGGAACATCACCGGTGAAGGTCATCTCGACCTTCTCGCGGCCGACCTGGACGAGAGCTGTATTCGGACCCGTCTTTTCGAGGACGGTCCCGCTGTATGTTTTGGTCTCCGATAAGGTGGTCGTGGGGGCGGAACGGGTCGGACTCGTTGGATTCATCTGGATATTCATCGATGAACCTCCTTTCTTGAAAAATTCTTCATCTTATTATATATCGGCACAAACAAAAAAGGATTGAGCGAAATCATCGCCCAACCCATTTTTTTTACGATTTGATTGCATTAAAGCGGTCCTCTAATGTCATCGCGTTCAATTGCTGGTAACGAGCCATCAGCTCGCCGGTTGCTTTCATTTGGTTGCGGACGATGTAAGGAGAGGCGTTTACGGGAAGGATCATGCCGTTACGAGTTTTGAGTTTAGTCTGTCCGTCTTCCTCGATGACTTCGGACATGTGGCTCCAGGCGTACCACTCGCAATCATCACGTTTTGGTGATTTGGTAGGGAAAAAGACGAGACCGAGTGTCGGTTCGATGACGACAGGGACTTTTCCTTTCACGGAAGAGACACGTTTGGCGGTGACGATCCGTTCCTCGATGGAACTGTTGTACTGTCTGCAGGAGAGCTGCAGGAGTTGATACGGACGAAGCGGTGTCATGATCGTTGATCCGTCTTCCAGGACGATGATGGATTGTTTCATCATGTCATAGCACGGTAAGATCGCAACGGTCCGTTTCGTGATTCGATACTTTTCGTCATTATGGAATGGTCGCATTCGACTACATCCTCCTTAGATAGGACAATGGATAAAATAGGTAATTACTAACGATATAATACAATACTACACCTGTAATGACAATGTAATTTTTTGAAAAATAGAGCAATAAATAAGGAAATTTAATTCAATTGAATATTTAATTCAAATTAATCAGAATTTTTAATTGTCAATAATTGCTTCTTTTGATAGTATACTCGGTAGAGAGCTTGCTCTCGCAATCCAGTTTGCGAAGGGAACGTGAATTCGAATGGAACAAGGTAAAGTAAAATGGTTTAATGCTGAAAAAGGTTACGGCTTCATCGAGACATCGGATGCAAAAGACGTCTTCGTCCACTTCTCGGCAATTCAAGCAGATGGCTACAAATCACTTGAAGAAGGCGAAGAAGTAGAATTCGAAATCGTCGACGGCGATCGTGGCCCGCAAGCGGCAAACGTCTCGAAACTGTAATCCTGTTAGCAGCCACCACCGTTTTTAGGAATCTCCTAAAAGCGGTTTTTTTGTTTCATCTCAATTTGTTAAGGGTATATACGCTAATATCAACAGGCAACAACTATTATAGTACGCTAAGGTTCGAGGTGGATGTTCAACAGAATGTCATCGTTTTCATTTCCTTGCATGGCTTATCGTGGTATAATAATTACGAACCAAAAGAATTTTGAATCTTCAGAAGGAAACGACTGAAGGGATGACGAATTCATAGGTTCAACCGGTTACTTAAGGAGGAGTTTACATGATCTACAACATTCGCGGTGAAAACTTGGACGTCACAGATGCTCTCAAGGATTACGTCGAGAAAAAGCTTGAAAAGTTAACTCGTTATTTTACAACTCCTACGGAAGCGCAAACGGCTTATGTCAATCTCAAAGTCAACAATGAGAAGCAAAAAGTCGAAGTGACGATTCCAATGCCAAACCTCTTGCTACGGGCGGAGGATGTCAATGGCGATATGTACGCAGCCATCGACCTCGTCGTCGATAAGCTTGAACGCCAAATCCGGAAACATAAAACGAAGATCAACCGGAGAGGCCGTGCCAAAGATGGCGGTATTGGGGAGTACTTCAAAACGCTCGAAGGACCGGAGGCAGAAGCACCTGTCTACGAAGAGGATGAAGCGGAACTCGAACTCGTTCGAACAAAACGTTTCACACTCAAGCCGATGGATACGGAAGAAGCGATTCTTCAAATGGATATGCTCGGTCACACGTTCTTCGTCTTCTCAGACGCAGAAACGGGTAACACGAACGTCGTTTACCGTCGGAAAGACGGCCGTTACGGCTTAATTGAACCAGAATAATGAATTGACAGAGGGCTTACTCTTCGGAGTAAGTCCTCTTTTGGTATAGCAAAAAACTATTCATAATAAGAAATGGTCTCAGACTAAAGTTGGATTTCAAATGACGTGAACGGTCCGCTTGTTGAAATTTGACGTCGTATTCGGTACACTGAATAAAGGAAAAATCTCGGAATTCTGTTCGTTTAAAGAATCGTTCGAAGTAAGGGGACTGTAAGGCATGGCTAATTTTCTAAAAGAGTTATTCGCACCGACGAAACGTGTTCTGAAAAAAGCAGAAAAAGCGGCGGATGCCGTGGAATCATTTGAGGCACAAGTCGCTGCCTTATCGGATCAGGAATTAGAAGGAAAAGCGGTCGAATTCCGGACTCGTCTTGAGAACGGGGAAGACCTCGATGATATTTTACCGGAAGCTTTTGCGGTCTGTCGCGAAGTTTCAACACGTGTCCTCGGGATGCGTCATTACCGTGTCCAATTGATTGGTGGATACGTCTTGCACAACGGCGATATCGCCGAAATGAAAACGGGGGAAGGGAAAACGCTTGTCGCGACACTTCCCGTCTATTTGAATGCCCTCGCCGGCAACGGCGTTCATGTCATCACCGTCAACGAATACTTGGCGAAACGTGACCGGGACATCATGGAACCTCTTTACGCAGCACTCGGCTTGTCGGTTGGTCTGAACTTGTCGAGCATGTCACGCCAGGAAAAACAAGCGGCGTACAGCTGTGACATCACATACGGAACGAACAATGAGTTTGGCTTCGATTACTTGCGTGACAACATGGTCCTTTATAAAGAAGACCGCGTCCAGCGTCCGCTTTACTTTGCGGTCGTCGATGAAGTCGACTCGATTCTCGTTGATGAAGCACGGACACCGTTGATCATCTCCGGTTCTGCCGAAAAATCAACAGCGCTTTATTCGCAAGCCGATATGTTTGCGAAAATGATGAAAGCGGATGAAGACTATACGGTCGACATCAAGACGAAAAGTGTATTGCTGACGGAACAGGGAATCGACCGTGCTGAAAAATACTTCGGCATCGATAACTTGTTTGCGCTCGATCACATTGCCTTGAACCACCACTTGAGCCTGGCGCTCCGTGCCAACTCGGTCATGCACCGGGACGTCGATTACATGGTTCGTGAAGACGAAGTCATGATCATTGACCAATTCACGGGACGTGTCATGGAAGGCCGCCGTTATTCGGAAGGTCTGCACCAGGCGATCGAAGCGAAGGAAGGCGTCGAGATTCAACGTGAATCGATGACACTTGCGACGATCACGTACCAAAACTTCTTCCGGATGTACACGAAGCTTGCCGGAATGACCGGGACAGCGAAAACCGAGGAAGAAGAATTCCGTAACATCTATAACATGCATGTCGTGCCGGTTCCGACGAACAAACCGATCGTCCGGGACGATCAGCCGGACTTGATCTTCAAGACGATGAACGGGAAGTTTGCCGCAGTCGCGGACGAAATCGAACGTGCTCACCGCGAAGGACAACCGGTCCTCGTCGGTACGGTTGCCGTCGAGACATCAGAGTTGCTCAGCAGCATCCTCAAAAAACGTGGCATCCGCCATGAAGTCTTGAACGCGAAAAACCATGCGCGGGAAGCAGAAATCATCGAGAATGCGGGACAACCGAACGCGGTCACGATCGCAACGAACATGGCCGGTCGTGGTACCGACATCAAGCTCGGACAAGGTGTCATCGAAAAAGGTGGTCTTTACATCCTCGGGACGGAACGTCACGAATCCCGCCGGATCGATAACCAGCTCCGTGGTCGTGCCGGACGTCAGGGAGATCCGGGGGCATCCCAGTTCTATCTGTCACTTGAAGATGAATTGATGCGTCGTTTCGGATCGGATTCGCTGCAATCGATGATGGATCGTCTCGGAATGGATGATTCGCAACCAATCGAAAGCCGGATGGTTTCACGTGCCGTTGAATCGGCTCAAAAACGGGTCGAGGGAAATAACTTCGATGCGCGGAAGCAGGTTCTCGGATACGATAACGTCATGGCCGACCAACGGAAAGTCATGTACGCGGACCGGGCGGCGATTCTTGATGCCCAGTCGGTTTCTGACATCGTCCGTCCGATGGTCGAACAGACGATTGAAGCGGGTGTCCATCAGTACACGCCAATCGAGTTCGTTCCGGAAGAGTGGAGCATCGCTGCATTAGCAGAGTGGGCCAACCAGACACTTGCGCTCGAAGAAAAAGTCTCCGAGCAGGATCTGTTCGGCAAGGAACGCGAAGAAATCATCGAACTGTTAAAAGAACGGACTTTTGCCCATTACGAGCACAAACGATCGGAAGTGCCGGCTGAAGCGTTTGACGAGTTCGAGAAAGTCATCGTTCTCCGCGCCGTCGACCAGCACTGGATGAACCATATCGATCAAATGGATCAATTGCGTGAAGGGATTCACTTACGCGCTTACGGTCAGAACGATCCACTTCGTGAGTATCAATCGGAAGGTTCGATGATGTTTGATACGATGAACGCAGCGATTGCGGAAGAAGTAACACAGTTCGTTCTTCGGGCGGATCTTGATCCGAACCTGAAACGCGAAAAAGTCGTTAAAGACGAAGTCGCCGTTTCCGGTAAAGAGGACAAGGTCGTCAAGAAAGCACCGGTCCGGAAAAATCCAAATGAACAAATCGGACGTAACGACCCATGTTGGTGCGGATCCGGTAAAAAATATAAGAACTGTCACGGCCGTCAGGCATAAGTGACGAAGCGGCTGAGAGAGGCGGGAGATTCCTGCCTCTTTTGACGGAAAGAGAAGGTGGAACACAATGGAATTAGCAGAAATACGCAATACCGCCGAGTGGATGGAAAAGAAACTCGATGAATACAAGGCATCACTCGATCTCGAGACGAAGATCTCACGCATCGAGGAGCTTGAAAACGAGATGACGTACCCGGACTTCTGGAACAATCAGGAGTCGGCTCAAAAAGTCATCGACGAATCAAACGGTCTGAAAGCGATGGTCGATAAATACCAGCACCTCGCGGACGGTCACGAAAACATCGTTTTAACGTACGAATTGATTAAAGAAGAGCCGGACGTTGAACTTCAGGAAGAACTGGAGTCGGAACTCGGCGACATCAAAAAGAAATTTGATGAGTTCGAACTTCAAATCTTATTGAACGGCGAATACGATGCCAACAACGCGATTCTCGAATTGCACCCGGGCGCCGGCGGAACCGAGTCACAGGACTGGGCGTCGATGTTGTTACGGATGTATCAACGTTTCTGCGACAAGCAGGGCTGGAAAGTCGAAACGATGGACTATCAGCCGGGTGACGAAGCCGGTGTGAAATCGGTCACGCTCCGGATCCAGGGGCACAACGCCTATGGGTATTTGAAAGCGGAAAAAGGGATTCACCGTCTCGTGCGGATTTCTCCGTTCGACTCGTCAGGCCGTCGCCATACGTCGTTCGTGTCGTGTGACGTCATGCCGGAATTCAACGATGATATCGATATCGAGATCCGGACAGAAGACTTGCGTGTCGATACGTACCGGGCATCCGGTGCCGGTGGACAGCACATCAATACGACGGACTCTGCTGTTCGGATTACGCACGTTCCGACAGGTGTCGTCGTTTCATGTCAGCAGGAACGGTCGCAAATCAAGAACCGTGAAGCGGCAATGAAGATGTTGAAAGCAAAACTTTATCAACGTGAAATCGAAGAAAAACAAAAGAAACTCGACGAAATCCGTGGTGAAAAATCAGATATCGCCTGGGGCAGTCAGATTCGTTCATACGTCTTCCACCCATACAGCATGGTTAAGGATCACCGGACGAACTACGAAGTCGGGAATACGCAAGGCGCGATGGATGGGGACATCATGGGCTTCATCGATGCGTACCTGCGCTTAATGAATATGTAAGTGGATATCCCGTCGGCCTTTGTGTCGGCGGTTTTTTTCTACCAATTCGATTGAAGGAGCGAAACAGATGCAGATTCGTACAGAAATATTCAAAGACGCGGCCGGAATTCGGCTCGTCCATCAAGCCGCGTTTGGACAGCGGACGGAAGCCGATCTGGTCGAAGCGTTACGGGAAGATGAGGCGTCGCTCCCGCATTACAGCCGCGTCGCTGTAACGGACAAGGGCGAGATTGTTGGGCATGTCTTACTCAGCCGGATTTACATCGAAGACATTCCGTCGCTCGCACTCGCGCCGGTCGGTGTCAAACCACACTGGCAACGCAAAGGCATCGGCTCGGAACTGATCCGCCAAGTGATTGAAGATGCCCGGGAAGCCGGCGAGTCACATATCGTCGTCCTTGGGCATGACAGTTATTATCCGCAGTTCGGATTCGAGCGGGCTGTCGATTATGGCATCGAAGCACCATTCCCGGTCCCGATGGACGTCTTTCTGGTCATGCCGCTCGAACGGCAGGCGTTAAAAGGGATTGCCGGAACAGTCCGGTACTCGAAACCCTTTAGTGCGGTATAAGAGAACCACTGCGAGTTGCTCAGCCCTTCTAGTCGCTCCTCTGTTTTTCCGCTAAAATGAAAAACGGGTTGTAGAACTTATATAAGGGGAAATGTAACGTTATGACATCAACACGTCAGGAAGTCGTCCGCGACTATGTGTATTTATTACTCGGTTCCGTCTTTGTCGCTAGTGCCTTCAGTTTATTTTTGGCACCGAACCAGTTGGCCTCCGGAGGCGTCAGCGGTCTGTCGATCGTCTTAAACGATCTGTTCGGAATTTCACCGGGCTTGTTTCAGCTGATTGCCAATATCGTTTTGCTGGCGATCGGCTGGATGATTCTCGGGATGGGCTTCGGCGTCAAATCGCTCGTCGGCTCAATCTTTTTACCGGTCGTCATCCTGGTTTATGAACGGTTCGAGGTGCCGGCAGCGACGATGAATCCGATGCTTGCTGCGATTTTCGGCGGAGCCGGCGTCGGGATTGGTCTCGGTTTGATTTTTAAAGCCCGTGCCTCGACCGGCGGGATGGATCTGATTGCCCAGATTCTGCATCGCTTCACGAAAATCCCGCTCCATTTCTGTATCGCCTTGCTCGACGGGACGATCGTCATCAGTGCCGCCATCATCTTTTCGCTTGAGATTGGGTTGTATGCCCTCGTCGCCTTGTTCATTACGATCAAGATGATTGATGTCGTGCAACTTGGTATCACGAACGATAAGCTGGCCTACATCATCTCCGATCAACGGGAAGCGCTCGTCAAAGAGATTTTCCAGACGCTCGACCGGGGAGCGACAGAAATTGAAGCCGCCGGTGCGTTTACCCGGACGCGCAAACCGATGCTGATGGTCGTCGTCCGTCAGGGGGAAATCACGACGCTTAAAGAAATCGTCAAACATATCGATCCGAACGCTTTTCTGGTCGTCAGCGAGGCCCACGAAGTGCTCGGGCTCGGTTTCTCGGACGACAAACGTTACCGGAATGTGCCGTAAACGTTTGGAAAGAGTGAAATTTTTGTGAAATCACGCTTAGAAAGTACTGATAACGGTTATACTCTAGTAGATAACGATGTCGTTTTGTACTTAACTAAGGGGGAATAAGAATGAAATTGAAAAACCTTTTACTCGCAGCCGGACTCGGTGCGACACTTGTACTCGGTGCATGTGGCAGTGATGATTCGAGTTCATCGGATACATCGAAGGACGAATCGACGATGAGCGATGATTCGTCAAAAACAAATACAGCCGTCGACGCTGAAAAAATCTTCGCCAACAACTGTGCTTCGTGTCACGGGAATAATCTCGAGGGAAATGTCGGACCGAACTTGACGAAAGTCGGAGCGAAATATTCTTCGGAAGAAATTCAAAAAATCATCAAAAACGGTAAAGGGCAAATGCCAGCCGGTATCCTGAAAGACGACAAAGAAATCGTCGCCGTTGCGGATTGGTTAGCTGACAAAAAATAATTATGTGATAGTATGGGGCTAGAGATGACGAACATGACAAATGTTCGCTGTCCGGCTCCCTTTTTTTATGTAAATCAGCCGGAAATGACATTTGATTGTAATGTGCTTAAAAATTGTTGCCTGTTATAATGGGGGTCGGTAGGCGTTAAGACCTATCTGATCAGCATCAGTAATCAAGTAAGGATGTGAAGCAAGTGATCAAGATGCAACAAGTCAGCAAAATTTATCCGAACGGTGTCACGGCACTTCGTGAAGTCAATTTGACGATCAACCAAGGCGAATTCGTCTATATCGTTGGTCCATCCGGAGCCGGGAAATCGACATTCATGAAAATGATGTATCGCGAAGAACGTCCGACAAGCGGTTCGTTTTTATTTAAAGGAATTGAAGTAGGTAAGTTGAAAAACCGCCAAATCCCCGAACTTCGTCGCCAAATCGGCGTCATCTTCCAAGACTTTAAACTACTCCCGTCCTTGACGGTTTATGAAAACGTCGCGTTCGCCCTTGAAGTTGTCGGTGAAGACAAATCTCAGATCCGCAAGAAAGTACTTGAAGTACTCGATCTCGTGAAGTTGAAGCACAAGGAACGGAACTATCCTGATGAATTATCCGGTGGAGAACAGCAACGGATCTCGATTGCGAGAGCCATTGTCAATCGTCCGTCACTTGTCATCGCCGATGAGCCGACAGGAAACCTTGACCCGGATACAGCATGGGAGATCATGGAAGTATTTGAAGAGATTTATCGCCGTGGGACAACGGTCGTAATGGCGACCCACAACCGAGATATCGTCAATAAGATGCGTCATCGCGTCCTCGCAATTGACGGTGGAAAAATCGTCCGAGACGAAGAGAAAGGAATGTACGGCTATGAAGTTTAATGGATTCCGTCATTTACGGGAAGGGGCAAAAGGTCTCGTCCGAAACGGCTGGATGACATTCGCTTCCGTCAGTGCCGTTACCGTGACCTTATTACTCGTCGGGATTTTTGCGATGGTCATGTTCAACGTCAACAAGATTTCCGATAACGTCGAAAAAGACGTCGAAATTCAAGTG
This sequence comes from Exiguobacterium artemiae 255-15, assembly GCF_000019905.1. Classification (GTDB taxonomy): domain Bacteria; phylum Bacillota; class Bacilli; order Exiguobacteriales; family Exiguobacteriaceae; genus Exiguobacterium_A; species Exiguobacterium_A artemiae. The sequence continues at coordinate 2,383,355 of NC_010556.1, read as the reverse complement.
TTCGTCGAACGAGAGTCCGATCAGGCAAAAATCGATGCAGTTGGAAAAAAACTAGAACAGATGCCGGGTGTTGAATCTGTTCGTTACAGCTCAAAAGAAGAAGAACTGGACCGCTTCAAGGAACAGCTTGGCGAAGGATCACAGGCCTACCAGTCGGTTGAGAAGGATAATCCGCTCCACGACCGGTATATCGTCAAGGCAACTTCACCAAATGAGACAGAAACTATTGCAAATACCGTCAAAAAAATGGAAAATATAGATAGTGTTGAATATGGCGAAGATTATGTTGAGAAGATGTTCAACTTCCTTGAAGGGGTTCGGATCGGCGGAATCATCCTGATTGTCGGTTTGACATTCATGGCGATGTTCCTCATTTCGAATACGATCAAGGTCACGATTTTCTCACGTCGCCGTGAGATTGAAATCATGCGACTCGTTGGTGCAAAAAACGGCTTCATCCGTGCACCGTTCTTCATCGAAGGACTGCTGATGGGGGTACTCGGGGCACTGATTCCGATTGCTGTCGTCTACTTCGGATACGAAGTGACGTACAATGCATTGCAACCACAACTCGTATCATTGAATGCCTCAATTTTCACCTTGATTCCACCGGGTGAACTGTCGATTCAAGTGTCTGTCATTCTGCTCGCACTCGGTGCCTTCATCGGTGTCTGGGGATCAACGACGTCACTTGGCCGTTTCTTGAAGATTTAAATTCTGAAAATCAAATAAAAGATAGAGGAGAGATGCTTCTCATGAAGGTCCGATTCTGTTCTACCGTCCTAAGCTTGGCATTAATTGGTTCAAGTGTATCCGTTCAGGCAACGTCCAAGGAAGATTTGTTGAAGGAACAACAGGAGGTCGAGTCCCGTCTGCAAGAGACGGAACAATCGCAGAATCAGACATCGGAGAAGTTAGTCTTGACGAAACAGGAGCGCAAGGAAGCAAAAGCGCGCCTGGATGAAGTCAACAGCCGTCTGGAAGATTTAGCGAGTAAAATTGCGGATCAACAGGCGGCTGTTTCTGTTGCCAAAGAAGAACTGGCGATCGTCACCCGGGCCGTCAGTCAAACGGAATCGAAACTCCGGACACAGGAAAAATTGATCGGGGACCGGTTGCGGTCCGTCCAACGGGATGGGGATGTCAAATACATCGAAGTATTGCTCGATGCCAAGGATTTCGGAGATTTGATTTCGCGTTTCAGTACTGTCAGCGAAATCATCAAGCAGGACGACGGTGTCCTGCAGACGTACCAGGCGAACGTCAAACAGTTAACCGAACAACGGTCCGAGCAGGAACTCGTACTCGGACAATTAAAAAAAGAGCAGCGGAAGCTGTTGATTTTGCAGACCCGGATCATCGCGGAATCAGAAGTCAAACGGACGTTGGTCGTCCGGTTGAACAGTCAGGTCGAACAGTTGCAACAGGAACAGTTCACGAAAGCGGAAGAAGCGGCGATCCTTGAAGACCAGCAACGTCTGATCAGCCGTCAGTTGGAAGAGTTGCGTGCGGCCGAACTACGGGCGCAACAGGAAGCAAAAGAACGTGCCGAAGCGGCGCAAAGAGCAGCCGCTGCCCGGGAAGCGGAGGCGGCTGCAGAAGCCGAGCGGCAGGCAGAGCAGAAAGCAAAAGCAGAAAAAGAACAGCAAGAACAAAATCAACCAGCGTCCCGTCCACCGACGGCTTCGGAACCGGTGACGGAAACACCTTCTGCCCAACCGGAGACATCGGAACCGGGCGCAATCGTAAAGCCTTTCCTGTTGCCTGTCACAGGTTATGTCTCGTCCCCGTTCGGTCCCCGCAACAACCCGTTGACCGGGAAGTCGGAACGGCATACCGGACTGGATCTCGTTAATGCCAAAGGAACCCCGATTAAAGCAGCGGCCGGCGGGATTGTCCTCCGGGCCGGCAGTGCGACCGGCTATGGAAATGTCGTCATGATTACACACCTGATTGACGGGAAAGTCTGGACGACGGTTTACGGTCATCTCGATTCGGTTTCGGTCAAGGCGGGACAAACGGTCATGCCGGGGGATATCGTCGGCAAACTCGGTTCAACCGGCTGGTCGACAGGGCCGCATCTCCACTTTGAGATCCATCGCGGTGAGTGGGCCGTCGGACAACCAAATGCGGTTGATCCGGCACCGTACATCTTATAACTTCAACGAGCGACTGACGAAAAGATAGGGTAACCTATCTTTTTTTGCTATACTGAAAAAAATAGCAGGTTTACACCAGAAACGAGGAATTACGCGTGAAAAAATCGACAACGGCCGTCATAGCGGTCAGTACGTTTGGTTTGGGTCTTGGAGCAGGGGCTGTCGGGATGTTAGCGGCAGGTGGAACGGATTCAGTGGCGACGAGTTCTTCGTCTAACGCAACGGGAGATTGGAAAAAAATTGATCAGGTCAGACAGATGATTTCCCAAAATTATCTCGAGGACGTGACGGATCAGGAGTTGCTCGAAGGGGCACTGACGGGAATGACGGAAGTCCTCGACGATCCGTATTCCGTCTACATGGACGAATCGGAAACGGCATCGTTCAACACGAATTTGTCGTCTTCATTCGAAGGCATCGGTGCGACCCTCGAACAAAAAGGCGAATCGATTGTCATCGTCTCACCAATCAAGGGATCGCCCGCTGAAAAAGCCGGTATCAAACCGGGGGATATTATTTTAGAAATTGACGGTAAATCAACAAAAGGACAGAAAACGGATCAAGCGGTCAAGAAAATCCGCGGCGAAAAAGGGACGAAAGTCGTCTTGATGATTCAACGCGGCGGACAGGATCCGATGAAGATTTCAATCGTCCGCGATACGATTCCGATTGAAACCGTCTATTCGAAGACGGAAAAAGTCAACGGCAAGACGATTGGTGTCCTGCAGGTGACACAATTCTCGGATCCGACGGCAAAAGAGTTCGAGAAACAACTCGCAGCCCTCGAGGAGAAAAACATTGATGGTCTTGTCATCGATGTCCGGGGAAATCCGGGCGGCTTGCTGACAGCTGTTTCACAAATGATTGCGCCGTTCATCCCGAAAGACACACCGATTTTCCAGGTGGAAGACAACAAAGGGGAGCGGACGCAGGAATTCGGGAAAGCGGAAGAGAAGAAACCTTATAAGCTCGTTGTCCTCGAAGACAGCGGATCGGCCTCGGCTTCGGAAATTCTGGCCGCCGGGTTAAAAGAAGGCGCCGGTGCCGAAGTAGTCGGGACGAAATCGTTCGGAAAAGGAATCGTCCAAAGCGCTTATGATTTAAAAGACGGCAGTGATTTAAAGCTGACGACGAATAAATGGCTGACACCGGACGGCAACTGGATTCATAAAAAAGGCGTCAAGCCGACGGTCGAAGTCAAACAGCCGGATTACTTTAACGTCACGAAGATTTTGACGGATAATAAGACGCTTGCAAGCGGCGATTACGGCAAGCCTGTCGAAAACGCACACCTGGTTCTTGAAGCGATCGGTTTTGATCCGAAAGGACAGGACGGTTACTTCGGCGATACGATGAAACAGGCGGTCGAGCGTCTCCAAAAAGACGCGAAGCTTGAGGTGACCGGAAAAATCAATCAGGTGACCGCTTCCGAGATGGAAACACGTCTCCTGAAGAAACTGGAAGACGAAAAAAATGATGTCCAGCGTATCAAGGCGTTGGAAGTCGCTGCACAATAACTTACAGAAAGAGGTCTGAATGGGCGTGGAATTACTCGATGGAATCGGTTGGACAGTGATTAGTCTCTTCGCTAGTCCAATCTTGTGGTTAGCAGTTCTAGTCAGTTTTTTACTCAGTATGCGACGTGTCAAACGTGAACGGAATCTGTTCCGGTCACGCACGCGTAGCAAACGGACCGATCTCTTCGAAACGCTTATTCCGGGCTTCGTGGTTGGTCTTGTCTTATCCGTCATCAGTGTGAGTTTAACGTTGACGGTCTCAACAGAGTTTCTGATCGCCTTCATGGTGTTGACGTTCCTGATTATGTTGACCGGTGTCATCCGCTTCAATTTACCGCTCGGACCGCTCGTCCTGCTTGCCGGCGTCACCTGGTTCATGACGGGTGACCGGGTTGACAGTCTCCGGGATGTCACGGTCAGTGACTGGCTGTTGCTTGCGGCCTTGTCCTTGGGAGCTGAACTGGTACTGTTGATCTGGCGGGGGAAAAAGAATTTATCACCTTCCTTGGTCTTATCGAAGCGGGGACGTTACATCGGCGGACTTTCGTCGAATAAACTGTGGCTGATTCCGCTCGTCGTCTTTGTACCGGGCAGCAGTTTGGAAACGCTCATTCCACAATGGTCGTTTCCGGAGTTCGTTCCGATTGTCCTGTTTTTGCCGATCGGATTCAGTTTCCTCTTTACGGGACAGTTGCCGGACCAGTTAATCCGTCCGCTGATCCAGGGACGACTGCTGACGTTCGTCTTGTCCGTCGTGCTTGCGGCAGGTGCCTTCCTGACCGGACAGGCTGTCTGGTTATACGGGTTACCGGTCCTGCTCATGATTCACCTGATTTTGCATCAGCGGATTAAACGACTCAACCGCTCGCAGACACCGCTGTTCCTCAACGGAAAACGCGGGGTCGTCATTCTCGGAACGTTACCGGAGAAGCCGGCTTCTGAGATGGGACTCGTCCCGGGCGAAGCGATTTATAAAGTCAATGGAGAGTTCGTCGAGTCGGAGAAGTCGTTTTACGAAGCGATTCAAAAACACAAACCGTATCTTCGCCTGGAAGTCATGAATCACAACGGGGATGTTCGGTTCGCACAGCGGGCTTTTTATGAACAGGATCATCATGATCTCGGGATTTTGTTCGTCAGTGAACCCGGAAACAAACGGACGAAAATCCGGACCCTGCAGTGACTTGAGTTTAAAATTCAGCGTAAAAACAGTTCAGCCTGCGGGCTGGACTTTTTCTTTTCGTGAAAAACGGGTAACTTTTAAATAAAGCACTTCAAAATCGAATGTTTGTTCGCAAAGTGGTACAATAGAAATAGATTTTGTGAACTGGATGAGGGGGAAGAATACGATGGATTTTGAGTTAGTATCACCATTTGAACCGGGTGGCGATCAGCCGGAAGCGATTAAAAAATTGATTGCAGGCGTCAAGAACGGTGAACGCCATCAGACGTTGCTCGGCGCGACAGGGACAGGGAAAACCTTTACCGTCTCGAACGTCATCAAAGAGATTAAGAAGCCGACGCTGGTCTTGGCACACAATAAGACGCTTGCTGGTCAGCTGTATTCGGAGTTCAAAGAGTTCTTCCCAAATAACGCGGTCGAATATTTCGTCAGCTTTTATGATTATTACCAACCGGAAGCCTATGTACCGTCGACAGATACGTTCATCGAAAAAGACTCATCAATCAACGATGAGATTGACAAGCTGCGTCACTCAGCGACAGCTTCCCTGTTCGAACGGGAAGACGTCCTGATTGTCGCGTCGGTGTCGTGTATCTATGGTCTCGGTAATCCGGAAGAGTACAACAACCACGTGCTGTCGCTCCGTGTCGGAAACGAGATGGGACGAAACGAGATGTTGCGTCGTCTGATCGACATTCAATATGAACGAAATGATATCGATTTCCAGCGCGGGCGGTTCCGTGTTCGGGGGGATGTCGTTGAAATCTTCCCGGCGTCCCGCGATGAACAGTGTGTCCGGATCGAATTTTTCGGAGATGAGATTGAACGAATCCGTGATATGGACCCATTGACAGGGGAAATCATTGCCGACCGGGAACACATATCGATTTTCCCGGCATCCCACTTCGTGACGGGGGATACCCGTCTGCAAAAAGCGATTACGAACATTGAGGCTGAGCTCGAAACGCAACTCGCGAAGATGCGGGAAGACGGTATGCTGCTCGAAGCCCAGCGGCTCGAACAGCGGACGAATTATGACCTTGAGATGATGCGCGAGATGGGTTACTGCTCGGGGATCGAAAACTATTCCCGTCACTTGAACTTAATGCCCCCGGGCTCGACACCGTACACGTTGATCGATTACTTCCCGAAAGACTTTTTACTGGTCGCCGATGAGTCGCACGTGACGTTGCCGCAAATCCGCGGGATGTACAACGGGGACCAGGCCCGGAAACAAGTCCTCGTCGACCACGGCTTCCGTCTGCCGTCAGCGAAGGACAACCGGCCGCTCCGGTTCGAGGAATTTGAGGAAAAGGTCAGCCAAGCGATTTATATCTCGGCGACACCCGGTCCTTACGAAATCGAACATACAAAAGAGATGGTCGAACAAATCATCCGTCCGACCGGACTCGTTGATCCGACGATCGAGATTCATCCGATTACCGGTCAAATCGACTACTTGATGGATAACATCCGCGAACGTGTCGCGAAAAATGAACGAGTGCTCGTGACGACATTGACGAAAAAAATGTCGGAGGATTTGACGGATTATCTGAAGGAGCATGGCGTTAAGGTCAACTACATGCACTCGGAAATCAAGACGCTTGAGCGGATTGAAATCATCCGCGATTTACGGCTCGGGAAATACGATGTCCTCGTCGGGATCAACCTGTTGCGGGAAGGACTGGATATTCCGGAAGTCTCACTCGTGACGATACTTGATGCCGACAAGGAAGGATTCCTGCGTTCGGAACGGTCACTGATTCAGACGATCGGTCGGGCAGCCCGAAACTCGGAAGGGCACGTCATTCTGTTTGCCGATAAGATGACCGACTCGATGCAGCGAGCGATTGATGAAACGGAACGGCGGCGCAACATTCAGCTCGCCTTTAATAAAGAACACGGTATCACGCCGAAAACGATTCAAAAGGATGTCCGTGGTGTCATCAGTACGACGATCGAGAGCGACGATACAGTCGAAAAACTCGAAAAGTTCAACAAACTGAAAAAACCGGAACGCGAAACGTTGCTCGAGCAGCTCGACCAAGAGATGCGTCAAGCGGCGAAAGACATGCAGTTTGAACGGGCAGCAGAATTGCGTGACCTTATCTTAGAATTGAAAGCAGGTGCCTAAGTTGGCAGAAAAAAAGAACAAAATCATCATCAAGGGCGCTCGCGTCAATAACTTACAAAACATCGATGTCGAAATTCCGCGCGATCAGCTCGTCGTTCTGACGGGCTTATCGGGATCGGGGAAATCATCGCTCGCGTTCGACACGATTTATGCGGAAGGGCAACGACGGTATGTCGAAAGTCTGTCCGCTTACGCCCGTCAGTTTTTAGGTCAGATGGACAAACCGGATGTCGATGCGATTGAAGGACTCAGTCCGGCCATTTCAATTGACCAAAAGACAACGAGTAAAAACCCGCGTTCGACGGTCGGGACGGTCACGGAAATCTATGACTATCTCCGTCTGCTCTATGCCCGGATCGGAAAACCGATCTGTCCGAATCACGGGATTGAAATTTCGAGCCAGACGATCAGTCAGATGGTTGACCAAGTGATGGAACTGCCGGAACGCAGCCGTCTGCAAATTCTCGCGCCGATCATTTCCGGACGAAAAGGTGCTCATGTCAAAGTCTTCGAAGATTTGAAAAAAGAAGGTTTCGTCCGCGTCCGTGTCGATGGAGAAACGATTGATTTGACGGATGACATCGAACTCGAGAAAAATAAAAAACATTCGATTGAAGTCGTCGTCGACCGGGTCGTTGTTCGTCCGGACGTGGAAGCCCGCCTCGCGGATTCGCTTGAGACGGCACTTCGTCTTGCGGACGGCCGCGTCATCGTCGATACGATGGACGGGAACGAACTGTTGTTCAGCGAACACCATGCCTGCCCGATCTGCGGCTTCTCGATCGGTGAACTTGAACCACGGATGTTTTCGTTTAACTCGCCGTTCGGAGCTTGTACATCGTGTGACGGACTCGGGACGAAACTCGAAGTCGACGTTGATCTCGTTGTACCGCATCCGGATAAATCGTTGAACGAAGGGGCGATCATCGCCTGGGAACCAACCAGTTCACAATATTATCCGCAGTTGCTTGCGGCTGTCTGCAGCCACTTCAACATCGACATGGATACACCGTTCGAACAGCTGTCGGACGAACACCGCGATATTCTGTTGAACGGTAGCACGAAGGAAGAAATCCAGTTCCGTTATGAAAATGACTTTGGGATGGTCCGCAATACGTCATTGTTCTTTGAAGGTGTCCTGAACAATTTACAACGACGCTTCAAAGAGACATCGTCCGACTACATCCGGGAACAGATGGAAGGGTACATGGCGAAAAAAGCCTGTCCGACATGTAAAGGACACCGCTTAAAACGCGAATCCCTCGCCGTCAAAGTGTCAGGAATCCATATCGGTGAAGTGACGAAGATGTCCGTCAAACAGGCCGTCGTCTTTTTTGAAGAGTTGCCAGACAAATTATCCGAGAAGGATCAGACGATTTCCCGGATGATTGTCCGCGAAATTCATGAACGGTCGTCGTTCCTCGAGAACGTCGGACTCGATTATCTGACGATCTCGCGGGCTGCCGGTACATTGTCCGGCGGAGAAGCACAACGGATTCGTCTCGCGACGCAAATCGGGTCACGGCTGACCGGTGTTTTGTACGTCCTTGATGAACCGTCAATCGGACTCCACCAGCGTGATAACGACCGGCTGATCAATACCCTCAAGACGATGCGCGATCTCGGAAACACGTTGATTGTCGTCGAACATGATGAGGATACAATGATGGCAGCGGACTACCTGATTGATATCGGACCGGGAGCCGGTGACCACGGCGGATTCGTCACGGCAGCGGGACGTCCGGAAGAACTGATGCAGGATCCGAATTCTTTGACGGGACAATACTTGTCCGGCAAGAAATTCATTCCCGTCCCGTCTGAACGGAAACAACCGGACGGTCGGGCGTTACGGATTCACAAAGCGTCGGAAAACAATTTGAAAAACGTCGATGTCGACATTCCGCTTGGTTTGTTCGTCGCCGTGACCGGGGTATCCGGTTCCGGGAAATCGACATTGATCAATGAGATTCTCTACAAGACGATTGCCCATGAGATGAACCGGGCGAAGGAAAAACCGGGGGCCCATAAAGGGATTTCAGGACTCGACCAAATCGATAAAGTCATCGATATCGATCAGTCGCCGATCGGTCGGACACCACGTTCGAACCCGGCGACGTATACCGGCGTCTTTGACGATATCCGCGACGTCTTTGCCTCGACGAACGAAGCAAAACTTCGCGGGTATAAAAAAGGCCGCTTCAGCTTCAACATCAAAGGCGGACGCTGTGAAGCCTGCCGCGGCGACGGCATCATCAAGATTGAGATGCACTTCCTGCCGGATGTGTATGTGCCGTGTGAAATCTGTCACGGCAAACGCTACAACCGCGAAACGCTGGAAGTAAAATATAAAGGCAAGACGATTGCCGATGTGCTCGAGATGACAGTTGAAGATGCGTTGGAATTCTTTGAAAAGATTCCGAAAATCAGTCGGAAACTGCAGACGATTGCCGACGTTGGTCTGACCTACATGCGTCTCGGACAACCGGCGACGGAACTGTCCGGCGGAGAAGCACAACGGGTCAAGCTGGCATCCGAGCTGCATAAACGTTCGACCGGGAAAACAATTTATATTCTCGATGAGCCGACGACCGGGTTACACGTCCACGATATCGCCCGATTGCTGAAAGTCTTGCAACGACTCGTCGACAACGGAGACACGGTGCTCGTCATCGAACACAACCTGGATGTCATCAAAACAGCTGACTATTTGATTGATCTCGGACCAGAGGGCGGAGACGGCGGCGGGAAGATTGTCGCGACCGGAACACCGGAAGAAATCGCAGCGGTCAAGGAATCCTATACCGGTCATTACCTGGCTCCTGTTCTCGAACGAGACACGGCCCGAATCAAATCATGAAACTTTTTTGATTCAGGAATCGTAAAAAGGGAAGTAAGGAAAGTAGAACGAAGTAAATAAGCAAGTCCCATCGATTAACGTGTACCAGATCAGAGGAGGGAACTATTGATGAAGCAGGATATGCGCCAACTGATACTTGAACAAGTGAAAGAAGGAAAGCTGACGATTGACGAAGCACTCGATAAACTCGAACGCCTTGAAGCCATCGATCAGAAACCGTCGTCTTCAAGTGAGCATAAATACGTGGACGAACCGGAACAATACGACCGGGTCGACCATTATACGGTCGACTCCTTGACATCAAAAGTCATGTCAGCTTTTGACGGCCTCGTCAACCGGATCAAAGAAAGTGACTTGTCACTCAATCAAACGTCCGGACCGAACGTCACGTACGTCAAACAATTCCCGTTCAGCGGTGAGACGATTCATTTGGATTTATTTAATGCCAATGCCATCGTCGAACCGGGTGACTTGGAAGAGTGTGAGTTGACCGTTACCGGTCGCCCGCTCCGTCAAGTGAACGAAGAACAAGCGCTGGAGCAACTGCAGGCAGCACTTCAGCACTCTGTTTCTGCGAACACGTTATCGATTCGTCTGAAGGATAAACGCGTTCGCGCGACGGTTCACTTGAAGATTCCGCGCCGTCACTATGAATCACTCGTCTTGCAGACGTTAAACGGTGAAGTCACGTTATCGTCGCTTGATGCGACGTCAGTGCAACTGATGACAGCGAACGGACGAATTCATGTCCGTGACCTGTTCAGTGAAGAAGTGAAGACGTCAACCGCCAACGGTTCGATCGAAATCGAAGAATCGGAAATCAAGTCGTTAAGAGCGAAAACGGCCAACGGTCAAGTCATTGCGACCGGCGTGTTTGAGCGGTCTGATCTGAAGACGGCGAACGGTAACGTCCGGTGTGAACTGAAGACAGTCCAGGATGCGAAGATCCAAGCGTCGTCGCTTGCCGGAAGCATCGCCTTGATGTTGCCGCACGGTGCAGAAGTCTACGGTGAACTGGAAACGAACTTCGGCGGTCTGAACTGTAACCTCGACGAAATGGAATTGATCCGCGATCAAAAAGAAGTCGTCAACCGGAAACTCCACTTCCTGTCAGGTCGTGGTCGGACTCCGAAGATTGAAGTCGCCGCTGATACGAAGACGGGCACGATTTCCGTCACGCACGGTGTTCACTTAAGTCCGCAAGCTTTATAATCCGAGTCCTGTCCCTTGATTCATAAGGGGCAGGATTTTTTTGCCAAAAAAAAGACGACCCGCTATCAGAAGATAGGGAGTCGCCGGATGAAATGCCGGTACGAATTAATAATTGTAGTCTTGATCCATCATCGGATCGTCAAAATTCATGTTTTCGAAGTTATTCATGTCATATCCAAACGATAAAAGTGTGACGACACCGACAATGGCAAGAACGATCGAGAGAATGATCAAGCCGATTCCCATCCAGCTCTTGCGGCGTGAGCGGTTCCAATAGAAAATGATAGCTAAAATGTACGAGATAAACGAACCGCTGATGAAGATTCCGATAATCGAGATAATGAAGAATAATAATGCCGTTTGGTCCTGATTGCGCGAATAGGCTTTCCACATATCGATCAAGGCGATGATCAGGTAAACAAAGCCGACGATGGCGAGAATTGCGAATAAAATCATGATGATAATAATGCCGATTCCGCTGCCTGTTGATTCCATCATAATAAAACCTCCTTTTTTTCCTATCTGTACTCCATTCCCAAGATTGTCCACTTCTAATCGAAATCCTTGATTTTGAGAAAAATATGGTACAATACTTCAAGTGAAAGGGGCTGATTGAGCGTGCAACCAAAAGTGCGAACAGCTGAAATCGTAAAGCAATTCAATTTAAAAATCGTTACCGGAGAAGAAGGACTGCATCGTCCGATTTTGACGGCTGATCTTTGTCGACCGGGTCTTGTCCTCGCCGGCTATTATGCCTATTACCCGGCAGAACGTCTGCAGATTCTCGGGAAAACGGAATTGACGTTTTTCAACAACCTGACGTATGAGGAACAGCTCGAGCGGGCAAACGTTCTCTGTACGGATGAGACACCGGGAATTTTGATTACACGTGGTTTTGATGTACCGGAAGCAATCGTCAAGGCGGCGGACGAAACGAACGTCCCTCTTTTGACGACGAAGGGACATACGACATCGGTCGAATCACAAATTACGAACTTCCTCGAAGCGGAGCTCGCACCGACAACGGCAATGCACGGCGTGCTCGTCGATATCTACGGCGTCGGTGTTTTCATCAAAGGGGCAAGCGGCGTCGGGAAATCCGAGACAGCTCTTGAACTCGTCAAACGGGGACACCGTTTAGTCGCCGATGATTCGGTCGAGATTCGTCAGACCGGCGACGGCATCCTTGTCGGGACCGCTCCGAAATTGATTCAGCATCTGCTTGAGATTCGCGGAATCGGTATCATCGATGTGATGACGTTATTCGGTGCCGGTGCCGTTCGTTCGCACAAGAAAATCAGCCTCGTCTGTAATTTGGAAATCTGGGATCAGGCGAAAGTCTACGACCGCGTAGGACTGGACCAGGAAACCTTACAAATCATCGATACGGAAATCCCGTTCTTGACGATTCCGGTTCGTCCCGGACGAAACCTGGCTGTCATCATCGAGGTGGCTGCCATGAACTATCGTCTAAAAAACATGGGCATCAATACAGCAGAAGAATTTGCAGGGCGTCTCGCGCAAGCGATTGAAGATGGGAACGGTGGTCTTTGATGGGAACATTAGCGAGTGTCCAACCGACGTTTGACCGGGTGGCGATCGAAATCGGGCCGATTCCGATCTATTGGTACGGGATCGTCATCGCGCTTGGCGCGGTCGTCGGTCTGATGATTGCAATCTTTGAATCCAAACGGATCGGCTTTAACGAAGAATATGCCGTCGATGTCGTCATCTGGTCGATTCCGATCAGTATCATCTGTGCCCGGATTTACTACGTGGCGTTCGAATGGGATTATTATGGTCAGAATCTCGATCAAATCATCAACATCCGCCAGGGCGGCATTGCAATTCATGGTGCCATCATCGGTGCGATTTTGACCGTCCTGATTTATACGCTCAAGAAAAACATCTCGTTTTGGCAAATTGCCGATATTTTGGCACCGTCGCTCTTGTTTGGACAAGCGGTCGGACGCTGGGGCAACTTCTTTAACCAGGAAGCCCACGGTGGCGAGACGACATGGACCTTCCTGCAGGATACGTTGCACTTACCGGACTGGATCGTCAATCAGATGTATATTGACGGGGTCTATTACATTCCGACGTTCTTATATGAAAGTATCTGGAATATCATCGGTGTCATCCTGTTGATTGTCTGGCGGATGAAGTTTAATCCGCGACGCGGTTATGTCTTCCTCGGTTACCTGATCTGGTACTCGATCGGACGTTTTTACATCGAAGGCTTACGGACGGACAGTTTAATGATGGGCGGCGGTCTTCGGACGGCGCAAATCGTCTCGATCTGTCTGATCATCTTCGGCGTCATCATGCTGTTTATCCGAAAAAATGCTGTCCGTTATTTGGACGGAACAAAACGGGAGGCGAAATGAACCGATGATTCAAACGATTCTCTTTGATCTCGACGGGACGTTGATTGATACGAATCCCCTCATTTTAAAAAGTTTTGCTCATACGCTCGATTATTATTATCCGGACCGGACCTTTACGGAAGCAGAACTGCTTCCGTTCATCGGACCGACGCTTGAAAAGTCATTCTCGGAATTAAATGCGGACCAATGGAAAGAGATGGTCGCGTTTTACCGGAGTTACAACATCGCGATGCATGATGCACTTGTTCTTGAGTATCCGGGTGTGCTCGACGGATTACGCCGCTTAAAGGAACAAGGCTACAAGATGGCAATCGTCACTTCAAAAAGCCGGCGCGTGGCGTTAAAAGGAATCGAACTGTTTGGACTTTCGCATCTGTTTGACGCGGTCATTGCGGCAGACGACGTGACGGAAGAAAAACCGGCCGTCGAACCGTTTGAGAAGGCGATGGCCTTGCTCGGTTCAACACGGGAAGAAACAATCATGGTCGGTGACAACGATACGGACATCCACGGCGGGAAAAATGCCGGTCTGAAAACCGTTGCCGTCGGCTGGGCAATCAAAGGACGTCCGTATCTCGAAGCGCTCGAACCGGATTTGATCATTGATTCGATGGAACAGTTGGGTGACTGGATCGAGGCCGAAAATGCCACGGCGGACTGACCGGTATCACGTCGGAGCGACAAATCCGCTCTGGCACATGTATCGGACGGTATCGTTCTTTAAAGTCATGTGGTGTTTCATCATCATTACGATTGGCCGGTTCTCGCCGTCGCTCCGCTTCAAGAACAGTCTCTACCGGACGTGTTTGCGGATGAAGATCGGCGACCGGACGGCACTGGCGTTGATGGTCATGCCGGATACGATGTTCCCGGAACGGATTACGATCGGCTCCAATACGGTCATCGGCTTCAATACGACGATTCTCTGCCACGAATATTTGACGACGGAATACCGGATCGGCAACGTGACGATCGGAAATGACGTGTTGATTGGCGCAAACGTGACGATTTTACCCGGCGTGACGATTGGGGACGGTGCGATGGTCGGAGCCGGTTCCGTCGTCCATCGGGATATTCTGCCCGGGGAACGCGTGTCGAGTCAGCCGCTCCGCCGGCACGAAATGTGACGAAAATGTGAGAGGAAGGAGAGGACAAGATGAGTCATATCCGCTTTACGTATAAAACAGGAAAGTATTTCGGAAGATTATTTGCCGAACGTCCGCAAGGGTTGGTCGTCGAGGTACTGGCCGTCGAGAAACACCCGATTCAAGGTGATCTGCACAATCCGAATCAGGTCGACGTGCCCCTCTTCCATGTCCGTACTGCCTTACACCCGCACGAAAAAGTAACGGTTGCTCCCGGTGTCGTTTATGCCTATGAAGGTGAGATTCCGAGCTACGCCGAAAGCTTACGCCAAGCGTTCGACAAAGAAGTCGAACGGTTGAATGGACAAAACCCGCAAGCGGATGCTTTCGTACAAAAATGCTTAGAGAATTACAAGGAACTGGAATCGATTTATGCGAAACGTTGGGGATAAACCCCGGCGTTTTTTTCTGTTGCAACGGTTTCCGAGATAGGTTATTCTTGTCTCTGCAACTACGAAACCAGATTTAGATCTATGGGGGCTTGAATCATGATGGAATTAACTGAATACAAAGCAGACCCCTTTGCGATTACAACGCGCCAAGCGGAACTTTTTTATTTCCGCGGACGGAAGGCGCACCGGGAAGGGCGACTGGAAGAGGCGGTTTATCACCTTGATGAAGCAACGACGCTTCAGCCGAGTGATGTCCGTTATCTTTTACGTTACGCTCGTGTTTTGTTCGAGACAGGCGAAATCAATCATGCCAATGATGTCTTGAAACAAGTGCGGACGCTCGACCAGTCAAATACGGAATCCTTGTTTTATTTAGCGAATAACTACGCGCATGTCTCTTTATATGAAGAGGCGAAAAATTACGCGCTTGAATATTTATCCAGTGCACCAAACGGGAAACACGCAGAGGCATCGGCCGCGCTCGTGGAATTAATCGATCTCGAACAAGAGATGGAAGATGACGATGAGGATGAATTGATTCGTTTACATGCTCAGGCACAACGTCAAATCGACAAAGGGATGCTCTTTGCGGCGCAGGAAACACTCGAATCCCTGATCGTCCAGTATCCGACCTTCTGGCCGGCATACAACAATCTTGCCATCGTCGAGTTTTACCTTGGTGAAAACGACCGGGCGTTTGCTTCACTGGAACAGGTCCTCGATGGAAATCCGGGAAACCTGCATGCTCTCTGTAACACGCTTGTGCTGTTGCACGAGATGGGACAGGATGAAGAAGCGCATCGTTTATCGAACAAGCTCGAGCATGTCCGCTCTGTGAATCTTGAAACACGCTACAAGGTCGCTTCGACGCTTGCGATCATCGGTCGTCACGATTTGGCTTACGAAGAACTGAAGTTACTGGAACGACGCGGCTACCGTGGAGATCCGCTGTTCGGACACTGGCTGTCGATCTCAGCTTTCAAAACGGGACACGTCGAAGAAGCAGCTGCGTTCCTTCAATCAGAAGAAGCGCAAAGTATGCGGGAAGAACAGGAAGCTTACGACATCCGTCATAATCTCCAGTTCCGCTCGGCTTTGATTCAAGCCTTGAAGACGGAAGATGATGTCTCACGGATTTTTACAGCGTTGTTACTCGGCAAGCTGAATGATGAAGAAGCGAAACTCGCGTTATCGATGATGCCGGAAGTAACGGATCATCCGGACGTCCTCTTGCTGACGGAACAAATCATTCATGAGATGAACGGGGAGCACGACGTCGTCGATGCCCGGATTCACCGTGCCTTGATGACGATCCGCCTTGCGGAACGATTTGTCTCGGATGAAGAACGGATGAGCCTTGAAGGTGATTTTTACGAACGGTTTGCGCGACTCGTCTTGAGTGGTGAGACGTTTGATTCGGTCGAACAGTCGGCTGCGGCTCTGATTTATTTATTCCACGATGTCCGCGACGGTATGTTGATTGAAGACTGTGCGGCACTCGTCCACGTTTCCTTTGAGGATACGGCAACGGCGATCCGTGCCTATCAACGACTTTTAAACCCGGCCCGTGCAAAGTGTTAGACGTTTGTACGATTCTCACCTATACTCAAGTTACAACGAAAATACAGATGGGGTGGAATCATGACAGAAACTGAACAGAAAATTTATGACGTCATCATTATTGGTGCCGGTCCTGCCGGAATGACAGCAGCACTTTACGCATCACGTGCGAACCTTTCAACACTGATGATCGAACGCGGTATTCCGGGCGGACAGATGGCCAATACGGAAGATATCGAAAACTATCCCGGTTATGACAGTATCTTAGGACCGGATCTTTCGCAAAAAATGTTCGACCACTCAAAAGCGTTCGGCGCAGAATATGCTTACGGCGATGTCCGCAGCATCGAAGACGGTCCGGCATTCAAGACCGTCCATGCTCACAACAAGGATTACCATGCCCGGGCGATCATCATCGCTTCAGGAGCACAGTATAAGAAAATCGGTGTTCCGGGTGAGGAAGAACTCGGCGGACGCGGTGTATCTTACTGTGCAGTCTGTGACGGCGCGTTCTTTAAAGAAAAAGAACTGTTCGTCATCGGTGGCGGTGACTCTG
This sequence comes from Exiguobacterium artemiae 255-15, assembly GCF_000019905.1. Taxonomy (GTDB): domain Bacteria; phylum Bacillota; class Bacilli; order Exiguobacteriales; family Exiguobacteriaceae; genus Exiguobacterium_A; species Exiguobacterium_A artemiae. The sequence goes on along the minus strand of NC_010556.1, from coordinate 2,366,253 downwards.
CCGTCGAAGAAGGTGTCTACCTGACGCGCTTCGCGAAAAAAGTCACGATCGTTCACCGTCGTGAAGAATTACGTGCTCAAAAAATTCTTCAAAAACGGGCATTCGACAATCCGAAAATCGATTTCATCTGGAACCATACGGTCAAACAGATCAACGAAGATAACGGAAAAGTCGGCGGCATTGAACTGATCAATACGAAAACGGCGGAAACAACGACGTATCCAATCGATGGCGTATTCATCTACATCGGGATGAACCCGATCACAGGATATGTGCAAGATCTTGGTATTCTGAACGACCAAGGCTATGTCGTGACAAATGAAGCAATGGAAACGAATATCAAAGGCATTTTTGCAGCCGGCGACGTCCGTGAAAAAACACTTCGTCAAGTCGTCACAGCGACAAACGACGGTTCGATTGCCGCGCAAAACGCGCAACACTACATCGAAGCCTTGCTTGAAGAATTACAGGAATCATCACAAGTCTAATTCAAGATCCAGCTTGGTTGGGAGGCTCTTCCATCAAGCTGGCTCTTTTTTTATGTTATACTGACATGAGAGTAAAAAATACACACGGAACTGTTGTCTGGAGGGCGAAGAGATGGAACAGAATCAACCGCAACTGGTCATCATTACAGGAATGAGCGGCGCCGGTAAAACGGTCGCCATGAACAGCTTTGAAGACTTGGGCTATTTTTGTGTCGACAATTTACCGCCTACTTTACTGCCGCAATTGATTGAAGTCATTGGACAGGTACGTCCGAAAATCGCCGTCGCCATTGATACACGGGCTCGTGATTTCATTGACAGTTTCTTTGTCGTCTATGAAGATTTGAAAAAAACGAATCTGCAAATCCGGATGCTGTATCTCGATGCCCGTAATGATGTACTCGTCCGCCGGTACAAAGAATCCCGCCGCTCGCATCCGCTTGCACCGACTGCGTCTCCGCTGATCGGTATCGAACGGGAACGGACACTGCTCGAAGGGTTCCGCGATAAAGCCCAGTTGCTGATGGATACGAGTGATATCAAACCGCTTGCCTTAAAAGAACGGATTTTAAAAGAGTTTACAGAAGGGGAGCGGATTCCGTTCACCGTCAACGTCATGTCGTTCGGATTTAAGCACGGCCTGCCGCTCGACGCTGATCTCGTGTTTGACTTACGTTTCTTACCGAACCCGTTTTATATTCCGGAACTCCGACCGAAGACCGGTCTCGATCTGGAAGTCTCGTCGTACGTCATGCAGTGGCCGGAAGCGAAGCTGTTTTATAAAAAGCTCGTCGACATGCTCGAATTCCTGATTCCCCAGTATGAACGGGAAGGAAAATCGCAGCTCGTCGTGGCACTCGGCTGTACCGGCGGCAAACACCGGTCGATTACGTTTGCCGAAGCGATCAGTAAAGAGTTTAAGAACCAATACCATATCGTGACGAATCACCGGGATTATGTCCACGCGAAGGAGGAGAAGTGATGAAATGGGAACGAAAAGTCGTCGCTATCGGCGGAGGAACGGGCCTATCGACTCTCTTGCGCGGGCTAAAACACTATCCGCTTGATATCACGGCCATCGTCACCGTCGCCGACGACGGGGGCAGTTCCGGCCGTCTGCGGACAGAGTTTAACATGTTACCGCCGGGCGATATCCGGAACGTCATCGTTTCGCTCTCAAAATCGGAGACGCTGATGGACCGGATCATGCAGTACCGCTTTGAGACGGGAGAAGGGCTGCACGGGCACTCACTCGGTAATTTGATGCTGACGGCAGCGACGCAGCTCTGTAACGGCTCCTTCGTCGAAGCGATCGGTGTCATGGGACAACTCTTGAATGCCGAAGGGAAAGTCTATCCGGCGACGGAACGGACGATTACGTTATGCGCCGAGTTTGAAGACGGAACGATCGTCAAAGGGGAATCCCTGATTCCGAAAGTCGGCAAAGTCATCGAGCGGATTTTCCTCGAGGAAGATGATGTCCGTCCGGTTCCGGAAGCGATTCAGGCGATTCTTGATGCTGATGTCATCGTCCTCGGTCCCGGCAGTCTCTATACGAGTGTCATTCCGAACGTCCTGATTGAGGAAATCCGGGACGCCATCAGTCAATCGCTTGCGCCGGTCGTCTATATTTGTAACGTCATGACGCAGCCGGGTGAGACGACAGCCTTTACGGCAAACGATCACCTGAATGTCCTGGAAAAGTTCCTCGGCAAAGGGGTCATCGATACGATCATCGTCAACAACGAATCGATTGATGTCAGTTACCTGCGGAAGTATCAAAAAGATCATGCCGACATCGTGACCTACGATGAATCGAGTTTTGAAGAAGCTGGAATTGAAGTACTCGCGGACGATATTGTGGATTATAACCACCACTTCATCCGTCATGACTCAGACGCCGTGGCAAGCCTGGTCATGCGGAAAGTCCTATCCATCCGACGTGTGCGTCAATTCGAAGGGAAGGAGGAATTGACGTGAGTTTTGCATCAGAAGTCAAAAAAGAATTAACGCAAATCGCCATCACCGATCACGAAATGAAGGCGGAACTCGCCGCTTTGGCCCGGATGAACGGAGCCATCTCATTCGGACTCGGACGTGGTCTGACACTGGATATCTCGACGGAAAACGCATCGATTGCCCGCCGTATTTATTCCTTGCTCAAACGGGCGTATGCCGTCCATCTGGATTTACTGGTCCGGAAAAAAATGCGCTTGAAGAAAAATAATGTCTACATCGTCCGCGTTAAACAACAAGCGGATAAGATTTTACAGGACCTCGGGATTTTAGGGGAAGGATTTACGATGATCCGTTCAATCAGCGATTCGATTCTCAAGGATGAACGCCGTGCCCGGGCGTACCTGCGCGGCGCCTTTTTAGCCGGCGGATCGTTAAACAATCCGGCGACGTCTTCGTACCATCTGGAAATCTTCAGTCTGTACGAAGAACATAATGCCGCCTTGCGCAGCCTGACAAATCAGTTTGATTTGAATGCAAAAGCCATCGAACGGAAAAAAGGACATATTCTCTACATCAAGGAAAGTGAGAAGATTTCTGATTTTCTGAAGCTCGTCGGAGCGACGTATTCGATGTTACGGTTTGAGGATGTCCGGATTTTAAAAGATATGCGGAATTCAGTCAACCGGCTCGTCAACTGTGAGACGGCAAACCTCAACAAGACGGTTGGGGCGGCACTGCGCCAGGTCGAGAATATCAAGTTTCTGGAACGGACGGTCGGACTCGACGTTTTGCCGGATAAATTAAAAGAAATCGCCATCTTGCGGGTCACACATCAAGACGTGACATTACAGGAGCTCGGTGAGATGGTCGAGAGCGGTTCCATCTCGAAATCCGGGATCAATCATCGATTGCGCAAGATTGATCAAATCGCGGATAAAATCCGAAACGGGGAGTCGATGACCGGGGCTCTTTAGGGAGTAACTTGCGAGATGAACCATAGTCTACTATAATATATAGTCGATGCAACTAAATGTTCGAATTAAGGAGTTTTTGAAATGGCTAATGAGAAAAAACGTATTTCGCTGACAGTTGATGCGAAGTTTGATGAAGTGCTTACGAAAAAAGCGAAAACGATCGGTGTACCAAAAAGTACGCTCGTCGCCTTTGCGACATCGTTGTTCCTGAAGCAATTGCAGGCGGAAGAAGAACTTTCACCACATGCGAACGGAATCTACACATTGATTCGCGAAAACCATGATATCGTGTCTGATATCACAGATTTGATCGACTAAAAAATAGGACCTCTGTCCGCGTCTGTTCTGAGAAGAGTGACGCAAAGGACAGTGGTCTTTTTTGTACACACAAAAAAACCGTCCTCGCAAATTGCGAAGACGGTCAGGTGAAGATTAAGCACGTTCCATGACGCGGTCGATTAAACCGTAGTCAGCTGCTGCTTGAGCAGACATGAAGTTATCGCGCTCTGTATCACGCTCGATGACTTCAAGTGGTTGTCCTGTGTTTTCAGCCATGATTTTGTTGAGGTGCTCACGCATTTTGATGATGCGTTCCGCATGGATTTTGATGTCCGATGCTTGACCTTGTGTACCACCGAGTGGTTGGTGAATCATGATTTCAGCGTTAGGAAGAGCAAAACGTTTTCCTTTAGCGCCGGCTTGGAGCAAGAATGCACCCATTGAAGCAGCCATTCCGATACAAATCGTTGAAACTTGTGGTTTGATGAAGTTCATTGTATCGTAAATCGCCATACCTGCTGTGATTGAGCCACCCGGGCTGTTGATGTAAAGCGAGATTTCTTTATCTGGATCTTCTGCTGCTAGGAAAAGTAACTGGGCAACGACTGAGTTGGCGACGTTGTCGTCAATCGCGCTCCCGAGAAGGATGATCCGGTCTTTGAGCAAACGTGAATAGATATCGTAAGCACGTTCCCCGCGGTTGGTTTGTTCGATGACTGTTGGAATTAACATAGTCTTTGCCTCCTTATGGTTGGTATGTAGCACATATTCGACTTGTCCTTATCATAATCCTTTGGTCAATATTGGTCAAAAGATACGCTGTTGGTTTTATGTATTTTTCCTGAAACAGTTCCTGTTAAACATATCAGTATAGAAAAAAGGCAATACCGTAAACGGCATTGCCTGAAGATTCAAGTATGGTACACCCGGAGAGATTTGAACTCCCGACACCTGGTACCGGAAACCAGTGCTCTATCCCCTGAGCTACGGGTGCATGTTTGTACTGAACAATTAATAGTATACCGACATTTTTTCAGAAAAGCAATACTAGATTTGCGAGTTTATTGATTTTTTGTCAAAACGTAAGAGACGATGGAAGACGTATCCTTCCTATATAATGAAAGTGGAATCAAATTAAACGAGGAAACGGGAGGTGAGCGGATGGAACAGAGACAGGAACAAGCGCAACGTCTTGTGATGTCGGCAGCCCAGTTGTATCAATTGACGGTTTTGGAAGAAACGCAGGCGGAACTCGAGGAGCGGCTGTACCGGATCATCCGTCGTGCCGGACGCAGCGAACATAATGGAAGAAAAATGATTCCGCCGGATTTAGAGCAGGTTGCAGACCGGATTGATTCGTTTGAAGCGGAACTTCTTCAGCAAATACGTTTAGAATCGGTCAGACAGGAAATAAGATATATGGCGGAACAACTCATCATGTACTTAGACGCGGATGGATTACTCAGAACGACAGACGAACGATTAGCGGTCTTGCTTGATAGTGAGGAGCCGATGATCAGGCAAGCACGACAACTGCTCCAGCAATGTGAACCTACCGGAATTGCGGCACGCTCGGAAGCGGAGTGTCGCTTGTTGCATGCCATCGAGCTCGAAGATGACCGTTTGATGGATTTGCTTACTGCACTGTCGGACGGACAGCCGTTAAAAGCCGTACTGGATGATGAAACAGAGCGGCGACAGATGAAGCAAAAGATGGAACGGTTGCCGAAGACACCGGTCTTACCAGTATCCACCACCATGACGATACCGGAAGCCGATATCAGTTGGTCGGATGATCAGGTGCAAATCCAGTGGTCTTCCTTGCCGATTGATACGTCCTGGACGGATCTCGCGGAAGCAAAACCGTTTCTCAGCGCTTATGAACGACGGCGTAACACGTTGCGTGCAATCCTCGATGTCATCGTGGAACGGCAAATCCGTTGGTTCAAAGGGGAACTCCATTTAGAACCGTTGACGAAAAAAGAGGTCGCCAAACAAACGGGATACCATCCGTCGACGGTTGGTCGGGCAATCGTCCACAAAACGATTCGGACGATCCATGGAACGCTCGAGCTTGAAAATTTTTTCGTCTCGAAGACGCAAAGCGGCACATCGAGCTTTTTAATCAAAGCCCGAATCGCACAATTGATTCAGGAAGCGACCTCGCCGCTGTCGGATCAACAGATCGTCAACCGTCTCGACCTGGAAGGCATCCGGGTCGCAAGACGGACAGTCGCGAAGTATCGGGCGGGTCTGTACTTGACCCGGTCCGACATGACGAAACGACGAGAGGCGAATGAATGATGCCATCAAAAGAACACACGACCTTAACACTGTATTCACGTCCCGGATGTACGCTATGTGAGGAAGCCGCCTTCTTACTTGATTTCGTGCTCGATGAATTTCCGGATTGGACATTCGAAGAAGTGAACATTGAAGAAGATGCTGCGCTCAGTCTCCGGTTTTTATATGAAATTCCTGTCGTCATGCATCAGTCTGAAATTTGGAGTTATGGCAAATTTGAGACAGAGACGATAAGAAACCGCTTACTTGAAAAAAGTTAAAGGGCGAGGCTTGAATCCTTGTACGAGGGCTGTTATGATAAGGATGTACCAAGTGGGACAAGATATGACACGCGGGACGTAAAGTGTCCAGCAACTTGAGAGGAGCGGGAATACATGATTCGGCAGTTAGTACAGATCCAAAAACGAATCGTGCCTGATCTGATCGAAGAAATGCAGACACGTTACGACATACTTCATTATGTCCGGCTCATGCAGCCGATTGGTCGGCGGACACTGGCGACAAGCCTTGGCTTGACGGAACGGGTGTTACGTCGGGAAGTGGACTTCCTGAAAGAGCAGGGATTGCTCGAAGTGGCGACACAAGGAATGTCTTTGACAGATGAAGGGCGGATCGTCTTACGAAGTATGCACAGCGTGATGGCAGAACTGGCCGGAATTTCTGATATGGCGAAAGCCTTAAAGGAAAAACTGGGCGTCCGGGATGTCGTCATCGTACCAGGAGATTCGGATCAAACCTTCTGGGTGCAACGCGATATGGGACGTGCGACGGTCGCACGTTTGAAACGAGAACTTTCTTCATCTGTACACAACACGATTGCAGTCACAGGAGGTACGACGATGGCTTCCGTCGCGGCGATGATGTCGCCTGATAAGGAAAACCGTCCGATGACATTCGTGCCGGCACGTGGGGGCTTAGGTGAAACCCTTGAATTACAAGCGAATACGGTCTGTTCACGGATGGCATCCCGTGCACAAAGTGATTATCACTTATTGCACATTCCAGACATGGTCAGCAAGGAAACGTTTGTGAAGATGGTGGAAGAGCCAAGCATTAAAAATGTGTTACAAATGATTAAAGATGCCTCAATCGTGGTACATGGAATTGGTGAGGCAAAAACGATGGCAAAACGTCGTCGCGCTTCAGCCGAGTTACTGGAACAGCTTGAACAAGAACACGCGGTAGCAGAAGCATTTGGGTATTACTTCGATCGGGACGGAAAGATCGTGCATCGGGTGAAGACGGTTGGTCTTCAACTGGACGACTTAAAACAAGTCGAACACGTCATCGTCGTCGCCGGAGGACATTCCAAAGCGGAAGCCATCAACGCGTATGTCAAACAGTCCCCGGACATCATCCTGATTACGGATGAAGGGGCAGCAACAACGATTTTGAAAGGGTAGCCCCCTTTTGAATAATAGATAACTCGCTTTACATTAAAAGGAGGAAAATTATCATGGCAGTAAAAGTTGGTATTAATGGATTTGGACGTATCGGACGTTTGGCACTTCGTCAAATTCTTCAGTTTGACGGAATCGAAGTAGTAGCAATCAATGACCTTACAGACACTAAAATGCTTGCGCACCTCTTGAAATATGATACGACTCAAGGTCGTTTCGACGGAGAAGTTGAAGTACACGACGGTTACTTCCTCGTCAACGGTAAAGAAATCAAAACACTTGCTAACCGCAACCCAGAAGAACTCCCATGGGGCGAGCTCGGTGTTGACATCGTTCTCGAATGTACTGGTTTCTTCACAGACAAAGAAAAAGCTGAGCTTCACTTGAAAGCTGGAGCTAAGAAAGTCGTTATCTCAGCACCTGCTACTGGCGACATGAAAACAGTTGTCTTCAACACGAACCACGAAATTCTTGACGGAACTGAAACAGTTATCTCTGGTGCTTCATGTACTACGAACTGTCTCGCGCCTATGGCTAAAGTTCTTCAAGATAACTACGGAATCGTTCAAGGTCTTATGACAACGATCCACGCTTACACTGGCGACCAAAACACACTCGACGCTCCACACCCTAAAGGTGACTTCCGTCGTGCACGTGCAGCGGCAGCTAACATCGTTCCTAACTCAACTGGTGCTGCTAAAGCAATCGGTCTTGTTCTTCCAGAACTTCAAGGTAAACTTGATGGCGCAGCACAACGTGTACCAGTTGCTACAGGTTCACTCACTGAGCTCACAACAGTTCTCGAGAAGAAAGTAACAGTTGAAGAAGTTAACGCAGCTATGAAAGCAGCAGCTAACGAATCTTACGGTTACACTGAAGACGAAATCGTTTCTTCTGACATCGTTGGTATCTCTTACGGATCACTCTTCGATGCAACACAAACGAAAGTCGTTACAGTCGGCGACAAACAACTCGTTAAAACAGTTGCTTGGTACGACAACGAAATGTCTTACACTAGCCAGCTCATTCGCACACTCAAACACTTCGCAGAAATCGCTAAGTAATTCGAGCAATTAAATAGCAATTGAATAAGAGCGGAAACGATACAGTCTCCGCTCTTATTGCGGAAAAAAGTCTGGAGGGGCGCATCAGCCCCTCACTATACGTATGAGACGGAGGACGAATGTATGAATAAGAAATCAATTCGCGATATCGATGTAAAAGGAAAACGCGTGTTTACACGTGTGGACTTCAACGTACCGCTAGAAGACGGCAAAATCACAGATGATACACGCATCCGTGCTGCCCTTCCGACAATCAAACACTTGGTTGACGGTGGAGCGAAAGTCATCCTCGCAAGCCATATGGGACGTCCAAAAGGCGAGAAAAACCCTGAGTTCTCACTTGCACCAGTCGTAGCACGCCTTAGCGAACTGCTTGGTAAGGACATCAAGCTCGTTGAAGAAGCATACGGTCCGGTCGCTGAAGAAGCAGTCAGCAAGCTTGAAGAAGGAGACGTCATCGTTCTTGAAAACGTTCGTTTCTACCCAGGCGAAACGAAAAACGATCCTGAACTCGCAGAAGGTTTTGCGAAACTTGCAGACGTTTTCGTCAACGACGCATTTGGTGCAGCGCACCGTGCGCACGCTTCTACAGAAGGAATCGCCCATCATGTCGAGACTGCTGTAGCAGGATTGTTGATCGAAAAAGAACTTCAAGTTCTCGGTAAAGCTCTCTCAAACCCGGATCGTCCGTTTACAGCGATCATCGGTGGTTCGAAAGTCGCTGACAAAATCGGCGTCATCGATCACTTGCTTGATATCGTCGACACGTTGATCATCGGCGGAGGATTATCTTATACATTCCTCAAAGCTCAAGGTTATGAAGTCGGTACGTCACTTCTTGAAGTCGACAAAATCGAACAGGCGAAGGAATTCATGAAAAAAGCAGAAGACAAAGGCGTGAAATTCTTGATGCCGGTTGACTGTGTCATCACGAAGGAATTCGGCGAAGAAACATATGTTGGATCACGCGACATCGACAGTATCCCAGCGGATCACATGTCACTCGATATCGGTCCAAAAACGGTAGAACTGTATGCAGAAGCAATCAAGGCTTCGAAACTTGTTGTCTGGAACGGACCAATGGGTGTGTTCGAACTTGATAAATATGCAAACGGAACAAAAGGTGTCGCTCAAGCATTAGCGGACAGCGATGCATACTCGATCATCGGTGGTGGAGATTCTGCTGCAGCGGCTGAGAAGTTTGGTCTTGCAGATAAAATGAGTCACATTTCAACAGGTGGCGGCGCAAGCCTCGAGTTCATGGAAGGAAAAGCTCTTCCAGGTGTCGAAGCGCTTAACGACAAGTAATCTAAAGTTCACAAGGGAGTGTTTTCAATGCGTAAACCAATTATCGCAGGTAACTGGAAAATGAATCTTACCCTCAAGGATGCTGTGGCATTCGCTGAGGAAGTCAAAGGAACTGTACCCGCTTCTTCGAAAGTCGACGCGGCTGTCTGTGCACCGTCTGTATTCCTTGCACACTTGACAGAAGCGACAGCTGGAACGGACCTGAAAATCGGCGCTCAAAACATGTACGACCAAGAGAGCGGCGCATTCACAGGTGAAATCAGCCCAGTGATGCTCAAAGAACTTGGCGTAACATACGTCGTCCTCGGTCACTCAGAACGTCGTGAGTACTTTGGAGAAACTGATGCATTCATCAACAGCAAAACGAAAAAAGCATTCGAGCATGGTCTCGTGCCAATCGTTTGTGTCGGTGAAACACTCGAAGAACGCGAAGGCGGAAAATTCGAATCAGTGATCCGTGAACAAACAACGAACAGCTTAAAAGGTTTGACAGTCGATCAAGTCAAAAACCTTGTTGTTGCATATGAGCCTGTCTGGGCAATCGGAACAGGAAAATCAGCAACAGAACAAGACGCACAAGATTCTTGTAAATTCGTTCGCGATGTCATCGCAGCTGAATTCGGTACGGAAGCTGCAGAAGCAGTCCGCATCCAGTACGGCGGTAGTGTCAAACCGGACAACATCAAAGAATATATGGCTCAGCCTGACATCGACGGTGCTTTAGTTGGTGGCGCAAGTCTTGAGACAGGATCGTTCCTCAAACTCTTGGAGGCGATTTAAATGAAAAAACGTCCAGTCGCACTGATCATCCTTGATGGTTTTGGTATGCGTGACGAGGAGTTCGGAAATGCTGTTACGGCAGCAAACAAACCGAACTTCGACCGGTACTGGGAACAGTACCCGCATACACTGTTGAATGCGAAAGGAGAATACGTCGGTTTGCCTGAAGGTCAAATGGGGAACTCAGAAGTGGGTCATTTGAACATCGGTGCAGGTCGCGTCGTCTACCAATCGCTATCCCGAATCAACAATGCCATTAAGGATCGCTCGTTCTTCTCGCGTCAAGCGATGAACGATGCGGCAGGTCACGTGAAGAAATACGGTTCAGCCCTTCATATCTTCGGTCTGGTCTCTGACGGTGGAATTCACAGTCACATCAACCACTTGTATGCGGTGCTTGAATTCGCGAAACTTCACGAAATCGAAAAAGTCTATCTCCATGCTTTCACGGATGGCCGCGATTGTGATCCACAATCCGGTGCCGGTTTCCTCCGGGATGCCCAAGCGAAGATGGATGAATTAAACGTCGGTCAATTCGCAAGTGTCTCCGGTCGTTATTATGCGATGGACCGCGACAACCGCTGGGAACGCGTCAAGAAAGTTTATGACGTCATCACGTTCGCAGACGGTCCGACAACAAAAGACCCAATCGCGATGGTCGAAGCTTCGTACAAAACAGACGTGACAGATGAGTTTATTGAACCAACGGTAGTCGTGCAGGAAGACGGTACTCCAGTAGCACCGATCCACGATAATGATGCGATCATGTTCTTCAACTATCGTCCGGACCGTGCGATTCAGCTCGCCAAGACGTATAAAGAAAAAACAGGCTTCACCGGTTTTGAATTGCCGGACAACGTACCGAAGAACCTGCTGCTCGTCTCCATGACGAAGTACTCGGATGCGATTGATACGGACATCGTCTTCCCACCGGAAGATATCAAAAACACGCTCGGTGAAACGTTATCAAAACAAGGCCTTAAACAATTACGGATTGCGGAAACTGAAAAGTACCCGCACGTCACGTTTTTCTTTAACGGTCAACGTGAAGAGCCGTACGAAGGAGAAGATCGGATTCTGATCCCATCTCCAAAGGTCGCGACATACGACTTGAAACCGGAAATGAGTGTCTATGAAGTCACAGAAGCACTCGTTGACGCAATCAACTCGGACAAACATGACGCGATCATCCTCAACTTCGCCAATCCCGATATGGTCGGTCACTCGGGTATGCTCGAGCCGACGAAAAAGGCAATCGAAGCGGTGGATAAATGTCTGGGGCAAGTCGTTGACTTGATTATCAGCAAAGGTGGCGCAGCCATCATCACAGCCGACCACGGAAACGCGGACAAAGTCCTCAACGCCGATGGCAGCAAGATGACGGCGCACACGACAGAACCTGTTCCATGTATCGTCACGGTCGAGGACGTCGAACTCCTTAAGCCATTGACTGGCGTACTGGCAGACTTGGCACCAACTGTTCTCGATTTACTCGGAGCAGATCAACCGGCAGAAATGACCGGGAAATCGATTGTATTAAAGAAATAATCCCGTCAATCGATGGACTTGTCACTGTCTCACTACAAACTAATCTTTCTCAAACAAAAAGGAGCGAATTTAAATGTCAATGATTACAGAGATTTATGCACGCGAGATTCTTGATTCACGCGGTAACCCAACGGTAGAAGTAGAAGTTTATACAGAAGACGGCGGCTTTGGTCGCGCACTCGTCCCATCAGGCGCATCGACTGGTGAGCACGAAGCAGTTGAGCTTCGCGATGGCGACAAATCACGTTACCTCGGTAAAGGTGTCTTAAAAGCAGTTGACAACGTCAACGAAAAATTAGCACCTGAAATCATCGGTTACGATGTCTTCGACCAAGCTGGAATCGATAAAAAAATGATCGACCTCGACGGTACGAAAAACAAAGGTAACTTCGGTGCCAATGCAATTCTTGGTATCTCAATGGCTGCTGCACGTGCTGCTGCAGATGAGCTTGGTCTTCCACTTTACACGTACCTCGGTGGATTCAACGCGAAAACATTGCCAACTCCAATGATGAACATCATCAACGGTGGATCACACGCTGACAACAACGTTGACTTCCAAGAGTTCATGATCATGCCTGTTGGAGCTCCAACATTCAAAGAAGCTCTTCGTATGGGTGCTGAAATCTTCCACGCGTTGAAATCAGTTCTTAGCGGAATGGGTCTTAACACAGCAGTCGGTGACGAGGGTGGATTCGCTCCAAACTTGAAATCAAACGAAGAAGCAATCACAGTTATCCTTGAAGCAATCGAAAAAGCTGGCTACAAAGCAGGCGAAGATGTTTACCTTGCAATGGACGTCGCTTCTTCTGAGTTCTACGACAAAGCAGCTGGAAAATACAACCTCGCTGGCGAAGGCAAAGTCCTTTCAACAGAAGAGCTTGTTGAATTCTATGCACAACTCGTTGACAAATACCCAATCATCTCAATCGAAGATGGCTGTGACGAAAACGACTGGGATGGCCACAAACTTCTTACAGATCGTATCGGACACAAAGTCCAACTCGTTGGTGATGACTTGTTCGTAACGAACACAGAGAAACTCGCTGAAGGTATCGAAAAAGGCATCGCGAACTCGATCCTCATCAAAGTTAACCAAATCGGTACGTTGACTGAAACATTCGACGCAATCGAAATGGCGAAAAAAGCTGGTTACACAGCAGTCGTTTCTCACCGTTCTGGTGAAACAGAAGATTCAACAATCGCTGACATCGCTGTTGCGACAAACGCTGGTCAAATCAAAACTGGTTCACTTTCACGTACAGACCGTATCGCGAAATACAACCAACTTCTCCGCATCGAAGACATGCTTTCAGACGTTGCTGTCTACGACGGAATCAAATCATTCTACAACCTCAAGAAGTAATTTTGGGTTGATGATTTAAAGTGTATTGTACATTCACTGTACAGCCGATGCCTCCTATTCATACGAATAGGAGGTTTTTTTATATCTATGATCAATTTAGTAAAAGGAATTGAGTTCACTCCAAAATGCAAACGCCGGTTTCGATCGCTCACAATGAGCCGACTTAGTTCTAACCGTTACAAAAATCAAATTTTTAGGACCTTTCTTTTACTACCTGGTCATTAAAATGTTATAGTTATAAATAAGTTTAAGCACAATCATTATAAGGCTTAACTACATTTGAACGGATGAAGGTTCAAAAAACATCTAAAGGAGAAATGATCATGTTAAATTCAGATTTAGATATACGTTTAGAACCACGCATTAAAGAGTTGTACCGACTACATAAGGAGCGTTCAGCCAATATTGACTGGAGTTATCACGAATTCATTCCATGGGACAAGGCGATGTCGTTCAAACGGGTTCCTTGGGAAGAGAGTCAAGTCACGCTTCCGGAAGGTGTCATCGTTGCCGTAGAAACCGCCTTACTGACAGAAGTGAACTTACCTTGGTATACGTCACATTTGGATTACACGTTTAAAAACTCGATGGAAGTCATCAATGATTTCGTCCGCACGTGGACGGCGGAAGAAGACCAGCACTCAAGCTTACTCGAAACGTATTTACTCGTAACACGAAACGTCAATCCGACACGACTGCATCAATTAAGAAGACGCGTCGTTGAAAGCGGCTGGTTCCCGGACTTTACGAATCCATTGGCGACGATGGCGTATACGTCGCTCCAGGAGCTTGCGACACTCGTTTTCTATAACAACGTAGCGCGAGTAGCCGGAGCACACGATAAAGACCTGGCGACACTGCTCCGCCGTTTGGCAAAAGATGAAGCCCTTCATTATGCGTTCTACCGCGACACGGTGAAAGCGCACCTTGAACTCGATCCAAACTTCATCGTGTTCTTTGAAGATGTCATCATCAATTTCTCGATGCCGGGTGCGATCATGCCGGACTTTACCGAGCGTATGAAGACCATTGCGATTGATACAAATTACGGACCCCTTCAATACTTTGACCAGGTATTAGATGTCGTCGTGAAATACTGGGATATTGAGAACTTGCAACCGACGAGCGAAGAGGCCAAACAATCACAAGCGAACATCATGAAATATCACGGGCGTTTGAAACGAATCAAGGATCGCCAATCAGCAAAAAATAAGATCGATGCATGACGAGGGGAGAATAATGAAAATGACGTGTGAAATATGCGGAAAAGAAACGAATAACCAAGTCAGTTATTTGGAACTGAACACGTGGGAATTCAATTCGTTGAAGACAGAAGAAAAAGACTTTTATCCGATTTGTTACAGCTGTTTTGACAAGCATACGAACGAGTTCATTGATCAGGAAATGGATCTTGAATTAAGAAAAAAACGTTCGCAGATGGTGAATAAAGAAGTCGAGGCAGAAATCGAAGCTATTCTTGAAGTCGAAAATTAAGTAAGTAATCTACGGATTGAGTTGACAGTTTCCCGCTTGGCGGGAGGCTGTTTTTTTGCGTTGAGTATGGTTTGACAAAACTAGCCGTTCGTTTTCTTTTCTAAGGTTAGGTGCAAAGAGAGCACGCTTTTTTTCACGCGCTTTCCTCAGGCGAGACACAAGCCAGTTTGTCTGCCTCATTGAGTCAGGCAATCGGGTCTTGTTTGTCTCTGACAGCGCAAGCAGGCTTGCGCTTTTTCCTGTAGGAGTCGCGTGAAATGCGTGATAACAGTTTCATAGGAAAGCGGAAAAACATTCATAGCTCGACTTACTTCTAAGGGAAAAGGAAGCAACGCTTCCGTCAGGAACAGGCGATATCCGGAGATCTGAAAAAAATCCGCGGCTCGCGTTCCGCCCTAGAAAAGCGAGCGAATGAATAATTTTGGGTACATATAAAAAACGAGACCGACTAAACGTCGCATCCCGTAGTATCAAAATAGAATTATACTGCTTAAAATCAATCCTCGATAAACGTAACGAGGTAATGATGGGCAGAATAGAGTGGAGCACGCGTGACGAAGAACTCGGGTAAGTTGACATCGATATCGAGTTCACGTAAAGTTTGCGGATCGAGACACTCCTGGACGAGACGTTTGATATCGCTGAGTAATTCATCGTGCAAGTTCGCTTCCGCTGCGAAGGAACGTTTGGCTTCATCTTTTAACAATAAAACGACTGGAGGAAGACCGCGTAGTAAGTCGACCTGAAGTGGTTGTTCGTTGCGTTGAAAAAAGTCGTTTAAGCAACTGACGACCTTCATTGAATGTTCTTCTTTCATCGGTCGGACCCCCAACTTTTTTTAAGTAGCTGTTACTATCAAGCTATTCCCTAAAGTCAGATAGGATATGCAGACAAACTGGAATCGGTGCATTAACGGATTCAATAACCGGGTACAGAAAGAGGTAGGGGGGATGAATATGCTATTTCGTTATTTATTTTTGGGTATGGACCCCGCGATTGACGACATTCAATTACGAATCATCTATTTTACGGAACTGATTTTCTTTATCGGTCTGTATCAGATTACGAGTCGCTTTTCACGTCAAAGCATGATTCTCGGAACGGTCCTTGGCATCACGGGTCTGATTGCGCTTCTACCGGGAGCCATCTATATTCTGCGGTATAACCCGGAAGATGCAATCATCGACATTACATTCCTGTTGATTTACTTATTGGAGCCGCTCGCGATTTTAGCATTTCTTGTCGCCTTGTTTCGACGGTTATATCAAAAACGCCATCCCAATCACTGAAGAAGTCCGGACAAACGTTCTGCTGCAACGTTTATCCGGACTTTTTTTGTTGTATTCCGAAAAAAATAAAATATATTTTCGTAAAAAAGATTGATGTGTAACCGGTTACACAATATGATACATATTGTAAGCGTTATCAAAAGAAAGAGGTGGCGAACATGTCGACCATCCGGGAAGTAGCGAAAGTGGCAAATGTCTCCGTTGCGACCGTCTCACGTGTCATGAATGAGAAGGGATATGTCAGCGAAAAAGCAAGAACAGCAGTCCTGCAAGCGATTAAGCAGCTCGATTATCGACCGAACCGGGTCGCCCGGTCGTTGTTCCAAAAACGATCTGGTCTGATTGGTCTGATTGTCCCGGACATCACCAATCCTTTTTTCCCGCAACTCGCACGGGCTGTGGAAGATATGGCACATCAGCACGGATTTCAGGTGATTTTGTGTAACACGGATGAACAGTTTCAGAAAGAACAAGAATATATTCAGTCACTCGAAGCGATGCATGTTGACGGATTGATCATCACGACCAACTATTCGAACAATCCGAACTATGAAAAACTCGAAGTACCGATCGTCGCCCTGGACCGTGTGTTACAGGGAGCGATTCCGACAGTGACCTCAAACGGGCATGACGGCGGAAAAAAAGCCGCTCAGTTTCTGCTCGATCACGGGGCAACCGAACTGGTCGTCATCAGCGGTCCGTCGAAATTGCCGACGATTAAAAAACGCCGGGATGGATTTGAGGAAGTTGCCGGGAAACACCTCGTCGCAAGTATCGAGTCGCCGTTTCATTTTCAGGGGGCGCTCGGAGCAGCCAACTACTTATTTGACCATTACGACTGTAACGGGATTTTTGCAGCAAACGATGTCATTGCAGCAGCGACGATCCAGGTCGCAGCGGAGCGGGGAATCGCGATTCCGGAACAGTTGCAAATCATCGGCTATGACGGGATTGAACTCGGACAGATGATTTCGCCGCCCCTGACAACGATTGCCCAACCGATTTATCAGATGGGCGAGCTGGCGGCAAAATTACTGATTCAACGGATTGAAGGAAACGAGATTGCAGCCGTCCATCACGAACTGATGGTCGAAGTCATTGAACGGGAAACAACGAAGCGGAAGGATGAACAGTTATGAAACAAATCAGTGTAGTCGGAAGTATCTCGATGGACTTAGTCGTCGAAAGCGATCGTCGTCCGTCAGCAGGCGAAACGGTTATCGGATCCGCTTTCCATACGGTACCGGGAGGCAAGGGGGCGAACCAAGCGGTTGCGATTGCCCGGCTCGGCGGTCACGTCGAAATGGTCGGCTGTATTGGCGACGATGCGAACGGCGTGGCAATCCGTCAAAACTTCGAGACGGAGCACGTCGGGACGACCCATCTGCAGACGATTGCGGATCAACGGACCGGAACAGCACACATTACGCTGGCAGAAGGCGATAATTCAATCGTCGTCGTCCAGTCGGCGAACTTAGCGGTTGTCTATGACGAGAATCAACTCGACAGCCTGCTTGGTCAGGCAGACATGATTTTGTTACAGCTCGAAATTCCGCTCGCGACCGTCAAACAGGTGGCGCGTTACGGCAAGACCCACGGGATTCCCGTTGTCTTGAATCCGGCGCCAGCCATCGTCCTTGACGACGAGTTACTTGCAGACGTGACGTATTTGACTCCAAATGAACATGAATGTGGTTTGATTTTCGGACAACAGCAACCACTCGAACATTGGTTGACGCAATACCCGAATAAATTGATTGTGACGGAAGGCAGCCGGGGTGCCCGCTTTTATGACGGCGAGGCCATCGTGACGGTTCCTGCGATCAAGACGGACGTCGTCGATACGACAGGTGCCGGTGATACGTTCAACGGTGCACTCGCAGTCAGTCTGACCGACGGGGCAACATTAACTGAAGCAATTCGCTTTGCCAATAAAGCAGCCGGTATGTCCGTCCGCGCGCTCGGCGCACAAGGCGGGATGCCGACACATGAACAGATGGAGGTTGAAGCATGAAACGACACGGCATTTTAAACAGTCAGATCAGTAAAGTCTTAGCCGATCTTGGTCATACCGATACGATTGTCATTGCCGACTGCGGTCTGCCGATTCCGGCCGGTGTAGCACGGATTGACTTGGCACTTGAACTCGGAACACCATCGTTCGTCGATGTCGTCCGGATCGTTGCCGACGATATGGCCGTTGAACAGGTGACACTGGCGACAGAAATCAAAGCAGCTAATCCGGTTGCACTCGAGGCCGTGATGAAACTCGACGTACCGCAAGACTATGTGTCGCACGAAGCATTCAAGGAATTGACGAAGCAGGCGAAAGTCATCATCCGGACAGGTGAAGCGACACCGTATGCGAACGTCATCTTACACGCCGGCGTCATTTTTTAAGGGGAGGAAGTACGATGCAAATTGAGATGACAGGTATCACAAAAGCGTTTGGTCCCGTTCCCGTCTTGAAGGGAGTCGACTTCACCCTCGCGACCGGTGAGATTCATGCCTTAATGGGAGAAAACGGTGCCGGAAAATCGACTTTGATGAAAATTCTGACCGGCGTTCATAAAGCCGATCAAGGAACGATTCTCGTCGACGGCGTCGAACAGCAATATAAAAATCCGAAACTGGCGGAAGAAGCGGGGATTGCCTTCATTCACCAGGAACTGAACATTCTGCCGGATTTAACGGTCACGGAAAATCTGTTTCTCGGACGGGAACTGAAGTCCCGCTTCGGTGTCCTGAAACAGGCGGAAATGAAACGGCTCGCTGAACGGGAGCTGGCGGAACTGAACGTCTTCATGGACGTTAATCAGCTCGCCCGGACGTTATCAGTCGGACAACAGCAGATGATCGAAATCGCCAAAGCGTTGATGACGGACGCGAAGGTCATCATCATGGATGAGCCGACGGCCGCTTTGACGGAACGCGAAATCCGCGCTCTGTTCAGTGTCGCGACAGCTTTACGCGAGCAGGGAGTCTCGATCGTTTATATCTCGCACCGGATGGAAGAAATTTTCGAACTGTGTGACCGGATCACGGTCTTACGGGACGGGGTTTCCGTTTCGACGCACCGGATTGCCGACACTTCGTTTGAACAGATCGTCCGTGAAATGGTCGGACGTGAGATGGGGGAACGGTATCCGGAGCGGCAAGTGACGCTCGGTCAGACGGTCCTCGAAGTGACCGGGGCGACCGGAAAACGGTTCGAAGACGTGTCGTTCTCTGTCCGGGCTGGGGAAATCGTCGGCTTTTCCGGCTTAATGGGCGCAGGACGGACAGAAGTCATGCGCGGCTTGTTCGGGATCGACCGGATGAAAGCCGGAACGATCAGCTTGAACGGTAAAACCATTAAAATCAAATCACCGCATGATGCAATCAAACAAGGACTCGGTTTCCTGACGGAGGACCGCAAAGGCGAAGGCTTGTTCCTCGACTTTTCACTCCGGGAAAACATCTCGCTTCCGACAATCCGGTCGTTATCGAAGTCCGGTGTCATCTCCGATCAGTCGGAGCGGCAATTCGCGGAAGGCTATCTGAAGTCGTTATCCGTCCGCCACAGCTCGATGGACCAACCGGCAAAATCCTTGTCCGGCGGAAACCAGCAGAAGGTCGTTCTCGCAAAATGGCTCGGCACGAAGCCGGATGTCCTGATTCTCGACGAGCCGACACGCGGTGTCGACGTCGGGGCGAAAAAAGAGATTTATATGATTATGGACGAACTCGCCGCAACGGGTGTCGCGATCATCATGATCAGCTCGGATCTGCCGGAAATTCTCGGCATGAGTGACCGCGTCTATGTAATGCGCGAAGGACAGATGAGCGGCATGCTCAACCAAGAAGAGGCAACGCAAGAGAGTATCATGACGCTTGCGACAGGAGGACAATGACATGGAATTGATGCAAGGGAAACTGACAGAAAAGAAACCGAGACGACTTGGGATTGGTCAAAAGCTGGGTCCGCTCGCCGGACTGTTCGCCATCATTCTCGTCGTTTCAATCATGGAACCGGACTTTTTAACGCTTAATAACTTATTTAACATCTTACGCCAAGTTTCGATCAACGCCTTGATTGCCTTCGGAATGACGTTCGTCATCCTGACGGGTGGCATTGATTTGTCGGTCGGCTCGATTCTCGCCTTGTCATCCGCGTTCGTCGCCGGTCTGATGACCGACGGAACGTCAGCGATTCTTGCTGTCCTCGCCGGCTTGATCGTCGGGGCAATCATGGGCGCGTTAAACGGAATGGTCATCTCACTCGGGAAAGTCGCACCGTTCATCGCGACCCTCGCGACGATGACAATCTTCCGTGGTCTGACACTCGTCTACACGGACGGGAAGCCAATCACGGGACTCAGCCAGGGCGGCTGGTTCGAACTGTTCGGACGCGGCTACTTCTGGATCTTCCCGGTCCCGGTCGTCACGATGTTGATCGCCTTTGCAGTTCTTTACTTCATCCTGAAGAAAACGACGTTCGGGCGTTACACATATGCGATCGGCGGTAACGAAGAAGCAGCAAAACTGATGGGGATTCAAGTCAACAAAGTGAAGATTATGATTTACGCGCTGTCCGGTTTAATGGCAGCACTCGCCGGAATCATCCTGACGTCGCGTCTGAACTCGGCGCAACCGACGGCCGGAACATCGTATGAGCTTGATGCCATCGCAGCCGTCGTCCTCGGCGGAACGAGCTTATCCGGTGGACGCGGTTGGATTGTCGGGACATTAATCGGCGCCTTGATCATCGGAACACTGAACAACGGACTCAACCTGCTTGGTGTGTCGTCGTTCTTCCAGCTTGTCGTCAAAGGGCTCGTCATCCTGTTCGCCGTACTCGCGGACCGGAAACAAACTACGTGATTTACCATCCAAAAGGAGGATATTGATATGAAAAAATTGCTCGCACTTGTCATGATGGCGTTAATGGTCTTCGCAGCGGCTTGTTCGACGGAACAACCGGGCAGTGACACGGAAAAGGAAAAGAAAACAAAAGACTTTAAGATCGGTCTGTCAATTTCGACACTCAACAACCCGTTCTTCGTTTCACTGAAAGACGGCGCGGAAAAAGAAGCAAAAGCACAAGGCGCAACACTTCAAGTCGCAGATGCACAAGATGATGCGGCGAAACAAGCAAGTGACATCGAAGATATGATTCAGAAAAAAGTCGATCTCATCCTGATCAACCCAACAGATTCAGCAGCAGTCGGTGCAGCGGTTCAGACAGCAAACGATGCTGACATCCCGGTCATCACGGTTGACCGGAACGCAGAAGCCGGTGACGTCATCGCGCACATCGCGTCGGATAACGTCGCAGGTGGAAAACAAGCCGGTGAATACATGATCGAACTCGTTGGGGACAAAGCGAAAGTCGTTGAACTTGAAGGAATTCCAGGTGCTTCTGCAACTCGTGACCGCGGTGAAGGATTCCACGCAGCAGTCGACGGTAAACTTGACGTCGTGGCGAAACAATCAGCAAACTTTGACCGGGCGAAAGGTCTGTCGGTCATGGAAAACATTCTTCAAAACAACAAAGATATCAAAGCCGTCTTCGCGCACAACGATGAAATGGCACTCGGTGCGGTTGAAGCGTTGAAAGCAGCGGGCATGGATGATGTCAAAGTCATCGGATTTGACGCAACAGACGATGCAGTCAAAGCAGTCAAAGACGGTAAAATGGCAGGAACCGTTGCTCAGAAACCGGCAGAAATCGGTAAAATGGGTATCGATACAGCGATCAAACACTTAAAAGGCGAGAAAGTCGACAAGAACATTCCGGTCGAACTTGATCTCATCAAACAATAAGCATCACTGCCAGCCGTCTGATTTTGTCAGCCGGCTGGTGTTTTTTTGAAGGTAAGATGAACTTCATGAATCTATACCTTGTTCCCGTAGTTGTTTTTCTCTATAATGAAAGAAGCGTATATTACTGAAGGAGGATCATCGATGATCATTCATAACGTGGCTCTTGTCGGCCTCATCGTCGTTTCCGTTCTTCTCATCATCGTCGTTCTCTTGATGTCGGGCCGTACGGCTGGACTCGGAGCACTGACAGGTGGAGCAGAACAATTATTTGGTCGCCAAAAAGCCCGTGGCTTGGATGCGGTCCTAAACCGTGTAGCGTCTATCTTAGGGGCATTATTCTTTATTTTGGCGTTACTCGTCGCTTTTTATAAGTGAGTACTGAAACGACAGCCGTCCGATCGCGCTGTCGTTTTTTCGTATTTCTCGATTTCTAAATTTTCATTTTGGGGTATAGAGTTAGAGGGGGAATCATTTTATGAAAATCACATTACCAAAACCATTCTTTTTTGAAGGCGGCAACCGGGCTGTTCTGTTGTTACACGGCTTTACCGGATCAAGCGCCGATGTCCGGATGCTCGGACGTTACTTGCAAAAACACGGATATACTTCACTCGCACCACAATATAAGGGGCACGCTGCCCCACCCGAAGAGCTGACGAAGACCGGGCCAGCCGACTGGTGGCAAGATGTTCTCGATGGCTATGAAGAATTAAAAGCCAAAGGATATGACGAGATTGCCGTTTGCGGACTGTCGCTCGGCGGAGTCATGTCGCTTCGACTTTCGATGCATCGTCCGGTCAAAGCGGTCATTCCGATGTGTGCGCCGGCTTACATCAAAAGTGAAGAGGTCATGTATGCAGGAGTCACGGAGTATGCAAGAGAATTTAAGAAGCGAGAAGGAAAATCGGCGGAAGAAATCGAGCAGGAGATGGCAGTGTTCGAACCGATGCCGACCTTAAAAGATTTGCAAGGCTTGCTGAAAGACACACGCGATTCACTCGAAGATGTCTATGCACCGACGCTTGTCATCCAGGCCCGCAACGATCACATGATCAACACCGATTCAGCGAACATCATTCACGACGGTGTCAGTGCCTTACAAAAAGATTTGATCTGGTATGAGAACTCAGGTCATGTCATTACGCTCGACAAAGAAAAAGAAACGCTCCACCAAGATATCCATGAATTTCTGGACGGCTTGAACTGGAGCCACTAATTGGAGGTGTCACGTTGGAATTACGTGAACGAATACTAGAGGTCATCGGAGCGGAAGAACGTCCGTTGTCGATTGATCAATTAACGAAAAAACTGGAATTAACAGATACGGCACAGTTCAAGGAACTGATCCGGACATTAAATGAGCTGGAAGATGAAGCACTCATCGCACGGACCCGTTCGAACAAATACGGGACACTGGCGCAAATCGGGCAAGTCGCCGGAAAAATCTCGGTCCACCAACGCGGATTCGGATTCGTTTCACCGGAGGACGGTTCAGCAGGCGATATCTTCCTGCCGGCACCGGAACTCGGCAATGTCTACAACGGGGACCGTGTCCTCGTCAAAGTCTTTGCTGAATCAAACGGCGGAGACCGCCGCGAAGGCAAGTTACTCAAGATTCTCTCACGCGGACCGGCTGATTTCGTCGGAACGTTCGTCAGTCCAAAAGGACGGATTGAGTCGATTGCCTACATCGAGCCGGATGATTCGAAGCTGACGTTCTTACCGGTCGTCGCAAACGAAGATACGCTTGGTGCCGTCGACGGGCATAAAGTCCTCGCACGGATCACGAAGTATCCGGACGGCCGTTACGCCGGAACCGCAAAAGTCTTACAAATCATTGGCCATAAAAACGATCCGGGTGTCGATATCCTGTCGATTGTCCACAAGCACGGCATCAATGTCGACTTCTCGGACGCAGCGATTGCGGAAGCAAATGACATTCCAGATCAAATCGATGAGAAAGATATTGTCGGTCGCGTCGACTTACGCAAGGAAGTCACGGTCACGATTGACGGTGCTGACGCAAAAGACTTGGATGACGCAGTCCACGTCAAGAAGCTCAGCAACGGCAACTACGAGCTCGGTGTTCACATCGCCGACGTCTCACATTACGTCAAGGAAGATTCACCGCTCGACGAAGAAGCCCGCGAACGCGGAACCAGTGTCTATCTCGTTGACCGGGTCATTCCGATGATTCCGCACCGTCTGTCGAACGGGATCTGTTCACTCAACCCGCACGTTGATCGGTTGACACTGAGCTGCATCATGGAAATCGACCAGAACGGTGCTGTCGTCAATCATGAGATTTTACAGAGTGTCATCAAGACGACGGAACGGATGACGTATACCGATGTCCGTAAAATCATCGAACGCGAAGACGAAGAAGTGGTCGCGAAATATCACGATCTCGTCGCTAACTTCGATCAGATGGCGGAACTGGCTGCGATTCTCCGCGAACGCCGCTCGCGCCGTGGCGCGATCAACTTCGACTTCCCGGAAGCAAAAGTCCTCGTCAACGAAGAAGGCAAGACAAGCGAAATTATCCTCCGCGAACGGTCGGTTGCTGAAAAACTGATCGAAGAGTTTATGCTCGCCGCGAACGAAACGGTGGCGGAACACGTCCAACACCAAAAACTGCCGTTCATGTACCGGATCCACGATGAGCCGAAAGCAGAACGTCTCGATACGTTCTTCAAGTTCATCGCTAACTTCGGGATCAATGTTGAACGCAAAGGCGAGTCGGTCGCACCGAAGACGTTGCAATCGATCCTGAACGCCGTGGAAGGTGAACCGGAAGAAGCTGTCGTCAGTACGGTCATGTTACGGTCGCTCCAACAAGCGAAATACGACGTCGAACCGATTGGTCACTTTGGTCTGTCGACCGATTTCTACACGCACTTCACGTCACCGATCCGCCGGTATCCGGACTTGATGGTCCACCGTCTCCTGCGCGAGTACATCATTTTTAATGATAAATCGCAAAAGACACAGGACCGCTATTCTGCGATCCTGCCGGAAATCGCCGATCACGCCTCAAAACGGGAACGTCGTGCCGTTGACGCGGAACGCGAAACGAATGCGCTCAAAAAAGCCGAGTATATGGAACAACACATCGGTGAGACGTTTGAAGGGGTTGTCAGCGGCGTGACCAACTTCGGGATGTTCGTCGAGTTACCGAACACGATCGAAGGACTCGTTCACATCCAGGCGATGACGGATGACTTCTACCGGTATGACGAAGCGAACTATCAATTGATGGGCGAACGGACGAAACAACAGTTCCGGATCGGCGACGTCGTCGAGATCAAAGTCACCGGTGTCAACATCGATGAGAAGACGATCGACTTCGCAGTCGTCGGGATGCCGGAACGCCAACCGAAAAAACGCTTTGAGTCGAAGACGATCCGTTCAAGCGGCGGCCGTCCGGGACAAAAACGCGACGACAAGAAAGACGACCGTCGCGGGAAGTCGAAGCGTCCGAGTAAGCCGAAGGACCAGTCGAAAGGCAAAGGCTTCGCGCTGAAGGACAAGAAGGATAAACCGCCGTTCCATAAAGCGGTCTCGAATAAAAAACGGAAGCGCAAATAAGCGCTTCTGTTTAGAAATGTGGTGGAAGAGAGATGCCAAAAGGTACAAGTTCAAAAGTATTAGCCAACAACAAACGGGCGTCGTTTGATTATGCGATTGAAGATACGATCGAAGCGGGTCTCGTCTTGACGGGAACCGAAATCAAATCGGTCCGTAAAGGAAAAATCAGTATCGGCGACGCGTTCGTCCGGTTCGACGGCGGGGAAGCGATTCTCTGGAACTCGAACATCGCGCACTTCGAACAAGGGAACCGGTACAACCACGAACAGCTCCGTCCGCGGAAACTGTTGCTGCATAAAAAACAGATTGCGACCTTGATGGGATCGGTCTCGCGCGACGGTTACACGATCGTACCGCTGAAGATATACATCAAGAACGGTTACGCGAAATGCCTGATCGGACTCGGACGCGGGAAGAAGAAATTCGACAAACGCGACGATCTGAAGAAAAAGGATGCGAAGCGAGATATCGACCGCGCATTACGCGACAAGCAAAAGTATTGAACCCGTAACACTTTTCTGCTATTATAATAGTATTCGGAAAGCCCCAATTTTATATCTTGGGGACGTTACGGATTCGACGGGGGTAGTTCGGTCTTCTGTGGCGTGTCGAGGGGTCGGCCTCGTTAAAACGCATCAGCCATAACTGGCAAAACTAACACACAACTCGCAGCAGCTTAATAGCTACTACGGATCCTAGCAGCCGTCGCCTGGTCGGCTGATTTCTAGGGTCTCACTTTAAACAGGCTACGCTTGGACCCTTCCGTCTGGAGGGAAAGAGAAGAGATGGAATCAGACTGGTCGGACGGACGCCTGTCAATTGGCAGCCTGACGACGAGATCCCAATAAATTGACTACACACGTAGAAGCTTAAGTATACGATGCCTTCGGACGTGGGTTCGACTCCCACCGTCTCCATACCCTGAAATTTTAAGAATTTCAGAACAATCAACTTCAGATGGTTGATACCAGATTGTAAATAAACCCTCATTTCTATACCGAAATGAGGGTTTATTATGCGTAAATAATTTAAGTGTCATGTATACAACAACTAATTTGAAGTAGACTTTTCGAATGTTTAGAATTGGATTATTTATTTAATCCGAATATCATATCTAGTGAATTGATATTTTACTTATTTGTTTATGACAATTTGATTTTTTAATTTATACTATTGGTATTTGAGATGGGTCTAAAAAATTTACTAACTGTGTTTTAAATTTAACCTGAATCAATTTTCTAGTATCACTTATCGGAGTTGTAGTATGGAAAGTTCTAATCATGTACTCAAGTAAGTCGATACAATGTTTTATTGCTAAATCGTGATTTAAATACATATACAGAATATAAAAAACCTTTTGTTCTGATTGTGAGAATTTAGAATTAATGTACTCTATTCTGATGTCTTCTCTAAGGTAAATTAACTGTAACACTTCATCTAAATTTAGACTTTCAGGGAAAATCTCTTGATATAATTCTCTAAATAGTTTTTTCTTTTGGCTACTGACTTTTTCAGGATTTCCATTTGCGGAATAAATTATTTGAGCAAGTTCGGCCATATCAATCCTTAAAACTGGATGTTCTATATCCGTACCTACTACACCAGCTTTGCGTGCATAAACAATATTATGTTGTTTTAAGTGTTTTTCAATAAGTATCTGAATTTTACTGATAGATTTGAGATTTAAATCAGAAATTGAATTTTGGCTATTAGTGTATTCTGCAATTAAGTTTTTTAAGTCACTTTCTGTAGGGACTTTATAAAGCCTTACTAAAACGTGAGAATTAAAAATAGGAGTTAAGATATCACTAATTTCGTCATCAGTTTTTCCGTTTAGTTTAAGATTATTTACAAAATTAAATATTGAAGAAAGTGTTTGTCCACCATTCACTATTTGAAAATTAGATAAGCTGACTTCAAATTTATTTATTCGCTTAACAGATTCTATTGTTTCTGCGACAATTGTAATTCCATTATTATATAAAAAGAATTTATCAGGTTCTTTTTCTAAAGTACTCAATATTTTTTTGTTATAAGGAGTATTTCCTAAGAATCCTCGAACATTATCGTAAAGTAAAGACTGATCCATTTTTAAAGAATAAGCAGTTCTCCATTTTTCTAGAGGGGGATTTATTTCAATAGGGAATAAATCATCCTTACAAGTTAATCTAAAAATTTCGTTTATAGGAAGCTTAACTATTTGTGAAAGACTAGTGGTTTGGCTATCTAAATTAAACGATATTAAATCTTCATTTGGTATTACAAAAACAGCTTTTTTATTATTAGTAGAGTCGTTGTAAAAAGACATTATTTCTTCTAAAGTAATACTATTAACAGTCAAATTGTACTTTTTACGTAGAGTATCAACGTAACTTTCGCTCTGTGGATGAATACCATTGTTTTCATTAGAAACCATAAATAAATTAATATTGCAAATAAATTTACTATCGCTATTCGTATACGTTTTTAAAATGTTTAAAATCCTATGTGTGTATGAATTTACTGACTCATCTAAAGTAGTTGTTTCTTCAAACAAAAAATCTAAAAATTTTGTGCTTCTATTTATATCTGTATCACTAATATGACTTTCGCTAAATCTATTTCTATATTTAAAATTAAATAAATTTATATTTATTTGAGAACCTGATAATTCTGATATGTTGACTACATCTATTCCATAGTCATCCATACCTTGTGTGTTAATTCCTTTGATCTCGTTTAAGTATCTAACGTCTATAATTTTAGTTAAAGTATCATCTACAATTTCAAAATCATTATTTTCAAAATCATCTTGAAAACCTAAAACATTTTCCAATATCAAATGATAAAATCCGTACCGTGCTAAATTCTCTTCACTCAATTGTGAAATTCGAGTTTGATCATTCTTTAATAGTAATTTTAAAAGTTTTTTACTGTTATCTCTAACAATCTTATATTCGTTTACCGACGCCACTAAGCTCACCTTTTTCTTAAGGAATTATTAATCTGCATCAATGCCGATTACTATTACAGGAATATCTAAATTTGAAACACCACGATTTTCTAAATCCCATGTAATTTGTTCGTAATAAGAGACTCCTGTTGACATGTATTTTGCAAAAGCTTTCATAGGAACGATTTCAATTCCAACTTCAATATAACCTTTATTTTTAAATATCGGCATCTTGCTACAGATGTCATATGCCATAAAAGCATACTTTCCGAACTGTACTTCGACACCAACTTCATTTTTAACAAAGTCCATTTCTCTATGAGCTAAAGTGTCAGAAATATCTGGATTATCGCTAGAATAAATAGCTTCGTGCTTTAATTCTTTCCAGCCCAAAGGATTTAAAATTTTTTTTAGTTCTTTGTTCAATGCTACGGGACTATATAGCATCTTGCCTAGGGATGTTTTTTCTTTACTTATTTTTGTTTTAAATTTAGAAGCATCGATCGATTTGATCGCGCTGAGAATTTCATTAAGTTCATTTGAATAAGATTCTTTTATAACACTGTTACCATTGTTGAATGAATAGATAGCATCAATTTTCATTAGTTCTCATCCTTACTTTTTTCAATTAGTGAGTCAATAGAAGTTGATAATACATTAGCGATTGCAACTAGCTCAATATCAGTTACTTCTCGAGTTTGATTTTCAATTTTTGATATCATAGGTCTATCTAAATTAGTTCCGGAAGTAAGCAGTTTTGCAGAAAGTTCTTCTTGTGTGATACAATTTTCTTTTCTTATTCTTTTTAAATTTTTTCCAATTAAATTTCTAATATTGTTCATGGATTGTATGCACCTTATTTTATAAAGATTCTTTTATTTGATTTTAGTATAATTTTCATGTTAAAATGTGTGATAACCACACATCTGGGGGTTTGTAAATGTTAAATTCTGTCGAAAATTTAAATATGCAAGATTTAAATCAATATATTAATGGAAGCTCTTTGTTCCTGAAGGAATATTTTGAAAAAACTATACCTTTCGTTGATCTCATAGTTACTTCTCCACCATACTGGGATATGAAAGATTACGGAGAAGTTAAAGAACAAACCGGTTTTGGACAAGAGTATGCTGCTTATTTAAAAGATATAAAGAAAATATTTGAAGGTGTTTATCATATAGCTAAAGATAGTGCATCAATGTTTGTTATTGTTGATACTATGAAAAGAGACGGTAGAATGATTAGGCTCCCAGATGATATATCAAGAGAGCTTGAAACAGTAGGGTGGGTTCATCAAGATACTATTATCTGGGATAAAGGGAAAACATTACCTTGGTCTAGAAAAGGTCAGATGAGAAATGTTTTTGAATATGTTTTAATGTTTACTAAAGGAAAATCGACTAGCTATAAGTACTATATAGATAGAATAAAAACCACTGATAAACTGAAAGAATGGTGGATAGATTATCCAGAAAGATATGGTCCACAGGGGAAAGTACCAGATAACATTTGGGAATTTTATATTCCTACTCAAGGAAGTTGGGGTTCAAAAAAAGACTTTGGTGAGGAAGAATTTCGGCATGCATGTCCATTTCCTCCTGAAATGATGGCAAGATTGATATTATTGGCAACAGACGAAAATGATGTCGTCTTTGATCCATTTGCGGGTACTGGTGTACTCTTAGCAACTGCTGAAAAAATGAATAGACGATTTTTAGGGTTTGACACAAACCCGGATTATAAAAAAGTTTTTGAAAGTGTTACGAAAGAGTTAGTAGATGAAAAATGGAATGAAATTGAATCGTACTACAACTATCAAAATCGATTAAAAAAAATTTTAGAAGAATCTATTTATAAATTGAGAGTTTTGAAATATCCTAAAGCTGTTATAAAATCAATGAGAAATGCTATAAAAAAAAATCCTGGTTGGGTTGCTAATAATTTTTCATTAATAATCGCTATTGAAAATAAACTTGAGAAAAATGAAGTTTCACTAAAAAATAAAACAATAGGGAAAGTGGATTATTATTTTGTTTGGAATGATAAGGAGACTATTGTTCAAGCTAAAAATCAGATATTAGAATTGATTTCGAAAGCACCGTTCACTAAGTATGGTTTAATTGTAAATGTAAATGTTCTTCTAGTAGAAGAAATGTCTTTACTCCTAGACCAAATACCCAATGTATTAAATGTATATACACAAGGTAACACTACTAATTCTGTTTCCGTGGTTGACATCAAAAATTTCTTCGAGTTAGTTAAAAGTAAATCTTTGATCTCTGAATTTGATAAAGATATTCCACCGCTCTTAAGTAATGTGAAGATAAAATACGAAGACTATGAAATGTTACCAGCTGAGAAATATGAGAAAAAAGGGTACAGTAAAGAAATAAAACAATTATCTATGTTATTAAAATAGGTTACCTTATATTGTTAGTTTTATACTCAAGATCGAGTGTAAGAAACGGAGCTGACATCTATGATACGACGTGCCACCTTGATGGACGGAAAAGCCTTATCGGACTTGATGCGACGGATTGATCGGGAAACGAAATATATGTTGTATGAACCGGAAGAACGCAGCATGTCGACGGAACAGGCAGAAGCGTTCATTGAACGATTTGGTCAGGCAGCAAACTCAGATATCTTCGTCGTCGATGTCGATGAACAACTTGTCGGCTATGTGCTGGTCGTCGGTGGAAAACCAAGTCGAATCCGTCACCGGGCGAACCTTGTCATCGGCTTGCTCGATGCCTATACGGGGCGCGGGCTTGGTGCCGGATTACTCGAAGCAGTCGATGCCTTTGCCGTTGAAGCGGGACTCGTCCGGATGGAACTGACAGTCCGGAAAGATAACCTGCGGGCAATCGAGCTTTATCATAAGTTTGGTTTTAACATCGAAGGCACACGAATTGCCTCGCTGTTCATTGACGGCGAGTACGTCGACGAACTGGCGATGTCGAAGATTTTTACAACAGAAGAAATCTAAAAAAGATGCTCGGTTGCCTCCTCTCAGATTGAGACGGGACAGACGAGCATCTTTTTTATTGGGATAATTTTTGTTGTTCGAACTCGACTTCGAGGACATTTTTGGCATAATCCTTGCCCCAGTCATACATCGCATCCAGAATCGGCATCAGGCTGTAGCCGTGTGGCGTCAATGAATATTCGACCTTCGGCGGAACGACCGGATAGACTTCCCGGTGGATGATATGGTGATCTTCCAGTTCCCGTAACTGATTGACGAGCATCCGTTGCGTAATGCCGGGCATCAGACTTTTCAGCTCTCCGAAGCGTTTGGTGCCTTCTTTCCCAAGGTGCCAAAGAATCAGCATCTTCCATTTCCCCCCGATGATCGATAGGGTCAATTCTTTTTCACAGTTAAACTGCCGGTCTTCAAAATGTGGCATCGTCCCACCTCCTTTTTTAGTATAGCCCTCTTGTCATCGACAGTATACTTTTCCGCACTATGTATGAAAAATCGCACTATGTAAATTAAAAGTGCGTACTTCCCAATTTCGTCTATGAGGATTATATTTAGTCATGTTCCTTCACGAACGTCAGAAGGAAGTGCCAGGATTCATAAATAGAGAGAAGAATGGGAGAGATCAATGATGAAATTACAATTAGCAATCGATTTAGTAGATACAGCAGGTGCCATCGCTTTAGTCAAAGAAATTGGGGAAGAAAACTTGGATATCGTTGAGATCGGGACACCGGTCGTCATCAACGAAGGGCTTCGTGCCGTTAAAGAAATGAAAGCGGCATTCCCGAACTTAACGGTTCTCGCCGACCTAAAAATCATGGATGCTGCCGGCTATGAAGTCAGCCAAGCTGTCGCACACGGTGCTGACATCGTGACGATTCTTGGAGCAGCCGAAGATATGTCGATCCAAGGTGCCGTTGAAGAAGCGAAAAAATCAGGCAAGAAGATTTTGGTTGATATGATTGCTGTCAAAGATATCGCGACACGTGCGAAAGAACTTGATGAACTCGGTGTTGACTACATCTGTGTCCACACAGGTTACGATCTTCAAGCCGTCGGTCAGAACTCGTTCGAGGATCTCGCAACAATCAAATCAGTTGTTAAAAATGCAAAAACAGCAGTTGCGGGCGGCATCAAGATGGAGACATTACCGGAAGTCATCGCAGCACGCCCAGACCTCATCATCGTCGGTGGCGGAATTACCGGACAAGACGACAAACAAGGAACAGCGTCAACGATGCGTCGGATGCTGCAAGAGGCGTAAATGACACATATTCAAACGATTTTACAAGAGCTGACGTCGACGGTCGAAGCGATTGATCAAGCCGAGACGACGCAACTCGCCGAAGCCGTTCTGAAGGCAGACCGGATCTTTCTCGCTGGAGCCGGTCGCTCCGGCTTGATGGGCAAAGCGTTTGTCATGCGCCTGATGCACATGAACTTCGATGCGTACGTCGTCGGTGAGACGGTTACAGCGAACTTGCGTGAAGGAGACTTGCTGATCATCGGATCAGGATCCGGTGAGACGAAAACACTCGTCCCGATCGTCGAGAAGGCGAAACAGATCGGTGGAACCGTCGCGGTCGTCACGATTGAGCCGACGTCGACACTGGCGAAGTTAGCGGACTTAACCGTCAAACTGCCGGGAGTGCCGAAAGAGCGAACAGCCACGGCGGATGAAACGGTTCAGCCGATGGGATCATTGTTTGAACAAACGATGTTGCTGTTTTACGACGCATTGATTCTTCACATCATGGCGGCGAAACAACTTGATTCACAAACGATGTACGGCAAACATGCTAATTTGGAATAGAAGAAATCATAAGACCGGTAGACGTGTGTGACACGTTTGCCGGTCTTTTTGGTATAATTTTCAAAAAGGTATTCCCATTTGTGTGAGTTTATTCGGATGACAGAAAGAATCGACTTGTAATAATGAGAGAAACGAAGGGGTAGAAAGGAGGACGGGGAATGCGTTTTGTAAAGCCGATGACAATCATCGTATTGATCAGCAGTTGTCTCCTGTCGGGATGCATGTCTGAGACGGAAGAACCTGTCGTGAAACCGCCTGCTGACGTTAAATCAGTAAAACCAGTTAAAGAAAAAAATGAGGTGGAGGAATTTTTAATCAAAGAGCCATCGAAAGATGCGGATACACCGGGAAAAGCGGCCGTCGAACAGATTCAACTGACATTTAAAAATGGACAAACGGCTGTCCCGACCGAAGACGATGTCTTGTCGGAAGCAATTCTCGGTCAAAAAGCGGTTGTCAGTCTGCATGCACCGAAAGCACAGAATAATTACATCATCTTATTTTACGAACGGTCTAATCGCTGGACATTAACCGGGATTCTTCCAGTGGCAGGTCCAAGTAAGTCCGAACGTTCGAAATCACGTGGCTTGAAGCTTCCGTTTCAAACGTTTAAGAAAAATGAAATGGTCTGGAATGACGAAAAAGACGCTTCGACCACGTGGACGTTTACCGGGAAACAGTCTATTATCACAGTCTCGAAGCTGTCACAGCAGACGATCGACGATAAGCGGTCAGCAAGTGTGACATTATCAAATGGCATCACAGCATACACCCACGAGACGAGGCGGGAAGCCAGCTTGTCTTATCAGGATGGCGAACAGACGGTTCTCTTAGGTGGTAACGTCCCGCTTGCCAGTCTTAAAATACTTGCGGAATCATTGCCTTCCGTGAACTCAGGATTGTTTCCGTATCCTGAAGCAGAATAAAAAAATCGCCGTTTCCCGCATCTCCTGACAGAGTTGATGAAAACGAGCGATTCTTTTTTTACATATTTAATGTCTTACCACTTCATGTCAAAATCAGCCCCGACGTCTTTCGCCAAATGCGCATCTGATCCGTAAACGAGCGGAATCCCTAAAGACTGCGTGAGTTGTAGGAGTTCCGGGTAAGGATAGGAAAGACCGCACAACGGTTTCCGCAATCCTGCCGTATTGAGATCGAGCGTAAAGTCGGCCTGCCGGATTTTCCGAACCGTCTCATCCAAGTTTGCCGGCGTCTGCTCGAGCGGATAAGCTTGAATGAACTTCGTCGGCAACGTCAGGTGACCTAGACGTTTTGGTTGATGCGTGCCGAGGTTCGTCATGACGAGTGCCTGGATACCTTCGTAATAGCGTTCATGAGCCGCCGTGACACTGCCTGTCGCCGTGACGATCTCACCAAAACTTTCTTTGCTGAAGTCGACCATGTAATACCGGTCCTCGATCCAGAGGTAATGGAGCGACAGGATGCCGTCCGTCAGCTCGGGACCGTAACGGGCGATGATGTCGCGCGTGCCGTCGACGTCATGTTCCCAGTAGTCAAACTCCATCCCGATCCGGATGTCGATATCGTTTTTGTATGTGTCGCGTAACGTCTTCAGTTCTTCGATGTAGCGTTCGGCTGTCGCAAACGACATCCCGGAATCGTTGTCGGGTGCCGGATCGACGAGTCCTTCCGGAAGCGGAGCGTGCTCGGTGAAGCTGATCCGTTCGAGACCTTGTACCAGGGCGCGTTCGATATACGCTTCAAGTGGATCCTTTGTTCCGTGCGGACAATACGGGCTGTGGACGTGACCGTCCCATTTAATCAATTGCATGACAAAACCTCCAATATGTTTTTTTCAGTACGAAAACAGGCAAAAGGATTGACAATCAAACCACAAAAAAGGTATCTTATCGTTAAATAATTTAGCATGGTACAGTGATAACAAGATAAAGGAGTGGCGACATGCAATCATTTTCTACGATTCGACTCAAAGACGGGGCGACGGACTACGTCGGGCCATCAGCTGAACGCCTGCAACGTGTCATCCGCCAACTCGAGGATGGACTCGAACAATCTAACTATACCCGATTAATCACCCCTTTAATTGAAGAAGTCGGTGGCCGGGAACAAATTCGGATGGATTTTACGACAAGTGTCGCGCGGGCGCTCAGTGAGCGGGGCCGCGAACAATATAAACGGGTCTTTTACAGCGGATCGGTTTTCCAGCCGGAAGAGAAGTTCCAGGTTGGTTTTGAAGAACGCGGTGTCATCGCGGAAGTCGAAGCGATTCAGCTTGCCGTCCGACTCGTCGAAGAGTTGACGGGAAAAGAAGTGACGTTGTCGATCGGCGACGCCGGATTGATTGAACACCTGATTGAAACGCGGGTCGGTGATCACCACCTGCGGGATCAAGTGACACAGATGTTGCGGTTACGGAACGTCATCGAACTGAAACGGATTGCCCGGGAACTCGATGATGCCTTGCTTGCGAAACTCCCGCTCTTGTTTGGTCGCGAAGGGGCGGAACAGATTTTGCCGTATGTCGACGAAACCCGCTTGAATGCCGTCATTGATTTAGCGGACGCCGTCAATGCCGATCTCGACTTCGGACAGATGGGGCTGCAGACATACTATGATGGCGTGACGATCCACGGTTTCATCGAAGGTGTGACCGAGCCGGTGTTGGTCGGAGGACGATACGACCGGCTGTACGAACAATTTGGTCAGGAACAACAAGCGTTCGGGATCGGATTTTCCGTCGAACGACTCGCGGAGGTGCTCTAAATGCGGATTGGGATTACGAAAGGCCGGCTGTCGAAAACGACGGAAAGGTATTTAAAAGAAGCGGGCGTCGAAACGTGGGGGGCGATTGAACGTGAATTGATCGTCAAACGCGGCGAACACGAATTCGTCTTCATGAAAGGGTCGGATTTGATTCCGTACGTCGCCCAAGGTGTCCTCGACGTCGCGATCACCGGCAGCGACATCCTGCTCGAATCGGATCAGGAATTGTCGGAACTGGCCGAACTGCCATTCGGGATTTGCCGGATGTCGGTTTGTGCGAAAGAGCCGTTGCAGTTCGAAGGCGGACGCCGGGTCCGGATTGCGACCAAATATCCGGTCATCGCGAAACGTTACTTCAGTGAACTTGGTGTCGATGTCGATATCGTGCCGCTGAACGGTTCGGTTGAACTGGCACCATTGCTCGGTCTTGCCGATGCGATCGTCGATATCGTTGAAACGGGTGAAACACTCCGGGCGAACGGTCTCAACGAATATGAAAAAATCATCGATATCAACGCCCGATTCTTTACAAGCGAGTGGACGTTGAAACGCAAACGCGTCGAAGTGATTCAATTACTCGAACAGCTGACAGAAGGAGTGACACGGTAATGGCAACGACAAAAAACTTCAGTGTCGACCGCGAGACGGAGCAAGCCGTCCGGTCGATTCTGGAACAAGTGGCAAACGACGGCGATGCAGCCGTTCGTCGCTATACAAGTGAATTTGACCGTGTTGATTTGACAGACTTCCGTTTGGATGAAACGAAGATTCAAGAAGCGTTTGATCAAGCCGATCCGAATCTGGTCGACTCGTTAAAACTGATGGCGACTCGACTCGTTGAGTGGCACGAACAAGAATTGCCGTCCGACATCGAGCTCGTCGAAGCGGACGTCACCCGTCGCCAACGGTTTGTTCCGGTTGACTCGGTCGGGATTTATGTCCCGGGTGGAGCAGCAAGTTATCCGTCGACCGTCCTGATGAACGCGATTCCGGCTAAAGTCGCCGGCGTCGAGCGGGTCGTCATGGTGACACCGGTCACTGGACTCAGCATGGAAGTATTGGTCGCGGCGAAAATTGCCGGTGTGACAGAAATCTATACGATCGGTGGCGCCCAAGCCGTCGCTGCCTTGACGTTCGGTACGGAATCGATTCAAGCAGTTGATTTGATCGTCGGACCGGGTAACCGGTTTGTTGCCGAAGCGAAACGTCAAGTCTACGGCATCGTCGGCATCGACTCGGTCGCCGGACCGTCGGAAGTCGTCGTCATCGCTGATGAGACGGCGCATCCGGACCGGATTGCTGCGGATCTCCTCGCACAAGCAGAACACGACCGGGATGCGGTTGCGATTGCCTTTGTCCCGACGGAAGCGATGAAAGCGGACGTCGATGCGAACATTGAACGCCGGCTGCAACAGTTACCGCGCCAGGAGATTGCACGCCGGGCGATGGAAAACGGTGGTGTCTTCGTTGCCTCACTTGATGATGCGATTGAAGAAGCCAACCGCTTGGCAGCCGAACACTTGGAGCTCGCTGTCGCGAACCCGCAAGAGGTCGTCAAGTTGATCCGTCACGCGGGGATGATTTTCCTCGGACATGAAACACCGGAAACGCTGGGCGATTACGTCGCCGGGACGAACCACGTCTTACCAACATCCGGGACAGCCCGCTTTGCGTCCGGCTTATCGGCACGAACGTTCTTACGTCACCAGACGATGCTCGAAGCGACGCGGGAAGGTGTCGCTCGACTAGCCAATGCCGCGAAAACCGTTGCCCGGGTCGAAGGACTCGAAGCACACGCACAAGCGATAGAAGTGAGGGAGAACTGATGCGATTACACCAAAACGAACGATTTACGGCACACAGCCGGGTTGGAATCGAGACGATCAAACAACTCGTCGAGACGTTTCCGATCAATGAATACCCGGTCGAAGTCATCGACCAAGCGAAAGCATCGTACAGCGCCTATGCCGGTGTCCGTCCGACGCAACTCGTGGCCGGGAATGGCTCCGATGAACTGATTGGCTACCTCTGTGCCCGCTACGCCGGTCCAGAGTCACCGGTCATCGCCTCGCAACCAGACTTCGTCATGTATCAGTTTTATGCCGACCGCGCACGGGCCGACTTCAGTAAAGTCCCGTTGCTCGACGGGATGGCACTCGATGTCGACGGACTGCTCGCTGCACCGGGCAACATCATCTTCCTCAGTCACCCGCATAATCCGTCGGGGATTTTACGCAAGGAAGCGGATGTCCGCCGATTGCTCGACAGTGGAAAATATGTCGTGATTGATGAAGCTTACATCGACTTTGCCTTTGAGCAATCGATGGTCGGTTTACTCGACGAGTATCCGAACGCGATCATTCTCCGGACGTTGTCGAAAGCGTTTGGCCTCGCGTCCTTGCGACTCGGCTTCCTGATTGCGAGTGAACAGGTCGTCGCGGAAGTCGAATCAATCAAGTCGCCGTATAACGTTTCTGGACTCTCGGCTGCGGTCGGGATTGCCATCATGGCAGAGCCGGAACTGGATCTCGTCTTGGAAGAGACGTTCGCGAGCCGGGACACGATTGCCCGTCTGGTCGAACCGCTTGGTAGAACGTACCCGAGTGCTGCGAATTTTGTTTACGTCGAATACGATCAAGCTGAACGCTTCACCGAACGTTGTGCCAACGCCGGACTGCGGATCCGTTTGTTTGACGGAGCCTTCCGTGTCAGTTGCGGTTCGACGGAAGCGATGGAAATCTTAGAGAAATGTGTAGAGGAGGAACTGCAATGCGTCGTGGGACAAGTGAACGAGTAAGTTCAGAATCAGAAATCAAGGTCGCGGTCGACCTCAGTGGCGGACCGGTTGAGATTAAGACAGGTGTCGGCTTCTTTGACCACATGTTGACGTTGTTTGCCTTCCAGGCCCGGATTGGTCTTGTGATTGAAGCGAAGGGCGATCTCTGGATCGATGCCCACCATACGGTTGAAGATACGGCCATCGTTCTCGGAGCTGCCTTGACGGAAGCGTTAGGCGACAAAGCCGGCATCGAACGGTACGGCGAATCACGTGTGCCGATGGACGAGACGCTTGCCTCGGTCGTCCTCGACTTCAGCGGTCGTCCGTATACGGTCTTCCTCGCCGAATTCAAAAATCCGAAGCTCGGTGATTTTGATACGGAACTGGCGGAAGAGTTTTTCCAAGGCTTGTCCCGCAGTGCCCGGATGACGATTCATGCCCAAGTCCTTTACGGATCGAACACACACCACATGATCGAAGGACTGTTCAAGGCACTGGGGCGGGCTGTCCGTCAAGCAGTTGCCGTAACCGGTGACGGCGTCCCGTCGACGAAAGGACTGATTG
The DNA here is from genome assembly GCF_000019905.1 of Exiguobacterium artemiae 255-15. Classification (GTDB taxonomy): domain Bacteria; phylum Bacillota; class Bacilli; order Exiguobacteriales; family Exiguobacteriaceae; genus Exiguobacterium_A; species Exiguobacterium_A artemiae. Next base: position 2,326,785 of record NC_010556.1, on the reverse strand, counting down.
ACCAATGATCGCGATCGTAGATTATGGTGTCGGCAATATCGCAAACATCGAACGGGCGTTAAAAGAGCTCGGAGAAGCCGTCATCGTCACAAGTGATCTGGAATTACTTGGACAGGCGGAAGCGCTCGTTTTACCGGGGGTCGGTGCCTATGCGCCGGCAATGGCCCGGTTAGAAGAGACGGGATTGATTGAGTTCTTACAGGAACAAGCGACGAAAAAACCATTCCTCGGGATTTGTCTCGGGATGCAACTGTTGTTTGAATCAAGCGATGAAGACGGACAGACAGAAGGGCTCGGTATTTTACCGGGAACAGTCGAAAAGTTGCCAAGTGACGTCCGCTTGCCGCATATGGGCTGGCATCAATTGAAGAATCACGGCGAAGCGGTTTATTTCGTTCACTCGTACGGTGCGGTCTGTGATCCGGACTGGATCGTCGACTCGGTCGAATACGGACGACTCGTCCCGGCCATCGTCCAAAAGGACTTGGTGACAGGGATGCAGTTCCACCCGGAGAAGAGTGGCGAAGTCGGACTGAAATTACTTAAGGAATGGAGAGAGACGACATGCAACTCTACCCAGCAATCGATTTAATGAGCGGACAGGCCGTCCGGCTCAAACAAGGTGATTTTCAACAGCAGACCTTTTTCGGGGATGCGTTGACGATTGCGAGACGGTTTAAAGAAGACGGTGCGACAGCGATTCACCTGATTGATCTCGATGGCGCAAAAGCCGGTGAACCTCTTCACTTGAGCCTGATCGCGGACATCAAAAAAGAAACCGGTTTGTTCGTTGAAGCCGGCGGCGGCGTCCGCAACATCGAAACGGTCGAAGCCTACGTCGGCGCCGGGATTGATCGGATTTTAATCGGCACGGTCGCACTCGAAGACGAAGCGTTGCTCGAACAGATGATTGAGCGGGCCGGTGATAAGTTGGCTGTGGCACTTGATGCCAAAGACGGCATCGTTCAGACACGTGGCTGGCTCGAAGCGAGTGACTGGACGCTCGAACGGGCGATCGAACACTTGATTCAAAAAGGCATTAAGACGTTCTTATACACGGACATCTCCCGCGACGGGATGATGCAGGGACCGGATGTCGACGGACTCGACCTTTTAAAACGGGACGGCGTTGAACTGATTGCGTCCGGGGGTGTGACGACGGTTGAAGACGTCGCCCGCTTAAAAGAGATCGGGATGGACGGTGCCGTCATCGGTCGTGCCTTGCTCGACGGTTCGTTGTCGTTGAAAGAGGTGCTTCGCGTATGTTGATGAAACGGATCATTCCCTGTCTTGACGTCAAGGAGGGACGCGTCGTCAAAGGCGTGAAGTTTCAAAATCTGCGTGACCTCGGCGATCCGGTCGCCGTCGCGAAATACTATTACGAACAAGGAGCCGATGAGTTGGTCTTACTTGATATCTCGGCGACACAGGAAGGCCGCGACACGATGCTCGATATCGTCGAACGGGTGGCGGAAGTCATCTACATGCCGTTTACGGTCGGCGGCGGGATCAAGACACTCGAAGATGCAAAACGTTTGATCCGTGCCGGTGCCGATAAAGTCTCCCTCAATTCGTCGGCGTTACAGAATCCGCAACTGATTCAGGACATCAGCCGCCTGTTCGGTGTTCAGGCGACGGTTGTCGCGATTGATGCTAAACGGACAGGGGACTCATGGGGTGTTTTCTCGCACGGCGGTACGCAAGCCGTCGGACGGGATGCAATCGAATGGGCGAAGGAAGCGGTCTCGCTTGGAGCCGGTGAACTGCTTGTCACGTCGATGGACGCCGACGGAACAAAGGATGGCTACGATCTCGAGTTGATTCAACGTTTGCGTGAGGTCGTCAACGTTCCGTTGATTGCGTCCGGCGGGGTCGGAACACTCGAACACTTGGCGGAAGGACTCGAAGCGGGAGCCGATGCAGCACTTGCTGCCTCGATTTTTCACGAAGCGACCTATACGATGCCGGAAACAAAAGACTACCTGAAGGCGAGAGGAGTCAACGTCCGATGATCGAATTGAATTTTTCAAAAGGACTCGTCGCGGCTGTCATCTTGGATGAAACAACAAATGATGTCCTGATGGTCGGTTTTATGGATCAGGCCGCGTATGATAAGACGCTTGCAACCGGACTCGTCACCTTTTTCTCGCGGACGAAAAACCGGCTCTGGACGAAGGGCGAGACGAGCGGACATACGCTCGAACTGCGCCGTATGTGGATCGACTGTGATCAGGACAGCTTATTGATTACCGTGAAAGCGAACGGACCGACGTGCCATACCGGCAACCGGACTTGTTTCTATACTGAAGTGGAGGTGCCGCATGCTACATGAACTCGAAAAAACTGTAAAAGAAAAAATCGCGTCACAGGATGAGGCGTCTTATACGAATTATCTGGTCAAAGCAGGCCGCGAAAAAATCGCCAAGAAATTCGGGGAAGAAGCGTTTGAAGTCGTCCTCGCGGGCGACGATACGCTCGCGGAAGAGACAGCGGATCTGCTGTATCACCTGACTGTGCTTCTCGCGGACCGGGGTGTTTCGTTTACCGACGTCGAAGCTGTTCTAAACGAACGTCACGGAACGAAATCGACCTTTAAGGATCGTCCGGATATCGAAAAATGGTAATGACCGACTCTACATTCCGAAAACCGGATGTAGAGTTTTTTTATGTAGAAACGGGGAAATACAAAAGAAAACTGTCAATAAATCGTCAGAACATTTTGATAGGCATTTAGTAGAAAGCGGGCGTATAATCAAGAACATAGCAGGTTTGTTCAGAAAGTAGGTGTTGTATTGGTTACAAAAAAAGAAATTACGAAAACGATCAAAGACCAGTCAAAAGAAACGATTGAGGAGTTGCTTGCCAAAGGCGATTCGCTGAAAGAAGAAGTGGCCAGTGCCATTACCCACGGGCTCGGTGTCATCTTCAGTATCGTCGCGCTTGTCATGTTGATTTTGCAGGCAACGAAGTCAGGCAGTGCCTGGAACATCACCGCCGTCAGTATTTTCGGGGCAACGATGATTTTACTGTATCTGTTCTCGACGTTGATGCATTCGCTTATGCATACGAAAGCCAATAAAGTATTACAAATTCTCGATCACGCGGGCATTTACTTATTGATTGCCGGCAGTTATACACCGTTCGCCCTGATTACGTTACGGGGACCGCTCGGTTGGACATTGCTCGGAATCGTCTGGGGTGTCGGGATACTCGGCATCATCTGGAAACTGTATTCGACCGGTAAACATGTCTGGATTTCGAATGCCTCGTACCTGATTCTTGGCTGGTGTTGTCTGTTTGCGATCAAGCCGATGTATGAAGCACTCGGATTACAAGGATTTTTACTTTTGCTTGGCGGCGGTCTCGCCTATTCACTCGGCGTCATCTTTTACGTCTGGGCCCGCTTGCCTTATAATCACGCGATTTGGCATCTGTTTGTCCTTGCCGGCAGCGTCCTGATTTTCTTATCGATTTTCTATTACGTTGCTCCGGCACCGGCGCCGCTGTCTTGAAAAACTTAAAGTTACGGGACTGGCTCCCGTTTACCCTCTACATGCTGATGGGTGCCGGACTGCTCCTGTATTTCCGTTTTTCGGGAATGATGGAGCAGTTTGATATTCAGGCCTTGTCTGACTGGATTCGTCAGCAGGGCGCTTTCGGCATGTTGCTGTACATATTGGCGTATACGATCCGTCCGCTCGTCTTTTTTCCGGCGAGTCTGCTGACGGTGTTTGGTGGTTATACATACGGTCCGTGGGTTGGCACACTGCTTGACGTCGTTGGGGCAGGGACCGGCAGTTTGCTAAGTTTTTGGATTGCCCGTCTGCTCGGTCGGCGCGGCATCGAAAAAATCATCGGAACCGGTAAGTTGACGATTCTTGATGAACGGATTGCCACGAATGGATTCTTCGTCGTCTTAACGGTCCGGCTGATTCCACTATTTCCGTTTGACGCGATCAGTTATGCGTCCGGTCTGTCGAAAATTAAATTCCGTCAGTTTGCGCTCGCCAGTTACCTCGGCATCATTCCCGGAGCTTTCGTTTACAACAATATCGGGGCGAGCCTGCGCGATCCGTTTTCCTGGCAATTTTTCTTTGCGATTTTCTTGTACCTGTTCTTTTTCATCGTTGGTTTTTTTGCCCAGCGAAAACTACGAAAAAAACAAAACATCGAGCACATGTAAGCGCTTTATGTCATAATATGAATGCAGAGATGTGAACCGACACGGTAAAACAGCCTAGCATTTATTTAGGGGGAGTAATGAGTGATGGAACGAGTATTACGGGATGGTTTTATCTTCTTATCGCAAAATAAGACATTGAATGGTCTGGCAAAACGGTACGGCTTGAAGTTCGGCGCAGGGCGCTTTGTGGCAGGGGACTCACTTGAAGCTTCAAAACGGGCAATCCAGGATTTGAACTCCAAGGGATTATGCGTCACGATGGATCACCTCGGTGAATTCATCTCGACGGTTGCGGAAGCGGAAATGATGACGCAGGAATGTATTCGTGCAGTGGAAATGATTGCGGAAGAGAAATTAGACTCGCAACTTTCACTGAAACTGACGTCACTTGGTCTTGATATCTCGGACGAATTGATTCGCTCGAACATGGAACGAATTTTGACACGGGCGAAAGAAGTCGGTGTCTTCGTGACGATCGATATGGAAGACGAGCCGCGTTGTGAAAAAACGATCCAATTGTTTGAAGAATTGCGTCAATCGTTTGATAACATCGGAACGGTCATCCAGTCGTACCTGTACCGTTCGGAAGACGACATCAAACGTGTCGGACGATTCGAGACGAATTTGCGAATCGTTAAAGGGGCCTATAAAGAGCCGGCAACGGTTGCTTTCCCGGAAAAAGAAGATGTGGACCACAACTACATCAAACTCGTAAAACTTCAACTGTCACTCGGTAACTATGCTGCGGTCGCAACGCATGACGACGCGATGATTGAACAGATCATCCGTTATGCAAAAGAAAACGGCATCGGCAACGACAAGTTCGAATTCCAGATGCTGTACGGCATCCGCGTCGAACGTCAGCTTGAACTCGTGAAGCTCGGCTATAAAGTCCGTGTTTACGTCCCTTACGGTCGTGACTGGTACGGCTACTTCATGCGCCGCTTAGCGGAACGTCCGGCAAACGTGGCGTTTGTCCTTAAAGGAATGGTTAAAGGATAATAACAAATAATAGAGAAGTGAAAGATGGAGCTGTCATAGCTTCATCTTTTTGTTTTATCGTTTGAAAGATTTTTCTCTTCCCGTGCTTTTCGTAGCCAATATGGCTAGGGAGACTCAAAAGAAATCACTCGTTATTCATGCCCTTTCCTCAGGCGAGACACAAGCCAAACTTTGCTGTTCGCAAGTCGGGTCTTGTCTGTCTCTGACAGCGCAAAAAAATGCGCTTTTTCCTGAAGGAGTTGCATGAATCGAGTGATTTTTTCTACTTGATACGTGTGAACAGATGAACGCTTGCACTGAATGGGTTTTATCAGCAAAAAGACGTGTCCATCCGACTTCTGCGGGAAAAGAAAGCTTGCTTCCGTCAGGGACAGGCAAGACCCGGTCATCGTTAGATAGGCGCGGCTTGCGTCCCGCACGAGAAAAGCGGGTGGACATACGTCTGTTGCAAATAGATCATTTTTTAACCCTTTGTCCGAAACGCAAACAAACAGGAAAACGCATGGGCCTGATCGAGCAACCGGTGACCGGTCATGACGGCACCTTCCTTTTGAATGACGGCTTCGTCAAGCAACGTCCATCCGAGTTCGTCTGCCAGTTGGACGAGTTCCCACGGCATCATCGTATTGCCCATCGGTGCCTCTTCCCCGTGCAGGCGACGGTAGGACAATGCCCGTGGTGCTGCCGTCGGTCCAAGCAAACTGATGACGACGAGCGGGGAGACACGGCTGATTTCGTTCAGGACCGTGACAGGTTGCGTCGACCATTCGAGTGAATTGACGGCAAGGACGACGTCAAACGTCTCATCTGCAAACGGCAATGCTTCACCGGTTCCGACGACGAAGTCGAGTGCCGGCGATTTGGCACGGGCGATCCGGATCATCTCTTCCGACAGATCAAGACCCGTCACTTGAAACGCCTCAGCGAGCAACCGGCAGGCGGCGCCGTCGCCGCATCCTAAATCGAGTAACTTGCCGGACGCGATGACCGATGTTAAAAACGGAATAATCGTCTTCCGGCTGCCTGTCGTCCACATCATCTCCGACCGGTCGGCCCAGTCCGTCGCTTGTTGATCCCATAATTGTTCTGTCGATTTCATAAGAAATCCCCCTTTTGATTTCAGTCTAACAGGAAAATTTGACCAATAGCTGATTTTTTATTGCTACTGAATGATAATTCATTTATGATAGAGATGTAGAAGGAAGCAGTGGAAAAACGGACGGCTTCTTTTTTTGTCAGAATAATGAATGGTTGTTCATTCAATTACGAATCAGGGGGTCTATCATGGCGAGTCAAATCGGTCAGCCGACCACAGTACACACGACGAAACATATTCAATTCGCCGTCATTATCGGTTCAGGGGTCATGGGGGCAGGAATTGCCGCACACCTTGCGAACGCGGGAATCCGGACATTGATGCTTGATATCGTACCAAAAGAATTAACCGCGCAGGAGACGAAACAAGGATTGACGCTGGAAGATGCGGCAGTCCGCTCACGAATTGCCCGCGACAACCGGCAAAAGCTGTTGAAACAAAATCCGGCCCCACTCGCTTCCAAACAATTAATTGAGTTAATCGAAGTCGGAAATCTCGAAGACGATCTCGACCGTCTCAAAGAAGCGGACTGGGTGATTGAAGTCATCGTCGAACGATTGGATGTCAAACAACAATTGTTTGCGACGATTGAACCGTTTTTACGTGAAGATGCAATCGTCAGTTCCAACACATCGGGTATCTCGATTGAAGCGATGCGCGAAGGACGGTCGGAGTCGTTTAATGCCCGGTTCCTCGGCACACACTTCTTTAACCCGCCGCGTTACTTGAAGCTGCTTGAACTGATTCCGACACGCGATACGAATCCGGAAGTCGTCCAGTTCATGAAACAGTTTGCCGAAGAGCGTCTCGGTAAAGGGGTCGTCATCGCAAAAGATACACCAAACTTCATCGGTAACCGGATTGGGACATACGGTCTGCTCGTTACGATGGATGAAATGAAAAAAGGCGGGTATTCGATCGGGGAGGTCGATTCCGTCACTGGACCATTGCTCGGTCGTCCAAGCTCGGCGACGTTCCGGACGCTTGATGTCGTCGGAATCGACACATTCGTTCACGTCGCGAACAACGTCTATGATCTGTTACCGGACGGAGCGGAAAAAGAGACGTTTGCCGTACCGGCAGAAATGAAACGATTGGTTGACGAAGGGTCACTCGGGGCGAAGTCGGGTCAAGGCTTCTACAAAAAAGCCGGTAAACAGATTCTCGAACTCGATCTGGCGACTTTTGAATACGTTGAAAAGAAAGCGCTTACCGAACCGTCAATCGGTCAAGCAAAAGCTCTTCCGGGCGCTAAAAATAAACTGAAAGCCGTCGTCTTTGCGAAAGACCGTGTCGGTGCGTTACTCTGGCCAATCCATGCGAAGACGTTACTGTACTCGGCTCAACTGACACACGAAATCGCGGATGATATCAAAGCGATTGATGAAGCGATGAAATGGGGCTTCGGCTGGAAAATGGGACCGTTCGAGACGTGGGATGCACTCGGTGTCGAGAAGACGGTCGCGAAGATGAAACAGGACGGCTATGACGTCCCGGCCTGGGTTGATGAAATGCTGGCAGCAGGCGTCACAAACTTCTATAACGAAGACGGTCAATTTTACGATGCCAAGACGCAAAAATACGTCGGCAGTGCCGTCAATCCGAAGGAAATCCGGTTACGCGACGTCCGCAAATCAAACGGTGTTCTCCTTGAAAACAATGGTGCCCGTCTGATGGATCTCGGAGACGATGTGGCGGTCCTTGAATTCACGTCGAAGAGTAATGCAATCGGCGTCGACATTATGCAGATGATCGAGCAGTCGATTGATCTCGTTGAAAAAAATCACCGGGGACTGGTCATCGCCAACGACGGCAAAAACTTCTGTGTCGGAGCGAACCTGGCGATGATGTTGATGGAAGCGGAAGATGAAAACTGGTTCGAACTCGACTGGATCATCAACAAGTTCCAGCAATCGATTCAAAAAATCCGTTACGCGTCCCGTCCGATCGTCGTTGCGCCGCATGGCATGACGCTTGGCGGCGGAACAGAGATTTCACTTCCGGCAGCCCGGATGCAGGCGGCTCTTGAAACGTATATGGGACTTGTCGAAGTCGGTGTCGGTCTGATTCCGGGGGGCGGCGGAAACGTCAACACGTATCGTCGTCTGCTCGAGAACACACCGGACGGACTCGTCAATCTTGAAAAAGCGGCACAGAAAACGTTTGAGAATGTCGCGATGGCGAAAGTTTCGAAATCGGCCTTTGAAGCACGGGAACTCGGTTATGTCCGGACCGTCGATCAGATTTCGATGAACCGGGATCACTTGACGTTTGATGCAAAACAACTGGTGCTTGAACTCGACCGGACCGGTTACACGGCGCCGGCCCATACGAAGATTCCGGTCGTCGGCCGTGCCGGGAAAGCGACGCTTGAACTCGCGACCCGTGAAATGTTCTACGGCGGTTATATTTCGGAACACGATTTAAAAATTGCCAGCAAACTCGCACACGTCATTGCCGGCGGAAACGTCTCGTTTGGCACACACGTCGATGAGCAGTACATGCTCGATATCGAACGGGAAGCCTTCTTGAGCTTGATTGGCGAACTGAAAACACAACAACGGATGCAACATATGCTTGTCAAAGGCAAGCCGCTTCGTAACTGATGACTGGGGGGATTCGAATGAAGGAAGCAGTAATCGTCGCCGGTGCACGAACACCGGTCGGCAAAGCAAAAAAAGGATCATTTAAATCAATGCGTTCTGATGAACTCGCAGGCATCGTCATCAAGGAAACGTTGAAACGCGCGAACTACACGGGAGCAATCGATGATGTCATTCTCGGATGTGCCTTACCGGAAGCGGAGCAGGGGATGAACATCGCCCGTTACGCGTCGGTCCTCGGGGGACTGTCGCACGAAGTACCGGCAATCACGATCAACCGGTATTGCTCAAGTGGCTTACAGTCGATTGCCGATGCCTCGATGAAAATCATGACGGGTCAAGCAACGGCCGTCATCGCCGGCGGACTCGAATCCATGAGCCAGGTGCCGATGCCGGGGCACGTCGTTCGACCGAATCCGTCAATCGTCGAAACAGAACCGGAATATTATATGAGCATGGGACATACGGCAGAACAAGTCGCTTCGACCTATCAAGTCTCACGCGAAGATCAAGATGCCTTTGCACTGAAAAGCCATCAAAAAGCAGCCGCTGCAATTGCGTCCGGCAAATTCGCCGATGAAATCGTGCCGGTGACGGTCACGGAACAGTTCGTCAATGATGAGTTGAAGATTGAAGAAAAGACGTGGGTCGTCGAACATGACGAAGGTGTCCGTGCCGATTCATCACCGGAAGGCCTCGCCAAACTCCGTCCGGCATTCCGCCTCGGCGGAAGTGTCACAGCGGGGAACTCGTCTCAGACATCAGACGGTGCAGCCGCCGTCTTGATCATGGAGCGCGAGGAAGCAGAACGCCAGGGACTACCGATTCTCGGGAAATTCAAATCGTTTGCCGTCGGCGGTGTTCGTCCGGAAGTCATGGGAATCGGACCGGTCGTCGCGATTCCAAAGGCACTGGAACTGGCCGGCATCACTTTAGAAGAAGTCGGACTGATTGAATTAAATGAAGCATTTGCGTCCCAGTCACTCGGTGTCATCCGGGAACTCGGATTGAATGAAGACATCGTCAACGTCAACGGCGGCGCGATTGCGCTTGGTCATCCGCTCGGATGTACCGGAACGAAACTGACATTAACACTCTTGCATGAAATGAAACGACGGAACGTCCAATATGGTGTCGTCTCGATGTGTATCGGCGGCGGCATGGGTGCAGCCGGTGTATTCGAACTAGTTGAAGGAGGAACAGGACAATGAGCCAAACGACAAACGAATTAATTAAAGGTGGAAGTTTTGTATTAGATGAGTTGGCACCGGAACGTCTCTTTACACCGGAGGATTTCTCGGAAGAACACAAAATGGTTGGTGACATGACGGCGAAATTCGTTGAAGACCGTGTCGTTCCAGTTCTTGACCGGATCGAAAAACATGAGTTCGAGCTATCGGTCGGTTTACTGCGTGAAGCTGGTGAGCTTGGTCTGCTCGGTGCGGATGTACCGGAAGCCTACGGCGGCTATCAGATGGACAAGATTTCGTCGTCGATCATCACGGAGAAATTTGCCCGCGGTCGTTCGTTTGCCCTCAGTTATGGTGCTCACGTCGGGATCGGTTCGTTGCCGATCGTCTTCTTCGGGAACGAAGAACAAAAGCATAAGTACCTGCCGAAACTGTCGTCTGGTGAATGGATTGCGTCTTACGCGTTGACAGAACCGGGCTCAGGGTCGGATGCCCTCGGTGCGAAGACAACGGCAGTCTTGAATGAAGCCGGCACGCACTACATCCTAAACGGAGAAAAACAATGGATCACGAATGCCGGTTTCGCCAGTCTGTTTGTCGTCTACGCGAAAATTGACGGTGACAAATTCACGGCTTTCCTCGTCGAAGGTTCGTATCCGGGTGTCTCGACAGGACTCGAAGAACAGAAGATGGGAATCAAAGGATCGTCGACGCGGACATTGATTCTTGAAGACGCGGAAGTACCGGTTGATAACGTCCTCGGAGAAATCGGCCGTGGTCACGTCATCGCCTTCAATATCCTCAACGTCGGTCGTTACAAACTTGCGGTCGGTGCGGTCGGATCATCAAAACGGGCGATTGATCTCGCCGTCCAGTATTCGAACGAACGCAAACAGTTCAAGACACCAATCAGTTCGTTCCCGTTGATCCAGGAAAAACTGGCAACGATGGCAGCGCAGACGTATGCGATGGAAAGTTCGGTTTACCGGACAGGTGGTCTGTTCCAGGACAGCCTCGATCAGTTGTCGGACGAAGAAAGCAAAGACGGCAAGAAAATTGCCGATGCAATCGCCGAATACGCCATCGAATGCTCGATGAATAAAGTCTTTGCATCCGAGACATTTGATTACGTCATCGATGAAGCAGTCCAGATTCACGGCGGTTACGGCTTCATGGCCGAATACGAAGTCGAGAACATGTACCGTGATTCGCGAATCAACCGAATCTTTGAAGGAACAAACGAAATCAACCGTCTGCTTGTACCGGGCACATTGCTGAAGAAAGCGATGAAAGGCGACTTGCCGCTGCTCGCAGAAGCACAACGTCTGCAAAATGAAGTGATGAGCTTCATGCCGACGGAAGTCGGATCGGAGCCGCTTGACCGTGAACGTCATCTGCTCGCGATGATGAAAAAAATCTTCCTGTTGACGGCCGGAACAGCGGTCCAGAAATATCAGGACAAGCTCCAAGGCGAGCAGGAAATCCTTGCGAACACAGCCGACATCATGAGTGCGATTTATGCGCTTGAGTCAGCAATCGTCCGGACGGAAAAAGCGATTGCCACGAAAGGCGTCGAGAAAAACGAATTGAAAATCCGTTATACGGAAGTCTTCGCACAACAAGCGTTCGAAGGCGTCGAGCGTGACGCGAAAGAAACGCTTTATGCTGCTGCAAGCGGAGATGAACTCCGGATGCTGCTGTCGGCATTGAAAAAGTTCAGCCGATACCAACCGATTAATTCGATCGGAACGAAACGCCAGATTGCGAAACGTTTGATCGAATCAAATAAATATACGGTCTAAGTCAGGTTTACTGATTCGCCTTTGCAGGGAAAATCTCTGTAAGGGCGAATTTTTTCATTGAAGGAGGGAGCAAACATGCGACACGAATTGACAGAACTCCAGTTTGCCATCGACTATTACAAATCACTCGAACGGCTTTCCGGGGAAGAATGGGAATTACCGCTTGCCGTCGATAAATGGACCGTTCAAGAATGTGTCAGTCATCTGTTTCTGTGGGACCGGTATTATCTCGATCATGCCGTCTCGAAGTTACCGGATGAACGATTGACGCTTGTTCAAACCGACTATGATGAGTTCAACCGCCTGGCGGTCGAATATGCCCATCATATCGATGCTCTCGCCTTATTGAAAAAAGCCATCGGTGTCCGCCGGGAACTGGTCACACTCCTCGACCGGCTGACGGACGAACAATATGAGCGGACGTATGAAGGGACCTTTCAGCCGAAAGTGTTCGTCGAATCCTTCATCGCTCATGACCACCACCATCAAGATCAAATCGATGCGGCATTGGCGCGCTTGAAACGCAACTGATGCATCTGCTAATCTGAAGTCAGAGGTGATGAAAAAAATGGTAACAATGTACGGTTATCCAAAATGCAGTACGTGTGTCAAAGCAAAAAAAGCATTGGAAACGAACGGGGTCGAAGTCGACTACAAGCATATTGTCGACGAGACACCGAGTGCCGAAACAATTCGGGAACTTCATCAAAAGAGCGGCGAACCGCTGAAGAAGTTTTTTAACACGAGTGGTCAGTCGTACCGGTCGCAAGGAATCAAGGATCGTTTACCGGAACTTTCCGAACAGGAGCAATACGAATTGCTCGCAAGTGACGGGATGTTGCTGAAGCGTCCGATTGTCACGGACGGGCAAGACGTGACCATCGGATTCAAAGAAGAACTCTATCAAGGAAAATGGTATTAAGAAGGCTAGTTCATTTGGTATACTGAAGGCGTTAGTCCACTATCGAACACAGGGGGAATCGCAAATGAGTCAAGTCAAAGACAATCTACGTTATTCGGAAGAGCATGAATGGGTCGAAGTAACAGGAAACAAAGCACGAATCGGAATCACGGATTTCGCGCAACATGAACTTGGCGATATCGTCTTCGTCGAACTGCCAGAAGTCGGAGATACGATTTCGGCAAACGAGCCGTTTGGTTCAGTCGAATCCGTTAAAACGGTATCCGAATTGTACGCACCGATTTCAGGGAAAGTCGTTGCCATCAATGAATCACTTTCAGATTCCCCAGAACTCGTCAACGAATCACCATTCGAAGGTGCTTGGATGGTTGATATCGAGATCGCAGACGAAGCACAAGTCGAAGCATTGATGGACGCTGCTGCTTACAAATCGATGATCAACGAGTAATACTTAACGAAAAGATGACAAGGAAACGATTTCGTTTCCTCGTCGTCTTTTTTTCTGTATACTGGCACAAGATAAGAAAGAGGAAGGGAGAACGGGATTAATGAAGGAAGTCACAGCAGCACCAGAAAACGGTTTTTTGTATGTCTATGCACCGATGTGTGGGACGTGTGCCATCGCAAGCCGGATGCTTGAGATCGTCGAAGCGACAAAAGACGGGGAATGGATTCAACAAGCGAACGGAAACTTCATTCCGGAGTTTTTAGAACACGCCCAAGTCATGAGTGTTCCCGCCTTATTAAAAATCGAGGATAACCAAGTCGTATCAAGGCTTTATGCGTTTCAGTCGGTTCAGAACGTCTTTGCATTTTGTGCAGAATAAGGAGAGAAATCAAAAAAATGATTTCTCTTTACGCTAAATTGTCGGAATATTTACAATAATCCGTTGACAATGACAATTTATGAATGGTATATTCATATCAACTTCTAGAAATACTTTATAGGAAGTCTGGCAGAGATGTAAATCGGCTGTTTCTTTTCATGACAGAACCGTTCAACAAAATCCTAGGTTGTTTGTTTGTCTCCCCTTAAGTCGTCCCCCAAAGACGAAGCGGCCCAAAAAGACAATCCTGGATTGGAGCAGGTAATCTGAATGCGAGGACAGTTTGGTTTATATGTCGAAAGGGCGCCGTCCTCTGGTACGACGAACGAAGAAGTTCGTGTCAGAGCTGGGTTTTCCTTCGTAGTGTTTCTAACCACATTATTCGTGTTGCCGGTTCACCGGCAGCGCCTTTTTTTTGTTTTCGAAAGATTTTCGAGCAGTCACCTTGCCAAGCCGAATTCTCCCTGCTACAATGCGATTAAGGTAAATTACTTTAATTCATATCCGATTAGTCGGAATTAAAAAGAGATACGGAGGACGAACAGGCATGACAGTACGTTTTATGGATGTATTTACAGAGTGGGCGTCAACATACGACGACACGGTTACGGGGCACGATCCGGAGTACAAAGAAGTCTTTCGTCGTTATGAAGAAATATTAGATACGGTGGCAACAAAAGCGATCTCACCGGTCGTCGAGTTCGGGGCTGGAACAGGGAACCTGACCCAACGATTGCTCGATCGGCATCAAGACGTTTTGGCGGTGGAACCGAGCCCGGAGATGCGGGAAATTCTCATCGATAAGATTCCAACGTTACCTGTACAGGACGGACACTTCCTGTCCTTTACGGCAGACCATGCGAAAAGTTTTGTTTCGACCTATGCGTTTCATCATCTGACGGATGAGGAAAAGGGAGAAGCAGTTGATCTGATGGCGCAGATTTTGCCGCAAGACGGAAAAATCGTCTACGCCGACACGATGTTCGTATCGGAAGAAGCGCGTCTGCAGACGATCGCTGAAGCGAAAGCACAAGGATTCAACGGTTTGGCAGAAGACTTGGAACGTGAGTTTTATCCACTGATTCCGGTCATGGAACAAATTTTTGCGTCACGTGGATTTGACGTGACATTCACACAATACAATCACTTCGTCTGGCTCGTAGAAGCCGAGAAAATGGGGGAATAAATCATGACAATCAAAAAAATGAACGTAGAAAGCTTTAACCTGGACCATACGAAAGTCAAAGCACCTTATATCCGCGTCGCCGGTTACAAAGACGGTAAAGTCGATCAAGTCGTCAAATACGACATCCGCTTCACACAACCGAACGTGGAACAAATGCCGATGCGTGCGATGCACACACTCGAGCACTTACTCGCTGAAAATATCCGCAATTACTCGGATGACGTCATCGATGTGTCGCCGATGGGATGCCAAACAGGTTTCTACATGGCGATGATGAACTTCGATTCGGTCGAAAAAATGAGCGAACTCGTTGAGAAAACATTAAAAGACGTCTTAGCAGCAGAAGAAATTCCAGCGCAAAACGAAGTCCAATGCGGATTCGCAAGCGCCCACGACCTTAAAGGAGCGAAGCACTATGCCGAGAAAATGCTTGCCGGTCGTGATGAATGGGACATCGTCTTCGGATGATCGCGAAATCAGTCCGCGACCTCGTCGGAAATACGCCGCTCTACGAGATTACTTCATTCGATTTGCCTGCTGGTACGCGGATTTTGGCGAAGCTCGAATGGATGAACCCTGGGGGCAGCGTCAAAGACCGCCTGGGCATTCAACTCGTTGATGCCGCGATCGAACAGGGATATGTGACACGAGGCGGAACGATCATCGAACCGACTGCCGGCAACACCGGCATCGGTTTGGCGCTCGCCGCTAAAAAATATGACCTTCAAGTCATCTGTGTCGTTCCGGAAAAGTTCAGCCAGGAGAAACAGACGTTGATGCGGGCACTCGGCGCGACTGTCGTCAACACACCGACTGAGCTCGATATGCAGGGTGCGATCGATAAAGCCAAAGAACTCGGACAAACGATTCCAAACAGCTATGTTCCGCTTCAATTCGAAAACGAAGAAAATCCGGTTACGTATCAGCGGACACTTGGTCCTGAGCTGATGGCGGAGCTGGATCAGATTGATTGGTTCGTTGCGGGATGCGGATCAGGTGGAACGTTTGCCGGAACAGCGGCGTATTTAAAAGAACGTCTCGGGACAAAAGGTGCAATCGTTGAACCGGAAGGCTCAGTCCTCAACGGGGGACCGGCCGGACCGCATAAGACGGAAGGCATCGGGACGGCCAAATGGCCAAGTCTCGTTTCCCGTGACTTAGTGGATGAAATTCATACGATTTCCGATCATGACGCTTTTACGAAAGTCCATGAGCTAGCGGCCCGTGAAGGATTGCTCGTCGGCAGTTCGGCCGGCGCGGCACTCGTTGCAGCACTTGATCTGGCACATCGTTTTCCCGGCAGTACCATCGTCACCGTCTTTGCGGACAGTGCCGAACGGTATTTAAGCCAACAAATCTTTGAAAAGGTGGACGAGACACATGCGTAAAAAGACAGCATTGATTCATGGAGGAACAGGCGTCGATCGAGCAACAGGTGCCGTTACACCCCCGATTTATCAAACAAGCACATACAAACAGGAAAAAATCGGTCAGTTAAAAGAAGGATATGAGTATTCCCGGACAGCGAACCCGACACGGACGAGCATCGAACGTCTGATTGCCGATCTTGAAGGCGGTGCACGCGGTTTTGCCTTCGGATCAGGGATGGCAGCGATTCACGCTGTCTTTAACCTGCTCGAATCAGGCGACCACATCGTCATGACAGATGACGTCTACGGCGGGACATTCCGTTTGATGCAGCGTGTCTTACCGAAGTTCAACATCCAAGTGACGTTCGTCGATACGACGGATCTCGCGGCGACGGAAGCTGCGGTGCAAGACAACACGAAGATGCTGTATGTCGAAACACCGACGAACCCATTGTTGAAAGTTACAGATATCGCAGCAGTTGCTGAGATCGCGAAACGCAACAACTTGAAACTCGTCGTCGATAACACATTCGCGACACCGTACTTGCAACAACCACTCGCTCTCGGCGCAGATATCGTCTTGCACAGCGCGACAAAATACATCGGCGGTCATTCGGACGTCGTCGCCGGACTTGTCGTTGTCAACAGCGACGAGCTCGGAGAAGATCTTCACTTCATCCAAAACTCGACCGGCGGTATTCTTGGACCGCAGGACAGCTTCCTGCTCGTCCGTGGATTACGGACACTTGGTATCCGGATGGATGCAATCGAAGAAACATCACACGATCTCGTTCACTTCTTACAGGAACAGGACGTCGTTTCAAACATCTTCTATCCGGGACTTCCAACACATCCGGGTCACGCGACACAACAGAAACAGGCGACCGGTTTCGGCGGAATGATCAGTTTTGATGTCGGTTCAGCAGAAAATGCGGAGAAACTCGTCGAAGCGACACATTTCTTCACATTGGCTGAAAGTCTTGGAGCGGTCGAGAGTTTGATTTCCGTTCCGGCACGGATGACGCATGCGTCGATTCCAGCAGAGCGTCGCGCAGAACTCGGAATTACAGATGGTCTCGTTCGGATCTCGGTCGGTCTTGAGGACGCGGAAGACTTGAAAGAAGATTTGGCACGTGCTTTCAGTCTGCTTCAACCGGTTTCAGAAAAAACTGTTTGACAAGCAAAATAACCCCTG
The DNA here is from genome assembly GCF_000019905.1 of Exiguobacterium artemiae 255-15. Classification (GTDB taxonomy): domain Bacteria; phylum Bacillota; class Bacilli; order Exiguobacteriales; family Exiguobacteriaceae; genus Exiguobacterium_A; species Exiguobacterium_A artemiae. Next base: position 2,309,409 of record NC_010556.1, on the reverse strand, counting down.
CTAATATTCAGATTATATTAAAAATAACTAAATACCGATAACTCTTATCGAGAGTGGTGGAGGGACTGGCCCGATGAAACCCGGCAACCGCGGAATTTATTCCGAAGTGGTGCTAATTCCAGCAGACGATTGTCTGCAAGATGAGAGCAAATGGTTTTGTGTACTGAAAAAGTGCGCGCGTTTGCTCTAAAACGTGCGCACTTTTTTTATGTTTAGGAGGGACCGTATTGATTCGCTTACAGGATGTAGGAAAGATTTATCGCTCGAAGCGCGGATCGGTTGAAGCCGTCGTCAATGTCGACTTGTCAATCGAGCGCGGTGAAATTTTTGGAATAATCGGTTATTCAGGGGCAGGGAAATCAACACTGATTCGTTTGCTGAACATGCTGGAGGCACCGACGAGCGGCTCGATTCAAATCGACGGTGTCGAAATGACGACGCTCAAACCAAAAGAATTACGGGGCGTCCGTAAAAACGTCTCAATGGTGTTCCAACACTTTAATCTGCTTTGGTCACGGACAGTCGAAGAAAACATCATGTTCCCGCTTGAGCTCGGCGGTTATCCGAAAGCCCGTCGTAAAGAACGGGTTGCCGAACTGATTCAGCTCGTCGGACTCGACGGACGTGAAGGCGCTTATCCGTCGCAACTGTCTGGTGGACAAAAACAACGGGTCGGGATTGCCCGGGCACTGGCATCCAATCCGGACGTCTTACTCTGTGACGAAGCGACAAGTGCGCTGGATCCAAAAACGACCGACTCGATCCTCGAGTTGTTGGTCGACATCAACAAAAAATTAAAACTGACGATCGTCTTGATCACACACGAGATGCACGTCATTCAGAAAATCTGTCACCGGGTCGCCGTCATGGAAGCCGGGAAAATCGTCGAACAGGGACCGGTCGCAGAAGTGTTCCGTCACCCGAAACAGGCGATGACAAAAGAATTCGTCAAACAATTGACGTCACCATCTGAAAACGAATTGACGTTTTCGAAATTACGCGAACGCTATCCGACCGGAAAAATCGTCCAGCTGACGTTCGTCGGTTCGACGGCGGAAAGTCCAATCCTTGCTGAAGTCATGAAAGACTCGAACTTATTATTCAATATCATCGGCGGAAACGTCGGACAGACGCAGGACGGGGCACTCGGAACGCTGTTCATTCAGTTGCTCGGTTCGGAACAGGAAGCACAAGTGGTCATCGCCAAACTTCAAGCGAGTGACGTTGAAGTGGAGGTGGATCACCGATGAGTACATTTTTTGCAGATGTAGATTGGGATATGGTCTGGGAAGCAACAGGCAGTACGATCTATATGACGGCCGTTGCGGGACTTGCAACGTTTGTCCTTGGACTGGCAATCGGTCTGTTGTTATATGCGACGAACGAAGAATTATTGTTTAAAAACCGGACACTGTATTCCGTGCTCAGCTTTTTAGTCAATATCTTCCGTTCGATCCCGTTTATCATTCTATTGATCCTGTTAATCCCGATCACGAAAATCATCGTTGGATCATTCTTAGGACCAACGGCTGCGCTACCTGCGTTAATTCTAGGTGCAGCACCGTTTTACGGCCGGATGGTCGAACTGGCGCTTCGTGAAGTCGATAAGGGTGTCATCGAGGCAGCCGAATCGATGGGCGCAACGAAGTTCCAAATCATCTATAAAGTCCTGATTCCGGAAGCTCTTCCGGCAATCGTCTCCGGTATCACCGTGACGCTCGTCGCACTCGTCGGTTACACGGCAATGGCCGGGTTAGCCGGTGGTGGTGGACTGGGAGACATGGCCTTCATCGAAGGATTCCAGCGTTCACAAAATAACATCACGGTCATCGCGACACTGTTGATTCTTGTCATCGTCTTCATCATTCAAATTATCGGTGACCTGCTCGTCAAAGCCATCGATAAACGGTAACACCTATCTTATTTAACCTTGGGAGGAATCATTCATGAAACTTTGGAAAAAATTCGTCGGCACAGCAGCCGTATCGGTCTTAGCAGTCAGTCTTGCAGCATGTGGAGAAGAATCTTCATCAGGCAGCAGCGATTCAAAAACACTCGTCATCGGAGCGTCAAACGTTCCCCATGCTGAAATTCTCGAGCACGTCCAAAAAGAATATGAAGCAAAAGGCTATAAACTCGAAATCAAAAAGTTCCAGGATTACGTCCTGCCGAACAAAGCACTCGCTGAAAAAGAAATCGATGCGAACTATTTCCAACACGTGCCGTACCTGGAGCAACAGGAAAAAGAAAACAAAGACTACAAATTCGCGAGTGCCGGCGGCGTTCACGTCGAACCGCTTGGTGTTTACTCTAAAAAATACAAGTCTTTGGATGAACTGCCAAAAGGTGCAACGATTTTAACGAGCTCAAACGTCGCTGAACGCGGACGTGTCTTGACGTTCCTTCAAAACGAAGGACTGATCAAGTTGAAAGACGGTAAAACAACCGATGCACAGCTCAAAGACATCGCGGAAAACCCAAAAAACATCAAGTTCAAAACAAACATTGAAGCGTCACTCTTACCGCAAGCTTACAAAAACAACGAAGGCGACGCGGTCCTCATCAACACGAACTATGCGATTGACAACGGGTTGAACCCGTTGAAAGATACAATTGCCCTGGAAGACGAGTCTTCACCGTACGTCAACATCATCGTCACACGTGATGGCGATGAAAAAGACAAACGCGTCACGACATTGCTCGATATTCTCCACGAGAAAAAGAACCAGGACTGGATCACAAAAGAATACAAAGGTGCGGTCGTACCGGTCAGTAAATAATCTGCTCGATGAATGCATTCTTCCTATATAATGGAAGAATGCATTATTTTTTTGTGCGAAAGGGGGATTCCCATGCAACGTTTGAAACAGCTTCATCCGCTGACGGTCGGCGTGTTACTCGGGACGTTTTTCGCCCGGCTCGGAACCTTCATCACGATGCCATTTTTTGCGATTTACTTATCGGTCGTCCTGAAATTCAGTCCGGTCGACGTCGGCTGGATTCTCAGTATTTCAGCCATCGCGAGTCTCGTCATGAGTTTCGTCGGCGGGACATTATCCGACCGCTACGGCCGCCGGACGATGATGCTCAGCGGAACGTTCGGTTTTGTGCTTGTCTTCATCGGACTGGCTCAAGTCGAGACCTTTTGGGCGTTCTTCATCCTGAGTGCCTTAAATGGTATTTTCCGGTCCATCTTCGAACCGTCCGCCCGGGCATTGATCAGTGATACGACGGAGGAAGAAAACCGGTTGTTCGTCTTTAATATCCGTTATACGTGCATCAATATCGCAGCGGCGATCGGACCGGGGATTGCCTTACTACTCAGTGCGGGGAATACGTCGATTACCTTCTATATTACGGCGTTCGTTTACTTCGGCTACGGCGTCGCGATTTTCATTCTGTTCCGACGTCATCCGATTACGGAAAGCCACGGCGGGAAAAAGGTGTCGTTCGGAGCGACGGTCCGTCTGCTGAAAACCGATGTCGCCTTTACGTTCGCACTCGCCGGTATCATCTTCGGCGTCTTCGGATACAGTCAGTTCAACTCGACGTTGCCTCAGTTTTTGACGACGACGACCTTATTGTCCGGGGGAACGAGTCTGTTTGCCTTATTGATTACGATTAATGCCATCACCGTGCTCGTCGTTCAGTATCCGATCATGAAGTTCGGTGTCAAGACGTCACCGCTCGTCTCGATCACGGTCGGGATTGCGACCGTTGCCGTCGGATTATTCGTCATGGGAACGGCCGGCACGGTCTGGCTGATGATCGGTGCGATGTTCATCTTCACGTGCGGGGAAGTGATGATGTTTACGATGACGGACATTTTGACGGACAGCTTTGCGACACCGGAATTACGGGGAAGTTATTTCGGGGCGATGGGCTTGACGTCGATTGGTCAATCGGTCGGACCGGTCATCGGCGGACAATTGTTACTTTATTTTGGACCGGAACGTCCGTTGCCGATTTTCGGTATTTTAGCCCTCTTGACAGTTCTCGGAATACCACTGCTCTTACTGTCACAGCGGGTTCATCGACAAACGAAACCGGAAGAAGAGAAGGAAGTCGTCTCACTTTAAAGTCATTCTCACTAAAAGGCTCGGTTTTGAGAAAAAACCATGAGCGATGACGCTTGAATAATGTGGTATGATTCATTAAGATTAGAATGATACTAAATTAGTAACTCTCGTGAACTGAATCGTCAGACACGAAATGAATAGATGGAGGGATTCTACATGAAGGCTTCACACTTAAAGATTGAAGATTTACACGTTGCAATCGACGGCAAAGAAATCTTGAAAGGCGTCAACTTAGAAATCAAAGGCGGCGAAATCCACGCGGTCATGGGACCAAACGGGACTGGTAAATCAACACTCGCATCTGCATTGATGGGTCACCCGACGTATGAAGTGACATCAGGATCAGTCACACTCGACGGCGAAGACGTCCTCGAAATGGAAGTCAACGAACGTGCGCAAGCAGGTATGTTCCTTGCAATGCAATACCCAAGCGAAATCAGTGGTGTGACGAACTCAGACTTCCTGCGTTCAGCAATCAACTCACGCCGCGAAGAAGGCGATGAAATCTCACTCATGAAATTCATCCGTCAACTCGACGCGCAAATGGGTCTTCTCGAAATGCCAGGCGAAATGGCACACCGTTACCTCAACGAAGGTTTCTCGGGCGGAGAGAAGAAACGGAATGAAATTCTCCAAATGACGATGCTGAAACCAGCGATCGCCATCCTTGACGAAATCGATTCAGGTCTTGATATCGATGCGCTTAAAGTTGTCGCAAAAGGTGTGAACGAAATGCGTTCACCTGAATTCGGCTGCTTGATCATCACGCACTATCAACGTCTCTTGAACTATATCGAGCCTGATTTCATCCATATCATGATGGGCGGAAAAATCGTCATGTCTGGTGGTAAAGAACTTGCTCACCGTCTCGAAGCAGAAGGTTATGACTGGGTTAAAAAAGAACTCGGCATCGAAGAAGTCGAAATCGAAACAAAAGCGTAAGACGAGGGAGGAAGCATGATGACTGTAGAACTGAATCTTGCCGTAAATCGCGAGGCAGTGGCAGAACGTGCGACTCGCTTAGGGGAACCGGCTTGGATGATTACCAAGCGTCAAGATGCACTTGATCTTGCCCCGACGCTCGCATTGCCAAAAGTAGAAAAAATTAAAATCGGTGGCTGGAACTTCACAGAAGGTACAGCAGATCTCGAAACGGTAACTGGTTTGACACCGGATATCGAATCGTTGATCGGTGAAAACCGTGACCATATGCTGATCACGCGTAACGGACAACTCGTCCACGCGCAAAACAGCGAAGCGACGAACGGCGTCATCTTTACAACGCTTGAAGACGCAATGAAGCATCATCCGGAGCTCGTCGAGAAATACTTCATGACAGAAGGCGTCAACGTCAACGAAGATCGTCTCGCAGCACTCAACGCAGCACTCATGAACGGCGGTACATTCCTATACGTACCAAAAGGCTTGAAGTTGACTGTTCCGATGCAGGCGATTTATACGCTGGAACAAACAGGCGGTGCGTTGTACCACCATGCGATCATCATCGCAGATGCTGACAGTGAACTGACGTATATCGAAAACTTCGTCTCTTATGGCGAAGGAGCACATAACGTCAACGTCGTGACAGAAGTCTTCGTTGAAGACAATGCGAAAGTTCTTTTCGGAGGCGTCGATACGCTTGCGAAAGGTGCTGTGACGTATATGAACCGTCGCGGTGTCGTCAAACAAGGCGCGAAGCTCGAATGGGCACTCGGTCACATGAATGACGGACACACGATCACGGAAACGAAAACACACCTTGTCGGTAACGACTCGTTCTCGGACACGAAAGCCGTAACGGTTGGTCGTGGCGAGCAAAAACAAAACTTCAACGTCCGGACAGACCATTTCGGTAAAGGTTCGGAAGGTTTCATCTTGATTCACGGTGTTCAAAAAGATTCAGCGACATCGATCTTTAACGGAACATCAATGATTCATCATGGCGCTTCAAAATCAAACGGTGTTCAAACAGAACGTGTTCTCATGTTGTCTGAAAAGGCACGGGGAGACGCAAACCCGATCCTCTTGATTGACGAAGATGATGTCATGGCAGGACACGCGGCATCTGTCGGTCGTGTCGATGAACTTCAACTCTACTACTTGATGAGCCGTGGTCTTTCACGCAAAGAAGCAGAACGCCTTGTCGTTCACGGTTTCTTACAACCGGTTGTTTCGGAACTCGCGATTGACTCTGTTAAAGAACGCCTCGTGCAAGTGATCGAAGGGAAAGTAAACTAATATGGGAATCGATGCATCCATCCGCAATCAGTTTCCGATTCTTGACCAACAGGTTAATGACCGGAAACTCGTCTATTTAGATAGTGCGGCTTCGTCACAAAAGCCGCTCGTCGTCATTGAGGCGATTGAGAACTACTACAAGACGGTTCATTCGAATGTGCACCGTGGCGTCCATACGCTCGGAACACGAGCGACGGATGCGTACGAAGGTGCGCGTGAGAACGTACGTCGTTTCATCAAGGCGCAACACCATGAAGAGATTATCTTTACCCGCGGGACGACGACAGCGATCAATATCGTCGCCTCAAGTTACGGAATGGAGCATGTCGAAGAAGGAGACGAGATTGTCGTCACGTATCTCGAACATCATGCGAATCTCATTCCGTGGCAACAGGTCGCAAAAAAGAAAAAAGCGAAACTGAAATATGTGGATTTGACGGCAGACGGTCGTGTAACGATTGAAGCGGTCAAAGAACAAATTTCGGATCGGACGAAGATTGTGGCAATGGCCCACGTTTCGAACGTCCTTGGAACCATCAATCCGATTAAAGAAGTCACGCAACTTGCCCATGCTGCCGGCGCCGTCATGGTCGTCGATGCAGCGCAAAGCGCGCCGCATCAACAGATTGATGTTACGGATCTCGATTGTGATTTCCTGGCGTTTTCGGCCCATAAGATGTGCGGACCGACCGGGATCGGCGTCCTGTACGGCAAAAAAGCATTGCTCAATGCGATGGAGCCAGTCGAATTCGGTGGTGAGATGATTGATTACGTCGGGCTGGAAGAGTCGACGTTCAAACCATCTCCGTACCGGTTCGAAGCAGGGACACCAATCATTGCCGGCGCAGTCGGCTTATCGGCAGCGATTGATTTCTTGGAACAAGTCGGACTCAGTAACATCGAAGCCCACGAACGTGAGCTCGCTCAGTATGCGATGGCACAAATGCGTGACATCGAAGGACTGACGATTTACGGTCCGGAAGAACGTGTTGGTCTCGTCACCTTTAATCTCGGTGATGTTCACGCGCATGATGTCGCGACGGTTCTCGATATGCAAGGTATCGCAGTCCGTGCCGGTCACCATTGCGCGCAACCGCTGATGCGCTGGCTTGGAGCCAGTTCTACGGCACGAGCCAGCTTCTACCTGTATAATACAAAGGAAGAAGTAGACGCATTAGTGACAGGACTTCGCCAAACGAAGGAGTATTTCAGTCATGGATTTTAACAATCTCGATCACTTGTACCGTCAAGTGATCATGGACCACTATAAAACGCCCCGCAATCGTGGTGCGATTGACGGTGGTGTGACAATCGATATGAACAATCCGACATGTGGCGACACAATCCGTCTGCAACTCGCAATCGAGGACGATATCGTCAAAGATGCGAAGTTCGACGGTGAAGGATGTTCGATCAGTATGGCGTCTGCGTCGATGATGACACAGGCTGTCAAAGGAAAAACAGTCGAAGAAGCATTACAACTCGCCAACGTCTTTTCCGAGATGGTTCAAGGAAAAGACTACGACGATGAAAAATTTGATCTCGGGGATGCCGAAGCACTGTCTGGTGTGACAAAATTCCCGGCGCGAATCAAGTGTGCGACACTTGCCTGGAAGGCGCTCGAACGCGGCGTCGAAGAAGGGAAGTAACTTCGGTCAGTAAGTAAGAGGAGGAAACGAACATGGCTAAGAACATGCCTGAAATTGGCGATTATAAATATGGTTTCCACGATCGCGATATCTCGATCTTCCGTTCAGGACGCGGCTTGACGACAGAAGTTGTCGAGACGATTTCGAAAATGAAGGAAGAACCGCAATGGATGCTTGATTTCCGTCTGAAATCGCTTAAGATTTTCAACGAACAATCGATGCCAGCATGGGGCGGCGATTTATCAGATCTTCGTTTTGATGACATCACGTACTACGTTAAGCCGTCAGAACGTGCTGAAAAATCTTGGGATGAAGTACCGGAAGAAATCAAACGCACGTTTGATAAACTCGGAATCCCGGAAGCTGAGCAAAAATACCTTGCAGGTGTTTCGGCACAGTACGAATCAGAAGTCGTGTATCACAACATGAAGAGCGAACTGGAAGATCAAGGGATCGTCTTCAAAGATACAGATACAGCACTGAAAGAAAACGAAGATTTATTCCGTGAGTACTTCGGTAAATTGATCCCGCCGACAGACAACAAATTCGCTGCCCTCAATACAGCGGTTTGGTCAGGTGGATCGTTCATCTATGTACCAAAAGGCGTCAAGATGGATACGCCGCTTCAAGCCTACTTCCGGATCAACTCGGAAAACATGGGTCAATTCGAGCGGACGTTGATCATCGTTGACGAAGAAGCATCGGTTCACTACGTCGAAGGATGTACAGCACCGGTCTACACAACGAACTCGCTTCACTCGGCCGTCGTTGAGATCTTCATCAACAAAAATGCGTATTGCCGTTACACGACAATCCAAAACTGGGCAAACAACGTCTACAACCTCGTTACGAAACGTGCGATCTGTGAAGCCGGCGCAACGATGGAATGGGTCGATGGTAACATCGGTTCGAAATTGACGATGAAATACCCTGCCGTCATCCTTAAAGGGGAAGGCTCACGCGGTATGACATTATCAATCGCCATCGCTGGTAAAGGACAACACCAGGACGCAGGCGCGAAAATGATTCACCTCGCACCAAACACGTCGTCCACGATCGTCTCGAAATCGATTTCGAAACACGGTGGGAAAGTCACGTACCGTGGGATTGTCCACTTTGGCCGTAAAGCAACTGGCGCACGTTCGAATATCGAATGTGACACGTTGATTATGGACAACCAGTCGACATCAGATACGATTCCGTACAACGAAATTCTCAACGACAACATTTCGCTTGAACACGAAGCGAAAGTATCGAAGGTCTCGGAAGAGCAATTGTTCTACCTGATGAGCCGCGGGATTTCACAAGAAGAAGCAACTGAAATGATCGTCATGGGCTTCATCGAGCCGTTCACAAAAGAATTGCCGATGGAATATGCGGTCGAAATGAACCGTCTCATCAAGTTCGAGATGGAAGGTTCAATCGGATAATGTTTCTGCTCTCTCATCTTTGGATGAGAGAGTTTTTTGTACACAGGCAAAAGCGGGTAAAGGATTGAAAAAGGAGGGAGTCATCATGCGTGATATCGTCTATTCTTTTCAAGTCTCGCTCGACGGATACATCGAGGATGCGTCGGGCAGCATCGCCTTTGCGTCACCGGATGCGGAACTGCATCAGTACTTCAATGATTATGAAAAAGCATTTGATACCCATGTCTACGGCCGTCGTCTGTATGAGATGATGCACTACTGGGAAACAGCCGATCAGGAAGATGAACCGATCATCATCGAGTATGCGAAAACATGGCAGGCCCTTGAAAAAGTCGTCTTCTCGCAAACGTTGACGGCCGTCGAGGGCAATGCCCGTCTTGCGACCCGGCCGCTTGCCGAGGAACTCGCGGCATAAAGCAGGCACCGGGTAAACAGATTGCGATCGGCGGGGCGACCCTTGCCGCGGAAGCCATCCGTTTGGATTTGGTGGACTGTTATCATGTCGTCATCTATCCCGTCTTACTCGGTGGAGGGAAACGAATGTTTCCGCTGTTTGAGCAATCGTTGTCCTTACAGCTTGTAGATCAACAGACCTTTGCTTCCGGTTGCATCGCCTTGACGTATGATGCGAACCGACTTCTTATAACCCTCAGTGGAATCATGAAACAAGCAATTTTTCCTCCTTATTTTTCAAGGAGTAGGAAGGAATTGCTTGTTTTTTATATGAAAAACACACGTGTTTTCCGAGAAGAGTCTTGAAGAAGAAATTCCCGATTCTGCTATGCTATGATGAACAATAAGCAGAGAAAACGGAACGGAGGGAGCAGGATGATTTATGTCGGCGTGACCGGTTGGGGCGATCATGACAGCCTCTATCCGACACCACAGGATCGGAAAGAGAAGCTCGCTGCTTATGCAGGACACTTTCCGGCAGTCGAAGTCGATTCAACGTATTATGCGATTCAGCCGGAACGCAACTATCAGAAGTGGGTTTCGGAAACACCGGATGATTTCCGGTTCATCGTCAAGGTCCACCGGGCGATGAGCGGTCATGATCGGGAAAACAAGGATCCACTCGGTCCCATCTTTGAACAGTATCTCGCTTCGATCGAGCCGATGCGGCAAAGTGGCAAGATTGCCGCGATTCTCGTCCAACTGCCACCGTGGTTTGACGTCAGCAAAGTACATCTTGAATATCTTCAGACGATTCGGAAGTCGCTTGCCGGCCTCCCGGTCGCAATCGAATTTCGGAATCCGTCCTGGTATTCGGACGCCTACCAGGAACGAACGCTCCGGTTCTTAGCCGAGCATCAGTTCATTCATACGATTTGTGATGAGCCGCAGACGGAAGACGGATCGGTGCCCTTCGTCCCGGTCGTCACACAGGAGACAGCATTTGTGCGTCTGCACGGCCGAAATGTCGCCGGATGGCTGAAGAAGCCCGGACAAAGCAGTGAGGACTGGCGGAAAGTCCGGTGTCTATACCGTTATTCAGAAGAAGAATTACAAGAGTTGGCCTTACATATCCGTTCACTTGCCGAACAGGCAAAAGACGTGTATGTTTTCTTTAATAACAACTCGGCAGGGGATGCCGTACCGAATGCGAAACGTCTCATCGAGATTTTAGGTCTCGATTATGAATCGCTCGCGCCCCGGCAAATTTCACTGTTTTAATACCTGGAGGAGGCTTATGCGTGAAGTTACACGTCATTCATTATAACGATCTGCATTCACACTTTGATATGTGGCCTCGCTATATGTCGTTTATGAAAGAACACCGGACATATGACTCCCTCGTCTTTGACTTGGGGGACCATGCCGACCGGGTTGCCCCGGCAACGGAAGCGACGCAAGGAAAAATTAACACCCATCTCTTAAACGAATTATCGCCGACGGCTGTCACGATTGGAAACAATGAAGGCATCACATTTCCGCATGACTGGCTGGCAGAACTATACAGCGATGCGACGTTCCCGGTGCTTGTCTCGAACTTGTCGGCCCCATTCGCCAAAGCCGGGATGATTCAGGAATTACCGACTGGGAAAGTCGGTATTTTTGGACTGACGGCGCCGTATTATGAATTGTACGAGTTACTCGGTTGGTCGATTGAGAATCCGTTTGAAGCAGCGGCCCGCGAAATCGAAGCCTTGCGGGATCAGGTCGATGTGCTGATCTGTCTGAGTCATCTTGGTTTTTATCAGGATGAAGACTTGGCGGAACGGTTCCCGGAACTGGACTTGATCATTGGATCGCATACGCATCATGTTCTCGATGATGGTGTCGTCCGAAACGGTGTACTGATTGCCCAGGCAGGAAAACACGGACAATATGCGGGTGAGATTTATCTGAATACGGATACGGGCGAAAAAGAAGCGGTTCTTCATCCGCTCGAATCCTATCCGGAAGATGAAGCGACAGCCGTTCTGCTTGATAAGGAACAGTATTTGGCAGAACGTCAGATGAAACAACCGATTGGCCGGACATCAGGTCTAGCGAATGACTGGTTTAATCCATCGCCGTTTACACAACTGCTTGCTGATACGATGCGTGACTGGTGTCAGGCGGATCTTGCCTGTGTGCCGGCCGGTATGCTGCTCGGTTCGTTGTCCCCGGGACCGGTTTCGTCTTACGATTTACACCGGCTTTGTCCGCATCCGATCAATCCGTGTAAAGTGACGATGACCGGAAAAGAATTAAAACAATTCATCGCCGAAGTCGATACGAACCGCTTTGAACAGTTAAAAGTCCGCGGACTCGGCTTCCGGGGAAAGCTGATGGGCAAGATGCATTATGCCGGAAACCGGCAACATCTGGACGATGCGAAACATTACACCGTGGTCCTTCCGGATATGTTTACATTTGGTCCTTTATTTCCGGAAATCAAAGAAATGCCGAAAGAATATTTCATGCCGGAATTGTTACGGGATCTGCTCTTTGATCGCCTATCGGAGAAGTCAGAATTTGGTGAATTACCCATCCGCAAACACTGAATATTTGTTATACTGTAACAGAAATCAGGTCAGTTTTTTACGGATAAAGGGGGAAACCGATTCATGGGACGCAGAGAGATACAACGTAAACCAGAATGGCTGAAGATCAAGCTGAACACGAATGAGACTTACACAGAACTCAAAAGTATGATGCGTGAAAAAAAGCTTCACACGGTATGTGAGGAAGCAAAATGTCCGAACATTCACGAGTGTTGGGCGGTTCGCCGGACGGCGACATTCATGATTCTTGGAAGCATTTGTACACGGGCCTGCCGTTTTTGTGCCGTGACGACAGGACGTCCAAATGAACTTGACTTAGAAGAACCGAAACGCGTAGCGGAATCCGTTCGTCTGATGAATCTGAAGCATGCCGTCATTACAGCGGTTGCACGTGATGATTTAAATGATTTCGGGGCAGGGGTATATGCGGAGACGGTACGGGAAGTCCGTCGCATGAACCCGGAAACATCGATTGAAGTTTTACCGTCCGACATGGGTGGGAACTTCGAGGCGTTGCAGACGCTGATTGAAGCCAAACCGGACATCATGAACCATAACATCGAGACGGTTCGCCGTCTGACACCAACGGTCCGGGCGAAAGCGACATACGACCGAACACTTGAATTCCTGCGTCGTTCCAAAGAACTCGCACCGGAAATTCCGACGAAATCGAGTCTGATGCTCGGACTCGGGGAGACGTGGGACGAAATCTTACAGACGATGGACGACCTGCGTGCGAACGACGTCGACATCATGACGATTGGTCAGTATCTCCAACCGACGAAAAAGCACTTGGACGTTATCAAGTACTACACGCCACAAGAATTTGCTGAATTAAAACAGATTGCGCTCGGAAAAGGCTTCTCGCATTGTGAGGCCGGTCCGCTTGTCCGTTCGTCGTACCATGCTGACGAGCAAGTCAACGCGGCGAAAAAAAATAAAGCGGCTCTGCCGATCGATTGATGATCAAGGACCGTCCACGCCGCGTGCGAGGACGGTTTTCTGCTGTCTGACGATTCGTTTTCAAGTATGATTATGGTAAGATAAAGGAAGCAGGGGGTGGAAAAATGATACAAGTCAATCGTGAAAGATATGAAATCGTGGAAGAAAAACGAGAAGGATTCAACGAAGAAGCCTTCATCGGCCGGTTTAGTGATGTGCTCGAAAAATACGACTACATCGTCGGAGATTGGGGACACGGACAATTGCGCCTCCGTGGTTTCTATGACGACAACCATGAAAAAGCAACGTTTGATACAAAAATCTCCCACGTGGCGGATTATTTGTATGAATACTGCAATTTCGGCTGTGCGTATTTTATCGTCAAACGGATGGAATTCGTAGAAGGAGAAGAAGCACCACCTCGCTTCGACGGATCTTCAGCGAATACGTTAAAACTGAAACGGAAGTTTTCAGCGACGAAAGAAGAGACACAGGACGAGCAGTAATCAAAATGACATCTGAAAGGATGTTTCTGATTGGGTGTTTTCGGCTAATAGTATAGTATCACGCACCTATAGGGGGAACTATCCATGAGAATCGTCGGGATTTACAAGTCTGTACCAGAAGTTGTCAGTGCTGTTCATGATTTACGTGTCGCAGGTGTTGTATCAACAGATTTGAAAGTCGTTGCCCATGATCGATATGATCTGGAACAGATCGAGGAATTGGCCGATTTGAAAAATCATCAAACATCAACACGTCTGTCGCAGGAAGAACATATGAATCTGTGGCAGGAGATCAAAGGAATCTTTAAAAAAGACAGCAACGGACCTTCTTCACACAGCGATGTCCTCGAAGCGAGTGGATTAACGAAAGATGATGTCAACCGTGCCAATAAAGCAGCGGAAGAGGGACAATTCGTCTTACTCGTCGGCGATGAAGCGGATCAACATTCGGAACGTAAAGCCCATGATGAATCCGACAATACGAATGTCTTCAGCGGTCCCAACACACTCAACGAGCGTAACGACCGGTTACTGTAACAGTAAAACGAGGCTGGGACATAACTAGCTGGCTTTTAAAGAAAATAAGGGATTGCCATCGTCACGATGGCAATCCCTTATTTTTTTTCATCACCTCTTGTTAAAATGCCCCTCGGGCAATACTTTGGGTGAGCCACTTTCTCAGATTTACTGCCATAAGGATGAAGCCAAGCTCACGTTTCACCTTTGCTTTTCCTCTTACGGAAAAACGAGTGAAACGCAAATTAGCCTTCAGATTCCCAAAAACTGGTTCTACGTCTATCTTACGTTTCGCGTAGATTTTCCCGGTTTTTTGATCTGAAAGCAGGTCCTTTACCTGTTCCTTTTGCTCTTCCCACGAAACGTTTACTCGGACTTGGCGATGACGACCCTTCTCTGCCTTGGTACAGAGGGATCGAAGCGGGCAGTCATCACAACTCTCACTTTCGTACACCTTGAAATCGCGGGTAAAACCATATCGATCCGTTCTCTTAGACATGTAACGGAACGTCACGTTCTGCCCGTTCGGGCATACAAAGTGATCGGTCGTTTCATCGTAGGACCAGTTGACGAGATTAAAAGGATCATCACGCCATTTTCGCGTCTTCTCTTTTTGAAACATCGTATAGGGAACGAGCGGAATGCGCCCTCGGCGCATCAGAATCTCCTGATAATTTTCTTGGCTTCCATAGCCGGCGTCCGCAACGATATGTTTCGGTAAAGTAAGATACGAGGAAACCTCATCTAAAAATGGGATTAACGTGCGGGCATCGGTCGGATTGGGATAGACATCATAAGCGAGGGTATATTGACCTTCGGTCGCAATCTGCACGTTGTACCCCGGCTTGAGTTGTCCATTTTGCATATGATCTTCCTTCATCCGCATAAACGTCGCATCCGTATCCGTTTTCGAATAGCTGTTCCGTCCATCGAACGTTTCCTTTTGGACGGCATACTTCCTTTTTCTTTCCACGAACTCAGCGAACTTTTTTCGGAAAAGATGGGGTTGCTTTCGTTCGGAACGAAGCCGTTTTCTCTCCTGCGTATCTGAACTTGCCTCGATTTCTTGATTGATAGAAGCGATTCGTCCCTCCAAAACATCACCGATGTGCTCGAGTTCAGGAAGGGTCAGTTCGTCTGGACTTTCTCGTTCAATCTCCGGTAAGATTTCTTGTGCGACGAGTTCTTCATAGAGAAGATTAGACTTTTCAACGAGCGACGCACTATATCGCTCGACGGATTTTCGCCAGACGAACGTATATCGATTCGCATTCGCTTCTAGTTTCGTACCATCAATGAAGATCGCTTCTTCCTTAATTTCTCCCATCTCGACGAGATGGCAACGGAAGGTGACGAACGCCTGCTTAAGGATAGGTGTGACTGCCGGGTGCACTCGAAAGCGATTGATAGTACGATAGCTCGGTTCATTCCCTTGAGCGAGCCACATCATACGCAGGCTGTCTTGAAGGAGTCCTTCGATCTTCCGACCAGAGAAGACCGATTGCGTATAGGCGCATAAAATGATCTTCATCATCATGCGTGGATGATAGGCGGGGCAGCCTGTCGTTCGAGTAAAAGGTTCAAAGGCATCGTCGGGAATGGACTCGACAAGATGATGAACGGCGAATGCGATATCGTTTTCTTGAAGACGAATTTCTAAATCTAAAGGTAGAACCAGCTGGTTCATGGTATAATTTTTAAACATAAGGACACCTCCGATAGTTATGGTTTGGTCACTTTAACTTTATCAGAGGCAGTCCTTATTTGTTTACTTAAAATCGGTTTTTCATCATAGAAGAAGGCCCTTGAAACGAAAAACGTTTCGAGGGCCTTCTCATTTATAAAACTGAGTTATGTCCCAGCCTCGTTTTTTTGCTTATAATCCGATATAGTCGCGTAAGTATCCTTCAAGTTCATCCGCCACTTCATCCTCAAGATCAAAGGCATGAGCGATATAGCCGGGTTCATCGAAGTCATCCGGACCGATGATGGCAAACCGGTTGGATAAGAGATTCAACACTAAAATCTTTCCGAAAAAATGTTCGGAATGGGTGATCGCTAAATCAAACCGGCTCGTCTCACCAATCCAGCAAACGAATCGGGTTTTTGTCTGTTCGACGTCATCATATAAAAAATCGCGTTCTTGCATCATCTGTCAGTTCCCTCATTTCCTTCATCTCTGCTTAGATTAAAGGGTTTGAGGAACCTTTTGCAAGTACGGTTTACGTGACAAGCTATGTTCGGCGATGACTTTCCGGATCGTCCGTGTTTTTGAACGCATGACGAGTGATGTCGTCTCGACGATATCATCCGTCAAGAAGCGGACGCCGTCGAGCATTTCACCTGTCGTCACGCCTGTTGCTGCGAAGATGCAGTCGTCACTTTTGATCAGATCATCAAGCGTCAACAATTGCAACGGATCCGCAAGCCCCATCCGGATGACGCGTGCTGTTTCTTCCTCGTTCATCGGGTGCAGACGTGCCTGCATATCGCCGCCCATTGCTTTGACGGCAGCCGCTGTGATGACGCCTTCCGGTGCCCCACCGGTTCCAATGAAGATATCGATGCCCGTTGATGGTGAGAGCGGAGCGATTCCGGCTGATACATCGCCGTCTTCAAACAGACGGACACGTGCGCCGACACGCATTGCCGCTTCTCGGAAGTGATCATGGCGCGGACGATCCTGCATGATGACCGTGACATCTTCAATCCTTTTCTGATTTAGTTCTGCTGCTTTTTGAATGATGACTTCAAGGGGATCGTCAAGTGAGACATGTCCTTTTAAGTTTGGTCCGACTGTCAGTTTATCCATATACATATCCGGTGCGTGTAACAATGCTCCCTGGTCAGCGACTGCGATGACGACCATGGCGTTACCGAGACCTTTTGCCACGATGTTCGTTCCTTCGAGCGGATCGACGGCGATATCGACGATAGGACCGCTTGTCGTACCAACTTTTTCGCCGATGAATAACATCGGTGCTTCGTCGAGTTCCCCTTCACCGATGACGACTGTTCCCGCCATGTTAACGGTGTTTAAGACTTCGCGCATGGCTGTTGTTGCCGCATCATCGGCTTCGTTCTTCTTGCCCCGGCCAATCCATTTGGCGGATGCCAGTGCAGCTGCTTCTGTTGCTCGGACGATTTCTAGTGCTAATTCGCGTTCCATCTATGAATAACCTCCAAGTCACCTAATGTGACATACTATTTTCGTAAAAATCTAAATTGAGGATAACACATTGCGCAATGTGATGCAAACAGCCTTTCTGCTTTTCATGTTTCGCCGATAGAGCTAAAATGAAGGGTGTGAGGGGGAATGGAAGATGTATTTTGTGAATCGTGAAAAGATTGAACAAACCGTAGTTTGTTTGGAAACGGCATTGCGTCAAAGTAAAGAGTTAACGGGGGACGCTTTGACGGTTTCACTGGCGTGGGAACGGATTGGATTTTTAGTGATTGAAAGCATCATCGACATCGGAAACAGTATGATTGATGGTTTCATCATGCGTGATCCGGGAAGTTATGAAGATATCGTCATGATTTTAGAAGATGAGCGGGTCATCGACGCGTCACTTGCGACGAGTTTGAAGCGCATCGTGGCACTCCGGACACAAATCGTCCGTGAATTTACGACATCAAGTACAGCGGAAATCCGCAACGTTTTGTTTGAGGAAGAAACACAATTACGTCGTTTCCCGGACGCGGTCCGACATTATCTAGAGACAGAACTCGGACCCGTCTCGGCATTTTTACCAAATGAGGAGTGAGTCAGCATGAAGGCAAAAGGCTATTTATTTGATTTAGACGGTACGATGTATAACGGGACAGAACCCGTCAAAGAAGCGGTTGATTTCGTCAACCGGTTGCAGGAAGAAGATGTACCGTATCTGTTCGTTACGAATAATGCTTCGATGACGGCAGAAGCCGTCGCTGAGAAATTACGAGGCATGGGTGTTCACTCGAACGCGGAACATGTCTTAACCAGTGCGATGGCGACAGGTCGCTACATCGCAGAACTCGATCCGGGTGCGAAAGTCTATGCCATCGGAGAAGGCGGATTGATTGATGCTCTTGAGCGTCAAGGCTTACAAGTCGTTGCGGATGAGCATGCCGATTATGTCGTGATTGGTCTTGACCGTCAGATCACGTATGAGAAGTTAGCGATCGGAGCCCTCGCGATTCGGGCCGGCGCCCGTTTTATCTCGACGAACGGAGATATCGCGATTCCGACAGAGCGCGGCTTCTTACCGGGGAACGGGGCGTTGACATCGGTGTTACGCGTGACGACGGAAAAAGAACCGTTTTATATCGGGAAACCGGAACCGGTCATGGTCAATATTGCGGCTGAGATGATCGGTCTTGCGAAAGAAGATCTCATCATGGTCGGAGATAATTACCATACCGACATTTTATTCGGGATCAACGGCGGTATCCGGACGATGCATGTCAACTCCGGCGTTCATACACCGGTCTTCATTCAAGGACAGGATGCCCAACCGACCTACATGGTCGATACGTTGGCAGAATGGATTCTTTAAACACAAAAATCCCCATTGACGGATGTCAGTGGGGATTTTACTTCATTAGAAAACTTGTTCGACTTCAACGACGCCGGCTACTTCTTCAAGCAGGGCACGTTCGATACCAGCTTTCAGTGTGATTGTTGAACTTGGGCAGCTGCCGCAAGCTCCCATCAAACGGAGTTTGACGATACCATCTTCTACATCTACGAGTTCAACGTCTCCTCCGTCACGAAGAAGGAACGGACGCAATTTTTCGAGTACTTCGTTTACTTGATCAAACATTTCCATGCGTAAACACATCCTTTCTTATAGAATCATTGTAACAGGGTTGAAAAATGTTCTCAATCTGGAAAACTTGTATACTAAAAAAGAAGTGTAACAAATAGGGGGGACCACAGATGGAAATCAAGGTATATGGGGCGGCACAGACGTGTCCGAGTTGCGTTGGGGCACCAAGTTCAGAGGAGACATACAGTTGGCTGCAGGCCGTTCTTGGACGGAAGTACGAGACGGCATTGACTTTTGAATATGTGGATTTCGAAGCGGCACCGGTCGAGGATGAATGGATTACGGCTCTTCAGGACGATGTTTATTTTTATCCGCTTGTTCTGCTTGACGGTGAGATGGTCGATGAAGGATACGTCCAGTTGAAAAAAATCACGCAGGCAATTGACAGAAGACTTGAAAAAACGGCCCCGGAATGACCGGCGCCGTTTTTTTTATTTAATTTTTTTATGTTTCCAGAGCACACCGGACTTCAGAAGACGTGGAACTTTCCCTGTCAACGCCTGTTTCCCCATGACGATGCCGAAGCCGTCTGACTTTCCAAGTGATCCGAGCATACCGCGCAATTTGATTTCCGGCAGTTTCGGTAATTTCTTGCCGGCCCATTTTGCCTGCAGGACATCGACGACCTGATCCGCTTGATGCTCCGCAAGCTGACCGCTTGGCGCATACGGGAGACTGGCACAATCCCCGATGACGAACACATTTTCATGTTCCGGCACGTGGTGGTGTTCCGTCAGCTTGATCCGTCCGCCGCTGTCAGCTTCAAAACCAAGATCACGGACGACTTTAACCGGTTGCGTACCCGCTGTCCAAATCGTTAAGTTCGATGGATAGGCGTCATCCCCGTTTTGAACATCATCCGCCGTGACGAAGGTGACGTTCGAGTTATTGATGACTTCGACGTCATGCTCCTCGAACCATTCCTGGACGTAGGTCGACACTTTATCCGAGAGGAAGGACAGAACGGACGGTCCCCGGTCGAATAGGCGAATTTTCAAATCTTTCCGGCTTTCGTGCAGTTCACTCGCGAGCTCGACTCCGGATAATCCGGCTCCGACGATGGAAACGATCGCACCGGGTGAAAGTCCGCAAATCGCCTGTTGTGTTTTCCGTGACTCTTCGAGTGTCTGGATGCTGTAAGTAAACTCTTGTGCCCCCGGTATGTTATGGTATTTATCTTCACAACCTAAGGCGATGATCAAATCATCATAAAACAATTCCGTTCCGTCTTGCAGATGAACGGAGTTCGTCTCTGGTGAAATCTTTACGACATGTCCATACTTATATGAGAGATGTTCCCCTTCCGGAAACGCGATCCGGACATCCCGGTCCGACAATGTTCCGGCAGCAAGTGCATAGTACTCTGTTTTTAACGCGTGGTACGGTAAACGATCGACGAGCGTCACAGCGACATCTTCATCCTTGAATCGTTCACAAATCCGCATGCCACCATATCCGCCACCTAAAACAACCAGTTGCTTCATAACTTAAAATCCCCCTTAGTTCCCCTAAATCAGTCTGACCTTGTATAATACGACATGAGGAAAGATAATTCCTGCCTGAAGGAGGAAAAAAAGTGAATCCGATTATTGAATTTTGTATCAGTAACTTAGCGACAGGGACTCAGGTCGTCATGCAACAGCTCGAACGGGACCCGAATGTCGATGTCGTCGAATATGGTTGCCTCGGTTATTGCGGGATTTGTTCGCTTGACCATTTTTGTCTCGTCGATGGAGAAACCGTTGTCGGGGAGACACCGGAAGAACTGCTTGAAAAGATTTATCAGAAAATCGAAGAAAACGAGCTCTAAAAAAATCCCCGTGTCTCACAAGAGACCGGGGATTTGTGTCTGTCAGCGGGCGCGGCTTCGGACTTAGACAGTTTGTTGACGACGTGTCATCCAAGGTTTTAGTTTCAGGAACAGCGGGATGAAGAGTGCTGAGATGAACATCGCCTTGATGATGTTAAACGGTAAGATACCGGCTGTAATCGTCGTCCACTTGACGGCAGGGTCAAGCATGTAGTCCATACCGAAGAACCAAGCGTACGCTGGAAGAATCAAGATATAGTTGAGGATGGCAAGACCGAGTGCCATCGTGATCGTACCTGCGACAAGACCGGTTGCGAGACCTTTTGTCGATTTCTTTTTATGATAGAACCAACTGACCGGAAGAATGAAGGCAACGCCAGCTGCGAAGTTGGCAAGCTCACCGACCGGAACACCACTTCCACGTAAGATGTAGTACAGGACGTTTTTGAGTGCTTCGACGATGACGCCGGCAACAGGTGAGAACATGATTGCGGCGATCAAAGCAGGAACATCACTGAAGTCAATCTTCAAATAGTTCGGTAAAAACGGAAGCGGGAAATTCAGTAGCATAAGAACAAATGAAATTGAACCTAACATCGATAATGTGACCATTTTTTGTGTGCGTTTCATACGAGTATAATCTCCTTTTGCTCGTTCCTCTCGATGAAGTATTGGCATGTCTGCGTTCAAAATAAACCCCCATCGAAGTGTTCGATGGGGGAGAAGTCCGCAGTAAACTAAGCCTGACCGATTTTTGCAAAATCGGTTCAAGAAAGAAACATGCCGCCATCTTCTCCCATCCAGACTATACTGTCGGCTCCTGAGTTACACAGAATCAGCAAATAGCGCCCTATTCGCTCGCGGGCTTCAGGCGAATCGCCTGTTTACCGCCGGTCGGGAATTTCACCCTGCCCTGAAGATGGAACGATTTAATTTTTTTTAATACAACTTATTTATACAACGAATTCAAGATTGTTTCAAGCAACTAGGTTTCGATTCCCCTTAAAATTGCGTATACTAATAAAAAAGGGAAGGTGATGACATGATTCATTTAACAGAAGCGGCCGCACTGCAAGTCAAAGAAATGATGTTGCAGGCGCCGGACGATGAACAAAATCTGCGCATGCTCGTCCAAGGCGGCGGATGCAGTGGTCTCTCCTACGGCATGGGGTTTGACAGTGAAAAAGAGACGGACTTGACCTTTGAGCAACACGGAGTCAAAGTCATCGTTGATCAAAAAGATTATCCGGTCGTTAAAGGACTGGAAGTAGATTATAAACAATCCATGCTCGGAGGCGGATTCACGATTACGAATCCAAATGCAATCGCGACATGCGGTTGCGGAACGTCGTTCCGAACGGCGACGAATGCCGGCACACCGGGCGGCTGTTAATGAAATGACTTGTATCGCAGACGATTGCCGTCTGCGATTTTTTTGTTTTCACGAGCGATTGACAGGACTTTTCAATGGAGATGGAGAAGGACTAACAGGAACGTTAGCACGCTATGATGAGGGAGGACTATCGATGCGAAAGGTACTGATTTTCGGTGGAACACGCTACTTTGGTCGACGGTTGGCATTACGGCTCGCGGAATCGGGGGATGATGTGACGATTGTCACGCGTGGGGAACATAGGCCGCCGGTCGCGAAGGGCTTGACATTTTTTAAAGGGGACCGGACATCAAGCAGTACGATGAAGGATCTTGGAAGTCAAAACTGGGATATCATCTATGACAATATTTGTTTTAATCCGTATCAGGCGAAGCTTGCGGTCGATGCCTTCGAAGGAAAAGTCGGGCGTTACATTCTGACGTCGACGATGTCGGTCTATGAGCAGGGCGGGACAAACATTTCCGAGCGGTCCTATAATCCGTTTCCCGGGAAATATGATCTTGAAAAAGAACATGATTACGGCGAAGGAAAACGTCAGGCGGAAAGTTATTTCTTCCAACGGGCGACTTTCCCGGTCATTGCCGTCCGTTTCCCGGTTGTCCTCGGACCGGATGATTACACGGAGCGGCTGATCTTTCATGTCAAACGGGCACTAGCCGATCAACCGGTCATCGCTGAAAATCTGTATGCGAAGATGGGATATATCTCGAGTTATGAAGCGGCAGCTTTCCTCGAGTGGTGCGGCCGTTCGACGATGACAGGACCAATTAATGCCGCGAGTGACGGCGTATTATCGATTCAGGACTTAATGGATAAGATTGATCACGTGGCAGGAACGACGTCACGGTTTGAGACGACAGGCGAAGAGCCGTCACCGCTTGCACCGGATCACGATT
Source organism: Exiguobacterium artemiae 255-15 (assembly GCF_000019905.1). Classification (GTDB taxonomy): domain Bacteria; phylum Bacillota; class Bacilli; order Exiguobacteriales; family Exiguobacteriaceae; genus Exiguobacterium_A; species Exiguobacterium_A artemiae. Next base: position 2,286,149 of record NC_010556.1, on the reverse strand, counting down.
TCTATATGGATACGACGGCAGCCAAACAAGCAGGATATATCTTCCAACATGTTGATGACTGGCTTGATCGTTTGATTGAAGAGGAGGTCCGGAACCACAAATGATTACCTTAATTAAACCATCGCTGCACTTGGAACCGGAATACCTTGATTATGTATCAGAGTGGCAAGAATCCGGTGAAAGCATCGTTCCGAGTGTCGTCAGTAAAACGTTTCTGCCGTTGGAGGATTTTTTGGAAGAACAGGAACAAGAGGAACGGGTGGCCCCGACGAACTGGGTGACCCACTCGACGTATTGGTTGTATGACGGGGAAACGATTGTCGGTGCAGTCAATTTCCGGCATGATTTAAACGATCAATTGCAACAAGTCGGAGGGCATATCGGTTATGGCATTCGACCGAGTGCGCGCAATAAGGGGTATGCGACGGAAGGATTACGGCAAGCGCTTGAATTTGCGCGAAAGCGGGGACTTGCCTTCGTCTTGATCACCTGTAGTGCGGATAACACCGCATCCGGTCGTGTCATTTTGACAAACGGTGGTCAAGAAATCGAATCTTACATCAAAGAAGATGGAACACGGGTCCGGCGATTTATCATTCCACTATGAATACCGGATTTTTAACGATTCGACGAGCCGACATGGAAGACGCTGCTGCGATTGCCCGGATTCATGTCGCATCTTGGCGGGAAACATATCGGACGATTATTCCGGATGCATATCTCGATCAGTTATCTGCGGAGAAGCGGGAACCGGGTTGGCGGAACAGTCTTGCCGAAGGTCCGGTTTTTGTGGCACTTGATCAGACAAACGAAATCGTCGGTTTTGCGAATGGTGGACCAAATAGGGAAAATGATACGACGGAGGGAGAGCTGTACGCGCTCTATCTGTTGAAAAGCCATCAGGGGCAACGAACCGGTAAACGGTTGTTTGATCACGTGTTGGAAGATCTCAGGCGGAAAGGCTTCTTGTCTTGCATGGTAAGTGTGCTGGCAGATAACCCGTCCCGTCATTTTTACGAACGTTTCGGCGGACGACTCGTTTCCGAAAAAACCATCGAGCGGGGTGGGAAACAGCTGAGTGAGTGGACGTACCGAATTACACTCGATCCCGTATCCAACGCATAAGCCCAAAAAACAGCGTCCCTTCGATTTCCGAAATCGAAGGGACGCTGTTGTTCGTGATCACTTAATGATTTTTCACTTTTTCGAACAGACTTGTTGAGTGTTGCGGATGGCGGGCTGATGGATCAACAAGCAACTTCGCCTGGTTAACGGCAATCGGTGCTTCTCCGAAACCGGTCGCGATCAATTTGACACGACCGTCATACGTCGCGATGTCGCCGCAGGCAAATACGCCGGGAATCGCAGTTTCCATCTTCGAGTTGACACGGATGGAATTCCGTTCGAATTCGACCTCCCACTCTTTAAGCGGTCCGAGTGATGAGACGAAACCAAAGTTACAGACGACATCATCAGCACCGACGACAATCACTTCATCCGTTTCGGCATGTTTGAATGTCAGCGTCTCGATACTGTCTTCTCCGGTGACGGATTCAAGGGTATAAGGTGTCATGACATTGACGGACGAGTTATGCAACAATTCGACCGTATGCTCATGGGCGCGGAATTTATCGCGTCGGTGAACGAGTGTGACGGATTTCGCGATTGGCTCGAGCATCAGCGACCAGTCGACTGCGGAATCACCACCGCCGAGCAGGACGACCTGGCGATCTTTGAAGCGGTCCATCTCGTTGACGAAGTAGTGTAAGTTACTGCCTTCAAATCGTTCTGCGTCCGCGACACCGAGGGGACGAGCAGCAAATGAACCGTTCCCGGCTGTCAGGATGACGGTTTTCGTATAATGTTCCCCCTTGTTCGTGACAAGACGGATCAGTCCATCATCGAGACGTTCGTATGCAAGGACGGTTTCGCCGAGCACATACGTCGGATCAAATTCATTTGCCTGTTCCAGCAGCCGATCGACCAGGTCCTGGGCTTTGACTTTCGGGAAGCCGGCAATATCGTATATATATTTTTCAGGGTAGAGCGTCGCTAGCTGTCCGCCGAGTTGCGGCAGACTTTCGATGACTTTCGTCTTCATTTGACGCATCCCTGAGTAAAACGCGGTGAACAGCCCGACCGGACCGCCCCCGATAATCGTGACATCATATGGTTGGTGCATCTGAGTCCCTCCTAAAATTGGATACCTCTATTATATAGGAAGTAGGGTTCGATGTTGCAAGTACGGGACATCTCACATTTTTTTGGGTTTGCATAATTTCCCTTTGCAATCTATGATAGAAAATGGTTCAATAAACGTATAGACGTGTGAACATTATTTGAACAAAGTTTTTGAGCATTTATCTGCAATTGAATGTGAAGAAAATCACAACAAAACTATTATGCGTAAGGGGTATCAGAACATGAACACACCAAACATTGTTATTCTTGGAGCCGGCTACGGTGGATTGATCACAGCAGTCAACCTTCAAAAGAAACTTGGCGTCGACCAAGCCAACATCACATTAATCAACAAGCACGATTACCATTACCAAACAACGTGGCTACATGAACCAGCAGCAGGTACGATGTCTGCTGAACAAGCGCGTATCTATATCAACGATGTCATCAACCCTTCACGCGTCAAGCTTGTAAAAGGAATCGTCGAAAAAGTCGATACAGCAAGCAACACAGTGAAACTCGTCGACGGTGGAACAGTCCCTTACGATTATGTCGTCGTGGCACTCGGCGGAGTTCCTGAAACATTCGGAATCAAAGGATTGAAAGAGAACGCTCTAACAATCAGTTCATTGAACAGTGTCCGTAAAATCAAAGAGCACATCGACTACTCATTCGCAGAGTACAAAACGACAGGTTCAACAAACCGTTCACTCTTGACGATCGTCGTCGGTGGCGCTGGGTTCACGGGTATCGAGTTCATGGGTGAGCTCGTCAACCGGATTCCTGAACTTTGCAAACAATATGACATCCCGCGCGAACTCGTTCGTGTCGTCAACATCGAAGCTGCACCGACTGTTCTTCCAGGATTCGATGCAGATCTCGTAAACTACGCACATAAATGGCTTGAGCGCCAAGGCATCGAGTTTAAACTCGGTAACGGCATCAAGGAATGTGGACCGGGCAGCGTTACATTCGGACCGCTCCAAGGGGATACAACAGAAACAATCGAAGCGAACACAATCATCTGGACTGGTGGCGTCAGCGGTAACCCTGTTGTTGCAGCGTCTGGTTTTGAAGCAATGCGTAACCGTGTTGTCGTTCAAGAAGACCTCCGCGTTCCTGGGCATGAAAATGTCTTCATGATCGGTGACTGTTCAGCTGTTATGGATCCGGCTTCAAACCGCCCATACCCGCCGACAGCACAAATCGCAACACAACAGGCACATAAAGTGGCTGAAAACATTGCTGCACTCATCGGTGGACGTCAAACATCGACATTCACATACGAGAACAAAGGAACTGTCGCTTCACTTGGTCATAAAGATGGAATCGGAATGGTCTTCGGTAAGAAGATTTACGGCCGTAACGCATCGTTCATGAAAAAAGTCATCGACAACAAACATTTCCTTGAGCTTAAAAAGATTGGTCTTGCCATCAAAAAAGGTAAATTCTAAGTTCACGTTTTAGGCAAATGTACACTCGTGCATTTGCCTTTTTTGTCGGTTATACTAAAAGAGATTCAAAGGGGGAACATTATGCATATCATTCAAGCCGTGATCGGGAGTGTTCTATATCTCGTCATGTTCTTTAGTATCGGTTTTATCTTAAACATGTTGTTACGCAGTACGTGGATCATGCTTGTCCTGTATCCGATTATCATCATCATGATGATTGATAATCAGTCGACACTGGATTATTTCACGAATGCGCGTGAAGCAATCCCGAAACTCGGGGAACGCATCATGGGTCTGCAGACGGCGGATATCACGATGTTCGTTGCCGGTCTTGCCGGAATCATCATCGCCGGAATGTCAATTCGCTTCCTGCGTAAGAGCGGTTACCAAATGTTTTAAAGTCTACTTGAGTGAGTAGGCTTTTTTAGTATGTGAAAACACGTTATAATAAAATCAGTGTCTTTAAAAAAATGTGTAAGAGCAGATAGGGTTGAGAGCGAATGGATAAACAAATGTACCACGTTATCAAAGTCTTAAATAATAATGTCGTCATTTGTTCGACTGGTGCCAACCAGGAAGTCATTATCCTCGCAAAAGGGATTGGCTTCGGTCGGAAGCCAGGCGATCAACTAACGGATCTTGATAAATTGGAAAAAGTGTATACGTTAAAAGATAAAGACGAGCAAGCGCAGTACAAGGCGCTTGTCGGACATCTGGATGAAAACTTCATCGCTTTGATGAATGAGATCGTTTCAATGATCGAAACGCGATTCGGAAAACGGGTCGATGAGCACATTCATATCGGATTGACGGACCATTTGACGTTTACGTTCAAGCGGCTCGAACAGGGAATGGAAGTCACAAATCCGTTTCTTGCGGAAACGGAAGCGTTATATCCGGAAGAGTATGCGCTCGCTGAAGAAATCGTCGAATTCATCAGTGCCGAGATGAACTTTTATTTACCTCCGGCCGAAACAGGATTTATCGCCCTTCATATTCACTCGGCGACGAACTTCAAAGATGTCCTCGAAGTGAACCGGCATCATCAATTGGTCGGATTGATTGCCAGTCATATTGAACAACGATTACAGATTAAAATCGACCGGAAATCACTGGATTACAAGCGTTTAATCCGGCACTTGCGTTCAGCGATTGAAAGGGTTTCCAATGGGGAGTACCTAGAGGCGCCAGAAAAAGTAGAAAAGCTATTGCGCGAAGAATATCCGCTGTGCTATGATACTGCTTGGGAGCTGATGTCCATCATGGAACGTCAGTTGAAGAAAGCGGTACCGCGCGGTGAAGCGACGTATCTTACGATGCATCTGCAACGCTTAGTGCAGTACGATTTAGGTAAATGACCGCACGGACTACGTGTTACTGATACGATCAGGCATGAGTGGGATGTCGGGCAAGATGATTTATTTCCGTTATTTTTACGGGATAAGTGTATTTTGTCTACAATCCGCTCGTGCCTGATTTTTTTCTGTGAAAATCGGTCAGATGTCTGACTTTTTTCGACCTGTCATTGGTATTATTCCTTATTCTTAGCTCGTACATCAAAAGGAGGAAACACACATGTTCAAACAGATTTTCGCTGTTCTTCAACGTGTTGGTAAAGCGTTGATGCTTCCTGTTGCGATTTTGCCTGCTGCCGGGATCTTACTTGGATTCGGTAACGCGATGCAAAATCCGAACTTGACGTCAAAACTCGAGTTCTTAAAAAATGATGCAGTCATCAAGGTTGCAAAATTGATGGAAGCAGCCGGAGATATCATCTTCGGTAACTTAGCACTCTTATTCGCGGTCGGTGTCGCGATCGGATTAGCAGGGGACGGCGCAGCCGGACTTGCAGCCATCGTCGGATTCCTGATCATGAACAAAACAATGAGCGTTTGGCTCGGCGTTACACCAGAAATGGTCGCTAACGGACAAGGGTACTCTAACGTACTCGGTATCCCGACACTTCAAACAGGGGTTTTCGGTGGTATCATCATCGGTTTAATCGCAGCCTGGGCCTACGGGAAGTATCATAATCTCGAATTGCCGCAGTTCCTCGGATTCTTCGCAGGAAAACGTTTTGTTCCAATCGTTACAGCAGTTGTTTCATTATTCGCAGGTCTTGTACTTGTTTTCGTTTGGCCGTTCGCTCAAGACGGATTGAACACATTCTCCCACTTCATGATGGAGAAAAACCCGACTCTTGCAGCATTCGTCTTTGGTCTCATTGAACGTTCATTGATTCCATTTGGTCTTCACCATATCTTCTACGCACCATTCTGGTTCGAGTTCGGTTCTTACACGAACAAAGCCGGCACAGTTGTTCACGGTGACCAAGCGATCTTCTTCGCTCAGTTGAAAGATAACGTTGCATTGACAGCTGGTACATTCATGACTGGTAAATTCCCGTTCATGATGTTCGGTCTTCCTGCAGCAGCACTTGCTATGTACCATGAAGCACGCCCAGAGCGTCGCGCAGTCGTTGGTGGTCTTCTTGGATCAGCAGCACTTACAGCTTTCTTGACAGGTATCACAGAGCCAATCGAATTCGCATTCTTGTTCGTTGCTCCGATCTTGTTCGCAGTTCACGCAGTCTTCGCAGGTCTTTCGTTCATGACAATGCAATTGTTGAACGTTAAAATCGGTATGACATTCTCAGGTGGATTGATTGACTTCCTTCTCTTCGGTGTCCTTCCAGGACGCACGCAGTGGTGGCTCGTCATCGTCGTCGGTCTTGTTCTTGCAGTTGTTTACTACGTCGGATTCCGTTTCGCAATCCGCAAGTTCAACTTGAAAACACCAGGTCGTGAAGACGAAGTACAAGAGACATCAATGGCACAAGGTTCTGAACTCGCAGCTGGTATCCTTGATGCACTCGGTTCTGAATCAAACATCAAACACCTTGACGCATGTATCACACGTCTTCGTGTTGAAGTTCTTGATAAATCAAAAGTTGATAAAAACGAATTGAAAAAATTAGGTGCGGCTGGAGTACTTGAAGTTGGTAACAACGTTCAAGCCATCTACGGACCAAAATCAGATAACATTAAATCTGAGATTCAAGCCGTCATCAACTCACGTAAACAAGAAAAGTCAGTCTAATATTTAAAAGAGCTTTCCCAATTTGGGAAGGCTCTTTTTTTGTGGAAAGAAACATCAGACAAATAGTTTTGCGCAAGAAACATTAAGGGTATGAAGTAAGTAGTTTGGTCAAAAAAAGGAGGGAAATCACTGATGTGGAAAAATGTGTTCGGTGTATTGCAACGGATCGGTAAAGCTTTGATGTTACCGGTCGCAATCCTACCGGCAGCGGGGTTGCTCCTGGCGTTTGGTACGGCGTTTCAAAACCCGAATCTGACGCAGTATCTTCCGTTTCTCGAAAATGACGCACTGGTCGTCATTTGGCGGGTCATGCAGGATGCAGGGGATATCATCTTTGCCAACTTAGGATTACTGTTTGCCGTCGGGGTTGCGATTGGTCTTGCGAACGGTGAAGGGGTCGCAGGATTGGCCGCAATCGTCGGATTCCTGATCATGAACAAAGTTATCAGTTCATTTTTACAGATTACGCCTGAAAAGATTACAGAAGCACAAAAATCGAGTGATTTATCGTATGCGACCGTTTTAGGAATTCCGACCCTGCAAATGGGGGTGTTCGGAGGGATTATCGCCGGGTTGATTGCGGCGTACAGCTATAATAAATTCTTTAAGATTAAACTTCCGGATTTCCTTGGATTCTTTGCCGGTAAACGATTTGTACCGATTGCTACAGCGCTATTCAGTTTAGTCGCTGGTTTTGCCCTGTCTTATATTTGGCCACCAATCGGGACGGGGATCAATACGTTCTCGAAAACCATCATCGAATCAAACGAAACGTTATCTGCCTTCATCTTTGGATTAGTCGAACGTTCTCTCATTCCGTTTGGTCTCCACCATATTTGGTATTCAAGTTTTTGGTTCCAGTTCGGTGAATATACCGATAAAGCCGGTAATCTCGTTAACGGGGATCAGCGGATCTTCTTCGCCCAGTTAAAAGATGGTGTTCCATTTACAGCCGGAACGTATATGACCGGGAAATACCCGTTCATGATGTTTGGACTTCCTGCTGCGTGTCTTGCGATGTATCATACGGTTGCGAAGGATCGCCGGAAAGCGGTTGAAGGGTTATACTTCTCGGCTGCCCTGACTTCTTTCCTGACAGGGATTACTGAACCTGTCGAGTTTTCATTCGTATTCGTTGCCCCGTTATTGTTTGCAGTTCACGCTGTGTTTGCCGGATTGTCATTCATGATCATGGACATCTTAAACGTCAAGATCGGGATGACCTTCTCCGGAGGATTGATTGACTATACGTTGTTCGGTATTTTACCAAACCGAACCTCCTGGTGGCTCGTCATTCCGGTCGGTCTTGTCTTCGCGGTCATTTATTACTTCGGCTTCCGTTTCGTCATCCAGAAATTTGATCTGAAGATTCCTGGACGTGAAGCGATTCAGGAAGGGGCAGCGACAGCCGGTGCGACAGCTGGTGAATTGCCATATGAAATTCTCCAGGCATTTGGCGGACCTTCCAATATCAAACATTTGGATGCCTGTATCACACGGCTCCGGATTACCGTCAATGATAAATCCGGTGTCAATAAAGAGCGCTTGAAACAGTTGGGTGCTGCCGGTGTCCTCGAAGTCGGGGATAACGTTCAGGCTATCTTCGGTCCGAAATCGGACGGTATCAAGACTGAGATGGCAGAAATCATGAACGATCCGAATTATCAACCACCAGTCAAACCGGAAGCCGATCCGATTCCGCAGGTTCCGACAGGCGCGGAAGCACGGACGGAAAACCGGACAGATGACCGGTCCGGATTAGCCGGAACAGATGGTGCCTATGTCCCGAGCGAAGGATACGTCTCGCCACTCAGCGGTGTGATTCGTTCTCTCGATGATGTACCGGATCAAGTCTTCTCCGGACGGATGATGGGTGACGGTTATGCCATCGAACCGACGGAAGGATATGTCGTGTCACCTGTTTCCGGTGAAATTACGACCTTCTTCCCGACCAAACATGCGATTGGTATTTTGGCCGATAACGGGGATGAAATTTTGATTCATATCGGTATTGATACAGTATCGCTCGAAGGAAAAGGATTTGAAGCGCTCGCGAAAGCCGGCGACCGGGTCGAACCAGGTTCACCGTTATTGAACGTCGATCTGGAACAAATCCGACCACTTGTCCCATCATTGCTCACACCAATCATCGTCACGAACAGCGGCGACCGGAAAGTCTCCGTTGATGTTGGTAAAACCGTTGAAGCGGGTGAAAAGATTTCGTATGACATTAAATAAGAAGTGGATGCTGAACACGGCTCCGATTTTGGAGTCGTGTTTTTTTTGTATTCCGTGAACATTTAACGATGAGATTTTGCACATATGATGATACAATGAATAAGCTATTATGAAGATTAGCTATTTTTTGATAAGAAAGAGGTGAGTCGATGGCTACGACTTCGACAAAAACACGTTATGTCGTGTTAGGATTACTGATCGGGATTTTAGTGGCAGCAATGGATAATACGATTGTTGCGACAGCGATGCCGACGATTGTCAGCGAATTAAACGGCTTCGACCAATATGCGTGGGTCACATCGGCTTACATGATTGCGACTGTAGCGGGGATGCCGATCTTTGGTAAGTTAAGTGATATGTACGGGCGGAAGCGATTCTTCTTATTCGGCATGTTGCTGTTCATCACAGGGAGTATCCTGTGTGGAATGGCAGACTCGATTGTTGAACTTTCCGTGTATCGTGCGATTCAAGGTTTGGGTGGCGGAGCGTTAATGCCGATTGCCTTTACCATCATCTTTGATATTTTCCCGCCTGAAAAACGTGGGAAAGTCAGTGGTTTGTTCGGGGCCGTCTTCGGAATTTCAAGTATTTTTGGTCCGTTGCTGGGTGCCGTCTTAACAGATGCCATCAACTGGCGTTGGGTCTTTTACATCAATATTCCCCTCGGATTATTGGCGCTTGCCCTTGTTTCTCTGTTTTACAAGGAGTCACCGATTCACCGGACACAAAAAATCGATTATGCCGGTGCTGTGACGTTAGTGGCAGGACTTGTTTTGTTCTTGCTGGCCCTTGAGATGGGCGGAAAAGACTATGCGTGGAACTCACCGCAAATTCTCGGTTTATTTGGCGGGGCGCTTGTTGCCTTCATCGTCTTCGGGTTCATCGAACGCCGGGCAGCGGACCCTGTCATCACGTTCAGTTTATTTAGACGGCAACTGTTTGCGGCGACACAAGGCGTAGCCTTCTTTTACGGTTTTGTCTTCATCTCTGCCAGTGTCTTCATTCCGATTTTTGTCCAAGGTGTCTTCGGGGGCAGTGCGACCAACTCGGGTCTGATCTTGATGCCGATGCTGATTGCATCCGTTGTCTCCGCCCAGCTCGGCGGACGATTACCGAATAAATACGGATTCCGGAATGTCATGCTTGTCTCAGCGGTCTTCTTCTTGTTAGGAGTGTATCTCTTAAGTACGATGTCGCTTGAAACATCGCGTACCGCCATCACAATCTATATGATCATTTTAGGATTTGGTGTCGGCTTCAGCTTCTCGTTACTCAACCTGGCAAGTATCAACGGGATTGAGATGCAACGACGGGGTGCGGCCACATCAATGGGGTCGACGTTCCGAACGATCGGCATGACGCTCGGTGTTACCGTCCTTGGCATCGTCCAATCGCGGACCTTCTCATCGACGATCAGTGAACAGTTGCCGGGTGGAAACGCACCGGATGGCGGACAATTCCCGACGGCTTCAGCCCTTGCGAAAATGCCGCCGGAAGTAGCGAATGCGATCAAATCGTCACGTGCCGAATCAATTTCGTCGGTCTATCTGTGGGCATTGATTCCAGCCGTACTCGGTGTCGTCTTTGTCTGCCTGATGGGCAATGAACGCCCGACGTTAAAAGAAGGACAAGGTGAACGACCGAAAACAAAGCAAGCATAACATGTAGGTAAATCTGTTTAGTTAAGCATCAACAAAAAAGGAAAGGGGATGTCGAATCCGCTTTCCTTTTTTTGTTGTTTGAAATCATTCGATGCACGAGACTCTTACAGGAAAAAGCGCACGTGCAAACTGCGCTGTCAGAGAAAAACAAGACCCGCTTTTCTGCCCACACTGGGCAGGAAAACTGGCTTGTGTCTCGCCTGAGGAAAGCGAGTGCAGGGAGGGATGATTTCGACGTAGGCTAATCCGAGTTCCCGCACAAAGTATAAGGAAAAGAGAGTACTTTGTTAACACGACAAAAAAACACGCCCCGAGATGGGACGTGTCCGAAATACCTTATTTTTTGATATCGAACGTTGTGCTGAGGAAGTTAACGACATCTTCCGCTGTGTCCATATCGAGTACTTGTTCGACGATTGCTTCACACTCTGCTTTGTTCAAGCGAGTCATCAAGCTACGTGCGCGAAGGACTGAAGAAGCAGACATTGAGAATTCGTCGAGTCCGAGTCCGAGAAGGATTGGAAGTGCGAGTTCTTCTCCTGCCATCTCACCACACATGCCGACCCATTTGCCTGCTTTGTGTGCTTCTGTGATGACGTTGTTCAAAAGGTTCAAGATAGCCGGGTTAAACGGTTGATAGAGGTATGAAACTTTCTCATTCATCCGGTCAGCCGCCATCGTGTATTGAATCAAGTCGTTTGTTCCGACTGAGAAGAAGTCGACTTCTTTTGCGAATTGTTTCGCCATGACAGCTGTTGAAGGAATCTCGACCATCATACCGACTTCAACGTCTTCTGAAACTGTCACACCTTCTGCTTGAAGGTTTGCTTTTTCTTCGAGAAGAAGTGCTTTTGCTGCACGGAATTCTTCGAGTGTCGCGATCATTGGGAACATGACAGCAAGTTTTCCATACGCGCTCGCCCGGAGAAGGGCACGGAGTTGCGTCCGGAAGAGATCCGTTTGATCGAGGCAAAGACGAATCGCGCGGTATCCGAGGAACGGGTTCATCTCATGCGGGAGATCGAGATAAGACAATTCCTTGTCGCCACCGATATCGAGCGTCCGGATGACGACTTTTTTATCGCCCATCGATTCGAGAACCGTTTTGTATGCTGTGAACTGCTCGTCTTCCGTCGGGAACGTTTCCGCATCCATGTAAAGGAACTCTGTCCGGTAGAGTCCGACTGCTTCCGCGCCGTTCTCAAGGACACCTTTAACATCGTTTGGTGTTCCGATGTTTGCTGCAAGCTCGACATGATGTCCGTCAGCAGTGACTGTTTTTTCGTTTTTGAGTTTTTTCCACTCTTCTTTTTGCGCGATGTACGCTGAACGTTTTTCTTCGTATTCTGCGATTTGTTCGCTTGAAGGATTGACGATGACGTCACCCTCTGTTCCGTCAAGGATCAAGAAATCACCGTGTTTGACTTCCGTCAAGACGACTTTTGTTCCGACGACAGCCGGGATTTCAAGAGAACGGGACATGATTGCCGAGTGCGAAGTCCGTCCACCGATGTTCGTAGCAAATCCTTTTGCATACTTCCGGTTGAGTTGTGCTGTATCTGAAGGTGTTAAATCTTCGGCAATGATGATGACCTCTTCATTGATTTGAGCCGGTGTAACGAATGTGATACCGAGCAAGTGGGCCATTGTCCGTTTTGTAACGTCACGGACATCGGCTGCACGCTCGCGCATGTATTCGTTATCCATCGATTCAAAAATCATGACCATCATCTGTGACACTTCATCAAGTGCTTGTGCTGCATTGGTTTTTTCATCGTCAATTTTTGCGTTGACTTGGCTGACGATTTCCGGGTCTTCCAGGATCAACAAGTGAGCTGAGAAGATTTCCGCTTTGTCTGCACCGAGTTCTTTTAATGTGTTTTCGCGGATGATTTCAAGTTCACCCTTCGACTTAACGATGGCGGCTTGGAAACGTTCCTTTTCTGCTGCCGAGTCCTCGATTTTATGCGTCGGAATGTCAAAGACAGGTGTTTCCATTACGAATGCCTTTGCAATCGCAATCCCTGCAGAAGCGCCAATTCCTTTGATGTGCTGTGCCATGTGCATTACCCTCTTTTCAGTAAGTTTTTTCGCCGCAGCGACGTCATTTCTTTGCTATCTATAGATACCCATAAACGCATCTCTCTTAACGGGTCGCTTGCGGACTCTCCCTTTGAATGAAAACGTAGACATTTCTGTCGTTGCCAAATGACCGTTAAATAGAAGTGCCTGTCCTTTTCACCTGTTTAATCCTATCATATTGTGAAACGGGCAACAATTGTTTGAAACGTTCCAAATCGACAAATTAAAGAACGTCTTTTTTGAGAGCGGTTTCATTCGTCTCGAAGGCTATCAGTTGGAAAATCAGATCAAACGCTTCATACTTATACCTATCACTAAAGGGGGATTTGAATATGCGATGGAATCAAGTAGATCCACAAGCTCATGTCGAAGTACTCGTTGTCGGTATTTCAGGAAACCAGCCGGTTGAGGAACGGATCCGGTCACTATATCCGGATCGTTTGGATGAATGGGTACGCCGCGGGGATATCTCAACGAAACAAGGAGAACTCCGTTTGCTGCCGACACTGACGGGAACGGTGGAACGAGTGTTATTCGTCGGTCTTGGCAAGGCGGAAGGACTTACGACGGACGGTCTGCGCCGGTTATTCGGAAAAGCGGCTCAGTTCCTGAAGGCACGCCAGCTGTCCAAAGTAACGATTGACGCGACGACCTTCCCGGATCAACCGGTCGAACTGATTGCCGAGACGTTTGGCTTATCTACATATGAAGTCAAACATTACAAAACCAACACCCGTGCGACATATGATCTGGATGTAACAATCTGGTCAGACGCCGGCGAACAGGCGGTCGAACGTGGAGCGGCACTCGCACAAGCGACGAATCTCGCGCGCCGCCTTGTCACGATGCCCGGAAACTTATTGACGGCACCGGCTTTGGCGGATGAAGCCCGCTTTATTGCCGAGCGTCACGGGCATGAGTTGAAGATTCTTGAAAAAGCCGACATGGAAGCACTCGGAATGGGCGCATTGCTTGCGGTCAATCAAGGATCAACAATTCCACCGAAGCTGATTGTCCTTGAATACAAAGGAGCAGGCGACGACGCTCCGATTGCAGTCGTCGGAAAAGGCGTGACGTTCGATACCGGCGGTTACTCGATTAAACCAAAAGACGGGATTGTCGGGATGAAAGGGGATATGGGGGGAGCGGCAGCCGTCCTCGGATTATTCGAAGCGCTCGGTCACCTAAAACCGAACGTCAATGTCCTCGGTGTCATTCCGGCGACGGATAACATGATTTCCGGTGACGCCTTCAAACCGGATGATGTCATCACGTCGATGGCAGGGAAAACAATTGAAATTCTGAATACGGATGCAGAAGGACGACTTGTCCTCGCAGACGCTGTCACCTATGCGAAAGAATATAAACCGAAGATGATCATTGATCTTGCTACGCTGACAGGCGGAGTGTTAGTGGCACTCGGGACAGAAATTACCGGCGCCTTGACGAATGATGCCGGTCTGTACGAACGATTCGAAGCCGTAACAAAAGAGACGAATGAGATGGTCTGGCAGATGCCGTACGTCGATCAGTTCATCAAGCAAGTCCGCCGCTCGGATGTCGCCGACTTAAACAATTCACCGGGACGAATGGGACATATGATTTTCGGTGGTGCGTTCGTTGGTGAATTTGTGGGCGACACACCATGGCTCCACCTTGATATCGCGGGGACGTCCGAACAGAAAGCCGCGACGGAGCTCGGTCCAAAAGGGGCGACCGGTGTCATGGTCCGCAGTCTCTATCATTTCGTCGAACGCGAAAAATGATGCGCCTAAACAGTGTCCTCGTGTTGGTAACGATCATCAGTATTGTTTGGTACCTGGATTCACGGGAACAGATTCCTTTAGCAGCAGCGACTTTCTTCGGCGTCTTTACGATATTATCGCTGCTCAAGAGTCTGCGGGAGAAGTCCAATGGACGTCACCGGAATTGATGCGGCAAAAGCCGGATGGGTCGCCGTTTCGATTAAAGACGGTCAGTTTTCCTGGACCGTCGCTTCATCGCTCGACGAAATCGAATGCGGGACCCGGACCTATATCGACATGCCGGTCGGACTGGAAGAAAACACACGGCGGGCGGTCGACCGGTTACTACGGGAAGAATTGAAGCCCGGCCGGACGAGTAGCGTCTTTAACGCCCCGTTACGGACTGCACTTGAACAACCGGACTATCACACAGCAAACGACTATTCAAAGCAACACGCAGGTTTTGGTTTATCGAAACAAGCCTGGTACCTGTTGCCGAAAATCGAGCAGGTTCGGACCCATTACCAACCGGGATGGGTCGAATCCCATCCGGAAGTCTGTTTTGCCCGACTGACGGGTCATCCGGCACGTCACAGTAAACGGACGGTCGAGGGAGTGACGGAACGGATTGCATTGTTGCAACGGTATGCTTGTCCGGCTTACTGGGAACTCAACGTGCGTGGTGTCGCGACGGACGATTGGATCGATGCTTGTCTGCTTGCGATTGCGGCAACGTTACCGGCGGTTTATTTGCCGGCTGATTGCCCCGTTGATATAACCGGATTTCCCTTATATGCAGCTTTACCAAAAAAGATCACCTTCACCGAAACGGTGTAGGTGATCCTTTGATAAAGTCCCAAAGATAATGAAAGATTTGAGCGTTGTGTAGTGCTTTAATGATGACCGCAATCAAGGGGCCTAAAATTAATCCGAAGACACCGAATACCTGAATGCCGACAAACAAGGCGATCAAAGCGGTGATCGGTTGGATACCGATATTATCGCCGACGATTTTAGGTTCCATGATATTGCGTTGTAAGATGACGATTGCATAAAGGATAGCGAGACCGATGGCGAGACCCGTATCTCCCGTAATGATGGAATAGGCAATCCAAGGCAAGAAGACGGAGCCGGTTCCAAGGTAGGGCAGGATATCAAAAAATGCTGCGATAAAGGCGATGGCAAACGGATGCTCGACGCCGATGATCAACAGTCCAATCAGGACGATGAAAAAGGTAATCGTAATCAATGTCAGTTGCGCTTTAATATAACCGAATAAAGCAGACCGGAGACTCGTGACGACCGATTCGGCACGGGCGAACCACGGTAACATCTCGTATTTTTTCAATCGCAGCTCATACCGGTGCCAGTCTTTGGAGATGAAGAACCAGGCGAGCAAGACGATGACTAAAATCAACGCGATGGACGGCAGTGTGGCTAAAACCGTCTGCAACATCCCGGCAACGCTTTTCGAGCCTTCACCGATGGCACTGGCAAGTGAACTGCCGAGTGACTGGATACTGTTTTGGACGGTGTTTTGTTGTGACGGTTCAAGCGACCGGAGGGCTTCCGACGCATCGTTCCAAATGGGAGCCAGCTTTTCATTGTAGAGTTTCTGGAAATAAAGACTCAGCTCCTGGATTTGGGCCGGCAACTGATTGGCGACAAACACAAGTCCGCGAATCAACTGCATGATGATCAGGACGAGTGAGCCGATCAACAAACCGCTCATTAAAATAATCGATAGCAGAGCGCCCCAACCGCGGTTGATCCGAAGCCGCTTTTGGAAAAAGTCGACGAGCGGCCGACTGAATAAAGCCAGTAAAAAAGCAAAGACGAACGGGTACATGAAAGAAGACAAGCGAATTATCAGCCAACCGGTGAAAAAGATGGCAAGGATGACGCCAATGAAACGGGCTATTTGCCATAAACGTTCAGTCGACATAAGCAACACCTCTTACTATGTATGTAATGTCATCATCATATCATGTTTGCCAGACGAACGTATCATTCAAAAGGAGGAATTCAGATGAAACGAAAAGAAATGGGAGTACTCGTCTCACTCGCCGTTGCAAGCGGTCTCGCTGTCCGTGAATGGCGTAAGAATAAACAGTTTGCCAAACGATTTAAGGAACAATCGGAAGACCGAATCGTGAAAGGAATGGCGGAGGTGCAGGACGATGCAGGAGATGATTCTTCTTCAGCAAAAGGTTGATGAAACGATTCGGGCGCTTGGCGGATACTTTCGTCCATTGTCTGGACTAGCCCGTTTGATTGAGGAAGTCGGTGAAGTGGGGGAAGCGCTCGAAACTGGAGATGAGTTGTCATTTCAGGCGGAACTGGTGGATGTCCTGATGATCTCGACCTGTCTTGCGAATCAATACGTTACGGATTTGGCACAGCAGCATCAACAGCTCGGAACGATGGAAGACGAGGGGCAAGGTTCGTTTTACCGCCTCGTTCATGAAGCGGGGCAGGTCGCCCGTGTGATGAACGGATATGAAGGGGACAAACCCCCAAAACAGACGGAAGATATCATTCCGATCGGGATGTCGCTTGCCCGTCTTCAACGGGAGTTGTTCCGACTGGTCCGTCCTCACGGCATCAATCTTCTGCAGGAAATCGATCGTACAAACGAAAAGAATTTAAATCGTGACCGCAAACGGTTTGCGTTAACACGTGATCCGGTGACGGAAGCGACGATTGATCATTTCCGGAGTGCGACCGGTAATACGGAACGTCTCTGGGGGGCACCGGCTTATGAAAGTGATCTCGCGCTTGAGGCGCATATTCAAGCGGCTTTACCGTCGCTCCGCCGGTTCCTGCGTTGCGCCCGGATTGAAGGGATTGCCGGATTCGTTATCGAAGCTCCGATGGAACGGACGGACAGTTTGCGGAGCGTCAAAGATCAAGCGGATGAAATCGGCCGGATCGTTAAAGAGCAGACACCGTTGTCGTTTAAAGAAGCACCGTACCGGATTGATGTCTACGCACCGCAACTGGGTCCCGTGTCACCGTATCATGCGGAAGATGATCACCGGATGTTCCTCGTACTACATGTCGATGAGTAAACCAAAAAACGTCCATTCCAGTCGGAACGGACGTTTTTTGTATGGTTTATCTTGAAGGATTCGATAATTCGACTTGCTTTTGATTCAAGTGTTGCATGAAACGGTTGATCCGGTGAATCGCCTGCTGGAGCTGTTCGATCGAACTGGCATAACTGGCCCGGACATACCCTTCACCGCTTGCGCCGAAGACAGAACCGGGGACGACCGCAACGCGTTCCGCGAGCAACAGTTGTTCTGCGAACTCTTCGCTCGTCAAACCCGTCCCACCGATATACGGGAAGGCATAAAATGCTCCGCCCGGCGAATGCGTCGGCAATCCGGCATCGTTGAGCGCCTTGACGAAGTAGTTCCGGCGTTGGCGGTAACTGCGGACCATATCCGGAACGGTCTTGTGACGCGAGCGTAACGCTTCGATTCCGGCGAACTGAACGAGCGTCGGGGCACACATCATCCCGTACTGATGAACTTTAAGCATCGCCTGGCTGATCGCGGGAGGAGCACAGGTGAAACCGAGCCGCCAACCGGTCATTGCAAAGGCTTTAGAGAATCCGTTGATGACAATCGTCCGCTCCCGCATGTCAGGGAGAGTCGCAAAACAGGTCGGCTCATCTTCATACGAAAGTTCGGCGTAGATTTCATCGCTGATGACATAAAGATCATGTTTCTTCGCGAGTAACGCAAGATCGGCCAATTGATCGCGTGTCATGACGGAACCGGTCGGATTCGACGGGAAACAAAAGATGATGGCTTTTGTCCGCTCTGTCATGACGGCTTCAATCGTTTCCGGCTGAATCGTAAACCCGTCCTCTGCGCGACAGGCTGCCGCGACCGGAATACCGCCCGCCAGTTCAATCAACGGAGCATAAGAGACGAAGGCAGGTTCGACGACGATGACTTCATCACCCGGATTGATCAAGGTCCGGAAGGCCAAATCCAGTCCTTCCGACGCACCGGTCGTGACGATGATTTCATCTGCGACCCGGTAATCAATCGAAAATTTTTCTTGCATGTACAACTTGATTTCTTGGCGTAATTCGACTAATCCGGCATTGGCACTGTATGCCGTATAACCTTGTTCGAGCGCCGCGAAGCTGGCTTCCCGAACGTTCCAAGGCGTAACGAAATCGGGCTCACCGACACCAAGCGAGATGACATCTTCCATCGAACCGGCCAAATCGAAAAATCGCCGGATGCCGGAGGGTGCCAACCGTTCGACACGTTCAGATAAATGTTTCATGGAGACACCTTCAATCGTTTGTCCTCATCATCCTGGCTGAATAAAACACCATCATGTTTATACGTTTTCAGACGGAAGTGTGTTGTCGTCGAAATCACGGAATCGAGTGTCGATAGTTTTTCCGAGACGAACTGTGAGACTTCCTGCAGTGATTTTCCATCGAGGACGACTTGTAAATCGTAGGCTCCTGACATCAGGTAGAGTGATGTCACTTCCGGGAAACGATGAATCCGTTCTGCGACTTCATCAAAACCGCGCCCCCGTTTCGGCGTTACTTTAACATCGATAAAGGCGGTCACGCCGTGATGGGCGTGGATTTTTTGCCAGTCGATGACGGCTGTATAACCGAGCAGGACACCGTCTTGTTTAAATGTTTCGAGTGAGGATAACACCTCATCCTCTGTCAAATTAAGCATTTGAGCGGCCAGGACAGGATCGACCGGTCCGTTCTGTGTCAATAATTCAAGTAGTTCCAGTTGTTTGTCTGTATACACAATCATCACTCGCTTTCTGTCAGGCAACCATTGAACGTCCGGCGTGTCTCGCGCAGGCGCGAGCGGCGTTCCTCTTGCACGATGTGGAAATTTTTCATATCAGTTGTCGGAAGATGATGCTTCTCGACGAGACGGTCGAAATAGACGCGGCGCGATGCATCCTGCTTCGCCGATTGGTGGTTACCCGAAGGATTAAACGCATACAGGACGGTCGCCCGGGCCGGGTGCAGAACGAGATGATCCTGCCCGACACGTAAAATCCAGTCCCAGTCCCAATAGTTGAAGACGTCTTCGTCAAATAAACCAAGCTCTTCGTGAAGCGACTTCCGGTAAAGTGAACCGGACGGGATATAAGTCGAATCCTCTTTCATCGCTTCCCGGTCATACGGATAAGCGAACGGTTCCGTTGTTTTGACGACACGATGATCCTGTTGCCATTCGTAGGTGAACAGTTCCGCATCGACGTACGTTAAGTCCGCTCCGGCTTCGAGATCGCCGACGGCTTCTTCGATATGTGAAGGTAACAATAAATCATCATCGTCGTGGAGAAGAATATACCTTCCGTTTGCTAACGAGACACCGTGGTTTCTTGCCCGGACATGGTGATTTTCCGGCAAATCAATTGCCGTGATCGTCAGCTTGTCCTGAAAATCGGCAACGACGGAAGTCAGCGGCTCTCCATTATTGTTCAAGATGATGACTTCAAAATCCTGATAGATTTGTTTGGTCAGTGCGGTCAGTGCTTCGCGCAACTCACGCAACCGGTTATATGTGGGGATGATGACTGAGACCATCGGCATTTAAGTCGTCTCCTTAGAACAAAGACACCCTTGAAATTCAGGTGTCCTTGTGAGATATTTACATTTTTTCTTCGATTGTCGGAAGTAAGACATTCCATTCAGCGTCAGCTTCTTTTGTGACGGTGACGAAATCACCGTATGCAAATAGATTATCGATGCCGTCAATCGTGATGAGTGATGCGAGCAAAGCGTCTTCCGGTGTATCCCCTTTTTTGACGCTGGTGCTTTTGGCACCGAAGCGGTCTCCGTCGAGGGTGATTTTTACTGAGTTCGGGTTAGGCGTGTAATCAACTTGCATAATCAGTCTCCTTTCAAAGTTCACACGAATCTTCACATAAAAGTAAGTTCGTTGCGAGTAAAATCAATTCCTGCTGATCCGGTCTTTCATCAAAAGATTCTTCAAAAACGATCCCGATTGCTTCCGCAAGCGGGCTTATTTGATCATGAACCGTCAGTAATCTTAGTATAGCAGACATTTCCGTCGGATAATTTCCTTCTCCTAGGTGAAATGGATCATATTTTTTTAAAAGTTCTTCTGAACTCATAATCAATAAAACTCCTTATCTCAATATATCTCAAAAGGCGGTAATCCGCCTTTTCAAATTTGTTTGACCTGATTTTCAATGCAAGGGGTTATTTTTTAGGCATTCAGTGATAACCTATATCTTGTAGATAAATAGGTTTAAAAATGCCTGAAACGTCTATATATAGAGTGAGGATTAAAATGTTCTTTCTATATGTAGGGCGTCTTTTTTTAGTTTAGCGCATTTTTTACGGTAACGGAACCTATTTTAAAGTTAGAGAATGGGAGTGGTTCATAGTGGCATCTCCACTGAATACAGCACGCATCTATCAAGGTGCAATGACAATAGAAGATGTATATACGGTGATCCGTCAGATTACGGCAGCGTACTCAGAGCTCGACGTCGAACGTTATACAGAACGGGCGATTCGGGCACTCGAAGGGAAGACGTTACAGGCGGATCAAGTCTATGAACTCTTAACAATGCATGCACTTGACATGTTAAAGGCAGAGGAACCGAATTGGACATTCGTTGCGACAGCAACGTACTTGAACCGGTTGTATCTGGAAGCAAGTGAAAATCGCGGCTACGCAGCGGAAGAACGGTACGGTTCACTTTATCACTTGATTGAAAAATTAACGGAGATTGGTATTTTTACGCCACACCTCTTAGAAACATATACGAAAGAAGAAGTCGAAGAACTTGCGGCATCGATTGATCCGTCACGTGATCATCTGTTCACGTATATCGGACTCCGGACATTATCCGACCGTTACTTAGCGCGCGACCACGTCAAAAAATTATACGAATTGCCGCAGGAACGTTTCATGATCATCGCCATGACACTCATGCAGACAGAACCGAAAGAGCGCCGGATCGAGCTCGTCAAAGAGTCTTACTGGGCACTGTCGAACCTCTACATGACGGTTGCGACACCGACTTTATCAAACGCCGGTAAATCATACGGCCAACTGTCTTCATGCTTCATCGACACGGTCGATGATTCGCTTCGGGGCATCTATGATTCCAACACCGATGTCGCGACGCTCTCAAAAGGCGGCGGCGGAATCGGCGTCTACATGGGGAAAATCCGGTCACGCGGATCGGATATCAAAGGCTTTAAAGGCGTATCGAGCGGTGTCATTCCGTGGATGAAACAATTAAACAATACAGCAGTCAGTGTCGATCAGCTTGGTATGCGCCAAGGTTCGATTGCTGTTTACCTCGATATCTGGCATAAAGACATCCTTGAGTTCCTTGATGCGAAATTAAATAACGGGGACGAGCGGTTACGGACACACGATTTGTTCACAGGCGTCAGCTTACCGGACCATTTTATGCGGACGGTCGAAGCACGCGGCGACTGGTACTTGTTTGACCCGCACGAAATTCGGACCGTCATGGGCTTCAGCCTTGAAGATTCGTTTGACGAAACGGAACAAGGTGGCAGTTTCACGGAAAAATATACAGCCTGTGTCAACGAACCGCGTCTGAGCCGGACGAAAGTACCGGCGATCGATCTCGTCAAACGTTATATGCGTTCGCAGCTTGAAACGGGTACACCGTACATGTTCTTCCGCGATGCGGTGAACCGTGCCAACCCAAATAAACATGCGGGAATGATTTACTCGTCCAACCTCTGTTCGGAAATCATGCAAAACATGAGTCCGACGACGGTGACGGAAGAGTACACGGAAGACGGCAAAATCATCATCACGAAAACACCGGGCGATTTTGTTGTCTGTAACTTGTCTTCGATCGCACTCGCACGTGCAGTCCGTGAAAATGTGCTCGAACGGTTGATTCCGATTCAGATGCGGATGCTCGATAACGTCATCGATCTCAATACGATCGACGTACCGCAAGCACAGATCACGAACCAAAAATACCGTGCCGTCGGTCTCGGGACATTCGGCTGGCACCATCTGCTCGCTCTCGAAGGCATCCGCTGGGAGTCGGTCGAGGCCGTCCAGTACGCCGACCGTCTTTATGAAAAAATCGCCTATTTGACGATTGACGCGTCGATGCAACTGGCGAAAGAAAAAGGGGCTTACCGTCTCTTTGAAGGATCGGAGTGGCAGACCGGGGAATACATTGCCCGCCGTCACTACAAAACAACGCCTGAACTGAACTGGGATCGTCTGCAGGCAGATATCACAGCACATGGTATGCGGAATGCCTATCTGATGGCGGTCGCACCGAACTCGTCGACGGCGATCATCGCCGGCAGTACAGCGTCGATTGATCCGATTTACAAGAAAGTTTACGCGGAAGAAAAGAAAAACTACAAGATTCCGGTCACAGTGCCCGATTTAACACCGGAAACGAACTGGTTCTATAAATCAGCGTTTGAGATTGATCAACTCTGGAGCATTCGTCAAAATGCCTCACGTCAACGTCATATTGACCAAGCGATCAGTTTTAATCTCTACGTTAAAAACAGCGTCAAAGCAAAAGAGTTACTCGAGATGCACATGGAAGCATGGCAACTCGGGATGAAGACGATTTACTACACACGTTCGACGACTGTCGAAATCGATGAATGTGAGTCGTGTTCATCATAAGAGAAGGAGGACGATATCATGAAGGCAGCAATCGTATATGCGTCAATGAGCGGAAATACAGAGGAGGTTGCGGAACTGATTGCAAAAGCATGTTCCGAAATGCAGGTCGAACCGACGATGATCTTTGCCGATGATGTGACGACGTATCAGCTGGTCCCTTATGATATCGTCTATTTTGGTTCTTACACCTGGGGAGACGGACAACTGCCGGATGAGATGCGGGATTGTCTGAAGGTCGTCTTAAAAGAAAGCCCGCACGCGATTCCGCAGGCGGCTGTCTTCGGGACGGGCGATAAGATGTTCGTCAAATATTGCCGTGCCGTCGATGAGATGGCGTACCATCTCGCGAAGTTCGGGGTTCCGCTCGCAGGTGAATTACTCAAAATCGAACAATCGCCGCGTAACCGACCGCATGCGGTCAAAGAGTGGACACGTCGAACACTACTGCAATTACAGCAAGAGGGAGCCGAACAACATGGAACAACTACAAAAAATCAAACTGCTTGATGCCCGACACCCGAATCGCGCGACCGCGATCATCGGCGGGGAAACAAGCTCAATCGTCAATTGGAACGACATTGCGTATCCGCAGTTCTATTCCATCTATAAACAGCTGTTATCGAACTTCTGGATTCCGGATGAGATTTCAATGTCAAAAGACATGCAACAATGGAATCAATTAAGCGAGCGGGAACAGGATGCCTTCAAACGCATCATCGGCTTATTGTCGATTCTCGACTCCGTCCAGACCCGTTATATTTTGGAGTCGGCGATGTTCACATCGGACGCGTCAATTCATGCGATTCTCGCGATTGTCGCCCAACAGGAAGTCGTTCATAACCAATCTTACAGCTATGTGCTGTCGAGTCTTGTCCCACTGTCGGAGCAGAACAGGATTTTCGACATCGCGAAAGACGACGATATGGTCATGAAACGAAATGCCTTCATTTTGGATCTGTATGAAGATTTCCAAAACGACCGGACACCGGAAAACTTTGCGAAGTCACTGGTGGCCTCGATCGTTCTTGAAGGAATCAACTTCTATTCCGGATTTGCTTTCTTCTATAACTTGGCGCGCCATCAGAAAATGGTCGGAACGTCGACGATGATCAGTTATATCCAGCGTGACGAACTGCAACACTCATACTTCATCAGTCAGCTGTTGCGTGCCGTCTTGACAGAACATCCGGATATCGACGCCGACGGTTCATTCACGAAATTTGTCTACGCGACATTCGAGCGTGCCGTTGATCTTGAAATCGAGTGGAGCGAATACGTGTTACGTGACTTGGACGGACTTGATGTCAGCGAAATGCGTGACTATGTCAAATACCTCGCCAACAAGCGTCTCCGTGTCATCGGACTTGACGATTTGTATGAAGGACATGATGAAGACGTCATGCCATGGATCCGCGCCTATTCCGACGACTCGATGAATGCGACGAAATCCGATTTCTTCGAGCAAAAATCGCGCTCGTATGCAAAAGTAACGGATGCAAACGGATTTGATGATTTGTAAGTCTGTAAACGGACAGAAATTTTGATTGCTTCACCATGCAATTTCCTTTACGCTAGGACAGGTGAGGTCATGCTCGACTCCTGCGGAAAACAAGCCGATCTGACCCTGGAAGATGCACTGCATCTGAAGCGGCAGGATGACTTGTCAGCGGAAAGCGAGCAGACCGAATCGGTCCTTTTTGCGTTGAAAAGTAAGAAGAAACAAAAAAAGGGCCGGACTCAAAAAGTCCGGCAGAATCAGGGGGAATACTTGAAGTCTTACTACTAATTTGTTCCCTCGTAAAATAAAAAATAAACAATTTGAAAAATATTTTTTACCATCCGTAAAAAGTATGTTATTATAAGTTGATGAATTTAGTTAGGGAGTGTATAAACTATGGCAAACTTTGAAAAAGACCAAGTCGTTACTGGTAAAGTAACTGGTATTCAAAACTTCGGTGCTTTCGTAGCACTTGACGAGCAAACACAAGGTCTCGTCCACATCTCAGAAATCTCACACGATTACGTAAAAGACATCAACGATTACGTAAAAGTTGGCGATGAAGTAACTGTTAAAGTTCTCGACATCGACGAAGCTAACAAAAAAATGAAGCTTTCGATCAAAGCAACACAAGAAGCTCCAAAACGCGAAGCACGCGCTAAAGGCCCACGCAAAAACGCTGGCCGTCGCGATGCGGGTCCTGCTTTCAAACAAGAAGAAGCTCCTGGCTTCAACGTGTTAAAAGGCAAATTGGAAGAATGGATTGAAAAATCAAACTTCCAAAAATAAGATTTTGAAAGGGAATCGACATCGGTCGGTTCTCTTTTTTTGCGTTATAAGCATTAAAATAGATGGAAAAGGGGAATGTGTGGATAATGTAAAGTGTTCATTACTTATCAAGGGGGCAACACACAATGGAAAACTTCGAATATCGTAATCCAACGAAACTTATTTTTGGTGACGGTCAAGTCAGCAAAATTACAGACGAATTGAAAGCTTTAGATGCTAAAAAAGTCATGCTCGTATTTGGCGGCGGCAGTATTAAACGCAACGGTGTTTATGATGACGTGACACGCGAACTGAGTGCGGCAGGGATCGAATACGTTGAATGCGATGGCGTCGAACCAAACCCGCGTATTGAAACAGCGGAACGCGGTATTAAAATCGCACGTGAAGCTGGCGTTGACGCATTGCTTGCACTAGGTGGCGGTTCAGTCATCGACTGTACGAAACTGATTGCTGCCGGTATCCCGTACGAAGGCGAAGCATGGGATCTCGTCATCGGGAAAGCAACACCAAAAACGGTCATCCCGTTCGGAACAGTCTTGACGCTTGCTGCAACAGGTTCGGAAATGAATTCAGGCTCGGTCATCACGAACTGGAAGACACAAGAAAAATACGGTTGGGGCAGCCCGTTAACATTCCCGACGTTCTCAGTCCTTGATCCGAAGTACACAGTCAGTGTACCGAAAGACCAAACGATTTACGGAATCGTCGATATGATGAGTCATTGCCTTGAGCAATACTTCCATACGGCACATGCACCGGTTCAAGAACGGATGACGGAAGGCGTCATGAAAGCGGTCGTCGAAGCAGCACCGAAACTCGTCAACGATCTTGAGAACGTTGAACTCCGCGGTACCATCCTGTTTGCCGGTACGATGGCACTCAATGGTGTCCTGCAAATGGGCGCACGCGGTGACTGGGCGTCACACAACATTGAGCATGCGGTTTCAGCTGTTCATGATATCCCGCACGCAGGTGGTCTGGCGATTCTCTTCCCGAACTGGATGCGTCATGTCCTCGACGAGTCAAACGCACACCGTTTCGTCACGCTCGGTGAAAATGTCTTTGACGTTGATACGACTGGTAAATCAGAAATGGAAGCAGCACACGCTACAATCGATGCCATCAGTGCGTTCTGGACGTCACTCGGTGCTCCAAACCGTCTTGCAGATTACGACATCAAAGAAGATACAGTCGACTCAATCGTAAAATCAGCAATGACACGCGGAGACTTCGGTAACTTCAAATCACTTGGCAACGAAGATGTCCGCCAAATCGTAACAGCGGCTTTGTAAGCGCCATAACATTTGCTAATCTTTTCACAAAAGACTTGAACGACCTTCCTTCTTGCGTTTTAATGAAAAGGAAGGTCGCATTTGTTTGCGAATGAATAAGGAGGACGAGTGAATGACAACGGTACGTTTTGATTATTCGAAGGCCCTACAATTCGTAGGACAACATGAAGTAGACTATATGGCGGATACGGTAAAAACATTACACGGAGCAATCCACAACGGCACAGGTGCCGGCAGTGATTTCTTAGGATGGGTCGATTTACCGACAAACTATGACAAAGCGGAATTTGAAAAAATTCAGGCAGCAGCTGAAAAAATCAAGTCGGATTCAGACGTCTTGTTGGTCGTCGGAATCGGCGGATCGTATCTTGGTGCACGTGCTGCAATCGAGATGCTGGGTCATTCGTTCCACAACTTATTGTCAAAAGAAGAGCGGAAAGCTCCGCAAATCATTTATGCTGGACATAACATTTCTTCGACGTACTTACACGATTTGTTCCAAGTACTTGAAGGAAAAGATGTGTCGGTCAACATCATCTCGAAATCAGGCACGACGACAGAACCGGCGATTTCGTTCCGTCTGTTAAAAACGTTCATGGAAGACAAGTACGGTAAAGCGGGTGCGAAAGACCGGATTTACGCAACGACGGATAAAGCACGCGGCGCTTTGAAAACACTTGCGGACTCGGAAGGATACCAGACATTTGTGATCCCGGATGACGTCGGAGGTCGTTTCTCTGTCTTGACACCGGTTGGTCTGTTGCCGATCGCAGCAGCCGGCATTTCGATCGAAGAGTTGATGGCAGGTGCACGTGATGCCCAGGTTCAGTTCTCAAACGAGAACTTGGCGGAAAACGAAGCGTACCAGTACGCAGTCGTCCGGAACGCATTATACGCTAAAGGGAAAACGATCGAGTTGCTCGTTAACTACGAACCGGCCTTACACTATGTGTCCGAGTGGTGGAAACAGTTGTACGGAGAGTCAGAAGGAAAAGACTTCAAAGGAATCTTCCCGGCTGCCGTCGACTTCTCAACGGATCTTCACTCGATGGGACAATATGTCCAGGAAGGACGTCGTGATTTGTTCGAAACAGTTATTAAAGTCGGACAAGCGCGTCATGCATTAACGATTGAAAAAGACGCCCAGGATCTCGACGGTTTAAACTTCCTGGAAGGAAAATCGATTCAATTCGTCAACGACAAGGCAGCGGAAGGAACGTTGCTTGCCCACACAGATGGACAAGTTCCGAACTTGACGGTCGAATTGCCTGAGATGACACCGTATCATCTCGGATTCTTGTTCTACTTCTTCGAAAAAGCATGTGCCATGAGTGGATACCTGCTTGGTGTGAACCCGTTCGATCAGCCGGGTGTTGAAGCGTACAAGAAAAACATGTTTGCCTTACTCGGTAAACCTGGATTTGAAGCAGAAAAAGCAGAGCTTGAAGCTCGCTTGAAATAAGCATCCGGACATCTCTCGATTCAGAGGGATGTCTTTTTTTGTCATTCTGGCAAATTCCTACGCACTTTCACTTTTAGAATGCTTTCGAAACAGGTAAAGTGAAGAGAGAAGAAGAAATGAGGTGCACGCACGTGATTACGTTTTTAGATTATTATCAAAATCGGGTTGAACTGAGTTTTGAAGACCATCCGTTTTCAGTCCATCCGCTTCATGTCTGGGTCATTGCCGTGTACGAAGGGAAATGGTTACTGACGCATCACAAGCAACGGGGATATGAGTTTCCGGGTGGAAAAGTCGAGCCGGGGGAGACGGCGGAGGAAGCCGCATACCGGGAAGTCATGGAAGAGACAGGGGGACGTATCGAACGTCTCCAGTACATCGGACAATACCGGGTCGAGGGTCGAGGAGACACGATCATCAAAAATATCTACTTCGCTCAAATCGAATCACTGGTTCCACACCTGGCTGTCGATGAGACGGACGGAGCCTATTTACTAGACGATATCCCGAAACGTTTAGATACGAACCGCCAATACAGCTTCATGATGAAGGACCGTGTCCTTCCGGAGACTCTTCGTGTACTCGCCGAACGCCGATTGGTTTGAGCTCCCGCGGCAGGGACCGTTCCGCACCTTTCGGGTCTTTTATGAAACATCCGACGGGGAACGGGTCGGAGCGTATGTCATCCTGCCGGTTCACGCGAACGGGCAAGGTCTTTTGTATTTACGTGGTGGGACACGTAATATCGGCATGGTTCGGCCGACCCGCTTAATGCAGTTCGCGCAAGCCGGTTATCTCGTCATGGCTCCTTTTTACCGCGGTAATCTAGGAGGGACGGGGAAAGAAGACTTCGGACACCGGGATATCCTCGACGCCATCAGTGCGTTTGATTGGCTCGATCAATATGTCGAGCGGACATCGGTCTTCGGTTTTTCCCGTGGCGGACAGATGGCGCTTTTACTTGCGCACCATCGTGAAGTCGCCCGGACGGTTTCATGGGCCGGTGTAACGAATCTGACTTGGACGTATGAAGAACAACAGACGATGCGAAAAATGCTCAGACGGTTTACGGGGGGAGTTCCGCAACAACAGTTGCAGGCATACCGTGTCCGGTCGCCATTGTATTTTCCGCCTCAAGGGGAAATCTTGCTGATTCACGGATTATATGATCAAAATGTCCGACTGCGTCATGCGACGAACTATGCGGCCCGTTATCCGGAACAGACCCGCTTGATCATCTATCAGTACGCGCATCAATTTCCAATCCATCAAAAAATGCTTGTGACGAAACAAGTCATTGATTGGATGTTATCTGAATAGAAAAGACTTACAAAACATCTTGATGCCTTGCATTGAGATGTTTTTTTCTCCAAATGATGGGAACATTGATATGTTTTAAAAAAGAGATTTTTTAAGGGGAAACGATATTTGGTATACTAGAACATATAAAATAAGCCAGATTAACGGATTTAGAAGGGATATATGAGATGGAAATCTTACTTGCGCGACAACCGATTGTAGACCGGTTTGGTTCGATTGACGCTTTTGAGCTGCTCTATCGTTCCGTTGAAACACCTGCAGTGTTTGATGGTGACTTGGCGACGATGGATGTGTTGACGAATACACTGATTCATCTCGGAGTAGACCGTGTAGCAGAAGGAAAACGATTATTCATTAATTTCACAGGCGATCTGTTGCAGTCTGAACTGATTGATCATCTGAATCCGACTCAATTCGTGATTGAAGTATTGGAGACGGTTCAGATCGATGAAATGATGCTCCAGACGCTGCAAAAATGGAAAGAAGCCGGCTTCGTCCTGGCGCTTGATGATTTCGTAACGGATTTGTTGCGTCACCACGGTCCGGAGCTGTTTGATTTGATTGATTTGATAAAAATTGATATCGAAGCCATCAATCCACGCGAACAAAGTGCAATCTTACATATTTTAAAACGGAACTATCCGCATATCCGCTTTTTGGCTGAACGGGTTGAAACACACGAGGACCACACGCGAAGCCTTGCGATGGGGTATGACTGGTTCCAAGGATACTTTTACGCCAAACCGATGCTGATGAAAGGAAAGGCCGTTCCTCCGCAAGTGCCTGTCCTGTTGAAAATGTTGAAGTGGCTTGATACGGATGACCATTATGATGACGTCGTGGATGAAATCGAGGGCAATCCTTACATCAGTGTGCAAGTACTGCAATTGATCAACTCTCCGGGCATCGGTCTTCGGAACATGGTCAGTTCCGTCCGTCAAGCAATTTCCTTGCTGGGCTTTTCCCAACTGAAGAGCTGGATTTCGTTGATCGTCTTGCGTGAGATGAAACTAGCGAGTCCGTATCAATGGTCGGACGAATTATTGCGTTCATCCTTGCATTGCGCAAAACTATGCCAACTGTTTGCGACGGAAACGAAGACACTGAAAGCAGAAAGTGCCTACATGATCGGCTTACTGTCACACATCGATGCCTTGCTTTCCGTGGATATCGGTGAAATCATCGATCAGCTTCCGATTGAACCGGCTTTGAAAAATGTCTTGCAAGGGGAAGATCACCCGTTTCGCGATTGCCTGTTGCTTGCGATCAGCGCAGACCGGGGCGAGTTTGAACGGTTTGAGATGCTCAGTAATCGGTTCGGGATTATGAAGCACCGGGCTTATGAATTATTAAAAGAAAGCCAAGTTTGGCTTTCTCAAAAAGAACTTCATTTACAAGATAAGACAGATTCCATCGTCTAACACAAAAGGTTGAGCATCCGTTAAGGAGCTCAACCTTTTTAGTACCATCAATCGTTTTTACACGCGGGGACCGGCTGCTTTGATCGCATCGGTCGCACTTTCGAAACGTGCGAAGTTCTGTGTGAATTTTTGTGCGAGTGCGGTCGCTTGTTGTTCGTAAACAGATGCATCCGCCCAGACCTTGACCGGATTGAGCAAGTCAGTCGGAACACCAGGTACTTCGATCGGCATATGCAGACCGAAAATCGGATGTTCTTCTGTCGGGATGTCTGCAAGCAGACCGTTGACGGCCGCATTGACCATCGTTCGTGTATAGGAGAGTTTCATCCGGCTTCCTGTACCGTAAGCGCCGCCGGTCCAGCCTGTGTTGACGAGATAGACTGTGACACCGTGACGATCAATCAGTTCCCCGAGCATCGTCGCATATTTTTCCGGAATCAACGGCAGGAATGGTGAACCGAAGCACGTCGAGAATGTGGCTTCCGGTTCTGTAACGCCGCGCTCCGTTCCAGCCAGTTTTGATGTGTAGCCGGATAAGAAGTGATACATCGCTTGTTCTTTCGTCAGTTTACTGATTGGAGGCAAGACACCATAGGCATCCGCCGTCAGAAAGACAATCGTTTTCGGGTGACCGGCGCGTGACGGAATGGCGATGTTGTCGATTGCTGTAATCGGGTAAGCGGCACGTGTATTTTCAGTCAATGAAGTATCATCATAATCCGGAATCCGCGCATCATCGAGGACGACATTTTCAAGAACGGTTCCGAAGCGGATCGCATCAAAGATTTGTGGTTCTTTTTCGCGTGACAGATTAACTGTTTTCGCATAGCAGCCACCTTCGATGTTGAAGACACCGTCATGAGACCAACCGTGTTCATCGTCACCGATTAATTGGCGACTGTCATCAGCAGACAGCGTGGTCTTACCAGTTCCTGAGAGTCCGAAGAATAAGGCGACATCGCCGCCGTGTCCGACGTTTGCTGAACAGTGCATCGACAAGACTTCTTGTTGGGGTAAAAGATAGTTCATGACAGAGAAAATTGATTTTTTGATTTCTCCGGCATACTCCGTTCCGCCAATCAAGACAATCCGGTGTTCGAATGACATCGCGATGAATGTCTCGGAGTTTGTGCCGTCAACCGCCGGATCCGCTTTAAAATGTGGTGCGTAGACGACCGTAAACGGTTCAAAGGCCGCAACCGTAGGATATTCACGTAAAAACAGCTGTTTCGCAAACAAATTATGCCAAGCATATTCGGTTACGACGCGCACTGGAAGGGTGAAATGCGTATCGGCACCAGCAGCAGCTTCTGTGTAGTAGAGTTGATCTGCTTCGTTCATATAACGAAGAACTTTTTGTAACAGTTGCTCGAATTTGTCCGACTCCATCGGTTGATTGACATGACCCCAATCGATATGCATCTCACATGAGTCATCACGGACGATGAACTTGTCTTTCGGTGAACGACCTGTAAATTTCCCCGTTTCTACAGACAAAGCACCATTTTCTGCAAGAACTCCTTCTTTGTTGCGAATTGCATGTTCGACTAGTTCAGCAACAGACAGTTGTTTGAACACATGCTCCTTCTTGAGTAGTTCTTCGATATTCAGGACCGTCATCGGCATCCTGACCCCACCTTTCCCCTACGTTGGTTTTAGCTCTACTATTAGTATGACACATTTATTATATATGACATACTAATGATAGAGCAATCATTTTCATGCGCTGATTTCTATTTATCTGGAAACGCTTTCAGCATTAACAGTTTAACATCTCTTCCGAAATTTTTCGACTAGAAATTAAAACGTTGCTTGACAGAGTGAGCACAAGTTTATATCATGTAATTCGTAACGGATACTCTTATTCTGAGCAGGTGGAGGGAACAAGGCCCGAAGAAACCCGGCAACCGTCTTATATTAATTTCATCATTAATGTAGGAAAAGGTGCTCTCCTGAAGCGAAGTAAACACTTCGAACGATAAGAGGGTAAAGGAAGAACGCACAACCTTTCCCTGACCATTTTTGGACATGGAAAGGTTTTTTTCATTTTACCGTCCCACTCAACTAGGGGAAATGAGTACACCGTCAAATTCTTTTTTGGGAGGGTCAAACATGACAAACCTTAATCGCCGACTGTTTACGTCGGAATCAGTAACAGAAGGTCACCCGGATAAAATCTGTGACCAGATTTCGGATTCAATTTTGGATGCAATTCTTGCAGCCGATCCAAACGCACGTGTTGCGGCAGAAACTTCTGTCACGACAGGACTCGTATTAGTAGCAGGAGAAATCACGACATCAACTTACGTGGATATCCCGAAAGTCGTTCGTGAAACGATTCGCGAAATTGGCTATACACGCGCTAAATACGGTTTCGATGCAGACACTTGTGCTGTATTGACATCAATCGATGAGCAGTCAGCAGACATCGCTCTCGGTGTTGACCAAGCGCTTGAAGCACGCGAAGGAAACATGTCAGATGAAGAAATCGATGCAATCGGAGCAGGAGACCAAGGTCTGATGTTCGGTTATGCAACGAAAGAAACACCTGAACTCATGCCACTTCCGATCTCACTTTCACACAAACTGGCTCGTCGTCTTGCAGAAGTTCGTAAAAACGGACAACTCGATTACCTCCGTCCGGATGGTAAGACGCAAGTCACGGTTGAATACAATGAGAACAATGAACCTGTTCGCGTTGATACAATCGTCATCTCAACACAACATGCAGAAGAAGTGACGCTTGAGCAAATCCAAGCTGATCTGAAAGAACATGTCATCGCACCGGTCATTCCGACTGAGTACATCGATGCCGATACAAAGTTCTTCATCAACCCAACTGGTCGTTTCGTCATCGGCGGACCACAAGGTGATGCTGGATTAACAGGCCGTAAAATCATCGTTGATACTTATGGCGGATATGCACGTCACGGCGGTGGAGCTTTCTCTGGTAAAGATCCAACGAAAGTCGACCGTTCAGCTGCTTACGCAGCGCGTTACGTCGCGAAGAACCTCGTAGCTGCAGGTCTTGCAGACAAAGCGGAAGTTCAACTCGCGTACGCAATCGGTGTCGCACATCCGGTATCAATCGCGGTGGATACATTCGGTACAGGAAAACTTCCTGAAGCACAACTGGTTGAACTGGTTGCTGAAAACTTCGATCTTCGTCCGGCTGGAATCATCAACATGCTTGATCTCCGTCGTCCGATCTATCGTCAGACAGCAGCTTATGGTCACTTCGGTCGTACAGACATCGAGTTACCATGGGAGCAGACAGATAAAGCCGCTACTCTTGAAGAGCAGGCAAAACGTTTCGCATAATTCATTGTTCAGAAACATCCTTCTAAAGGGTGTTTCTGAACTTTTTTTGTTTCTCCTGAACTTTGCAGGGATACGACTGAAATTTCTAGAAAAGGGTAAAAGAACATGAGTCTGTATTCTGTAAAAGGAAAAGGGGGATTTCGGTATGGAGATACGCGAAGCGGTTCCGACTGATGCAGCACGCATTCATGATATTGCGCTCACGTCTTGGATGGACACATATGAGGAAATCTATTCAGAACGCTCGAAAGCCCATTTCGTTCAAGAAGCGTACCCGCAGGAAGAAGTGGTCCGGGCGATTCGGACAGCGGAGGAAGCACGTGGAGAATATTTCAACGTCGGACTGATTGACGGGGAAATCGTCGGTTTCATTCACGCGATTGATGTTGAGGGAACATGGGAAATCGTCCGATTGTATGTCTTGCCGAAATACCAACAAAACGGGATCGGACGCCGGCTGATCCGCGAACTGGAATTGCAGGGAGCCTCTCCGATCGAAGTGTATGTCGAATCTCGGAACTATAAAGCCCGCCACTTTTTAACGTCGTACGGATTCAAGGAAATCAGTGAGACGACAGAGGAAGTCTTCGGACAAGTGGAACCTGTGACGCGTCTGCAACGTATATATTAAAGAAATGGAATCCGACTTAAGGCGGTTTGGCTGGAGTCGGATTTGTTGCATACTAAACAGATATCGAATGAAGAGGTGAGTTTGTGGTAGAACAACCAACCGGAGTGATCGTTCTTGTATATCCACTCCAATTACGTGCTCGGCCGAGTGAGGCGCTGATTCGTGTATTAGAACGCGAATACGAAGTTCTCCTGGTCGATGCACCCCGTCGTGTATCGTTTGAAGAACATCAACAGCTGTTAAAAGAAGCATTACGTGAAGCCGGTAAACGAAAATTACCGATTCACATCATTGCCTGCAGTATGGGGGCACTTGTCGTCAATCGGCTGCTTCAAGAATATGAGTTGCCGATGGCGAGCCTGACATTCATCTCGCCGTTATTTGATTGGCACAACTCGAAGCAACTAGGCGGCGTCAAACAAGTGTTTGCAAGTGCTTTCGACCGGTTCCGTCCGGATGCTCCGCTCGGCACATTGCCGTTCGGACAGAACAATGAGGATGCTGCACGTCTTGGTGAATTGACGTATGCGGAATATCGCGAGATTGAAGAAGAAATCGTCATCCATGACGAAGAACGTAAGAAACTGCCGCGGGTCCATCTCGCTTGTTTTTATGCACCGGATGATCAGTTCGCCGACGTCAAGTTGACGCTTGAAGTGTGCCGGAAGATGGGCGGAGACCAGATTTATCTGCAACGTCTGCACGGTTTCCCGCACTTCAGTTTTGAACGTTTGAATACGCGGTTTGCTGAAAAGCTATTGCTGTTTCTAAAGATGGTGGAAGATTAAACGGCAACAAGAAAAAGAGGAATCCGGATAGCATTGATATGCTCCCCAAAAAGTAGACAGTTGAAATAACAAAAACTGTCTACTTTGAAGGGAGCTTTTTCTATGGCTACATCTAGATTTTCGATGGATCAAAAACTACACATCATTCAGATGTGTGAGGACGGAATCGACTCAATCAAGTCGATCGCCTCGCTCTTCGAGCTTTCAGTCACAACCTTGAATAGATGGAGAGCAAAATATCGTACGGGCGGTCCCTCCGCACTTCGGAGTCGATCAAAGTGGACCCGCTATCCCGAAGACCTAAAGATGAAAGCTGTGCGCGCAGTACTCGACCAAGAAGAATCGCTCACTAGCGCTTCGGTACGGTTTGATATTTCGAACATAAGCGTACTTGCGAAGTGGATCGAGAAGTATACTAGTCATAGTACTCAAGGGAAACCATTGAAGGAGCGATCCATTATGACTAGAGGTAGAACCACTACATTCGAAGAGCGTGTCCAGGCAGTTATGGACTGTATACAAAACGGAAAAGACTATCAACGCATCATGGAGACCCATCGGGTCTCGTACCAACAAATCTATAGTTGGGTAAGAAAGTTCGAGAAGGATGGAATCGACTCACTGATAGACCGTCGCGGTCGTCAGAAGCCAGTAGAAGAATTGACGGGTACAGAACGTTTCGCGCTGGAGCTGAAACGACTCGAGCGAGAAAATGAGCGTCTACGTATGGAGAACGATTTCTTAAAAAAGTTAGAGGAGATCGAGAGGAGGTCACGTTAAATCAAATTCGACTTCAAGATAAATATGAAGCCATCCAATCATCGGTAGAGCAATTTGGTTATCCAATCATTGCCCTATGCCACCTCGCTTGTGTCTCGCGCGCTGCCTACTACAAGTGGTTACGTCGGATAGATATGCCGAAAGCACGTGAGACGGAGAACATGAAAATCATCGAAGAGATGAACGAGATTCACCTTGCGGTGAACGGAATCTATGGCTATCGACGAATGACATTAAACTTAAAACGCCGTTTCGGAAGAAACGTTAACGCGAAGCGTGTCCGTCGTCTGATGCATGTCGCTCGTATTCATTGCGTCATACGCCGGAAACGTCCTTTGTACATTCGTAATCGTCCTCAACAGACCGCAGAGAACATTCTGAACCGTGATTTCAACGCGGCAGGACCGAATCAAAAATGGGTAACGGATGTCACGGAATTGAAGTATGGCGCCTCTCAGAAGGCGTATTTGAGCGCTATTCTAGACCTACATGATGGATCTATCCGTGCCTTCGTTCTTGGGCACTCAAACATAATCAGCTCGTGTTCGATACACTCGAACTCGCCTTGAAAGGCGCACCCGGAAGCCGTCCCTTACTTCATAGTGATCGAGGATTTCAATATACTTCGCATACGTTTCGTCACATGACACGCGTGGCGGGTATCACACAAAGTATGTCTCGGGTTGGTAAATGTATTGATAACGGTCCGATGGAGTCCTTTTGGGGAGCGTTGAAGTGCGAAAGTTATTATCTACATAAGTTTACGGAGTTCGACGAACTCCAACTTGCAATCCAGAAGTATATTCATTTCTACAATGAAGAACGGTATCAACAACGATTAAACGGCTTGGCTCCATTAGAATACAGAGCTCAAGCCGTTTAAAAGATTTTTATTATTTATCCTGTCTACTTGACGGGGAGCAGTTCACATCGGGATTCCTCTTTTTGTTTAGTCGATTGTTTGTTTCTTTAATTTTTTTTCAATCGCGACGATGAACGGGGGATTGTTTTGCTGATTCAAGAAACGATATTGCAGGACGGCATAATCCTGTTGCGGGAGGGAAGAAACATGTTCCAATACCGCATCGCGTTCACGTCGTCCTTCCGAATGGCCATGGTAGATCACGAGGACAACCAGACCGCCGGGGACAAGAACCGGAAGGAGGGCACGGAGTGCTTCGAGTGTTTCTTCCCCGGTCGTCGTAACGGATTTATCACTCCCCGGTAAGTACCCCAGATTAAATACTCCGGCACGAATCGGGCGTTGTTCAGCAAACAAGCGGGCTCCGACATGAATATGACTTTCATGGTACAAATCGACCCAGTCGAAAACGTGAGCCGCCTGCAGACGGCGTGTCGTTTCTTCGATGGCCTGCTCCTGGACATCAAACGCGATGACCCGTCCGCTCGGTCCGACCTGTTCGGCAAGAAAATGCGTATCATGACCGTTCCCGGCAGTCATGTCGACGACACAATCCCCCTCATGAATGACTGATTCCAATAATTCTTTGGCGTAAGGCAATACACGTGCAAGTGACATGGCAAAAACTCCTCTTTCTGATAATATGCTCTATTTTTTTCTAAGTACCCGGAAAATTGACCCTTTAGTCAAGTGTATCATTTTTCCGATTTTTCGTTTAATAACGAAGTTCCTTGACAGAGAGGAGAATAATTTCGTAAAGTGGCAAGGTTGGAAACTACATTGGAGGATGCTTACCATGCCGAAATTACCTCGCGCGGTCTGGATTCTGGTATTGGCGATGGCGATCAATACAACAGGATCCTCTTTTTTATGGCCGTTTAATACATTATACATTCATGATTATTTAGGAGAGTCGATGACAAAAGCCGGAATGGCTTTATTCGTCAACTCGGCTCTCGCCATTGTCGGAAACTATATCGGCGGAAAAGCATTTGACCGGTTAGGCGGGAAACGGACGCTTGTCATCAGTGTCATTGGACTGGTCCTTGCCTCGATTGGTCTTTGGCTGTTCCATCAGACCTTCACCGGGTATGTGCTGATGTTAGGATTGATCGGATTCGTCGGAGGAATGGTGTTTCCGACCATCTATGCTTTGACCGGTGTCATTTGGCCGGAAGGTGGAAGACGGGCATTTAATGCAATCTATGTTGCCCAAAATGTCGGTGTGGCACTGGGGACCGCAATCAGCGGACAAATTGCAGCAATCGACATCCAGTTCATTTTCATCGCCAATCTCATACTTTACTTATTGTTTGCCGTCGTCCTTTTTGTGGGGCTGAACTGGATTCAAGTGCATCCGGTCAAACGTCAATCGGTATCGGCAGGGGAAGAAGTGCGGGAGCCGCTCTCGAAGAGTTCAGTCCGGACGATGTTGTACGTTTCGGTCGGCTATGCGCTCTTGTGGTTTGTGTATGTTCAATGGCAGGGAACATTTGCCGTGCATACAAAATCCCTCGGTGTGACAATTTCCGAATACTCGATTTTATGGACGATCAACGGTGCACTGATCGTATTTGCGCAACCGTTATTGACACCTGTCCTGCGCTGGTTTGGTGACGACTTGAAACGTCAGTTGCTGACGGGAACCGGCATTTTTCTTTTGTCATACGCGATCGTGCCTTTTGCCGGCGGATTCAAGATGTTCTTAGTAGCGATGGTCATTTTGACGATCGGTGAGATGTTCATTTGGCCGGCGGTTCCGGCAATGGCAGCCCGCTTGGCTCCGATCGGGAAAGAAGGCGAGTTTCAGGGGTATGTCAATATCGCCGCTTCGGCAGGGCGGATGATCAGTCCGACTGTCGGAGGGTTGATTTATGATTTATCCGGTATGAATGCCGTGTTCATGACATTGATTGGATTGATCCTGCTGGCAGGATTCACATTCGTTCGGGCTATACCAAACAAGGCCGTAAAATGAGAAAAGGACAGAAGCGGTCGCTTGATTCCGCTGTCTGTCTTTTTTGTTGAAGAAGCATATTAAACATGTAAAATGGGTATTGAATTAAAAGGTAAAAATTAATTGATTAACCAAATTAAAGGAAAAATAGTTATGTTCGACGTGTCATATGCCGGAGGTGGAAAAAGATGAGGCGATGTATTTTTGTGGAAGATCAGTTGACGTGGGCATCACTTGTGGAAAATAAATCACTTGATATTTTTTATAGCTATGAATATGTTCATTTGAATGCCCGGACCGATGAAGCGGCCGGACTGATTTATTTTCAAGGAGCATCAGGTGAATTATTTTATCCCTTCTTGAAGCGGCGGATTTTTGACACCGAATACTTTGATTTGATTACGCCTTACGGATACGGAGGTCCGGAAATCATTGGTGAGTTGACTTCAGAAGAGCTGACCGATGCCAAACGTTCGTTTCGACAATGGGCGATGCGTCAAAAAATTGTTTCCGAATTGATTCGTTTTAATCCGCTGACGGAAAACCATAAACGTGTAGCGGATTGGACGAAAACGGAATTCATCCGCCACACGACAAGCATCGATCTTCGGCCTTCTGTAGAAGAAATCATGCAGACCTTTCATAAAAAAAACCGGAGTATGATCCGGAAATCCTTGGCGTCAGAGCTGACGGTCCGAAGAGGATCGAAAGAAGATCTGCCAACCTTCATCCGTCTTTACTATCAAACGATGGACCGGAAGGATGCTTCGTCCCATTACTATTTCACGACCGAATATTTTGAACAGTTGTTTCAACCGACAGAACTGTGTGAACCGTTATTGCTGATTGCGGAGTGGCAGGGAGAAGCGGTCGGTGGATATTTCGTCCTGCTCGGGAACGAGTATGCACACGGACATCTGATCGGCTGTCAACGTGATGAACATAAACTTTTTCCGAATCAGCGCCTGGAGTATGAGGCGATTTTACATTCCAAGTCAGCCGGCATGGTCGAGCAGCACCTCGGTGGCGGCTATAAGGAACGGGACAGTCTGTTCGAAAGCAAATGTCGTTATACAGGTTACCGTATGTTTGAATACCACCAAGGAAAGACGATTCTTCTTCCCCATGTCTATGAACAATTGTGTCAACGGTACGGAAGCGACGAAGCAACCAACTATTTCCCGGAATACCGTTATCAAGAGACGGTTTTAGCCACCTGATCATCGGCAGATGATCAGGTTTTTTGGTAGGCTGATAACAGGAGGGGAAATCATGAAAAAAACAGGTTTGATTTTTGATATGGATGGGGTCATCCTCGATAGTGAAATTCAATATTTTAAAGTCCATCAACAGATGTTCAACACGTTATCGATTCCGCTGGATTTGACGCAGTATGCGACATTCATGGGGAAAACCGGGGATGAGATGTGGGAGGAACTGATCACACAACACGCGTTACCGCACTCGACGGAAGCATTGCTGGCACTCGAACACGAATTATTCCAACAGCATGCGAAGCCGGAGACCTGCGGTTTGAAGGACGGCGTAAAAGAACTGATGGAACTGGCCCGGACGGAAGGATACCGGATTGCGATTGCGTCCTCGAGTTCACTTGAAAAAATTAAACGTGTCATTACGCATTATGAATTGACGGTCGATGCTTATACGAGCGGATTTGAAGTCCCGCGTTCCAAACCGGATCCGGCGATTTTTCGTCTGGCGGCAGAGCGGATCAATCAGTCACCCGAGGCCTGTATCGTCATTGAAGACGCCGCAAACGGGATGATTGGTGCCAAAAAAGCGGGCATGGAAGTCATTGCCCTGCTCGACGATCGGATGCCGGCACAAGTCTTGCATCATGCGGATCATGCCGTATCATCGCACGCCGCGATTGGAGAAATTTTACGCAACCGTTGACGGTAAGGGAAGGTTCGGCTTACACTTACACATAGATAGTCCATTGCGACGAACTGAAGTAGTAAGGGAGTCATTCCGTTTTAGAGAGCTGGTGGTCGGTGCAAACCAGTCGGAATCGTCCGTGAACTCGTCAGGGAGCATGATTCGTGAAACCAAGTAGCGAACTCCGGTCCTTCACACCGTTATCTGTGAATCAAGTGGTCTGCTTCAGCAGACAACGTGGGTGGTACCGCGGGAGACAAACCGGTCTTTCGTCCCTATTCCTAGGGGCGGAGACCGGTTTTTTGTATATTCAGAGGAGGAATAAAGATGCCGTACAATCATCGTGAAATCGAACCGAAATGGCAAGCGCGTTGGGAACAGGACAATGCGTTCGTCACAACAGAAGATCCGGAAAAAGAAGGCTTTTATGCGTTAGACATGTTTCCTTATCCATCGGGAGCAGGACTTCATGTCGGTCACCCGGAAGGATACACGGCAACCGATATCCTGGCCCGGATGAAACGGATGCAAGGATACAACGTCCTTCACCCGATGGGATGGGATGCGTTTGGACTTCC
Organism: Exiguobacterium artemiae 255-15; assembly: GCF_000019905.1. GTDB lineage: Bacteria > Bacillota > Bacilli > Exiguobacteriales > Exiguobacteriaceae > Exiguobacterium_A > Exiguobacterium_A artemiae. Next base: position 2,244,341 of record NC_010556.1, on the reverse strand, counting down.
GGCGGAGCAGTATGCGCTTGATACAGGAAATGACCCGCGGGAGTTCACTGCCCAAAACATCGAAACCTTTAAACGTCAGTTAAAAGACTTGGGATTCTCGTACGACTGGGATCGTGAAATCAATACGACGGATCCGAAATATTACAAATGGACACAGTGGATTTTTACGAAATTGTATGAACAGGGACTCGCTTTCGTTGACGAAGTCGCCGTTAACTGGTGCCCGGCTCTTGGAACGGTGCTTGCGAACGAGGAAGTCATCGACGGGCTGTCCGAGCGTGGTAATCATCCGGTTGTCCGCGTCCCGATGCGGCAGTGGGTTTTAAAAATTACCGAGTACGCGGACCGTTTGCTCGAAGATTTGGATGAACTCGACTGGCCGGAATCCGTCAAGGAAATGCAACGGAACTGGATCGGAAAATCGGAAGGTGCGGAAATCGACTTTACGATCGACGGTCATAAAAAACAAGTAACGGTCTTCACGACACGTCCGGATACCGTCTTCGGCGCAACGTATCTCGTTCTGGCACCGGAGCATCCATTTGTCACGGATATCACAACAGAGGATCACGAAGAAGCGGTTAAAGCATACATCGCGTCTGTCCAGACGAAGTCAGATTTGGAACGGACGGATCTTGCGAAAGAAAAAACAGGCGTCTTCACGGGAGCTTTTGCCGTCAACCCGATTTCAGGCGAACGTCTGCCAATCTGGATCGCCGATTATGTCCTCGCGACATACGGAACAGGCGCGATCATGGCCGTTCCGGCACACGATGAGCGTGATCATGAATTTGCGAAACAGTTTGACCTTCCGATCATCGAAGTCGTCAAAGGCGGTAACGTTGACGAAGTAGCGTATACGGGTGAAGGCGAACACGTCAATTCACAAATGCTCGACGGATTGTCAAAACAGGAGGCGATTGAAACGATCATCGCTGAACTGGAGACGAATCAAGTCGGACGCAAAAAAATCACGTTCCGATTGCGTGACTGGTTATTCAGCCGTCAGCGCTACTGGGGTGAACCGATTCCGGTCGTCCACATGGAAGACGGAACGATGAAGACACTCGATAAATCGGAACTTCCGCTTGAATTGCCGATGATTCCGGAAATCAAGCCGTCCGGCACAGGTGAATCACCACTCGCCCTTGCAGAAGACTGGCTCGATTACACGGATCCGGTCACGGGACTTAAAGGACGCCGCGAGACGAATACGATGCCACAATGGGGCGGCAGCTGCTGGTACTACCTCCGCTTCATTGATCCGCATAATGAAGAGGCGATTGCCGATCCGGAAAAACTAAAATACTGGCTTCCGGTCGATATTTATATCGGAGGAGCCGAGCATGCCGTGCTTCATTTACTGTATGCCCGCTTCTGGCATAAAGTCTTGTATGATATCGGTGTCGTACCGACGAAAGAACCATTCCAAAAGTTGTATAACCAAGGGATGATTCTTGGAGAAAACAATGAAAAAATGTCGAAATCACGCGGAAACGTCATCAATCCGGATGAAATCGTCAAATCGCACGGTGCAGATACACTCCGCTTGTACGAAATGTTCATGGGACCGCTTGATGCTTCGGTGTCGTGGTCGGAGAACGGTCTTGACGGGGCACGTCGTTTCCTTGACCGCGTCTGGCGTCTGTTCGAACGGACAGCGGACATTCAGGACGTGACGACAGTCGATGCAGACTTTGAACGTGTCTACCATCAGACGGTTAAAAAGGTAACGGAAGACTTCACGAACATTCAGTTCAACACCGGGATTTCGCAGTTGATGGTCTTCGTCAACGAGGCCAATAAACAACCGGTCTTACCGCGTCACTTCCTTCGAGGATTCATTCAATTGCTGACCCCGGTCGCACCGCACCTTGGGGAAGAGTTATGGGAACAGCTTGGTTTTGAGGATACATTGACATATGCGGCATGGCCGACATTTGACGAAACGAAACTCGTCAGCGATACAATGGAATTCGTCATTCAAGTCAACGGTAAAGTCCGTTCGAAGCTCGTCATCAGCATGGAGGCAACAAAAGAAGAAATTGAAGCCCTTGCGTTTGCCGATGAAAAAACACAAGAGTGGATTGGCGATAAAACGGTTCGGAAAGTCATCGTCGTTCCGAAAAAACTGATCAATATCGTAGCGAACTAAGGTAAAACCCCTCATCTGATTCGTCAGATTGAGGGGTTTTCGTTTACCTCCGTCGCAAGTCCGCTTTTTTTTTAGGGCGCCTTCTGCTAAACTGAATCAGAAACCGAGACAGAAAGGCGATTTGTGTAAATGAAACGAACTTATATAGTCTATACAACGATTTTTGCCGTCGTCTCCGGTCTGATCCTTTGTGTGTCGCTCGTCTTTTCGAGACCTGAGACCGTCGCACAAATCAAAGAGACGTTTGCCAAAATTGAGACACAATCGAAACACCAAGCAGCAGTTAAACAAGTACCGACGAAAACACCGTCTTCCATTCCGAATCCGGAAGAACCATTGATCAAAAACGTCCAACAGATGTTGTACGATGATTCGATCGGTTCCTATCTTGTCGTAACGGAAGATTATCACTTTTTCGAAATCAGCGGGACCGGCGAACGAATCAATGCGTCATTCCAAATCGAGGATGAAGGCAAATTGATGTTATCGGGACTTGACGGTATGACGCTCGTTGACGGCGAGACCGTCGCCTTATTGACGTCCAATCAAATTCTCGTGACCGTTAAACGGGAAGAAGGCGTCTGGAAAGAAGACAAACGGGAACGGGTGGCAGGTACGACGATCCGCGACAGTTTCCACGGACTCGGTTACGATGCCAAGAAAAAACAATTCTACACGATCAATCACATTCGTTCGTTAGCGCGAAGTGAACTGACGTATTTCACGACGAAACAAGATGAAATAAAAATCGATAAAGATGCGACCGCAAAGGAAAAACGCGCTTTAAAGAAAAAACGAAAACCGCCGTATTTGACGATTGTAGAGCGAAAGCGGATTGACACGGCCGGCGGCATGCGCAGTGATGCGAAAAAAGCCTTCACGGAAAATTTCCGTCCGATTGGTCTTGCTGAACGGCAAGGGCGGATTTACACGTTGGATTCGGAAGCATTATTCCTGTATTCGATTGACACGAAAGATGTGACGATTACAGGGGAGTCGGCAAGCCCGAAAGTCTACGGGGCAGAAGGCATATTTGTTCAGGACAATGAGTTGTTTGCTTTGATCCAAACAGATAAATTCTCGAGCCGTTCGTTTACACCAATCGACTAAAAGGCTAGCTCCGTGTGGAACTAGCCTTTTTGTCATAACGCGGTCAGTGCAGCATTCGTGCCGGCGCAATGTCCGGTCACGAAAGCGGCTGTGATATTATAACCGCCTGTATAGCCGTGGATGTCGAGGATTTCGCCGGCGAAAAAGAGACCGTCTGCTTTTTTCGACATCATCGTTTTTGGTTGGATTTCCTTGATCGAAACACCGCCGCCGGTGACGAACGCTTTATCAAAGTCGAGTGTTCCGACTGCTTGAAGCGGGAAGCGTTTGAGCGTCGCCAGCAATTGAGTGAAGTCCTGTTTTTTAATTTGCGTACAGACTTCATCTCCAAAACCGATCCGGGCAAATAACAGATCGAGCAATCGTTCCGGAACAAATCCTTTTAACGCATTGCGGACCGTTTTTTTCGGGTTAGCGGCAAGGGCAGCTTGGAACCGTTCCGTCAGGGCACCAATCGATTCTTCCGGGAACAAGTCGATCGAAAGATGGACAACACGCTCACCGGACCGTTTTCTTTCTTTGATCGTGTACTGACTGCACCGTAAAGCAATCGGACCACTCAGACCGAAATGGGTAAATAACAGATCGCCGGTGTGCGTCTTGATCGGTTTATCTTTTTTACCGTGAACCGTCAGCGCGACGTCACGTAACGAAAGACCCTGAAGTGTCTTTTCTTGGATGAACGTATCGTTCAGTAAAATCGGCACTTCGGTCGGGAAAAGTTCCGTGATCGTATGACCGGCTTTACGTGCCCAAGGATAACCGTCGCCGGTTGAACCGGTATGGGGAACCGATTGTCCACCGACAGCGACGACACAACTCTTCGCTTCGAGGCGGGATCCGTCCGCAAGCAGGACGGCTGCGAACGAACCGTCCGGATGGAAGTCAAGTGTTGCAACTTCCGCATTGATTTGAATTTCAGCGCCGTGCTGGCGGATTTGATCAATCAATACCCGGACGACGTCAGCTGCTTTATCGGAAACCGGGAACATCCGTCCATTATCCTCTTCCTTCAGAGCGACACCAAAGCCCTCGAACAGTTCAATGATGGATTCGTTATTGAACTGAGAAAAGGCACTGTAGAGAAAACGGCCGTTTCCGGGAATCGATTGAACCAATTCTTCCAATGGTTTGCGGTTCGTGACGTTGCATCGACCGCCGCCTGAAATTGCCAATTTTCGTCCGAGTTTACTTCCTTTATCGAGCAAAAGCGTCTTAGCGCCTGCTTGTAACGAGGCGAGCGCTGCCATTAAGCCGCTTGGTCCGCCTCCGATTACGATTACATCATACATGTGGTCACCTCATTTGTTGGATTCTGCTTGTTTCACTTTAGCAGAAGTTTGTACTGTAAACAAACCGTCTCTTTCTTTTATGGAAGCTGAGCGGTATAATGATTTGCAATTGTGCAAGAGAGAACTTGTATATTGAGACGTTTATCGAGTCAAGAAAAAATAGAAAGTGCGAGGAAGGTTATCCATGTCGACTGTGAGCAAAAAGCAAGAAACTTCATCCAGTAATACCGGATTCGTTCGTGGAACGATGTTGTTGTCCGGTGCATCACTCATCTCCCGTGCCCTTGGTCTGATTTATCTGTTTCCGTTTCAGTTCATGGTCGGAGCGACGGGAATCATGTTTTACACGTATGCCTATAACTATTATGCCATCATGATTGGTCTCGCAACAGCCGGTATCCCTGTAGCCGTTTCGAAGTTTGTCGCGAAGTACAATGCGATGGGGGAATATGATACAAGCGAGCGTTTATACCGATCCGGCTTAAAAATCATGTCCATCACCGGTATTGTTTCCTTTCTGGCCTTATTCTTACTGGCTCCGTATCTGGCTCACCGGGCAATTCCCGGAGGAGATGTCGACTCGGCTTCTTACGTTGATGCCGTCACGATGACGATTCGCGGAGTCAGTTTCGCCTTGATTCTGATTCCGGCGATGAGTATGACGCGCGGGTATTTCCAAGGGTATCAATCGATGGGGCCGACTGCGATTTCACAAATCTTGGAGCAGATTGTCCGGATCATCTTTTTACTGGCCGGCGTCAGCATCGCGATTTATCTGTTTGATACGGATGCAGCCTGGGCAGCAACGATTGCGACATTCAGTGCCTTCATCGGGGCAATCGGCAGTGTCGCTGTGCTCGTTTATTATTTCCGGAAACGTGCTCCCGGCTTAAAAGCGTTACGCGACGGTCAGACGACGATATCGCCGGATCGCCCGTTATCAGGGTTGTATAAAGAACTGTTGACGTATGCGATTCCGATCGTCATGGTCGGTCTGTCGACACCGCTTTATCAGGTCATTGATCAAAACACGATGAATGCGGCTTTACAAAGCATCGGATACACGCTTGAAGCCGCCGGAAACGCAACAGCCTATCTGATTGCAGATAGTCATAAAATTGTCTTGATTCCGGTTTCGGTCGCGACAGGATTATCCTTATCCGCGACACCACTTTTGACGGCCTCGTTTACACAAGGGGATATGCGGAAAGTCCGGAAACAAATTTCGCAAATTTACCAGCTGGCCTTTTTCGTAACGATCCCAGCGGTCGTCGGTATGATTTTACTGAGTGAAGAGACATTCCATGTCTTATTCCCGAGAGATCAGGCGGCATGGGTCTATTTATTAAGTTATGCACCAAGTGCGTTATTCCTCGCATTGTATTCCGTGACAGCGGCAGTACTGCAAGGAATCAACCGGCAGTATTTCACGATTATTGCGACACTGGCAGGATTGCTGACGAAGTATCTGTTGAACGCACCGTTGATTCACTGGACCGGAGACGGAACAGGGGCCGGATATGCAACCATCCTTGGATACGTCGTCGCAACCGGATTGATGTTCTTCCGAATTACACAAACGGTTCAGTTCCCGTTCAGCACAGTCTTGCGCCGGACGTCACTGATTATGATCATCAGTGCCATCATGGGTGCGAGCGTCGCGCTCGTCAAATGGGGATTAGCAGCTCTGCTTCCCGCTACGACGATCGGTTCACTCATCATCTTAATCGTCGGAGCCGGAATCGGGATTGTCGTCTTTGCAGGTCTTGCCATTTGGAGCGGTCTTGCGGAAGCCGTACTTGGACGAAAATTTTCAATGAAACGAGGACGAGGAAATGCGTCTAGATAAATTACTCTCAAACATGGGAGCAGGATCCCGAAAAGAAGTAAAACAATTACTCAAGTCGGGTGCGATTCAAGTCGATGGCGAAATCGTCTACGACCCGAAACAGCACGTCGATACAGAAAATCAGCAAGTGTTATTATACGGCGAACCGGTCACGTATCAAAAATTCATTTATTTAATGATGAACAAACCGCCCGGCGTAATCAGTGCGACAGAAGATAAGCGGGATCAAACCGTGATTGATTTACTGTTTGACGACGTGACGTACTTCAAACCGTTCCCGGTCGGACGACTCGACAAGGATACGGAAGGGTTGCTCTTGCTGACGAATGACGGATCATTTAATCATGCATTGATGTCACCGAAAAAACACGTCGAGAAAGTCTATTATGCGGAAGTCATCGGTACGCTGACAGAAGAGGACGTGGAGGAAGTTGCAGAAGGGGTCACACTTGAGGACGGCTATAAAACAAAGCCGGGCAAGCTGATCATCTTGGAAGCAACGGACGAAACATCAACACTCGAGCTGACGATTACCGAAGGGAAGTTCCATCAGGTCAAACGGATGATGCTTGCTCTCGGAAAAGAAGTGACGTATCTGAAACGGTTGTCAATCGGACAATTGCCGCTTGATCCGACACTTGAAGCAGGAGAATACCGGGAACTCACACGTGGCGAATTAGCCTTGTTTGACTGGAAACCGGAATGAAAAAAGGGCGCTCTTCTTATAGAAGGGCGCCCTTTTTGGATTATTGATTACGCAACGCTTCTGCAATCGGGAAGGGACCGCTTAATACTTCGAACTGACGTTTTTGAGTCGGGTGATCAATCAAGGTTACGAAGAGGGCCGCGATATCATCACGTGAGACTTCGCGTCCTTCATACGAATCAAAGTGTTCTTTCGTCTCGATCGTACCGCTCGGTTCATCATAACTGAGTGGACCCGGACGGACAATCGTATAATCGAGACCGCTGTCTTTTAAATGACGGTCGGCCGCACCTTTTGATTCCAGATAAACTTTTAAATCACCTTGCGGATGATCGGCACCGATTGAACTGAGCATCAAGAAACGCTCAATCCCGCTTGCTTTGGCCGCATCGATGACTTTAATGGCTCCATCCTGATCGACGGCGCGCGTCAGCTCTTCCGAAGCTCCGCCGGCACCGGCTGCAAAAATAACGACATCCGCATCTTTGACGACATCTGTGACATCTTTCGTTAAATCACCAAGACGGACCTCGGATGCGCCAAGAGCGATTAAGTCATTGATTTGATTTTCTTCCCGTACGACGGCGATTGCTTGATGCTGACCTTGTTTCCCGATCAGTTCAACCATTTTTCGCCCTGTTGTTCCGTTTGCTCCAATGATTAAAATATTCATCTCATCATCTCCTTCTCAAACTAGATATACCCTGCCTGAAAAAAAAATAACAAAAAAAGACGCGAAGGATTCGCGTCGTTACAGAAAATAGTTTGGTGAAACATCTTAATCAGCCGGCTTGTCGTTGTTTTTTACTTGATGTCCAAGTACCGCGTCTTGGGCTTACAATGAGGTTATTGTATTCGAGCACGTTCAAGTCACGCTGGACGGTTCTTGAAGTAATGCCGAACTCTTCAACCAAGTCTGCTGTCGTAGTAGCTCCGTTCTCATTGATATAGAGATAAATCGATTTAATCCGGGTCAACATACGGTCTGTAGAATCTTTCATTGGTATAACCACTCCCCCAATGGATAGAATAGTGTTCTAAAGCTTCGGGTGACAAAAGACGATGATGAATTAAGTTGTTTCGCCTTTAGTATAACTCTTTTAATATAGAATGCAAGTAATTTAACCGAACGTTTTCAAAAAACACATAAACTTTCAATAGTTAATAGCGAATGAAACGTCTTTTATTCATTTTAATGTTCGTTAAAAACGTAATAACAAAAGATTTGGTATTTTGGATGTTCGTAATTGTCAAATTTTCGCTATACTTAAAGGTGAACGAATTAGCGGACAAGGGAGAGAAGTCAAATGGTCAATTGGAAAGAAGAAGTCATGGCACGACGTGAAGATCTCTTAGTTGATTTAAAGGAACTATTACGCATACCGAGTATTCTCGATGAAACGACGATTCAAGAAGGTGCTCCGTTCGGGACGGAAGTCAAACGGGCACTCGATTGGATGCTTGCGCTGGGGGAACAGGATGGATTTATTACGAAGAACGTCGACGGATATGCCGGTCACCTCGAGTATGGTCAAGGAGATGAATTACTCGGAATCCTCTGCCACCTGGACGTCGTACCAGCAGGCGGTGACAATTGGACATACGGCCCGTTCAATCCGACATTAGCCGACGGGAAATTGATTGCGCGGGGTGCAATCGATGATAAGGGACCCACGATGGCGGCGTATTATGCCTTGAAGATCGTCAAAGAGTTGGGGCTTCCGCTTTCAAAACGGATTCGTTTGATTGCCGGTGGGGATGAAGAAAGCGAATGGCGCTGTGTGAATCATTACTTCAAGCATGAAGAAATGCCGACGCTTGGATTTGCACCGGATGCTGATTTCCCTATCATTAACGCTGAAAAAGGATTGTATGACGGATTACTCGTTCAAGGTAAACCCGTAAAAGCAGCAGATACAGGCTATCAACTCGTTCGTTTCGAAGGCGGAGAGCGTCCGAATATGGTACCGGGTCACGCGACGGCTACGGTTCATGTCGCTGAACGGGGAACAATCGAAGAAGATTTCCATCAGTATCTGGAGAAACAAGGTGTGACAGGGACAGTCAAGGAGACGGCTGAAGGACTTGTCTTTGACGTCATCGGGGTCGCGGCGCATGCGATGGAACCGGATAACGGGAAAAACGCAGCCCTTCATTTGGCACGTTTCCTGCATACCCTTCATCTTGATTACAATGGCCGCCGTTATCTCGAGATGGTCGTGCATATGTTCCGTGATTCACGTGGTGTGGCGCTTGGTGTGGCTGCATCCGATGAAACCGGCGACTTGACGATCAACGGAGGCGTTTTCCGTTACGGACAAGGGCAAGGGACGGCTTCGCTTAATATCCGTTATCCTTATAGTGCTGATTTCACAGAACGCTTACAGTTGATTAAAGAAGCAGCCATCGCATACGGGTTCGAACTTCAAACACGCACACATATGCCGCCGCATCATGTCGATCCGAACCATGAACTAATCCGGACACTCAGTGCGGTCTATGAACGGCAAACAAATCAAAAGGCCGACTTGATTGCGATCGGTGGCGGAACCTACGCCCGTTCATTGACAGCTGGTGTTGCATTTGGACCTGTTTTCCCGGGCGGACCGGAAGTCGCGCACCAAGTGGATGAGTATGTTGATTTTGAAGAGTTGTTATTAGCCGTCGCCATCTATGCAGAAGCGATTTACGAATTGGCGAAATAAACATCTGTTCATCTGAAAAACCAATTTATAAGGAAATGAATCCCCCGAATCCATTGTGATAGGGGGATTGATTCTTGAAGGAGAGTCAGTTGTGATCCATCGTCAAAAATATCATTTTCAAGCCCTGTATTTTTTCATCTTCTTTGGGCAAGGTGCACTTATTCCCTATTTGGCACTGTATTTTTCCAATGATGCGTTTCAATTATCAGCATCGGAAATCGGAACGATTGTTGCAGTAGGTCCCGTATTATCGATTGTCTTACAGCCGATTTGGGGAATGGCCGCCGACCGGTTCGGGCGACCGAAACGTTTACTGTTGGTGGCCTTACTCACGGCAGGTCTCTTAACCATCAGTTATTTACTGACTTCTATTTACTTATTTCTGTTATTGATTTCTTCACTCTGGGCGTTGTTCCAGTGCGCACATATTCCGCTCGTCGATACATTGGCGATTGAATTCTCCAAAAGAAAATCAGTCGACTACGGGGCGTTACGCTTATTTGGCTCCGCCGGTTTTGCGCTCGCTGTCTTTATTCTCGGACAGGTGACGGAACAGGGCTCGCTCGGTGCAATTTTTTATGCGAGTGGAACAGCACTCGTTCTCGGATTTCTGGTGTTGATTGGAATTGAAGAAACCCCTGTTTCGACGGTCGAACGTGAACACATTCCATTGAAGGCCTTGTTTTCGAATAAACGTTTTTTACTGTTTTTAGCAGGCGGCAGTTTAGTGTTTGGACCGATTTTTGCCAACAATTATTACTTCGGCAGTTACGTGACGATTCGTGGAGAGTCGACGGCACTCGTCGGAACGCTGTTTTTTGTTGCGGTGTTATGCGAAATTCCATTCATGCGTATTGCGACACGAGTCATGATGCGGTTTGGGCCGATTCCTGTCTTGGTGTTTATTTCCGTCTTATCCGCGTTGCGGACCGGAATCTTGGCGCTTGAGCCGCCAATTTTTACACTTTGGATTTTGGCGGCATTACAAGGATTCATCATCGGTCTGTTGATTCCTGTCGCTCTTGATTATGTCCGTTCGCTGGTACCGCCTTCAACAGTGGCGACGGCAGTCAGTACGTATATGGCGACGACGACCGGTCTTGCGACGGCATTATTCAATTTAATGAGCGGGATTGTTTTGGATCAATGGACCATCTACGCGGTATTTTGGGTATATACAGGTAGTAGCCTGTTAGGTGCTTGTTTGTATCTGATCAGCTCAAAAATCAAGGAGTGATCCGTATGCAAAAACACTTTTTCATCGCCATTCCGGTTGCTGACGAGACGTTGGCGCGATTCGCGTCTTCCCTGAAACTTGAGCGTTATTACAAAACGGTATATGAACCGAACGAATATCATCTGACACTGCGTTTTTTAGGCTCACTAACCAATGACGAGTTGAGAAACTGGCGGCGTCAGCTGACGGAGATTACGCAAATGACTTCCGCCTTTACTTTAAAATTAGATCACCTTGAACGATTTGGATTAGCAGAACGACCCCGTGTCTTTGCTGCCGGACCGGCATATGAGGAAAAACTGTTTCAGCTTGCCCGGCAGATTGATCCGAATCCGGCTAAACCGTTTGTTCCACACATTACCCTTGCGAAGAAGTGGAATCAAGAAGTGTCGCTCCACCCACCCGAACAAACACCTGCCGCCAGCTTACATGTCAAAGAAATCGTTCTGTATCAGATTTGCCCGGACAATCAACCGCGGTATCAGGCAGATACACGATTTCAATTTGGGAAGAATGAACGAGGTGATATGATTGGCATTATTGATGAAACTTTATGATTTAGAAAGCCGTTACGAAAGAAATCCGCTCGAAACTTCAAAACGTTTTAAAGATCAGCAGCTTGTTGATTATGCGAACGTCTTGAAAAAATGGGAGACGGGTGAATTGTTCCCGGGTGAGACGATCATCCGGCCGAAAAAATGGTGGCAGCCTTTTAAGAAACCGGAAATGTTTCAGGTGCCGGGAAAACAAATCTCGAAGTCTGCTTTTGATAAATGGTACAAAAAGCGAGTGGAAGTTCAAAAGTTAATTTATGTCGCGGGCGGAGCGACGGAGGATGACATCTGGCGGCTTCCTTTAAGACGACACCTGGATTTTTATCAGATGCTACATCTCTTGAATGATCAATTCGGTATGTTTTACCGTGCCGTCATTCAGTACCAGCAAGGAGAAGTGGAACTCAGTCCGTTTGTCGTAGGGCCTTCTGCCATCTATATACTGGATTGGTTAGACGGCGAAGAGAGCATCTATCACATCAAACGCAGTAAACTGTGGCGCGAACAACCATTCAAAGCCTCGCCGAAAAACATCGTTAATCCGTTAATCAGTTTAAAACGGACAGAGGATATCCTGCGATTAATTTTAGGTTCCGAATTCATGTTGCCAATCGAGCGTGTCGTCATAGCGTCACAAGGCTATTTCGATCAAATGCCAAAAGAGACAACGACGACTTACGTCAGTAAAATTGATTTTACAGAGTGGTTGCGGAAAATGAATCTGTCGGCTGTGCATACAAAAGCTTTTCAGATGCGCGTATGCGAACAGATTTTAAAAGAGACCGTTTCGGTGACATTCCAAATGGCACTGAACAGTCAGGAAAACGGGCGGATTCAAAAATAGGGAGGGAAGCGGCAAGATGTTTGCTTGTCGCGTAAACAGATGATAAATAATGAATTGGAAACGCAACAAGTCAGATTGTATTCAGTTGAGTTCGTGACATTTCAAACCATCTTAATGGAAACCGAAACACCGTTTGGACAAGGTGAGTTTTCGCTCGTCTGTGATGGTGAGCCGATGGACTACTCCATCGAAAATCGAGAAGATATGGACGGAACAATCAAACTGACACTGCTGCTCGACCGGGCGGTTGAATTGGAACGCTGTTATGAAATCATCTTACCCGATCAGGAACGAGTCCGCGTGCTGCCAAATCGGATTGTACAGACGGCAGGATTTGATCGCAAATACAGTTATGAAGGACCTTTGGGTGCGGTCTATGAAACCGACATGATTTCCTTATATGTCTGGTCCCCGCTGGCTGAACGGTTGGAATGTATCCGCTACGATCAAGACGGTGTCGAAAGGGACAGCCGGGACTTTGAACGGCAAGAACGCGGCGCGTATCGGTTAGTGGTTCCCCGTTCATGGGAGAACAGCCTGTACCGTTACCGGGTCACGACGTATCAAGGAACAGAGGAAGTTGTTGATCCTTATGCCAAGGCTGTCAGCGTAAATGGACAATTCGCGGTTCTGCTTGATGTCGAGCAAGAAATCAACCGACAGTTTCCACATCGGCAAAAACGGCCGTTGTTAATCAAACCGACAGATGCCATCCTTTATGAAGCACATATTCGGGATTTCACGATTGATCCGTCTTCCGGTTCTCATTATCCCGGACAATACCTCGGTATGACGGAAACAGGGACCGTATCACCGGAAGGACGCTCGACAGGCATCGATTATTTACTGGACCTCGGTGTGACTCATCTCCAACTGTTACCGGTTCATTTGTTTACGACGACGGAAGAAGTGAGCCGCCTTCCTTACAATTGGGGATACGATCCTGTTCAGTGGTTTTCACTGACAGGCTGTTATGCCAGCGATCCAATCGATCCAAAGGTCCGGATTCTTGAGTATGTCGGGATGATTGAACGGCTTCATGCAGCGGGAATTCGAGTGACGTTTGACGTAGTCATGAATCATGTCTACATCCGGGAACGGTCAGCGCTCGAATACCTGGTGCCGGGCTACTATTTCCGCTATGAAATGGACGGAACACTTGCCAATGGAACTGGAGTCGGGAATGACACCGCATCGGAACGGTTCATGATGCGACGGATGATTGTGGACTGCCTGACCTATTTTGCAGACATTTTTCATGTGGACGCCTTTCGTTTCGATTTGATGGGCATTCATGATGTTGAGACGATGAATCATGTCCGGTCAGCATTAGATCATATTGATCCGACCATTCTTGTGTACGGCGAAGGATGGGACTTGGCGACACCATTACCGCAACGTCAAAAGGCAATCAGTTCAGTCGCTTCACAAATGCCGCGAATCGGTCATTTTAATGATGTTTTCCGGGATGCTTTAAAAGGCTCGACGTTCAATGAAACAGACTGTGGTTTTGTATCGGGCAACGGTTGGTGGGAAGGGGAAGTACACAACGGAATGGCCGGCAGTATCACGTTGAATGGTCAGACGACGGGGCGTTTCCCTGAGCCGACGTATTCGATCAATTATGTGGAAGCACATGACAATCACACCTTGTACGACAAGTTGACACTCGCCCGGCCGGACCTCGATGAAACGACACGGTTACAGATGAGCCGACTGGCCCAAACGATTATATTTTTATCAGCCGGCATCCCGTTTCTTCATGCCGGACAAGAGTTCGGCCGAACGAAACAAGGCGTCGAGAACAGCTATAATGCACCTGATGCGATTAATCGGGTGGACTGGACGTTACGGGACCGCCAGGCACAGATGGTCGAGTATTTAAAAAACATCTTGCAAATCCGTCGGATGCACGGTGGATTCCGGTTGCACCGAGCTAACCAAGTGCAGGAACTGATGCATTTTTTGCCGATGCAACCTGGAGTCATCGCATACGAAGTAGGGGCTGTTCATTCCTACGATGCCTGGCAACGGACGCTTGTCGTGCATAATGTGACGTCTGAGAAGATTGATATCGTGCTGGATCATCCTAGATGGAATGTGCATGTTTATGGAAACGAAGCATCTATCACACCGATTGAGAAGGGTGTTTCGCAGATCACGGTCCTTCCGTTGTCAACAACGATCGCCACATGTTAAGATAATCATTGTGCCTTAAGGCAAATCTACTAAAAAGTTGAGCGGATTATAATGGAATTAGATATTTTAGATGCGCTTGGCGAAGGCTGGACCCTTACGCCAGCAGGCGGAATTACGGGAGAAGCATACATTGCCTCAACGGGGCAGTCAAAACTCTTTTTAAAACGAAACTCCTCGCCATTTTTGGCGATTTTATCAGCGGATGGTATCGTGCCGAAGCTGCTTTGGACAAAGCGGATTTACAGCGGAGATGTCATCAGCGCCCAGCAATTCATCGAAGGTCAAGAGTTGGAACCGGAAATGATGGAACGGCCGGAAGTCGCAAGGTTGCTCGGAAAGATTCATGATTCGAAGGAACTGTTGTTCATGTTACAACAATTGGATCAGCGTCCGATCGAACCGGATGAACTCTTGCGGCAGTGTCGTTTATATTTTCAACCTGCTGAACTGGCACAACCGGAATTGATTGAACAGGCCATCGACTATTTGTCCGAGCGGTTACCTTACGTCCGGACAGACGAGCAAGTCGTCTGCCATTCGGATTTAAATCATAATAACTGGTTGGTCGGAACAGACGGACATCTGTATCTTAATGATTGGGATGATGCGATTATCGCAGATCGTGCGTATGATCTGGGGATGATGTTATACAGTTATGTCGATGAAGAGTGCTGGCCAGAATGGTTTGCGCATTACGGACATCCGTTGACGAAAGATTTGAAACAACGCATGTACTGGTACGTCGTGGCGCAAGCAGTACTCTCGATTTACTGGTATGAAGATACCATGCATCCTGATGCAACAGAGAGTTATCTTTTTTTAGCGCAATTGCTGGAAATGGAACAGGAAGATTAAAGCGGCGATCTGTTCAAGACAAGAATTTTAAAACACTAAAGAAAAACGTGCGGACACAAGTGATTCTGTGTCCGCACGTTTTTTTAGCCTTCGGCAATTTGGATTTCTTTTTCGATATCATGACTTTCAAGATCAGCTGTCCGGTACGCTGCTGTCGTCGGCAAACGTAAGTCCAACTTTGGTTTTTCCTCGAATGTAACGGTTACGTCTTGTACCGTATAGTCGAAGACATGTCCACCACCGCTTCGTTCCTGATCGATGAAATGAAGATGGTAGCCGGCGACTGCGATTCCATGACCAAACCGGGGTGTGAAATAACCGGCTAACGTACCGTCGATGTGTTCGAATGTCCGGGCGCTTTGTGTCGCGACGGCTTCAGTGATTGGACGGAATGGTTTTTCCTGCCGAGCGACAGTTCGTGTCTTGACCTCGGAAAATCGTCCTTCAATCCGGACGGCGTAAAAGCTGTTGATCGTACCAAGCTGTTCACTTAGCCAGTGTTCAAAATCAGCTTTAGACATCGTTTGCTTCACGGACAACGACTGTTCGGGAACGAATCGCGTAAGAGAACAGAACGGAGTTGTCGTTTTGAGGTCGAGCGGACGGGCGCTGCCGTCCGACCGCAGTTGATAAAAGGAACCGTCAAAACCAATCATTTCCCCGTCGAGATGATCGAATGTACCGATTCCGAAATCATAACCGGGAAGAATCGATTCATAGCGTGTTTCACTTTCGAATACACCGTCGAGTAAGGCCATCATTGTCGAAATCTGAAGTAATGTATCGTCATGCTGCATCGCTTTCATCTCCTTATCAGTTCAATTGATCCAAGTGTACCTCTTTACCGAGTGTAATGTTATCGCTGTAGTCGATCGGAACATCCACGATGACAGGTCCCTCTGTTTGCCATGCTTCTTCCATGACCGAGATGAGTTCGGACGGATGATTGACACGGAGTCCTTTTGCGCCGAAGCTTTCAGCGTATTTTACTAAATCGACTTCTCCGAACGAGGTACCGGATTTCCGTTTGTATTTCATTTCCTGCTGGAATGCTACCATATCAAACCCGCTGTCCCGCCATACGAAATGGACGAGCGGAGCATTCAGGCGGACTGCCGTTTCCAGTTCCATGGCGGAAAAGAGGAATCCACCGTCGCCGGAAATCGAGACCGCTTTTTTACCCGGACGGACGAGCGTCGCGGCGATTGCCCAAGGTAATGCGACACCAAGTGTCTGCATGCCGTTGCTGAACAAGAGATGACGAGGCTCGTACGACCGGAAGTGACGTGCCATCCAGATGTAATGCGATCCGACATCTACTGTGACCGTGACGTCGTCCGCGATTTGTTCGCGTAATGTTTTCATGAAGTAAAGCGGATGAGTCAGTGGTGAGTCCTTCACGATTGGCGGGATGTCCCGTTCTTCTAGACGTTGTTGAAGACCGTGTAAAAATTCAGTTGAGCTTGCCGGAAGTGTCAATGCATGCAAACGTTCTGATAACGCATTGATGGTTGCTGCAACATCACCGACGAGTTCCCGGTCCGGACGATAGAAGTGATCGATTTCGGCCCGCATCTGATCAAGATGAATCAATGTCCGCTCGTGAGACGGTTGATTCCAGAATTTCGGATCATATCCGATTGGATCGTATCCGATCGATAAGACGAGATCGGCTTCAGCAAGCAAGGCGTCTCCCGGTTGGTTACGGAAAAGACCGACCCGTCCGTAAAAATTAGATTCAAGCTCGCGTGACAACGTACCGGCGGCCTGGAATGTCTGAACGACCGGGATCGACACGCGTTCGAGCAAAGCACGGATGGCCTGAACGACACGCGGTTGACTCGAGCGCATACCGAGTAACAAAACCGGTAACTTCGCTTGTTCAATCAGGGTAGCCGTCTCATCAATCCATTCTTCTGGAGCGATTCCGAGTTTAGGTGCTTCGACCGCTTTGAACGAAGTGACGTTCGCTTCATTTAATCCGACATCCTGCGGAATGCTGACAAAAGCGGCACCGGACGTCGTTTCCGCTGTCCGGAAAGCATTGGATAAGACTTCAGGGATATTGTCGGCATCTTGAACTTCAGCGCTGAAGTTGGTAATCGGTTTGAACAGTGCCTGGTTATCCATCGATTGGTGGGTCCGTTTCAACCGATCGGCTCGTGTGACGGCACCGGCAATCGCGACGACAGGGTCACCTTCCGAGTTGGCCGTGACAAGACCGGTCGCGAGATTGGAAGCACCGGGTCCTGACGTGACAAGTACCACGCCGGGTTTGTCCGTCAAGCGGCCGATTGCTTGTGCCATGAACGCGGCATTCTGTTCATGACGTGCGACGATCAGTTCCGGTCCCCGGTCCTGCAGAACATTAAAGACAGAGTCAATTTTCGCTCCAGGAATCCCGAAGATATAGTCGACACCCTGTTCGATGAGGGTATCGACGACCAAATCGGCTCCTGTTTTCTTCTGTACTAAGTCATTTGAATCACTGTTTTGTTTTTCTTTCATTACAATTCTCCTTTTCTACCAGTAGTTTTGGTTGTTCGATAGCTGTAATATAAAAACTGTTTCGTGAAAAGTATACATCTGTTTCAATGAGAAACCAAGGTGAATCCTTCAGAAACTAAAAAAGACACCTTGTGATCAACACAAGATGTCTACCGCTAACTGTTTATTCCGCATTCACTTTTCCGAACGTCGCCCAGACGAAAAGAGCCGTTACACCCATGACGAGAACGATCGGAGAACCCCACGCAATCAAGAAGTCTTCCAACATTAAAACCTCCTTTAGGAATCATCGTACTGTAAGTGTAGTAGATTGCTCACTTATTCTCAAGTGACGATCTGCTGAACATTCTTTTGGGAGAATGAAGAACATCTTATATATTTACCCGAATCATGATAAACTTATCTGCGGATAATTTAAGAATCGAAAGGATGAGCAGTATGCGTTTACGTCACAAACCATGGGCACTGGATTATATGAAAGAGCAATCCTCCATTTATATAGCAGACCCGTCGACTCTAAAAGGAAACTGGTCGAATGAATTTAAGAATGAGAATCCGATTTACATCGAAGTCGGATCAGGTAAAGGCGCCTTCATCACAGGGATGGCAAAACAGTATCCGGAGGTCAACTTCGTCGCAATCGAACTGTTTGAGAGTGTTGCAGTCGCCATCGTTCAAAAGATGGTGGAAGAACCGCTTGCTAACGTCCGTGTCTTGACGGTCGATGCCAAAGACTTGCGTGACTTCTTTGAAAAAGGAGAGGTGGCCCGTGTTTATTTGAACTTCTCCGATCCGTGGCCGAAATCACGGCATGCGAAACGCCGCTTGACGTACAAAACGTTTTTGGCAACCTATGAAGATATTTTACCGGAAAAAGGGCAGATTCATTTCAAGACGGATAACCGGAAATTATTTGAATCAAGTCTGATGACGATGTCTGCTTACGGGATGACATTTGATTGGATGTCACTTGATTTACATGCCAACGAGCCGGAAAATAACGTCAGAACGGAATACGAAGAACGATTTTCAGCAATGGGTCAACCGATTTATCGGATGGAAGCAACGTATACAAAATAATTTAGACAAAAAGTTTTCTTATTTTCCTAGCATTTCTTTCACACTTTTTTCTTATTAATTGGTACAATGTTGTTGACTGAAGAACTGTATTTACAGGTAAAGGGGGAAATTGGGGATGTGGCAAAAAAGCTTAGCCTTCGTAACGGCACTCTTTCTCGCATTGAGTATCGGACAATCGGTATTCGCTGCGATTGATACGTCATCTATGCAAAAAGCACTTGACGAGGATTTGAAGAGTACACATTACGACTATAAAAAAGGTTCTGTAGAAATTGAAGATCCAAAAACATTCACTGGTGAAAAAGGTGAAAATATTATCGGTGGAATCGCGGTAATCGAGACAGTTCGTGATGGAATCTTCATCACGATCAAACGTGAAATTCATTTCTACAACGCAGACAGCGGTAAATTACTTACAAGCGCAGATGCGGCTAAAGTAAAAGGCGTCAAAGAATACATCGACAGCAACTCGGATAACCTGCACCAAAAGGTGGTTTACTGGTTGCCGATGTTACTGATGTTATTAATCATTGCAGTACCAGCTATCATGCTATACGTTGTTGTACCGCGTCTGTATTCAACAAGTGAATACATGAACCCGATCTACGAACGTAATGATAACCCGCGTTAATCTTTTATGAATTAAATGAAAATCCCTTTTCTACCCGAATTACCGGGTGCGACAAGGGATTTTTTTTGATGAATTCAGACGAATAAGACGAGTAAAAAAGCAATGATGGCCGGAAGCCCTTGTTTGAAAAGAATTGAGGTGTTGGCAGTAGCTGCACCATACAGAGCGGCGACGATGACACAACCGAGGAAATACAATTGGACCGCTGAGGAATCAAGGATCAGCCCGAAAATCAGACCAGCGGCAAGAAAACCGTTATAAAGACCTTGGTTGGCAAACAGTGTCCGGATCTGCGGATTGGAGACGGCTTCTTCGGTCAGACCGAATGTACGCCGGGCAGATTTTGATGACAGGAAAAACATTTCAAGTGCCAGAATATAAAAATGTTCCACAGCGACTATTAAAACGAAGAGAGTAGCGAGTAAAGACATGTCGAGTGTCTCCTTTCTGAAAAAAAACCATACTTCGTCGATCGAAGTATGGTCCGTCTATTATGCGTATTCGAGTAAAGCACCTGTTTCCGCATCAACTGTGAATTGATACGTTTTTTCATCGTCACCTTCAAGGACCGAGATGCCACCTTTGTAGCTTTGGTAGTCACGTGACTCGTATGCGTACGCCTCTGGTGTTGCAGAGATCCATGCACCTTGGACACGTCCTTTTGCTGAAAATGTGCGTTTCGTGATTTCGAGCGCTTCCTCGGCAGAGAGTTGTTTGTTGTCGACAGCCTTCTTGACTGCGAAAGCGGCAACGACCGCTGCTGCGAGACCGATAATCCAATAGCGTTTTTTCATTAAAATTCCCCTCCTTACAGGTTCTATTCCTACTGTACCAAATAATCCGTCCAGTGAGAAACAAAAGGTTAAGTGATTGAAGCAAAATTTTGTATAATGAATGAACAGGAGGGGATACATATGAATGAAAAAACAAGAGACTTGTTTCGAACATTGACAGAATTGAACGGTGCACCCGGGTTTGAACATGATGTCAGACGCTTTGTGAAAGAACGGATTACACCGGTGACGGATGAAATCGTCATGGACGGTCTTGGTTCAATTTTCGGAAAACGCACGGGTCAGGCGGATGGTCCGAAAGTTATGGTTGCCGGTCATATGGATGAAGTAGCTTTCATGGTCACACAGATTACGAAAAACGGGATGCTCCGGATTCAACCGCTCGGTGGCTGGTGGAGTCAGGTTCTGCTTGCACAACGTTTTTCGATTTGCGGCGATAACGGGATCATTCCCGGTGTCATTGCGTCAACACCACCACATTTGCTGACGGATGAAGTCCGGAATAAACCGATGGCGATCAAAGATATGTTCATCGATGTCGGGGCAGACTCAAAAGAAGAAGCGGAATCCTTTGGTATTCGTCCGGGTATTCCGGCTGTCCCGTTTTTCCCGTTCACACCGATGGCGAACCCGAAAAAAATCATGGCCAAAGCATGGGACAACCGCTACGGCGTCGGGATGGCAATTGAGTTGTTGGAAGAAACGACAGCAGCGGATCATCCGAACGTCTTATTCTCAGGTGCAACGGTTCAAGAAGAAGTCGGCTTGCGCGGTGCACAAACGGCCACCAATCTGATTGATCCGGATGTTGCTTTTGTCGTCGACGCCTCACCGGCCAACGATGCTTCAGGAGATAAAACGGAATTCGGTCAGCTTGGTCAAGGACCGTTGTTACGTATTAAAGACAGCGTCATGATTTTATCGAAAGAAATGACGGATTATGTGCTCGATACAGCGGAATCGAACAATATTCCGTATCAATATTACGTCGGAGCAGGTGGAACGGACGGAGGCGTCATCCATCGTTCGAACAACGGAATTCCAACGACGGTCGTCGGTCTTCCGGCACGTTATATCCATACACATGCTTCAATCATGCACACGGATGACTATGATGCGGCAAAAGAATTACTGAAGAAACTGGTCACGCAACTGGATGCGACGACACTTGCGACGTTACAAATTAAATGAACGTGATAGAAGAGGGGATCGTTGCGATCCTCTTTTTTTTGGTTTCAACTGTCTTGTCAGATGAAAAACAAATGTATGACCTTTTTTTAGAGTTTGTTATAATGAATCTGATTTTAAACAGAAGGAAGTGGCAGCTTGTTAAAAAGAAAAGGAATTTTACTCAGTCCGAAAGTATATTTTATTACGGTACTCAGTTATATGGCATTAGGATTATTCAGTTCTTTGATTATGGGACTAATTTTAAAGACGATTGGTGAAGGGTTAATCACAAAAGGAATCGATGCGGAAATACTCGTCACGGTCGGGCAGCAGGCTATCGCACTGACAGGGCCGGCAATCGGAGTAGCGGTTGCCTTTGCGCTCGAAGCTCCGCCGCTTGTCTTGTTTTCAGCCGTTGCGGTCGGTGCCTTTGGTTACGAAGCGGGAGGTCCTGCCGGAAGTTACGTGGCAGCCGTCATTGCGACCGAAATCGGAAAACTGATCTCAAAAACGACGCGACTCGATATCATTTTGACGCCATTCATCACCTTGCTCATCGGTTTTGTGAGTGGAAAATATGTCGGAGCTTGGATTGGAACGCTGATGACCGATTTAGGGGAAATCATCCGGTGGGGAACAGAAAGAGAACCTTTAGTCATGGGGATTTTTGTAGCGACCGTCATGGGTCTCGCTTTGACGGCTCCCATCTCGAGTGCAGCTCTCGGAATCATGTTAGGTCTGGATGGACTGGCAGCCGGTGCTGCAACGATCGGCTGTGCCGCACAAATGATCGGTTTCGGTGTCATCAGTTATCGCGATAACGGGATTGGGGGTTTCATTGCCCAAGGAATCGGCACGTCGATGTTGCAGGTGGGGAATATCATTCGAAATCCATGGACGATTGTCCCGCCGACACTGGCGGGCGCATTGCTCGCTCCATTTGCGACTGTCTTACTCACACTCGAAAGTAATCCTGAAGGATCGGGTATGGGGACAAGCGGACTGGTCGGTCCACTGATGATGCTAAAAACGATGGGATTCGAAGGCGAGTACTACTTAGCGGTTTTCGTATTGTGTTTCCTGGCACCAGCACTGATCAGTTATTTGATTTACCGTATCCTCCGTCGCATGGGACGGATTAAAGACGGGGATCTGAAAATCGAGTATTGATGAACAAATTTTTTCGATGAGTAGATAAGCAAGGGTGGCAGATTATCATTCTGCCACCCTTGCTTTTTTGTAGAGACTGACTCAAAAGTCAGTCCCTTCATGTTCACAGTGAAAAGCCGAACGCACTGGAGTAAAAACTGGTGAAAAAGACATACAAGTATAAAAGATAGAGCGGAATCAAATACCGCATCCGAACGATCGGCAATTTTCTGGCGAGCCGTTTCCCGATTGCTTCGAGCGACATGATGATGGCAAATCCGACTACAAGAAGGATCAGGATTTGAGGCAGGCTACGTTCGGAATCGATAAACGAATAGCCGTACCGGAGACAGCTTGTCATGCCGACAAAACCAACAAATCGTTCAAAAGGATGCTTAACAGGTTGATCAGTCATAATAATTTCCTTTCAGGACATTTTCTAGTTGCAGTATAGCAAACAGAGCACGAAAACGCACAGAAACATTCGAATATGCTATGATGGAGCCAATGAAAAAGCAAGTATTGAAGGAGTGTAACAGATGAAAAAATTAGAATCGAAAGAACAATTTGATCAAGCGAAAAAAGAAAAATCGATTTTCCTCTTTTCAGCGGATTGGTGCCCGGATTGCCGGTTTTTAGATCCCTTCATGCCGGAAATGGAACAGACGTTCAGTGAATTTAATTTTTATTACGTCGACCGCGATCAGCACATTGAAATTGCCCAGGAAATGGACATCTTCGGAATTCCGAGCTTTGTTGCGTATCGTGAAAATGAAGAAACGGGTCGTTATGTCGGGAAAGAACGAAAAACACCTGAACAGGTGACCGCATTTTTAGAAACAGTCTGAAACAAAAGCGAGCGCTGACTCGCTTTTTTTAATAGGAAAGGATGAAATGGATTCATGGAACTACAACAAATTCGCCGCCTCGTTACGGAGGCATTTGATACCACTCAATATACAACGTATTTCGATCGGGAAAAATCGGTTCTCCGCATCGAACGCAAACAGGATCGGACAGGAGTCGATCTGGGATTGAATCCGCTTGTAGCGAAAGCAAAGCGTCGCGGTGTCATAGCGGTCGAAGAGACGATCGAATACATTAAAGCCGTTTTGGAGCAGACGGAACCGGTTTCGCTGATTGGTCATGAACAACGGGTCTTCCCTGTCATTCGGGCAAAATCTTTTGCCGATGAGACGAAAGATGGCAAAAAAATCATCAGTACACCACATACCGGTGAAACGAAAATCATGTACGCGCTTGATTTAGGGGCTACGTACCGGTTGATTGACGAAGAATTGTTGAATCAAGCAGGATGGACGACCGAACATTTGTCAGAGGCAGCGCGGTTTAATTTAAAATCACTCGAAGCGCCGTTTAAGATGGATGAAGTGGCCGGGAATATCTTTTATTTCTTGAGTACGGGTGACGGCTACGAAGCGAGTCGTGTCTTAAACAAACAATTATTGAGCGATTACGCTGAAAAAATGACAGGAGAGTTTGCTGTCGGAATTCCGCATCAGGACGTGCTGATCTTTGCTGACATTCGAAACGACGCGGGATACGATGTTCTGCAACAATTGATGTTTGACTTCTTCACGAACGGACGGGTTCCGGTAACGGCACTTCCTTTCATGTACGAAGAAGGCAGACTCGAACCTGTCTTCGTCCTTGCAAAAAACAAGCATCCGAAAAGCTGAATAATCTGCTACAATAGGCATTGTGAGAAAGTTTGAAGGGAGTCATGGATTGCATGAATGTTTTTTATAATAAAGAAGGTGTCGGAGACGTCTTGATGGTCATCTTAGCAGATGCACCCCGCGCTGAAATCACTGCCGAAAGAAAAGGCGATGTAGCAACGATTTTCCATGGCGAAGACGTAATTGGCTATAACATCTTCGAAGCATCAAACCAGTTTGAATTAAATGCTGTAGGACCGGTCGACTTGACACCGGAAATTGTTGAAACGATTCAACGCGTATTAGGAGAAAACGGCGTCGATTTCGAACCACGTGAAATTGATTATTCACCTAAATTCGTCGTCGGATTCGTATCATCTGCTGAAAAACATCCAGATGCGGACAAGTTGTCGGTCTGTCAAGTAGAGGTGGATGATCAGACATTGCAAATCGTCTGTGGAGCACCAAACGTTGCTGCCGGACAAAAAGTAGTCGTCGCTAAACCCGGCGCAGTCATGCCGTCCGGATTAATCATTCGTCCGTCCGCTTTACGTGGAGTGGCTTCTAGTGGAATGCTTTGTTCTGCACGGGAACTCGCATTGCCGGATGCACCGCAGGAAAAAGGAATTCTTGTTCTCGAGGATACGGCAAAAACGGGAGAAGCATTTTTAATCGGTCGATAATTCGGCCGATTTTTTAACAAGATGGAGGGGTGAGGGAATGAGCAATCGTTATGAACAGTCGTTAAAGGAACAGGCAGCACGAATTCGACGTGAATTAGCAGGCGAAAAAGAAACAAAACCCGTTGAACGGCCTAAAAAAGAAGAGCGTGAAGATCGTTTCGTGTTGACGGATGTTCCATCGCCTATTTACGGATTCCAACGGCCTAGAAAGCAACGGTCGATCCAAGAGGAAATCCATTCGGAAGAATCTGAAGTCGATGTTTCAAGTGTACAGGAAGAGGAAAAATCAGAAGAGTCGCTTGAACATGAGACAGAAGAATTGAACGAAGAGTCGCGGATCGAGACGATGGAACAGACGGATCTAACCGAAGCGGATGCTGGCTTAGTACCGATGACAGATTCAGAGATTCTCGTTCCGGAACCGTCGATTGAAGAAAATTCTTCGCCGGAGGATATTGTCGAAAATCAAGTCGAAGCACAAGCGTCAACAGAAACTCTTCTTCCTGAAGAAGAAGAAGATGCAGTTGAAGAAGCAGAAAATCCGGGTGCAGAAGAAACGGACAAAGAAGAAACAGTGGAAACGCAAATCGAAGCGACTCCTGAGGTTCCTGTAGCAGATCAGACGGTACAGGAAGAAACAGAAACCATTCCGTCCTCAACAGATATGGTACACGTGGATTCTCAGATGGAAGAACCGCTCTCTGCCGACGACGCTTCAGTTGATGAAATGAAGCAAGTAGTTGCAGTGGAAACAGAACCGACGGCAAACCAGTCGATTCAAATCAAAAAGCCGGTCGGTCCGCCGGTAAACGTCGTGATGACGACGAAGGACTTGATGGCGATGTATCGTGCACGTCGGGAACAAAATAATTTACATGGTAAAAAATAAGTCGGTTTGCTATAATGGTACAGGTTTTGTACCCAAGCCCGATGGTACGGACCGGAACGTGAATTGGAGGGCTCATATATGACAAATTATCATTTTGTAGGGATTAAAGGAACAGGGATGAGTGCGCTCGCCCAAGTACTGCATGAAATGAATCATCAAGTACAAGGTTCTGATATTGACAAGCATATTTTTACAGAGGATGCCTTACGGGCAAAAGGAATTCCGTTTTTCCCGTTTAGTGCGGAAAACATTAAAGAAGATCAAGTCATCATCCAAGGGAATGCTTTTGGGGATGACCATCCAGAAATTGCTCGGGCAAAGGAACTGGATTTGACGATTTATCACTATTACGATTTCTTGGGGCATTTAGCAGATGAGTATCGGTCTGTTGCGATTACAGGATCACATGGTAAAACATCGACGACTGGTTTACTCTCGCACGTCTTGAGTGGAATTACACCAACGGCATTTCTGATTGGTGATGGAACAGGTGCCGGTGTGGCAGAAGCAAAAGCATTTGTCTTTGAAGCGTGCGAGTACAAACGCCACTTCTTATATTACAAACCGGACTATGCCATCATGACGAACATTGACTTCGACCATTCTGACTACTTTACGGGAATCGACGACGTCGTCTCGGCATTCCAAGAGATGGCGATGCAGGTCAAACAAGCAATCGTTGCTTGTGGAGATGACGAGCACCTGCAAAACCTTCAGGCGAATGTTCCGATTCTGTATTATGGTTTTGGAGAAAATAATGATTTCCGTGCAGAAAACGCGACGTCGACGCCGGACGGAACATCATTTGATGTCTATCTCCGGGATGATTTTTACGGGACGTTCCTGATTCCTGGTTTTGGCCGACACCATGTCTTGAATGCGTTGTCTGTCATTGCGATCTGCCAGTATGAAGGACTGAACAAAGAAGAAGTCGCTGCACGTCTGTCTACATTCGGTGGAGTGAAACGTCGTTTTAGCGAAACAAACTTCGGTTCGCAAATCCTTGTTGACGACTACGCGCATCACCCGAAAGAAATCAGTGCGACGATTGAATCGGCACGCAAGAAATATCCGGATCGTGAAGTCGTAGCGATTTTCCAACCGCATACGTATACCCGCTTAAAGTCATTCATGGATGATTTTGCGACATCATTACGTGAGGCGGATGCTACTTATCTGTGTGAAATCTTTGGATCGGCACGTGAGCAAGAAGGGCAAGTCCGTGTAGAAGATTTACAAGATAAAGTGCCGGGGTCTGATATTTTGACGCGGGACAATGTATCGATTTTACGTAAACATGAAAATGCCGTGTTGCTCTTTATGGGAGCAGGAGACATTCAAACGTATCAACACCAGTACGAGAACGCAAAGTAATATCGTGAAGTATAAACAGGCGCTGACATTCATTTGTCAGCGTCTTTTTTGTCGGTTTCGTGAAACAAAAAATCGGAAGTGATTTTGAGGAGAAATCTGTTGAATTTTTGATTGCATCTTAAATTGATTTTTGGAATAGTGGGGGTATGTTATTTAGAAAGGAAAGACGTCATGGGACAAATTTTACTCATCTTACTGTTGCAGCTGATTTACGTACCTGTTTTGACACTACGTACCATCATGCTCGTCAAAGGAAGAACTATCATTGCAGGTGTGTTAGGAACGGTTGAAACGTTGATTTATATCTTTGCGCTCGGAATCGTATTCCGTGACTTGACGACAGTCGGCATGATTGTCTACGCCCTTGGATTCGGGCTTGGAATTCTGATCGGAGGATTCGTCGAACGGAAGCTGGCAATCGGATACAACATGATTCAAGTGCATACACAGGACTTCCCAGCAGAGCTGATTCAGGTCATCCGGGATAACGGATTCGGAGTCACGCATTATCAAGGGCAGGGCCGTGATGGAATTCGATACCGTCTGGATGTACTAGCAGCCCGGACGAGAATGAAAGTGTTGCGTAATCTGGTCGAGGAATATGAACCAAAAGCTTTTCTTGTCGCATTTGATTCCGTTGATTTCAAAGGAGGCTATATGCTCAAGGGATTAAAACGATCCCAGTAAGGAATTTCATCATCGGTCTCTGAAAGAATCTCCCATGAAATCATGTTTAAGTTTTGTTATTTAAGGATAAAGACGATATAGAACAAAACACAGTTTTATGAGAGGAGAGATCGATCATGATTAGTAATCACGCTAAGAGTGCTTTAAACCAACAGGTGGCAAACTACGGGGTACTGTTTGTAAAACTTCATAACTACCACTGGTACATTAAAGGTCCTGATTTCTTGACGCTGCATGTAAAACTTGAAGAGTTATACACTTGGGTTTCAGAACAATATGATGTCGTGGCAGAACGTCTGTTGATGAACAATGGAATGCCTTCTGCGACGCTGAAGGAATATTTAGAGCAGACGACGCTTGAAGAAGCAAAACCGGGTTTATCGGCAGATGAAATGGTGGAGTCGGTCATCAGTGATTTCCAACAGATTCGCAAAGAAATGCTAGATGCAATCGTTCATCTTGAATCACAAGACGTAACGGTTGAAGATGATTTGCTGGCACAAGCAAAAGAAATCGAGAAACAAATTTGGATGTTGCGCGCGACATTAAAAAAATAACTTAAAAAAGCGGATGGCTTCATCCTATGTGGAATAAGCCATCCGTTTTCCCTTACTTTAAGTTTTCAGGATTCAAGACGTCGAGTTCAGGTAAAACGAAGCGACCGTCTTTGCGAATCAAAACATCATCAAACCAGATTTCTCCGCCGCCGTAATCCGGACGTTGAATGTTCACCAAATCCCAGTGAATGGATGAGTCGTTTCCGTTATACGCTTCAGCATATGCTTGACCAGGCGTAAAGTGGAAACTGCCGTCGATTTTTTCATCAAACAAGATATCTTTCATCGGGTGTTGGATGAATGGGTTGACACCGATTGCGAATTCTCCGACGAAACGAGCTCCGGCATCTGTATCAAATACTTGGTTGATGCGTTCCGTATCATTCGCAGTCGCTTCGACGATTTTTCCGTCTTTAAATGTCAACGTGACATTTTCGAACGTGAATCCTTGATACGGTGATGGTGTGTTGTATGCAATCGTTCCATTGATGGAATCCTTGACCGGAGCAGTAAAGACTTCACCGTCTGGGATGTTGGCATTACCGGCACATTTGATTGCTGGAATGTCCTTGATGGAGAACGATAAATCTGTTCCAGGACCAACGAGGCGGACGCGATCTGTCCGATTCATCAAATCAACAAGCGGTGTCATCGCTTCACCCATTTTGGCATAATCCAATGTACAGACGTCGAAATAAAAATCTTCGAAGGCTTCCGTCGATTGATTGGCCAGTTGCGCCATCGAAGCGGTCGGGAAACGCAGAACGACCCATTTCGTACCTTTGACCCGGTCTTCGGTATGCATCTTGCCGAGTGTTTGACCGTACAGCTTCATCTTGTCAGACGGAACGTCAGACAGTTCGTTGATATTGTCGCCGGCACGCAACCCGATATAAGCATCCATTGCCTGCATTTGTTTTTGTTCGATGTCCGCCATCAGTTGAAGCTGTTCTTCCGACGCATTGCGGTACAATTTCCGTAACACGCGGTTATCCTTTAAGAGGACGAATGGAAGGCCACCGGCTTCATAAGCGGCATCAACGAGTGCTTCGACAAGTTCACGTTCGATTCCGAAATTCTCGATCAAGACTTTTTCACCAGGAGCAAGTGCTACTGAATAATTGATAAGATTCGTTGCGAGTTGTGTTAGACGTGGGTCACGCATGAAAAGTTCCTCCTCAAAATGATGTATGTAGGTTTCATTTATCATTGTAACGGAAATAAACCATTTGGAGTAGCAGGAACCATCGCTTCTACGTCGAACTACCAACTAGACACTAGCAAAAGAAATTGGAGGCACGAACCATGGAAATCACATTAGGCGGAATTGCCGGACTGGTCGCTGCGATTGCATTCGTAGTACTCGTCATCTTCCTCGCACGCGTATTGAGCGCAGCAGGCAAGACACTTAACAACGTAGCAGATACGACAGCAGGGCTTGAGCGTCAATTAGACGGCATCATGATGGAGACGACAGCGTTGTTACACAAAACGAACCGTCTTGTCGATACGATTGAAGAAAAAACAGAATTACTTGCACCGGTTGCGAACTCGATCGAAGAACTCGGAACATCGCTCAATAAAGTAACCGATTCAGTCCGGACCGTATCTGATACGGTTGCAGGTGCTGCCGATACAAACAAAGAACAAATCGCACAAGCTGTCCGTTGGGGATCAGTCGCGGTTGAACTGTTTAAAAAAAATAAGCCTGAACCAGGCCAAGACGTGACCTCTTCGACAACAGCTACAACAACAATCGAAAAGAAACCGCGTCGTCGCTTCCGTAAAAAAGCAGAAACACCGGTTACACCGGAAATCGTTTCTGTCCCGGATGTCGAGAGTATTCCAGATGAGTTGAAGGGAGATCGTTCATAATGACAAAACAACATCCATACCAAGCACAAGATACTTCTAAAGGTGGCGGATTCCTTGCCGGCATCATCGTCGGTGGACTAATCGGCGCAGCAGCGGCTTTATTATCAAGTCCGAAATCGGGTCGTGAAATGCGCGGAATGCTTGATGAGCGGACAGCACCGGCACGCCAACGTTTAAACGAACAGACACAGGTCGTTCGCGAAAAAGCAGAACCACTCGTAGGCGAATGGATTCAATTAGCAAAAGATAAAGCAGCACCTGTCATTGAAAAAGCGAAAAAGAATCCGACAGTCCAGGAAGCGGCGCAATATGCCGGTTTTGAAAAAGACCAATCGAGCATCGATGCTGCACTTGCAGAAGCGGAACAACTGGTCCGTGATATCGAACGTGAAATCGGGGATGAAGTGGACGGCGCTTCTGTCGCAGAACAACTCGATACAGAAACCGTTGCAGAACTGTCGGATTTCCGTGAGCATCTCGAAGAAGAGCAGGATGATTCAGAAGATGAGGATAACGATCCTCAGTCAAAATTAAGCCATGAAAAGAAACCTAAAAAATAAAGAATCGGAGCGTACTGCCTGACTTTTAACGGGTAGTACGCTTTCTTTATATACAATTGCAAAAGAGTTCGCTATAATTAGTTGCTATTACGAGCTATATGCTGATTAGGGAGTGGTAGAAGAGTGGATCAACATGCAGAATTGAAACGTTTACGGGATGAACTTGATTTAGTGAACGCTGAGTTGCTGGCGTTAATTAATAAACGAGGGGAAATAGCGGTTGAAATTGGTGAAGTTAAACGTGCCCAGGGAATCGACCGGTATGATCCGGTCCGTGAACGCCAGATGCTTGAATCGATTGCAGCGAGCAATCATGGTCCATTTGAAACAGGACGCCTACAGCACGTATTTAAAGAAATTTTTAAAGCCTCACTTGAACTTCAAGGGGAGGATCGGACACGGAAGTTGTTAGTCTCGAGAAAACAAAAACCTACGAATACAATCATTCGCATCGGGGATGATGTGATTGGTGATGGTTCCCAACAATTGATTGCCGGTCCATGTGCAGTCGAAAGTGAAGAACAGGTGTTTGAGGTGGCAGAGCAACTTGCGAAACATGGTGTTCGATTCATGCGTGGCGGTGCTTACAAACCACGGACATCACCATACGATTTCCAAGGTCTTGGATTAGAGGGATTAAAGATGTTGAAAAAAGCAGCTGATGCGCATGGTCTTCATGTCATCTCTGAAATCATGACGCCAAGCGCGGTCGAATCAGCACTTCCTTACGTCGACATCATTCAAGTCGGTGCCCGCAACATGCAGAACTTTGACTTATTGAAAGAAGTAGGGCGGACGAACAAGCCGGTGCTGTTGAAGCGGGGCTTATCGGCTACACTTGAAGAATTCATGTACGCTGCGGAATACATCATGGCAAGCGGAAATGAACAGGTGATCCTATGCGAACGCGGAATTCGGACGTATGAACGGGCGACCCGCAATACACTCGATATCTCCGCCGTTCCGATTCTCAAACAAGAAACGCATCTTCCGGTCATGGTCGATGTAACCCATTCGACGGGCCGTAAAGACTTACTTCTTCCGACTGCAAAAGCAGCGTATGCGATCGGAGCTGATGCCGTTATGGTAGAAGTCCATCCGTTTCCGGCGCTTGCGTTATCGGATGCAAACCAACAATTAGATTTTAATGAGTTCGATTCGTTCATCGAGAATCTGACTTCTACTTTTCCGGCACTAAACGTTCAATGATTTTCTAAAAAGACTGTTCTTTAGCGAATGAAAACGTTTTACAATGAGGGAAGAATGGGAAAAGAAAGTTATCTTTTCCTGTCTTCCTTTCGTGTTGCCTAAAAATGAAAACAAGAATGAAAACAAAAAGGTTGTCTAAAATAAGGAGGAATTTGTTTTGAACAGTAATATAACGATTTATGATGTCGCACGGGAAGCCGCCGTCTCCATGGCGACCGTCTCGCGTGTAGTGAATGGAAATCCGAACGTCAAACCGTCGACACGGAAAAAAGTACAGGATGCCATCGACCAGCTCGGCTACCGTCCGAATGCCGTCGCGCGAGGTCTTGCCAGTAAGAAAACGACGACTGTCGGGGTTATCGTACCGGATATTTCAAATATCTTTTTTGCAGATTTAGCGCGGGGAATTGAAGATGTTGCAACGATGTATAAGTACAATATCATCCTATGTAACTCAGATCAAAATCCTGAAAAAGAAATTCATTTGTTGAATACGTTACTTGGTAAACAAGTCGATGGAATCATCTTCATGGGCGGGCGTCTTCATGAAGATCTTGTCCGTGAATTTAAAACATCACCTGTTCCGATTGTATTGGCGGCTACTTTAAACCAAGATTATGATTTGCCGGCCGTTAATATTGATTACGAAAGTGCTGCACATGATGCTGTAAAATCTCTGATTGACAATGGTCATAAACGGATCGGATTCATTACTGGGCCACTGGAACAACAAATTAATGGCGAAAAGAAATTTGCCGGCTACCGGAGCGCCTTGGAAGAAGCTAATTTACCGTTTGATGAGCAAAACGTTGTCCTTGGGAACTATACGTATGATTCAGGCATGAAGGCGATGAACCAATTACTTGAACTCGGGGATGCTTGTCCGCGTGCGATTTTTGCGGGAACAGATGAAATGGCACTTGGTGTCATTCACGCTCTGCAAGACGCCGGTCACCAAGTACCGGAAGATTTCGAAGTCATCGGACATGACAACACACGTCTTGCGACGATGATTCGTCCGAAGCTGACGACGGTCGTACAACCGATGTATGATATCGGCGCAGTATCAATGCGTTTATTGACGAAAATCCTCAATAAAGAAGAAATCGAGACAAATAACGTGACGTTACCACACCGTATCGAACAACGTGATTCGACACGTTCTTGATTAAAAAAAGACAATGAATCAAAAAGAAATCACCCGTGCTTTCACGCCTTTTCCTCAGGCGAGACACAAGACCCGCTTTCCTGTAGGAGTCGTGTGAAAAGAGTGATTCTTTTTAAACGGGAAAGGGCGGCAGATTTCAAATCTGCCGCCCTTTTTTATTACTTAACTGAAATGGTTTGATCCTGATGATGATGTAATTGATCGTTCTCGACATGAAGTCGGATGATGGTCTTGCCTGGATGTGTTAACGAAACTTCCCCTACGTATTGATCTGATTTTTTAGTGAGCAGCAGATACGTATGTTTTTCGACACCGGGCTCGATGACTTCGATTTGAACATCTGCCTGGAGCGGTTTGCCGTTTAGGAAGACATGAAAGGAGACGGGAAGTTTTGACCCGGCTTTCATTGTTTTAGCGCCCATGTAATGAACAGACAGTCCTTCGACGGTCGCATGCTCATGTGCCTGTTCAGTCGTGTCTTTTTTTGTGTCTTCATGGGAGTGATCCATGACGACGAATGAGATTTTATCCATATGATGAAGTCCGTTCTTATCGTTGATATGATAAAGACCTTCGTATTCGCCTTCGGCAAGCTTGGCTTCGGCTTGATAAGTACCGGTCTTTTTTAAGGCTGCTTTGAATTTTTGATGAACCGCTTCTTTTTCATCGGCTTTCCAGACTTCAAAAGCTACGTTTTCCAGATTAACAGCCTTTTTGTTTTCAAGTGCTGTCGCTTGGAAAACTACTTTTTGGTTTTCCATCGTCTTCGCCGGTACATCAACTGTAACGTCGACCGGTTTTTTTCCCGAGCCTTGCATTGTATCGTGATCCATTGATTGTTTGTCATTCGCGCATCCGGCAAGCAAAAGTCCTGTCGCGAAAAACATCCCCATGAAGCCTATTGTTTTTTTCTTCAACACGGATTCCCCCAATTTTCGTTTACTAAATAAAGTAATGAAAGCTTATTCAGTATAACAAGAACTTGTGAAATGCCCACGAAGTAATTGTGAAAAGAACAAGACATTTTTAATCATTTGAATAAGGGGAGGAGAATGATAAATGTTCTTTTTTAGAATCATCGATGAACGGCCACAGTAATCGTTTAACGGTCTCCCAGTTTTTTTCTTCGATTTCCGGACGACGAGGAATCATCGGATACAGCGGAACAGGATCGGCCCATGTCACCGGAACCGTCGGACTCTCTTTCTGCCATCGCTGAATCCATTCTTCCGGAAGATTCCCGTGGAAGGGAGACTGATTCGTTAAAGCAGCAAATACTTGACTCCAGGCGCGAGGGACGACGCGGTACCAATCGTACCCGCCGCCACCTAAAGCGACAATCCGGCCGTCTGTGTACCGGTCAGCAGCCTCAACAGCGATTTGAGGAATCTGTTCGTAGCTTTCCATCGTTAACGACAGATGGGTCAAGGGATCAAGGGCATGTGCATCTGCACCATTTTGAGTAATGATGAGATCCGGTTTAAAGAGTTCGCATGCTTCGAACAAAACAGTCCGGTAAGCCTGCAAAAAAGAAGCGTCTTCCGTAAAAGCGTCAAAGGGAACATTCCAGCTCCAGCCGTAGCCTTCCTCTGCTCCACGCTCCGTCACCATTCCGGTTCCGGGAAATAAGTAACGTCCGGTTTCGTGAAGCGACAATGTCATGACATCCGCCCGGTTGTAAAACGCCCATTGAACACCATCACCGTGATGGGCATCGGTATCGACGTATAAAATCCGGCAATCGTATTTTTGAATCATGGCTGCCATCGCGACGGCAGTGTCGTTGTAGATACAAAAACCGGAAGCCCGTCCGCGAAAGCCGTGATGCAGTCCACCTCCGATATGGAATGTCCGCCGGTATTGACCGGACAGGACGAGTTCGCATGCTTCAATCGTTCCGCCGACGAGCAAGGCCGCACTCTCATGCATCTGGTCAAACAGCGGGGTATCCTCAGTCCCTAATCCGTACATTTGCGCCTTCATCGGAGAAAGTTCGCCGTGTCCTGCGAGTTTCACCGCCTGTATGTAGTCCGCATCGTGTATCAGCGACAATTCCTCGTCGGTTGCCCGACGGGGGACGATGCAATCGACGGTCTCGAGAGCACCGGTTGCTTCCAACAGCGACAAGGTCAATTCGAGTCGGATCGGATTAAACGGATGGGAGTCGGAGAACCGGTAGGCGGCCTCTTCCGGGCTGTAAAGATAAGCAAACTCCTTCATCGGCTCATGTCAGGACCGACGACGTCGAATCCTTCCTTTCGTAATTTTTCGATGACGCGGATTGGATTCATTGTTTGGACACGAAAAGCGACGATTCGGACGTACGGATCATTTGTCGGGTAGACCAGGACGTTTAGGATGTTGACGTTTGTTTTCGCCAGGAGTCCGGCAATTTTAGCAAGTGTTCCTGCCGTATTTTCGACGCGGACTTCGATTTGGGAACTCGGTTCAAGGGCACCAGTCAATTGGACGAATGTCCGCAACAAATCCGTCTCTGTCACTAAGCCGACCAATCTTCGTCCCCGCACAATCGGAAGACAGGAGAGACGGTGTTCGTAAAATAAGACCGCCGCATCTTCGATGAAATCGAGCGGGTGAGCGGTGATGGGTGTTCGTTGCATGATGCTTGAAACAGCATTTTGCTGATCCTTCAAAAAAGTTTCCGGGTGAAAGACGCTGCTTGCGCTTTGCATCTCCTGAAGACCAATCAGCCCGAGCAGTTCCTGACGGGCGTTCGTCACAGGCAAGTGACGGATTTTGTGACGGCGCATCAACTCAGCCGCATGAGCAATTGAATTCGTAGGTTGGATGGTGATACAGTGTGTCTTCATGATTTGTTCGATTAACATGCGATCCCTCCTTAATCGTACATGAAGCGACGGCGGAGCCGTAAGGCATCGAAATGCGCTACGACTTCAGGTGCGACATGTTTACCGATCCGTGCCATTAAACAATTGGCAGGATGCGAGGCGATTTCTGGATCGTCCGTCGGGAAAAACACCAAACCACCGTGATTCATCATCTTTTCCATGATTTTGCGGTAGTCCCAAACGGATAAACCACTTCCTTTTAAATCCCAGTGCCAATAATATTCTGTCGTTAAAATCAAATAATGTTCCATCGCCGGATCGAGCATCGAAACTTCGAGGAGTTTCTTACCGATTTGTTGTCCCCGAAAACGGGCTGCCACTTCGATGGCACCCAGTTCTAAAATATACGGATTGTTCCCTTCGCTCCATGTCTCATACGGATCGGGATACAGGAATGTTACGTAGCCGATGATATCATTTCCTTGTCGGGCGATGATGATGCGTCCTTCTTCCAACGCAGCGATCTCAACGAGTGCTTCGTGTTGCTCCGCTGGTTGTCGAAAAGCTGTCAGCCCGGGATCGAGTTTGTAAGTAGCAAGGATCTGGCTTGTGACTGGTCCTTCGATTTCCACCGGACCAAGCGATGTTTCAAGAGTACGATGATTGAATTGTTTTTCAAACATGTAAGCGTCACCACCTTCTTGTTCATTATAATCGAAAGCAGCAAAAGAAAGAGAGGGATTTTTTAACAAATTGACGGCAAATGGATTGAACTACACAATAACTAGCTTATAATGTAGGAGAGAACAGTGAAGGGGAGGAACGAGACATGAAAGTTTTGAAAGCGCTTCCGGGGGAGCATTGGTTATCCGAATATGATGGTTCAGATTCATATGATTGGCAAGAAGCGGAACAGTATTTTTCGTGGTCGACGACGGGGAAAGTCAACATGGCCTACGAAGCAATCGATCGTCATGCAGAAGGTGAACGTGCCAATAAGACGGCATTGATTTATTTTGACGGGACAACGGAACAGACGTTTACGTATGCCGATATGAAAAGACTGACGAATAAAGCGGCGAACGTCCTGAAAGACGCAGGAATCGAAGCGGGAGATCGGATTTTCATTTTCATGCCACGTTCACCGGAATTGTATTTTGCCTTACTCGGTGCGTTGAAAGTCGGCGCGATTGTCGGTCCACTATTCGAAGCCTTCATGGAGCAGGCAGTCCGGGATCGCCTGCTGGATTCGGAAGCAAAAATGCTGATTACGACAAAAGCCTTATTGCCGCGTGTTCCTGTTGATGAGCTGACATCTCTCGAACAGATTTTCCTGGTTGATGAAGACGTCGAGGAAGACGATAAAATCAAGGACTTCCGACAAGCGTTTCAACAAGCATCTGAATCGTTTGAGCCTGTCTGGCTGGACCGGGAAGATGGTTTGATTCTTCATTATACATCGGGTTCGACGGGTAAACCGAAAGGCGTTTTACATGTTCAAAATGCCATGATCCAACATATGATGACAGGACGATGGGTGCTTGATCTACAGGAAGACGACGTCTACTGGTGTACGGCAGATCCGGGATGGGTCACGGGGACAAGCTACGGTATCTTTGCACCTTTCTTAAACGGTGCGACGAATGTTGTCGTAGGCGGTCGCTTTAACCCGGACTTCTGGTACAGTGTCATCGAGAAATATAAAGTAACTGTGTGGTACAGCGCACCAACTGCTTTCCGAATGCTGATGGGAGCAGGGGCGGAAGTCGCCAATACACATGATTTGTCCAGTTTACGGCATGTCCTTTCCGTAGGAGAACCTCTTAATCCGGAAGTCATCCGCTGGGGGAAAGAAGCTTTTGATCAACGGATTCATGATACGTGGTGGATGACGGAGACAGGGGCCATGATGATCTGTAACTACAAATCCATGGATATCAAACCGGGATCGATGGGGAAACCGATTCCGGGAACAAAAGCGGCTATTGTAGATGATCAGGGAAATGAGTTACCTCCGTTCCGGATGGGAAATTTGGCATTAAAAACACCTTGGCCGTCGATGATGCGCCAAATTTGGAACAATCCGCAAAAGTACGAGTCGTATTTCTTTAAAGGGTGGTATGTATCAGGGGACTCGGCCTATATGGACGATGAAGGATACTTCTGGTTCCAGGGTCGTGTCGATGATGTCATCATGACTGCCGGAGAACGTGTTGGACCATTCGAAGTGGAAAGCCGCTTAGTCGAGCATCCGGCTGTTGCAGAAGCGGGTGTCATCGGGAAACCGGATCCGGTTCGCGGTGAAATCATTAAAGCCTTCATTTCGCTGAGAGACGGTTATGAGCCGACAGAAGAGCTCAAACAAGAAATTCAAAAGTTTGTCAAAGAAGGATTAGCCGCACATGCTGCTCCGCGTGAAATTGATTTCCGCGATAAATTACCGAAAACACGTAGTGGTAAAATCATGCGTCGTGTTTTAAAGGCGTGGGAGCTGAATCTTGAAACGGGAGATTTGTCGACGATGGAAGACTGAGGAAACATCATAAAACGAGACCATCTATTTCCGGAAAAATCGGAAGTAGGTGGTTTTATTTTTTAATTTTAAAAGGAAACCTAAAAAAACACCGACTTGTTTAGAGTCGGTGTTTGAGTGACGGAACTTGGATTACTCTGCATTTTTCCGATTCTCATCGGCTTTCTTTTTGGCATCAGCCTTGGCTTTTGCTTCATCCGCTTTACGTTTGGCATCAGCATCAGCTTTGGCTTTTGCTTCATCCGCTTTACGTTTGGCATCAGCATCAGCTTTGGCTTTTGCTTCATCCGCTTTACGTTTGGCGTCCGCATCGGCCTTGGCTTTTGCTTCATCCGCTTTACGTTTGGCATCCGCATCGGCCTTGGCTTTTGCTTCGTCCGCTTTACGTTTGGCATCCGCATCGGCCTTGGCTTTTGCTTCATCTGCTTTACGTTTGGCGTCAGCATCGGCTTTGGCTTTTGAGTCGTCCGCCTTCTGTTTCGCGTCAGCGTCGGCTTTGGCTTCTGCTTCTTTTTTCTTTCGATCTTGTTCGGCTTGCTTTTTCTTTTGATCTTCCTCTTTGAAACGACCGGTATTTTTGAAGTCGTCTGCACTGATAGAGGCTGGCTGATTGAATCGGGCACCTGACTTGAAGTAACTGCTGTTTGAGTTATATGTCAGATTTGCCATTTGAGCCCAAAGATTTTGTGTCCGTTGATAGTACGTCGTCGCACCCATCAAGGAGTTGTTTTGGTCATGTCCGGTCCAGACGGCAAGCGTGACACCAGGTGTTGAACCGACAAGATATGAGTCTTTGATTTCATTCGTCGTCCCGGTTTTACCTGCCCAATCACCAGGTGCCTTGAGTAATGAATTGGCATATTGCGCCGTTCCTTTATCAAAGACACCTCGCATCATATCAAGCGTTAAATAAGCCGTCCGATCCTGGTAAATCCGTTTTTTCTTTGATTTTGCTTTATAGATGTTTTTGCCGTCTTTCGTAATCTTCGAGATGACATACGGTTTGACGTATTGCCCGTAGTTGGCAAGTGTCGCATAGGCGCCGGCCAGTTCGACCGGTGTGATTTCCATCGTTCCTAACGCGGCAGATGGTGCATAGCGGATGTTATCGGGAATTTCAATTCCCATATCCACTAATTTTTGAATCGAGTTCGACATGTTCATCTTTTCATACGTTTTAACGGCAGGAACGTTAAGCGAGAGTTCCAGTGCTTCCCGGACAGTGACGTTTCCGCGGTAACGTCCGCCTTCGTTATTGATCGGGTTATCACCGGGTTGACGCGGAACGGTCTGGTAATAATATTCTTCGTCATTAATGGTGGATGCCGGTGTGATCAATCCGTTTTCAATTCCGTTTGAATAAACAAGAATCGGTTTAGCGGTAGAACCGATTTGGCGTTTCGCCTGGAAAGCGCGGTTGAAGTCATCCGCTGTCCCATCCGTGTAACGTCCACCGACAAATCCCAGTATCCGGCCGGTTTCATTTTGAACCATAACCGCAGCGGTCTCTTCCGGATCTTTTTTCGTGACGGTCTTTTTCGTTTTTGGATTAACGACTTGTTTGTATTGCGGCGCACTTGGGAAATTGGCCGCATTTTTAGCCGGTGCCTGCATCGCTTCATGAATCTTTTTATCGAGCGTCAAATGAATTTTATATCCACCTTGTTTCATGGCAATCATCGCCTGATCCCGGTAGTTGGCTTTGACTTCGGCCAGTTCAGAAGGTTTGACTTCATCCTCTTTAATCCCGTCCTGTTTCATGAAATAGCTGGTCATGATTTTAAGTGCTTCTTTTTCGGCTAAATCATAGACGTAAGGATACGTATCGCGGGAACGTTTTGAGGTTTTGGCAAAGTCCTTTGTAATATCGTATTTTACAGCTTTTTCATATTGGGCTTTTGTAATACTTTTTGCGACATACATCCGCTTCAAGACGGTTTTCATCCGATTGGTACTCGGCGTCAAATCTTTTTTGACGACCCCACCTTGAAGGTAAGGCGTATAGTAGTAAGGGTTTTTTGGAATACCGGCCAGGAATGCTGCTTGCGGTAATGTCAGTTTTTTAGCGGGTTTATTGAATACACCGCGTGACGCAGCTTCGATTCCGGCGATATTTCGCCCGAGTGAATTCCGTCCGAATGAAACGACGTTCAGATATGCTTGAAGAATTTCATCTTTAGTCATTGCATTTTCGAGACGAAGTGCCAAAATGATTTCTTTCGCTTTTCTTTCAAAAGATACTTCATTCGTCAAAATTTGGTTTTTAATCAATTGTTGTGTTAACGTACTTCCGCCCGTCCGAGAAGACGAGTTCGTCAATTCCTGTAAGACGGCACGTAAAGTGGCTTTTGGAACGACTCCATCATGCTCATAGAAATCAACATCTTCCGTTGATAAAACAGCATCGAGCAGATAAGGAGAAATTTCTTTGATATTGACAGGTTGACGTTCTTCGTCTGTGGCGATGTTCGTCAGCTTTTCGCCACTTCCCCAGTAGATCTCACTCGTAACGGCGTAACTGTTTACTTGTTGTTTCATTTCTGTTAGTTTCGGAGCTTTTGTATCTTTGACGAGCGAAGCGAAATAGCCGCCAGCTGCTCCGACAGAAAAACTTCCGACCAACAGGACCCCTATAATGAGGAATAAAATGATATTCCAAGACACATCATATGTGATATTTGACCAGTGCCGAACGGCTTTCGTCCGGGGATGATTCCAAAACTTGAACCAGTTCTCGCGCATAAATGATCTCCTTTACATCTTAAACTTGGGTGTAAATTAACATTAAATCACAGATAGACGTATTATACCATAACTGAAGTATTAGAAAATGGCTTGACAGTGGATTCTGCTTCAACGTATCATGGAAACAGCTTCATCAAATGTATAGTAAAATCAGCTGTGATTGGAAAAAAGTAATGAACCGCTCCCTGTATCAGAGACCTAGTGGTGCTGCGAACTAGGACATAGCGCTTCATGAATTACGCTTCCAGGAGCTTCTTGAGAAATCAAGCGGACTGCCCCGTTATCGGCAATCTAAGTGGCATGATTTTCATGCAATTAGGGTGGTACCACGGAATATTCCGTCCCTTCGTTTCAGACGAGGGGACGGTTTTTTTTTAGACTATTTTAGGGGGAAGACAGATGACGTTACTTGAAGATTTAGAGTTTCGCGGATTGATCAGCCAGATGACGGATGAAGAAGGAATTAAGGAGTTACTTTCCAGTCCGACGACACTTTACACAGGATTCGATCCGACAGCTGATTCGCTCCACATCGGACATTTACTGCCGATTCTTGTCTTACGACGCTTCCAGGAAGCAGGACATCATGCGATTGGATTAGTTGGCGGAGCGACAGGGATGATCGGGGATCCAAGCGGTCGTTCGACGGAACGCTCACTGAATACATCAGATATCGTTGAAGAATTTGCTAACCGGATTAAAGGGCAGTTATCCCGCTTTTTACCGCTTGATGGTGAAAATCCTGTGACGATTGCGAACAATCTTGACTGGACAAAGGATTTGACGATCATTGATTTCTTACGTGATATCGGAAAACATTTCCCGATCAGCTACATGCTCGCGAAAGATTCCGTTGACTCGCGCCTGCAAAATGGGATTTCATTCACGGAGTTTTCTTACATGTTGCTTCAGTCATTCGATTTCCTGAAGCTGTATGAAAATGAAGGATGCCGCCTGCAGGTCGGCGGAAGTGACCAGTGGGGGAACATCACAGCTGGAATGGAATTGATCCGCCGTGTCGGTCACGATCAAAAGGCATTCGGGATTACCGTACCGCTTGTGACGAAATCGGATGGACAAAAGTTCGGGAAAACAGCCGGCGGAGCAGTTTGGCTCGATGCCGATAAAACGACGCCGTACGAATTTTACCAGTTCTGGTTCAACGTCGACGATCTCGATGTCATCAAGTTCTTAAAATACTTTACGTTCCTGACACCTGACGAAATCAACGCACTCCAACAGGAAGTCGAAACGGCACCGGAAAAACGCGTCGCGCAACGCCGGTTGGCTGAAGAGATGACGGTTCTTGTTCACGGAGCAGAGGCGCTTGAACAATCGGAACGCATTACAAAAGCACTTTTCAGCGGTGAAATCAAATCATTGAAAGCAGAAGACATTGCCGATGCTTTCAAAGGGATGCCGCGTTTCACACTCGGTGAAGCAACCAATCTGGTCGATATCCTTGTTGAAGCCAAAATCAGCCCGTCAAAACGTCAAGCACGTGAAGATGTAACGAACGGTGCGATTTACATCAATGGAGATCGTGAACAAGAATTAACAAAAGAGATCACAAAACAAGATGCGATCGGTGATTTTACAATTATCCGCCGCGGGAAAAAGAAATACTTCGTGCTTGAACATGCTTAAATAGAATGAAAAACAACGCTGACGATTTCGTCAGCGTTGTTTTTTTTGTTTAAGCGACACGGAACAACCGGAGCGGAAGCAGTCGAACCGCGATTGTCGTTGCAAGCAATGCTTTCAGGAAATCCCCCAAAATAAACGGTGTGTTGATGACAAGGGCATCCATGAAGGAAAGGTGGAGAACCAGCATTAATCCGAATGTACCAAGGACATAGACAAGACCAAGTCCAAACACAATCATCCCGATGAACAACGGCAGGAAACGGCGGGTCTTTTCAGCGACCAGACCGATGAAGAAACCGGCAATCGGAAAAGCAATCAGATAACCGACAGTCGGACCGACGAACGGGGCAAGTCCTCCTTTTCCACCGAGCAACGGGAGACCGGCAGCGGCAAGCAATAAGAAAATCAAGACAGCTAGTCCGCCGCGTTTCGCGCCGAGAATGGCGCTGACCGTCATGATGGCCAGCATTTGCAGTGTGATCGGCACAGGACCGACGAGTTGAAGTTGCGGCAACAGACTGACCGCAGAAATGATGGCAGCACCTAACGCAATAAATGTAAGATCTTTTGTTTTCATAAGATGACACGTCCTCTATGTTTTTGTGTTAACCAATATAAAATAAAGGTTAACACAAAAAAAGCAAAAGGGAAACATAAAAAAAGCACCCACCGGAGTGGATGCTTGAAACAACTGATTAACGTGAGTAGTACTCAACGACGAGTTGTTCTTGGATTTGATCGTTCAATTCAGAACGCTCTGGAAGACGGACGAACGTTCCTTCGAGCTTCTCAGCATCGAAAGTAACGAAGTCTTTAGTTGCTGGTGCAACTTCGAGTGCTTCTTTGATAACGACAAAGTTCTTCGATTTTTCGCGAACTGAGATCGTTTGACCTGGTTTCACGCGGAACGACGGGATGTCGACGCGAGCGCCATCAACTTGGATGTGACCGTGGTTGACGAGCTGACGAGCAGCACGACGTGTACGAGCCATACCCATACGGTAAACGACGTTGTCAAGACGTGCTTCAAGTAAGAACATGAAGTTCTCACCGTGG
The DNA here is from genome assembly GCF_000019905.1 of Exiguobacterium artemiae 255-15. Classification (GTDB taxonomy): domain Bacteria; phylum Bacillota; class Bacilli; order Exiguobacteriales; family Exiguobacteriaceae; genus Exiguobacterium_A; species Exiguobacterium_A artemiae. Next base: position 2,200,031 of record NC_010556.1, on the reverse strand, counting down.
ATACCAGGCATTTTGCCAGCATCGTTGAAGATACGGTTGAATTGGCGTTCGTTTACTCCGTACATGTGACGAAGCGTTTGCTTCGCTTGAAGTTGAAGACCGTACTCAGACATTTTACGACGGCTGTTACCGTGTTGTCCTGGAGCGTACGGACGTTTTGCGATTTCTTTTCCTGTTTCAGTAAGTGAGATACCGAGACGACGTGAAAGTTTCCAAGCTGGACCTGTATAGCGAGCCATAATAAGACTCCTCCTTAGTGTTCGTTATTATTTGCATAAAAATAATAACGCCATCAAACCCACGTTACGCCCATTTCATGATGTGGCATCCTCGCTTGATAGCAAAGTTACACGATGCCCCTCCGGCAAAGCCGAGTCATGAAATGTGATACGCAAGCGATTTGACCGCTATCGTTATCATTTCTGCACTTTTACAAGTATACGTCTGCTGATTCGTGCTGTCAATCAAATATGACGAAGAAGAATTTCGCTGAATGCTTCGAGACCGGCTTGATCCGTCTCATCGAAACGGCTGAGTTCAGGACTGTCGATATCGAGGACACCAATCGTTTTTCCGTCTTTAATCAACGGGACGACGATTTCCGAATTCGTGGCCGCGTCACAGGCGATGTGTCCCGGGAACGCATGAACATCCATGACGAGTTGTGTCGTCTGATCTTGTGCCGCTGTACCGCAAACGCCACGACCAAGCGGAATCCGGACACATGCCGGTAATCCTTGGAATGGTCCGAGCACCAATTCGTTTTGTTCTTGATCCATCAGATAAAAACCGACCCAGTTTGTTCGGTCGAGAAATTGACCGAGGAGTGCACTTGCATTTGACAGATTGGCAATCTGGTTTGTTTCTCCCGTCAGCAAAGCATCAAGCTGTTTATTCAACATCTCGTATTGTTTTGTACGATCGCCATCATAAGTCGTTGTCTCAAACATATAGAATTCCTCCTGAAAAATCATATTTCATTCATCTTATCGGGTTTTCCCGCGACTGACAAACAATTGATTTCAGGAATTCCGACTTAAAAATCCGGAAGAAATTAGTAAAAGCCCGAGTAAATCTATGCAAATCGGTTGCGCTATACTATTATAAGGATAAGATTAAAGCGAATTTCTCAAAATATAAAGTCGCTTGATAGGGTGGAGGTCGTAGCAAATGTGGGCATGGGTGATTGGCGTCATCGTCATCGTATTACTCGTCATGCTGTTCAGCATGGTCAGTCGGAAAAAATATTATACGAAAATCGATGAACTTGATCTTCGGAAACAAGGAATCATCAGCGCGTCGATTCCGAAGGAGTTGCAAGAACTGAAGGAACTCCCGATGGCGGGTGAGACGGAGACGAAATTCACTTCCTGGCATCAAGCATGGGAGGAACTCGTGACAGTCCACGTCGCACAAATCGACGAGACATTATATCGAGCGGAAGAAGGATTGGATCGTTACCGGTTTGTTGCGGTCAAAAATGATCTGGAAGTGACAGAACAATTAATTGCCGAACTGGAAGGATTAATTGATGAAATGCTGGCAGAGATGTCAACATTCAAAACGAATCAGTCGGTCTTGGCGGAACTCAAGGCGCAAGGCGAAACAAATTCGAGCCAAGTTCGTAAGTCACTGTTGTTGCAGGCGACGTCATTCGGACCTGCATTACCCAATCTTGAAGAGCAGGCGGAACAAATCGACCGGTTACGCGTCGAGATGGTTGCCTTTGAAGAAGCGGGCGAAGTGACGAAAGCTTATGAGACCAGTCTGTTACTGGAAGCAAAAGTAGAAGAAACACGCCAACTCGTCGAAGTGATTCCACAACAATGGAAGACACTTGCACATGAATTACGTCAACGGATTGACCAGCTCAGTGCCGGGTACAAAGAAATGACGCTTGACGGTTATCCGCTTGAACCGCTTGGAATGCAGTCGGATATCAAACGGTTTGAAGAACAACGTCTGAGTCTCGTCAAAAAACTCGAATTCCTGGAAATCGCGGGACTTGAAGAGCAGGTGCAACAACTCGCTTCGGATATTGATCAAATGTACGATACGTTCCGGCGGGAAGTCGATGCAAGACATCATGTCAAAAAAGAAAACCAATCATTGAAACAAAAAGCATTACGGATGCGGGAAAAGGTCCATCAACTGGCGCAGGAATTCAGTATGCTCCGTGAGAATTATGAGATTTCAGCAGATTTAGGGGAACATTACGAATCAATTCAGCGTGATGAAGAAATGTTGTTCGGAGCAGCAAAAGATTTAGATGAATCGATTGCGAGCCGGATCATTCCTTTCAGCATGCTTGAAGATCAAATGCGGGATGCTGTCCGTTTGGAAGAACAGCTGATGCTTCAATATGAACGGTTCGCCGTTGAACTGCAGGCATTACGGAAGGAAGAAACAGAAGTACGTCAACGTGTTGCCGAGTGGCGCCAACTGTTATCGACCATCCGATTACGCTTAAAACGACTCGGTCTCCCGAAAATTCCGGCAGACGTCGAAGAGGCTTTACAGGCATCAAGCCGTTCACTGCAGACACTCGAGATGCGGTTGGAAGAGTTGCCGTTTAACGTCCATTACATCGTTTCGCAAAGTGAAGATGTCAACGGAACGTTTAAAACATTGCAAGAACGGATAGATAAAGTAGTATTCGAAGTCACGTATGCAGAACGACTCGTCCAATACGCCAATCGATTCCGTCGACAAGATAACGAGATACATATGTCGTTGACGATTGCTGAGACGAAGTTCCTTGCAGGAGACTATGAACGGACGATTGCGTTAGGGGAACAAGTGTTACAACAGTTTGATCCTAATTCGATTGAACGTATTCGAAAAGCATGCGGTCAACCGGAAACGATGCATGCATAATCATCACTGACAATTCAGGGTGGCCGTCCAGGTCACCCTGTTTTTGTAAAAAAAGGAGCGATTGAGATGGGGAAACTGTATGTGAACGGAATCATTCGAACGATGTCGCATGAAACAGACATTCATTCGGCGATGTTCGTTGAAGGAACGCGTATCATTGCAATGGGGGAAGAAGGAAAGTTACGCCGGCGGTTCGGAAGACGGATTCTGTCAATCGTTGACCTGAACGGGAAAGCTGTTTACCCGGCCTTCACGGATGCGCACATTCATTTAATCGGATACGGAGAAGCGATCGGGCGGGTCGATGCATCAAACTATGCGACACTTGAGGAATTAGGAAAAGCATTTGTTGAGGCAGAGGCAATCAACGGGTTACATGTGGCGGAAGGGTACGATGAAACGAAGCTTGACCGGGCGCCGACGAAAGCATGGTTAAACCAACTGTTCCCGACAGAACCAGCGCTCTTAAAGCGGACGGATCGGCATACAGTCCTCGTTAATGATGTGTTATTCAAACAGCTGGGGTATAAAGCCTCAACTGTCGTCGAAGGCGGGAAAATCGGATTACTTGAATCAGGAGAAGCAGACGGATTCCTTTACGATGCAGCGATTGAACCGCTGTACGCCTTACAATCCGGATCGGTCGAGCGGAATAAATCCTCGTTGCGGTCGGCAATCAAAGACTTATACCGTCACGGAATTATTGCTGCACATACGGAAGATTTAGCGTATCACGGTGATTTAGAAGAAGTCCTGCAGGCCTACCGGGAAGTGACGGAAGAAACAGGCTTCCATGCCCATCTGCTCGTTCATCATTTAGTCATCGATCAACTCATTCAGATGAATCCTGTATTGCCATCGACTCTGTCGACCGGCGCGATGAAACTGTTTGTTGACGGAGCACTTGGCGGACGAACGGCACTGCTTGGCAGAGGATATTCGGATGATGCGACGACACGCGGCATCGAAGTCCATTCGCCGGAACAACTGGAACAACTCGTGAAACGAGCCCGGAGTTATGGCTTCACGGTGGCGGCACATGTCATCGGCGATTTGGCGATCGAACGTTTTGTCGCTGTCCTCGAAAAATATCCGGCGCCAAAAGGAACACGGGACCGGATCATTCATGCGACGGTCGTCCGTCCGGAATTATTGGCACGGATTCGTAAATTACCGGTCTTGATTGACGTCCAACCGGTCTTCCTGCTCGATGATGCAGATTTTGCGCAGGAACGTCTTGGTCTGAACCGTCTCGATTGGGCTTATCGATTGAAGTCACTGGGGGAAACGGGAGCGCTTCTATGTGGCGGATCGGATGCGCCGATCTCGAATCCGGATGTCCGGCGGGCCTTGTATGCCGCGACGACCGGAACAGCAGGGAACATCAATAAAACGAATGAAGTTTTGTCGATGTATGAAGCGTTATTATTGTTTACGAAAAATCCGCATATCGCGACGGACACCCACGGACGAAAAGGAATGTTGCTTCCGGGTTACGACGCGGACTTCGTCATTTTCGAACAGGATTTTTATACGTTACGCGGGGAAGCTGTTTTGCACAACCGCTTGCTGGAAACTGTTCAAGCAGGTAAAACAGTCTTTGAGTCGGCACCGGTCATGAATTAAAATAAAAAAACTGCCAATCGGCAGTTTTTTTATTTTATAAGAAAGAACGTTGGATTTTATGCCAAAATGTATTATTCGTTAATTTAACGGTCTTCAGTTCTTTTTCCGATAATTGAATATCGACAGAATCTGTCCGTTTTAAGCTGAGCGCCTCATTATCCATTCCGATGATCGGATAGTCGTTGCCGTCTTCGATGATACGTAAAGACAATTTCCGACCGCGGTTTAAGAGGAACGCTGAACCGAGTGTCCGGTAACGGTTGTTGTTGACGGACGCAATCTCACTGACTTGCAGACAATGGATCAATGGATCGACGATGGCACCTGACAATGATTTGTTGTACGCCGTTGAGCCGGTTGGTGTCGAGATGACCATACCGTCCCCGCGGAATGTCTCAAACAGGAAACCGTCAATGTAAACTTCGATTGCGAGTGACTTGATGATGCTCGATTTAACGGAACACTCGTTCAGACACAGCATGGCTGGACCACCGTTGATCGAAGCTTCAAGCAACGGATAACGGCGGACTTCAATTTCGCCTTCTGAAGCGCGGCTGCCGGTTTCTTTGAAAATCGCTTCGACTGAAGACAGATCGTTGATGTCGAAATCACAGTAAAATGAATTTTGTCCTTCACCAAACCCGACATAAATGGCATCTTCCCGGAATCCCGTGAAGCGGGCCGCCTGAAGAAAGGCACCGTCTCCGCCAACAGAGACAATGATGTTGGCTTGTTTGTGATCCTGGACGACGTTCAATCCATACCGATTTCCTACTTCAATCAGTTTACGTACCTGCGTCTCGTGTCTTTGTTTATTACGGTAATACAGGTAGACATTGTTTCGAGCCATGGTCAATTCCCCCTTGAAAGCGTTTCATGAACTCTTTCATTATACCTGTCTTTGACAAAAATCGGTACTGATAGCTTAAAGCACGGGCAGAAATCTTGTGTTATCGTGGCAGTATTTTTATAGTAGAATGGAAAACGACATATGAATCTATTGGGAAATGGGGAATTTACATGGCAACATTTAAAGGCAATGCCATCACATTAATCGGAACACCTGTTGAAATCGGACAAGAGGCACCGGATTTTGAGGTTCTAGCAAACGACCTTTCACCGGTGACACGCGATACGTATGAAGGAGTCCGCATCATCAGTGTCGTGCCGTCAATCGATACAGGTGTCTGTGATGCCCAAACACGTAAATTCAACGAAGAGGCAGCAGCGATCGAAGGTGTGACGGTCTTGACGATTTCAAACGACTTACCGTTTGCACAACGTCGCTGGTGTGCAGCAAGCGGCCTCGATAACGTCGTCACACTGTCCGACCACCGCGATCTTTCATTCGGTACACAATACGGAGTAGCAATCGAAGAACTTCGTTTGCTCGCCCGTTCCGTATTCGTCATCGATGCGTCAAATGAAGTCGTCTACGCGGAATATTTAGAAGAGTCAACGAACGAAGTTGATTTCGATTCGGCACTTGCAGCTGCTAAAGGCGCAAAAGCAACGAAATAAGAATAGTTTACAAACGGCGTAAAACCGCTACAATGAAAGTAATGAGAAAAAACGGCTCCCAAGAAGTGCGGGGGCCGTTTCGTTTTGGAAAGGGTGGGAAACATATGGAATCGTTAGAAAAATTATATAAAGAACTGACGCAACAAGCACGTAAGTTAGAACGTGATTTGGACATGCCTTATCTTGAAGGATTAACGGAAGTCATTGACCGCTTAAATGAGCGGCATACGGAAAACGTGGAACCGGAAACAGTCCGCAAAGCGGTTTCCCTCGCAATTCTTGAAGGAATGAAACAAGCGCAACCGAATCATTTGCCGACACCGGACAGCGTTGCATTGTTTGCGGGTTATTTAATCGGGAAATTAATCAAGAAGGAGGATGTCCGTCTACTTGATCTCGGAAGCGGAACCGGCGGCATGTTGCATGCTGTCCTCAGTCAACTTCCAAAAGATACGGTTGCCGAAGCCGTCGAAGTGGATGAAACGTTGATTCGATTATCGGCATCGGTTTCGGAATTAATGGATTATCCGGTCAACTATACGCATCAGGATGCATTACGTCCGCTCCTACTTGATCCGGTCGATTTGGCGATGGCAGACTTGCCGATTGGCTACTATCCGGATGAGGAAGTTTCAGAAACGTACGTTTTAAAACGGGACGAAGGCATGAGTTACAGTCACTTCCTGTTGATTGAACAAGCGATGAATTATGTTAAGCCGGGCGGGTTTGGTGTGTTTGTCATTCCGAATGGACTTTTTCAACATGATACAGAAGGTAAACTGAAGCAGTATTTCGAAACGAAAGCACATGTCGTCGGAATCCTCCAATTACCATTGACGATGTTTAAACAGGAGCAAGCGGCTAAAAGTTATCTGATAGTCCGGAACCACTTGGCGGGCATGACGATGCCGAAACAAGCATTACTGGCCGAGTTACCGTCGTTTACGGATGCCCGTGCGTTTGGCGGAATGGTGAAACAGATTGATGAATGGATTAACACAGAATTAAAATGAAATGCGCAAAGTGATTGAAATCTGTCGTTAATTTGACTATTCTAGTGTAGAACAGAAAAAGAGCAAGACTCATACAGATGTGAATGTCGATCGATTTGAATGGAAAAGGGGAAATAAATCATGGCAAAGATTATGGCAGTAAACGCCGGTAGTTCGTCACTGAAGTTCCAGTTACTTGAGATGCCGAACGAAACGATGATTGCAGTCGGTTTAGTAGAGCGCGTCGGAAAAGACGATGCCATCTTTACGATTAAATACGGAGAAGGACAGAAATTCACAGACGTTCTTCCACTTGCAACACATAAAGAAGCAGTTGAATTGTCACTTGAGAAGCTGATGGAATTCGGCATCATCTCATCATATGATGAGATTAAAGGTGTCGGACACCGTGTCTTACACGGGAAGGAAAAATATGCGGACTCTGTCATCATTACAGAAGACGTCATGCAAGATATCGAATCGTACACGGAGCTCGGTCCGTTGCACATTCCACCAAACTTGATCGGGATTCGCGCATTCCAAGCGATCTTGCCAAACGTACCGCAAGTCGCAGTCTTCGATACAGCGTTCCACCAAACAATGCCGGAAGAAAACTTCCTTTACAGTCTGCCGTATGAGTACTATACAGAGTACGGCATCCGCAAATACGGTTTCCACGGAACAAGCCATAAGTACGTCACAGAACGTGCCTCTGAACTGCTCGGCCGTCCGTTACAAGACTTGCGTCTGATCTCATGTCACCTCGGAAGCGGAGCGTCAATCGCAGCCGTTGCCGGCGGTGAATCGATTGACACAACGATGGGCTTCACACCACTTGAAGGAATTACAATGGGTACGCGGTCTGGTTCACTTGACCCGGCTCTGATTCCGTTCTTAATGGAGAAGACAGGGAAAACAGCAGAAGACGTCTTGAACGTCATGAATAAAGAATCTGGTATTTACGGTCTGTCTGGTCTTTCAAGCGATTTGCGTGATGTCCAAACAGCTGCAAAAGAAGGAAATCACCGTTCAGAAATGGCGCTTCGCATCTTTGCGAACCGGATCCACGGCTACATCGGACAATATGCAGCCGAGATGAACGGAGTCGATGCGATCATCTTTACAGCAGGTGTCGGTGAAAACTCGGATTCGATCCGTGAGCGTGTCTTACGCGGTCTCGAGTTCATGGGCGTTTACTGGGATCCATCACTCAACAACGGTGCACGCGGCGAAGAATTATTCATCAACTATCCGCATTCACCGGTCAAAGTCATCATCATTCCAACGAATGAAGAATTGATGATTGCCCGCGATACAGTTCGTGTAGGTGGATTGGTTGAACAAAACGCATAAGTAAATCAAACGTCTGGATGACAACGAAAGTTGTGTTCAGGCGTTTTTTTGTTTGACGGTTTGTCAAATTAAGTGCAACACTTCTTCCGTGAAGACCTCGTATGCAGTTTTCCAGTTAAGACATTTTCGTGGTCTCCCATTAATCCAGGCGAGCGCTTGAGCGATTTCAGAACGACTGACCTTTCCGAAATCTGTCCCCTTCGGGAAAAATTCACGGAGAAGACCATTGGCGTTCTCGTTACTACCACGCTGCCAAGAAGAATACGGATCTACAAAATACATGGGTAAGCCTAACGTGTCACGAATTCGTTCATGACAGCTAAACTCTTTTCCACGATCTGTCGTCGCAGTTTGGAACGTTCCCAACGGGAAGGAAAGATGTAATGCTTGAATCGCAGACTCCATCGATTGAGCGGACCGATTTTCCATCGGTACAGCGAGATAAAAACGACTCTTTCGCTCGACGAACGTTGCGACACAGGCTTTTGACGTTCCTCTACCCGATACAACAGTATCAAGCTCCCAATGTCCAAACGTTTGACGCCCTTTGACGTCGGACGGACGTTTACTGATTGGCAGTCCGACGTTGAAGCGTCCGCGCGTCTCACGTGGTTTCTGACGCTTTCCCTTTTGCCGAAGAAGTCCAGAATCGGCCTCGACGAGGCCACTATAAATCCAACGATAAATTGTCTTGAACGAGAGTCCTTCTTCTTGGAATAATCGTCCGGCAATTTGTTCAGGGGACCACGTCTCCCGTAATTTTTCGAGGATGCAGATTCCTTTTTCGAGCGTAAACTTCGTACGTGCACCGCACTTCTTTTTTCGCTCCACATAACGCTGGTCAGCATGAGAAGAATCGTAATGAGGATTTCGTTTCAATTCTCGAGAAATCGTAGAAGGTTGACGCCCCAGGCGTCCCGCAATCTTTCGGACAGAGAAACCTAGCTCGAGATACGTCTCTATTTTGACTCTTTCTGATATGGTAAGATGAATATAGCTCATAACGAATCCTCCGTTGAATTTTGTGTGGTAACTCTATTCTACACGAGGCCGTTATGGGTTTTTTTGTGTTTTCAGCTAGGTGTTGCACTTAATATTACAATTCGTCGTTTGAAAAAAATCATCTGAACAGACTAAAAACAGAAGGGTTGCCGCTGTTGTTAAAAACGTTTGTTACAACAGTTGTCATATAAAAAACGTGAAAACGAAAGTTAAACCGGTTATTGTCGTAAAAACGGTTCGAAACCGTTAAAAATGAGTCTTTTGTAACACAAAAGTAACAATCGCGTCATCTTTTTGTGGTCTATATGTAACGGCACTGCTCCATTTTGTCATGTATATTAATGTAAGTTACAAAACAGGAACAATTATGGAGGAGAGATTACATGATGATGAAACGAATAATCGCTAGTGTTTTAGCAGTCTTGTTAGCACTCAGTTCGTTTGCAGGTCTTCAAGCGGAAGCTGCAACTAAAAAAAATGTCAAGTCGTCGGTCGATAGTCTGATTGTTCGCCAGAAAGCCACAACAGCGTCCAAGAAACTCGGTCTTCTATATAAGAATCAAACATTGCCGTACAAAGCAAAAACAGGAAACTGGTATAAAGTCAGCTATAAAGGAAAAACAGCTTACCTCAGTGCCCGTTATTCTAAAGTCGTTACATCAAGCGGTTCGAAGAAACAATCAACAGGCGGATGGAAAACAATCACAAACGTCAGTGCGACAGCTTATACACCATATGATCCAGGCAGCGGTAACTTAACAGCTATCGGTTGGAACATCAAGAGTTCGAAAAAGAAAGTCGTAGCAGTTGATCCACGCGTGATTCCGCTTCGCTCAACAGTAAAAGTGTATTACAAAGGGAAATTAAAAGGGACGTACACAGCAGCAGATACAGGCGGTGCCATCAAAGGCAAGAAGATGGATATTCTGTACTACTCACGTGCCGAAGCCTTTAACTGGGGTCGTCGTAACGTCACTGTTAAATACAAATAAGTTTTTTCAATCAATCGTACATCGGTGCGATTGATTTTTTTTTTTTTTTTTGTCTTAAAAAAGCACCCCCTCTTTTTAGAGGGAGTGCTGAAAATAAGTTCAATTAAAGGCGGACGATTAAGACATCACATTTCGCATAACGGGTAATACTTTCAGAGACACTACCAATGAAGAAACGTTCGACAGCATTTAAACCGGTTGCACCACAGATGATCAAATCAACGTTATGATTCGGTGCAAGCTTTTTGGCGATGGTTACTTTAGGAGAACCGTATTCAATAGCAACTTCAACATCTTTGACACCACGTTCTTGAGCCGTCTTGACGTAATCATCAAGCAGTTCTTTCGCATAGGATTCGGCACGTTCGGTGATCGTCCGATCGTACGCTTCGACAGTCGCGAAAGTCCGCGTATCAATGACGTGAGCAATGACGAGTTTGGCATTGTTTCGAAGTGAGACGTCAATCGCCGTTTCAAAAGCACGTTCTGCCTCTTTTGATCCGTCGACTGCTACTAAAATGTTGTGATATACGATTGCCATCATGTATCCATCCCTTCGTGTTCGTCTGATTTTACACCCTTATTATACCATTCCCTTAAATAGAAGGTGAGGAACATTTAAGGAGATTTTAAAATTGTTCTTCGACAGCGGAACCCGTAAGATGGAAAGAGATGAAAGGAGGCGATGCCAAGATGAGGCACGCATTAATTACAGCAGGAACAAAAGGATTAGGTGAGATGGTGACCCGCCGTTTGCTTGAAGAAGGTTGGCACGTTACGGCACTACATCGCTCGGAACCGACATTTTCCCATGAACGGCTCCATTTGATTCAAGCAGACGTGACAAATCAAGATCAGTTGATGGAGGCGGTCGAACAGACGATGGCTGTCCACGGTCGGATTGACGCGTTGATTTTAAATGCGGGGCCGTATATCTTCGAACGGAAATCGCTCGTCGACTATTCGGATGAAGAATGGAATGAAGTAGTAACCGGTAACCTGACAGCTAGTTTTTGGTTGTTAAGAAAAATCCTTCCAATCATGCGCGACCAACAATACGGACGTATCGTTACATACGGTTTTCCGGAGAGCGCTTCTGCACCTGGGTGGGTGGAACGGGCTGCCTTCGCCGCTGCGAAAAGCGGTATGGTCAGTCTGACGAAAAGTGTTGCCCTTGAAGAGGCGGAACACGGCATCACAGTAAATATGGTCAATCCCGGCAATATTGTAGGGGACAATAAATCGAAGCGGATTGAAGAAGCGGCAGCGGATGATCAGACACCTATCGGACGAACGGGTGTCGGAGAAGATATCGCCCGAGCCATTTCGTTTTTACTGGCGGAAGAGTCCGGTCTGATTACAGGCGCAGTTTTAGATGTGACCGGTGGCGTCAATGTCGTCCATCAATCACGTCCTTGAAGAAGAGGAAGGCAAAAAAAGAGATCAATTCCGACTGATTCCGGAATTGATCTCTTTTTTTAGTGGGACGGGATGGACTGAAGATGTTTCGGATAGTGTGTCAAAGCTTCAGGACCGTTTTCTGTCAGATGAATATCGTCTTCGATTCGTACTCCGCCGACGTTTGGAACATAGATACCCGGTTCGAGCGTATAGACGATGCCGGCTTCTGCTGTCAGCAAATTGTTTGATGCGAGTGACGGGAATTCATGCACGTCGATGCCGAGACCGTGTCCGACACGATGCGTGAAGTAGTCTCCGTAACCGGCTTGATCAATCACGTTCCGGGCTGCTTGATCCAATGTGCCGAGGGTCACGCCGACCTGGCTGGCTTCTGTTGCAGCTTCAAGTGCCTGAAGAACGGTTTGGTAGATGGTTTGTTGTTCTTCACTGGCTTCTCCGTAAACGAAAGTCCGGGTGATGTCTGAACAATATCCTTTCCATACGACACCGAGGTCGAACAGAACGAAATCGCCTTCTTGAATGACACGGTCACCTGGGACACCGTGCGGATCGGCGCTGTTCGCTCCGAATAAAACGAGCGTGTCGAATGACATCTCACGGACACCTTTCTTTTTCATTTCAAACTCGATTGTTGAAATGACTTCCATTTCCGTGACGCCGGGACGAATCGCCTGTTTGCCGATTTCAACCGCTTCGTCCGCGAGTGCGGCTGCTTCACGGAGAATCTCAATTTCTTGAGCATCTTTTTTAAGGCGTAATGCTTGTAAAGGCTGACCAATATCAAGAATCGCCGCATTTTCCTGGCGGGCTTCCAACTCTTTGAACCGGCTGAACGTCATATGTTCACCCTCGATACCGATCCGGTTATTGGAAATCGAAAATGTTTTAAGGGCTTCGCTGATTTTATCAAATGGATGTTCATGGTCTGCATACGTAATGACTTCACCGTCCCATGGACTTGCGGCGACGATGTTTGCCTCGAGCGCAGGGCAGAAAAGAGCACGTTTTCCGTTCGCATCAACGATGACAGCCATCACGCGTTCATGGGGTTCCGCATAGACACCTGAGAAATAAAATACACTCGCTTTTGACGTAATCAATGCAACGTCAATTCCTGATTCTTTTAATACACGACTAATCTGGTTTGTCCGTTCTAACATATCGTTTCCACCTCTCTGTTCGTTTCATGATTCAGTATACCATCGTTGGAAATGGAAAACATTTCTCGTAAATCGAGACTAGTACACTTTTCATTCGTTGGAGTAGTACAGTATAATGACAGAAGAGTAGAATATAGGAAAAAGAAGGGATACAGCATGCCTACAAAACATGAACAGATCATCCGGCACATTGAGGATCTCGATGTGGGCGCCAAAATATCCGTCCGGCAAATTGCAAAGGACTTAACGGTATCCGAAGGTACGGCCTACCGTGCCATCAAAGAAGCGGAAAATTTAGGGTTCGTCTCAACGATTGAACGCGTCGGCACGATTCGCATCAAAAAGAAACAAAAAGAAAATATTGAAAAGCTGACGTTCGCGGAAGTCGTCAATATCGTCGACGGACAAGTTCTCGGAGGACGTGACGGACTGCATAAGACGTTGACGAAATTCGTCATCGGCGCCATGAAGCTGGAGGCGATGATGCGTTACATCGATGTCGACAGTCTCGTCATTATCGGAAACCGGGAAAAAGCACATGAACTGGTCTTGGATGCAGGAGCAGCGGTCCTGATCACCGGCGGGTTTGATACGACGGAAGACGCAAAACGGTTGGCGGACGAAATGGAGCTGCCGATCATTTCAACGTCTTACGACACGTTCACTGTCGCGACGATGATCAACCGGGCGATTTACGACCGATTGATCAAAAAAGAAATCCTGCTTGTCTCCGATATCTTGATTCCTTTACACGATACGTTTTATTTACAAACGAACGATCCGATTTCCAGATGGCATGAACTCAATGAACAGACGAAACATAATCGTTATCCGGTCATTGATGAACAGATGAAGGTTGTCGGTGTCGTGACGGCGAAGGATATCATTGACCGTCCGCACGATTGGCCCGTCGAAAAAGTCATGACCCGTCATCCGATCACGGTCGGAATTCGGACGAGTGTGACGAATTCCGCGCATCAGATGGTGTGGGAAGGAATTGAGATGTTACCGGTCATCGATCAATACGGTCGGTTGCTCGGGATCATCAGCCGACAGGATGTACTAAAAGCCCTGCAACTTGCGAACCGCCAGCCGCAAGTCGGTGAAACGTTTGATGATTTGATCACCGGACAAATCAAGGCGGCGGAAGATGCGAGAGGACCTTACCTTTCACTGGAAGTCTCGCCGCAAATGACGAACTTCATGGGAACGGCTTCAAGTGGCGTGTTGACGACTTTGCTCGTCGAAGGGGCGACCCGGATGTTGCGTCATATGAAAAAAGGCGACCTGGTCATCGAGAATGTCAGTATCTATTTCATCAAACCCGTCCAAATCGAGAGTACGATCACGATCCGGGCAAATGTCTTTGATGTCGGGCGGAAGTTCGGAAAAGTAGATGTCGAGATGTATCAAGGCACACAAATCGTTGCGAAAGCCCTCGTGACCTCGCAACTGATTGATCGATAACGTAACTAACAGGCCACAAAAAAAGACGGTAGATACCGTCTTTTTTAGGACTGTTCCGTCTGTTCCATTTCACGGACGACATACGGATAGATTTTTTTATAGCGGATGAAGCCGGCGATGAACGAAGCAACACCGATGACAATCAAAATCGAACAGACGACTTTTCCGATTGTCGTCGTCAATCCGTCACCGGAGACGAATTGGTTGACGGCAAACAAGATGACGAACAAGCTGAGCCAGATGCTCGCTTGCGTATTAAATAAAAATTTTCGGTTCGTGCTTTTCGTATGAAACGCACGTCGTTTGGCAAGCAGATATCCGCCGAGTGACAAGACGATTAACAGAATGAGAACAAACTGCATATGGATGACCTCCTTTTCTTTCTGTATCTGTTTGTATCATATCAATATTTAGAGGAGCTGTGCACTGTGAAAGAACAAATCAGACAATTGATTGAACAAGCATCCACGATCATCATTCATCGTCATGAACGTCCAGACCCGGACGCGTTAGGCAGTCAGTTTGGACTGCAACGAGTTTTACAAAAACGATTTCCTGATAAAAAAATAAAGGCCGTGGGTGAAATGGCGGCTTCACTTTCCTTCATGGGAGAACTTGATTCGGTGGACGCAACAGAATATCAACAGGCGCTTGTCATTGTACTGGATACAGCCAATCAAGGTCGGATTGATGGAGCGGAAGCCTTGAACGGGCAACAGACGATTAAAATCGATCACCATCCGGATGAAGATCCTTACGCAGACGTTCAGATTGTCGATACAACCGTCAGTTCGACGTCGGAGCTGTTGGTCCATCTTTTAAATGAATGGGAGTACGATATCCCGGCCGCTGCAGCGATTCAATTTTATGCAGGAATCGTTGGAGATACAGGTCGTTTCCAATTCAGAGGGACGACAAGCCGGACGTTTTCCGTCGCGGCGCAACTGCTTGATACAGGGATTGATACGGATTGGCTCTATCGAAATATGTATCAGACGGAACTAGTCGCTTTACAGTTACAAGGTTACGTGTTGCAACACATCCAGTTGACGGAAGCAGGCGTCGGTTACGTCGTGTTGACGCAAGATACGTTGGCGACGTTCGATGCGACCGTTGAACAGGCCTCTCTTCTTGTCAACAGTTTTGCAGGCTTGAAAGGCTTAAAAGCATGGGCCTTGTTCCTCGAAACAGATAAGGAAGTGCGTGTCCGTCTGCGCTCGAAAGGGCCCGTCATCAATGAGGTGGCTAAAGAATTCAATGGGGGCGGACATCCGATGGCATCAGGTGCAACAATCAAGAATTTAACGGAAGTTGATAAGGTCGTATCCCGTTTAAATGAAGTGGCAGAAGCCTTTACTTTCGAATAAAAAAGGGCTGCTCGCCATCATCCTGTTTCGGATACATGGCGAACAGCCTTTTTTGCATCAATGAGTGGTAGCCTCTTCCTGGGGGATGAACCAAGTTCCCCGTTCTGTATGATCTTCAATGACATTCAATTCAAGTTCTTTGACAGACTTACGAATTTTTTCAGCGATTTCTTCAGTCTCGGTAAAAGCGGTGACCCCTAATTTCAGTTGTTCCACTTTTTCACGAGCGATTTGGCTACGGTTTAAAATCATGGCAAACTCTCCTTCCGTGCAAGTCATGATGTTCTCTTTTTATTGTAGCGAAAAATGATAGGGATGGCGAGACTGAGAAACACATAGATATGAAACTTCTGAAAACGTTTCATTTACAGGCGAAATATAATCAAGTGAGGATGGAGGAAACAGGATGGTCCAACTAAATGTCCGTACAGCATACAGTCCGTTGCAAAGTACGATTCGGATGGATCGTTATCTCGATGAAGTGAAGCGACGCGGCTTTTCGGCTGCGGCGATTTGTGAGACTTCTTTGACAGGCGTCCCGGCATTTATGGCAGGCTGTAAGCAACGGGAACTGATTCCGATCGTCGGATTCGAACAAGTCATAGAACCGGATGAACTTACGATTCTATGGTATGCGAAAACAAGCCTTGGATTAAAAGTACTTTACCGGCTGGCCAGTGAAATGCCGGTTGAAGATTACTCGGAGCTGATTGCCGTCCTCGAACCGAAACGTCAGGCACCGGAAGATGAAGCGCGCTTGCGGCGTCTCGTCGCCCAGTGGATGGGATCAGCACACAAAGCCACGATTTTACTTGGTGTCAAGGCAGTCCGTTCGACTGTTGAACGCGACAGCAGGGAACGATACCGTCAAGCGGCAAATGCCCTGGGAATTGAAACGATTCCGATTGATCCCGTCCGTTATCTCTTTCGCGAAGAGGCAGATGCGTTTCAAGCCCTGCGTGCCATTGACGAAGGTACGATGTTCGCTGAACAAAAGGTCAGCCGATCGGCTCATCTTAAACTGACGGAAGAATTACAGGATCAGTTTACGGACCGGGAATTGCGGTTGTTAACACGGTGGGCGGAGTCGCAGGAGACGCTGACGTTACCTTTTCAATCGCGTCCTCTTCCACAGGTGACGGATGATTCGAATCACGCCCTGAACCGGTTGGCGCACGATGGTTTACTTGCACATGGACATGTCGGGGAAGAAGCGACGAAACGGCTGCAGTATGAACTCGAAGTTATTGAAAAAACAGGATTTGCGGACTATTTTCTGATTGTTGAAGATTTGGTTCGCCACGCGAAAAGTGAAGGAATCCGTGTCGGCCCGGGACGTGGATCGGCTGCCGGATCACTCGTCAGTTATGCCCTCGGGATTACGACTGTCGATCCGCTGAAGTACGGTTTGTTATTTGAACGGTTCCTGAATCCGGAACGGATCACGATGCCTGATATCGATATTGACATTGAAGATGCGCGGCGGGAGGAAGTGCTTGAGTACCTGGTCGAGCGGTACGGCAAGCAACATGTCGGTCAAATCGGAACGTTATCGACTCTTGGAGCGAAAGCCGCCCTGCGTGATGTAGCACGGGCATTGGAATTTTCGAAAGATGAAACCGACGCGGCGGCAAAACAATTGGGAAAAGTGACGACGCTACAAGGGCTCGAGCAACAAGCATCCATTTACCGCTGGTTCTCGGGCAGTGAAAAACGACGTCAATTGTTACAGCTGGCTCAAGCGATTGAAGGATTACCGAGACAACGTTCGATTCATGCTGCCGGCGTCATCATCGGTTCAGAGGAATTGATCGAGACGACACCGGTTGATTTACATGCAAGTGGACGGTTCGTCACACAATATTTAATGAAGGCAATCGAACAACAAGGTTTGCTGAAGATCGACTTGCTTGGATTACGTAATTTAACACGGTTACGGCAGATGGAGCAGTTGATTCAGCATGCGTACCCTGATTTCTCGGTCGAACGGATACCGGACGAGGACAAAGCGACGTTACGGTTGTTTGCCAAAGGAGAGACGGATCAAATCTTCCAATTTGAATCGGCAGGGATGAAACAGACGCTGCGCGAAGTCAAGCCGAACCGGTTTGAGGATTTAGTCGCGACGATGTCACTGTTCCGTCCGGGACCGATGAAGTTCATCGATCTCTATGCGAAACGAAAAGCCGGTCAACCTTATCAAATGGTTCATCCGATTTTAGAAGAAATTTTAACCGCGACCTACGGCGTTATCGTCTATCAGGAACAAATCATGGAGATTACACGCCGGGTTGCCGGATTTACGCTGGCTCAAGCCGATTTGCTGCGGCGGGCGATTTCGAAAAAAAGCAGTCAGTCTGTAGAAGCGGAAAAGAAACGTTTTATCGAAGGGGCATTGCAAAACGGTTTTGATTTAACGGTTGCCGAAACGTTGTACGATCAAATCGAACGGTTTGCCGGTTATGGATTTAATCGCAGTCATGCTGTTGCCTATACCAAAATCAGTTATGCACTCGGATATATGAAAGCCCATTATCCGCAAATCTTTTCATTGGTATCGATTGATCAACCGGAACGTCTCGTCCGCGTCATGCGGGAAAAACGGCTTCCGGTATTGCCGCCCGATATTTGGATGTCGGATTTCCGTTCGACATTAGAAGGCAAAGGAATCCGGCTCGGAATTCAGACGCTTCGGGGAATTACGGAAAAAGACTTTCATACGTTACGTGAAGCCGCGAAAACCTCGCAGACGATCACACAGTTATTGTCGGCAGTCGGGTGGGGGAAAAAGGAACGGGCGAAGATTGAGCTGTTGTTGTACAGCGGGGCGTTTGATCGTTCGACTCATGGAGACCGGGGGCTTGCAGAACAGGAGGTCCTCGACTACTTTACGATGGCTTCGAATACGCTGCTTCCGGACGAACTCGCAAGCCTTGGACGGAGAAAAACAACAACACAAACGAACCGGACAGCAACCGATTGGGCACGCCTTGAGCGCGAGTCACTTGGATTTTGGCTGACCTATTCTCCGTTGATGACCGCGATGAAGCCGCCTGTTGAGACGACACATTTCCAAACCCTCTCGCTGGAAGGGAATCAAACCAACTACTTGGTTTGTTATATTGAGCAAATCCGTGAATTCAAAACGAAGCGTGCCCAGACAATGGCAGTCATTCATGCCGTCGACGGGTATACGACGGAGGAAGTCGTTGTCTTTCCGCAACAGTATGCCGCGTTCAAACGTTCGTTGTATATCGGAAACGTGCTGTTGATTGAAGTGAAGGTGCAGGAACGTGAGGGAGATCGTCAATTCGTCCTCGAGCGGTTGCGTCCTTTGGGGCAGGACGTCTTATTCGTCAAACTGCCGTCTAAAAATGATCTCGCTGTTCTGGAACGGATGCTCGAATCGGCCCCGGGTGATATTCCGGTCGTCGTACGTTATGCCGATACGAATGAAACCAAGCCGTTACCGGGAATTTATGCCGTTCAGCAGGAAGAGGAATTGATGGCCCAACTCCGGATTCGCTTCGGGGAAGCGAATATCATCCTGAAAAATGTGCCGCGTTCGAACTAGTAGTAGGTAATAAGATTTGTTATAATAAGGCGTAATTGGTCTGACCAATGACCGCCGGAATAAGGAAATGACGCATGCGTCAGGAAGGTGGTGCTGTACAAAATGGAGAAAAAGCGGAATGCTTTTGAAACGAATATTTCAGCAATCAAAACGATGATCGAAAAGGATGGCTTTGTGCCGGGAGATCGAATTCCATCAGAACGTGAATTGGCAGAACGACTGTCGATCAGCCGTCCTTCGGTGCGGGAAGCACTTCGGACGCTCGCTTATCTCGGAATCATCGAGACAAGGCACGGGGGAGGCAGTTTTCTTTTAAACCGGGATGACCATACCTACATTCAGATCATCGCACAATTTTTAGTGACCGGCGATTCAAAATTTGAAGATTTGGCAGGAACACTTCGTTTGCTTGAACAGGCAGCTTTTGTTCAACTCGCAGACGTGTCCATTCTAGAAGAGCACGTCGATTCCGATGCGGCATTTCGGGAAACGCTGATCGCTACAATCGATAATGATTTGTTTGAGAGGATCTGGCGGCAAGTGAATGCCTTCTATCAAAGTTTTGGTCAAGGGGAGCTCTATACGCGAGCGGAACGGGAAGCTTTTCTAAAACGCTCGTAGGAACCACAAGGGGGAACTAACGTGCAAGCATTTTTTCGAAAACCTAAAAAATTTGTCACTCTGACGTCAAAGGAACAGCGGGTCGATGTACCGGTTGGTTTAATGACAAAATGTCCGAAGTGCAAACTGATCCAATATACGAAACAACTCGAAGCGAACTTAAAAGTCTGTGTCTGTGGATACCATCATCCGTTAACAGCGACTGAACGATTTGAACAATTATTTGATGCGGGAACGATTACGTATTTTGATTTACCGGCAGTCAAGGCCGATCCACTCGATTTTCAGGATTACCCTGAAAAGCTGAAAGGTGATCAAGTGCGGACAGGACTTGAAGAAGCGATTGTCTGCGGTGTCGGTCAAGTCAACGGATATCCGCTCGTCGCCTGTGTCATGGACGCCCGTTTCCGGATGGGCTCAATGGGAGCAGCAGTCGGAGCAGCGATTTCGGAAGCAATCCGTTACGCGACAAAAGAAAGATTACCCGTAACGATTTTTTCAGCTTCAGGTGGAGCACGCATGCAGGAAGGAATGGTCAGCCTGATGCAGATGGCGAAATCAAGCTTATTCCTGAAACAGCATTCTGATGCCGGATTGCTCTACGTTTCATGTATGACGCATCCGACGACAGGTGGAGTATCGGCAAGTTTTGCCATGTTAGGCGATTTTAATATCGCAGAACCCGGCGCTTTGATCGGCTTTGCCGGCCGGCGGATCATTGAACAGACGATTCGTGAAAAATTACCGGAAGACTTCCAAACGTCAGAGTTCTTACTGCA
Source organism: Exiguobacterium artemiae 255-15 (assembly GCF_000019905.1). GTDB lineage: Bacteria > Bacillota > Bacilli > Exiguobacteriales > Exiguobacteriaceae > Exiguobacterium_A > Exiguobacterium_A artemiae. The sequence continues at coordinate 2,179,278 of NC_010556.1, read as the reverse complement.
GGCGGGACAACTCGACGATGTCGTATCGCGACACGACTTGAAAACCTACTACACACGAATTCTGATGATGCACTCGGAGGAAACCAATCATGCAACCATTTGATCAACCAGTAATCGCATTGCGCAAAAAAATATTAGAACTGCACGATATGGCAGAGACGCAAGGCCTTGATTTCAAAGAAGAACTGAATTTATTGGAAGAGCGGCTGCGTCGGTTAGAACTCGATATTTACGGGAATATGAAAGCGTGGAACCGTGTGCAACTGGCACGGCACCCGGAACGTCCGACGACACTCGATTATGTGCGCTTGATTTGTGACGACTTCATTGAATTGCATGGTGATCGGCATGGATATGACGATGCAGCCATCGTCGGAGGTATTGCAATGCTGAATGGACAAGCCGTAACGGTGATTGGTCATCAGCGGGGGAAAGATACGAAGGAAAATATCCGCCGTAACTTTGGTATGCCGCATCCTGAAGGGTACCGGAAAGCTTTACGGTTGATGCAACAAGCAGTGAAGTTCAATCGTCCCATCATTACATTCATTGATACAAAAGGCGCATATCCCGGCCGTGCAGCGGAAGAGCGCGGACAAAGTGAAGCCATTGCGAAAAACCTGTTTGAAATGGCCGGAATGCCGGTCCCGATTATTTCGATCGTCATCGGCGAAGGCGGATCGGGCGGAGCACTCGGAATCGGTGTCTGCGATCAGCTGTTGATGTTGGAGAACTCCACGTACTCCGTCATTTCACCTGAAGGTGCAGCTGCCCTTCTTTGGAAAGACGCCAGTCTCGCGGAGAAAGCGGCGGAATCGATGCAAATCACGGCGCCTGATTTACTGCGACTCGGGATTGCGGATGGCATCATCTCAGAAGTCATCGGTGGAGCGCATTTAGATGTTTCATTACAGGCGGACAAACTAAAATCTGTTCTAGAACAAAAGCTTGCCCAACTGACCCGTTTGACACCAGAACAGTTAATCGAGAAGCGTACAGAAAAATATCACCAAATTGGCACATAACCTGCATGTAATCGCTATCATGATTGGCATTCCTTATTTCGTGAGAGGATGAACAAACTGCTGTAGAAAGTTTATGCAGTCTGCCCTGTTGTAAAACAACAAAACTACGTGCTATTTTAGACTAAGATTAATAGAGAGGTGATTAACGTGAGTTTGAAACGGATTGCTATTTTAACAAGTGGTGGCGATGCACCCGGCATGAATGCCGCAGTGCGTGCTGTAACACGTAAGGCGATTTTTCATGGACTGGAAGTGTTTGGTGTCTACAACGGATACCAAGGTCTGATTAACGGAGATCTCGTCCAATTGAACCTTGGTTCAGTCGGTGACATCATCCAACGGGGTGGAACGTTCCTGCGTTCTGCACGTTGCCCGGAATTCCGGACTGAAGAAGGACGCGCGAAAGCTGTCGTCAATCTGAAGAAATTCGAAATCGATGCACTCGTCGTCGTTGGTGGTGACGGGTCTTATCGTGGTGCTCAAAAATTGACGGGACTCGGTTTCCCGACGATCGGTCTTCCGGGAACGATTGATAACGACATCCCGGGTACGGATTACACGATTGGTTTCGATACAGCCCTCAATACGGCACTCGAAGCCATCGATAAGATCCGTGACACGGCGTCGTCACATGAGCGGACATATGTCATCGAAGTCATGGGACGCGACGCAGGGGATATCGCACTATATGCTGGATTAGCCGGCGGAGCGGAATCAATCCTGGTTCCGGAACGTCCGGAAGATTTAAAAGAAGTCTTGAACCGGATTCAAAGCGGTGTCAATCGTGGTAAGAAACACTCGATCGTTATCGTAGCGGAAGGTGCCGGACGTGCGCAGGATGTTGGAGACGAGATTGCCAAGGAAACAGGACTTGATACACGTGTCACGGTATTAGGTCATGTTCAACGCGGCGGTGCGCCGACAGCTGCTGACCGTGTACTGGCAAGCCGGATGGGTGCCTATGCGATTGACATCCTGCTTGAAGGTAAGCAAGGACGTGTCGTAGGTGTACGCGGCGGTAAGATGGTCGATCTTGATATCGACGAAGCATTGGATGAAAACAAACACGAACTGGATCTCGAAATCTTAGAGTTGTCAAAACAACTATCCATCTAAGGTAGACTGACATTCGTCGTATTGGTATAGGTTTATTGGCATTGTGATCGAACAGCCAAACATTGTAGGAGGTTTATGGAATATGCGCAGAACTAAAATTGTATGTACGATTGGACCGGCGTCAGAAAAACGTCTTCCAGAAATGATTGAAGCGGGTATGAACGTTGCTCGTCTTAACTTCTCACACGGTGACTATGAAGAACATGGTGCCCGCATCACGGATATCCGTCGTGCAGCAGAAGAAGCAAACAAATTAGTTACGATTCTTTTAGATACAAAAGGTCCGGAAATCCGCACGCATACGTTTGAAGAAGGTAAAGCCCTCCTCGTACGCGGCAAACAAGTTATCGTCGTCAGCGGTGACGCAAACGAAATCGTCGGTACAGCTGACAAGTTCTCTGTCACATACGACGGTTTATACGATGATGTCGAAGTCGGTTCAATGATTATGCTTGATGACGGGTTAATCGGACTCCGTGTCGCAGAAAAACTCGACAACCGTGAACTTCTTTGCGACATCGAAAACGAAGGAATCATTAAAACGAAAAAAGGGGTTAACTTACCAAATGTAAAAGTTAACTTGCCTGCTTTGACAGACAAAGACATCGCAGACATCGAGTTCGGAATTAAGAGCGACATCGATTTGATCGCTGCTTCATTCGTGCGTCGTGCGTCTGACGTTGTTGCGATTCGTCAATTGCTCGAAAAACACAATGCCAGCCACATCAAAATCTTCCCGAAAATCGAAAACCAGGAAGGTGTCGCCAACATCGAAGAAATCATCGCGATTTCTGACGGTTTGATGGTCGCACGTGGTGATCTCGGGATCGAAATTCCGACTGAAGAAGTCACGCCGACACAAAAAGATCTCATCAAAATTTGTAATGACTACGGTAAACCGGTCATCACAGCAACGCAGATGCTTGACTCGATGCAACGTTTCCCGCGTCCGACACGTGCGGAAGCATCAGACGTCGCCAACGCAATTCTTGATGGAACAGATGCCATCATGCTTTCAGGTGAAACAGCAGCCGGGGACTACCCGATTGAATCTGTTCAAATGATGCACACGATTGCGAAGCGTACGGAGAAAATGCTCGACTACAAAATGCTCTTGAAAGATCGTCAAACACGCAGTGAGCACACTGTGACGGATGCGATCGCTCAAGCGGTTACGCATACAGCCATCAACCTGGACGCAAAAGCAATCTTGACACCGACACAGTCTGGTTACACAGCTGCCCGGATTTCAAAATACCGTCCAGAGCCAAACATCGTTGCCGTCACACCGAGCGCGCGTGTTGCACGTCAACTCAACATCGTTTGGGGTGTTTATCCGATCGTTGTCGATCACCTCTCAGACAACACGGATGACATGTTGACACTTGCTGCTGATACAGCAAAAGAAGCAGGATTCGTCACAGACGGTGACCTCGTCGTCATCTCTGCAGGTATCCCGGCTCTTACAGCAGGTACAACAAACATGTTGAAAATTCACATCGTCGGTAAAGAAATCACAAACGGTCGCGGAATCGGTGAACGTGGTGTCGTTGGCGAAGTCGTCATCGCGCATACAGCTGAAGAAGCAAACGCAAAAGCAAAACCAGGCATGATTCTTGTCACGAACTCAACGGATCGCGACATGATGCCTGCAATCGAGATGGCTGCAGCAATGGTCACAGTAGACGGCGGATTGACTAGCCATGCTGGAATCGTTGGTCCTTCACTCGGTAAACCGGTTATCGTCGGTGTTGAAAACGCCATGACAATCTTCACGGATGGTCAACGTATTTCAATCGATCCGTTAACAGGTAAATTGTACAACGCATAATCACTGAAACGGATGTGGCGAAAGCCATATCCGTTTTTTCAAATCGGGGGTTTTAACATGGAAGCCTATCTGTTTTTGATCGGTCTCGTGTTGATCGGTGTCATCGCTCAAAACAAATCATTGATCATTGCAGCTGCTTTTTTGCTGATCATTAAGGCGATTGGTCTCGACGGACGTCTGTTTCCGTCTTTACAGGCGAAAGGCATCACCTGGGGAGTCACGTTGATCACAGCGGCCATCCTGGTACCGATTGCTACGGGAGACATCGGATTCAGGGAACTGCTCAACAGCGTACGGGGACATATCGGTATCATTTCGTTTTTAGCGGGAATTTTTGTCGCAATCATTGCGGCCCACGGTGTGGGTCTGATGAAGGAAGATCCCCTCGTCACGACAGCGTTGCTTGCCGGAACGATTCTTGCAGTCGGATTGTTTCGGGGTGTGCCGGTCGGTCCTTTAATCGGAGCGGGAATCGCCGCTCTTGTCATCGGGATGTGGGACATCATCGTCAAAGCAATCAGCGGCTAAGGGATGTTGTAATAGGGAACAGAATTAATTTTTTGATAATAGTATGCAAGTTCGTTCACTTTTTGGTTAATTTTGTTTATACTAAGAACAGAAACAAGATGGTCTATTCAGGAGCAAACGGTTCGATGTGGGGAACGACTCTTGCTTAGACGTCTTTTTTTCAATACGGAAATGAAAGCGTTTTAAATTTCTGGGGGAAAAAAAGGGGGATTTTTGTATGACACAAACAAAAGGTTTAGAAGGAATCGTCGCAACATCATCGAAGATCAGTTCGATCATCGATGGTCAGTTGACGTATGGTGGGTATACAATTGATGATTTGGCGGAGCACGCCTCATTTGAAGAAGTGGTCTTTTTACTTTGGAATGACCGCTTACCAAAAGAAGACGAACTGAAGCAATTGTCAGAAGCTTTGATTTCTGAAGCGACGGTTGCACCAGCAGTCCTTGAGACATTAAAAGTGGCGCCAAAAACCGCTAACGCGATGTCAGCCATCCGAACGGCTTTGTCACAACTTGCATTATATGATGAATCGGTGGAAGATATGTCGACAGAGGCGAATTACGCTAAAGCCATCAAACTCCAAGCGCAGATTGCGACACTCGTGACTGCATATGCACGAATCAAAAAAGGTCAAGAGCCGGTTGCACCGAAAGCTGGACTTTCATATGCAGCGAATTTCCTCTACATGCTGACAGGCGAAGAGCCGACAGAAGTAGCAGAAAAAGCCTTTAACCAGGCGCTTGTCCTGCACGCGGATCATGAGCTGAACGCTTCAACATTTACGGCGCGTGTCTGTGTCGCGACGTTGTCTGACATCTATTCAGGTGTCACGGCTGCCATGGGTGCTTTGAAAGGTCCGCTTCACGGTGGAGCGAACGAAGCCGTCATGAAGATGTTGGTTGAAATTGATTCAGTTGAAAAGGTTGACGAGTATGTTCATAATAAGTTTAAGAACAAGGAAAAAATCATGGGCTTCGGTCACCGTGTCTATAAGGACGGCGACCCGCGTGCGAAGCATCTCCAAGAGATGAGCCGTCAATTGACAGCACAAATCGGAGAACCGAAATGGTATGAGATGTCAGTGAAGATTGACGAAATCGTCCAATCGGAAAAAGGATTGAAACCAAATGTTGATTTCTATTCGGCTTCGACGTACCATGCACTTGGACTTGATACGGAATTGTTTACACCAATCTTTGCCGTTAGTCGTATGTCAGGTTGGTTAGCGCACATTTTAGAGCAGTATAGCGACAACCGCCTCATTCGTCCACGCGCCGATTATATTGGTGAAACACACCGGACATACGTGTCCATGAACGAACGTTAAAAAGGCGGAGAGGAGAAATCCTCTCCTGCTTTTTGATGACATCAATCATATTCAAGGGGGATTTTACAAATGGCTACAATTCAAGGCGAAAACATCACAGTAACAGACGGAACACTTAACGTACCGAATTCACCAATCATTCCATTCATCATCGGTGATGGCACTGGACCTGATATTTGGAATGCTGCAGTTCGTGTCTTCGACGCTGCTGTCGAAAAAGCATATAACGGCGAGAAGAAAATTGAGTGGAAAGAAGTCTACGCCGGAGAAAAAGCCTTCAACAAAACAGGCAACTGGCTTCCTGAAGAAACACTTGATCTGATTCGTGAACATATCATCGCAATCAAAGGACCACTCACGACACCAGTCGGCGGCGGAATCCGGTCGTTAAACGTTGCGCTTCGTCAAGAACTTGATTTATATACATGTCTTCGTCCGGTCCGTTACTTCACAGGCGTTCCTTCACCGGTTAAACGTCCAGAAGATACAGATATGGTCATCTTCCGCGAAAACACAGAAGATATCTATGCTGGAATCGAGTACGCATCAGGCAGCGAAGAAGCACAAAAATTACTTAACTTCCTGCAAACAGAGATGGGTGTCAACAAGATCCGTTTCCCTGAAACATCTGGTCTCGGAATCAAGCCGATTTCAAAAGAAGGAACAGAACGTCTTGTCCGTGCAGCAATCGAATATGCACTTGAAAACAAACGCGCTTCATTGACGCTCGTCCACAAAGGAAACATCATGAAGTTCACGGAAGGCGCATTCAAAAACTGGGGTTATGAACTCGCAGAACGTGAATATGCAGAACACGTCTTCACATGGAACCAATATGACCGTATCAAAGATGAAGAAGGTGCTGATGCAGCGAACAAAGCACAGTCTGAAGCAGAAGCAGCCGGCAAATTGATCGTTAAAGACTCGATTGCTGATATCTTCTTACAACAAATCTTGACGCGTCCAAAAGAATTCGATGTCGTTGCAACAATGAACTTAAACGGAGACTACATTTCAGATGCGCTTGCAGCACAAGTCGGCGGAATCGGGATTGCACCGGGTGCCAACATCAACTACATGACGGGCCACGCAATCTTTGAAGCGACTCACGGTACAGCACCGAAGTATGCAGGACTTGATAAAGTAAACCCATCTTCTGTCATTCTTTCAGGAGAAATGATGTTCCGTCACCTCGGATGGAATGAAGTCGCAGACTTAATCATTCAGTCAATGGAAAAATCAATTGAAGGCAAAGTCGTCACATATGATTTCGCACGTCTCATGGATGGCGCAACAGAAGTGAAATGTTCTGAATTCGCAGATGAACTCATCAAGAATATGTAATCTTGCATAGGGGGACGGGACAATGAATCGACGGAAAAAGATTTCGGTGATTGGTAGCGGATTTACTGGAGCGACGACGGCACTGTATCTCGCTCAAAAAGAGTTAGGGGATATCGTGCTCGTCGATATGCCGCAACAGGAAAACGCAACCAAAGGAAAAGCACTTGATATGCAGGAAACAGCACCGATTCAAAGTTTTGACGCCTGGATCAACGGAACATCTGATTATCAAGACATTCAAGGTTCTGACATCGTCGTCATTACGGCGGGGATTGCCAGAAAACCGGGGATGAGTCGTGAAGATCTTGTCAGCACGAATGCAAACGTCATGAAAGCCGTCACGAAAGAAATCGTGACCCATGCACCGGAATCGATCATCATCGTGTTGACGAACCCTGTCGATGCGATGACGTATACCGTCTTTCAAGCATCCGGTTTTCCGAAAGAACGCGTCATCGGTCAGTCCGGTGTGCTCGATACAGCACGTTTCCGGACGTTCGTCGCAATGGAACTGAATGTCTCCGTTAAGGATATCTCCGGATTCGTGCTCGGTGGGCATGGCGACGATATGGTACCGTTGTTACGTTATTCCTACGCGGGCGGAATTCCGCTGGAGAAACTGCTGACACCGGAACGATTAGCTGCCATCGTCGAACGGACACGCAAAGGCGGCGGTGAAATCGTTCAGTTACTCGGGAATGGTTCGGCCTATTACGCACCGGCAGCGGCCATCGTCGAGATGGTGGAAGCGATTCTAAAAGATCAGCGGCGCATTTTGCCGGCGATTGCCTATCTCGAAGGAGAATACGGGTATGAGGACTTGTATCTCGGTGTTCCGACCATTCTTGGTGGGAACGGCGTAGAACAGGTACTTGAGTTGGACTTGACGTCAGAAGAAAAGCAAGGGCTGGATCGATCTGTTTCAACGGTCCGTTCTGTGTTGGAAATGCTCTGACTTCAATTTTAGTAAACAAGGCATCCAATCAATAGATTGGGTGTCTTTTTGTATTGGATTAAAAAATCTTCTTTTTGTAAGAAACATGTAACATGAATGCCTGGTTTTTAGGGTAAACCTTTACAGTAGACCTTTTTTTTAAAACTTTAAAGGGGGAAATTTCATGCGCGCCGTTACGTATCAAGGTACAAAAAATGTCGAAGTGAAAGATGTCCAGGATCCGTCGATTGAGAAGAACGATGATATCATCGTCAAGATTACGTCTACTGCCATCTGTGGGTCAGATTTGCATATCTATCAAGGAAACATGCCGGCGAAAAAAGATTATGTCATTGGACATGAACCGATGGGGATTGTTGAAGAAGTTGGTCCGGATGTGACGAAGGTCAAGCGGGGAGACCGAGTTGTCCTGCCGTTCAACGTCGCGTGTGGACATTGTTTCTTTTGTGAACACGATATGGAGAGTCAGTGCGATAACTCTAATGGAAACCCTCATGTTGATACAGGCGGGTATTTCGGATTTACGGAAGAATTCGGCGGGCATCCGGGCGGTCAGGCAGAGTACTTAAAAGTCCCGTTTGGAAACTTCATGCCGCTCGTTGTTCCTGAATCATGTGAACTGGAAGACGAAGCGTTGTTGTTTTTATCAGACGTCATTCCGACAGCATACTGGAGCGTCATCAATTCGGGAGTCAAAAAAGGGGATACGGTCGTCATTCTCGGGTCGGGGCCGGTCGGATTGATGACACAGAAATTTGCCTGGATGCAAGGAGCAAAACGGGTCATTGCCGTGGATCAGCAGGTATACCGGTTAAATCATGCCAAGATGACGAACCGCGTCGAAACAGTCAATTTGCAGGATCACAAAGAGACCGGTCAATATCTGAAGGAACTGACTCAGGGCGGCGCAGATGTCGTCATTGATTGTGTCGGACTGGACGGTAAGATGTCGGCTGTTGAAAAAGTGGAACAAAAAGTCGGTTTGCAAGGCGGAACGTTGAGTGCCATCAATATCGCGAAAGATGCTGTTCGGAAATTTGGAACCGTCCAATTGACGGGTGTCTATGCCAAAAAATACAATCAGTTCCCGCTCGGAGATTTCTTTACGCGGAACATCACGCTCAAGATGGGACAGGCTCCGGTCGTTCATCTGATGCCCGAATTGTTCCAAAAAATCATCAATCAGGAGTTTGATCCAACCGATATCATTACGCACAAAATCGATTTGGAACAGGCAGCCCATGCCTATCAAACGTTTAACGATCATGAGGACGGGTGCATTAAAGTCATTTTAAAACCATAACGCAATCAGCAAAAAGACCGCTTCGATATCCGAAGCGGTCTTTTATGTGAAAAAATTATATCCGATGTACCAGGTGGGCGTTACGATCAGAAGAACAAGACGGGCCATAGGAAACCTACGGCAAGACCAAGCAGAAGACCCACGAAGACCTGGAACTCGGTGTGTCCGACCAGTTCATTGAGCAAAGGTGTCTTGTGCCGGATTCCTTTGAAATAATCATTTAACAGCTTGGCCTGTAACCCGACGGCTTGGCGAACGCCGGTCGCATCATACATGATGATGACAGCGAAAATGGCGGCAAGTGCAAACAGGGAAGAACTAAAGCCTTCTTGAAAACCAATCACGACAGCCAGTGCGACGACAGTCGAACTATGTGAACTCGGCATGCCCCCTGAAGCAAACATGATTTCAAGGTCAAATTTTTTTGTTTTGATTAAACCGGTGACGAGTTTAGCGGCTTGTGCGATAAACCAGGCTGTAATTGCTGCAAACAGCGGGTGATTCCATTCCATATTCATTCCTCCACATGATCACGATATGTAACTGTTTCCCCAATTCCGCCATTTCAACACGGGAAACTACTGGAAGAAAGTGTCCGACCTTAAAGATTATGTAAAGAAAGACCAGAAAGATTTGTGGTTTAGTAGCGAAAGTCGTTAAGATGAAGACAGAAGAAGCGGATTCCACGGAATTCCTCATTCAAAGATGAAATGTGCTGAGGAGGCTAACTGTCTTGAAAGATAAAATAATCGTTGTTGATGATGAACTCTCGATTGCCACACTTTTGAAATTTAATTTAGAGCAAGCCGGATTTGTTGTTGAAACGGCCCATGATGGCATGACAGGGTTGAAGTTAGCGGAGAAACAGGATGCGGCGTTAATTGTCCTGGATCTCATGTTACCGGAACTGGATGGACTGGAAGTCTGCAAGCGACTACGCCAACAAAAAATTAATACCCCGATCTTAATGCTGACGGCAAAAGATGATGAGTTCGATAAAGTGCTCGGACTGGAACTCGGAGCAGATGATTATTTGACGAAGCCGTTCAGTCCGCGTGAAGTCGTCGCCCGTGTCAAAGCGATCCTGCGCCGGATGAACCAGCAAACTGTCGCGGAGGAAGTGACGGATGGAACGATTCTGATTGGAGACGTCAAAATCGTACCGGACAACTACGAAGCGTTCAAGGCGGAAGAGCGACTTGAATTAACACCAAAGGAATTTGAGCTGTTAGTGTATCTCGCAAAAAACAAGGGACGTGTCTTGACACGGGACCAATTATTGTCCGCCATCTGGAATTATGACTTCGTTGGGGATACACGAATCGTCGACGTCCATATCAGTCATGTCCGGGAAAAGATTGAACCGAATACGAAAAAGCCGATCTACATTAAAACGATTCGCGGATTAGGTTACAAGATGGAGGAGCCGAAAGCGGAATGAGTAAATACCGCAAACGATTCATTCTGAAAATGTTGTCTTTCATCAGCCTGGTCTTAATCGCACTGGGCTTTTTGCTTGGACAATCATTTAAAGATTTTTATATCAATAATGAAAAAGAAAAATTAGTGGATGAGACTTCACTGGTGGAATCCATTTTACGGGAGCGGACAGTGCCGGATATGGCAGCTTACGTTGATAAGATGTATGCTGAATCGAATTTCGACATGATTTTATTTAACGGTCGCGGGGAAATCATTGCCGGAACCCCGATCGATGTCACGAAGTTGAACGTTCGGGCTATCAATTTTTCTGCCATTCCGAATGATGGGACCTTCGAATCGAAAGTCGATGAGACGAGTCTGCAATATACGAAACCCGTCCTGACTGCTGACGGGGGGGAAGTCTATATCAGTTTCATCCGCTATACAAAAGATTTAAATATGATTTATTCACGGATTTGGACCGTCATCATTTTATCGCTGTTGACATCGTTTTGTATCATTTTCTTTGCTGTCTACAGTTCGACAAAGCGTTTCCTGCGTCCGATTGCGGAAGCAACAGAAGTCTTACACGAATTGTCACATGGGAACTACAAATCCCGGGTTTATGAATTGACGGCACCGGATGAATCAAGAGATCTCGGGAAATCCATTAATCTGTTAGCCCGGAATTTAGAGAATGCGTCTTCCGGCGAAGCGATGCAGCGGGCGCGACTCGAGTCACTGATTGAATACATGGGAGCCGGCTTGATGCTGATCGATGAGAAAGGGTATGTTCTTCTGGTTAATCGGACATACCGGGAAATGTTTAATATCTACGGTCAGTCGAATGGACAATTGTACTACCGGGTTTTACCGAATGAAAAGATGAGTCAGGTCATCGAAGATGTCTATCTGACGGAAAAACCGAACCGGAAACAATCGAGTGTCAGGTTTGGATTGAACAGTCGGACTTTCATGGTCAGTGCGGCACCGATTTTTGGGAAAAACGGACGCGTTCAGGGGACGACAGTCGTATTTAACGATATTACGGAAATCAAAAAGCTTGAACAGATGCGGAAGGACTTCGTCGCCAATGTCAGCCATGAGCTGAAGACACCGCTGACGTCAATCAAAGGATTTGCCGAAACGCTGCTCGATGGTGCCCAGGACGTCCCGGAAATCAGGGAGCAGTTCCTGAACATCATTCATGATGAATCCGAGCGGATGCAGACGCTGGTCGAAGATTTACTCGAATTATCCCGTCTTGAACAGGATAATTACCAACTGGAAACGACAATTGTCGATGTCACGAGTTTACTCCACGAAACAGCCACGCTGCTCCAGCGAAAAGCAACTGAAAAACAGATGACGATTCACCTTGAAACGGAAGAGGAAGTCTTCATCCGGGCAGATTTAAATCGTCTGAAGCAAGTCGTCGTCAATCTGGTGGCGAACGCGTTGAATTATACTCCGAACGGCGGAAATGTCTGGATTAGTCTTGAGGACGGAGAAGAGGCCGTCATGCTGCGGATTAAAGATGACGGAATCGGAATCCATCCGAAAGAGATGCAACGGATTTTTGAACGTTTTTACCGGGTCGACAAAGCCCGGAGCCGGAACTCGGGCGGGACAGGTCTTGGTCTCGCAATCGTCAAACATATCATCGATCTGCATCACGGAACGATTGACGTGGAATCCGAAGAAAATCAAGGAACGACTTTTACGATACGTTTACCGAAAAAGGGATAAGAGTTCATATTTCCTTTACAGAAGAATCGTATGCTTAAAGTACCTTCTTCATCATCTGTGCCTCGACTGGTTCAGCTCCCATGTCGGGATACACAGGGACGACTGGCTTTTTAGCCGGTCGTCTTTTTTGTCTGCTTTTTTAGCGAACAAATGTGTGTAGAGTGATACAATAAGAACAGAAAATCTTCCAAAGGGGCGTAGATGATGGAAAACAAACTTTTATTGATTGATGGAAACTCACTGACGTATCGTGCTTTTTTTGCGTTACCACCAATGACGGATGCGCAGGGACGCAATACGAACGCAGCTTACGGTTTCACGATGATGCTGTTGAAATTACTTGAAGAGGAACAGCCGACACACATGCTCGTCGCATTTGATGCCTCGAGCGAAACGTTCCGGCATGACGTGTATCAGGAATATAAAGGCAGTCGGGAAAAGACGCCTTCTGAGCTTCGGGAACAGTTTCCGATTGTGCGGGACATCTGTGAAGCGTTAGGCATTCAAATGATGGAACTGCACCGTTATGAAGCGGATGATCTGATCGGTACATTGGCACAAACGATGCCGGCTGATCGAATCCGAATCGTGACGGGAGATAAGGATTTACTTCAACTCGTGACGAGTCAGGTCGAAGTGTTGATTACGAAGCGTGGCATCACAGACGTTCTCTGTATGACAGAAGAATTATTTGCCGAAACTTATGGTGGACTGAAGCCAATTCAGATGATTGATCTGAAAGGGTTGATGGGTGATAAATCCGATAACATTCCAGGAGTGCCGGGAATCGGTGAAAAAACAGCCATCAAATTGATTTCTGCGTATGGATCCGTCGAAGGTCTGTATGAGCATGTTGAAGACTTAAAAGGGAAACAAAAAGAAAAAGTCGTCGCAAATGAAGAATTGGCTCGATTGTCGAAAGAACTGGCGACCATCAAGTTGGACGTTCCACTCGATGTGACACTCGACGATTTACAAATCAGTGACGTCGATACACAAGTACCGTATTCATTGTTCCAATCACTTGGCTTTAAGTCCTTGACGAACCGGTTTGCTCCGGTCGTCGAAGAAGCGGATAAAGAACAGTTAAACGTCCAAGCGATTACTTCGCTTCCGGAGGATGTGACCGATGCCGTTCTCGTCGTGGAACAACTTCGTGAAGATTACATGGAAGAAGACATCATCGGATTCGGTATCGCGACACCGGATCAAATTTACGTCGCTTCAGCTGAACTCGTCGATGATCCGGCATTTCGTGACTGGATCGAATCGGATCATCAAAAAATCTGTCTGGATGCGAAACAAGCCGCGTTTGCCTTACGGAAACACGGTTTGAAATTAACGGCATTCGATGATTTACTGCTCGCCGGTTATTTATTGAATCTGAGCGGCGGGACGACGCTCGCATCGATTGCCGGCCATTATATGCTAATGGCACCAAACGAAGAAGCCGTCTTAGGGAAGGGGGCGAAACGTCTTGCTCCGGCAGACGACGTGCTGCATCCATATCTGGCGGAAAAAGCCCGGATGATTGAGCTGTTGTTCCCGAAAGTCAAAGAAGAACTGAAGGCCAACCAACAGTTTGAACTATATGAAACGCTGGAACGGCCGTTGTCGGGTGTTCTCGCTGAAATGGAATGGACCGGCATCCGTGTCGATGTCGGAACGCTCCAGGAGATGCAACATGATTTAGCCGGACGTCTGCACGATTTGGAACAATTGATTTACGGGGAAGTCGGCGAGGAATTCAATATCAACTCACCGAAACAGCTGGGGGTCATTCTGTTCGAGAAAATGGAACTGCCTGCCTTTAAGAAAACGAAGACCGGTTATTCGACCGCTGCCGACGTATTGGAAAAACTCCGTCCGCTGCATCCGGTCATCGACCATATCATGTTGTACCGGGAGCTTCAAAAACTGCAATCCACGTATGTTGAAGGCTTGCAGAAGGTCATTAAAGAAGACGGAAAAATCCATACCCGATTTGCGCAGACCATTGCCCAGACAGGCCGGCTCAGTTCCGTTAACCCGAACTTGCAAAACATTCCGGTCCGGATCGAGGAAGGACGAAAAATCCGGAAAGCATTTGTTCCGAGCGAACCGGGCTGGTCGTTATACGCTGCCGATTATTCACAAATCGAATTGCGGGTCATGGCCCATATGTCGGAAGACAAGACGCTTGTCCAGGCGTTCTTGGATGATGCCGATATCCACACGCAGACAGCCAGCAGCGTGTTTGGTGTCGCACCAAATGACGTAACCGGCAATATGCGCCGTCAGGCCAAAGCGGTCAACTTCGGAATCATTTACGGCATCAGTGACTACGGTTTGTCGCAGAACCTCAATATCTCCCGCAAAGAGGCGCAGGACTTCATTGACCGTTACTTTGAATTGTTCCCGCAAATCAAGTTGTTCATGGATGCCGCCATCGAGAAGGCGCGGATGAACGGTTTTGTCGAGACGTTGATGAACCGTCGCCGGAACATCCCGGATATCAATTCGAAAAACTTTAACTTACGTGGTTTTGCAGAGCGGACGGCCATCAATACACCGATCCAGGGCTCGGCCGCCGATATCATCAAAAAAGCCATGCTCGATGTCCATGCGGCGCTTGAACAGTCACCGTTGCGCGCCCGCCTGTTGCTCCAAGTACACGATGAACTGATTTTCGAAGCGCCGGATGAAGAACTGGATGCCCTGAAGACGCTGGTCAAACAAGCGATGGAACAGACGGTTCAATTATCCGTTCCGCTTCGTGTCGACGGCGATGCCGGTCATTCGTGGTATGAAACCAAATAACAAGTTGTCAGAGGAGGAAAACAGTTGCCTGAATTACCTGAAGTCGAGACCGTCAGACGAAGCTTGGAACGGACGGTCTCTGGAAAAACGATTTCTTCCGTTAAAGTATTTCATCCGAAGATGATTCGGGGAATGGAAGTCGCACCATTTGTTGACGCCTTGAAACAGGAGCGGATTGAACGAGTGGAGCGTCGGGGGAAATTTTTATTGTTCACATTTGATCGATTTTATCTCGTCAGTCATTTGCGGATGGAAGGGAAGTATTTCCCTTATCCGCAGGCGATTGAAAAAGATAAACACACCCATGTCATCTTCCGCTTTACAGATGGCTCGGAACTGCATTACAACGATGTCCGGAAATTCGGGACGATGGAGTTGCGTGAGAAGGAGACGGCGATGTCGGTTCCGCCACTGGCCCAGCTTGAACGTGAGCCGTTTGATCCGACGTTTACGGCTGAAGTCTTGGCAGAGAACCTGATCCGGAAAAAGCGCAGTCCAATCAAAACGTCTCTGCTTGATCAATCGATTTTTTTAGGGTTGGGGAATATTTATGTCGATGAGACATTGTTTGCCGCCCGGGTCCATCCGTTAACGAAAGCCGGGGCACTGACGCTTGATGATATCTCCCGGATTCACGCGGCAGGTGTAGATGTACTCGCCAAAGCCGTTGAAAGCGGCGGAAGTACGATTCGCAGTTATGTCTCTCCGACCGGAAAAGGGGAGTTTCAATTACAGCTTGCTGTATACGGTCAAACCGGTGCACCTTGCCCGAGATGCGGGACGGCAATCGAAAAAATTAAAGTCGGCGGACGAGGAACGCACTTTTGCCCGACCTGTCAACAGGTGGCTTTATGAGAATCGGACTGACCGGAGGGATTGCAACCGGAAAAAGTACGGTATCCGCCTATTTACACCAACAAGGGATTGACGTCATCGATGCGGATCTGGTCGCCCGGCAGGTCATCGAACCGGGTGGATTGGCATACGAGGAAGTCAAAGCGGCTTTTCCGACTGCTTTTTCCGACGATGCGCTCGTCCGGTCAAAGCTTGGCGATATCATTTTTTACGATAATGAAAAGCGGACTATCCTGAATGAATTGATGCATCCGAAAATTCGGCAACAGATGTTAGAAATGGCAAATCGACAGGAACAGGCCGGACAATCGATCATCGTTTTTGATATCCCTTTATTGCTAGAAGGGGACTGGAAACAACTTGTCGATCAAGTCGTAGTCGTCTATTGTCCTGCCGAATTGCAAAAGCAGCGTCTGATGGAACGAAATCATCTGACTGCGGAAGAGGCACAGGCCCGTATGAATTCGCAACTCGATATCGAACAGAAAAAGCAATTGGCAGACTACGTTCTGACTAATGAAAGTACACGGGAAGCATTATACCGGCAAATTGATAGCTGGTTAAAAACGCTTCGTTCAGTCTAACGCCGTTTTCTTATGACCGTTTTCTGTCGGCAAAAGTATTTTCGGAATCAAAGTGGGAGAAAGTTACCAACTTCTCTCACTTTTTTTAGATTACGTAATGAAATCGCTTACATTTCATGATATAGTTCTATCTGTAAACGGAGCATTATCCGTCACATTGAAGGGGGATCCGCAAATGGGAGTCAAGGTGGCAGTTAACGGGTTTGGTCGAATTGGTCGAATGGTATTTCGGCGTCTGATCGCTGAAGGGAAAAGTGAGGTCGTCGCGATTAATGCAAGTTATCCGGTGGAAACATTGGCACACCTCATCAAATATGACACGGTTCACGGGAAATTTGCATATCCAGTCGACATCATTGACGGGGCATTGATGGTGAATGGACGACAAATTCAAATCGTCAGCGAACGTGATCCGGAACAGTTGCCGTGGGGACAACTGGGGATTGATATCGTCGTCGAAGCAACGGGGAAATTTAATTCGAAAACGGGTGCTGAAAAACACTTGACGGCCGGTGCAAAAAAAGTCGTCATTACAGCTCCGGCAAAAGGGGATTTACGTACAATCGTCATGGGGGTCAATGACGAGATGTATGACCATGAGACGGATGCGATTGTCTCGAACGCTTCATGTACGACGAACTGTCTCGCACCTGTCGTCCAGGTCATCGACCGGGCATTCGGAATTGAGTCAGGTCTTGTGACGACGATTCATGCTTTTACGAATGACCAGAACAATATCGATAATCCGCATAAGGATTTACGACGGGCGCGGGCATGCGGATCGTCCATCATTCCGACTTCGACCGGAGCAGCCAAAGCGATTTCACTCGTCTTGCCGCATCTCGAAGGAAAACTCAATGGACTGGCACTGCGTGTTCCGACACCAAACGTCTCACTGGTCGATCTTGTCGTCGAGGTCAGTCGTGATACGACGGTCGCTGAAGTTAATGAAGCGTTCGTTAAGGCAGCGGACGGAGCGCTTGACGGTATCCTCGGCTTAACGATGGAACCGCTCGTCTCGATTGATTTTAACGGGGAAGAGAAGTCGACTGTCGTTGATGGTTTATCGACGATGGTCATGGGAGGACGGCAAGTCAAAGTCCTCGCCTGGTACGATAACGAGTGGGGCTACTCCTGCCGTGTCGTCGATCTTGTTCATCTCGTCGGAGCACACATTGAAGCGACTGGAAACGAAGCGAAACAACTGGAGTTAAAATAAAATAATGTTAAAGAAACGCTCTACATCAACGTGTAGAGCGTTTTCTTCGAGAAAATATAATAAAATTCGAAATTTATCCTTGTGTATCTTTTTGATACTCGCTATAATTCAAATCGTGAACTTCAATCGGTCTGGCAATCGCAGCTTAAAGGGTTAGGACCTCTCTGGACTAACTTTCCCCCGTGGGTGCGAACGACTCAGGCGCAAAGTAAGTGATCAACTACTTTGAAGACCATTGAATGTAGGGGGGATCCACAAATGGATACTATGGGAAGACACATTATTGCAGAACTTTGGGATTGTAATCCTGAAAAATTGAACGACATGGAATACGTAGAACGACTTTTTGTTGATGCAGCACTTCAAGCAGGTGCGGAAGTACGCGAAGTCGCATTCCACAAGTTTGCTCCACACGGCGTCAGCGGCGTCGTCATTATTTCTGAATCGCACTTAACGATTCACAGTTTCCCAGAGCATGGTTATGCATCAGTTGATGTATTTACATGTGGCGATCGAATCGATCCAGCCATCGCAGCGCATTATATCGCGGACGGACTCGATGCGAAAATCCGTGAAAATGTCGAAATTCCACGTGGTATGGGACCTGTTGAAGTTCCAGCTGCTACGGTTCAGCACGTTAACTGACAAAAACACGAATGAACAAGCTCTCGTCTTATGGCGAGGGCTTTTTAATATGTCTGACGTCTGTTATTCTTAATAGTAGAAGAAAACAGAAAAAGGTGATGACGGAATGGGACTGAAAGAACGATTACAAAAGCAAATGGAAACGTCAGATACACATAAAAATGAAAAGTTACAGACCCATTATTATGCAGCAACAGTAGAGATGCTGTTTACGGGATTAGAGGCGACGGTCACGAAACAGCAGGGAACGGTCAAACGCATCGATCAAGGACGCGGAGAACTGGCCTTTACAGCACCCGGATTAGACGGTCTTGCGACAGTCATCATGGTCGGATCCGGCCGTACGGCGGTTGATCTGTTCCTTCACCGGGACGGTCTGCTCGGTCCGGACTTAGAAAAATGGATTGAATTGATTTATGAGGATCTTGATTCGACATACCGTTTAAAAATGATCGGCACTAAAGAAATTACGTGAATGGAGGTACGACATGCGTTGTCCAGCCTGCAACTATAACGGGACAAAAGTATTAGATTCGAGACCCGTGCAAGATTTTGGTTCGATTCGCAGACGTCGGGAATGTGAATCATGCGGCTACCGGTTTACGACATTTGAGATGGTCGAACAAACCCCGCTCATCATCGTCAAAAAAGATGGGACCCGTGATGAATTCAATCGGGACAAAATCTTGCGCGGATTAGTCCGGGCATGTGAAAAACGCCCGATTTCCATCGAACAATTGGAAACAGTCGTCAGCCGGGTCGAAAAAACATTGCGGGCGACGGCGCAACATGAAATTCCGAGCGAACAGGTCGGACGGCTCGTGCTCAATGAACTGGCGTCTGTCGATGAAGTGGCATATGTCCGGTTCGCCAGTGTCTACAAACAATTTAAAGACATCAATGTCTTTTTCCAAGAATTATCCGAATTGATGGAACGTCATCAAGACACCGAACAGGAAAATCAAACCTAATGAAGGAGAGGTCGTCTGACTGTTCAGAGCGCCCTCTCTTTTTCTCACGAAAGAAGGGATGAAGCAAATGATGGAACGTGAATTGTCAGGGACCGATCTCTGCTTGATCATGAGTAATGGTGTCGTCGACCGGGAAGCGTATCAATCGCTTTATTATCTGTATCAACCAATCATCGGTGTAAAGGCCCTTGGGCTGTATCAAACGTTTTGGAGTGAGATGATTCCGGGGAAGACGAAATCACAATATATCTCGCATGCAGAACTCGGCACATTGCTCGGATTCTCAGTCGATGAATTTAAAGAAGAACTATTTAAACTCGAGGGAATTGGTTTGATTCGGACGTTTGAAGCGAAACAGGCCGCTTACCGTTATGTCTATCAAATCCGTGTCCCGTTAGCTCCGAATACATTTTTAAACGATGGTGTGCTGTCGAGTTTACTGTTTTACCGTGTTGGTGAAATTCGTTTCCGTGCTTTGCAGAATCGGTTCCGAACCGATCCGCTACCAAAAAATGTCGTCGACCGGACCGTCCGGTTTGATCAAGTATTTGATGTCAAGGCGGGACTTGCCTCCGCCCATCAGCCGAAATCCTATGCAAAACAGGAACGGGCAGCCTATGAATTTGATTATTCGTTTGACCTTGAAGAAATGAAACGTCAAACCGATCGATTCCTGCCGCGGAGCTTTTATACGAAATCGATTGATCATCTGCTGTTGAAACTCGCTTACGTCACACAATCAAATGAAGCACTCATGGCAGAACTCCTGAACGCCCGTTTCCGTCATGAAGCCTATCTGCCGATGACAGACAGTGAAAAGCAGGAACGATGTAAACAGATGATGTTATCGGCGAAGCAAAAGCTCAGTCGGGAAAAGAAAGCCAAAGTTGCGGTTCTCGAAGAGGTGGAAGTCGGGGAACTCAGTGAAACCGAGACGATGGAAGGAACCCATCCGAAGCATTACGTCGCGAAGTTAAGAAAAGTTAAAGCGTTGTCGGAACGTGATGAAGAGTTGATTCAGCAATTGATTATCGACTATGAAATGTCGTCCGGAATCGTCAACGCCGCTTATTATTATGCGTTGGTCATTAAAAAGGATAACCGTTTCAGTAAAAACTTCCTGTTGTCGATCGTCGATGACTGGAAACAAAAAGGATACGTAACGGCAGCCGAAGCGTTGGCCAAAACGAAAGAGCAAGACGAACTGATTTCAAAAAAACAGGATCAAAAACAGGAACGTTCGCGGCAGACCGTCGGAGGACGAAGAGGCCGTTCCAATGCGACCGGACCAAATCCGAAATGGTTGCAGGAAGAAAAAGAAAAACAGCAGCAATATGAAGCGACAAAAAAAGCCGATTTTGAAGCTGAGGTGCCGGATGATGAAGAAATGGAACGGATTCTGCGGGAACTCAAAGGCAAATAAAGGAGTAGTGAGATGGAACATATCCAATCATCGATTGAAAAGATTTTAAACCGGCCGGACGTGGCAGAATCAGTTCGGGCCATTCATCAGCGTGTCTTGTCACACCCGGGGGTCATCATGTTTTTGCGGACGCATCCTGAAATCGATCAACGGATGATTGAACGCGGCATGCTGAAACTAAACGAGTATGCGGAACAGATGAACGGAAATCAAATCATTGAAAAGAAAGCCGTCATCGAAGGTTATCAGCCTGTCCTGCACTTAGAAAAAGGCCAGATCATGGTCGCTTATGAAAAAACCCAAGCGTTACGGGACCGTGAGAACGAGCGGGCTCTCGAAAAGAAATTTAAAAGTCTCTTCTTACCGGATGAAGTCCGGGATGCGAACTTCAGTGACTTTGATTTAACGACGACGGACCGAAAGCTCGCTTTACGTGCCGCTTCACAGTTTTTAAATACAGTCCGTTCCAAACAACAAGTCAAAGGATTGTACCTGCACGGCAGTTTTGGTGTCGGGAAAACGTATCTGCTCGCAGCGATCGGTAATGCGTTGAAAAAGGAACGGGTTGCGACGATTTTGGTTCACGCACCCGGTTTCGTCTCGGAAGCGAAGCGGCGGATCCGGTCGGATAGTTTCGATACGTTTTTGGAAAGTTTTCAGACCGTCCCGGTTTTGTTGATTGACGACATCGGAGCAGAGTCGATCAGTCCATGGGTCCGTGACGAATTATTCGGCATCATCCTGCAGTACCGGATGATGCATCGTTTGCCGACCCTGTTCAGTTCCAACCTGTCGTACGACGAACTGGAGCTGCATTTCGGGATTACGAATGACCAGGGAGACAAACTGAAAGCCATGCGTCTGATGGAGCGGATCCGGACGACGACGAATCCGGTTGAGTTTTTAGGCGAAAACCGACGCCGGTATTAATTTCTCTTGTCAAAGAAGTTCGACTTTGGCTATACTAAGGACACAATCTGTATAGATGTCAGCTACGATTGAGGATATGAAAAATGAACAGGGACCAAACAAGCGAGAGAAGGATGGTGAAAGCTTCTCATGGAATCCGTCATTTCTTTACTCCCTCATAGCTCAGGCGGGGATAATCCGCTTGCGCGTCACGCCCGTTAGCGCGTGTTCGAGCCGGTGCATGGAAACATGTTCGGGAACGAGGGTGGTACCACGAGATTGAGACTCGTCCCTTTTTGAGGGATGGGTCTTTTTTATTTTAATTTATAGGGGGAAGCAGTCATGTCAAACATTGCTCTTACATTTCCAGATGGTGCAGTAAAAGAATTTACAGCCGGAACGACAGCTGAAGAAGTCGCCGCTTCAATCAGCCCGGGATTACGGAAAAAAGCGTTTGCCGCAAAATTAAACGGTCAAGTCATCGATTATCGTCGTCCAATTGAGGAAGACGGTTCAATTGAACTCGTCATGCCGGATTCGGAAGAAGGACTGGATTTAATCCGTCACTCATCTGCCCACTTGATGGCACAAGCGATTAAACGTCTGTACCCGGACGAGACGATTCATCTCGGAATCGGACCGACGATCGAAAACGGGTTTTACTACGACATTGATATGGAGCGTCGTCTGACAGAGGAAGACCTGCCGGAAATCGAAAAGATGATGAATAAGATTGCCGGTGAAAACTTACCGATCGAACGGGAAGTCGTTTCACGCGATGAAGCATTAGCTGTTTATCAGGAATTAAACGATCCGCTCAAAATCGAATTGATTGAATCGATTCCTGCCGATCAGGATTTAACGTTCTACCGTCAAGGCGAGTTCTTCGACTTATGCCGCGGACCGCACGTACCGGCGACAGCGAAACTCCAAGTCTTTAAACTGATGAGCATCGCCGGTGCTTACTGGCGCGGTGATTCAAAAAACAAGATGTTGCAACGGATTTACGGAACAGCATGGGCAAACAAAGATCAGTTAAAACAACACCTGCACTTCTTGGCGGAAGCCAAAGAGCGCGATCACCGGAAACTCGGGAAAGAACTCGACTTGTTCTTCACATCCCAAGATGTCGGACAAGGTCTGCCGATGTGGTTACCAAAAGGAGCGGCCATCCGCCGGACGGTCGAGCGTTATATCGTCGATAAAGAACTTGAACTCGGATACGAGCACGTCTATACGCCGGTTCTTGGTTCTGTTGAACTGTACAAAACATCAGGACACTGGGATCACTATCAAGATGATATGTTCCCGAAAATGGAAATGGACAATGAAGAGTTGGTTCTCCGTCCGATGAACTGTCCACACCATATGATGATTTATAAAAATGAACCGCGGTCGTACCGTGACTTACCGCTCCGCGTCGCAGAACTCGGTGGTATGCACCGGTATGAGATGTCGGGTGCGTTAACAGGTCTTCAGCGTGTCCGTTACATGGTCTTAAACGACGGTCATACGTTTGTTCGTCCGGATCAGATGAAGGAAGAATTTAAAGCCATCGTTCACTTGATTCAAGAAGTGTATGCCGACTTTGGTATCACGGACTATAAATTCCGTCTTTCGTATCGTGATCCGGCGGATAAAGAAAAATACTTCGACAACGATGCGATTTGGGAAATGGCGCAACGTGAGTTGAAAGAGACAATGGATGAGCTCGAGCTGCCGTACTTTGAAGCGGAAGGCGAAGCTGCATTCTACGGACCAAAGCTTGACGTACAAGTCCGCACAGCGCTTGGTAAAGATGAAACGCTGTCGACCGTTCAACTCGACTTCCTCTTGCCTGAACGCTTTGAGCTGACATACAAAGGAAACGACGGACAAGATCACCGTCCTGTCGTCTTGCACCGTGGTGTCGTCTCGACAATGGAACGATTTGTCGCTTACTTGATTGAAGAGTACAAAGGAGCGTTCCCGACGTGGCTCGCACCGGTTCAAGTCAAGTTGATTCCGGTCTCAAGCGTACATGAAGACTACGCACGTGAAATCAAAACGATGCTTTTGAAAAAAGGAATTCGTGTCGAAACGGACTTCCGTGATGAAAAACTCGGTTACCGGATCCGTGAAGCACAAGTCAATAAAGTACCGGTCATGTTGGTCCTCGGCGATAAAGAAATTGAAGCGCGCGAAGTCAATATCCGCCGTTACGGTTCAAAAGATTCAAGTAACGCATCACTCGAACAGTTCGTCAGCGATTTGGAACAAGAAATCGCGAACCGTTCAAAATAAGCATGTCTTACCAGTAAAAAGAGGATGGCTGTCAGCCATCCTCTTTTTGTGTCTTCTACAGATTTTGTATGGAAGTACCGATAATAGGAACAGAGAAGGGAGACGAAAGAATGAAAACAAGAATGATGCTTGCAGTATGTCTGATTGTTGCTTTTCTGCTCCTGCCTGATACGGAACATGCAGTCAGTATGAAAAGTTACCGGATTACGCCGCAGACAGAACCGATCGATCCTGTACTTCGCGCTTACTCCACATATAATGCCCAAACTAGAAATCATTACACACTCCGGTCATATCTTGAAAAAATTGAAGCGGAAGGCGGAGGAACATTGGTCTTGTCGAAAGGGATGTATCAATCTCCGTTACGTGTCGGCGTTCCTTCCAATACAACCATCATTTTAGAGGATGGCGTCATCATCAAAAAGACGAATGAGACCGGCACACCAAAACTTCAAGCGACGACGAGTATCTTTGATTTGGTACCGCCATCCGTTTTACGATTGAATAAAACAGTCGGGACATACAGCGGGTCCAAAAATATTAAAATCATCGGGCAGGGAAATGCTCAAATCGATTTAAATTATTTTCCGCGTGGTTCGGCTTTCGCCATTGCACATAATGAAAATCTGTATCTTGGAGGAATTACGATTCGTCATCAGCAAGGATCACATGCGATTGAACTGGATGCGACCAAAACAGCTCTCATTGAAAACATGCATTTTGTCGATGCCAAGATGATTGCCGGGACAGGACCAAATGAATCGATTAACCTTGATACGCCGGATCCGGTCACAAAGGGATTCCAGTGGAAATGGTCAGCCCAAGACCGGACACCAAACCATGATATTACGATTCGAAACAATGACTTCACTAATATCAATGTCGCAATCGGAACACATCAATACTCTCAAGATCGTCCGCATACGGCTGTGCGCATTTTGAATAATGTAATTGACGGGACAAAAGACTATGCGATTTCAATGATGAACTGGAACCAACCCGTCATTCAATACAATACGATTCGAAACGTACATCGGGCAGACGGGAAAGCGATTGCTATTTTAGGACGTGGAGTAGTCGGTGGGAGCATTAAACATAATCGACTGGAAAAGGTCGACCGGGCAATTCAATTCCAGCCTCACGTCAACTATGGATTCAAGCCGCTCTACAATCGATTCACAGATAAAGAAAAACTGAGCTTCCGTCAGAATGAAGTGAATCAAGCAACGGTAAATCAAGTCGTATTGTTTTCCAAGCTAGGTGTCTACTCGGCGGAAACATCAGAACGCTTTAATTTTATTCCTTAAAAAAAGCCTATTCCTTTGCGGAATAGACTTTTTTTATAGAAAAGATTATTCCTTTGCGGAATAGACTTTTTTTATAGAAAAGATTATTTTTGCATCTGTTGCAAGAACGGTTGGATATCGACTTGTAACGCTTCTGATAATTTCTTGCCGAGCGATTCGTCCGCACGGTAGAAGTTACAGATGGCAAGCAAGACAGTGTTTTCATGGCGGACTTGTTTTAAGTCATCCACTAAATTGTTCAGGAGTGCCGTTTGTTCTTCTTCTGTCATACGACGGTACACTTCACCGGCTTGACCGAAGTTATTTGTTTTTTCGATTTCAAGACGACCGTGAATGTCATCATACAACGGCTGGTTTTCTTCCGTGTATTCCGGCGTTTGTTTCGGCTCGTCCTGGTAACGGTTTGGTTCGTAGTTGACCGGGCTTGTTTGTTGTCCGACCGGCATTGCACCGTCACGTTGATAGTTGTTGACCTGAGCGAACGGGCAGTTAATCGGCAACTGTTGATAGTTCGTTCCGATACGGTAACGCTGTGTATCGGAATACGAGAAGAGACGCCCTTGGAGCAATTTATCTTCTGACGGCAACATGCCTGGGATCAGTACACCCGGGTTAAAGCCGACCGATTCCGTTTCAGCAAAGTAGTTGTCGACGTTTTTGTTTAATACCATCGTTCCGACGTGTTGGAACGGGATGACATCTTCAAACCAATCTTTTGTTGCATCGAGTGGATCGAAGTCGAAGTTGTCGACATCAGCCGGATCAAGAACTTGGACGAACAGATCCCACTCCGGGAATTCTCCGTCTTCAATCGCCTGATACGTGTCGTTTGATGCATGGTTAAAGTCTTTTCCTTGAATCTCTGTCGCTTCATCTGCTGACAGGTTATGAACACCGACTTTTGGCACCCAACGTAACTTGACATAAACCGTATTGCCGTGAGCGTTCACCCATTTAAAAGCATGGACGGACGAACCGCGCATTTTACGGTAGCTTGCCGGAATTCCCTCATCCGTAAAGAGGTGCATCAACATATTTGTAGATTCCGGGCGTAATGTCATGAAGTCCCAGTAGCGGTCAGGGTCTTGAATATTCGTGCGTGGATCCGGTTTCAGCGAGTGGACCATATCCGGGAACTTCATCGAATCGCGAATAAAGAAGACCGGTAAGTTGTTTCCGACGAAATCCCAGTTTCCTTCTTCTGTATAGAACTTAACCGAGAAGCCACGTGGATCACGTAACGTTTCAGGAGAATGTGTACCGTGAATAACGGTTGAGAAACGGGCGAATACAGGAACCTCGGTCCCTTCGTTTTGAAGGAATGCCGCTTTTGTATATTTCTTCATCGAATTTTTTACCGTGAAGACGCCGTGTGCACCAAAACCGCGGGCGTGTACAACACGCTCAGGAACACGTTCCCGGTCGAAATGGGCCATTTTCTCAATCAGTTGATAGTCTTCAAGCAGTGTTGGACCGCGACGACCGGCCGTACGCGAATTCTGATTGTCACCAATCGGGACACCCTGGTTTGTGGTTAATCGTTTTTCACTCATTAATAACTCCCCCTTATGTATAAGATTACATTGATTATAAAACAATAATTATTCTAAATAAAGAATAATGCTCTGCAAATTCTGAAAACTTGTTTTGAATTTTTTTTATTTACCCAGACGAACAAACTTAGAAACTTCTTGCTAAACGGACAGAGGATTGCTATTATAATCAAGTATCTGAGCAACGTTCTAACCGAACAGATATAGCGGCTTGACATCGAGGGAAAACAAGTGCTATGATAGCAAAGTGAAATGACAACAAAGCAGAAGCATCCCGCTTCTCACCACGTATAGCAAGCTATGCTGGTCCATCATGATGATATGTGATAGTAGAGTGTTCTCTGACTATTGTATACTTTATGAGTGTGGGCGGGAAAAACTGCCGACGCTTTTTTTATAGCGTTTTATATCATTCATTTTTCGTGCTCTGCACGATGGAGGTGCTAACCATTAGCAAAGATCTGTTAATCAATGAAGGCATTCGCGCTCGAGAAGTTCGTCTTATCGGAGCGGATGGCGCTCAACTTGGAGTCCAATCACGTACGGAAGCGTTACGTCTTGCTGAGGAAGCTGACCTTGACCTCGTCATGGTCGCACCACAAGCGACACCGCCTGTATGTAAAATCATGGACTACGGTAAATACCGTTTTGAGTTGCAAAAAAAGGACAAAGAAACTCGGAAGAATCAGAAAGTGATTCAGATGAAAGAAGTCCGTCTCAGCCCGACGATCGAGGAGAATGACTTCCAAACGAAATTCCGTAATGCGAAGAAATTCTTGGAGAACGGCAACAAAGTGAAAGCGAGTATTCGTTTCCGCGGACGTGCCATCACTCACTCAGAAATCGGTAGACGTGTCCTCGAACGTCTCGCTACAGAATTAAGCGAGTTCGGTGTCATTGAACAGAGACCGAAGATGGAAGGACGCAGCATGTTCCTAGTGCTTGCTCCAAAGAAAGAAGACTAATCGAATCGAAGTAGGAGGGAATCTCTCATGCCTAAAATGAAATCGCACCGCGGTGCTTCTAAGCGTTTCAAACGTACTGCTTCTGGTAAATTGAAACGTGGTCGTGCTTACACAAGCCACTTATTCGGTAACAAATCAACTAAAGCGAAACGTAAATTACGTAAAGCTAGCATGGTATCATCGGGTGACTTTAAACGTATCCGTCACATGATCGCTAAGTAATTTACCCAATCGTACACAGATTTAGGAGGGAATTTATATGCCACGCGTAAAAGGCGGATATACGACTCGTCAACGTCGTAAAAAACAACTCAAATTAGCTAAGGGCTACTACGGCTCGAAACATACACTCTTCAAGGTTGCAAAACAGCAGGTCATGAAATCTCTCATGTATGCTTACCGTGACCGTCGTCAAAAGAAACGTGACTTCCGTCGCCTCTGGATCACTCGGATCAATGCGGCTGCACGTATCAACGGTCTTTCTTACAGCCGCATGATGCATGGTCTTAAATTAGCAGGTATCGACGTTAACCGTAAGATGCTCGCTGACCTCGCAGTTACAGATGCAACTGCATTTGCTTCACTTGCTGATACAGCAAAAGCAAAATTGAACGCTTAAGTTCTACAATTCGTCGGGGAATTTAATTCTCCGACGTTTTTTTTGGATTCATGGTAAAATAAAAAAGCGCATTTTATGGGCTGAGGCAATTTTTTTAGATTAAAAGGAGAATTAAGATGGACTGGTTGACACTTTTTGAAATGCAGGAACAATTGGATAAACGGATTCAGTCAGAACATAATTTGACGGGAAATCAATTTGATGAACGTTTGCTGGCGCTATTAGTGGAGCTTGGTGAACTTGCGAACGAAACGCGTTGTTTTAAATTCTGGTCGACAAAAGGACCATCGGCTCAAGTTACGATTCTCGAAGAGTACGTCGACGGTGTCCATTTTCTACTTTCTTTAGGACTTTCTTTAGACTATCGTAAAAACGACTTTGTCGAAGGGGATTACTATCTGACAGCGACAGATGCGTTTTTGGATGTCTATAATAAGACAAACGTGTTTGCGATTTCGCGGACAGAACAAAGTTATGACGTTCTGATTGGTGCTTATCTCGCATTAGGTGCTACACTTGGATTTACACAAGAAATGATTTTCAAAGCTTATGTCGCAAAAAACGAGGCGAATCACGTTCGCCAAGACAACGGTTACTGAGGAGGAAATCAGATGAATGAACAATTACATATGCTGAAACGTCTTACGGACGCAACGGGTGTTCCCGGAAATGAGAAAGAAGTACGTCAATTAATGCGTGAATATCTTGAACCGCATGCAGAAAACTTCCATCAAGATGGATTAGGCAGTTTGTTTGCCGAACGTCAAGGAGCGGGAGAAGATGCACCACGGATTTTGATTGCCGGGCATATGGACGAGGTCGGATTCATGGTCACGAAGATTGATGAGAAAGGATTCCTTCGCTTCCAGCCACTCGGTGGATGGTGGGGACAGGTTCTTCTTGCACAGCGTATGAATATTGTCACATCGTCTGGTGAAGTCATTCCAGGTGTCATCGGTGCGAAACCACCTCATGTTTTACCACCGGAAGCGCGCAATAAACCAGTCGATATCAAAGAGATGTTCATCGATATCGGTGCCACTTCGAAAGAAGAAGTGGAAGGGTGGGGAATCCGACCGGGAGATACGGTTGTTCCGCATTGCGAATTTACTGTGATGAAAAATGATAATTTCCTGATGGCAAAAGCGTGGGATAACCGTGTCGGTTGCGCCATTGCAATCGAAGCGATCAAACGCTTAAAAGAAGAGGGTCACCCGAATACGATTTTTGCCGGTGCTACGGTACAGGAAGAAGTCGGTTTACGTGGTGCTCAAACGATTGCGAATCTGCTTCGTCCGACGATTGCTTTTGCAGTCGATACAGGAATTCCGGGTGATACACCAGGTATGACGGATCGTGAAGCCTTATCCAAACTTGGAGAAGGTGTTCAAGTCATCCTGTTTGATGCGACGATGATTGCGCATCGCGGATTGATTGATTTTGTAACAACAGTTGCTAAAGAAGAAAACATTAAATATCAATTGGATCTGACACCGGGTGGCGGAACAGATGCAGCGAAGTTCCACCTGTCTCATACGGGTGTTCCTTCACTTGCCTTGACTGTTCCGATCCGCTACCTGCACACAAACGTTTCAATCATGCATAAAGCAGATTTCGAAGCTGCCGTCGACTTGATTGTCGCGGTGACGAAACGTTTAGATGCAGAGACGGTCCAAGCGATTTACGAGGGGTAAACCATGAAACACATTTCATCTCCAAAAAACGAAATCGTTAAACAATGGAAAAAATTATTGACTAAAAAAGGACGCTTGCAAACAAAACGTTTCCTGATTGAAGGGGAACATTTAGTGGAAGAAGCCGTTCGTGCCGGAATCATTAAAGAATTGATCGTGCGCGAAGATGTTCAAGTACCGGGTTCTTGGAAAAAGAATGCTGCTGATTTAATTACGATTGATGAATCCGTCGCAAAAGTTCTTTCTGAGACAGAAACGACACAAGGTATTTTTGCTGTCTGTGAAATGAAACAGCAGACAGAACGTTTGGAACGCGGGCGTTATCTTTTACTCGATCGTCTCCAGGATCCGGGAAATGTCGGAACGATGATTCGGACAGCAGATGCTGCCGGTTTTGACGGTGTCATCATTGGTCACGGGACAGTGGATGTCTATAACAGTAAAGTCCTTCGGGCGACACAAGGTTCGATTTTCCACTTACCGGTCATCATGATGTCACTTGAAGAAGCTATTCAAGACTTACATGAGCTTGGAGTCTTCATTTTAGGGACTGCCTTACGTGGCGCTCAACCGTACACAGACGTTGAGAACCTTGGGGCAATCGGTCTGATTATCGGAAATGAAGCACAAGGTGTTGCTCCAGAGTTACTCGACCAATGTGATGGTCGGGCATACATCCCGATTCGCGGAAAAGCAGAATCTTTAAATGCGGCAGTTGCTGCCGGAATTTTACTGTATCATTTTGCTCCGGCTGATTGAATCCAAGGAACGTTCGTGCTAAAGTGAGTTACAGCATCATATTTAACTAGACAACGATGGAACAGAGTAGGTTAGAAAACGATTCGATCAGGGAGAAAAAGCCTTAGACTGAGAGCTTTTTTACGAATCTGCTAGCTGAATTCACTCCGGAGTCGCACGAGAAATCGTGACGGGAGGCGCCCGTTACCGCGCCGCTTGAGGACTTGAGAATTTCAAGTTGAACAAGGGTGGTACCACGATTATATTAAATCGTCCCTTCGGCATTTGCCGGAGGGACGATTTTTTTATTTGGAAAAGGAGTGAGGAACATGCGGGAACAATTAGAAGCTTTACGTGATGAAGCGTTGCAACTCGTTAATCAAGCAAGTACACAAAAAGAATTAAACGATGTCCGGGTAAAATACCTTGGGAAAAAGGGACCGATTACAGAAGTGCTTCGGGGAATGGGAAAACTTTCAGCTGAAGAACGACCAGTCGTCGGAGAAATTGCGAATGCTGTCCGCAGTGTCATTCAAACTGAACTCGAACAGCGTCTTGTTGATGTCAAACAACAGGAAATGGACGCAAAATTAGCACTTGAAGCGATTGATGTGACCCTTCCCGGTCGTCCGAAACAGGTCGGTCAAGCCCATTTACTGCAACAAGTGACAGATGAAATCGAAGATATCTTTGTCGGTCTCGGTTATACGATTGCCGAAGGTCCGGAAGTCGAACAGGATCTGTTCAACTTCGAAATGTTGAACTTACCGAAAGATCACCCGGCCCGCGATATGCAGGATTCGTTTTACATCACGGATGAGATTTTGATGCGGACGCATACTTCACCGGTACAAGCCCGGACGATGCTCGCTTCAAAAGGTGAACCGATCCGGATTCTTTGTCCCGGAAAAGTGTACCGCCGAGACGAAGATGATGCGACACACTCGCACCAATTCATGCAGGTGGAAGGACTGGTCGTCGGTGAAGAGATTTCAATGGCAGACTTAAAAGGAACACTTGAAGCATTCGTTAAACAAATGTTCGGTGAAGCACGCGAAATCCGGTTACGTCCGAGCTTCTTCCCGTTCACGGAACCATCGGTCGAAGTCGATGTATCGTGCTTCAAATGTGGCGGTAAAGGATGCAACATCTGTAAACAGACAGGTTGGATTGAAATCTTGGGCGCAGGAATGGTTCACCCTCACGTGCTTGAAATGGCGGAATATGACAGTACGAAAATGTCTGGTTTCGCCTTCGGAATGGGGATTGAACGAATCGCCATGTTGAAATATGGTGTTGATGATATTCGCCACTTCTATACGAATGACGTTCGCTTCAGCGAACAGTTTTAAGGGGGAAAACAGATGTTAGTCTCAAAACAATGGTTGCAGGAATTTGTTGATGTTCGTCATAAGACAGGTCAGGAATTGGCTGACTTGATTACAAAAAGCGGGATTGAAGTCGAAGGTGTCGAGGTTCGGGACGCTGACTTGAACAATATCGTCGTCGGTCGTGTCCTGACGAAAGAAAAACATCCGGAAGCGGATAAATTAAATGTCACGACAGTCGATATCGGACAAGAAGAGCCGGTTCAAATCGTTTGCGGTGCACCGAATGTCGATGCCGGACAAGATGTCATCGTTGCCCGCGTCGGAGCCCGTCTGCCGGGCATTAAAATCAAGCGTGCCAAACTGCGTGGTGTTGTTTCGGAAGGAATGATTTGTTCCCTTGAAGAACTCGGTTTCGAGAAGAAGTACATCCGGGAAGATGAACAGGACGGCATTCATACGTTCCGTGAACCGGTCACACCCGGGCAAGATGTCCTCGAATTGCTTGGACTCCACGATGAAGTACTGGAACTCGGGTTGACGCCAAACCGTTCTGATTGTTTGAGCATGTATGGGGTAGCGCATGAAGTAGCCGGCATCTTGAACACGACACCTGTTTTTCCGTCTGTCGAAGTACCGGAAGCAGCATCGTCGACTGCAGTAACTGTTCAACTGGATTCGGAAGCCTGTACGTTTTATGCGGCCCGTGAAATTCGCGATATTACAATCGGGGAATCGCCGCTCTGGTTAAAAAATCGTCTAATCGCGAACGGAATCCGCCCGATCAACAACGTCGTCGACATCACGAACTTCGTTTTGCTGGAGACGGGACAGCCGTTGCATGCGTTTGATGCCAACAAACTGGGGCAACAAATCGTCGTTCGCCAGGCAAAAGCCGGTGAAACGTTCCAAACTCTTGATGAAGTCGAACGGACACTTGATCCGTCGATGCTCGTCATCACAGACGGTGAACGTCCAGTGGCGCTTGCCGGTGTCATGGGGGGCGCGAATACGGAAGTGGATTCTGCGACGACGTCCATCGTCCTTGAGTCTGCCTATTTTGCACCGACATCGGTTCGGAAAACAAGCCGTGTTCTCGGTCTTCGATCGGATTCGAGCTCGCGTTTTGAAAAAGGTGTCGATCCGCGTCGTGTCGTGTTAGCGCTGGACCGGGCCGCGATGCTGATTGCTGAACTGGCAGGAGGTACAGTATTATCCGGAACGGCTGAAGCCGGTACGCTTCAACTGGAGGATCATCTGATTGAAGGCAGTGTTTCGTACATCAATCACCGCCTTGGTATGGAAATCGAAGGAACGGTCATGAAGGATCTGCTCGAGCGTCTTGGTCTTGAAGTCGAATTGTCGGCAGATGCATTGACAGTCAGTGTCCCGACACGTCGTCAAGACTTGATGATTCCGGCCGATTTAGCGGAAGAGGTTGCCCGTCTTTACGGATATGATGCGCTGACGTCGAGCCTGCCGCGCGAAGCAAGCCGCGGTTTCTTACCAAAACGTAACCAACACCGTCGTAAGATGCGTCAGCTTCTTCAAGGTGCTGGTCTTTCACAAGCCATCACGTACTCGTTGACAAGTGAGCAACGTGCGATGCAATTCAATGAACAGCAAGATTTGCATCCGGTTAAATTGGCGATGCCGATCAGTGAAGCCCGTTCCACGCTTCGGACATCCTTGATTCCGGGACTGCTGGAAGTCGCACAACATAATGTGGCACGACAACATGCTGATCTTGCCTACTACGAACTCGGAAGTGTTTATCTGCAACGTGATGCCTCACTTGAGACATTACCGCTTGAACAGGAAATGCTCGCAGGCATCATGGTCGGTCTGGCAGAGCAACATCGTGTTCACGGAACGCACGTCAAAACGGACTTCTTTGTCATAAAAGGAATCGTCGAGACGCTGGCTGAGGCGCTTGATGTGCCGTTAACGTATGAAGCGGCAGCAATGCAGTCGATGCACCCGGGCCGGACGGCACGAATTCTCCTTGACGGGGAAGCGATTGGATTTGTCGGACAAGTTCACCCCGGCTTATCGAAAGAAGAATACGGTCTGAAGGAGGTCTATGTCTTCGAACTCGATGCGATGGCACTACACTCTAAAGTAGCCCGTGTCTATCAGGAAATTTCACGTTTCCCGTCAATGACGCGTG
Source organism: Exiguobacterium artemiae 255-15 (assembly GCF_000019905.1). Lineage (GTDB taxonomy): Bacteria > Bacillota > Bacilli > Exiguobacteriales > Exiguobacteriaceae > Exiguobacterium_A > Exiguobacterium_A artemiae. The sequence goes on along the minus strand of NC_010556.1, from coordinate 2,144,613 downwards.
ACGTCGCGATTGTTCTCGACCGTTCTGTATCTGCGAGCGAAGTCGAAGCCGTCATCATGCAAGCTGCAGGACCATTATTGAAGCAAGTGGAACTGTTTGATGTCTATACCGGTGATAATGTTGGAGCGGATCAGAAGTCGTTTGCCTTCTCGCTCCGTTATCAAAATAAAGAACGGACACTCGTCGATGAAGAGGTCACGACAGCTCATCAACAAGTCATTGAAGCCCTTCAATCATCGTTTAAAGCCGAATTGCGTTCTTAATCGTTTATACCTTTTTAAAAGTGAATGATTACCCGGAAAAGGGAGCTGGATGAATCAAAATCCAGCTCCCTTTTTGATATGTCTATAAACTATTTTTTTCTTCGCTTGAGATACAGTCGGACTACAGGTTGGCTACAGGTCCGCTCGATAAGATGAAGTCAGAAGAAAAAGGGAGGCTTATATATGAATTTTTTAAAACGGGCAGGAAAAAGTATTATTGCACGAAAAGGAAAGACGCTGATCATGCTGATCATCTTGACAGTGATTGGGTCACTTGTGCTATCCGGATTTGCCATCCAGGAAGCTGCAAAAAATGCAGGGGAAGAAGCACGAAAAGAACTCGGAGCGACCGTCACCCTTCAAGTCGACCGACAAAAACAGATGCAGGAACGACAAGCATCCGGAGAACGGGGGCGACCTGAACAACAGGCGATTAGTCTGAAAGAGATTGAAGCGGTTGCTAATCTCAGCGAAGTCAAATCTGTCAATTACTTATCACAAGCAACCGCCACTTCCAGTAGTGTCGATCCAGTAACCAGTGAATCGACGGAAACGTCTGATTCCGAACAAAAAGGTCCTGGTACGATGGAGATGCCGGAAGGGATGACAACACCTGACTTTTCCCTGAACGGTGTCACGAGTATGGAACTGATAAATGCCTACACGGAAGGGACCTTAACAGTAGTCGAGGGGGAAGCGTTGACCACCGATTCACCTGAAAACAGTGTCGTCATTGATGAAAACTTAGCATCAGAAAACGATTTAAAGGTCGGGGATACGATTAAATTAAAAGCAACGACTACAAAACAATCTCAAAAATTGACGATTATCGGTCTGTCGTCATCGACGGAAGCGACATCCGATGCTGGTTTCCAGGCCGCCGGTTTCATGGATCCGATGAACCAGATGTATGTCTCGAATGATACGTTAGCTGATTTTGCGACAGAAGATGGAGAAGTCAGTGTATCGAGTGTTGTGTATACATTAAAAGATCCGGCAACGATTGCGACCTTTAAAAAAGAAGCGCAACTTGCAGCAAGTGATTTGGACTGGGATACGTATATGCTTGATGCTAATGATGCGGCTTATCAAAAGATGGTCGGACCAATCGAACAGGTTGCTTCGTTTTCTAAATCGGTTGTATATCTCGTCAGCATTGCAGGGGGATTGATTTTAGCGTTGTTGATTTTATTGTCTGTTCGTGAACGCCGAAAAGAAATGGGGATTTTACTTGCGATGGGTGAAAAACGTTCCAAATTGATGGGACAATTGTTGATTGAGACGTTTGCGGTTGCAACGGTTGCTTTCCTGATCACATATGCAACAGGCGGCATGACCTCTCAGTTTATGACAGATCAACTGCTCAGCCGAGAAGTGACGGAAGCAACAAGTACGGTTGCGACACAAACCGGATTTGGAGGTCCGGGCGGTCCCGGACAACAAATGCTGAACAGTATTCCGCAAATCACCGAAATGACGACTAATATCGACTGGGTGACACTAATTCAGGTAATGGAGATCGGAAGCTTGATCGTCTTCTTGTCCGTTCTGTTCCCATCAGTCGCCTTACTGCGTATGAATCCAAAAGAAATTTTGTTACGGGAGGATTAATCCAATGACTATCTTAAAAATGAATGATGTCTCGTATGCCTATACATCGGGAAGTAAGATTCAACATATCTTAAAAAATGTATCGATTGAATTTAAAGCCGGTCACTTTTACGCTGTTCTTGGCGAATCGGGATCTGGGAAAACGACTGCACTCAGTTTGCTGAGTGGTCTCGATTCACCTACTGAAGGACAAATTGAGTATGATGGACGAGACTTGCGAAAAATTGGTTTAACAAGATACCGCTCACGTCATGCTGCAACCGTATTTCAAGCCTTTAATTTACTGACGTATCTGAATGCGATTGACAATATCATCGTGGCGCTGGAATTGAGTGGGAGAAAGGTCAAATCGAAAAGAAGTCACGCTTTAGATCTGCTCGCTCAAGTCGGACTAGATGAAACACATGCCGAGAAAAAAGTGCTTCAACTAAGTGGCGGTCAACAGCAACGTGTAGCTATTGCCCGTGCACTGGCAACGGAGGCGCCGATCATTTTGGCAGATGAGCCGACCGGTGCTCTGGATGAAAAAACAGCTGCCGATATCATTGAACTGTTTAAACGACTTGCACATGAATCGAATCGTTGTATTATTACCGTGACACATTCAGCGGAAGTTGCCCGTGCAGCAGATCATATCATCGAATTGAAACAACAACACTTCCGAATCAGAACAAATGCCGAGCCTCAGACGGTATGACCATTATTCCGGGAGACAGAATACACCGGCCATCTTCTTGTTCTTGACAGAACAGGAAGGCAGCCGGTGCTTTTTTGTATCTACCCCAATTAGGTGAGAGGACTGCCGATTCTAAACGAAAAGAAAGTGGGAGGTGAACCACCGATCTTCTTTCCGGATAAAATCTAAACATCATGAAGCAAGTTCCTGCTCATGCGGTGGTTCGTTTCGACGATTGAAAATGAAGTAGATGAAACCACTTGTAAGAACGATGATACTGCAAAACAAAAACATGTTCGAGTAACCGATTTTGGCAGCAAGGCCCGACAGTAATAATGCGCCAAGACCAAATCCGCTGTCATAAGCCAAGAAAAAGGTAGAAATGGCTTTTCCTTTTTGATGTGGTGCAGCGTAGGTCAGCATGACAGTCTGGAGTCCGGGGAAAATCGAAGCAGATCCGATTCCGATGATGAGTGCAGCCAAAAGTAACCCGGGTAACGAAGGGAAAACGCCTAAGAGAATAAAACCTAGACTATACAGCAGGAAAGAAGGAAATAAAACGAAACCCGGTCCTTTTTGGTCAAACCATTTGCCGGCAAGCGGACGGATTGCTACCATGCCAAGTGCGACGAGGGCATAAAAGTAAGACGCGTAAGAAATGTGACCAATTGAATCCGTATACAATGAAATGAAAGCCGCTGTACTGGAGATGGCGACACCGGCTAAAACAGTGGCAAACAATAATAACGGACGGGATAAGAAAAGTGATTGATGAAGCCGGAAGACGCGCGTATTCGGTACATGTTGACTCGTTAACGGTAAGCGAATCATCAGAACGAATGAAACGAATGCGAGCGATGCGACCGTGATGAAATAAAGGAAAAAGGCATCATGCTGAATCAAACTAAGTCCGATGACCGGTCCGAGAACAGAGGCAAGATTCATGGATAAAACAAAATACCCCATCCCTTCACCTTGACGGGTTTTCGGAATAAGTGTCGTTACGGCCAAGCTGATGGATGAAGACAACATGCCGAAGCTAAAACCATGAAAAATACGGACGATGATGAGATACAAAAAAGAATTCAGAGGAAGAACCAACAGATACAAAACACTCATCATTGTGAACAATGATGCAGAAATCAACAGCATCCGTTTGACATCGTGGCGATCAAGCCAATGACCAATCAAGGGTCGGGAACAAACGGTTGCTAAAATAAAGCTGGTGACGACCCAACCCAGTGCAGCCTGTGAAACATCAAATTGTTTAGCGGCAAGTAAAGGAAGTGAAGCATTGAGTAAATAAAACGTAATGAATAACAACAGATTGATCAATAAAGTCAGTACGTAATGACGATGAAATAAACGGTTTTTCAAAGTGAATCCTCCTGTTCATCTGGACGGTGTGTTGCGAGTAACTGTGTCATGACTGCCGCAATGATGCTTTGATCGTCGAATGATACAGATTGCAGAAATGCATGATGAGCAGACTGGACGGCCTGATCGATTTCACGATAAGCGTGACGGGCGGAAGGCGTTAAAGTAATCAGGCGTTTACGTCCAGAACCCGTTCGCGTGATGTAGCCTAACTCTTCAAGACGTGCAACCGTCTTGGTGACGGCGGGTTTTTCAATGACTAAGTATTTGGATAAGGCAACTTGCGAGACGGGTTCGAGAATGGCGACCGCTTTGATTAACCCCCATTGTCCGGTGTGTAACGAAAAAGGCAGAAGCGCCGCATCGATGTCACGTTTTGCGAGGCGTGCTACTTTGGATAACTGCCCTAACAGATCTTCTTGAAACGTGGTCATATAAAAAACTCCTTTAAGTTAACTAGTTAACTTAAAGGAGTATACCGAATCGGTAACACGATGACAAGTTATTTTTCGGAAGGAAGCGCAAAGACGGCTTGAAACGTGACCTGATTGATTGAGCCGTTGATTTGAGTCATGATTTCGAGCCGGTCCATGATTTGACGAACGAGGAACAGACCCAAACCGCTCCCGCCATGAATCCGATTTCTGGATTGCTCCGAACGAACGAGAGGATCAAACCAGTTTGCGGTTTCACTTGTATCTTGAACGGTTGGTTCATTGGTAATCGTCAAGACGACAGCTGTATCCGTTGTGTCTGTCGAAATTTGGATGTTTCCCGTGACAGCGGTGTAAGAGACGGCGTTCATGAGTACATTATGAAGGGCACGACCCAACAAAGAAGGATCACTCTGAATCCAAGCATCATTTCCGGTTACTGTGACGTCCAGTCGACGCTCCGTAATCAGGTTCTCAAGTGGTCGTAGTTGTTGCTGTAGGATTTCATGCAGGGAGATATCATGTTTTTTGACTTCTATTTGTTCGACGCGGGCGACTTCAAGAAGTTCTGCAACCAATCGCTCCATATTTTCAATGACTTGTCCGGCGCGTTCCAAATAATAATCGCGATCCCGGTAAGCTCCTAGATTGAGTGACATCCCTTCAACCTGTCCTTTTATGATTGTTAACGGTGTCTTCAGCTCATGTGAGATGGCTAAAAATAAATTACGCCGTTCCGCATCACGTTGCCGATCTTTTTCAGATTCGAGACGCAAGCGTTCGTTCGAAGTATGCAGCGACTGCATCGTCGATTCCAGTTTTGTTGCCAGACGATTGATGTTTTCTGATAAATCGCCTAATTCATCGGACGAGGTATGGTGTGTCCGTACCGAAAAATTCAAGTGGGCGAGTTCTTTTGTAGCTTGATTGATCGTCAGTAAAGGGCGTGAAATGGTTCGAGAATACAAAAAAGCGGCTAAAGCAGCAAGTAACAGCAACGGAAGAACGATATAGGGGGCAAGATTCAAAATCACACTTTTCACTTCATCAATCGGTTGAATCATTTGATTGGCCTCTAAAATCAAAGTCTGGTCAGTCAAGTCGAGCGTCAAGGATTCTTGAATCATACCTTTTGGCGCATTGTCAGAAACAGGACGCGCTTGCCGGAGAGGACTCCGTTCAAAGCCGGGTGCATAATACAACTGATTGGTTTCCGTCCAAAGAGAAAAACGAATTCCTTGATCCGATAGACGGTCGAGCTCCGTAATCAATTGGGCACTGGATTTTTTTTGAGCGGTCTGTTGGATCGTTAACATCGTTGTATGAAACTGATCTTCCCGGTAGCTTTGATAATAAGACGGTAATGTTGCATATAGAAAGCCGACAGTCGACAGGACGGCAATCATCAGCAAACTAACCGTTAATGAAAACAACTTCCACGTTATCCGATGGCGTTTAATTAGTCGCTTCAAGTTTATATCCGACTCCTTTTACGGTCTGAATGTAGGGAACGTTGATTTTTTTGCGAAGGTTTTTAATGTGTGTATCTAAAAAACGTGTATCCCCAAAAGCGTCAAATCCCCATAATTGTTGAATCAGTTGTTCTCGTTCCAGTACTCGACCTGGATTTTCCAACAATAAATGAAGGATTTGAAACTCTTTTAACGTCAAAATAACAGCGTTACCAGAAATTAAAACGTTATAGCTTGCCGGAAATAGGGTAATTTCACGGAAAGAGAGCTGTTCTTCGTCATTCGTCCGGATTCGTCGAATGACGGCTTCGATTCTGCGCAATAAAATGCGTAAGGAAAAGGGTTTGGCAATATAGTCATCGATCCCAAGGTCAAACCCTTTTACTTGATTGTCTTCATCTTGTAAAGCGGTCAAAAAGATAATCGGCGTTTGAGACGTTTTTCGAACCTGTTGCGCGACTTCAAAACCGTCCAGATAAGGCATCATGATATCCAGTATCATCAAATCGAATGTCGCTGACTGATGCAGCTTAAGTGCCTCCATTCCGTTAGCGGCACTTGTGACATGATAGCCGCTCGATTCAAGCAGTTCAGTTAAGAGTTCGCGGATATCAAATTCATCTTCCGCAATTAAAATATGTGTCATTTTTTTCACCTCATACTTAGTTGTACCATCATTATCTGAAGTTTAACTGAATTTAGCGAGAATTCTCCCACCTCTAAGCGTCTCAGGGCGAAGCCCAGCATAGGTGGAAGATGAATCGCCCTGTTTTTCAAGACTGAGATTGTTGGATACAATCAGTGTAACGAATCAAAAGGAAACTTCAATTTGCGAAGCAAATAAGTGGTGAGTAGTTCACCGGTAAAGCCCGTCAGAATACTGTCGCTGTTCGTTTAAACTCAGGAGGAGAGAACATACATCATGAATCTTTTAGATAAACACCTGTCCGAATTAATTGCGCCATTTCATCTCACATGCGAAGTAAATCCTTCCATCACGGGCATCGCAACAGACTCGCGTGAAGTGACAAAAGGCTGTCTGTATATTTGTGTCCGCGGCTATACCGTTGATGGACACCAGTACGCTGAAGAGGCCGTTGCAAACGGAGCCGTTGCGATTTTAGCGGAAGAACCCATCGACGGAGTGGAAGTTCCCGTCGTCCTATTACAGGATACAAAACATGCAGCCGGAAAAGTGGCGGATTTATTTTACGATCATCCGAGTCACAAGTTGAAGGTTTATGGAATAACGGGTACGAACGGGAAAACGACGACGACCAAACTGACATACGATTTATTTCGTGCTGCCGGACAGAAGGCAGGGATGATCAGCACAATCGGAGCGATGATTGACGGAGAAATGATCGATACACCGAATACAACACCGGAAGCTATCATTTTGCATCGTCTGTTATACCAGATGGTCGAGCAGGGGGTCACCGATTGTGTACTCGAGGTTTCTTCGCACGCTTTAATGGAAGGTCGCGTGGAAGGGGTAAAGTTTCATGCCGCAGCGTTTACGAACCTGACACACGATCACCTTGATTACCATGCCTCGATGGAGGAATACGCGCAGGCAAAAGCCTTGGTGTTCAAACAAGTTGCAACGAGCGGAGGGCAAGCGGTCATTCTAAATGAGGCTGATCCGAAGAGTCGAGTCATGGAAAAAGCGGCAGAAGGCGTGCCTGTCATCTGGTACGCAACAAAAGCGCTGTCTGAAGCACCAATCACAGTGGAGTGGAAAGAGGAGACTGTCAGTGTCCGGATTGACGGGACAGTGACGGAAGTTCCTGTCTTTCTTCTCGGCGATTTCAATGCTGCGAATCTTGCGGCGGCCATCGGACTGATGCAGGCAGGTAACGTTAATATGTATCAGCTGATCCGCCATATACCGGAACTTCGTCTTCCGAAAGGACGTTTGGAACAGATTCCGTTTGAAGGGTGCGAAGTATACATTGATTATGCGCACACACCGGACGGATTGGAGAAGTGTTTGAAAGCATTGTCTGTTCCGGGCGAACCTTTATATATGGTGCTGAGTGCAGCAGGGGAACGAGATCGTTCCAAACGAGCGGTGATGGGACGGATTGCCGGTCAGTATTGCGAGGGAATCATCGTGACGGTACATGATCCGAGGCGGGAACAGCCGCAACAAATCATTAAAGAGCTTCTGGTAGAGATACCGCCTCGAAAAATCATCACCTGTCATGAGTCGCGAAAAGAAGCACTCCAGATTGCAGCAAAGGTTGCATTGACCGGGAAGCGGATGGTCATTGTCGGGAAAGGGCATGAACGGTTCGAACAGATTGGGACGGAGCACGTGCCGTTCGATGAAGTCAAGATTTTAACCGATGAACTGATTCGGTTATCCGGTCAGGAGACGGCCATGTAAAAAACCGACCATTTTTCATTATGGTCGGTTTCTTTTCTTAGCTAAAGCTTCCGCTTTTTTAGTATTGGCGAAATGATATTTTGTCCATTCCTGTAAACGTTCAGGACCGTATCTTAATAAGAGCGAAGCAGCGACCTGATCGACTTTTGCACCGGCACCTTTCGGGATCTCCGTCCCGGTCTGGCGGCTCAACTGATCCATCTCTTTTAAGAAGATGGCCCGTGCCAAAATTGAGGCGGCGGCGACGGCGACGTGGATTCCTTCCGCCTTCGTCGAAAAGTAGACGTTGTCCTTGACCTGGTTCGTCTCTCCGGAAAGATGTTTGTAGTAGACAGCTTTTTCAGCGAATTGATCAATCAGGATGGCTTGCGGCGGTTCATCCAGTCGAGTGAGTAATCCATTGAGCGCGGAATTATGAAGCAGGGCGGTCATCTTGCCCTGTGTCATCGTCCGTTGCATTCGATTGTAATCCGGATTGTGCAGGATCCGGTATTCATAAGGAATCACAGCATGCAAATCACGAGCAATCGTTCGGATTTCCGGATCGGAGACGTTTTTAGAGTCGCGGACTCCGAGCTCCCGGACCAGTTCGATTTTCGTTTTGTCAACGTAAGCGGCAACGACGACTAAAGGACCAAAAAAGTCACCTTTTCCGACTTCGTCACTGCCGACGACCGACCAGTTGGCAAATCCTTCTGGTAAAGAGCCGCTTGCCGGAGAAACGGTTTTTTTTGCTATCGGCGAACCGTAACGTACAGCGACAGTTTCAGCTTCCTGTCCTTGAAACATGACTTTTCCCGAGTTATAGACGGTCACGATACATCCGGCCGTTCGTGCGGCGAATCGTGCATAAGGCGGAGGCGAAACTTGATGACGCGTGAAATCGGAAATGACGGTTTCCTGTTTTTCTTTTGTTAGCTTTAAAACGACTGTTCCCATGACATGATCACCCTTTCGAAAATAAGCATACCATCCTTAAGTCGGATGGTGGACTTCTTTTCCTATTTCAAAAATGATGGTACTATATGAAAGAAGCAAAGTATGAGGAGGACAGGAAAATGGCTGATTCAGAAGGGTTGAACCGGACGACGATTCATATTGCAGGAAATGATTATACGATTGTCGGAACGGAGTCACCTGAACATGTTCGCGAAGTGGGTCTCCTCGTGGATACAAAAATTCGTGAAATCAGAGACCAGGCACCACAACTCGACGTGCGACAAATTGCTGTTCTAGCAGCTCTCAATATCGGTAGTGACTATGTCAAAATCAAAAAGAATTTGGGTGAACTTTAAACATGATGTCTCTTGTTATCTTACTGTTTTTAGCTTTAGGCACGATGACGGGTGTCCGTCGGGGTGTTGTGTTACAGGCAGGTCATTTATTAAGCCTGATCATCTCGTTTATTGTCGCTTTGTCGTTTTACGATGAGTTGGCCGAGAAGTTCAAGTTATGGATTCCTTACCCATCAACGCTGGATGATGCCGGAATTGATTTAACGATGTTCTCCATCCCGAGTTCGGTTGGTTTGGATGAAGTATTTTATAAAGCCTTTTGGTTCATCGTCTTGTTTTTTGCGACGAAAATCGTGTTATCGATTATCATCGCAATGTTTGATTCACTGACGAACATTCCAGTTCTCAAGCAGGTCAAAGGTCTCTTGGGAGGTATCTTCGGATTCATCGAGATGTATATCTTCATCTTCCTGGTTTTGTTCCTGGCAGCCTTTGCACCGATTCAGTCCATTCAAGATGCCATTGCAGATTCAAGTTTAGCGTCATTTATGATTCAACATACACCGGTCCTCGCAGATTGGTTAATGCAAAAAGTCGGTTTGATAAAATAACGTGCTCCCGTTGAATGGGAGCTTTTTTTGAGGGGAGAATTGAACATGCGGACGACACAAGATGCGATTCGACATTTGGAACGAATTTCAGTTTATCTCGAAGTAAAAGGTGAAAACCCGTTTAAGATCAATGCGTTTCGAAAGGCAGCAAGTCTGCTCGAAGCAGCGGAACTTGATTTCATGGCGATCGAAGACTTTACAGCGATGAAAGGAATCGGAAAAGGAACGGCAACGGTCCTTGAGGAATTCCGTGAAACCGGAACGAGTACCGCATTGACGGAACTTGAGCAACAGGTCCCGGAAGGATTGATTGCCTTACTGAAGATTCCGGGACTTGGTGGAAAGAAACTCGCGAAACTGCATGAAGTCGGTGTCATTGATGCAGATTCCTTCGCTGAGAAACTGGCAGATGGTACAGTGGAAGCAATGCCGGGCTTCGGGAAAAAGACCGTGGAAAAATACAGTAAGGCACTGGAAACATTTGAGACACGGCCGGAACGGTTACCGTACGGTGTCATGCGAAAGAGTGTCAGTGAGCTGGAGCGGACGTTAGCCGGGATCGATCAAATCATCCGTTTTGAAGTCGGGGGCAGTTTCCGGCGCGCGGAAGAGACGTGTAAGGATCTCGATTTCATCATCTCGACGGACCATCCAAAAGAAGTGAAGGCGCAATTACTTGAAATTGAACAAATCGATGAAATCATTGCTGCCGGGGACACCAAAGTCTCAATCGTTTTGAAGCGGGATGATGCTTACATCGCAGTTGATTTCCGATTAGTGGACGACTTGGCATTTGCTTCGACGTTACATCACTTTACGGGATCAAAAGATCATAATGTCCGGATGCGGCAACTGGCGAAAGAACGCGGTGAAAGTATCTCGGAATACGGAGTCGAAACGAAAGACGGACTGTTCCAACCGAAAACGGAACAGGAACTGTTTGCCCGTTATGACCTGCCGTTCATCCCGCCGGAACTGCGGGTAGGACGTCAGGAGTTCGAAGCGGATTTAAATATGTTGATTCAGGAAAAGGACATTCAAGCAGATGTCCATATGCATACAACGTGGTCGGACGGTACGTTATCCGTTGATGAACTGGTTGATGCCTGTGCGGCACGGGGATACTCCTGGATGGCCATTACCGATCACAGTAAATATATGAAGTTCGTCAATGGATTGACGGAAGAACGATTGCGGAAACAGCGCGTCGAAATTGAAGCGGCACGAAAGAAACATCCGGAGATGACGATTTTATGCGGTGTTGAGATGGATATTCTACCGGACGGATCACTCGATTATGAGGATGACTTCTTAAAAGAAATGGATTACGTCATCGCTTCGATCCATTCGAAGTTTGATCAGACGGAAGAGGAAATCATGCAACGTCTTGAAAATGCCTGCCGCAATCCGTATGTCTCTTTGATTGCCCATCCGACCGGACGCATTATCGGACGCCGGGATGGATATGCAGTCAACATCGATCGACTGGTCGAACTGGCGGCTGAAACCGGGACGGCACTGGAAATGAATGCGAATCCCGGACGGTTTGATTTAACCGCCTCGTCACTGGCGAAAGCGAAGGCAGCTGGAGTCAAACTGATGATCAACACCGATACCCATCGTCCGGAAATGTTGGAAGATATGAAACTTGGGGTCCTTCATGCACGTAAAGCATATTTGGAACCATCTGATGTCATCAATACGTGGACTGCCAAAGAAGCACGTGCCTTTTTTGACCGAAAACGTTTAGGAGTGAAGTAAATGAATGCCAATGCACTACGTGTATTAGAATACGATAAATTAAAAGAACTACTCGCCAAACAAACCGCCAGTTCACTGGGGGCTCAGTTCGTGCGGAAAATGGAGCCGGCGGAAGATTTTGAGCAGGTGAAAGCGTTACTCGCTTTGACGACAGAAGCGACGACCGTTTACCGATTGCGCGACCGTTATCCATTTGGCGGACTGACGGATGTCCGCAGTGAAGTCAAGCGGGCGGAAATCGGATCTGTCCTCTCAACCAGTGAGTTACTTGCAGTGGCAGACGTCGTCTATTCCGGACGTCAAGTCAAGGCTTTCCAGGAACGTCTGCATGAAGATCATCCGGATCTCCGCTTACCGGCGCTTGACAGCCGGATTGAGCAGATTACAAAGCTGGTGGAAATCGAACAGGGTATTCGTCATGCGATTGATGACCAGGGAACGGTTCAAGACTCGGCAAGCGACAAACTTCGGGCTTTACGGAGTCAGCTTCGCTCACTCGAAGGTCAAGTCCGGTCGAAAATCGACGGCGTCTTACGCAATAAGTCGAAGATGTTGTCCGATGCCATCGTCACGATGCGAAATGACCGTTACTGTGTGCCGGTCAAGCAGGAGTACCGTCAAGCCTTTGGCGGAATCGTCCATGACCAATCGGCATCCGGTGCGACACTGTTCATCGAACCGCAAGCCGTCGTTGCGGCCAACAATGAAATCCAGGAAGCACGCCTCAAAGAGCGGGCAGAAATCGAACGGATTTTAGCTCAACTTTCAGCGCTTGTCGGCTCAGTCGGCGATTCGCTTCGCATCAACGTCGACGTCCTGGCGGAGCTCGATTTCATCATGGCAAAAGCGTTATACGGACACACGATTCGTGCCGTCGAACCACGTTTAAATGAAAATCGCCACATCGTCCTGAAAGAAGCGCGTCATCCGTTCATTCCGGATGATGAGGTCGTTCCGATTACCGTGTCGCTTGGCGGGGAATTCACCTCACTCGTCATCACCGGACCGAACACCGGCGGGAAAACCGTCACGTTGAAAACGATTGGACTACTGCAATTGATGGTTCAATCCGGTTTATACGTTCCGGCAGCGGACGAGACGGAGTTGAGTGTCTTTGATGCGATTTATGCCGACATCGGAGATGAACAGTCCATTGAACAAAACTTGTCGACGTTTAGTTCTCATATGACGAACATCGTTTCAATGATGGGGAAAATTGATTTCATGAGTCTTGTCCTGTTTGATGAACTCGGTGCGGGAACGGATCCGACAGAAGGGGCGGCGCTTGCGATTGCCATCTTGGATGAAGTGAAACGACGCGGGGCGCGTGTCGCTGCGACGACTCACTATTCGGAGCTGAAAGCATACGGTTACAACCGGGAAGGTGTCGTGAACGCCTCGATGGAGTTTGATGTCGAGTCGCTTAGTCCAACGTACCGGTTACTGATTGGTGTACCTGGACGTTCCAATGCCTTTGAAATTTCGAAACGGCTTGGGCTAGAGGACCGTGTCATCGATGCGGCCCGTGATCAAGTTGGAACGGATGCGCAGTCCGTCGAAACGATGATCGGACGGCTGGAAGAAGCGAAACAACGTGCTGAATCCTTGGAACGGGAATTGCTGCAGGAACAACAACGATTGGTGGAAGAACGGGAAGAGTTCGAGCGGGAACAGGCGGAGATTCATCAAGAGAAAAATGAAATTCTCGCCAAAGCAGAAGAAAAAGCAACGCGTGCCGTCGAACGGGCACAAAAAGAAGCAGAAGCTGTCATTAAGCGCCTGAAAGAATTACGGGACGCGGGAGCTGTCAAAGAGCACGAACTGATTGAAGCCCGGAAACAGCTCGAGCAAGCGAAACCTTCGTTGCAAGATCAACGGATTGCCAAGGTCAAAGCAAAAACCAATCAGGCTCCGGTCTTTGCCAAAGGCGAAGAAGTAAAAGTAACGACCTTTAACCAAAAAGGATATATCATCAATCAAAATTCAAATGGTGAATATACAGTACAGGTCGGAATCATGAAAGTAAACGTCAAGCCGAGTGATTTAGCCAAGGTCGGGGAAGTCAAATCGGCTTCGAAAACCAAAAAACGATCTGGCGGAACAAGTATCACGAAGCAGTCTGCTGCTTCAGCCGAGTTGGATTTACGCGGTGTCCGGGTCGAGGAAGGACTGGCAAAACTCGATCGGTTCATGGATCAGGCACTGCTGTCCAACTACGAACAGATTCGTGTCATCCATGGTCTTGGAACAGGAGCGATGCGTCAAGGAGTACAAGAATACCTTCGTGGAAACCGTCATGTCAAAACCCATCGCTTAGGCGGTCAGGGTGAAGGTGGACATGGTGTGACAATCATCGAATTGAAATGAGGCGCGGTTAGGTGAATATTTTTGAAAACGTCTATGTCTACACGACAGCTTTATATTCGGTTGCGGGACTGTTAATCATCATGGGGTTGGCACTTTTTGAGTTGACAACCCGGTACCGGAACTGGGAACATATCAAGAGTGGAAACATTGCTGTTGCTCTCGCGACCGGCGGGAAAATCATCGGTTTGGCAAATATCGTCCATTTTGCCGTCCAAAGTGAACAGCGTGTCGGGGCGATTTTTTTAGAAAGTGCCTTCGGATTTTTACTGTTGATTTCGACCTATTGGATTTTTGAATTCTTAACTCCGAATCTTCCGGTCGACCGGGAGATCGAAAAAGGAAATATCGCTGTCGGCATCATCTCCTGTTCGTTATCGATCGGGATGTCTTATGTGATCGGTTCAGCGTTAGTGGGGTGAACAGGTGTTAGAACGATTAGCGAAAATCATGTTTGGCGTATCGATTGCCTTTTTGGTCGTCGGTCTGCTGTGGGTTTTTATGAATTAAAAGAACTGGCTCTGCTAAGTGATTATTCCGTACTGAGATCGATTCAGTACGGAATTTTTATTGGCAGGACACAAAAAAATGAAGGAGGAGACGACTATGAACGTCAAAAAAACCAATACCAATGAAATACGGCGCCGCGCCTTTGAAGCGATGCAACTGATTTCCTGGAAAGATATTTTTTGGGTGATCATCGGTTCAGCTATCCTGGCGTTCGGCATCAACTACTTTACGATTCCGAATGATTTGTCAGAAGGAGGGTTGATCGGGATTACGGTCATCTTCTACTACCTGTATGGATGGGATACCGGCTTAGTCTCGTTACTTGCCAATGCGTTATTGTTTGTCGTCGGCTACCGCTTCTTAAGTCGGAAAACGATGATCTATTCCGTCATTTCCGTCGCGACGACCTCGTTCGTCTTGTCGTCAACGGCATCACTCGCGACGAGTTCCGACAACCGGCTGATCGGGACGGTCTATGCCGGAATCTTGATTGGTCTTGGAATCGGTCTTGTCATCCGGGCAGGCGGGACGACCGGCGGCGGTGTCATCATCGCTCGGCTAATGAATAAGTATTTGAACTTAGGGATTGCCGTGTCGATGTTCATCATCGACGTGACGGTCGTCGGAGCCTCCGGATTTTTGTTTGGGGAAGAAACGATGCTTTATACGTTGATTGCAATCATCATTGGTTCGTATTTGATTGATTTGGTCAGCGAAGGATTGAATGTCCGTGAAGCCGTGACGATCATCAGTCATCGCCAGGAAGAAATCGCCACGATTTTGACCGAAACACTCGGACGCAGTGCGACCGTCATCCACAGCCACGGTCATTTCACAAAACAGAAAAACGATATGTTATATATGATTGTCGATAAGCGCCAGCTCGCGCCATTGAAACAAATCGTCGAAGCGGCGGATCCGCGTGCCTTTGTCGTCATTCATAAAGTACGGGAAGTCATCGGGGAAGGGTTTACCTATCCATCCCGTTAAACCGATTCAAAAGACCACTTGTGAAACAGCGCAAGTGGTCTTTTTGATGAGTTTCAAATATCTATTATTTGGAAAAAATGAAATTTATTTTAACAGAAGACTAGCCGTGTTAGCTGAAATACACGTATAATAAAAATGAATAGTAATTCAGTTACAGGGAGGGAATGGAATGGATTCAGCATGGTTAAAGGATTATCCGGAACAAATACCTGCATCGATCAACTATCGTGAAGTACCGCTTTATCAAGCACTCGAGGAGGCGGCAAATGAATTTCCGGAGCGGAGAGCGCTTAGTTTTCTCGGGAAACGAATGACGTTCCAGGAAGTGCGCCATGAAGCGCGGAGCTTTGCAAAAGTCCTGCAGGATGCCGGTCTTGAGAAGGGCGACCGGGTCGGTTTGATGTTGCCGAACTGTCCACAATATATGATCAGTTACTACGCGGTGTTGTACGCCGGTGGAATCGTCGTTCAGGTCAATCCGTTGTATACCGACCGCGAACTGGAACAGATTTTGGACGATTCAGGGGCGAAGATGCTCGTCACACTCGATTTGCTGTATCCGAAAGCATCGCGTGTCAAAGCAAAGACGTCTTTAAAAACCGTTGTCACGACAAGCATTGCTGACTACCTTTCATTTCCTAAAAATAAACTGTATCCGATCAAGTCCCGTAAAGACAATAACATCATCATTGATACGACGGGATCCATTCCGTTTCTGTCTCATCGCGGAAGTACGATGATTGAACCGGTGAACATCAACCCAAAAGAAGATATCGCAGTGTTACAATATACAGGTGGAACGACCGGTGCGCCTAAAGGTGTTATGTTGACGCACTTTAATCTCAGTGCCAATGTCGAGCAGATCAGTCATTGGTTCTATAAATATTCTCGGGGAGACGGGCGGAAGTTGTTGGCGGTCGTCCCGTATTTCCATGTCTACGGAATGACATGTAACCTGAACTTCGGCATGTTCAATGCCTATGAACAAATCATTTTGCCGAAATTCGATTTAGAACAGGTCCTGAAGACGATTGATAAAGAAAAACCGAGTCTGTTTCCCGGTGCTCCGACGATGTATGTCGGATTGTTAAATCATCCGAAACTAAAAAAATACGATTTATCCTCGATCGAAGCATGTATTTCCGGATCAGCACCGCTTCCGGTCGAAGTACAAGAGAAGTTTGAACAGGTGACAGGCGGACGCATCGTCGAAGGGTATGGCTTGTCGGAAACAAGTCCCGTGACGCATACGAACTGTATCTGGGATAAGCGCGTTCCGGGAACGGTCGGAATTCCTGTTCCGGATACAATCTCTAAAATCGTTCAACCGGACGGAGAGACGCCTGCTGCACCGGGAGAAATCGGAGAGATTCTTGTCCGTGGCCCGCAAGTCATGAAAGGATACTGGAAACGCCCGGAAGATACGCAGGCTGTCCTGCGTGACGGATGGTTGCATACGGGAGACCTTGGATATGTCGGCGAGGACCATTATTTCCGGATTGTCGACCGGAAAAAAGATTTGATTATCGCATCGGGATTCAATATCTATCCACGGGAAGTCGAAGAAATTTTGTACGAACATCCGGCGGTCAAAGAAGCGGTCGTCATCGGTGTGCCGGATGCTTACCGGGGTGAAACCGTCAAAGCCTTCATCGTACTGAAAGACGATGTGCAGACGACGGAAGAGGAACTGGATCAGTTTTGCCGGAAAAGTCTGGCTTCCTTCAAAGTGCCGAAGCAGTATGAGTTCAGACAAGAGTTACCGAAAACGTTCGTCGGGAAAATTCTGCGTCGTGTCCTGGTCGAGGAAGAACGGGCAAAACAACTGGAAGAAAGCAGTTGACAGTTCAAAATGGCATGATAGAATAAATATGAATGAACCATCATTCATTTTATGTGTTAGGAGATAACCTTATGAAAAGAACGATGTCTAAAAGTGATCGCATCATTGATGCGGCAGTGAAGGTGATTGCGAAAAACGGCTACCACGGTGCCAAAGTGACAGCTATCGCGAAAGAAGCAGGCGTAGCGGATGGAACGATTTATCTTTACTTCAAGAACAAAGAGCACTTATTGATTTCTTTGTTCCAAGCCAAGATGGGTAGCTTCATCGAATATTCAGAAGCGCAAATCGCACATCATCAGTCAGCGACGCAACAACTGGCAGCGCTCATTGAGGCACATCTCGAACAATTGTCGGTTGATTATGATTTGGCTGTCGTCACACAAATCGAGTTACGCCAATCGAATCAAGAGATGCGGCATAATATCGCAACGGTTTTAAAACCGTATCTTCATCTGATTGATCGTGTGATTCGAAACGGGATGGAATCGGGAGAGTTCTCAAACGAGCTGGATTACCGTTTAGCACGGCAAATGGTATTCGGAACGATTGACGAAGTCGTGACCAGCTGGATGGCGAGCGGATTTAAATACGAGTTGCTCGAGACACGTCACGGTATTCATCGCATGCTAATTAAAGGGCTGAGTTAAGCCCTTTTCATGAAAAACTTTTTGTAAGCGGATACAAAAATGATGGTGGTCAATAGAAGTTGATACGAGGGGGAACGAAGAATGGAAATCTACGTCTTGTTAAAACGAACATTTGATACGGAAGAAGCAATCCAGCTCGAAAATGGTCAAATCGAAGAGGATGGTGCGGAATTCATCATCAACCCTTATGACGAATATGCAGTCGAAGAAGCGATCCGTGTACGGGATGCCCAATCTGGAACCGTGACGGTCGTAACGGTCGGACCGGAAGATGCAGACAAAGAACTCCGGACAGCGCTCGCGATGGGAGCCGATCAAGCAGTCCGAATCTCAATTGAAGACGATATTGAGGAAGCCGATCATTATTCGATTTCAGAAGTATTGGCCGGATATCTCAAGGAACAGACAGTCGATTTAATCATCGCCGGAAACGTCGCCGTTGACGGCGGAAGCGGACAAGTCGCTCCGCGTGTCGCAGAACTGCTTGATATTCCGTACGTCACAACAATCACGAAGCTTGAGTTGAACGGAACGGATGCCGTCGTGACACGTGACTCGGAAGGGGATACGGAAGTCATTAAAACATCGTTGCCGTTGCTCGTCACAGCCCAACAAGGATTAAATGAACCTCGTTATCCAAGCCTGCCGGGTATCATGAAGGCGAAAAAGAAACCGCTCGAGGAACTTGAATTATCGGATCTGGAATTAGACGAGGATGAGTTGGCACCGCGTCTTGAGACGATTGAACGCTTTTTGCCGCCAAATAAAGCAGCCGGTAAAATTCTAGAAGGCGATTTGTCGACACAAGTCCAGGAACTCGCTTCATTATTACGCAACGAAGCAAAAGTTGTTTAAGGGGGAAGAAACGATATGTCAAAAGCACTTGTACTTGCAGAATCACGGGACGGGAATTTACGAAATGTGTCATTTGAAGCGATTGCAGCGGCAAACTTAGTTGCAGACGAAGTCGTGGTTGCCTTAATCGGACAAAACGTAGCAGCAGATGCCGCGCAACTCGCGACACGGGGGGCACATCAGGTTCTCGTCGTTGAAGACGAACGCTTGCAGCATTATACACCGGACGGGTACGGACAAGTCTTCATGCAGTTGTTGGAACGTGTTGCGCCGGACGTCATCGTCTTTGGTCATACCTCACTTGGTAAAGATCTGTCACCGAAAATCGCAGCGAAACTGCAGGCAGGATTAATCAGTGATGTGACGTCGATCGAAGGCAGCGGAGCAGATGCTTCTTTCATCCGACCGATCTATTCCGGAAAAGCCTTTGAAAAAGTAAAAGTTTCAGAAGGAAAAACGCTCTTCACCGTCCGCCCGAACAATATCGAGCCGTTGGCGGAAGGAACTTCAGAAGGAACGGTTGAATCCGTAACCGTTGAGTTGAAGGATCTGCGTACTATCGTTTCAGAAGTCGTCCGAAAAGCAACGGGTGGTGTCGATCTGTCGGAAGCGAAAGTCATTGTCGCAGGCGGTCGTGGTGTCAAGAGTTCAGACGGTTTTGCACCGCTTCAAGAGTTGGCGGATTTGCTCGGTGGTGCAGTCGGTGCATCACGTGGAGCGTGTGACGCAGACTATTGCGATTACGCGTTGCAAATCGGTCAGACGGGGAAAGTGGTCACACCGGACTTATACATCGCTTGCGGTATTTCCGGTGCGATTCAACATTTAGCCGGGATGTCGAATGCGAAAGTCATCGTCGCCATCAACAAAGATCCGGAAGCGAATATCTTCTCGGTCGCAGATTACGGAATCGTCGGCGATTTGTTTGATGTCGTGCCGTTACTAACGGCAGAATTCAAAAAAATGCTTGTTCATTAAGAAGCGGGGGAAGAAGCAAAGAGCAACTTCTTTGCTTCTTTTTTTGCGTATAACTTGTCTGAGCAGTTTCGTTTGCTGTAAGGTAGGGCTGTGCTATACTCAAGTCAGTAAAAAGATGGGTTGGATTCACAAGTCGATCCCGTCTAAAAATAGGAGGTTTTTCTCAATGGCAATCGTACACGCAACTAGCCAATCGTTTAAAGAAGATACACAAGAAGGTCTCGTTCTCGTTGATTTCTGGGCAACATGGTGCGGACCTTGTCGCATGCTTGCTCCGGTTCTCGAAGAACTTGATGCAGACATGGAAAACGTTAAAATTGTTAAAGTCGACGTTGACGCTAACCCGGAAGTTGCTGGAGCTTTCCAAGTCCAAAGTATTCCGACGCTCGTCTTATTCAAAGACGGTCAACCGGTCAACAAAACAATGGGCTTCATGCCTAAAGATGCTTTAAAAGAATTCGTTGAAACATCTAACTAATTCTAAACGCTATTCAAAAGGCATTCCGTCAATCGACGGAATGCCTTTTTTGTATTGAATCAACCTATCGGTGAACAAAGTTCAATCAGATGACCGTCCGGGTCAAGCACATAGGCGACTGTTTGACCCCACGGTTTTTCAGTCGGAGGTAACACGGTTTGGTGACCTGCATTCTTGATCTGCTCATACACATGAGCGACATCTTCCGTCACAAAACCGAGCTCGATCGATTGTTGAGCGGTTTTGTCCGGGATTTCATAGGGAATCATGGAACGGACGTCTTCTTTTGTGTTGAAGGCAAGAATTGTCGATCCGGTATCAAACTCCGTATAACTTCCGTGCTCCGCTTTAATCGGCAGACCGAGCAGACCGTTGTAAAACTGACGGGTCTTGTCAGGATCCGCGATATAAAGAATCGTATAGCCGTAGTGAACCATGTCGAAACCTCACTTTCCTTAATCAGTCTTCAAGTAATGAAGCAATGTCGGATGCCGGTGTCGGGTAGGCAAAACTTGTTTTTTGCAGGGCGGAGCTTGGAATCCGGTGTTGCATCGCGAACGAAAAGTAATTGGCCAATTCTGCGGCATGCACACCGATGAAGTGAGCACCCAGAATCTGATCGTCTTCGCCGATCAATACTTTGGCCCGGGCAAACGGATCTTTAATCCGGACATTTGTTTGCCAACTCGAGGTATCAATTAATTTTCCGCGATATCTTGTATTGTTTTGTTTTAGACTGGCTTCCGTCTGTCCGACTTTTGCAAGATTTGGCGTAGTGAAGACGATGCTCGGCACAGGAAGTAATTCCAGTCGGCGCGTATTGCCTTCGAGCATATTACAGGCAGCAAGCCGTCCTTCCGTTCCTGCAAAAGGAGTCAAGGCAGGATTTCCGCTGACTGCTACGTCACCTGCTGCATAGATGTTTGAAGCGGAAGACTGGAGGTAATCATTTACATGTATGCCTTTTTCTTCGTAGATGACACCGGCTTTTTCCAATTGCAAATGTTCGATGCTTGCGACGCGACCTGTCGCATTCAACACAACGTCAGCTTCTAACCGTGTTCCGTCAGAAAGTGTCAATGTCGTGTCCGAGTAAGATACAGCTTCCGTTTCGTGAAGAATCTTGATGCCAAGCGCCTGTGTCGCTTCGAGCAGCACGGAAACTAAATCTTGTTCAAACTGTTTAAGTGCACCGGAACGCAGGAGAATCGTCACTTCAGAACCGGCGATTCGGGCAAGGTGAGCGAATTCAAACGAAATGTATCCTCCACCAATACAGACAAGGCGACGGGGTACATCACGTAATTCCAGAAATTCATTACTGTTGAGGAAACGTTCACTACCGGGAACGGACAGCTCACGTGGGCGAAGTCCGGTCGCGATTAAAAATTGGTCGGCTTCCAACTCGATATCGTCCACAAGGAGTTTTTTGTTAGATAGAAAACGGGGTTCACCGTGATAGTAGTCAATTCCCACCTCGTCATACCGATTTCGTGTTTGTTCCGGGATGGCGCGTGTATATTCATTTTTTCGTTCCATCAGCTGACGCCAGTCAATGGACACAAGGCCTTTTAATCCATATCCCAGCAGACGTTCGACGGCGTCTTTAGCTTCACTGCCGGTCAATAAAATCTTTTTCGCATCACAACCACGCTGGGCACATGTTCCGCCCGGTGTAAAGTTTTCGATAATGGCAACGTTTAGTCCTTTTTCGGCAAATTTATAAGCTGCTTGGTTTCCAGCAGATCCTGTACCTATTACAATGCAATCGTATGTACGCATTTTTTATCCCCCATATGTCATAATCAATGTATGATATTTACCCTATAACGTAAAACTAGAAACGGTGGAAGGAGACATTTTTGTGAGTCATCAAGAACATATTAAGGCGAAATTATCCCTTTTACCTGACGAACCGGGCTGCTATTTGCATAAAAATCAATTTGGTGAGGTCATTTATGTCGGAAAAGCTAAAAATTTAAAGAACCGTGTCCGGTCTTATTTCACCGGTGCACATGACTTAAAGACAGAACGGCTTGTCGCAGACATCCGTGATTTTGAATACATCATTACGGGAAGTGAGCTCGAAGCTTTGCTTCTTGAGATGACACTGATCAAGAAACACGACCCGAAATATAACATTATGCTGAAGGATGATAAATCCTATCCTTATTTAAAAATTACGAATGAGACGTATCCGCGTCTGATTACGACACGGAAATTAAAAAAAGACGGCGGACATTACTTTGGTCCTTATCCGAACGCTTATGCTGCCAATGAAACCAAACGTCTACTCGACCGGCTGTATCCGCTCCGGAAATGCCAGCCGATGCCGAAGAAACTGTGTTTGTACTACCACATCGGCCAGTGTCTCGGACCTTGTGAAATCCCCAATCTCGAAGGGGACCAAAAAGAGATTGTCTCGGAAATCCGTCGTTTCTTATCGGGGGAAACAAAAGACTTGGTCCAGTCGTTGCAACAAAAGATGAGCGTTGCAGCGGAAGAGATGGAATTCGAGCGGGCAGGGGAGTTGCGTGACCAAATTCGGGCGATTGAATCCATCATGAACAAGCAAAATATGATTACGGCAGACCTGACCGCGCGGGATGTCTTCGGGATTTATGTCGACAAGGGATGGATGTGTGTCCAGGTCTTCTTCCTGCGTGGCGGAAAAATGATTGAGCGCGATGTGTCATTGTTTCCGATTTACGGGACACCGGCAGAAGAGCTCGAGAGTTTTATCGTCCAGTTCTACGAAAAAAACATTAAACCGAGCGAGATTTATGTCCCACCCCTCGTCAATCAGATGTTGCTGAAAGAAGCGCTTAGTTTGCGTGTCCATGTCCCGGTCCGCGGATCAAAACGTAAGTTGCTTGATCTTGCGACGAAAAATGCGGAAAACGCAATCGGCGAACGGTTCGAACTGATTGCCCGTGATGAAAAGAAAACCGTTCAGGCTGTTCAGGAACTGGCCGATGCAATTGATATCCATCCGTTATCGCGGATTGAAATCATTGATAATGCCAACATTCAAGGTGCTGATGCCGTCTCGGCACTCGTCGTTTTCGAAGACGGAAAACCGCTCAAAAAAGAGTATCGCAAATTTAAAATCAAGACTGTCACAGGACCGGATGATTATGAGTCGATGCGGGAAATCGTCAGACGACGCTACCGGCGTTTATTGCTTGAAGGAGCACGTTTGCCGGATCTTGTCTTGATAGATGGTGGACTCGGGCAATTAAATGCCGCACTCGAAGTCATTCAAGATGAACTGGGATTATCCCTGCCAGTCGGCTCACTGAAAAAAGACGATAAGCACCGGACAAGTCAGTTATTGTTCGGGGAAGGCGGTCGGTTGATTGAACTGCATCCGCGTTCGAGTGCGTTTTATTTGCTGCAACGTATGCAAGATGAGGTCCACCGGTTTGCCATCACGTTCCACCGTTCACTGCGCTCAAAAGGAATGACTCGGTCGCTGCTTGACGACATTCCCGGAGTCGGGCCAAAACGCCGTCAACAGTTGATCCGCCATTTTGGGTCGATGCGGAGTTTGAAGAAAGCGAACATCGAACAGCTGACGGAAGCGGGTTTACCCGTTAAGTTAGCAGAGACGGTTGCGGAATATCTCAGTCAGACGAATGAAGAGTAAAAATAAAAAGGAAACGCGCCATTCCCTCGATTTTCTAATAGAAAACGAGAGGACGGCGCGTATTTTTATAAGGAATTCATCAAATTAAGCTAAAACAGCAGTTTTAGTTATTGATATATTTTTCGTAGAACGAACCAAAGTCTTTTTGATTCCACTTGTAGTAATGGCCCTGTAACCAGTCAAACGACTCTTGCGATAAGTCTTTGAACGTTTGCGGGACGTTCATATCGCCTTGGCGGAGACCGCCGAGAATCGTCACGGAATGATTCAGTGAACTGTTAGCGAACTCAAGCATCTTTTGTCCCTCGTATTGTTTTTCGGCAATGGCGAGAAGCGCTTTGTAAAGATCCTTCACGTGTTCGAGCTGTTTTTTATCGACATCAATCGAATAGTGTTTTCCGCCAATCTCAAACTTGATCTCGACATCGAGATCAACCGTACCGGCCGTTTCAAACATGACATGACGAATCGGGTAATGGGCATACGGATAACGGTAGAGAACACGTTTTGAGCTGACGGCACTTTCGCCGTCAAGGTGAACAAGCGCCAGATTCGTAAAGCAGTACTCATCCGTTTTCGATTTGATTAAGAAATAAATTTTTTCGCCGTCTTCGTGTAACACGTAGTCGTCCGCAGCGGCCTTGTCAAAATCGTCCGGGTGAATCACTTGCCCAATATCACTGAATCCTGTTAAATCGGCTGCTAGTTTCTTGAACATAAAAATTCCTCCTTTGGTAGATGCGACTGAATACTGATACGGCAATCAAACGAAAAGGTTTCATGTTTCAAGAATTCGAGGTCCGCTTTAAAACTCCTGTATGGATTTCAAAGTGAGCGTTCTATCGGATCTTTTGGATCAATCTCAATCAAAATATGTACGCTGGTTTTGTTTAATTCTGCATATCCTTCCGCCACACAACCGTGCAGTCGAGAGAATTGTTCCGCTAAAAAGCCGGCTTCTAATTGGAAATAGCCTGAAGGGCGGTCGAGGCGTGTCGATTCAGGGGGTGTTAATACAAAACTCAAAGAGTTTCCTTTTTGTTTTTTTAGTTCGAGATGTCCCCAACCCGCTTCGTAAAAAAAGGGAGCTGCTTCTTCGGCACTTAAGACCGGAAATTCACGTGCCAGTCGCTTGCCTGCCCAATAGATGACATGGCGGTAATCTGTTCCTAATAAATCCATCAGCACATAGTCACGAATCAGTTCGATTCCGAATGTGGAAGAGGGGGTTGGTACTGAATCCATCAACAATCACTCCTATCTCTGAAACTATTATAGCGGGGTAATTCTCCTCGGTCATTGTTTTCCTGAAAAAATTTGCAGTTATTTGCAGTTAAATGCAACGGCTCGGGTTGTCTTATAAAAAGGACAGGAGTAGAATAAGTGATGAAAAGACGAATTTCCTTATGAAAGCGCTTTTCTACCAAAATGCGCCAACGTTTGATTGGCAAACAAAAGGGGGGATTTGGATGGCGAATCATCGTGATTTCGTGGGGCGTAAAATACACTCACTGCTCGGCGTCATTCCAATCGGGTTATTTTTACTTTCTCATTTTACGACGAACTATTTCATCGTTCGTGGGGAAGAAGACTTTAATAAGGCTGCGGAAGTCGTGGGGAGCGTTCCGTATCGGTTGTTCTTGGAAGTGTTTGTCATCTTCATTCCAATCATCCTACACGGTATCTACGGTGTTTACATCGCGTTTACAGGTTCCGCGAACACAGGTCGTTATACATACTTCCGGAACTGGATGTATGTGCTACAACGCTTCTCAGGTATTTTCCTTGTCGTGTTCATCACATGGCACGTTTGGGAAACACGGATTGCCGCAGCAATGGGTACGGAAGTTGATGCGAGCATGATGCAAAATATCGTCGATAACGGATTCATGCTTGCCTTCTACATCGTCGGGATCCTGGCGACGACGTTCCACTTGGCAAACGGACTCTGGACGTTCTGCATCACATGGGGAATCACACAGTCACCCGCTTCTCAAAAAGCGATGTCTTATGTGGCAGCCCTCGTATTCATCGGATTATCGTTTGTAGGCGTACGCTCGATCTTGACGTTTGCAGGCGTGTTGTAAGGAAAGGGGAACTAACAACATGGCGAATAAGAATCTTGTCATCATCGGCGGAGGACTTGCCGGTTTGATGGCTACGATAAAAGCAGCAGAACAAGGTGTACCCGTCAAATTATTTTCTCTCGTGCCAGTCAAACGTTCACACTCCGTTTGTGCACAAGGAGGAATCAACGGGGCCGTCAATACAAAAGGAGAAGGTGACTCACCTTACCAGCATTTGGACGATACGGTGTACGGCGGTGATTTCTTAGCCAACCAGCCACCGGTTCAAAAAATGACGGAAGCGGCACCGAAAATCATCCACATGTTCGACCGGATGGGCGTCATGTTTAACCGGACACCGGAAGGATTACTTGATTTCCGTCGTTTCGGAGGAACATTGCATCACCGGACGGCTTATGCCGGTGCAACGACAGGACAACAATTGTTGTATGCACTTGATGAACAGGTCCGTAAATTTGAAGCGCAAGGTTTGGTAGAAAAATATGAAGGATGGGAATTCCTTCGTGCGATCATTGATGAAGAAGGGATTTGTCGTGGTGCGGTATGTCAAAACTTACGTTCGATGGAAATCGAAGCGTTTGCAGCTGACTCAGTCATTTTAGCAACAGGCGGTCCGGGTGTTATTTTCGGAAAATCAACCAACTCGGTCATCAACACAGGACAGGCAGCAGCAGCGGTTTACCGCCAAGGTGCTATTTACGCGAACGGGGAGTTCATTCAGATTCACCCGACAGCGATTCCGGGAGACGATAAACTCCGTCTCATGAGTGAATCGGCCCGCGGTGAAGGTGGACGTGTCTGGACGTATAAAGACGGTAAACCATGGTACTTCCTCGAAGAAAAATATCCGGCTTACGGAAATCTTGTGCCACGTGATATCGCGACGCGCGAAATCTTTGATGTTTGTGTCAATCAGAAGCTTGGTGTCAACGGGGAAAACATGGTCTATCTTGACCTTTCTCACAAAGATGCGAAAGAACTGGACGTCAAACTTGGCGGTATTCTTGAAATTTACGAGAAATTCGTCGGAGACGATCCACGAAAAGTACCGATGAAAATCTTCCCGGCAGTTCATTACTCAATGGGTGGACTATGGGTTGATTATGATCAAATGACGAATATCCCGGGATTATTTGCATCCGGCGAATGTGACTACTCGATGCACGGCGGGAACCGTCTGGGAGCGAACTCGTTGCTGTCTGCCGTCTACGGCGGAATGGTCGCAGGACCGGCAGCAATCGCCTACATGAACGATCTCGATCAATCCGTTCATGAGATGCCGGAAGAAGTCGTGGAAGCACACAAAATTGCTGAGATCAACCGTTTCAACGACATCCTCGCAATGGAAGGTACGGAAAATGCGTATCAAATCCACCGCGAACTCGGTGAAGTCATGACGGATAACGTCACAGTCGTTCGTTATAACGATAAACTCGAGCAGACGCTTGAGAAAATCAAGGAACTCCGCGACCGCTTCACACGCATTTCAGCGACGGACACAGCGCGTTGGAGCAACCAGGGTGCATCATTCATCCGTCAGCTCGATCATATGCTGGATCTTGCGGAAGCGATCACACTTGGAGCCTTGAAACGCGACGAGAGCCGTGGCGCCCATTACAAACCGGACTTCCCGGAACGTGATGACGAACGATTCTTGAAAACAACGATGGCCCGCTATACGAACGGTCATCCGGAAATCTATTACGAAGAAGTCGATACATCATTGATTCCACCGCGTAAGCGCGACTACAGCAAGAAGTCGAAGAAAGAGGTGAAGGCATAATGGCGACACCACTCGAACAGAAAACGAATCAAAAACCGGTTCAGTTCATCGTGCAACGTCAGGATGGACCGGACGGTAAAGCCTATGATGAAGCATTTGAAGTCCCTTACCGCCCGAATATGAACGTCATCTCGGCCTTGATGGAGATTCGTCGTAACCCGGTCAATGCAGCCGGAGAAAAAACGACGCCGATCAACTGGGACATGGGATGTCTCGAGGAAGTCTGCGGTGCGTGTTCAATGGTCATCAACGGAACACCCCGTCAGTCGTGTACGGCACTTGTTGATAAGCTCGAGCAACCGATTCGTCTGCAACCGATGCAAACGTTCCCGATTGTCCGTGACCTTCAAGTGGACCGTCAACGCATGTTTGACGCCTTGAAAAAAGTTAAAGCCTGGGTACCGATCGACGGTACGTACGACTTAGGTCCGGGGCCGCGGATGCCGGAAAACAAACGCCAATGGGCATACGAGCTTTCAAAATGTATGACATGCGGTGTCTGTCTCGAAGCATGTCCGAACGTCAACGACCGGTCGAACTTCATCGGACCGGCATCGATTTCGCAAGTCCGTCTCTTCAATTCGCATCCGACCGGTGCGTTCCACAAAGAAGAGCGTCTTGAAGCCTTGATGGAAGACGGTGGAATCATGCAGTGCGGAAACGCACAAAACTGTGTGGAAGTATGTCCGAAAGGCATTCCATTGACAACATCCATCGCAGCGATGAACCGTCAGACGACATTGCATTCCTTCAAGAAATTCTTCGGCAGTGACGAAGGACGTACGGGAGAAGCAGTCAGTCGTTAAGACGAAAACGTAAAATTAAAGAAGGGGCGATGCTCCTTCTTTTTATATTTTAAGGAGGCAATGGTTGTGCGTGTACCCAGTTATATCAATGATTTAGACCAGTGGTTGGAACAGATGAAGCACGGCACGCGGCTGGATGTCGCGGTCCGCTTCGCTGAAACCGATGCTTACGGTCACATGAATAATCGAGTTCCGTTCGTTTATTTTGAAGATGTCCGGACGCTGATGCTCGAAGAAACAGGTTATTCGCTTGCTAACGACGGAATCGTCGTCGTAGCAGATGCGCAGTGTAACTACATCCGCCAAGTCTATCCGCGGGCCCGTCTTGCCGTCTATGCGTATCCGGTCCAGGTCGGAACGGCTTCGTGTGATGTCCATTACGCGGCGTTCAGCGAACAAGAGGAATTGATGTTTACAGGTCGGACCTCGATGGTCCAAATCGATCGTTCCGGAAATGCGTTTCCGTGGAATGAAGCCTATAAAAATTCCTTGCAGAATCGATTCGAATCCGTTATCATTTGATAATGAGTTCACATATTCGAAAACGACTCACTAGTACGTTATTAGTGGAGGGAGATTTCTTAATCATGGAAAAAACATTCAAAGTCATCGCGGATTCAGGCATTCATGCTCGTCCGGCAACACAACTCGTCAACACAGCTTCTAAATTCCAATCAGACATCAACTTGGAATACAACGGAAAGACTGTAAACCTCAAGTCGATCATGGGTGTTCTTTCACTCGGAATCGCAAAAGACTCAGACATCAAAATCGTTGCAAACGGTGACGATGCTTCTGAAGCTATCACGACTCTTTCAGATATGCTGACAAGCGAAGGTCTTGCTCAGTAATCCTTTATCGTACATTCTTGGACGCCGGTCTTGCACCGTCGTCCTTTTTTGTTACCATATGAGATGAGAGGAAAGTGAGGGGAAATCGTGAATAGATCAATTGGAGTATTAGATTCTGGGGTTGGTGGATTGACTGTCGCGCGTGAATTGATGCGTCAGCTGCCCCATGAACAAATCATATATGTCGGAGATACGTTACGGTGTCCGTACGGTCCCCGGCCGGAAGAAGAAATTCGTCAATTTACATGGGAGATGATTGATTTTCTGGTCGCTCAAGGTGTGAAATTGATTGTCATCGCCTGTAATACGGCGACGGCAGTTGTCCTAAAAGAAGCCCGACAAAAACTGTCGATTCCCGTCATCGGTGTCATCGATCCTGGAGCACGGGCGGCAGTCAAGGTTACACGCTCGAAACGGATCGGCGTCATTGGTACGAAAATGACGATTGAAAGCAATTCGTATGAGAAAGCCTTGCGTCACGTCGAAGGGCAGGTCGTCGTTGAGTCGCTTTCCTGTCCACCGTTTGTTCCGCTCGTTGAATCGTCTCAGACAAGTGGACCATACGTTGAACGTGTCGTCGCCAACACGTTAAAGCCGTTGCTTTCCTATGATATGGATACATTGATTTTAGGATGTACACATTATCCGTTACTGGCAGAAGTCATTGGACGAGTCATCGGACCAAACGTCCAGCTGATTTCTTCAGGAGACGAGACGGCGCTTGAAGTCAGTGCCTTGCTTGATTATAACGGCATCACGGCAGATCTTGATCGTATTCCGGAACATGTCTATCATGCGACCGGCGATACACGCTCTTTTGAACGAATCGCCAGTGACTGGTTACATCATCCGGTCCAAGCGAAACGGTTAGTGTTAGGAACGGAGGAAGAAAAATGCGTTTAGATCAACGGGCACAATCGGACATGCGGAAAATTCAGCTCGAGACCGATGTCAATAAGCATGCAGAAGGATCGGTACTGATATCGGTCGGGGATACACGTGTCTTATGCACCGCGACGGTGGAAGAAAAAGTGCCGCCGTTTTTACGGGGGAAACGTCACGGATGGATCAATGCCGAATATGCGATGTTGCCGCGGGCGACAGCACAACGGACGGGACGGGAAGCCGTCCGGGGAAAGCAGACGGGACGAACGATGGAAATTCAACGATTGATCAGCCGGGCGTTACGGTCCGTCGTCAATCTCGAAAAATTGGGTGAACGGACGGTTTGGATTGATTGTGATGTGCTGCAAGCAGATGGCGGGACGCGTACAGCGGCTATTACAGGCGGTTTCCTGGCACTTGTCTTGGCAGTCGACGGATTGATTCAAAGCGGTAAGCTGACGGATACCCCCATCAAAGAAGGAATTGCAGCAGTATCGGTCGGGAAAGTCGGGACGGAGTTATTGCTTGATCTTTGTTATGAAGAAGACGCAGCAGCCGATGTCGATTTAAATCTTGTCATGACCTCATCCGGAAAAATCGTCGAACTGCAAGCGACAGGGGAAGAAGCAACCTTTTCTCGCAAAGAGATGCTCGATATGCTTGAACTTGGGGAAAAGGGTATTGAAGAACTCCTTCACGCGGCTGAACAATCGTTAGGGGCTTCGTGGTGGTATGTCGGAGAAGAGGTGGAGCACAAATGAAAATCATCGTAGCGACAAGAAATGCTGGTAAAGTCGGTGAGTTTCAAGCGATGCTTGGACGACTCGGATACGATGTCGAATCGTTACTCGATTACGACACGGCACCGGAAACGGAAGAGACCGGATCAACCTTTGAAGAAAATGCGGAACTGAAATCGAAAGAAGCGGCAGCTTATTTTGGCCACGCCGTCTTGTCGGACGACTCCGGACTTGAAGTCGATGCACTGGACGGCGCACCGGGCGTCTACTCTGCCCGGTTTGCCGGAGAGGATAAATCAGATGCTGCCAATAACGCATTGTTGTTGGAAAAATTAGCGGACACACCGGCTGATCGACGGACAGCCCGTTTTGTCTGTGCCTTGTCACTGGCAAAACCGTCCGGGGAAACATTGACCGTTCGGGGAACAATGGAAGGTCAAATCGGATTTGAGCAGAAAGGGACAAACGGTTTCGGTTACGATCCGTTATTCCTGATTCCATCGTTGAATCAGACGGCAGCTGAATTGACAAAAAGTGAAAAGGCAGCCATCAGTCATCGTGGACAGGCTTTGAAAAAACTTGAAGCGGCATTAACTACTTTTTTGGGAGAGTGATTTTAGATGAAAGCGTTAATCGTAAGTGACAGCCATGGTCTCGATCAGGAACTATTGACGATATTCAACCGCCACCAAGAAGCAGATTTCGCCTTTCATTGCGGGGACTCCCAACTGACAGGAACGACTGAATCGTTATATCCCTATCGTGTTGTCAAAGGGAACTGTGATTACGGGAATGACTTCCCGGATGAAGTCATCGAGGAACTTGGATCGTTTCGTGTCTTATGTGTCCATGGACACCGGCAAGACGTCAAGTACAGCCTCGACCAGCTGGTGCACCATGCCGATCAAAAAGCGGCAGCAATCGTTCTGTACGGTCATTCGCATGTTGCAAAAGCCGAGCAACGGGACGGGAAACTGTTCATCAATCCGGGCTCGATCCGGATGCCGCGCCATCGCCCGGAAAAGACGTATGCGTTGTTGACGGTTGAAAATGATCAATTCACAGTCGATTTTTATGATCTGACAGGTGAAAAAATCAATGCTTTGTACCTCGACGGTACACTTTAAAAAGAGTTTTACCAAATGTGATTGACACGAAAGAATTGTTTTAGTATAGTTTATTCGTGTTGACACGTCTCAATAGCTCAGCTGGATAGAGCAACGCCCTTCTAAGGCGTCGGTCGGGGGTTCGAATCCCTCTTGGGACACTATAATTAAAATAGAGACTTCCCTTATGAGGGAGGTCTCTTTTTTTTATCCGTTTTTTCGAGTATACTTAAGGTATCATGAACTTGAAAGGGATGATGAAGGTGTTAAAGAAAATGAGTGGAATCCTCGTACTGACCGTGGCTTTAGCCGGATGCAGCGAGGTTACAGATACAGTCGATCAGGCGAAACAGCAAGTGACGGACGTAAAAAACAGCGTTGATTATGCAGGTCAGTTGCAAGATATTGCCCAGGACACGTCCAAGGTGACATCTGAATTGTCGACGAAACTCGATCAAGCAGCGACTGAAGCGCGGGATGCCGCAAATCCGGAACAGGCTCTTGATCAGCAAATTGAAAAACTCCAGACTGACGGAACAGTTCAACAGTTGAACGAAGAATTAAACAAAATTGACGAACGGCTTGCTAATTTAGACACTCCGCCGGCGGAACTGAAGAACTTGAGTGAAAAATTGGAGCAGTACGTGAATCAATCGGAAGATATCACACGGTTGCTGGAAACCGATGTTTCCCTGGACACATTGAATAAAATGGGAATCGAACAGGCAGGACAGTTACAGGAAGCGATTACGAACTGGACGTCTTTACTGGATCCGTTCACGAAGTAAGGAAGTAAGACAGATATGAAGAAGGTGGGATGACCGTGAAGCAGTCGCAATCACGTTGGATGGAACAACCGTTGTCAGATGAGCGGAAGCGGCTCGCAAGATTGAGTCAGGACGAATTGGCAACTGAGCTGGAACGACTGAAAAGTTTAGAAACAGAAGAGGATATTCTTTATGTGCTCTATACAATTCAGGAAGCTTTTTTGACAAACGATCAAGAGGTGGAAGCCTATCTGCAAGTGGTGAACCCTTTCCTTGAAGTGGACGGTGTCGAGCAACTGAGCGCACTCTTCATGTACGAGAAGGGAGAGAGGTATTCCTTTGATCTGGCCCTGCGGACAGCCTCTCCCTATCTTCCTTACGGTCTCGCCTTGAAATTAGACGAAATGACCCAGTCGCTTTCACGTAAGAAAGGTAACATCGGGCAGACGGATGATTCCTCATATGTGAAGGTACGGGAACAATCCCATTTACGGCTAGTACCAGGGGATCGGGTCGATCGTTACCGGCTCGGGACGATGGACGAACAGTTTCGTTTGATCGGGCAATTCGATTTACAGGCAGATCCTTCGTTCGTCCGTTATCTCATCGAGGATTATTTCACGGGAGAAGATGTTAACGAACAGAGTGCTCTTGTCATCCAGACATTGCTTCCGCAACTTCCGGCGGATCGTGCACTTTTCCCCGTCCGGATCCGGATTCCATCGATTGGGCTGGATCATGAATTTGAAAGTCCGGAGCAACTCGAGAGACATGTGACGAGACAGGCGCTTGAGCTTCAGTCTTTCAGTAACGAAACCTTCAGGCTGAAGCGCATGGATCCATTTAAGGCGCTGTTGTTCATGAACTGGTATCAAATCGTCTTTCCGACCGAAGTGCTGGAACAGGGAAACAGATGGCAGGAATGGGTGGATGCGGTCGAAGAATTGGCGGAATCCGACTTTACATCGGAAACTCCGCCACCTGACTTGAGCGGACAAGCGCAAAAGATTTATCAGGCTGTCCATTTCCTGTTACCGGAAGGAAAACAGTACGAGCAGGCCTTGCTTCTTTAATTCAAGGGAATGGCTCGTTCAACAGTGGTAATCCTCGGAACGATTGTGCTATAATGTGACTTGTTGTACACACATGTACGCTAATTGACATTTTTGGAGGGACTCAGCATGACTGCAAAATGGGAAAAACAATCAGGTAGCCTCGGCGTTCTCACGTATGAAGCGCCTGCTGAAGCATTTGATAAAGCGGTAGACCAAGCGTTCAAAAAAGTCGTTAAGACATTGAACACACCAGGTTTCCGTAAAGGAAAAATGCCACGCGCAATGTTTAACAAAATGTACGGCGAAGAAGCACTTTACCAAGATGCACTTGATATCTTATATCAAGACACAATCGAAGGTGCTGTCGTCGAATCAGGAATCGAGCCAATCGCGCTTGATAACATCGACGTCGAAACACTCGAAAAAGGAAAACCAGTTGAGTTCAAAATCACATTCGTGATTGAGCCGGACGCAACACTCGGTGAGTACAAAGGTCTTGAGTACACAGCAGTCGAAACAGACGTTACAGACGAAGATGTCGATGCTGAACTCAAAACAATGCAAGAGCGTGGTGCAGAGCTCGTCGTTAAAGAAGACGGCGCGATCGAAAATGGCGATACAGTCGTATTCGACTTCGCAGGTTTCGATGGTGAAAACCAATTCGACGGTGGTACTGCAGAAAACTACTCACTCGTCATCGGATCTGGAAACTTCATTCCAGGATTTGAAGAGCAGATGGTTGGTCTTAAATCAGGCGAGCAAAAAGATATCGACGTCACGTTCCCAGAAGAGTACCATGAAGCATCACTCGCTGGAAAACCAGTCGTGTTCAAAGTAACAATCCACGAAATCAAAGCACAAGAACTTCCTGAATTGACAGATGAGTTCGCTAAAGAAATGGACGAAGAAGTTTCTTCTCTTGATGAGTTGAAAACAAAAATCCGTACACGTCTTGAAAACACACGCAAACAAGAAGCTGATGCTTCAATGCGTGATGAGTTGGTTGAAGCTGCGACTAAAAACGCTACAGTTGATCTTCCAGAAGTTATGGTTGAAAACGAAGTTGAACGTATGGTCCAAGAATTCACACAACGCATTCAGTCACAAGGAATTGACCTTAACATGTACTTCCAGTTAACTGGAACGACTGAAGAGGCAATGCGTACTGAAATGAAAGAACAAGCAGAAGAGCGCGTTAAAGCTCGTCTCGTTCTTAAACAAATCGTTGCAGACGAAAAAATCGAAGTTACTGAAGAAGAAGCGCAAGCTGAACTTCAATCGATGTCTGAACTCTACAACATTCCTGCAGATCAACTTGAAACGATGCTTGCACCACAAGGCGGACTTGATACACTTAAAGGTGATCTTCAGTTCCGTAAAGCAATCGACGTTCTCGTTGACAACGCAAAAGCAAAATAAGCAAACAACCGAACAGAATCGACTTCAAGACCAATCTCTGGTCTTGAAGTCGATTTTTTTGTACGATAGGTCAAACAAGGACAAACAAAAATATATTTTTCAAATCAAACTGTAAAACGCTCATCCAAGATTTGAAAGAGTTTCCTTGTTCATGCTACAATCATAAATAGTAAAACGTGAGAATAGATGCGAAACGGATCTATACAAATTCCACGTTAAAGGGGTGGACCTTTATGTTTAAATTTAACGAAGAAAAAGGTCAGCTAAAATGTTCTTTCTGCGGAAAGACACAAGAGCAAGTGCGCAAACTTGTTGCTGGACCTGGCGTTTACATTTGCGATGAATGTATCGAACTCTGTAATGAGATCGTCGAAGAAGAGCTTGGTACAGAAGAAGAAGTCGAACTGAAAAACGTACCGAAACCGCATGAAATCCGTGCGACTTTAAATGACTACGTCATCGGACAGGAAAAAGCGAAAAAATCGTTATCTGTCGCGATGTACAATCATTATAAACGGATCAATGCCGGTGGACGTGCCGACGACGTGGAATTGTCTAAATCAAACATCGTCATGATTGGACCGACTGGTAGTGGTAAAACACTCCTCGCACAAACGATGGCCCGTATTCTGAACGTTCCGTTCGCAATCGCGGATGCAACAAGTCTGACGGAAGCCGGATATGTCGGGGAAGATGTTGAAAACATTCTCCTAAAACTCATTCAAGCTGCTGACTATGATGTCGAAAAAGCAGAAAAAGGTATCATCTACATCGATGAAATCGATAAAATCGCCCGTAAATCTGAGAATCCGTCGATTACACGTGACGTTTCAGGTGAAGGGGTGCAACAAGCACTTCTGAAAATCTTAGAAGGTACTGTTGCAAGCGTTCCGCCACAAGGCGGCCGGAAACATCCGCATCAAGAATTCATTCAGATCGATACGACGAACATCTTGTTCATCGTCGGTGGTGCCTTTGACGGGATCGACCAATCGATCAAACGTCGTCTTGGGAAAAAGGTCATCGGATTCGGAAATGATTCCGAGAACCGCAACCTGACGCAAAAAGAAATTCTTGCGGCTGCTTTACCGGAAGATTTACAGAAGTTCGGATTGATTCCGGAATTCATCGGACGTTTACCAGTCATGGCGACACTTGAGCCGCTTGACGAAGAAGCGCTCGTCCAAATCTTAACAAAACCGAAAAATGCACTCGTCAAACAATACAAAAAAATGCTTCAACTGGACGATGTCGAACTCGACTTCACAGAAGATGCACTCGTTGAGATTGCGAAACTTGCAATCGAACGGAAAACAGGAGCGCGTGGTCTTCGTTCAATCATCGAAGAAACGATGCTCGATATCATGTTTGAAATTCCATCACGTGAAGATATTGCGAAAGTCATCATCACAGCAGAAACGTTGACTGGAAAACGCGGTCCAACGCTCGAGTTGAAGGATGGCACAATTGAACATGGTAAAGAAAAAGAAACGGCGTAACACCGTGACAAATCGGCTCGGAGGCTACTTGTACGCCTTTCCGAGTCTTTTTGTTTAGGAGGAGATTTTTGATGAAGACAAAACAATATCCATTATTGCCATTACGTGGTGTCGTCGCCTACCCCTTAATCGGTCTGACGATTGATGTCGGGCGTCCTGTCTCGCTCAAAGCACTGCTGGCGTCGAAAGAGCATGAAATTGATTTGGTTGTCGTCACGCAACGTGATCCCGAAGCGGAACCGTCTGTGGATGGTTTGCATACGATCGGGACACTCGTCCAGATTGCAAAAATGAGTGAACTGGGTAATGATACGGTTCGTGTCCGGGTCATTGGTAAAGAACGTGTCCGGATTGATCAAGTGACGGAAACAGATGAAGGCTATCAAGCGAGTATCGAACCGATTGAAAAAGCAGACATCAAGGGAGCGAAGCAGGAAGCGCTCGTCCGTTTGATCAAGGAACAGTTCGGACAATTGGTGTCACGCATCAAAGGAATCGGAACGGACGAACGACGTCGTTTTGAGACATATGAACGACTCGATTCATTGACGGATTACATCGCGTCGAAATTGCCGATCGACATCGCGAAAAAACAGGAATTCCTCGAAGAAAATGATCCGGTTGAACGCGGGGTCATGCTGCTTGATGTCATGAAACATGAATATGAAGTCGTCGAACTCGAACGCGAAATGCGGGAACGGACGAAAAAGACGATTGAACAGTCGCAACGCGAATACTATCTTCGTGAACAACTGAAGACGATTCAACAGGAACTTGGCGGAGAAGCAGTCTCGGCAGAAAGTGACGCCGTGAAGTATAAAGAAAAACTGGCACTGCTTGATTTGTCAGAAACGGCAGTCATCAATATCGAAAAAGAAATCAATCGTCTTTCCGTCGTGCCGGCAACGAGTCCGGAACACGGTGTAATCCGGAACTATCTCGAATGGTTCTTTTCCCTTCCATGGAACGAAGCGACGGACGACTTCTTGAACGTCGAAGCCGCATCGGAACAGTTGGATGAAGATCATTACGGTCTCGAGAAAGTAAAGGAACGGATTCTTGAGTACTTAGCGGTCAGACAACTGACGGACTCGTTACGCGGTCCGATTTTATGCCTGGCAGGTCCTCCGGGAGTCGGGAAAACGTCACTCGCCCGGTCAATTGCGACGGCGCTTGAACGCAAATTCGTTCGTGTTTCGCTCGGTGGCGTGCGTGACGAAGCAGAAATCCGAGGACACCGCCGGACTTATATCGGAGCGATGCCCGGCCGGATCATTCGCGGATTGAAACAGGCCGGAACAAACAACCCGGTATTCCTGCTCGATGAAATCGACAAGATGGCAAACGATTTCCGGGGCGATCCGTCTTCCGCGATGCTTGAAGTACTTGATCCGGAACAAAACAACAGTTTTTCCGATCACTACATCGAAGAGCCGTTTGATTTATCAAATGTCTTATTCATTGCGACGGCCAACGATGTCTCAAATATTCCGGGACCCTTGCTTGACCGGATGGAACTGATTCAAATCGGCGG
This sequence comes from Exiguobacterium artemiae 255-15, assembly GCF_000019905.1. Lineage (GTDB taxonomy): Bacteria > Bacillota > Bacilli > Exiguobacteriales > Exiguobacteriaceae > Exiguobacterium_A > Exiguobacterium_A artemiae. The sequence goes on along the minus strand of NC_010556.1, from coordinate 2,105,932 downwards.
CTATACAGAACAGGAAAAAACAGAAATTGCAATCCGGCACTTATTGTCGAAACAACTAAAAGAGCACGGACTGAAGAAAAGTCAGCTGACGGTCAAACCGGATGCCTTACAAGAAGTGGTTCGCCGGTATACGCGGGAAGCGGGTGTCCGGAGTCTCGAGCGCGTCATCGGTGCGTTGTGCCGGAAAGCGGCGAAACAAATCGCTATGGGTGAAAAGAAACGGGTTACGGTCACGAAACGTAATTTACCGGACTTCTTAGGTAAACCGATTTACCGTTATGGTCAAAGTGAACTTGAAGATACGATTGGCGCGGTGACCGGTTTAGCGTATACTGCATTTGGGGGCGATACACTGACGATTGAAGTGAGTCTCGCTCCAGGTAAAGGAAAACTGCAGTTAACAGGGAAATTAGGAGACGTCATGCAGGAATCCGCTCAAACCGCACACAGCTTCGTTCGGGCGAATGCAGAAGCGTTTAAAATCGATCCGAATTTCTATGAGACACAAGATATCCACATTCACGTTCCGGAAGGCGCCGTGCCAAAAGACGGTCCTTCGGCGGGGATTACGATCGCGACAGCATTGATTTCCGCGTTGACGAAACGTCCGGTACGGCGAGATGTCGGTATGACCGGAGAAATTACGTTACGGGGACGGGTCTTGCCGATCGGCGGTCTGAAAGAGAAGTCATTGGCAGCCCATCGTGCGGGTTTGACGACGATTTTGATGCCGCAAGACAATACACGTGATATCGATGACATTCCGGAAACGGTTCGGGATGGCATTCGCTTCATACCGGTCGCGACAATGGATCAAGTGCTCGAACATGCATTAAAAGGAGAGTAACATGAAAATTTATAAAGCAGATTTTATTACGAGTGGTGTCAATCCGGAACATTATCCGGAACCGCTCCTTCCTGAGGTGGCACTCGCCGGACGTTCGAACGTCGGAAAGTCGTCGTTCATCAACAAACTTGTTCAGCGAAAAGCACTCGCCCGCACATCCTCAAAACCGGGTAAAACACAAACGTTAAACTTCTTTAACATCAATGATGAAGTCATGTTTGTTGATGTACCGGGTTATGGTTATGCGAAAGTTTCGAAAACCGAACGTGAGGCATGGGGCAAGATGATGGAAAAGTATTTCACGACACGTGAAATCCTAAAGGGAGTCGTCTTGCTCGTCGATATCCGTCATGAACCTTCAGCGGATGATGTCATCATGTATGACTTCTTAAAATACTATGATTTATCGGTCATTGTCGTAGCGACGAAACTGGATAAAATCAAGCGTGGTCAACGCGATAAACAGATTGCGGCGATTAAACGGAAATTACAGTTTGACGGGCAGGACACATTCATTCCGTTTTCTTCAGAAACAGGTGAAGGTGTCGACGCAGCATGGGAAGCCATCTATCGTCATTTATGATTCAGATAAAAAGAAGCAACCGCCGGAAGGCAGTTGCTTCTTTTTTTATCCAAAATATCCCTTTCAGAAATAAACGCTTCCCATATATGCGGTAGATTGTTTTCACGTTACAATGGTAAAAACAAAAGTGATGGAAAGGGACGTGTAAAGATGAAGCGATATAAATGGATTGCCGCGATCGTAGTCCTTCTGATGCTGACACCGCTATTGATTTGGTTCATACAAAAGGAACGGACATTAAACGTAATCCTATTTGATTACACGGTGGGAAAACAACAACGGGAACATGCAGGAACGACCTGGTTGTTGAATCATTTGAAAATCACGAAGGATGAAGGAAAGAATTATACATACACGGATTACATCAACCGGTATGACGGGACACAAGGTGAAGCGATGTTGAAACAAGCTTCCAAGGCCGATGTATTGCTGTTTACGGATACATATGGAAAATCCTACACGGTCGACGGGAAACAGCAACACCGTGGCGGACTGACAGCTGAGGATGTGGCACTTGCGACAGACGCGATTTCAAAAGGGAAGACAGTAGTCGCAGAGTTCAATACAGCAGCCAGTCCAACGCCATCCGACCGTTCGAATGCGTTTCGGCAATTATTCGGAACGGCATGGACGGGTTGGATCGGACGCTTTTTCCCGGACTTGACGAAATTACAGGGTCTCGATCAAACCGTCATTGATAAATTAAAGATTCAGGCAAAAGATAAAACGTTTAAATTATCCGGACCCGGATATGTTTTCATCAATGACTCAACAGAAGAAGTTTTTTTCGTCAATGATGAGACACCTCTTTTGTACAAATGGGATAAAAATCAGGGATCGGCAAAGGACGAAGTCCGGTACAACTATTGGTTTGAAGTATTGGAACTCGACGGGGGCGAACAACAGGCCCATTTTTCCTGGAAACCCTCCAAAAAAACACAAGCCATGTTACGCGAGCGGCAATTGCCTCTTGAATTCCCCGCCTATGTTACACAAGGAAGCGGCCATTATTTTGCAGGTGATTTCACAGATGTCGCTGATATTCCGCGCTACTATCGTTATGCCGGACTCGATTGGTTCCGTAAACAATTCATTCTCGACAGTGCAGACAGCGAAACGGCATTCTTTTGGAAGGTTTATGCACCGACCATCAGCCGTATCTTAAAGGAAACGAAAGTCGTGAAACAGCAGGCGGCGCAGGTTAAACCGCTGGCACAAACGAAAGTCAACAATCAAACAGTCCGTACACGGGCACGTTCTGGTCAAGACACACTTGAGATGTATCAAGACGGGAAATGGAAACCATATTTTGTTAAAGGTGTGAATGTTGGACTCGGACGTCCCGGTGCTTTCCCGGGAGAACATGCTATCAGCCGCAATGAATATGACCGGTGGCTGAAACAGATGGGCGAGATGGGGGTCAATACCATCCGTATTTATACACTTCACCCTCCGGCATTTTATGATGCGTTAAAAGCTTACAACGAAACAGCAAAAACACCGATTTATCTGATGCAGGGCATGTGGGTCGAGGAAAAACCGTTTGAAGAATTAAAAAATGCCTTTGAACCGAATTTTTTGAAGATGACGGATACGGAAGCCGAACGGATGGTCGACGTGATTCACGGGAATGCTGTCGTCAAGGAAGTTGTCGGTCATGCTTCCGGTACGTATACGTCTGACGTTTCACAGTACGTCTCTGCATTTGTGTTCGGGATCGAATGGTTACCGGACGCCGTCATCGGAACGAATAAGAAGAACAAGGGGCTTCGGTACGACGGCAAATACGTGACGACAACCAAAGACGCCTCGCCATTTGAATCATGGTTAGCCGGCCGGATGGACGGTGCGACACAGCATGAGCTCGATACCTACAAAACGACCCGGCCCATCGCAGCGACGAACTGGCCGACGACGGATCCGCTTGCGCATCCGAAGGAAGTGGAAGAAGAACAGGACCTGGTATCGATTGATTTCAACCATATCCAGGCCACAAAAGACTTTGCCGGCGGCGTCTTTGCCTCGTATCATATTTACCCGTACTATCCATCGTTCATCAAGGAAGAGTTTGGACGCAAAGCGGATACCGGATCAGAGTCGTACAGCCGTTATCTGAAGCGGATGAAAGACTATCATGATATGCCGTTACTCGTTTCCGAATTCGGCATTCCGAGTTCGCGTGGGAAAACCCACCTGGGTCCGAATGGATTTGATCAAGGGCATGTCAGTGAAGAAAATCAAGGAAAACTCGTAGCCAAGTTATATCAAGACATCGTCGAAACGAAGATGGCCGGCGGACTGGTCTTTATCTGGCAGGACGAATGGTTCAAACGGACGTGGAATACGATGGACTATGATGACGCTAACACACGTCCGCGCTGGTCAAATGTCCAAACGAGCGAGCAGCATTTCGGGATGCTTGGTTTCTTAAGAGCCGATATTACGATTGACGGTAAGATGGATGACTGGAAAGGCTATGCACCGGTAGCGGAAACGGACGGTCAAGCGATTTACATGACATCGGATGAAGCTTATGTGTATGTCCGGATCGACCGGAAAAAAGCCGAACCGACGACACTCGCCTTGTCGACGAAGCCGAATGACGGTAATCTGCAAGTCGGACCGTTAAAATTGGACGAAGGTGCCGAGTATCGTTTGACAATCGGCGATCAAGCGCGCCTGGATGTCGATGAACGGTATGACATCTTCCGCTACCATTACGGGTTGAAAAAACCGTTTGAGATGGTCAAGCCGCCGTCAGATAAACAAAACAGTGGAAACTTTAACCCGATCTACCAAATGCTCGATTATGCAAGAAGAGATCCGGTCACTAAAAAAATCATCAAGCCGGCCGTGAAGTGGGACACAGGTATTCTGCATGAAGGACCGCCGGAAAGTATTTTGACCGATATCTCTGACATCAAGCAAAAGCAGATCGAACTTCGGATTCCATGGATGTTATTAAATATGCGGGATCCGAGCAAACATGAAATCATCGGAGATTTTTGGAAAGATGGGCTTGAGGCGAAGATGATCACGGAAGGGATTGAAGTGACCGGCCAGATCGGAACAACGCGGATTCCGGAAAAAGACCGCGGTTTTTATAATTGGTCGGAATGGACGAACCCGCAACAGCGCGAGGCGTTAAAACCGGTATATCAAACGATGCAACAGGCGTTTAAAGAAGGAGTGAGATAAATGCGTCGGGAAGAGATGTGGAAATTAATCAATGCAACAATCGAACCCATTGATACAGAAACAAGCTCATCACATATCTTGTCCGAACAGGATGTGAACGAATCAACATCAGGAGTCATTTTTATTCATACAGTCGGTGTAATGCCGGTAACGGTCAATGATCTGATTGAAGAAGGGCGATGTGCAAGAACGGACTTGTCCTATGCGGATGTCATTCTCGCCAGTCGACCGGTAGAGGAGGAACGGACTCCTGTCGTTTACCTGAATCCGGATATGAATGACGCCTCGTTCTACTTACTGGAGAATGCACGAGAAATCGTACCGGCTGATCTGGCCAAGGATGTCCTGTTGGATCGAATTGTCCGGTATAAACGTGTTCAGCGTGTCGTCGATGCGGTAATCGTCACAGACGATCCGCATCTCAGACGATTGCTGGAACGCGAATTGACAAAAAACTTTGAAACCCTCTCCCTGTATGAACGAGCAGAAGTATTTTTAGAGCAGCATGTGGCGACACGCCCGTATCTGCTGGTCTTTTCATCCGCACTCCCGCGAGCTGACGGACTGGAGTTATTGTTACGTGCAAAGCAGGAAACCATCGTTCCGTTTCATGCCATCATGATTTCGATGTACAACCGGGAAAGAGATCACGTGTTGGCGATTGAACGCGGAGTCGACGGCATCATGACTTTACCGCTCAAAGTCGAAGAGTTTCGGGCATGGGTCAGCAGACTAGAGGGGGTCCACGGATGAAATGGATTTTAGGTTTCATCTTCCTCCTGGTCGTCCTGCAAATCGGAGCACTCGTTTACCTGGTCCTTCAAAAAAACAAACGCGCGAAACAGGAAGAAAATCGTTTAACATGGCAATTGAACTTCCGGGACGAATTGTATGATTTTGCGACAGGAGAACAAAAGGACATGCCAAAAATCGTATCCGGAAATGAAGATCTGGTGGAGCTGGAGCTGTTTGCCTTTACGAACCTGACAGCGACATTTTCCCATCAAGAGCGCATCTACCAATACGTCGAGGCGAAGCTGTTGCCGTACTATCATAAACAGATCCGGCACCGGCGGATTGACCGTCGTTTGAATGCGTACGAAGCGATTGCGCAATTCCACTTAAAGCCGGTTGCGACTGAACTGCATCAAAAACTGCATAAATCTTTATCGCCGGAAGAAGAAGATGTCATCATCCGGACGCTGGTCTCGATTGCTCCGGAACTGGCGATTGAAGAAGCGAAATTAAAAAGCCACATCAGTTTCTTTGGAGCTGTTCTCGCAGTTGGACGCAGCAAAGACTTAACGTTGTGGATTCAGGCGTTTGAGGATTTGACAGAACCCTTTCAGATGGCGATTCTCCAGTTGATTTATGATCGTGACGAAACGCGGTATGCAGATCTCGCGCGAACAAAGACGTTGGATGCCAATCCGGAAATCCGGAAGCGGGCACTCCGCGCGTTGACGCGTGTCGGGCTCGAAGAAGACTGGCAACTTTATACGCCTTATCTCGAGGATGAGACGAGTTGGGTCGAGCAGATGTTAGCATTGCGCTTTCTAGAAAACGTGACACCAAAGGATTCTGTCGACTACATCCTGCCGTTCGTCGGCAGCCGTTCCTGGTGGGTACGGACCGCAGCCTTTGATGCCCTGCTTGCCTGTGGTGGTCTCGAACAGCTGGCGCTCGTCGCAAAAGATCATCCTGACCGTTATGCCAAACAAAAAGCGACGGAACGGTTAGCAAAGGAGATGAAACAACATGTTGTCATCTGAAACGATTCAAAATATCATTAACGTTTTATCCTGGACTGTTCTGATTTATATGATTCTCGTTATCATTTTTTATTCAACGTTGTATCTGATTTCGGCACAAATGGTCCGAAAACAACGGTTCCGACGAAAGGAAAGTTCTTATTTGCCATTAATGCGTTCTCTTTATACGCGGCCGGTCAGTGTTCTTGTTCCGGCTTACAATGAAGAGTATACGATCGTCACCAGTGTTCAGGCGCTGCTTGCACTCGACTACCCGGAACATGAAGTCATTGTCATCAATGATGGATCGAGTGACGGGACGATGGATGAGCTGTTTAAGACGTACGAATTGGAAAAGGAGTTACGTTTTCCCAGGATTCTGATTGGGTCGCAACCCGTCAAACACGTTTACCGTTCCCGAATCGATGCCCGTTTGATTGTCATTGATAAAGAGAACGGCGGGAAGGCGGATGCCTTGAATGCCGGAATCGACTACTCCAGTTATCCGTATTTCTGTTCGCTGGATGCCGACTCGATTCTTGAACGGGATGCTCTCCTGAAAGTCATGAAACCGATTGTAGAGTCCGATGAAGACGTCATTGCGACATGCGGGTCGATTTTCCTCGTCAACGGTTGTACGATCGAAGGCGGCGAAATTGTTGAGATTCGGACCCCGAAACAACGGATTGTATTGATGCAGATGATTGAGTATTTCCGTGCCTTTTTGTTCGGACGCCTCGGACTCAGCCGTTTTAATATGTTACTGATTGTGTCCGGTGCTTTCGGATTATTCCAAAAAGCAATCGTCGTTCAGGCGGGCGGGTACAAAGAGGGGCTTGTCGGCGAGGACATGGAGTTAGTCGTCCGGCTGCATCGTTACATGAAAGAAAATAAGATTGATAAACGGATTGAGTACGTCCCTTCACCGGTCTGCTGGACACAGGCACCGGATACGATGGAAGTCTTACGCTCGCAACGGAGCCGTTGGCATCGGGGACTGGCAGAAACGTTATGGACACATAAACGGATGATTGGGAATCCGCGCTACGGTTTCGTCGGAAGCGTCTCGATGCTGTACTTCTTTTTAATCGAATTGCTCGGACCGATTGTCGAGTTGATCGGGTACTTCATCATTCCGCTTAACCTGCTGGTTGGAACACTTAATTTTGAGTTCGGTGTTGTCCTATTGACTGTTGCTTTGCTGTACGGGTCTTTGTTATCCGCCGGAGCCGTTCTGCTTGAAGAGTGGACGATGCACCGATTCAAGAACGTCAAAGAGTTGATCCGTCTATACTTGTGGTCATTGACAGAATCGTTTTGGTACCGTCCGATCCTGGTCTTCTTTAAGCTCGGTGGATTAATTCAGTTCATGACGGGACGCGGTCAATGGGGTAAGATGGAACGACAGCGACTGGACGATGTCGTAACAGACGAAGTGAAAGAAAAAACAAGTTGATTGTAAACTCGTAGGAGGACTGTTCGTGGATTTACTTCGAAACAAATGGTTTAAAGCCTTACTTTGGATTTTGACGATTTTCTTGGTTATCTGGGTCGGAACAAAAATCTCATTTTTATTCCAACCGATCAAAGTGATGTTAGCATTGATTTTCCCACCGCTGATTATCGCCGGTATCTTTTATTACTTCACCCTCGGAATTGTTGACACGCTTCAAAAACGCGTCAAGAAACGAGGACTCGCGGTTCTGATCGTCTTGCTCGGATTTCTCGGTATCATCACGATTGCCGTCGCTTCGATCGGTCCGATTTTGGTCGATCAAGTGTCGGATTTTGTGACCAGCATTCCGAATCTGGTCGTCGAACTGCGGGACCAGACGCTGAATCTCCGGGACCAGTTGATGAACAATCGTTTTATCTCCAACTGGGTGCATGAAAATACCGCCATGTTTGATTCCTGGACGAATGAAGCGACATCTTATATCGGCACGTTATTCAAGTCGGTCTCGACGTCTGTCGGAACGATCTTCGGGGTCATCTCTTCGACCGTCTTAATCGTCGTGCTTGTACCGTTCATTTTGGTCTACATGTTACTCGACGGCTATAAGTTTCCGAACTCAGTCGTCAAACTGCTACCGAAAAGCTATGAAACGGAAACCCGGAAAATTCTTCACGATATGCATGTGACGGTTAAACACTACGTGAACGGTCAAGTCATCGTCTCGTTGTGCGTCGGTCTTATGTCGTTGATCGGATTTTTCATCTCGGATATTCAATATGCGTTGCTACTGGCGCTGTTCTGTACGGTCACGAACATCATTCCGTATCTTGGACCGTATATCGGGGCTGTTCCTGCCGTCATCGTCGGATTCATCGATGATCCAATCAAAGCACTCTACGCGATCATTACGATTGTCGTTGCCCAACAGATTGAATCGAATCTGATTTCGCCGTATGTCCAAGGGAAGACGCTGAAAGTCCATCCATTGACGATCATCATCGTCTTGCTCGTTGCCGGAAAGATCGGCGGTATCATCGGTGTCATCTTAGCGGTCCCGACCTATGCCGTAACCAAAGTCGTCGTTCAAAACATTGCCCGGATTTATCGTCTGCGCCAACAAAAGTTGGATGTCCAGATCGATGAGTCACGGATCATTACCGATTCGACGAAATAAGAAAGACAAACCCTCTGCTGACGATGAAAGCAGAGGGTTTGTACTTTGGCGCTGAGAGGGATATGGTAAGAAGATAAGTTTCACAACTTCGACTCATTTTAGTTTATAAATTGATTGGAATCTTTTTTATAATGGTTATAATGTAGAGTAGAGAACGAAAGATAGATGAGAATGAAATCTTTGGACGTAAGGGGTAGAGCGCATGCATATCGTAGTTGTCGGTTTAAATAATAAGACGGCGCCTGTATCAATCCGCGAACAAGTCTCATTTGGGGAACATGAGATGAAGGGAGCGGTCGTTGCGCTACGTGACGAAAAAAGTATTTTCGAGAGCGTCATCGTTTCGACATGCAACCGGACGGAATTATATGTCGTTACGGATCAGCCGCATACAGGGCGTTATTATACAAAACGTTTTTTGGCGAACTGGTTTGGTTTGACGATGGAAGAACTGGAGCCGTATTTGTTCATCCACGAGGGATTTGACGCAATGAAGCATCTTTTCCGGGTGACAAGCGGACTCGACTCGATGATTGTCGGTGAAACACAGATTCTCGGGCAAGTGAAAACGAGTTTCTTTACGGCACAAAAACTCGAGACGACAGGAACAGTTTTCAATAAATTATTTAAAGAAGCCGTGACGCTTGCAAAACGGGCACATGCGGAAACAGGAATCGGTGAAAATGCGGTTTCAGTCAGCGCAGCTGCCGTAACATTGGCGGAACAGTTACTTGGATCGCTCGAAGACAAATCGATCGTGGTCATCGGTGCCGGAGAAACAGGCGAATTGACGACACTTAACTTGTATGAAGCGGGTGCCCGTGATATCACCGTCTTTAACCGGACGCTAGCCAAAGCCGAAGAAGTGGCGAATCGTTTCGAAGGATCCGCACATTCGATCAATGAAATGCAATGCGGTCTGCTTCGGGCTGACATCGTTATTTCTTCAACCGGAGCAAAACGAGCAATCATCAAACGTGAAGACATTGCTGCAGCCCAATTGTTCCGAAGTGATCGTCCCTTCCTGTTGATCGATATCGCGGTTCCACGTGATATCGAACCGACTGCAGGTGACTTGCCGGGCGTTCATTTATACGATGTCGATGATTTGACGTCAATCGTCCAGCAAAACATGGCAGAACGAATGAAGGAAGCTGCAAAAATCGAACGGCGGATTGAAGCTGCGATTGCTGAGTTCGAAGGATGGATGACGACGCTTGGTGTCGTTCCGATCATTACGGAACTCCGTGATCAGTCGCTTAAAATCCAGCAAGAGACGATGCAGAGTCTGGAGCGGAAGTTGCCGAATATGACAAATCGGGAAAAAACCGTGATCGGAAAACACATGAAATCGATCATCAATCAACTGCTTCGCGAACCATTATCCTATATTAAAGATGCAGCCGCGAAACCAGATGCCGAGCAACGGATTGCGCAGTTCATGGATACGTTTGCATTAGACGAAGAGTTGTTTGATAGTGCCGCCGAGGAAATGGTGTTACAAGAAGAAACAACAGCCGAACGGAAAGCTGTGAATCGGTGAACATAGACCGAATTGTGTTACAATAGAAAAGCATGGGGCGGACTTGTGCCGCCCCTTTATTATTGTACAGGGGGATTTCAGCATGCGAAAAATCATAGTAGGTTCACGTAGTTCAAAACTTGCGATGACACAAACGAAATGGGTCATCGAGCAATTGAAACAAGCAGGTGCACCATACGAATTCGAAATCAAGAACATCATCACGAAGGGTGACCGCATCCTTGACGTGACACTATCTAAAGTTGGTGGTAAAGGATTGTTCGTCAAAGAAATCGAACAACAGATGATTGACGAAGACATTGATTTTGCCGTGCATAGCATGAAAGATCTCCCGTCTGAATTACCGACAGGACTCATCATTGGTGCGACACCTTCACGAGTCGATGCACGAGATGCTTTGATTACGACGACAGGTGGCGGACTGGACTCGCTTCCGGAAGGGGCAATTGTCGGAACGAGCAGCTTACGCCGCGGTTCCCAATTACTCAAATTACGCCCGGATTTAAAAATCGAATCGATCCGCGGGAACATCGATACACGTCTTGAAAAGCTGAAGACAGGTCCGTTTGACGGTATCCTGCTTGCGGCTGCCGGTCTGCAACGGATGGGCTGGTCAGAAGACATTGTTTCGGAATACATTTCAACCGACGATATGATTCCGGCGGTCGGACAAGGGATTTTGGCAATCGAATGCCGGGCGAACGATCAAGAAGTCCGCGACTTGCTGAATTTGATCCACGATCAGATGACAGAAAAAGTAGCTTTCGCCGAGCGCTCGTTCTTGGCGGCAATCGAAGGAAGCTGTCATGTTCCGGTCGGCGGATTCGCGACGATTAATGAAGACTTATCGACAACACTCGTCGGATTCCTTGGTTCAGTCGACGGTCAACAAATCCTGCTCGAACGGGAAACATCACTTGATCCGATGCAACTCGGTCAAACGGTTGCGACGCGTCTTCTCGATGCAGGTGGTCGTGAGATTCTCGCATCTTTACCGGATGACCTGTAAGCGCCTGGTGTTGACGGGAAGCCGTCGACCGACTGCGGAGCAGGTGGAGCGTTTGACAGCACAGCGGATTGAAGTCGTCCATCATCCGGTCATCGAAACGATTCCGGTCGATTTTCAGTTGCCGGCGGAACTCGATTGGCTGATTGTGACAAGTCCGACCGGCGTCGAACGCATCCAGTCAGAGCTTCCGTTCTTGCAACATACGAAGATTGCAGTCGTCGGATCAAAAACGGCGGCGGCGTTAATCAAGCAGGGACGAACACCTGATTTCATCCCGTCCGCTTTTACAGGGGATGTACTGGTTGAAGAATTACGGCCGCTTCTCCGGACAGGACAACGCATCTGTTTTGCCCGCGGGAACCGGTCACGTCAAGAACCGCTCGAACGATTAAAGAATGCCGTTGCGGCTGAAGTGTTGGAAGTCATCACGTACGAAACAAAGTTGCGGGTGATTCCACCTGATCTGTTGCAACAGACTGCGTATATTGGTTTACAAAGTCCTTCAGCTGTCGAAGCGATTGCTCCATTGTGTCAAGAGACGACGGCGACTTACGTGACCATCGGACCGATTACCGAGCAAGCCGCTCGACGTTTCGGTTTGACACCACTTTTGGTCGCTGCCGTCTATACACTCGACGGACTGATTGACTGTATTTTAGAGGAGGAACTGTTATGAATACATTAGAATTCGCACGTCATCGCCGCTTGCGGAATACAGCATCATTGCGCTCACTCGTCCGGGAAAATCATCTCCACAAAACTGATTTGATTTATCCGTTGTTTGTCGCAGAAGGGGAAGACATCAAACGGGAAGTCAGCTCGATGCCCGGCGTATTCAACCTTTCACTCGACCATCTTGAAGCAGAAATCAAGGAAGTCGTTTCACTTGGTATTGAATCGGTCATCCTGTTTGGTGTTCCGCACGATCACTTAAAAGATGAACAGGGGACAGGGGCATTCCATGATCACGGGATCGTTCAAGAAGCGACGCGACTCGTTAAAAAAGTCGCACCGCAACTGACGGTCATCGCGGATACATGTCTATGCGAATATACGTCAACCGGACACTGCGGCATCGTCGCCGACGGAACGGTCGATAACGATGCGTCACTTCCGTTGCACGTCCAAACAGCAGTGTCTCAAGCGCGTGCCGGTGCCGACATCATCGCACCATCTTCCATGATGGACGGATTTGTCGCGGCGATCCGCCAAGGACTCGATGAGAATGGATTCAGCCATATCCCGGTCATGAGTTACGGCGTCAAGTATGCTTCCGCTTATTACGGACCGTTCCGTGATGCGGCAAACTCGGCACCTGGTGAAGGGGACCGCAAAGGGTATCAAATGGATCCGGCTAACCGTCGGGAAGCATTCCGTGAAGCGACAGCAGATGTCGAGCAGGGTGCCGACTTCATGATCGTCAAACCGGCTCTCGCCTTTATGGATATCATTCGGGATGTCCGGGAACGGGTAGACTTACCAATCGTCGCGTATAACGTATCGGGTGAATATGCGATGGTCAAGGCTGCTGCGTTAAACGGCTGGATTGACGAAGAACGTATTGTCATGGAAACGATGCTCGGCTTTAAACGGGCCGGAGCCGATTTAATCATCACCTATTTCGCGAAAGACATTTGCCGTTACTTGGAGGGGTCGAAATGAGCTTAACGAATCAAAATTCAAAATCAAAAGCCGCGTTTGAGCGGGCCTTACCGCTCATGCCGGGCGGTGTCAACAGCCCGGTTCGCGCGTATAAATCAGTCGGCATGACACCGATTTTTGCAGAACGTGCGCAAGGATCACGTCTGTACGATATCGACGGAAAAGAATACATCGACTATGTTTTATCATGGGGACCGATGATTCTTGGTCATGCTGATCCGATCGTTACGGCTGCCATTCAAGAGCAGGCGACACGTGGATGGAGCTACGGCACACCAACCGAAATCGAGTCGGCGATGGCGGAAGTCGTCATCAGCCGTGTCCCGTCGGTTGAAGTCGTCCGAATGGTCAACTCCGGAACGGAAGCGACGATGGCTGCGCTTCGTCTCGCACGCGGATATACAGGAAAAACAAAAATCCTGAAATTCGAAGGCTGTTATCACGGTCACGGCGATTCACTGTTGATTAAAGCCGGATCAGGCGTTGCGACACTCGGACTGCCGGATTCACCGGGTGTACCGGCACAAATTGCCAGTATGACATTGACAGTGCCGTATAATGACATGGATGCGGTTCGGATTGCATTTGAAAAACACGGCGACGATATCGCCGGTGTCATCGTCGAACCTGCAGCCGGAAACATGGGCTTCGTGCCACCACAACCGGGCTTCCTCGAAGGACTGCGCGAAATCACGGAACAGCACGGCACACTGTTGATCTTTGATGAAGTCATGACCGGTTTCCGCGTCGGCTTCAATTGTGCCCAAGGACATTTCGGTGTCACACCGGATATCACATGTCTCGGTAAGGTCATCGGTGGCGGTATGCCGGTCGGTGCTTACGGCGGACGTCGCGATATCATGGAACAAATCGCGCCGCAAGGTCCGATTTATCAAGCCGGTACATTATCAGGTAATCCGCTTGCGATGGCGGCAGGACTTGCGACATTAACGCAACTGAAACCGGAACACTACGAAGAGTTTGACCGGAAAGCCAACCGTTTGTCGGAAGGGTATCTCGCAGCAGCTGCGAAATACAATATTCCATTGACGACGAACCGCGCCGGTGCGATGTTCGGTGTCTTCTTCACGGATCAGCCGGTGACGAACTTCGAACAAGCGAAATCATCGAATCTCGACATGTTCCGTTCGTATTATCAAAAGATGGCGGCACGCGGTGTCTTCTTACCACCGTCACAATTTGAAGGACTCTTCTTATCGACCGTTCATACGGACGACGATATCGAACAGACACTTGCAGCGGTCGAGCTGACGTTCAAGGAATTGCAACTCGAATTTAATCGTTAAGCAGTTCTTGACGCGCTACGGACGTCTCGGATAAAATGAAGAAAGATTAATTTGGAAAACAGCGATGACGGGAAGAGTAGTCAATCAACGGACTGTTATGAGAGAACACATCCATGGCTGAGAGATGTGACAGGACGTCCTGATGAAGGTCACCCCACGAGCTGGTCTCGTAAGCAACAGCAAGCGAGATCCGGATTGCCGCACGTTACGCGGGCTAGAGGGCACTCTGCAAAGAGTGAACTAAGGTGGTACCGCGGAAGAGCAACGGCTTCTTTCGTCCTTAGATGAGGACGAGAGAAGCCGTTTTTATTATGGATTAAAGGAGCGATTCAGATGCAGGAATTATCAATGCCAACAAAATATGATCCGCAGGCAACGGAAGAAAAATGGTACGACTTTTGGATGAAAGGGGAATACTTCAAAGCCGATCAGGATCCGGAAAAAGCACCGTATACGATCGTCATCCCGCCACCGAACGTCACCGGGAAATTACACCTCGGTCATGCCTGGGATACAACACTTCAGGATATGCTGACACGGATGAAACGGATGCAAGGTTTCGACGTCTTGTACCTGCCGGGAATGGACCACGCCGGAATCGCGACGCAAGCCAAAGTCGAACAGAAGCTCCGGGCGGAAGGAAAGTCACGTCTTGAAATGGGACGTGAGAAGTTCCTTGAACAATCATGGGCATGGAAAGAAGAATATGCTTCAACAATCCGCGAGCAATGGTCGAAACTCGGACTCGGACTCGATTATTCACGGGAACGGTTTACACTCGATGAAGGTTTGTCGGAAGCGGTTCAAGAAGTGTTCGTTAAATTGTATGAAAAAGGCTTGATCTACCGTGGTGAATACATCGTTAACTGGGATCCGGCGACGAAAACAGCCATCTCGGATATCGAGGTCATTTATAAAGACATCGAAGGTGCTTTCTATCACTTCAGTTATCCGTTGACGGACGGAAGCGGTCACGTCGAACTGGCGACGACGCGTCCGGAAACGATGCTCGGCGATACAGCGATTGCCGTCAATCCGAAAGATGAGCGTTATGAACACCTCGTCGGAAAAACAATCACGTTACCAATCGTCGGCCGGGAAATCCCGATTGTTGCCGATGAGTACGTTGATATGGAGTTTGGGACAGGTGTCGTTAAAATCACGCCGGCCCACGACCCGAACGACTTTGAAGTTGGAAACCGTCATGATTTACCGCGTGTCCTCGTCATGAACGAAGACGGCACGATGAACGAAAATGCCGGCAAATATGAAGGCATGGATCGTTTCGAATGCCGTAAGCAGATTGTCGAAGATCTGAAAGAATCAGGTGTCCTGATCAAAGTCGAACCGCATCTGCATTCCGTCGGTCACTCGGAACGGTCGGACGCGATTGTCGAGCCGTACTTGTCGCTCCAATGGTTTGTTAAAATGGAACCGCTCGCTGAAAAAGCATTACAAGAGCAACAAGGGGAAGACAAAATCAACTTTATTCCGCAACGTTTCGAAAACACATATGTCCGCTGGATGGAAAACATCCGTGACTGGTGTGTCAGCCGTCAGCTTTGGTGGGGTCACCGGATTCCGGCCTGGTACCACAAAGAAACGGGCGAAGTCTACGTCGGCAAAGAAGCTCCGGCTGATCTCGAAAACTGGGAACAGGACAATGATGTGCTTGATACATGGTTCTCATCCGCCCTTTGGCCGTTCTCGACGATGGGCTGGCCAAACGAAGGTGCAGCTGATTATCAGAAGTACTTCCCGACGTCAACACTCGTAACGGGTTACGATATCATCGCTTTCTGGGTCTCACGGATGATCTTCCAATCGTATGAATTCACAGGCGAACGTCCATTCAATGATGTCTTGATTCACGGCTTGATCCGTGACTCCGAGGGACGGAAAATGTCGAAATCACTCGGTAACGGGATTGATCCGATGGATGTCATCGAGAAATACGGTGCGGATTCGCTGCGCTGGTTCTTAACGACCGGTTCAACACCAGGAAACGATTTACGTTTCTACTGGGAGAAAATCGAAGCGACATGGAACTTCTCGAACAAATTGTGGAACGCGAGCCGCTTTGCCTTGATGAACATGGATAGACTGACGCATGAGCAAATTGATCTGTCCGGTGAGAAATCACTTGCCGATCAATGGATTCTGACACGTCTGAACACGACGATTGATGATGTGACGCGTCTGTCAGACAAATATGAGTTTGGTGAAGCAGGTCGCGTTCTGTATCACTTCATCTGGGAAGACTTCTGTAACTGGTACATCGAGATGGCGAAGTTGCCGTTAAACGGTGAGGACGAAGCAGCGAAATTGACGACACGTTCGATTCTTGCCTATACGCTTGATCAAATCATGCGTCTGATGCATCCGTTCATGCCGTTCATCACGGAAGAAATCTGGCAGCACTTACCGCACGAAGGCGAAACAGTTACACGTGCCGCTTGGCCGACACGGAACGATTCACTGGATTTCCCAAAAGCTGTTCCGGCATTTGAAGCCGTTCAGAACGTCATCCGTTCAGTCCGGAACATCCGGGCTGAAGTCAACGCACCGATGTCGAAACAAATTCAGTTGATGATTGCAACGAGTGACGATCAAGTCCAGCATGATTTAGAAACAAATCTGTCGTACTTGAAAAAGTTCACGAATGCGTCAGAATTGCTCGTTGAACGCAATATGACAGCACCGGAAAAGGCGATGAGTGCCATCGTGACGGGAGCAGAATTGTTCATTCCACTTGCTGACTTGATCAACATCGAAGAAGAAATCGCTCGTCTGAACAAAGAACTCGTCAAGTATACAAAAGAAGTCGAACGGGTCGAGAAAAAACTCAACAACCCGGGATTTGTCGGGAAAGCACCGGCACATGTCATTGAAGAAGAACAAGCAAAAGCACAAGACTATAAAGAGAAGCGGGCGGCAGTTGAAGTCCGAATCAGCGAACTCGCAAAATAATCTTAACAGTGGCTCAAGTTTTCTTGAGTCACTTTTTTTGAAGGAGTGAACCAAGCGTGAGAACACGAGAAGATGTGTTGGAATGGTTATCGGCGTTACTGGCATTTGGCATCAAACCGGGACTGAGTCGGATGGAAGCATTACTGGCGGAACTTATGATTGATCCGGATGCGATTCCGACGATTCATGTCGCGGGAACAAACGGAAAGGGATCAACGGTCGCTTTTTTGCGGGAGATGGGTGTAGCCGAAGGATTGCAAGTCGGAACCTTTACGTCACCGTATATCATTCAGTTCGAGGAACGGATCATGTTGAACGGTGTACCAATCAGTGAAGCGGATCTGGTCGAGGCGGCTAATGTGGTTCAAGCTGCAATCCTGAAATTAGAACCGGTAATTGGGGCATTGACGGAATTTGAAGCCTTAACGGTGCTCGCTTTTTATCATTTTTATCAAATTCGTCCTGATTTTGTGATTTATGAAGTCGGACTCGGTGGTTTGTACGATTCGACGAATGTCCTGAAGCAACCGAAAGCCGCCATTATTACTTCGATTGGGCACGACCATCAGGCTATCCTCGGAGATACGCTTCAAGAGATCGCCCTACAGAAATTCGGGATCATCAAACAAGGCACACGAGTCATTGCCGGGAAACTGCAGGAAGAATTGACGGTACCGTTGATGGCCTATTGTGGCGATCGGCAAGCGAGTCTGTCCTGGAGTCAGGAAGTGATTCGCGATTACCGGCTCAGTGCAACAGGCACGTGGGCAACCTATGAAGGCATTCCCGAGACACGGCTTGGACTGGAAGGGATGCATCAAGTCCACAACGCGGCCAATGCCGTCGTCTGTGCCAAACAACTGGGATGGTCGAAGACCGCAATCCGGCGTGGACTGCGGAATGCAACGCATCCGGGTCGGTTTGAAATCATCTCCCGTAAGCCGAGGATCATTTTGGACGGTGCCCATAATCCGGAAGGGGTGACGGCACTTGTCGAACGTTTGAAGGAAGAGTCAAAACCGGTCGTCGTCCTCTGTTCGATCTTACGGGACAAGGACCGCAAAGCGATGCTCAGGCAGTTACGGGAAGTGACACCGGATATTTACGAGACGACGTTTGATTTTCCAAGGGCGCGAACACTGGAAGAATTGGAGATGGACGGAGCGAAGGCGATGGAACTCAACAGCTTTTTCAAGGAAGTGGATACGGCTGACAAGACACTTATTGTCACGGGTTCCCTTTATTTCATCAGCACGGTTCGCACATTACTTAAGGCACAGTCTTTTACAAAAAAGGGGAAACACTGAAAGAACTTGTATACTAATGGTGGGGTAATATAGTCCTAGATTTTATGATCTTACGACGAGGAGACGATGGAGATGCAACGTTGGGTACGTCTGTTTTTAGTCAGTCTGTTGATTTTTACCAGTATTACGTATATACAACCACCACATACAAAGGCTGCAGCCGGAGAAAAGTTTAAGATTTTAGAAATCCGAGATGCCTGGTCAGCAACAAATCGGATTGATCCGAATACTGTCATCACATCCATGTTGACAGGACTGGATACGAGCCGGTACGAGATTAAGATGATGACAGTCAAGGAACTGAATGCGTCGCGTTTCCCGCTTGATGGAGCATTTGATGCGATTGTTTTTGATCCGTCAGCTTTTTCGGGAACAGACCGTTATTCGATGACTGTTTCAGATACGAAAAAAAATCATAATACGAACAAGGTTGAAAATGATATTACAAAGCTGAAAGCAAACGAGATTCAAAATGCATATGTCAAAAAAGGACTACCTGTCTTTTTGCACCAAGATGTTCTGACGCATTCGTCGAGTAACTTTACGGCAATTTTTAAAGAGACACCGGTGTATACGGATCTTTCTATCGTCATTTCAAGATTGAAACTGCAAAAGGTCGTCCGCCCTCGTTTGGAAGGCGTATCTGTTCAGCAAAAAGGAACGGCTTTGACGGGCGTCGATAAAGGAACGACAGCCGTTCCGAACGTCCCGATTGATTTTACGTACACGACGAGCGCTGAAAATACGAATCAACTTGTTCGACTGTACATTGATTTCGACAGCAATGATCAATTTGAAGAGTCGGAAAAAGTCGATGAAAAACCGGCAGGGAAAACGGGTACACTAAGCTATACTTTTGACGCGCCAAGTTATACCGGTCCACGGAATTGGATGATTCGTGTCTCAAGCAGTGATGACTTGAGGGACTACAAAACCGGCAGTTTTTTGATGAAGGATCAGGTTGCGGAAGCAAAAATTCTTCAAGTGACACGGACAGGAACGACCGGATCCATCAATGGATTTATGAATACTGGAACGTTACTGAAGCAGGATGGATTTTATGACTTTAATGTCGAAGTCATCACTGCAGACACATTTAATCAAACGTATTCGACTAAGAATTTAAATACGGCTTACGATATGTTGATTTTTGGTTTTCAAGATTCTTATGGTGCCGCATCTTTGAGTGACGCTGCATCGAACGCGATCCTTGGGTTTACGAACACGGGACAAGGTCTGATGTTGTCCCACGATACGATTTTTAGACCGAATCAATCAGCAAGTCCTGAACTGTTTTGGGAGAAGAAGTTTGCCGGACTCGCCGGACAGAAAAACTTTACCAACATGGGATACGCAGCACCACGGACGTCAGGTCAAGCTGTTAAACAAAACGATGGTGTCATGACGTCGTATCCCTTTACGTTAGGTAATAGTGTTCAGATTGCGACGACCCACAACCAATATTTTGGTTTGGACTTAGAACAACCGGACTTGATTCCATGGTATAACATTCGTGAAAATAACCTTGCTTCGACAAATCAGGATGCTGGACGTACGATCGGTGATGCCCGAAATCATTATTATATGTATACAAAAGGGAATGTCACCTATTCCGGAGCGGGACATACTTCGACCTTCAACCAGCAACAGGAAAAAGAGTTGTTCTCGAACACGATGTACCGTGCTTTCATTGGTGCCAACCACAAACCGCTTCTGAAAAATATTTTGCCGGAAAATCAGGCGAGTTATTTAGACAACGAACCACTCACTATCTCATACAAAGTGAACGACTATGACTTACGGGACCGTGAATTAAAAACACGTATTTATATCGACAATGAAAAAGTGTATGAGAATGATAAATTGAAAAACAATTCCTTTGTCAGTGAGACGTTTACCGGGAAATTAGCTGGTAAGACGTCAGCAGTAATTCGGATTGAAGCGGAAGATCAACGTGGCGCGAAGACGATTGAAACACGGACGATTCAAGTCGTTCAGCCGTCCGCCTCATCTCCGTTTACGTTGTCACGTTCGATTGATCCGGCGACGATTCCACAAGGGGAAACAGCAGACATCACCTATACCGTCAAAACGAGTCCGATGCTTCAAAAAGATGCCATCGGAAATAATGGATATATCATGGGTCAATTCTCTGTCACGATGGAAGATATCCTATTCAGTGAAGATTTCCCAGGGAATGTCGAGGTGATCTCAGCGACAGGGCTCGGTAACGTGAAGATCGTCAATCAAAAGTTGACAGGGAACGTGCCGGATATCGAATATGATGAAGCAATTGCAGGTGTTCAAAAAGGATTGTGGATTGCCAAACCATCTGAGCTGACCTTTACCGTAAAGGTCCGGGCAAAAGATGCAGCCGGTGTTCATCTGTTTGATAAAAAAGATAATTCGATGACTTCAACGAAAACGGTCTACCGTGATAAGAAAAATGGAGTCGATAAATCAAAGTCCGTTGCAAATGATGCGCAAGCTTTTCCGACGTTAGGGTATGCACTGTCGACACGTTATGCGACAGAAGCCAAAATCCCATCAGTCCGTATCGATATCAATACCCCGTCTTATAAAGTCTTGCCTGACATCAATCCGGCAGGCAGTCAATACGGGACGTTGAAATGGTCGATTGCAGATACGAGTATTGCGACGATCAACCAAGAGGGAATCATTGTACCGAAAAAAATCGGTACGACGGATATCAAATTGATTGTACCTGTCGCAAATGGCAAAGAACTTGTCGCAACATCCAAATTGACCATCAATGATGTATTTGGCGGATTGATTGTCCGTGATGTGCCAAATGTGTTGTACGTGGGGCAAACGAAAGCGATGACAGGGGATGCCATCATGTTGTCCGGAACAGATGCCCCAATCAAATGGATCGTGACGAATCCTGGATTTGTTGAATCAAAAGGAAAAGACACCGATACGTTGAGCTTAACGGGCATTAAACCCGGTATGCTGACCGTTCAAGCGGTCGTGCCAGCAACTGCAGGCGCAACGACCTACTTGGCGCAATCACAAGTCTATACGATCGAAGTCAAGGTTCCGGAACTAACTGTGAATCCAAGCAACTTGGAACTATGGGTCGGGACGACAAAGGATGTGACGGCAACATTTTCACCGGATATCCGTTTACCGTTTGTTCTTTCTAAAATCAGTGATGCCATTGAACTGACTGCGGCCGGTACCGGATACACCGTCAAAGGATTGACCGGGACTCCAAACGGTCCGATTGATGTACTGTTACAGTTAAAAGATTTCCCAGATACGCAAGCGATCACTAAAATCAATGTGCGTGAAAATCCACTGACATTGACGGCGAATGATTTGACGATGACATTACAAGATGATCAAAAACGCCCGCTTCTCAATTGGCTACCCGTTACGACGACGGAACGTTTCTATCGTCTCGAAGTCTTGCAAGGAAAAGAATACGTCAAGACGGATGCGACTGCTCAGACGCTGAAGGCACTTCGTCCGGGTGTTGCCCGCGTCAAGGTCACTGCCTTAAAAGAAGACAAGACTGTTTTTGAAGTATTGAAAGACGGAGAAAAAGAAAAGCAACCGTTGACGACAACGTTTAAAGTCACGATTTCATCTGAGGAATCGGCGGGAGAAAGTGATACGGATGTGTATTAAAGAGGAGCCAACGACGTGACACGAAAAAAAATCATGATCGTCGTTCTCCTGTTCTTGATTGGAATCGGAGGAACGACGTATCTGTTAATCGATTATCGAAATCAACAAACCTTTGAAGCAAGCCTCAAGGCAAGTGATGCCAATAAGTTGCAACAAGCAGCAGAAGCTGTCAATTTATCGACAAAAGAACGAAACCGGTATATCCGGCAGTTTCAAGAAACACTCGAGTACGACAAAGCACTCGTCCTGTTGGACCGGACAAGTGCTAAAAATCAAACCAATTGGTTTTATGTCGCACAGTTTGCTCCGACGAATGTCGTAGCGGATTGGTTGCAAGCAGGCGCGTCCGTCCGACAAGTGAACAAGGAACGACAAAATGTGTTACATGTCGCAACAAGTGTCAATCGTTCGGTCGATGCCTACGCGTTACTCGTCAAACAAGCAACGAAACGCGAATTGAACCAGCAGGATCGATCCGGTCATACCCCACTATATTATGCAACCGTCGATCAAAACCAAGAAGCGATGGAGCTGTTACTGGCAGCGGGTGCTTCGCCGGACAAAGGGAAAGATCGCCCGATTTACGAGACCGTCAAACAAAACCGGAAAGACCTTTATCAAGTGTTAGAAAAAAGCGGCGCCTCAGCAACACGTAAACAAGTGAAACAACTGGCTGAAACGTATGGTGCAGCATCTTTTGAGTAACTGAAAAACACGACATCCGCTGTTGACGGGTGTCGTGTTTTTGTTTGTCATGGAAGCCGTTTCGGCGTCTCGACATAGAGTTGAACGGCCCGGCTGAGCGGAAGCATCGCTGTTGGATTTTGAAGAACACTCGCATCGTAAGTTAAACGAAGACGGGATTTTTCAGCATCAGCGGATTGCTTGGCCTTCATCAAGGTCTCGAGTGCTGTTACATCTTGCGGGAAACTATTTTCCGGTAAATCAAGCGTTCCGCGGTAGGCATTGACTTCGAGACTGCCTTTCGTAAAGATTCCACCTTGCAGGTTCATCGTCGAACCAACGGAATAGATTCGGTTTAGCTTTGGATCATCGCTGTATAAAAAAGCACTCATATCGGGTGTTGCGGTTTTTGGTGTTGAAAATTTATTGACGCGGTTAATCGTCAAACTTCCTTTGCTGAGAAGGATCAAGGTATTCTGACTGACTGAACTGGCAATTCCTTGAATGTTCGCATCGTCCAGGCGGCTCGAGCCCGTCGAAAACATCGTCGTCGCAAAGCTGACGTTACCGCGGATCAGTAAATTACCGAGAACAATCATCGGCCGTTTGATTTCAAGTGGTCGATCGATGGGGTTGAGGGAAGAAATCGTCAAGTTTCCGTCGATGATAAGGGGTTCAGTGGAAGCTTTGACGATGTCGTCGGTAATGGTCACCGTGTTGTTTTCTGTTGGTGCCGGTCGAATCAGTTGTTTGTCTGTACTTAGTTCGTTTAAAAATGGACCTGATAAGACAGCCTGTTTGATCGGTTGATCTCGTAAGTAACTCGATAACGTGGCGAGTGGCGTGGTACTCGGAATATCTAAAAAATCGTTTAAGGCGAATTCAAAATCAAACGGGACCAAGGCGTCTTTTGTGGCCAACAAGTCCGTTTTGACGGTCGAGTCGAATACACTTGAATCACAAGGTAAAAAATCACGACAGCTCAATAACGTTTGGTCCTTTGGCTGGAATACCTTGACTTGACCATCGATGTAAGAACGGGCCGTTTTATCCGTATACTTCCCCGAAACACCATTGTAGATAAAGTTAGGTGACGCTGATACTTGCAACGGTTCCCGGGAAAAGATATTTCCCTGAATCCGCGGGGCGCCATTTAAAATCACTTGATTGTCCGAACCTAAGATGTAGTATAAAAAACTTGGAATCGCAGACAGATAAACGCGTTGCGAATACGTTTTCCGGACTGTCGGCTGATCGCCTTTTGTTTCTTCGACCTCTGCGGTCAAATCAAATGCCTTGACCCGGATGTTCGAGGCCGCCTCGTTTAAGACGATTTTGACATTCGGTGCGGAAGCCGCAAGCTTTAAAATGATTTGATTGGTTGGATCCTTAAATAATTCGGTGGAAGAACTGGTGGGATTGGTGCCGGCTGTCGTCGCAACGATTTGTTGCAGGGCAGCGATGGCTTGATTCAATTCATTTTGTGTCGCTGATTCGACTTCGATGTTCGTGCCCCGGATTTCCGTCAACCGGGTGGATTGCAGACTGATACCGATTGTCGCCACCGCCAGTACGGACAGAACGGTTAATGTCACTAATACAAATAGTAGGGTGTAACCTTCTTCAGATTTTCGCATAGGTCGTCCTTTCTCCCTTAAAAGCCGATCGTACTCGTCAGGGTTTGTGTTTCTTCTTGATCAACGGACCGGATGGTTAAGGTAATCGTCAAGATGCCGTGAATGACATAGACACCTGGATGGTCGCCTGTGGTAATCGTGACCGTTTCCGGACGCGATAGGGTAAATGTTTTTTCAACGCGTGTCTGGTCATTGATGCTTTCGGGCGGTCCTTTATAAATCAAAGTCGTCTGTTCGGTTTGTT
Organism: Exiguobacterium artemiae 255-15; assembly: GCF_000019905.1. GTDB lineage: Bacteria > Bacillota > Bacilli > Exiguobacteriales > Exiguobacteriaceae > Exiguobacterium_A > Exiguobacterium_A artemiae. Next base: position 2,080,906 of record NC_010556.1, on the reverse strand, counting down.
GCTCAGCAAATGTATAAGTGATCGGATTGACCGTCTCGTCTGTTTGGTCTTGATTGGCGTTATACGGTACAAAACCGGCCGACCGTTCAAGCAGCCCTGTTGATTGACTAATACTTGGCAGTGTTTTTTTATAAAATGACAATTGATTGAGTTCGTCAATTCGAATAGCATCAAACCCGGTGATTTCATTTAAAATCAAACCAACCGAACTGTCGGCTTCACTCCGCAACTCACTGATAATGCCGGTTGCCTGAAAGCTTTTTGTTCCCGAAATAAACACCGTTAGGATGACCGCACTAAAAATCGCAGCAATGACGATTGCGACCAGTAATTCAACGAGTGAAAACCCGTCACTTCGTTGATGGAAAACTTTGATTAAGCGTCGCATTCGTAATCGATCCTTTCAAGGAAGTAATGGGCTCTGATTGTCCGTCTGGATAGACATAAACATACAAATCGAGCAGATTGGGATCCGTTTGTCCGTTGATTTTACGTGGAGTGACACTGAACTTCACATCGAACGGTAAATTATTTATTTCGGCGTCATTGAAGATTGAGTCACAAATAGCCGATACACCACATGACGGCGTGTTCGGCGTCGGCATTACAAAAGCTCCATTCTGATAAGTTGCCTGTTGGGCTTTGGTTTTCAAGTCATTAAAAACAAAAGGACCGGACTCTGCTTCGACGGCTTCCCGCTCGATGTAGGAGGCAGCATTTTTGGCGAGATAATTGGCAAACGTCAATTTGGTGCTATCCCGGGATGCGGCGAGGGATTGGGAAAAGATACTGATTAACGATACAGAAATAATCGATAAAATCGTAATGCTGACTAATACCTCAATTAATGAAAAACCAGCTTGCTTGTTTGGCACGGATTCACCTCATGTCTAAATCAATAGGATTTCTGGACTAAAAATTAAAAAAAGGTATGTATTCACACGTAGAGAAAGTATTTGTCAGGTAGGACTTATGTTTCATCATAATATTCATTATAATGGAAATACTAGACACCTGAAATGGTTATTTCATACGGAAAGGAAACAGATGATGATAAATTTTAAACGTTTTGCCGTACATACGCTGTTGTTAGTCGCCTTAATTGCTCTGATTTATGTTCCTTCATTTGCTTTGATTTCTTTTACAGGCAAAGCAACGGTCGTCGAAAATTTTTCCGATACCGCCCGAATCGGTTCTGTTCCCGTCAGCGGATTGACACGGAAAGAAGCAAAACCGAAAGTGCAGGAAGCAGTCACGTCCTGGTCTAAAAAAACACCATTGACCGTCGGGACAGGAGAAGAAACATTGCCAATTCCGACTGAACTGGTGACATTTAAAATTGAGGAATCAATCAAACAAGCGTCCTTAAAAAAAGGTGGATCTTTAGAGGTAACTGTTGATCAAACAGCGATGGAAACCTATCTCGCCTCACAACCGATTACATATACAGAAGAGCAGGTGAAGACGTTCAACACCTGGTTAATCAAAACAAGTGAAAAATTGGAAGAAGGAAACTTTGATCCGTCTGAAACGGCAGCAGCGGTTGATCCGGCGGGTGAAGTCGTTTCGAGTGTCACGTTCATGACCCGTTCGGCAGCAGAAGAACAGATGATTGACGCGATGGCTCAAGTCGACATTAAGGCCGGTCAGTTGATGAATATTAAGACGTATGGCATGGATCCGATTGCGGCCTCCTTCATTGGCAGTAAACTGTATGAATTATTTGCGAAAACGCCATTTGAGATCGTCGAACGGATGCCACATGCGCAGTTACCGGACGATATCACGCTTGGTTATGATGTCAAGATTGACGAAAAAACCGATTTTGCCGTTCGGAACACACAAGCGGTCAACTACCAAGTCGTAGCGACGAAGAACGGGAGCGATGTCACACTTGAATTACGCGGGACACCGTTCAAAGAAACGGTTTCTGCCGTACTGGAAGCGGAAAAAACAATTCCGTACCGGACAATCACACGCTATTCTGCAACGTTATCTGCGGGAACAAGCAGTGATACGCAATCAGGCATCGAAGGAAAATCAATTGAGTTGTATCGTGTCACGAAATCAAATCAAGGAGAAGTCAAACGATTACTGGCCCTTGATTTTTATGCAGCCACACCAGCCATTGTGACGAAGAGCAGTCAAGAAGAGTTACCGCCTGTTGTCACACCACCGGCAGAAGAACCGTCAACCGACTCGACGGACGAGACGACCAATGATGAAACAACCAATGACTCGACAGATAACTCAACAACTGACTCAACGGATGGAACAACAGACGGAACGACGACACCAGAAGAACCTGTAACACCGAAGCAACCGACAACACCAGATACTCCGGATACACCAACAACAGGGGATCCGGCATCTCCAGTCGAAGATGATTCGACAGAAGGCGCTGTCGGCTGATTTTCCTAAAAGAAAAGAGGATGAACATGAACTGGACGGACTTAGCAATCGAGCTTGGCATCATTATCGGTCTTGCGACCATCATTTGTGGTTTGATGTTTGCGATTCAAATTCCTTTTGTCACGACTACAGCAGCAAAAGTGATTCTTTCATTGACGGCGCTCGTCTTGGTCACTTCCCTCTATTTAATCGTCAAGTTTGACTGGATTTCGAATCCTTTGGTCATTGCCGGTTATATCGTATTGATTCTCGTTGTAACGGCAATTACGAGTGTCGTGGATGAAAAAAAACAAAAACTGACACCACTTGACGAAGAAGAAACATGGCACGCGGAAGGATGACAACGTAAATGGCGATGAAACGAAAACGTTTAGGCGAAATGCTGTTGGAAGAAAGTGTCGTGACGGAAGCACAGATTGAAGAGGCTTTATCCGTCAAACGGACATCGGAAAAATTAGGGGATACCTTACTACGACTCGGTCATTTAACCGAACAACAATTGATTGAAGCGTTGCATCATCAATTAAAAATTCCTGTCATTCAACTGTATAACTATCCGGTCGATGTCGCGGTAACAAAATTGATCTCAAAAGAACTGGCACAGCGGCATACATTAGTGCCGGTTTATCGAGAAGGAAATCGGCTGTTCATCGCGATGGCAGATCCGATGGATTTAATTGCAATTGATGATTTGCGACTGCAAACTGGATTGATGATTGAAGTGGGTCTTGCGACACGCGACGAAATCCGACGGACGATTTTAAAGTATTACGATATCGATTCATCCCTGCGAGAATTACTCGAGTCCGACGAGATGACGATTTCCGATACATCACGTGATACCGTGACACGTGAAGATGCTCCCATTATCCGTCTGGTCAATCAAATACTCGAAAACGGAATTTCCCAGCGGGCATCCGATATTCATATGGATCCACAAGAAACATCGCTGTCAATCCGAATTCGGATTGATGGTGAATTACGGACAGAAAACAATTATCCGAAACAGATTCAAAATATTTTGACGACCCGGATTAAAGTCATGAGCGAACTTGACATTACGGAATCCCGGTTACCACAGGATGGACGAATTAAATTCCTACATAATGGCGTTGCGTATGATTTCCGGGTCTCGACATTACCGACTGTCTACGGCGAAAAAGTCGTCATTCGGATTCTCGACAGTTCCAATTCCAACATCTCGATTGCAAAAATCGGTTTCAGTGAACGGAACGAACAACAATTCCGTGAGATGCTCAAACGGCCAAACGGGATTATCTTAATCACGGGACCAACCGGATCCGGGAAATCCTCAACATTGTATGCCGCTTTAAATGAATTGAACGATGAAACACGGAACATCATTACGGTCGAAGATCCGGTCGAGTATCAAGTCGACGGTATCAATCAGGTTCAGGTCAACTCAAAAATCGGCTTGACGTTTGCCAGTGGTCTCCGTTCGATTCTGCGACAGGATCCGAACGTCGTCATGGTCGGGGAGATTCGGGACATTGAAACAGCGGAGATTTCAATCCGGGCTTCATTAACCGGTCACCTTGTTCTCTCGACCTTGCACACGAATTCGGCCGTCAGTTCGATTACCCGATTGATCGATATGGGGGTTGAACCATTCCTTGTTGCGGCCTCGGTCACCGGATTGATTGCTCAGCGTCTCGTCCGGCGGGTATGCCGTGACTGCGGGGAAGTCCAGCCGTTGTCGAAACGGGAAGAAGAATTGTTTGCGCAAGAAGGGATTGCGGCGACGACCGTCATGCGTGGACGCGGCTGTTCCTCTTGTAACATGACCGGCTATCGCGGACGACTGGCGATTCAAGAAGTCGTCATGGTTGATGAAAGCTTACGACGGATGATCATGAATCAATCAACGGAGAGTGAAATCACGATGTATGTAAGATCACAAGGACAACGGTTATTGCTAGCGGACGGTTTATCTAAAGTCGCCCAAGGGATCACGACGACGGAAGAGATTCTCCGGACGGTGATTTCCGAATGAGTACGATGGAACGCGCCCAAATTGAAGACATTTTACGATCGTCAAAAGAAAAAGAAGCATCTGATGTCCATCTGACGGCCGGCTCACCACCGGTCTTTCGCATCAACGGTGTCCTGACACCGTTTGGCTCGGAAAAGATGAAGCCGATCATCATTGAAGGGTTCGTCCGTTCCCTTATTACCGAGGAAATGTTTTTACAGTTAAAACAGGATCGCGATATCGACTTTTCATTTGGTGTGACAGGAGTGGCGCGCTACCGCGTCAATTGTTTTTATCAACGCGGTGCGTTGTCGATGGCTTTCCGGACAATTCCGACCGAAGTCCCGACACTCGATCAATTGTCATTACCGCCGGTCTTAAAACGTTTTTTGACGAAGCCGCACGGTTTGATTCTCGTGACCGGTCCGACCGGTTCCGGGAAATCGACGACACTGGCAGCGATGATCAATGAAATCAACCAGACGATGTATAAACGGATCATCACGCTCGAAGATCCGATTGAATATTTGCATAGTCATCAGAAAAGTCTGATTGACCAGCGGGAAATCGGAATCGATGCGCCGCGGTTTGCGACCGGCTTACGGTCTGCCCTCCGGCAGGATCCGGATGTCATCTTACTCGGTGAGATGCGCGATCTGGAAACGATTTCAACCGCCGTGACGGCAGCAGAGACCGGTCATCTAGTTTTCGCGACCGTCCATACGTCGACGGCGGCATCGACGGTCAGCCGGATCATCGATGTCTTTCCGTCCGAGCAACAAGACCAGATTCGGGCTCAACTCGCGAACGTTCTAGCCGGTGTCGTCTCACAACGGCTAATGCCGCGAACAGACGGAACGGGTCGTGTCGCAGCACTTGAAATCATGGTCGAGACACCGGCTGTGTCAAACTTGATCCGGACCGGGAAAGAATATCAGATTCAATCTGTTCTGCAGACAGGAAAACAGTACGGGATGCAGACGATGCAGATGGCATTACAAGACTTAGTGAGTCGTGGATTGATTCCAGCATCTGCCGCGACACCTTACATATCGGGGTGAATTAATGACAGTCTTTAAATATGAAGGTCGAACAATGACCGGCAAACGAAAAAAAGGCAAGATCACAGCACTAACGAAACGGGAAGCGGCAGAACGATTACGGACCGATCAAATTGCCGTGACGCTGCTTGAAAAACAAGAATCAAAAGGCTTAAATACAGAGATTACATTTTTAACCGCGAAACCGAAAATCGAGCATCTCGTCATGTATGCCCGACAATTCGCGACACTTGTCCGGTCGGGGGTCTCGATCGTCAAGGCAACGGAAATCTTGCGCAAACAGACCGATTCGAAACCGCTCGAACGGGCACTTGTCGAGGTTGAAGACGATTTACGGAGCGGAATTCAATTTTCGCAAGCGATTGAAAAACATCCCCGTGTCTTCGATACATTTTTTGTCAGTATGGCGATGGCGGGGGAAGCAAGCGGAAACTTGGAAGAAGCGCTTGATAATATCGTCACTCAGCTTCAGAAGCAGTACGAGATCAAACGGAAGGTCATCTCGGCGTTGATTTATCCGGCAGTCGTCTCGATTGTTGCCATCGGCGTTGTCGTCTTCTTGATGCTGAACGTCGTCCCGACGTTCGCGTCGATTTTTGACCAACTGGGAAGTGAGTTGCCGTTGATCACAAAAATCGTCGTTGCGGTTTCTGACTTTTTTGTCGCCTATTGGTGGGTCTTACTGCTAATTGCTTTTGGTCTGCTCGGTCTGCTGTACTTCAACTTAAAGAATGAGCGGCAACGCGTTATCTTTGACCGTCTGTTATTGATGATTCCCGTGTTTGGCCCATTGATTCAAAAATCACAAATCGCCTTGATGACACGGGGACTGGCCGTTTTACTGAATGCCTCCGTCCCGATTCTCGCGTCCCTCGACATCACGGAACGGATCGTCACGAACCGGGTCATCCGTAAAGGAATTGCCGCTGCAAACGAAGCAATGTCACGCGGGATCCCGATGCATGAACCCTTATCAAAAAACAAATATTTTCCACCTCTCGTCACGCAGATGATTGCGATTGGGGAGGAGTCGGGACGGCTCGACTCGATGCTGACCGAAGTCGCCGATTTTTATGAAACCGAAGTTGAGACGACGACCGACCGTTTAAAGTCCATCATTGAACCGTTATTGATTGTCGTATTAGCAGTTATCGTTGGTGTGATCGTCATTGCAGTCGTTGTCCCGATGTTCAAAATCTACTCCGATATTCAGGCCAGTTGACAACTGTCAAAACATTTACCTATTGTACAAAAAAGACATTTTCTACAAAAAATATGGTGCTACTATAATAGTATCAAACTGGATAGTATGACCTATACGCCAGAAGCAGTGAAAAAGTACTAGGGAGGAATAATAAACATGTTAGAACGTCTGAAAGAGATTTGGCTCGATGCTAAACAAATGCGTGACGAGCGCGGCTTGACATTGATCGAGTTACTCGTTGTTGTCGTTATCTTAGGAATCATTGCAGCAATCGCTGTCGTCGCCATCGGCGGATTGATTGAAAACTCACGTAAGGATGCGGTTGTGTCCGATGCGAAACAATTGGTTTCGGCTGCGAAGTTATACGCATCTTCTAATCCGATTCAAGCTGGTGAGTCGATTATTTTAGGTATTAACGAAGGCGGGGAAGAAATAACATCTACACCAGTTGGAGATAAAGTACCTGTACGTAAAGAATCGTTAAGTAAATATATTGATACTATGAAAGACTCTTTAAACTCTGATGCAGAGTACAAAGATTCATTTGTACTCGTAAAAGAAGTAAAGGGAAAATATACTTACACAGTAACGCTTAACAGCAAAAAAACTACTAACGAATATTTTGATGGAGTATCTTCAGATGCTCTTAAACGCTCAGCAATTGAAGTGAAATAATATCTACCCCCATCTCGGGGGTTTTTTTCTGAACTTTTTTAAGGAGGGAACTGTATGATGACAGTCGTCTTTACGGTTTACTTTTTTCTGATTGGGATGCTCGTGACATCCTTTACGAACGTCGTCGGCTTACGGGTCCCGGTCGGGGAATCGATTGTCCGTCCGCGCTCGCATTGTCCGAACTGTGGTCATGTCCTCGGTCCGCTTGAACTGACGCCGGTCATCGGCTATCTCGTTTTGCGCGGCAAATGTCGGACGTGCCAGTTACCGATTTCGATCAAGTATCCGGCACTCGAATTGCTCGGCGGGATTTTGTATGCTTATGCCTTTTATCAGTTCGGTTGGTCGATGCAATTCATCCTGTCGATTCTGCTGACGAGCCTGCTCAGTATCCTCGTCATGTCCGATCTTGCCTACATGTTGATTCCGAACAAAATCTTATTATTCTTTTTACCGATTAGTCTGATTGTTCGCTACCTTTCTCCCCTTGAGAACTGGTATAATCCAATTATTGGCGGATTCGTCGGATTCTTTCTATTGTTCGTGATCTTTCTTGCGTCACGACAAGGGATGGGGGCAGGAGACGTCAAGTTGTTTGGTGTGCTCGGGATTTTTTTAGGTCCGTTACACGTCGTCATCGCCCTGTTTGTTTCCGCGTTCGTCGGATCGATCATCGGACTGGGGTTACTCGGTTTCAAACGCGTTGAACGAAAACAACCGATTCCGTTTGTTCCCTCGATCGCAGTCGGAACATTACTGACATATTATTTCGCGGACGATTGGGTGAAGCTTTATCTCGATCTGTTCCTCTAGGAAAGGAAGAACATACATATGGCGCAAGCTCGGCGCAGAGGTACATATATTTACTTTAATTTCACAGATGTCGGGATTTTTGGAGCGGTCGTTAAAAAGGGTGTTATCAAACGACGAGGCGTCGTCTCGTTACCGCCCGGAACCCTTCAAGGGGGGTGGCTCCAACCGGAAGCATCGCTTGATCTGATTTTTGACAGCTTACTGGCGAAGTTAAAGGTTCCCCGCGGTTCGCAAGCGGTCTTGGCGATTGACGGATCACTCGTCCTGGCCCGGAAACTCGAAATTCCGGAGACGGTCGAGACGAATCAGATTCGCGGATATTTGTTTATGGAATTGGGACACAGCATCGTCCTGCCGTTTGAAGAACCGTATTTTGATTACACGCTGCTCGAAGAAGACGGTAAACGGGAAATCATGTTGTATGCGGCACCGAACGAAGCGTTAAAACAGTACATGGAACTGTTCCGGAAAAAACATATCCGTCTCGTGGCAGCTGAGCCCCAGCCACTGGCAACGTTTTTTGGTCTCGATGCGCTGTATGAGGTCGAAGCCGACAGTAATCTATTGATTTGGAACGTCAACGCGACGAATCATCAGCTGATCATCATTGAAGACAAGATACCGCGTCTGATTCGTTCAGTCGATACGTTTGTCGCGAATGCCTGGGAAGTCGATGTCATCGAGGACCGGTTGCATTACCGGTATCAATCGGACGATACCAACGTCGAATTCATCTTGGAAGAGATGTTACTGGAATTTTCACGCGTGCTTGATTTCTATCGCTTCTCGTTAGCAAGGGACGGGCGGGAAATTAGCCGCGTCATGCTGACTGGAGATTTTCCGTTTCAAGAGGAGCTGGTCCGCCGGTTTGAAACGAATTTTGATGTCCGGTTGGAACAATTACCGGATGTACTTGATGTGGCAGGTCAATCGATTCCAAAAGCTTACTTACCCCTCGTTGGATTAGCAACGGTCCATAAAGACCGGATTAACTTGTTGCCGGACAGTGATGTGGCTCCAAAGTTTCCGCTTGTTGCTTCCCTCATCTTGTTGTTATTCGGCGGGATGGCCGGAGGATATCTCTACTGGCAGACCGATCAATTTGCCGATCGGATTGAAACCGCGAACAACCAGATTCAAATCGTCCGGACGCTACAATCGGAATCGGCCCAATCCGCCAAACAAGAAGTCGCGCAGCTGAAACAAACAGTCGATGATCTTGAAGCAACACCACGTCCGGCTGTTCCGACCCTTGAACGGATTACGCGTTATTTGCCGGAACGCGGTTACATCCTGCAGTTTGCTTATGGCGCGGATCACCTTGTCACGATGAATGCCCAGTTCGAGACGTTAGATGAGTTAAACGGGTTTTACCGTCAACTGCTGACGGATACAGCCTTTACGGGGGTGACGTTAACGAACGTCACGACAAAAACGATGAATGAGCAAGCGGAAGTCGTCACTTCGACGACAATCGATCCGACGACCGGGGCAGAGATTCCGACGACGACGATTACACCGACGGATGAGACGGCGACGGAAGAACCCCGTTACATCGGACAATTCGGTCTGACGGTCGTTCCGGCGGAAGTCATCAAAGGGGAAACGAACCAGGCGGATCCTGATGCGCCGAAGGAAGACGCGGCGACGGATGCCGTGGTCGATCCAGAAGCGGAAGCAACGGAAACGGTGGAACCGCCGACGACAGACACCGGTACAGAGGCAAACGAACCGGTGTCGACTGAAGTAGAGGAGGTGGAAGAGAATTGAAACGATATAGTGGTCTCATTCTTCTTGCCCTGACGATCGTCCTGATTGTCGGCGGTCTCTCTTACTTCGGCTATACGACGTATACGACGTACCAGGAAATGAATCAAACCGAAGCGACGCTCGAACGGGAGCAGATGGCGCTTGAAGCAGCAAAAGCGAATGAACAGAAAGTGGATGTCGCTGAATCCAGCTTCCTCCAAAAACAAGTCCCGGTCGTACCGGCAAATGATGACGTGATTGATGCGATCAATGCCGCCAGTCAGATTGCCGGCGTAAAAGTCCAGGGAATCACATTTGATGCCACTGCGACCGAAGCGGCTCCTGCCTCACCGGTCCAGTCGACACCTGCCGTGGACGGTGCGATGGCAACAGAATCCGAGACGGAAGCTGCCCAGACGGCAGAGACACCGGTTGCGACCACAACCGCGACGGCACTGCCAGCTTCTTTGACGGTCGAGGCTCCGTCCTATCTTGAACTGATGGCCTTCCTCAAACAGATCGAACGGACGGACCGGATTACGATTTTACGTCAAATTCAGCTGACAGGTCCGGATGAACCCGGTCCGGGAAGCCAGACGATCGTATTAGAGGACGAGATGATGTCCTTTACGGTGGAAATCGAAAGTTACTACCGCCCGGATTTGACACAGCTGATTCCGGATAAACAGACGCCTCTTCAAGAGACGACACCTAAATCGGATCCGTTTGTCGATGTTACAGATAATTAATCAAAAAACAGGTGTTGCTCTGACTCGGAGCGGCACTTGTTTTTCGTTATACTGAAAGTTGATTCCAGTAAGACTGGTCGAAAAAGAAGGAAAAGAGCGTGATACTGATGATAACGCAACACCCATTGATTCTGGCTTCAGCATCTCCGAGACGGACTGAACTGTTACGGCAGATTGGTGTGCCCCATACGATACGGCCGGCCGATGTGTTGGAGGAAGCCCCATACCCGATGACGGCTGACGAGTACGTGATGTATTTATCACGGAAAAAAGCCCGGGCTGTGGCAAAGCCCGGTGAAATCGTCCTGGCAGCAGATACCGTTGTCGCCCTGGATCAGCAGATTCTTGAAAAACCGGCAGATCAACCGGCTGCCCTCGAAATGTTCCGGCTGTTATCCGGACGGACACATGAAGTCGTGACCGGCGTGACCCTTTTACAGGATGAACGGGAGGAGACGTTTACGGTCACGACGACGGTCCGGTTCTGCGAGATTCCGGAAAGCTGGATGTTGTCCTATGCCGCGACAGACGAGCCGTATGACAAGGCGGGCGGATACGGGATTCAGGGGAAAGGCGGTCTGTTTGTCGAAGCGATTGACGGCGACTATTACAATGTCGTTGGTCTGCCCATCAATCCGATCAGCCGCCGTCTTGAGGCATTTGGAATCGAGCCGATGTTCGCGTAATTCCTTGTACAGAAAGGTCGGATGAAGTGATTGAATGGCCAAAGGATATGATTCAATTAAAAGGGTTGGCACAGGCGACGACAGTGGAATTATTAGCGTGTCTCGTCCGCAGCGGAACACGGAACCGGTGTCCGCTTGAAATCGCCGAAGATTTACTCGAGATCTATCCATCGCTGATCGAACTGGAAGCGGCAGGTGTCGGCGGACTGGAGAAGGCACCGGGCGTCGGAAAAGCAAAGGCGCTCCAAATCATGGCGGGACTGGAACTCGGCCGTCGGCTCGTCACGGAACCGAAATGGGTCCGTCCGGTCGTCCGCTCACCGGATGATGCCGCGGAATTGCTGATGGAGGAGATGCGGTTGTACCAACAGGAACACTTCATCTGCCTGTATCTGAACACGAAAAACGAAGTGATCTCGAAGAAAACACTGTTCATCGGCGGACTCAATACATCGATTGTTCACCCGCGCGACATATTTCGGGAAGCCATCCGTTGTTCGGCGGCAAGCTTCATCGCCGTCCATAATCATCCGTCCGGTGACCCGACACCGAGCCGGGAAGATATCGAGGTCTCGGAACGAATGGTTGAAGCGGGCAGATTGATCGGAATCAGTTGCATCGATCACCTCGTCATCGGACATGGACAATTTATTAGTATGAAACAGCGGGGATTTATGTAAGAATAACGTCTGAGGGGGAACTGTGCTTCCTGACCTCAGGCGTTTTTACTTTTGTAATAACCATTGAACTGTAAACAAGCTGTAACGTTTTAACGCTTTCCAAGGAAGGCTTTTCCGTTATAATTAGTGAAGTGTATTCTCAGAGAGGGGTTTTTTGAATAATGTTTGGATCATTTAGCCGTGAAATCGGCATTGACTTAGGTACGGCAAATACGCTCGTTTATGTGAAGGGGCAAGGCATCGTCGTGCGCGAACCTTCTGTCGTCGCATTCCGTACCGATACAGGAAAGATTGAAGCAGTAGGTAATGCAGCGAAAAACATGATTGGACGGACACCGGGAAACGTGACGGCACGACGCCCGATGAAAGATGGGGTTATCGCCGATTATGAAACAACGGCTACGATGATCAAATACTTCATGGATCAAGCAACGAAGAAAAAAGGCTTATTCTCGTCTAAGACTAACGTCATGATCTGTGTACCAAGCGGCATCACATCCGTTGAAAAACGTGCGGTTGAAGATGCAGCCAAACTCGCTGGTGCACGCGAAGCTTATACGATTGAAGAACCGTTTGCGGCAGCAATCGGAGCAGGTCTTCCGGTTTCTGAACCGACGGGATCCATGGTCGTCGATATCGGTGGCGGAACGACGGAAGTTGCTGTCATTTCACTCGGTGGTATCGTTACAAGCCAATCGATTCGTGTCGGTGGAGATGAGATGGACGAGTCAATCATTCGTTACATCAAATCGAAATACAACTTGATGATTGGTGAGCGGACGGCTGAAACGTTGAAAATGACGATCGGTTATGCGCGGATTGATGAAGAATCGGAAAACGAGACGATGGAAATTCGTGGACGTGATCTCGTAACGGGACTTCCGAAACAAATCGAAGTCACAAGTGCAGAAATTTGTGACGCGTTGTCTGATACAGTCGATGCGATTTTAGCCGGTGTCAAGCATACGCTCGAACAGACTCCGCCGGAATTATCAGCAGACGTCATGGACCGCGGAATCGTCCTGACAGGCGGCGGCGCTCTTCTGAAAAACTTGGATGCTGTGATTGAAGATGAAACACGCATCCTGACACTCGTTGCGGAAAATGCGCTCGACTGTGTTGCAATCGGTACAGGTAAATCACTGGAGATGATGAATGTGTTGCGTTCGAAATCAGGCATCTCACAAAAAAGATAAGGACGGGATGAGCGATGAAGCGATTTTTAAATAATCGAAAACTGCTCATCACACTCCTTAGTTTTCTCCTTTTGGTGATTTTAATCGGAATCTCGCTTCAAGGACGTAACCAAACCCACTGGTATCAAAGCTTTGTCCGCGATACGGTCGGGGTTGGCCAACGTCTTTTTGCGACACCGATTGGCTGGATTGATGATACGGTCACTTCGGTTAAAGAAGTGCGCGATGTGTATAAGGAAAATGAGTATTTAAAATCACGACTGGGCGACTATGCCGGAAATTCCGTTAAAGTCCGCGACCTGGAACGTGAGAACAATGAATTAAAGGACATGTTGAAGTTAAAGGGATCGATTCGTGATTATACGTTATTACCGGCAGAAATGATCGGTCGGACGTCATCCGAGTGGCAACGCTTCGTTACGGTCAACATCGGTAAAGAACAAGGGGTGAAAGCCAACATGGCCGTCGTGACGGCAGATGGATTGGTCGGTCGTGTCATTCAGACAAGTGCCTACACTTCACTCGTTCAGTTATTATCGGATACAAGCCGGACGAACAATGTCTCAGCTGTCGCTGACGATACAAAAGGAAAAGGGGTCTTCGGAACGATCGAAGGCTTTGACGAAGAGACGAATCTTTTGAAATTCACGAAGATTCCGAACGACGCCAAACTGAAAAAAGGTCAAATTGTTACGACATCCGGACTCGGTGGCAAGTATCCGAGCGGTATCGTCGTCGGTAAGATCGAACAAGTGAAATCGGATCAATACGGTGCTTCGAAAATCGCATACGTCAAACCGGCAGCAGACTTCGAACAGTTTGGTCACGTTTTCGTGATCCAGCGCGAAGCGAAGGAACCTTTCGCTGAGACCGACAAGGGAGGGGACACTCGTGAATAACATCAAGTTGTTTTTCGCCGTGTTCCTTCTTTTTATCTTGGAAGGAACACTGTTCGCAGGTCCGCTCGGAGACGGCTCTCCTTACGTCATTCATGTCACGCTGATTGCGTTGATGTTTTTGGGGCGTTACGGAAAAATCGAACAGGCGCTTGGTTTTGGACTGCTGTTTGGTCTGTTATATGATTTTGTCTACTCGGATATCATCGGAATTTATTTATTTGCGCTATCTGCCATTCCGCTTTTTAGTAGCTTCGTGCTAAAATATGTAAAGGAGAACGTATTAACGATTATCGTCACCTTTACGTTCAGCGCTATTTTGTTTGAACTGGATATTTATTTCTTCACGGCTTCGGTCGTAGGGGTCGGTGTTCCCTTCAAGGAACTCGCGACACAAATCATTCCAAGGAGTCTCATTGCGCAGTTAATTGGGATCATCGTGCTGTATTATCCGATGACACGACTGGTGCAATCCACATTTGATGAGAAAAGAGGATGAGTCATGATTGAGCGTAAGCGTTATGTAACGATGAAAGGTCATCGTGGTGGCCTCGCCGTCTATGTAAATGAAAGGTGCAGTGTGGATGAATTTCTTGACGATTTAGAATTGACGCTTGCCGACAAATCCGTCGAGAACGGACGCGCCGTTCCGATTACCTTCTTCTTTGGTCGCCGTTATGTCGACGAAGGCGTTGTGACGGCCGTCGAGTCCATCGTCGCGCGTCATGATTCATTTTCATTTAATGGGTACGACAGCGAGTGTCTGACGAAGGATGAAGCAAAAGCCCTGTACGGGGAACGAACATTTCATTACTTCGGCGGCACGGCCCGCAGCGGGCATGTCGTAGACGTTGAAGGATCGATTGTCGTCATTGGCGACATCAATCCGGGAGCCGTCGTTCACGCAACCGGCAGTATTTATTGCCTCGGTGCGTTACGGGGGACGGTTCATGCAGGAAAAGGCGGGAATCATCAGGCTGTCATTGCTGCCAGTGTCTTACAACCGAAATGGATTTCAATTTCTGATTTTGTTTATGAAGATCCGGACGATGCGCCGATTCAGGCACTGGACATGGGCTGTGCGTTTGTCGGGGAAACAGGAGTAGAATTTTCTCGTCTTCAAACCGTTCCGCTTGCGCGGATGGATCAATTTGCGATTGATAGTGAAAGAGGGTGACAGATATGGAACAAGTGAAAGAACAGGTACATAAAGATGCGAAAACGCATGTGGGACGTGCCATCGTCGTCACATCTGGTAAAGGTGGCGTTGGTAAGACGACGACAACGGCTAACATCGGGACGGCACTTGCGCTGATGGGGCATTCGGTTTGTCTCGTTGATACAGATATCGGTCTTCGGAATCTAGATATCGTTCTTGGCCTCGACAACCGGAGTATCTATAATATCGTTGACGTCGTGACCGGACAGTGCAAACTGCATCAAGCCCTCGTCCGTGACAAACGTTTTGAAGAAATGTATCTGTTACCTGCTGCCCAGTCCAAGGATAAATCATCCGTTACACCGGAACAGGTAAAAGGCATCATTGATTCGTTGAAACTCGAGTATGACTTTGTTTTGATTGACTGCCCGGCAGGAATCGAACAAGGATTCATGAATGCGATTGCCGGTGCAGATGAAGCGGTCATCGTCACGACACCGGAAAAAGCAGCGGTTCAGGATGCAGACCGGATCATCGGAATGCTGGAGCGCTCGGAACGTCAAATCGTACCGAAGCTCGTCGTCAACCGTGTCCGTTCGCATATGATGGCGTCTGGAGATATGCTCGATATCGACGAAATCATGCGTATTCTGTCGATTGATCTGCTTGGTCTGATCGTCGATGATGAAGAAGTCATCGCGGCTTCACATCGTGGTGTACCTGTGACGATGAATCCGGATAACCGGGCTGGTCTCGGCTACCGGAACATCACCCGCCGGATTCTCGGAGAGTCTGTTCCGTTGCTCGACATCATGGAACAGCCGCAAAAAGGATTTTTCGTGAAACTTAAAAAAATGCTTGGCATGAAATAAGATGGGGAAAAATAGACTAGAAGGGTTTTGATGCTTCTAGTCTATTTTTCATGGAGGAATGAAGATGAAATGGATTAGTGAACAGACTCCGTCCCTGGAACGGGTGGCATTGGTCGAAGGAGGACGGGTCGTCGAGTACCATGAACGGATGCGGGATGAGATTCGGGTCGGTACGTTGCTGCATGCCAAAGTCGATCGGTTGCATCCGACACTGGAAGCGGCATTTTTGATTGCGACGGATGGGACGCCGCTTTATTTACCGATCAATGAGACGCTCGAGACGTTACGCCGTTATCCGGAAGTTCCGACAATCGGCCAAGCCGTTCAGGTCGGTCAAACCTTACTCGTACAGGTGGTGAAAGAAGGGGCTGCGCCGAAACAGCATAAAGTCACACAAAACATCACCTACGGCGGACGGTTTCTCGTCTATTTCCCGTATGGACGCCGTGTACGCTTCAGCCGCAAACTGGATCTCGTCGTCCAGCAGCAGCTGGCGAAAGTGATTCCGGTAGCGGAAGAAGAAGGGATTTTATACCGGACAGAAGCGGCACAAGCCGAGGTCGGAGTGTTGATGACGGAATTAAAGCAATTGCGTGCGCGTCATCAACACATGCTACAGCAGGCGACGCTGGAACAGGATGAGCCGTTGATCATTCAGGAAGCGAAACGGTTAAGTCATGTCGCCGAAGCGCTTGTCACGACCAGAGCGGAGAAAGAGCGGCTCGAGCAGATGGGGTTGCAAGTCGAGCGTCCGGTCATCAAAGGGCGCCTGCCGGTCATGGAACAGGTCGACCGGGCGATTGAGAAGGCACTGGACCGGGTCGTTTGGCTTGATGGTGGTGCTTACCTGTTGATTGAAGAAGTCGAGACGATGACCGTGATTGATGTCAACAGCGGGAAAACGGTTTCCGTCAAAGAACAAAAGCGGACATTTGATCAAATCAATGAAGCAGCTGCTGTTGAAATCATGCGGCAACTCCGTTTGCGGAATATTAGCGGCATGATTGCCGTCGATTTTTTAAGGGGTTCCAGTAAAGGGCAGACACGGGTGACGCAACTGTTGAAGGAACGGGCCGCACATGAGTCAAAACAGATTGAAGTATACGGTTTTACGAAGATGGGATTATGTGAATTGACGCGTCAGCGGCACGGAAAGTCCTTATTCGAACGGTCCCGGGATCACGGTCAGCCGTCTAGGATTGCCATCCACCGGCAACTCGAACCGCGGCTGATGGAACTGGCAACTCATGCGGAGGCGGCGGTCGTGCGTGCTCCGCTCGCTTTGCTCAGTCCGTTGCTTCTTGCCGAAAGTCCTCTCGAATTGCTTCTGGTAGAAGGCGAACCGGGGATTCTGTTTACCGGCACGAAAGCCGATTGTGACGATTTCGTCAAAAGACAATAAGAATAAAGGAGAACGTTATTGACAACAGTCAGCATCGTTTGGTATTCTGAATAACGTTAGTTCGTTTGGAAAGCACCCAAATGACTACAACCGCACAGACCGGGTTTTAAAGCATCCGCTGCCCGTGATGGCGAGTCTGAGTTCCTAAGAGGAGGTGCACGTAATGTACGCAATTATTAAAACTGGTGGTAAACAAGTTAAAGTCGAAGCTGGCCAAGAGATCTACGTTGAGAAATTAAACGCAGACGTCGACAGCACAGTAGAATTCGGCGAAGTCTTGATCCTTGGTGGTGACGATGTTAAAGTCGGCGCTCCACTCGTAGAAGGTGCGAAGGTCGTAGCAACGGTCATCAAACACGCTCGCGCGAAAAAGATCACAGTCTTCAAAATGAAAGCTAAAAAGAACTACCGTCGTAAGCAAGGTCACCGTCAACCTTACACGAAGGTCCGCATCGAGAAAATCGAAGCGTAAGCCATGATACGTGTCAAGATTCGACGAGATGAAGCGGATTTGATCCGTTCCATCGAAGTGACAGGACATGCCGAGTTCGCTGAGCCTGGTTTAGATTTAGTCTGTGCCGGCACATCAAGTGTGATCTTCGGGGCATATAATGCCATCGAATCACTGCTCGGGCAGGTCCTGCTCCTTGAAATGGCAGAACAACAAGAAGGTGGCTACTTTTACGTAGAACCGTATGCTGACTTAGCACCGGATGTCAGTGAACGCACCCAATTGTTACTGGAAGCGATGTTGGTCCAGCTTGGAACCATCGCCGACAGTTACGGTGAGTTTATCCAACTTGAACAAATATAGGAGGTGGATTCCACATGTTGAAACTTAATCTTCAGTTCTTCGCATCGAAAAAAGGGGTAGGTTCGACAAAGAACGGTCGTGACTCGCAATCGAAACGCCTTGGGGCGAAACGTGCAGACGGTCAAACTGTTTCTGCTGGTTCAATCCTCTACCGCCAACGCGGTACGAAGATTCACCCAGGTATGAACGTCGGACGTGGTGGCGATGATACACTTTTCGCAACTGCAACTGGTGTCGTTCGTTTCGAACGTCTCGGACGCGACAAAAAACAAGTCAGCGTTTACCCAGCATAAGTGATCGATGAAGCAGACTCTAGCCACTTTCAGGGGTTAGGGTCTGTTTTTTTTAGGAGGGAACGACTGATGAAGGATGAACAGGTACTGGATCTTTTGAAGTCACTTCGTCACGAATGGTTGAATCGGTTACAACTTGTTCGTTCATATAGCGCGATGGGTGACGAGGCGGCTGTTGAATCGATTTGTTCAATGTATCGGGAACAAGCGTCGCGAGAAGGACGACTTTCCCTGATTGGACTACCGAAAACGGCACTCGCACTGCAACGAGCAGATTGGACAGGCCTAACTGTCGAATATGATGTAATCGAAATACCAAAGCAGATCGAGGATTCACGCTTGGCGTCTATTCTTGAAGCTGCGTTTGACATGATAGAAGTGGGGAATGGAGAAGTATCCGTGACCTTCCATGAGGGCGTGACCATCGAGATCTATCGGGATCTACTAGATATGTCGCGCCTTAAAGATCTAGTGACGCCGATGGAGATCGAGTCACAGACAGAACATGAGTGTGTGATTGAAATCGAAAGTCTTCCTGTCGAGGAAGAAAAGTAATAGGAGGGATCTGACATGTTTGTCGATCAGGTAAATATTTATGTAAAAGCAGGAGATGGAGGACGCGGGCAGGTAGCGTTCCGTCGCGAGAAATATGTTCCAGACGGCGGACCAGCCGGAGGAGACGGTGGGCATGGTGCTCACGTCGTTCTCGAAGTGGATGAAGGACTTCGGACGTTGATGGATTTCCGTTACAAACGTCATTTTAAGGCCGTTCAGGGTGAAAACGGGATGTCGAAAGGCATGCACGGACGTAAAGCCGAGCACCTTGTCGTTAAAGTCCCACCCGGCACCGTCGTGTATGACGATGATACGGATGCAGTCATCGCTGACCTTGTTCATCACGGACAACAAGCCATCGTGGCAAAAGGCGGACGCGGCGGACGTGGTAACTCACGTTTCGCAACACCAGCGAACCCGGCTCCGGAACATGCAGAGAATGGTGAACCCGGTGAAGAGAAATACTTGAAACTCGAATTGAAAATGCTCGCAGATGTCGGACTTGTCGGCTTCCCAAGTGTCGGGAAATCAACGATGCTGTCGATCGTCTCAGCAGCCCGTCCGAAAATCGGGGCGTATCACTTTACGACGATTACGCCGAACATTGGTGTCGTTGAAACGGAAGACAGCCGCAGCTTCGTCATGGCCGATTTACCGGGTCTGATTGAAGGGGCAAGCGAAGGTGTAGGTCTTGGTCACCAGTTCCTCCGTCACGTCGAGCGGACGAAAGTCATCGTGCACGTCATCGATATGAGTGGTATGGAAGGACGCGATCCGATTGACGATTACAATATCATCAACAAGGAGCTTGCGGACTACAACCTTCGTCTGACAGAACGACCACAAGTCGTTGTCGCAAATAAAATGGATATGCCGGATGCGGAAGCGAATCTCGAAGCATTCAAAGAAGCGTTCCCGGATCTTGAAGTGTTTGCCATCTCAGCTGCAACACGCCAAGGATTACGCGATCTCTTGTTCCGTATCGCCGACCTTGTTGATGCGACGCCGGAATTCGGTCTCGAAGAACTCGAAGAAAAAACAGCGACACCGCGTGTCGTTTACGGATATGAAGCACCGGAAGCCGGATTTACGGTTTCGAAAGATGAAGATGATTGCTTCGTCATCAAAGGACCACGGATCGAGAAGCTGTTTACGATGACAAACTTCATGCGTGAAGAATCCATCAAACGCTTTGCCCGGACGTTGCGTCAAATGGGTGTCGATGAAGAACTTCGTAAGATGGGTGCGATTGACGGCGACGTCGTTCGAATCCGCGACTTCGAATTCGAATTCATCGAGTCTTCGTTCTAAAATACAACAAGTTCATTTGAGAAATGGAGTGTGAGAGCATCGTGGACCCACTTCCCGCGATTCAGTTCATCTGGTTTTTCGTCCTGCTTGTCATCTCGGCCTTTTTCTCCTCGTCTGAAACCGCCTTGTCGAGTGCAAACCGGTTACGGATTTTGCATCAGTCGGAGGAGGGGAGCCGTCGTGCGACTCAAGCTCTTCGTCTGTTGCAACGGTATGAGGAGACACTGACCGCCATCTTAATCGGAAATACCTTGTCTAACCTCGGTGTCGCGATGATTGGCGGCTGGTTGGCGATGACGGTATCGACGGATCTATTGGTACAAATCAGTATTGTTTTCCTGACGTTTCTGTTCATTTTGTTATTTGGGGAGCTCATTCCTAAGTCCTATGCCCGGGAACATGCGGAAACGTATGTATTTTGGATCAGTGGTCCGCTGCATGTCTGTCTGAGTCTCTTCAAACCGGCCATCTTCCTGTTTCTGAAATTGCGACAGGTTGCGTTGTTGCTGATCGGGGCCGATCCGAAAGGACCGCTTGTCACCGAACAGGAACTACGGGCTTTAGTCGACATCAGTGAAGAAGAAGGTGTCATGGACGAAGCGGGAGCGGAAATCGTGCATCGAGCGGTTGACTTTAAGAATGTCACGGTCGAAGAAGCACTGACACCGCGAACGAATATTCAGGCAATCGACATTGATGCCGGTTTTGATGAAATTTTACGTGAAGTGCAAAAAGACGGATTCTCGCGCTTGCCGGTCTATAAGGATTCGATTGATCACATCATCGGAGTTTTATCAGAACGTGACTTTTTACGAGAATTCGTCAAGCATGGACGTGTCGAGATTCGCGAATTGATCCGTCCGGTTTCGTTTGTCGTTCCGCAAACCCATATCATTGATTTGCTGCCGGAATTAAAAGTCAAACAGTCACATATGGCTGTTGTACTCGATGAATTCGGAGGAACAGCCGGTTTGATTACACTGGAGGATATTCTCGAGGAACTGGTCGGAGAGATTTGGGATGAACATGATGAATCACTCGAGTACACGAAACAGGTGAGTCCGAACCGGTATGAATGTCTGGCGGAATACGACATCGAAGATTTTTGTCATCAATTTGACTTGGCGATGCCGGAAACGGAAGCGCAGTCGCTTGGAGGCTGGATCATGGAAGATGTCGGTCATATTCCGGAAGTGGGGACTCAGATGGTGTATGGACCGTTGACCTTGACTGTCCTGCACGTCGAAAACCGTCGGGTCCGAACCGTTTCAGCCGTATTCTCACAACATGAACCATCAGAAGGAACGGACGATTTAAACGTCTGATCTGTATAACAAAAGGCCCGTTCCGATTAGGAAGGGGCCTTTTTGTTATGAAAGGATGTATTTAAAAGGCATCCTCGTGATTAAACATCGAGTTCTGAAACAAGAATACCCAAACGGTCGAGCGCATCGATTGCGGCATTTAACGCTTCTTCGTTATCCGCTTCCAGCGTATGAATGTGGACACCATCCGTCAAAGTGGATAAAGGGGTCGCCTGCGTTTCTTCCAGTTGTTCGATCAACGCCCGGACATCGCGGCGGCTTTTCAGCATCAATTCTCCTGTTAAAAAGCCGTAGACGGGATGTTCGACGATGACATCACGGATGATGACACCTTCATCGACGACGGCGTCACACTCTGCTTTTAATTGATCACTACCGTGCCGGCAAACGACTTTTCTCATATGGCGGGATTCGTCAAGCTCCGGATGATTTAATAGATATCCCCGGGCAGTCGCAACGACAGGATGTCCTTTTGCTTTTAGCAATGATAAATCCTGCACGATGACCTGGCGGCTGACACCTGCCTGCTTCGCCAACTTCGTTCCTGTGACGGGTTGTTCGCTTTGTTGAATGATTTCTAACAACTCTTGCCGGCGTTCTTCTCCGGACTGTCTTATTCCCATGATTATTCCTGCCTTTCCAATTAATCTGATTCCTCCAGAGAACATAGAACATCGATACATCGCTCTACTTCCTCGGCTGTTGTCATCCGACCGAAACTGAGTCGAATCAATCCATGAGCCGCCGACTCATCAAAACCAATCGCCCGTAAAGTCGAGTTGGGGCCATTTTCACCTGCACGACAAGCGCTTCCCGCCGATACGGCAATTCCGGCACGGTTCAGGGCGAGGAGGACGAATTGACCATCCCGTTGTTTCGTATGAATGGCACAAATCGAATGAAGTTGCTGAGGGGACTCAATGATTTGATAATAAGCAGCTGGAAGTCTTTTTTTTAGCATACCACGAAATCTTTTGCTCGATGCCTGGATCTGTTGATTTTCCTGAAGATAACGGTGACATGCCATCATGAAAGCAGCAATTCCCGGGACATCGACGGTTCCCGGCCGGATTCCGAATTCGTGGTGCGCCTCATAATAGGGACTGAACAGGGGATGACGCAAATAGACGGCACCGAGTCCTTTCGGTCCATACACTTTATGACTGCTGATCGTATAAGCTTCGACGTCGGTCAAATCAACCGGGTTCTTCAAAAAGCCTTGAATCCCGTCACAGTGGAACAGAATACCTTTTTTTCGGCAAAAGGCGGCAATCGCGGCAATCGGAAAGATGAATCCTGTTTCTGAGTTTACCTGCTGGATAGAGACGACACCGACCTCTTCCGTACACGCTTGTTCGAATAAGTCCCAGTCGAATTCACCGGTCGTCTTTAAATCGAGTGCCTGCCAATGGACTGCCCACCGTTGCAAAGGAAGTAAAACGGAATCGTGTTCCGATTTAAGTGTCAAGACAGTTGTCTTATTGGTTTGACGGAGAAGATGGTTTAAAGCGATGTAATTAGCTTCAGACCCGCTGCCCGTAAATATAATCGTTCCTTCCGTTACACCGAGCCATTGCATTAATTTATTCCGTGCCTGTTCCAGCAGTTGAAGGGCGTCTTCTCCCGTGTCATGGAGCGAAGAACTGTTGCCGTAGAACCGTTCTGCCGTGTCCCGATACTGTTCGATGGCATCCGGGTGCATAGGTGTCGTTGCCGCATGGTCTAAATAAATCATCAATTATCGTATCCTTTCATCTTGTCACTCAGCTAAAAATATGCCAAACTTATTGTCAAGTCAACAGTAAATATGAATGTACAGAGGTGTTTTTCATATGTCTTTACATAAAACAGAAGAAGTGGATGTTTTAATCATCGGGACAGGACTAGCCGCCGTCTCGGTTGCCCTGCATCTTCCGGCTGATCTGAATGTCATTCTTGTCTCAAAAGGAACAAGGACAGAAACAAATTCGATGCGGGCGCAAGGCGGAATTGCGTCAGCGTATCTCGAAGCCGACCATGTCAGCCATCAAGCGGATACGAAACAGGCGGCAAAAGGGCGGACCGATGAAACGATGATTTCTTTTATCACCGCAACCGGAAAGCAGGTGATTCCGGAACTCGAAGCGTTTGGTGTTAGGTTTGATCGACAGGTGACAGGAGCATACGCTTTAGGTCAGGAAGGGGCACACTCGAGACCACGTATTTTTCACAGTGGAGGAGACCGGACGGGCGAACGTATCATGACGCAACTGCTTCAGCAACTCGTTCATCCCGTCATCGAGGATACCGTCATTACAGAATTGTTGACGAACAGACAACAGGTCGTCGGAGCACGGGGATATCGGGGTCAAAAGCCGGTCGTCTTTTCAGCCCGGGCTGTCATCCTGGCGACAGGCGGCATCGGCGGATTGTTTACAGCCTCGACGAACGAACCGAGCTTGACCGGTGACGGTCTGGCACTCGCTGCTCAAGTTGGCGCCGGTCTATCGGATTTAGGTTATATCCAACATCACCCGACCATTCTGTTGCATGACGGCGTCAGTCACGGCTTGATTACGGAAGCTTTACGGGGCGCCGGTGCTTTTTTAATGACGGCAGACGGTCGGCGCGTGATGGCGGATCATCCGCAAGGCGACTTGGCGGCCCGGGATGAAGTGGCGATGAGAATCACGACGGTACGAGAACGGGAAGCGGTCTATCTCAATACGACGCCTGTCGAACATCTGCAAACACACTTTCCAACATTTGTTGAAAAATGTGAAATATTGAACATATCACCTGATATCGTCGAAGTGACGACCGGTGTGCACTTTTTAATGGGCGGGATTAAAACGGATCGTCTCGGACGGACAACTGTTCCGGGACTGTATGCAGTCGGAGAGGTCGCTTCAACAGGATTGCACGGAAAAAATCGATTAGCCTCGAACTCACTTCTCGAATGTTTTGTGATGGGCAAGGAACTGGCGTTACGACTCCAGTTGCCGCCCCGTCTGCCATTGCCTGAAAATCAGTTCAAAGAAGATGAAGAGAAGGTGGCACTTGACCCATCATGGACAGAAGCGCTGGCCGTCCATCTTGATGAAACCGTACTTAAACAAACCTTGGAAACCTTCAAAAACCAACCGGAGGAACGGGCAACAGGACGGGACGCTGAACTGAGGCGCCTGCATCTGATGACGGCAAAGCTGTTGCTTGAAGGTGCAATTCAACGATTAAAAGGAGACCGACAACATGAACAGATGGTATCTACGACGACAGCTTGAGGATTTTTTGGTGGAGGACATCGGGCATCAGGATGTGACGAGTGAGGTGTGTTTGACCGGCGATGAAATAGGAACCGGTCACTTCATGGCGAAAGAGGACGGTATTTTTTGCGGCGAAGCGGTATTGGTCGAACTAGCCCGACTGCTCGGAGTCGAACACGAAACACTTGTCCGGGACGGAGAACCGATAGTCCAGGGACAAGTCGTTGCGAAGTGGACCGGGCGGTTACAAGCGATTTTAACGGGAGAGCGGGTCGCATTGAATCTGATTCAGCGGACGTCCGGAATCGCGACATTGACGCATCAGGCTGTCCGTCTGGTCGCCGGGAACGTCCGGATTGCGGATACCCGTAAAACAACACCGGGACTCCGGATGCTTGAGAAACATGCGGTTCGAGTCGGAGGCGGATTTAATCACCGCGGTCGACTCGATGACGCCGTCATGATCAAAGATAATCACATCACCGTCGCCGGTTCGATTACAGCAGCTGTCCGGCGGGCGAAGGCGCAAGTCGGTCATACGACACCGATTGAAGTCGAAGTCGAGACCGGTGAAGAGGTCAAGGAAGCAGTTGCAGCAGGGGTCGACATTATCATGCTCGACAACCGGACACCGGAAGAAATTAAGCGGTTCCGGTCATGGATTCCGAAATCAATCACCGTTGAATTGTCCGGCGGGATCACGCTGGATACGTTGCCAGCCTATAGTGAGTGCGGGGCAGATTACATCTCACTCGGAGCATTGACCCATTCGGCACCGGCGTTAGACATCAGTATGAAAATTGCGGGAGGAAAAAAAGATGAGTCTTGATTTATTTACAGAGCAGGGGATTCCAAAAACGTACTCAGAAAAAACGGATGCACAATTAGTGACAATCATTAAAGGTATCAAAGAACGGATGGGCTCACGGTTATTTTTACCGGCACATCATTATCAGAAAGATGAGGTCGTTCAGTTCGCCGATGCGACCGGAGATTCACTCCAGCTCGCCCAACTGGCGAAACAGATGACAGACGCAGAATATACTGTTTTTTGCGGCGTTCATTTCATGGCAGAGACGGCAGATATGCTGACGGATCAAACACATACAGTCGTCTTACCGGACATGCGGGCCGGTTGTTCAATGGCTGATATGGCAAATGGATTTCAGACGGAACGGGCATATGAGATATTGACGAACCGGTTGGGCCGATCGATTCTCCCGCTGACCTATGTCAATTCAACGGCTGAAATCAAAGCGTTTGTCGGACGGCACGGTGGAGCGACGGTCACGTCCTCGAATGCCGTTCCGATGGTCGAATGGGCACTCGGGGAACGCGAGATTCTTTTTTTCCTGCCTGACCAACATCTCGGGCGAAATACGGCACATGCTTTGGGGATTCCCCTGGAACAGATGGCAGTCTGGGATCCGATTGCGGATCGGCTGATATTCGACGGAGCGGATGAGGACATCCGGGTCGTCCTGTGGAAAGGACATTGTTCCGTCCACGAGAAGTTTACGGTCGGACAAATTGAACAGTTCCGTCAAGCGGACCCCGAGCGGAAAATTCTTGTTCATCCGGAGTGTTCCTTTGAGGTCGTGGCAGCGTCGGACCTGAACGGTTCGACAGCCTATATCATCGATCAAATCAAACGGGCGGAACCGGGGACGAAATGGGCGATCGGTACAGAGATGAACTTAGTCCAACGACTGGCGAACGATTATCCGCAACTCGATATCGTCTCCTTGAATCCCTTCATGTGTCCCTGTCTGACGATGAACCGGATTGATTTACGACACCTCGCCTGGTCGCTCGAACAAATCGAAGCCGGTCAGCCGGTCAATATCATTACCGTTGATCCGGAAACAACGCGATATGCGGTACTTGCACTCGAACGGATGCTTGAACGTTCTTGATCGTCCGAAAAGAAAAGTCAATCTGAACCATTTACGCACTACGAACCAGAGAAAGGAATGTCGCATTCCGTTTTTCTGGTTCGTTTTTTTAGTAGTTTAGAAGAGATGAATTTCCATCGTGACCGTCTTCCGTTTAAAGAATTACGTTTTGAAGAGCCTCCTCGTTATATGCTACAATAACACGAGAGTTTGTTAATGGATGGGAGCGTTCTAAAGTGATAGAATTCGTACGCGGCGAAGTCGCTTATGTCTGTGCGGAATTCGTGACGATCGAGGTCGGGGGGATTGGCTACAAAATCGTAGCACCGAACCCGTTTTTTTATCGGACCGGAGACGAACAGGTTATCGTATATACGTATCATTATGTCAGAGAAGACCAGGAAGTTTTGTTCGGATTCCGTTCAAGACGGGAACGGGCGCTGTTCACAAAATTGCTTGGCGTAACGGGAATCGGTCCTAAAGGATCACTCGCCATTGTGGCGTCCGGAGACGTCGATGCGCTTGTTGAAGCGATTGAGCAGGAAAAGGAAAGTTATTTGATCAAGTTCCCCGGTGTCGGCAAAAAGACTGCGAAGCAGATGACCCTTGATTTAAAAGGGAAGTTGGCAGAGCTCGCACCGGATTATATTCCGAGCGAAGGATTATTTGCCCAAGGAAATGCGGAATTAAATGAAGCATGTGAAGCGTTGACGGCACTCGGATACAGTGAACGGGAAGTCGAAAAAGTCAAAAAAGCACTTCAAGGTGAAGTGTTGTCGACGGATCAATATGTGAAGCGGGCGTTGCAGTTGTTATTGAATGTGAGGTGAGAACGTGGAAGAACGGATTTTGTCAGAATCCGCACATGCGGAAGATCAGGAAGAGTGGAGTTTGCGTCCTCAGACACTTGATCAATATATTGGTCAAGAGAAGGCAAAAGGCAACTTAAGTGTCTTTATCCAAGCGGCAAAAATCCGTCAGGAAACACTGGACCACGTACTTTTATACGGTCCTCCCGGTCTTGGTAAGACGACGCTTGCGACAATCATTGCCAATGAGATGGGGGTCGGTATCAAGACGACAGCCGGACCGGCGATTGAACGTCCGGGCGATTTGGCTGCTATTTTATCTTCGCTCGAACCGGGAGATGTCTTGTTCATCGATGAGATTCACCGGTTAAGCCGGTCGATTGAGGAAATTCTTTATCCGGCGATGGAAGACTATTGCCTCGATATCGTCATCGGTCAAGGCGAACTCGCCCGCAGTGTGCGGATTGATTTACCGCCGTTTACCCTCGTCGGAGCAACGACGCGGGCCGGTATGTTATCGGCTCCGCTTCGTGACCGGTTTGGAGTGACGCTGAAACTCGAGTACTATACGATGCCGGAATTGGCGGCGATTGTTACACGGACGTCCCGCTTGTTTGGTTTTGAAGCGGACCGGATGGCAGCGGAAGCGATTGCGCTCCGTTCCCGGGGAACACCCCGTGTCGCCAACCGTCTGTTGCGGCGTGTCCGTGATTTTGCACAAGTCGCACACCAAACGGCAATCGATGCGACACTTGCGACGGGCGCCCTTGATCGTCTGCATGTGGATGCACTCGGGCTGGATGACGTCGATCACCGTCTGTTACGTTCGCTTGCCGAACGTTTTGCCGGCGGACCGGTCGGCCTTGAAACGATTGCTGCGACGATCGGTGAAGATGCCCAGACGATTGAAGATGTCTATGAACCATACTTGCTGCAGCAAGGATTTTTACAACGTACACCACGAGGTCGTGTTTTGACGCCGTTTGCGCGGCGACATTTAGGATTGAAAGAAGGAAACTAAAGATGGATGTAAATTTATTTGATTTTCATTTACCGGAAGAGCAGATTGCGCAAGTGCCTTTGCTCGATCGGACAAGTTCGAAGCTGATGGTCGTCAACCGGGAAACCGGCGCCCTTCGGCATGAAAAATTTCATGATATCGTCTCGTATTTTAATGCGGGGGATACTCTTGTCATCAATGATACAAAGGTCTTGCCGGCACGCCTATTTGGTGTCAAGGAAGAGACCGGCGGCAAAATCGAACTGTTGTTACTCAAACAGACAAGCGATGACGTCTGGGAGACACTCGCGAAACCGGCGAAACGCGTCAAACCGGGAACCGTCCTGTCCTTTGGTGACGGATTGCTCCGCGCGGAATGTGTCGAAGCACTCGACGACGGCGGACGGATCCTGAAGTTCTCGTATACAGGGATTTTTTATGAAGTACTCGATCAACTCGGGACGATGCCGTTGCCGCCTTATATCCACGAGCAGCTTGAAGATCAGGATCGTTACCAGACCGTTTACGCCCGGGAACGGGGAAGTGCGGCAGCTCCGACAGCCGGTCTTCACTTTACGCCGGAACTGTTGCAGGCCCTGACGGATAAAGGGGTTCAGCTTGCGCCGTTGACGTTGCACGTCGGACTCGGGACATTCCGTCCGGTCTCTGTTGATGACGTCGACAGCCACAAAATGCATAGTGAATACTACGAGTTACCGGAGTCTTCCGCAAAGATTTTACGCGAGACCCGCAAAAACGGCGGACGGATCATTGCTGTCGGAACGACTTCGACACGAACGCTTGAGACCGTCATCCGCGATCATGGGGATTTTGTTGAAGCTTCCGGTTGGACGGATATTTTCATCTATCCTGGTCAGGAAATTAAAGGAATCGACGGATTGATTACGAACTTCCACTTGCCGAAGTCGACGTTGATCATGCTCGTATCCGCTTTATCGACCCGCGAACACATATTACATGCCTATGAAGAAGCTGTTGCGCAAAACTACCGATTCTTTAGTTTCGGAGACGCAATGTTCTTAACGAGAGAGGAATTAAACCGATGACAAAACATGCAGTAACGTACGAACATATCAAGACTTGTAAACAATCTGGTGCGCGGTTAGGAATCGTCCATACGCCGCACGGCAGCTTCGAGACTCCTGTTTTCATGCCGGTCGGGACACAAGCGACGGTCAAGACAATGGCGCCGGAACAGATCAAAAACATGAACGCGAACATCATTTTGTCAAATACGTATCATTTGTGGGTCCGTCCGGGACATGATGTCATCAAGGAAGCCGGCGGTCTCCATAAATTCATGAACTGGGACGGTGCGATTTTAACCGATTCGGGCGGATTCCAAGTCTTTTCACTCGCTGATTTGCGCAACATCACGGAAGAGGGTGTCAACTTCCGCAACCACTTGAACGGAGACAAACTATTCCTGTCACCGGAAAAAGCGATGGAAATCCAGAATGCCCTTGGTTCGGATATCATGATGGCCTTTGATGAGTGTCCGCCATTCCCGGCTTCTCACGAATACATGAAAGCTTCAGTCGAGCGGACAAGCCGCTGGGCGGAACGTTGCCTTGAAGCTCATGAACGGCCGCAGGATCAAGCCTTGTTCGGGATTATTCAAGGCGGAGAGTATGAAGATTTGCGCCGCCAAAGCGCACGCGATCTCGCATCGCTTGATTTCCCGGGTTATGCAGTCGGCGGTCTGTCGGTCGGAGAGCCGAAAGACGTCATGTATCGTGCCCTTGATTTCACGACACCACTCATGCCGGAAGACAAGCCGCGTTATTTGATGGGCGTCGGTTCGCCGGATGCCTTGATCGAAGGAGCCATCCGCGGGATTGACATGTTTGACTGTGTCTTGCCGACCCGGATTGCCCGCAATGGTACGTTGATGACATCAAGCGGACGTCTCGTCGTCCGGAATGCCAAATACGCGCGTGATTTCCGTCCGCTCGACGAAAAGTGTGATTGCTACGCCTGTAAGAATTACTCGCGTGCTTATATCCATCACTTAATCCGGGCACAGGAAACATTTGGTCTTCACCTTTGTTCGACACATAATCTTCACTTCCTCGTCAAGTTGATGGAAGGCGTCCGTCAAGCGATTCGCGAAGATCGTCTGCTTGATTTCAAAGACGAATTCTTCGAAGAATACGGTTATAATTTACCGAACGCGAAGAATTTCTGATAAATGGTCTGACAATTCTATTCTTTTTACGGTATAATGAACGTGATTTGAATGAAAAGGAGCTGACTCAGATGCAACAATTATTGACATTCCTCCCGATGATCTTGATCTTCGTGGTGTTTTATTTCTTGTTGATTCGTCCACAGAACAAACGCCAGAAGCAAGTGCGTGAGATGCAAACCCAGTTATCACGCGGTGACTCGATCGTAACGATCGGTGGCCTTCATGGGGTCGTACAAAAAGTAGATGAGACGACAGTCACATTGAAATCGGGTAACGCTCAATTGACGTTCAACCGTAGTGCGGT
The DNA here is from genome assembly GCF_000019905.1 of Exiguobacterium artemiae 255-15. GTDB lineage: Bacteria > Bacillota > Bacilli > Exiguobacteriales > Exiguobacteriaceae > Exiguobacterium_A > Exiguobacterium_A artemiae. The sequence goes on along the minus strand of NC_010556.1, from coordinate 2,049,596 downwards.
CGCAGAAGTTACGAAAAAAACTACGACTGTCATGGACGACGAAATCGTCGAATAAGGCTAGAAAAAGACGCTTTCCGAATTCGGAAGCGTCTTTTCTGTTTTTATATGAGAAAAACGATTGCTAAGATTACTAATTCTTATGTAAGCTAGGATAGGATAAGAAAGTTGTCTGAAAATATACTGGGATTGAGAGAAAGGACAATGTAGCATGATTAAGAAGGGAAAACTGGCCACGTTCTTCATCATCGTTGCCGCGCTGCTCGTTTTGATTGGCACGACATCGAATTGGCTCTTAAAAGACACAAAACTCGGTCTTGATTTAAAAGGCGGATTTGAAGTGTTGTATGAAGTACAACCGTTGAAAAAAGGCGACGTCATCGATGCCAATGCGATGAGCGCGACACTGACGGCAATCGAAAATCGGGTCAACGTACTCGGTGTCTCAGAGCCGGATATTCGGATCGAAGGAGACAACCGGATTCGTGTTCAACTAGCCGGTGTCAAAAATCAGAGTGAAGCCCGTCAGATTCTATCCTCGACAGCCGAATTGTCATTCCGGGACATCAACGACAAAGTGTTACTTGATGGTTCAGACTTAAAGGCTAAAGGCGCAAAAGTCGGATACGATCCGCAAACAAATGCACCGCTCGTCGAACTGACAATGAAGTCGAAAGAAAAATTTTATGAAGTGACACAACAAGTATCAAAAATGCAACCGCCCGCCAATCGTCTTGTCATTTGGCTCGACTATGAGAAAGGCGATACGTACGAAAAAGAGATTCAAAAAGAAAACTCTAAAATTGTCTCCGATGCATCGGTCCAACAGCCGATCAACTCGGATAAAGCCATCATCTCCGGTGGTGACATTACAGCAGAATACGGGAAGCAACTATCCTCCATCTTAAACGCCGGAGCACTACCGGTTAAGCTGGATGAAATCTACTCGACGTCTGTCTCGGCCGCATTTGGTCAAGATGCCCTCGACCAGACTTTGTTTGCGTCGATGATCGGTGTCGCAGCCGTCTTCTTGTTCATGTTGCTGTTTTACCGGGTATCCGGTTTCGTATCGATCATTACCTTGTTGTTCTACATCTATCTCGTCATGATCTTCTTTAACGGAATTAACGCCGTCCTGACCTTACCGGGAATCGCGGCCCTTGTCCTTGGAGTCGGGATGGCGGTAGATGCCAACATCATCACGGCAGAACGGATCAAAGATGAACTCCGAAGCGGGAAATCTGTCTTGTCTGCTTTCAAAGCCGGTAACCGCCGCTCATTTGGTACGATTCTTGATGCCAACTTGACGACGTTGATTTCTGCAGGCGTGTTGTATTACTTCGGAACGAGTACCGTCAAAGGATTCGCGATCATGCTGATGGTCTCGATTGCCGTCACGTTCGTCACGAATGTTTTCATCTCACGTTACCTGATGCAACTTCTCGTCAGCAGCCGATGGTTTGATAAGAAGAAAACCTGGTTTGGCGTAAAGGAGAGTGAAATTCGTGAACTTTAATCCTACGAAATTTGATTATGTAAAACACCGGAACATTTACTTTATCATCACGATTGCCCTTGTCGTCATTTCTGTTTTGTTGCTCACACTCCGCGGCCTGAACCTCGGAATTGACTTTACAGAAGGAACACGGGTTGAAATTTCTTCAACGAACACGATTAAGGAATCAGAGGTTCGTTCCGTTATCGAAGATGCCGGAATTGACGCAGCGGAAATTAACGGTGTTCAATTTGCGCAAGGCGGCAAGCTCGCGAACGTGACGTTCGTCGGAGAATTCGATCAGCAACAAATCTCGAAAATGAAACAAGCGATTGAAGCGAAATACAAGAAAGAACCAAGCATTTCGACTGTATCTGCCCAGGTCGGTCAGGAGATTGCCCGTAATGCAATTTATGCCGTTTTACTGGCGTCGCTTGGGATCGTCATCTACGTCTCGTTCCGTTTCCAACCGTTATACGGGATTGCGACTGTTCTTGCGTTGCTCCATGACGCCTTGATGATCATCGCCTTCTTCTCGCTGTTCCAGATTGAAGTCAATCTGTACTTCATCGCAGCGATCTTGACCATCATCGGGTATTCGGTCAATGATACGATTGTTACGTTCGACAGGGTTCGGGAAAATCTCGCCCATGCTGAAAAAGGCGGCCGACAAGTGACGTTCAGCGAATTGTCGCATATTGTCAACGAATCGATTCAACAGACAATCATTCGTTCAATCAATACTGTCGTCACAGTCATCATGACGGCAGCGGCGCTCTATATCTTCGGCAGTGAAGCGATTCGTGGATTCAGCCTTGCCTTATTGGTGGGTCTGATCATGGGGATGTATTCTTCAATTTTCATCGCAGCCCAATTGTGGCTCGTCATGAAAGGCCGGACGCTCAAATCATCTAAACAAGCCTCATAACCTGACCCGTGTTAGCTATCGCTAACGCGGGTTTTGTTCTATAATGATGGAGTTGATTGGAGGGATTGGATGTATCATTCAAAGAAAACATGGATCGACAAAGACGTCGATTCGCTTAAAATAGACGAGTTAGCCGACCAGGTGAACGTATCCCGGCAAGTTGCGCACTTGCTTGTTCAGCGGGGATTTGATACCGCCGATCAAGCCAAGGCATTTTTGGAAACGGATCAAACGGCATTTCATGATCCTTTTTTGTTCCAGGATATGACCAAAGTGATCACCCGAATTCAGCAGGCGGCAGATGAAGGTGAAATGATTTTGATTTACGGCGATTACGATGTTGACGGTGTCAGTTCCGCTGCGATTTTATGGCATGCGTTGATTGAAGTCGGTGCGATGGCGGAATGTTATATCCCGAATCGTTTTACGGAAGGTTATGGACCGAACGAGGCGGCGTTCCGCTGGGCAGCAGAAGAAGGATTCGGTCTCGTCATCACGGTCGACTGCGGGATTTCCGGCATCGAGGAAGCGGCTGTTTTAAAAGAACTCGGCGTCGATTTAATCATTACCGATCACCATGAAGCAAAAGATGTCCTGCCGGACGCTTTTGCTATGATTCATCCGGGTGTCGATTCCAACTATCCGTATTCGAAGCTCGCCGGAGCCGGTGTAGCCTTTAAGGTCGCTCACGCGCTGCTTGGGCGTGTACCGGAAGAATTGCTTGATTTGGCTGTACTCGGAACGATTGCCGATTTAGTCCCGCTTATCGGCGAAAACCGTTTGCTTGCAGCAAAAGGAATTGAAGCATTGAATGCCAGTGAACGGCCTGGCATCCTGGCGTTACGGAAAGTCTGCAGTCTCGTCGAAGACGAATTGACGGAAGAATCGGTCGGATTTGCCTTTGGACCCCGGATCAATGCGGCCGGACGTCTTGACTCGGCGATGCCAGCGCTTGAGATGCTGCTTGCGGAAACGATGGAAGAAGCGGAACCGCTCGCCGAGCAACTCGATCAGCAAAACAAACAACGGCAGGATATCGTCAAAAAAATTGCCGAAGAAGCGACGGCACTCGTGGAGCAACATTATCTATCCGATCGTGTTTTAGTCGTTGATTCCGATCAATGGAATCCCGGTGTCGTCGGAATCGTCGCATCCCGGCTCGTTGAAAAGTACCATCGTCCGGTCATTCTGTTGTGTCACGATGCAGAAAAAGGGACGGCTAAAGGATCAGGACGTTCGATTGCAGCCTTTGACCTCTTTGCCGAGTTGAATCAGACGGCTGACATCTTACCGCACTTCGGAGGACATCCGGCGGCTGCCGGGATGACATTGTCATCAGAAAACGTCCCGGTGTTACGAGAACGGTTGAATGCCCAAGCGGCAAGTCTGCCGGACGAAGCGTTTATCGCCACGACGGAGATTGATTTACGTTTACGTGTCTCGGATGTCTCGATTGGCTTGATTGAAGAAATGGGACGGTTGTCTCCGTTTGGTATGGGAAATCCGTCGCCACGTGTCGTCGTCGAAGGCGCCAACATTCGGGACTTGAAACGAATCGGGCGTGATTTAACGCACTTGAAGGTTCTTGTGACGGACGGGAAAACGGAACTCGATGGTATCGGATTCGGGTTTGGAGATGCCGTTGACGAAGTATCATCGCTCGCTGAAGTTTCATTGATGGGGAGTCTGAACATCAACGAATGGAACGGTTTCCGTAAACCGCAACTGATGATTCAGGATCTGGCCGTCGTGGATTATCAATTGTTCGATTACCGCGGTGGGAAAAAACCATTAACGGATTTATTTGAACTTCCGCACGACACGACGACATTTGTTGCATTTTCGGAAGAAACACAATCCAAATATGCCGAGCGTCCGCTGAACGGAGAGGCGAAGGCAAATGTTGTCTTTTTGGATTTGCCCGAAGAAGAAGCAGCTTTCTTGCCGTATTTAAAAGATGCCGAACGGATTTACTGTGCGTTTAAGGATGAAGGGTACTATTTCGAGACGATTCCGTCACGGGAAGAGTTTAAACATTATTTCAATTACTTTGCGAAATGTCCCCGTGACGAGCTCCGAATCGGGCTTGTTCGTTTGTCGAAATCGCGAAAATGGTCGAAACGTTCGATTAACTTTATGCATTCAGTGTTTTCGGAACTTGATTTTCTTGTTACAATGGAGGACGGGCTGCCGGGTGTAAACCCGAATGCTGAAAAACGGGACTTGACGGAAGCAACGACGTACAAGCGTCATGAGGAACGTCAACGTCTTGAGCAACAATACATTTATTCGTCACTCGCTCAGTTGAAAGAGCGTTTTGATACTTTGGTAGAAGCGGCGAAGCAGGAGGAAATGACATGGAGTTCAAACAGCATATAAAAGAGGTCGAAAACTGGCCGAAAGAAGGAATCAGTTTCAAAGATATCACATCCCTGATGCAGAACGGTCCTGCTTATAAGCAGTCAGTCGATGCATTGATCGACTATGCCCGTAAGCAAGGCGCGGACGTCATCGCCGGACCGGAAGCACGCGGATTCGTTGTCGGATGCCCAGCAGCATACGCGATGGAAATCGGATTTGTTCCAGTTCGTAAAGAAGGAAAATTACCGCGTGAGACAGTCCGTGTCGAGTATGGTCTTGAGTACGGGAAAGATGTCTTGACGATGCACCACGATGCAATCCAACCAGGACAACGCGTCGTCATTCTCGATGACCTACTGGCAACAGGCGGCACGATCGAAGCGACAATCAAAATGATTGAGCAACTCGGTGGAACGGTTGCCGGAATCGGATTCCTGATTGAACTTGACGGTTTAGGCGGACGTGAAAAATTAGAAGGATACGATATTTTATCCTTGATTCGTTACGCAGATTAATGAATAAGCAATACCTTCTCGGCAGTGGTCGGGGGGGTATTTCTTTTTATTTTGACATATTATCAAAATTTCACGATAATAGAGGATATATATTAGGGATTCAGCGTAATCAATCCCGGGGACTGGGTGAGGATAAGGGATGACAAATAAACAAATCGTAAATGTAGAAGACCTTCTCGCTCGATGTGTGGAGTACATGACAGAGGCAGAAGTCAAAGATATCGAACGTGCCTATCAATTCGCAAAAGACGAGCATGAAGGACAATTTCGTCGATCGGGTGAACCTTATATCATTCACCCGGTTCAAGTGGCTGGGATACTGGTAGATATCGGACTCGACGCGACGACGATTGTTGCCGCTCTTCTTCATGATGTCGTCGAAGACACTGACATTACGCTGGAAGAACTCACGGAACGATTCGGAGCAGATGTCGCGATGCTGGTCGATGGCGTGACGAAACTCGGGAAGATCAAATACAAGTCCAAACGAGAAGAATTGGCAGAAAATCACCGGAAGATGTTTATTGCGATGGCAGAAGACATCCGCGTGATTTTGATCAAGTTAGCCGACCGCCTGCACAACATGCGGACGCTTCAACATATGGTCAAAGAGAAACAAGTCCAAAAAGCAGAAGAAACGCTTGAAATCTTTGCGCCGCTCGCGCATCGACTCGGGATTTCGACGATTAAATGGGAACTCGAAGACATCAGTCTGCGTTACATCAATCCGCAACAATACTACCGGATTGTCTCGATGATGAAACAAAAGCGGACGGAACGCGAAGCGCTCGTCACGTCTGTCATCGATGAAGTCAACGAAGTACTCGAAGAAGTCGAGATCGCAGCCGAGGTGGATGGTCGTCCGAAACATATCTACTCGATCTACAACAAGATGCAGAACTCGAAAAAAGAATTCAGCGAAATCTATGATTTGATGGCCGTGCGAATCATCGTCGACTCCATCAAGGATTGTTACGCGGTTCTCGGAATCATTCACACCCAATACAAACCGATGCCGGGACGCTTCAAGGACTATATCGCGATGCCTAAACCGAACATGTACCAGTCGTTGCATACAACGGTTATCGGGCCGAAGGGTGAACCGCTTGAAGTGCAAATTCGGACACGCGATATGCATTTCATCGCCGAATACGGAATTGCCGCACACTGGGCTTACAAAGAAGGAAAAGAGCAAGAGGCGAAGTCAGGTTTTGAAGATAAAATCGCCCACTTCCGTGAAATTCTGGAGTTACAAAAAGATACCGCCGATGCGGAAGAATTCATGGAGTCGGTCAAAGTCGACTTCTTCAGCGATATGCTGTACGTCTTTACACCAAAGGGTGACGTCATCGAATTGCCGAAAGGGTCGGTGCCGATTGATTATGCCTACCGGATCCATACGGAAATCGGACACCGGACGATTGGAGCAAAAGTCAACGGACGGATGGTGCCGATCGATTACAAACTGAAGACCGGTGACATCATTGAAATCGTTACGTCGAAACACAGTTATGGACCAAGCAAGGATTGGCTCAAGATTTGTGTATCGAGTCAGGCGAAAAATAAAATCCGTCAATGGTTCAAACGGCAACAACGGGAAGAAAACGTCTCGAAAGGTCGGGAACTGATTGAGGCGGAAGTAAAAAAACTCGGCTTTGAACCAAAGGATGTCATCAACGATAAGACACTTGAGGACGTGACACGGAAGTTCAACTTCGGTCAAGAAGAAGATATGTATGCTGCCGTCGGATATCACGGTCTGACCGCTGCCCAAGTCGCGCATAAATTGACGGAAAAATTGCGCAAAGACAAAGAGTCAAAAAATCTTGAATTAAACGAAGCCATCAGTGAAATGAAGACGTTTGACCGACCGAAGAAACAAAATCCGGAAGGCGTTCGTGTCAAAGGCATCGACAACATGCTGGTCCGCATGAGCCGTTGCTGCAACCCGGTTCCGGGTGATGATATCGTCGGGTATATTACCCGCGGTCGCGGTGTTTCGATTCACCGGTCCGATTGTCTGAATGTGATTCATGAACAGAATCCGGAACGGTTGCTTGAAGTCGAATGGGAACATGAAGGCAAGACGGTCAAGAGTTATAACGTCGAAATCGAAATTTCCGGTTTTGACCGGGCGGGTCTGTTAAATGATGTCCTCCAATCGGTGTCCGCGATGAACACGAATATCGTAGCTGTCAGCGGTAAGGGAGACGACAGCAAACAGGCCAAGATTTCAATGACGATCGCAATCGACAACGTCAATCACCTGCAAAAGGTCGTCGATCGAATTAAACAAATATCAGACGTGTATGCCGTGCATCGCGTCATGATGACATAAGGAGCGGATAGAAATGCGAGTCGTATTACAACGGGTCAAAGAAGCAAGCGTGACGGTCGAAGGGACGGTTGCCGGTCAAATCGATCAAGGATTTCTTTTACTCGTCGGGGTCACGCATGACGATACGCTGGAGCAAGTCAACTGGTTGGCGGACAAGATTGCCGGGTTACGTGTGTTCGAGGATGAAGAAGAACGGATGAACCGGTCGCTTCAGGATGTCGAGGGGAAGATTTTATCGGTGTCCCAGTTCACCTTATACGGAGACGTCAAAAAGGGCCGTCGCCCTGCTTTTACAGAAGCGGCCAAACCTGATGTTGCAAATGAGTTGTATGAAGCGTTCAACGCTCGTTTACGTCAGCAGGGAATCATCGTCGAGACCGGACAGTTCGGAGCGATGATGGACGTTGCGCTCGTCAATGACGGACCGGTGACGTTGATTCTTGAAAAGTGACCAAAGTCTTGACAGGATCTTTTGGACGAGGCAATATAAAGGATAACAGAACGAATTAAGAACCGATGACGAAGAAGAGTAATTTAGATCTCGGCTGCATAGAGAGTCGCTCCCCGGCTGAAAGGGCGATCAGACGAACTAGATGAAAGACCCTTTTGAGGTATTTTCCTGAAACGAACAGAGTAGGGGAAATCGTAGGCAGGCGTTAACTGCACCGAGTGGCTGAGATTTTTCAGCAACCAGGGTGGTACCACGGGATCTTTAAGTTCTCGTCCCTTTGCGGACGAGGGCTTTTTTTGTATTCAAAAGGAGGAATTAGGATGAAATTACCACGCGGAACGTTTGATGTACTTCCCGGTACAGTGGAACGTTGGCAGTATATTGAAAACCAATTGCGGGAGATCAGTAAACGGTATAACTACAAAGAAATCCGGACACCGATTTTCGAAGAAACAGAGCTGTTTAAACGCGGTGTCGGTGAGACGACGGACATCGTTCAAAAAGAGATGTTCATGCTTGAAAAGCGCGGCAAAGAACAATTTACGCTTCGTCCGGAAGGGACGGCAGCAGTCGTTCGGTCATTCGTGACGAATAAACTGTACGGTGCTGCCAATCAGCCCGTCAAACTCTTTTACATCGGACCGATGTTCCGTTATGAACGCCCGCAAGCCGGACGTTTCCGTCAACTGCACCAATACGGTGTCGAGGCACTCGGCAGTGAAGAGCCGGCCATCGATGCAGAAGTCATCAGCCTGGCGATGAGCATTTACCGCTCATTCGGACTGAAAAAACTGAAGCTCGTCATCAACTCGCTCGGAGACAGCGAAAGTCGTGCCGCACACCGGGAAGCACTCGTCAACCACTTTAAGCCGGTCGCTCACGAGTTATGTCAGGATTGTCAAAACCGTCTGGAAGTGAATCCGCTTCGCGTACTCGATTGTAAAGTCGACCGGAATCACCCGAGTATGGCGACAGCCCCATCGATTCTCGACTTTTTGAATCCGGCTTCGAAAGAGTACTTCGATCAAGTCCTGTTGCACCTGGATGCGCTTGGTATCGAATACGTGATTGATCCGACCCTTGTCCGCGGACTGGATTACTATAATCACACGTCATTTGAAATCATGTCGGAAGCAGAAGGGTTCGGCGCGATTACGACACTTTGCGGGGGCGGACGTTATAACGGACTCGTTGAACAAATCGGCGGACCGGCCACACCGGGAATCGGATTTGGAATCGGAATCGAACGTCTGTTGATGGCGCTTGAAAATGAAGGGGTCCTGCCGGAAATCGATGATGCAATTGATGTCTTCATCGTCGCGCAAGGCAACGATGAAGTTGAAAAAACGGCAACACGCCTGTTGCAGTTGATGCGTCTTGAAGGACTTGCCGCAGACCGTGATTATCTCGGACGGAAGTTTAAGGGGCAATTCAAAGCGGCAGACCGTTTGAAAGCACGTTTCACCGTCATCCTCGGAGACGAAGAAGTCGAGCGCGGAGCGGCTGCGTTAAAAGACATGTCGACCGGCGAACAGATTGATGTACCATTATCTGCTGTTGCCGATACGATTGTCGCGAAATTAAAGGAGGAAGTACAATGATCGGACGTACACACATGAACGGAACCGTAACAGAGGAAACGATCGGCCAAGCCGTTCAACTAAAAGGATGGGTCCAAAAACGACGTGACCTCGGGGGATTGATTTTCCTCGATCTTCGTGACCGGACCGGTATCGTCCAAGTCGTCTTCCAACCGGAAAACGAACAGGCACACCGTTTGGCGGAATCGATTCGCTCGGAATACGTGCTCGACATCAAAGGGACAGTCGTCCAGCGTGAAAATCCGAACCCGAACATCCCGACCGGCCAAGTCGAAGTCGTCGCAGACGAAGTCATCATCTTAAACGCTTCGAAAATGACGCCGTTCCCGATCAGTGAAGAAGCGGAACAGACATCGGAAGACCTTCGTCTGAAATACCGCTACCTGGATCTCCGTCGTCCGTCATTACAGGAAACATTCCGTCTGCGTTCGAAAGCTTCGAATATCATGCGGAACTTCCTCGACGAACAGGACTTCCTCGAAGTTGAAACACCGATCTTAACGAAATCGACACCGGAAGGCGCGCGTGACTATCTCGTTCCGAGTCGTGTTCACCCGGGTGAGTTTTACGCCTTACCGCAATCACCGCAGTTGTTTAAGCAATTATTGATGGTATCCGGCTTTGAGCGGTACTTCCAAATCGCCCGTTGTTTCCGTGATGAAGATTTACGGGCCGACCGTCAACCGGAATTCACACAAGTCGATATTGAAACAAGTTTCATGGACGTCGAAGATCTGTATGCGATGATGGAATCGATGATGACGCGTGTCATGAAAGAAACACTCGGAAAAGACATCACGACGCCGTTTCCGCGGATGCCGTATGCGGAAGCGATGAGCCGGTTCGGTTCAGATAAACCGGATACGCGTTTCGGTCTTGAATTGATTGATGTCGCGGAAGCCGTCACAGGAGCTGGCTTCAAAGTCTTCGACATGGCGCTTGAATCAGGTGGCGAAGTCAAAGCCTTGAATGTCAAAGGGGCAGCCGATCAGTTCTCCCGTAAAGACATCGATAAATTACAAGAGTTTACAGCAATTTATGGTGCCAAAGGCCTTGCTTGGGTTAAAGTGACCGCTGACGGACTGAACGGGCCGATTGCGAAGTTCTTTGATGAGGCAGCAACAGCCCGACTCGTCGAAGCGACGACAGCGGAAGCTGGTGACTTACTTGTGTTCGTCGCGGCAAAAGCATCAATTGTTGCCGACAGTCTGGGTGCCCTTCGTCAAAAACTAGGAAAAGAACTCGGCTTGATTGACGAAACCGTCTTCAACTTCCTGTGGGTAACGGACTTCCCACTCGTGACGTTTGAAGAAGCGGACAGTCGTTTTTATGCGAACCACCACCCGTTCACGATGCCGCGTCGGGAAGATCTCGATAAACTCGAGACAGACCCGGGCAGTGTCCTCGCTGTTGCCTATGACCTTGTCTTGAACGGTTATGAGCTCGGTGGCGGATCACAACGGATTTACGAACGTGATATTCAAGAGCGGATGTTTAAATTGCTTGGCTTCACGGAAGAAGAAGCAAACGAACAATTTGGTTTCCTGATGGAAGCATTCGAGTACGGCACACCACCGCACGCCGGTATCGCACTTGGTCTTGACCGTCTGATCATGCTGCTTGCAGGCCGGACGAACTTACGCGATACGATTGCGTTCCCGAAAACAGCTTCTGCGAGCGATCTGTTGACAGCGGCACCAAGCCCGGTTTCAGACGCACAATTGAATGAACTGTCGATTCGGACAGCAGTCAAACAATCATAATACCAACAGATTTCCTTCGATCCTGAAGGGAATCTGTTTTTTTATAAGGGGGACTGGAGATGGAACGGATATTTTTTGAACGGTCACCGGTTGAGGTGGCACCAGAATTGTTAGGGAGTCTGTTGACGGTCGAACACGTTACGATGCGGATTGTCGAAGTGGAGGCGTACCTTGGTCCGCACGATCAAGCCGCCCATTCCTACAGTGGACGACCGACAAAACGGACCGCGCCGATGTTTGGCCCGGCCGGTCATATCTATGTGTATTTCACCTATGGCATGCATCATTGTTTGAACATCGTCTGCGGGGAAGTCGGACAAGGATATGGGATTTTGCTTCGCGGAGCGGAAATCATCACCGGACACGATTTAGTTGCTGACCGCCGTTTTGGGAAGCCGTATGCGGAACTGACCAAAACCGAGCAAAAAAATCTCGTCAACGGTCCCGCTAAATTATGTCAGGCCTTCGGATTGAGAACGGACGATTCAGGTGCTGATCTCTACACGGATCACCGGTTTCAGATTGAGAACGGTCAAGCGACTGAAATCGTCCAGACGACGAGGATCGGGATTCCGAATGCGGGAGAAGCAACAGCGTATCCATGGCGGTTTTACGAACGGGAAAGCAATGGGGTCAGTAAAAAATAAACCGTATAAAAAAGATGTACCGCTGATGGATACATCCTGGCATCAAAAAACGTGTTTCTCTAAGAAGAGAAACACGTTTGCTGTTTTATCGTTTTGGTGTGTTGATTGATTTTTTAGATTGTTGCTTTTTATAGAATTTGTAGACGATCGGTCCAACCGTCGTAGCAAGCGTGATCAATGTTCTTAATTTCCCTTTTTTAGCAGCCATGAAATGTTTCACTCCTTAGTAAGTTGTACTAATCATATTCCACGAAAACAAAAACTTAAAACCTTTCTAGCACATTGGTTCTTTGCGAAAGGAAGTAAGATTGAGATAGTACGGGTAGAAAAGAGAAAGGAGCTGAGGATATGGCAGGAGTTGTATGGTACCGAAAAGATTTGCGGGTCGACGATCATGAGGCATTGACACGCGCATGCGAAGAAGAGAAGATAGTCCGTGCTGTTTTCGTTCGGCAGACAGCAGACGGTCGTGGCAAACAGCAGATGACATTTGAAGAGGAAACTCTACAATCCTTAAACGAACATTTGGTACAACTCGGCATCGAACTGACGATTTTACAAGGGGAGACGGTTGAACAACTGACATCGTTCATTCAACCGGAAGACGTCGTTTATTTTCACCGGATGACAGGTGAATATGAAGCACGACAGGAACAGGAAGTACAGAAGCGTTTTAACACGAGAATGTACGAGACCCAGACGCTCCATCTCCGGGACGATATCGGCAGTGACGAACTGAAACGTGTCTTTACGGCTTTCCGGAAACGAGTCGAACAAGATGGCCGGTTCGCGGAGCCGATCGAAGCACCCGGGAACATACAGTATATCGAACTGCCGCAAACGAGAGGTGGTTATGACCCGCGAACCGCATTTCCGTTCATCGGAGGCGAGGCGGCCGGCAGGAACCGGTTAGCAGCGTATCTGGAACAACCGATTTTTACCTACAAAGAAACACGGAACGGTTTTAACGTTGATGATTCTTCCAAACTCTCCGCCTGGCTTGCCAACGGTTCACTGTCCCCGCGACGGGTCATGGCAGAACTGCAACGGACGGAACAGGAACACGGCGCGAATGAATCGACCTACTGGCTATACTTTGAATTATTGTGGCGGGACTTCTTCCATTTGACGATGCGCGAGACGGGACACCGGCTGTTTCGCTCGAACGGTTTGAAGGACGGTCGCTTGACGTGGAAGACGGATCAGGCGGCAATCGATTCGTGGATGGCCGGCGAGACGGGAGAACCGTTTGTGGATGCCTTCATGCGGGAAATCAAGGACACCGGCTGGATGTCAAACCGGGGACGTCAAATTACAGCCAGTTATTTGATTCATGACTTGAAACAGGATTGGCGGATCGGCGCACGGTACTTTGAACAGCAGTTGATTGATTACGATGTTGCCTCCAATTACGGAAACTGGGCGTATATCGCAGGAGTCGGAAATGCGACCCGGACACCCCGGTTTAATCCTGAATTTCAACAACAAAAATATGATCCGAACAGAGCATTTATCCGACGTTGGATGTCAAGTGAAACGACTGAAAAATGATCAAATTTTAAGAGTCGGAACCAGTTGCATTTCGATAAGGGGAATGCTATATTAAATGCAACAGATGGGGTTCCTGAGATGTACGAGAGCCGCCTTTTATCTTTGAGCCACTCTTTTTTGATAGGGAGTTTGACGTTCCAACTAGTAGTACATGCCTCGTAACACAGCAGGAGGACGTACGAATAGGAATCGGATAAGACACCCACCTGCGCAGCAGGTTCAAAAATAAGGTATCGACACGGCACTTCGGGTCCCATCGTTTCTTTTTTAGATGAATCACACCATACGTCGCATGACGTTTTTTTTTATGATATAATTCCGAGTAAAACAGTATGAGTATTGTGAGGTTATGAGATGTTAAATCAATTTTCACGTAATGAACTGGCAATCGGTAAGACCGGACTTGACGCATTGGCATCCAAGTCTGTAGCGATTTTAGGAATCGGCGGCGTCGGTTCGTTTTCGGCGGAAGCCCTGGCACGCAGCGGTGTCGGACGTTTGATTCTGGTGGATAAAGATGATATTGATATCACAAACGTCAACCGTCAAATCCATGCGTTGCTTCCGACGGTCGGTCAGCCGAAAGTCGATGCAATGGCGGATCGCCTGATGCAAATCAACCCGGATTTAGAAATCGTCCGTTTGAAAATGTTCTACAACGAAGAAACATATGAAACCTTTTTCGCAGAAAATCCGGATTATGTGATTGATGCTTCGGATACCGTCTCGTTTAAGATTCATTTGATCAAAGAGTGTAAACAACGTCAGATTCCAATCATTTCGAGTATGGGAATGGCGAATAAGATGGATCCGACACGAATCAAGATCGTTGATATTAAAGATACGACTTACGATCCACTCGCAAAAGTGATCCGGACGCGCCTGCGTAAGGAAGGGATCCATAAAGGAGTCCCGGTCGTCTTTTCGGATGAACCACCGGTCAAAATCATCGAAGAAGTTCGTCAAGTCGTCGGAAACGATGAAGCCGTGATTCGAAAAGCTAAAATGCCGCCGAGTTCAAACGCGTTTGTCCCGTCGGTCGGTGGATTGATTGCGGCAAGTTATGTCATCAATGAGATTGTCCGGGAAGCCGGCGTCGTCATCGAACGTGTCCGTTAAAAAAAGCGACCTGTTGAGGTCGCTTTTTCTCATCGTTTACGGTTGTTTTTTCCAAAAGTCGAGCCGGGCCTGCAATTGTTTTTCGAACCCACGGGGACTTGGCTTGTAAAAAACGGGCTTGGTTCGTGCCAGATTTTCCGGCCAGTAGTTCTGTTTGACATATGCATGCGGAAACTGGTGTGGATACTGATATTCGACACCATTACCAAGTGCTGCAGCACCTGCATGATGAGCGTCCCGTAAATGCGGTGGAACCGGACCGCCGTCCGATCGACGGACGAGTTCAAGTGCCTGGTCGATCGCGGTAATGACCGTGTTCGATTTTGGTGCCGTCGCAAGATACAGCACCGTTTCGGCGAGTGGAATCCGTGCCTCCGGAAAACCGATGTATTCACAGGCCCGGGCACAGGCATCCACAATCAGCAAGGCCTGCGGATCCGATAATCCGATATCTTCTGCCGCGTGGACGTAGAGGCGACGGACGATGAAGCGGGGGCTTTCCCCGGCCTCAATCATGACGGCAAGCCAGTACAGGGCAGCATCGGGATCCGAACCGCGAATTGATTTGATAAAAGCTGAGATGACATCGTAATGCCGGTCTCCGTCCTTATCGTATTTCAAGGCTTTTTGCTGAATCGATTCTTCGGCTACGGAAAGATCAATCGTAATTTCACCGTCAATTTCCGGTGTCGTCAAAACGGCGAGTTCGAGTGCGTTGAGCAGTGCCCGGTAATCCCCGTCCGACAGTTTGACATAATGATCGACCGCTTCTTCTGTGACGGTAATCGGATATTTGCCGAGACCACGTTCTGTATCGTGTAACGTCCGGTGGAGGACGACCCGTAAATCTTCTGTCGTCGGCGTTTCAAACCGGAAGACAGTTGCCCGCGATAACAGAGCGGCATTGACTTCAAAACTCGGATTTTCCGTCGTCGCGCCAATCAGCGTGATCGTTCCGGCTTCGAGTGCAGGCAGTAAAGCATCCTGTTGCATTTTATTGAAACGATGAATTTCATCCAAAAATAAAATCGTTTTTTGTTGGTCAAACTGCAGTCGAGATTCCGCTGCTTTTAAAACTTCACGCAACTGATCCAGTTTTGCCGTGACAGCATTCAGCTGTTCGAATGCCGATTTCGTATAACTGGAAATGACACGGGCGAGCGTCGTTTTTCCGGTTCCCGGTGGTCCGTAAAAAATAACCGTCCCAAGCCGGTCGGCGAGAATTGCCCGGCGTAACAAGGTTGATTCTCCGATCAAATGGCGTTGGCCAACGATTTCGTCCAGTGATTGAGGGCGCATCCGATTGGCGAGCGGACCGGCCGGAGAATGTGATTCAAATAAATTAGCCATAGGTAGCGTTCCTTCTTTCAACTTTTAGCTACTACTATACTAGAAAGGATGTCTTTTCGCATGATGAAAATCTCGACAAAAGGCCGTTATGGTCTGACAATCATGATTGCACTCGCCAAAGGAGGCGAGGCAAAGCCGTTGTCTTTAAAAAAAATTGCCCAGATGTACGACCTGTCTGAACATTATCTGGAGCAATTGATTGCCCCGCTCCGAAACGGCGGTCTCGTCAAAAGTGTCCGCGGAGCATACGGTGGATATAAATTAGGCCGTTCGGCCGAAGAAATCACAGCAGGGGATATCATCCGTCTGCTTGAAGGTCCGCTTGTCGTCGTTGAAGGCGATAATTGTGACGAAGTGACGAAACGAAAATTGTGGGATAAAATTCAAAGTGCCGTCGATCAAGTTTTGGATACGACGACATTAAAAGATTTAGCCGAAGAAGATGACACGGGTTACATGTTTTATATATGAGAGGTGAAAAAACGATGATGTATTTTGATCACGCGGCAACAACGCCGATGCGGCCGGAAGTTTTGGAAAAGATGACGCCTTACATGCTCGAGCAATTCGGGAATCCGTCAAGCGTCCATGCATTCGGACGGACGGGACGGGCTGCGATTGACACGGCGCGAAGAATGATGGCAACGGAACTGAACGCCAAACCGACGGAAATTCTCTTTACGAGCGGCGGCACGGAGTCGGATAACTATGCCATCATCGGTGCCGCGATGCAGTATCAGTCGAAAGGCCGTCATGTCATCACGACACGGTTTGAACACCATGCCGTGCTCCATGCGTTCGAGGAACTGGAAAAGCGGGGATTCGACGTGACGTATCTTGAAATACCGGAGTCCGGCATCATAACGGAAGAGGCGTTACGGGCAGCCGTTCGGCCAGATACGATTCTAGTATCGATCATGTTCGGAAACAATGAGGTCGGGACGGTCCAGCCGATTGCGGCATGTGGTCGTTTCCTCCGGGAACAACAGATTATTTTCCATACCGATGCCGTCCAAGTCTTTGCGAAGTCGCCGATTGACGTGGAAGCGATGCAAATCGATTTGCTGTCGGCATCAAGTCATAAAATCAACGGACCAAAAGGCGTCGGCTTATTATATATCCGTTCTGCCGTCAAACTGGCTCCTCAATCGTATGGCGGGGAACAGGAACGAAAGCGTCGTGCCGGAACGGAAAATGTTGCCGGTATCGTCGGTTTTGCGGAAGCAGTCCGGCTGACGGCAACGGAACGCGAAGAACAGTTTGAACAGTATCAACTGTTGCGGCGTACATTGCTCGAACGGCTTCGTTCCTCAACGATTGAGTTTGAAGTCAACGGGACAGACGGATTGCCGCAAGTTCTCAACCTGTACTTCCCGGACGTCGAGATCGAACCGTTTTTGATTATGCTCGACATGCGGGGGATTGCCGTTTCGAGCGGAAGTGCCTGTACGGCAGGATCGGTCGAACCGTCACATGTCCTGTCAGCAATGTATGGTGAAAATCCGCGGACGAAACAATCGGTCCGGATCAGCTTTGGCCGGGGAAACGACCTGTCACAAGTCGAACTGCTCGCACAAGGCCTGATAGATGTCGTAAAATCGTTTCAGAACAATTAAGAGGTGAAAATAATGAATACACGCGCTAAAGCACCGGAGGAAACAACGGTCGTCGTCGGGATGTCCGGCGGTGTCGATTCTTCCGTTACGGCTTATTTATTAAAACAACAAGGTTACAACGTCATCGGGATTTTCATGAAAAACTGGGACGATACAGATGAGAACGGATTTTGTACAGCAACGGAAGATTACGAAGATGTCATCGCCGTCGCCAACCAAATCGGTATTCCCTATTATGCGGTCAATTTCGAGAAAGAGTACTGGGACAAAGTCTTTACGTACTTCCTCGATGAATATAAACTCGGCCGGACACCGAATCCGGATGTCATGTGTAATAAAGAAATCAAATTCAAAGCATTCCTTGACCATGCGATGCGCTTAGGCGCCGATTTCGTCGCGACAGGTCATTATGCCCGTGCCGTCTATGAAGACGGGGAGCATAAATTATTGCGCGGTGTCGATACAAATAAGGATCAAACGTATTTCCTGAACCAACTGTCGCAGGATCAGATTGCGAAAGCGATGTTCCCGATTGGACATATGGAAAAATCAGAAGTTCGGAAAATTGCCGAAGAAGCGAACCTTGCGACGGCCAAGAAAAAAGATTCAACCGGTATTTGTTTCATCGGGGAACGGAATTTCAAACAGTTCCTCAGTCAGTATCTGCCGGCACAACCCGGTGAAATGCGGACACTCGACGGTAAAACAATGGGGCGTCATGACGGTCTGATGTATTACACGATGGGACAACGTCACGGTCTTGGAATTGGTGGAGACGGTGAGCCGTGGTTCGTCGTCGGGAAAAACCTGCAAGACAACATCTTGTTCGTTGAGCAAGGATTCCACAATGAATTGCTTTATTCAGAAGGATTATATGCCTCTGACATCAGCTGGACGGCAACGATGCCGGCCGGAACAGAATTCCGCTGTACGGCGAAGTTCCGTTATCGTCAGACGGATACACCGGTCACGGTCCGTGTCCTCGACGGCGGACGTCTGGACGTTGCATTCGACGAACGGCAACGGGCGATTACTCCCGGACAAGCCGTCGTCTTTTATGACGGAGATGTCTGTCTCGGCGGAGCAACGATTGACGATGCCTACAAAGCAGGTCAAGCATTAACGTATCTTGCATAAGGGAGAGATTGGGATGAATTACAACGAAGTCGGATTCCGACATTTAGAATCCGGTAATTATGAATTAGCGGCTCAAGCTTTTAATGATGCCATTGAAGAACAGCCGAACGACCCGACCGGTTACGTCAACTTGGGGACATTACTCCAATCGATGGACGATGCCGACCGGGCACTCCGGTTTTACGATAAAGCCTTGACGATTGATCCGACGTTCGCCAGTGCCCATTATGCCAAAGGCGCCTTATACTTCTCGGCGGATTTATTGGTAGAGGCGGAAGAGTCGTTACGTCTTGCTTTGCTGCACGGACTCGATGATGCCGATCTCCATTTCATGCTCGGTCTGACGTATCAAAAGCTCGGGGATCCGGTTCGGGGGATTCCGCGTTTGAAACAGGCGACGGAACTGAACGGGGTGGATGTCGAAATCGCCTTCCAGTATGGTCTTGCTCTTGCTCAGAACGAGCAGATCGAAGAAGCGGCTGAAATTTTCGAACAAGTTCTGTTGCTCGAAGAAACACATACGGATGCCCGTTACAACTATGCCATCGCACTGGCCTTTTTAGGTCAGCAGGAAGCATGTTATACAGAGCTCGAAACCGTTCTTGCCTATCAACCAAACCATACGCTGGCGCAGGATGCCAAAGCGAAAATGGATGCCTTACTAAAATAACCAGGAAAAGACTCTGCTGTCGACGGCTTGTGGCAATCGATACAGCAGAGTCTTTCTTAGTGCCCGATCTCGCGGACGATGCGAAGCGGCGGACCGGAAAATTCCTCATAGGCTTCATCCATATTTTTCGTATAGAGCTCAATAACATTGTTTTCCGTATCTTTAAAATAAGCCGAGTATTCCTTGTCATTAGACGTCTCTTGTTCATCCCATTCCCGAATCTTGACGTCAATCGATGCACCCCGAAGCAAATCAAGTGCTTCGTTAAATTCGTCTTTCTCAATATAAAAGGCACAGTGGACATGAACGCCGCCTTCATCATACAGACTGTCCCACTCTGTCACGGGAAGGTTTTTGACGGTCCGTTCTTCCATCGTAAAGTCCCGTTTGAGCCAAAGCCCGAGACGGGTGTTTCCTCCGATGTACAACCATGTCGCCCAAATCCCATCCTGTTTTTCCTGTTCATGACTCGGCTCTGCATCTTCCGGTGCCCATTGTTCAACGATTGGAATACCGAGCGTTCCGTTCCAAAAGGCGACGGCCCGGTCCATGTCCTGCACTTCTAAAACTAATTCACATAATCCTGCGATCGGTAGACGTCCCATGTTTGTTCCTCCATTCAGATAATATATCAAGGAATGTTTCCCTCATTTAAAATCCCTTAAACGAGTGCTATGATAATAACTGAGTAACGGAGTCCAGAAAGAGAGCAGGTGGAGTGATGGAGCACCCCCATCAAGTAGTCGGTCGTATCAAACGTGTGCTTTTTTCCTCCGAAGAAGAAGCCCATTCCATCGTCCTGATGGCGATCAAGGAAAAAAACTTTGAACTAAAAGAAACGGAGCTTGTCGTTACGGGAACCGGTGTCGGAATCGAACTCGGCGGAACGTATCAAGCGTTCGGACGGTTGATTGATCATCCGCGATTTGGCAAACAACTAAAAGCAGAGTTGATCCGGCGTTCGGTCCCGATGACGAAACACGCTGCCGTCCGTTTTTTGACGAACGGATCGTTTACCGGCATTGGTCCGAAAACAGCGAAAAATATCGTCGATGCGCTCGGTGAAGATGCCATTGACATCATCTTAAAGGACAGTAAAGCACTCGATCGTGTCCCCGGGTTAAAACAGAAGCAGGCGGATGTCATCTTCAGCCGGCTCGCGACCTTATACGGTGTCGATCAACTGATGCTTTTTTTAGCACCGTTTGATGTCACCCCAAAACTCGCAGCAAAGATTTATGCAGCGTACGAAGGGGATGCGATGGCGAGAATTCGTGAAAATCCTTATTCCTTGATGTATGAGGTCAGTGGAATCGGTTTTAAGACAGCCGACCAAATTGCCTCGCATCTCGGACTTATCGGACTGCATCCGGAACGGGTCGCAGCATCCATCATGCATATACTGGAGCAGGAAGCGGGAGAAGGGCATGCATTCGCGACGGTCGAATCCCTGTTACAGCGGGCACCGCGTCTACTCGGTGAGGATCCGGGGGAACGCCTGGAACAAGCCATCGAGCTGTTGCTGACGGAAGATAAGGTCAAACTCGAAGAAGGTTGTTTGTATCTGCCGACGATTTTCTATGCGGAAGTCCGGGCGGCAAAAGAGTTGGCCCGTGTCATGGCGAACGGATCCGAGCAGGAAGTCGATGTGGCGACAATTTTGTCAGCCATCGGTCAACTCGAAGAACGGTTTGGTATGGAATACGCCGTTCAGCAACGGGAGGCGATTGAGCTTGCGGTCAAGGCACCGCTGATGGTCCTGACGGGCGGACCCGGTACGGGGAAGACGACGGTCATCAAAGGGATTTTGCATGCGCTTCAGGAAATCCATGATTGGCCGCTTGAAAAAAGTCAGGTCAAGTCAGGCGAAGTCTATCCGTATGTGCTCGTCGCACCAACCGGACGGGCGGCCAAACGGCTGTCGGAAGCAACGGACGTTCCGGCGATGACCATTCACCGCTTATTAAAATATGACGGGACGAACTTCCAGCTGGACGAAGACCAACCGATTGCCGGTAAAGTACTGATCATCGATGAATCGTCCATGATCGACATCTATCTGTTATCGAGTTTGTTACGGGCCGTGCCAAACGGCATGAAGATTTTATTCGTCGGCGACCGGGACCAGCTGCCGTCGGTCGGTCCGGGGCAAGTCCTTGCCGACTTGATGGATACGGACGGTATTCCGGTCGTCCGGCTCAACGTCGTCCATCGGCAGGCCGAAGATTCCTCGATTCTCCGGTTGGCCCACGATTTAAAAAACCGGGTCACGTCAGCTGATTTGCTGGCCCCTTTATCCGACCGTCGTTTTTATTCGCTTGCTCCGCAGGAATCGTTGCGCGGTATCGCGGCTTTTGCAGAAAAAGCACTGGCGAAAGGATATTCGAAGTTTGACGTTCAAATTTTAGCGCCGACGTACCGCGGACAGGTGGGCATCGACGAATTGAATATCGTTCTGCAAAAAGTCTACAATCCGGAAGCGCCGAAAAAACGGGAAGTCAAACAGGGGACACGGATTTACCGGAGCGGAGACAAGATTCTTCAGCTCGTCAACAATGCGGAAGAGAATGTCTACAACGGTGACATCGGTGAAATCGTCAATATCTTCTTTGCGAAGGAGAACGTGGATAAAGTCGATAAAATCATTGCCCGGTTCGATCAGACGGAAGTTGAATATAACCGGAGTGACTGGGATCAATTTACGCATGCTTACGCGATTACGATTCATAAAGCGCAAGGATCGGAGTTTCCGATTGTGTTGATGCCGGTCTTTTTCACCGGTGCCTTCAAGCATTCCCGGAATCTCATCTATACAGCCGTCACTCGGGCCAAAGCCAGTCTGCTGTTGTTCGGAGATCCCCGTGCCTTCCATAAAGCGTCACAAGAGGAAGAACCGCGCCGGCGGACACGGCTCATTGAACGGCTCGGCGGTATGACAAAGACTTGACTGAATGCATCAGATAGGTAATAATCACGGTAGATGAATGGACGCAAAACGTTGATGGAAGATAAGTAAATCGTAGTTTTCATGACCAGAGAGAGATGGAATTGCTGGAACCATCTTCATGACGATTCGATTGAAGCTCCTTCCGGAGTCGAGTGCAAACACTTGCGGGTAATCTCCGTTAACGGATTTTTCGAGGTAAAGGGAGCAATTGTCTTTACGAACGAGGGTGGTACCACGAGAGCGATGCTTTCGTCCCTTTTCAGGGATGAATGTATCGTTTTTTTGCGTTCAGGACAAATTAATCAATGGGGGTATTTTCGATGAAACCATTAAAACCGTTGACGGGTGCACAAATCCGTCAAATGTATCTCGACTTTTTCCAGTCTAAAGGGCACGCAATCGAACCAAGCGCATCACTCGTTCCAATTGAGGATCCGACGTTACTTTGGATCAACTCGGGTGTCGCTACGTTAAAAAAATATTTTGATGGACGGGTCATTCCGCAAAATCCACGGATTGTCAACGCACAGAAATCCATCCGGACGAACGATATCGAAAACGTCGGGAAAACAGCACGTCACCATACGTTTTTTGAAATGCTCGGAAACTTTTCGGTCGGCGATTACTTCCGCGAAGATGCGATCAAATGGGGCTGGGAACTCTTGACGAGTGACGAGTGGTACGGTCTTGATCCGGATCGTCTTTCCGTAACGATTCACCCGGAAGACGATGCTGCGCGTCAAATCTGGCTCGAACTGGGTGTGCCGGCTGAGCGCATCATCCCGCTTGAAGATAACTTCTGGGAAATCGGGGAAGGTCCTTCAGGTCCGAACACGGAGATTTTCTTCGACCGTGGACCGGCTTTCGGCGATGATCCGAACGACTCTGAACTCTATCCGGGCGGCGAGAACGAACGGTACCTTGAAATCTGGAATATCGTATTCAGTCAATATAATCATGACGGACACGGCAACTATACAGAATTACCGCGTAAAAACATCGATACCGGAATGGGTCTTGAGCGGATGGCGAGCGTCATGCAGGACGTACCGACGAACTTTGATACGGACTTGTTCATGCCGATCATCCACAAAACGGAAGAAATCAGCGGGAAACGTTATCGCGAAGACACAAAACTGGATGTCGCGTTCAAAGTCATCGCGGACCACATCCGCACGGTTGCTTTTGCCATCGGAGACGGAGCGTTGCCTTCGAACGAAGGACGCGGTTATGTCTTACGCCGATTGCTTCGTCGTGCTGTCCGTTATGCAAAAATGCTTGGGATTGAACGTCCGTTCATGTACGAACTCGTTGATACAGTCGGCAGCGTCATGGTCGATTTTTATCCGCAAGTTCCGGAAAAAGCAGATTTCATCAAACGTGTCATCAAAAACGAGGAAGAGCGATTCCACGAGACATTACATGACGGTCTTGCCATCCTGAACACAGTGGCACAAGCTGCCAAAAATAACGGCGAACATATCATCAGCGGAGAAGATGCTTTCCGTTTGTATGATACGTACGGTTTCCCGCTTGAACTGACGGTTGAATATGCGGAAGATCATCAGATGTCGGTCGATGAAGAAGGATTTAAACGGGCGATGGATGAGCAGCGTAAACGTGCCCGTGCTGCCCGTGAAGACGGCGGTTCGATGCAACAACAATCAGAAGTATTGGCAACTTTGACTGTTCCAAGTCAATTCGTTGGTTATACGGACCTTGAGGCGGATGCAAAAATCATTGCTTTGTTGCATGATGGAGAACGAGTAACAGAAGTCGCTGCCGGCGAGGAAGCACAATTGTTGCTTGATGTTACACCGTTTTATGCAGAGAGCGGCGGAGAAGTGGCTGACTCAGGAACAATCACGGGTCCGGATTTCGTCCTCGATGTCAAAGATGTCCAAAAAGCACCAAACGGTCAAAATCTGCATACCGTTGTGGTCCGGACAGGGATTGCTTTAGCGGATGCATCCGTTCATGCCGCGGTCGAAGCATCGTCGCGTCAAGCCATCACGAAAAACCATACGGCAACCCACTTGTTGCATAAAGCGTTGAAAGACACACTCGGAACACACGTCAACCAAGCGGGTTCACTTGTTTCAGCGGAACGTCTGCGCTTTGACTTCTCGCACTTCGGAGCAGTAACGGCCGAAGAATTAGCAACAATCGAACAGGATGTCAACCAAGCGATTTGGGCATCACTTGCAGTCGAAATTGAAGAGATGAACATTGCTGATGCGAAAGCAAAAGGGGCAATGGCACTGTTTGGTGAAAAATACGGCGAGACGGTTCGTGTCGTTTCGGCTGGAACCTATTCGATCGAACTCTGTGGCGGGATTCACGTCCGCAATACAGCGGAAATCGGTCTGTTCAAGATTGTTTCCGAATCAGGCATCGGAGCCGGAACACGCAGGATTGAAGCTGTTACAGGAGCAGGCGCTTACCATGTCATGAACGGTCACCTGCAGACACTCGAGCAGGCAGCACGTGTCCTGAAAACGAAAACGACGGAAGTACCGGGACGAATCGAAGCACTTCAAGTCCAGCTTCGCGAAACGGAACGGGCACACGAATCATTGCAGGCAAAACTTGCAAACATCGAAGCGGCGTCACTTAAAGATGATGTCGAGCAGATCAACGGCGTCCAGGTGCTTGCGAAGCAAGTCGACGTCTCGGATATGGATGCCCTTCGCGGCATGATGGACGAACTGAAGTCAAGTCTCGGTTCGGCAATCATCGTCCTCGGTAGTGCGCAGGGAGACAAAGTCAACCTCGTTGCGAGTGTCTCAAAAGACTTAATCGATCAAGGGTACCATGCCGGTAAATTGATCAAGGAAGTAGCCACACGTTGCGGCGGCGGTGGTGGCGGTCGTCCGGACATGGCACAGGCCGGCGGAAAAGATCCTGCAAAATTAAACGAAGCTCTTGCGTTTACTTCACATTACGTGCAATCACTGGCATAATAGAGAAGTAGTGTAAATGAAAGAGGTGATTAACGTGAGTCAGATGGATCAAACGATGAAATTTAATTTTCCAGAAGACGATAGCCAGGCGGCGACACGCGAAGTATTGCTGACGGTCTATCATGCTTTAGAAGAAAAAGGCTATCATCCGATCAACCAAATCGTCGGATATCTACTTTCCGGTGATCCTGCTTACATTCCTCGTCATAACGATGCACGTAATATGATCCGAAAGATTGAGCGTGATGAACTACTGGAAGAACTCGTGAAATCTTATCTATCGGAGAGTGGAGACAAAAAATGAAGCGTGCCATCGGACTTGATGTCGGTTCGAAGACGATCGGTGTTGCGGTGAGTGATTTGATGGGCTGGACAGCACAAGGCGTCGAAACCATCAAATGGACAGAACCTGAATACCCGGTCGCCTTCAAACGACTCGAGGCAATTATTAAGGAATACGGTGTCGAAATCATCGTCATCGGACATCCGAAAAACATGAATGGGTCAATTGGTCCCAGAGCTGAGGCGAGTGAAGCGTTCGCGCGTGAAATCGAAACCCAGACGGGCCTTTCGACTGTTCTTGTCGACGAGAGACTGACGACGATGCAGGCAGAACGTATGCTGATCGATGCCGATGTCAGTCGGAAAAAACGGAAACAAGTCATCGATAAGATGGCAGCAGTCATGATCCTGCAATCTTATTTGGATCGGGCAAATCGATAAGGAGGAAATGAGATGTCTGAAGAAAAACGGCAGTATCTCTTTCCTGATGAAGACGGTGGCGAACATCTTTTCGAAGAATGGTACCGTTATGTCAGTGAGCGAACCGGCAAGACCTATTTATTTCTCGAAATGATCGGTCATCCGGAAGAGGGCGCAGATGATTTAATCATTTGCGAAATCGACGAGTTTGGCGAAGGCGAAGATGATTTTGAATTGAGCCTGATTGATGAAAACGATGAGCAGACTTGGGATGAACTTGAGGCTGCATTAAAGGAGCGGATGAATGATGCAACAGAATGAACCTACACATTACGTAATTCCCGATGGGGAAGGCAACGAATTTAAATTTGCCGAGCGTTTACGGTATGAAAGCCCACGCTCAAGCAAAACTTACATTTTCCTTGAGCCGGTCGGCGCGGATTATGATGAAGCAGAAGAAGTCGACATCTTCGTTTATGAGTTAGAAGAGTACGGTGAAGGTGATGATGATTTCAACCTCGTTCCAATCGCAGAAGACGATGCAGAAACTTGGGATGAAATTGAAGAAGTCTTTAATACATTAGAAGACGAGCTTGACTAAACCGACTCGTGTATAAGGTGGTGTCGTCAGAGCAATGGCTCTTTCGATATCACCTTGTTTTAAGAGAAGAAGGAGGAACCGATGGAGAATGAATGGAAGAAAAATGCTGAAATCGAACAGAAACGTCGCCGGACATCGCGCCGGATAACGTTAATCATCCTTTCAGTATTGTTCACGATTTTCTTAGTAGCAGGAGCAGCCATCTACATCTTTTTAAAGAGTTCACTCGAACCGGTCAACGAAGAGGCGACGAAGTCTGTCAAGGTTGAGATTCCTTTAGGCGCCGGTACAAGTACGATTTCAAGCATTCTTAAAGAAAAAGATTTAATCGCGAACGAAACGATTTTCCGCTATTATGTCCGCTATAAGAATGAATCGTCATTCCAAGCCGGGACATACACGTTGACTCAAGCGATGACACCGGACGAAATCATCAATGAATTGAAGACCGGAACAGTCATGAAAGCAGCAGATGTCAAAATCACGCTCCCTGAAGGAATCACAATGGATCGTCAAATTGCCATCATCGCGAAAGCAACCGGGTTTAAAGCTGACTCCATCCGTAAATCCCTGACAGATGAGGCATATATTAAAACATTGATTGAAAAGTATCCGATGTTGACGGATGAAGTGACGAAGCAGGGCGTCCTCTATTCACTCGAAGGCTATCTCTTCCCGGCGACATACGAATTCGACAAAGGAAAAAGCATCAATCAAATTGCCGAAACGATGTTGGATGAGATGGAAAAGATTTATGATGCGAATGCCGATGCCATTAAGAAATCAGGCATGACTTTCCATGAAGTGTTGAGTCTCGGATCCATGGTGGAGCGGGAAGCCGCAACACCAGACGATCGTCGTGAGATTGCCGGTGTCTTTACGAACCGGCTGAACGACGGGATGAAACTCCAATCGGATCCAACGGTCTGGTACGGTACAGGAGAAAATACAGCATTGACGACATTAAAGGATTTGGAGAACAATTCGAAATACAATACGTACAAGTATGAGGGGATTCCGATCGGTCCGATTTCAACCGTCAGTGAAGATTCAATTCTTGCCGTCCTTAATCCTAAAAAGACGAAATACGTTTATTTCTTTGCCCGACCACCAAGTGATAAAAATCCACGCGGTCAAATTCTTTATGAGGAAACCTATGAGGAACATCAACGTAATGTTGTGAAGTACAAACCGGAATGGGTCGAATACGAAGCAAGTAAAGAGCAATGAACAGGAGGTTGATCGGGAACGGTATGTTCGTTCCCGGTCAACCTGTTTATGCGCAGAAGGAGTGAATTCCGAATGAATGATTTTACAGCGTATGTCGAAGGGATGATTCGGCCACGTGATCCCTTGTTACAGGAAATGGAAGCATACGCGAAAGAGCACCATATTCCAATCATTGAACTGACGGGATCGGAAGTTTTGTTATCGTTATTGACGTTACAACAACCGAAACGAATCCTTGAACTTGGTACAGCGATTGGGTACAGTGCGATTCGGATGGCTCGCGCCTTACCGGATGCCCGGATCACGACAGTAGAACGAAATGCGAAACGATACGCCGAAGCCAAGATGTTCATTGAACGTTCAGACGTCGCGGACCGGATTGACATCGTTTTTGCGGATGCAGTAGAATTAGCCGAAACCCTTGAACAGCAATTTGATGCCGTGTTCATCGATGCGGCCAAAGGGCAGTATAAAAAATTCTTTAACGGTTATGGGCGATTGGTGCCAATAGGCGGAGTTTTATATACGGATAACCTATTTTTGCACGGGGATGTCCTGGAGACGGATCCGAAGACGTTTGACCGGAGAAGACGGCGGCTTGTCCGTCTGGTCAAAGAATTTACGGCATGGATGATGGAGCAAGACCAATATGATACGACGATTTTCCCGCTTGGAGACGGTGTGTCCGTCAGCCGGAAAGTGAAGTCGGAATGAATGATGGAGGTACGAATTCAATGCAAAAACCGGTTGTAATTGGTGTGGCTGGAGGAACTGGTTCAGGAAAGACGACGGTCGCACGTTCACTTGTCGACGCATTCCCGAGTGAATCCATCGTCATGATCGAGCAGGATGCTTACTATAAGGACCAAAGTGAATTATCGATGGAAGAGCGCTATCAAACAAACTATGATCATCCATTTGCCTTTGACAATGATTTGCTGATTGAACATATCAAAGCGTTGCGCGAAAACCAGGCGGTTGAAAAACCGGTCTATGATTACGTTGCGCACACACGGGCAACGGAGACGATTCCGCTTGATCCACGTGACGTCATCATCGTCGAAGGTATTTTAGCGCTTGAAGATGAACGTTTACGGGAATTGATGGATATTAAAGTCTTCGTGGATACAGATGCCGATGTTCGGATTCTGCGCCGGATGCAACGTGATATGAATGAACGAGGACGTTCGATTGATTCTGTCGTCGAGCAGTATACGAAAGTCGTCCGTCCGATGCATCTTCAGTTTTGTGAACCCACAAAACGATATGCCGACATCATTGTTCCCGAAGGTGGAGAAAACCATGTGGCAATCGATTTACTCGTCACGAAGATCCGTGCGATTCTCGATTATCGATCTTCACTTGATCAAAGAGGATATTGATTCCAAAAAAGATGTGAATATACTATACTAGTGGAATAAAAAGGAGCGTGACAAAAATGGCAGAAAAACAGTATTACATGACGCTTGAAGGTAAAGCGAATGTTGAAAACGAATTAAACGAACTGAAGTCAGTCCGCCGTAAAGAAGTTGTCGAAAACATTAAGATTGCCCGTTCATTTGGTGACTTGTCGGAAAACGCGGAATATGATTCAGCGAAAGAAGAACAAGCAATGGTCGAAGGCCGGATTGCTCAATTGGAAGAGATGTTACGCAACGTTGCCATCATCTCGGAAGATGAGAAGGATATCTCGGTCGTTGGTATCGGGACGACAGTTACATTCTTGATCCTTGAAGACAACGAAGAAGAAACGTATACGATTGTTGGTAGTGCAGAAGCAGATCCATTCACCGGGAAAATCTCGAACGAATCACCAATTGCGAAAAGCCTGTTCGGCCACAGTGTCGGCGAGCAAGTTTCCGTTCAAGCACCAGGCGGAGATTTCGCTGTAAAAATTACATCAATCAAGTAAATACGAATGAACAGCAGCCGGAGCAATCCGGTTTTCTGTTTGAACGGGGGAAAAAGAGATGCCGATCGCAATTATCGGAGCAATGGAAGAAGAAGTAAACTTACTTCGGAATGAATTATCAGAACGAAAAGATACGGTCATTGCCAACTATCATTTCTATGAAGGGCTGTTGAACAGTGTACCAGTCGTCATCTTAAAATCCGGTATTGGAAAAGTGAATGCAGCAATCGGAACGACGTTGTTACTCGATCATTTCAAGCCAAGTTCCGTCATCAATACCGGATCAGCCGGCGGATTCAGAGCCGGTCTGAAAGTCGGTGACGTCGTCGTTTCGACGGAAGTCCGTCATCACGACGTCGACGTGACAGCGTTCGGTTACGAGTATGGTCAAGTACCGGGAATGCCGGCTGCCTATACAGCTGATCCAAAATTGATTGCAACAGCGGAAGCTGTCATTGAACGAATGGATGCGATTCGGGTTGTCCATGGTTTAATCGTGACGGGTGATTCGTTCATCCATGATACGGAGCGTTCAAACCTTATTAAAACGAACTTCCCGGATGTCGCGGCAGTTGAGATGGAAGCAGCACCGATTGCACAAGTTTGCCATCAATTCGATGTTCCGTTCGTCGTGACACGTTCGATTTCTGACAGCGCCGATGAAGAAGCATCCCTGTCATTTGATGAATTCTTGGAGATTGCTTCGATTAATTCAGCGAAGATGGTCATGGAAGTCGTCCGCACATTAGCTGATTCAGAGTAATCTGGATGACGTAAAAGAAGGTCTCTCAACGGGAGGCCTTCTTTTCTCTTTGACAAAATGTGTTTAACGCTTTATATTAGTACCAGATACTAATTTCAAAGGAGCAATCATATGAATATCGGAATTGTAGGACTCGGTACATCATTACCCGAACATCGGATGACAAATGATGATTTAGCAGCGACACTCGATACGAGTGATGAATGGATTCGGTCACGTACAGGAATCGGGGCGCGGCGGATTGCAGATGATGCAGTTGATGTCACGGATTTAGCGACGGAAGCAGCGCAAAAAGCATTAGCGGATGCCAATTTGACAGCAGACGACATCGGATTGATTGTTGTCGGAACGGCAACCGGACGTGCTTTCCCGTCGACTGCCTGTATCGTTCAGGAGCGAATCGGCGCACTCGGAGCGACAGCTTTTGATATCAGCGCAGCCTGCAGCGGATTCATTTTTGCCCTACAGACGGCTTCGAGTATGATGACGGCAACGGGATCGAAACACGCACTCGTCATCGGAGCAGAGAAGATGTCAAGCATCGTTGACTGGTCAGACCGGTCGACGGCCATCTTGTTCGGTGACGGTGCCGGAGCAGTTGTTCTCGGTCCAACCGAGCAACAAGGATTGAATGCCTTTGAATTGGGCACGGATGGCCGCGGAGCACATCTGTTATTTAAAAACTTGGATGGTCCAATTGAAATGAACGGTCGGGAAGTCTTTAAGTTCGCAGTCCGCAAGTTACCGGACATCGTGGAGAAAGTCATTCAAAAAGCGGACGGAACCCTGGACGAACTTGATTTACTGATTCCGCATCAAGCGAATTTACGGATTATTGATGCAGCACGTGAACGGCTTGGGATTGCAGAAGAGAAAGTGATCGTGACGATTGACGAACATGCGAATACATCTGCTGCGTCAATACCACTTGCACTAGAAGAGGCACGGCGACAAGGAAGATTGTCACCGGGGACGACACTTGTCCTCGCCGGATTCGGCGCAGGTTTGACATGGGGAGCAGCTTACATTACTTGGACTAAAGGGGAGAACACATAAAATGATGAGAAAACGTGTAGTAGTAACAGGTATGGGCGCACTGACGCCAATCGGTAATGATGTCGATACATTCTGGAATGCCTTAAATGCCGGTGAAAACGGGATTCGTCCGATGGAACGTCTCGATATCGATGAGTATCCGACGAAAGTAACGGGAGAATTACAGAATTTTGATGTCACGGAATTCATTGAAGCCAAGGAAGCCCGGAAAATGGACCGTTTCGTTCATTATTCGCTCGTCGCAAGTATGGAAGCCGTTAAAAATGCTGATTTGGATGTTAAACCCAATGCTGAACGTATCGGCGTCTGGATCGGATCCGGTATCGGCGGCGTCGAGACGATTGAAAAACAGGCGAAAATCTATTTTGAACGGGGTCATCGTCGTGTCAGCCCATTCTTCATCCCAATGATGATTCCAAACATGGCCAGTGGCCAAGTTTCGATTTATACAGGCGCAAAAGGACCGAATAACTGTTCCGTCACTGCATGTGCTTCCGGTACAAACGCGATTGGTGAAGCGTTACGCGTTATTGAACGCGGTGACGCGGACGTCATGATCGCCGGTGGAGCAGAAGCACCGATTACCAATCTTGCATTTGCTGGTTTTTGTGCCAATAAAGCGATGTCGACGAACCATGATCCAAACACGGCAAGCCGTCCGTTTGATGAAGGCCGTGACGGATTCGTCATGGGAGAGGGTGCCGGAATCCTGGTACTTGAAGAGTATGAACATGCGGTCGCCCGTGGTGCCAAAATCTATGCAGAAGTCAGCGGATACGGATTAACAGCCGATGCTTACCATATCACAGCACCAGATCCAGACGGCGACGGCGGAGCGCGCGCAATGGCGATGGCGATTAAAGATGCAGGTATCGAACCGGCTGCCGTTCAATACATCAATGCACACGGAACGAGTACACCGATGAATGATGTGTTAGAGACGAAAGCAATCCATACGGTCTTCGGCGAGCACGCTGAAAAATTAGCCGTCAACTCGACGAAATCAATGATCGGTCATTTACTCGGCGGTGCCGGTGGAGTGGAAGCCATCGCAACGATTAAATCGCTGCAGGAGCAAACCGTTCACCCGACGATTCATTTGGAGAATCCAAGTGAAGGATGTAATCTCGATTACGTGCGTGAGGGAAGCCGGTCATGGGATCTTGAGTATGCACTCAGCAACTCGCTTGGATTTGGTGGTCATAATGCTTCACTCGTCTTCAAACGATATCACACATAATCTCGTGCGAAGCAGAAGCGGAAAAGCGATTTAACGGTTCGGATGACCTTTAAATCGTTTTTTTTTATATAAAAAAATTCTGCTTTATTTTATAAAGACGAATTGTAATATTAAGTGCAACACCTAGCTGAAAACACAAAAAAAACCCATAACGGCCTCGTGTAGAATAGAGTTACCACACAAAATTCAACGGAGGATTCGTTATGAGCTATATTCATCTTACCATATCAGAAAGAGTCAAAATAGAGACGTATCTCGAGCTAGGTTTCTCTGTCCGAAAGATTGCGGGACGCCTGGGGCGTCAACCTTCTACGATTTCACGAGAATTGAAACGAAATCCTCATTACGATTCTTCTCATGCTGACCAGCGTTATGTGGAGCGAAAGAAGAAGTGCGGTGCACGTACGAAGTTTACGCTCGAAAAAGGAATCTGCATCCTCGAAAAATTACGGGAGACGTGGTCCCCTGAACAAATTGCCGGACGATTATTCCAAGAAGAAGGACTCTCGTTCAAGACAATTTATCGTTGGATTTATAGTGGCCTCGTCGAGGCCGATTCTGGACTTCTTCGGCAAAAGGGAAAGCGTCAGAAACCACGTGAGACGCGCGGACGCTTCAACGTCGGACTGCCAATCAGTAAACGTCCGTCCGACGTCAAAGGGCGTCAAACGTTTGGACATTGGGAGCTTGATACTGTTGTATCGGGTAGAGGAACGTCAAAAGCCTGTGTCGCAACGTTCGTCGAGCGAAAGAGTCGTTTTTATCTCGCTGTACCGATGGAAAATCGGTCCGCTCAATCGATGGAGTCTGCGATTCAAGCATTACATCTTTCCTTCCCGTTGGGAACGTTCCAAACTGCGACGACAGATCGTGGAAAAGAGTTTAGCTGTCATGAACGAATTCGTGACACGTTAGGCTTACCCATGTATTTTGCAGATCCGTATTCTTCTTGGCAGCGTGGTAGTAACGAGAACGCCAATGGTCTTCTCCGTGAATTTTTCCCGAAGGGGACAGATTTCGGAAAGGTCAGTCGTTCTGAAATCGCTCAAGCGCTCGCCTGGATTAATGGGAGACCACGAAAATGTCTTAACTGGAAAACTGCATACGAGGTCTTCACGGAAGAAGTGTTGCACTTAATTTGACAAACCGTCTAAATAAAAAAATAAAAATCTAAAAATCCCACTTATTTTCAAATTGTTTTGAAAAAATATTTAGAAAAATCGGATAAAAGGTTTGCAAAATTATCAGAACATTGTAAACTATTTGTAACGAGAGGTTTTGGTCGAATAAAAGTTATGACTTTTTTTTTCGCTCAAAAACCTTAGATTACTAGCTTTGGAAATTTTAGGGGGGTCATCGTATCATGAAAAAGAAAAGTTTTGCACTGGCTACATCTGTAGCCCTCGTTTCAAGCGCGTTCCTCGCAGCTTGTTCGACGACTGATTCAAATGACACATCATCGGGCGACAAAGGTTCGGACAAGAAATCAAGTGAGCAGACGCTAAACTTGATCGAAAGTGCTGATATTCCAACGCTTAACCCAACAACTTCTACGGATGCCGTGTCGTTCAACGTTTTGAACAACACAATGGAAGGTCTTTATCGTTTAGATGACAAGCAACAGCCGACACCGGGTATTGCTGAAAGTCACACAGTTTCCGATGATAAATTGACTTACACATTCAAGCTACGTGATGCAAAATGGTCGGACGGTACACCAATCACAGCAAAAGACTTCGAATATGCTTGGAAAGAAGTCTTGAACCCGGATAATGCTTCGCAATACGCGTATGTTTTCTACAACATCGAAGGTGCTGAAGAATACAACACGAAAAAAGGCGAGCGTGATGCGGTTGGCGTCAAAGCAGTTGACGACAAGACATTCGAAGTAAAATTAAAAGCACCAGCTGATTACTTCCTCGGTTTAACTGGATTCGGACCATTCATGCCGAAATCAGAAGAACTTTCGAAAAAAATCGGTAAGGACTTCGGTTCAACAGCTGATAAATCACTTTACAACGGACCATTCAAATTAACAGAATGGACACGTGAACAAGGCTGGAAAATGGTTAAAAACGATAACTACTGGGATAAAGACAGCGTGAAGCTGAACACGATCAACGTTAAAGTCGTTAAAGAAGTTGCGACAGGCGTTAACCTTTATGAAAAAGGCGACATCGATCGTGCTGGTCTTTCTTCAGAGTTCGTTGCCCAGTTCCAAGACAACAAAGAGTTCAAAACTAAAGGGGAGTCAACAATCTTCTACCTTTACTTGAACACGAAAGTCAAAGCTTTGAACAATGAAAAAATCCGTCGTGCCATCGACATGGGTTACAATAAAAAAGGAATCACGGACGTCATCTTGGCGAACGGTTCGCTTCCTGCAAACTACATTGTACCAAAAGACTTCGCGAAAGATGCTGACGGAAAAGACTTCCGTGAAAAGTACCCGACATTCAACGAGTACAATGCAGACGAAGCGAAAAAACTATGGGAAGAGGGCTTAAAAGAAATCGGTCAAAAATCGGTTGAACTTGAGCTCCTTAACTACGATAGTGATGATGCGAAGAAAATCGGTGAGTTCTTGAAAGGTGAGCTTGAGAAGAACCTTCCAGGCATGAAAGTCACAATCAAGCAACAACCGTTCAAAAACAAATTGGATCTCGAAAACAAAGGCGACTTTGAATTCTCGTTCGCCGGCTGGGGTCCTGACTACCAAGATCCAATGACATTCCTCGATCTCTTCTTGACTGACGGACCATACAACCGTGGTAAATGGTCAAACAAAGAGTACGATAAACTCATCAAAGATGCACAAACACAAACAGATGCAGCAAAACGTTGGTCTGAACTTCAAGAAGCAGAGAAAATCCTTCTTGATTCAGCAGCGATCTCGCCTGTTTATCAGCGCGGACGCGCATTCCTCGTTAAACCATACGTTAAAGGTGTTGTCGAACATAACTTCGGCGCAGATTTCTCTTACAAATGGGCTTCTATCGAAGGAAAATAAGTATGATAAGCGTTCCCTTAACCGGGAGCGCTTTTTTTAGTTGACGGTTTGTCAAATTAAGTGCAACACTTCTTCCGTGAAGACCTCGTATGCAGTTTTCCAGTTAAGACATTTTCGTGGTCTCCCATTAATCCAGGCGAGCGCTTGAGCGATTTCAGAACGACTGACCTTTCCGAAATCTGTCCCCTTCGGGAAAAATTCACGGAGAAGACCATTGGCGTTCTCGTTACTACCACGCTGCCAAGAAGAATACGGATCTGCAAAATACATGGGTAAGCCTAACGTGTCACGAATTCGTTCATGACAGCTAAACTCTTTTCCACGATCTGTCGTCGCAGTTTGGAACGTTCTCAACGGGAAGGAAAGATGTAATGCTTGAATCGCAGACTCCATCGATTGAGCGGACCGATTTTCCATCGGTACAGCGAGATAAAAACGACTCTTTCGCTCGACGAACGTTGCGACACAGGCTTTTGACGTTCCTCTACCCGATACAACAGTATCAAGCTCCCAATGTCCAAACGTTTGACGCCCTTTGACGTCGGACGGACATTTACTGATTGGCAGTCCGACGTTGAAGCGTCCGCGCGTCTCACGTGGTTTCTGACGCTTTCCCTTTTGCCGAAGAAGTCCAGAATCGGCCTCGACGAGGCCACTATAAATCCAACGATAAATTGTCTTGAACGAGAGTCCTTCTTCTTGGAATAATCGTCCGGCAATTTGTTCAGGGGACCACGTCTCCCGTAATTTTTCGAGGATGCAGATTCCTTTTTCGAGCGTAAACTTCGTACGTGCACCGCACTTCTTTTTTCGCTCCACATAACGCTGGTCAGCATGAGAAGAATCGTAATGAGGATTTCGTTTCAATTCTCGTGAAATCGTAGAAGGTTGACGCCCCAGGCGTCCCGCAATCTTTCGGACAGAGAAACCTAGCTCGAGATACGTCTCTATTTTGACTCTTTCTGATATGGTAAGATGAATATAGCTCATAACGAATCCTCCGTTGAATTTTGTGTGGTAACTCTATTCTACACGAGGCCGTTATGGGTTTTTTTTGTGTTTTCAGCTAGGTGTTGCACTTAATATTACAATTCGTCAGTTAAAAAGTGGCTGACGCAACAGTCGATTTTTTCAAAAAAAATCCGGGTGGCAGAATTGGAATCTGCCACCCGGATTTCATTAAAAGATAACTGAAATTATTTTTTTACTTTTGCCCGTTTACGCTGAAGGCCCATCGCTTTTTCGACTTTCGCCAATTTGCGTGAGGCAACCAGTTCCGCTTTATCGCGCCCTTGATCAAGAATTAAATCAAGTTCTTCTGAATCAATCAGCTCGTGATACCGTTGCTGGATTGGTTCGAGTTCCGCTACGATGACTTCCGCAACATCTGCTTTAAACACACCGTAGTTTAATCCGTCATACTTCGCTTCCAAGTCTTTAATGGAAATACCGGCAAGCAGCGAATAGATTTCAAGTAAGTTCGAGACGCCGGGTTTGTTTTCCCGGTCAAATCGGACGATGCCTTCTGAATCCGTGACGGCAGACTTAATTTTTTTCCGAATGACATCCGGTGCATCAAGCATTGAGATATAACCTTTTGGATTCGTATCCGTTTTTGACATTTTTTTATCAGGAGACGTTAAGCTCATGATACGGGCACCTGTTTCAGCGATAACCGGTTCGGGCATTTTAAACGTTTCGTAGTATCGGCTGTTGAAGCGCTGTGCCAAATCACGTGTCAATTCAATGTGTTGTTTTTGATCGTCACCGACCGGCACGAGTTCTGCATCATACAGCAGAATGTCCGCCGCCATCAAGGTCGGATAAACAAACAATCCGGCACCAATCCGGTCTTTTCCTTGCGATTTGTCTTTATATTGCGTCATCCGTTCCAATTCACCCATACCGGACAGGCATGTCAGCATCCAACCGAGTTGCGCATGCGCTTTGACCTCCGACTGAACGAAAATGGTTGATTTTTCAGGGTTTAATCCACTTGCGATGTACAATGCAGCCAGTGCCCGTGTATTGTTCATCAGTTCGACGCGGTCAATGTCGACTGTAATCGAGTGTAAATCGACGATGCAGTAATAGGCATCATGTTCATCCTGAAGATTCACAAAGTGTTTCATTGCTCCGATGTAGTTACCGAGCGTGACCGTACCCGTTGGTTTGATGCCTGAAAAAATTGTTTTCATGAGATTCCCTCCAAAAAATGAAATAAAAAAGATGACTCGTTCCTTGAAATTATCAAGGGACGAGTCATCGCGTTGCCACCCAAGTTGCTAGAACACTAGCCGCTCATTTGCTGTAACGGGCAGACCCGTCTGATTCTACATGATTTCGAATCAGCCACTCCGAAGTCCATTCCATCTGTTCCGACTGTCCATTTCCACCGTCCATGGACTCTCTGTAAGTGGTGATCAGATGTACTACTCTTCTTCACTGTGTTCTCTATAACGTTATCTTCACTTTATCACATGTCTATTCAAAACGTCATTAAAATTCAATCAAATGAACGACAAAAGCAATGAAACGACGATGCAGATAAAACCACTGGAGAGATACGGAACTGTCCGGTTGGAAGCCCGTTTTTGTTTTGCTTCCAAGAGTTCACTTTCTTCGTCCTCGTCTTCGTAATAATCACCGTCGACTTCGCGTAATTTTGCTTCACGTTGCTTTTTGAAGCCGGCAGTGACCCCTTTAAAAAATCCATTGGCAGACATACTAGAGAAAAATCCAATCGCGAGTAACAGAAAACCGGCAATGAATAAACCGCCGGACAGGTGATACATCAGGGAGTGGGTCGCATCGGCAACAACGGCCCAAATCGTGTAAATCGTTGTTAAAATCAAGGCAATCAAAAGCGGGCGAAATAGTTTGGCAGACATGATGAACCTCCTACGGCAAGATGATGATTTCATTATACGCAAAGTCAAGGACAGTTACGACTCTGTATTATTCAGAGCGTGTAAAATAGCAAATAGTGTGACTATTCACTTGACGTTATTGTTATTCTCACATAAAATCAATTTATCACTTCGTTTAAGATTTTGAAACTAGGTCAATGCGTTTTGGGGAACGTTGAGGCAGTTTCGACGAGATGTCTAAAAATCGTTTAGTTGTAGCGGTTTTAAAAAAAGAAAAGGAGATGACTCACCGATGAATAAAAAAACAGTCGGTCTCGCGTTATCAGTTATGCTTGCAGGAAGCGTTGTTCTTGCAGGGTGTTCAACAACAGGTGACGGAGATAAAGATGCAGGTTCTTCTAACGGGAAAAAGGTCTTACGTCTAACAGATACTTCTGATATTACGACGGTCGACCCGGCACAAGCAACAGATGCTGTTGCCTTCAACACGATCGGCAACACGATGGAAGGTCTTTACCGTCTCGATAAAGACGGAAAAGCGATTCCGGCACTTGCTGAAAAAACAGATATCTCAAGTGACAATCTCACATACACATTCACACTTCGTGATTCGAAATGGTCGGACGGAACTCCTGTCAAAGCACAGGATTTCGAGTTTGCATGGAAACGTGCCGTCGATCCTAAAACGGCTTCCGGTTATGCGTATATTTTTGATACGCTTAAAAACGGATCTGACGTCTCACAAGGTAAAAAACCGGTTGATGAGTTAGGTGTTAAAGCCATTGATGATAAAACTCTCGAAGTTAAGCTCGAGCGTCCGGCACCGTATTTCCTTTCACTGACATCATTCGGAACGTATACACCAATCAGCGAAGATTTCTATAACAAAAACAAAAAAGATTTCTCGCTTCAACCGGATAAATTACTTTACAACGGTCCTTTCGTTTGGACTTCTTGGAAAACGGATTCAAAACGTGTTCTGACGAAAAACGAAAACTACTGGGATAAAGACAACGTGAAATTGGATGAAGTATCAATCCGCGTCGTCAAAGACAACTCAACTGTTGCGAATCTCTATGATACGGATGAAATCGATTATGCCGGATTGACATCTGAACAAGTAGCAACATATGAATCAAAACCTGAGTTCAAGACAGCACTCCGTTCATCGATTGCTTACTTGAAATTCAACAACGAAGACGCAACAATGAAAAACGTCGATGCACGTAAAGCAATTGCCCGTGCGATCGATCCGAAAGGGATTACGGATACGTTACTTGCGAACGGTTCGATCCCGACAACAAGCTTCATTCCGAAAGAATTCATCAAAGATGACGCAGGGAAAGACTACACAAGCGACATCAACTGGTTCGACCGTGATGGAAAAGAAGCAGCTGACCTTTGGAAAAAAGCAAACGGTAACAAGAAAACGACAATCGAACTCCTGTCATTTGACAGTGAAGATGCGAAAAAAGTCGGTGAGTACATGAAGGGACAAATCGAGAAAAACCTTCCGAATGTTACCGTCTCAATCAAACAACAACCGTTTAAAAACAAACTTGACTTAGAAGCGAAAGGCGACTATCAGATGTCGTATGCACTTTGGGGTCCTGACTACCAAGATCCAATGTCAAACTTGTCGATCTTTGAATCAACAAACAGTCAAAACGACGTGAAGTATAAATCGTCTGCTTACGATAAATTGTTGAACGCTGCCAATGAAGAATCAGATGTTGCAAAACGTCTTGATCTCTTTAAGCAAGCAGAATCACAATTGATTGAAAAAGATCAAGCCATCGCGCCGATCTATCAAGCAGGAGCTGCTTTCTTGAGCCGTCCGTCTGTCAAAGACTTTAACCGTCAAGTCTTTG
This sequence comes from Exiguobacterium artemiae 255-15, assembly GCF_000019905.1. GTDB lineage: Bacteria > Bacillota > Bacilli > Exiguobacteriales > Exiguobacteriaceae > Exiguobacterium_A > Exiguobacterium_A artemiae. The sequence goes on along the minus strand of NC_010556.1, from coordinate 2,008,892 downwards.
GTGCTGACTTCCAGTACAAGTACGTTGATGTGAAGTAATTGAAAATCGGAGCGTCCTTGAGAACGTTTTCAAGGTACGCTCCTGTTTTATACGTTTTTTTCTGAATGGAAACTCATTTTGTTATCAGAAATGTGAACTTTTCGTAAAAAATGGGTTCTAATTACTTTGTTAGCAAAGTATAATGGAATCAAACGAAAAATTCTGAAATATTGGTTAACTGCGAAAAAACAGTAACCAGGGGGGCGTCAATCAGTCCAAGATAAAAAAGAATTTTAATTTTTACAACAAAATTCTTGAATGTTCCGACAATTTTGGGTCATACTGATTTTATTGATGTTTCGAAAAAAACAGAAAATCTTTATAGGGGGTGCCATCTATGGGCCGTTATTTAGCTCAACGCCTTGTTTACGGCGTACTGACGTTTTTACTCATCGCTTCGTTCACTTTCTTCCTAATGGATCTGTTACCAGGTTCACCGTTCCAAAACCAGGAAAAACTTTCTCCTGAACAGTTGGATATCCTGCGGGATAAATACAACTTGAATGATCCGCTTCCACAACGCTATGCAGCGTACATGGTTAACTTGGTTCAAGGGGATCTCGGCGTATCATTTAAATATGACAGCCGTCCAGTAACAGATTTAATCATGGAACGAATTGGACCATCAGCTCAACTAGGTGTTCAAGCCCTCGTGCTCGGTGTATTGCTTGGTCTTGTTCTCGGTGTTGTTGCGGCTCTCCGCCACAATACAGCAGTTGACTACGGTGCGATGTTTATTTCGGTACTTGGGATTTCCGTGCCATCATTCGTATTTGCGTCACTTCTTCAATATTATATCGGAGTGAAATGGGGCGTATTGCCAGTAGCCTTCTGGGAAAGTCCAGCACATACGATTCTTCCGACGGTATCCTTATCGCTTGGGGTAACGGCCTCGATTGCCCGTTTCGTTCGAACGGAGATGCTTGAAGTCACCGGTCAGGATTACGTGACACTCGCTAAGGCAAAAGGCCTAGATGGTCAATCAATCACTTGGAAACACATGGTGCGTAACGCTTTGATTCCAGCAATCACGATTCTTGGACCAATGACAGCAGCCTTGATTACCGGAACATTCGTCATTGAAAAAATCTTTGCGGTACCGGGTCTTGGTGAGTTGTTCGTTTCATCCATCACACAAAATGACTATACGGTTATCATGGGGACAACACTGTTCTTCTCGGCAGTCTTTATCTTTATGATCTTGCTCGTCGATATTCTATATGGTGTCGTCGATCCACGGATTCGTTTGGGGGGTAGCAAATAATGGCAGAACAAAATTCAAACGCAAAAGCGGAGCAGTTCGATTCCTCGTTGTTCCAACCAGTAGAATTTAATGAACAAGCGGGTGAGCGGATTGCCGGAAAAAGCTTAAACTTCTGGCAGGATGCATGGACACGGCTTCGCAAAAACAAAGCGGCGATCCTGTCGCTCGTTATCATCGTCATCATCGCATTGTTATCACTATTCGGACCAATGTTATCCGGTAGAGATGCTTATACCCAAACGATTACTCAAGCTAAACTTCCACCAAAAATCACTGGTCTCGAATGGGCTGGTTTTGACGGAATGGCGACACTTGGTGAAAAGCCAATCGATTTTTATGAAACAAAACAAGTCAAAGATACATTCTGGTTCGGTACGGACCATCTCGGACGTGACTTATGGTCACGTATCTGGGAAGGAACACGGATTTCACTCTTCATCGGTCTTGTCGCAGCAATCATTGACGTTCTAGTCGGTGTCACGTACGGCGGTATCTCTGCTTACTACGGTGGACGCGTCGATAACATCATGCAACGGATTGCGGAAATTCTGACAGGGATTCCGAACTTGATCTTAATCATTTTGTTCATCTTAATTCTTGAACCGGGAATCACGACGATCATCCTCGCGATGACGATCACCGGCTGGATCGGGATGAGCCGACTCGTCCGCGGACAAATCCTGAAACTTAAGAACCAGGAATTTGTTCTTGCAGCACGTACACTTGGTGCTTCTAGCGCACGTTTAGTATTCAAACATTTGATTCCAAATACACTCGGTACAATCATCATTTCATTGATGTTCACGATTCCAGGTGCGATTTTCTTCGAGGCTTTCCTAAGCTTCATCGGTCTTGGTCTTGCTCCACCGCAACCATCACTGGGTACATTGATCAATGAGGGATACAAAGAATTAAAAACATTCCCTTACTTGCTCGTCATCCCATCGACAATCCTCGTACTTGTCATGATCAGCTTCAACATGCTAGCCGATGGATTACGTGATGCGTTCGACCCACGTCTGCGTCGCTAACGGAAATAAGAGAGGAGTTCATCCACAATGGAAACTATTTTATCAGTACGCGACCTGACTGTCGCTTTCCATACGTATGCTGGGACGGTTCAAGCCGTCCGCGGCGTATCGTTTGATTTAAAAAAAGGTGAGACACTTGCCATCGTTGGTGAATCCGGTTCAGGTAAGTCGGTTACATCAAAAGCCATCATGCGTTTGATTCCGAATCCTCCTGGGGAAATCACAAAAGGTGAAATCATGTTTGAAGGCCGTGATTTGGTCAAACTCTCTGACAAAGAGATGCAAAAAGTCCGTGGTCGTGATATCGCGATGATCTTCCAGGATCCGATGACATCATTAAACCCGACGATGACCATCTTCAAACAGATTGCAGAAGGTTTGAAACGTCACCAAGGATTGACAGGCGACGCAGCGAAAAAACGGACGCTTGAATTACTGACACTCGTCGGAATTCCGAATCCGGAAGCGCGTCTCAAACAATACCCGCACCAATTGTCAGGCGGTATGCGTCAACGGATCGTTATCGCAATCGCACTGGCTTGTAATCCTAAAGTCTTGATTGCCGATGAACCGACGACAGCACTCGATGTTACGATTCAAGCACAGATTCTTGAGTTGTTAAAAGACATCCAGCAAAAAACAGGTACAGCCATCATTTTCATCACGCACGATCTAGGTGTCGTAGCGAACATGGCAGACCGCGTAGCGGTAATGTATGCTGGGAAGTTGATTGAAAAAGGAACTGTCGATGAGATTTTCTATGAGCCACGTCATCCTTATACATGGGGACTTCTTGGATCCATGCCACGACCGTCTGACGATCGTTCGCAAGACTTGCCGGCAATTCCTGGTACACCACCGAACTTATTGCACCCGCCGGTCGGTGATGCATTTGCACCACGTAATCAGTACGCAATGAAAATTGATTTCGAGAAAGAACCTCCGTTCTTCCCGATCACAGATACTCATGAAGCGGCAACTTGGTTGCTACATCCGCAAGCACCGTATGTGGAACCACCAGCAGCCATCCGCGATCTTGCGCTGAAGTATCGTCCAGATAGCACATTCGCGAAATCGCTTCTGAAAGGCGGTCTAAAGTAATGGAGAATCGTAATAAATTACTTGAAGTAAAAAACCTGAAACAACACTTTAATATCGGTCGTGGTCGTGTCGTCAAAGCAGTTGACGGTTTATCATTCGATATTTATGAAGGTGAAGTCCTTGGGCTTGTTGGAGAGTCCGGTTGCGGAAAATCGACAACAGGACGTTCGATCATCGGTTTATACGATGCGACAGACGGAGAAGTTCTTTTCAAAGGTGAAAATGTTCATGATAAAAAATCACGTAAAGAGAAATTGAAATTCAACCGTTCGATGCAGATGATTTTCCAAGATCCATATGCATCGTTGAATCCACGGATGACAGTCGGAGATATCATCGCGGAAGGAATCGATATCCACGGTCTTGCAAAATCGAAAGACGAGCGAAACAACCGTGTCTACGATCTTCTTGAAACAGTTGGTTTGACGAAAGAACACGCGAGCCGTTATCCGCATGAATTCTCAGGTGGACAACGTCAGCGGATCGGGATTGCCCGTGCGTTAGCCGTCGAACCAGACTTCATCATTGCCGATGAGCCAATCTCTGCACTCGATGTATCGATTCAGGCACAGGTCGTCAACTTGATGAAACAGTTGCAACGTGATCGCAGTCTGACGTATCTGTTCATTGCCCATGATTTATCAATGGTCAAATACATCTCGGATCGGATCGGAGTCATGTATCAAGGTCACCTCGTAGAATTATGTGATGCGGATCGTCTTTATGAGAACCCGGTCCATGCGTACACGAAATCCTTGTTATCAGCGATTCCACTTCCGGACCCGGAGCATGAGCGGACACGTAAGCGGATCATTTATGACCGTCCGACAGGCGGAGCGGTCGGGAAGTCGAGTGAAGACTCAAGCATCCCGCCATTACGTGAAATCGAGCCGGGCCATTACGTCTCGATGACAGATGCAGAACTCGAAGCGTATCAAGCACAACTGGTGTAATCAATCCAAATTAAAAAGGCATTCCTGAATGTATTCGGGAATGCCTTTTTTTAATTTTCAGAAGCAAGACGGGGAAGGTTGTTAAAGCGGTGGACAACCGAGTCAAGAGCATGCAATCGATTGACGGCTTCTTCAAATGGAATCTTCTCATAATGATGAAGGCCACCCGGCTGTTCCTCGAGCGTATCTGCATCATGGACTAATTGTTGCAACGGAGTCCGATTGATCGTACCTGGTGGTAAATAAGAATCTGTATGCAAGAGGACAGCAAGAGCAATTTCTTTTGCCCGTTCCGGCTCTTCACCAAGCCGGATCAGTAACTTGTGCGCCCGTTCTGCTCCTTTAATTGCATGGATATCATTTTGACGGTAGAGATCATAATTCCATGTGCCGTCCGTATACCATTCGTAATGACCGATATCATGAAGCAAGGCAGCCTTCGTTGCCGTATCCGCATCAAGACCGCGTTGAGTAGCAAGTGTCAAAGCTTGTTCAGCTACGGAAATAGCATGATTCAAGCCAGACCGTTCTAAATATTTTTGAGCAATCGGGTGTTCAATGATGGTGACAAGGGTAACTGACATAAAGAAATAACTCCTTTCACGAGTAAGTATTTCTATACACTCTACGTGAAATTGAAAAGAATTGCAACTGTTTGTCTCATGTTTATCGACAATCTCACATAATTAATTGACACAAGTAGGAATAGAAATCGGGTAAACGTGGTATACTAAGTAATGTAGAAGATGAAAAAATTAGCTTTCGTTGGTTAACTGTTCTTTTTTCGGACCGAGTGAGGTGTCGGAGTATGAAAGAACGTGATAAAAAGAAAAAGTTGAAAAAGCGCCTTTTGCGGGACATTTTCGAAAAAAAATTAAAAGAGATTAAACTCCCGAAAGCAAAAGAGACGATTTCTCAACCCTTTGATCACACACCAGCTTGCTGAAGCCACCTGGTGGCTCTGGCAAGTTTTTTTACGAAAAGTTCTTTCATCTCAAAACATATTGGGTTTTCTTTCAGTTGAAATCAATGTAAACTATCAAGTAATAGAATCATCAGCTGCTGTGTAATACATTTACGCAGGGGAAATGATGTGAAATCAGGGGGAGGATGTTTTTCAATGGTAACACTCTATACTTCACCAAGCTGTACTTCTTGTCGTAAAGCGCGCGCATGGCTTGAAGAACATGAAATCCCATTTGTGGAACGTAATATTTTCTCGGAACCATTATCGCTTGATGAAATTAAACAGATTCTTCGTATGACAGAGGACGGAACGGATGAAATCATTTCGACCCGTTCAAAAGTCTTTTCAAAACTAGATGTATCGGTTGAAAATTTATCATTACAACACTTGTATGATTTAATTCAAGAATATCCGGGGTTGTTACGCCGTCCGATTTTGATTGATGAAAAGCGTCTTCAAGTTGGATACAATGAAGATGAAATTCGCCGATTTTTACCACGTAAAGTTCGTACATTCCAACTATTGGAAGCACAGCGCCTTGTCAACGAATAATATACACCGAGCACGCTGCTTTCTGAGCAGTGTGCTTTTTGTTACCGTCTAAAAAGGTTAAAATAGAGTTAACAAAGGAATATACCCTATATGTTGAATGATTCTTTTGAATCTATGTGAAGTGCTCGTTCGTATACTAGATAAGAGCGAGAGGAAAGGAGTGGACATATTGAAAATCGAACGCGTCAATGACAACACCGTCAAGTTCTTCATTACGTACACGGACATCGAACGCCGCGGCTTCGCCCGAGACGAGATTTGGTACAACCGTGAGCGTGGAGAACAGCTATTCTGGCAGATGATGGATGAAGCGAATGAAAAAGAGTCCATCTCCTTCGAAGGTCCACTATGGATACAAGTTCAGGCATTTGAAAAAGGTCTTGAAGTCACTGTTACAATCGCTAAAACAACGATTGACGGAGAACAAGTTGACGAAGATGAGTTAGATTCGTTACTTCGTTCCGCGATGTCTGATGCGGAAGAAAAAGAAACGGAACTCAGTCAAGATGTCTTATTTGAAACAACAGATTTCGAGCATATCATTGCCCTTAGCCAATATGCAGAAGCACCGATCTTCGAAGAAGTGAAAACGTCTCTTTATCAAAAAGACGGACTGTACCTGTTGCATCTTCATTTTAAAGAAGAAACAGAAGTGGAAGAACAGGAAAATGTGATGAGCCTGATTGCAGAGTATTTAAACTTCAGTGAACAGACAATTCATCCGGTGGCAGAGTACGGAAAAGTTATCGTACCAAACGACGTATTTGCGTTCATCCGGAAACATTTCCCGAATTAACAGAATCAAACGCTATAACAAAGGACTGCTCCAATGTGTTTGGAAGCAGTCCTTTGTTGTGTAAAAAGAATCAAGTGAGAGTATAACCGCCGTCGACGATTAAGGTTTGACCGTTGATGTAGCTCGCTTTATCGGATAATAAAAAGCAGACGACTTCTGCGATTTCGGATGGATGAGCCGCTTCGCCGCGTAAATGATGTTTCATTGCTAAATCGAATTTATCTTTTCCACCGTATAAAGAATGGCTTAACTTCGTGTCGACAGGGCCAGGACAAATGGCATTAAAACGATACTTTCCGTGAAACCGGGCGGCATATGTTTTCGTAAGCGTAAGAAGAGCACTTTTGGAAGAAGCATACGGTAAGAGCATGGCAGGGAATTTAACATGTCCGACAATCGCGCTGTTGTTGACGATGGAGGCACCGCGACTCAGCCGTTTGACAGCCTGTTGAATGATTTGCTCCGGTGCATGATAATTGACTTGGAAGACTTCGGCTTGCTGTTCCGTCACCCGTTCTGGTGCGACCGGTTTTCCGAAAGTTCCGGCATTATTGAAAATACCATCGAGTGTCGGGAATTGTTCTTTGGTGTCTTCAAAAAATTGATTGATGGCTGACGGGACGGATAAATCGACTGCAAAGAAGCGGATCCGTCCGTCACCACGACTTTCCAAGTAGTTCCCGCGTTCCTCGTCTCGTCCAAGTGCAAGGACGGTATGTCCTTCTTGAGCCAGTTGTAAGGCGGTCGCTTCACCAATTCCGCTTGTTGCACCAGTCACTAAATACGTTTTCATATTGAATCGTCCCTTCTACATAAAAGTGTGTCATCCATAACTAATCAAAGGAGGGGATACCATGTTAAGGCGTGTCCAATTACTTATGACGCTACTGTTAACCGTCAGTCTGATCGGCTTTCTTTCCTATTACTGGAGTGTGTACATGGTAGGATGGCTCTCAATCGTCATCATTCTTGTCGTACTGAGTGTTTTTGTCATCATCCTACTTGAGAATCGGAACCCGGAACGAACGCTTGTCTGGGCGCTTGTCATGATGGCGCTTCCCGTTGTCGGTGTTTTCGTATATTTCACCTTTGGTCAAAATTATAGACGAAAAAAAATGTTTCGTCTGAAAGCGATGCTCGATGAAGAGTCTTACATTAAATATCGTACCCAGTTTGATCATGGAATACACAATCAAGTGTTCCAACATGGACATTATACGAAAGTTGTTAAACTCATCGACTCCATCAGTCGCCTGCCGATTTCGTATAATAGTCACACGAAAGTATTAACGAATGGACAAGAAAAATTTCCGCTGTTATTAGCCGAGATTCGTCAAGCGGAACACCACATCCATTTGGAATACTATATCGTCCGCGATGACGAACTGGCGCTAGAGTTGCAGGAAGCATTAATTGAACGGGCGAAAGCCGGAGTGGAGATCCGTTTCTTGTATGATGCTGTCGGTTGTTTCTCGACGGATAAGTCTTACTTTAAAAAGATGGAGCTGGCGGGAATCGAAGTCCGTCCATTTTTCCCGGTCGTTCTGCCTTTCATCTCGAGTAAATCCAATTATCGGAATCACCGGAAAATCGTTGTTATTGACGGTACTGTGGCTTTCACGGGTGGAATTAACGTTGGGGACGAGTACATGGGAAAAGATAAGATGTTTGGATTTTGGCGGGACACGCATTTGCTCGTCAGGGGAGAGGCCGTCTCGGAGCTTCAGTTGATTTTTCTTCAGGATTGGTACTATATGACGGGGGAACGGTTGTTTACACCGTATTATATGAAACCGCTCGAAGTCATGGAGGAATCGACAGGAGGCGTCCAAATCATTGCGAGCGGGCCGGATGAACCCCATGAAACGATGAAGTCTCTCTACTTCGGTTTAATTACGGAAGCCCGGAGTTCTGTTTACATTGCTTCTCCCTATTTGATTCCGGACGAGGATCTGATGACTGCTTTAAAGACGGCAGCGATGTCGGGAATCGATGTCCGGATCTTACTGCCGAGTTTTCCGGATCATAAAGTCGTTTTTTATGCCAGTCGCTCTTATTTTGATGACTTGTTATTAGCGGGTGTAAAGATTTACGAATACAACAAAGGATTCATGCACTCAAAAGTCATCGTGGTCGATGATGCGATTGCGACGATTGGCACGGCGAATATGGACTTAAGAAGTTTTCACTTGAACTTTGAAGTAAATGCCTTTTTGTACGGGACAAATTCCGTCCACGAATTAACACGTGACTTTTATGAAGACTTTTCCAATTCTTCACAAGTTGAGCGTCAAGTCTTTATTCAAAGGAGTTTCGGTCAACGTTTGATCGAGTCCATTTCGCGGTTATTTTCACCGTTACTCTAAGGAGGAGTAAAATGTTTGAGGCGATGGATGAACAGGGAAATCGAATCAACAGCCAACTGGAGACCTTCCAATCGTTAACAGATAAACTACTGTACTGTCCCTATTGCCGAACGCAACTCCGGGTCCGCCAAGGCAAGAAGCGTCTTCATTTTGTTCATATGACAGCATGTACCGGTGAATCGTCCGAACATCAATTTTGGAAAACACGGCTGGCTGTCTATTTTGAAACGTTACGATTCAAGGTCGAGATAGAAGCAGTCCGGGGACGAAGGCGGTTTGATCTTTTCATTTCGCCCGGAGAAATCGGGGTCGAGATTCAGCGTTCAAAAATGAACGCTGAAGAATGGCAACGGCGATCGTTGATTGATCAGCAAGCGGGATACGAAGTCCGCTGGATTGGTTTTCATGAGTCGGGCGGACAGCTTCTTAAGCTTGACGGTTGGATGAAGGCGGCATTCATGAAAAATGGTTACATCGATTTAATCGAGCGGGGACGAATCGTTCGTTATGTACATCCGCTTCCGTTTGCGCAACGTTTGGTATTCTGCCAACGTGTGTCTTTATCGGCGAAACAATTTCTCTTTCCGAGTCCGGTTCCCCGGCAATTCTTCGAACGGCCATGGACGACACTGATAAAAAAATATCGGCTTCGTCCATTTTTTTCTTCGCTCCCTTCCCGATACGTGCAATCTCCTCTTTATTCCTCCAACCTCCAGGTTTCTACACTCCCGTCCTGGTGTTTTCTGCCCTTATCCCCGTTGCTGTGTTTATCTGTCCATCCGTTTGAGATTCAAGTAGCTGTTTATCTACGCTTACAAGGAACTTACCTCGCAGAGCAACTGCTTGCCTTCCTCACCGAATGTTTGACGCGGTCCAAGGTTTCATATGAGTTATCCAATCTTCACCTTCTGATTGACGAATGGATGGCTATGATCGACTTTCTCCAAAATCATCTGCCTGAACTTTTTCAAACCAATACTGTTGATTTGTCGACCCGTTTGGAAGAAGATCAAAAGTTAGCAGGTGCGCTTCGTTTGTTTGTCGAAAGGGAAACAGGTATAAATGAAGTAAAGGAGTGATTTAAATGGCAGAAGTATTAACACGAAAAGACGTCAAGCAGGAAGAGACGTGGAATTTAGAATCCATTTACGAAACGAATGAGAAATGGGAAGAAGAGTTTGAGTCAGTGAAAGCGATGCTTCCGCTACTCGTCGAGTATAAGGGACGTCTTGCACAGTCGGATGCCACTTTATTTGAAGGACTTCAACTTCGGGACGAAATCTCAAGACGGCTGCATAAGCTCTATACATATGCACATATGCGTTACGATGAGAACACGGCCGACAGCTTTTATCAGGCGATGAATGACCGTGCCCGGACGCTCGCTTCGCAAATTGGAGCGACGCTCGCTTTCATGACACCCGAGCTGTTGGAAGTTCCAGAAGAAACAATTGCCTCGTACTTGGATCAGAATCCGGATCTCGCCCTTTACCGTCATGCGTTCGATGAGTTGAACCGTGAGCGGGAACACGTCTTATCGGAAGCGGAAGAGGCGATTCTTGCAAAAGCAGGCGAAGTCCTTGGACAGTCGGGAACGACGTTTGGCATGCTGAATAATGCGGATATGAAATTCCCGAAAATCAAAGGCGAGGACGGGGAAGAGGCGGAATTGACACACGGGCGGTTCATCACGTTCATGGAGTCAAAAGATCGTTCCGTCCGTGAGGCGGCGTTTAAAGCCATGTATGGAACGTATAGCCAGTATACAAATACATTGGCGTCTACGTTAGCCGGTTCCGTCAAAAAAGATAACTTTTATGCTGAGGTCCGGAAATTTAAAACAGCACGCGAATCAGCGTTACATGGAAACACGATTCCGGAACAGGTATATGACGGATTGATCGAAGCGGTTCATGAACACCTTCCGTTGTTACACCGGTATGTTGCTTTACGTAAACGGATTTTAGGTGTCGATGAACTGCATATGTATGATATGTACACACCACTGGTCAGTGAAGTGGAAATGAAGATCTCGTACGAAGAAGCAAAACAGTTGATGGTGGACGGATTAGCGCCACTAGGACCTGAATACAAACATATTCTTGAAGAAGGTCTTGCAGAACGCTGGGTCGATGTCCGTGAAACACGGGGGAAACGGAGTGGTGCCTATTCTTCAGGCGCGTACGATACGCAACCGTTCATCTTGATGAACTGGCAGGATAACGTCAACAACTTGTTTACGTTAGCACACGAGTTCGGACACTCGGTTCACAGCTACTATACACGTCAGAATCAACCCTATGCCTACGGAGATTATTCAATTTTTGTAGCAGAGGTTGCGTCGACGACAAACGAAGCACTTTTAAATGATTACCTGTTAAAACGTGTGACAGATAAAAATGAGAAATTGTATCTCCTCAACAATCAATTGGAAACATTCCGCGGAACATTATTCCGTCAGACGATGTTTGCCGAGTTTGAACATCAAATTCATGAGGCAGCTCGACTTGGACAAGCACTGACACCTGAATTCTTAACGAAGACGTATTATGCACTAAATAAAACGTATTTCGGTGATGGTATTGTATTAGATGAAGAAATCGGTTTGGAGTGGGCACGTATCCCGCATTTCTATTACAATTACTATGTCTATCAGTATGCGACAGGCATTTCTGCTGCCGCAGCGCTGACTTCACAAATCCTAGAAGAAGGGGAGCCAGCGGTCGAGCGGTATATCAATAACTTCCTCAAAGCAGGATCAAGTGATTATCCGATTGAAGTTCTGAAAGCGGCCGGCGTTGATATGACGACGAAAGCACCGGTTGAAGCTGCTCTTCGTCAATTCGAACGGGTACTCGATGAATTTGAAGCATTACTCGGAGAATGACAATTTTGTGAATTAGTGAACAAAAGAGTGTCGGGAAGGTTGAGATTCGGTTATACTAATCATGTGAAGCGAATCACATTCCCCCTGATGATTCTTTTTTCCCCCATCCAGATTCAAAAAACGACAAAGAAGCTGCTTCTACGATTAACGTGGAAGCAGCTTCTTTGTGTTAAGCATGGGCAGAATCTTTTAAGTGACGCCACACTTTACCGTCACAATACGTCAATGAAACACATTTTTGTTGAAGCAATAACTTTTTCAATTCGTGTTCAACCTGTGCTTCTGTTGCATCATAAATAAATGCGATTTCAGAAGTGGTTGCTGTGTCATACCGTCTCAAGAATTGTTCGAGAGGAGGTTTTGCCTGCTTCTCAAACGGTTGATCTAATAATTCGTTCAGAATCGATACATAAACCAAGTATTCGTAATGGCCTTCTGCTTTGATGGCTTCCTCATCCCCGACGAAAGCAAGCGTTGGGAGAATACGTACGTCCCAGTCTGTCACCAGTTCAGTCTCTTTTTCGAGCATTAATTGAATGGTATCTGATTCGATATCACGATGGAATTCCGCTAAATCCAGACCAAATTCCGTCAATGCTTCTGCTAACCGCATCAAGGAAGAACGCGAATAAGCGCTTTTTCCTTCGACGTTATGCAACATGCGTAAACGACGCATGAACCGCATACCAAATGTTTTTCCCTGCAATTCGATCGCCTTTAGAATCAGCAGTGGTGACATATCACACGCTGATCGTGAAGGTGCGCAAGGAATGGTTGCAATCGTCCGGAGACGGAATAAATGACCGTATTCTAATTCTAATTTCTTGAGAACGGGAATCAACCGTAAACCATCCGTTTGTGTGACGTCTAGAAAATGATAAATTTCTAGTGGTTTCGTCGGTTGTTGAATTGATGGTTCGTCCAATGAACAATATGATCCGTTGCATTGTTCGTGTTCCATCCGTTCACCCCTTTTCTTTTAATATCGTTACCCTATTTTAGCAACGAAAAAAAAGAAAGAGCAAAGGTTTTGCTTGTACATTTCTACACGATTAACGTGTAAGCGCTTTACGATCCATGAAACGGACGATTTTATTTTTCGTTTCACGGACTGGAATTTCGTTTGTTTGCAACAGTTCTTCGAACGCAAGTTTGCCGGCTGCGTAGTCCGTCACTTCGAATTCAAGCTCATAATCCGTCGTGCCTAAATACGTACTTTGATCCAACACCAACAACCCACTCGGCAATTGTTTTTCAAAACGTTCGGTTTCAAGACGGCCCAAATGTTCAAGCGAAGTCGTTAATTCAAACTTTTCCAATTGTTGATTCATCTCAGCAGAGTGAATCAGACCATACTGGAATAAATCTTCAGCCTCTTGTTCGGACAATGTCACATGTGTTTCCAGTAATCCATCGTCTTGTGGTTCTTTTAACGTCAACACCAATCCGGTTTTCTTTTCACGGATACGCAGAGCGGCACCATGATTGCGAAGTTCGAACGCCGGGGTATCGAAATAGTCATTTGCTTGCCACACAGAAGACCCGGATGTATTGTACCGTTCCATTAATTTTTTGTATTCAGATTCGTTTAACAGGTTTTTAAATTCAATTTCCATTTCTTGTCTCATTTCCGACCACACCTTTCTAGTTGAATGCTTGAAAATATGATACCATGAATGGTGTAGTGGAACGAATTGAACTAACAATTTAGACTAAAAGTGGTGACAATAACGATGACAAAAGAAAATTGGGACTTATTTCTCGCACCGTATCAAATCGCAGTGGATGAATTAAAAGTAAAATTAAAAGCCATTCGAAAACAATTTCAACAACGTGGGGAACATTCACCGATTGAATTTGTCACAGGACGTGTCAAACCTGTAAAGAGTATCTTACAGAAGGCTGAACGAAAATCGATTGATATCGAGTTGCTGGAACAGGACATGCAGGACATAGCAGGTCTCCGGATCATGTGCCAATTCGTGGATGACATCATCCATGTCTTAGAATTGTTGCGTTCCCGGGGAGACTTTAAGATTGTTGAAGAACGAAACTATATTACACAAAAGAAGGAAAGCGGCTATCGTTCGTACCACATCATCATTGCTTATCCGGTCCAAACGATTGAAGGGGAAATCCCGACACTCGTCGAGATTCAGATCCGGACACTCGCAATGAACTTTTGGGCAACGATTGAACATTCCTTGAATTATAAATACCAGGGAAATATTCCGGAAGAGACACGGGAACGCTTGCGACGTGCGGCTGAAGCGGCGTTTCTGCTCGATGCGGAGATGAGTCAGCTGAAAGTAGAGATACAAGATGCTCAAGTCGTTTTACATGAACGAGAGGCGACCGAAGCAAAGAATCGAGCAAAAGAGTAGGAGGATGACGATGCGTTTTGCGGTTACGGCGCGGGGCGATGAACGTTCCCATATGCTGAAGGAACAATTAGAACAGGCGTTGATCGAACGAGGAAGTCATCGAGACGTCGTTACTCCTGAAATCGTGATTTCAATCGGCGGGGATGGTACGATGCTGCAAGCTTTCCACTCTTATTTGGACCAGGTCGAGGAAATCACACTGGTCGGAATTCACACCGGACACCTCGGGTTTTATGCCGACTGGCGACCGGAAGAGATGGATGAATTGATTCAACATATCGCAGACGACAATATAGCGACCGTTGAATATCCGCTGCTTGAATTATCGATTGATTATGCTGATGGATCGACGAATAAACTGTTGGCATTAAATGAATGTACGATTAAAAGCTTTAATCAGACACTCGTCTGCGATCTGTCGATTCGTGGCGATTATTTTGAAACGTTTCGGGGAGACGGTCTATGCATCTCCACGCCGTCCGGCTCAACAGCTTATAATAAAGCGCTTGGCGGGGCAATCGTGCATCCGGCACTCGAAGCGATTCAGATTACAGAAATGGCATCGATCAATAATCGCGTGTACCGGACGATTGGTTCCCCGATGTTATTGCCGAAGCACCATGATGTCGAGATTCGGCCGGTCAATCCGATTGATTTTCAATTGACGTACGATCATTATGCTTCGATTGTGCATCAAAACGTTAAATCGATTCGTTGTCGTGTATCGGATAAAAAGGTCAAATTCGCTCGATTCCGTTCTTTCCCGTTTTGGCAAAGGGTCCGGGAGTCGTTTTTAGCAGAAGAAAGAAGTTAATTAAAAGAGGTAACGTGATGGCATTTCAAATTGAACAACAAGTAACTTCCATTGAAGACGGATGGAGTGTCGGTCATTTTTGTACGACACGTCTTCATATTTCCCGAAAAATGTTAGTGTCGATTAAACACCACGGAGATATTTTGCGGAATGAACAACATGTCAACGTAAACGAACCTGTTCATGCAGGAGACCGGATTCATGTCCGGTTTCCGGAAGAACAGCCTGCACAGGATATGCATGCGACGAGCGGAGAACTCGATATTCTTTTTGAAGATGACTGGTTGCTGATTGTCAATAAACCGCCGGGAATGGCCTCGATTCCGTCTCGACTTCATCCGGAGCGGTCTTTATCGAATTTTGTTCTCGGTTATTACCGGCAACATCAGATCCCGTATGCGATTCATATCGTCAATCGGTTGGACCGGGATACAAGTGGACTGGTCGTTTTTGCGAAACATTCCCTTGCGCATCATCAGTTGAGTAAGATGCAACAGAACGGCTTGCTTGATCGCCGGTACGTCGCATTGATCGAAGGGACCATTCCGGCTCAAACGATTGACCTTCCGATCGGTCAAACCGATCATTCCTTCATGGAAAGAATGGTACGGGAAGACGGTCAGCAGGCGATCACACATATCTTAACGAGTGAGCCGATCACGGCGTTTTCGCGTGAATTGTCCCGATTAACGATTAAATTGGAGACGGGCAGGACGCATCAAATCCGGGTCCATCTCGCAGCACTTGGTCATCCGTTAGTCGGAGATACGATGTATAAAGGGACACCATTGATTGCGAGACAAGCATTACACAGTGCGTCTGCGACGTTTCCGCATCCGGGGACAGGTGAGGTGATGACGTTCGTCGCACCGTTGCCGGACGACTTAAGTCTTTCGTGAATACAAAAAGAGTGGCACCCGACTGGATGCCACTCTTTTTTGACGTTAATCTTCATCAAACATGGAGATGCGGGACTGTGAAGCGATGGCCATAATTAAGCCGAGTCCAACCAGGTTAACGATCATCGTCGACCCTCCGTAACTAATGAAGGGAAGCGGGAGACCGGTGATCGGTAAGACCCCCATCGTCATCCCGATGTTTTGGAAGATCTGGAATGTGAACATCGCGACGTATCCTGTCACGATATACGTTCCAAACGGATCTGCTGTTTCCAGCGCGATTTGAATCAACCGGTAGATGAATAGGAACAGGATAATTAGAACGACAGCCGCACCGATAAAGCCGTAGTGAGCTGAAATCGCAGTGAAGATAAAATCGGTGTGCAGTTCGGGAACCGATACTTGAAGTTTTCCGTACCCGACACCAAACATCTGTCCTGAACCGATAGCGTTAATCGACTGGACCAACTGATAGGAAAGGTCATCCGCATATTCAAACGGTTGTAACCAAGCCATGATCCGGTTCATCGCATGCCCCGGGAAGAAAGTGGCAAGTAAATCATTTTGGAAATAAAACAGATAAAAGAATCCGACGATTGCGACAGCCAACAAGCCGAACATCGTAAGTAACCATTTCCAGTTCAAGCCGGACAGTAACATGGCACAAGCCAAAATGACACAGAGGATCAAGCCGATTCCTAAGTCGGGTTGAATGATAATCAAAGCGAGTGGAAGCAATGTGAGAGCGACCATCTTGACTAAGAGCAGGAAGTCCCGCTCATGCTGGACGTACCGGGCGTTGTGTTCCGAGATGACGGCAGCGAGTGAGACAATCAAGAAAAACTTCATGAACTCAGCCGGCTGAACGGTTCCGATGACCGGGAACTGATACCAACCGTAGGCTCCTTTAATATTTGCGACCAACGGTGTCCCTCGTAAGACGACAAGACCAATCAGGGAGACAATTCCTGCCCCGTATAAGTACCAATGGAAACGTTTCAGTTGCTCATAATCGATGAGAATGACGACAGACAGTGCGATAAATCCGATGATATACCACTGAATCTGCTTAGCCATGAAATTGATTTCACTGATTGCCCCTTGTAAAAAAGGTTGCGCGGTATAGATTGCGATGACACTGACGACCATCAAACAACCGAGCAAAAAAAGCAACGTGTTATCATAACGTTGTGTAAATGATTTAAAACGGTTCATTCCATCCCTACTTTCTGTCTCTTTCTATATTACCGTAATTTATCAAAATCGCAATATCAAGAGCGATGGTTGACAGAAGCGTTACGTTTTTGTAACCTAGATATAGGTGTTATTACCAGGTACTAATTTAAGGGGGAACTCATAATGAATATTTATCCTTCGCTTGAGGGAAAGACGTATGTTGTAATGGGTGTCATCAATCAACGGTCAATCGCATGGGGAATCGCACGTGCTCTTGATGCAGCAGGTGCAAGTCTTGCCTTTACGTATGTCGGAGAACGTTTTAAGGCACCACTCGAAAAGTTAGGTCAAGAACTTTCACGACCGGCTACTTACTACACATGTGATGTGACGAGCGATGCTGAAATCGAACAGGTATTTGAAACGATTCATGCTGATCACGGGAAGATTTCAGGAATTGCCCACTCGATTGCTTTTGCCGATAAAGAAGCCTTGCGCGGTGAATTCTCGGGTGTGACACGTGAACAGTTTGCGCAAGCACTTGATATCTCGGCATACAGCCTGACAGCTGTCGTGAAAGCGGCAAAAGACTTCTTCACGGAAGATGCTTCTGTCATTACATTGACGTATCTCGGTGGCGAAAAAATGGTTCCGAACTATAACGTGATGGGCGTCGCAAAAGCGGCACTCGATGCAAGTGTCCGTTACTTAGCAGCAGAATACGGAAAGCAGGGCGTTCGCGTCAATGCGATTTCAGCCGGTCCGGTCCGGACGGTTTCTGCAAAAGGTGTCGGCGATTTCAATTCAATTCTTGAAAGTATCGAAGAGCGGGCTCCGCTTCACCGTAACGTCACGACAGAACAAATCGGTCAAAGCGGATTGTTCCTCTTGTCCCAAATGTCGAGTGGTGTCACAGGTGAGATTCTGCACGTCGACAGCGGTTTCCATATCTTATAATAAGATTTCGGGTACATTCTGAACGATACGGTACAGCTGAAACCAGGGGAAACTCTGGTTTTTTGTTTTTCTTAAAGCGATTTTGGGAATAACAGAATAACGAGCTGAAGTAGAGGGAGGACATCATATGTACCAGGTAGATTTTACGGTGGTCCAGTATGTGAACCGGCAAGTAAGGGTCGACTTGGAACGAAAGACAGAACCGGTCGCCCGTATCAATCCGATTAAACGTGTCGAGCCGTATCATGCCGAATTAGAAGAACAAGCTAATGCTTATGGGGTTTTGCCAGAACTAAAACTTCCCGGTCGCAAGTTCGACCGGGAAGTTTGATGTTATTGACCTGTAAATCGGAACGTTTCGTACACACTCCAAGAACCGTTTTCGAGCTCATACAGCAGAGCCATCTTAGTGACATCTTCTTGGAAGCGGATATCCTCCATCTTCAATCGTTCGAGAACGTCGAATAATTCGACATCGGATAAATCCTGACCGATTGTGATGTGAGGTAAGAAATCATACTTGGGTGTGTGACTCAAATCACCCGTGTGCAAAGCCTGATGTAATTGTTCCAATTCATCCGTCGGCATGACTTTTAAAAATAAGACATTATTCGTCGGGTGGAAAGAACGAGCTCCTTGAATGTGAAGTGAAACTGGTTTCGTTTGCTCCGCTACTTTGTTGAGAGCTGTTACGATGGAATCAAGTTCAGTATCATCGATATTGATCCGCTCCCGCATTGTAATGTGTGGTGTAATCAACGCATACTTGGAATCGTACCGTTTGCGGTATGAATTCGCAAAGTCCTGAATTCGTTTCGATGGAAACAAAACTACCCCGATGTTCATCGAAAATCCCCTACTTTCCCCTGAAATGATAACGCTTTACAGGATAATCATGACGGATTATCCGCGTGATGTCAAAGAAGTTTGAGGAGAGAGGAGCAATCCGTGTATACTTGTGAAGAACTTTGTCAGAGAGGTGGATTTTGTCATGAAAGAAAAAGCACATTCTAAAGAAGTAAAACAAGCAGCAATCGATAAGCTGCATGAGCGGGGCGTCACGATTCACGCGATTGCTGAAATCGTGTATCAAATGCAAGCACCATACACGATTGAACTGACGCTTGAAACATGTCTCAGCTCTGTAGAGCGTGTTCTCGAAAAGCGGGAATTGCAACATGCAATTCTTGTTGGGGCAGAACTCGATATTTTAGCCGAAAAAGGACTGTTGTCTGAACCGCTTTTATCCATCATTCGCAGTGATGAAGGTTTGTTTGGCGTGGATGAGACGATTGCGATCGGAGCCGTCAATACGTACGGATCGATTGCCGTCACAACATTTGGTTATTTGGATAAGGCGAAGGTCGGAATTATTAAAGAACTCGATACGAAGGTCAATGACGGACGGGTCAATACGTTCATGGATGACATCGTTGCCGCGATTGCTGCCAATGCGTCCGGTCGTCTCGCGCACCGATTGCGTGATAAAGAAGACTATTCGGCAGAAGAACTCGAACAACGGAAAGGGACGTATTGATGAAATTAAACCGAAAAGCATTAGTCGTTTCAGGCATTGCGTTCATCATTTTCATAGGGATTGCCATCTCGATCCGATTGACGGGATATTTTTTGTTTGACGCGCAACTGTCGAACCGTATGTCGAAACAAGTACCGGCTGACTATGTCAGTTGGTTCACGCAATTAGGCTCGGGAGTAGGGGCTGTGACGATGACCGTCCTTTTGACCGCCATCAGTTATTACCTGTGGCGTGATCGTGTAGGGAGTATTTGGTATCTGTCGAACTTTTTGGCAGTGGCTGTTCTCAATCAGGTCGCTAAAGTAATTTTTGTCCGGGACCGTCCGTCACTCAATGAGTTGGTAGGCGGAGTCGGCTACAGTTTTCCAAGCGGTCATTCTTCAATGGCTTTCGCGGTGTACGGTGGTTTTTTGATTCTGAGTTGGCGATTTTTAAACCGATCCGGGAAAGTGATCTTAGGTATCTTTCTTAGTCTGTTGATCTTGGCCATGGGATCGTCCCGTATTATCTTAAACGTTCATTACTTCTCGGATGTAGTCGGTGGTTTTTGTTTTGCTGCCTTCATCCTTTGTCTGTCCTATGCCTTCATTTCACCGCGACGGAAACAAAAGGAGACGCATCATGTTACTACTTGATATCGATCACAGTCTGCTTTTTGATGAAGCCGCGATGAAAAAGATTGCCGTTCCTACTTTATTGGTAGAACGAGTGGGAGAAGAAAAACGGTTTATGACGATGCGGACGCATTTACGATTAAAGCGTCTGGTCGAAAAAAACGGCTTGATTCCATTTACGAGTCGTACGTTTGAGGCATTCCGTCAGTTGGAGTTGTTTCAAATCGATGCAAAGCCGAAATGGGCGATTCTCGAAAGCGGGAGGATTTTACTGAAAGACGGCAAACCGGATAAACGTTATGAAAACTGGTTGCGTCAACATGACGAAGAGGCTTCGCTTGAAACGGTACTCCGTTACCTGGAGGAAGTGGAACAGTTGAGTTGGACGGTATATCCATCGGAAGCGTGGGCAGAACGGATCCGTCGTCCGCATCAGACGATTCGGCGGGAAGAAGACGAAGCAAAGATGCTGGATGATGTCTTTAAGCAGATGAAATTCTAGTCTTAAATAACATTTACCGAATGAGGACACTTGATAAAAGGTCCCATTCGGTTTTTTTGTCCGGTTTTGTTATGTGAATTATAAAAAAGATGATTCCGATATGGTATCGGAATCATCCCAAAGCCGCCTGATCAGCGGAACTATTTTAATGATAAAGTCTTCAATGGAAGATGTCGTCAATCATCGATTGACCGTCAAATCATCGAACCAATATACACCGACTGTTTCAGATCCAGCATGTGTCAGGATAGATGGACCGAATTGTGTAATTTCGATCGAAATCTGAGGCAGTTTCGTCTGCAACAAATCACGTAATTGTTCGGCAGAAGACCGCGCCAGTGTATGGCCGATGTAGAGGGTCTGATTGTATAATCCGAACTGTTCGATTTTAGAAGCAATCTCGGATGACATTTCCTGAAAAGCTTTTTTGATGGAACGCACTTTCTTAAACGGAACGAGTTTACCGACCTCATCGAACTTAACGATCGGTTTAATGTTCAGCATGTTGGCAAGCAAAAACTGACTGCTCGACACACGTCCACTTCGACGCATCGTCTCCATATTGCCGATGATCAGATAAAAATGAGAATGGTGTTTGAACTGTTCCAAGACCTGCATGACTTCTTCCGGCTGTTTCCCGGCTTGCGCCATTTCGATCGAAAGGCGTAACATATTTTGTTGGTTGGCAGCACCGGTATAGGAGTCGATGGCATATAATTTAAAGCCGACAGCATCTGCAGCAGCGACAGAGCTGGCATAAGTACCGCTCAATCCGCTTGTGATGTGAACAGCATACGCATAATCATAACCTTCTGCCTGCAAATGTTCGTAAAGTTCAACCAACTCACCAAACGAAGGCTGTGAAGTCGTCGGGATGACAGAAGAGCTTTCGCGCATTTTTTGATCCAGTTGTTCGATCGACAAGTCAGTATATTCCCGATAGGACTCTCCGTTGATGATGATGACTGTTGGTACGACATGGACTCCGAGTTTTTCAGCTTCCCCCGGTGGGAAAAAGGCCATACTATCGGTAATCCAAGCAATCTTATCCATTAAAGCGACGCCTCCAGTAGAATTTCATTTTTTTAATCATACCATGCGATGAAAGCGGCATCACTAGCCAATCCGTTTTTCAGGAATAGAATCAGAAGAATCGTGTCTAATCGATGAACTGATGAAGAATATAATCAAAGCAGGCAGAAGCCAGGCTAGGCTTTTGTCGGATAACGGTAAGGCAGAATATACAGTAACTACCGGATCCGGCAAAACTTTTAATGTGTGGAGAGCAGTTAATAACGAGAACAGGGCAGTAATCGATAAAGTGGCTCTGTACACGAACGACGGTTTTTTAAGCAATGAACGGATAAAGGTCAAACCAATCAATACGATGACAATAGGATAAAGGAACATTAAGACAGGTACCGCAATTGCCAGTAATGCATCAAGTCCGACAATGGAAATCAAGAAACCTAGAACGGTTGTGATTGTACCCGTGAGCGGAAGCGTGAGACGTGTCGAAAGTGACATCATATATTCTGAAAAAGCTGTGACAAGACCGACGGATGTCGTTAAACAAGCTAGCAAAATAGCAACTCCTAAAATCATCAAACCAATCGTGCCAAAAGTACTTTCGGCGTATTGTTGTAATAAGGAAGGGCCGTCGATCATCCCGACTGCTCCAAAGCTGTTTCGACCAATGAAACCAAGTCCGGTATAAACCAACGTCAATGATAATGCAGCAATCAATCCGGCTTGAGTCACAGTCTTCAATTGGACTTTTCGACTTTTTAAACCGCGAGCATGTAGCGTATGCAGGACGATGACGCCAAATACAAGGGCGCCAAGAGCGTCGAGCGTCAAGTATCCTTGAAGAAATCCTTGGATGAATGCATCTGTAAAACCATTGTACGAGGAATGAGGAGATTGAACGGCCGATAATGGCTTTAAAATACTGCTGATGCTCAGTGTCGCGAGTGCCAAAAGTAACAACGGGGTGATGAAACGACCAATGATATCAAGAAGTTTACCCGGTTTGAGAACAAGATATAACGTGACTAAAAAGAAAAGAGAAGAAGAAATCAGTAGTGTCGTTTGACTAGGTCCATTCAAGAAAGGGGCGACACCAAGTTCGTATGTGACGACGGAAGTCCGCGGAATTCCGAAAAAAGGGCCAATGGCGACATATAAGGCAAACGTCAATAGAGCTCCGACGAATTTTGGAAGTGGATTAGCAAGCGTGCTGATGCCCCCGCCGACCCATGCGACAGCAATTAATCCCGTCAGAGGTAACCCGACACCGGTAACGATGAAGCCGAGCATTGCAGGGAAAAATTCTGTTCCAGCCAGAGCACCAAGTTCAGGAGGGAAAATTAAATTACCCGCACCAAAGAACAATGCGAAAATCATAAAACCTAAAGCAAATACGTCTTTTTTACTCATAATATATCTTACCTCCTGTTTTTTTTACGTTATTCACTATATCATCGGGTGCGAGATGATGAAAGAATTTTTAGAAAATTCATTTGTTTTCAAGGCTTATTTTTTGACTTCAACAAAAAAAGCCCACGACACGGTTAGAAAATCTCTAACGGTGACGTGAGCAACATGTTGCAGTGATGATGAAATAAAGGAGTAAATGGTTTTAGCTAGACGCCATGAAGCGACTCTTTTTTTGTCGTCTTAATTTATGGAGGAGCCAAGCGTGAACGACTTCGCACGATTGACGAGGGAGGGTCAGTTCCACGAGCGGTTCTTGTTGCTGACCACGGATAATGAATAATCCTGTTTCTTCATCAATAGGTGAGATAGTCATTGAGCTCGCTTCATTCAATGATACCTTCAGTTCGCCGGTTGTCGCATCCTTCAATTTCAGGATGTTTCCGTTCGTTGCAAACTTGGTGAATGAACCGATACCGTTCACTTTTAACTGATCCATGCTAAATTCCTCCTTCGGTTGATACAGACTTAAATTAAATCATCAGAAAATCAGTTCCAACTTCTAGCTTCCAAAAGGTTAATCTCATTATAACGAAGTCTGCAGCAGATACCAGTCTTAATTTATGTGAAAATTCCAACAAATTAGTAACGGTATTGTCATATAGAGGATTATGCAAAAAACGAGCAAAAATAGCAGTTTGAAAAATATGAAAAAACTATCCTGTTATTAAGTCATAAATAGGATTGGGATCATTGTAACTCCAAACTCCAGCTTTTTTTGCGGTGGATCAACTCGCCGCGCAAGACGATGGATTCTTTTTTTGTTTCCAGGTCTTCTTTCAGGACATGCATGTCTTCATATCGACCGGCGATATAAACTGGAATGGTCGTTTGACGTGTGAACATCGATTGCCGTGTATGCGTGAAATCAATTAAGATTCCTTCTTGCAGCAATTGCCGAAGATTAATGATGATTTCAGCTGTAAGTGGTGAGGCAGTCGGGATGCGGAGTTCCCGGCGGATTTTTTGTTGCAACAACGTTGACAGGACTTGTTCGATACTTGACCAATCTTTTAAATAAGCCGTTGCTTGTGTCCCGTTGTGCTCACTGAAATAGGCCCATTCATTGTCGACGGTAGTCATGAACGGACTGGGCATTCCACGTTTCATATGCATTAAAAATAACAGCTCTGCGATTTCAACATCTGTGAGGATATCGAGAGAATGAGAAGAACGGATATCGATGGCATTCAGGGGAAAACGTTCGACATCGCTCGATTGAACGAATTGTTCTACTTCATGGGACTCGACATAATGAAAGGCGGTCCGAGAAGAATGTTTGACAGATTTAAAAGCGGCTCCAGAAACGAGTAGAGGACTCTTTGAATCAATGGATGTGATAAAGTCTCCAAAAGTGACGCCGGACATCGTCAAACGATTGTTTTCGGCATCTTGATATAGATAGAGCAGGGAATTGGACATAAACAAGCGACTTCCTTTCGTGGTCAGGACATGAATAATTTCAATAGTAGCAAAACTTCTCAGCAGCGAAAAGGGTATTTCCTTCTGAAAACGGGCATAATATAGAAAAGAGGTGATTGGGTATGTGGGGGTTGAGAAAACCATTCCCGGAATTAAAAACAGAACGATTCATCCTGAGAGAGTTGGAAAACAAAGATGCACGGGACTTATTCAAGATTCTGTCGGATGACGAGGTCATGTATTATTACGGTTCTGATCCGCTGGTCACAGTGTATGAAGCCAAAAATGTCATCAGTTATTTTAAAGAACAGTTCACTCAAGGAAAAGCAATCCGGTGGGCGATTGCCGATCAACAAACGAATCAATTGATTGGAACGATTGGATTTCATAATTGGTTGACCCAGTATCACCGGGCTGAAATCGGATTTGAAGTCAGTCAGGACTATTGGCAACAAGGAGTGGCTTCGGAAGCAGCACGAGCGGTACTGACACACGGATTCGAAGATTTTGCTTTGCACCGGATCAGTGCTTTGGTTGCACCTGAAAACATTGCCTCCAATGCCTTGGTTCAAAAACTCGGTTTTCAGGCAGAAGGATTACTTGAAGACTATGCTTACAGTCATGGACGATTCATGGATTTAACGATATACCGAATGCTTGCATCGGAATGGAAAGGATGACTAGTTGAATGTCAAAACAACCACTTGTTTTATTACATGGTTTTGCCGGAGGAACAGATTATTTTAGTCGGGTTGAAGCGAGACTGCGTTTGTCATTTGATGTACTCGTACTTGCTTTACCCGGTCATGAGGGACAATCGGTCGGTCCTGATACAATTGAAGGATTTGCTGCATGGGTAATGAAGGATCTTGAACGAAGAGGTATCGAACGGCCCATTTTGATCGGTCATTCATTCGGGGGTTACATCGTCTCATCGATTGTCGAAACCTATTCGGAAAAAATCAGCGGATTTGGACTTGTCTATTCGACCGCTAAAGCAGATACAGACGACGCTAAACAAAAAAGAAATCAAAATATCAGCCGGGTTCAGGAAATCGGCGTGCGGGAATTCGTTGACGGATTAGTGCCCGGGTTGTTTGCAGAAGGAACAGATGCGATGATCGTCTCAGAAGCAAAGGAAATCGGCTACATGATGACGGTCGAAGGAGCCATTCGGGCGTTGACGGCGATGCGTGATCGAAGAGATTTGACACCAGTCTTAAGCCGGACAAGCGTTCCGGGAGTGATTATACATGGTGAGAAGGATCCGTTGATTTCAGAAGACAGTGCGTTTGCACCTCAAAACGAGCGGGTCATCAAGCGATCGACGGACAGCAGCCACATGGGTATGCTCGAGACACCGGATGCATTTTGTGAGATTCTAGAAGAAGTTTTCTCGGAAGAACATGCGTAAACGCAGTCTTGCCGATAAGCGTTCACCGCGTGGTGGGCGCTTTCTTGCTTCTTTTTGATAGGATCTGAAAACAAAAGCGTATGCGTTGCATTTTGAAACGAATTTCTGAATGATAAAAGGGGGAGGGATTAAGATGAAGATTATAGCAATTGAACCAACACCAAGTCCGAACAATATGAAGGTCATCGTCGATGAAACGTTTTCGGAGAAGGGACAAACATTTGAACATGCATTCGGTGCACCGGACCACGTCGCAAAATTACTGGAGATTCCAGGCATTAAATCAGTATATCAAGTCAGTGATTTTTTAGCTGTCGAACGGTTTCCGAAATATGATTGGCGGACGTTAGTCATCGAGATTCGTCGGTCGTTTGGTGAAATACTCAGTGATGTTGAAAGACATGAAACGGATGAGGCATTTGAGCCTGTTCATCTGTTTATCCAATTTATTTTAGGCGTACCGATGCAGCTAAAAGGAGTCAAAGGATTAGAAGAAAAACGTCACGGATTACCCGACCGGTTCCGGGAAGCCGCACTATTCGTTCAGCCTTATGTCAAAAATGTCATCAGTGACCGCCGGTGGGTTGAGCAAGCACCGCGTTACGGTGATTTGGATGAAAGTTTGGAGGAAGTGGCCCAAGAAATTGAAGTCGCGTATCCACCAGAGCGGATAGACCGTTTAAAAACCATCGCTTCTGGAGAAGAAGTGACATTTGACGGACAAGCGTTAACTTCGTCCGATTGGAAACAGCGTTTTGCAGCGCTTGACGAACTGCCAATCGAACTGGACTGGATTCCGGCCTATGCGAAGCTGCTTCAGGATGAAAAGATGCAGATCAGAAGACAAGCCGTAGTCAAACTTGGCATGTTTGAAGAAAATCGATTGGAACTATTGGACTATATTACGAATGCCTTGCATGATCCTTCAAGCAGTGTCCGACGAACTGCGGGAGATACGATTTCTGACTGGGCCTTGCCGGAGGCAGAAGTAATGATGATGGAAGCCTTGACGGATAAAAATAAACTGGTACGTTGGCGTGCGGCACGCTTTTTATTTGATGTCGGAACGGAACAATCGATTCCACGCCTAAAAGAAGCCGTACAAGATAAGGAATATGAAGTCGCGCTTCAGGCGGAACTCGCACTGGCCCGGATTGAAAGTGGGGAAGAAGCACTAGGTACGGTTTGGCAACAAATGAATCGAATGTCAGGTGAAAGTTCATAAGAACTTCAAATAAACGGTGTGCGAAGAACCATTCGACAAAATAACAAGTGAGATGTCTAGGTATATTTTCCCTTCTAACTAAGGGAAATGGGAAAAAATGAATATTATTTTGTAATGGTTTTGAAATGGAATTGAAATGTGTTGATAAAACGCCATTTTAAAGATGTATACAGCAACTATCTCGATGTTCCAAAAAATGGTTGTATTTTTTGGAATAAAGTTTTGACACGAAATGTCGAACGAGAATTTTCCGGTGTTTTTTCTGTTTTGATAAAGTGAAATCACAATAACTGATTCGAATTCAAACGGCTATTTTGGTTTGACTGACATCTGACATAACAAAGGAGATTCGGGGATATGATACTTTTTGCTGAAACAGACTTAGCGGTAGGGTACAAAGAACGCACAGCTTCAGGAGTGTTCGTGACGATTGAGACAGTGGACAGCCGGACGATTACACTTGTGGCACCTGCAACGGCAACGGACGCCATTTGCGATGAATTGTTTGTGACGGGGATCGAACAATTATTTTCTCCATCAAAAATGACAGCAACGATTCCGGTTGCTTAATTTATGAATTGAAGAGGCAGGATGAGGGCGAACCTTATCCTGCCTCTTTTTTGTGCTAAAATTGTTAAGTGAGAAGAGAGGGGGCGTTGTTTTGAAATGGATTATACGGATATCGTGTGTATGTGTCCTGACGTTGATTTTAGCCGGGTGTAACCAGCAGGAACAGGAAAAGCCAGCGACACAAGACGATGCGGTACAACCGATTGAAATCAAGGTGTCCGGCAAACTGCTCGAATCCAATACGGTTTTGGCTGTCGTGGAATTAAAGAATCCGAATGAGCAAGCATTGACTCTGACATTCCCGACATCCCAACGGTTTGAATTGAAAATCAAGGATGCGGATCAAAAAGTACTGTATACTTTTTCGCAAGAGCAGGTATTTACGCAAGCCATCGAACAAGAACGGTTTAAAGGACTGGAGACTAAACGGTACGAAGTAAAAGTCGAGCTTCCGCCTTCCAGTCATCCGACCCGGATCGAAGCGATGACCATCCGACAAGTGAAGGATCAATCGACGTCCATCACGAAAGCGGAAAGTGAGCTTTTGAACTAAGGAAGACATGATGAAAAATGAAGGAGTGTGACGGTTTCATGCAACAGGAAATCATTCAAGTGACGGGAGTCAAACCAGTCATTGACGCTGAAGAAGAGATTAAGCAACGCGTTCAATTCTTAAAAGAGTATCTTGTGCATACAGGAGCAAAAGGACTTGTTCTTGGAATCTCGGGAGGACAAGATTCTTCGTTAGCCGGTCGTCTTTGTCAAATCGCGGTTGAGGAGTTACGCAGTGAGACGAATCGCGATTATCAATTCTACGCTGTACGATTACCGTATGGTCAACAACAAGACGAGTCGGATGCCCAGCTTGCCCTGTCCTTCATCCGTCCGGATCATGCGTTACGCGTGGACATCAAGCCGGCCGTCGCTGCTTCCATGGCTTCTTTTGAACAAGCGACAGGAGACGTCTTGTCTGATTTTAGTAAAGGAAATACAAAAGCGCGGGAACGGATGAAAGTACAGTATGATATAGCGGCCCATTACGGCTGTCTCGTCGTCGGAACCGATCATGCAGCTGAATTCGTGACCGGGTTTTATACGAAACACGGAGACGGTGCTTGTGATTTGACGCCATTGACCGGTTTGAACAAGCGACAGGGAAAACAACTGTTACGTCAATTACAGGCACCTGAAGGACTGATTGAAAAGGTACCGACAGCAGATTTAGAAGATAACCAGCCGGGGTTGCCGGATGAACAAGCACTCGGCATGACGTACAATGAAATCGATGACTACTTGGAGGGGAAAACCATCTCCGCTGAAAGTCAGGCTAAACTCGAAGCTCAGTATAAACGGGTTGGCCATAAACACCATATGCCGGTTTCACCCCTGGATACGTGGTGGAAATAAGGAATGACCTGCAGACGACAGCTGAAAGTGCTGTCGTTTTTTTCGTCTAAAAAGCGGGAAAAGAGTTAAAACAAACCATTGAGTAAGAGAGCCTGACTGGAGGGAACAGAATGGAATCGATAGCAGTCGTCGGTGGTGGACTGGCAGGGTTATCCGTTGCTGCCTTGCTTGCGAAACAAGGGAAACAGGTACAACTTTATGATGCCGCGATGTTAGGCGGCAGAGCGACCTCACAACGCATTAAAGGCTATACATTCAATTACGGGGCGCATGCGATATACGGGCGTGATCAGTCCGTCTTAAAGACGATCATAAAAAATCTGAAATTAGAGATTACCTGGCTGGACTTTTCTTCGGCAAAAGCAAAATATGAATTTTCCGGTCATTTAACGGCTGCTCCCGCCAATGCAATCGGTCTCTTAAAAACAGAAGTGATAGGCGGAACGGATAAACTTCGTTTCACATGGGAAGTCGTGAAAACCGTTCTCCGGCTTGAAAAAGGGGAGCCGGAGTTGTCAATTGGTCAATGGTTGATACGGGAAAAAACGGAGGAAGATGTGTCCCGTCTGATGCTTGATCTGGCCTCCAGCAATTTTTTTACGACCGAACCGGAAAACATTCCGTCAGTCGTCTATTTTGACTATTACCGCAAACTCTTTCGGACACGAAAGCCGGTCTCCTATATCGCCGGAGGATGGCAAGTTTTAATTGATGAACTGGAACGGGTCATCCAAGAACAAGGCGGAACCATCCATCGGAAAACTAAAATCACGGCGATTGAAGAATATGAACAAGGATATCAGTTACGTGACCGGAAAAAGACCGAATGGATTGTGAACCGGGTTGTCCTGGCGCTTCCTCCCCGGGATATGCGGAAACTGGCATTGCCGGCATCCGTTCAATCCTTCATCGAACCATTTGCGCAGTACGAACCGGTGGAAGTTCTCGTATATGATGTCGGGATCAGTCCATACCTCAAAACACCGTTTTCATATGTGTACGACCGTACACATCAACTGTTCGTAACGGATCTATCCCATTACGATCCGAGTATCGCGCCGAAAGATGGTCAAGTCTTACAGGTTGTTGCTTATCTTGCCCACCCAGAAGTCGGAAATCCGGATTATCTGGCAGAAAAGGTCCAACACATTCACCGGCTCCTTGATCAACATTATCCGACATGGCAGGAACGTCTCGTCGTCGAGCGGACAATGAAACGGGCAATCGTTCAAGAAATCAAATGGAAAATGGGCCAAAGCGGATTACCTAATTTTATGCAGGACGGACCAAAGGAGACGATGGCGTTTGTCGGGGATTGGTGTGAAGGAGAAGGGCAGTTATCGGAATTATCCTTCTCGAGCGCGTTGAACGTGGCAGCGACTTGGAAATAAAAAAACACTCATTGAGCGTTTTTTTTATTTGGATAAAAGGCGAGGATGACCAAAAGCGTAAATGCAATCAAACTCATCATCGGAATCGTCAGGAAGCCAAAATAATTGACCCATTTGATGAGACAACCATTTGTACAGAGCGCTTCGCCATCCGGTAATCGTTCGAGTACGACGTGGTAGGCCGCGACTGCGAACCCGAGTAATGTATACAAGCGAAGGAAAAATCCGTCGACCGGGCGATTGCGGAACAAGGATACGAGCAGATAGATGGCGGTCGTATACATGAACAGACGTTGCCACCAACATAATGGACAAGGAATGAATCCCCGGACCTCACTGAAATACAGACTGCCTAAAGTAGCGACCGTTGAGACGATCAACATAAAATGATACCGTGACATATGTACCTTCCTCTCTAACGTGTTAAACTAATGCCATCTTATATCATGAGGAGTCGAATCATACATTGCAAGTGTCGGAAATGGAAATGTTGATTACGTTGTCAGAAGAATTGAACATGAGACGGGCAGCCGAACGTCTTTTTGTATCGCAGCCTGCCCTCAGCCAACGTTTGGTCGCAATCGAGCGGCGCTGGGCAACCAAGCTGTTCATTCGTTCATCCCGTGGGCTGAGTATTACTCCGCAAGGCGAAAAAGTCATCGGTCTCGCCAAGGAGATGAACCGGAAAGAACTGGAGCTTAAAAGTGAATTGACGGCAGAAGAGGGAGCCGTTTACGGGACACTTCGGATTGCAGTCGCGTCCATTATGGGACAATACTGGCTTCCCCGTGTTCTGAAACGATTTGTCGAACGGTATCCGCATGTCCGTGTCCAATTGGTCACAGGGTGGTCAAGTGAAATGATGCGTCATATGCTGGAAGAACATTTTCACATCGGTATCATCCGCGGAAATCCCGATTGGAAAGGCGTGAAGGAACGGCTGTTTTCCGATCCGCTGTATTTAGTCGACAGTGAACTGACGTCGTTGGAACAGTTGCGGAAGACAGAACGTCCTTTTATCCAGTTCAAGAGCGATTCGACCTATTATCAGGAAATTTTAGAATGGTGGCAGGATCGTTTTTCGAGTCCGCCGGCCCGGACGCTCGTCGTCGACCAGATTGAAACGTGTAAACAGATGGCACTTCACGGGATTGGTTTTGCCATCTTGCCGGAATCGACGATCCATGAAGCGAGTGAAGTGATGCAGATTCCGCTCAAAACGTCATCCGGTAAAATTTTAAAGCGGGACACGTGGATTCTATCAACGGAGTCGATGCTTGAATTAAAACAAGTCCAAGCGTTTTGGGACATTGTCAAAGAAGAAGGAGGAAGTCAGTCAGATGGAATACGCAATTGAAATGCGCCGAGAACTTCATAAAATACCGGAACCTGGTTTTAAGGAGTTTAAAACGCAAGCATTTATCCTTGATCAAATCCGATCATACCCGGAAGATCGGGTCAGTTACGATACATTCGAAACAGGAGTATTTGTCCGTGTGAAAGGATTAACCGGAAATCGGACGATTGGATACCGGGCGGATATCGACGGATTACCGATTGAAGAAGCAACGGGACTGCCATTTTGTTCCGAGCATCCGGGGTTCATGCACGCCTGCGGCCATGATGTGCATGCATCAATTGCCCTCGGTCTGTTACGCCGAATCGTTGAACTGCCGGTCATGGATGATGTCGTTTTCCTGTTCCAACCAGCTGAAGAAGGTCCGGGTGGGGCAGAACCGATGATTAAAAGTCCGCTGTTTGAAAAATATCGTCCGAGTGAGATGTATGGTCTGCATGTCGCACCGGAGTATCCGGTCGGAACGATTGCCAGCCGTCCGGGTGTCTTGTTTGCGAGTGCACGGGAAGTTCATATCACGATTTATGGACAGAGCGGTCATGCTGCGTTCCCCCATTTGACGATTGATACAGTCGTTGCGCAGGCAGCGTTAATCATGCAGCTGCAGACGATTGTCAGCCGCTCGATCAATCCAATGAACTGCAGTGTCATCACGATCGGGAAAGTAGATGCAGGAATTCGGGAGAATGTCATTGCCGGTCGGGCGTTACTCGACGGAACGATGCGGGCGCTTAACGGAACAGATATGGAAAAGTTAGAGCAACGTGTCCGGGATATCATCCGCGGCATCGAAGCTTCATTCGGCGTCAAAATCGATCTGCAGTTCGGAAATCGGTATTATGAAGTCGTCAACGATCAACGCGTCGTTGATAAATTCTCATCCTTCGTCAAAATGAATGCGAATTACATTGAGTGTGATGCTGCCATGACGGGAGAAGATTTTGGTTTCATGTTAAAAGAAATTCCCGGCATGATGTTTTGGCTCGGGGTGAATAATGCAACATCCGGATTACATCAACCGACCTTGAATCCGGACGAAGAAGCCATCCCCTTCGTCATCAATTTACTGGATCATTATTTCCGCGAATACGTCTAAATAAAAGACGTGACAATCGGCTCTTTATTCATGAAAAAATGGATAAAGGGCTTTCATTTTATAGAAGAGAACAGTTTTCGAACGTTTTGTGAAATAAATCACGAGTATATGTGAACAATTTGTTACATCAAACATTTAAAACAGACACAAATGATTATGTTCTCTATGATACGGATATAAACAATATATAGAAGTACGTCTAGAAAGAGGGGGCTATACACATGTTCAATGATCCAGTCATGCTCAGTCGATTATTGACAGGGCTCACATTAGCATTCCACATCATCTTTGCGACGATTGGGGTAGGGGTTCCATTGATGGTACTCGCAGCTGAGTACATCGGTATTAAACGAAAAGATTCAGACTATATTCTTTTGGCACGTCGCTGGACGCGCGGTTATATCGTAACTGTAGCGGTAGGTGTCGTAACAGGAACAGCGATTGGTCTACAATTGTCGCTCTTATGGCCTTCCTTGATGCAAGTAGCCGGTCAAACGATTGCCTTACCGTTGTTCATGGAAACTTTCGCCTTCTTCTTTGAAGCGATTTTCCTCGGTATTTATCTCTACACATGGGACCGGTTTAAAAATCCATGGTTACACTGGTTAATCGGGATTCCCGTCGTCATCGGGGCGACATTATCTGCTTTCTTCATCACGACGGTCAACTCATTCATGAACTCGCCGGAAGGATTCAAAATCGTTAACGGAACGTTGACGCAAATCGAACCGTTGAAAGCGATGTTCAACACGGCGACACCAACGAAAGCAACGCACGTCATCGTATCCGCTTACTTGACGGTTGCCTTCATCTTGGCAGCAATCGCAGCGTTTCATCTGTTGCGCAAGAAAACTTTGTCGGCGGCAGAAACGGCTTATCACAAAAAAGCACTTCGCTTAACCGTCATGGCCGGCTTAATCTTTGCCTTCTCGACAGCATTGGTCGGTGATTTCTCCGGGAAATACCTGGCGAAATACCAACCTGAAAAACTCGCAGCGGCAGAATGGCATTTTGAAACGACAAACGAAGCCGAATTGATTTTCGGTGGTATTTTGGATGAACAGGCGGACGGCAGCTATGAAATTAAAGGTGCTGTCAAGATTCCGTATGCTTTATCCATTCTCGCAGGGGGAGCACCGGATACAGAGGTCATCGGTTTGAATGAATTCGCCAAAGAAGATCAGGCACCTCTGTTTGTCCACTATTTCTTCGATATCATGGTATCGATTGGCATGTACCTGGCTGCCATCTCAGCCTTGTTCATCTTGGCATTCCGACTCAAAAAGTTGAACCCGTACAACAAATGGTTACTGCGCGGTATTTTCATCGGTGGACCGCTTGCCATCGTCTCGATCGAAGCAGGATGGATGTATGCGGAAATCGGACGTCAGCCTTGGACGCTCTATGGTATTATGAGAACGGCTGATGCAGCGACGACTTCGACGGCTGTCGGACCGATGTTGATTTTATTCAGTTTACTTTATCTGTTGCTCGGAACGATTTGTACAGTCGTCTTGCTCCGGATGTTTAAAAATAATCCAGTCGGCAAAGAACTCGCGGACGATCATCACACACGTGGTGAAGCGATGTTTGCGGACGACAACAAATAAGGAGGGAACGAGTTGGACATTCAAACACTTGGAATAACCGTACTTTGGACGTTCCTTTATGGATATCTCATCGTTGCCTCAATTGACTTCGGTGCCGGTTTTTACGCGTTTTATTCAAAATATACGAAACGGGATCATCTGACGAACCGTTTGATTCTCCGTTATCTTTCTCCGGTCTGGGAAGTGACGAACGTCTTCTTCGTCTTCTTCTTCGTCGGACTTGTCGGATTCTTTCCGGATACGGCATATTATTACGGAACAGCTTTACTTGTTCCGGCTTCGATCGTGTTGGTATTGATTGCAATTCGCGGTAGCTTTTACGCATTTGCCAACTATGGTTCGAACGACAGCATGTTCTATACGTTCTTATACGGTGCGACAGGATTGCTGATTCCGGCAGCGATGTCGACGACACTGACAATCAGTCAGGGCGGTTTTATCCGGAAAACAAATGAGACAGTCGAATTCCTTGGGACGAAGCTGTTCACGAACTTTTATTCTTGGACGGTCGTTGCGCTTGCCATCGTATCGGTTCTTTATATCAGCGCGATGTTCCTGTTGTTCTATGCGGATAAAGCAAAGGATGAGAATGCAACACCATTGATTCGGAAATGGGCATTGTTCTGGAGTATTCCGACAATTGTTGTCTGTGCATTAGTCTTCTTCGGACTGAAGAATCAGGCAGCGTGGCATTATGAAAATATTTTAAACGGCAACTGGTGGTGGTTCGCAGCAAGTTTCCTATTCTTCTGCGTTGCTGTCACACTTGTTTACTTGAAGAAAAACTACGGGATTGCTTTCATCGCCGTGATGGCGCAATACGGTGTTGCCTGGTTCGGATACGGATACACACACCTTCCGTACATTCTTTATCCGTACATCGATATCAATAAAGCGGTCGTTAACGAAACGATGGCTACGGCACTTGTCGTCGTCTTCATCTTCGGACTGATGTTATTGATCCCTGCACTGTATTTGATTTTACGGTTGTTCCTGTTTGACAACGATTATGTCAGCGGGAAAAAAGCAAAATAAGTAGAACGTCTATCACGTAATCAGTTCGAGGCTGACT
Organism: Exiguobacterium artemiae 255-15; assembly: GCF_000019905.1. Taxonomy (GTDB): domain Bacteria; phylum Bacillota; class Bacilli; order Exiguobacteriales; family Exiguobacteriaceae; genus Exiguobacterium_A; species Exiguobacterium_A artemiae. Next base: position 1,972,993 of record NC_010556.1, on the reverse strand, counting down.
CAAAAGTCGGTTTCTCCAAAGAAAAGGGCGGCAGATTCAATTCTGCCGCTCTTTTCTTGTTTAATGTAGAACTCACGTACTTACGAGACTCCTACAGGAAATGGCGTGAAAGATCAAATGATTTCTTTTGGAGTCGACCCCTTTTTTTGATTAGATTTGTCGGTCGTTTTAAGGTGGGGAGAACCGAAAACTGTATTGTAAAAGCGTTCATAGTAATTTAGAAGTGAATCGGGTACACTACTACTGAAGCAGAAATGTGAAGGAGAGTTGAACATGAATGGAGAGTTTGCGGTAATCGGTTTAGGGCGTTTCGGGGGATCGATTGTTCGAGAGTTGTCGAAAAACGGATATGATGTTTTGGCGATTGATTCGGATGAAGAACGTGTGAATGAATATATGGGGATTGCGACGCATTCCGTCATTGCAGATACGACGGATGAGAACGTTCTAAAGAGTCTCGGAATCCGTAATTTTGATCATGTCATCGTTGCGATCGGGGAAAACATCCAAGCATCGATTTTGACGACTTTAATTTTAAAAGAACTGGGTGTCCAGTCGATTACGGTCAAGGCGACGAATGATTACCATGAAAAAGTGTTGCGTAAAATTGGTGCGGACTTCATCGTCCACCCCGAGCGGGACATGGGGGTCCGGATTGCCAACGGATTGATGAGTTCGAATATTTTAGATTATCTCGATTTATCACAAGAGTTCTCGATTGTCGAAATCAAAGTCAGTGACCGGATGGCGAACCAGACTTTGATTGATCTGGATTTACGAAGCAAGTACGGTGCGAACGTTGTTGCCATCAAGCGGGGCGAGAACGTCATGATTTCCTTACAAGCGGATGAATTGATTGAAAAAGGGGATTACCTCGTCGTCATTGGAGAAAACGATGACTTGGACCGCTTGGAGCGCGCCATTCATAAAGTGAAAAATTAATATCAAAAAAGGCTGAGGAATGATTCCTCGGCCTTTTGAGTAGTTAAATGAGTTGAAATTCCTTGAGACCGTGTTCGATGCCGTCTTCGAGAATATGTTTAGTGACGAAATCGGCGGCTGCTTTTGTTTCTGCAAGACCATTGCCCATCGCGATGCCGGTTCCGACATAACGCAACATTTCTAAATCATTTAACGCATCTCCGAAAGCAAACGTATCTTCGCGCCGGATATTGGTCAGCTTCAGAAATTGTTTGATGCCGTCCGCTTTGGATGAACCGACATTAATGACGTCCATTGCGTTCGGATGCCAGCGGATGAAGTCGAAGGCCTGATAGTTCTGAGTGTACTCGGCTTCTTCTTCAGCAGTACAATAGACAAGCGTCTGGAAGACATCATGTGTCGTAAACGCCTGGTCATTAAAAGCCGGTAAAGGAATATCCAGTTCGCCAAGTGACTCTTGGACTAACTGATCCGACGGTTTCGTTGAAAACCCCTGTGTTTCACCTAGATAAACAAGCGTATGACCATTTTTATGGGCCCGCTCTGTCAAATGCTTAAGATCTGCAATCGGTTGCGGACGTCTGTAAATGACCTCGTTCTGATGCACGACGATTTGACCATTGTACCCAATGATCGTATCGATATTGAGTAATTCGCGGACACCGGATAACATCGCCGGACCGCGTCCGGTTGCGATAGCTACATAGACACCATTTGCTTGTAATTGTTTAATTGCCTGTTTGGTCGACTCGGGAACAAAATGACCATCGTGAAGTAAGGTTCCATCGATATCGAAAAAGACGACTTTCTGATTTGCCATGGTTTCACCTTCTCTTTTTAATTGGCTGTTCAGCCGGATACATGTGGAATTATAGCACAGCGTTAACGTTTACGCCGACCTTGGATTAGGAATAGGATGAAAAAATAGTAGGATATCGTGTATACTAATCTAAGGACAAAAAACAATGGACTGATAAGGAGTTGCTAAACATGATTTTTAAAGTATTTTATCAACCGCTTCGTTCAGAAGCCCCGGTACGGGAACGGACAGAAGTGATGTATGTTGAGGGAGAGAACATTCGTGAAGTGCGAACAGCGATTGACCACCTCATCAAAGAAATTAACGTCGAATTCATCCGTGAGTTAAGCGGCGAATTCCTTGAATATGAAAAACTAAGCCCAGACTATAAGGTTGAAACGTTCGCATGAAGTTCGTTAAAAACCATCAAGCAGCCGTTTTCGCACTCGGCGGCTTAGGAGAGATCGGGAAGAACACATACGTCGTTCAATTTCAGGATGAGATCATCGTCATCGATGCCGGTGTCATGTTCCCTGAAGATGAACTGCTTGGAATCGACTATGTCATTCCAGATTACACATACTTGATCAAAAACAAGGACAAGGTAAAAGGTGTCTTCATCACTCACGGTCACGAAGACCACATCGGGGGATTGCCGTTTTTACTCAAACAAGTCAACTTACCGATTTATGCCGGAAAGATTGCACTTGGTCTCATTAAAGTAAAACTCGAAGAACACGGTTTATTGCGGACGGCCGAGTTGCATGAAATTGATGAAGATTCAATCATCAAATTCCGGAAGACGAGTATTTCATTTTTCCGGACGACTCACTCGATTCCAAACTCGTTCGGAGTTGTCGTCAAGACACCACAAGGTAACATCGTCCATACCGGCGACTTTAAGTTCGATTTTACACCCGTCGGAGAACCGGCTGATTTAACAAAAATGGCGGAACTCGGCAAGGAAGGTGTTCTCTGTCTATTGTCTGACTCGACGAATGCCGAGATTGAAGGCTTTACGATGAGTGAACGTGTCGTCGGAGATACGATTTCAAACATCTTCCGTAAAGCAGAGGGGCGGATCATCTTCGCGACTTTTGCCTCGAACATCTATCGCTTGCAACAAGTCGTCAATGCATCAGTCGAAGCCGGACGCAAAATCGTCGTCTTCGGTCGGAGCATGGATAAAGTCATGATGATTGGTCAGGAGCTTGATTTCATCAAAGCACCAAAGGGCACAATCATTGAACCGAACGAGATGAAACGGTACAAGTCAAATGAACTGACGATTCTTTGTACAGGTTCGCAAGGGGAGCCGATGGCAGCCCTTAGCCGGATCGCCAACGGAACACACCGTCAGATTTCCATCATTCCGGATGATTTGGTCATCTTCTCGTCTTCTCCGATTCCAGGAAACGTTGTTTCCGTCGGGAAAACGATTAACCAATTGTATAAAGCCGGTGCAGATGTCATGTACGGTAAATTGAATGACATCCATACATCAGGTCACGGCAGCCAACAGGAACAGTTGTTGATGCTCCGTCTCTTGCAACCTAAATACTTCATGCCAATCCACGGAGAGTACCGCATGTTGAAAAAACACATGTCACTTGCGATGGATGCCGGTGTGCCGGAAGAAAACTGTTTCGTCATGGACAACGGTGAAGTTCTGGCACTCGATGCCAATGCAGCCGCCATTACGGGTAAAATCCAAGCGAATGCCGTCTATGTAGATGGAAAAGGAATTGGAGATATTGGTAATATCGTCCTGCGTGACAGACGGATTCTTTCAGAAGAAGGACTGGTCGTCGTCGTCGTCACACTTGATTCTAAAACGAATCGTCTTGTTTCAGGACCGGACATCATTTCGCGCGGATTCGTGTACATGCGTGAATCCGGTAACCTGATCAAGGATGCGGAACGTCTGTTGAAACGTTCGCTTGAGCAATCTTTAGCGAACCGAAACACAAAATGGACGGATATCAAGCAAGTCATCAACGATACATTGACACCGTACCTGACTGAAAAAACACAACGTCATCCAATGATCATGCCGATCATCATGGAAGTATAAACAAAAAAGACATTTCCTTATTCTGGAAATGTCTTTTTTGTTACTTCATTCTTATTTTAGAGAGACGAACCATACTCCTTGAAGGGTTCTTTCGGATCGATTCGATCGTAAAACATGATCCCATCCAAATGATCATATTCATGTTGGCAAACGACGGCCTTTAATCCTTTTAATCTTAATTTTACAGGATTTCCGTTATGATCGATGCCAGACAGGGTAATACGCATATAGCGCGGCACATGACCTTCGACTTCCCGGTCAACGGACAAACAACCTTCTCCGCCGGCAAGATACGTTTGTTCAACGGAATGACTGACGATTTTAGGATTATAAATCCCGAACTCGAGAATGTCGTCCCCGTCTTGCAGACGAATGGCAAACATTCGTTTATTGACTCCGATTTGTGGAGCCGCCAGTCCAATCCCGCTACGTAAATCATATTTTTCGGCTAATTCATCGTCTTGACTGTTGGCGAGATATTCCATCATCAGACGCATCGTTTCCTTATCTTCCTCACTGAGAGGGAAGGTAACGTCGACAGAACGTTCGTGAAGCGAAGGGACATCTTCCCGAACGATCTCATTCATGGTAATCATGAACAGCACCCCTTTCATCTAAAAAAATTATAGCATATCAAAGGAGGAATATTAATAACTAACACAGTTGTGAATTGATGAATAGTACAGAAGTAAAGGCGTTCTTCATATGTGATGTCATTCACAAGAACATCCGCTAAAAAAAATAAAACATTTTCTTTGATTTTATAGGTGTTACAGTTTTATACTTGTAACGTAATGAACAAGACATGCTTGCGTGTCTCTTCATGTTAATACAGTTTACTCAACTGGATAGGTACACAGATATATGTTCAAGAAAAGGTCATACGGGACTTCATTTTTTGAACACTATTGGTATGTAGCAAGTCAGTAAGAGGAATATTTCGCTGAACACAGTGAAAGGATGAGGTGAAAAGATGAACTTAAACATGTTTAAAAACGTGGAAGAAAACTTTGAAACATTCCGCATTCTGGATGAGAAAGGTGAAGTCGTCAACAAAGACGCTATGCCGGACCTCTCAGATGAAGAACTTACGGAATTAATGCGTCGTCTCGTTTACACACGTATCTGGGACCAACGTGCAATCTCACTCAACCGTCAAGGACGTCTTGGTTTCTACGCGCCAGTCGCTGGACAAGAAGCGTCAATGATCGGTTCACAATTTGCTTTAGATAAAGATGACTGGATTCTTCCAGGATACCGTGATATCCCGCAAATGGTTTTCCATGGTTTCCCGCTTTACAAAGCATTCTTGTTCTCACGCGGACACATCACAGGCGGTAAGATTCCTGAGGGTGTTAACGTCTTAATGCCGCAAATCATCATCGGTGCACAAATCGTGCAAGCTGCCGGTGTTGCACTCGGCCTTAAGAAAAGTGGAAAAGAACAAGTCGCAATCACGTACACAGGTGATGGCGGATCGTCACAAGGTGACTTCTACGAAGGTATGAACTTTGCCGGAGCATTCAAAGCACCTGCGATCTTCGTTGTCCAAAACAACCGTTTTGCGATTTCTACACCGGTTGAAAAACAATCGATGGCGAAAACAATCGCTCAAAAAGCTGTTGCAGCCGGAATCAACGGAATCCAAGTTGACGGAATGGACGTTCTTGCCGTCTACGCAGCAACAAAACAAGCTCGTGTTGAAGCACTGAACGGTGTTCCGACATTGATCGAAACGCTCACATACCGTTACGGACCGCATACGCTCGCTGGAGATGATCCAACACGTTACCGTACAAAAGATATGGATGATGAGTACCAAGCACAAGATCCACTCGTTCGTTTCCGTGCGTTCATGGAAACAAAAGGTCTTTGGAACGAAGACAAAGAGAACGAAGTCATTGAACAAGCGAAAGCGGATGTAAAAGAAGCACTCGCTCAAGCAGATAAAGAACCAAAACAAAAAGTAACAGACTTCATCAACGTGATGGCTGAAAAGTTACCACAAAACCTGCAAGAGCAGCTTGATGAGTATACAGCAAAGGAGTCGAAATAACCCATGGCACAAATGACGATGATCCAAGCGATCACTGACGCAATGCGCGTCGAGATGAAACGCGACGAGCAAGTTCTCTTGTTCGGTGAAGACGTCGGTAAGAACGGTGGGGTATTCCGTGCGACAGAAGGTCTTCAAGATGAATTAGGCGAAGACCGTGTCTTCGATACACCACTTGCCGAGTCTGGTATTGGTGGCCTTGCAGTCGGATTCAGCTTAACTGGTTTCCGTCCAATCATGGAAATCCAATTCTTCGGTTTTGTTTTCGAAGTATTTGATTCTGTAGCGGCACAACTCGCACGTTTACGTTACCGTTCAGGCGGCACGTACAGTGCACCTGTTACAATCCGTTCACCATTCGGTGGCGGTGTTAAAACACCTGAGCTTCATGCAGATAACTTGGAAGGATTAATGGCTCAGTCACCAGGACTTAAAGTCGTCATCCCTTCAACTCCGTATGATGCAAAAGGTCTTTTGATCGCATCAATCCGCGATAACGACCCAGTCGTTTTCCTCGAGCACATGAAACTGTACCGTTCATTCCGCGGTGAAGTGCCAGAGGGCGACTACACGATCGAACTTGGAAAAGCAGACATCAAACGTGAAGGTACTGACGTGACAATCGTAACGTACGGTGCAATGGTTCACGCGTCACTCAAAGCTGCTGAAGAGCTTGAAAAAGAAAACATCAGCGTTGAAATTATCGATTTGATGACAATCAGCCCGATTGACATCGATACAATCGTTGAGTCAGTCAAGAAAACGAACCGTGTTGTCGTTGTTCAAGAAGCTCAAAAACAAGCAGGTGTGGCTGCAATGGTCGCAACTGAAATTCAAGAGCGCGCAATTCTTGACCTCGAAGCACCGATCCTTCGTGTTGCGGCACCTGACACAATCTTCCCGTTCGCACAAGGTGAAGATTCATGGCTTCCGGACCACAAAGATATCGTCGAAAAAGTAAAAACTGTTTACAACTTCTAAGAGTGAACCGGAAAAAAGGAGAGAGGCAATTCTCTCCTTGCTTCCGTTTTAAAGATAACAATCGACCAGAAGAGTGAAATAAAAGGAGGCTAATTCAAATGGGTTTATTTGAATTCAAATTACCGGATATCGGTGAGGGTATTCACGAAGGTGAAATCGTAAAGTGGTTCGTTAAAGCAGGCGACACAGTAAAAGAAGATGACATTCTTCTTGAAGTACAAAACGATAAAGCAGTCGTTGAAATCCCGTCACCAGTTGATGGCACAGTCAAAGAAGTAAAAGTCGACGAAGGCATCGTAGCCGTCGTTGGTGACGTATTGATCACGTTTGATGTGGAAGGCGAAGGTTCAGCTCCTTCTGAAGAAGAAGCACCGGAACAACCTAAAGCAGCAGACAACGCAAAAGATGTCCAAGACACAGATAAAAAAGTCGAAGACAAGCCAAATGAAGTTCAAATCCATAAATCAGAACGCGTTATCGCAATGCCTTCAGTGCGTAAATATGCACGCGAAAAAGGCGTCGACATCCGTGAAGTTCAAGGTTCTGGTGACAACGGTCGCGTTGTCAAAGAAGACATCGATGCATTTGCAAACGGTGGACAATCTTCAACTGCACCAGCAGCAGAAGAAAAAGCACCGGCAGCACAAGCTTCAGCATCTAAATCTGAAGTGAAACCGTATGTTGCAGCTCAACCTGAGCTCGAAACACGCGAGAAGATCAAAGGAATCCGTAAAGCGATTTCGAAAGCAATGGTCAACTCGAAACATACAGCCCCACACGTTACATTGATGGACGAAGTCGATGTTACGAATCTTGTTGCACTCCGTAAAAACTTCAAAGAAGTTGCGGCAGCACAAGGTACGAAATTGACGTATCTTCCATTCGTTGTAAAAGCATTGACTGCTGCAGCTAAAAAATACCCTGCAATCAACGCGTCAATCGACGATGTGAACGAAGAAGTTGTTTACAAAAACTACTTCAACATCGGTATCGCAGCAGACACAGACAATGGTCTTGTTGTTCCTGTCGTCAAAGATGCAGACCGTAAATCAATCTTCGGATTAGCAGATAACATTAACGACCTTGCTGGTAAAGCACGTGACGGTAAACTTTCTGGGGACGAAATGAAAGGCGGATCGATCACAATCACAAACATCGGTTCTGCTGGCGGACAATGGTTCACACCTGTCATCAACCACCCAGAAGTTGCAATCCTCGGTATTGGCCGTATCGCTGAAAAAGCGGTCGTCAAAAACGGTGAAATCGTTGCAGCACCAGTACTTGCTTTGTCATTCAGCTTCGACCACCGTCTCATCGATGGTGCTACAGCACAAAACGCGCTTAACTTGGTTAAACGTCTGTTAAACGACCCACAACTTCTCATTATGGAGGGATAAGCAATGGTAGTAGGTGAATTCGCACAAGAAACAGATTTACTCGTAATCGGGGCTGGCCCTGGTGGTTATGTCGCTGCAATCCGCGGTGCGCAACTCGGACTTAAAGTAACAATCGTCGAACGTGAAAACGTCGGTGGTGTTTGTTTGAACGTCGGATGTATCCCGTCAAAAGCCTTGATCACAGCTGGACACAACTTCCAACATGCAAAAGGTTCAGATTCAATGGGAATCACATCTGAGAACGTCGCTGTCGACTTCTCAAAAGTTCAATCTTGGAAACAATCAGTCGTCAACAAATTGACTGGTGGTGTCGGTGGCCTTCTTAAAGGTAACAACGTTGAAACAGTCGTTGGGGAAGCTTACTTCCAATCTGAAGATACAGTTCGTATCATCAATGAAGATTCTTCTACACCTTACAAATTCAAAAAATGTATCATCGCAACAGGTTCGACTCCAATCGAACTTCCAGCTTTCAAATGGTCAAAACGTGTCCTTTCTTCAACAGGCGCTTTGAACCTTCCTGAACTTCCGAAAAAACTCATCGTCATCGGCGGCGGGTACATCGGAATGGAACTCGGAACAGCGTATGCTAACTTTGACACTGAAGTTGTCATCTTAGAAGGTACAAAAGATATCCTTTCTGGATTCGAGCCTGCAATGACGCAAGTCGTTAAGAAAAAGCTTAAACAAAAAGGAAACATCACGATTCACAACGAAGCACTTGCACAAAGTGTCGAAGAGACAGAAGAAGGCGTGAAAGTTACGTTTGAAGTCAAAGGTGAAACACAAACTGTCGAAGCGGACTACGTCCTCGTCACAGTCGGTCGTCGCCCGAACACATCTGATCTCGGTCTTGAAATGGCAGAAGTTAAAGTCAGCGAACGTGGACTCGTCGAAATCGACGATCAGTGCCGTACGTCGAACGAAAACATCTACGCTATCGGGGACATCGTTCCTGGGCCGCCACTTGCACACAAAGCTTCATTCGAAGCAAAAATTGCTGCTGAAGCAGCTGCTGGACATCCGGCATACCTCGACTACAGCGCGATTCCTGCGGTTGTCTTCACAGACCCAGAACTCGCAACAGTCGGTTATACGGAAGCACAAGCAAAAGAAGAAGGACTCGACTATATTGCGTCTAAATTCCCTTACGCTGCAAACGGACGTGCTCTTGCACTCAACGAGCCAGACGGCTTCTTGAAAATGATCACACGTAAAGCAGACGGTCTCTTGATTGGTGCTCAAATCGCCGGTACAGGCGCATCTGACATGATCGCAGAGATGGGACTCGCAATCGAGTCTGGTATGACAGCTGAAGATATCGCACTCACAATCCACGCGCACCCTTCACTCGGTGAAATCGCAATGGAAACTGCTGAAGTTGCAATCGGTAGCCCAATCCACATCATGAAATAAGCCAAAAAACCTTAAGCGGGGAGCCGACCGCTTAAGGTTTTTTTGTGTCGTTTAATCTGTCTTTAAAACAGGAAAAGGATAAAAAAAGAAAGGGTGAGACAAGATGGAATCTCAACTGTCGCCACTTGAAGAACTGTATCATGTCTCAGAAACGGATAAAGTCAGGTTTATCGGGATGACAACGGAACAAGCGCGGTACGATTTTGGTGTCGTCTTTACCAAACAGTTTTTCGGGAAGGTGTTAGTTGTCAGTCTCACGAGCGGCCGGGCTGCTTTACTCGATCATACAGATGTTCTCGAGGCGGATGCCATGACGCGTCTGCTCGGGATCGAACCGGTGGATGCCGAGGCGGTCGGAGAATTTTTAGCGACGCTGTTGCCGGATGTACCGAGTTATGAGCAGGCAGATTAAACGAGGTTGACTTCTAAAAGAATAATTCCTGTTTAAACGAGACAAGGGGGCAGATTCGGAATCTGCCCCCTTTATCTATTGGAGAAGCTGACTTTTAGGGTCAGCCGCTTATTATGAACGAAACTTAACGAATTGCATTCGATTGTTGAATGACTTTAATGGTCTCAAGTGTATGATCTTCGAGTCCTTGGACAGGAAGACCGGCTTCGATATTTTCTTTGATGTACGCTAAATTGTCTGTCGTAATCATTTCACCCGGAATGAAAATCGGAATGCCGGGTGGATAGACCATCATGAACTCTGCCGAAATCCGGCCGACAGCGTCTGCAAGTGGAATGGTTTCCGTTTCTTCATAAAAAGCATCACGCGGACTGAGAGCGAGTGCCGGAATGTCGGGTAAGACGATCGAGTGAGAAGATGTTTTAGCCCCTGTATCCCGATGACGCTCTACGAGATCAGCCATTCCTGCAAGCAAGGCATCAATCGTCTCTTCCGAATCACCGGAAGTGATGATCAGCAAGATGTTGTTTAAGTCGGACAGTTCCACTTCGATGCGATGTTCGTCCCGTAAAAATTCTTCGACAAGATGACCGGAGATGCCGAGTCCTTTGACGGAAATCAGAACTTTTGTCGGATCAAAGGCAAATGTCGCACTGGAATGAAGGTCCGATTCACCAAATACTGCGAGATAAGGAAGTTTTGCCAGTCCCATCCGCATCCGTGTCGCCAGTTCGAGCGCGCGACGGTTCATCGCTTCTCCGTTGATCGCGAGATGCCGGCGGGCGCAGTCGAGTGATGCCAGTAAAAGATACGACGTAGAAGTCGTCGTCAACATCGACAGGACAGCTTGTACTTTATCCGGCGAGACGAGACCGCGGCGGACATTCAAGACGGAACTGCCGGTAAGTGATCCTCCTAATTTATGAACACTTGTCGCAGCAAGATCTGCACCAGCCTGCATCGCAGAAAGCGGCATATCATCGTGGAATGCGATGTGAACGCCGTGTGCTTCGTCGACGAGGACGGGGATGCCTTTGCTATGAGCAAGGGTGACGATGCTCTCTAAGTCACCTGCAACGCCGAAGTACGTCGGATTGATGACGAGGACCGCTTTTGTATCCGGGTGAAGACTGAGGGCACGCTCGACGGCGCTTGGTGTGATACCGTGAGCGATACCGAACATTTCGTCAAACTCCGGGTGAATGAAAATCGGGTGCGCTCCAGAAAGAACGATAGCCGACATGACCGATTTATGAACGTTCCGAGGAACTAGAATTTTATCATCCGGACCGACGACACTCATGATCATTGCCATGATGGCGGTCGAGGTTCCTTGAACGGAGAAAAATGTTTCGTCTGCATGAAAGGCTTGGGCTGCTAGTTGATGTGCATCCTTGATGATTCCTTTCGGATGATGTAAATCATCGAGTGGCGCGATATTGATTAAATCGATATCAAGCGCGTTTTGACCGATGAATGATCGAAAAGCAGGATCCATCCCTTGGCCATTTTTATGACCGGGAATATGAAATTGAATTGGTTGACGTTTCGCATGCGCAAGCAGCGCATCGAATAAAGGTGTATCGAGCTGTGTTAAGCTTTTTGTTTGCACCAGATTTCCCCCCTTAAAACCGAATAAAAAAACAATCAAACAAGCTAACTATAACAAGTTTTCATAAGGTTGCAACTGTTTTATGTTCGATTTCGTTGTAAAATAGGAAGCGTCAAGAAAGGAAGTGTCACAATGGCGGTCAATTATCCCATTAATCCGGACTGGTCGACGGACGAAATCGTAACAGTCATCCAATTTTTTAATACGGTCGAAGAGGCTTACGAAAAAGGAATCGATCGAACGTTCTTTTTAAAGGCCTACCAGGATTTTAAAACCATCGTCAATTCAAAGTCGGAAGAAAAACAGCTTGATCAGTTTTATTTTGAAGAGACTGGATGTTCGAGCTACCGTGCAGTTCAGCAGGCAAGAAAACAAACCGATGCTTTGTTACGTTTGAAAAAGTAACGAAATCCGTATCATCAAACAACCTCTTTTCTGACTGTCCAGAAGAGAGGTTGTTTGTTTAGAAAAAACAAAAACTGGTTATATACTACATACAAGACGATATCGTACAACTGTAAAATTTAAAAATAGACACTTTACATCTAAGTTAAATCGTACTATTATGGATTCAATCCACTAATTAGTCGCAATTGTCTGATAACTAAGTTTTTTATCCCGCGAAGGAGTGTGGTTACTGTGAAACAAGTGATTGAAGCATACAAAAGAAAAGATGCAGAAAAACGCATTCCTGTATTGCGCCTTGAAATCGATTATGAACTTGCGACTTTACATGATGCAATTGTAGCAAGTGATACGGAAGCGATGGGTGCCAGTAAGGAACGTCTTGAAAAATACCGCCAAGAGATGGTTCGTCTTGAAGCGTAATCAAGATGATCTTCTTAAAATAGAATAAACGATAATAAAATAATCCCAAAATCAACCAGCGAAATTTTTGTTGGTTGATTTTTTTTGTTATCATGAAAAGGTAGGACGGTCTAAAGGAGACGGAAAGGGTGAGTCGGATGCAAGGGATTGAGTTACATGCGATCGATCTAATCAAGCGGGCGGGAAAGTATATCCGTCAAAAGATGGATCAAGCGTATCATATAGAAGAAAAAACAAATAAAAGTGATCTTGTCACGGAAATTGATCAGCATGTGGAGGATTTACTGATTCGAGGAATTTTGGATCGGTATCCGGATCACCATGTGTACGGAGAAGAAGGACGAATTGTTCGTCCGGATACGTTAGAAGGCACGGTCTGGTTCGTGGATCCGATTGACGGGACGATGAACTTCATTCGTCAAAAACGGTTATTCGCCATCTCGATTGCCATTATGGTAGAAGGAGAATTACGTTACGGATTCGTCTATGACGTGATGGCAGATGAACTGTTTCATGCCATTAAAGGGCAGGGGGCTTACGAAAACGGAATCCGGCTTGCACCAATCAAGGAAAGACCGGTCAATGAAGCGATTATCTGCATGAATGCGACATGGGTGACGGCAAACCGGCGAATCGATTCCAACCTGCTCGCGCCTCTTGTCCGTGATGCGGTCGGTGTTCGGGCAGTCGGTGCGGCTTCACTCGAACTCGCCTGGGTTGCGGCAGGTCGGGTCGACGGATATATTACGATGCGGAACATGCCGTGGGATTATACAGGGGGACAAGTCTTGATTGAAGAACTCGGCGGACGTGTCGGGACAATCGAGGGAGCGGACATGACGTATCTTGAACAAACGAGTGTATTGGCAGGAAGCCGGCAATTCGTTGAGGATGTCTTAACGTACGTGCAAAAATAAAACGCCCCTAGAGGGCGTTTAAGCTTGTTTACGTAAACGAGCTTTCAAGACGAAGCCTACTCCCATTGTTCCGATAGTTAAAAGAAGTGAGACGACAATCATAAGAACGTTTTGCTCCGCGATAAAAATACCGATGGCAGCCATTGAACCGACTGCGATAATGGCTAACAATAAAAAAAGAATCCGCATTTGTCATTTCCCCCTCACGATACATAAACTCGTCTTTAGTTTAGCGTGAATCAGGGACAATGAAAAGGCTTTCGCTGTCATCTTCAATCGAAGTGATTGCCAACTACCAGTCAACCTGTGCTATACTCTTAAAGTTGACCGAAAGTATTAATGGATTATTTAAATGAACAGAAAGAGGTACACACCTATGACAACATTAGTAAGAAACGATTTACGCAACGTCGCGATCATCGCCCACGTTGACCATGGTAAAACGACACTCGTCGATGAGCTTTTAAAACAATCTGGAACATTCCGTGCGAATGAACTAGTCGAAGAACGCGCAATGGACTCAAATGATATCGAGCGTGAGCGCGGAATCACGATCCTTGCTAAAAATACCGCAATTGATTACAAAAATACACGTATCAACATCGTTGATACACCAGGTCACGCCGATTTCGGTGGTGAAGTAGAACGTATCATGCGTATGGTTGACGGCGTTATCCTCGTTGTCGATGCACGTGAAGGCTGTATGCCACAAACACGTTTCGTATTGAAAAAAGCACTTGAACAAGGTCTTCAACCAATCGTCGTCGTCAATAAAATTGACAAACCGATGGTCCGTCCACTCGAAGTTGTTGACGAAGTCGTCGACCTCTTGATCGATCTTGGAGCAGATGAAGATCAACTCGAATTCCCAGTCGTTTATGCATCGGCAGTCAACGGCTCAAGTTCATTTGACCCTGAACTTGAAAATCAAGAAGATACAATTACAAACGTTCTTGATTTGATTCTTGAACACACACCGGCTCCTGTTGACAACAGCATGGACCCGTTACAATTCCAAGTTACAATGCTCGACTACGATAACTATCTTGGTCGTATCGGAGTAGGACGCGTTTTCCGTGGAGAAATCAAAGTTGGAGACAGCGTTTCGCTTTCTAAACTTGATGGATCAATCAAAAACTTCCGTGTTACAAAATTATTCGGATACTTTGGTCTGAAACGTGTTGAAATTGAAGCTGCAAAAGCTGGAGATTTGATTGCAATCGCAGGTATGGAAGATATCAACGTCGGTGAAACGGTTTGCCCGACTTCACACGTCGATCCACTCCCATTACTTCGTATTGATGAGCCGACTCTTCAAATGACGTTCATCGTTAACAACTCGCCATTCGCTGGTCGTGAAGGTGACCTCGTCACTTCGCGTAAAATCGAAGAGCGTCTTGAAAAAGAACTTGAAACAGACGTTTCGCTCCGTATCGAAAACACAGATTCGCCGGACCGCTGGATCGTATCTGGCCGTGGTGAGCTTCACCTCGGGATTTTGATTGAAAACATGCGTCGTGAAGGATACGAAATTCAAGTATCTAAACCGCAGGTAATCATCAAAGTTGAAGACGGCGTTAAAGTTGAGCCGTTTGAGCGCGTTGTCATTGATACACCTGAAGAGTACACAGGTGGTGTCATGGAATCGATCGGTCTCCGTAAAGGTGAACTGACGAACATGCAGACAATGGATAACGGACAAACAAAAATGGAATTCATCGTTCCTTCACGTGGATTGATCGGATACCGGAATGAATTCTTATCTGCAACACGTGGATACGGAATCATGAACCACACGTTCGAAGAATACCGTCCGTTCATCAATGCAGACATCGGTGGACGCCGCAGTGGAGTTATGGTCTCAATCGAGACGGGTAAAGCGACTGCTTATGCAATCTCTGCACTCGAAGACCGCGGAACAATCTTCATCGAGCCAGGTCTTGAAGTTTACGAAGGAATGATCATCGGTGAATGTAACCGTGACGTCGACCTCGCTGTTAACGTTGTTAAAGCGAAACAATTGACGAACATGCGTGCATCTGCGAAAGATACAACAAACGTTCTTAAACGTCCACGTGTCTTCTCACTTGAAGAATCATTAACATTCCTGAATGAAGATGAGTACTGTGAAATCACACCGCAATCAGTTCGTCTTCGTAAACAAGTATTAAACAAAAACGAACGTGAAAAACAAGACAAGCGCCGTCGTCTTGGTAAAGACTGAGCTCTTAACACGTAAGGGGGACTGGCAATGACTGCACAACCTGCCGTTGCTTCTGATTTCTCGAAATTTGATATTCCTGCCGTTGCGAAATTGCTTGGTGTGGGAAGTGACCCGAACAACTTGAGTGCCGGATTTAATGCACTGATGATTACGGTCGTCATCTTGACGTTAATCGTTTTTAAATTAGGTTTTGCGAAAGAGTTAGCCTGGTGGAAATCACTGATTGTCTATTTGTTACTCGCGGTATTTTCTGCTGCTTTAACACTCGTCTTTTGGACATGGCCGATTCCTGAAGTCTTACTTGCGATGGTCGTCATTCTCGGAATTTACCGATTCCGGATGTGGATGGTCAAACGTGAGCGAGAACGAACTGCTTCTTGATCATAAATCAATAAAAAAGTCCCGTTTCCTTTTGGAAGCGGGACTTTTTTGTGTGAAATGAATGGAAACGTAATCCGTGTTCGATTGCAGGAATAGTTTGCGGCAGGTTCGGGAAAAAAACAGCAAGAGGTGATCGAGATGATAAACCGAAGCTTAGGCATTTCGTGTGGTCTTGTGATTGTATTAGCCGGATGTTCGGAAACGACGACTAAAGATTCATCAAAAACAGTTCCCAAAACATCGGAAACGGTCAAAAGTGATATCATTTTTAAAAATTTAAGGACACCATGGAATATTGAGAAAAACCAAGAAGTGTTTTATATTACCGAACGGGAAGGGACAATTGTCAAAGGCACTGAAGGAAACTACAGCCGGACGGATCTCGAACTGACCGAACCGGTTGTTGCGCAAGGGGAAGGCGGACTGCTCGGGATGGCGCTTGATCCGGACTTCTCAAAGAATCGAACAGCATATGTCTATCATACGTATGAGAAGGATGGCGCGCTCTGGAACCGCATCATAGCGATTAAGGAAGAAAAGGAATCCTGGAAAGAACAACGGGTACTGCTCGATAAGATCCCCGGTGCCACGATTCATAACGGTGGCCGCATCGAAATAGGACCGGACGGATTGTTGTATGTCACGGCCGGAGACGCGGCAGTCCCTGAAAACGCTCAAAAACTCTCTTCTTTATCCGGAAAAATTCTCCGGATGAAACTCGATGGAAAACCGGCGGACGGGAATGTAAAAGAGTACATCTACAGTTACGGTCACCGGAATCCACAAGGTTTGGTGTTTGTCGACCAAACCCTGTATGCAACGGAACACGGACAGAACGGACACGATGAAATTAACCGGATCGAACAAAAAAATTACGGGTGGCCGTTGATTGAAGGAACGGAAAAGCAACAAGGGCTCGTCACACCTTGGTATGAAGTGGGCGAAAAATCAATTGCGCCGAGCGGAGTAGCGGAACAAAACGGGAAACTGTATTTCGGGACGCTGGTCGGTCAAAGTCTCCGGTCGATTGAGACGGAGTCGTCGAAAGTGGAACAAATCGTGACGGATCGCGGGCGCATTCGGGACGTGATGACGGACGGGAAGGAACTTTATTATGTGACGAACAATACAGATGGACGAGGAAATTCGTCGGATGAAGACGATGTGCTGGTTCGTCTTAAGCCATAAAAAAACTACTTTGATCATTCAAAGTAGTTTACCATCTTTTTTTAGTTGTCGCCCATGTCGGATAAAGGTTAAAATGTCCGGTTTCTTGGCGCGCGATGGTCCGCTCAGTGACACGTTCATGACATTCATCGCATATGTAGACGCGTACCGGTTTATTTCGCAGTCTTTTTGCTGTAAAGGACCAGTCATCGATGGTTTCTCGTTTATCGCAGATGGTGCATTTGACACGCATGGGAGGTCCCCCTTTTTTTCTTAGTATATCATATTTAAGAATTGTTCAACTTGAAAAAGGGATGCGAATATATAGTATCGAATAGTAATAAAATAAGGAACAGAGGGGGTGGTACCATGGCAAATAAAGTGGAACATCGTCTGAGTGAACAGCAGATGAAGGCATTAACAGATTTACCGCTTGTGTTTTTAATCACACATGATCAGAGCAAAAGCTGGCCGATTACACATGCCATCAGTTGGGTGTATGCAAAAGACGAAACAACGATTCGCTTTGCGATTGAAGCAGATTCATTACTTGTCAAAACGTTAGCTGACCATCCTGTTTTTACACTTATTTTCTTTGCTGATCAGTCGACGTACAGTTTAACATGTACGGATGTCGCAGCCTGGGAAACGACAGCACGCTTACCGTTAAAGGTAGCGCTCTATGAAGGACAGATAAAAGAGGTCCGCGATATCTTATTCTACGGAGCCGCTGTGTCGGACCGGCCGCGTGTGTATAAAACGTACGATGAAGCAGCCGCGATGCAACTTGATCAACAAATTCAAGACATTTTAAAAGGATAACATTCATCAAAACTCGACTCTAAAGGAGCGAACGATGGAATGAAAAAAATATATGTGCTCGATACCAATGTCATGCTACATGATCCATTGTCTCTGTTTCAATTTCAAGAGCACGATGTCGTGATTCCGGCCATAGTCTTAGAAGAATTGGACGGAAAAAAACGAAATATGGATGAAGTCGGTCGAAATGCCCGGGAAACGGCACGGATTTTGGATCAATTGCGGGAAACGGGACACCTTCATGCCGGTGTTCCACTCGGGAACGGCGGAATTCTTCGGGTCGATATTGGAGATTCCATCAGTGAAGTGTCACCGTTTACGCATGAGTCCAACGACAATAAGATTCTGGAACTCGCCTGGTCGATTCACCGGGAACAAAAAGAACAGCAAAGCGGACGGGATGTCATCCTTGTTTCAAAAGATATCCTCGTCCGGGTTAAAGCGGATGCTTACGGATTAGTCGCAGAAGACTATTTGACCGATCACATCGCTGATCTGACCGGACTATATACGGGTTTTGTGGAATTGACCGTCGACCAAGAATACATCGATGCGTTTTATCAGGATAAACGATTATCGGTCGATGTTCTTCCGGAAAAAGTACATCCGAATCAATTCGTCATTTTAAAAAGTAATATGTCAAAAGCATCGGCAATTGCCGTCGTCGATCAGGAATTGCCGATCATCCGGGCTTTATCACTCGATATCGATCAAGTCTGGGGTGTCGTTCCGCGGAACGTTCAACAGCGGATGGCATTTGAACTGTTGCTTCGGGATGATGTGCCGCTTGTCACACTTGTCGGGAAAGCGGGAACCGGAAAAACATTACTGGCACTCGCAGCAGGGCTGTTACAGGTGGAAGATGAACACCGGTATAAAAAATTAGTTGTTGCCCGTCCGGTCGTACCGATGGGGAATGATATCGGATATTTGCCGGGAGAAATGGAAGAAAAGCTCCGGCCCTGGATGCAACCGATTTATGATAACTTGGAACATCTGTTCAATACGAGTTCCGGTGATGAGCTGGGGAACATTTTGGCAGGAATGAAATCGATTCAACTGGAAGCCCTGACTTACATCAGAGGTCGGAGCATGCCGGGACAATTCATCATTATCGATGAAGCGCAAAACCTGACGAAACACGAAGTGAAGACGATTTTGACCCGTGTCGGTGAAAACTCGAAAATTGTATTGGTCGGTGACCCGCAGCAAATTGATCATCCGTACCTGGATGAATATTCAAACGGATTGTCTTATGCAGTCGAGCGGTTGAAAGGTGAAAAGATGACAGGACATGTCAAACTGGTGAAAGGCGAGCGGTCAAGTCTGGCTCGTTTGGCAGCCGACTTGCTGTAAGCTCAACTACAAAAAAAGCCATTCTGTTTCCTTCAAGTCAGAAGAAACAGAACGGCTTTTTGTCGTTTCCGGATTACACGACAGTGATGCGAGTAACGGAGCGGACGATTTGATCACGATAAAGCAGATGGACAGGACCGTCGCTTAAAACTTTTCCGTCTTTTGAAAACTGTAAGTACAGTTCCGGTAACGTACTGAGATTGAGCTCGACTGTTTCTGTTCCTTCAAAGCGTAGCGCGGAGGCACCTTCAAGTGTCTCGGCATTTTGAATGAACGGTGCAAGCGGCATGGCAAACGTTCCCCGTAAGGCAGCATCTTTTTCTTCGCGCGTCATCGGTTTGTTGTGGTCCGTTCGACTGCCCTCTGTGATCCCTTTATCCCAAGCAGCCCCCATCTTGGCATAATAGGCTTCTTGTGCGTTATCCCCGACTTCTTTTCCAATATGGTCGACTTCAATCTTCCGTTCATCGAAGATCCAAACCGTCGGGTCGATTGTGAGTGGATAGCGGACGTTACCTGTAATCGGAAAAATCATCATTATTCCCCCTAAATGTATGAGTCGTGCAAATCCATTATACCGAAACGTTGAATTGTTGGCGAAAGTAAGGTAAAGTTTAGCTATAACAGGAACGCGTCATTTGATGAGGAGGGATTGGATTGTCAACTGAAATCGGGACAGTTCATCGCCAGCGCGCTCTTGAGCTACTAGAAGCGGATTCCCATAAAATCCGCCGGTTGATCGAGGTCCAGCTTGCGAATTTAACGATGCCACAATGTCCTCTTTATGAGGAAGTATTGGATACACAAATGTTCGGATTGTCACGCCAAATTGATTTTGCCGTTCGTCTCGAACTGATTGATGCGAGTGAAGGGAAACAATTACTCGACTCATTAGAACAGCAATTATCTGATTTACATGATGCGGAGACGTGCTGATTTTCTACTCAAACGTGAAATGCGGCGTTTGGGTATTTTTTTTTAGAACTAGGAATTAGAAAAAGGACGTGTACATAATGCAATCGAAGTTTAAGGAAAAACGTGCGTTTTTTGATTATCGCCTCTTCTTCACGATGCTGATCCTGATGGCCATCAGTACGGTGATGGTCTACAGTGCCAGTGTCTGGAACGGCGGCGATTACGCGAATACCTCATTTTTTGAAAAACAATTGATGTTTGACGTGATGGCGATTGTTGTCTTTTTGTTTGTCGCTCATTTAAATCATGAGACGTTCCGAGGACCGCTCGCTCGGTTGGGTTTATATCTCATTACATTCGGGATGTTGACGGCAACTCTGTTTGCTGCCCCGTTGAACGGAGCACGTGCCTGGTTAAATTTTGGGATTTTTTTGATTCAGCCGATTGAGCTGTGTAAATTTGTTCTTGTCATCGGTCTCGCCAACTACTTTGATCAAAAACATAAAGGACAGATGAACGGTGTGATTGGGATTGTCCATCATTTCATTCATCGGCAAATCGCACCCGATTCATCCGGCAAACGGATTTTGCTTAGTTTTACGGACTGGATCTTGATTCCGATGACCGTGTTGTTGGCTCCTTACGCCATTATTATCCGAATGCAGCCGGATGACGGAGGATTGTTTATCCTTCTTTTGATTTCGGCCATGATTCTTTTTGCAGTCGGCTTGCCGCGCGGGTATATCGCTGTTGCCATCGTATTTGCATCAGGAGTCGGTCTGTATGCCTGGAACAATTTTTCCGCCAATCAGATGGAACGGATTCAAGCCATCTTCAATCCATTTTTAGATGCCGAAGGAAAAGGGTATCAACTGATTAATTCGGTCATCTCGATCGCTCATGGAGGATTCTTCGGAGTCGGTTTGGGGAACAGCTTTCAAAAGTACGGTTATCTGCCGGAGCCGGAGACCGATTACATCATGTCAATCATCTCGGAAGAACTCGGATTCGTCGGGGTTCTCGTTGTTCTCGGACTGTTGTTCTTTTTAATGTGGCAAGGGGCGCTGATTGCCCGGCAATCTGCTTCGATTTATTCGAGTATGGTGGCGTTCGGCATTTCGTCGATCATCTTTATCCAAACCGGTATCAATATCGGGGCGATGTCCGGTCTGTTTCCGGGGACGGGTGTGACGTTACCGTTTATCAGTTACGGCGGGTCTTCACTGCTTGTCATGAGTACGATGCTTGGGGTCGTGGCAAATATTTCGATGCAAAACAAGCACCGGATAGCGTATCATAAAGAAGTACAGGAAGCACGAAAGATGAGTGTTACGAGTTCATTACTTAAAGGGGGAGCATCAGTTGACTAAAATCAAAAAGATTCTTGTCGCCAACCGCGGAGAAATCGCGATTCGCGTATTCCGTGCGGCAACCGAACTCGGGATTCGGACAGTCGCTATTTATTCACGAGAAGATATGGGGTCGCTTCACCGGTACAAAGCCGATGAAGCGTACCGAATCGGTGAGGGAAAAAAACCGATCGAAGCATACCTTGATATCGAAGGAATCATCGAGACTGCCAAGAAGGCACAATGTGATGCAATCCATCCAGGTTACGGATTTTTGTCAGAAAATATTGAACTCGCTACTCGCTGTCGGGAAGAGGGGATTATCTTTATCGGTCCCCGAGAAGAACATCTCTACAGCTTCGGTGATAAAGTCCGTGCGCGGACGACAGCCATCGAAGCCGGTTTACCCGTTATTCCGGGAACGGACGGTCCGATCACATCGATTGATGAAGCGTATGCTTTCGCTGAAAAAGCAGGTTATCCATTAATGGTCAAAGCTTCTCTAGGCGGCGGCGGACGCGGGATGCGTGTCGTCCGGACAGAAGAAGAGTTGCCGGAAATGATTGAGCGGGCAAAATCGGAAGCTTTAAAAGCATTTGGTTCAGATGAAATTTACGTTGAAAAATTGATTGAACGTCCGAAACATATCGAAGTTCAAATCATCGGGGATGCCCACGGCAATATCGTTCATTTGTTTGAACGCGATTGTTCCGTGCAACGCCGTCACCAAAAAGTCGTCGAAGTCGCGCCGTGTGTCACGTTATCGGACGAAGGACGCCAAAAGATCTGTGAAGCAGCGGTAACGTTGATGAAGCATGTCGGCTATGAGAATGCCGGTACGGTTGAATTTTTAGTGACACAAGACGAGTCCTTCTATTTCATCGAAGTCAATCCGCGTGTTCAAGTCGAACATACGATTACGGAAATGATTACGGGCATTGATATCGTCCAGACACAAATTCGAGTCGCGGAAGGGGAATCACTACATAGTGACCTGGTGGGTATTCCTGCGCAAGAAAATATTCAAATGTTAGGTTTCGCCATTCAGAGCCGGATTACGTCCGAAGACCCGGAGAACGGCTTCCTGCCGGATACGGGAAAAATCAAAGCATACCGTTCACCAGGCGGTTTTGGCGTTCGTCTTGACGGCGGAAATGCCTATGTCGGTGCTGAAATCTCGCCTTATTACGATTCCTTGCTCGTTAAGATTTCGACACACGGCTTAACATACGATCAAGCCGTTGCTAAAATGAGCCGAAACTTAAGCGAGTTCCGGATCCGGGGAATTAAAACCAACATCCCATTCTTAAGTAATGTTCTGAAGCACCACGCGTTCATCAGCGGAGATTACAATACATCGTTTATCGACGACACAAAAGAATTGTTCATCTTCCCGAAACGACAAGACCGTGGTACGAAGTTGCTGACATATATCGGAGAAGTATCCGTCAACGGTTTCCCGGGAATCGGCAAGATTGAAAAACCGCTTGCCCGCGACGTCCGGATTCCGAAAGATCTTCCGGCTGACTATCAAGCAGGTGCGAAAGCGATTCTTGATACGGAAGGCCCGCTTGGTGTCATCAACTGGCTGAAAGCACAAGAACGGGTTCAATTGACAGATACGACTTTCCGTGATGCGCATCAGTCGTTGCTTGCGACACGGATGCGGACAAAAGATTTAGTGGCAATTGCCGAGGCGGAAGCCAAACTGTTGCCGGAACTGTTCTCAGTAGAGGCCTGGGGCGGTGCAACGTTTGACGTGGCATACCGTTTCCTGTCAGAAGATCCGTGGGTTCGTTTGATGCAGTTGCGTGAAAAGATGCCGAATGTGTTGATTCAGATGTTGTTACGCGGAGCCAATGCAGTCGGCTATAAAAACTATCCGGACAATGTCATTCATGCATTCGTCAAGGAAGCCGCGCAAGCGGGTGTTGATGTGTTCCGGATTTTCGACAGCTTAAACAATCCTGAATCCATTCAGCTGGCCATCGATGCCGTCTTGCAGACGGGTAAAATCGCAGAGGCAGCAGTTTGTTATACAGGCGACTTGTTTGATGCGAACCGTCCGAAATATCATCTTCCGTATTACGTTAAACTGGCGAAACAACTCGAAGCGAGCGGTGCCCATATCATTGCCATCAAAGATATGGCAGGTCTGCTGAAACCGGAAGCTGCCTACGCATTAGTCTCGGCGTTAAAAGATGCTGTTGATTTGCCGATCCATCTGCATACGCATGACGCAAGCGGAAACGGTATTTATACGTACGCGCGAGCTGTTGATGCCGGTGTCGATATCGTTGACGTCGCTGCTTCAAGTATGGCGGGACTGACAAGTCAGCCTGCCGGAGGAAGTCTGATTCATGCCCTCAGTGGTCACAAGCGTCAACCGCTCGTGTCGGCACAAAAATTTGAGCAGGTATCGGATTACTGGCAGGATGTGCGCCACCTCTATCAAGCGTTTGAGCTTGATATGTTAGCACCGAACCCGACGGTCTATGATCATGAAATGCCGGGCGGTCAGTATTCGAATCTTCAACAACAAGCGAAAGCCGTTGGACTCGCGGATCGCTGGTCGGAAGTTAAAACGATGTATGCCCGCGTCAACATGTTGTTCGGCGACATCGTCAAAGTGACACCATCTTCGAAAGTCGTCGGTGATATGGCCTTATTCATGGTCCAACACCATCTGACGGAAGAAGATGTTCTGGAACGTGCCAGCAATCTTGACTTCCCGGATTCTGTCGTTGAATTGATGAAGGGCGAGCTGGGTACGCCACCGGACGGCTTCCCGAAACAAGTCCAAGCGGCAATCCTGAAAGGCGTTGAGCCGTTGACGGAACGTCCAGGGAAAATGATGGAGCCACTCAATTTTGATGCCATCAAACATGAGTTGTTCGAGAAACTAGAACGTCCGGTAACAGAATTCGATGCTCTGGCATATGCCCTGTATCCGAAGGTATTCCTTGATTACAGTTCGTATGTCGCACGTTACGGGGATATCTCCGTTCTCGATACGAGTACGTTCTTCCACGGTATGCGTCTCGGGGAAACCATCGAAGTCGAAATCGAGCGTGGAAAAACACTGTACCTGAAGTTGATCCAAATCGGTCAACCGGACGATCACGGTGTCCGTGTCATCTACTACGAGATGAACGGCGTCCCGCGTGAAGTCGAAGTAAAAGATATCAGCATCAAAGAAAGTTCGTCGAGCCGTCCGAAGGCCGATCGTTCGAACCCGAAACAGATTGGTGCTTCGATGCCCGGCAGCGTCTTGAAAGTCCTGGTCGAACCCGGTACCCGGATTCGTAAGGGAGAGCAGCTGCTTGTGACGGAAGCAATGAAAATGGAGACGACGATTCAAGCACCAGAAGACGGTGAGGTTAAATCGGTTCATGTCAAAGAAGGCGAAGCCATCGCGAGCCAAGATTTATTGATTGAATTCGTGTAATGCATAATATGTAACTTAGGATAAATACAGGGTGACGAAAACAGGCAAAACGCATGGCGGATTGCCTGTTTTTCGTTCATCGTCAGTTGATGGAGGAATGAATATGAATATCATCTGTTGGATTCGAAGTGATTTTCGGCTCGAGGACAATCATATGCTGGCACGAGCGGTCGAGTATCTCGAAAAGGACGAACAGGCAAATGTCGAGTTCGTTTTCTGGGTGAACCCGGACTACATCGGAGAGTATGACGCGAGGCAACAGTATTTTTTCCAGGCACTCGAACATTTCGCAAAAAACTGCAAGACCCATGATATGCCGATCCGTTTCATTGAAGGACAGGAAAAGGATTTTCTCGAAGCAACGGAAATGGCGGATGTTCTGTTGTTTAACGCCGAGTACGTCGAACCGTTCAAGAGCCGTGACGACGGCATCATGAAAAAACGGGGCGATAAAAAGACGGAGCGGTTGCTTGACCGCCATCTGCTTCATCCGCATGCCGTCAAAAAAAATGACGGATCCTATTACAAGGTATTTACACCGTATAAAAATGCTTTTTTGAAGAAAGATGTCGATAAACCGTATCCGGTCAAGCTGAATCTTTTAAAGGAACGTTATCACAAACGGCGGCAGAACAATGCCTTTATGCTGGATTATTTTAAGCGGGCGGCATCAGACACCGACTTCGCGGTCGGGGAAGAAACGGCTCGAAAACGTTTACGATCATTCCTTAAAAATAATTTATCTGCTTATGAGGAGCAACGGGATCTGCCGGCCGTCGACGGAACAAGCCTGATGTCCCGATATCTTCGGACTGGTGAAATCGGAATTCGGACGATTTTTGATGCGGTCCAGCAGGAACAGGATTCAAAAGGAAAACAGACCTATCTGACGGAATTGATCTGGCGGGAATTTTACTACACGATTCTCATGCATTATCCGGAATCCAAACGACTGCCGGTTAATGAACAGTATACGAAGATTGAGTGGGAAACGGATGAGAAGGGATTCAAAGCCTGGGCAGAAGGGAAAACCGGGTACCCGATCGTCGATGCAGCGATGCGTCAGCTCAATACGACTGGATGGATGCATAACCGCCTGCGAATGATTGTCGCATCTTTTTTGACGAAGGATTTATTAGTCGACTGGCAAAAAGGAGAACGCTACTTCCAACAGAAACTGGTGGACTATGAAGCAGCGTCGAATATCGGCGGGTGGCAGTGGGCGGCATCCGTCGGTACGGACGCTGTGCCGTATTTCCGTGTCTTCAATCCGACGACCCAGTCGAAGAAATTCGATAAGGATGGAACGTTCATCCGTACCTATTTGCCGGAACTGAAGGATTTGCCGAAAACATCGATTCATGAACCGACGGAACAACAACGAAAAGACTACGATTATCCGATGCCGATTGTCGAGCACGATATGGCCCGGAAACGAGCGATTGCCCGTTTTAAATAAAGCGTATAAAAAAAGGGAGGCGGATAGTTGAAAAATCCGCTTCCCTTTTTAGTTGAAGGTTTAATCAGCGCAGTCTAGAATCCTTTTTTCGCGTCCGGAATGCATGGTAAGCGAGGTAAGAGATGACTCCGAAATAACAAGTGATCAGGAATGCGTGTAATAACGGAACGTACGTGGCATGTCCACCAAGAACGATCCAGGCACCGGTTGCAACCTGACAAGAGATAAAGAAGGTTGCGAACAACATACCGGTACGCGAGGTCCGGTGTTTCAGGCGAATCGCCGTGTAGTGGACGAACAGCGTATAGAAGAACAACAGACCGGCCAAAATCCGGTGAATCATTTGCACCCACGCTTCGAACGTCATCGTCGGTTGCGAACAGACCGGCCAGCCGACGCAGGCATACGTCGCACCGACATGGCGGACGAACGCTCCGGTGTAAACGACGATTAACGTATAGATCAGTAAGCCGTACAACAGTTTACGCAAGAACGCTGGGACCGATTCCCTGAATTCTTGACCGGAACGCTCCATAATCAAGATCGTCAAGATAAGTAAGGAAGCAAAAGAAATCAATGAGATTCCAAAATGGAGTGCCATGACGAGATCCGACTGTTGCCAAACGACGGCACCTGCACCGACGATGGATTGAATCAACATGAAAATGAAGGCCAGGAAAGCGAAAATCTTGATATCCAGGCGATCTTTGAAAGCGACAAGTGTCCAAAGACACAAGGCGATGATCAATAAACCGACGACTCCTGTTACTGCGCGGTGACTATACTCAATCATCGTTTCGACACTTGGATTAGTTGGAATCAATTCTCCGTGACAGAGCGGCCAATCGGTCCCGCATCCGTTTCCGGAATCTGTTTTCGTGACGGTCCCCCCCATGAGAAGAACGATCATCATCGTGAATGTGACAAATGCTGAAAAAATCGAAAGTTTTCGATTCAAAACGCAGCCACCACCTTTCTAGAGAAAATACATGATACTTGAAATACCTAGCAATAGTATCGCATAAAAAATATCGAAACGCTTGCAATCTTTTAGAAGAACGCTATTCTAATATTAGGTAAATATGGTGAACTGTGAGGTTAATCACATAGAATTCACATTTTGTTCATTATGTCGAAAGTATTTTCATACGTCATGACCTTGAATATGTGGTATCTTTTATAGAGAAAAGGACGTTTCGTGGCGTGTCTGTGTTATTTCTGTGAAGAAAATACGTGAATCCTACGTACAGAAAGAACGCGGACGGTTAGAAGGAGGAAACAACATGGCGAAAGTAAACGGGGAGACCCTGGACATCATGATCGAGCAATCGGATCAGCCGACGTTCAAGGACTATGTCACCCTAGCAAAGATGGGAATCGTTCGTGCGAATCTCATCACCGTCTTCGCAGGTTATGTCGTGGCAGCATCATACTTAACGGATGATGTTCTACTGTACTTGTGGCAGACGAAGTTGACATTATTGTGGACGCTTCTCGGAAGTGGACTGGTCATTGCCGGTAGTTGTTACCTCAATAACTATATCGACCGTGACATTGATTACAAGATGGAGCGGACGATGGGAAGACCGAGTGTAACCGGTAAGATGGATGGGCAACGGATATTGGCATTAGGACTTGGCATACTGGCTACCGGTACCGTCCTGTTGCTGATCGTTAACCATGTCGCGGCAGTTTTCGGATTGATTGGTTCGTTTGTCTACGTCGTCATCTATACGATGTGGTTAAAGCGGACACATACGATCAATACAGTCGTAGGTGGTATTTCAGGAGCAGTGCCACCGATCATTGGATTTGCGGCAGTCACTCCGACACTTCATATCGATGCATGGATTTTGTTTCTCATCATGTTCGTATGGCAACCGCCTCACTTCCTTGCGCTCGCCATGAGACGGACGGAAGAGTACCGCGCTGCCGGTATTCCAATGTTACCTGTCGTCAATGGTTTTGCGATCACGAAACGACAAATTGTATGGTGGATTGCAGTTTTACTCCCATCATCACTTCTCCTTGCGCACTACGGCATCATTTATATGCTGGTCATGGCTGTGCTCGGCGGATACTGGCTCTACATGGGACTGAAAGGTCTCAAAATCAAGGAAGAACAAGCTGAGATTAAGTGGGCTTCGAAGATGTTTTTCTTCTCGCTCTTTTATTTCACGGCTTGGATCGTGACGGTCGTACTCGTTTCTCTCTAAAACGATTTGACATACTTCACGGACACCATTGAAGAAAGAAAAAAATTGGGGAAAAGAAAGTGGGGATGGTTGTGAAAAAATCAGGAAAAATGCTCTTCCGGCTTCTTCCGATCGGTTTGATGGCATTATTGTTATCAGGTTGTGGAATCCCGGAATTGTCCGCACTACAGCCTCGCGGGGAAGGCGCACAAATGCAACTTGAAATCATTAAGCTCAGCTTATGGGTCATGTTGTTTGTCCTTGCGATTGTAGCAGTCATCTATATTTACGTACTTATGAAATTCCGTCGTAAAGCTGGAGACAACACTGTTCCGAAACAAGTGGAAGGAAATCATACACTTGAAATCATTTGGACAGTCATTCCGATTCTCTTGTTAGTCGTTCTTGCCGTACCAACCATCAAAACGACGGTTGAATTAGCAGATGCGAAAGAAGCGAAGAAAAATGAAGTCATCAACGTTACAGCCAACTTGTACTGGTGGGAGTTCGAATATCCAGACAAAGGTGTTTCAACAGGACAAGAACTCGTTATTCCAGTCGGAAAACGTGTCGCTGTCAACTTAACTTCAAAAGACGTCATCCACTCATTCTGGGTACCGGCTCTTTCTGGTAAGACAGATACAAACCCGGGTCTCGATAACGAGATGTGGTTACAAGCACAAGAAGCCGGAACATACTACGGTAAATGTGCCGAGTTATGTGGACCTTCACATGCATTGATGGACTTCAAGGTCATCGCGCTTGAGCAAGATGATTACGATGCATGGCTTAAAGACATGAAATCAGCTAAAGAAGCAGAAACAAAACAATTGGATGCAAAAAACAAAAAGAACTGGACGACTGGCGAGCAAGTTTACGCACAAAACTGCCTCAGCTGTCACGGTGGCGGGAAAGTCGCGCCAAGCTTAACAAACTTTGGTGATCGTCAGCGTATCGCTGGATACCTCGACCATGACAAAGAAAATCTCGAAAAATGGATTCGCAACCCGCAAAAAGAAAAACAAGGAACAAAAATGCCTGGTTTCTCTGAAGATAAGATTAGCGATGAAGAGTTAAGCGAACTTGCAGACTACCTATTGGACAAAAAGCTCCAATAATATTTAAGGGGGAATCATAGTGGGGACACATACTATGGGTATGCCGAAGAAAAAAACCGGCATCATGGACTGGCTAACGACAGTCGACCATAAAAAAATCGGGGTTCTCTATATCATCTCTGGATTGTTTTTCCTTCTGGTTGGTGGCGTAGAAGCCTTAATGATTCGTTTTCAATTGATTAAACCGATGAACGATTTCGTCAGCGGTGAATTATTTAACCAGTTGATCACGATGCACGGTACGACCATGATCTTCCTGGCAGCCATGCCGATGTTGATCGGCTATATGAACGCTGCTGTTCCGCTTCAAATCGGAGCACGTGACGTTGCGTTTCCGTTTTTAAACGCACTTGGTTTTTGGTTGTTCTTCTTCGGGGGAGTTTTGTTGAACCTGTCATGGTTCTTCGGCGCAGCTCCGAACGCAGGGTGGACAGCATATGCTCCGCTTTCAACTGTTCCGGAATCTCTCGGTGTTGATTTCTACTCACTCGGATTACAGATTTCTGGTTTCGGTACACTCATGGGGGGGATTAACTTCCTCGTTACGATTTTGAACATGCGTGCACCAGGTATGAAACTGATGCGGATGCCATTGTTCACATGGACAGCATTCGTTGCATCAGCATTGATCGTTTTCGCATTCCCGCCACTTACGGTCGGATTGTTCCTCTTGACGTTTGAGCGTCTGTTCGGGGCACATTTCTTCGATCCGGCAGCCGGTGGTAACATCGTCATCTGGGAACACCTTTTCTGGATTTTCGGTCACCCGGAAGTATACATCTTGATCTTACCGGCCTTCGGTATCTTCTCTGAAATCATTCCTACATTTGCCCGTAAACGTCTCTTCGGTTACACGACGATGGTCTTTGCGACAATGTTAATCGGTTTCTTAGGATTCATGGTTTGGGTTCACCATATGTTCACAGTCGGACTTGGTCCAGTTGCGAATGCAATCTTCGCGGTTGCGACAATGGCGATCGCCGTTCCGACCGGGGTCAAAATCTTCAACTGGCTCTTTACGCTATGGGGCGGTAAATTGACGTTCCCAGTTGCGATGCTCTATTCGGTTGCCTTCATCCCATCATTCCTTGTTGGTGGTATGACAGGGGTTATGCTTTCTGTTGCTCCTGCCGATTATCAGTATCATGACAGCTACTTCGTAGTTGCCCACTTCCACTACGTTATCGTTGGTGGGGTTGTCTTCGGCCTCTTCGCAGGTCTGTACTACTGGTTCCCACTCATGTTCGGGAAACAGCTCAACGAGTTCTGGGGTAAAATTCAATTCTGGTTGTTCTTCATCGGCTTCCACTTGACGTTCTTCCCGCAACACATTCTCGGTCTGACTGGTATGCCACGTCGTGTCTTCACGTACTTGCCAAACCAAGGCTGGGAAACAATGAACTTACTGTCATCAATCGGAGCAGCCTTCATGGGTGTCTCGACAATCGTTCTTGTCGTATCCATCGTTGCAGCATTGATGTCAAAAGAATACGTTAAACGTGACGTCTGGGGCGACGGTCGTACCCTCGAGTGGACGCTTCCTGTTCCAACTCCAGAGTACAACTTTGCACAGATTCCACTTGTTAAAGGTCTTGACACATACTGGCTCGAAAAAATGGCTGGAAACAAAACGGTTTCGGTTTCGGAAGAAGTCGGCGATATCCACATGCCGAACAACTCGATCCTGCCATTCGTCATGTCAGTCGGTTTATTCCTTGCCGGTCTCGGATTCATTCTTCGCCTTGACTACGGTACAGTAGGTCTGATCATCGCCTTGATCGGTCTTGCGATGACACTCTTCGCAATGTTCCTCCGTTCTTGGATTGACGATGAAGGATACTACATCCCGAAAGCGGAAATCGAAAAAGATCTACGCCTTGAAGCTGAAAAGGAGGCGAAGTAAGATGGGACATCATTCAGTACCAAACAACCCGATCACGGGTATTCCGGATCATGTTGAAAAAGCAACACTTGAGGGTAAGAATAAATATGTAGCCTTCTGGTTCTTCCTTGGAGGAGAGACGACATTGTTCGCTTCTCTCTTCGGGACGTACATCGGTTTGCACAACTCTGGTGCAAAAGAAGGATTACGCAGTTACGATATTTTTGAAATGGGTCTTGTCTTCATCATGACGATGCTCCTTCTCACAAGCTCACTGACAAGTGTTCTTGCGATGATGGCGATGAAACGTAATGATGTCAAGAAAATGAAAATGTGGTTGATCATCACGCTTGCACTCGGTTTAGGGTTCCTCAGCGGTGAGATTTATGAGTTCAATCATTATTACCACATCGGTCACACGTTTACGTCAAGTGCTTTTGGATCAGCCTTCTACACACTCGTTGGTTTCCACGGAGCACACGTCTTGTTCGGTCTCCTCTGGATCTCGACATTGTTGATTCGGAACTGGAATCGCGGCATCACGGTCGTCAACGCACCGAAGTATTATGTTTCAAGTCTTTACTGGCACTTCATTGACGTCGTCTGGGTCTTTATCTTCTCAGTCGTCTACCTCATGGGGATGGTGAAATAAGATGGAAAAACACGAACCGCAATTAACACGTAATCAAGTTGAACTCGAGTTGAAAGCAGATCGCAGCCGCGAGATGCAGTTGCAACTCACGAGTTTCGCTTTGATGATCTTTCTCACACTGATTGCTTTTGGTGCGGTCATGGCAGAACTCATGCCACACTGGGCAGCGGGTGGATTCCTGATCATCATGGCAATCGTTCAAGTCTACTTGCAGCTTTATATGTTCATGCATATGAACAATAAAGGCAACACTTGGGTCAAAGTCATGATGGCACTCGGCATCTTCGTCGCCTTGACGATCGTCGCGACACTCCGTCTTTTGATCTGGTAATCAATTGTGACCATTCTGCTAACGTTTAGCAGGATGGTCTTTTATTTTGGAATCGTTTTATGAGAAACCTTTACAATGAAATAGGGGAACGGTAATCTTAATCTGTAGGAAAAAGGAACGGGGTGAAAAACATGTTAGGCAATTTAAGGGGATCCTTATCACAATTCGACTGGACCGTTTTATGGAGTCCATACTATGCATTACTTTTAATTGGTATATATGTTTTATACGCTGTATTGACGGAAAAAATCCGTCGACCTGATGAAGCGGAGACGACATTAGGACAAAAGTTTTCGATGCTTGCGGCTTTGTTTGTCTATTACATCGGTTTTGGCAGCCCGCTTGATGTCTTGGCCCATATCACGTTCTCTGCTCATATGTTGCAGATGGTCTTCGTGTACATGGTGGCACCGCCGCTCTTGATGATTGCGATTCCAGGGTGGGTGTTCAAACGGTTGTTTGAGGTACCGTATCTTGGACGGACATTACGATTTTTCATTTTGCCGTTGATTGCACTGATTTTGTTTAATTCACTGTTTACGTTTTATCACATGCCCTTCATCTTTGATTACGTCCTGACGAACTATACGGTGCACCGGATTTTCCACGGGACATTGATTTTCCTCAGTATGACGATGTGGTATCCGATTATCGCACCGGTCAATGAAGAAGACAGCTTGTCGGATTTGAAGAAAATGGTTTATATCGTCGCCAATGGTGTTTTGTTGACGCCGGCGTGTGCGTTCATGATCTTTAGTCAAAGTTTCCAGTACGACGCCTATCAGGATCCGGCAACATTCGCAAAAGTATTAGCATACTGTATGCCGAATAATGATTTGAGTGGACTCAACATGGAACGGCTGTTCGGAACAACAAAAGATTTGCTCGAAGACCAGCGTTTTGGTGGGGTTCTCATGAAACTTGGTCAAGAGTTAGTGTATGGGCTGTTCTTTGGTCTGACATTCTTTACTTGGGTCAGACGTTCTAAAAGTACTGCTGTCGATGAAGGTATGTCCTTCTCGCCAAAAGCGGATTAAATTGGGGGAAGTTGGAACATGAGTTATTTGCCGTTGATTTGTGTCTCGTTGATTGTCATCAGTGCGATTTTTGTCGCAATCGGTTGGTTTTTGATTGCGCAGACACGCCGAAATATGAAAGCACACCAATTCGTGATGACGATTGCTGCTGCATTAGCCTTACTATTCTTCATCATGTACGCGTTACGGACGATTCTGCTCGGTAACACGGCGTTTGGAGGACCGGATACGGTCAAACCGTACTACACAGGATTTTTGATTTTCCACATTTTGCTCGCGACATCAGGTGGTGTCCTTGGACTGATGGCTCTGTTCTTTGCCTATAAGAAAAACTTTGCAAAACACCGTAAAATCGGTCCGAAAGCATCGGTCATTTGGTTTTTAACGGCGATTACAGGTGTGATCGTCTACTGTCTGTTATACGTGGTCTACGAGCCGGGAGAGACAACAAATGTGTTCCGGGCCGTCTGGAACCATTAAGGAGGTCTTGATTTGAAGAAAAACAGTTATTTGACTGTCGCCGCAGTCGTGTTGATTTTAGTAGCTGCAACAGGCGGGTATTATTACTTCTTCATGAAAGAAAAATTACCCGTCATCGCGGAGCCGACACCATTTGAATTGACGAATGCAGTCGATGGGAAACAGTTTAGTTCGGAAGATGGAAAAGTCAAAGTACTGACGTTTTTCTACTCGAACTGTCCGGATATCTGTCCGTTGACGTTAAACGATTACCGTAAACTCGAAAAGCAGTTACGTGCGGAAGAGTTGTACGGAACAGATGTCGAACTGGTCGCGGTCACGGTCGATCCGAAAGTAGATACACAAAAAGTATTGAAAAAGTATGCTTCGAACTTTGAAGCAAATGCAAAAGGCTGGAAAGTGTTGACGGGAGATGATGTCGTCATTGATCGTCTGACACGCCAATTGAATTTCTATTATTCAAAAGCAGAAAGCGGCTTAGTCACACACGGTACGCAGATGTTCATACTCGACCGGGATAATAAAGTCCGGGCAATCTCTTCAATGGCAAAAACGACAGACGAACCGGTCGACTTAGAGGAAGTAATGACATCGGTCAAACAACTTGCGAAGGAGTGAATTCCGTGATGGAACAGCAGTATCAAGTAACGGGCGCAGTAACGGTCTCGGTTCAAGCGATTGAAGAACTTTTACTCTGTACAGTCCTTGATTTCGGTGCGACGGTAGCCCGGATCAAACGGTTATCCGGAGATTCGGTTTCGTTCAGCTTGAAAGTCCAGGTCGACGCCACACGGCTTCCGGACTTGTATCACTATTTGCGTGAACAAGTAAACATCCAATTAGGGGAAGATGTGTTGGACTATCTTCAGTTGGTAGCCAAGTAACCGGGACTCCTCGATTTCAGTGGGATATCCGTAAAAAGTAAAGGAGGCACTTTCTCGATTCGTGAGGAGGTGCCTCCTTTTTAGATAATTGTTACGCAATAAAAAAATCAAAATCCACGAAAGGTGAATTTTGATTCGTTGAGTGCTTATTTTTCGAGTGTTTCAAGCAATGCAGTTAAGCGGCGCTCGCAGTCTTTGACGATCTCAGGAGGGAACTCCTCATCGTATTCGACGCCGTGCGGATAGTAATGTTTTCCGAGTAACGGTGTCAACATCCGAACGACTGCTTGACGGTCTTCGATCTCACCTTGGATGGCATAGACCGGAATACGGAGGTAAAATACCTCGCCCGTCGATTGTTTTTCGTATTTCATGTCATACATGGCACGCTCATAATCCCATTGTCCTTCGCGGACGAAACGGTGATGCGCCATAATCGTTTCGAGTAACCCGAACTTCATTTCCTTATTTTCGATTCCGAACTGTTCAAACTTCATGTGTGAATCCCCCTATACCCCAGTTTGCTAGTGTACACTAGTCTTTCCAAGCTATCATACCATAATGAAACTACCGATAAAGAAAAAGTTGTGAAGTCAATTTGAAGAATTCATGAACTTCCGTATTTTCGCTCAACGTATTCAAGAATCGTATCCGGTGCATGGATGCCGAGGTGATTTAATCCTTCTCCGCCGAAGAAAACGTTAAATTCAAGCACATAAATATGACCGTCTCGGAAAATGAGATCAAATCCGGCATGATCGATATCGAGTTGCTTGGCGAGAGTCAGCACAAAATCAAGTGCCTCCTGTGGAATGTTCTCGAAATCAAGGACACCCCCTTGAGCGACGTTATTCAAAAACTCGGTACCTCCGACCCGCCAATAAGCAGCGAGAACCTGATCGCCGACGACGACGACACGTAAATCCTTTTCATTCGGAATATATTCCTGTACATAAAACGTATCATGTTGCGCCACGTATTTATCCCAGTCTGCGTCATTTTTGATCAGATGGACGCCTTGACCCATGGAACTGCGGACGGTCTTGGCGACGAACGGAAAACTGAACTGATCGAGCACACGGGAAATCGTGAATTCGTTTTTTCCGTAAATTTCTGTCCGGGGAATATTGTCGGGAATAACGGTTTTGAAAATCCGTGTCATTTCGATTTTATCGTGCCCTAAATGGAATGTTGCCGCTGACGGGAAAATCGGTTTTTTCATTCCGTAGATAATAGAATGGATCTGCCAATATTCCGGAAACAAGATAACATCTGCCTGGGCGATTTTATTTAATGAATCAAAATGATAATCCGACTTCGCATGCTCGGTTTTGATACCAATCGTCCGGAACATGTTAAATGATAAAAATTGCATACAATTCATTCCTTCCTTCTGAACAAATTATACACAATTCAGCGTGCTAGGAGCGAGATAAATGTTATGATATGATGGTTAAGTTAAGGAGGAGATTCGTTGTGATTTATTCAGATAAAACAATCGACCTCATCAACGCAGCGGAAGACCTTGCATACTCTCTCTCGCAAAGCGAAACAGGTCAAGCATATAGATTAGCAAAACAGGCACGTGCAAACTCAAGACAAGCACAGGACGTCATT
Source organism: Exiguobacterium artemiae 255-15 (assembly GCF_000019905.1). GTDB lineage: Bacteria > Bacillota > Bacilli > Exiguobacteriales > Exiguobacteriaceae > Exiguobacterium_A > Exiguobacterium_A artemiae. Next base: position 1,936,242 of record NC_010556.1, on the reverse strand, counting down.
CGTGATTTTAACCGCATTAAGGAAGAATACGAATTGGTGCAACGATTTGGCCGGTATCATCCGGACTATCAAACCATCACAAAAAAAGTGCATGAAATTAAACGTGCGCTTGATTTACAGGAAGAAGTCGCACAGTTTAAGAAGGCGGAGAAGCAATTGGAAACGCTCCTCGGACAAGTCAGTCTCGTCCTGGCCGGACAAGTCTCTCCTCAAATCAAAGTACCGACCGGAAATCCATTTTTCGATCAGGGATGCGCAGGCGGGTGTTCGACTGGCGGAAGCTGCAGCTGTAGCGGTTAAGAACGACACAAGGGAGGAACGGTGTGTGATCAAGGATCGAATCGGACTTATCGTCTATGTCAATGCGTTGAAGGCCTCACGTCAATTGCGTCGGTTCGGAAATGTCTATTTCACTTCAAAACGGGAACGGTACGTTTTCTTATACGTTGATTTGGAACGGCATGAACAGATAGTTGAACGGATTACGGAACTGCCGTTTGTCGAGAGCGTCATTCGATCAGAACGGCCGTTCATCAGCGAAACGTATGCGAATAAAAAAGGTAAGATACAAGAAGAAGTCTAACAGGTAGAGCGATGAGGTCATCCTCGTCGCTCTTTTTTGAAAGGATGAGAAGGCATGCGGGTCATATCAGGAGAACGAAAAGGTACACGAATCAAAGCGGTTCCGGGAGATCAGACACGACCGACGACAGATAAAGTCAAGGAGTCCTTATTCAATGTCATCGGACCGTATTTTGACGGAGGGAAGGCGCTTGATTTATTTGCGGGAAGCGGCGGTCTCGGAATCGAAGCTTTATCCCGGGGATGCGATGAAGCTGTTTTTGTCGATCAACATTTTAGAGCGGTTCAAACGATTAAAGAAAATTTACAAACAACACGTTTGACGGAGCGGAGCCGTGTCTTAAAAAAAGACGTGACGGTAGCCTTGGCGGAACTGGCGGGCGAATCGCCCTTTAAATTGATTTTTCTCGACCCCCCGTATGCGAAGGAACAACTCGCAGAGCAAGTGGCCTACATAGAGCAACATGACATGCTGACGGACAACGGCGTTATTGTTTGTGAACATGGATCAGAAACGGAGTTACCGGATGTCATCGGCCGTTTGCAGGTCATCAGACGGCTGCAGTATTCTACGGTCATCTCGATTACATTGTATGAATTTACAGAACTGGAGGAACGAGCATGAAACGAATCGCTATCTGTCCCGGGAGTTTTGATCCCATCACGAACGGGCATCTTGATATCATTGAACGGGCAGCGCCGATTTTTGACGAAATCATCGTTGCCGTATTAAACAATTCCTCCAAGCAACCGTTGTTTTCAGTTCAGGAACGAATGGAGCTGATTTCAGAAGTGACGGAACATTTACCCCATATCAAAGTCGATGCTTTTAACGGGCTACTTGTTGATTATGCTTCGACGGTCGGAGCGGATGTCATCGTCCGTGGCTTGCGCGCCGTGTCGGATTTCGAGTATGAGATGCAAGTCGCGTCCATCAATAAAAAAATGAATGATCAAATCGAGACGTTATTTATGATGACGAACAACCAGTATTCATTTTTAAGTTCATCAATCGTCAAGGAAGCAGCCAAATACGGAGCATCGGTTGCCGGTCTCGTGCCTCCTGCCGTCGAAGAAGCATTACGTCATAAATACAGCGAAGGAGAATTAAGATGAAGGCTTGGAAACCGGCACTGGCTGCTGTTCTCGCAGCGATGATTGCTTTTTTTGTTCCGCTTCCGTATTTCATTTCCTATCCTGGGGACGCGACATCGACAGAGCAACTGATTGACGTCAAAGGGGCGACAAAAGAACCGGGTGACCTGATGATGCTGACGATTGCCCAGCGGCGGGCGACACCCTATTTTCTCGTAGAGAGCCTGTTTCTGCCGTTTGCGGACCGTTCGAGCGTCAGTGACTATCTATATGACGGCGAGTCGGATACGCAGTATGAGAAACGTCAGAAGCTTTACATGGAAGAAGCCCAACATAACGCGACGATTGAAGGGTATGAACTTGCAGGGAAAAAAGCGACGGTCGATTTCAAGGGGATTTATGTCTCGGGAATCATTCCGGATGGTCCGGCAGATGGGAAGTTAAAAGCCGGGGATCAGATTACGACGGTTGGCGATAAAGCGATTACTTCGTTGAGCAGTTTCATGAAAACGATCAGCAGCAAAAAAGCAGGAACGAAAGTAAAGCTGACATACCTACGAAACAAAAAACAACGACAGACGAACATTACCGTCAGTCAGCTGACAAAGGGATCGGAGCGGGTCGGACTGGGAATTTATGAGCCGCTTCCGATATCTTCCGTAAAGACAGATCCGGAAGTCGATTTTAACGTCAAGGATGTCGGCGGTCCATCGGCCGGAATGATGTTCACGCTCGAAATTTATGATCAACTGACGAAAGGCGATTTAGCCAAAGGATATAAAATTGCCGGAACCGGTACGATTGAAGAGGGCGGAAAAGTCGGTCCGATCGGCGGAGCGTGGCAAAAAGTTGTCGCGGCAGACGAAGCCGATGCAGAAATCATGTTTGTCCCGGCGGGTGAAAATTACAAAGAAGCAAAACCGTCAATCCAAAAAATCGAGACGAGTATGAAACTCGTCCCGATCAAGACAGTGGAAGATGCACTAGATTATTTGGAAACACTGCCGGCAAAATGAGCGAAGCGGCGATGTTCTTCAAGCCTGTCATAACGAGCCAAGGGCACAGCGTATGCTGCTGTGACGTGGCTTTCTTTGATGAGCCAGGGATGTTTCTCGAATGTCGAAATGACCGGAATACGCTGTTTGATTTCGCGTAAGGCGAGACGCCCGTTGTCATTGAAGGCCAATGGACGGACGTAGTCGATCCGGTCGAATGCGATATTTTCGAACTCGCTTGATTTAGATGACGTCAACAGGTAGATCAGGACACGCTGCAGGCTGGTCCGGGTGTAACGACGTGTTTTAACAGCCGTCATGAAGTTATCGAACGTCTCGTTTTTACGTGCTCCTTCAATCAGGCGCGGGGCCAAAGAGGAATCGATCCCGTTAAATTGCATTAAATCATCGAGAGGGGTTGTCAGAAGGCGGTGGCGGATAAAAGGATAGTAGGGCTCAAATGAAGCAAAGACCGCATTCCGCAGCGTCTCAGCGGTCAGTTCCGGTAAACCGATCAATGAGTGATGCGTTGCGTGATAAGCACGGATTGCCGTGGCACTCATGATGTCACCGGTGGAAAGATCATGGTAGCCGCTCCCAATGCGTTTTGTCGTGTGCAAGGTGATCGTCGAGGCAGCCCGGGCGTAATAATATCCGAGTGTATTATTTGGTGTCGTCAAGTCCAGTGTCGTCGTCATCTCCCGGAATGCATGACTGGCGGCTGTTGCAGACGATAATCCACGGGCTAACCCTTCCTGCATCAGTTCTTGATAACGCGGAGTCGCTTCCTGATTTTCGGCAGCAGCCTCGATGAACGGCTCCAATTGACCGCATTCACTCCCGAACGATAAACTTTCCGCACCAATCGTCTCGGCAATCGTGACTCCCCCGAGGGCGAACCGGTCGGCCCGTTGGACGGCGAAATAAAACGGAAGTTCGAGGACGAGATCGATTTCGCCACTCGCGACTGCCGCCTGCGCCCGGGTCCATTTGTCTGTAAAAGCCGGTTCACCGCGCTGTGTGAACGTTCCGCTCATGATGGCGACAATCAAATCAGCGCCTGTTTCTTGACGTGCGATTTTTGCTTGATAAAGGTGTCCGTTGTGAAACGGATTGTACTCAGAAATAATTGCAGTCATTCTCATGAAACTTTCTCCTTTGCAAACCGAATTAAGTGCGGTAATATGGATGAAGACGTCCAAAAGTGTTCGTTCTCTAGCGATTTCAGTGTAAAGAAAAAACATTGACAAAACAAGATGTCCTCTCTATAATTCATATTGTTGCAATTGAGGTGATTCGGATGAAATGGTCCCTGATGCAATTGAATAAATTGCGCAATCTGGGTCAACTTCAGGTTAACGAGACGATTGAGCTTCCTGAGCTCATCGCCCTCCATCCGGATATCCGGGCGGTGCAACCTGTGCACGTTCGTGCAAATGCATCGTTTACATCGAATCAATTAATATTCAATCTCCGGATTACAGGCGAAATGACGCTTCCGGATGCCCGGACGCTGAGTGACGTCGCGTACCCGTTCGAGATTGAATCCATCGAGTCGTTCCTGCTCGAGGTTGATGCTGTTCCGAGTGATTCGGATGACATCAACTTACCGAACGGGAATACGGTTGATCTTCAACCACTCGTGCAAGAATTGATTTTACTTCATGTGCCAGTGCAAGTGCATGGGGATGATGAAGAAAATCAGTTGGTTCAAGGGGAAGGCTGGACGGTTCTCTCTGAAGAAGCGCCAGAAGAAGCTGAACCAAAAATTGATCCGCGACTTGCGGGTCTCGCTCAGTTCTTTAAAAAAGATCAGGATTCCTAATCTTTTCATAAAAAGACGAGTGTATTTTTTCAAGGAGGTGGACAACGATGGCAGTACCATTCCGCAGAACGTCGAAAACACGCAAACGTCTTCGCCGTACTCATTTCAAACTCCGTGTACCAGGTATGGTCGAGTGCCCAAACTGTGGTGAAATGAAACTTTCACACCGCGTTTGTAAAGCATGTGGCTCGTACAAAGGTAAAGAAATCGTCAGCAAGTAAGCTGAATGATCGGTATAAAAGCGACCCTAGAATCGAGCAATCGGTTTGACAGGTCGCTTTTTTTGATGAAAGAAGGAGCGTGGACAGATGAGTCAAGTAGGAATCATCGGTGCTGGATCGATTGGATTATTAATCGCATCCTACCTTGCAGAACAGCACAGTGTGACACTCTATACGAGACAAACGACAGGGCATGAAATCAAGATTATCCGGGATAACCAAGTCAGCCGACCTGTAGAGGTGCGGCCGCTTGAACAATTCGAGTCACAAGACTTGGTGTTCGTGACGACAAAGTCGTATGATATAAAAAGTGTGATGCCTTATCTGACGAACGGAAAGATGCCGGTCATGTTCTTACAGAACGGGATGGGGCATGTGAAAGAAGCGGAGCAAGTACCGCAGGCGTTGTTCGGGATCGTCGAGCATGGTGCCATGAGAACGGGACAATACGCGGTCCGACATACCGGAATGGGACGGATCCGCTACGGGCGGGTACCCGTCGCGATGTTTGAAGCGACACCGTTGCAGTTTGAGTATGTTCCGGACATCGCGCAGGTCATGTTAACGAAATTATTCATGAACGCCGTCATCAATCCATTAACTGCCTATTACCGGATTACGAACGGTCAATTACTGGAAGCACCTTACGCTGAAAAGGCACACGGTATTTTTGAAGAGTTGCGGAACGTCTTTCCGGAGCATCCGATCAGCTATGAAGAAATCGAACAGGTCATCAGACGAACCGCGCTGAATCGTTCGTCGATGCTTCAAGATATAGAGCAGGGAAGACAAACGGAAATTGAGCCGATTGTCGGTTTTGTCCTGGAACACGCGGTGAATCCGACACCCTTACTGACTTTTTATTTTAATCAGATTAAATCTCAGGAAAAAAGAGGGGATTCGATGTGACGTGGTTTATTATTTTTCCAATCTTCAGCTTAGTTAGCTTATACCTTATTTTTTTGATGGTCTTTCGCCAACACGGAAAAGCAGTCCGGTTGGCGCTTGATTTAGGTACATTCATCGTATTGTATGGAATTCACGTCGCCTTGATTGCCCTGACCGGTCAAAATTATTTAGGGTGGCTGTTAATCGCCGTCCTCTTGATTTTTGCAGTCAATGCCTTATGGCAACGGATCAAAAAGGTGGATGTGGATTATATACAGATGATTCGACACAGTTGGCGGATTACGATCTTGATTGCTCTTCCGGTTCAGTTGACGCTGTTTGGAATCGGAATTCAACAACTGTTCATTCATTGATTTTGTCAGAAAGAAGGGATTTTGTTTGAAGGTACAATCATTTGACGCCTTGTATGATGAAGATTCATTGATGCAGAAAGCTTCCCGTCAAGAATTTTCGAAATACGTTGATCATATTGGAACAGAAGGAATGCAGGCAAGAAGCGGCCTGTTGCAAGAAAGGCAGTATCCGCATCTGAATGCGCTTGTCGATGAATTGATGCGGCAAAACCCCCGGCTGAACGACAGCCTGAAGGAACGCCTCGAACTGTTGCGGACAGGTGAGGCGCAAGTCGTGATCACCGGTCAGCAAACGGGAATCTTTGGCGGGCCGATGTATGCCGTTTATAAATTGCTGACCTGTCTAAAGGTTGCCCGCCAAACGGAAGAACTGCTGAATCGTCCGGTTCTCCCGATTTTTTGGCTCGCAACCGAAGACCATGATTTTGATGAAATCAATCATCTGATTGTACCGACACATGATTTCCGGACACGCAAACTGGCAATCCAGGCACCGGATTCGATTTCGCGTTCTGTCAGTCGGCTGGCATTTGACCAGACGGCCGTCAAGGATATCGTTCGTCAGGCACTATGTACCGAACGGGAAACACCGTATACAAAAGAGTTACTGGCACTGTCGGACCGGTTAATCGAATCGAGTACGACATACGGAGAGTTTTTTGCTTCGTTCATGGGAGAACTTGTCGATCACGATATCATCTTCTTTGATGCAGATACGGAAGCAGTCCGCCAGCTTGAAATTCCGTTTTTCGAACGATTGATTCAGGACAATGCTGAAATCCGGCAAGCGTTATCGAAAGGCATCCAAGAAACAACCGAGTTGCCGGATACCTTTTTAAACGAAGAAGCGGCCCATCTGTTTGTGGAGGACATCGGACGTGATTTATTGTATCCGGGACAAGATTTTGTGACGAAACAAGGGAAGACCTATACGGAGCTTGAGCTGTTGGCATTACTGTATGCGAGTCCGGAACGTTTTTCAAACAGTGTCGTCACACGACCGTTGATGCAGGATTACTTATTCCCGACACTTGCTTACATCGGAGGACCGGGAGAAATTGCATACTGGACAAGATTACGGCCGTTGTTCCATCACTTCGATTGGACGATGCCGGTGCTGATTCCACGGATGGGAGCCGTCATGTTACAGGCGCGGGACGAGAAAGGACTTCGGCGTCATGGTCTGAGTCTCGAACAGGTGCTTCATACAGGCGTGCCGCTCACACCATTTGACGCGGCGGCAATAAAACGGCATTTGCATGACGCAACCCTCTTAGGAACAGTCCTGGTCGAGGAAGTCACGCGGATCGAACAACAGGAGTTGCGTACGACGGCTGTCGCAACGAAACTGAACAAACAGCTTCAACTTGCCGTAGAGACGATCGTCGATCAAAAGCGGCGTCTCCATGAACAGGCGAATCGTTCGGACCGCGCCTTGCAGTATCAGTTGGCACCCGATCATGCACCGCAGGAACGGATTCATTCGATATTGCCTTGGCTGAACCGATACGGTTTGAATTTAGTTCAGACCTTACGGATGCACTATGAACAAACCGAGGCGGAACAATTGAAAATTATGCTCTAAACCTGCGAAATAAGCAGGTTTTTTTGTTTTTTTAACGAAAGATACACAAAAGTTCAAAAAATCAAGGAAACTGTCTCATTTTCGTAACGTTTTCAAGAAAGAATATGATACATTGAAAAAGAGTAACGTCCAGTTTGGACAGTGAAAGGTGAGGCAGCACATGTTTGAGCATGAAACAGTATTAAAATGGGAGTCCATTAAAGGGCTGAATATCAAACCTGACGGGATTTATGTCGATTGTACGTTGGGTGGAGCAGGACACAGTGAAGAAATCGTCAAGCAGTTGACGACAGGACATCTGTACGCGTTTGATCAGGACGATGTCGCACTGGCACATGCAGCAGAACGTCTCGCGGCGTATGAAGGTCGCTTTACTTTAATAAAAAGTAATTTCGTACATTTAAAAGAGGAATTAGAAGCACGATCCGTAACAAAAGTGGACGGGATTTTATTTGATCTCGGCGTATCTTCTCCACAACTAGACGAAGGCGAACGTGGATTCAGCTACAACTTTGACGCCCGACTGGATATGCGAATGGACCAAACGTCACCGCTGTCTGCGTATGAAGTCGTCAATGAGTGGCCATATAACGATCTTGTTCGGATTTTGTTTACATATGGGGAAGAAAAGTTCTCCAAACAGATTGCCCGCAAGATTGAGAAGGCACGTGAGATTGCACCGATTGAAACGACATTTGAACTGGTCGAGTTAATCAAAGATGCGATTCCGGCACCAGCCCGCCGTAAAGGAGGGCATCCGGCCAAGCGGACGTTCCAAGCGATCCGGATTGCCGTCAATGACGAACTGAATGTTTTTGATCGAGCCGTGTATCAGGCGATTGATTTACTCGCCGTCGGTGGACGCCTATGTGTCATCACTTTCCATTCGCTCGAAGACCGGATGTGTAAGCAAGCATTCAAAGAAAAGTCATCTTTACCTGAGCTTCCGCAAGGATTGCCGATGATCCCAAAAGAATTTGAACCAGAACTGCGTCTGGTGACAAGAAAACCGATTACAGCAGGAGACGATGAACTCGATGATAATCGCCGGTCACGCTCCGCCAAATTACGAATTGTTGAAAAAATGAAGGAAAGTTGAGAGGAGCATTCAAATGGCAGAACCACTTCGTAAACCGATGCAATCCATGGAACCTGTTCGGCAGCAACCTATCCAAGAACCACGTAAGACGGAAGATATCGCACGTCGTGTTGCGGTTCGTCCAAAATATCGTTTGTATCCATTTGAAAAGTTTTTGTACAGTGCGATGATTGGCGGAATTGTCCTCTTTGGCAGTGTGACGATTGGTGCTCATAACGAAGCTTACAATGTCAGTCGCGATCTCGCGAAAGAAAACCAAGTGACGCAAGAGATGAAAAAAGAGAATGAACGTCTTCAACTTGAAGTGACCAACTTAAGCTCTCCAGAACGCATTTACAAGATTGCGAAAGAACAAGGTCTTGATATGCGAAAAGGGAACATTAAGGTGATTCCTAAATGAATCCATTATCTAAATCCCGACGGAGAGTAGCCTTTGTCATGTTGATATTTGCTGCTCTCTTTTTGGTGTTCATTTCACGCTTTTTATACTTATCGACGACAAAAAAATTCCACGGAGAAGACATGTTGGTCTACGCGGAAAAAAAACGTTGGGAGTCGCAATCGACATTATCGGCAGAACGTGGAGAAATCTTTGACCGGCTCGGTTCACCGATTGCGATCAACATCCCGTCCTATCACTTAGTGGCAATCTACCGGTTGGGCGGAGTGAAGGATCCGGACGAGACAGTGGTCGATTTCAAGAAAACAGCGACCGGACTGGCGCCGATTTTAGGCATGTCGGTGAAAGAGCTGGAAACGTATCTGATTGAAAATAAAGATCGGTCTCAAATCGAATTCGGTAAAAAAGGGAATGACTTGACGGTTGATCAGAAAGAACAGATCGATCGGTTGAAGTTGCCCGGAATTCGATTAATCGAGGAACCGAAACGCTATTATCCGAACGGGATTTTCCTGTCGGATACGCTAGGATTCGTCCAAAAAATTACAGAAGATAACGGGCGGGTTGTCTTAAAAGGACAGATGGGCATCGAAAAACAATACGATGAGGCCTTACGTGAATCGTTTGGCTCCCGTGTCTTTGAAAAAGATCGCAGTGGCGGAGAGTTGGTTCAAGGTACGTCAAAAATCTCAAATGAGCCGAAAGACGGATCCAATCTGTATCTGACGATTGATCACCGGATTCAGCAGGCGCTTGAGAAGCAGATGCAGAAGATGTACAACGAATACAAACCGAAAAATGCGACCGGAATCGTCATGGACGCCAAAACAGGTGAAATTTTGGCAATGACGGATCGTCCGTCATTTAACCCGAATTTACGTGATATGACGGATTTTACGAACTTTGCCGTCTCGTCTCGATTTGAACCCGGATCGACGATGAAGATTTTCACGTTGGCTGCTGCCATCGATGCAGGGGTCTTCCGTCCGAACGAACCTTATAAATCAGGAAGTTACAATTACAAGGGGACCGTCATTAAAGACTACAATGATGTCGGCTGGGGAACGATTCCGATGATTGAAGGGGTTTATCACTCCTCAAATGTCATGTTCTCGATTCTGACGGCTGAAAAGCTTGGAATCGAGCGCTATAAAGACTATTTCAAGAAGTTTCATTTCGATCAAAAAACGGGTATAGATATCTCGGGTGAAGTAAACAGTCAATCTGATCTGTCAAAACCGCTGAATACGCTGATTACATCGTGGGGACAATCGACGGCGGTAACGCCGATGCAAATTCTCCAAGGGGCGACAGCGATTGCCGGAGACGGTGAAATGGTCAAACCGCATATTATCCAAAAAGCGGACCATACGGACAAAGCGCCGTATAAAGCCAAGACAGAAGTAGTCGGAAAACCGATTTCCGCGGAAGCGGCAAAAGCGACCCGGGAAGCACTGGACGGTGTCGTCAACAGTAAAATCGGAACCGGACAGATGTACAAGCTGAAAGATTACCGTGTCATCGGGAAAACAGGGACGGCCCAGATTTCCGAGAACGGGAAATACATCCAAGGGCAGTTCATCCACTCCTTTATCGGAATGGCGCCAAAGGATGATCCGGAATTGATCATGTATATCGCGGTCGACCGGCCGTCGAAAAATGAATCGTCGGTTTCCGGTCCAAGCATCATGAGTCCTGTCTTCAAAAGTGTTATGAATACAGCATTACAGTATCGAAGCATTAAACCGGCGACTCAAAAAGAGTCGGTGGATGTCAAAGCGAAAATCATTCCGAGCTACATCGGGAAAAGTATGAATCAGGCGGAAGAGATGGCGAAAGAGCAAGGTGCCGTACCGGTCGTGTTAGGTGACGGGGTCGAAGTCGTCTCCCAAATTCCGACCCGCGGACAGGAATTCGTCAGCGGGGAACGTGTCCTCTTCAAAACAGGACGGACGTTTAAGATGCCTGATATCACCGGGTGGTCACAACGGGATGTCAAAAAGCTTGTCAGTCTCTATGATTTAAAGTTAGACGTGATTGGTAAAGGTTTTGTAACCAAACAATCGGCGCGAACTGGTACACTAGTGAAAGAAAATGGAAAGCTGACGGTGGAACTCGCTGAACCAAAAGAGTAAGAAACAGCGGTCTCCTGATTTCTGCAGTGAAACGAGGACGGACCGGAGTCATTCGTTGACTTCTGTTCGTCCTCGTTTTCTGTAATCGAGTGGAGGAAATAGTGATGGTGACAATTGCACAGATTGCCCAGTGGCTGGGCCTAGAAGAAACCGATACACGGGCTTTAAGAAATTTTGCGACAGATTCAAGAAGTATTCTGACAGAAGGATTGTATATCCCGATCCAGGGAGCACGTGTCGACGGACATACGTTCATCGAGGGAGCAGTTGCTCAAGGGGCCATCGCCACGTTGTGGAAAAAAGGTATTCCGCTTCCGGAGATGGACATCACGGTGCTTGAAGTCGAAGATCCGTTACAAGCGTTACAAATCATCGCCAAACGGTACTTACAACAAGTGGCCCCGAAAGTTATCGCGATTACAGGATCAAACGGCAAGACCTCAACAAAAGATATGATTGAGAGTGTTTTGAAACAGTCGTTCCGGACACATAAAACGGCAGGGAACTTCAATTCAGATATCGGAATGCCATTGACGATTTTGATGATGCCGATCGAGACGGAAGTCGCTGTTCTTGAAATGGGAATGAACGGGTTTGGAGATATCGAGCTGTTATCGAATCTTGCCGAACCGGATATTGCACTCGTGACGAACATTGGGGAGTCCCATGCCGAGCAAGTCGGCGGACGAACTGGAATCGCCCAGGCCAAACTGGAGATTCGCTCAGGATTAAAACCGAACGGTCATCTCTTCGTAGATGGCGACGAGCCGTTGTTAGGAGAAGTGCCGGCTGAACGGATCGGATATCATGCGACCAATACGTACGTCATCGAACAGGCGGAAGCGACGTTCATCGGAACGACGTTTAAATTTGACGGGACGACGTTCAGCATACCGGTCCTCGGTAAACATCAAGTCCGGAATGCAGCATACGCGATTGCGACAGCAAAAGCACTGGGACTTACCGATGACGTCATCCAGGCAGGATTGAATGACGTACAATTGACACCGATGCGGATGGAACGTTTAATGTACGGGCAAACGGCAATCATCAACGATGCCTATAATGCCAGTCCGACATCGATGAATGCGGCGATTGAAACGATTGCAACGCTCGACGGATTTACGAATAAGGTCGTTGTCCTCGGGGATATGTATGAACTGGGTCAACAGGAACGTCTGTTGCATGCCTCTGTCGGGAAGAAGATTGCACTTCCTGTATCCCATGCTATCCTTGTAGGGGGGAAAGGGCGTTATATTGCGGATGGAATTGCAGATCCGACCGTCCAAGTCCAATTTGCGGACACGGTCGAAGAGGCAGCACGTCTGCTCCAACCTTTGCTCGGCCAGCAAACCGTTATTTTGCTGAAAGCGTCGCGTGGACTGGCACTGGAACAAATTTTTACATTTCTAAATGAAACTTAATCCTTAAAAGTAGGTGTTTGCAATGATCACATTATTCATCAGTTTAATTATTGCGTTTTTGGTTGTCGTCCTCGTGATGCCAAAAGCGATTCCTTTTTTACACAGTCTTAAATTCGGTCAAGAGATTCGCGAAGAAGGTCCGGATTGGCACCAAGTGAAATCCGGGACGCCGACAATGGGTGGAATCGTCATATTGCTGGCGATGATCGGCAGCCTGCTTGTGCTCTTAGTGATGGGAGATCTGGACCGGAGCCATCTGTCGTTATTGTTCTTGACGCTTGCTTACGGAGCGATCGGTTTTATCGATGACTATATCAAAGTCGTTAAAAAACGTAATCTTGGTTTAAACTCAAAACAAAAATTAATCGGACAAATTGTCGTCGGTCTTTTGTTTGTCTGGTTGAGCGGCGGATTTTCGAGTCAAGCTACGTACCTGGCGATTCCTTTTACGACATGGTCGATTGACTTCGGTATTCTGTATCCGCTCGTCGCGTTATTCTGGCTCGTCGGATTCTCGAATGCGGTCAATCTGACGGACGGACTGGACGGACTCGTATCCTTTACGGCGATTCCGACATTCCTGTTCTTTGGTCTTTACGGTTGGTTTATCGCGGATGAGCCGGGGGTTGCCTTGTTTGCCTTTTCAGCTGTCGGTGCGTTGATCGGATTCCTTGTGTTTAATGTCTATCCAGCTAAAATCTTCATGGGCGATACGGGATCACTGGCTTTAGGAGCGGCGCTTGCCGGTTTATCGATCTTATTGAAACTGGAATTACTGTTAGTACTGATCGGCATTGTATTCGTTGTCGAGACATTATCGGTCATCCTGCAGGTTATTTCCTTCAAGACGACAGGGAAACGGATCTTTAAAATGAGTCCGATTCACCACCATTTCGAAATGGTCGGGTGGAGTGAGTGGCGTATCGTCGGAACATTTGCTTCGATTAGCTTAATCGTGGCGTTAATTGCCTATCTGTTCGTGTAATTGAAATTCGTGGTCAAGAAAGTGAGCGATTTAATGATGAAGAGTTCTGAGCTGGAGAAGAAAAAAGTATTGGTCCTTGGGACTGCGAAAAGCGGAATTGCGGCAGCGACCTATCTTGTGAAGGCAGGCGCTGTCGTGACGGTGAACGATGGTGGGACGCCTTCGGAAAATGACGTCCAAACGCTTGAATCCTTGAAGGTCGAAACCCTCTTCGGAAGTCATCCGTTATCCTTGTTGGATGGAACAGACTTAATCGTAAAAAACCCAGGGATCCCTTATCAGATTCCATTGTTACAGAAAGCACTGGAGCTTGGCATCCCGGTTTGGACGGAAGTGGAATTGGCTTATCGTTCAACAAAAGCGGACTGGGTGGCGATTACAGGATCAAACGGCAAGACAACGACGACGACGCTCGTTCATGAACTATTAAAACGGGGATCAAAACGTGTTCATCTGGCGGGGAATATCGGTTTCCCGGCAGTTGAGGTTGCCCAGCAGGCAGAAGCAGGCGATGTCATCGTCATTGAGTTGTCCAGTTTTCAATTGATGGGCATCGAATCCTTCTGTCCAGTCAGTGCGGCGTTCCTGAACCTGTCGCCGGCTCATCTTGATTACCATGGGGATGTTACATCTTATGCGGCAGCCAAAGCACGAATCTTTTCAAACATGGATGAAGCCGGACGACTGGTCGTCAATGCGGATGACGAGGAAGTCATGCGCCTAAGCGAAACAGCAGCAGCCGAACGGTTGACGTTCTCACGTCGCCAAGATGCGTATGCACACATCGAAAACGATATGATTTTTGTCGGTCAGACAGAAATTCTCCCGGTCCGTGAGCTGGCGCTCGGCGGTGGTCATAACCTCGAAAACGTCCTGGCTGCCTTGACATTGATTGAACCGTTCGGGATTTCCCTGACAGCGATTCAAGACGTCTTGCGGACGTTTGGCGGAGTAGCACACCGGACAGAATACATCGGTGAGTTTGCCGGACGAAAGGTCTACAATGATTCAAAAGCCACGAACAATGTTGCGACGGAAGCAGCACTGTCCGGTTTTCAATCGCCTATCATTTGGATTTGCGGTGGACTCGAACGCGGTGCAGATTTAACACCGTTGAAAAGTGCGATGACCCATGTCAAACATGTCATCGGACTCGGGGAGACCGGTCAACGCTTCGCCGATTTAGCGACCGAGCAACAGATTGCTTCGACGGTGACACGTGAGATGGAAGAAGCCGTTGCCACGGCATTTGATGTCTCGAAACCCGGGGATATCATTTTGCTGTCTCCGGCATCGGCCAGTTGGGACCAATACAAAACGTACGAAGAACGCGGCGAACATTTCATCCGTTCTGTCCAAAAAGTAGGAGGAATGATGAAATGAGAATCGTAGTTTCAGGTGGAGGCACCGGTGGACATATCTATCCGGCGTTGGCGATGATTCGAGAAATTGAACGTCGGACGCCATGCGAAGTGTTGTACATCGGAACAGAGAATGGACTCGAAGCAGATATCGTCCGTCGAGCGGGTATTCCTTTCGAATCGATTGAAATTTCGGGGATCCGCCGTTCCTTATCGTTTGAAAACGTCAAGACCGGTTTCCGCTTTTTAAAAAGTGTTGTCCGCGTCCGGAAGCTTTTGCGCGACTTCCAACCGGATATCGTGGTCGGAACGGGTGGTTTCGTCTGCGGTCCGGTTTTATACACAGCAGCGAAGATGGGATATAAAACACTCGTCCATGAACAAAACAGTTTACCGGGAATCACGAATAAGTTCCTGGCGCGTTATGTTGACCGAGTGGCCTTGTCCTTTAAGGGATCTGGTCATCATTTCGGCAAAAATAAAGGGAAGACGATTTTAATCGGGAATCCCCGTGCTTCGGAAGTTGCGATGCTGCAGATTGATCCAGTCGAAGAAAAACGAAAATACGGTTTTGAACAAGATCGTCCTCTGATTGTCGTTTACGGCGGCAGCCGGGGGGCACCAGCCATCAATAAAGCAGTCGTCGACATGATTCCCAAGCTGACAGAAACTGACTGGTCGTTATTGTTCGTCACGGGACAGGTGCACTACGAAGACATTCAGGCTCAGCTCGGCACATTACCCGACCGGATTCAATTGCGTCCGTTCATTTATGATCTGCCGTTAATTTTAAAAGCGAGTCAACTGGTCATCTCGCGTTCCGGTGCAAGTACGTTAGCTGAATTGACGACGCTCGGTTTGCCGAGTATCTTGATTCCAAGCCCGTACGTGACGGAAAATCATCAAGAAGTGAATGCTTCGTCACTCGTCGAGACAGGAGCCAGTCTGTTGATTCGGGAATCCGAGTTGACGGGAGACCGATTGTTCGACGCTTGTACGAAAGCAATTGCCGATCAAGCGGACATGTCAAAAGCGTCACTTGCGCTTGGTATGCCAAATGCGGCAAGTGATCTGGTCGATGAATTATTACGGTTGATTCAGCGAAAAAACTAAAGCATTGCAGGAATAGACCGATAAGGTACTGAAATTAAACATAATGGAGGGAGAGGCTTACGTGAAGGAACAACAACCGGCCAGACAGCCGAAGATGGATGCGACTGTCCGCAGCTTAGAAGATAAAATTCCATATGTCCGTGAGCAGCGTCGGAAAAAGGCGAACCGGCGTTTAATCTATGTCCTCATCCTGATCGGTCTATTGATTGGTGTCGTCTTCTATCTTCAATCGAGTTTCTCGCGTGTCGCGACATTTGATGTCACTGGCACCGTGAACGTCAAGAAGGAAGACATCATTCAAGCATCACGTATTAAGGTGAAGGAGACACATGCTTTCAATGTGTCGGAAGAAGCCGTGTTGGAACGGATTGAAGATGTTCCGGGTATTCGCGAAGCGACGATGAAAAAAACGTTTTTACACCATTATGAAGTGGATGTCGTCGAAGAAAAAGAAATCGCGTATGCCAAAGACAAACCGGGCGCCCGGATCGTCTTAGCGGACGGAACGATTATTCCCGGAAAGTCGAAGGAAGAATTGTTTGATGCACCGATTCTAACCGGATTTACGGATCAGTCCTTGGAACGTCTGACAAAGGAACTCGTTAAAATCGAGCCGAAAGTCCGGAGCCGGATTTCGGAAATCGTAGCCAATGACCAGACCGACAAAGGCGGATTAAAGTTATTCATGACGGACGGAAATACCGTCTTATTGAGTACATCGGCTTTTTCTAACTCGTTGAATGAATATGTCAAAGTGATTTCTGCATTGCCAAAAGGTAAAACAGGAACGATTACCATTGATGGGGGTATCTATTTCAAACCATATAAAGGTAAAAAATAGTAAATAACACCCTGTATTAGACGGGTTTGACAAACGTTTGTTTTCATTAGTAGGAAAGCGGACACATCGTCATCAAATCGTAATCTATTAGATGGGTAAGTTAGACAATAACTTCTTTTCGTGAGGTTTTTTATAGTGTAGACTTAAACGAGAAGAAGATTGTCTCGATTCCTGTAAATATAAACAGGAACGACAGGATTAGTATTATGAAAGTGGAGGTGTCACTCCCATGGAAACGAAAGGTACGATTGCCGCACTAGATATTGGGACATCGGAAGTGAAACTCATCGTCGGTGAACTTCTAGGTGGAACACTAAATGTCTTAGCGGAAGGGTCTGCACCATCTGCAGGCGTCAAGCGAGGTGTCATCGTCGACATCGATCAAACAGTAAATGCCATTAAACAAGCGGTTGCAGAAGTGGAGCGCACACTCGGTGAACCGATTGGTGAAGTATATGTAGCAATTTCCGGTGAGCACATCCAAGTCAAGGATTGCCAAGGGATGACATCAATCAAAGGGGAAGATAATGAAATCACGGATGATGATGTGAAGGATGTCCTTCATTCTGCCATGGTGATGCGGATTCCAAACGAATTGAGCGTTGTCGATGTTTTACCTAAAACGTTTACTGTCGATCAGCAGACGGAGATCACAGATCCACGTGGCATGATCGGTTATCGTCTAGAAGTGACAGGGAAGCTGATTATCGGAGCGAAGACGATTCTACATAGCATCAAACGTTCCATCGAACGAGCTGGGTTGGAACTTGCGGGGTATGTGCTGGAAAGTTTGGCCGTCTCACGAATTGCAGCTTCGATTGATGAATTGGAACTCGGTGTCGGAATCGTTGATATCGGACATGAAACGACCACTCTTTCAATTTACGAAAAAAATGATTTAGTGTACTCAACGACACTTTCGTATGGCGGAGATCATCTGACACGCGATTTGACGTATAAAATGAATTGTAAATACCAAGATGCAAAACTCGCCAAAGAAGAATATGGTGTCGCACTGGAAGCACTCGGAGACCCGGAAGAGAAAGTTTCCTACGTGACGATTAACGGAGAACACCGTTTCGAACCACAGACGGAGATCGGTTTTGTACTGGAAGCCCGTCTGGAAGAGATTTTTGAAATGATCCAGAAACGAATGACACAAGCCGGATATGCACAAATGAACAGCGGCATCATTCTTTGTGGCGGCAGTTCTTCCTTACCAGGAATTGACCAACTCGGTAAGCGGATCTTTAAACAAAGCGTGAACGTGTATCAACCATCCAGCTTAGGGATTCGTCATCCGAAGTATGCTGTCGCTGCCGGAATGTTACGCTACGTGCTGTCACGCAGTGCCGTTTCGAAGTCAGGGTTTGACCGGGCGGACGAAAAGGGAATAGCCGCACAAGGACGTGAGCAAGAAGAGTTACTTGCACATCCTTCCCAACCTTCAGTACGCGAAGAGCGACCACAGAAGGAACAGCCTCCAAAAGAGCGGAAGTCATTCAGCAGTTTCTTTGAGAAATTTTTCGGCTAAATAAAAAATTATCAGTAAAAAAATAGGGGGCCCCTTTTATGTTGCATTTTGATGAAATGATGGACCAAGTAGCTAAAATCAAAGTCATCGGAGTAGGTGGCGGTGGTTCAAACGCTGTCAACCGAATGATTGAACATGGTGTCCAAGGCGTAGAATTCATCGCTGTCAATACGGATGCACAAGCTCTAAACATGTCACAGGCGGATGTAAAACTTCAACTGGGAGCAAAACTGACACGTGGTCTTGGTGCCGGAGCAAATCCGGAAATCGGTAAGAAAGCTGCCGAAGAAAGCCGCGAACAGTTGACAGAAATTCTATCTGGTGCCGATATGGTTTTCGTAACAGCAGGAATGGGTGGCGGTACCGGAACAGGTGCAGCACCGGTCATCGCTGAAATTTCTAAAGAAATCGGTGCGTTGACAGTAGGTGTCGTCACAAAACCTTTCATGTTCGAAGGCCGCAAACGGATGCAACATGCTGTTTCAGGCGTGCAGAACTTTAAAGAAAAAGTCGATACACTCATCGTCATTCCGAATGATAAATTGCTTGAAATCGTCGATCGTAACACGCCGATGCTTGAAGCCTTTAAAGAAGCCGATAACGTGCTTCGTCAAGGTGTTCAAGGGATTACGGACTTAATCGCCGTTCCGGGTCTCATTAACTTGGACTTCGCGGATGTTAAAACGATCATGACGGAAAAAGGTTCAGCATTGATGGGTGTCGGTGTTGCAACGGGTGAACACCGTGCGACAGAAGCCGCGAAAAAAGCGATTTCGAGTCCATTGCTTGAAACATCGATCGAAGGTGCAAAAGGCGTCTTGATGAATATCACCGGTAGTGCGAACTTAAGCCTTTACGAAGTAACGGAAGCTGCTCAAATCGTTCAAAGCGCTGCGGACGAAGAAGTCAACTTAATCTTCGGATCAGTCATCAATGACAACTTGGAAGACGAAATCATTGTTACGGTCATCGCAACGGAATTCGAAAACGAGCCACTCGATTTTGAAATCCCGTCAGCACAAGAAATGATGAAAAACCTGCTCAAGAAAAAGCAGGCGTCGACACCATCACCAGTAGCTGAAGAACCTAAACCGCAAGTCGAAGAGACACCTATTAGCTCGAACCAAGAATCAGCAAAAGGGTCAGATGTCGAAGAGACGATGGATATTCCTTCTTTCCTTCGCCGGAATAATCGTTAATTCGATATTCCCGAGACACGACTGCTAGATCAAGAGGTGTCGCGTAAGCGACACCTCTTTTTTTAAAAAAGGATGGGATGAGATGTTTGGTCAATGGATAAAATGGGATACCCCGACAGGAACGGTCCGTGCAGCGTTTACGACAAAGTTTTCAGCACCTCACGGTCAAGGCAACTTAGGACTGCATGTAAAAGATGATCCGGAAGGTGTCATTAAAAATCGTGAAGTCATCGTGCGGCAACTGGATTTAGCCCTGGAAAACTCAGTATGGGCTGAACAGGTGCACGGCAATCATGTCGAGCAAGTAACGACCCTCGAGTCCGGTCGTGGAGCCTCAGATTATGAAACGGCAATCAAGGGTACAGATGGACTGGTGACAACGGATTCAAACGTCTTATTGATGATGCTGTTTGCAGACTGTGTGCCGCTCCTTTTCTGTGATCCGCGGACAGGTATCATTGCAAACGTTCACGCCGGCTGGCGCGGAACGGTTGCCAACATCGTCGAAGCCACATTGACAAAGATGGAACAAGCCGGTGCCGAACGTTCTTCGATTCAGATGGTGATCGGACCCTCGATCCGGGAATGTTGTTATGAAGTCGATGGTCCTGTTCTTGAGGCGGTTGACCAACTGAACTTGGAAGAGTCTCCTTATACTAAAAAAGAAGACGGAAAAGCTATGTTATCACTTCAAAAAACCAATGCCATGTTAGCCGAACGCAGTGGTGTCGGTGATGTGCTGGATACAGGAATCTGTACGAACTGCCAGGCGGAAGACTACTTCTCCTATCGTCATGGGGATCATGGTGGACGGTTTGCCAGTTTGATTGTAAAGGAGTCTCTCGATGTCAATTTCTGAAAATGTACAACAAGTCCGACAAAACATGAAACAGGCGTATGAAAAGACCGATCAAAAAAAGCAGGTACAATTGATCGGCGTGACGAAATCAGTTTCAAGTGAAGTGGCGGCGGAGTTGCTGGCGGCAGGTATAACGGCACTGGGTGAGAATCG
Organism: Exiguobacterium artemiae 255-15; assembly: GCF_000019905.1. Classification (GTDB taxonomy): domain Bacteria; phylum Bacillota; class Bacilli; order Exiguobacteriales; family Exiguobacteriaceae; genus Exiguobacterium_A; species Exiguobacterium_A artemiae. The sequence continues at coordinate 1,915,574 of NC_010556.1, read as the reverse complement.
TCCGGAAGGATTGACCGACAAACAAACGGTCTTAGGACGTGAGGCCTGTGAGTGGCATTTTATCGGAACACTGCAGACCCGTAAAGTCCGGCAAGTCATTGATCGGATTGACGTGTTACATTCCTTGGACCGCTTGCATCTTGCGGAAGAAATCAATAAACGTGCCAAGCAGCCAGTCGATTGTTTTGTGCAAGTCAACGTTTCTGGTGAAGAATCCAAGCAGGGGATTGATCCGGAAGATGTCCACTCATTTTTGCATGAGGTAGGACAATATCCGATGGTCCGTGTAATCGGACTGATGACGATGGCTCCGTTGACAGAAGACGAACAAGTACTCCGTTCGGTTTTTCGTTCACTTCGTGTCTTGCGAGACGAAGTGGCAACCCGTCAACTCCCGCATGCACCGTGCACGGAATTGTCGATGGGGATGTCATCGGACTATCAGATTGCCATTGAAGAAGGCGCGACATATGTCCGAATCGGTACGACGTTAGTCCAGTCATAAATTGCCTAGATATACGAAAGGAGAATTGATATGGGATTCAAAACAAAAATGCAAAATCTATTTCTCGGTAATACAGACGATTTAGATGAACTCGAATATGAAAATGATGCTACAATAAATAAAGGTAGAGGTGCATCACAGCAAGAATATGACGAGTATTATGAGGATTCTACCCCTACTGTTACTCAAAAGGAGGACCCTGTGAGACAATCGAACATCGTACCCATTCATACAAAAAAGGCGAAATCACAAGTCATTCTCAGTGAGCCACGTGTGTTTAACGAAGCACAGGAAATCGGCGAACATCTTCGTCAAAATCGTGCTGTCATCGTGAACATGCAACGGATGTCTAAAGATCAATCACGCCAAATGATTAATTTCCTGTCAGGTGTCGTGTTTGCTCTTGATGGAACGATTACGACTATCAGTCAAAATACACTCCTCTGTGTACCGAACAACGTCGAGCTGGCCGGAAGTATCTCAAATCTGCTCGGTGAAGATGATATCAACCATAAGGGGTGGTAAGCATGGATTCGCAAGTCATGTACGCAATCGGTCGTACACTCAGCACGTTACTTCAATATTACAGCTACGTCATGATTGCCTATATTTTATTATCGTGGTTCCCAAATGCACGTGAATCACGATTCGGTCAAGTCCTGGCCATGTTAGTCGAACCTTTCCTCGCACCGTTCCGACGGATTATCCCGCCCATCGGAGGTATGCTTGACATTTCACCTATCGTTGCCTTTTTAGTGCTTAATTTGGCACAGGCAGGCATTCGAGCGATCTTCTTCTAATGAGCGTTTATGATCATTATCGCGGACATGAGCGGGAGTTCGTCGATCTTGTCCTAAACTGGATCGACCATGTCGAAGCGACCTACACATTTAAAGTGACAGACTTTCTGGATCCGCGTGAACAACAGATTACCCGAGAACTTGTCGGAACAAAATGTGCCCTCTTTTTTGAGGGCGGTTTTGAAGGTGCGGAACGACAGCGTGCCCTCATTGCCCCTGATTATTACGAGCTTGATGCCAACGATTTTGATATCGCCATTTATCGTATCCATTATCCCACAAAATTCGTCGAGCTCTCGCATCGCCAGGTGACAGGGACATTACTAAACGTCGGATTAAAACGAGGGAAATTCGGTGACGTCGTCATCCAAGATCAACTCGTCCAGTTCGCCGTCGCGAAAGAAGTGGCTTCTTATATTGAAGCGAACGTCGATCGTGCGGGGAAAACCAAGATCCGGTTGTCACTCGTGGATTCAGAAGAACAGTTGAAAATCAAGGATCAAGAATGGCAGGAAGAACTGGGATTTGTCAGTTCGCTCCGTTTTGATACGGTCGTCAGTGAAATCCTTGGATTTTCAAGACAAAAAGCGCAAAGCCTGATTAAGCAGGGTGAAAGTAAAGTCAATTATAAAATCGTTGAAGATCCGAGCTTTTTGTTAGAGGAAGGCGATTTACTGTCACTTCGCGGAACGGGACGTGTCAAGTTAATTGCCGTACTCGGTTCAACGAAACGGGACCGGATCAAACTGCAATACGGTCTGCTAAAAGGATAACCAACAAGCTGAGGGAGGATTTCATCATGCCATTGACGCCACTTGATATTCACAATAAGGAATTTACACGTAAGTTTCGCGGCTATGACGAAGATGAGGTCAATGAATTTCTTGATCAAGTCATCAAAGATTTTGAATTGTTGCTCCGGGAAAACCGTCAACAGCAAGAAGTCATTCAAAACATGCAGTCTCGTGTCGATTACTTCAGCTCGATGGAGGAAACCCTAAACAAATCCATCATCGTGGCACAAGAAGCGGCAGAAGAAGTCAAAGCGAATGCGACGAAAGAAGCCAGCCTTATCGTCAAACAAGCAGAACGGGAAGCCGAACAACTGCAGGATGCGGCACAGCGCCGAGCGCAGCGGACTGATTTTGAAGTCGAACAGATGCGTAAAAAAATCGAATTGTACCGTAATCGATTCAAAGTATTGATCGACGCACAGATGGAATTGTTGACGAGCCACGACTGGGATGCATTTGATAGTTCGACCCGGGGTGTGCTTGACGAGATTCCGGCAGTTGCGTATAATGACGACGATGTCGTATAAGTTAAATCATTGAGAAGGACACGTCTTTTATCTAAATACTGTCAGCGAATCGGGGACCGGTGTGAGCCCGATCAGTCAAGGATAAAAGGTATCCCCTTTGAGTGTGGAACTGAACCTGTTCAGTAAGTTCCACCGTTTCGCCTCCGTTATCAGGCTCTTAAGTGGTAATCCGTTTTTCAGGGTTGCTAGTAGGGTGGTACCGCGAGTTCAAGCCAACTCGTCCCTATCAGGGGATGTGTTTGGCTTTTTTTGTACGCAAAATTCAGATAAGTGAGGGAATGCCAGATGGAATACAAAGATACGTTATTGATGATGAAAACGGAATTTCTAATGCGGGGAAACCTGCCGAAGCGTGAGCCGGATATGCAGGCACGTTGGAACGAGATGAATCTGTATGAAGCCGTCCAGGAGAAAAATGCCGGCAAGCCGACATTCATTCTTCATGATGGTCCTCCTTACGCTAACGGAGACATCCACATGGGACACGGATTAAACAAAGTCTTAAAAGACATCGTCGTCCGTTACAAGTCGATGAACGGGTTCCGTTCTCCGTATGTACCGGGTTGGGATACGCACGGACTTCCGATCGAAACAGCGCTTCAAAAAGCGGGTGTCGACCGGAAGTCGATGTCGGTCGCAGAATTCCGTGAGCTGTGTGCCAAATATGCATTAGAGCAAGTCGATCACCAACGGGAACAATTCAAGCGTCTTGGTGTTCTCGGTGACTACGACAATCCATACATCACGTTACAACCGGAATTCGAAGCGGCACAAATCCGTCTGTTCGGTGATATGGCGAATAAAGGATACATCTATAAAGGGAAAAAGCCGGTCTACTGGTCGCCGTCTTCGGAGTCTGCTCTCGCAGAAGCAGAAATCGAATATCAGGATAAACGTTCGGCTGCAATCTATGTGGCGTTCCAAGTCATGGACGGAAAAAACATCCTGGAGCCGACGGATCATTTCGTCATCTGGACGACAACACCTTGGACGATTCCGGCGAACCTCGGGATCTCTGTCAGCGGTGAGTTGACGTATGCTCGGATTGAGCACGAAGGAAAAGGCTATATCGTCGCCGAAACACTCGTACCGGAAGTCATCGAAGCCCTCGGCTGGGAAGGTGCGACGATTGGTCGTGTCTTCGACGGAGCCGACTTTGAATACATCAAAGCGAAACATCCGCTCTATGACCGCGAATCACTTGTCATGCTCGGCGATCATGTCACGGCAGAAGCGACGGGTGTCGTTCATACTGCGCCTGGACACGGGGAAGATGACTTCCGAATCGGTCAAGCGTACGGTCTTGATGTCCTTTGTCCGGTCGACGACAAAGGGGTCATGACGGCAGAAGCACCTGGTTTTGAAGGATTATTCTATGAAGATGCCAACAAAGAAATCGGTGTGGCACTAGAAGAAGCCGGTGCATTGTTAAAACTGTCGTTCATCAAACACTCGTATCCGCACGACTGGCGGACGAAAAAACCGGTTATCTTCCGGGCGACACCACAGTGGTTTGCTTCGATCAAAGATTTCCGGGCGGAGATCCTCGATGAAATCAAAGAAGTTCAGTGGGTACCGGAGTGGGGCGAAACACGTCTTCACAACATGTTCAAAGACCGCGGAGACTGGGTCATTTCCCGTCAACGCGCGTGGGGTGTCCCATTGCCGATCTTCTATGCTGAAGACGGTACGGAAATCGTCACACCGGAAACAATCGACCACATCGCCAATCTGTTTGCCGCTCACGGATCAAATGTCTGGTATGAGCGCGAAGCCGTTGATCTGTTACCGGAAGGCTTTACGCATCCGGCAAGCCCGAACGGCATCTTCAAAAAAGAGACGGATATCATGGACGTCTGGTTCGATTCCGGCTCATCCCATGCCGGTGTCCTCGCGACACGTCCGGAACTCGAGCGTCCGGCTGACTTGTACCTGGAAGGGTCTGACCAATATCGCGGATGGTTCAACTCGTCTCTTTCGACATCCGTCGCAACGACAGGGAAAGCACCTTATAAAGCGGTCGTCAGTCACGGATTCGTCCTTGACGGTCAAGGGCGGAAGATGTCGAAATCAATCGGAAACACGATTGCACCAATCCAAATCATGCAACAGTTCGGAGCGGAAATTCTTCGTCTTTGGGTGGCTTCCGTCGATTATCAATCAGATGTCCGTGCTTCAATGGACAACTTCAAACAAGTATCGGAATCTTACCGGAAAATCCGGAATACGGTTCGCTTCCTGCTCGGAAACCTCGACCAGTTCGATCACACGACGCACCGTGTGGCATTTAAAGACTTGCCGGAATCGGATCGCTTCATGCGGACGAAACTCGATCAACTTGTAGGTAAAGTAAAGGCAGCGTACGATGCGTACGACTTCATGGCGGTCTATCAACTGTTGCATAACTTCTGTGTCCTGGACTTGTCTTCGTTCTATCTCGATTACACGAAAGATATCTTGTACATCGAAAAAGAAGATGCACCGGCGCGTCGTGCCGTTCAAACAGTCATGTATGATACCGTCGTCACATTGTTACAACTGATGGCACCGGTCTTACCGCATACAGCCGACGAAGCGTGGGAATTCGTTCCCGGCGTCGAGACGGCGAGTATTTTCTTGACGGATCTTCCGGAAGCACCGGAAATGACGGAAGAAGGTCTTGCATTGATCGCGAAATGGAACAGTTTCCTCGTCTTCCGCGATGATGTCCTAAAAGCACTCGAAGAAGCACGTGCCGAGAAACTTGTCGGGAAAACGCTCGAAGCGAAACTCCTGCTTGCACCGAATGACGAAACGAAAGCGTTGCTTGCGACAATCGATCACCTCGAACAACTATTGCAAGTTTCGCAAATCGAGTTTGTCGCTTCGGCCGAGAAATCGTACGGAACGACAGGCATCACTGTTCTGAAAGCAGACGGCGAAAAATGTGAACGCTGCTGGACATATTCGACTGAACTTGGACAAGATCCGGCTCATCCGACACTTTGCCCACGTTGTACTGAAGTCGTCAATTCTTTATAATGAATCAGGGAGGGGCAGCTACGGCGACTTCGTAGCGGTCCCTCATTATTTTTGGATGTGGAGGAAAAAAGAATGTGGCTTTACTTAGCGATTGCTGCTGTACTCGTCGGAGTGGATCAATTGACGAAATGGATCGTCGTCCAACAGATGACGATTGGTCAAGCGATTGAGATCATTCCCAATTTCTTTTATTTAAATTCATACCGGAATCGTGGTGCCGCCTGGGGAATGCTTGAAGGGAAGTTCGGTTTTTTCTTCGTCATTACGCTGGTCGTCGTCATCGGGCTGATTTATTTTCTTTACAAAGAAGGCACAAAAAACAAAGTATTTGCTTGGAGTGTCGCCTTGTTACTCGGCGGTGCGGTCGGAAATTTCATCGACCGGATGGCCCGTGGAGAAGTCGTCGACTTTTTTCATTTTTATCCGTTCGGGTATAATTTCCCGATTTTTAATGTCGCAGACGTCAGTTTGACGTTTGGTGTTATTTTGATGCTGATCAGCGTCATGTTTGAAGAGCGTTTGACTAAGAAGGGAACGATTGATTAAATGAATGAACAAAATGAATGGGCTGTTAAAGCCAATGGTGCTACCGGTCGAATTGATAAATGGTTAGCCGAACAACAAGACTGGTCCCGGTCACAGGTCCAGGACTGGTTAAAAGCGGGTCACGTCGAAGTGGACGGACGGATCGTGAAACCGAACTACAAGATGTCCGGAACGGAAGAAATTCTTGTTCGAATCCCGGAAGCGGTCGAGCTTGAAGTCTTACCGGAAGATATCCCGCTGGATGTCGTCTATGAAGACAGTGATGTCATCGTCATCAATAAACCAAAAGGGATGGTCGTGCATCCGGCAGCCGGTCACGTATCAGGGACACTCGTCAATGCCTTGCTTCATCATTGCCAGGATTTATCCGGCATCAACGGCGTCAAACGTCCGGGGATTGTCCATCGGATCGATAAAGACACATCGGGTCTCTTGATGGTTGCTAAAAATGACTTGGCTCATGAATCGTTGGCGCAACAATTGAAAGACAAAACGACAGAGCGTCTTTATATCGCACTGGTCCACGGCGAGATTCCACATGAACTCGGGACGATTGAAGCACCGGTCGGCCGTGACAAAAATGACCGTCAACGGATGACGGTGACAGATAAAAACTCGAAAGCAGCTGTGACACATTTCCGTGTTCTCGAGCGGTATGAAGGCTTTACGGTCGTCGAATGTAAGCTCGAGACAGGACGGACGCACCAAATTCGTGTCCACATGCGTTACATCGGTTTCCCGCTTGCTGGAGATCCGAAATACGGTCCACGGAAAACGATGAAAATGAACGGTCAAGCGCTTCATGCTGCGGTTCTTGGATTCAAGCATCCGCGAACCGGCGAGATGTTGCATTTCGAAGCACCGTTGCCGGAAGAGATGACGTTTGAGATCAGCCAGTTGAAAAAACTTGAATTAGAGTCTTGACGTTTTTCTAATAAAACGGTAGAGTATCACCTAGAGAGCGATGCGAGACATCTGCCTCGAACAACCGGTCGTCCGCGTTGACGATCCTACCCATAGCACACCTTTAAACGAGTCCGGAGAGGCTACGAAAGGGAGACACTTCATTTGTGTAGATACGTGCAGTTTCGGCTGCCCAACACTTATTGTCTTCAACAACCTCCTGCGACTTAGCGCAGGAGGTTTTTTTTGCAGAAAGGAGCACCTCATGAAACCATCCGTCATTTTAGATGAAGCGGCAATCAGTCGTGCGTTGACACGCATCGCCCATGAAATCATCGAACGCAACAAAGGAATCGACCAACTGATGATTGTCGGCATCAAAACACGCGGTGAGACACTCGCCCGCCGTCTCGCCCGCCGGATTGAAGAAATTGAAGGAAAACCGGTCTTGCTCGGTGTCGTTGACATCTCGATGTACCGGGACGACTTATCGAAAAAAAGTCTCGAGCCGGAAATCAAAGGAACGGATATGCCGGAGACGGTGACCGGAAAAATCATCGTCCTCGTCGATGACGTCCTGTACACCGGACGAACCGTCCGCGCCGCAATGGATGCGCTCGTTGACCACGGTCGCCCGAGTATGATCCAGCTCGCGGTCCTCGTTGACCGGGGACACCGGGAACTGCCGATCCGCCCGGATTTCATCGGGAAGAATGTCCCGACCTCACGCGAAGAACAAGTTGTCGTCGCTTTATCCGAAGTCGATGACGCCGATCAAGTATTCATCAAACGTTAAACACAAATACCTTTAACGTGGTCCAGAGAGACCAGAAAGGGAGTTATCCTCATGCAAACACACAGACCAGTTCTCGATGTACAAGAACGACCAAAACATCCTCTTCAGTGGCTGATGCTCAGCCTCCAACATGTCTTCGCGATGTTTGGCGCGACGGTCCTTGTTCCGTTATTAACGGGATTAAACACATCCGTCGCCCTCGTCGCAAGCGGAGTCGGCACGTTGATCTTCCTCGCCGTCACCCGCTTTAAAGTCCCGACGTACTTAGGTTCAAGTTTCGCTTATATCGTCCCGATCATTGCCGTCAGTGAACGCTGGGGTGTCGAAGATGCGCTTGTCGGCGGAATGGTTGCAGGACTCGTCTACGGCATCGTTTCCCTCGTCATCACGTATACAGGTGTTGGCTGGTTAATGAAACTGTTGCCTCCGATCGTGATCGGTCCCGTCATCATGGTCATCGGATTATCGCTTGCTCCAACAGCCGTCAACATGGCGATGAACGGAGCGGACGGCAAGTACAACGGTACCTTCCTGCTCGTCGCCTTGACGACACTCGCTGTCACCTTGCTCGCGATGACGTACTTCAAAGGAATGTGGAGTACCGTCCCGATTCTGTTCGGTATCCTGACCGGGTATCTGGTTGCCGTCGCTGCCGGGATCGTCGACTTCACGTCACTGAAACAAGCGAGCTTCTTCCAGGTGCCGAACTTTACGGTGCCATTCCTTGACTACTCGCCGACACTAAACTGGGCGGCACTTGCGCTCATCGTTCCGGTCACACTGGTCACATTAACAGAGCATATCGGAGAACAAAAAGTGACATCACGGATTATCGGGCGCGAGACGCTTCTTGATCCGGGGATGCACCGGACGGTTCTCGGAGATGGATTGGCGAAGACGATTGCTTCGATCCTCGGCGGTCCGCCGGTCACGACGTACGGTGAAAACAACGGCGTCATGGCCATCACCCGCGTCTACAGTGTCTTTGTCCTCGGAGGCGCAGCGGTTCTCGCCATCAGCTTTGGCTTCCTCGGCTATGTCGAAGGGTTCATCAAGACGATACCGACACCTGTCATGGGCGGCATCAGTATCCTGTTGTTCGGGGTCATCGCTTCGAACGGTCTGCGGACACTGGTCGAAAGTAAGGTCGATCTTGCCGATAAACGGAACCTGACCATCACAGCGGTCATTCTGGTCATCGGGATTGGTGGAGCTGCCCTCAAAATCGGCAACTTCTCGCTCGAAGGCATGGCACTTGCCACGATCTTAGGGGTCCTTCTGAATTTGATCTTGCCAAAAACGAGTATCGAAGTCGCAGCACACGAACAAGAAACACCACAACCGAAACGAGCAGCTAACGACTTTTAAGACGTTCCAGAGAGAACGATAAAGTGGAGGCCCTTCAGAAACAGGTGGCGACATCTGTCTTCTTCAGCGCACCTTCACATCAGAAGGTGCGCTTTTTTTGCGACCCAAAGGAGAGAAAAACATGCAGACACGACAACGAATCGCCCATTTTACGAGTCTTGACGCATTAGCGACAGAAGACATCGAACAGTTGATTGAGCGGGCACTGCAGCTGAAACAAGGCGCATCTGTCCGACCACTTCCGACGAAAACCGTCGCCAACTTATTTTTTGAACATTCGACACGGACTAAATGTTCGTTTGACATGGCGGAACATCACCTCGGACTGCATGTGCTGCCGTTCGAAACGGCAACTTCATCCGTTCAAAAAGGGGAAACGTTGCTGGATACGTGCAAAACGTTACAAGCAATCGGCGTGGATGCCCTCGTCGTCCGGCACGGAGAGACCGGTTATTATGAACCGTTGCAACAACAGTTGTCAATTCCGATCATCAATGCCGGAGACGGTAGCGGGCAACATCCATCACAATCACTGCTCGATTTGATGACGATGTATGCGGAATACGGTCATGTCAGCGGAAAAACGATCGTCATCTGCGGTGATCTCCGGCACAGCCGGGTCGCCCGGTCAAACGCACACGTCTTGCAACGCTTGGGAGCGACCGTCATCGGTTCCGGACCGAGGGAATGGTTTGACGAGACGATGGGCATCACCTATCGGGAGATGGACGAGGCGGTGGCGACGAGTGACATCATCATGCTGCTCCGTGTCCAGCACGAGCGGCATACGGATGGCCGTCCGTTTGCAGCGGAAGAGTATCACGAACGGTACGGATTGACGGAACAACGGATGAAGCGGATTCAGCCGGAAGCGATTGTGTTACATCCGGCACCGGTCAACCGTGGTGTTGAGATTGCCGACGAATTGGTGGAGCATCCGCAATCACGCATCTTTGATCAGATGACGAACGGTGTGTTTGCCCGAATGGCGATTTTGGAACGGGCATTTGAGACAGCAACGATAAAGGAGACGAGATAAAATGGCGATTCGAATTGATCATGCAACATGGTATAAAAACGGGCAACTGCAAAAGTCGAGTATTCGCATGGAAGACGGTATTTTTACGGATCTTGATGCGACACCACTTGAGACGGATCAGGTAATTGATGCCACGGGATACACGGTGGCACCGGGATTTGTGGATGTTCATGTTCATTTACGCGAACCGGGCGGCGAACATAAAGAGACGATTGCGACCGGAACAGCAGCAGCGGCAGCCGGCGGATTTACAACGATTTGTCCGATGCCGAACACGCGACCGGTTCCGGACGACCGCGAGACGCTGGATGCGCTCTTTAAAAAGATTGAAGAAACGGCATCTGTCCGTGTTTTCCCTTATGCGGCGATTTCAAAAAATCAGCTAGGGCAGGAACTCGTCGCATTTGAACAACTGACTGATGCCTTTGCCTTCACGGACGATGGAGTCGGCGTCCAAAGTGCCGCCGTTATGCGGGAAGCGATGACACGCGCCGCCGCCGTCCATAAAAGTATCATCGCCCATTGTGAAGATGATTCGCTGAAAGCAGGCTGTGTCCATGAAGGGGCATACAGTGCACGGGAAGGATTGCAAGGGATTCCGTCACTGGCAGAAAGCATTCATATCGCCCGGGATGTCTTGATTGCGGAAGCGACCGGCTGTCATTATCATGTCTGCCACGTCTCGACAAAGGAATCCGTCCGGGTCATCCGGGATGCAAAACGGGCGGGAATTCGGGTGACGGCAGAAGTTACGCCGCACCATTTAGTGTTGACGGAAGACGATATCATCGGACGCGATCCGAACTTCAAGATGAATCCACCGCTTCGGAGCGAAGCGGATCGCCAAGCGTTGCTTGCAGGACTGCAGGACGGAACGATTGATTGCATCGCGACGGACCATGCGCCGCATGCCGCGGAGGAAAAAGCAATCGGCATCGAACGAGCACCGTTCGGGATTACCGGATTTGAAACGGCCTTTCCGCTGCTCTATACGAAACTGGTCGAACCCGGCATCTTTACGCTGAATCAGTTATTCGACTGGATGTCGCGTAATCCGGCCGATTTGTTTGACTTGCCGTTCGGACGGATTGAAGTCGGGGCGCCCGCCGATCTTGTCCTGCTTGATCTCGAGACGGTCCGCGCGGTACAACCGGACCAGTTCCTCTCAAAAGGAAAAAATACTCCGTTTGCCGGAGCATCACTAACCGGTTATCCGGTCCTGACACTCGTCGGTGGAGAAATCGTATTCAAGGGGGAAAAAGCACATGTCTAAACGGACGTTGATTTTAGAGGATGGAATGGTATTTGAAGGAGAAGCGTTTGGTTCAAGCGAGGTGACGATGGGAGAGGTGGTCTTCCAGACCGGGATGACCGGATACCAGGAGATGTTATCCGATCCGTCTTACTGCGATCAAATGATTGTGTTAACGAATCCGTTGATCGGCAACTATGGAATGAACCGCGACGACTATGAAACGACCCGACCGCTTGCGAAAGCACTGATTGTCCGGGAAGTCTGTCATACGCCATCGAACTTCCGCTCGCAGACATCTCTTGCGACGGCTTTGGAAGAATTCAACATTCCCGGCTTAACCGGCATCGATACGCGGCAATTGACGCGGCATCTGCGGTCAAAGGGTGTTATGCGGGGACTGCTCGTTGACGGTACGTACGATTTGACCGAGCAACTGGAGCGGCTCAAGCAAATGGCGCTTGCGACCGATCAGGTCAAACGGGCTTCGACGGAACGGGCCTATGTCATTCCGGGTGCCGGTCCGAGAATCGTCCTGGTCGATTTCGGCGCGAAACTGGGCATTATCCGCGAGCTCGTCCGACGCGGCTGTGAAGTCGTCGTCGTCCCGCACGACGTGACGGCAAAAGACGTCTTGCGTTACATGCCGGACGGTGTCATGTTATCAAACGGTCCCGGGAATCCAAAAGATGTTCCGACCGCCATTCCCTTGATTCAGGAACTGACGGGACAAGTTGTCATCTTCGGCATCTGTCTCGGTCATCAACTGATTGCCTTAGCACATGGCGCAGACACATTTAAGCTGCCGTTCGGTCACCGGGGAGCGAATCATCCGGTCGAAGATCTTCGGACGGGACAAGTCAGCATCACCTCACAAAATCATGGGTATGCCGTGGAGGACCAGTCGCTTGCCGGATTGAATCTCAAGCTGACGCACCGGGCGATCAATGATGGAACCGTCGAAGGAATCCGCCATACGACACATCCCGTCTTTTCGGTCCAATATCATCCAGAAGCTTCTCCCGGACCGATGGATGCCAACGATTTATTCGATCAGTTTTTAACAGAAATCACGAACCAACAGGAGGTCTCTCATGCCTAAACGTCAAGATATTCAAAAGATTCTCGTTATCGGATCCGGTCCAATCGTCATCGGACAAGCAGCAGAATTTGATTATGCCGGAACACAAGCCTGCCAAGCCTTGAAAGAGGAAGGGTACGAAGTCGTTCTCGTCAACTCGAATCCCGCCACCATCATGACGGATCCGACTGTAGCGGATCGGGTCTACATCGAACCGTTGCAAGCAGAGTTTGTTGCCCGCATCATTCGGAAAGAACGTCCAGATGCGTTACTTGCGACACTCGGCGGACAAACGGGACTGAATCTCGCCGTTGAACTGGATCGACTCGGTGTGCTCGCCGAATACGGCGTCGAACTGCTCGGGACGAAACTGACGGCAATCGAGGAAGCGGAAGATCGTGATTTGTTCAGAAAATTGATGTTTAAACTCGGTCACGGTGTACCGGAAAGTGAAATCGTGCATACGGTCGAAGAAGCTGAGCAGTTCTGTGCGAAGATCGGTCTGCCGATCATCATTCGACCAGCCTATACACTCGGTGGAACCGGCGGTGGTATCGCCGAAACGATGGATGAGTTCATCCGGATTGTCGAAGGTGGACTGAAAGCCAGTCCGGCGACCCAAGTCTTATTGGAAAAATCGATTGCCGGCATGAAAGAAGTCGAGTTCGAAGTCATGCGGGACGCGACGAACCAGGCAATCATCGTCTGTGCGATGGAAAACTTTGATCCGGTTGGTGTCCACACGGGGGATTCAATCGTCTTTGCCCCGACCCAAACATTATCCGACCGTGATTATCAGATGATGCGGAATGTATCGCTTGATATCATCCGTGTCCTCGGAATCGAAGGTGGATGTAACATCCAGTTCGCCCTCGATCCGGTCAGCTTCACGTATTATGTCATTGAAGTCAATCCGCGTGTCTCACGTTCGTCAGCACTGGCTTCAAAAGCGACGGGGTATCCGATTGCCAAACTGGCTGCCAAGATCGCCGTCGGGTATGCCTTATCCGAATTAAAAAATCCAATTACGGAAACGAGTTTTGCCTCGTTCGAACCGGCACTCGACTATGTCGTCGCCAAAATTCCCCGCTGGCCGTTTGATAAATTTGAATCGGCCGACCGGACGCTCGGTACCCAGATGAAAGCGACAGGTGAAGTCATGGCCATGGGCCGGACGATGGAGGAAGCTTTGCTGAAAGCGGTTCGTTCGCTTGAAATCGGACAAGCGGACTTGCACATGAACCGTTTTGCTGAGATGAATGAAGCCGACCTGCACCGTCATATCATCAAAGCGACAGATGAACGCCTGTTTGCCCTGTATGCCGGCATCGAACGTGGTCATACCGTCGAACAACTGCACGAATGGACGAGCATCGACCGGTTGTTCCTGGAAAAACTGCATCATATCCACCGGATCGAACAAGACATCGTCAAGCACGGGTTGACACCTGAACGCCTCCGTCATGCAAAACGTTACGGCTTCAGTGACCAGATGCTCGCCCGGATCACGCAACAGACCGAGACGGCAATCCGGCAGATCCGCAACGAATCCGGACTCCATCCCGTCTATAAAATGGTCGACACGTGTGCTGCGGAATTTGCCTCCGACACACCGTATTACTACGGAACATACGAAGTCGAAAATGAAGCGGTTCCGACGACACGGCCATCGATTCTTGTCCTCGGTTCCGGACCGATCCGAATCGGACAAGGGGTGGAATTTGACTATGCCACCGTCCATTCGATCCAAGCGATTCGTGAAGCCGGATACGAAGCCATCATCGTCAACAATAATCCGGAGACGGTTTCAACCGATTTTTCGATTTCCGACCGGCTCTATTTTGAACCATTGACGACGGAAGACGTACTCGAAGTCATCCGAAACGAACAGCCAATCGGTGTTATCGTCCAATTCGGCGGTCAGACGGCGATTAATCTCGCGGAATCACTGGAAGCCGAGGGCGTGAAGATCCTCGGAACGTCACTTGAAGATCTCGACCGGGCAGAAGACCGGAAACAGTTTGAAGCAGCCCTGACACAGCTCGATATTCCGCAGCCTCCCGGAAAAACAGCCGTTACAGTCACAGAGGCAACAGCAGCGGCAAGCGAGCTTGGCTATCCCGTCCTCGTCCGTCCGTCGTATGTCCTTGGTGGACGCGCGATGGAAATCGTCTACGGAGAACAAGAACTGGAGCATTATATGAAACATGCCGTCATCGCCTCACCGGAACGTCCGGTGCTCGTCGACCGTTACTTGACGGGAATGGAGCTTGAGGTGGATGCGATTTGCGACGGAACAGATGTCGTCATACCGGGCATCATGGAACATATCGAACGGGCTGGCATTCACTCGGGTGATTCGATCGGGGTCTATCCGCCGCAACGGGTACCGCAAGCGATCAAGGAGTTGATTGTCGATTACACGACACGCATTGCCAAGGCCTTCCGGATCAAAGGATTGCTCAATATCCAATTTGTCTTTGCTGACGGAGAACTGTATGTGCTGGAAGTCAACCCGCGGGCAAGCCGGACTGTTCCGTTCATCTCAAAAGTGACAGGGTTGCCGGTGGCACGTCTCGCGACGAACGTCATCTTAGGCGATACACTTGCGTCTTACGGATTGACGAGCGGTGTTTTACCGGAAGAAAAACTGGTTTCTGTTAAAGTACCGGTCTTCTCCTTTGCGAAGCTGAAAGAAGTGGATCCGTCGCTTGGACCGGAGATGAAGTCGACCGGCGAAGTCATCGGAACGGACCGGACACTTGAAAAAGCCCTTTATAAAGGACTGATTGCTTCCGGAATGGCGATTCCGGAACACGGCCGGGTGCTGCTGACAGTAGCGGATCAGGACAAACAAGAGATGCTTGATCTCGCCAAACGCTTTACGGCACTCGGGTTTACGCTGCTTGCCACGGCCGGAACAGCCAGCGTCCTGGAAGAACACGGATTGCGTGTTCAAGTCGTCGGCAAACTCGGTTCGGAACAAGGATCGATGCTCGAATGGATTGAAAAAGCAGAAGTCGAATATGTCATCAATACGATGAGCCGGGATTCACAAGTCACGAAAGACGGCTTCATCATCCGCCGGGCGGCAGCAGAAAACAATGTCGTCTGCCTGACTTCTCTCGATACAGCGGAAGCGTTGTTGCGGGTCATTGAAAGTCTGTCCTTTGAAGCGAGCGCGATTCAGCCATTCGATTACATGAAAAAGGCGGTGGCTCGATGATTCAACTCCTGACAGTTGTTTCACGCCGGGAAATCGCAAAAGGCGCGACAGAGTTAATCTGTCGCCGGCCTGACGCGACGGCTATCGAACCAGGTCGATTCATGCATTTACGGGTTGGTCCATTGTTACGTCGTCCCATCTCGATTGCCAACGTGGAAGGAGATTTAATCACGTTTTTATTCAAAGAAATTGGTCAAGGCACAAAAGAACTGGCCCGTCTCCGTGCCGGCGATCAAATCGATGCGCTCGGTCCGCTCGGAAACGGATTTCCGGTCGAACACGTTGCGCGTGAGGCGAAGATCGTCTTAGTCGGGGGAGGGATTGGTGTTCCGCCGCTCTACTATACAATGCGTCGGTTGGTCGAACGGGGAATTGCCTGCGAAGCGATTTTAGGATTTGATACGGCAGACAGCGTCTTTTATGAAGCTGAGTTTCAAAAGCTTGGTCCGACGACCGTGACGACCGTCGACGGGACAGCGGGCATCGCAGGATTCGTAACCGCCGCGCTCGACAGCAGCCGGTTTGATACGTTATTCGCCTGTGGGCCGGAACCGATGTTACGTTCGATCCAGCAGGTGCCGGTCGAACACAAGTTTTTATCGATTGAGAACCGGATGGGATGCGGTATCGGAGCCTGTTTCGCTTGTGTCTGTCCGACACCGGACGGGCATTATGTCAAAACCTGTTCTGATGGTCCGGTCTTCCGGGCGGAAGAGGTGATCCTATGAATCGTTTGCAAGTGGTCTTGCCCGGTCTGAATTTAAAAAACCCGATCATTCCGGCATCCGGATGTTTCGGATTCGGCGAAGAGTTTGCCAAGCTGTATGACTTATCGGTGCTTGGCGGCATCATGATCAAAGCGGCGACCGGAGAAGAACGGTACGGGAATCCGACACCGCGCGTCGCGGAAAGCGGAATGGGCATGCTGAATGCGATCGGCTTACAAAATCCCGGAGTGGAAGGAATCATTGCACAGAAGTTACCGTTCCTCCGTCAGTTTGATACCGAAATCATCGCGAACGTAGCCGGGTCAACGCCGGAAGAATACGAAGACGTCACAAGACGAATCAGCCGTGATCCGGTCGTCAAAGCCATCGAACTGAATATCTCCTGCCCGAACGTCAAGTCCGGCGGATTACAGTTCGGAACGGATCCACAGATGGCAGCCGAGCTGACGAGACGTGTCAAGGCAGTGTCCGAAAAGCCGGTTTATGTCAAATTATCGCCGAACGTCACATCGATCGTCGAGATGGCCCAAGCGGTTGAACAGGCGGGAGCGGATGGACTGACGATGATCAATACACTGGTCGGGATGCGGATCGACGTTCGGACGGGTCAGCCGATTTTGGCCAACCGGATCGGCGGTTTGTCCGGACCGGCCATTAAACCGGTCGCCGTCCGAATGATTCACGACGTCGCCCAAGTCGTCACGATTCCCATCATCGGGATGGGCGGTGTCATGGAAGTGGATGATGTGCTGGAGATGATTTATGCAGGAGCATCGGCAGTAGCAATCGGCACGGCCAATTTCGTCAATCCGTTCATTTGTCAGGAATTGATTACGGATTTACCAAAACGGATGGACGAGTTGGGCATCGAACACATCATGGATATCAGGGGGAAAGCATATGGAGCAACTTTACATCGCGCTTGATTTTCAGTCAGCCGATCAAGTCGAACGGTTTTTAGAAAAATTGGCACCACACCGGCCGGCACTTAAAGTCGGGATGGAGCTGTATTATGCGGAAGGTCCCGCCTTTGTCCGTCATTTGGTCCGGCAAGGACATGATGTCTTTCTCGATTTAAAAGTCCATGACATTCCGGAGACTGCCCGGCGGACGATGCGTGTCATTGGTCAACTCGGTGTTGAACTGACAAATGTCCACGCTGCAGGCGGGAAAGCGATGATGGAGGCAGCCCTTGCCGGACTACGCGAGACGTCGCCCAAGACACGGCTGATTGCCGTCACCCAACTGACCTCAACGGATCAAGACATGTTAACCGATCTGATGATTCCACATGCGATGGACGAAGTCGTTGCCCATTATGCCCGCGAAGCCGACCAGGCCGGTCTTGACGGAGTCGTGTGCTCGGCTCTGGATACGACACATATCAAAGCAACCTGCCGCTCCGGCTTCCAACTTGTCACGCCGGGAATCCGGCCGAACGGGACGGATGCGAATGACCAAAAACGGATTGCGACAGTAACGGATGCACGCCGGAACGGGGCAACGGATCTCGTCATCGGACGTGCCATCACACAGGCAAAAGATCCGAAAGTCGTTTATGAAGGATTGCTCTCAGAATGGAAGGGGATTAAACAATGAATCAACTCGCACAGGCATTACTTGAAATCGAAGCGGTCACGTTGGCACCGACGGCTCCTTATACATGGGCAAGCGGATTACGTTCGCCGATTTATTGTGATAACCGGCTGACTTTATCGAGTCCGGCGGTCCGGACTTTGATTGCCGACAAATTGGCGGAACGAATCCGGCCGTTAAACGCCGACGTCATCGCCGGGACGGCGACAGCCGGTATTCCGCATGCGGCGCTCGTCGCGGAACGACTTGGTCTCCCAATGGTGTACATCCGGGGAAGTGCGAAGGGACACGGGAAAGGAAATCAGATTGAAGGGCGTTTGCAGGCCGGACAACGTGTCATCGTCGTCGAAGACTTGTTGTCGACGGGGATGTCTTCGATTGAAGCGACGCAAGCCGTCGAAGCCGCCGGTGCTTCAGTCATCCGGATTCAGGCGATTTTCTCTTACGGGATGACCCGACTGAAGGAAAACTTAACGGCCGCCGGAGTGGAAGCTGATGCTTTACTGACGTTCACGGAATTACTGGAGACGGCTGTCGAGACCGCCTATATTTCAAAAGAAGAGCAGGAAGGATTACAAACCTGGTCGATTGATCCGGTGAAGTGGAGTGAATCTTTCCTGATCGGAACGAAACAGAATTCATAATCAGGAAACTCACCCGAGCATGGCGGAAAAGATTCGATTCGTCCGTCATGTGTTCTTTTTTTTGATACACTGAAAACAAAGAAAAGGAGCTGTTTTCAGATGTTGACCCATTATCGTGATTATGAGAGTTTCAAACAGGTGGCGATTCCGTTGCTTGAGCGACGACCCGATGTCCATCAGTTACCGCTCGGGATACTCGAACGGGGAGATGTGCCGATTTTAATGGCGATTGCGGAAGAAGGGGACCGGACGATCGTTGTGCTGCAAACGATTGAAGAACAGGCCATCTTAGCAGGTGATGTCTTTACATACGAAGGAATCCGAAAATTATCGCGGATTTTGAACTGTCCCGGATATGTCGGAGAGCAGGCGATCATCGAGCCGTTGCTTGCTTCGCACAGTCCGTTTCAAATTAAGATGGATCAAGGGATTTATACATTGACGACGGTCATTCCTCCTGTGACGCTTGACTACGAATTCCGATTGATCGAGGAACGGTTTGCACCACAGGCTGTTGCGTTCGGTTGGTCGTTCATACAGGAGACCGGTGCCCTGCCGGCGACGGAACGCAGTCGTTTGAAGAATGAGCAAACGATACGTAAACACATTGAAGCCGAAACATTATTTGGTTTGTTTGACGGGGAACAGTTATTGGCAATGGCTTCATCGAGTCGGCCAACTGCTTCCGGTGTGACGATTTCCTATGTCTTCACCCCACCAAAATGGCGAAAACAAGGGATTGCGTCTTATCTCGTGGCCTGTCTGTCCGAACATCTGTTACAACAGTATCCGATGGTATCGCTCTACACGGACTGGTCCAATAAAACATCAAACAAAATCTATCAGGCAGTCGGATTTGAACTCGCCGGACGTTCCATGCAAATCACGAAACGTCCGAAATACCAATGACCGGCTGACGACATACAAACAAAAAGCAGAGATACTCTCCTTGAATGAAGGAAAATATCTCTGCTTTTTGTATACAGATTTTAGAATGTTGCGATGAGCTTTCCGCGGACATGTCGTTCAGACAGCCGCTGTAAGCCTTTGACAAGATCTGCCGCCGGAATCTCTTCCGTAACGAGCGGGTCCAGTTCTTTTGCAGCAACCAGTTTCAAAAGCTCATCTGCCATATGACCGAGATTCCGGATGGCCCGGTCGTCTTCGATTGCATAAGCAGCAGCGAGTGCGACTTCATGGATGGATGGTGAGAGCGTAAACGGTTTAACGACCGATTGATCGGGACCGCCGGCGATGAAAGCCAGTTGTCCGGAAAAAGCGAGTCGTCCAAGATCAGCGGTCGCTTCATCTCGACCTACTGTATTGAAAATCAGATCCGCACCACGACCGTTCGTCCAGTCGCGGATGACTTCCGTCACATTTTCTGTTTTATAGTCGATGGCAAGATCAGCACCAAGCTTCTTGACCCAGTCATGATTCTCTGTCGAGGCCGTCGTCGCGACGGCAAGTCCGAGTCGTTTCGCGAGCTGAATCCCGATTCCGCCGACACCACCGGCTCCGGCATGAATCAGGATGGTCTCTTTACCTGTCGTGTTCATCTTTTGAATGATGGCTTCATAGGCTGTCATACCGGCGCAGAGAATGGCAGCTGCCTCCGAAAAGCTGACAGCATCCGGAATTTTCGCCAACGCACGGGCATCGACGACGGCATATTCCGCAAATGCCCCGTTTTTTTGAAGATTCGTATGAACGGCGATACGTTCTCCGACTTTGATACCCGTTACATTCGGTCCTGTTTGTTCGACGATACCGGTTAAATCGACACCCGGCACATGCGGATACGTCCAGGCCGGATTTTTGATTGCTTTGTAATCGACGGGGTTCAAGGCAACTGACTTGACGCGGATCAACGCCTGACCTGCACCGGGCGTCGGCGTTTCGATCTCCTCGAACGTCCATTGATCAATTGCTTCACCTGTGTGGTTTAACCATGCTTTCATCATTAATACGCTCCTTCCGAATACGTCAGTTCATATGAGTGGGAATACAGTTCGACCAGGTTACCGAACGGGTCTTCGCAATAGACCATCCGGTAAGGTTTTTCACCCGGATAATATTCGCGAATCGGCATCCGTTGTTTACCACCATGGGCAACAATTTTTTCGACCATGCCCTCGATATCCGGATCCTGAATGGCGTAATGAAAAATGCCGGTCTTCCAGAATTCGAAATTGTTGTCTGGTTGTTCATTGTTCGGGAATTCAAATAACTCGATTCCGACCCGGTCGCCGGTCGCCATATGAGCAATCCGGAATTTTCCCCAGCCGGCGCCAAAGACATCCGTACACATGACCCCGATCGGTGAGTCATCCTCGACGACGTCCGACGGTTCCATGATGATATACCAGCCCATCACCTCCGAGTAAAATGAGATAGCTTGTTCTAGATTCGGAACAGACAGTCCGATGTGTGAGAAATTACGTGGGTACGTCATAACATCCAACTGATTTACGATTACGATAACTTACGATACACTCGACTGCATAGTACGCACTTTGAAGTAACTACCTGAAGGAGAGACAAAAGCAATGACGACAGAACAGTTCCCAGTCAATCGGGCGCTCGCCATCATCGGCGGAAAATGGCGTCCACAGTTATATTGCACGTTAGAAGATGGTCCGAAACGTTTTTTAGAACTGCAACGCGCAATTCCCGGTATTTCACGGAAAGTGTTGACCGATCAATTGAAAGAACTTGAACGGCTCGGAATGGTCGAACGGATCGAATTCGACGAAGCTGTCTTACATGTCGAGTACCGGTTGACAGATGCCGCTTATACGCTGCAACCTGCGATAAAAGGTTTATGCGCCTGGGGAGAAGGGAACTAAATTCTTTGTTGATACCACTAATCTCAGGAGGTCCTTTTAGATGAAACTGACTTATCACGGGCAGTCTACTGTCACGATCGAAACGAACGGGCACCACATCGTCATTGATCCGTTTTTCAGCGGCAACGATCAGGCGATGACAAAACCGGAAGACGTCAAAGCAGACTTTATCCTGTTAACGCATGCGCATGCCGATCATATGCTGGATGCCGAAGACATCGCCAAAGCGACAGGCGCGACGATTGTCGCGACACATGAACTGGCGACGTACCTGAGCTTTAAAGGATTGAATGTTCATCCGATGAATCTCGGCGGACAGTTTGAGTTTCCGTTCGGAAAAGTCAAAATGACGCAGGCGTTCCATTCTTCAAGCATCATCGATGAAAAAAAACAGACGATCACGTACATGGGAATGCCGGCCGGCTTCTTATTGACGATTGAAGATAAAGTCATCTATCATGCGGGAGATACGGCACTGTTTGGTGATATGGCGCTCTACGGTGCACATTACGACATCGATCTTGCGTTCCTGCCGATCGGTGATAACTATACGATGGGTCCGGATGATGCCTTGGTGGCAGCAGACATGTTGCAGGCGAAAACGGTTGTGCCGGTCCATTACGACACGTTTGATCTCATCAAGCAGGATGCCGCGGCTTTCTGTGCGAATTTGGAAGCGCAGGGCCAAACCGGTCAAGCCTTGAAAATCGATGAGTCAATCGAACTGTAATTAACAGTGCAAACCAGTCAGACCGGTTTGCACTGTTAAAAACGAATCATTCTTCCGGAAGCTTGGAAAGAATGATTCGTTTTTTTGTCATGCTCCATCTTCCGCCCGATGGTATTATGTGAACAATTTCGTATGATAAAGAAGGAATGTTGACAGACGAATCATAAATTCGGAATAATGGGAGAGAATTGGATGGAGGTAGACCAATGAAGGAGAACACAAGCAGAACAGAACGAAAGCGGAAACAATCATCGTTTACGCGACTAAAAGACAAACGGCGGGAAATGACGGCTTCATTCGACCGGATCGGTGCCCGTAAACCGATTCGCCGCCCGCTCATCGTCTACGGTTCGGTTATCTTAAGTCTGATGATTTTATATACGGTGACCTTATTTTTGACGACGGATTCCTTATCAAGGGGAGAAGCGTTTAAAACAACAAACCGGTATAAAACGCTTCAGATCGACGCACCGAACGGTACAATCAACTTTGTCCGGAGTACGGACGGAAACGTTCAATTGAAATTGGTTGATAGTGCGTCAAGTCAAAAACGATTAAAGATCGGGACGTCAGGAAATACATTGACGGTGACAGGACGTGATGGGTTTGCCGCACGACTTGGGAACCGTCCGAGTGAGAAGCCGGGTGATTTTTCAATTCAGGTCGGGTTACCGAACTACATGAATCGAATCGATGTCGACGCTCGGTCCATTAAAGGAATGGGCGTGTATGCGAAATCAATCCGGATGTCAGCTGAGACGATGGATATAAACAAAATGGACGCCGACGATATCGTCCTGACAGCTCAAGGTAACGTCAAAGCAACGAATATGAATGCCGTCCATGCGGAAGTAACCGCAGAATCAGTTAACTTATCCGAATACGGTGCCAAACTGGACTTATCCGTCTCGACGATTGACGGCCCGGTTCGATTGAAACCAACAAAAGCGGCCGGTACGATTGCTGTAACGACGGAAGGTGACATCAAAGCGTCAGACCGGTATACGAAACGAAAAGACGACGATACCGCTTTATTTGAGTTATCGAAACAAGAAAAACCGGAAGTGACTGTCGAAAGTGAAGTCGGGCAGGTGACGCTCGAGTGAAATTCCAATTTCGGATTGGTCTCCGGACAATCAAGACCGGAATCGCTGTAGCGATTGCCCTCAGTTTTTCTTGGTATGTCTTCGGAATTTATTCCGGTATGGGAGCGGTTGCCGCAATCGTCGCCATGCAACCGACGATTCACCGGTCGTTTAAAATCGTCTTCAACCGGATTTTAGGGACGATTCTCGGTTTAGTCTGTGGACTCGCGGTCGTCGCGACCCTCGGAGCGAATCCGTTGACGATCGGGTTGGCCGTCATCGTGTCGCTTGTCTTCAACTCGATGATTGGGCGGACCGATATGTCGACGTTTGCCGCTTTTGCCATCGTGCTGATGTTTGAAAGTCCAACCGCTGACTATGTCCATTATGCATTGACGCGTTCCTTATTGACGGTCGTCGGTGTCTTATCCGCAGTCGCCGTCAACTACATCGTGTTTCCTCCTCACTATGAAGACCGTTTACTGTTGTTCGTCAAAAAGACGACCAAACAATTGATGGAGGACTGGCGCAGTCTGGTCAAAGACGATGCAAAATTACTGACAGTCCGCAAACAGGTTTTAAAGCATGAGGAAATGATTATCATGCTGCAGGAGGATCAGAAATATCCGCTTGTCGCCAGCGGTCAGAGTAAAGCATTCATTCAATTGAAGCAGCTGGTTGATCTGGAGGACAAACTTCTGTTACTGCTTGAAAGTATCGCCAGTCATCGCGACTTGCCGATGTCAGACGAGCAGGAGAAGATACTCGGACAAGAAATCGATTTTCTGCTCAGCCATCATTATGATGTGATTTTTTCACACGACCGGGATCAGCCGATGTTCAGCTTTGACCAGGAAGTCAGTGAAGTGGACGATATCATCAACGGTCATTTGCTCGATTACCGAGAACAGCTGGAAAAAATGAAATAAAAAAACGTCGTCCTCGTGAATCTTTTTCAATTGAAAAAGAGCGAAGACGACGTTTTTTTTAAGGTGTCCGCAATGACTGGACAAGATCGGCATCTGGAGTGACGTAAAGTGTCGTTTGATCCGTATAGATGACGAATCCCGGTTTGGCACCACTCGGTTTTTTGACGTAACGGAGTTCTGTGAAATCGACCGGCACCTGGCTCGATTCCCGGGCCTTGGAATAATAGGCGGCGACCACCGCGGCTTCTTTTAATGTGGTCTCATCCGGCTGGTCACTGCGGATGATGACATGTGAACCGGGGATATCTTTTGTATGCAACCATGTCTCGGACCGGCGTCCGAATTTAAACGTCGCATAATCATTTTGTTTGTTGTTTTTGCCGACAAAAAATGGAATCCCGGTCGAAGATTGGTAGGCCTCAAGTTTAGGGATAAGAGGTTTCTTTTTCTTTTTGCTGCGTTCCCGGACGTATCCTTCTTCGACGAGCTCTTCCCGCATCTCTCGAATATCCTCCGGAGAAGCGACATCGAGTTGTGCCAGTAGCGACTCAAAATAATTGATTTCGAGCTGGTTTTTCTCGAGCTGCTTCGCGACTTCGATTTTAGCAGTCTTCAGTTTGTTGTAACGTTTGTAGTACCGCTGGGCATTTTCGTTCGGTGAAAAGCGGGGATCAAGGGAAATCGTAATTTCCTTCCCGTCTTCGTCATAATAATCGACGACCGTCGCCTCTTTCATACCGCGTTCGAGCTGATACAGGTAGGTCGTTAATAATTCGCCTTTGTGTTTCAATTCGTCCATCTTTTCGGTAGCAGCCAGGTCACGTTCGAGTTTCGTACGTTTCAGAATATTTTTATCATATTCGCTTTTGATGAAACGCTCCAAGTCAGCCGCCTGTTGTTTGACGCGATCCCGATTTGATTTCTGGTGGAAAAACGCATCGAGGACGTCTCCGCTTGTCGCAAAGGTCTTTTCTTCAACGATTTCCCCGTAGTGCAACGCGACAGGGGAGAAACGTTCCTTCCCGTTTGCGAGACGTTGGAAATAATAAGGACCTGTCAGTTCATCCAGAACGGAATGAATGGCCTCTGCAAGTGATGTCCGGTTCGAAAGACCGGCCCGCGACACGATTTCAGCAGTGATTTGCGGTGAAAAACCACTGAACAAACCTAATAACTGACGGTCGATCTTTCCGGCGTTCCAATCAATCCGGTGTAACGTCTGTTCGATGTCACCGGTCAGAGGATCGACTTTATCTTGTTCCGGCGGCAAGTGATACTGCAGACCCGGCATGATGGTCCGGAATGTATTCTGGCTGAGCGGAAGATGTTTGATCGCATCCAAGATTTTATCCTGTCCATCTGTCAGGAGGATGTTGGAATGGCGGCCCATCAGTTCGATGTACAGTTTTTTCGCTTCTTCATCCCCGAGTTCATTTCGTGAGCGGACACGCATTAAGATGACCCGGTCACGTCCGAGCTGCTCGATTGATTCGATGAAGCCGCCTTCGAGATGCTTTCGGAGCATCATACAAAACATCGGCGGTTCGCTTGGATTGCTCGTCGACTCCGATGTCAGATGAAGCCGCGCGTACATCGCATTGGCCGATGCGAGCAACATCACGTTTTTTCGTTCTGCCCGGACACTGAAAATTAAATCGAGTGCATACGGTTGGTGTATTTTATTAATCCGTGCCCCAACGAGCGGTTGGAGTTCCTGGACGACACGTGTTGTCATTAGTCCGTCAAAAGCCATGATATTACCTTCTTTCCTGATTTCGTTTCCACTTTCTAAAGGTAACAGAAAGTGCCCGGTTATGGTATGATTAAGCAGTCGAGCTGAAAAAGACCACTTGCGAACTTCCTGTCTCTACTGCTAATATGAAACAATGTGAAGTTTGTTAGATGGAGGGGTTCTGAAGTGATTTTTAAAGAGCGTGGCTTATTACTCGTATTGTCTGGTCCGAGTGGTGTTGGTAAAGGAACGGTTTGCCGTGCCTTGCGCGAAGATGAAGACAATAATTTGCACTATTCTGTGTCATGTACGACACGTAAACCGCGTGAGGGAGAAGTGGACGGTGTCCATTATTTCTTCAAGACACGTGAAGAATTCGAAAGTATGATTGCGAACAACCAATTGCTCGAGCATGCGGAATTTGTCGGTAACTATTATGGTACACCCGTCGAATGGGTCAACAAAATCTTAGATGAAGGAAAAGATGTCATCTTGGAAATTGAAGTACAGGGTGCGATGCAGGTGAAGGAACATTTTCCGGAAGCTGTTTTTCTGTTTTTGGCTCCGCCAAGTTTACAGGAACTTCGCAACCGTCTTGTCGGGCGTGGAACAGAATCAGAAGAGGTCATCAAACAACGTCTTCTTGTCGCGAAAGAAGAGATTGAAATGATGGATGCTTATGATTACGTCGTCACGAATGACGAGATCCACAAAGCATGTGACAGAATTCAAGCAATCGTCACTGCAGAACATTGTAGCCGGGAACGCGTTGCGTCCTTGTATAAAAAAGCCATGGAGGTCAAATAACATGTTATATCCATCAGTAGACAAGCTTCAAAAGACGGTCCCTTCGAAATACACAATCGTGACGGTTGCAGCAAAACGTGCACGTCAAATCCAAGACGGGAAACGCGTGAAAGTAGCGAACCCGAAATCATACAAACCAGTCGGAAAAGCGCTCGAAGAACTCTTTTCTGGTGAAGTCGTGGTTACGAACCAACCGCAAGACTAATTTTGAAGCAGCCACTCCTCATTGTGGCTGTTTTTTTCAATAAGGAGGAATTCATCATGCTAACGAATCGTAACATTTTATTATGTGTCGGAGGAGGAATCGCCTCGTACAAAGCGGCGGCTTTGGCATCGAAACTCGTTCAGGCCGGAGCGAACGTTCAAGTCGCGATGACGAAGAATGCCCAACAATTCGTCGGGAAAACGACGTTTGCCGCGCTGACGCGGAAACCGGTCTATGATGATGTCTTCATTGAGCATGATGCATCCAAGATTGCCCACATCGATTTAGCAGATGAAGCTGATTTGATTGTCGTGGCTCCTGCGACGGCGAATCTGATTGCGAAACTTGCGCACGGAATCGCCGATGATTTTATTACGACGACGATTTTAGCAGCGACGTGTCCGGTCGTTGTTGCTCCGGCGATGAACGTCAATATGCTCGAACATCCGGCGACGGTGCGAAATATGGAACGGCTGATGGCAGACGGAGTCCACTTGATCGCACCCGGAGTCGGTAACTTGGCATGTGGCTGGATCGGAAAGGGACGGTTGCCTGAACCGGAAGAGTTGGTCGAAACGTTATCCGGCTTGTTCCAACCGAAACCGCTCGCGAATCGCCATGTCCTGATCAGTGCCGGTCCGACCGTCGAACGGATTGATCCGGTTCGTTATTTGACGAACGATTCGTCCGGTAAAATGGGCATTGCACTTGCAGAAGCGGCCCGGGATGCCGGAGCAACCGTCACGCTTGTTCATGGTCCGGTTCGAGAAGCCTTGCCGACCGGTATAACGACGAAGGCTGTCGAGTCCGGTGACGAGATGCTTGAAGCGATGTTAGCTGACTATGACAAACAGGATCTGGTCATCATGGCAGCGGCGGTGGCAGATTATCGTCCGACCGTCCGGTATGACCGCAAACAAAAGAAAATTGACGGACCGTTACGGATTGAACTGGAAGAGACGACAGATATCTTACGTACGCTTGGTGAGCGGAAGACAAACCAGATTTTAGTAGGGTTTGCAGCCGAAACTGAAAATCTGGAAAAACATGCGCAACAAAAACTGATTCGAAAACAGGCGGATTTCATCGTCGCAAATGATGTCTCCCGTGCAGACATCGGTTTTTCAAGTGATGAGAATCAAGTCACGGTTTACGGGAATAATCATCCGGCCGTTCATTATGATCAACAATCGAAAACCCGATTGGCAGCCGCATTGATTGAACAGTTCACGGAGGCATTACAATGATTGCCGAAGTCATCGTCGATGTCGCGGCGGCGACGGTCGACCGGCCATTTGATTATGAAGTACCGGATTTATGGCGTGATCTCGTTGTTCCCGGTATGCGTGTCGAAGTGCCGTTCGGTCCGCGGGCGTTGCTCGGAATCGTCGTAGCCGTGAAGGACGAGACGGATCTCGCGCGCATCAAACCGATTGTACGCGTTCTCGATGAGACACCGACGTACACGGAAGAATTGCTCCAACTATCGAGTTACCTGTCCGAGACGACCCTTTGCTATCAGGCAACGGCACTACTTGCGATGTTGCCCGCTGCTTTGAAAGTCAGTTATGATAAACTGATTTTGGCGGAAAATCCGCGGCTGATTCACTGGAACCAGAAGAAAATCAGCCAGTTTCCGAGTGAGGTCCAACAACAGATATTAGTGGCTGCCCAAAATGGGGATATCCGACTGCAACCGATCGTCAAAGAAAAGAAGACGTCCAAAACCGACAAGCGGATTCGTCTGCTCGATTCGACGATTGAATTATCGAAACAAGCGACAAAACAGATTCTGCTCCGTGAGTATCTGATGGCACGTCCGGAAGTGTTATGGAGTGAAGTGATGCATGAACTGGATTTGACTGTCAGCATCCTTAACAGTTTAGAGAAAAAAGGTGTCATTACGGTCGAGACAATTGATGTAAATCGCAATCCGTACGAACATCTCGTCCAAGATATCTTTGTTCCGTCCACCCTGACGACACATCAGCAGGATGCGGTCGATGCGATCACGGCATCGGAAGAGACGAGTACGTTTTTACTCCACGGGGTGACCGGCAGCGGGAAAACGGAAGTCTATTTGGAATCGATTCATACAATGCTTCAGCGGGGGCGCCAAGCGATTTTGCTCGTACCGGAAATCAGTTTGACGCCGATGATGGTCAAACGTTTTAAACGCCGGTTCGGGGATCGGGTGGCTGTGCTGCACAGCGGTCTGTCGTTAGGTGAAAAATACGATGAATGGCGGAAAATTTCCCACGGAGAAGTTGATGTCGTGGTCGGGGCACGTTCTGCGATTTTTGCACCGTTGACGAATATCGGTGTCATCATTTTGGATGAAGAACATGAAACGACGTATAAACAGGAAGAAAATCCGCGGTATCATACCCGGGATGTGGCCACGTGGCGAGCGGCATATCACAAATGTCCCGTCGTCCTTGGAAGTGCGACGCCGATTCTAGAAACGTATGCACGTTCTCAGAAAGGGGTCTATCGTTACCTCCCTCTAAAAGAACGATTCGGAGGCGAACTTCCACCGGTCGAGATCATCGATATGCGAAAAGAACTGGAACGCAGCAATCGAACACCGTTCAGCCTGCCTCTTGTCGAAGGAATCAAACAACGCATCGAACGGGGCGAACAGACGGTCCTGCTCCTCAATCGACGGGGATACACGACGTTTGTCCTGTGTCGGGATTGTGGTGAAACGCTTCAATGCCCACATTGCGCCGTCAATCTGACCTATCATCAACACCAGGATTGTCTGAAATGTCATTATTGTGGATTTGAAGCAGCCATGCCGAAAACCTGTCCGTCCTGTGAATCGAAAAAAATTCGGCAGTTCGGTACCGGGACGCAAAAAATCGAAGAAGAACTGGCCCATTTGATTCCGGAAGCCAAAATCATCCGCATGGATCAAGATACGACGTCACGCAAAGGCGCGCATGAAAAATTATTGAATGCGTTTGAGCGCGGTGAAGGAAACATCCTGCTCGGAACCCAAATGATTGCCAAAGGGCTTGATTTTCCGAACGTGACACTGGTCGGTGTCATTGCGGCGGATGCAACACTCGGGATTCCTGATTTCCGGGCGAGTGAACGAACGTTTCAACTGATTACGCAAGTTTCAGGTCGTGCCGGCCGGGGAGCGCTTGCCGGACAATCGATTATTCAGACTTATAATCCGGATCATTACGTCATCCAGACGGCGAAACGTCATGATTATGAAGCGTTTTATCAGCGAGAAATGCAGTTACGTAAGTTAGGCGGACACCCTCCGTTCTGGTTTTTAGGACTAGTGACGATTTCAGCAGCTCATCCGCTCGAAGCACAAGCGGAAGCAGAAGCGATTGCAGGAGAACTCCGGCATCTGGAATCAGACGATTTAATTGTCAACGGTCCGCTTGAAGCACCGCTGGCACGGCTAAAAAACATGTACCGATACCAGGTGATTCTAAAACATAAAGGTCAAGAAGAAGTGCGGGAGGCACTCCGTGCGATGCTTGCATTACGCATCAAACAAAAAGTCCAAGTAACAGTGGATTTGAATCCATTTGTATTCATGTGAGGTGGCAAACTATGTACAAAGTTGTGGAAGTACCAAATGAAGTGTTGCGTCAAAAATGCCAACGTGTAACGAAGTTTGATAAGAAATTAGGAAAAATGATTGATCGGATGTTCGATACGATGTATGAATATGACGGCGTCGGATTAGCAGCGCCACAAATCAACCAACCGATTCGTGTCGCTGTCGTCCATACGGATGATGAGACGGGACCAATCGAGCTGATTAATCCGGAAATCATCGAAGCAACCGGATCGGAAATCGACGACGAAGGCTGTTTGAGCATGCCGGGGATTTTCGGACCCGTGGAACGCTTTGAACAGATTGTCGTCAAATCACAGGACCGTCTTGGACGAAGTGTCAAAATTAAGGCGAACGGCTTTTTTGCACGGGCCATCCAGCACGAAATGGATCATTTGGACGGTGTGTTGTTCACGGACAAATTAGTGGAGACGGAAGCAACGCCTCGTGTCGTTTTCATGGGAACACCAGAGTTTGCTGCAAATACACTCCGGGAAGTGATTGACGCCGGATATAACGTCGTCGGTGTCGTTTCCCAGCCGGACAAACCTGTCGGACGCAAACGTGAAATCAAACCGACACCAGTGAAAGAAGTGGCATTAGCTCACGATATTCCTGTCTTACAACCCGCTAAAATCCGGGAAGACTATCAAGGCTTGCTCGACTTGAAACCGGACCTGATCATTACGGCTGCTTACGGACAAATCGTTCCGATGGCAGTGCTCGAAGCCCCACAATACGGCGCGATTAATGTCCACGCGTCCTTATTGCCGAAGTATCGCGGCGGAGCCCCGATTCACCAGGCGATCATCGACGGGGAAACAGAAACAGGGGTCACGATCATGTATATGGTCGACAAGCTGGATGCTGGAGATATGTTATCAAAAATCATCGTACCGATTGAAGAGCGTGACACGGTCGGAACGATGTTTGACAAGCTCAGCGCTGCCGGTGCCAAATTATTAATCGAAACATTACCGCAGTTGATTGCAGGCACGTCGACACCTGAAGCACAACGGGAAGAAGATGTTACGTTTTCTCCGAATATCAGCCGGGAACGGGAACGACTCGATTTTTCACGTTCCGGAGAAGAATTATATAATCAAATCCGCGGCATGAATCCATTCCCGAGCGCCTATACGCTGCTCGGTTCAGATCGTCTGAAAGTATACTTTGCTGAAAAAGTGCCGGGTCGCGGAAGCGCAGGCGAAATCATTGCCTTGGAAGCGGATGGACCTGTCGTTGCAACCGGTTCAGACACAGCCTTGAAGTTAGTCGACGTACAGCCGGCCGGTAAAAAACGGATGGACGGTGCAACGTTCATGCGAGGTGTCGGACAGACACTGACGATTGGACAGAAAGTAGGCGAACAAGCATGAATGTCAGAGATGCAGCAGTCACAACTTTATTAAAAATCGGCCAGGGCGGCGCTTTTTCCACAATTTCCGTCCACCAGATGCTTGAAAAACGTGCTATCTCAAAAGCAGATGTCGGTTTATATACAGAACTGGTTTACGGTACACTCAGTCGTGAACTGACACTGGACTATATTTTGGAACCTTTCTTAACGAAACAAAAAAAGTTGGACCCTTTCATGCGTCCGTTATTACGGATGAGTGTTTACCAACTGTTTTATCTCGACCGGATTCCGGATCATGCGGTCATCAACGAAGCAGTCGAGATTGCCAAGACACGCGGGAAACCGCACATCGCCAAGGTCGTCAACGGTGTGCTGCGGAACGTGCTTCGGACTGGAAAACCGGATTTCTCAGCGATTCCTTCGACGGTTGACCGGATCAGCATCGAAACGAGTCATCCGGTCTGGCTGGTCAAGCGATGGCTGGAACTGTTTGGAGAAGAAGAGACATGGAAGATGTGCCGACTGAATAATGAACCGGCACCCGTCACCGTCCGTGTTAATCGGACCCGGACAGACCAACAAGAAGCGATTGTATTGCTGGAAGAACAAGGAGTCATTGCAAAACCGGCTCATGCGGCACCAGACGGACTTGAAATCGTCAGTGGCAGCGTGCAACAGACGGATTTGTTGGAACGCGGTTATTTGTCGCTCCAAGATGAAAGTTCGATGTTGGTCGCTGCCGCTTTAGGTGCACAACCGACGGATCATGTCTTGGACAGTTGCGCGGCACCGGGCGGAAAAGCGATGCATATCGCGGAAGGTTTGGCGACGGGATCGTTAGTCGCATTGGATCTTCATCCACATAAAGTAAAATTATTAGAAAAGCAGGCAACTCGTCTTGGCCTGCACAATGTGCAGGCGGAGGCACTGGATGCCCGTCAGGCAGGCACACGTTTTGAGACGGCATCATTTGATCGGATATTGGTCGATGCACCATGTTCCGGACTTGGTGTCATTCGCCGGAAACCCGATATCAAGTGGACGAAACGTCCCGAAGATTTAACGCAATTGCCGGTCATTCAACGGCAAATCCTTGAAGCGGTTCTTCCGCTCGTCAAACCGGACGGAACCTTCGTCTATTCGACTTGTACGATGGATCCGCTCGAAAATGAACAGCAAACGGAATTCATCCTCAGCCAAGGATTTGTTTTTGACGAGACGTTCAAAACACGGATGCCGGAAGCGGTTCAATCATTGATTGGTGAACGGGCTGAATTGAAATTACTCCCTACATCGCTTGGCACAGATGGTTTTTATATCGCTGCATTCAAAAAAATGAATGAAACAATGGGATAATCAAAAACGAAGAGGAGGACAGGTATGGAGTTAGCTTATTTGACGACGACTGGAAAGGTCCGTTCAAAAAATGAGGATACGGTTTTATTGGTAGGCGATGCCACACAAGGATTGGCCGTCGTCGCTGACGGCATGGGAGGGCATGCGGCCGGTGAAACGGCGAGTGCCATCGTCAAACAGACTTTTGCCGAAGCATACGCAGACATGCCAAGCCGACCGATGGAGTTATCTTCCTGGATCGAGCGGTTAGTGAAAGAAGCCAATACGCAGATTCTACGTTTTTCTCAAGTCGAAAATTTATCGATTGTCGG
Organism: Exiguobacterium artemiae 255-15; assembly: GCF_000019905.1. GTDB lineage: Bacteria > Bacillota > Bacilli > Exiguobacteriales > Exiguobacteriaceae > Exiguobacterium_A > Exiguobacterium_A artemiae. The sequence continues at coordinate 1,881,798 of NC_010556.1, read as the reverse complement.
CACGACGATGGCCTGCGTCTGTTGGTCGGATGATTTACTGGTGATTGGTCACGTTGGCGACAGCCGCGTGTATGCACTGGAAGCAGGACACCTGAAACAACTGACGGATGATCATTCCTATGTCAACATGCTTAAACAGTTGGGGGAATTATCGGAAGCAGAGCTTGAAAATCATCCCCGTCGTAATGTCATTACACGATCCGTCGGTTCGAACGAATCCGTTGATGTCGACATTCAAGTTCGGGATGCACCGGACTATGATATCGTGTTAGTGTGCAGCGACGGTTTGTCGGATGAAGTTCCCCATGAAGTCATCGAGCGGTTGCTTCAAGAAGATGCACCGCTCGATACGATTGTCGAACGTCTCGTATCAGAGGCAAATGACCGGGGAGGCGCAGACAATATCACGCTTGCTGCAATCCGTTTTAAAGAAAGAGAGAGGATCTGAATATGCGTTACGGAGATCGATTGAACGACCGCTACCGCATAGAACGGTTAGTTGGAAATGGCGGAATGGCAAACGTTTATCAGGCATATGATGAAATCTTGAATCGAACTGTCGCAATCAAAATTTTACGTACCGAGTTTTCGCATGATGAACAATTCATCCGCCGGTTTGAACGAGAGGCCCATGCTGCGACGAGTTTAAATCATCCCAACATCGTCGCGGTCTATGATGTAGGAGAAGAAGAAGCGATTTATTATATCGTGATGGAATATATCGATGGTATGACACTGAAAACGTATTGTGAAGGGCGGGCACTGCCCGTCACAAAAGCGATTGACATCATCAGTCAAATTTGTGATGCGATCGATCATGCCCATGCCCACCGGATCATCCACCGGGATATCAAACCTCAAAATATGTTGATTCGTGAGGATGGAACCGTCAAGGTGACAGATTTCGGAATTGCGGTCGCGATGTCGAATGCGACCCTTACCCATACGATGTCAGTACTTGGGTCCGTTCATTATTTTTCGCCGGAACAGGCAAAAGGGAAATTTGCGGATGAAAAATCAGATATCTATTCACTTGGAGCAGTGTTATATGAACTCGTGACGGGACAGGTTCCGTTTGAAGGCGATTCACCGGTGGCGGTTGCCCTGAAGCATCTGCAAGATACCGCCCGCCGTCCGACCGCATTGAATCCGGCCGTACCGCAAGCTTTAGAAAATTGCATCATGCAGGCGCTCTCTAAAGCACCGCACGACCGGCAACAAACGGTCGCTGCCTTTAAAGAAGATATGGTGACGGCGATGTCAGCCGAACGGGCGAACGAAGGAATTCGCGGTGACGATCTGATGGAAAAAACGATGGTGCTCAGTCCCGTATCGTTGCCATCAGAAGAACTCGAACAAACCGCACCGGTTCCGAATGTCGCGACCGTTCTGCCTAAACCCGAGAAAAAAAAGAAACGCGCATGGTGGATCATTTTATTATTGGTAGTCCTAATCGGTGGAGCTGCCACGACTTTTGCCATGTGGCCAGACCCAACTGTCGTCGTTCCGGATGTAACAGGCAAGGACGCCGACGAGGCGGAAACGAAGCTTGAAAAAATGGGGTTCATTGTGGAATCGACTGAACGCTCAAGTGATACGGTCGAAGAAGGGGCCGTCATCAGTCAGTCTCCTCGCGAACAAGCGACCGTCAAAAAAGGATCGACGGTGGATTTGATTGTCTCGACTGGCAGTGATCCGGTCGAAGTACCGGATGTTTCGGATGAGACAGAGAAAAAAGCAATCGCCATCTTGAAGGACAGCGGGTTTGAAAAAGTCGACGTTGAACGGGAAGAATCCGAAGACATCAAACGCGGGAACGTCATCCGACAGTCGATTTCAGCAGGAACGGAAGTCATTGCGAAGGAACAGATGATCACCATCACGGTCTCAAATGGATCGCCGGCGTTTGTCCTGAAAGACTTGACGGACTTATCGAGTACAGAAGCGAAAGCCTACCTCGATGAGATGGGACTCGACGGCACTTTTGAGCAAGAGTTTTCGAGCGACGTCGCTCTTGATCAAGTCATTCGTCAATATCCGCAAGCCGGTGCGCAAGTCGAGCCGAATGATTCCGTCACGGTCTTTATTTCACGGGGAGAGGAAGAAAAAACCGTCACAGCGACGTTCCCTGAAAAAGTCGTATATGATGGCGTCAGTGAAGAAGACGAGCCCGCTCCACGTCAACTCGTCCGGATTGAGACGGAAGATGCCAAAGGGAAACGGACGGTCATCGAAGAATCGATCGATCAGGACGAAACGTTTGATGTTCCGTTAACGATTGATCCGGGAGAAGAAGGTAAGATCACCATCTATAAAGATGACGAAGTTTACCGGGCGAAGACGATTACGTACAATCAGGCAAAATCACAAGAATAATGAGCAGGAAGTTGATCCTGACAAAGGAGGGCATAGGATGGCAGAAAATCGAATTGAAGACAATCGGGAAGGAACGATCATTCGGCTTCAGGGTGGATTTTATGATGTCATGACACCTCAAGGCGAGATTCGTTCACGGGCACGCGGTAATTTCAGAAAACGGGGCATCAGCCCGGTTGTTGGGGATGAAGTCGTTCTACACATTGAAAGTGAGACCGGATATATCCTGGAAGTAAAGGACCGTCAAAACTTCCTCGTTCGCCCGCCGGTTGCCAACATTGATCAAGCATTGTTGGTTGTTTCAGCAGCAGAACCTGATTTTTCTGCCCATCTTCTCGATCGGTTTTTGGTACTGATCGAAGCAAAAGAGATTCAACCGATCATTATCTTGACGAAGATGGACTTGCTGCAAGGAGAAGCCGAACAGCATGTATCCGAAGCGATTGCTGCCTACCGGACAATCGGCTACCAGGTCATCGAAACGTCAAGTGAGACCTTGACCGGAGTCGAATCCGTCCGTCCGTTGCTGAAAGATAAAACGAGTGTCCTGGCCGGACAGTCCGGTGTAGGAAAAAGTTCGTTGCTGAATGCTTTAGAACCTTCATTGGCACTGGAAACAAGTCATATCTCGAAGGCACTTGGACGCGGACGCCATACGACCCGCCACGTGACCCTGATGCCGCTCGGTGATGGATTAATTGCGGATACTCCGGGATTTTCGAATCTCGATTTTCCGCATGAAATGGAACTGGAAGAGTTACGTTGGTGTTTTCCTGAATTCGTTGCTTTACAGGATGATTGCAAATACCGCGGCTGCCTGCATCTGAATGAGCCCGGTTGTGCCGTTAAGCAGGCTGTCGAGGCACATGAAATCATGAGTTCGCGGTATACGAATTATGGTATGTTTGTAGAGGAAATCAAGAATCGGACACGGAGGTATTAACATGATTAAAATCGCCCCATCAATCTTATCAGCGGATTTTGCAAATTTAGAGCGGGATGTCAAAGCAGTAAAAGCGGCAGGTGCCGACTACATTCATTTTGATGTCATGGACGGTCAATTTGTTCCGAATATCTCATTCGGACTTCCTGTCTTAAGCAGTTTACGTCAAAAAACAGACATGATTTTGGATGTGCATTTAATGATTGACCGTCCGGAAAACTTTGTCGAAGCATTCGTTGAAGCAGGGGCTGATATCGTGACATTCCACGTCGAGGCAACGAATCACGTCCACCGTGTCCTGCAACAGATCAAAGCAGCCGGTGCGAAAGCGGGCGTCGTGCTCAATCCGCATACACCACTTTCGATGATTGAACACGTGCTGGAAGAAGTCGATATGGTGTTGTTGATGACGGTCAATCCAGGTTTCGGTGGTCAAGCCTTTATTCCGGGTGTCATGAAGAAATTAAGTCAACTGGCTGCGCTGAAAGCGGAACATGATCTATCGTTTGAGATTGAAATCGATGGCGGAGTCAACGCAGAGACGGCCAAATTATGTATCGAAAACGGTGCAAATGTTTTGGTCGCAGGTTCGGCGATTTATAATGCGCCGGATTATTCAGAAGCAATCACTAGTATTCGGAATGCCGCTCACGTATAATAAGAGCAGAATCAAAATTGAATGAAGACCGCAAGGGGTGTCGCGTCAAGCGGCTGAGAGAAGTGATTGGACTTTAACCCTTCGAACCTGTTCCGTTCAGACGGACGTAGGGATGTGGCGCACGCAGGCAGTACGGCGTTCGTCGTACTGTCTTTTTGCCGTCCTGCGATTTTATTTTTAGGAGGAAAAAAGGATGAAACGGCTACAAATGTTAATGGAAATTGCAATCTTTGCAAGTCTTGGTGTGGTGTTCGATTTATTGATCCCGTTTAAAATGCCTCAAGGAGGTTCCATCAGTTTGGCAATGTTACCGATTTTCGTCATGGCGTTTCGTCACGGCGTTGTCGGTGGGGTCGTGACGGGAGCACTCGTTGGAACAATCCAACTGATGTTCGCTCCACAAATTCTGACGGTCGTTCAGCCGTTACTCGATTATACGATTGCGTTCGGAGTCGTCGGACTGAGCGGACTGTTTGCCCGTCAAGTTAAAAAAGCAGCAGCAGCCGGGAAGAACGGCCGTTTGATGGCGATTGTATTAGGTGCGACATTGTTAGGTGCGGGCTTACGTTATGTCTGTCACGTCATCAGCGGAATCGTCTTCTTTGCTGAATATGCGGAAGGTCCGGTCGTTCCGTATTCCTTGATCTATAACGCGACGTATATGGTTCCGTCCTATCTGTTATGCGGTATTGTCGCAGGGCTCCTGTTTACGACGGCGCCACGGCTTCTTCGTTATTCGGCACGAGGTGTCTGATGCGGGTCGTGATTGTAGCAGCCGGTCCGGCGGAAGACATTCCATCCTTACAACCGTTTATGGAGGAGAAGCCGGTTGTCATTGCTGTCGACGGCGGGGTCACCGTATTGGCGCAACAAGGTCTCGCTTTTGACTTGGCCATCGGTGACTTTGATTCGCTCGGATACAAACCGGAAGGGGCAATCATTCATCCGGCTGAAAAGGATGAGACCGATTTGGAACTGGCATTACGTTACGTCAGTCAACATTATGAAGCAACGGAAGTGCTGGTATTCGGTGCGACCGGCGGACGACTGGATATGACGCTTCAAAATGTCTATCTGTTAAAGCAATTCCCGCTCGTCCGTTTGATGACGAAGCGGGAAGAGATCCGTTTCCTGCAACAGGGACAGTATGACATCAAAGCAGACCAGTATCATTATCTGTCCTTCATTCCGCTCGTCCCGACGCGTTTGACGCTCCAAAGGGTCAAGTATCCGTTGACACAACACGATGTCCCGGTCGGCGGATCGTTGACCGTTAGCAATGAATGGACGAATCAGGGACCGGCAAAAGTGACGGTGCACACAGGTGAAGTTATCGCATTACGGAGTTTGTCGGACCATTGAAAAAGCGTGTTCGTTAGGATTGCCTAACGAACACGCTTTTTTAGGATTCTGTAGGTGGAGGCAGTTCAAGATTCTAACGTGGAACTGGCTGCCTGACGCTCGGTTTGAGCTGCAATATGTTTTCCTTTGACGAACAGATGGTAACAACCCCATGTCAAGAGGAAGAACGGAACACCGATATACAGCGCAATCCGTTGATCCGCCTGAAACGCCAAGCTGATCAATACGAGCATATTCAGAGAAAACGAGATGATCGGCAAGACCGGGAAGAACGGTGTCTTGAATTTTAATTCACTGACAGTATGCCCGTTTTTGATGAATTGACGACGGAACGCAATCTGCGAAGCGGAAATTGAAATCCATCCGACTTGTGCACCGAGTCCTGCTAGTGACAACAACCAGATGAAGACGGTATCTTCCGCGAAAAAGGCGGTCAGAAGCGATAACATCGCAAACAGCATCGTAAAACATAACGCCCGCATCGGTACACCACGCGAGTTGACGATCGCAAGTTTTTTCGAAATCATGCCTTCTTGAGACATCGACCATAACATCCGGGTAGCAGCGTATAATCCCGAGTTCCCGACCGACAGTAAGGCAGTCAGAACGACGATGTTCATCAAATCGGCCGCGTACGGAATCCCGATCGCATCAAAGACCATGATGAACGGACTGCTGATACCGCCGGCTGTTTCATAAGGAATCAAGGCGCCGACGATTGTAATCGAAAGAACAAAAAAGATGAACGTCCGCCAAACCGTATTGCGGATCGCTTTCGGAATCGATTTTTCGGGATCGTTCGACTCTCCGGCCGCAACCCCGATCAGTTCCGTCCCCTGGAATGCGAAGTTGACGGCGATCATCGTCGTCAAGACTCCGAGCGCACCGTTCGGGAACAATCCGTTTGAAGTAAAGTTGGCGAATAAACTTTCCGGGCGTGCTGCCGTCATATCAATCCAGCCAAACCAAGCCGCTCCCCCGAGCGCGATGAAAAATAGAATGGCCAGGACTTTCAGGCTCGAGAACCAGAATTCAGCCTCCCCAAAGGCTTTGGCAGATACGGCGTTAAGTCCGAATAAAATGACGGTGAAGATGGCACACCAGATGACGATAGGGGTGTTCGGAAACCACCGATCCATCAGACTTCCGGCTGCCGTGATTTCAAGTGCCACCGTCACGGCCCATCCGAGCCAGTAAATCCAGCCGACGGCAAATCCGATACCCGGTCCGATGAAACGTGTCGTATACGTTTGAAATGATCCGGAAACCGGCATATGGACAGCCATCTCTCCTAAACATAACATTGTCAGATACATAATGGTCCCACCCACGATGTAACTGAGGACCGCCCCGAGCGGTCCTGCTTGCGAAATCGTTAATCCGGAACCGAGGAACAGTCCCGTACCGATAATCCCTCCGAGTGAAATCATGAAGAGATGCCGGCTTGTCATTTCTCTTTTTAACTGCATGTCTGACCCTTCCCCCCTTGAAAAAAATAACTGCTCACTTATTGTAAGCGTTTTCAATTATTCGGACAATTAGTTTATAAGAAAAATAAAAAAAGGACAAAAAAAGAACCGGAAGGGAAGATTCCCATCCGGTTACTGCGCCTTATACGCGTTCGACTTTACCTGATTTGAGCGCTCGAGCTGAAACCCAAACCTTTTTAGGTTTACCGTCAACGAGAATACGTACTTTTTGTACGTTGATTCCCCAAGTGCGTTTCGTTTTGTTCAATGCGTGTGAACGGTTGTTTCCCGACTTCGGCGATTTCCCAGTAACGTAGCATTTACGTGCCATGTGTTCCGCCTCCTTTTATGTTGTTTTGCGTTCGTCCTAATAGACACTTTGCTATCTTAGCATGCTGTTAAGACGGTTGCAACATAAAAAAAGTAGCTGACAAGAAAAAAACTTGACAGACAACCTCAAAATTTAAAATAATGAATGAGGATGATGGTAAAAGTTCATTTGACCGCTACTATTTTTCACATATTCATTGTATAGTCAGTACGGCGACTTTTCAATAGTAGGTCCTTATAGTAGAATTATGGGAAGAACACAATTAACAAAGGGGGCTACTCAGGTGGCGATCGAGATGAAAACGACCTATGGAAAAATTGATGTAGACAACGATGTCGTTGCGCAACTTGCAGGCGGAGCGGCGATGGAATGTTTTGGTGTCGTTGGTATGGCGTCCCAGTCACAAATCAAAGACGGGCTGGCTGAACTGCTGAAACGCGAAAACTTTGCACGCGGTGTCATCGTACGTCAGGTATCGGAACAAGTTCACATCGATATGCATATCATTGTTAGTTACGGTACGAAAATCTCAGAAGTCGCAAACAACGTCCAGAGCCGTGTGAAATATTCACTCAGCCAGGCACTTGGTTTAGAAGTGACATCTGTAAATATTTTTGTCCAAGGAGTCCGCTTGACGAATGTCTAAGGCGGGAATAGAGGAGGAAACTTTAGTGAGTGTAGATCGTTTAACAGGAGCGCAACTGGTCAAGATGATTCAGAATGGCGCAGCGAATCTCTATCAAAATGCGGATTTTGTCGATTCGCTGAACGTTTTCCCGGTCCCAGATGGTGACACGGGAACAAACATGAATTTGACGATGACGTCGGGTTCAAAAGAAGCAGCCAAAACAACAACAGACTCGGTCTCAGAAGTTGCCACGGTCTTTGCACGAGGTCTTTTAATGGGAGCGCGCGGAAACTCAGGCGTTATCTTAAGCCAATTGTTCCGTGGTTTCTCAAAATCAATCGAAGGAAAAGATGCGATTGATACAAAGGAATTCGCAGATGCCTTACAAAAAGGGGTCGACACAGCATATAAAGCAGTCATGAAACCGGTTGAAGGAACGATTTTGACGGTAGCACGCGAGACAGCTGTCGCAGCGATCGCCCAGTCCGAGACAACAACGGATTTACTCGAACTGATGCGCGGTGTCGTTGAAGCTTCAAAAGTGTCACTCGAAGGCACACCGGACCTGTTACCTGTACTTAAAGAAGTCGGCGTCGTCGATTCCGGTGGTCAAGGACTGGTTTGTATCTATGAAGGATTCCTTGCGACACTCGAAGGGAAAGAGCTTGAGAAACCGCATGTGCCTGTCATGGAAGCACTCGTCGAAGCAGAGCATCACAAATCGGCTCAAAGCTTCATGTCGACGGAAGAAATTCATTACGGTTACTGCACGGAAATCATGGTGCGTTTCCAGGACGATAAATTAGCAGATACGCCGTTCAGTGAAGAAGCATTCCGGAACGAACTCGCGGAATTCGGTGATTCATTACTCGTCGTTGCAGACGAAGAGTTACTGAAGGTTCATGTTCACGTGGAAACACCGGGTGAAGTCATCACGAAAGGTCAACGTTTTGGTGAACTTGTTGCCGTCAAGATTGAAAACATGCGTCAACAGCACTCGACGATCCTCGAAGAAGAAGGCGTCAATCAAATGGCGGCTCCGGTTGCGACAAAAGCAAAAGCCCAGTCAGCGCTTGTAACGGTAGCAATGGGTGAAGGAATCAGCGAACTCTTTAAATCACTTGGCGTCAGTATCGTCATCGAAGGCGGACAAACGATGAACCCGTCAACGGAAGACATCGTCAAAGCAATTGAAGATGCCCATGCGGAACACGTCTACGTCTATCCGAACAACTCGAATATCATCATGGCAGCAGAACAAGCGGCATCAGTTGCTTCTTGTGGTGTGACGGTTGTGAAGTCGAAGACCGTACCTCAAGGACTTGCGGCGACCATCGTCTACAATCCGGAAGCGACCGTCGCTGAAAACGAACGTCATATGACGGATGCGATCGCAGCCGTTAAATCCGGTCAAGTCACATATGCCGTCCGCGATACAAGCATCGATGGTGTCGAGATTAAAAAAGACGATCATATGGCGATTGCCGAAAAACAAATCATCGCAACGGATCATTCGAGCCTCGGGGCTGTCAAGAAACTCGTGGATACACTTGTGACAGACGAAGATGAAATCATCACGGTCCTGTTTGGTGAAGGAGTGGCACAAGAAGAAGTTGACGAACTTGTCGCTTACATCGAATCCATCAATCCGGAAGCGGAAGTAGAAGTCCATGACGGAAAACAACCGCTCTACTCGTATATCTTAAGCGTCGAATAATATAAAACGTGAACGTACCTTTTCACATATCCCACCATCTGCGATAATAGAGGTGGGATTTTTGTTTAGTTGAAAGAGAGGGGAAAAGAAGATGAAGTATCGGAGTGTATTTGATATCATCGGTCCAATCATGGTCGGACCATCCAGTTCGCATACGGCGGGGGCAGCACGGATTGGATTGATGGCGGGGAAATTGTTTGGCGAACAGCCGACGGATATTACGATTACGTTTTATGGGTCATTTGCAGACACTTACCGGGGACACGGAACGGACGTCGCCATTATCGGCGGTGTCCTCGGCTATGATACGTTTGACGACCGGATTCCGGAATCAATTAAAATTGCGGAACAAAAAGGAATCCGGATTCATTTTGAAACGAGTGAGGCATTGACGGATCATCCGAATACGGCACGTGTTCATTTGACGGATGGACAGGCGGAGTTTGAACTCGTAGGCATTTCAATCGGTGGGGGAACGATTGAGATTACTGAGTTGAACGGAGTACCATTGAAGCTGTCAGGCGGTGGACCGGCCCTGATCGTCCTGCACCATGACCGCTTTGGGGCCATCGCAGCCGTCACAAGTATTTTGGCCGATTATGAAATCAACATCGGTCACATGGAAGTATCGCGGCACGAAAAAGGCAAGCAGGCATTAATGGCGATCGAAATCGACGACCGCATGCCGACTGCTGTACTCGAAGAAATCAACCGTTTACCACAAGTCGAGCGTTCTGTCATGATGGGAGAGTGAAGAGATGTTTAAATCCGTAAAAGAACTCGTCGCACTGGCGACTGAAAAAAATGTACCGATTTCAGAAATCATGATTGAACAGGAAATGACGGTCCGGCACCTCGAACGTGATGAAGTCCTCGGGATGATGGAACGGAATCTTGAAGTCATGGAAGCAGCAGTCGAACGGTCACTGACAGGAGATGGTGTCGAATCGGTTACTGGTCTGACCGGTGGCGATGCTGTGTTGTTACAGCGATACCGGGCAAGCGGGCGAGGATTATCCGGCGATCTGTTGTTAGACGCCGTCAGCAAGGCGATTGGCACAAATGAAGTCAATGCGGCCATGGGAAAAATCTGTGCCACACCGACAGCCGGTAGTGCAGGCGTCGTTCCGGGAACGTTATTCGCAGTTCGGGAACGTTTGAATCCGAGTCGCGAACAGATGCTGCGCTTCCTGTTTACATCCGGTGCGTTCGGTTTTGTTGTAGCGAACAACGCGTCCATTTCCGGCGCGGCAGGCGGATGTCAGGCGGAAGTCGGTTCGGCAACTGCCATGGCAGCGGCGGCAATCGTTGAAATGGCAGGTGGAACACCTGATCAATCGGCCCACGCGTTTGCGATTGCCCTTAAGAACATGCTCGGACTCGTCTGCGATCCGGTTGCCGGACTTGTTGAAGTACCATGTGTGAAACGAAATGCCATGGGCGGAGCGAACGCGCTTGTTGCAGCCGATATGGCGTTAGCCGGTATCACGTCACGGATTCCGTGTGACGAAGTCATCGGAGCGATGTATGAAATCGGTCAAATGATGCCGTCCGCCTTACGGGAAACCGCGAAAGGCGGACTCGCCAACACACCGACAGGGCGTTGGCTCGAATCAAAAATCTTTGGGGAACTCTCGAATGAATCCATCAAATAAAGTAACCGCCTTAAAAGGAGTCGGGCGCGATTTAGCCCGTAAACTCGAAGAAATGGATATGCTGACGATTGCGGACGTGCTTGAGCACGTCCCGTTTCGTTATGACGATTTTGTGACCGGCAGTCTGACAGAGGCAATCCATGAAGACAAGGTGAAATTCACAGGACAGGTTCAATCGGAAGCGCTTGTCCGGTATTACGGAAAAGGAAAAAACCGACTCACGTTCCGTCTGCTTGTCGAAGACCGTTACAGCGTCACTGTGACGATGTTCAACCGTGCCTTTTATAAAGATCAGTTGAAACTCGGAGAAGAAGTGACGGTCAGCGGCAAATGGGATTTACACCGGATGACGATCTCAGCGACAGAATTACAATTCGGAGCGATTGAAGGGGAATTGACACCGGTCTATTCGCTCAAAGGGGACATGCGGATGAAGACGTTCCGGCGGGTCGTCGAACTGGCTTTTGCCGAATGCGAAGCGCTCGAGGAACGAATTCCGGAGAACATTCGTAAGACATATCGACTGCTGGACCGGATGACGATGTTGCGCCGGTTGCACTTCCCGACAACCCGGCAAGATTTGACGACTGCACGGAGAAGTTATGTCTATGAAGAATGTCTCTACTTCCAACTGAAGTTACAGACGTTACGCCTCGGGAAACGAAAGGGACAAGGTCTTGCTTTACCGTTGTTCCAGCAAGAAATCGATCAATTCATTGCCACGTTACCGTTTCCGCTCACCGGAGCACAAAAGCGGGTGACGGACGAAATTTTGGCTGATATGCATCGACCGGAACGGATGAACCGGCTTCTCCAAGGAGACGTTGGAAGCGGAAAAACGGTCGTGGCGGCGATTGCCCTCTTTGCAGCGGTCCGTGCGAATAAACAAGGGGCCTTGATGGTGCCGACGGAAATTTTAGCGGAACAGCATGCCTCTTCGCTTGCACCGCTCCTCGAGCCGCTCGGCATTAAAGTCGGATTATTGACGAGTTCCGTCAAAGGAAAAAGCCGGCTCCTTCTGCTGGAAGCGTTACGGCAAGGGAAAATCGATGTATTGGTCGGGACCCATGCCTTGATTCAAGATACGGTCGTCTTCAAGGACCTTCATCTCGTCATCACGGATGAACAACACCGGTTTGGAGTCGAACAACGAAAACGCCTGCGGGCGAAAGCAGAACAGGCAGATGTTCTTTACATGACGGCAACACCGATTCCGCGGACGTTAGCGATTTCCGTGTTTGGAGATATGGATGTCTCAATCATTGACGAGATGCCAGCAGGCAGAAAAGAGATCGAAACTTACTGGGCAAAACCGGAACAGATTGATCGTGTATTTGGTTTTGTCGAAAAAGAGTTGCTGCTCGGTCATCAAGCGTATGTCATCACGCCACTGATTGAGGAATCTGAATCGCTTGATGTTCAAAATGCCATTGAACTGCACGTGCTTTTGACGGAACGTTTTTCGACACATCAAGTCGGTCTGATGCACGGACGACTCAGTTCGTCTGAAAAAGACGACGTCATGCAGGCCTTTAAGGAAAATCAAGTCCAAGTTCTCGTCTCGACGACCGTCGTCGAAGTCGGCGTCAACGTTCCAAACGCATCGATCATCGTCATTTACGACGCGGAACGCTTTGGACTGGCACAATTACACCAGTTGCGCGGTCGGGTCGGTCGGGGCGCAACCCAGTCTTTTTGTATCTTGATCGCCGATCCGTCTTCCGATACCGGAAAAGAACGGATTAAAACGATGACGGAAACGAACGACGGATTTAAGTTGGCAGAAAAGGACCTTGAGTTACGCGGAGCCGGAAACTTTTTTGGGACCGAGCAAAGCGGGTTGCCCCGTTTCATCTTGACGGATCCGGCACTCGACATCCAGGTGATGGAGACTGCGCGAAACGACGCGGTTCGTCTGCTCCGTTCCGATGCCTTTTGGCAACATCCGGAGTACGCGGTTTTACGCCGATATATCGAACAGCAGGGACTACTGGACGGAGAAAGAATCGAATAATACTTGAAAGTGAACAACAAGGGATATATACTACTATTAGTACCAGGTAATAATGGTAGTTATCCTTCTTGTGGGAGGAACGTACATGCGGGTACCTAAAAAAGAGCGACAAACTGAACTACAGCATACAATTGAACAAAATCCGTTCATTACGGATGAAGCATTAGCCACTCATTTCAATGTCAGTATCCAGACCATTCGACTGGACCGGATGGAAATGAAGATTCCGGAATTACGTGAACGGATTAAACACGTCGCGACGGAACGGCTAGATGATGTGCGTACATTGACTGAAAATGAAGTCATTGGTGATATGATTGACCTGAAACTAGATACATCGGCAATTTCGATTTTAGAAATCCTACCGGAACACGCGTTCAGCCGAAATGCCATTGCCCGCGGACATATTTTGTTTGCCCAAGCCAATTCATTAGCCATCGCCTTGATTGATGATGAACTGGCTTTGACGACAAAAGCCAACGTCCAGTTTACACGGTCCGTTCACGTCGGTGAACGTGTCGTGGCAAAAGCATTCGTCAGTTCGCACCGGCAGGATGGCCGATCGGACATCAACGTCGAGAGTTTTGTCGGCGATGAGTGTGTGTTCATCGGTGAATTTACGGTGTATCGAAGTAGTAAGGAGGAGTCAAAATGATTTTAGCAGTAGACGCAATGGGAGGAGATCATGCTCCACGCGCCATCGTAGAAGGAGTCGTTCAATTTTTAGCAGAGCGTCCGACGGAACAAATTGAAATCCGTCTGGTCGGCGACGAATTGAAATTACGTTCGTATGACATCAAGGATCCGCGTGTGAAAATCGTTCACGCCGCATCCGTCATTACCGGAGAAGACGAACCGGTCCGAGCAATCCGTCGCAAGAAAGACAGCTCACTCGTGGTGGCTGCAAACCTGGTGAAATCAAATGAAGCAGATGCTTTGATTTCAGCAGGCAACACGGGTGCACTCATGACAGCCGGATTGTTCGTGATTGGTCGGATTGAAGGGATTGACCGTCCGGCATTAGCGCCGACGTTCCCGACACGAAATGGAAAAGGGGTCGTCATCTTGGATGTCGGTGCCAATCCAGACGCAAAAGCCGAACATCTTTTGGATTATGCGATCATGGGGTCGGTCTACGCAGAACAAGTCAGAGGAATCAAACAACCGAAAGTGGCCTTGCTGAATATCGGATCAGAAGCCGGTAAAGGGAATGCCCTGACGAAAGAGACCTATCCTCTGCTTGAGACCGCGCCCATCCATTTTGTCGGGAATGTCGAAGCGCGAGAAGCGATGAGCGGGGAAGTGGATGTCATCGTGACGGAAGGCTTCGCCGGAAACACGCTGTTAAAGAGCACAGAAGGCGCCGCCAGTATGATCATGGGCGTCATGAAAGAACAATTCATGAGTTCATTCAGTTCAAAAATCGCGGCTTTGATTTTAAAACCGAAGCTGAAAAAAATGAAACAACTGCTTGCTTATGAAGAATACGGCGGAGCCGGATTATTCGGGATTGCCGCTCCGGTCATCAAAGCCCACGGTTCGAGTAATGCCTACGCGTTCAGCAGGGCGTTGGTACAAGCAGAGCAGATGGTCGAACAGCAGGTAGTTACAAAAATCATCGAGGCAAAAAAAACGAAAGAAATCTAAAGGGGTGAGACGGATGGGTAAAACGGTTTGGATGTTCCCAGGTCAAGGATCACAAATGCCAGGAATGGGACAAACACTTCTCCATCATGAAGAGTCACGTCAAGCATTGATGGACCTCGGGACACGGATTGGTCTTGATTTAACGGATCTGTTGACGACAGGGACAAAAGAAGATTTGAAACCGACGGAAATCGCACAACCTGCCATCGTTGCACACAGTACGTTGCTTGCGAATCGTTATGCGGCGCTTGGTCATCGGCCGGACTTCGTACTCGGACATAGCGTCGGAGAGTACAGTGCACTCGTTGCCGCATCTGTCTTAACGGCAAGTGAAGCAGTTTATCTCGTACGCGAACGAGGAAATCTGATGAATCAAGTGACGGGCGGGACGATGGCAGCTGTCATCGGTTTAAACGACGTCGAAGCAGCCCATCATGCTGTCGAGTCCATTGCGGCAACGGGAGAAATCGTTCAAATCGCCAATTACAACTGTCCCGGACAATTCGTGATTTCAGGACAAGTTGCAGCTGTCGAGACGGCGACTGCGAAATTAAAAGAGTTGGGCGCGAAACGTGTCCTGCCGCTTGATGTATCAGGAGCATTCCACTCGTCGTTAATGACACCGTTTGCCTCACGGTTCGAAGATATCTTAGTTTCTTCACCATTCCAGGCGGCAAAAACGAAATTCATCTCGAATGTCGACAGTGATTTCCACGATCAGCCGGATGAGTTGATCCGTTTACTTGTCCAACAATTGTATTCACCGGTTCGTTTTGAAGCCTGTGTGGAAAAATTGATTGCAGAAGGTGCGGATACATTCATTGAATTCGGTCCTTCGTCACCGCTCAGCGGTCTCGTCAAGCGGATTAAAAAAGACGTCAAGATTGTCAGCATCACGACACTTGAACAATTGGAAGCGGAGGCGATTCGTTGAATAAGGTAGCACTCGTCACAGGCGCCTCACGTGGAATCGGAGCCGCTATCGCCAAACGGTTGGCGGCAGACGGATTCCGGATCGTCGTGAACTACGCCGGGAATACAGCAAAAGCAGAAGAAGTTGTTTCGGCTATCGTCGATGCGGGCGGTGAGGCCATCGCCGTCCAGGCAGACGTGGCTGATGCCGAGCAAGTCAAGGCATTGCTGAAAACGGCACTCGATACTTACGGTCAGTTGGATTGTGTCGTCAACAATGCCGGAATCACGCGTGACGGTCTGTTAATGCGAATGAAAGAAGCAGATTTCGATGCGGTTCTAAACACCAATTTAAAAGGTGCGTTTCTTGTGACACAAGCGGCGACGCGGCCATTATTAAAAACGAGCGGTCGCATCATCAATATTGCTTCCGTCGTCGGCATTACCGGTAATCCCGGTCAAGCTAACTATGTAGCGGCGAAAGCGGGACTGATCGGATTTACGAAGTCGGTCGCACGTGAACTGGCAAGTAAAGGCGTTACGGCAAATGCGATTTGTCCCGGTTTCATTGAAACCGATATGACGGATGAATTGACAGAAGCGCAACGTAATCAGACGCTCGATCAAATTCCGTTAAAACGATTTGGTCAGACGGACGATATCGCATCGCTCGTCAGTTTCATCGCATCAGACAATGCCCGTTACATCACTGGTCAAACTTTGGCAGTCGATGGCGGCATGACAATGTAAGTGAACTGTGGTAGTACTTTGCCAAATTGGCAATCATCTTATATACTCAACTCATGGAGGGATTTTAAAATGACAAAAGAACAAATTTTAGTAGACGTGCAAGAAGCAATCGCAGAGAAGTTAGGGAAAGAACAGAGTGAAATCACACTCGACAAATCGTTTAAAGACGATCTCGGAGCAGATTCACTTGAAGTCATGGAACTCGTCATGGATCTCGAAGATAAATTCGAAATCACAATCGAAGATGACCAAGCAGAAAACTTAAAAACAGTCGGCGATGTCGTTAGCTACATCGAAACACAAGTCTAATATATGAAGCTGAACCCACCGCGTATTTGCGGTGGGATTTAGCTGTTTAGGAGGCATTATGACAAATCAAAAAGGACGTCGTGTCCGAAAAGGACCCTATGTAAAGCGACGCAAAGACTCACGGGCTTTGGCGCAAATTGAACAGAAGTTCGGACAGCTCCAGGAACGGCTGGATATTCATTTTGCGAATGTAGAACTATTAAAACAAGCATTTACACATTCTTCGTTTGTGAATGAGCAGCGTGAATCAGACGGGGATAATGAACGTCTTGAATTTCTGGGTGACGCGGTACTTGAATTGACAGTCTCCCGTTATCTCTTTCAACACTACCCGGAACGTTCCGAGGGGGAATTAACAAAGCTGCGTGCGGCCATCGTCTGTGAGCCGTCACTGGTCCAGTTCGCGAATCATTATGAGTTTTCTGAAATGATTCTACTTGGTAAAGGAGAGGAACTGACAGGGGGAAGAAATCGTCCGGCACTACTCGCGGATGTATTTGAAGCCTTCATCGGTGCCTTATACCTCGATCAAGGGATTGAAGCTGCAGAACGATTCCTCGCCGAAGCGGTTTTTCCGAAAGTGGCGTCTGGATTTTTTGAAGAACAAACTGATTTTAAAAGTCAGCTCCAAGAAGCAATCCAGCGGGTCGGACTGGGACAAATCGAGTATGAAATCATCGAAGAACGCGGACCGGCACACAGTCGGGAGTTTATTTCACGCGTGCACATCGCGGATAAGCTGGAAGGCATCGGGACCGGCCGCTCGAAAAAAGAAGCAGAACAGCAAGCTGCCAAACAAGCCTTGCTTGAACTGAAAAACAGCTTTTGACATGAAAAAAGGCACCCATTTCAAAATGGAGTGCCTTTTTGTGAGGAATCTTAAACAGTTTTCAGTGATTTCAGTTCATCGACGATGGCATCGACTTCTGCCAATGTCAACGACTCACGCATCATGACGAAATCATAAATCTCTTTTAAATCGTCATTTTTTGTTCCGTCGAATTGTTCCGCCTTGATGACGCCTTTGTTAATGATGTTCAATTTATCCAGGATCTCTACGATCATTTGTTCAATTGTCATGTCTTAAAATCTCCTCTTCATCTCTTTAAGCCTAACATTACCATAAAAGCTACCATTTTGTAGACCTTTCGGCTATGGTAAACTAAAAGAAAATCAAAAAGAAATTTAAACATATGGGTGGTCAAGATGTACTTAAAACGAATTGAAATCAATGGCTTCAAGTCATTTGCTAGTCGGACGGAGCTCGACTTCCTTCCGGGAGTCACGGCTGTCGTCGGACCAAATGGCAGCGGGAAGTCCAATATATCGGATGCAGTGCGTTGGGTGCTCGGTGAGCAGTCGGCTAAATCATTACGTGGTGCGAAGATGGAAGATGTCATCTTTGCCGGAAGTATCTCGGAACATCGGAAACAATTTGCGGAAGTCACCCTTGTGCTCGACAATGAATCGGGGACGGTCGCTTTGCCGTATCAAGAAATCAATGTAACGCGGCGTGTCACGCGAAACGGAGACAGTGATTACTTCTTAAATAAAAAACCGTGTCGTTTAAAAGACGTGCTTGATTTATTCATGGATACCGGGTTGTCCCGCGATGCGTTTGCCATCATCGGTCAAGGACGGGTCGAACAAGTCATTTCCGGGAAACCGGAAGAACGGCGCTCTGTCATCGAAGAGGCAGCCGGTGTTTTGAAATACCGGAACCGTAAAAAACAAGCCGAAAGAAAGCTGACGGATACAGAAACAAATCTTTCCCGTGTCGATGATATTCTGTACGAACTGGGTGGACGAATTGAGCCGTTACGGGAACAAGCGTCACTGGCAAAAGAATTTTTAGTAGCCCGTGAACGGTATGACTTCTTGGAACGGGGAATCATTGCGACCGAAATCGAGCAGTATATGACGCAACTCACTGACGTGTCGACGGAAATCGAATCCTGCCAAGCCCAACTGCTTGCGGAGCAGGAGCGGTTGCAAGAAACAATAGCGACAAGGGAAACACAAGAAACATCGTTAGAAGAGAAGCGGCGCTTAGAAACGGAAATGCAGGACCGCCTGCGGCTCGTATCGACGAAACTCGTTGAAATCGAAGGGGCTTTAAACCTGGCGAAAGAAAGGGAAAAGCACGGAGCGGAAATGAAGGCGCGTCTCGAACAGGAAGTAACGGTTGCAGAACAACGGGTAGCACAAATCGAACAAGAAGAACAGACGGTGCTGAAGCAACAGCAAGAGACACAACAATTGTACCTTCAAACAGTCGCAAAACGGGAACAAGCCGATGCCGCCTTATCTTACTCCGACCGGGACTTTGAAAAAGAAGCCGAACAATTGCGTTCGGAAGCGTTTGAAGTAGCGAGCCGGTTGGCAGCGACGACCAATGCATACCATCGGGCGCAACAAGATCTGTTACATGCCGAAGAGCAGCAACGGAGTTTTTCGGAAAACGTCGGCTCAAAACAAACGGATCGTTCGACGTATGAAGCCGAAACCATTCGTCTTGCAGAACAGGTAGAAGAATTACGGAATCGCTTGGAAACATTGCGTCAGGAAGAAAAGACACAGCAAGACCAGCATCGCCAGCAACAGGATACGTTGCGCCAAATGGAACAATCGATCATCGACCTTCACCGACGCCGCGATAAGACCGAAGACCGGATTGAATTTCTGGAATCCGTCAAAGCCGACTACAGTGGTTATTTCGGAGCCGTCAAAACCGTCTTAAAACAGCGGGACCGGATTGCCGGTATCCACGGTGCCGTCGCGGAACTGATCACCGTTCCCGCCCGCTTCGAGGCGGCGATTGAGACCGCACTGGGCGGCGCGATGCAAAACGTCGTCGTCGATACCGATGTGACGGGACGGAAACTGATCCAAGAGTTGCGCCGGCTGAATGCGGGGCGTGCGACATTTATGCCGCTCTCGTCGATTCAGCGCCGGGAACTGAGTGCTTCCGTTCAACAAAGCGTGTCAGGGATGCCAGGATATCTCGGTGTCGCAAGTCAACTGGTCACGACGCGGGAAGACTTTACGAAATTAAAAGATAATCTGCTTGGGACGACACTCGTTGTCGAATCACTTGAACAAGCCAATGCCATCGCCCGTTCCACCGGACACCGTTACCGGATCGTGACGCTCGAGGGTGACGTCGTTAACGTCGGCGGATCGATGACGGGAGGCAGTCGTAAAAAAGGAACACCGCTCTTCAGCCAATCCCGTGAACTGGAAGAGTTGCAGGCGGGATTGAAACAAGGTCAAGCTGTCATTCGTGAACAAGAGCGTCGGCGTGATGAAATGAAAACAGCCATGCAACAACTCGTCGGCTCGCTGGAAACAAATACCCGTGATATTCAATTGGTTCAAGCACAGTTGGAAAGTGTTCGCGAAGCCTACACGGATGCGAAGCGCAGTCTAGCCGTCACATCTTCTGAATTATCGGTCCACGACGGTCAATTGACCCGTCTCGCTGAACAAGCGGCAGAGGCGAAGTCCATCATCGCGGCATCAGAGCAGGACATGGAACGGTTAACGAACCGGCAAGCGGAATTGCGGCAAGCGATCGATCAACTGAAGGAAGCACAGTCACGCGGAGCAGTTGCGGTCGAAGAATTAAAGCAACAGCAAGCGGAAGCCTTGCTTGAGGAACGGACGGTCAGCATGACACATGACCAAATCGACCGTGAGGTAACACGCCTCCGTGAGACATTGAGTCATGCAAAATTAGAACGAAGTCATAAACGCCGTGATCTGAAGCATGTCCTGGAAGGATTCGACGAAGCGAAGATTGATGCCCTGCACACTGAGAAAACGCAGATGCAACAGGAACAAACTTCAGTCGAACGCGAATTGACGCATGTGACGGCAGAAATTCAGCAGGCGGCAGAAAACTTACGTCTGTTACGGATTCAGGAAGCGAAACTGGCAGAAGCCCGGCAAGCAACGACACAGCGTCTCGATCAAGCCCGGCTTACTCAGGGACGGCTCAGTACACGCCTTGAGACCCGTCATGAGACACTTGAAGAAATGGGGCTGGTTGCCGAGTTGATTCAACCGCTGACGATCTCTTTCGAGGAGGCAAAGGAAGAATTGCATCTTCTGAAACGACAACTCGAGGAAATCGGGATTGTCAATCTTGGTGCGATTGAAGAGTTTGCCGAAGTCGATCAACGTTTTACGTTCCTGTCCACGCAACGCGACGATCTGGTCAGTGCGAAGACCGATTTATATGCGGTCATCGAAGAAATGGACCGGGAAGTCATCCGGCTGTTCAAACAGACGTACACAGCGGTCCGGGAACATTTCCGGGAAACGTTCCGCGAACTGTTTGGCGGCGGAGAAGCCGACTTGATTCTCGTCGACCCTACAGATCTGTTGACAAGCGGTATTGATATCGTGGCTAAACCGCCCGGTAAAAAGTTACAGAACCTGTCCTTGTTGTCGGGCGGAGAACGAGCACTGACAGCGATTGCTTTATTGTTTGCTATCTTAAAAACACGACCGGTTCCGTTCTGTGTTCTTGATGAGGTCGAAGCAGCCCTCGATGAGGCGAACGTCGCCCGATTCGGAGAGTTCGTTCATCAACTGGCACGTGAGACCCAGTTCATCATCATCACCCACCGTAAGGGAACGATGGAGTCAGCTGATGTCCTGTATGGTGTGACGATGCAACAAAACGGTATTTCCGAAGTATTATCCGTTAAACTGGAAGAAGCGAGACGGACATTAAGCGAAGAAGTAGAACCAAAGGGGATAAAAAAATGAGTTTCTTTAAAAAGTTAAAAGACCGGTTGACGACTTCGACACAAGAAGTGACATCGAAGTTTACGGAAGGTTTGACGAAAACACGGGACGGACTGGCGAATGCCGTCAATGATCTCGTCTACCGCTTCCGGGAAGTCGACGAAGATTTTTTCGAAGAGTTGGAAGAAGTATTGATTCAGGCCGATGTCGGTGTCACGACGACGATGGATCTTGTCGAAAAGTTAAAAGTTGAAGTCAAACGTAAAAACGTTAAGGATACAAAAGAAGTGCGTGACGTACTTGTCGAAGTTGTCGCCAACATGCTGGTGGAAGAAGAAGAGTCCGAACTTGATCTCAGTCATGAACTCAATGTGATCTTATTTGTCGGTGTCAACGGCGTCGGGAAAACGACGACAATCGGTAAACTGGCGAATCGTCTGAAAAACGAAGGCAAAACGGTAATGCTCGCAGCCGGCGATACATTCCGGGCCGGTGCAATCGACCAACTTCAAGTCTGGGGTGAACGTTCCGGTGTTCCGGTCATCCGTCAGGGAGAAGGATCGGATCCGGCGGCAGTCATCTATGATGCTGTCCAGGCCGCAAAAGCACGCCGTGTCGATGTGCTGATTTGCGATACAGCCGGTCGTCTGCAAAACAAAGTCAATTTAATGAATGAACTTGAAAAAGTAAAACGTGTCATCGAACGGGAAATTCCGGGAGCACCGCATGAAGTATTGCTTGCGCTTGACGCGACGACGGGTCAAAATGCAATGGTTCAAGCCAAAGCCTTTAAACAGGCGACCGATGTCAGCGGAATCGTTCTGACGAAGCTTGACGGAACGGCGAAAGGCGGAATCGTTCTTGCGATTAAGAATGAGCTGGATCTGCCGGTGAAATTCGTCGGTCTCGGTGAAAAAATCGATGACTTACAACCGTTCGATGCCGAACAATTCGTCTATGGATTATTCGGGGATGTCTTTGAAGAAAAAGAAACAGTCGAAGAAGTCCGAGAAGAGGACTGACCTCGATTTCCTTGTAAAGAAAAAAACTTGACAACACACTGTGAGGGCTGTACTATACTATCTGTAAAGGAATTTCACTTAACAACCGTGGAGGTGCTCGAATGACACTTGATAAGACGAACCGGATGAATTATCTGATTGACTTTTATCAGGAGCTTTTGACGCCGAAACAACGGAATTATATGTCACTCTATTATCTGGATGACTTTTCGTTAGGTGAGATCGCCGATGAGTTTGAAGTCAGCCGACAAGCAGTCTACGACAACATAAAACGTACGGAAGCGATGCTTGAACAATATGAAGAACGACTGGGTCTGTTTGCAAAGTATGAACAGAGAAAGTTACTCCTTGATCAGTTAAAGCAACTTGACCTTCCGAGCGAAGCTCACGTGACCATTGCGGCACTTGAGCAATTAGAGTAGGGGGCAATTTCATGGCATTCGAAGGATTATCGGAACGGCTTCAAGCCAGCCTCGCTAAAATGCGGGGTAAAGGTAAGATTTCTGAAGCGGACGTAAAAGAAATGATGCGTGAGGTCCGCCTTGCGTTATTAGAAGCTGACGTCAACTTCAAAGTCGTTAAACAATTCGTAAATGATGTGAAAGAACGTGCAGTCGGGCAAGATGTCATGACGTCTCTCACACCAGGTCAGCAAGTCGTCAAAATCGTCCATGACGAATTGACGAAACTGATGGGGTCAGAAGTTTCTCCGTTGACGTTATCGAACCGTCCGCCAACCGTCATCATGATGACCGGTTTACAAGGGGCAGGTAAGACGACGACGGTCGGAAAACTCGCGAATCATTTACGGAAGAAACAAAATCGCAGTCCACTGCTCGTCGCAGCGGATATTTACCGACCGGCTGCGATCAAACAGCTCGAGACGTTAGGGAAACAACTCGAACTGCCGGTTTTCTCAATGGGAGATCAGGTCAGTCCACAAGAGATTGTTACGAACGCTCTCGACTATGCAAAAGAGCATCACCACGATATCGTGTTGATCGATACGGCGGGACGCTTACATATCGACGAGGACCTGATGCAGGAACTGGTTGATGTGAAAGAAATCGCCAAACCAAATGAAATTTTCCTTGTCGTCGATTCAATGACGGGTCAGGACGCTGTCAATGTCGCGCAAAGCTTTAATGAAAAGCTGGGTGTGACAGGTGTCGTCTTGACGAAGCTCGACGGGGATACTCGAGGCGGAGCAGCACTCTCCATCAAGGCAGTCACCGGAGCACCGATTAAATTCGTCGGTCTTGGAGAGAAGCTGGACGCAATCGAGCCATTCTATCCAGAGCGGATGGCGTCACGGATTCTCGGCATGGGAGATATGCTGACGCTGATTGAAAAAGCGGAGTCTCAAATGGACGCAACACGCGCCAAAGAGCTCGAAGGCAAAATGCGCGATGCAT
Source organism: Exiguobacterium artemiae 255-15 (assembly GCF_000019905.1). GTDB lineage: Bacteria > Bacillota > Bacilli > Exiguobacteriales > Exiguobacteriaceae > Exiguobacterium_A > Exiguobacterium_A artemiae. The sequence goes on along the minus strand of NC_010556.1, from coordinate 1,857,835 downwards.
CGTTCACGTTTGACGATTTCATCGAGCAGTTACAGCAAGTGAAACAGATGGGTCCTTTGGATGAGTTGTTAGGAATGATTCCGGGTGCCGGTAAAGGAAAGATGAAGGGTCTGAAAAATGCCCAAATCGATGAGAAGCAACTCGTCTATGTCGAAGCGATTATTCAATCGATGACAAAACGAGAGCGGACTGAACCGGAAATTCTCAATGCCAGTCGTCGGAAACGGATTGCGCGCGGCAGTGGTCGCAGCATTCAAGAAGTAAACCGATTGATTAAGCAATTTGAAGACATGCGGAAGATGATGAAACAATTCTCCGGCCAAATGGGCAAAGGGAAAAAGAAAGGCGGCTTTGGCCTCCCATTCTTCTAAAAGTCTTTTCACTTTTGCTGGAACGTTGTATACTAGTGAAGTTGTCAATTTGACTAAACGAAAAAAATTATTTACTATTTGGAGGGACTTACGAATGGCAGTTAAAATTCGTCTTAAGCGCATGGGCGCAAACAAATCACCTTTCTACCGTGTGGTAGTAGCAGACTCACGTGCACCACGTGATGGTCGTTTCATCGAGCAAATCGGATACTACAACCCGGTTGCTAAACCAGAAGCAGAAGTAAAACTTAACGAAGAGCTTGCTCTTAAATGGCTCGCTGAAGGTGCTAAACCTTCGGACACAGTTCGTAACCTCTTCTCAAAAGCTGGTATCATGGAGAAATTCCACAACGCGAAACTCGCGAAGTAAGACTATTGGAGGTGAGCGAAAGCTTACCTCCTTTTTGTATGGCAAAATAATAACAAGAAATAAGACTTGTGGATAAGGAAGTGAAACAGATGGAATGGTTGGAAGTCGCAAAAATCGCCAACACGCACGGTTTGAAAGGCGAATTGAAACTCCTCGCAAGCACGGATTTTCCGGAACAGCGTTTTAAAGTCGGTAATGAGGTATTTCTTGAGTCGAACGGAATCTACACGCCGTTTATGATCAGCAGTTACCGCAAACATAAACAATTCATCATGGTGACGTTTAAAGGCATGCAACACATCAATGATGTCGAGAAATATAAAGGCTTGAAACTGTATGTGCATCCGGAAGCCTTACAAGAGCTCGGAGAACATGAATTTTATTACCATGAAATCATCGGCTGTACCGTCTTTGACGGTGAGGATGAAATTGGTGTCGTATCCGAGATTCTCGAGACGGGCGCAAACGACGTCTGGACGATCAAACGTCCCGGCAAAAAAGATGTGCTGATTCCCTATATCGAACAAGTCGTCGCTTCAATTGACGTCGAAGCCAAACGGATTCAAATCACACCGTTACCGGGTTTGATAGAAGGATGAACATCACGGTCCTGACGCTATTTCCGGAAATGTTCACGGCACTGAATCACTCGATTGTCGCCCGTGCGCAAGAGGAGAAACGGATTGAACTCAACTATGTCAATTTTCGGGACTACTCGACGAATCGTCATGGTCGTGTCGATGATTCCCCCTACGGCGGTGGGGCAGGCATGTTATTGATGCCCCAACCGATTTTTGACGCAATCGCCGACTTGCCTGAAGCAAAACGGCGTATCATTGCGTTGACACCAACAGGGCGTCGGTTTGATCAACGTCTTGCGGAAGAATGGTCCAAAGAAACGGATCTTGTCTTTTTATGCGGTCATTATGAAGGGTTCGACCAACGGGTTCATGATGAACTGGTGACAGATGAAGTCTCACTTGGCGATTTTGTTCTGACCGGCGGCGAACTTGCAGCCATGACGATGATCGATGCGACGGTTCGCCTGTTGCCGGATGTTCTCGGAAAGGCCGCGAGCCATGAAGACGACTCGTTTTCGACCGGTCTGCTCGAATACCCGCATTACACACGGCCGGCTGATTTTCGCGGTTTGACGGTCCCGGAAGTTTTATTGTCGGGTAATCATGCCCGGATTGAAACTTGGCGCCGTGAACAGGCATTGAGACGGACGCTTGAGCGGCGACCGGATTTACTCGAAACGGCCGACCTGTCCGAGACCGACCGCCGTTACCTGCAATCAATTTCAGGATTGTCAAACGACTGAAACTGTGATAAGTTAAAACATGTGGCAAAAGCCACCTATTAACGATGTTCCGCTGTTGGATGCCAGAGGCAAATGAAGATACGAACATTGGTGAAAAAAGGAGAAATCATTCATGAACACACAACAATTGTTCCGTGAAATTACACAAGAACAAATCAAGTCAGACGTCCCTGCATTCCGTCCTGGTGATACAGTCCGCGTCCACGTTAAAGTCGTCGAGGGAACGCGTGAGCGGATCCAGCTTTTCGAAGGCGTAGTCATCAAACGTCACGGTGGCGGCATCAGCGAAACGTTTACAGTTCGTAAGATTTCTTACGGAGTTGGCGTTGAGCGTGCATTCCCGCTTCACTCACCACGTGTTGCGCAAATCGAAGTCGTTCGTTACGGTAAAGTCCGTCGTGCGAAACTTTACTACCTCCGTAACCTTCGTGGTAAAGCGGCTCGTATTAAAGAAATTCGTCGTTAATCATGTGAAAAAGTGGCTTGTCTCCGGACAAGCTTCTTTTTTTTATCGTTTATGCGTATACTAGGTTTAGGCAAGAGATTGAGTTGAAGGAGTGGAACGCGTGAAGGAGTTATTTAGTTGGATTAAGGCGCTAGTCGTGGCGCTCGTAATTGCGTTCATCATCCGAACGTTTTTATTCGTCCCGGTTATCGTGGACGGCGAATCGATGATGCCGACCTTACACAATTCGGACCGAATGATTGTCAATAAGGTTCCTTATTATTTCAATGAACCGGAACGGGGGGACATCGTGGTCTTCCATGCGACAGAAACACGGGACTACATCAAACGTGTGATTGCTGTTCCAGGTGATACGATGTACTACAAAGATGATACGTTATACGTCAACGATAAAAAAGTCGAGGAACCTTATCTGAACGAATTTAAGGCACAGATGAACGGTGTTCCTTTAACAGAAGACTTTACATTGGAAGAAAAAACAGCGCAAAAGACTGTTCCAAAAGGAAAAGTGTTTGTGATGGGAGATAACCGTCAAAACTCGAAAGACAGCCGTGATATCGGTTTTGTGGACGAGGATCAAATCGTCGGTACGACGAATTTCGTCTTCTACCCGTTTAATGATGTCCGGTCCGTTGATTGATGACGGCGATCCTCTTTCAAGAAACGAAGTTCACAAAATGTGGACTTCGTTTTTTTGTTCGGACGGGGACAGGGTTCTTTTCTGTCGAAAAGTTGCGTATACTAGAGAATGGATCGTTTCTCTCGAACAGACGGTGAATCGGTAACACGGGACACGACGTATATATCGTTCATTATTAGCAGTCCAAGCACTATGAAAACTTGAGGTGGAAGAAATGACAATACAATGGTTCCCGGGACACATGGCGAAAGCACGCCGTGAAGTGACGGAAAAATTAAAATTGATTGATGTCGTCATCGAATTAGTCGACGCACGTTTACCGATGTCGAGCCGTAATCCGATGGTCGAACAAATCACAGCAGGCAAACCACGACTGATCGTCCTGAATAAATCAGATATGGCGGATGCCCGGCTGACGGAAAAATGGATGCATGCACTCCGTAAAGACGGTGTCGACGTCATCGCCGTGGATGCGAAGCACAGTAAAGGGTTGGGTCAGATTCATGAAGGTGCCTTACGCTTGATGAAAGACAAACATGACCGGATGCGGGATAAGGGACGGAACCCGAGTGCGATTCGCGCGTTGATCATCGGGATTCCGAACGTCGGAAAATCAACCTTGATCAATCGGTTGGCCGGACGGAACATCGCAATCACAGGCGACCGTCCAGGTGTAACGAAACGTCAACAATGGATCAAAATGAAAACAGGTGAAATGGAACTACTCGATACACCGGGAATTCTTTGGCCGAAGTTCGATGACCAGCTTGTCGGTTACCGTTTAGCGGCGACGGGTGCCATTAAAGATGATATCCTGAATATCGATGATATCGCCTTGTTTGCAATCCGAGAGCTCAAGTCCCGTTATCCGGAGCAACTGAAAGCCCGTTATCGGTTACAGGATGTGTCAGGTGAAGCCGTCGAAGTGCTCGAAGCGATCGGTAAAAACCGCGGTTTCGTAACAGGCGGTTATGTCGACTTTGAACGGACAAGTGAAATGTTGCTTCATGAGCTACGGACGGAGAAAATTGGTCGTGTCACGCTCGAGACCGTCGAAGAGTGGGCAACCGTCACAGAATAAGACAGGCTTGGGTTTCTCATGATGAGAAATCCAAGCTTTTTTCAAAAAGGAGCTACGTCATGAACATAACGGAAATCAAAACCCGATTGGCACACGTTTCGCAGGAAGAATTGGAACAATTTAAAAAGGAATTCGCCGAAGATGGCCGAAAAGGTGTTGTCACGGCCTTGAAACAAGCAGAACGCCGATTGTTACAGGAAGAGCAGCAACGTGTCCAGTTCCAGGAACGGTCCCTGTTCGAAGACCGGTACCGTGCACAAGGGCATCAGCGAATTGCCGGAGTGGATGAAGTCGGCCGTGGACCGCTCGCCGGTCCCGTTGTCGCAGCAGCCGTCATCCTGCCGGCCGGCTTTTATCATCCCGGATTGACGGATTCAAAACAGATGTCCAAAAAGCAACGAAGCGCCGCTTATCAACATATTCAGGAGGTCGCAGAAGTCGCAATCGGTATCATCGAGCCGGAAGAGATCGACCGGATCAACATCTATCAGGCCTCGAAGCAAGCGATGCAACAGGCTGTTGCTCAGTTGACACCGGATGCCTTGTTAGTGGATGCAATGACACTCGATGTCGATCTTCCGCAAGAGTCCCTGATCAAAGGAGATGCGCGGAGCGTCTCGATTGCAGCGGCGAGTGTCATCGCTAAAGAAACACGGGATACGATGATGGAACAATACGCCGTTCTCTATCCGGAGTACGGTTTTGATCAACATGCCGGGTACGGGACAGCACAACACTTACAGGCACTCGATCGTGTCGGGGTGACACCGATTCACCGGAAGACATTTAAACCGGTCCTCGACCGACTTTAGGAGGTAAACCATCGTGCAGATTGAACATCGGGCCTTACTGCCTTTTAAAATCATTGATGCGACCAACCAACCGTTGCGTGAAGGGGCCAACGTCATCGGCAAAGTATTGAAGCTGCTTCCGGACGGTCTGATGGAACTGCAGGTTGGTCAACGTGTCTTGACGGCAGGAACGACAGCCGAGCTGAAAGAAGGTGCGACCTACCGTTTTACCGTCACGAGCACAGATGGACAACCGGTTCTAAAAATCATAGCAGAAGAGTCCGCACCAAATAAGGCGACAGTCTTACCGGCCTTTAACCGGTTAACCCACTTTTCGAATGACTCGATCCCGCAAACGACGCGGGATGTGTTGCAACAGCTGGGGCAAAAAGTGATGGAAGGATCCGGAACGGCATTTAAACAAGCAATCATCGAATTGGTCCAACTCGCTCGGCATGCGGACGGCATGACGGAAGGACAATTGGACCGGAAGACCAGTGATCAAGTGCTCGCCCAACAAGTCATTCAAGCAACGAATGAAACCGGGCGCGGTATTTTTTTGTTTCAATTACCGCAATTCGGCCCTTTTGAGGAAGTCGATATCACAATGGAAGCGCCGTTTGATCAAAAAGAATTTAATCCCGATCACGCCCGCATCGCTTTTTACTTAAAACTGCCGAAAACCGGTGAAATCGCATTGGATTTATTAATTACGGATCGAAAGATTGCGATTTCCGTTTTTCATCCGGATGAGCGGATAGCAACGTTCATGTCCCATTATCAGCCGACTATCGAGCAGCGTCTGCACGAGCAAGGGTATGATTTGATTCGTTTTGAACAGATCGAATCGGAAAAAGAACGGATTTCATTTCAACCGACGGATCGAAACGGAAGGGTGGACTATCAGATATGAAAAAAGCCATCGCCTTATCGTATGAGGAACAGATGCAGGCGCCTAAGGTCGTCGCGAAAGGATCGGAACGGGTCGCGGAACGAATTCTTGAAGAGGCGTTACAGCACAACATTCCAATCCGTGAAGACGCGACACTGATTACATTGCTCAATACCGTTCAAGTCTCGGAACAAATTCCAAACGAATTATACGGAGTCATTGCCGAGTTGTTTGCCTTTTTATATCAGCTCGATCAAACGGAAATTTTGAAGAAATAAATGCTTTCGGTCGATAACGATAGACAGCGCTTCCAATTTTAACTACAATGAAAGAGCCGAAACTAAAGGGGTTAAGGGGGATTTTTTCATGAATGTACATGAATATCAGGCAAAAGAGTTACTTCGTTCGTACGGTGTACCTGTTCCGAACGGAATTGCAGCATTTACAGTCGAAGAGGCAGTCGATGCAGCAGAACAATTGTCAGGTCCGATCAAAGTCGTAAAAGCACAGATTCACGCAGGGGGTCGCGGTAAAGCCGGTGGTGTTAAATTGGCTAAATCGCAAGAAGAAGTGAAAGAATTCGCGACAGAGTTACTCGGCAAAACACTCGTCACGCATCAAACAGGTCCAGAAGGTAAAGTCATTCAACGTCTTCTTGTTGAAGAAGGTTGTGCGATTGACAAAGAATACTATCTCGGGATTGTCCTTGACCGTGTAACGGGACGTGTCGTCATCATGGGTTCAAGTGAAGGCGGAATGGATATCGAGGAAGTCGCAGAAGCAACTCCGGAAAAAATTATCAAAGAAGTAGTGGATCCGGCAGTCGGCTTACAAGCTTTCCAAGCGCGTAAACTGGCGTTTGCAATGGGTGTTCCGGTTAAGCTTGTCAACAAGTTCGTCGGCATGGTGACGAAATTGTATACATTCTTCGTCGATAAAGACTGTTCAATCGCTGAGATCAATCCACTCGTCACAACAAAAGACGGTGATGTTTTGGCACTTGATGCAAAACTGAACTTTGATTCAAACGCGTTATACCGTCATGCCGATGTCGTTGCACTTCGTGACGAAACGGAAGAAGATCCACGCGAAGTGGAAGCTTCTAAAAATGACTTAAACTATATTGCACTTGACGGAAACATCGGATGTCTCGTCAACGGTGCAGGACTTGCCATGGCGACGATGGATATCATCAAGCACTTCAGCGGCGATCCGGCAAACTTCCTTGATGTTGGCGGCGGTGCGACGAAAGAGAAAGTAACAGAAGCCTTTAAATTGATTTTGTCGGATGAGAACGTCAAAGGAATTTTCGTTAACATTTTTGGTGGAATCATGAAATGTGACGTCATTGCAGAAGGTATCGTTGCAGCAACAAAAGAAGTGGGCTTAGAATTGCCACTCGTCGTCCGTCTCGAAGGAACAAACGTCGATGCCGGAAAACAAATTCTCAAAGATTCAGGTCTAGCGATTACAGCAGCTACATCAATGGCAGACGGCGCAGAAAAAATTGCTGCGCTCGTGAAGTAAGGGGGAGCTAAGGATGAGTATTTGGGTAAATGAATCAACAAAAGTCATCATTCAAGGAATTACAGGGAATCAAGGAATGTTCCACGGTGAACAGATGATTGATTACGGAACGAACCTCGTCGGTGGTGTGACACCAGGAAAGGGCGGCACAGAAGTATTAGGTGTACCGGTCTTCGATACAGTCGCTCAAGCAGTCGAAAAAACAGGTGCCAATGCTTCGATCATCTATGTACCGCCTGCATTTGCAGCGGATGCCATCATGGAAGCGGCAGATGCGAACATCGCCTTGATCATCTGTATCACGGAAGGAATTCCGGTTCTTGATATGGTCAAAGTAAAACGTTACCTGGACGGAAAACCCGTTCGTCTGATTGGACCAAACTGTCCGGGTGTGATTACACCGGGCGTTGCGAAACTCGGAATCATGCCTGGATACATTCATACACCAGGTCACGTTGGTATCGTTTCTCGTTCTGGAACGTTGACGTACGAAGCGGTTCATCAATTGACGACAGCAGGAATTGGTCAATCTACTGCAGTCGGAATCGGTGGCGATCCGGTCAACGGAACAGACTTCATCGATACGCTCAAAGCGTTCAATGAAGATCCGGAAACAAAAGCCGTCATCATGCTTGGTGAAATCGGTGGAACGGCAGAAGAAGAAGCGGCAGAGTGGGTCAAAGCCAACATGACGAAGCCGGTCATCGGATTCATCGGTGGACAGACAGCGCCTGAAGGCAAACGGATGGGTCATGCCGGTGCTATCATTTCAGGTGGTAAAGGAACTGCTGCAGAAAAAATCAAAACACTTCGTGCCAACGGGATCGAAGTGGCAGAAACACCAGCAATCATTGGTGAGACGTTAATTCGTGTCATTAAAGAAGCCGGTATTTACGATGAATGTGTCACAGGTTCAACTGTGAACTAAACAAGATGTCAGCTGTCCTGATCTAATCAGGACGGCTTTCTTCTATATAAAAGGAGCGTAATGAATGGAGAGAGAACTGTATGCACGTTTTGCGACTTGCCGGGTTCCGTATTCAATCGTTGTCTTGATCGAGCAGTACGGTCTTTTACCGGTAGAGGATTTGCCTGTGTCGAGATCCATCAAAAACCGCTATCAGCAAGCCCTACAATTGGATCAAGTCCCAACGAACCTTCTTGTTCCGGGAGATCCGTATTTCCCAATGCCGTTACTTCAGATTCCTCAACCCGTCTATGGACTTTTCTTCAGTGGTGATCCTTCCTTATTGAGACAGCCGATGATCAGTATCATCGGAAGCCGTCAACCTTCTCCTTCTCACTCAAAACGTCTATCTTTCTTACGTCCATTTTTTGAATCGCCGTTCGTTACCGTGTCGGGTGGCGCACTTGGTATTGATTCTCTCGTACACCGTCTTTCCCTCAAACATCATCAGGCGACGATTGCCGTACTAGCGAGCGGGTTTGACTTTTTGTATCCTGCAAGGCATGCGCCGTTGTTTCAACGGATTCAACAAGACGGACTGCTTTTATCGGAATATCCTGCTCCGACACCCGTCAAAAAACATCAATTTTTAGAAAGAAACCGGATCATCTCAGGTTTGGCATCAGGATTGATCATCGTCGAAGCGACACGGAAAAGTGGGACGATGAATACAGCCGGACATGCGCTTGAACAAGGAAAAGACGTGTACTGCATTCCGGGATGTCCGACGGAAAAACACTTTCAAGGAACAAATCAATTGATTGCAGAAGGCGCGATTCCACTCTTAAATCCGGAAGAAGTTTCAAAAAGTATCTTGATGAACGTTGACAAATGGGAATCGAGACTACTATGATAAGTGAGATTAAAATACGAGTACGCCTCTAATAGGGAGCGATTGTAATGGCAAAATATTTAGTAATTGTCGAATCACCTGCAAAGGCAAAAACCATCAAACGTTATCTCGGTTCAAACTATACCGTGAAAGCTTCGATGGGACATGTCATCGACTTACCGAAAAGTCAAATGGGTGTTGACGTAGAACATGACTATGAACCAAAGTATATTACGATTCGTGGTAAAGGGCCGGTTTTAAAGGAATTGAAAACGGCCGCTAAAAAAGCACAAAAAATTTATCTCGCAGCCGACCCGGACCGTGAAGGGGAAGCGATCGCTTGGCACTTAGCGAAAGCCCTCGGTGTCGATGAATCGACAGAATGCCGGGTTGTCTTTAATGAAATCACAAAAGACGCCATCAAAGATTCGTTCAAGAGACCCCGCAAGATCAACTACGATCTTGTCGATGCACAACAGGCACGGCGTATCTTGGACCGTCTTGTCGGTTACAGCATGAGTCCGTTACTTTGGAAGAAAATTAAAAAAGGTTTGTCAGCAGGACGTGTTCAATCGGTTGCCGTGAAGATGATCATCGACCGCGAACAGGAAATCAACGCCTTTTTACCGGAAGAATATTGGACGATCAAACTGGAGCTTGATGCAAACGGCGAAAAGCTGGAAGCGAATTTTTACGGAATTGACGGAAAGAAACGTGAACTGCACTCGGAAGAAGAAGTCAATGAAGTATTGGCTAAACTATCCAAGTCCTTTACGGTCGATTCCGTGACGAAAAAAGAACGCCGGCGTAATCCGGCCTTGCCGTTTACGACGAGTTCGCTCCAACAGGAAGCAGCCCGTAAGCTGAACTTCCGTGCGAAAAAGACGATGATGATTGCCCAGCAGTTATATGAAGGAATCGAGCTCGGAAAAGAAGGGACAGTCGGTTTGATCACCTACATGCGAACAGACTCGACACGAACTTCTGAAACGGCGAATCTCGAAGCGCACGGCTTCATTGAAAATGCGTACGGAAAAGAATATATCGCTGTTGAGAAACGGAAAGAGAAAAAAGCGGCAAATTCGCAAGATGCCCACGAAGCCGTTCGTCCGACGTCGACGATGCGTGATCCGCAGCTTGTCAAATCGTATTTGTCCCGGGATCAGTTCCGGTTATACAAATTGATTTGGGAACGGTTTGTTGCCAGTCAGATGGCTCCGGCTGTTCTCGATACTGTAAAAGTGGATTTGGTTTCAAACGATGTCATGTTCCGCGCAAACGGTTCAACGGTTAAATTTGCTGGATTCATGAAAGTCTATATTGAAGACACAGATGATGAGACGGTAACGGACGTCAAGGACGGATTATTACCGGCGCTTGAAGACGGAGAAGTCTTGGAACAGGAAATGATTGAACCGAAACAGCATTTTACGCAACCACCACCGCGGTATACAGAGGCACGCCTCGTCCGGGCGATGGAAGAACTCGGAATCGGTCGTCCGTCGACCTATGCCCCGACACTGGATACGATTCAAAAACGCGGCTATGTGACGCTGGAAGAGAAAAAATTCCTGCCGACTGAACTCGGAGAGCTGGTCATCGACATGATCAGTGATTATTTCCAAGAATTTATCACCGTTCAATTTACGGCGGATATGGAAGCCTTACTTGACGCGATTGAAAAAGGTGACATGCAGTGGACCGAAGTCGTTGATCCGATTTATAAATCGTTCGAAAAACGACTGACGCGTGCTGAAGCCGAAATCGAAAAAATCGAAATCAAAGATGAACCAGCCGGAGAAGATTGTGAAGTCTGCGGTCACGCGATGGTCATCAAGATGGGACGTTACGGTAAATTCATGGCGTGTTCGAACTTCCCCGAATGTCGGAACACCAAACCGATTCAAGTTGAAATCGGTGTCAAATGTCCGACGTGCGGAACAGGTGAGATCGTCGAACGCCGGAGTAAAAAAGGCCGTTTGTTCTATGGCTGTTCCAATTATCCGGAATGTGAATTCGTCTCATGGGATAAACCGGTTGAAGAACCATGTCCGGTTTGTAGCAGTATGATGGTACAAAAGAAAATCAAGAACGGTGTGAAAGTAGAATGTACGTCTTGTGGACATCATGAAACACGCATCGATCAGGAGCAAGAGGAGGAATGACCGATGAAACGGGTAACCGTAATCGGCGCCGGACTCGCAGGTTCTGAAGCAGCATGGCAACTTGCGAAACGCGGTGTACAAGTAGATTTATATGAAATGCGACCAGTCAAGCAGACACCTGCTCACCATACGGATCAGTTTGCCGAACTCGTCTGCTCGAACTCACTGCGGGCGAATCAACTGACGAATGCAGTCGGCGTATTAAAAGAAGAAATGCGACAACTTGACTCACTCATCATGAAAGCAGCTGACTTGGCAAGTGTGCCGGCAGGCGGAGCACTCGCTGTCGACCGGCATGACTTTGCCGGATATGTGACGGAAACATTAAAAAATCATCCAAACGTCACGGTTCATCATGAAGAACTTGAAGCGATTCCGGAAGGTCCGACCATCGTTGCAACAGGTCCCCTTACAAGTGCCGCTTTGTCCGAATCACTGAAGCAGTTTACCGGAGAAGACTATCTGTACTTCTTTGATGCTGCCGCGCCGATTCTTGACGGTGATACGATTGACCGCGATAAGGTGTATTTAAAGTCACGTTACGATAAAGGAGAAGCGGCTTACTTGAACTGTCCGATGACAGAAGAGGAGTTTACGCATTTCCATAACGAGTTGATCAAAGCGGAAGTCGTTCCTTTAAAGGAATTCGAGAAGGAAATCTACTTCGAAGGGTGTATGCCGTTTGAAGTACTGGCGTCACGCGGACCGAAGACACTGTTATTCGGACCGATGAAACCGGTTGGTCTCGAAGATCCGAAAACCGGTAAACGTCCGTATGCCGTTGTTCAATTGCGTCAGGATAACTCAGCCGGGACACTGTTTAACCTGGTCGGTTTCCAAACGCATTTGAAGTGGGGCGAGCAAAAACGGATCATCCGTTTGATTCCGGGTCTTGAAAATGCCGAAATCGTCCGTTACGGTGTCATGCACCGGAACACGTTCGTCAATTCACCGAACCTGTTGCAACCGACGTATCAAACGCGGACACGTCATGACCTGTTCTTTGCCGGTCAGATGACAGGGGTTGAAGGATACGTTGAATCGGCGGCATCCGGTTTGACGGCAGGAATCAATGCGGCACGTCTCGTCAATGAGGCGGAACCGGTCGCTTTCCCGAAAGAGACGATGATGGGTGCAATGGCACATTACATCACGACGACGGAAGGAAAGAACTTCCAGCCGATGAACGCAAACTTCGGATTGGTACCGGGACTTGTCGGACAGACAGGTCGTATGAAGAAACCTGAAAAATATGCGCTCCTTGCCGAGCGGGCATTAGAAGCGATTAAAGACTTTACCGATATGTAAGTGAGATGGGGGAGAAGACGCAATCCAGCGTTCTTTTCTCCCATTTCTTGATTTGTCATAAAAGCGTGATAATTTTGTCATTTTTCCGATTTTTGGTCTATTGTCAGACTACTTACGGTGTGCTATGCTAAGGGCGATTCGAGTATGAAATGGTTAGAAGGGGGCTCATCCATGGGAGTAGACTTAGAGTTTGACGTACTGCGAAAATCGTTTTTACGGTATGTACACATCGAACGTCAATTATCTCCAAATACGGGCCGTTCTTATGATCAAACACTTCGACAATACGCCGCTTTTTGCCTCGATCATCAGCTGGGATCGATTGAATTGGCAACTGCACGGCGTTATTTGTTTGCTCTTTATGATCAAAAAGCATCTAAATCAACGATTGCTCAAAAAGTATCTTGTTTGAAACAGTTCGGGCGTTTTGTGACACGGGATACAAATGATGTCAATCCATTTGAAGGATTAAAGGCACCAAAGCGTGTCCAAACGCTGCCGACGTTTTTAGTCCCATCAGAATACGAACGATTTTTAGAAGTCTTCCGAACGTCGGATGCATTAGGTGTACGGAATGTGGCATTGATTGAGTTGCTATATGCAACAGGGATGCGTGTCAGTGAATTAGCCGGATTGAACGTAAAAGATTTAGATTCGGACTTGGAATATGTTCATGTATACGGAAAAGGACGAAAAGAACGGATTACACCGATCGGGTCATTTGCGAGAAAAGCCTTGACCGACTATTTGGCAGAACGACAACCGACCGAGGACGAGGAACAAGCCGTTTTTCTTTCCCGTTCAGGCCGTCGTCTGACAACGGACGGAATTCGGAAAATCTTAAAAAAGGCAGACCCCTTTTTATCGAAACATGTGACACCACATGCTCTACGACATAGTTTCGCGACCGACTTACTGGAACGTGGAGCAGATTTACGAGCGGTGCAAGAATTGCTTGGGCATGCTTCATTATCGACGACAGGGCAATATACACACGTCACGACGGAGCGGCTACGACATGTTTATCAGCAAGCGCATCCGCGTGCCTAAGGGAGGAAATAGGATGTTTCATGCAACGACGATTTTTGCGATTCAACATAACGGTCAATCTGCCATGAGCGGAGATGGACAAGTGACTTTCGGTAATCAGGTCATCATGAAGAAAAGTGCAAAAAAAGTCCGGCGTCTCTATGGTGGAAAAGTGATTGCAGGATTTGCCGGAAGTGTAGCTGATGCGTTTACGCTATTCGAAAAGTTTGAAGCAAAACTTGAGATGTACAACGGGAACCTGCAACGGGCAGCCGTGGAATTAGCAAAGGAATGGCGCGGCGATAAAATGTTACGCCAACTTGAAGCCTTGTTGCTTGTCATGGACGGAACACATTTACTGCTTGTTTCCGGTAACGGAGAAGTAATCGAACCGGATGACGGTATTTTAGCCATCGGTTCAGGCGGCAACTATGCTCTCGCGGCGGGTCGTGCACTTGCTCGGCATGCCGGACATATGACGGCTGAGCAAATCGCCCGTGCAGCTCTTGAAACAGCGGGAGAGTTATGTGTATTCACAAATGATCAAATCATTTTAGAGACGATTGGGGGAAGTGCAGATGCATGAATTTACACCGAGACAAATCGTGGAAAAACTAAATGAACATGTCATTGGTCAGGCGGATGCAAAACGAGCCGTCGCGATTGCACTTCGAAATCGTTACCGCCGGCAACTGCTCGATCCGAGCCTGCGTGATGAAGTGACACCAAAGAATATCCTGATGATCGGACCGACGGGTGTCGGGAAAACAGAAATTGCCCGTCGACTTGCTAAACTGGTCCGCGCACCATTCGTTAAAATTGAAGCGACGAAGTTTACAGAAGTCGGTTATGTCGGTCGGGACGTTGAATCAATGGTCCGTGATCTAGTCGAAGCTTCACTCCGCCTCGTCAAGGATGAGAAAAAGGAAGCTTTAAAAGAACGGGCTGAAGCGGTCGCGAATGAACGGATTGTGGATGCACTTGTCGGTAAAAAAGCGTCGACAGGTCTCGGTGGAGGAAATCCGTTCGAGATGTTATTCGGTGGCACCCAAAAACCGCCTGAACAAGAAACTGCGAATGACACCGCCGATCGCTCTGTCATTCGACAACAGCTGTTCCAAGGTCAACTAGAAGACCGCATGATTGATGTGGACATTGAAGAACGTCAAATGGATTTGTTCTCCGGACAACAAGGTATGGAAGGTCTTGCGAATCTGCAGGATATGCTCGGACAAGTCATGCCGAAAAAAACAAAAAAACGTCAGCTGAGCGTTAAAGAGGCACGTCCGATTTTGACAGCAGAAGAAGCAGAACGTTTACTCGATTTAAATGAAGTCCATGATGAAGCCGTTCGTCGTGCAGAACAGATGGGTATCATCTTCGTTGATGAAATCGATAAGATTGCCACGAAGGGACAAGACAGCGCCGGTGTATCGCGCGAAGGTGTCCAGCGTGATATCCTTCCAATCGTCGAAGGTTCGACTGTCGTAACGAAGTACGGTCCTGTGAAGACCGATCATATGTTATTCATTGCAGCCGGGGCTTTCCACATGGCAAAACCATCCGATCTGATTCCGGAGTTACAAGGACGTTTCCCGATTCGGGTCGAACTCGACAGTCTGACGGAAGATGACTTCGTCAAAATTTTGACAGAACCAAACCAAGCATTGCTCAAGCAATATAAAGCTTTACTTGGGGCAGAGCAAGTCCATGTCACATTTACGGAAGACGCGATTCGTCAAATTGCACGGATTGCGGCACAAGTAAATGATGAAACAGATAATATCGGTGCTCGCCGTTTATATACCATCATGGAACGTGTATTAGAAGAATTATCGTTTGAAGCGGCAGAGATGCCGGAGACAGACGTCACCATCACACCTCAATATGTCATGGACCGCGTCGG
Source organism: Exiguobacterium artemiae 255-15 (assembly GCF_000019905.1). Lineage (GTDB taxonomy): Bacteria > Bacillota > Bacilli > Exiguobacteriales > Exiguobacteriaceae > Exiguobacterium_A > Exiguobacterium_A artemiae. Next base: position 1,842,166 of record NC_010556.1, on the reverse strand, counting down.
AAAAGTAGCAGATGATCGTGACTTAAGTCAGTTCATCTTATAAGTGGAGGAAGAAAATCATGAATTTACTGGCAAAAACACGAAAGCTCAACACGATGTTACAACAAGAAGCAAGCACACATGTCGACTTTAAGGTCATGGCAGATCGGTTAAGCGAAGTCATGGAATCAAATACCTTTATCGTCAGCCGTCGTGGAAAGTTGTTAGGGATTGCAATTAAACAACAAATCGAGAATGCACGGATTCGTGGATTCCTCGAAGAGCGCCAGTTCCCGGAAGATTACACCAAAAAATTATTTAACGTCACGGAAACGACTGCGAACATCGCGATTGACAGTGAGCACACAGCGTTCCCGATCGATAACCGTGATATGTTTGAAACTTCAAAAACGACAATCGTTCCAATTATCGGTGGCGGGGAGCGCCTTGGAACACTTGTCCTTGGCCGGATGCTCGAAGACTTTAATGAAGAAGACTTAGTCCTTGCTGAATACGGAGCAACCGTCGTCGGAATGGAAATCTTACGCGAGAAAGCCCATGAAGCGGAAGATAAGGCGCGGAAAAAAGCCGTCGTCCAAATGGCGATCAATTCCTTATCTTATTCGGAGCTTGAAGCGATTGAACATATCTTTGAGGAATTGGACGGAAACGAAGGGTTACTCGTCGCCTCTAAAATTGCCGATCGTGTCGGTATTACTCGTTCCGTCATCGTCAACGCCCTGCGTAAGCTTGAAAGCGCCGGTGTCATCGAGTCCCGTTCACTTGGGATGAAGGGGACGTATATCAAAATTTTAAACGATAATTTCCTTTATGAGTTAGAGCGTATTAAATCGAACTAAAAAAAGGAAAAGCTAGAATTTTAAAGAAGACCTAGTAATGTACTAGGTCTTCTTTTTTTTATAGGTATTATTTATCATTTTTATAAGAAAAGGGTTTAAAAAGCGAAAAATTAACATCTCATTCCCCTCTTTTTCAAAAAACTTCTTTTCAAACATTGACCTATTTGTTTCAATTATTTCAGATATGTTACTAACCGCTTACGGTATAATACTAAGTTTTACGAGATAAATAGGGGTGGAGGTTGAATGATGAACTGGCTTGGTTCAGATTATGCAACAATGACACAGGCCGTCGATCGGACGGTGGCAGCGCAGAAAGTAATTTCAACAAACATTGCAAATGTCGATACGCCTGGATATAAAGCAAAACGTGTCGTGTTCAGCGATGTGTTGGACTCCGAAATGAAGATGAGTCTAAAACGACACGCGACAATCGGCACTTCAGGAAGTATCGTTGAACAATCGTCTGCTATGCGTAACGATGGCAACGGGGTCGATATTGACCTCGAAATGTCTGAATTATCACGCAATCAAATTGAGTATGAAGCACTGGTCGAACAATTGAATCGGAAATTTTCCGGCATTCAATCTGTCATCCGGGGAGGACGTTAAACCATGAGTATGTTTTCAGGTTTTCATACATCTGCAACAGGACTGACGGCACAGCGGCTGCGACTTGATACCGTCTCTGCCAATATCGCCAATGCCCAGACGACACGCGGTGAGCTGGTTAACGGAGAGTGGCAACCTTACGCCCGTAAATTGGCGGTCTTAAAAGAGACCGGTTCCGGCGTGACAGTCAGTGAGATTCGAAAAGATCAGGAACCGTTTAAGCTGGAATACAATCCGAATCATCCTGATGCGGATGAACTCGGATACGTTAAAATGCCAAACGTGGATTTATTGAAGGAAATGGTTGATATGATGGGGGCGACGCGTTCTTACGAAGCCAACGTCACGGCATTGAATGCAACAAAAGCAATGTTAGTCAAAGCGATGGAAATCGGCAAGTAATGAAGGAGATGACACGATGGCGATTCAACCGATTCAAAGCATGCAGATGGTCTTACCGTCTCAATCTGTTGCCAAAACGACACCAAGTGATTTCAGTGAAGTACTCAGCCAGGCCATGAATGGTCTGAATGACGCACAACAAGCTTCATCGCAGGCAAGGGTGGATCTTGCGACTGGAAAAACGACGGACTTACATAACATCATGATCAAAACAGAAGAAGCATCGCTTTCTATGCAACTCGCTATCGAAGTCCGAAATAAAGGCATCGAAGCATACCAAGAAATGATGCGTATGCAACTGTGATTGTTAAGGAAAGCGTGGGAGATGTTTGATGAATGAAGGACTGAAAACGCGCTTTGGCGCATTAAAAACAACATGGCAGGAATGGTCGCTCGTCAAAAAGGCAACAATCATCGGAATCATCTTATTTTTAATCGCTGCGATCATTGTTGCAGCGATTTGGCTAAGTAAACCGACGATGACACCGCTGTACTCGAAGTTGTCTCCCCAAGAGGCAGGTCAAGTGACGGAGAAATTAAATGAAGACGGTGTAAAGTCTGAAGTCGTCAGTGGAACAGATGGTGTAACGATTCTTGTACCAGAAGAAAGTGCCGAAAACTTAAAAGTTGAATTGGCGACAGCCGGAATACCAAAATCAGGACAAATCGATTATTCCTTCTTTAGTGAAAACGCCGGTTTTGGAACAACGGATAAGGAAATGAATATTCTCGAGCGGGACACGATGCAGACGGAGTTAGAAAACCTGATTACACAAGTCAATGGAATCGATGCAGCAAAAGTTATGATTACATTACCGGAAAAGAGTGTCTTCTTGTCAGATAAAGAAGAGACGTCAACTGTCTCAGTCGTTTTGACATCGAGCGCCGGCAGTGACTTGAATCAGCAGACAGTTCAAGGGTTGTATCATCTGATTGCGAAAAGTATCCCGAATTTAAAAGAAGAAAATATTACCATCATGGATCAGTACTTTACGTATTATGAACCGGGCAAGGGAGCACAGACTGCGGGCGGAACGGATCCGATGCAGCTGAAGAAAACGACAGAAAAAGATTTGCGTCAACAAATTCAGCAAATGTTGTCGGTTGTTCTTGGTCCGCAAAAAGCATTGGTTTCTGTTACGGCAGACGTCGATGTCACGCAACGTCAAGAAGAACAAAAACTGGTCGAACCGGTTGATCCCGATAAAATCGAGGGAATTGTTACATCGGCAGAAAAAGTTGCCGAAGCATACACCGGTGCTGCCAACGAAGGAACTGCAGGAACGGGTGAAAATGAGACAATCAATTTCCCGCAAGGTACAGGAACAACAGGTGATACCAGTGAAAAGACACACGATATCATCAATTATGAAGTCAACCGGATCACCAAACAGATTACCGGTGCTCCTTATGAAATCCGTGACTTAGGAATTCAAGTCATCGTCGAGCCACCTAAAGGACAAAATCAGATTGATCCGCAACTTCAAACTGATCTGCAGACGATGATGTATTCAATCATCCGGACTTCATTGACGAAGACCGATGCGAAAACGACCTTGACTGATGCAGAACTTGCGAATAAAGTCGTCGTCATGTCAAGACCGTTTGCCGAGACACCAAAACAGACAGTCACAACGGAAACAACACCGATGTGGGTCTGGTTTGCATTAGGTGCCGCAGCACTCGTTGTAATCGGGGCGATCTTCCTCTTGATGCGTAGAAGAAAAACAGCTGAAATTGAGGAACTGGAAGAATGGACACCAATCGAGACAGAAGTTCCTGAACTGTCGACAGAGGACACAAGTGACGGAGCAGTTAAACGGAAACAGCTTGAGAAGCTTGCCGCATCCAATCCGGATGAATTTGCGAAGTTGTTACGCACCTGGTTAGCGGAGGATTGATGAAATGAAGAAGTTAGAGATGAGTAGTCGGGAAAAAGCCGCTATTTTAATGATTTCGCTTGGACCGGAAGTCGCGGCCAGCGTATATAAACATTTATCCGAAGAAGAAATGGAATGGCTGACATTACAGATTTCGAGCATGAAGCGGATTGATCCGGAGGAAAAGCTCGAAGTATTGGAAGAGTTCCATGAACTCGCGACAGCACAAAACTATATTACGCAAGGTGGTATCGGATTCGCTAAATCGGTCTTGGAAAAAGCATTAGGGGAAGAGAAAGCAATGGAACTCATCTATCGTTTGACATCGACACTTCAAGTCAGACCGTTTGAGTTTGCCCGGAAAGCAGATCCAAAACAATTGCTGAACTTCATTCAAAATGAGCATCCGCAGACGATTGCGTTAGTCTTGGCCCATCTGGACCCGGTTAAATCAGGACAGATTTTATCAGAACTGCCGGCAGAGTCCCAGTCCGATGTCGCGAGACGGATTGCGACGATGGACCGGATGAATCCGGAAATCATCAGTGAAGTCGAACAGATTCTTGAACGTAATCTGTCTCAAGCGGGAATGCAGGATTATGCTCAATCAGGCGGAATCGAAGCTGTGGTTCAAGTCTTGAACGGTGTCGACCGGACGACGGAACGAACGATTCTCGATACGCTCGAAATTCAGGATCCAGAGTTGGCGGAAGAAATCAAGAAGCGGATGTTTGTCTTTGAGGATATCGTTACGCTTGACGCCCGGGCCATCCAACGGATTATCCGCGAAGTTTCGAATGAAGACTTGTTACTATCACTTAAAGTCTCATCAGAAGACGTCAAGGAAATGGTATACCGGAACATGTCCCAACGAATGGTCGAATCATTCAAAGAGGATATGGAGTTCATGGGGCCTGTCCGGTTACGGGACGTCGAAGAAGCACAAAGCCGGATTGTCGGCATTATCCGCCGCCTAGAAGATATGGGTGAAATCGTAGTCGCCCGTGGTGGAGGAGATGATATCGTTGTCTAATGTCATTAAACGTCAAGTCGTCTTCGACCGGACGCAACGAACGATTTTTCATCAGACGGAAACCGAACCAGTGATCGAAACCGAACCGCTTGTTTCTTATGAAGAAATGATGCGGGAAGGTCAAGCTCAGCTTAACCAACAGCAACTGTTGATTGAACAGCAGGAACAAACGCGTCAGGCTGCGTTGGAGCAAGAGCGGATCCGTGTTCTGGAAGAAGCGAGACAACAAGGGTACGAAGCAGGTTTTCAGGCGGGACAACAGGCCGGACGAATCCAATTTGAACAACGGATTGAGGAGACGAACCAATTTTCGAACCGGCTCGAACAGATGTATGCAGAACGCATCATCCTGATGGAAGATGAAATGTGTGCACTTGCCCTGCAATTGACACATCAGTTTTTGGAGCAGCTTCACGACACAGATGAAGAAGCCCTTTATCAGACCATTCAGCAGTTGATTCTTCAGTTCAGAGACCGCGAAAAATTAATCGTCTACACTTCAGCCGAAGACTTTGAACGGGTTGTCCTGTTGGATGAACGGTTACAGACGATTCTAGGCGGAAGCGCAACCATCAGTTTACGGATTGATCCGGAACTGGCGGCACGTGACTTCCGGATTGACTCGGAGAACGGTGCCATCACAGGCGGACTTTCAATCGGATATCAAAGATTGATGGAACAACTTAACGAGGTGGTACGTGATGTATAAGCTCAAGCAACTCCAAGCCGCAATACGAGATGTTCGCCGGGAAGAGCTGGTCGAGCATTCCGGTAAAGTCGTTCAAGTCATCGGGTTGATGATTGAATCACGTGGTCCGACAGCTGTCGCCATCGGAGAACGGTGCTTGATCCGGATTCATCGTGGTGACGAAATCGAGGCAGAGGTCGTCGGTTTTCGGGAAGGACACGTCTTACTGATGCCATATGGTGAAACAACGGCCATTGCACCGGGGTCGATCGTCATTGCGACCGGCAAACCGCTTCATGTTCCGGTCGGAGATGATCTGATCGGAACTGTCCTCGACGGTCTCGGACGTTCCTTGGACGGGAAGTCACTGGCGCATTTACGGACGACTTCGATTGTCCGGAAACCGCCAAGTCCACTCGATCGTCCGCGGATAGATGAGGTGTTATCGACAGGAATCCGTGCCATCGACGGTTTATTGACCGTCGGACAAGGTCAACGGGTCGGCTTATTTGCAGGATCCGGTGTCGGTAAATCGACTTTACTCGGTATGATTGCCAAACGATCAATGGCTGATATCAATGTCATTGCCTTGATTGGTGAGCGGGGCCGTGAAGTGAAAGAGTTTATTGAGGCAGAGTTGGGTGAGGAAGGGATGAGCCGTTCGATCATCGTCGTAGCGACAAGTGATCAGCCGCCGCTCGTCCGACTCAAAGGGGCGTACACGGCGACGGCCATTGCTGAATATTTTCGGGATCAAGGGAAAAATGTCGTACTGATGATGGATTCCGTCACACGGTTTGCCATGGCCCAGCGTGAAATTGGTCTTGCGACCGGCGAACCGCCTGCTTCAAAGGGGTATACGCCCAGTGTATTCGCCTTACTTCCGCAACTGTTGGAACGAAGCGGGAAAACGACAGAAGGTTCCATCACGGCATTTTATACCGTCTTAGTGGATGGGGATGACATGAATGAACCGATTGCAGATGCTGTCCGCGGGATTCTCGATGGTCACTTTGTTCTTGACCGGAATCTGGCCAACAAAGGACAATATCCGGCGATTCATATCTTACGTTCCATCAGTCGGGTCATGAATCAAATTACCTCGACCGAACATAAGGATAGTGCCATTACGTTCAGACAGTTATTGTCCACTTATCTTGATGCGGAAGATTTGATCAATATCGGTGCATACAAAAGCGGTACGAATCCAGACATTGACCGGGCCGTTGAAAAATATCCTGAATTGATTGGGTTTTTGAAACAACGGGTCGAAGAAAAAAGTCATTTCGAAGACGGGATGAGTCGTCTGATTTCGACAATCCGTTAAGGGAGGTTCACGAATGAAAACCATATATGAACGCATCATTCCTTTAGCGGAAGCGGAGAAGGATCGTGTTTCGAAACATACTGCCGAAAAAAAGAAGCAATACGAAGTCGAGGTCGAGAAGCTGTATCATTTGCTCGTTCGTTATGAGGCCTTCTTGAAAGCACAAAACGAAACCGGTACGGTTGAACTGTTAGCGTCCCAATACCGGGAGCGGGCACGAGATGTCGTCAAACAACAGATTGAACGCCAACAATTGTATGTTACCCAGGCGAAAAATCAGTATGAGCGGGCTCAAATCGATCTAAAAGAGGCGCTGATTGAAGAAAAGAAATTTACACGATTGCAATCAAATCAATTAGAAGAAAATCGGCGGACACTCGCTTTGGTGGAACAGAACCAAATGGATGAATTAGCATTATTGCAGTTTGGAAGAAGGCGAACGACATGAGTGAGAACAAGTCATCAAAACAATGGATTTTGCCCTTATTAATCATCCCGTTGTTATTGTTATTATTTACAGCCTATCTCGTATTAAATTACGCTAATGGGCGCCCGATTTTTTCATTACCTTTCGCTTCGGAAGAAGTGACGGATTCCAAAGTAACGTCTTCAAAAAATTCAGAGATCGAACAACGCTTGAAATTAGCCAATGCTGAAATCAAAAAGCTGCGGGCGAAGACAACGGATCAGGCAGAACTCATCCAAGCAAAAGAACAGGAAGTCGTACGGTTGATTGCGGAACGGGATCGGTTGAAAAACACGCCGGCTACACCGGCAACTGCAGATAAACCGGCTCCAAAAAAAACGGCTGATGTGACGGATGTGTATGCAGAAATGACACCAAAAGATGCGGCTAATATCTTTAACGAATTGAGTCCGACGGAAGTCGTCACGATCATTAAAGAAATTGATGCCGAGCAACAAGCGGCGATCATGGCAAAGATGGATCCTAAAAAAGCAGCGGCATTGACACAATTATTGGCAGTCCAATAAGGGGTGAGTAAACAAGATGAACTTGACGGATGTACAGCAAACACAAACGGCTAAACCGCTTACGAAGTTTAACGGGAAAGAGCTGCCGGCAAGCGGAGTCGGGAATTTTGCTTCATTGCTTCAATATTTAGTACAACCTTCAGTTGAGACCGGACAGAACACTCCACTCGATCCACAAACGATGCCGGCGGATGAGACAACGGATCTTGAAGTCAAACCGTTGGTGGAGCAATTGACGGCACAGCCGGAAAAAGTATTGCAACTTCTGGAACAACCCGATGTGGAAAAAATGACCCATGATTCGAAAAAAGCGATGGAACTGCTTCATTTCATCAAGACGATTCAAGACGGACAACCAGGGCAAGCACTGGAGTTATTCGAACAATTCCCTGCTTCGATCCAACAAGTTTTGACAGCCGCTATGTCGACTGTCGTCGGGACAACTAAAGAACAGGTAAAAGCAAATGAATTGCCGGTTGGAATGAATACGCCGGTCATACACAAAATGGATCCTTCAGGAACTATCCTGCCGTCTCCAATCCTGGCATTGCCGACAGTAACCGCCGTACCGGTGAATAATCCGATGTTGACCGAAGCGGCAGTCGTTAAAAAGGAAATCGTCGTACCTTCGTCGTCGAACCGCCTTGTTTCTTCTGAATCACCGGCATCGATCCTAAAGACTGCCGGCTTGACTAAAAAGGGGGTTGAACCTATACCGGTCGTTGCCGATCCGGAAGGGAAGGAACAACCAGCACCACTGACCGGATTGAAGCTTGAACGAATGACCAGTGCCGGACCCACGATTGTTCGTCCGCCAGTCATGCATTCGAGTGTCGACGAACAACTCACGTCACGCATTGAAGCAGCGATGAAACAAGCACCTTTTTTGAAAGGGGCCGACGGTTCAACAAGGATGTCAATCCGGTTGTATCCGGAACAATTGGGTGAAGTCGTCATTCAGTTGGACAAAAAAGACGGATTACTGACGGTGAAGCTTTTTGCGGCGACGGAACAAGCGAAACAACTGCTCGATCAGCAACTCGGAAAGTTACATACGTCCTTGCAACCGCAAGCACCACTCGTGAAGGTCGAAACCGGAATGTTAGCAGCGAGCGTCAAAGACTTTGAACAAGGTTTACCGCAAGAACGACGGGAACGTCAGCAGGAAGAACCCACGCCGTACGAGGAAGAATTAGAGGAGGATGAGGATGACTGATTCCATCAAAAATGATGCATCGTCCTACCAGTTACCGGATAAAACGAAAGTACCGTCCAGTAATTCGATGGATAAAGACATGTTCATGAAAATTCTGATCGCCCAATTATCCAATCAAGATCCGACGGCACCGATGGAAGACAAGGAGTTCATTTCTCAAATGGCTCAGTTTTCTTCGCTTGAACAGATGCAATCCATCGGTAAAGGAATCGAGACGATGATGTTAAACCAACATGCTGCCGCTTTGATGAATTACAGTAATCTGATTGGAAATAAGGTCAGCTATGAGAGTGAAACCGTCACAAAAGATGCGACAGGAGCCGATGTGACATCAACTGTCAAAGAGACGGCCAACGTCCTCAGTGTCAAACGCGACGGAGTCGATATCCTCGCTGAATTATCGAACGGAAAAAGTGTCAGTGTCTATGACCTGACAGAGATCAAACCAAAGGAGGAAAAATAATGTTACGTTCAATGTATTCAGGAATCAGTGGGTTAAAGAACTTCCAAACAAAATTAGACGTTGTCGGGAATAACATCGCCAACGTCAATACGTTTGGGTACAAAAAAGGCCGTGTCACGTTTAAAGATCTTGTCAGTCAATCTGTCGGTTCGGCATCAGGCAATGGCGGTGGCGTCGGCGGGGCAAACCCGAAACAGGTCGGACTTGGAGCGTCGATGGCAACCGTTGACAGTGTTTCAAACCAGGGAGCTTTACAAAATACAGGCCGTACATTGGATGTGGCCATCTCAGGTGAAGGATTCTTCCAAATTCAAACAGCTGACGGTATCCGTTATGCTCGGTCAGGAAACTTTTACACGGATCTTGACGGGAATTTAGTAACAGGAGACGGGAACTATGTCATCGGATCAGACAATGCGGGACCATTAGGTCAACCGACGATTCCGCTCGGTGGGGGCTACAAGACGATCAATATCCCGGCTAATGCACAAAATTTATCGATTGGAAAAGACGGTCTCGTTACGTATGTCGATCCGGCAGGGACGCTTCAACAGGCAGGATATATCTCATTGGCAAATTTCCCGAACCCAGGTGGTCTTGAAAAGTCCGGTTCGAATATGTACTCGATTTCTCAAAACTCGGGTCAGCCGACATCCGCAACACCAAGCACAAATGGTCTTGGACAATTAACATCCGGAACACTTGAAATGTCGAACGTCGACTTATCGGAAGAGTTTACGGAAATGATCATCGCGCAACGCGGATTTCAGGCGAATACCCGGATCATTACGACATCCGATCAGATTTTAGAAGAACTCGTTAACCTGAAACGATGATTACCTTAACGACATTACGTGAAACGCCGCTCGTCTTAAATGCAATTTTGATTGAAGCGGTCCGGTCGACACCTGATACGACGATCCAGTTGGTCGGGGGACAGACTTATGTCGTTAAAGAAACGTTAGAAGAGGTAAAAGACGCCACAATCGATTTTTACCGACAAGTCGGTTTAACGGGCTTGAACAGTGCTAGGAGGCTCGAAGATGGCAGAAGAAAAGAAGAAGAGTAAGTTGAAATTACCGCTCATCATGATTGTCGTCGCCATCATGATGGTGGGCGCCGGTTATATGCTTTCGAAATATTTATTGACGAGTGATCCGACTGAAGCGAAAGTCGAACAGCCGACAGGCGCGGAACTCGAAGAGCGAAGCTTTCAAACAGATGATTTGACGACGAACATTGCAGACGAACGATTCTTAAATGTTCAGTTTACAATCGTCACGGATGATGCAGCGACGCGGGAAGAACTTGAGTTACGCAAGTTTCAAATCAACAATATCATCTTAGGGGATTTAGCTTCGATGAAAAAACAAGATTTAGATTCTAAACAAGACATGGCGAAACTCGAAGAAAAATTACGGGGGCAATTTAAAAAGCTTCTGCAAGAAGGCGATGTTCAACGTGTCTACACGACGAAAAAAATCATCCAGTGAGGTGGCCGCATGAGCGAAGTATTATCACAACATGAAATTGACGCCCTGCTATCAGCCATTTCAAGCGGAGATATGGAAGTCGAGGAAATACGCAGTCAAGAAGAAGAACGTCGTGTGAAAGTGTATGACTTTAAACGGGCGTTACGATTCTCAAAAGACCAGATGCGAAACTTAACGCGAATTCATGAACAGTTCGCCCGAGTCTTGACGACCCATTTCTCAGCACAGCTCAGAACATATGTCCAGTTTACGGTCAATACGGTCGAGCAACTGCCATATGATGAATTCATTCATTCCATTCCGAATATGACACTGATCAATCTGGTGAACCTTCATCCGTTAGACGGACGAGTGATCTTCGAAGTGAATCCGAACATTGCTTATGCGATGCTCGATCGGTTACTCGGTGGACCGGGGGAAGGCATGAATAAGATTGAGAACTTGACGGAAATCGAAACCCGGATCTTGACGCAGTTATTCAAACGAGCTTTTGTTCAATACGGGGCAGCGTGGGAATCGATTGCCGAAATCGAAGCCGAGTATGACGATTTGGAAATCAATCCACAATTTCTTCAACTTGTCTCACCGAATGAAACGGTCATTCTCGTCTCGATCTACGTGACGGTCGGAGAAGTGAGCGGAACGCTTAACGTCTGTCTGCCGTTCGTGACACTCGAACCAATCATTCCGAAACTATCGAGTCACTTTTGGATGCAACAAGAAAAACGAAAGTCAGCCGATAACCAAGAGTCAGAACATATGCAAACACAGTTGATGGGATCCATCGTCGATTTGAAAGCAGTGCTCGGCCAGACGGAACTTTCGTTTGGAGAATTGTTACACCTCGAGGTAGGCGATTGCCTGTCCCTCCAGACACGTACATCCGATCCGGTTGAATTGTTCGTCGATGATCGGAAAATGTTCAAAGCGCGGCCTGGTCTGAACGGGAAGCATCTCGCTTTACAAGTCTTACAACGAATTGAGGAGGAATAACATGAGCGATATGCTTTCGCAAGATGAAATCGATGCCTTATTACGGGGAACCCCATCGGCTGAAGAACCAGCCGATACCCATTTAACGGATGATTTACATCAATTGGATGAGATGGAGATTGATGCACTTGGAGAAGTCGGGAACATCTCGTTAGGGAATTCCGCGACAGCCCTTTCTGCATTGTTGAATCAAAAAGTCGAAATCACAACACCACACGTCCGGATGATTACGATGGAAGAACTGCGGAGCCGTTATCCGATTCCACACGTCGCCCTTCGTGTCGGATATACAGAAGGATTCAAGGGAGAAAACGTGTTGATTTTGACACAACGGGATGCGTCCGTCATTGCGAACCTGATGATGGGCGGCGACGGTGTCGTGGACGAGAGTCTCGAGATGGAACCGATTGCGTTATCTGCCGTTCAGGAAGCAATGAATCAGATGATGGGCGCAGCGGCGACTTCGATGTCGACCGTCTTCTCGATGCGGATTGATATCTCGCCTCCTGCAGTCGAAATCTTTGATTTCTCACAAGAAAAAACAATTGTTGATAGCTTCTCACTATGGGAGAGCATGGTCATCATCGAATTTGATTTGAAAATCGGGACGTTGATCGACTCGAAAATCGTACAGTTGGCACCACTTGATTTTTCTAAACAATTGATTCAGAAATTATTCAGTGCCAGTACGACAACGACTGAATCAGCGCCAATAGCTCCAACCAGTTCACAAGAACCGGTCCGGGAACAGCCGACCGCTCCTCAACAGCAACCGGAACCCCGGTATGAAGCACCGCCGGAACAGAAAAAAGAGCCGGTAGGCGTCAGTCCTGTCCAATTCGGTCAGTTTTCGGAAGTACAACAAGAGGGGCCACCGGGCAACATCGGGATGCTTTACGATGTACCGCTGAATGTGACGGTCGAGCTGGGGCGGACACGCCGATCTGTCCGGGATATTTTAGAACTGACACAAGGCTCGATCATTGAACTGGATAAATTAGCAGGAGAACCCGTTGATGTGTTCGTCAATAACACGTTGATTGCAACGGGAGAAGTCGTTGTCATCGAAGAAAATTTTGGTGTCCGGATTACAGAGATCGTCAATACAAAAGAACGTCTTCGGATGTTCTAAGGAGGAAATAGGATGAGTGCAAAAGTTTTGATTGTAGATGATGCAGCTTTCATGCGAATGATGATTAAGGAAATTTTATCGAAGAACGGCTATGACGTCGTCGGAGAAGCAGAAAACGGTCGGGAAGCCGTTTCGAAATATAAAGAGTTAACGCCGGATCTCGTTACACTAGATATCACGATGCCGGAAATGGACGGAATTTCCGCTTTAAAAGAAATTAAAGCGTTTAACCCGGCCGCTAAAGTCATCATGTGTTCTGCCATGGGTCAACAATCGATGGTCATCGATGCGATCCAAGCTGGAGCAAAAGACTTCATCGTTAAACCGTTCCAGGCTGACCGCGTACTCGAAGCTGTTTCGAAAACCATTTCATCATGAGAAGACTGACCTGTTTGACCTGTCTTCTCCTGTTCCTGCTGACGCATCAGGTCGGTGCCGAAACAGTGGAAGAGAAGCTCAACCCATCTAAGAACAATGAACCTACAACACAACAGGTCGACGGGTCATCGACAGTCGTCACGGTCGTAAAGATTGTCGTGACGCTCGCAGTTTTGATTGGCGGATTTCTGTTAGCCGTCCGTTTCATCAATGAGCGGACAAAAGGAGTCCGTCAATCGAGCCGCCTGTCTCATCTCGGAGGTGTCCCGCTTGGCAAAGATCGTTCCGTTCAGCTTGTAAGAGTTCACGGTAAGATTTACGTTGTCGGTGTCGGTCAGAACGTTGAACTGCTGGATACGATTGAGGAAGACGACGACTGGTCGGCAATGGATACATCCGACAGCCCATCACATACGTCAAACACGTCTCCGTTTCTGGAATCCTTTAAGCAACAGCTTGATCAGTTCCAGAAGAAACGAGGACGATCATGACGACGATTGAAAATTTGATTTCCTTGGATACGCCGTCCGGGACGGCGACTTCCGTTAAACTGTTGGTTTTACTTACGCTTTTATCATTAGCACCATCCCTGCTGATTCTGATGACCTGCTTCACACGCGTCATCGTCGTCTTGTCCTTTGTGCGGTCGGCACTGGGAACGCAACAAACACCGCCGAACCAACTGCTCGTCGGATTGGCATTATTCATCACATTGTTCGTCATGGCGCCTGTCCTGACCGAATTGAACACGACGGCGTTACAACCGTACATGGATGAAAAAATCAGTCAGGATGAAGCCTTCGATCAAGCGGGCGGAACAATGAAACGTTTCATGTCCCAGTACACGCGGAGCAATGATTTAGAACTATTCCTGAAGTACGGCAATTATGAAAAGCCGGAGAAGGTGGAAGATATTCCGCTCGTCGCTTTAGTACCGGCTTACGCCATCAGTGAGTTAAAGACGGCATTTCAAATCGGATTCATGATTTTCATCCCGTTCCTCGTTATCGATATGGTTGTCTCGAGTGTCTTGATGTCGATGGGGATGATGATGTTGCCGCCGGTCATGATTGCCTTACCGTTTAAATTATTATTGTTTATTTTAGTGGATGGTTGGCATTTGATTGTCGAATCACTGCTCGTCAGCATGCGATAGGGAGGGACGACATGACGCAGGAAATGATTATTCAATTAGCCAGTTCGGCCGTATGGACCTTGTTAAAGGTTTCAGCCCCGCTCTTGCTCGTCTCACTCGTCGTTGGACTTCTCGTCAGCATCTTACAGGCGACGACCCAAATCCAAGAGCAGACCTTATCGTTTGTGCCAAAGATTGTTGCCGTATTTTTAGCACTCGTCTTTTTTGGACCATGGATTATGGAAGAGCTCAAAACGTTTACGATTGAAATCTTCAAACAGATTGCCGAGGTTTCACGAAAATGACGTTACTGTCCTTTGTCAGCGTGTTTTTACTTGTATTTGGTCGACTTGTCGGATTTTTAGTGGCAGCACCTCTGTTTTCATCCAAGCAGTTACCTGCCCAGCATAAGTTGGCCATTGCGGCCGGACTCGCCTATTTTGCCAGTTATGCGGTCAAGACGACCGTTCAAGTCGATGACATCGATTTCTTTTTTCGGATGGGGACAGAAGTCATTATCGGACTCGCCCTCGGTCTGCTCGCCAGTTTTTTACTGTATGCCCCGCAAATCGCCGGATCCATCATCGATTTACAGATGGGTCTAGCCATGGCCTCGGCATATGATCCGATGTTCGGCGGACAGTCGCCGATTGTCGGTCGATTTTATTACATGTTGACGTTGCTTGTATTGCTGGCTTCCGATATGCATTTGATTTTACTGGACGGGATTTATACGAGCTTTAAAATCTTTCCGCCCGGTAGTGCGATTGATGTTTCCGGAGAAGCCGGCATGAGTTTAGTCGTGCGGGTTGTGGGTCTAGCCATGCTCACGGCGCTTCAAATTGCGATGCCGCTAGTTGTCGCTTTATTTTTAGTAGACCTGGCGCTTGGTTTTTTAGCAAAAACGGCGCCTCAGTTCAATATTTTTGCGATTGGATTTTCCGTTAAATTGTTGATGGGTTATGCAATTTTGTTTTTGCTTGCTGGAGCAACCATTACCGGAATTTCGCGATTTGTTCCTTTACTACAAGAAGTACTGTCCGATGCGGTTCATTTACTAGGAGGTTGAGATGGGAAAATATACATTAACGCTTGACCTCCAGTATTTCGCAGGTGAAAAAACGGAAAAAGCATCACCCCGAAAACGTGATGACTCCCGTAAAAAAGGTCAGGTGGCAAAGTCAGCCGACTTAACAAGCAGTTTGATGTTGTTTGGCATGTTTTTGATTTTATTTTTCTTTGGGCCGTTTCTCGGAAAACGGTTCGTCATGGTGCTTGAGAATGGACTGAGTGCCCAAACGGTGTTAGTCGCCGTTGAAGAGGGGCGTATTCAGGAAGTCATGATTGAAATGCTGGTTCAAATGGGCATCCTAGTGGCTCCATTTTTTGTGACGGCCGTCGTCATCGGTATTTTAGGGAATTTCGTACAGATTGGAGCTTTGCTCAGTACGGAATCGATTCAACCGAAACTTGACCGGATCAATCCGCTGCAAGGAATCAAACGGATCGTCAGCATGAAAGCATTGATTGAATTCTTGAAATCCGTTTTTAAATTGCTTGTCATCGGTGCGACAAGCGGAACCGTCTTATGGAATAACAAAGTGGAAATTTCACGTTTAACGTCAGAACCGATTGGTGACGCCTTGGCGATTATCGGTCATCTGACTTTCCTGTTAGGGATTTCGGTCAGTATCGCGTTGATTGTCCTTGCTGTACTGGATTTCGCTTATCAAAAATTCGATTTTGAAAAGTCGATTCGGATGAGTAAACAGGATTTAAAGGATGAACATAAGAATACGGAAGGTGACCCGCAAATCAAAGGGAAAATTAAACAGCAACAACGGGAGATGGCGATGCGGCGGATGATGCAGGAAATACCGAACGCCGATGTTGTCATTACGAACCCGACCCATTATGCCGTCGCGATTCAATATGATGACGGCAAACATGCCGCCCCAATTGTCGTCGCCAAGGGAGTGGATGCTGTCGCATTCCGGATTCGGGAGAAGGCGACAGCAGCTGAGATCCCGATTATCGAAAACAGACCGCTCGCACGAGCATTATTCGCAAAATCAGAAATAGGAATGGCAGTGGATGAATCATTTTATCAGGCACTCGCTGAAACACTCGCCTTTGTCTATCAAATGAAACAAGCGAAATGAAAGGATGAAGCATCATGACCATTTCAACACGAGATTTATCTGTCCTGCTAGGCGTCATTATGATTGTCTTCATGCTCGTCATTCCACTGCCAGGATTTTTACTCGATTTTCTTATCATCATCAACATCTTGATTGCCTTAATGGTGTTACTTGTCGCCATGAATGCGAAGGAAGCACTGGAGTTTTCAGTTTTTCCAACACTCTTATTGATCGTGACTTTGTTCCGGCTGGCTCTGAACGTCTCGACAACCCGATCGATTCTCTCGAACGGGAACGGTGGGGAAGTCATTGAAGCATTCGGTGATTTCGTTGTCGGCGGAAATGCGCTCGTCGGATTCGTCGTCTTCCTGATTCTTGTTTTGATTCAGTTTCTGGTCATTACAAAAGGGTCTGAGCGGGTATCGGAAGTATCCGCCCGCTTTACCCTCGATGCGATGCCCGGAAAGCAGATGGCCATCGATGCCGATTTGAACTCCGGTATGATCGATGAATTACAGGCCCGGACACGCCGTCAGAAAATCCAATCGGAAGCGGATTTTTACGGCGCGATGGACGGAGCATCAAAGTTCGTTAAAGGAGATGCGATTGCCGGAATCATCATCGTCATCATCAACTTGATTTTCGGAATGATCATCGGTGTCGTCCAACAAGGATTACCGATGGCAGATTCCGTAAAACTCTACACGCTGTTGACGGTCGGTGACGGTCTGGTCAGTCAAATTCCGGCATTGTTGATTTCCGTTGCGACCGGTATCATCGTTACCCGTTCGACTTCGGACGGAAATTTAGGAGAAGACATCATCGGTCAGCTCTCCCGGACACCGCTTCTCGTCATGATTGGAGCCGGTGCCATCTTCCTGTTAGGTCTCTTTACGGCAATTCCCGATTACGTGACGATTCCTGTCGCGGCTGCAGCGGCCTTCTTCGCTTGGCGATTGACACGAACGTCAAAAGCAACGCAGGAAGAAGTCGCTGTCGAAGAAGCACCGACTGAAAATCTGCGATCGAGCGAATCGGTCATTTCACTTTTGAATGTCGATACGATTGAATTTGAATTCGGCTACGGCTTGATCCCGCTCGCCGATGAAGCACAGGGCGGCGACTTACTTGACCGGGTCGTTATGATTCGGAGACAGCTGGCTCTTGAACTCGGGTTCGTCTTACCGACGGTCCGGATTCGCGACCATCTGCAACTCCCGCCAAACCATTACCGGATCAAAATCCGCGGAAGTGAGATGGCAACCGGTGAACTGTTGCTTGATCATTATCTGGCGATGAGTCCCGGTGTCGATGATCCGGAAATTCAAGGCATCGAGACGGTTGAACCCGCGTTCGGGATGCCGGCCTTATGGATTGACGAACGGACGAGAAGCCGGGCCGAGATGTCCGGATACACGGTCGTTGATCCGCCGTCTGTCGTTGCAACGCACTTAACCGAACTTTTGAAAAAACATGCGGCCGATTTACTCGGTCGGGAAGAGACGAAACAACTGGTCGATCATTTGAAGGAGTCGCATCCGATTTTAGTCGACGAAGTGACACCACAATTGTTGTCAGTCGGCGAATTACAAAAAGTATTCGTTCAGTTGTTAAAAGAAAAAATTTCGATTCGAAATTTGCCGCTTATTTTTGAAACACTTGCTGATTATGCCACTGTGACGAAAGACAGTGATTTGCTGGCCGAATACGTCCGTCAAGCCTTGGCACGACAAATTACGGAACAGGTCTTGCAAGGAGACGTCTTACACGTCGTAACGGTATCGAGTGAGCTGGAGATGGATATCCAGTCAGCGATCCAAAAAACAGAGTTCGGTAATTATTTGGCACTTGATCCTGATAAAGCAACACGTTTCATCGAATCATTAAATGAATTGACGGCAGAATTCGAACGATACGGGGCTCAGCCAATCGTCTTGGCATCGCCAAGTATTCGGATGTTTGTTCGTCAATTGACAGAACGGTATTTCCCGGATGTACCCGTCCTGTCCTATAACGAACTGATTCCGACCATTGAAGTCAAGAGTATTGGGGTGATTTAACACATGATGGTAAAACGAATTGTCGCAAATTCTGTCAGCGAAGCCATGGAACTGGTCAAACAGGACTTAGGAAACGATGCCATTATTTTGAACACGCGCCAGATTAAAGTAGGCGGATTGTTTGGTCTATTTGCACAAAAGAAAGTGGAGTTGGTCGCTTCAGTAGAAGAGCATCCGGTAGTGAAAACAGTCCAACCGGTTGCTCCGCAAGCTTCATCCGAACCACGTCCGATTAAACCGGTAGTGGAAAAACGGGCATTGTCTGTAGAAACGGTCAGTCCAAAAATTGTTTCGTTTGCGTCACGCCGGTTGCCGGAAGCACTCTGTGCCTATGAAGTTCTACTCGCTGAACCGGCCTTGCAACACGAAGCGGAAGCGCTTTATGACTTGTTAGTGTCGACCTATTACAAAACAAATGATTTAGACCAGGTCGAGCAAGTTTTCGCTGCGACCGTGACGGATTCGATTCGAGTCACGGCGGCGACTTCACGTTTCATCATGGTGACAGGACCGACGGGAGTCGGGAAAACGACTACACTGGCTAAACTGGCTGCTTATTACCGTTTGACGAAACAACAAAAAGTCGGATTGATCACGACGGATACATACCGGATTTCAGCTGTTGAACAATTACGGACGTATGCCGACATCATCGATATTCCGTTGCGCGTCGCATACGATTTACAGGAGTTTGAACAAGCGAAAGTCGACTTGTCAGATTGTGATGTCATTCTGATTGATACGGCAGGACGAAATTTTCTGGACGCAGGTTATGTCGAGCAGTTAAAAAAACGACATGATTTTTCAGAGACCGATGTGTTTCTTGTACTCAGCCTAACGTCGAAGTACCGTGATTTAGAACAAATCCAACAACGGTTCGATCAAGTGCCGCTGTCCGGTTTTATTTTTACCAAAGCTGATGAAACGATAGATTTGTGGTCGATTTACGGACTTACGAAGAAAACGCAGTTGCCGCTGTTTTGTCTGACGACTGGACAAGAAGTGCCTGAAGACATCATTTGGCCGACAAGTGCAGAAGTTTCCCGAATGATTGTAGAAAGAGGGTTAAGATGATGCCGGAAGATCAGGCACGTGCGTTAAGATCAAAAGTTTCCGTCCGCCAAACGAAGACCATTGCCATCGTCAGTGGTAAAGGCGGTGTCGGTAAAACGAATGTGGCGGTAAACCTCGGTGTCGCGCTATCGTTGCAGGCTAAAAAAGTACTGATCATTGATTTGGACATCGGAATGGCGAATGTCGGGGTATTGCTAGGAAAATCGTCCAAACTGTCACTGATGGATTGTGTCAAGGAGCGGTCCCCGTTGAGCCAAGCCGTCGTCGAAGCGACGCCGGAATTACATTTCATCCATGGCGGGAGCGGGTTTACAGAACTGATGGACCTGACGGATCATGATGTCGAATTCATGATGAGCGAGTTTCGGTTTTTTTATGAGTATGATTTCGTGTTACTTGATTTAGGAGCGGGGGCGACGCACCAGACCTTTGATTTCATCAGCAGTGCCGACGAAGCCTGGCTGGTCGTGACGCCTGAACCAACGTCCATCATGGACGGATACGCCTTTGTCAAACTGGCGCATCATCATGCAAACGAACTTCCGGTCGCTGTCATTGTCAATCGGGCGACAAACGGTCAAGAAGCACTTGAGACGTTTGACCGGTTACAACAGGTAAGTCAGAACTTTTTGGGAAAATCATTGCGTTTCGTTGGTTTTTTACCGGACGATCCGACCGTCATGAAGGCAGTCAAAGCCCAACGCCCCTTTTATCTATTTGATCGGACGAGTGATGTCAGTTGGCGGCTCGACCATATCACGACATCGCTGACAGGACTTCAGGTCCAGGAACAGAAATTTTTAGACCGGTTACTGAATCGTTTGAAAAAACGGCATAACCGTGTCCGTTAATCATGAAGGAGGATACGTTTCATGGATTTAAATGAATATTTAGGATTGTTTCTTGATGAATCGATTGAACATTTACAAGCCATTAACTCGAGTCTGCTGATTTTTGAACAACGACTCGACGATGAAGCCGTCATCGATCAAATTTTCCGCTCCGCCCATACCTTAAAAGGGATGTCCGGAACGATGGGATATGATGCGATTGCCGATTTAACACACGAAATGGAAAGTGCACTGGATTTGGTCCGTTCAAAAACACAACCGGCTACACCGGAATTGATCGATGTGCTGTTTGTCGCAGCTGAACAGCTTGAAACGATGGTCGAAGATATCAGTCAAGGCGGAACAGGAAAGTTGGATGTCACCACAACCGTCATTCGTTTGAAACAGTTTATCGATCCGGATACCGAATCAGGTAAGGACACGGTTAAAGCTGCCGGGACGGTCATGATGAATTTTGAGTGTGACGTTTATTCCGAGTCGGTTGTCCGTCAATCAATGGCTTCCGGTTATCAGGCGTACGTCATTACAGTTGAATTATCAGCGGATGTCATCTTGAAGGCAGCCCGTGTCTACATGGTATTCGACCGGCTGCAAAACCTCGGAGATGTCATCTTGTCGAATCCGACATCGGATGAGCTGGAACAAGAACAGTTCGAGACCCGTTTTGATGTCTTGTTTGTGACGATGAAAACGGCAGAAGACATTCAACAGGAAATCAAAGCCGTTTCGGAAGTTGCGCAAGTCTTGATTCAGCCATTTGAGGTGTCGGTGGAACCGGCAGCAGCAGCGACGTTGCTCGAACCGGTGGAAGAGACACCGGCAGTCAATACTTCGATAGAGACTTCAACTGAGACGCAAACACCAATCGCGGCAAAAACGATTCGTGTCAACCTCGAACGAATTGATCGGCTGATGAATCTGTTTGAAGAATTCATCATTGACCGTGGACGTCTCGAACGAATTGCGGCAGAGGTCGGTTCGTCTGATTTGACGGAGACGGTTGAACGGATTAAACGCGGGACAAATGAATTACAGTCACTGGTTCTGACGTTACGGATGATGCCGATCGAACAAGTCTTCAATCGTTTTCCACGGATGGTACGTTCGGTATCAAAAGATGTCGGCAAAAACATCAAGCTTCACATTACAGGAGCAGAAACGGAACTCGACCGGACGGTCATCGATGAAATTGGCGACCCGCTTGTCCACTTGATCCGAAATGCTGTCGATCATGGAATCGAGAGTAAAGCCGACCGGATTTCAGCCGGAAAACCAGTCGAAGGTAATCTGTCACTTCGGGCCTATCATTCCGGAAACCGTGTCTTCATCGAGATTGAAGATGACGGCGCAGGGATCAATCAGGAACGGGTGACGAAAATCGCACTGGAAAAAGGATTGTTGACGGAAGAAGAGGCGACACTATTGACGCCGGAAGAAGCGGCAATGTTATTATTCGCCCCTGGATTCTCGACAGCGGAAACCGTCACCGACTTATCCGGACGCGGTGTCGGACTGGACGTCGTCAAATCGAAAATCGAATCACTCGGCGGAGAAGTTTTTGTTGAGACGAAACGCGGGGAAGGAACGATTTTCAGAATCAGTTTACCGCTGACGTTATCAATCATTTCGGCAATGCTCGTCAAGCTGGACCAAGAAACCTACGCGATTCCTTTGACGGCCATCATTGAGACAACATCTTTGAAGCAGGACGTCATTTTACAAGCCCACCGGGAAAAAGTATTCGATTTCCGGGGACAGCTCGTTCCGTTAATCTCATTAAATCAAGTATACGGATTACCGCATGTGGAGGCCGACGCTTATTCTGTCGTCGTTGTCCGAAGCGGAGAAAAACTAGCCGGGTTAATGGTTTCTGAACTGATTGGTCAGCAGGAAATCGTCATGAAGCCGTTAGGAAGTTATCTTGAGGGAATTCGTGCGATTTCAGGTGCGACGATTCTGGGTGACGGGCAAGTTGCGTTAATCATTGACAGCAATGCACTGTTACGAAAGTGAGGGAATGAAGAATGGAACAGAAATGGGTCGTCTTTCAATTAGAAGAAAATGCATACGGGATTGATGTGCAATCGGTCCGTTCAATCGAGCGTGTCATTCCGATTACACGGATTCCGAATGCAGCATCTTATGTCAAAGGTGTCATCAACCTGCGCGGTGTCGTGACACCCGTGATCGATTTGCGGACACGTTTAGGATTTGAAGCGATTGAGGAAACAGAAGAAACACGCATCATCATCGCGACACTGGAACACGGGGATGCAGGATTCATCGTGGACTGTGCAAATGAAGTCGTGGAAGCTGCAGATGTCCGGATTGAACCGCTGACAGATCAAAAACAAGACGAAATGACTTATTTGACGGCCATCGCTAAAGGAGAAGATCAATTATTCTCTTTACTCGAACCGAATCGTCTATTTGAAGAGATCATCCATGCTTAATCGGATGGAACAGGATGTCTTTCGGGAAATCGGCAATATCGGGGCAGCGCATGCGGCGACCGCATTATCCACTTTACTCGGACAACCGATTGAAATCGCAGTCCCTTCGGCAGAATTGGAAGGATTCACAACCATCATCGAACGGGTGGGAGGCGCTGAAGCTTATACGGCAGGAGCACTCCTTCGGTTTTCCGGTGATATTAAAGCCTCCTTACTGTTTTTGATGCCGCTTCACGATGCTGAAAAACTGATTTCACAGTTGTTGCAACAGCCGTTTCAATTTTTCTCTGACCACCATGCGCTCGGCGTTTCGGCATGGGAAGAGATCGGGAACATTTTGATCGGAGCGTATGCCCGTGCGATTTCGGATTGGTTGGATTTGTCTGTTCATGTCACGGTTCCGGCGTCAGCTTTTGATATGGTGGGAGCAATTTTGGAAGTTGCCTTACTTGAGTCGACAAAATTTGGTAACATGGCAGTATACATCGATACACGCTTATCCAGTTCAGGTAATGATTTGAATGGTCATTTACTGTTACTACCTGAAGAAGGTGCCTTTAGTTCGGTATTTCAGCGATTGGGTGTGGATATTGATGGATGAAGTCGTTCGGATTGGAATTGCAGAATATGCAGTCAGCCAAAAACCGATCATTCTTCGGACGGCTGGTTTAGGTTCTTGTGTCGGTGTCATCATCTACGACCAAGAACGTGGACTGTCGAGTATGGCCCACGTCATGTTACCGGATTCGACCATCAGCCGGAATATCGCACTGGAAATCGGGAAATTCGCCGATACGGCCGTCGTCGAGTTGGCACGTCGTCTTCGTCAAAGCGGAGCGATTCGTCTCCGGGCGAAAATTGCCGGCGGTGCACAGATGTTTCAATTTAAATACGAACACGAATCGATGCGAATCGGCGAACGGAATATTGCAGCTGTAAAATTGGCTTTACGAAAAGCGAACGTCCCACTCGTTGCGGAAGACGTTGGTGGAACAAACGGTCGAACGATCGAGTTCCATTCTCAGACAGGCCGGTTAGTCATCCGGACGGTTAACGTCGGAACGCTGGAAATTTAGAGGAGGAATGGTCATGCGTGAGGAATTACAACAACTTTGGAATCAATGGCTATCGACGCGTGATATAGCGGTAGCTGACCGGTTACTGCAAAATTATGAACCTCTTGTGCACTACCACGTTCAGCGTCTCAGCGCGACACTTCCGAAAAGTGTCGATCGTGATGAATTAAAGAGTCTTGGAATGATGGGACTGTATGATGCTCTTCAAAAATTTGATCAAAATCACAACAATAAATTTGATACATATGCAGCTTTCCGGATTCGTGGCGCCATTTTGGACGGATTACGAAAAATTGATTGGTTGCCCCGGTCGTTACGGGAAAAATCAAAACGGGTCGAAGCTGCTGTTGAGATTTTAGAACAAAGTCTTCAACGGACGCCGACGATTGATGAAGTCTCGTCGATTGTTGATATGAGTCCGGAAGAAGTCAAGACGGCACTCGCTGAGAGTTATTTTGCGAATATTCTTTCGATCGACGAAGCGGTGACGCTACAAGACGAAGGGAAGGCGATGGCTGTTTCCTACCTCGATCCGGATACCGCGACACCTGAGGATACACTTTTGATGCGAGAATTGATTTCGAAGCTTGCGGAAGAAGTGGAACAGTTGTCCGAAAAGGAACAATATGTCGTATCCCTCTTTTACTTTGAAGAACTGACGTTGACGGAAATCGGAGAGGTCCTCGGATTATCCACTTCACGGATTTCCCAGATTCATTCGAAAGCGCTCAGAAAACTGAAACAAGCGCTTGGAAGCGCCTATCTTTCTGACCGCGTCGCGATGTGAAAGGACAGACCATGACACTTTTTTATATTTTACTGGCAGCACTCATTTGCTACGGCCTTTTATTACTATTTAAACAACAGGCACTTTTGAAGGATCGCGTTACCAACCTGGAACGACAGAAGCAGGAAACGGAAGCAATTCTGTTACAATTCATGCAACAAGTGAATGAGTTGACGGACGGGGAAGAAAAATCCCGCCCGGCGGCTCCTGTTCAACAGCAGTCGCGGGTCGAGGTCGTTTTAGCAGAAGAATCAGGACGGCCGGAGCATCCGTCTGACCTGGAAGAACCGGAACTGTTAGACGTAAAAGACCAGCTCGAAAAAGGTGCTGATTTGGATCAGTTGGCACGTTCATTGAATCGGGGAGCAGGAGAAGTCGCACTGATTGCTAAACTTTCTCGGAAAACGAAGGTTGCCCGGCGCTAAACTTTATGCTATATTAGTCTACGGTGTTAATTACGCACGCATGTATCGCCGGCTGCGGTGCCTTTAATAGGTTAGCTGGAACAACGATCATCGCGGAGGACATCCAAAACCCAAAAGGAGGAATTCATCATGGCAGTAATCTCGATGAAACAATTGTTAGAAGCTGGTGTACACTTCGGTCACCAAACACGCCGTTGGAACCCAAAAATGGCAAAATACATCTTCACAGAACGTAACGGAATCTACATCATTGACCTACAAAAAACGGTTAAAAAAGTAGACGAAGCTTACAACTTCATCCGTGAAGTAGCGTCTGAAGGCGGAAACGTTCTTTTCGTTGGTACGAAAAAACAAGCTCAAGACACTGTGAAAGAAGAAGCGATCCGTGCAGGTCAATACTTCATCAACGAACGTTGGTTAGGTGGAACACTCACGAACTTCTCTACAATCAAAAAACGTATCAACCGTTTAAAACAACTCGAAAAAATGGAAGAGAACGGTACATTCGAAGTTCTTCCTAAAAAAGAAGTCATCATTCTTAAAAAAGAAATGACTCGTCTTGAGAAATTCCTCGGCGGTATCAAAGATATGCCAGGCGTTCCAGATGCACTCTTCATCGTTGACCCACGCAAAGAGCGTATCGCGATTGCAGAAGCACACAAACTCAACATCCCAATCGTTGCGATCGTTGACACAAACTGTGATCCGGACGAAATCGACTACGTCATCCCAGCAAACGACGATGCGATCCGTGCAGTCAAATTGCTTACTGGTAAAATGGCTGACGCAATCCTCGAAGTTAAACAAGGCGAAGATAACGTAGCACCTGAAACTACTGAAGAAGTAGTAGCAGACGCTGAGTAATTCGTGATGCCAGGTGATAAAGGGAATTGACCTTTTATCACCTTTTTTTTGAAAATAAGGACGTTATAAGGAGGAATATCGAATGGCTATTACAGCAGCTATGGTAAAAGAACTTCGTGAAAAAACTGGTGCAGGGATGCTTGACTGCAAAAAAGCACTCGTCGAAGCTGATGGGGACATGAACGCAGCAATCGACTTCTTGCGTGAAAAAGGAATCGCGAAAGCGGCAGCGAAAGGCGACCGGATTGCAGCAGAAGGTTTGACAGCTGTTGCAGTTAACGGAAACAAAGCAGCACTTGTTGAAATCAACTCAGAAACTGACTTCGTTGCGAAAAACGAACGGTTCCAATCACTCGTTCAAAACATTGCAGATGCAGTACTCCGCAATGGTTCTGAAACGGCTGAAGCAGCACTTGCTTCTGAATACGAAGCAGGAAAAACAATCGACACATACATCTCAGAAGAAGCATCAACAATCGGAGAGAAAATTTCACTCCGCCGTGTAGCTCTCTTCACTAAAGAAGACAATGCAGCATTCGGTTCTTACCTCCACATGGGCGGTCGTATCGGTTCTGTCGTCGTCGTCGAAGGTACAACTGACGAGACGGTTGCAAAAGATATCGCAATGCACATCGCTGCAGCACGTCCGCTTTACGTCGACCGTTCTTCTGTTACAGAAGAAGAAAAAGCACGTGAAGAAAAAGTGTTGACAGAGCAAGCACTCAACGAAGGCAAACCTGCTAACATCGTTGAAAAAATGATTGCTGGTCGTATGAACAAATTCTACGAAGAAATCTGCCTCGTTGACCAAACATTCGTCAAAGATCCAGACTTCAAAGTTGGTAAATACGTAGAATCTAAAGGCGGAAAAATCGTTTCATTCGTACGCTTCGAAGTTGGAGAAGGTATGGAGAAACGTGAAGAAAACTTCGCTGAAGAAGTAATGAACCAGCTTAAAAAATAAGAATCAGGATTTCCTGATGACAAGAGAAGGAACACGTATGCTTCAATCCACTTTCGTGTGGAAGTGGGTCGTGTTCCTTTTTTACGGAATTTAGCAAGGGGGACATAGTCATGCAACCGAAATATAACCGGATTGTGTTAAAATTGAGCGGAGAAGCGCTCGCAGGAGATCAAGGGTTCGGAATTCATCCTGGTATTGTCAATTCGATTTCGAATCAGATTAAGGAATTAGTCGAATTGAACGTAGAAGTCGCAGTCGTCGTAGGTGCAGGAAACATTTGGCGCGGTAAGACGGGAGCGGAGCTTGGGATGGACCGGGCAAATGCCGATTATATGGGAATGCTTGCGACCGTCATGAACTCGCTCGCTTTACAAGATAGCCTGGAGTCTGTTGGTGTCGAAACACGTGTTCAGACGTCGATTGAGATGCGACAAGTCGCTGAACCATACATCCGCCGCCGGGCAATGCGTCATCTTGAAAAAGGACGGGTTGTTATCTTTGCAGCCGGAACAGGAAATCCTTATTTCTCAACAGATACGACAGCAGCGCTTCGGGCAGCTGAAATCGAGGCGGAAGTCATCCTGATGGCGAAAAACAACGTCGACGGTGTCTATTCAGCTGATCCAAACGTCGATCCGGACGCGAAGAAATTTGAGACATTGTCTTACCTCGATGTTCTTAAAGACGGCCTTCAAGTTATGGATTCAACGGCAACATCACTTTGTATGGATAATGATATCCCGCTCATCGTCTTCTCGTTGATGGAAGAAGGAAACATTAAACGGGTCGTCACCGGTGATGAAATCGGGACACTTGTAAGGGGGAAATAACATGTCACAAGCAATCATGAAACAAGCAGAAGAGCGGATGGAGAAAGCACATCTGTCATTAAAAAAAGAACTTGCAACATTACGTGCAGGACGTGCAAACGTCTCAATCCTTGATCCGGTTCAAGTGGACTACTACGGTTCACCGACACCGCTCAATCAAGTCGCAAACGTCAATACGCCGGAAGCGCGTTTGATTTTGATTACACCATGGGATAAATCGATGGTGACAGAAATCGAAAAAGCGATTCAACGTGCAGACCTCGGACTGGCTCCTTCTTCAGACGGAACTGTCATTCGTTTGGCGATTCCGCCACTGACAGAAGATCGTCGGAAAGAACTCGTGAAACTTGTCAAGAAGTACACGGAAGAAGGAAAAGTTGCACTTCGGAACATCCGTCGTGATACGAACGAACAATTGAAAAAGCAAGAAAAAGATGGCGTATTGACGGAAGACGATCTGCGCGGTTACACGGAAGATGTTCAAACTTTGACGGATAAATTCGTTAAAGTACTTGATCAAACTGCCGCGGATAAAGAACAAGAAATTATGGAAGTATGACACGCTATATCGTCAGGTTGGGGACTCTTTGTCACACGAAGAGTCCCTTTCTTCTTAAACTAAACGAGGGGAGGAAGAAGTAAATGTTTCAATGGTTAAATCAGACTAAAGAAGTAATTGAACAACAAGTTCCTGAACACATTGCGATTATTATGGATGGAAACGGACGTTGGGCAAAAAAACGAGGCCTTCCCCGGATCATGGGGCATCGTGAAGGGATGAAATCTGTCCGGGAAGTTGTTCGGACGGCAAATGAATTAGGTGTGAAAAGTTTGACGTTATATGCTTTTTCGACCGAAAATTGGACGCGTCCTGAAGAAGAAGTCAGTTTCCTGATGAAACTGCCGGCCCAGTTTTTAGAATCCGATTTAAAGGACTTAAATGAACGTAATGTCAAAGTCGAAGTGGCGGGAGAAGTATCACGTCTGCCGATTTATACGCGGGAAGCCGTTCAACAAGCGAAAACAGATACAGCAAACAATACAGGACTTCGGCTGATTTTCGCCCTCAATTATGGAGGACGGGATGAAATCGTCCAAGTCATGCAGAAAATTGCTGAAAAAGTCCAGGCCGGTTTGTTGCAACCCGACATGATTACAAATGAAATCATTGAACAGGAATTGATGACAGGTTCGATGACGGATGTTGATCTCGTCATCCGGACGAGTGGGGAACAACGACTTTCAAACTTTTTATTATGGCAAGCTGCCTATGCCGAATTTTACTTTACCGATGTCTTATGGCCCGAGTTCCGGCGTGACCAGTTCTTAGCGGCAATTGAAGACTATAATCAACGGACCCGTCGTTTTGGCGGAGTCTGACTAAACGAGGACATTTCTTATGAAAACACGAATTATTACAGGAATCTGGGCAGGTGCCATCTTTTTAGGTTTGCTTTATCTAGGAGGACTCCCATTCCTTGCTTTTATGGCAATCTTGACACTCATCGGGTATACCGAAATGGTTAAAATGCGGCAATTGTCGTTCAAGTCGATTCCGGTGCTGTTGTTTGGAGCAGGTACATTACTTCCGTTCATCAGTTTGTACGAACAGGCAAGCGACCAGTTGCTGTCACTGGGACTGACACCGATTGCTTGGGGAATGTTGATTGTCTTGATCGGGTTATTTTGGACAGTATTCTCAAAGAACATGTTCACTTTTGACGATGTCGCCTTCCTGTTGCTGACTGCTGTGTATGTCGGTGTAGGATTTGCATCGTTTACTTACATTCGTCTGCTTGAGAACGGATTAATCTTTTCTTTACTGATTATTCTGCTGATCTGGTTTACGGATTCGGGTGCTTACTTCGTCGGAAAAAGTCTCGGGAAAACAAAACTGTGGCCGGCAATCAGCCCCAATAAGACGGTTGAAGGGGCACTTGGCGGTGTTGTTCTTGCCATTCTGCTCGGAGTAGTCTTTGAGCTGATTCATCCGACAGTTGGCATGGGAACAGTTGTATTATTGGCACTGATCGTTGCCGTAGTCGGCCAACTTGGGGATTTAGTTCAGTCCGCGTACAAACGTCATTACGGCGTAAAAGATTCCGGAGCATTATTACCCGGACACGGTGGGATTCTTGACCGGTTCGACAGTATGATCATTGTGTTTACCGTTCTGATCGTACTCGGTATATTCGGATAAGGAGGAAAAATGATGAAACAGGTTAGTATCATTGGGGGAACCGGATCGATCGGCACCCAGACGTTAGATGTCATCGCAGCAAATCCGGACCGTTTCCAACTGGTCAGCTTTGCGTTCGGGAAAAACATCGAGGTTGCTTTACCCTGGCTGAATCGTTTACGTCCGGAGCTGGTAGCGGTCTTAGACGAGACTGTAAAAGAGCAATTGGAAGCAGTACTTGACTATTCGCCGACAGTACTTGTCGGGGAGGACGGATTGATTGCTGTTGCGACAGCCGACCAAGCGGATATCGTCATTACAGCCGTCGTCGGTGCAGTAGGTCTTCGACCGACATTGGCTGCAATCGAAGCGGGAAAATCAATTGGATTGGCAAACAAAGAGACATTGGTGACTGCCGGACACCTCGTCATGAAAAAAGCACGCGAAAAAGGTGTCGCGATTCTTCCGGTCGACAGTGAACATGCTGCCATCTTCCAGTGCTTGAATGGTGAACGGCGTCAGGATGTTCGACAAATCATTTTAACTGCATCGGGCGGCAGTTTCCGTGACCAAACACGGGAACAGTTGGCAAACGTGACGGTGGAACAAGCGCTGAATCATCCGAACTGGTCGATGGGTGCAAAAATCACGATTGACTCGGCGACGATGATGAACAAAGGGTTTGAAGTCATCGAAGCGCACTGGTTATTTGATGTGACGTATGACGAAATTGATGTGGTCCTCCACCGAGAATCCATCATCCACTCGATGGTCGAATTCAATGACGGTGCAGTGATGGCTCAACTCGGAATGCCGGACATGCGTGAACCGATTCAATATGCCCTTACATATCCGTCCCGCCTTGAAATCAAAGGGGGAGAACGGTTAAACTTAAAACAAATCGGACGCCTGAATTTTGCGGAAGCTTCATTTGAACGGTATCCACTGCTTCGTCTTGCGTTTGAGGCAGGACGTGCCGGCGGATCGATGCCTTCCGTGCTCAATGCTGCGAACGAACAAGCTGTCGACCGTTTTTTAAAAGGGGAAATCAGCTTTTTAGAAATTGAAGCGAGCGTTGAGGCGGCTCTTCAAGCACATGAAAACATCGAAGATCCGTCTTTGGACCAGATTTTGGAGTCGGATCGTTGGGCCCGTGCGTTTGTTGCTTCTCTCTCACTCGCTAACTAAGGATGGGATAACAATGACGACCTTTATATCAATCGTATTGATGTTCGGTGTACTTGTTGCCGTACATGAATGGGGTCATCTCGTTATGGCCAAACGGGCAGGAATTCTCTGCCGTGAATTTGCCATCGGATTTGGTCCGAAAATTTTTTCTTTTTTCAAAAATGAGACACTGTATACGGTCCGCCTGTTACCAATCGGCGGATATGTCAAAATGGCTGGTGAAGAACCGGAATTCGTCGTAGTCAAGCCCGGTCAGACAATCGGATTGGGACTTCGTGACGGTGTCGTCGAAACGATGTATCTGGATGCTTCGCGTCCGGAAGCAGATCAAGTCGTCACCGTTGAAAAAATTGACTTGCTGCACAAGTTAGAAGTCATTGCGTTACAAGATGAAGTGTCGACACGTTATCCTGTCTCAAAGACTGCCTTTCTTGTCGAGGGACAAACGAAAACACAGATTGCGCCTTACGATCGGACGTTTGGATCGAAATCCGTGTTCAAGCGTGTCTTAGCCATTGCTGCGGGTCCGGCAATGAACTTCGTCCTCGCGTTTGTCATTCTGTTCGGCCTGGCATTGTATAACGGTTCACCGACTGGGGACAGTGTCATCGGAACGGTTCAAAAAGGTTCTCCGGCCGACAAGGCAGGTCTTGTCGAAGGAGACCGGATCGTTTCCGTCAATGGGACAGAAACGGATAAATGGACGGATTTACGGGCAGGTTTCCAAGATCAGGCCGGAAAAAAGACGACGGTCGTCTATGAACGAGACGGTCAGGAACAAACGACGTCCATCACACCGAAAGTCCAACAGCAAGGTGATCAAAAAGTCGGAATCATCGGTGTGACGAATGAAACAGAAAAATCATTCGGAACTGCTTTACAGACAGGGGTTTCTGAAACATGGCGGATGTCGACCTTAATCGTCGGAGCGGTCGGAGATCTCGTAACAGGTGTCGTCGGCGTCGATCAATTATCCGGTCCGGTCGGGATTGTCAAAATGACGGATCAAGTCGCAGATAGCGGATTTTCTATGTTGCTCACGTGGACTGCACTGCTCTCGGTTAACTTGGCTGTATTCAACTTGTTACCACTACCTGCTTTAGACGGCGGCCGATTATTGTTCCTATTTTTAGAAGCGTTGCGCGGGAAACCTGTCGATCCGCAAAAAGAAGGCCTGGTCCATTTTGTTGGATTTGCACTGTTGATGCTTTTGATGTTGGTCGTCACATGGAACGATATTCAGAAGTTCTTTTAAATTATTAGTCAAAGGGGTTCACGACTCACATGAAACAATCCAAACTATTTATGCCAACTTTGCGTGAAGTACCATCCGATGCAGAAGCCATCAGTCATCAACTTTTGTTACGGGCGGGGTTCATGCGTCAAAATGCAGCTGGAATCTATTCTTACCTTCCACTGGCAAAACGTGTTCTGTCAAAAATCGAGACGATCATTCGTCAAGAAATGGAGGGCGCTGGTGCGCAGGAATTGTTGATGCCAGCCATTCAGCCGGCAGAACTATGGGAAGAAACCGGACGCTGGGATATTTACGGTCCGGAACTGATGCGTCTGACCGACCGTCACGATCGTCGGTTTGCGCTGGGTGCGACACATGAAGAGTTGATTACGTCCATCGTCCGTGATGAACTGAACTCCTATAAAAAATTACCGGTCAACTTGTTCCAGATTCAAATGAAGTACCGGGATGAGCGTCGTCCACGCTTCGGATTGCTCCGCGGCCGTGAGTTTATCATGAAAGATGCGTATTCGTTCCATTCGACGCAAGAGAGTCTGGAAGAGGAGTATCAAAACATGTTTGATGCCTATACAAAAATCTTCACGCGTGTCGGACTTGAATTCCGTCCGGTCGTCGCAGATTCCGGTGCAATCGGTGGAAGCGGAACACATGAGTTCCATGCGTTAGCTGCCATCGGAGAAGATACGATCGTCTACTCCGATCAGTCGGATTATGCCGCAAACTTGGAGATGGCAGAATCCGTCGATCAGTATACGAAGCAGGATAAAGCACCGGAAGCGCTCGAAGAAGTCCACACTGGAGACGCCAAAACGATTGAAGCAGTCAGTTCAGTGCTTGGATTACCGGAACAGGAGTCCATTAAGACCGTTGTCTTCAAGACAGAACAGGGTCTCGTGATGGCACTTGTTCGCGGTGATCATGAAGTCAACGACATTAAGCTGAAAAACTATCTCGGAGCACTCGATATCATGATGGCGACGGATGAAGAAATCGAACAGGCCCTCCATTCGACGCCGGGCACGCTCGGACCGATTGGAGCCGACATGAAGATTGTAGCGGATTATGCAGTTCGGGCATTGACGAATTCGGTTTGCGGCGCAAACAAGTCGGAAACACATTACGTGCATGTCGATCCAAGCCGTGATTTTGAAGCGGAGTATACGGATTTACGATTCGTCGAAGAAGGGGACGTGTCGCCAGACGGACAAGGGCACGTGAAGTTCGCCCGCGGAATCGAAGTCGGACAAGTCTTTAAACTCGGAACTCGTTATTCAGAAGGCATGAATGCGACCTTCCTCGATGAAGGCGGAAAAGCCCAACCGTTGATCATGGGTTGCTACGGAATCGGCGTTTCGCGAACGATGTCTGCCGTCGTCGAACAACATTACGACGAGCGAGGAATCATCTGGCCGAAAGCGATCGCACCATTTGATGTTCATTTGATTGCCGTTAACGGTAAAAATGCAGAACAGTTGGAAGTGGCAGAAACGGTTTACCGTGAACTGACGGCTGCCGGATTCTCGGTCCTCTTTGATGATCGTAAAGAACGCGCCGGTGTCAAATTTGCCGACGCAGACTTGATCGGACTGCCTGTCCGAATCAATGTTGGTAAAAAAGCACCGGACGGTATCGTGGAACTGAAAGCACGACGCGGTGGTGAAGCAGAGGAAATTCAACAAGCAGATCTTCTTGAAGCTGTTCGTTCGCTTTATGAAGGTTTACAATAAGTAATGGGAACGGTCACTTTTCGTAAAGTGACTGTTTTCTTGTCTCACACCCATTCGCCCCTTGGGCAATCTGCAAGAGGAGGAGGAGTGGCTGTCATGGTGTGAAGCAACAACGACAGCACAAATGCGAGTGGATACACAACAACGCATGGCGCTCTTGATGAGCGATTTAGAATTACCGACCGGCATCGTCGAAGAGTTTTTTACAGATGCTTCCCTTGAAAAATTACGGGTCCAAAAAGCAACTGCAACGTGGACTTTCCATATTCGGTTGACACAAATTTTACCTCAGAACGTCTATCAAATGTTTAACAGTCGGTTGAAGAGCCGTTATCAACAGTTTGCAGAGGTCAAACTGCTGCTTGAATCCGAGCAACGTCCCGATGCCAAACTGTTTATTGATTATTGGCCGTATATCGTCGAAGACCTGGCCGATGCTTCGTCAGCGATGCGGAGTCACCTGAGTCGGGTTCTACCAGAATACCGGGACAATAAATTGTTTATTCCAGTCCGCAGTGAACCGGAAGCCGGATTTTTGAAAAACGATCTGTGCAGTGAAATGCAATTGTTATACGGGGCATATGGTTTCCCGAAATTCGTGTGTGAACCGGTCGTCCAGATGGATCAGACCGAGCAGGAAGAGTTACGGAACCAGGTGAAGCAGGAAGATATTGATGAAGCAAAACGGATGCTTGAACTGCAATTCAAACGGGAACAATCCCGTGACGATGATGAAGGTCCGATTGATATCCGGATCGGAAAACCGATTCAGGACGAAGTCGTACCGATCAAGACGATTCAAGATGAAGAGCGCCGGATTGCCATCCGCGGACTTGTTTTTGCGGCGGAAAGCCGTGAACTCCGCAGCGGGAAAACAATTTTTACCTTTAAACTGACCGACTATACGGATTCACTTGTCGTCAAAATGTTTGCCCGGGACGAGACCGATGTCAAAATCTTGTCGGCGATCAAAAAAGGCATGTGGATTCAAGTGGCGGGTCGTGTTGAATTTGATACGTTCTTACGTGACTTATGTATGATGATTGCTCAATTGTCCGAAGTCAAAATGGAATTGCCGGCTGATCCGTGGGCCGGTGAAAAACGGGTCGAGTTGCATGCCCACTCCCAAATGAGTCAGATGGATGCCGTCATGAACGTGACGAAGTACGTCGAACGGGCGGCCGCCTGGGGACATCCGGCAGTTGCGATCACGGATCATGCCGGTGCTCAGAGTTTTCCGGACGCGTATTATGCCGGAAAGAAAAATGATATCAAGATTTTATACGGGATTGAAGCGAACGTCGTCAACGACGGCGTGCAAGTCGCCTATCATCCGGTGGATCAAGAATTAGAAAAAGCAACATTCGTCGTCTTTGACGTCGAGACGACCGGGTTGTCTGCCATGTACAACAAAATCATCGAGCTCGCTGCCGTCAAGATTTATGACGGTGACGTCATTGACAAGTTTGAAGCTTTTGCCGATCCGAAACATTTGTTGTCGGCGACGACGATTGACTTAACGGGAATTACCGATGAAATGGTTCGCGGAAAACCGGATCCGGAACAAGTCGTCAAAGAGTTCATGGACTGGGCGGGAGGTTCGATCCTCGTTGCCCATAATGCGTCATTTGACATTGGGTTCCTGAATGCGACACTGCGGTCCGGTAACCATGAAGAATCAACGTTACCGGTCATCGATACGCTGGAACTGGCACGTGTCCTGATGCCGAGCCTCAAGAATCACCGGCTGAATACGCTCGCGAAACGCTTTGATATCGAATTGACCCAGCATCACCGGGCGATTTACGATGCGGAAGCAACCGGCTACTTGATGCTCAAACTGCTGCAGATGGCAGATGAGATGTTTAATATGAAAACGCACCTTTCGCTGAACCGGGAAATGGGTAAAGACATCTCGCGGGCTCGTCCGTATCATGCGACGGTCTATGCGAAAAACCGGACCGGGCTCAAAAATCTGTATCAATTGATTTCGCTTGCGCATACGAAGCACGTTCACCGGGTCGTCCGGACGCCGCGTTCGCAACTGGTCGCACACCGGGACGGATTAATTATCGGTTCCGCTTGTGACAACGGGGAAGTGTTTGATGCTGCCCTTAACAAGTCGGACGAGGATTTAGCGAAGGTCATGCGTTTTTATGATTTTATTGAAATTCAGCCTCCGGCGATGTATGGTCATTTGATTGAACGGGAAATCGTTCAAAATGAACTGGAGCTGCGGGAACTGATCAAAAAAGTTATCCGCGTGGCGGAAGAAAATGATATCTTGCCGGTTGCGACAGGAAACGTTCATTATCTTGATCAACATGATGCAACATACCGGGAAGTCTTGATTCGGACCCAAGGCGGCGCCAATATGCTTAATATGCGAAAACAACTGCCGCCGGCTCATTTCCGGACGACGCAGGAAATGATGAGTGACTTTAAGTTTTTAGGACCGGATGTATCGGAACGACTCGTCATTACGAACAGCCAGCAAGTGGCCGGATGGTTCGAAAATATCGATATCATTCCGAAAGATCTGTTCACTCCGAAAATCGAAGGTGCTGATGAAGAAGTCCGCTCACTGTCGTATGATATGGCGCATCAGATTTACGGTGATGTGTTGCCGGAAATCGTCGAGGCCCGATTGGAAAAAGAACTCAAGTCGATTATCGGACACGGATTTGCCGTCATCTATCTGATTTCGCACAAACTTGTCAAGAAATCACTTGATGACGGATATCTTGTCGGTTCGCGAGGATCAGTCGGGTCAAGCCTTGTCGCGACGATGACGGAGATTACGGAAGTGAATCCGTTGCCGCCGCATTATGTCTGTCCGAATTGTAAGGAATCGGAATTCTTTGATGACGGATCGGTTGGTTCCGGATTCGACTTACCGGATAAAACGTGTAAGACGTGTGATGTGCCGTTAATTAAAGACGGGCATGACATTCCGTTTGAGACCTTCCTCGGATTCAAAGGGGATAAAGTCCCGGATATCGATTTGAACTTCAGCGGAGAATACCAGCCGAAAGCCCACGCCTATACAAAAGTTTTGTTCGGGGATGATTATGTTTACCGTGCCGGAACGATTGGTACAATTGCTGAGAAAACGGCATATGGGTATGTCAAAGGTTATCAGTCGGAAAATGACCTCAATTACCGGAATGCCGAAGTCGACCGGCTCGTCAGCGGAGTGACCGGTGTCAAACGGACGACCGGACAGCACCCAGGGGGAATCATCGTTGTTCCGGACTATATGGACATTTATGATATCAGTCCGATCCAGTTCCCGGCGGATGATATGGGATCCGAGTGGAAGACAACTCACTTTGACTTCCATTCGATTCACGATAACCTGTTGAAACTCGATATTCTCGGACATGATGATCCGACGATGATCCGGATGCTACAGGATTTATCGGGACGTGATCCGAAAACGATTCCGGTCGACGATGCCGAAGTCATGAAGATCTTCAGTTCGACAGAATCAATCGGCGTGACGCCGGAACAGATCGATTCGAAAACCGGAACGCTCGGAATTCCCGAGTTCGGAACTAAATTCGTCCGGCAGATGCTCGAAGAAACAAAACCGACGACGTTTTCAGAGCTCGTCCAGATTTCCGGTCTGTCCCACGGAACGGATGTCTGGCTCGGTAATGCCAGTGAACTGATTTATAACGGAACATGTGAACTAAAAGACGTCATCGGGTGCCGGGATGATATCATGGTCTACTTGATTTACGCCGGTCTTGAACCGTCGCTGGCCTTTAAAATCATGGAGTCGGTCCGTAAAGGGAAGGGTCTGTCGATTGAGATGGAAGAAGCGATGATTGAGAACCATGTCCCGCTCTGGTACATCGATTCGTGTAAAAAAATCAAGTACATGTTCCCGAAAGCCCACGCCGCAGCCTATGTATTGATGGCTGTCCGGATTGCCTATTATAAAGTCCATCATCCGATGTACTACTATGCTTCTTACTTCACGGTCCGGGCCGGTGATTTTGATATCGGTGCGATGAATAAAGGGTCGGCCGCGGTCCGGAAAGTGTTGCAGGACATCAAGGACAAAGGATTTGAAGCGACAGCGAAAGACAAAGGACTCTACACCGTCCTTGAAATTGCGCTTGAAATGATCGAACGTGGTTTCACCTTCAGCAAAGTTGATTTGTATAAATCGAGCGCATCCGAATTTCTGATTGACGGAGACGCGTTGCTACCGCCATTTGATGCCGTCACCGGACTCGGGACGAATGCAGCGAAACAGATTGTCGAAGCCCGAAAAGGTGGCGAGTTCTTATCAAAAGAGGATCTTCAAAAACGGGCGAAGTTATCCAAATCGATCATCGAAACACTCGATAATCTCGGGTGCCTCGAAGGTCTTCCGGATGAGAACCAGCTCTCGTTATTTGACCTCTAAAGCCTTGCGAATGCTTGCTTAAGACGGTGCATTATGCTATATTGAGTAAGGAAATGTTTTTTATACTACGACTTGGAAGGAGTAGGGGGACCTGCTCCTTTCTTGTTGGTTTTTTGAAGGAGGATGAAGATGACGAACGTAACTGAGAAGGTCGAACAACTCGCAAAACCGATCGTAGAACGTGAGGGGATGGAGCTTGTCGACGTCGAATTCGTCAAAGAGGGGGCGGATTGGTTCCTACGTGTCTCCATCGATAAAGACGGTGGCGTTGACCTGGAAGACTGTGTCAACATCAATGAAAAGTTGTCGGAAGCATTGAACCAGGATGATCCGATCGACGAACCCTACTATTTAGATGTTGCGAGTCCAGGTGCCGAACGACCACTCAAAAAAACTGAGGATTTCGAGAAGGCAATCGGGAAACATGTCTATATCAAAACCCATGACCCGGTTAAAGACGCAACAGAATTCGAAGGCACATTACTGACTTATTCTGAAGAAATGCTGGAACTCGAAGTCCGTGTGAAGACACGTAAATTGAAAATTGAAATACCGGTGAACAAGATCGCGATGGCGCGGCTTGCGGTAGTGTTCTAAGGAAAGGAAGAGAACGATGGGACCACAGTTACTTGAAGCAATCGAACAAATCGCTAAAGAAAAAGAGATTGATAAGAATATCATCATCGATGCGCTCGAACAGGCATTGATTTCCGCTTACCGTCGCAACTTTGGAAAAGAGTCGGAGGCAGTAAAAGTCGAGTTTGATCAACAGACAGGAGATATCCGTGTCTTCGCCTTGAAAGAGGTCGTTGAACGCTTGACGCAGCCGGAAGAACAGCTTTCACTCGAGGAAGCACACGAAATCGATCCGACGTATGAACTCGGTGATTTCCACAAAGTTGAAGTGACACCAGGTGATTTTGGACGTGTTGCAGCACAAACGGCCAAACAAATCGTCACACAAAAGATGCGCGAAGCAGAACGGGAACGCATTTACAATCATTTCGCGGACCGGGAAGATGAAATCATGACGGGGATGGTCGAACGTCAAGATGCGCGTAATCTATACGTTAACCTCGAAGGTATTGAAGCGGTCTTGACGACACACGAACAGATGCCGAATGAACGTTTTGGAATTCGGGAATACATCAAAGTATACGTGACGAAAGTCGATCCGATGGTCAAAGGATCAGGCGCATCGATTCTCGTATCGCGGACGCACCCGGGCTTATTAAAACGACTGTTTGAAATCGAAGTACCGGAAATCGCGAGCGGCGAAGTCGAAGTGAAGTCGGTGGCACGTGAAGCCGGCGACCGTTCGAAAATTGCCGTTGCTTCTGACGAAATCGATCCTGTCGGCGCATGTGTAGGTCAAAAAGGCGCACGTGTTCAACGCATCGTCAACGAATTGAACGGTGAAAAGATTGATATCGTCCGTTATTCAGATGATCCGAAAGAATACGTTGCCAATGCTTTAAGCCCGGCACAAGTTGTTGCTGTATACGTCAACGAACCGGCTAAAGCAACAATCGTCGTCGTCCCTGACTTCCAATTGTCACTCGCAATCGGAAAACGCGGTCAAAATGCCCGTCTGGCCGCCAAGTTGACAGGATGGAAAATCGACATCAAGAGCGAATCAGAAGCAGAATCGATGGAATTGAAGGATGTCTTCATGAAAGTCGAACCTGCGACAGCAGAAGCAGTTGGCGTGGAAACGGTCCAAGTCGAAGGCGAGGAATAATTCGTGCAAAAAAAGGTACCATTACGCAAATGTGTCATCACACAAGAAATGCGTCCTAAAAAAGAGTTAATTCGGGTCGTCCGGACACCTGACAGTGAGGTTGTCGTCGATCTTAATGGTAAAATGAATGGGCGAGGCGCCTATTTGACGAAAGATGCAACTGTCATTGCGACAGCCAAAAAGAAGCGCACACTCGATCATCATCTGAAAGTCAAGACAACAGATGCGTTATATGATCAATTGCTTGCGATCGCGGGAGGTACACATGAGTAAATGGGAATCGCTCCTTGGTCTCGCGAACCGAGCGCGGAAAGTGACGACTGGAGAAGAACTCGTACTGAAAGAAGTACGGGGAGGACAAGCCAAACTCGTCCTCTTAGCAGCAGATGCGGGGGCTGCCACGCGTAAGAAAGTGACGGATAAATGTACAAGTTATCGTGTTCCGTACATCGAAGTCGGAGATCGAAACATTCTTGGACATGCACTTGGGAAAGATGCGCGTGTAGTCGTATCAGTCAACGAAGCCGGATTTGCGAAAAAGCTAACGGAACTCCTCTCGAACGATTAACTGGAGGTGGATCTTTTGGGTAAACGTGTATACGAATTCGCGAAAGAACAGAATGTAACGAGTAAGCAGGTCATCGCCCAGCTCGAAAAACTGGAAAAACCGGTCAAGAATCACATGGCGGTTTTAGATGAACAGACAGTACAGCAACTCGACAAAGTATTTAATCCCGAGAAACATCGGGTCCAAAAAACGGAGGCTCCAAAACAAGTGAAATCAGACAATAAACCGAACAGACCAGGAACAACTAACAAACCAGCAGGGAACCAATCACGCAATTCAAAAGGCGGACGTCCAGAATTCGGAAACCGTAATAACCGCGGTGGAAAACGTCGTCCCCAGAAGAAAGTAGAACCACGTAAATTGGAAGTAGCAGATCCAAATTCAAAATCAAGCCAACGAAAAGCAGCACGTCGGGCGCAAGAAGAAGCAATGGCGAACGTCGTTCAATATGCAGACAACTTAACAGTCGGCGAATTGGCTGAAAAAATGGATAAAAAACCAAACGAACTCATCATGAAATTGATGGGAATGGGCGTTATGGCGACCATTAACCAAGATCTCGATGATGAGACAGTTGAATTGCTTGCTTCTGACTTCGGATTTGAAGTCGAGAAAACGGTTCAAGTCGATGAAACAGACTTCGATGCATACGAATTGAATCTCGATAACTACGAATTGTCAGAACGTCCACCGGTCGTTACGATCATGGGACACGTCGACCACGGTAAAACGACATTGCTGGACTCGATCCGAAACACAAAAGTCACAGCAGGCGAAGCCGGCGGAATCACACAGCACATCGGGGCTTACCAAGTTGAAATCGAAGGAAAGAAAATCACATTCCTCGATACACCAGGTCACGCCGCGTTTACAACGATGCGGGCACGTGGAGCAGATGTCACAGACATCGCAATCATCGTCGTCGCAGCGGATGACGGTGTC
Source organism: Exiguobacterium artemiae 255-15 (assembly GCF_000019905.1). GTDB lineage: Bacteria > Bacillota > Bacilli > Exiguobacteriales > Exiguobacteriaceae > Exiguobacterium_A > Exiguobacterium_A artemiae. The sequence continues at coordinate 1,800,034 of NC_010556.1, read as the reverse complement.
ATGCCGCAAACGGAAGAAGCCATCAGCCATGCGAAGGCAGCCGGTGTTCCAATCATCGTTGCAGTCAACAAGATGGATAAAGAAGGCGCTAACCCGGACCGTGTCAAACAAGAATTGACGGAATTCGAACTCGTTGCCGAGGACTGGGGCGGCGACACGATCTTCGTACCGGTTTCAGCACTTAAGGGAGACGGAATCGACGAGTTACTCGAAATGATTCTGCTTGTTTCGGAAGTCCAAGAATACAAATCAACACCGGATATGCACGGACGCGGAACAGTCATCGAAGCGAAACTCGACAAAGGACGCGGACCAGTCGCGACATTGCTTGTCCAACACGGAACACTTCGTGTCGGCGATCCAATCGTTGTCGGTCATACGTTCGGTCGTATCCGGGCCATGGTCAACGATATCGGTCGTCGTGTCAAAGAAGTCGGTCCATCGACACCAATCGAAATCACAGGATTAAACGACGTGCCAAAAGCCGGCGATCAATTCTTTGCGTTTGAAGATGAGAAAAAAGCCCGTCAAATCGGGGAAGCACGTTACCAACGCGAAATCGAGGCACAACGCCGCGATTCAGCGAAAGTCAGCTTAGAAGATCTCTTCGACCGGATCAAAGAAGGCGAAGTCAAAGATCTTAACATCATCATCAAAGGTGACGTTCAAGGTTCTGTCGAAGCACTTGCCGGTTCACTCAAGAAAATCGATGTCGAAGGCGCGAAAATCAACATCGTCCACTCAGGTGTTGGTGCGATTACAGAAGGTGACGTCATCTTGGCTTCAGCAGCCAACGCGATCATCATCGGCTTTAACGTCCGTCCGGATGGTAACGCTAAATCGATGGCAGACCAAGAGAAGGTTGAGATTCGCCTTCACAAAATCATCTACAATGCCATCGAAGAAATCGAACAAGCGATGAAAGGTCTTCTTGATCCTGAATTCGTTGAGAAAATTATCGGTCAAGCTGAAGTTCGTGACGTCATCAAAGTCTCGAAAGTCGGAACGATCGCAGGTGGTTATGTCACAGAAGGTAAGTTAACACGTGCTGCAGGTGTTCGTGTCGTCCGTGACAGCATCGTTATTTACGAAGGAAAACTCGATACGTTGCGCCGCTTCAAAGACGACGTTAAAGAAGTCGCAGCCGGTTACGAGTGTGGAATTAAGATTGAACGGTACGACGACATCAAAGTCGACGATGTCATCGAAGCGTTCATCATGGAAGAAGTAAAACGTAAGTAACAGAACGGATCAGAATCCGAACTGGAGGGATATAGAATGAGCGTACGTTCCAATCGTGTAGCAGAACAGGTGCGTAAAGAAATTACGCAAATGTTGATCAAAGATGTGAACGATCCGCGTGTCAAGGCGGTTACGGTAACTGGTGTTGAAGTCACAGGCGACTTACAACAAGCAACGATCTTTTATTCGGTGCTCGGTGATGAAACAGTGCGCGAAGAAGCGCGCGTTGGTCTTGAAAAGTCAAAAGGGTTCATGCGCAAAGAAATCGGATCACGCATCCGTTTACGCAAGACACCTGAATTGCTGTTTGAGATCGATACATCTGTCGAGTATGGATCACGGATTGATGAGTTGCTCCGGAACTTGAACAAGGATTAACAAGACGAGGGCAACCACAGGTGTGGTTGCCCTTTTTTAGGAGGGAAAAAGATGGAACCCATAGGAGTATTACCGCTGGACAAACCGGCAGGCATGACGAGTCACGACTGTGTCTTTCGACTGCGCCGGCTCTTTCAGACAAAAAAAGTCGGGCATACCGGAACACTTGACCCGGAAGTGACAGGTGTCTTACCGATCTGTCTCGGACGTGCTACAAAACTTGCACGTTTCATTACAGACGAAGGAAAGAGATATGTGGCAGAAGTGACGATCGGATATGCGACGACGACCGAAGACGCCCACGGTGAAACCGTCCGCGAAACACCGGTCACGCCCGCGTCAATTACGGAGCAACAAGTAGATGAAATTCTACAGCAACTGACCGGACAGATTGAACAGACCCCACCGTATTATTCGGCGGTCAAAGTAAACGGGAAAAAATTGTATGAATATGCCCGTAAAGGCATTGAAGTGGAACGTCCGACCCGAACGGTTCAAATTGATACGTTGGAACGGACATCCGGGCTGACTTTTGCAGACGGACTCTGCCGGTTTCAAATCGAGATTGCTTGCGGAAAAGGAACTTATATCCGGACGCTTGCCGTTGAAATCGGTGAACAGTTGGGTTATGCGGCCCACATGAGTGAATTGCGCCGAACGAGTTCAGGAATGATGTCTGAAACAGAAGCAGTGACGCTGGCTACGCTTGAAGCCTGTGAGACTGTCGAAGAGCGGATGCAATACGTCTTACCGATTGAACAAGTCATTCAAAAGTGGCCGCGGTTGACTGTAAATGCCGAGACGGCGGCTCGTGTATTGAATGGGGCAAAATTACCAGGCATTCCGGTCGAATTTGAACGATTTACTGTCTATAATGAAGAGGGCATCCCTTTAGCGATCTACCGGCTTGATTCCGAGATCAATATGGGACGCGTTGAAGTCATGTTACAAATCGATTAGGATCGGAGCGATCAGGAATGGACATCATTCACTTAACATACCCAGAACAACCAACAGAAGATCCGGCGGTCATCGCACTCGGATTTTTTGACGGTGTTCATCTTGGACACCAACGTGTTTTACAAACCGCAATTGAAAAAAGCCGTGAGCTCAATCTGCCAGTAGCAGTGATGACGTTTGATCCTCATCCGAAACAAGTTCTTGGCAACGGGACGGAACAGATTCTCTACATTACGCCACTTGACCGGAAACTCGAAAAAATGGCACAACTCGGCATTGACCGGGTATATGTCATCGAATTTACAGTCGCTTTTTCCGAACTGTCTCCGCAAGATTTCGTCGATCATTATTTAATTGCTGCCGGAGCACGCCACATTGTGGCCGGATTTGATTATTCGTATGGACGGTTCGGGGCAGGCAAGATGGCGACGCTTGATTTCCACAGCCGTGGACGATTTGATCATACGACGGTTTCCGAACATCAGGCAGACGATGAAAAGGTCAGTTCGACACGGATTCGTCGTTTGCTTGCGGATGGAGCGGTCGCGGAAGCAGCTCTGTTATTAGGGGAACCGTATCAAACGAAAGGGATTGTCATTCACGGTGACGCCCGAGGTCGGCAGATTGGTTTTCCGACGGCCAACATCCGTCCGGAATTTGCCTATGTCATTCCGAAACTTGGGGTCTATGCGACGTTCGTCCATCTTGAAGACGGGCGCAAGTTTCCGGCGATGACGAATATCGGACGGAGACCGACGTTTTATGAGACGGGAGAAGTCAGCATCGAAACCCACTTGCTTGCCTTTGACGAGGATTTATATGGACAAGAACTGAAACTCGAGTGGATGGCATACTTACGCGATGAACGTGCGTTTGACGGGATTGAAAGCTTAAAAACACAGCTTGCCCAAGATAAAATTCATGCGATGCAAGCATTAACGGTTTGACAGACGATGACGGGTTCGTTATGATGAGTCAGTACGAATACGTACAGCCGGTTGGCTTGGCATCAGGTCTCACCATCCGATGCTCGGCAATACGGTCATTCAAAAGATGGAGGTGGAGTGACAATGGCACTCACTAAAGAACGTAAAAACGAAATTATCGAAGCTTATGCTACGAAACAAGGCGATACTGGTTCGCCGGAAGTACAAGTTGCTGTTTTAACTGAACAGATCACAACTTTAAACGATCACTTACGTACACACAAAAAGGATCACCACTCACGTCGTGGTCTCTTGAAAATGGTTGGTCGTCGTCGTAACTTGCTCACATACCTTCGTAACAAGGATGTTTCACGTTACCGTTCATTGATCGAGCGTCTTGGTCTTCGTCGCTAATCCGAACAGATCAACAAGGAAGCAGGAGCATCGTCTCCTGCTTCTTTTTTTTGCCGATTCATGGACATTTGGCGCAAGAACATCCATAATTAGATTTGAATGAAAAAACGGATAGAAGTGAGAGGGGATTTGTGCATGTCACAAACAAAGCAGACGTTTTCGACCGAACTCGGTGGACGTCCATTAACAATTGAAATCGGTCAACTGGCCAAACAAGCAAACGGAGCAGCATTGATCCGTTACGGTGAGACAGCAGTCCTTGCGACGGTCGTCGCATCCAAACAACCAAAAGACTTAGATTTCTTCCCATTAACTGTGAACTATGAAGAAAAACTATATGCAGCAGGTAAGATTCCAGGTGGTTTCCTAAAACGTGAAGGACGTCCGGGTGAAAATGCGATTTTGACATCACGTTTGATTGACCGTCCGATCCGTCCGTTGTTCCCAGACGGTTTCCGTCATGATATCCAAGTCGCAACGACAGTTTTGTCTTCTGACGAAGATAATTCACCGGAAGTGGCAGCAATGATTGGGGCATCGATTGCTTTGTCGATTTCAGACATTCCATTTGACGGTCCGATTGCCGGCGTGACGATTGGTCGTGTGAACGGTGAGTTCATCATCAATCCGACGATGAGTCAAGCATCTGAAAGTGATATCGACCTTCAAGTTGCCGGAACGAAACATGCGGTCAACATGGTAGAAGCCGGAGCAAAAGAAGTTTCGGAACAAGCAATGCTTGAAGCGATTCTCCTCGGACATGACGTCATTAAGGAATTGATTGCGTTCCAAGAAGAAATCGTCGCAGCAGTCGGACAAGAAAAGTTCGCTTACACGGTTGCTTCGTTTGACGAAACACTCGTCAACCGCTTGAAAGCAGAGGCGCTTGCAGAAGTCACGACAGCCGTTCAAGTCGAAGAAAAACAAGCACGTGATCTTGCTATCAATGAAGTCATTTCGAAATACATCGATCAGTACGCAGCGGATGACTCAATTACGGAAGCTCAATTAGCTGAAGTATCCGGTGTCTTAAATAAATTCGTTAAGACAGAAGTCCGCCGCTTGATCACAGAAGATAAAGTCCGTCCAGATGGTCGTGGTCTTGCTGAAATCCGTCCGCTTGATTCGGAAATTGGACTGTTGCCACGGGCACACGGTTCAGGTCTGTTCACACGCGGTCAAACACAAGTCTTGTCCGTCGCAACGCTTGGTGTTGCTGGAGATGCACAAATCATTGACGGTCTTGGACTTAAAGCAGAGAAACGTTTTATGCACCATTATAACTTCCCGCCGTTCTCTGTCGGGGAAGCTCGTCCGATGCGCGCACCAGGTCGTCGTGAAATTGGTCACGGAGCACTCGGTGAACGTGCCTTGTTACCGGTTCTTCCGTCAGAAACAGATTTCCCGTACACGATTCGTCTCGTTTCGGAAGTCCTCGAATCAAACGGTTCGTCTTCACAGGCGTCAATTTGTGGATCAATTCTTGCGATGATGGATGCGGGTGTGCCGTTGAAAGCACCGGTTGCCGGAATTGCAATGGGCTTGATCAAAGAAGGCGAAAATTACTCAATCTTGACAGATATCCAAGGAATGGAAGATCACCTCGGCGATATGGACTTTAAAGTTGCTGGAACAAAAGATGGTGTGACGGCTTTGCAAATGGATATGAAGATTGGCGGAATCACGCGTCAGATTTTAGAAGAGGCGCTTGAACAAGCACGTCTTGGTCGTTTACACATCCTGGAACACATGAATTCAGTCATTGCTGAACCACGTGTCGAGTTGTCTAAATATGCACCAAAAATCGTCACATTGAAAATCAATCCTGATAAAATCCGTGATGTGATTGGGCCCGGCGGTAAAGTCATCAACGGTATCATCGATGAGACAGGTGTCAAAATCGATATCGATCAAGACGGTACAGTCTTTATCGCGTCAACGGATCAAGACGGTATCAACCATGCGCGTCAGTTGATTGAAGATATCGTTCGTGAAGTCGTCATCGGAGAAGAATTTGACGGTACGGTTCGCCGCGTCGAAAAATTCGGAGCTTTCGTCGAATTGTTCAAAGGGAAAGATGCCCTCGTGCATATCTCGGAACTGGCGCTTGAACGTGTTGGTCAAACCGAAGATGTCGTCAAATTAGGCGATAAATTGAAAGTACGTGTCACGGAAGTCGATGATAAAGGACGTGTCAATGCGTCGCATAAAGTCCTTCTCGTGGAAGGTATGAGTCCAGAAGATCGTGCCGCATATGATGAAAAGAAAAAAACAGAGCGTGACAGCCGCCCGCCGCGTCGGGATACTGGATCTCGCCCACCACGTGACGGACAACGTCCACCACGTCGTAACTAATGAAAACAAAGGTGGCTCAACGGTGCGAATACGTGCACCGCGGGCCACCTTGTTTCATATTTCAAGGAGGAATGAACGATGGTCGAAAGACTCGTATTAGAGAACGGCGTTCGAATTGTCAGTGAACGGATTGAGAACGCCCGAAGTGTGGCAACCGGAATTTTCATTAAAGCTGGTTCACGGACGGAAACAAAAGAAGAGCATGGAATCAGCCATTTGATTGAACATATGATGTTTAAAGGAACAAAAAAACAATCGGCAAAAGAAATTGCCGTTTATTTTGACCGCTTGGGTGGTAATATTAATGCATTCACGAGTAAAGATCAGACCTGCTATTATGTGAAGACATTGGACGAACATGCCATTACGGCGTTTGATGTTTTGGCAGACATGTTTTTGGAGTCAACCTTTGATGAAGAGGAACTCGAAAAAGAAAAACGGGTCGTGATTGAAGAAATTAAAATGTATGAAGATACACCGGACGACCTTGTACATGAACTGTTAGCCGTTGCGGCTTACGGAGAAGACGTGATGGCACGCCCGATTCTCGGTACAGAGGAGAGCGTCAAACAACTCAGCCGGCAAATGATTGTCGAATACCTGCAAGAAGCCTATGCACCGGAACAAATCGTTATTTCCGTTGCAGGACATGTGACAGATGAACTGATTACACAAATTAAAAATCGATTCGGTTCGTTGCAGTCAAGTGGCAAGATCCGACAAATTACTGAACCTGTCTTAAAAAGTGACGCGTTACGAAAAGAAAAAGACACGGAACAAGTGCATGTCTGTTATAATTTCCGGGCGATTCCGTCTGCTGACGACCGTTTACCGACGCTTGCCTTACTCAATAATGCATTTGGGGCGACGATGTCGAGCCGTCTGTTCCAATCGATTCGTGAAGACCGCGGATTGGCCTATTCTGTTTTTTCGTACTATACGACGTTTGATGATCATGGAACGTTTACGATTTATGTCGGGACATCAAAAGAAACGTTGGAAGAAGTCGAGACGGTTCTTTCGGCGGAAATCAAACAGTTGCTCGAACATGGTCTGACAACGAAAGAGCTGGAAGACGGCATCGAGCAGTTAAAAGGATCATTGATTTTAGGAAATGAGAGTATATCGAGTCACATGAACCGTAATGCCCGGAATGAACTCCATCTTGGCATGCATCCGACATTAGAAGATGTTCTTACGGAAGTGGAGCAGATTACGCCTGCTGACGTTCAGGAAATGATTGCGTATATCTTTAGTGAACCGCCGGCGAAAGCATACATCTTGCCGGAAATCGATGAGGCAGACCTTGAAACCGAGTGAGGCTTACCCTACACTGAAATAGCATGTAATTGAAAAACAAGTTGTTGAGAAAGAAGGAATACCCTTGAATTTAGCTGAACTAATCGAAGTCATTCAGACTCAAAAAACGGAACGTATGGTAGAGGCAGTCGTGACCTCCTTAACAACCGATTCACGTGATGTGAAGCCGGGAACGTTATTTGTCGCCATTAAAGGTTATACAGTGGATGGACACGATTATGCCAAACAGGCCGAAGCACAGGGGGCTGTCGCCATCGTGTCAGAACGGTTGCTCGATGTGACGATTCCTGTCATTCTTGTCCGGAGTACAACCCGAGCGATGGCAGAACTTGCCGGGAAGTTTTATGATTATCCTTCTGAAAAGATGCGGATGATCGGAATCACTGGAACGAACGGAAAAACAACGACGACGACCATCGTACGTGACGTCTTGGCTCAGCTGGGGCGGAAAACGGGAATCATTGGTACCGTTGAAGTCAAAATTGGGGACCGGGTCGTCCCGAGTCGCAACACGACACCTCAAAGTTCGGAATTACAGGCCTTTTTCCATCAGATGCATCAAGAGGGCGTCGAAGACGTCATCATGGAAGTTTCTTCGCATGGATTAGAGCTCGGTCGTGTGACCGGAACGGATTTTGATGTTGCTGGGTTTACGAATTTGACGCACGACCACCTGGATTTCCATAAGACGTTCGAGAACTATGCACGAGCAAAAGGTCTGCTCTTTGCGCAACTCGGACAACGGCTGTCGGATAAGAAAGTAGCAGTCTTGAATGCAGATGATGAGATCAGCCATTTATTTGAGATGATGACGGGTGCCCGCGTACTGACATATGGCATTGAGCAGCCGGCCGACTTACAGGCTAAAAATATTACACAAACCCTTCAGGAAACGACCTTTACGATGGTCTATCAAGAGCAGGCAGTCGAATTGACCGTTCAGTTCATCGGTCGATTCAATGTCTATAATTTACTGCTTGCAACGGGTATCCTGCTGTCAATCGGCTACAGTTTAACTGAGATTTCGAATGCGATCACTCAGATACAGCCGGCAAAAGGCCGGATGCAACGATTGCCGATTGACGGGTACAACATTTATGTGGATTATGCCCATACGCCGGACGGCATTGAACAATGTCTGAAAGCACTGGTCGATGTTCCGAAAGAAAACATTATCTTCTTGATTGGAACAGGCGGTAATCGCGATGTGACGAAACGGCCGATGATGGGTCAACTTGCATCGACGTATGCGGGAACTGTCGTCATCACGACGGACGATCCCCGTTTTGAATCGTATGAGTCGATTACATCCGGTATCGCCTCCGGAATGCTTCACGATCAATTCGTTGAAATCGGAGACCGGGAAGAAGCGGTCCGCTATGCAGCGAGCCTCGCCCGTCCGGATAACATCGTCATCCTGGCAGGAAAAGGGCATGAAAAATATCAAATCATTGGGGATGAGAAAACACCCCTCGACGAAGAAGCACTCGTCAAAGAGATGATACGCCAATTGGAGGAAAAGAAGTGACTTATCAACAACTTGAAATTGAACAGGCTCAGTTTGAACAGTTTGTAAAAACCCATCCTAAAGGAGACCTCTTGCAGTTACCGGCTTGGGGATCCGTCAAGGCAGCGACCGGCTGGACACATGAACGGATTGCAGTCGGGACAGCGAGTGGTCAACTGGTCGGGGTCGCACTGTTATTGTTTAAAAAAGTTCCGAAATTACCGTTTACGTTATGTTATGCTCCGCGCGGATTTGTCGTCGATTATACAGATCAGGCAGCTGTTGCCGCATTACGGGATGCAGCGATCCAAGTCGCGAAAAAGCGAAAAGCAATCACAATTAAACTCGATCCAAACGTTGATCGGACGGAATATCCGAATTTACTTCAAGAAATGAAGGCGTTAGGGTTTAAGCACAACGGATTCGGAGGCGGATTTGATTATGCGCAACCGCGTTTTACGATGGAGACAAGTCTTGAAGGGTCGGAAAAAGAAATCTTTGACCGCTTCCATTCGAAGTTCCGTTACAATGTCCGTTTGGCCGAACGAAAAGGAATCGTGTGTTACGAAGCATCACGGGAAGAGTTGAAAATATTCGCCAACCTGATGGTCGAAACGGGTGAACGCGACGGGTTCTCCATCCGCGGTCTTGATTACTTTGAAAATCTATACGACCATCTTCGTCCAACCGGAGATGCGGCATTGTTTTTGACGAAATTGGATGTCGTCCGGGCGCTTGAAAATACGGAAGCGGCCTTATTACAAGCAGAGAAGGAATTGGTGAAGATTCATCGTCAACTTGAAAAAGAAACGGTCGAGAAAAAAATCAACAGTTTGAATAATCGACTGGAACAAACGACTGCTCAGATTGAAAAAGCAGAGAAGTCGAAAACTGAATTGATGGCGATTGCGGCAAAACACCCGAACGGAGTGATTCTGTCGGGCGGTTTGTTGACGTTAGCCGGTCGACGGTCGTATTACCTGTATGGTGCGTCGTCAAACGAATACCGTGAGTTCATGCCGAACCATTTAATGCAGTGGACCATGATGCGTCATGCAAAAGCGCACGGCGCCCTCTCATACGACTTTGGTGGTGTCAGCGGGTCAACGGATCCGGATGACCACTATGCCGGATTGTATGCCTTTAAGTCCGGTTGGGGCAGTGAAATGATTGAAAAAATCGGAGAGTTTGACTATGTCCTGAACAAGCCGTTGTATCTGTTGCTTGAAACAGGATTACCGATTCTTCAAAAAATCCGGAAGAAGTTACGCCGCTAATGAAGCGGGGAACAATCTTCATTTGGATTTTGTTCCTGCTGGTCATGTTTGCCATCGGCTCCTTTCTGGCAGCGTCGACTAATCGCATGCCAAGCATTTTAATCGATCAGCCGGAGCTGGGACTGGAGAGTTGTCCCCGCGACCGCGCTGGTGAGAACCGTCTCATCAACGACAGTTCGGATCAGTTAAAGCAACTTCATCCGGCAGTCCGTGCAGGTGCCAAGGATTTGATTCGTCTCAGTCATTCCTGCTACAACATCGACATCCGGATCACCCAAGGATACCGGACGAAAAAACAGCAGGACGCATTGTATGAACAAGGACGCTCGCAAGCCGGAGAAGTCGTGACGAACGCCCGGGGCGGGGAATCGATGCATAACTATGGTTTAGCGATTGACTTCGTTCAAATGATAGACGGGGACATTTCTTACGATTTAGAGTATGACGGAAATCAATCCGGTAAAAGTGACTGGCGTGAGGTCGCTGCTGTCGGAAAGGCGCTTGGCTTTGAATGGGGAGGGGATTGGAAACGTTTTGTTGACTATCCGCACTTCGAGATGACATTCGGCTATTCCTTGAATGAACTTCAAGCAGGTGAAAAACCGGGCAGGCAGGAAAAAGCGAACCGAACAGAAGAAATCGAGAAGCTGTTGAATCCGTAAAACGAACATCGTGTGGACCGAAAGAAGGTCCGCGCGATGTTTTTTTCGTTTTCACCATCCCTGTTGTTGGCAGAATGGCAAAGTTCGGCTAGAATAGTGATAGTGATAAGTGGACGGCTCACGAAAAGTGAATACAAATAGGAGGTCATATCGTGTCAAAGAAAAAGACGGAAAAGGTAAGCGTCTTTGCTCTTGGTGGCGCCGGTGAAATCGGTAAGAACATGTACGTCGTCGAACTCGACGAGGACATCTTCGTAATCGATGCCGGATTAATGTTCCCAGGAGATGAGATGCTTGGAATTGATAAAGTCATTCCAGACATTAGTTATTTAAAAGAAAACAAAGAGCGGATCCAAGGGATTTTCATCACGCATGGACACGAGGACCATATTGGTGCCCTCAGTTATGTCTTACGGGACTTAAAAGTGCCGGTGTATGGAACACGCTTAACACTGGGTTTAATTGAAATTAAATTAAAAGAAGCCGGTTTATTGAAAAAGGCAGATCTTCGTCCAATTGATGCCAAGACGAAATTAACCGTAGCAGGTCATTTCATTACATTTTTCCGTGTCAATCACTCGATTCCGGATGCAGTCGGGGTATGTATCCAAACATCGCAAGGGGCAATCGTACACACGGGAGATTTTAAATTTGATTACACACCGGTTGATGGAAAACAAGCTGATTTCGGAAAAATTGCCGCAATTGGTCAGCGGGGAGTCCTTTGTCTCTTATCAGACTCAACTAACGCTGAACGTCCCGGAATGTCCGGATCGGAATCAACGGTCGGGTCGGAACTCAACGACGTCATCTACGAGGCACCGGGTCGCGTGATCGTTGCGTCATTCGCATCAAACGTCCATCGTCTGCAACAAGTCTTTGCAGCGGCAGAAGCTAACAACCGTAAAGTGGCCGTTGTCGGTCGCAGTATGGTCAATATCGTCGAAGTGGCACAACGCCTGAACTACTTGCGTTTCAAACAAAAGACGTTGGTCGAACTGTCGGATATCAATCGACTCGATGACAATCAAGTCGTGATTTTAACAACGGGCTCGCAAGGCGAACCGATGGCAGCACTCACACGCATGGCACGGAATGCACACAAGCAGGTCAACATCCGTTTAAATGATACAGTCGTCGTCGCGGCGTCTCCGATTCCCGGAAACGAAAAATCCGTTTCGAAAACGATTGATTTGTTGTTCCGCGCCGGTGCAAACGTCATCTATAACCAGCGGAAAGTGCATGTATCCGGTCACGGACATGCCGAAGATTTGAAGTTGATGCTGAACTTGATCAAACCAAAATTCTTCGTCCCGATCCACGGGGAATTCCGGATGCAGAAGGCACACAGCCGTTTAGCACAAACAATTGGTGTCAATGCAAATAACATCTTCATCATTGAAAATGGGGATGTCGTCGAGTTCGAGAAACGTAAAGCCCGGATGTCACGTAAAGTGAATGCCGGAAACGTCTTGATTGACGGAATCGGTGTCGGTGATGTCGGAAACATCGTGTTACGCGATCGTCGTCTTCTGTCGCAAGACGGTGTCGTCCTTTGTGTCATCACGATCAGCCGTAAAAACAAAACGATCGTCTCCGGACCAGAAATCATTTCACGTGGATTCGTCTACATGCGTGAATCAGAAGATATGATCAACGAAGCGAACCGGATTGTTGCCAAGCAACTGCAAGGTAAATTAACAGGTGAGCTTGACTGGACGGAAATGAAGTCATTGATTCGTGACAAGTTAAGTTCGTATCTTTATGAACAAACGAAACGTCGTCCGATGATTTTACCGATCATCATGGAAATCTAACAAAAAGGAGCGACTCAGGGAGGCCGATGGATGGTCAGCTGAGTCGTTTTTTTATCAGGAGGTCAGAAAAAGATGGCAACGACAAAAAAAGGACCGGTCCGGAAAACCCCGCCGCGAAAACGTACACCGGCTAAAAAACGGCCACCAGCGAAAAAGCAACGTCAGCCGATTCAATACCGTACATATGCAGCCATCATTGCGGTCTTATCGCTGCTTTCGTATGTATTGGCACTTGGACAGTTTGGACGTGTCGGAGAAGTACTGGCCGAGTTTGCGAAAGATCAGGTCGGACAGTTTGGTTCACTCCTGTACGGATTGATTGGCGGACTGCTGTTGCTGATTTTGTCGAATCAACCACGGTTAAACAAATGGGCCTGGTCGTTTTTGATTCTCGGCGGATTAATCTGGATTGACTTGCTGCTTGGTCAACCGCGCGGAGCCATGAATGCGTGGTTGTATCAAGGTTCGTCCTATTATATTTCGAGTTTTGGCGCATTCATGATCGGTTTATTTCTGATTGTGGCAGGGATTCATTTGCTGCAACCGACGTTTTTCAGTGAACTGGCTTTAGGAATCAGAGAACGGATTCAAGAATTCCAGCAACGTGAACGGCAGACTGTCGTCAAAGAACGTCCTGAGAAAAAGAAACCAGACCGGTCAGAAGCGGTGGTGCAACCGGTCAATGATAAGAAGACACTGAAAAGACAGGCCATTGAAGAAATTGTGGCGGAAGAAGCTCCTGTCACTCTTCAGGACGTCCCGATTATCGGCTTTGCAGATCATGTCGAACCACAGGCAAAAGAGACACAAGGACCATTGACGATGACGGAGACGCCGGACGGCTATCAGTTGCCGTCGCTTGATTTACTGGCAGAACCTGTCACAAAAGATTTATCAGGAGAAAATAAACGATTAAAAGACAATGCGACAAAATTGATTGCGACGTTAAAATCTTTCGGAATCGGAGCAAAAGTCTTGAAAATTCATCTCGGTCCCAGTGTGACGAAATATGAGATTGAACCGGATCAAGGCATCAAACTGAGTCGAATTACCGGACTAGCCGATGATTTGGCGCTTGCGCTCGCCGCAAAAGATATCCGGATCGAAGCACCGATTCCCGGTAAGGCTGCCGTCGGAATCGAAGTTCCGAACCGGGAGGTCGCCATGGTTTCCCTACGGGAGGTCTTAGGTGCAGAGAGTGTCCAGGCCGATCCGGACCGCTTGCTCGTGGCACTTGGTCGAAGTATTTCCGGTGAGACGGTCACGGCGAAACTGAATAAGATGCCGCACGTCTTAGTCGCCGGCTCAACCGGATCGGGAAAATCCGTCTGCATCAACGGGATGATTGTCTCAATTTTGATGCGGGCCCGCCCGGATGAAGTCCGGTTGATGATGATCGATCCGAAGATGGTTGAATTGAATGTCTACAACGGTATTCCCCATCTGCTGGCACCGGTCGTGACCGATCCGAAGAAAGCGGCTCAAGCGTTAAAACAGGTCGTATCGGAGATGGAACGGCGTTATGAAATCTTCAGTCAGAACGGGGCGCGGAATATCGAAGGATACAATGCCCTGATTGATAAGATGAACGCCGAAGAAAAAGTCCATCAACGTCTGCCGTACATCGTCGTCATCGTCGATGAGTTAGCCGATTTGATGATGGTCGCCTCAAACGAAGTCGAAGATGCCATCATGCGTCTTGCCCAGATGGCACGGGCAGCCGGAATTCATATGGTCATCGCGACGCAACGACCGAGCGTTGACATCATTACCGGTGTCATCAAGGCAAACATCCCATCGAGGATTGCCTTCAGTGTCTCGAGCGGGACGGATTCCCGGACGATTCTTGATACGAGCGGGGCAGACAAACTACTTGGACGAGGAGATATGCTGTTGCTTGGAAACGGCATGAATAAACCGGTCCGTGTCCAAGGGGCGTTCTTGTCGGATGAAGAAGTCGAAACAATCGTCAACCATGTCATCTCCCAGCAAAAAGCCCAATATGTTGAAGCGATGATTCCAAAGGATCTTCCGGAAGGGGAGACGGAAGTCGACGATCCGCTATATGATGAAGTCGTCCAGTTCATTTTGACACAAGAAACAGCGTCAACTTCGATGATCCAACGGAAATACCGGATTGGTTACAACCGGGCCGCCCGTCTGATTGATGCACTAGAAGAAAATGGTTTAATCGGTCCGTCGGAAGGCTCAAAACCACGTCGCGTCATGGGTCACTAATAATCGGAAAGAGGATAAAGCCGGGTGCTTTATCCTCTTTTTGACGGTGAAAACAAAAAAAAGAAAACTTAAACCGTTTTCATGAAAATAGTTGTCAGACGTCTGTTGATTTTGCGCGAAATATTTGTCATACTCAGTCATATGAGTTGGCGTACCCGATAAAAGGTACGTGAGCGACTTTTTCACAAATAGATAATGAAAGCGCTCACATAATAGGAAGAGGAGTTGGCGATGATGAAAAAACAGTATGCATTCGTATCAATGATGACTGTTGCGACAGTCGGATTAGCAGCATGTGGAGGTTCAGCAGACAAAGATTCGAGTAAAAAGGATGAATTTTCTGTAGCAATGGTTGCCGATAAAGGCGGAATCGACGACAAGTCGTTTAACCAATCAGCATGGGAAGGTCTACAGGCATATGGAAAAGAAAATCAGCTCAAGAAAAATGAAGGCTACTCTTATCTTCAATCGAAATCCCAACAAGACTACCAACCGAACTTGTCTCGACTTGCACGAAGCGGGGAAGACTTAGTGTTCGGAATCGGGAATACCTTTAACGAAGACATCGAAACGGTATCAAAACAATTCAAAGACACACAGTTTGCCATCGTGGATAATGTCGTTCCGGGTAAAAACGTCACATCGATTACATTCAAAGAGAATGAAGGCGCGTATCTTGCGGGAATCGTCGCGGCAATGCAGACGAAAACGGATCATATCGGTTTTGTCGGCGGCATGAAGATGGATGTCATTGAACGGTTCCGTGCTGGATTTGAAGCAGGTGCAAAATCCGTGAATCCGAAAATTAAAGTCGATGTACAATACGCGGAAGACTTTGCAGCTCCGGAAAAAGGACAGGCGATCGCAGCCGGAATGTACGGAAAAGGCGCAGACATTATTTTCCCGGCAGCGGGCGGAACAGGGAACGGTGTCTTCACGGAAGCGAAAAACCGTAAGAAAAACGGGGAAGACGTTTCAGTCATCGGAGTTGACCGGGACCAAAAAGAAGAAGGTATGCCGGAAGACGTAACGTTGACATCGGTTATCAAACGGGTGGACCGCGCAGTGGAAGACACAGCGAATGCAGCCAAAAACGGAAAATTAACGGGTGGAAAAACAATCCGTTACGGTTTAAAAGAACAAGGTGTCGATTTAGTGGAGTCAGACAAGTTGTCAAAAGAGACGTTGAAAAAAGTTGAACAAGCGAAAAAAGCTGTCATTAAAGGGGAAACAGTTGTCCCTGAACAATAAGCGGTAAGAGAAAAGAGGGTGTTCTTAGGTAGAATGCCCTATTTTCTTCCAAACTTATTTACGTTATGAAAAGGGTTACAAAAGCGCCAGAAGTCAGACTTCCAACCTGTTACAAAATGATTGCAGGATTGAGTCCGGCATCATATACTTATCTTGGCTGGAGTTCTCATACGTCAGAAGTCTGAGCACTGGTTACAACTAGATAGAGGATGGAGATGCGTCATGTCGATTAAATTAGATCATCGTTTGCTTTATTTACGTGTGATTGAAAAAATCAAGTCTGACATCGATGACGGCGTTTACAAGGAAGGCGAAAAGCTACCTTCAGAGTTTGAACTTTCAAAGCAACTTGGCGTTAGTCGAGCGACTCTTCGAGAGGCTTTACGAATTCTTGAAGATGAGAACATCGTCATCCGTAAACACGGTGTCGGTACGTTTATCAATGCAAGACCACCGTTTACTTCAGGGATTGAGGAGCTTTACAGTGTTACAGAGATGATTGCACGTGCAGGTATGATTCCGACCTCAGAAGTATTGTCATCAGAAATGGTGCAACCAACTGAACGTGACCGAGAACGTTTTCAGTTAGGACCGGATGAACTGGTTTATCGAATCGAACGAATCCGACTTGCGGGAGATGTTCCTGTCGTTTATTGTGTCGATAAGATTCCGAGCCATTATATTAAAAACGAAGAACAGTTTACGTCTTCGACATCACTGTTTGACGCACTAGAAAAAGAATTAGGACGCCGTGTCACTCATGCGGTTACGCATATCGAGCCGCGGATTGATCCAAAGATCGCTGAACAATTACATACGGACCAACCGTTACTCGTACTGCGCCAGACGCATTATGATGAGCTTGACCGATCCGTTCTTTATTCAGCGAACTATTTCCGTGCGGACAAGTTTGATTTCCATGTCATCCGTAAGCGTGTTTAACCACTCGTTTTAGGGGTTTTACTGAAAGCGCTTTCCGCCTACCTACGTAACGCTCCTCATCACCAGCCTCAGGTGCTTGACGTAGTCAGGAACTTTGTATGACCATATTCGAAAGGGGATTATTTCAGATGAAAAAGAAGTCACTTCTCGCATTAGCAGCAACAGGTTTAGCAATGAGTTCGGTACTCGCAGCATGTGGTGGTAACGATGATTCGAAAGATTCAAGCGGCGGAGACAAAAAAGAAGGCTTCAAAGTAGGTATGGTTACAGATACGGGCGGTGTTGACGATAAATCGTTCAACCAATCAGCGTGGGAAGGGATTCAAAAATTCGGTAAAGACAACGACTTAAAAGAAGGTACGGGCTACAAGTATCTTCAGTCGGCAAAACAATCGGATTACCAACCGAACCTTCAGCAATTGGCGCGTGCGAAATATGATCTGATTCTCGGAATCGGATTCTTGATGGCAGAAGATATCGGTAAAGTTGCGGATCAATTCAAAGACAACAACTTTGCACTTGTTGATATGGTCGTTGATAAACCAAACGTTGCGTCAATCGTCTTCAAAGAAAACGAAGGATCATTCCTCGTTGGTGTTGTTGCCGGTTTGACTACGAAATCGGACAAAGTCGGTTTCGTCGGTGGTGTTAACTCAGACTTGATCAAAAAGTTCGAAAGTGGATTTAAAGCCGGCGTTAAAGCCGTCAATCCAAAAGCGGATATCCAAGTTCAATACGCAGAAGATTTCAACGCTGCTGAAAAAGGACAAGCAATTGCTTCAGGTATGTACGGTAAAAAAGTTGACGTCATCTATCACGCTGCCGGTGGAACAGGACAAGGTGTCTTCACGGAAGCGAAAAACCGTAAGAAAAACGGCGAAGATGTTTGGGTAATCGGTGTTGACCGTGACCAAGTAGAAGAAGGTATGCCGGAAAACGTTACATTGACTTCGATGGTCAAACGTGTTGATACAGCAGTTGAACAAGTAGCTAAAGATACAAAAGACGGTAACTTCCCGGCTGGTAAAGTTGTTGAGTTCGGTCTTAAAGACGGCGGAGTTGATATCGCGCCATCACAAGACAATATTGCGAAAGACGTCTTGACGAAAGTGGAAGACTACAAAAAACAAATCATCGCTGGTGACATCAAAGTTCCGTCTACTGACGACGAGTACAAAGAATACGAAGCGTCACTGAAATAAAATGGAAGCGGGGGTCGCTAGTACTGCGGCCTCCCCTTTTAAACTAAACATGGGAGTGGATTTTCTTGGAATACGTCATTGAGATGCTAAACATACGAAAAGAGTTTGGCAGTTTCGTCGCAAATGATAACATCACGCTCCAGCTTCGGAAAGGTGAGATTCACGCTTTACTTGGTGAAAACGGTGCCGGAAAATCGACGCTGATGAACGTCTTATTTGGTTTGTATCAGCCTGAGGCTGGAGAGATTCGTGTACGTGGTGAAAAAGTGAATATTACGAGTCCGAACGTTGCGAATGATCTGGGAATCGGAATGGTACACCAACATTTCATGCTCGTTCAAAATTTCACGGTAACAGAAAACATCATCTTAGGTGCTGAGCCGAAAGCCGGTTTGAAAATCGACCGAGCAGCAGCGCGGGAAAAAGTCCGTCAAATTTCGGAACAGTATGGTCTTGCCGTTGATCCAGATGCAAAAATCGAAGATATTTCGGTCGGGATGCAACAGCGTGTTGAAATTTTAAAAACACTATACCGCGGTGCTGATATTCTAATCTTCGATGAACCATCTGCTGTTTTAACCCCACAAGAAATCAAAGAATTGATTCAGATCATGAATCGCTTGATTGCTGAAGGGAAATCGATTATCTTGATTACCCACAAATTGAAGGAAATCATGGAAGTCGCCGATCGTTGTACAACGATTCGTCGTGGTAAATACATCGGAACAGTTGATATCGATGAAACAATGACCCAATCAAGATTAGCCGAGATGATGGTAGGGCGGGAAGTAAACTTTAATGCGGAGTATTCCAAGGCAACTCCACAAGAACTGGTGCTCGACATCAAAGACTTGGTTGTCAAAGACAGTCGCGGCATCAAGGCAGTAGACGGATTAAACCTCGATATCCGAGCCGGTGAAATTGTCGGGATCGCTGGAATCGACGGAAACGGACAAACGGAATTGATCGAAGCCATTACCGGTTTGCGTAAAGCGGACAGCGGAGAGATTTTCCTCAATAACAAATCCATTAAAAACTTAAAACCACGAAAAGTGACGGAAGCCGGAGTCGGACACATCCCGCAAGACCGTCATAAGCATGGACTGGTCCTCGATTACTCAATCGGTCACAATATGGTATTGCAAACGTATTATCA
The DNA here is from genome assembly GCF_000019905.1 of Exiguobacterium artemiae 255-15. Lineage (GTDB taxonomy): Bacteria > Bacillota > Bacilli > Exiguobacteriales > Exiguobacteriaceae > Exiguobacterium_A > Exiguobacterium_A artemiae. The sequence goes on along the minus strand of NC_010556.1, from coordinate 1,780,387 downwards.
AAAACCGTATTCAAAAGCAGGCATCATGAACTACGGTCAGGTCATGGATAAAGCAAAAACCTTAATCGAGAAGTTCGACGTCCGAACTCCAAGTCCGGAAACATTTGCCCGCGCTCTGTCAGGCGGAAACCAGCAAAAGGCGATCATCGCCCGGGAAGTGGACCGTTCACCTGACTTATTGATTGCAGCACAGCCGACCCGTGGATTGGACGTCGGTGCCATTGAATTCATTCACGAACAATTGGTACTCGAACGTGAAAAAGGCCGCGCCGTTCTTCTGATTTCATTTGAACTAGAAGAAATCCTGCAAGTATCGGACCGGATTGCGGTTCTTTACGAAGGACGGACAGTCGCCTTCCTTGATCCAAAAGAAACAAACGAAATCGAACTTGGCTTCTTGATGGCCGGCGGTAAGAAAGAGGAGGTCGGTCGTTCATGAAACTAGAACGTTTTTACGGAATATTGATTCCGATTCTTTCCATCATCTTGGGAATGGTCGTCGGTGCGATTGTTATGCTCGCCGGCGGTTACAATCCGGTTGACGGATTTGATCAATTGTTTTACGGCATATTCGGGGAACCGTACAGCATCGGTGAAACATTACGAGCTGCTGCCCCGTTGATTTTTGCAGGTCTTGCTGTTGCCTTCGCTTTCCGGACTGGATTGTTTAACATCGGAGTCGAGGGACAAGTATTGGTCGGCTGGATGGTTGCAGTCTGGATCGGGATTGAGTTTGATCTTCCGACAGCGATTCACCTGCCGCTTGCTTTAATCGGAGCAGGACTCGCAGGAGCACTGTGGGCATCGATTCCGGGTATCCTAAAAGCGAAATTCCATGTCCACGAAGTTATCACATCCATCATGATGAACTATATCGCACTGTACGTGACAAACGATATTCTTCGGAATGTCATCGGGATTGAAAACGAACGGACGGAATCAGTAAAAGAATCCGCTTCGCTTGCGTCACCTTTCCTGCAAGAGTTGACAGATTTCTCACGTCTGCATAATGGGATTTTCATTGCCGTGATCGCAGCACTCGTCTTCTGGTTCATCCTTTGGAAAACGACGCTTGGTTACGAATTACGGGCCGTTGGATTCAACAAGAGTGCCGCAGAATATGCCGGTATGGGCGTCAATAAGAACATTGTTCTTTCGTTCGTCATCTCAGGTGTATTTGCCGGACTCGCAGGAGCAATGGAAGGTTTGGGGACATTCCAGAATATGACGTTAAACGCTTCATTCACGGGTGTCGGATTTGACGGGATTGCCGTTGCCTTACTTGGTGCCAACAATCCGATTGGTGTCGTACTCGCCGCCTTGCTGTTTGCCGGTCTGAATATCGGTGGTCTTTCGATGCAACAAATCGGAATCCCGCCGGAGTTAATTAAAATCATCATCGCGTTTATCATTATCTTCGTCGCTTCTGGATATGCGATCCGTCTCTTGATCGAGAAATTCACGGTCAAGAAATCCGAAGATAAAAAAGTGAAAGGAGCCGATAAATAATGGGCTTTTTAGAAGTACTGTATATTATCGTACCGATCGCACTTGCCTATTCGGCTCCGTTGATCATTGCGGCACTCGGCGGAATTTTCAGTGAGCGCTCCGGTGTCGTCAATATCGCACTTGAAGGACTAATGGTCATGGGGGCGTTCTCGGGTATCGTCTCAGCCTTGACGTTATCGAAAATGGGCTTAGGTGCTGCCAGTCCTTGGATTGCCATGCTGATTGCAATCATCGTTGGAGCAGTGTTCTCCTTGTTCCTCGCGATTCCCGCCATTTTGTTCCGGGCCGATCAAACGGTTCTTGGAGTAGCGATTAATATGTTAGCAGTCGGTCTCGCGATTTTCCTTGTCCGGGCATTCTACGGAAAAGGGCAGACCGATTCGATTCCGAACCGGATTTCGAAAGAAAACGTTCCATTTTTATCGGATATTCCGGTACTGAAGATGTTTTTTGCCAACGTCTATTACACATCGTACATTGCGATTGCTTTAGCATTCGTTGCATGGTACGTCATCTTTAAAACACCGTTTGGTCTTCGTCTTCGTTCAGTCGGGGAACACCCGATGGCAGCGGACACGATGGGAATCAACGTTACAAAAATGCGTTTCATCGGTGTCATGATTTCAGGTGGTTTCGGTGGTCTTGCCGGCGCTGTTTACGCGACGTCGATTTCACTGAACTTCAGCGTGACGACGATTCTTGGACAAGGTTTCCTCGCTATTGCAGCGATGATTTTTGGGAAATGGAATCCACTCGGAGCGATGGGAGCGGCCCTGTTCTTCGGATTCGCTCAAGCGATTTCGATCATCGGGCAACAGTTACCGCTTCTTGATCAAATTCCACAAGTTTACTTGTTGATTGCACCATATTTGTTGACGATTCTTGCCCTTGCCGGTGTCGTTGGACGGGCGGATGCACCGAAAGCTGTTGGTGTACCGTATATTAAAGGAAAACGCTGACGTTTTCTGAGAATCACTTTTCTGCGCTTGTCGCGGGAAAGTGATTTTTTTACGACAAAAAAAGATCTGCTCGTGTAAGAGCAGACCGGTGAAGCGAATATTATTCGTATTTAAGTGCGTCGCCTTCGAATGATTCATCTGCGACTTTGATTGAATCCGTCGGGCATCCTTCGAATGCATCGATCATATCATCGAATAATGCTTCTGGAATTTCAGCTGTTCCCTTGTTATCATCTAAAATGACGTAAGCCAAGCCCTCATCATCGTAATCATAAATATCTGGGGCAGCTGCGCCACAAGCACCACATGCGATACATGTGTCTTTGTCAACAATTGTAAATTTAGCCATCGGTCATTCTCCTCTCGATTCGAAAACATTGGAAACTAAGTACTGTTCTCATCTATAAGTCATTGTATCGGACTCATGCGCGCATTTCAATGAGGAAGAGGCAGAAGTATGTGAATAAACCGATTGTCGGAGCGAAATCACCTTTTCTGTTTCTTTAATCGATTCAACATGGCATAAATCTGATTGGAAATGTAAAATAAGAACAAGTGTACGAAACAGGAGCCAGATGTATCCTGATGATAAACTAAAGTTAAAACGGGTGATGTAACGGAGGGGAGGGCTGACATGGAAAAAACGATTGTGAGACAGGTAGTACTGGAAGCCATTAGTCGATTACAAAATGAACGGACGGATCGAAGCTTGTTCCATCTGCTGCAAGGAAAGCGGTCCGCTACTTCCTTACAAGATGCACACTTTTATGGACTGGAAGCAGTTTTTGGAATGCTTCCATTAAAAAAAGACCGGTTTGAGCAAGTCTTACACGAACTGGAGCATGCCGGATGGATTAAGCGGGAACAGAATCTGCTGATGACAGATGCCGGAAAAGCACAACTTGGTTCTCCTTTTCTACTGGATGACTTAGGTGGAGAACTGCGCGGCTATCCGATGCAGTTGTGGAAACGGGTCAGTCTGATGATCCAATCAATCGTTTGTCTGGATGAAAAAACCTTTTTTATTCCGGTGCAACAAGACAGCGGCGTAAAGGAATGGGTCAAACAACAAATCCGTCAGGTAGCTGAACGGTCCGTCTGGAAAGCGGCCGTCTATCAGGAACTGAATCAGGCGTTACATCAATTGACAGAACGAGAAGCGATTCTGATCACTTACCGGTTGTCGGGATTAAAGACAGGATTATCGTTTCCTCAATTGAGTGAACGGCTGGGAACGGATTTACTTTCACTCCAGTTGGAATTCGTGATTGCATGGCGAAGATGTTTACGTGTCTTGCCTGAAGACAGTCTGATTTTATCTTTAGGAAACGACATCAATCATTTCAAAATGACACAGTCTGCGCAAAAAACCTGGGATCTGCTGAAACAGGGCTACACGGTTCCGCAAATTGCTGAACGACGGCGTTTGAAAAAAAGTACAATGGAGGATCATCTGGTGGAAATTGCGATGTATGCTCCCGTTTTCCCGATCGAGCAGTTTGTTGCTGCTGCACAGTATGAAGAGGTCATTCAAATCACCGACCGGCTCCAAACGTTTTCGCTGAAACGGATCAAGCAAGAGTTGACACAGGAAATGGACTATTTTCAAATTCGTATCGTTTTAGCAAGAAAGGTGGTGCATTCATGATGGAGGAAGTATTAAAACGAGTCTTTCGGTATGGTGCGTTTCGAGACGGACAGCGGCAAATCGTCGAGTCGGTCCTCGCCGGTCACGATACAGTCGCCATTCTGCCGACAGGAGGCGGGAAATCAATTTGTTACCAACTGCCGTCTTATCTGCAACCGGCCGGATTGACGGTGATTGTATCCCCGTTATTATCGCTGATCGAAGACCAAATCATGCAGATTAAACGCCGCGGGGAACGAGCCGTCGCTAAGTTGACGTCTCTTGAATCCCGCGATCAAAAGGAAGAAATTTTACGTCATCTGAATCAATTGCGTTATTTGTATCTGTCACCCGAACAATTGGCCGCCCCGCAAATTCAACAGCGATTAGCGGAAATTAAAATTAATCTGTTTGTCGTTGATGAAGCTCATTGTATCTCGCAGTGGGGACATGAGTTCCGGACGGACTACGCTAAACTGGGTGAGATTCGCCAACGACTCAGCAATCCAACTTGCTTAGCCTTGACGGCAACGGCAACGGCACAAGTCGAACAAGACATCATTCGGGGACTGGCGCTGACGCAAGCGAAGCGGATTCGCCATTCCGTCAACCGGCCGGAAATTCAACTCATCGTCGAGCAAACCGAGCCGAGTAAAAAAGATGAGGTCTTGAGCCGACGATTGGAAACCGTCAATCGTCCATGTGTCATTTATACGACGACACGCAAAGAAGCAGAACGGATTGCATCGATTGTTCCTCAGGCCGCTTATTATCATGCCGGTCTTGAACCGGAAGATCGCCAACTGATCCAACAACAGTTTCTGCACGACGAAATCGACTGTCTCGTCTGTACCAGTGCTTTTGGTATGGGGGTCGACAAAGGGAACGTCCGGACGGTTATTCATTACACGATGCCGGCGACGATTGAAGCCTATATGCAGGAAATCGGTCGAGCGGGACGGGACGGGCAACCGTCGACCGCAGTATTGCTTTATGCACCGGGAGATCAGCAACTTCAACAATTTTTAGTGGATAAACAATATGCGTCTCTGCTTTGGATTGATCAAGTGACGCAATACCGCGGACGAGGGGAGTCGTTTGAGGCGATTGAGCAACGCCTGCATCTCGATCCGGACGATCCGGCTTATCGTCTGCTAAAAGGTCAGCTTACGGAAGGGAAAACAAAATCCCAAATCATCGAGTGGCAGGAGGAACGGAAAAAAATACGTTTACGTGAACTCATGCAAATGATAAATTATATTCAAAATATGTTTTGCCGCCGAGCATTCATATTGGAACATTTTGACGAACGTCCCGTTGTACAAGACCGGTGTTGTGACAATTGCGGCACGATTACGATGGATGAACCTGTCGTCCGGACCGGTTTTGCCCAACTGGACTGGAAGAACCGGCTAGAAGAAGTCTTTTTTTCATCCCGTCCTTCAGTGTAAACTAATAGTAGTCCTTATTTTTTAGAAAAGGTGATGAAATTGAGTAAACAGGATCAACGAAAAAATCGGCAAGATGAACAACAACGCACGTCATTACCTCCTCGATCCTCAAGAATCGAACACGTTCGCAATGAACGATTAAAACAACCATTTGCTAAAAATCCACTCGCGATTACACTCACAGTTTTGATGATTACAATTATCATTGCCTTTGTCTCCATCGGTTTCATGATGTAAGCGCACATTATGAACGGAGATTTTTTTCCTTTACGGGTATACTAAAGGGAAGAAGAAAGGAGGCACGGTGCATGGATCGTGGGAAATATAATATCAAAGCAGTTGCTGCATTGGTGGGACTCAATCCGACGACCATTCGTGCTTGGGAACGGCGGTATCAAGTATTGGATCCGGATCGGAGCGAATCAGGCCATCGTATTTACAGTGATAACGATGTTGCCAAGCTGCGTTGGATCGTTGATAAACAAAAAGAAGGGCTGTCGGTTTCAAAAGCCATTCAATTATATGAAATGCCCGTGAATCGAACGGAGGTTCCGATTGATTATGGAATCGAGCTGCGGGATCAATTGTTCGAAGCACTGACGAATTTCGAAGAACGACATGCCCATGACATTATGAACAAAGCATTTTCGATGTTCAGCTTTGATAAGGTCATCCAAGACATCGTCGGTCCGTTGTTACATGAAATCGGGATGCGATGGGAAAAGGGAACGATTACGATTGCCCATGAACATTTCGCGACCGCTTTTTTACGGGCACGTCTCTCGACATTGTCTCTTCAAATGCCGATCAATCCATTTTTACCACGCATCTTGTGTGTCTGCGCGCCGGAAGAAGAACATGAACTCGGATTGCTGTTTTTTACGCTGTACCTCCGTCAGAGCGGATTCGATGTCATCTTCCTTGGAGCGGGTATTCCTGTACCGGATCTTGTAACAGTGACGAAACAGCTGACGCCTCGAGCAGTCGTGCTATCATGTACAATCTCGGATCATTTGAAGGACTTAGATGAAGCAATTGACCAGATTCAAAAGCAGGCACCACAAACGGAAATTGGTTTAGGCGGCTATGCCGTTGAGCAACATCCGGAAAAGTACGGAGATATGTTACTTGGATCCGATGACAACGCTTGGAAAAGTTGGTTAAGTCGACTCACTCCGACAACTGGTGTATAGTGTGAGTCATATCGAACGGAGAGCATTTGTACTCTGCCGAGTAACTGGAGGAGTCTAACATGAGGTTTGAGCAATTTAAGCAAGGTCATTTACGGGTCTTCGTATCAAAACAAGAACTGTCGGTCCATGACGTTCGACCGGAGACATTGGCTGTCGGCAAAGGCCAGGCTTTATTACGTAATTTACTGGAAGAAGCTGAATCGAATTATGGATTTCATGCAGTCGGGACACTCGACTTTTTTGTAACATTTTTCCCGAACGACGGTATGTTGGTCGACGTTCGGCGTGAAGGTGCCCTGCCGGAAGAAACGTTTGAGGAATTTGATCAAGTTGAGATTCGGATGACGGTCGATATCGTCCATCATGTCCTCTATCAACTCGACCAATTGGAAGATGTCATTCAGGCGAGTCATGGTTTGGCACGTCACATCGATCAAACGGAAACGGGTGGCACACTGTATTTCTTCGAAGACCGCTATTATTTATACTTCCAAGAACAAATGAAGCAACATGTCGAGCAGACTGTAACGACGATTTTGTCGGAATACGGTGTACCCAGTCCGAAAAGTCCGCTCGTGATGTCCGAATACGGAAAAACCATCCTGTTGGAACAAGCCGTTCCAACAATGATCGCAAGCTTTACACCTTGATTCCGATGACTGTCGTTAACGGGAATTTTCAAGATGTAACTAAAAAGTCACTTCACCGAACGCAATCGGGAAGTGACTTTTTATATGTCCGGACGGTGGTTGCGACCAATTTGTGTTTTTTCATACAAAAAGTGATGGTATGATAAGCATTGAACGTAAGATGAAGGAGTGAACAAGATGAAAGTGGCAGTATTGTTTGGCGGAATTTCCGGTGAACGGGAAGTTTCATTAAATAGTGGGAAATCGGTAATTAATGCGCTGGAAAGTAAAGGGCATGAAGTCGTTGCCGTCGACTTTCATCCAGAGCGTGCAGAAGAAATTTTAAATCTACAAGTAGAGGCCGCTGTCATTGCCCTTCACGGCAAATATGGTGAGGATGGCCGTGTCCAGGCGCTGCTCGAGATGGCGGGTATTCCATATACCGGTTCAGGAGTGTTGGCATCCGCGTTAGCGATGGATAAAGCGCGCTCTAAGGTACATTTTGAAAAGGCGGGAATCCGGATTGCACGTGATGTCTTGGTCGAGCGTGGAGATGACATCGAACAAAAAATTAAACAGTGGGACGCCCAGTTTCCTTGTGTCGTCAAACCGGCCCAAGAAGGTTCTTCGAATGGGTTGACGATTGCGATGGATGAGCAGATGTTACGTCAAGGTATTGAACTGGCTTTCCAGGCGGATGATGCCGTCTTGATTGAACAATTCATCAAAGGACGTGAAGTGACGGTACCGGTTCTCGGGGCAAAAGGACAAGAAAAAGCATTGCCGGTCATCGAGATTATCCCGAAAAATGAATTCTATGACTATGAGTCGAAATATGCCATCGGCGGATCGGAGCACATCTGTCCGGCACAGTTCGATGAGAAGACGACGCAAACATTACAGGAATGGGCTGTTTTGGCCCATCAAGTATTAGGATGCGCCGGCTATTCCCGGACCGATTTCCTCGTTCCCGATGAAGGGGCACCGGTTATTTTAGAAACGAATACGTTGCCGGGAATGACATCTACGAGTCTGTTCCCGGATGGTGCTCGGGCCGTCGGAATCGACTATCCGGAACTTGTGGAAACGTTTATTGAACTGGCAATCACACGTCATGAAAGCGAATCGGCCAGTAGAAAAAACTGAAAATGAAGTAGATGGTAGAAAGCGCTTACAAATATGATGGGAACCCCTTTCATTACGGCTCGGAAAAAGGTATACTTTATCCGAACAAGGAAACGGCATAGGGGATGCCACTTATGGGGAGGAACGTTGGAATGATCACTGACCAACAACACGCAAATCATCGCAAGAATGTACTCGAAGCAACACAAGAAATCGTCAAGGAAGCTCTTGAGAAGCTGGGTTATCCAGACGAAATGTATGAATTGTTGAAAGAACCACTTCGGATGCTGACGGTCCGGATTCCGGTTCGGATGGATGACGGATCGACAAAAATCTTTACCGGATACCGTGCCCAGCACAATGATGCGGTCGGTCCGACAAAAGGCGGAATTCGTTTCCACCCGAATGTCACGGAAGTCGAAGTCAAGGCCTTGTCCGTCTGGATGAGTCTAAAAGCGGGAATCGTCGATCTGCCTTATGGTGGTGGTAAAGGCGGAATCATTTGTGATCCGCGTGAGATGAGTTTCCGTGAGATTGAACGATTAAGCCGCGGTTATGTCCGTGCCATCAGTCAAATCGTTGGTCCGACGAAAGACATTCCAGCACCGGACGTCTTTACGAATTCACAAATCATGGCTTGGATGATGGATGAGTACAGTCGAATCGATGAATTCAACTCACCAGGCTTCATTACAGGGAAACCATTAGTCCTTGGTGGTTCGCATGGTCGTGAGACGGCGACGGCAAAAGGTGTCGCCATCATGATTCGTGAAGCGGCTGCTAAAAAAGGAATTACACTTGAAGGAGCACGTGTTGTCGTTCAGGGATTCGGTAATGCCGGAAGCTTCTTGTCGAAGTTCATGCATGATCTTGGTGCAAAAGTCATCGCCATTAGTGATGCGTACGGTGCGTTACATGATCCGAACGGTCTTGATATTCCGTATCTGCTCGATCGCCGGGACTCATTTGGTACCGTCACGACACTTTTCAAAAATACCATTTCGAATAAAGAGTTGCTTGAACTGGAATGTGACATTTTAGTACCGGCAGCCATCGAAAATCAAATTACAGAAGATAACGCCCATGACATTAAAGCAAGTATCGTCGTCGAAGCAGCGAACGGTCCAACGACTAACGAAGCGACGAAAATTTTAGCGGAACGTGATATCTTGATTGTTCCGGATGTCCTTGCTTCGAGTGGTGGCGTTACCGTCTCTTACTTTGAATGGGTGCAGAATAACCAAGGATATTACTGGACGGAAGAAGAAGTTCATGAAAAACTTGAAAAAGTGCTTGTCAATTCCTTTAACCAGGTGTATCAGACGGCACAGACAAGAAATGTCGACATGCGACTTGCGGCATACATGGTCGGTGTCCGGAAAATGGCGGAAGCATCACGATTCCGCGGTTGGGTTTAATCTCAGTCAGCTCACTTCGTCTAGAAGTGGGCTTTTTTGTATGGTTATTTCTTTCTTCGACGGGAAAGATTTGCTAAGATGAAAAAAAAGCAAGTGGAAGAGGCGAAAGAGATATGTTGGATTGTATCGTCATCGGCGCAGGACCTTGCGGATTATCCGCGGCAATTGAAATGCAGGACCTTGGACTGACTGTCGAAGTCATTGAAAAAGGAAACATCGTGGAAGCGATTTATCAGTATCCGACACACCAGACATTTTTTTCAAGCAGTGAAAAATTAGAAATCGGCGGTGTGCCTTTCATCAATAAAGAATTAAAACCGAAACGGCAAGATGCCCTTGTCTATTACCGGGAAGTCGTGCGGCGAAAAGAGGTCACTGTGCGACCGTTTGAGACGGTTCAAGACGTCGCACGTATTGAAGGTGGGTTTAACGTGACATCGCTCCGGAACGGGCAAGTTGTGACGCGGACGGCCAAATCAGTGGTGCTGGCGACCGGTTACTACGGATTGCCGAACCTGATGAACATTCCGGGCGAAGACTTACCGCATGTTTTCCATTACTTTAAAGAAGGCCATCCGTTTTACGGTCAGGATGTCGTCGTCATCGGCGGAAAAAATTCGAGTGTCGATGCGGCCATCGAGCTCGAAAAGGCAGGCGCCCGTGTGACGATGCTGTATCGCGGGGAATCCTATAGTCCGTCCATCAAACCGTGGGTCCTGCCGAATTTCGAATCGTTGGTACGGGCAGAAAAAGTAACGATGGTGTTTGACGCGACGATTGATGAAATTACAAATACGGAAGTGCGATATTCCGTTCATAGTGAACAATCTGCTGTCAAAGCAGATTTTATATTTGCGATGACAGGATATACACCGGACATCGGTCTTTTCGCCGATGCGGGCATCGAAATCGATCCGGAAACAGGGATTCCCGCATTTGACGAAACGACAATGGAGTCGAACGTTCCGGGAATCTACATTGCCGGTGTCGTGGCCGCTGGTTATGATGCCAATAAAATCTTTATTGAAAACGGACGATTCCACGGCGGGTTGATTGCAGACAGTCTCAAACACCGCCTGAAACCGGAAACAGCTCGACCGTGATTCATAAGCAATAAAAGGGAGAGGCCTCTACGGAAGCCTCTCCCTTTTGCCTGCATAATTTTATTCGACGCGGAAAGATTCTTCCAAAGCATGATGATTGGCACCGATTTCAAGTTCAATCATTAACTTCAACCGTGCTTTTTGAGAATTCAATCCATTCGAGAAGATCACGCCCAGTTCTTTTAACTGTTGACCGCCTCCCGTATAGCCGTATACGTCCTGGACAATCCCGTTAAAACAACGGCTGACGATGACGACAGGCATCTGTTCGGTTAACGACTGGATCGCATCGACCAGGCTAGGCGGCACGTTTCCTTGACCGAGAACTTCGAGCACTAGACCGTCGTATCCGAGTTCGCTGATCGCAAGCAGTAAGTCCGGTTCCATCCCGGCATAGACTTTCAAGACAGCGACACGTTTACTCAATTGTGTCACCATATGAGTCGGTTTAAGAAGCGGAGTATTAAATAAGTACACGTGATCTTTTGTGACCATCCCTAAATTTCCAAAATGGACGGATTTGAACGTATCGACTGAAGAAGTATGGGTTTTCGTGACATTAAACGCCGAGTGGATTTCTCCGTTAAAGACGACGAGGACGCCTTTGTCTTGAGCAGCCGCACTGACGGCAACCCGTAAGGCGGTAATCAAATTAAATTCACCGTCTGATCCGACTTCGTTAGACGAACGCATGGCACCGGTCAAGACGATTGGGATAGGAGCTCCGATTGTGAGCTGAAGAAAATAAGCGGTTTCTTCCAATGTATCTGTGCCGTGCGTGATGACGACTCCGTCATATCCACCGGTCTGTAACTCCTCTTTAATGAAATGAGCCAGCCGCAACATGATTTCCGGTGTGATGTGTGGAGACGGCAGGTTCGAGAAGTGACGCGTCGTAATGTCGGCGATATCGGTCGCACGTGGCAACGAGGCGTCCAGAGGATTGATCTCATTCGGTAAAACGTGACCGGAATGATTTTGCGCCATCGCGATGGTGCCTCCGGTATGAATCAAAAGTAATTTTTTCATTAAACAGTTGTCGTCGGATAACGAACAACCTTCACCTTCTTTCCGGTCATTTTCATTAACATTGTACCCTTTTTTTCAAGAGAAACAATGGGTGCGGTTTTCTTTTCCGTGAGAAACCTTTATTCTAAGAGAATAGGAAGGGGGAGGAGACGTGTTACCAATCGTTTTCTCAGGAATTGCCCCAGGAATTGCATTGCTGACATATTTTTATTTACGCCACGAACACGAGTCAGAACCCGTAGGCTATATCCTACGTAGTTTTATTTTCGGGATACTTCTTGTTTTTCCTTTAATGTTCGTTGAATACATCATCCAAAGTGAATTTGGTGGACTCGAATCGATTCAATTGGTTCGTTCGGCCGTGACGGAAGAGTTTGCAAAATGGTTTGTTGTCTTTTATACCGTGTATATTCACCAACGGTTTAATGATTATTATGACGGAATCATTTATGCCGTCGCTTGTTCCTTAGGATTTGCGACACTGGAAAATATTTTATATTTAATGGTCAACGGGACGGTTGAACATATGGTTTTCCGTGCCTTGTTACCGGTCTCAGGGCATGCTTTATTTGCAGTCATCATGGGATTTTTTATGGGAAAAGCCAAGTTCTCGACGCATCCGTATCGTTGGCTCGCCTTATCAATTTTCGTTCCGATGATTGTACACACCATCTTTAATTTGTTAATATTGGAAAATGGTGGTATATCGGTTGTGCCGATTTTATTTATGATCGGATTATGGATTGTCGGCCTGTATCAAATTCGAAGCGCCAATCGCTTGAACCAACGACACAACAGAAAAAGTAACTGAATAGAATGGGCTGGGAGAGAGTAAGATGATAGAAACTGGAGATTTAGTCATGTTGGCTAACCAAGAGGACCGTCAAGGACGGACGAAAGTGACGGCCGTGACCAACCGGTTAATCTGGATCGAAGCACCGAGTGAAGTTTCGACGTTAAAAACCTTTATTTTATCGGATCAGGAACAAGTTGGATTTTATTTTTTTAAGGAAAAAGGAAAGCTGTATGGATTTGAGACCGAAGTCGTCGAACGTCAAAATGATCCGTTAAGAGGTCAGCGGTATGCGTTACGCCGGCCGAAGGAAGAAATGATCCAGCGTGTTCAGCGCCGGCAGTTCGTCCGGGTGCCTCAATTGTTGGATGTAGCAGTTCACCCGCACAAAACAGCGTTTGAACCGTTCACTTCCGTCACGCTCGATTTATCGGCAGGCGGTATTTTAGTATTGGCAAATCAAATTCCGATCGAAGTAAAGGATGAGCTCGAATTAACCTTCATACTGCCGACGGGAGACGGTGTGACACATACGGTTGATGTATTGGCAGAACTTGTTCGTGTTGACCCGCGAGAGACGCGGTATGAACTGGCCTTTCAATTTACCCGGATCAATGACCGGAGTCGGGAACTAGTCTTACGGCACTGTTACCAAGCGCAAATGAAAAACTCACGGCGTGGAACGAACCCATTCACGTAAGCGTATTTTTTTGCTATGATAACGGTCGATACTATACACCACTTAAGTTGGTGAAGATGGAAGGAACGAAGTCACTCATGAAGAAGATTCAAATTGCCTTAGACGGACCTGCAGGTGCCGGGAAAAGTACGATTGCCAAACAGTTAGCATCACATCTTGATTATGTTTATATCGATACGGGAGCCATGTATCGTGCGGTCACACTGGCTGCATTGGAACAAGGACTTGATTTAGAGAACGGACCGGTTCTTGGAGAATTGATGAAATCACTTGATATCCGACTGACGCCGGGCGAACAGGGACAACGTGTGTTCATCGGAGAACGGGAAGTGACGGATGCGATTCGGACAAATGAAGTCACGAACAATGTTTCATTTGTCGCCCGCCAAGCAGAAGTCCGGTCAGCACTGGTCATCGCACAACGTAAACTGGCGGAACGGGGAGGCATCGTCATGGATGGACGTGACATTGGGACGGTCGTCTTGCCGGAAGCCGAGCTGAAGGTCTTTTTGACGGCATCGGTCGAAGAACGGGCCAGCCGCCGTCACCGGGAGAACATTGCCCGTGGAATGGACAGCGATTTAAAGGGATTACAGGATGAAATCGCGTTGCGCGACAAGCGGGACAGTGAACGAACGGTCTCACCGCTCAAACAGGCAGATGATGCGATTTATCTCGATACGACAGAACTGAACATTGATCAAGTCGTTGCGCGACTGACTGAACTGGCAGAGGGTGCCTTAAAATGAAACGAAACGAATTTGTCTATCGGCTTGCACGATTCATCGTTCTGATCATTGCCAAAACGGTGTTTCGTTTAAAGGTGACAGGTAAGGAAAATATTCCGTCGGACGGATCGCTTTTAGTCTGTGCCAATCACAGTTCCAACTGGGATCCGGTGTTCTTGGTCAGTGCCATTCCGACAAGTCGCTCTGTCCGCTACATGGCGAAAGAGGAATTGTTCAACATTCCGGTTCTCAAACAAATCATGATTTCAGCCGGAACGTATCCGGTCGGTCGCGGACAAGGCGATCGCCAAGCGTTGAAGCGGACGATTGAATTGCTGAATTCGGATGAAACGGTCGGAATTTTCCCGGAAGGAACGCGGTCGGCTCCCGGCGAGTTTACATCTGCTCAACCCGGCGTCGGATTCTTTGCTTTACGTTCGCCGGCCCAAATCTTACCGATCGCCATCATCGGCGATTACCGTCCGTTCCGCCGGATGCGTGTTGCCATTGGAAAACCGGTTGATATTTCGGATTTAAGAGATCAACGGGGAGCGGCAAAGGCAATTTCCGAACGGATTTTGGAAGAAGTTAAAACCGTCTACTTCAATCACGCGTAATGCCTTGACAAATAGTCAGAATTGTAAGAAGTTAGAAGAAGGTTAAACGTATTCATACGTTTCTTGTACTCATCGTGAGGAGGTTGTGTTGGAATGGTCGAAGAAATGAAAGATATGCCTGATTTTGAAATTCATCGGGACCAGGTAGTAACCGGAACGGTCGTGAAGATTGAAGACAAGCAAGCACTCATTGATATCGGATATAAGACAGAAGCAATCCTGCCGATTAGCGAAGTATCGAGTCTCCATCTGGATGACATTCAAGGTGCACTCAAAGTCGGTGATGAACTACAAGTAAAGGTCAAGAAAATTACAGATGAAGAAGTAGTCGTTTCCAAACGTGAAGTCGATGCCTTACAGGCATGGGAAAAAGTTGAGGCGAAATACGCATCGGGTGAAATTTTTGAAGTCGTTGTGAAAGATATTGTCAAAGGCGGACTGGTCGTCGATATTGGTGTCCGCGGATTCATTCCTGCTTCGCTTGTCGAACGCCACTACGTGGAAGACTTTTCGGATTATATCGGTCGGACGATTGCCGTTAAAGTCGTCGAACTGGATCAAGAAAAAAATCGTGTCATTCTTTCGCATAAAGCCGTTGTCGAAGGCGAACTGAATGCAAAGAAAAAAGAGACACTGGAACATCTTGAAGTCGGACAGGTTCTAGAAGGAACCGTCCAACGTCTGACGGACTTCGGAGCATTCGTTGACATCGGCGGTGTTGACGGGTTGGTTCACATTTCAGAAATGGCACATCACCGCGTGGAACGTCCGTCGGATATCGTGACGGAAGGACAAAAAGTTGAAGTGAAGGTCCTAGGTGTTGATCGGGACACGGAAAAAGTCAAACTCTCGATCAAAGAAACGCAACCGGGTCCATGGCAACAGATGGAAGGCAAAATTGAAGCGGGAGACATCGTCAAAGGACGTGTCCGCCGGATCGTTCAATTTGGTGCTTTCGTTGAGTTGGCACCTCAGGTCGAAGGATTACTTCATATTTCGCAAATTGCCAACCGCCATATCGGCTCGCCGTCCGAAGTGCTTGAAGAAGGTCAGGAAATTGAAGCAAAAGTTCTCGAGGTTCATCTCGCGGAACATAAGATTTCCTTATCGACACGTGTGCTTGAACAGGAAGATTCGTCGAATGATGACTACTCTCAGTACACGGATCAAAACGAAGGATTTTCGGTAGCCGATCTTTCTGAGAAGGAATCGGATACAAAAGAATAAGGCAGTAAAAGTGAACACGAAACGTGTTCACTTTTTTTATGTTCCGATAGATATGGTATAAAACCGCTTCATTTGGTACAATAGAACGGCTATGAAGCGAGAGAAGAGAAAGAAGGTGTTGGGATGGCAATTCCAGTAGTGGCGATCGTAGGTCGCCCAAATATCGGAAAGTCGACGATTTTTAACCGGGTGATTGGAGATCGGGTTTCGATCGTAGAAGACAAGCCAGGTGTTACCCGCGACCGTATATACGGAACTGGAGAATGGCTGAATCGTCATTTTCATTTGATTGATACAGGTGGAATCGAAGTCGGGGATGAGCCCTTACTTCAAATGATGCGTCATCAGGCGGAGCTCGCCATTGATGAAGCGGACGTCATTATCTTTATGGTCAACGGCCGTGAAGGGATTACGGCAGCGGATGAAGAAGTGGCGAACATGTTATTCCGTTCAAATAAACCGGTTGTCGTCGCTGTTAACAAAGTGGACAATTTTGAAATGCGCGATTTAATGTATGAATTTTATTCGCTCGGATTCGGTGATTTATATCCGATTTCCGGTACACACGGTTTAGGACTCGGAGATATGCTCGACCGCGTGCTTGAACTGGCACCGGATAAAGAAGATATCGAGTACGATGAGGATACGATTAAATTTGCTTTAGTCGGACGTCCGAACGTCGGAAAATCAAGCATGACGAATTCGATTCTCGGTGAAGAACGTGTCATCGTTTCGAGTATCGCTGGTACGACACGCGATGCGATTGATACACCGTTCTCACGGGATGAGCAGGAATATGTCATCATCGATACAGCCGGTATGCGTAAACGCGGAAAAGTCTATGAATCAACAGAACGATTCAGTGTTATGCGTGCACAAAAAGCCATCGAACGGGCAGATGTCGTCTGTGTCGTATTAGATGGTGAAGAAGGAATCATCGAACAAGATAAGAAAGTCGCCGGTTATGCCCATGAAGCAGGCCGTGCCATCGTCATCGTCGTCAACAAATGGGATGCCGTTGAAAAAGACGATAAAACAATGAAAAAAATGGAAGAGGAAATTCGCGAAGAATTCCGGTTCCTTGATTATGCCCCAATCGTTTTCGTCTCTGCGAAAACAAAACGTCGTTTACAAACGTTACTTCCTGTCATCAAACAAGCAGCGAAGAGCCATGCCCAACGTATTCAGACAAGTGTCTTGAATGATGTCATCGTAGACGCTGTAGCGATGAATCCTGCACCAACGGATAAAGGGGTTCGTCTGCGGATCAACTATGCAACACAGGTCGCTTCCCGTCCGCCGACATTCGTTTTATTCGTCAATGATCCGGAATTGTTACACTTCTCATACAAACGTTATCTGGATAACCGGATTCGTGAAGCCTTTGATTTTACAGGAACACCGATTCGGATTCTGGCACGTCAAAAACAATAAGGACAAGGTGAATCATGATGAAAAAAATTGCAGTCATTGGAGCCGGGAGTTGGGGAACCGCACTCTCGCTCGTTTTAGCCGATAACGGTCATGAGGTCATTCTTTATGGTCGGGATCAAAAAAATGTTGATGCCATTAATCAAAATCATGAAAATACGCAGTTCTTACCAGGTGTGACGTTGCCGGAATCACTTCGGGCAACTACTGTTTTAAGCGAAGCTGTCGAAGGGGTATCCCATATCTTGATTGTGACGCCTTCTTCTGCGATTCGTTCTGTATCGCGTCAATTAAACGAATTGTTGACGGAACCGGTCGTGCTGATTCATGCCTCAAAAGGGATTGAACCGAAAACACACTTACGGTTGTCAGAATTGATGGAGCAGGAAATCGATGCCTCCAAACGTTCGGCGATTTGTGTGTTGACCGGTCCATCCCATGCGGAAGAAGTCGCATTACGTAAGCCGACGACCGTAACGGTTGCTTCCACTGACATGGAAGAGGCAGGACGAGTACAGGAATTGTTTACGAATGATAACTTCCGTGTCTATTTAAACGCCGATATTATCGGAGCAGAACTGGGCGGAGCGTTCAAAAACATCATTGCCTTAGCAGCCGGAATGGCTGATGGATTAGGGTACGGTGATAATGCCAAAGCAGCCTTGATCACCCGCGGGATGGTCGAAATTGCCCGACTAGGCACATTGTTCGGTGCAAATCCGATGACGTTCACCGGTTTAACGGGAATGGGCGACTTAATCGTGAC
Source organism: Exiguobacterium artemiae 255-15 (assembly GCF_000019905.1). Lineage (GTDB taxonomy): Bacteria > Bacillota > Bacilli > Exiguobacteriales > Exiguobacteriaceae > Exiguobacterium_A > Exiguobacterium_A artemiae. The sequence goes on along the minus strand of NC_010556.1, from coordinate 1,762,082 downwards.
CTGTACATCGGTCCACAGTCGGAACTGGCGCGCCGGAAATGCGATCGGCCGGGGCGAAAAACTTGAAACCGTTCTTGAGAACATGGGAATGGTCGTCGAGGGCGTCCGGGCGACACAAGCCGCTTACGATTTAGCAGAAACGAAACAATGTGAGTTACCCATCACGACAGCGCTCTATCATGTCTTATTCGACGGACATACTCCGGCAGAAGAAGTACAGAAATTGATGCGCCGTCCGCAGAAAAATGAGATTGAACATCTGTTTACGATGAAAGATTAACGGAGTGGGGTGGAAACCTTGAGTCCTGGATTACTAAAAATGTGGATTTCGTTTGCCGGGATCGGTTTGTTTGCGATCAGTGTCTTATTGGTCACAATCAGTCGGACGAAATTATCCGGTGCTTGGCAATTCTTGATGTCGACCATTGCTTTTCTTTGTTTTATCGTGGCATCGATCATCATGGTCTTTATCGTCATGGCAGGTCCGAGTGCATGAAAAAACTTTTAATAGTCTTTATGCTGATTCCGGTCATGTTGTTGTCGGGCTGTTTATTTCCGGACAGTCAAAAACCGTCGAATCGGGTTCCGTATCCGGAACAAATTCGAACGGTTCAAAATGCAGTAGACGCCTATCAAAAAGATACCGGCGTTTTGCCGATTAAAACAAGAGAAGCGGATACACCATTAATGGAACGGTATCAAATCGAACTCGGACGTCTGATTCCACGCTATATGAGCGACCCTCCTCCCAACAGTTTTGAAGGGGGCGGGACCTTCATTTATTTACTCGTGGATGTCGAGAAAAAGCCGACGGTTAAATTGATGGACTTGCTTGTAGCAGAAGAACTTCAAAAGCTTCAAGTCCGCATTGATACGTACCGTAAGAAAAATGACAAATATCCTTTCAAAGGTTCGATCGGGAAAAATCAGTTTACGCTTGATTATAAGAAGCTGTTTATCAAAGAGGAACCGAAAGTACCGAGTCCGTATTCCGATGAAAAACTGTCGATCTATGTAGACGGTCAGGGGCAGTTGTTTATCAACTATTTGCCTGAACTTAAAAAAGCGGTCGAAACAGCGAAGAAAAAGCCGAAAGTCGGCCAAGATATTCGGCATTTGCTCTACGATGAGCAACCATTTGTTCCTGCATACTCCCAAAGTTACACAATCAACAAAAAAGGCGAACCTGTGTTTTCTGAGAAATCGATCGAAGAATCAGAAAATTAATGGGGATTCTAACGAAAATGTTGTAATATCAACGTTTATAAGGTATGATTAGCCTCGAAGAAGTGATTGGGAGGGGGTGAACGTAATGAACAAAACTGAACTCATTCAAGCAGTTGTCGAAAAATCAGGTCTGACTAAAAAAGACGTGACGAAAGTTGTCGAATCAACATTCGAATCGATCACTGAGACACTTCAGTCTGGAGAGAAAGTCCAATTGATTGGCTTTGGTAACTTCGAAGTCCGTGAACGCGCAGCTCGTAAAGGTCGCAACCCACGTACAAAAGAAGATATCGAAATCCCAGCAAGCAAAGTACCGGCTTTCAAACCAGGTAAAGCATTGAAAGATGCTGTTAAGTAATTCGGCTACATAGTCGTTCGAGGAATTCCTCGGACGGCTTTTTTTGTGGACATTGAGAGACGAGAAAACGAACTGATTATGGTATATTAAAAAAGAAGAAAATCCATCAACGAGATGGCACTGGAGATCGGGGGGTAAAAGCATGAATCATCAAGAGCTGCTCGTGGAAGAAATGATCACCGCACTCACTACAAAACAAACGACACAATTGGCTCGGCATGTGGATTTCCCTTCCATCAATCGTGAACAAATCAGTTGGTTGATCGATGTCGCCCAAAATGAAACGTTGGCTTGGCAATCACTTGTCAAAGGTGTGCATTATGCACAGGTGGCCTTACTGTTACATGAACGTGTCGGAGAGACCAAAAGAGGTTCGAAAGAACGACAACTGCTGGTTCTGGCGGGAGATTTATTTTCGAGCTACTTCTTTGAAGAATTGGCGTCGCTTCCCCAAACGGCACTCGTAACACTCGGGCGGACCGTTCAGCATGTGAACGAAGCGAAATGTGCCCTTCATGAGGAAAACTACGATTCAACTGAAGAGTATGTCTTATTATGGTTAAAGGCAGAATTCGGATTGGTTCAAGGACTAGCAGCGATTAGCGGAAGAGACTGGTTGACGGAGGACGGACAACGTTTGATTCGTCAACGGGCACAAAGCTTACAATCAAGTGCTCAACAACTGTTATTATCTCATCTGGAACAGATGGCAGTAGCGTAATATCTTCGAAAGGGTGAACTGCGTGCAGACACAAGAAAAAGAGAAAAAAGTATATGAAGTGTTTCAATCGATTTCAAGCAATTATGATCAAATGAACTCCATCATCAGCTTCCGCCTTCATAAATTGTGGAGAAAAGAAACGATGCGCCGGATGAACGTATTTCCAGGTGCAAAGTGTCTCGACTTATGTTGTGGAACCGCTGATTGGACGATTCAGCTTGCGAAAGCAGCCGGTCCGACCGGTGTCATCAAAGGACTTGATTTTTCCGAGAACATGCTGAAAGTTGGTGTCGAAAAAGTTGAAGCGCTTGAGATGAAAAATGTCGAGTTGATTCACGGGAACGCGATGGAGCTTCCGTTTGGCGATCATTCGTTTGATTTCGTGACAATCGGATTTGGACTGCGGAATGTACCGGATTATTTGCAGGTCATCAAAGAAATGCACCGTGTCCTAAAACCGGGCGGGACGGTCGTCTGCCTTGAGACAAGTCAACCGACAGCACCGCTGTTTAAGGAAGCTTACTCCCTGTATTTCGGAAAAATCATGCCGCAGGTTGGTCGTTTGTTTGCCAAATCCTACGATCAATACAACTGGTTGCAAGAGTCAACTGAAGTTTTCCTTGATCGTGTCGAACTGAAACAACTGTTTGAACAAGCCGGATTCATGCAAGTGGAAGTCAAAGCATTTGCAGGTGGGGCAGCTGCAATGCACCTCGGAAAGAAGTGGTGAGATGTCACTGCATTCTATTTATCGAGACGTAACCAAAGAAGTAAGTTTAGTGGATCAATTTTTGATCCGTCATATCGCATCGAGCGATCCGACCATCGATGCTGCCGGACAACAATTGCTTCAAGCAGGCGGTAAACGCATTCGGCCGGCCTTTGTGTTGCTCGCATCAAAGTTCGGTCAGGCCGATCGTGATGAGCTTGTGCGTGTTGCAGCCAGTCTTGAACTGGTCCATATGGCTTCACTTGTCCATGATGATGTGATTGATGACGCTGAACTGCGGCGCGGCAAACCAACCGTCATGCAACACTTTGATGAAGAAGTTGCACTCTATTCCGGTAACTTTTTATTTGGTGAGGCAGTTAAACTGATTGGGGAAGTTGGCAAACCGGAACTGGTTCAGGTGATGGTCCATGCGATGCGTGAAATCTGTGAAGGCGAAATCGAGCAGATTTACGATCAGTATGACTGGGAACAATCGATCAAACGGTATATTAAACGGATCGAGCGGAAAACGGCCATCCTGATTGAAGCCAGCTGTCATCTCGGGGCGATTGTCGCGAACTGTTCACCGGAAGATACGAAGGCGTTACGACAATTTGGGCGTGACATTGGTCTAGCTTTCCAAATTGCAGATGATTTGCTTGATTTTACAGCGAAACGGACTGAACTTGGAAAACCTGTCGCAGAAGATTTGCGTCATGGTCATAAAACATTGCCTGTATTTTATGCGTCGGAAGATCGAGAATTTTTCCGGGAATTACAAAAGATCCGTTCAATGCCGAGTCATGAAGAGGTGGCTCCTTTACTGGACCGGTTGCAACGATCAGATGCGTTGGAACGAACGCAACAAACCGTTGATTTATACATTCGGCGGGCGATTCTCCGCTTGAATCATCTCCCGAAATCATCAGCGAAACGGTCCTTGGAAGAAGTCGCCCGGTATGTCGGGAAACGTAAAGGTTGAAAAAATGTAAAAATTTCTTGCCGCTTGTCCATTTACGCAGTAAACTTACTATGTAAGCGCTTTTTTTATCTGTATTTCATAGGGGGAACTAGTAATGGAGCAAACGTTTTTAATGGTAAAACCGGATGGCGTTGAACGAGGTTTGATTGGGGAAATTATCGCTCGTATCGAACGTAAGGGATTCGTAATTCGTGAAATGAAAATGATGCAGGTGACTGAAGAATTAGCACAGGCTCATTACGCGGAACACGCAGAAAAACCATTTTTCGGAGAGTTGGTCACTTTCTTGACATCTGGTCCTGTCGTCGCACTTCGTGTTGAAGGCGAAGATGTAGTCACGGTTTCGCGGATGATGATTGGTAAAACGAAACCGACGGAAGCACTACCGGGAACGATTCGGGGCGATTTTGCAAACACGATGAGCGAGAATGTCATTCACGGTTCAGACAGTGTTGAAAGTGCCGAGCGTGAACTCGGTCTTTGGTTTCAAGGACAACCGTTAAACGTTTGAGGTCAGCAAGACGATTGAGCAACTGCTCAATCGTCTTTTTTGTTTTTTGGAAAGGAAATGGCTTTATGCTAAGATAGAAAATAAGACAGGGAGTGCCTGAAAAGCAATCCCACCAGAGAGAGGATTTGTGAGGTGGACTATGCAGGACTATGAGCTTTTCATCCAACGTTTCTTGAAAAAATCAGGAATTGATTTAGGACAATATAAAGAAGCCCAGATGAAGCGGCGATTAACAGCATTACGTGATAAAAAAGGATACAGTACATTTGCTTCTTATATGCAGGCGATGGAAAAAAGTTCAACTTTGTATGAAGAATTTTTGGATCGGATGACGATTAACGTCAGTGAGTTTTTCCGGAACCCGATTCGATGGCAGCAACTGGAGCAAGATATCTTGCCGGTGTTGCAAGCCCGTGCCCACGGACGGATTCGGACGTGGAGTGCCGCCTGTTCGACAGGTGAAGAGCCGTATTCGTTGGCGATGATCCTAAACGAAAAGCTCGATCCGGCACAATTTACGATTCAAGCAACGGACTTAGATGAGTTAGTCCTTGAGAAGGCAAAACAAGGCCGCTACGGAGCGTCCGCTCTGAATGAAGTGGAAGCAGGACGGAAAAAACGTTATTTCATCGAACAAGAACAACAGTTTGAAGTCGTTCCTGAAATCAGACGTCTCGTTCGATTCAGTAAACATAATTTACTCGGTGACCGGTATGATACAGGATTTGATTTGATCATCTGCCGGAATGTCTTGATTTATTTTACTGAGGAAGCCAAGGCACATGTCTATCGGTCATTCGTCGACGCTTTAAAACCGGGAGGCATTTTGTTTGTCGGCGGAACAGAACAGATTTTCCAACCGGAACGATTTGGCTTAAAAATGAAACAAAGCTTTTTTTATGAAAAAATCTAACGGATAGAAGGGGATGAGGCAACATGCGTTACATGACAGCAGGTGAATCACACGGTAAAGGATTATCGGTCATCATCGAAGGAATCCCTTCTGGTCTCATCATTGATTTTGATCAAGTGCAACGTGAGATGACACGACGTCAAGGTGGTTACGGTCGTGGACGGAGAATGCAAATCGAACAGGACGCGGTGGATGTCCGCGGGGGGATCCGGCACGGCTATACGACGGGCGCACCGATCAGTCTGTTCATTGAGAATAAAGACCATACGCACTGGACGAAAGTCATGCAGGCCGAACCGTTGCAGGAGGAACTGGAACGTCCGCGGACACTGACACGTCCACGCCCGGGTCATGCTGATTTGGTCGGCGGATTAAAATACGGACACCGGGATTTACGCGATGTCCTGGAGCGTTCGTCCGCCCGGGAAACGGCAGCGCGTGTCGCGGTCGGTGCCATTGCCAAACAACTGCTCGGTCAACTGGGGATTGATGTGTTTTCTCATGTCCGCTCCATCGGAGGCATCGATGCGGATTTCGTCAACCCGATGGAGTACCGGGAAGTGATTGAGGCGTCGCCTGTTCGCTGTGCCGACGAAGCGGCAGCAGAGCGGATGATGGCAGCGATTGACCAAGCTAAAAAAGACGGGGACACATTAGGCGGAGAAGTCGAAGTCGTCGTGACAGATATGATGCCGGGAATCGGCTCCTTTACACAAAATGAGACGAAACTTGACAGCCGGATCGCCCGTGCCGTCATCAGTGTCAATGCGATGAAAGCAGTCGGGTTTGGCGACGGATTTGATTTGGCGCGCAGAAAAGGTAGTACGGTCCAGGATGAAATCCTGCATGACGAAACCGGGTATTTCCGTAAGACGAATCATCTGGGCGGGATTGAAGGCGGAATGTCGACCGGAATGCCTATTCGGGTCCAAGTGGCGATGAAGCCGATTCCGACGTTATATCGTCCTCTCCAGTCCGTCGATATCGAAACAAAGGAGCCATTCGTCGCTCAGGTCGAACGCAGTGACGCCTGTGCCGTTCCGGCGGCAGCGGTCGTACTGGAAGCCGTCGTAGCCGTCGAGATTGCGGCAGCTGTTCTTGAGATGTTCGGTACATCGACGCTTGACCGCCTGAAACAGGCTGTCACAGCTTACCGGGAGGAGGTGCGTCTCTTTTGACGCATCTGACTATCCGGGCGAGCCGTCCTTATTCCGTCTATGTTGAACCGGATGCCATCCGACGGATTCATGAAGTGAAACAAGCGCAGGAAGCGGATCGGTTCTGGATCATTACGGATCAGACCGTGGCGGATCTGCATATGGCGTCAATCCGCCGTCAACTTGAGAATGTTTTTCCGGTGACGGCTCAGCATGTCAGTACCGTCGAGCCGGGGGAAGGAAGTAAATCCTTATCCGTCTATCAACGGTTGCTGGAAGAAGGAATTGAGCAGGGTGCAACACGAAAGACGATGATTCTTGCCGTCGGAGGCGGTATGATCGGTGATTTAGCGGGATTCGTTGCAGCGACTTTCCTACGTGGTGTTCCTTTCCTTCAAATCCCGACGACATTGCTCGCGCATGATTCGAGTGTCGGCGGAAAGGTTGGATTAAACTTACGTTGGGGTAAGAACTTAGTAGGTGCTTTTTATCAGCCGTCTGCCGTTTTATACGATCCAGCCTTTTTACAAACGTTGTCCGACCGCGAATGGAGAAGCGGTTTTTTTGAATTACTGAAGCATGGATTATTGGCGCGTCCGACTTTTGCGGAAGAGCTGATCGGACTGGGACTTTCAGATATCAAACAATTACCGCTCGCTGACTGGATTTCAGCCGGCATACAGGTGAAACAGCATATCGTAGAACAGGATGAACGGGAAACCGGCATCCGTGCCTTTTTAAACTACGGGCATACTTTCGGCCATGCCGTCGAATATGCGAGTGAGGATCTGTCCCACGGAGAAGCAGTCGGGATCGGGCTGGTTTTTGTATCAATCCTTGAAGGCAACGAATACCAAACCAACCGATTGGTCGAGCTGATTCACCGGCTTGGTGTTGTGTTACCGGAACGTCAACCGTTTGAAAGATACTTGGAATTGATGAAACGCGACAAAAAAAATGATGTATCGATTCGATTTGTAGTAAAAGGTCAAGATGGATTTTCTTTGGAAGCAATCGATCAGAAACGTCTAAAGAATGCATATGATCAAACAGTGAGGTGTTTACATTGGGCTTAAGAGGGACGGTACGTGTACCGGGCGATAAATCGATGACCCATCGTGCTTTTTTGATGGGTGGAATCGCAGAAGGAACAACAGTGATTTCGAATGCCTTGTTAGGGGCAGATTGTCTGGCGTCACTCGCAGCAGTCGAGGCACTTGGCGCACACGTTCAGCAGACGGAACAAGAAATTCGGATTACCGGGACCACTGCTCTAAAGGCAGCGACGATTGACTGCGGTAATTCAGGAACGACGATTCGTTTACTGAGCGGTATTTTGGCAGGTAGTCAGGAAACGTACACCTTGACAGGAGACGAGTCATTACAACGACGGCCGATGGACCGGGTGACCGTCCCGCTTGCGACACTCGGAGCGGACATTGAAGGGACATACGCGCCGCTGACGATCCATGGTCAACCGCTTGTCGGGACAACCTATACGTTGCCTGTTGCGAGCGCTCAAGTCAAAAGTGCGGTTTTACTGGCCGGATTGTTTGCGACCGGCGAGACGACAGTTGTCGAACCGATTCTGTCACGGGATCATACAGAACGGATGTTGCCGAAATTCGGAACCGACCTGACTATTCAAGAACAGGAGCAGGGACGGAAAATCCGTCTGCAAGGACCGGTCCGCCTGCAAGCCACAGAAATCGACATTCCGGGTGATCCTTCTTCTGCTGCTTTTTGGTGGGCGGCAGCTATCTTAGGAGCCGACAGTCGGATCACGACGGAACATGTCTTGATGAATCCGACCCGGACAGGATTTTTACAAGTCTTACGGCAGATGGGAGCCAGTGTCGAAATCACGAACCGTCGGGAAACGGCGGGGGAAGAGACGGCTGACGTGACGCTGATGACGACTTCCCTGCAAGCTGTAGCGATTGAAGGGGAGCAAATTCCTTCGTTGATCGACGAAATTCCGTTGCTTGCCCTGCTTGCGACACAAGCCGAAGGACGGACCGTCATCCGGGATGCAGCGGAACTGCGTGTTAAAGAGACGGACCGGATCGAGACGGTCGTTTCAACGCTGCGAAAGATTGGTGCGCAGATTGAAGCGACGGAAGACGGCATGATTATTGACGGACCGACACCACTTGTCGGAGCGACGGTCGACAGTGCAGGAGACCATCGTCTGGCGATGATGCTGACGATTGCTGCGACATTACAGCCGGAAATCGAGGTCCTTGGGAATGAAGTAGTTGAAGTCAGCTACCCGACGTTTTATGATGATTTAAAGACACTGCAACAAACGAATCCCTGAAAAGATCTCGAACAGTGAAATAGAGGAAAGTGAGGCGTTTGCCTTGAACGAACACGTATTAAAAGAAATAGTCGAGAGTCTCGAACACGGTCATACGTCTGAAGCGTTAGTCGCACTCGAACAACTCGAAAAAACAGGAACGGACGAAGATCGTCTGGCGGTGGCTGATTTGTACATCGAATTAGGATTATCCGACCGTGCCGTCGATCTGTTGGCTCCGTTGTACGTCGATTACTCAGGGAATGCCGGTGTGGCCTTATTGCTTGCCGAATGTTACATCGATCTCGACCGGGAAGAAGAGGCCATCACCGTCCTGGAACAGGTGGATGTGACGGATATCGAAAATGGTCCCCGGACGTTGGTCCTGCTCGCCGACTTGTATCAGTCGCAAGGACTTGATGAAGTAGCATTGGCCAAATTAAAGGAGGCCCGGGAATTAGCACCAAATGAACCGTTGCTTGCTTATGGACTGGCTGAACTGTATATGACACTCGGTGCATTTGATCAAGCGGTTCCTTTGTTTGCTGAAATTGCGGCTGATCCGGTCTTGCGGGAAGAATTGCCGCTGGATGCCCTCTATGCGGAAGCATTGGCCATGATCGGGGAGTTCGAAGAAGCGATTCCACTGTATGAACGCGCCGTGGCGGAACGGTCGGATCTGCATACATTGTTCGGACTCGCGATGACGGCTCACCGGGTCGGACAACATCAAAAAGCGGTCGAGACATTCCAGCAATTGATTGCTCAGGATCCTGATTATACGTCGGCGTATGTCCCGTACGCGGAAAGTCAGGCTGAACTCGGACTGACGAAAGAAGCGCTTAATGTCATCAAACAGGGAATCGAGCGCGACGATTACAACGATGAGTTGCGAACGATGGAAGCATTGTTCCTCTTGAAACTTGGAGACCGGGAAGGCAGTGTGAAAGCATTGCGTGAAGCCCTGGCCCTCAATCCGGAATCGCTCGTCGCGGCCGAAAGACTGCTTGCACTGCTCGCGGAAGATGAAGATCACGATGCGACGCTTGAGACGATTTCCGCCATCGAAGAACATGTGACGGCACCGATTCTGACCTGGTACCGGGCACGCTCCTTATATGCATTAGAAGAGTATACGCAAGCGATGGAGAAATATGCGCAAGTAGAGGCTGCTTTTGCGGATGATGCGTTATTCTTAAAAGAGTATGGATATGCGCTCGTGGAAGAAGGACGCCGGGACGAAGGGCTGATCTTATTACGCCGGGCGGCTGCACTGACACCGGAAGATGCCGATTTAGTCGACTATGTCGAACGAATGGATGGATGACTTCACTGGAGAAGGGAGTAGGATTAAGATGACAGAGAGAAAGCAGCGTTTCTTGCGCCGCATCTTGACCTATTATACGTTGAAACGTCGGGAATCAAAGTGGATCATCGATTATTGGCTTCGAAACGATTCGAAGCTCGAACAGGTTCACTTTGTTCAAAATGCCATGTTTGCGCCAAAAGCAATGATCATTACGACCTATGGATTTGATGCAGACCCGTTTCTCTTTAAAAAAGGAGAGGTCAAAACGACCGATCCGGAAAAAGCCTACCATGATATTCGATTGACGGATGAGCCGCTTTATATCGAGTTGAACTTTCAAGGGATGATGATGGATGACGAGTACCTCTCGCTGTTGGAGGAAAATCCGTTCCGACCGGAAGTAGCCGTTGAACCGAAACTGGCCGATGCTGCGATGAATTTCATTGCGGCGACGGTCAACCGTCAAGAAGAAGAACGTTTGGTCCGGTTGATCGACGAGGCGCTTGACGCCCGGGATAAACATCGTTTCCAATCGCTTTCGGACGAATTGCGAATCATCCGCAGCCAACTCTGATCGAAAAATCGAGTCGTTTGCCTTCCTTCGACTGTACTGAAGGGAGGCTTTTTTTCGAAATCGAAACTAAGGGGAAAATATGAAGAAAAATTGTAGCTAATTTCATAAAACGTTCACATTAAAGAAGCAGTAACAAAAGCGGATATGATACATTAAATGTGACGAAATGTAAGTGAACAGGAAAGGGGGGAATGACTTGCGTTTCAAACCATCCGATGTTCAAAGGACAAGAAACGAACAAGCGTATATCGATACGTTGATTGTCCCATTGATTCCCGTCGGATTCGACGAAGCGATGCATGCTTTCTCGGAATGTGCAGATATGACGATGACCGTCGCGACGGAAGTCGAACGGCAATTGTCGGGACGGGCGATGCTTGTACCGGCGATGACGTATATCGGTGAACCGTCCATCGACCAGCTTACGAGTTGGCAACAGGCGGCATCTTCAGAACAGTTTCGATTTGTGACGTTCATTACTGCCGATTTACGGTGGAAAGAGACATCGGTCACGGACATTATTTATGTCCCGCGTTTATCGCTTGAGACGATGAGCCGAGATCAACAAGGTCAGATGGTCGGGAATTTTGTCGGGCAAGTCTTAGAGCAGTTAGGAAACCGCTGGACCGCGCTATGAAGCGGTTGACGCAATGATTTTATTAAGATACTATTACCATGTGAGAAATTTGTGTGAAGTACCGTGGTCTTGGGGCACAGTGTACATCACGAGGGGGGATCGAGATGGCTCAAAACGGGTCTAACGTAACACGTCGTCAATTCTTGACGTATACATTGACTGGAGTCGGCGGCTTTATGGCGGCGACGATGGTCATGCCGATGGTCAACTTCGCAGTTGATCCAGTCCTGAAGAAATCAGGAGCAGGCGATAAAGTAAAAGTAATGAAGTTGTCGGATATCACGACAGAACCAAAACGGGTTGACTTCAAGAAACAAACACAGGATGCATGGTATGAGTTTGAAGAAACATTGTCTGCATGGGTGTTTAAAAACGATAAAGGTGAGATTTTAGCATTATCACCGATTTGTAAACACTTAGGTTGCCAAGTCAGTTTCGGATCTGATCCGACGCACCCGGAACAATTCTATTGCCCATGCCACTTCGGTCGTTATACGAAAGATGGCGTCAACGTACCAGGTACGCCTCCGACGAAACCGCTCGATGGCTATGAAATGCAAGAGAAAGATGGTTTCCTCTACTTAGGTAAACCAGTCGAAAGAGGTGCGTAAGCGATGATGCAAAAAATTTATGATTGGATTGATGAGCGGGTAGACATTACACCGCTTTGGCGAGATATCGCTGATCATGAAGTTCCAGAACACGTTAACCCGGCCCATAACTTCTCCGCATTCGTTTATTGTTTTGGCGGGTTGACATTCTTCACGATTGTCATCCAGATTCTTTCAGGAATGTTCTTGACGATGTATTACGTACCAGATATCATCAATGCGCATGCGTCCGTGTACTATCTTCAAAATGAAGTGGCACACGGTCAAATCGTCCGTGGTATGCATCACTGGGGTGCATCGGTCGTCATCGTAATGTTGTTCTTACATACATTACGTGTCTTCTTCACAGGTTCATACAAAAAACCACGTGAATTGAACTGGGTTGTCGGCGTACTGTTATTCTTCGTCGTCTTAGCACTTGGTCTGACAGGATATCTGTTGCCATGGGATATGAAAGCATTGTTCGCAACGAAAGTTACGATCCAAATTGCCGAAAGTATTCCTGTCATCGGTGGTATCGCAAAAACACTCCTGGCGGGTGGAGAAATCGTCGGTGCAAGTACGATCGCTCGATTCTTTGCGATTCACGTCTTCTTCCTTCCTGCAGCATTGTTCGTCTTGCTCGGGGCCCACTTCATGATGATCCGCAAACAAGGGATCTCTGGACCACTTTAAACCGACAATTACTTTAGACAACTAAAAGGGGGAGAACACGATGCATCGTGGTAAAGGAATGAAATTCGTCACCGATTCACGGGTGTCGATCAACAACCGGATGCCGAACAAGTCAAAAGACTATTCGGAATATCCAGGTCGGACGGAAGCGTTTTGGCCAAACTTCTTACTTCGCGAATGGATGGTAGGAGCGGTCTTCCTGATCGGCTTCATGACTCTGACAATCGTTGAAGCAGCACCGCTTCAAAATATTGCTGACCCGACGAATACGTCGTACATTCCACTTCCGGACTGGTACTTCCTATTCCTCTATCAGCTCTTGAAATATCAATTTGCAGCGGGTCCGTACATTTTAATGGGGACAGTCATCCTTCCAGGTCTAGCGTTTACAGCACTGCTTGTTGCGCCATGGCTTGACCAAGGACTGGAACGTCGCCCGGCAAAACGTCCGATTGCTGTCAGCATGATGCTTCTTGCAGTCGTCTCGATTGTCTTCTTGACATGGGAATCAGTTCAGACAACACACTGGGATACGATCCATAAACAAGGTGAGTTGACGATGAACGAAGGTCCTGAAATCGATACGGCAGCTAAAGGGTTCGAGATCTATTCGAATCAGTCATGTGTCAACTGTCATGGTAAGAACCTCGAAGGCGGCGCAGCAGCTCCAGCCCTCGTCGGGACGAAAAAGACAGAAAAAGAAATTTATGATATCGCAGTCAAAGGTGTCGGTTCGATGCCTGCTGGACAGTTCAAAGGTTCAGATGCCGAACATAAAGAACTTGCTAAATTCATCGCTTCATACGGTGAAGGCGGAGAAAACAATAAATAAGACAACCGGCCGGGGGAATTTTCCTCCGGTTTTTGTCTATCATGAGGTGACAATACATGCCGTTCATTCATCTGTTAAAACATAAAGCTGTGCTTTGGCCGCTCGCTTTGATTAATTTGGGCGGAACATTATACGGCTATTACTGGTATCAACCCCAACTGGCGCAGTCGAAGTGGTACTATTATCCGTTCATTCCGGACAGTCCGACAGCCTCGCTCTTTTTTACGATTATTGTCTTTTTATGGATTTTCAACCGCCGTTCCCGTTTATTTGAAGCCCTTGCCTTTGTGACGTTAATCAAATACGGGGTGTGGGCGGTCGTCATGAATGCCTTGATGTTACGGGAACTCGGGACGGAGAATTCTTATTTGACGGCCATGGCGTTGATGCTGATGGTCTCGCACGGGGCGATGGCGTTTCAGGCATTGCTTTACGCGCCGGTCATGACGTTTCGGGTCAAAGAGCTGCTCCTTGTCGCAATTTGGGTCGTCCATAACGATGTCGTCGATTACGTTCTCGGACAGTGGCCGCGGTATCCGGCACTCGCCGAACATATCCAGTGGATCGGGTACGGCTCGTTCTGGCTGACTGGATTATGTCTTTTGATGGGATATTGGTTTGTGGCACGCGATTCGATTGACAATAAGGTCGCTTGAACATAAAATAAGACTATAATCTTTTTTTTTGAAAGGAAGCGACGACATGGCGAACTATTTGATTTATCTGGCCATCATCATCATCGTGCCGATTTGGGCGCAGATGCGTGTCAGAAAAACGTACAAGAAATATCAGGAAGTTCCGATTCACAGCGGCGTGACCGGAGCACAGGTCGCAGATTTCATCATGAAGCAAAACGGAATCACGAATGTGCGTCTAGAACCAATCGGCGGAACGATGTCCGATCATTACGATCCAACGAATAAAGTCGTCCGTTTGTCAGAAGATGTTTACTACGGTTCGACCGTCTCAGCCGTCTCGATTGCTGCCCACGAAATCGGGCACGTCATTCAAGATGCAACCGACTATGGCATGATGCGGGTTCGTCACCGGATTGCGCCAGTGGCTTCGATCACGTCCAACTTATCGTTCCCGTTGTTACTGATCGGTTTCCTCGCCGGAATGAGCGGACTTGCCATGCTTGGGGTCATCCTGATGCTCGGAGCCGTCATCTTCCAACTCGTCACGTTACCGGTCGAGTTTGATGCGTCGAACCGGGCGATGGCCCAGTTGACGGAACACGGAATCATCGATGCGGAAGAAGAGCGCGGCTCACGCCGTGTCTTGAATGCTGCAGCTTGGACATACGTTGCTGCGACACTCGTCGCGATTGCTGAGTTCGTCCGTTTGGCTTTGATTGTCTTTGCACCGTCAAGTGATGACTAACTAATCGAATCGAAAAAAATGACGAGAAGTCCGCAATGGATTTCTCGTCATTTTTATTGTCATTGATTACGTTTCTTTAATCGGGACCCGGTTTTCATCAAAGGTAAACCCTTCACCGGTCACTTCATAGACATCGTGCAGAGTGATGAACGCGTGCTGATCGATTGATTTGACAAGTGTCTTCAACCGTGTGATTTCATTGCGGGCGACGACGACGTACAAGACTTCCAAGTCGCGTCCCGAATAGCCACCTTTGGCGATCAGGCGGGTCGTCCCGCGGTTCATCGTCGCATGGATACCGTCTGCAATTTCCGTCCGTTGATCGCTGATGATCATCGCGGCTTTTCCGGCATAGGTGCCTTCTTGCATCCAGTCAATGACCCGGGCTCCGACGTAGACGGCAAGTAATGTATACATCGCCTGTTTATAGTCGAGATAGCTCAGTGAAGCGACGATGACAAAAAAGTCGAAGACCATAAACGTTCTGCCGATCGACCAACCAAAATACCGTTTGGTCAAGCGGGCGATGATATCGACCCCGCCGGTCGTCCCGCCATTATTGAAAATGATACCGAGCCCGACACCGATGAAAACCCCGGCAAACAAGGCTGCGAGAACCATATCGTCTTTCAAGAAAATTTCAAGCGGAGAATATTTTGCAATCAATCCATACCAAATCGAGAAACTGAACGTTCCGATCAATGTATAGACGAACGTCGTCCGTCCGAGCAGTTTATAACTGACGAGAAATAACGGAATGTTGAGCAACAAGTTCGTAACGGACGGGGAAAAACCGAACAGTCCTTTTAAGATCAAGGTGATTCCTGTAAATCCTCCTTCTGCCAACTCATTTTGCACGTTAAAATGATAAATACCAAAAGCGAAAATAAAGGATCCGATCAAAATCCAGATGATGTTTTGAATACGAATCGGAAACTGAAATGGGGGTGCCATCTGATTGCTCCTCTCTACATGACTCTTTCTCTAGGGTAACGGCAGACGTCAAAAAAGACTAGCTTTTCTGACGAAAATCGTTCGAAAAGTGGCGGATGTAGTTTTTAGTCGGCAATTTGATTACAATGAGCAGGGACAAGACATTACTTACAGGACATTATTTAATGAGGAGAGAGTGACTAGATATGAAAAAAGCGATTGGGATTCTCTGTTATCCATCGGTCGGCGGCAGTGGTGTCGTGGCGACGGAACTCGGAATGAAGTTAGCGGACCGGGGGCATGATGTTCATTTCATCACCTCGAGCATTCCGTTCCGCTTGACGGAATATCGTCCTAACATTACCGTTCATTTGGTTGAGGTGAATCAATATTCGGTCTTTAAATATCCCCCGTATGACATTACCCTGGCGTCAAAAGTCGCGGAAGTGATCGATCTGTTTGATCTTGACATCATTCATGCGCATTACGCGGTCCCGCATGCGGTATGCGCGGAACTTGGACGGAATATGGCGAAGAAAAAAGGGGTTGGTGTCGTGACAACCTTACACGGGACAGACATTACCGTCATCGGTCAGGACTTGGAAATGCAACCGGCCATCCGGTACGGAATCGAAAGTTCAGATGCCGTCACGGCGGTTTCAGAAAGCCTGGCCCTCGAAACGAACATAACATTAAACGGACAGTATGCGATCGAAGTCATCCCAAACTCGATTGACGAAAGTATGTATTATCCGATGCGGGATGAACGGTTGAAGCGGCATTACGGTATCGAGCCGGATGAAATCGTCGTCATTCATATTTCGAATTTCCGACCGGTCAAACGAATCGACGATACGATTGCCGCGTTTGCAATCGCTTCAAAAGACCGGGCGATGCGGTTATTGTTGGTCGGGGACGGTCCGGAAATGGGACAGACGAGACGCCGGGCAAAGGAACTCGGAATTTACGACAAAATCATTTTCGCCGGGAAACAGGAGCATGTCGCTCAGTTGCTGGCGATCAGCGATATTCATTTACTGTTGTCGGAAAAAGAAGCCTTCGGACTGGTTGTTCTTGAGGCGATGGCCGTTGGTGTCCCGAGTGTCGTCTCGAGCGCCGGAGGATTACCGGAAGTGATTCAGGACGGAAAAACAGGATTCATCGTTCCGACGTATGATGTCAAGACGGCAGCGGACCGAATCGGGAAGTTGGCTGATGACGCGGCCTTGCGGGAAGAATTGGCGGAGGAAGGAATCCGCGATACCCGGAGACGGTTTGATTCCAATCAGGTCGTTCGTGCTTATGAACTGTTATATGAACGGGTGTGTGCGCAATATGAAAATGCTTGAGTCTGCGAATCAGATCATCCAAACGATTGAAGCGGCAGGCGGCGAAGCCTATATCGTCGGGGGAGCGGTTCGGGATATGTTGCTTAAACGCGAACCCGGAGATTATGACTTGGCAACGTCGCTGCTTCCGGAAGCGGTCATGCACCTGTTTCCGGTCGTGATTCCGACCGGACTGGATCACGGAACCGTCACGGTTGTCCTTGATCATGTACCGTTTGAAGTGACGACCTTTCGTTCGGAAAGTACGTACAGTGACCGGCGGCGTCCGGACGAAGTGACGCTAGGTGTCAGCCTGGAGGAAGATCTGACGCGCCGTGATTTCACCATCAATGCGATGGCGCTGAAGCCGACCGGTCTCGTCGATCTGTTCGGCGGTCAAGCTGATCTGGCGACGAAAGTCGTCCGGACAGTCGGTCGGGCGGAAGACCGGTTTGATGAAGATGCCCTGCGGATGATCCGGGCGTTCCGTTTTATGAGTCAGTTGGAGTTTACACTCGATCCGGAGACAGAACGGGCCATCGAAAATAAAAAACAGCACCTTTCATCCGTTGCCGTCGAACGGATTGCCATTGAATTTGAAAAACTGCTGTTAGGTCCCGGACGCAAAGCTGCTTTAGCGGCGATGCGTCGGACGGGAATCGGACACTATATGCCGCACATGAACGATGTGATACTGCATCAGTTGATGCTGTTGCCGTTTAATGGGGTGTCGCCGGACGACGTATGGACGCTCGTTTTGGTGGCCGGACTCCATCCCGAATCTTTACGGGCATGGAAACGGTCTAAAAAACAAGAGGGACGGGCGAAGACATTCGCTCCGCTCGTTCATGAACAGACGTTATCCGATTGGCAACGTTACCGGCTGTCGGATGAAGAGTTGGACCATTTGAATCAGATGACGGGGTACCGTCACGAAGGCCGGGCGTCCTTGCCGATTCGGCGCCTACAAGACTTGACGGTCAACGGACGGGACATGATGGACCTTGGTTTACGAAAACATCAGATTAAAGAAGCACTCCATCATTTGGAGCAGCAAGTCGTGCACCGTCAGTTGGATAATGAACGCGAGATTCTGTTAAAGGAAGTGATGAATTGGAAAAATCAACACGGGACCGGGTCCTCCAGGCATTGATGAAGGCTGACTGGATATCCGGTCAAGAGTTGGCGGATCAATTTAATATTTCACGTACCGCTATTTGGAAACAAATTGCGGCATTGAAAGAGGACGGCTATATCATCGAAGCCCATAAGAAAACCGGGTATCATTTGGCGGATCGGGGTGACCGGTTGACACCGCTTGCGATTCAGCAGTATGTACGAACGGACACTTTGGGACAACAGATCATTCATCTCGAACAGACGGAAACCACCCAACGGATTGCGCATGAGCAGGCGCAACAAGCGGCAAGTGAAGGGACGTTAATTGTCTGTGACTTTCAAACCGACGGACGGGGACAACTTGGACGGACCTGGCACGAGACGCGGAGTGCAGGTATTGCAATGAGTTTAATTTTGCGTCCCACAGCACCGCTTCACCAGGCCGGGCAATTGACCTTACTTGCCGGAATCGCTTTAGCCGAGACATTACGGACACTAGACGTCCCGGCGACGATTAAATGGCCAAACGATTTGTTGATTGCCGGAAGAAAAGTTGCCGGAATCCTAACGGAAATGCAGACGGAAGCCGATCGCATCAATTCCGTCATCATCGGAATCGGTATCAATGTCCACCACACGCAATTTCCGGAACTCTTATCGGATCGGGCGACCTCTTTACATTTAGCAACAGGAAAATTAATCGCCCGCGCTGAAATCGTCGGATTGTTTTTAAACACGTTTGAACCGATGTACAAGAAATGGTTGACAGAAGGATTCGCATCGTTTGTCCCGGCATGGGAGAAATACGCCGACCGGTTAAACGATTTAGTGACGTTGCGGACCCGGCAAGAGACCGTGACCGGAATCTTACGCGGAATTCAGGCGGACGGTACCTTACAAATTGAAACAGAGACAGGACTGAAAGCATTTCATTCCGCCGAACTGGTTTACTGGACGGAGATGTAAGCTCGGACGTTTGCAGTCTGCTTTTTGAATCATGTATAATAAGTGCGAGGATGATAGCCACTTGGAGTCATACCGGTTAGAGGCTTATATTCATATTGTTTATTTGACTGCCTTGATCCTACTCGGACAGGGACAGAAGGATGATTTTGCACTTATTCATGCCTTCTTTCCTATGCTATTTTTTAGGAAGGAAGGCATTTCCTTTTGTCCTCTCTAAACTACGAAGGAGAGAACACACATGCATACGATGACACCTTTACTAAAAAAACAACAGGCGGGCGAAAAACTCGTCATGCTCACAGCGTACGATTATCCGTCCGCAAAATTAGCGGAAGCCGGACACGTCGATTTGCTGCTGGTCGGGGATTCGCTCGGGAATGTCATTCTCGGATATGATTCGACGATTGCCGTGACAGTAGACGATATGGTCCATCACGCAAAAGCTGTCCGTCGCGGAGCACCGGCAACCTTTATGGTCGTTGACATGCCGTTTGCCAGCTATCACGGTTCGTTTGACCGGACGCTTGAGGCGGCAGCCCGTATCTTCCAGGAAAGCGGAGCAGACGCCTTGAAACTCGAAGGGGCCGGAGACATCCTGACAACGATTCGTCGTCTGACGGAGGCCGGTATGCCTTGTGTTGCCCACTTGGGGCTGACACCACAATCTGTCGGAGTGCTCGAAGGATTTAAAGTTCAGGGGAAATCGCTTGCAGCAGCGGAACAGTTGATTGCCGACAGTTTGGCCGCAGAACAAGCGGGAGCGAAGATGCTTGTTCTTGAGTGTGTACCGCATCCGCTGGCGAAACGTGTTCAGGAACTCTTAACGATTCCGGTAATCGGAATTGGGGCAGGTGCCGATGTTGCCGGACAAGTATTGGTCTACCATGATATCTTGACGTACGGTGTCGGACGGTTGCCAAAATTCGTTAAAGCATATGCCGACTGGAACACATCCGGTACGGAAGCGATCGCCCGTTACGTCGAAGACGTCAAAAACGGGACGTTCCCTGAACTCGCCCACTCGTTCCTGATGGATGAAGAACTGATCGGGGCGTTATATGGAGGATTTAAAGAATGAAAATCATGCAGAGTGTGACACAATTGCGCGAAGCATTGGCAGGACAGACATCGGTCGGATTCATTCCGACGATGGGCTTCCTGCATGAAGGGCATGCTTCCTTACTCGAACAGGCACGGCAGGAGAATGACATTGTCGTATTAAGTATCTTTGTCAATCCGACACAATTTGGTCCAAACGAAGATTTAGACCGTTATCCGCGGGACGAACAGCGTGATCAGCAATTGGCCCAAGCTGCCGGTGTCGATTATCTCTTTTATCCGACGAACGACGTCATGTATCCGCTTGATATGGCGCGGGTGACGGTTCGTTCGGGTGATGACGTCTTATGTGGCACGTCGCGACCGGGACATTTTGACGGGGTCTTGACGGTCGTCAGTAAATTGTTTAATATTGTCCAACCGACGCGTGCCTATTTCGGATTAAAGGATGCACAACAACTGGCATTAATTGAAGGGTATGTCACAGATTACTTCGTCCCGGTCGAAATCAAGCGGTGTCCGATCATTCGTGAAGCGGATGGACTGGCGAAATCGTCGCGAAATGTCTATCTGTCGGAAACGGAACGGAAGCAGGCACCGGGTATCCAGCAGGCGCTCCAACAAGCCAAACAAGCGCTCGATGCCGGAACGCCGCTCGAAACGGTTCTGGAGCAAACACGGGCGTCGCTTCACTTTGAAGGCACGACGATCGATTATGTCGAAGCTGTCGCCTATCCGACACTCGGTCCGGTCGATGCGACTACGGACACGATTTTACTGGCGGTTGCCGTTCAATTTGAATCGGCCCGATTGATTGATAACTTACTATATACGAGAGGAGCATGATCATGTTACGTACATTCATGCATGCAAAATTACACAAAGCCCGTGTCACGGAAGCGAATCTGCATTACGTCGGTTCGATTACGATCGATGAAGATTTACTGGACGCGGTCGGGATTCTTGAAAACGAGAAGGTCCAAGTGACGAACAATCAAAACGGGGCCCGGATTGAAACATACGCCATTAAGGGAGCCCGTGGTTCTGGTGTCATTTGTCTGAACGGAGCAGCAGCCCGTCATTTCCAAATCGGTGATGAAGTCATCATCATGGCTTATGCGCAATTGACAAACGAAGAAATTGCGACACATGTTCCGAAAGTCGCGGTTCTTGATCAAGAGAATTCGATTAAGCAGATGTTATCGCAGGAAATCGCACATACGATCTTATGATTTTGAGGGACCCGAGATACATTCGGGTCTCTTTTTTGTTAAGATGGAACTTGAGATGCCATATACTTAAGATATGGATGGTTAAAGGTGGAGATGAGTCGTGGAAAAGAAGTTTGTTGTAGTGGATTTAGAGACGACCGGACATTCGATTAAATCCGGCGATGAGATGATTGAAATCGGAGTGGCAGTAATTGAAGATGGTCAGATTACAGAGCGTCTGTCGGCATTTGTCCGTCCACAAAAACCGATTCCGCCGTTTATTTCTCAATTGACCGGCATTACGGATGAGGATGTGGCACAGGCGGAATCATTCGCGACCATTGCACCGCGCGTACTTCAATTACTCGATGGTGGTGTGTTCGTCGCACATAATGTGCAGTTTGATCTGACCTTTTTGAACGAAGCTTTGGAAGAAGAAGGCTATTTGCCGTATACGGGTCCTGTCATCGATACAGTCGAGTTAGCGAGGATCTTGCTGCCGACTGCTGAAAGTCATTCGTTGTCGCATTTGACGGAAGCGTTACAGTTGACGCACCACGAAGCGCACCGTGCCGGGAGCGATGCAGAAGCGACGGCGGAACTGTTGCTTCATTTACTTACCCGTCTACAGGATTTACCGCTCGATACGTTACGCCACTTACGTCGGTTGGCCGGAAAGCTGTTTAGTGCGATTGAACAGGAGGTTGATCAGGCGATTCAAACGGTCGGACTGGAGCCGGATGACCGGTTTGATTCTTTTCGTAAGCTGGCTTTAAAGAAGCGAACCGAACCGGTAGAATGGGATACACGGACCGAGCTGGAACCGTTCAGTCCGTTCGTTGACCGATTGAACGAAACCGTGTTTCCGCAACTGTTCCCTGGGTACGAACCGCGTACGGGACAGCTTGAAATGATGCGTCATGTTTATCAATCGCTTGACCAAGAAACACCGCTACTTGTCGAGGCGGGGACGGGAACTGGGAAATCCCTCGGCTATCTTGTACCGGCGGCGCATTATGCGATTGAACATGAGACGCCGATTATCGTCAGTACCCACACGATTCAATTACAGGAACAGTTATTTGCCCGGGATTTGCCGCTTTTACGCCAACTGTTTGAAGCACCGGTCGACATTACCTTATTAAAAGGGCGCAGTAATTACATGGATTTACGCAAGTTTGAGTTTTTCCTCAGCGAAACGGAAGAACCGTATAATTTTACGTTGGCGAAAGCCATCTTGTTAGTCTGGTTGACACAGACGGAAACAGGCGACCTGGAGGAAGTCAGTTTACCCGGAGGGGCAGCGCAAGGAAATATCGCCATTAAGCAGCTGATCCAGTCGGACAGTCAGTCGCAACTCGGACGATTTGATCCCTGGTACAGCCGGGACTTTTTCCATCATGCCGTCCGGCGGGCGAAACAGGCGACGATCATCGTCACGAATCATGCCTTGTTGTTCAGTGATATTCAATATGAAGCCGGTGTCCTACCAAAGGGATGTCCGTTGATTTTGGATGAGGCTCACCAAATCGAAGAAGTGGCCAGTCATCATTTCGGTCTGGTTTTTGACGGCCATTCCTTTGACCGGATATTCAGACAGCTCGGATTCTCTTCCGATAAAAAACTGTTGACGCGGCTGATCAGTCTATCGGATCAATACGACTTGACGGAACTGGTCGAAGCGCACAGTGAAACGATCGATGAGACATTGACAAAATTACTCGAAGAAGCCGACGGACTGTTAACAATCATTCAAGCGTACGGTTTGGAACTGGCTTCCCGGAAAGAACGGCGGGAAGGACGTGTCACCGTTCGCTTCAAACGACTTGATCAGTCGATGCGGGCGGTGCAGGAGAGCGCGAAACGTGTGGAACTGGTTTTACGGCGTCTCCGCCAGGCAATCCGGGCAATTCATAAATTGTTCCATGATCAACGGGAACATATGAGTTACCGGGAACGGTCCGTCGTGGCGGATTTAAAGACGGTGATCGGTCAGTTGGAAGAAGTCGAACAAGCGATCTTTGAGACGATGCTCGCCCCGCATGATGAGACCGTCTCCTGGATTGAAACAACGGCTAAAAATCGGAAACTGACGCGTATTTATACGCAACCGATTGATATTTCAAATCGTCTGCATCGGGAAGTTTTTTCGAAACGGACCTGTATCTTAACGTCCGCGACTTTGACGGTATCAAATAAATTTCAGTTCATCGAACAGCGGCTAGGGCTGTCGGAGCTCGAGACACGGCGGTTCATCGTTCCGTCGCCGTTCGGATACGCCGAAAAAGTCCGACTGATGATTCCGACGGACTTACCGTTATTACAAGATGTACCGCAAGCCACGTATTCTGAAGTCATTGCGGATGCCATCATCCGGATTGCCGAAGTGACGGAAGGCCGGATGTTGGTGTTATTCACATCAAACGAAATGTTACGCCAAACACATGATGCAACGAAAATGGCATTGCCGGAACGGTTTACGTTACTTTCCCAAGGGATCACCCAAGGATCACGGCAGCGTCTGATGAAACAATTTAAACAACTTGATGCCTGTATCCTGTTCGGTACAGCGAGCTTTTGGGAAGGGGTCGATGTTCCGGGTGACGACCTGAGTTGTCTCGTCATCGTGCGACTGCCGTTTGCACCACCCGATCAACCGATTGTGCAGGCGCGTTCAGAACAAATTGAACAACAAGGAAAATCGTCGTTCTTCGAATACAGTTTGCCGCAAGCCATCATTCGCTTCAAACAGGGATTCGGCCGCTTGATCCGGACGACGAATGACCGGGGTGTCGTCTTCGTCTTTGACCGCCGTATCGAGACGACCCGTTACGGAAAACGATTTGTCACAAGTCTGCCTAACGTGCCGCTTTTGGCTAAACCGCTCGACGAATTAACGGCCGAGTTGGAATTGTTCTTAAATGAGACGGATTGAGTCTGTTAAAATAAGCATTATCGCATTATAATAGATGTAGAAAAATGAGGGAGGATATAAGATGGATTCGAAAATCGAGACGCTAGCAACCGTCAAGGTCAACCGCCATGACGATACGTACAAGATTGTAGACTTATTGAATCGCACGCTGAAAACAGAAGATTTGATGTTTGGTCTGGCACTGGACGAAAAAGATAAGGAGCAGATGGTCTTTACCATCTACCGCACATGAAGTGGAAGATCGTCATCGGTCTGATCGGCTTCATCCTTCTGATTACGCTGATTGGGACGGGCGTGTATCAATTCACCGTCGCTGAAGCGAAAGAACGTGAACAAACCGTCGCCATTCAAGCGGAAGCACGCTTGAAAAAAGAATTGGCGCTGAAACAGATTCAATTTGACCATGTATTTAACGGAAAAACCCAGTATAGTGTCTTTACGATTGAACAAGATGGTCAAGCGTTACGGGCATTCGTTCCGAAGACAGGAAAAATCGAGACGAGACGTGTCAAAGATGGAATGAAGATTGCCGATGTCATTCGACAAGCGGGTAATCCGGAAAACATCGTTTCAGCGAAATACGGTTTTGAAAACCGGGCGCTGATTGAAATTGTCACCAAAACGGCGACCGGCTACGACTATTCGTACTATACCTATCAAGAGGGATCCTTCATCAAACGATTACGGATCAATTAAAAAGGAGTGGACAGGATGTTATCGAAACGGGTACAACAACTGACACCGTCAACGACACTGGCGATTACTGCAAAAGCGAAAGCATTGCGTGAAGAAGGACAAGACATCATCGGACTCGGTGCAGGCGAACCGGACTTCAACACTCCAGAATTTATCATTCAAGCGGCCTTCGCAGCTGCGGAAGCGGGCGATACGAAATATACCCCGTCCGGCGGAACGGTTGCCTTGAAAGATGCCATCATTGAAAAAACACGCCGTGATTTGTGGGTATCCTATGACCGTTCGGAAGTCATGGTCGCGTCAGGCGCGAAACATGCCTTGTCGACGTTGTTCCAGGCGATTTTAGATCCGGGCGACGAAGTCATCGTCCCGGCCCCTTACTGGGTCAGCTATCCGGAACAAATCAAACTGAGTGACGGTGTGCCGGTCATTCTTGAGACGACGGAAGCCTCGCGCTTTAAAGTGACGCGTGATCTACTCGAACAGCACATCACACCGAAGACAAAAGCGCTTGTCTTAAACTCTCCTTCAAATCCAACAGGGATGGTCTATACGAAGGAAGAGCTTGAGATGGTGGCAGAAGTAGCGATTGCCCATAATCTGTTGGTCATCAGCGATGAAATTTATGAAAAACTGTTATACAACGGCGTGACGCACTTATCAATTGCAACGTTACCGGATATGCGTGAGCGGACAGTCATCATTAACGGCGTTTCGAAATCGCACGCGATGACGGGCTGGCGGATTGGTTATGCCATCGGACCGAAAGACATCATCAGCGCGATGACAAATCTCGCCAGTCATTCGACGTCGAATCCGACATCGATCGCCCAAGCAGCATCTGTCGCTGCCTATGCGGAAGGGGATGCACCGGTCGAGGCAATGCGTGTCGTGTTTGAAGAACGGTTGGAACAGATTTATGACCGCTTGATTCAGATTCCGGGTTTGACCTGCCTGAAGCCAGAAGGTGCCTTTTACCTGTTCCCGCACGCCTTACAGGCAGCAAAAATGTGCGGATTCTCAAATGTCGATGACTGGTGTACGGCTGTGTTATCCGAGGCGAAAGTCGCCTTGATTCCGGGCTCAGGCTTCGGAGCACCAGAATATGTCCGGTTATCGTATGCGACAGACCCGAAACGGGTACTCGAGGCATTAGACCGGATTGAAGGATTTATCACGGCGCATACTGCCGTTTAATAGAGAGAGGATGTTGACTTTTGAAAGCAATGATTCGGGATGTAGAAAAACACGTAGGTGAAGAAATCACGATCGGTTGTTGGCTCGCGAACAAACGATCAAGCGGGAAAATCGTGTTTCTTCAATTACGGGATGGTTCAGGGTTCATGCAAGGTGTCGTTGTCAAAGAAACAGTCGGTGAAGAACTGTTTAAGACGGCTAAAGGATTGACGCAGGAAACATCGATGTGGGTAACGGGTACAATCAAATCGGACGGCGGACGGACTGCCATCGGCCATGAAATGGAAATCACAACGATTGAAGTGATTCATGAAGCAGTCGATTATCCGATTACACCAAAAGCTCACGGAACGGACTTCCTCATGGATAACCGTCACCTCTGGTTACGGTCAAAACGTCAGCATGCCGTCATGGTCGTTCGGAACGAATTGATTCGGGCGACATATGAATTCTTTAACCAGGAAGGATTCATCAAAGTCGATCCGCCGATTTTGACAGGAAGTGCACCGGAAGGAACAACGGAATTGTTCCATACGAAATATTTTGATGAAGATGCGTACTTGTCGCAATCAGGACAACTGTACATGGAAGCGGCCGCAATGGCACTTGGAAAAGTCTTTTCGTTTGGTCCGACTTTCCGGGCGGAAAAATCGAAAACACGCCGTCACTTGATCGAGTTTTGGATGATGGAGCCGGAGATGGCGTTTTACGATCATGACATGAACCTCGAAGTCCAGGAAAACTATGTATCGCATCTTGTTCAGTCGGCGTTGAAAAACTGCCGTCCGGAACTCGAATTGCTTGAGCGCGACCTGACCGTTCTTGAAAACATCCAAGCGCCGTTTCCGCGTGTGAAGTATACGGAAGCGATTGATATGTTGAAAGAACAAGGATTTGACGACATCGAGTTCGGAGATGATTTCGGAGCACCACACGAAACGGCAATCGCCAATACATTTGCCCGTCCTGTTTTCATCACACACTGGCCAAAAGCCATCAAACCGTTCTACATGAAGGAAGATCCGGAAAACCCGGGCTTCGTGTTATGTGATGATTTGATTGCGCCGGAAGGCTACGGTGAAATCGTTGGTGGTTCACAACGGGAAGAAGACTTCGAGAAGTTACTTGCCGGCATGAAAGAACATGATTTGGATGAAACCGGTGCTTATAAATGGTACTTGGAAACACGTAAATATGGATCAGTGCCGCACAGTG
Organism: Exiguobacterium artemiae 255-15; assembly: GCF_000019905.1. Taxonomy (GTDB): domain Bacteria; phylum Bacillota; class Bacilli; order Exiguobacteriales; family Exiguobacteriaceae; genus Exiguobacterium_A; species Exiguobacterium_A artemiae. Next base: position 1,734,522 of record NC_010556.1, on the reverse strand, counting down.
GTTTTGGACTCGGACTCGAACGGACAGTCGCCTGGATCACAGGAGTCGAACACGTCCGGGAGACGATTCCATTCCCACGTCTGCTGAACCGGTTGTATCCGTAATAGTGATCGAAATCGACCCATCCCTCGGACGGGTCGATTTCTTGCTTACTTTAAAGAATCGAGGAAGTATCATGGATCATAATTTAATTCAGCTTTTTGAGGAAGGAACGGTTGTCCTCCCTAAGCGATTGTTCACAGAAGCAAAACGTCTTGGCATCAGTTTCGTCGAGTTTACGCTGATCGGACAATTGTTTGCCTGCCGTGCCGAAGGGATGGAGATGCCGTCACCAGAGGAACTCAGCAACCGGCTTGGACTCTCGGAGACGGAAACGATCGAGACGACACTTGGATTGCTTCAAAAAGGATTACTCGCGATGGAAAACGTCGCCGGTTCGGAACGCTATTCGCTGGTGCCGCTCTATGAAAAATTGATGGCACCCCCGGAACAGGAAGCACCGAACTTCGATACGATCAATCCATCGGTCTTCCAACATTTTGAGCGCGAACTTGGGATGATGTCCCCGTTTCAGATGGAACAGATCATTCAGTGGTTGACGATTGAAAACATTGCAGAAGAGCTTGTCTTGGCCGCATTACGGGAAGCCGTTTATCATAACGTCCGGAAAATGACCTACATCAATCAGATTTTGCGGACATGGGAACGGGAAGGGATCAAGACGCTCGAAGATTTGGCAACGAGAGGGGGCTGACACATGTTACGAAAATCAGATATTGAACGGATTGAATCCACCCTGGAGGAGATGTTTCCGGAAGCGTTTTGCGAACTGATTCATCAAAATCCGTTTGAACTGGTCGTTGCCGTGGCCCTCAGTGCGCAAGCGACCGACGTTTTGGTCAACAAAGTGACGCCGGGTCTGTTTGCCGCTTATCCGACGCCAGACCGCTTGGCGGCAGCGCCGGTGGAAGAGATTGAAGAAAAGATTAAGCGGCTTGGTTTGTACCGCAATAAAGCCAAAAACATCAAAGCGTTAGCGGAGCAATTGCTGGTTCTTCATGGTGGGGAAGTCCCGACGGATCGGGCGGGACTTGAAGCGTTACCGGGTGTCGGCCGGAAAACGGCGAACGTCGTATTGTCCGTTGCCTTTGATGTTCCGGCCTTTGCAGTCGATACACATGTCGAACGGGTCTCGAAGCGTCTTGGGATTTGCCGCTGGAAAGACAACGTTATGCAAGTGGAACAGACACTAATGAAACGGTTTAAGCGGGAACGGTGGTCGAAGTTGCACCATCAGTTCATCTTTTTCGGACGGTATCACTGTAAGGCACAACGACCGAACTGTCTCGAGTGTCCATTGCTCGATATGTGTCGGGAAGGGAAAAAGCGTACGAAAGGGTTACTGCCGCCTCTTGAGGGAAAATGACAATACAGCGTCCTGCCATTTTCGGCAGGACGCTGTATTTTTGTATCATCCGTTCCACGGTGTATCGGACCACTCGCGGCGCTTTTTCGTAATCGGAACCTTTTTGAAACCCCAGTTTCGGAAATCTTGGTCCGGACTGTCACGGCGGATATAAATCTTATTTTTGATGGCTTTGAAAATTCGGTTTTCGTCCCCATAATGGACAAACCGCGGTTTTACCTCAATCACGCCGCGGCGGACGCGGGAGAGAGGGAGACAGACAAGATCAGCAATCTCAAGACCGGATTGGTAGAGGTCGCTATCTTTTTCAGCAAAAATAAATCCTTTGATTTTTTGACGGCTTTTCTCCACGTCCAGATGAACGGTACCGGAATTGAAAATATCAAAAAATGCTTTTTGAATCAATAGGTTCTGATAATCGTCCCGGCTTTCGAGTACGACACGGGCGCTTGTCGCTTCCGTCTCCTCGAGAAACGCGTAAAACGATTTCATCAAATGGGCAAAGGCAACGACGTATGGATCTTTTGGTGTCGAATAGAATTCCTGCAATTTTTGTTTATCGACTTCGACACTGACAATCGTACAGTCGATATCGACCAAGAAGTCCGGCAAAGCGACCCAAAAATGACGTAACATATCAATCGTAATCCCGTCTTCTTTTCCATATGGGTGTTCCGCCTTTAAGATTTCTTTCAGGTGCAACGGAATATGCGGATCTTCGAAAACAGACGATTTGAATGCCATTAATCGTTTGCGTAATGGACTCGGTTCACCGGTTTCGTCTGAGTCGATGGCGTATTTATATTCCATCAAGACACCGGTCAGGTTAAATTGGGTGTTTCCTTTTGGTGTCCCGGTCTCATCGACGAACATGACATATTTTTTGGCTGTTGGGTTTGTAGTCCTAGGAAATCCTTTGACATCAACGTTTTTCACGTTTTTGGGTTCTCTTTTATTCAAGCGAATCTCCTCCAATTGCACACATACTGCACACTTTTATTAAAACCAAGCACATTTATTACCTCTTTATGTAACTTTACACTGACACGGCTATATAAATCCATGGTTATTACATAACTTGTATACCTGAATCTTTCCAGGACGACGCTTGATGATCGGGTGTTCAGGTAATCCATGTGGCCGGTAGTGGGGTTCGTTATTTTATATTCGTTATGGCGCCTGTCCTTCCTGCATGACGACACACGATTCTTGTTGAGTTCAATCAGCAGATTTCATGCGAGATGATGATTTTACAAGATGGATGATAAAAAAAGAGAAGATATTTCGGGAAATTTATTGTACAAAAAAAGCCGTCATCTAGACGGCCCGGGTGTTACCATTCGAATCCTTCATCACTGTAAGATCCGTTGGAATTGAAGAAACGTTCTTCTGTTTTACCGTTTACGGTATTCGTGTAAATGACATAGACGTCGAGGTGATCGAATGTATCCGCCATTTTTTTAGCCGCTTTACGCGCGTCGGCCTCGTTCGTAAACGATTCCGTCTTACTTGCTTTACGATGGGTTTCTACACCATTGTCTTCATAACCTTCTACTGACCAGACTTTTTTTGATGACATGAACAACATCCTTTCATAGCAAAGGGTATAGTAACGCTTTGCTGTTTTTCATTATGCTTTGTTTGATTGAAATCCGTCAAATTATCATCCTGATCCTTCATGAACCTTTCAAAGCATAGGATTATGAAACGTTCTAAATTTTCTATCTGAAAACAGGCGTCCTCAGACTCATTGCATCAGTTGATCAATATAACGGACCGACTTGATCGTTTCATTAAAGCGTTTTAAACTGGTTTTTGGCTGGAACGCTTGGACGGACAGCTGCTTCAGCTGATCGACGGCACTCTCGACCATTGCCGGACGTAAATAGGGGCTATTTTGTGCGTTCTGTTGCCAATCGGCAATCAAAGTGTCGGCTTTTGCGACGAAAGGTACAACCTCTGTCTGAAAGTCATATTCCTGCCCATTGCGGCCAGCCTGATAAATACGTTCTATCTCTTGAAGTAACGGTTCTATTGTCATTTGTTTTTAACTACTCCTCTCGGCCGATACGATACAATCACATATCATGGTACAATAAACGCGTTAGGAGGGGAATCCTTTTGAATTACCCGAATGGTAAGAAATTTCAGAAGCCTGCTGAGCCGCATGGTCTGGCGATTCAGAAAGCCCGCACGACAGGTTCGACCTTTTCGAACCGCGGGATGAAGCTTGAAAAATTGATTAACGAAAGTAATATGTTTTATCTGACCCATAATCGGGCAATCATTCACAAGAAACCGACTCCTCTTCAAATCGTTCAAGTCGATTATCCGAAACGGTCCGCTGCGGTCGTCAAGGAAGCCTATTTCAAACAACCGTCAACGACCGATTACAATGGAGTATACCGTGGAAAATACATTGATTTCGAAGCGAAGGAAACCAACCATAAAACGTCGTTCCCGCTGAAGAACTTTCATCTCCATCAAATCGAACATATGCGCCAATGCATTGCACATGGAGGAATTTGTTTTGTCATCATTCGATTCAGTATGTATAATGTGCAATATGTGTTGTCTGCCGAGCATCTGTTCCCCTGGTGGGAGCAACTGGAAACGGGCAGAAAATCGATTCCGCTAGATGAAATCGAACGGCACGGAAAAAAACTCGAGACAGGTGCGTTTCCTGCGATTGATTATTTACCGGCAGTGGACGAGTTATATTTCACTTGAGAAACTTTACAGATTGAAGGAGAAGGATAGCGTATGGAAAGAAGTCGTGTCGCACGTCGTGAAGAAACAAAGACGTCAGCCAAGCAAACGAATCGGACAAAGCGTCCGAAAAAGAAAAAATCAGGCGGGACCGGTGGTAAAGGTCCGCTTTGGAAAAAACTCCTATTAATCGCGACAGGATTATTTATCCTGATGATGATAGCAGGGGGCGGATTTGCGGCCTATGCCGTCGCTACTGCACCGGAGCTTGATGAGTCGAAGTTACGGGATGCCCTGCCGCTAAAAATTTATGCGAGCAACAAAGAAGAAATTAAAAAGGGCGGGACGAGCCGGGAATATGTCTCGATTAAAGAAGTACCGGATGTCGTTAAAGACGCATTCATCTCGATTGAAGACCGGCGTTTCTACCAGCATAACGGAATCGATTTCCGACGGTTAGGCGGCGCCATCATTGCTAATATCACCGATGGTTTCGGTTCTGAAGGAGCTTCAACGATTACGCAACAGGTCATCAAACAATCATTTTTAAGTTCAGACAAGACCATTACCCGGAAAGTTCAGGAACAATGGTTGGCAATTCGTCTGGAGCGGGACTATACGAAAGAACAGATTCTTGAGATGTATTTGAATAAAAACTATTACGGTCAAGAATCTTACGGAATTCAGACAGCATCAAAAGCCTACTTCAACAAGACAGTCGATAAGCTGAACTATGCTGAAGCAGCGATGCTTGCAGGACTTCCGCAACGTCCGTCCGCATACGATCCGATTCAAGGAGATCCGAAGTTGACGAAATGGCGTCAGACGCAAGTCTTGAACGCGATGTTAACGACCGGCGTCATCACAGAAAAGCAACGAGATAAAGCAGTCGATCAACCGATTTCGAAATTGATCAATCCGGCACCAAAATCGAAAGACGACGCGGCTTACGACAGTGTCATCTTTGACATGGTGTCGCAAGAGTTAGAAGATGTTTTTGGTCTAGAAGGTAAAGATATTTACGGTCAAGGATTAAAAGTGTATACGTCGATCGATAAGCCGATGCACGATTATATGAACGAAGCAATCAAAAAAGACCAAGTCGTCCAGTTGCCGGATTACGCGGAAGCAGCAGCGACAGCGGTCAATACACAAACAGGTGAGATTTTAGGAATCGTCGACGGGAAAAAGCCCGGTACGGGTACTGCGCGACGTAACTTTGCTAAAGAACCGCATCAACCCGGTTCATCGGCAAAACCATTTTTCGCATACGGACCAGCCATTGAAAATGAGAAATGGTCGACAGCTAAAATGCTGACGGACCAGGAAACAGAAGTAAACGGTAAAAAGATCGGTAACTATTATGACGGGTACCGGGGCACCAACACGATTCGCTACTGGCTGAAGATTTCTGCTAATACGCCTGCTATCCAGACGTTCCAACAAATTGGCGGCGATACCATCGAAAGCTTTGCCGCTAAGTCCGGATTGGGCTTAGAAAAAGATGAATCGATTTCACCGGCGTATGCGATTGGCGGGATGAAACACGGATTCAACACGACGCAAATGGCCTCTGCCTATGCGACGCTTGGTAATGGGGGAGACTACATCAAACCGCACATCATCAAAACGATTGAATACAGTGACGGCTCAAAAATCAAATCACCGGTCAAACCGAAAAAAGCCATGGAAGACTATACGGCTTACATGTTAACCGACATGCTACGTGATGTTCTAAAACCAGGCGGGACGTTCCCGAGTGCTGTGCTTGCTTTTGACGCAGCGGGTAAAACCGGAACAACCAATGCTTATAAAGATGTCTGGTTTGCTGGTTATACATCAGATGTCTCGATCAGTGTCTGGACCGGAACAACGAAGTCGGGCAACAACAATGGTGCCGGCTTAAGCGGACCGACCAACAGTACGATGGCACAAAACATTTGGAAAGATTTTGTCACGAAAACACGTGACCGGACACCTGCTCCGTTCGAACAACCGAGTTCTGTCCTCAGTATCGGTGAGGAACTGTACGTTAAAGGGACAAAAGAGCCGGTTGTCGAAAAAAAGGCAGTACCAGCTCCGACTGGCTTACAAGCATCCTACAATGAAGACTCGGAGTCTGGTGAACTGACATGGAGTTATAATGATTCGGCACTTCGGACGAACGGCTATGACAGTGTATCGTTCGAAGTATCGATGACCGATCCTGACGGAAAACAATCTGTACTCGGCACCAGCTCAACAAACCGGATCGGGATCAATCGACTTGATCCGGGACGGACGACATTTACAGTCGTCGCGAAAGCATCCGGAGAAAAATCCGGTCCTGTATCAACGACGGTAACTGTGGCAGACGTTGAAGCAGATCAACCGACAACGGACGAGCCGACAACGGACGAGCCGACAACGGACGAGCCGACAACGGACGAGCCGACAACAGATGAGCCGGAAACAGATGAACCGACGACGGATGAACCGACGACGGACGAACCGGCAACGGACGAACCAACGACGGATGAACCGACGACGGATGAACCGGCAACGGACGAGCCGACAACGGACGAACCAACGACGGATGAACCAACAACGGACGAGCCGACGACGGATGAACCAACGACAGATGAACCGGCTGCAAGTGACGGGGCATCTACTCAGTCAAACCGGGGGAATTCGTCGAACGGCAATCAAGGCCGAGGACAAGATAATTCGCCTGCTGATCAACAGTCCGAATCGGAAACACAGCAATAAATGAGTCAATGGATCAGGAGAAGAAGATAAGACCGGAGAAACGGGTGTGTTTCTTCGGTCTTGCTTCTCTTTTTTTGTATAATGGAGGTCAGGAAGGAAGTGGGGCAATGGAATCCAAACAATCACTTGTCACCTATTTAGAAGAACTAAAAGCCGATCGTTCGTTTATGGAACGTGTCACATATATGAAAACGATGGAAGCGACTGCCGGACGGTATGCACCGTTTCCAAAAGAAATGCCGGAACGGTTGCGTCAAGCGCTCGAAAACAGAGGCATTACGTCGTTGTACCGCCATCAGGAGTTAGCGTTTCGGACCGTCCAAAGCGGTGCTTCAACGGTAATTGTCACACCGACGGCATCAGGGAAAACCTATTGTTTTAACTTACCAATCCTATCGCATCTCTTAGAGAATCCGAATGCAAGAGCCCTGTATCTGTATCCGACGAAAGCGTTGGCTCAGGATCAAAACAGTGAATTGTTGGAACTGATCGATGAAATGGAAGCATCCATCCGTTGTTTTACCTATGATGGGGATACATCGCCGACGATACGGACAAAAGTTCGAAAAGCCGGGAATATCGTGATTACGAATCCGGATATGCTTCATTCCGGAATCCTGCCGCACCATACGAAATGGATCGAACTGTTTGAAAATCTGTCGCATATCGTCATTGACGAGCTGCATACGTATCGAGGGGTATTTGGAAGCCACGTCGCCAATGTCATCCGGCGGTTACGACGGATTTGCCGGTATTACGGCAGTGATCCGATTTTCATCATGACAAGTGCGACGATTGCCAATCCACAAGAACTGGCGGAACGGTTGACCGAAAAAAAAGTCCAATTGATTGATGACAACGGGGCTCCGACCGGCCGAAAACATTTTATCGTCTACCAACCGCCGATTGTCAATGCACAACTCGGCATACGCCGTTCGGCAACACTTGAGACGAAACAATTGGCATCACGTTTTATTAAAAAGAAGTTTCAGACGATTGTTTTTGCGAGGTCGCGTGTCCGGGTCGAAGTCTTATTAACCTATCTTCGTAGTCTCATCCGATTCGAATTAGGGCCGAAGTCGATTGAAGGCTACCGGGGCGGTTACCTGCCGAGTGAACGGCGTGATATTGAAAGACGATTGCGTAAAGGAGAAATCACGGGAATTGTTTCGACCAATGCGCTCGAGCTCGGAGTGGATATCGGGCAACTGCAGGTCTGTATTATGAACGGATACCCGGGAACGATTGCTTCGCTGTGGCAACAAGCAGGCCGGGCCGGACGCCGTCAGGATGATGCGCTCATCATTCTCGTCGCCTCATCCGGGATGCTCGATCAGTATGTTGCGGAACGTCCAGAATTGTTTCTAAATCAGTCACCGGAAGCCGCGCGACTCGATCCGGATAATCTGATCATTGCAGTCGATCATATTAAATGTGCGGCATTCGAACTGCCGTTTCGTCAGGGAGAGTCATTCGGAACACTGGAGACGGAGGACATTCTCGAGTATCTCGTCGAAGAACGTGTCTTACATCAACGTGGGGATCGGTATTACTGGATGAATGATGCGTTTCCGGCTCACGGTATTTCCCTGCGCTCGAGTGATCAGGAAAATGTCATTATCGTCGACCAAACCGAGGTTCCGAATCGGGTCATCGGCGAAATGGATACGTTCAGTGCGATGACTCTGTTACACGACGAAGCCATCTATTTACATGGGGCTGACCAATACCAAGTCGAAGTATTGGATTTCGAAGAGAAAAAAGCATTCGTGCGTGCAGTCGACGTCGATTACTATACGGATGCTAATTTTTCGGTCGAACTGTCTGTTCTCGATGAGGATGACAGCTATACGAACGGAGACTTCAGTGTCGCCCGAGGGGATGTCAGTGTCCGCGGGATGGCGACGATGTTCAAGAAAATCAAGTTCGGAACACATGAAAATATCGGATCGGGTCCGATTCATCTTCCGGAACGAGAAATTCATACGACAGGCGTCTGGTTTTCTTTACCGGAAGAAGCGTCCTCAAGCACGGAACTGGAGCAAGTCATCGAAGGCGTGGCAAACAGTCTGCGTAGGGTCGCACCATTGTATTTGATGTGTGATGCAAGCGATGTCTTCGTCGTACCTCAAGTCAAAGCGACGCACACGCAAAAACCGACAATCTACCTGTATGACCGTTATCCGGGAGGGGTCGGACTTGCCGAATCCATCTACAAACAACGCGGCATCATGCTCCGGGCCGCACGGGACTCGATTGAGACCTGCCCTTGCCAGGATGGTTGTCCGGCATGTATCGGAATGATCGGCTTGGCAGATGAAAAAGAGCGGACGGTCAGAATGCTAGCTGAAATGGAGAAGGAACTATCATGAAAAATAAGTTGAGACGGATGTTGAAGACGACAGAGAATGAACCGACAGCAAGCCCGTCAACCAATGAGGCGCAAAAGACAACAGCGGAACAAACCGCCTGGCTGGACCGAGGAGCAGACATTCTTACGTTTGAAGACGAATGGATTGTCCGGTTGGACCACCGGTATGCTCTTGAGGAAAAACATGGACACCGGTCATATGCGGAAGTATTTGAATCGTTGCAGTTGCCGCATCCGCCGCTTGCACTTGATGTCCCGCTCAATCAAGTCATCTTTTTTGATACCGAGACGACCGGCTTAAAAGGAACGGGAACAACGATTTTTTTACTGGGATTCGCCCGTTTTGAAAAAGGTCAGCTGCTGATGCGGCAGTATTTTTTACCGCACCCGCATTATGAAGCAGCACTTTATCATCATTTCCTGCATGATATCGGGGAAGATGTCCGTTTCATCACGTATAATGGAAAAAGTTTTGATTGGCCGCAGATTAAGACCCGGCACGTCTTCGTGCGGGAACGTGTTCCCCGTTTGCCGAAAGTCGGCCACCTGGATTTACTGCATGTCTGCCGGCGGATGTTCAAAGGATTGTACGATTCATTCCGTTTGACGGCGATGGAAGAACGGATTGGATTTGAACGTACCGATGATTTACCCGGATTCCTTGCGCCGATGCATTATTTTCAATATGTCGAACACCAGAATCCGGCAATCATGGAAGGGGTGCTTGAACACCATCTGCATGACTGTCTGACTTTGGTGAGTCTGTATGACGAATGCAACCGGCTCGTGACCCATCGTCAGGAAGCACCGTCACGTGTACGTGAGAACATCGGCATCTGGTTAGCCGATTTAGGTATTCATGAACAATCAGCGGAGCATTTCGGACAGGCGGACGAATTGACGGCCGAAGGTTGGTTGCGTCAAGGGCGGTTGTATAAAAAACTGCAGCAACACGAAAAAGCCAATACTTGTTTTGAAAAAAGTAACACTTATGAAGGATTCATCGAACTGGCAAAATGGGCCGAGCACATTGCCAAACAACCATCCGTTGCTTATGATTATACTGAACGAGCCAAACGTCTATTAGAAAATCGACAGTTGTTAGCTTCGCGGCGAGAACGATTATTTGCCGAGCTAAATCATCGGAGCTTACGCCTGCAAAGGAAGTGTCGCGAATGAACGTCGTCGCAGTAACCGGATATAAACCGATAGAACTCGGGATCTTTGATCAAAAACACCCGGGAATCAACATCCTGAAAGCCGCCTACCGGGAACGTATGATCCGCCTGATTGAAGACATGGGAACAACCTGGTTCATCACCAGCGCTGCACCGGGATGTGAACTTTGGGCGTGTGAAGTCGTTTTGGAACTCAAACACGACTATCCGGAAATCCGCTTAGGCATCCTGCTTCCTTTTCTGGAACAAGAGTCAAAATGGAAAGAGCCGGTTCAAGCCCAGTATCTGGCCGTGCTGAATCAAGCGGACTTCGTGGATGCCATCAGTCAAAAACCGTATGAAAATCCATCCCAGTTCCGAAATAAAACGGAGTTCATGATTCAAAAAAGTCAGGGATTGTTATCCGTTTATGATGAAGAGCACGGCGGATCTGCCAAGTATTTAGTGGAACGTGCTAAACTAGAGATGGAACGTTCGGATTATCAATTGTTTCTGATTACGCAAGATGATTTAGCGATGATGGAGCAAGAGCAGAACTACAATGAACAGTGGGAGTGAAGCATATGTATAAGCCGTTATTGACAGCAGATGATATTTACAAAAAAGAGTTCAAAACCGGATTACGCGGATATGTGATTGAAGACGTCGATGGTTATCTCGATCAAGTCATCAAGGATTATGAAGGATTCGAACGGGAAATCGAGCGGTTGACACGAGAATTAGCAGAAGCGAAATCTTCATCATCTTCCATCGGTTTCAAACGGGATGAGCGGAGAGCAGAACCAGAAGTGACAGCGCCACCTTCGAATTCGTCCAATTACGATATGTTGCGTCGAATTTCTAATCTTGAAAAAGCGGTTTTCGGACGTCCTCATCAAGAAGATTAATCTTGTCTTACTTAAAAAACACGTTGCTATGTAATAAAACACGGAATCTCCGGACGGAGATCCCGTGTTTTTGTGTTACGTCCGATGCAGAATCACTTCGGCTTCGGGCAACTCTTCTTTTAAGACATACAGCGCCACCCGATCGTCTAAATCTTTACTGAAGCGACGGAACAGAAATGAGGTTTTGACGCCTCGTTCCATCCGGACATGAAGTCCTGCTTGTTCGAGCCGATCGTGATCGCGTGCCAACCGTTCTCCTTTTTCACCAAACTCTTCGCCGAGTAAGACCCAACGTAAGGATTCTTTTGTACGTCGTGTAACGATGAAGAGGAAGCATAAAACAAGTACAACAATCAATAGAATTCGAATCGTGTTAAAGTCCATATAAAAACCTCACCTCATCTTTATCATACGTCCTTAACGGGCATAAAGTAAACGTTCAAGATAACGTGAGAAGGATTGAATCTTTAAACCCTGCTGGCGGTAAGCAATGTATCCGTCCGGGCGAATCAAATACAGGCCGGCTTGTTTAATCCCAAACTTTCGTGCCAGTTCGCCGCCCTGATCGACGACGCCGTCATCTTTCAGTTCCTGGTGAATCGAAACGGTTTCGAACAGGTCCGGATACGAATAGGCGAGTTCCTTAAACGGCAACAGTGTCTGTTCACCGGCTTCACGCGGCAGGAACAGCAGGAGCAGGAAGTTACGATCTGCCCGTCGCAACAACAGTTCATTTTTTTTCGTGCGCGGATTGACAACTTCACTGTACGGCATCGGTTCTCCCGGACGCGGCGTCAAAAGCGGGAAATTGCCTTGTGTGACAAACAACCGCGATGATTGATAATTACTGTTGAGTTGTGCAATCCGGTTCGTGACGTAATGGTGTAACGGTGTAATCTTTAAACTGTTTCGAATGACTTTTTCCTGAAGCGGCAATAAGAAGGGAACATTGATCTGTAACAGCTCAGTCGCGAGGTTCGTAGAACGTAAAATACCGCGCGCTGCTTCGCGTCGCTCGACGCTGTACGAATCAAGTAACGGGAAACTGGCTTTAAACCGGTGGACGCACCACAGTTTCCAGGCTAAATTCATCGCATCGGCAATGCCGGTGTTCATTCCTTGTCCGCCAACCGGTGAATTGATATGCGCGGCGTCACCAATCAAATAGATCCGGTGGTGTCCAAACTTCTCGATGATTCGATTATGAACGCGGAACATGGAATACCAATGGACTTTCTTTAAAGTGAACGGCACCTTCGCCCGATTTTTTAAGAAGTCTTCGATAGCGGAATGGTCGGTCGGAACGGTACCATTCGTTAAATTACCGGTAATTCGGAAAAGATTCGACTGTAGCGGGAAGGATTCGATGACACCGTGATCAGAGAAGAAAATATGCACTTCTTCCGATGACAACGGCCAATCGACTTCAATGTCGGCCAGTGCCCAGGATTCTTTAAAAGATTTCCCGCTGAACGGGAGTCCGAGTTCACGCCGGACAAAGCTGTTGGCCCCATCTGCCCCGATGATGAAGGAAGCATCGACCGTTTCCGTGACATCATGTTTTCGAATCGATGCGGTGACGAATGTCGGAAATTGTGCGAAGCCGGTCAACTCAGTTTCACGTTCGACCGTATGACCGTCTTCTTTTAAACGTGTCTCAAGAATTCGTTCTGTTTCACTTTGCGGCAACAAGGTGACGAAAGGAAACGGTGTATTTAAATCCGTAAAGTCAAGTTTTGCCTGCCAGGCACCATTGACATATAAGTTACCTTGATTGATTTTAATGGCGTTCTCCATTAAGGCATCGGCTACACCAAGACGTGCGAACAACTCGAGTGATCGTGCCTGAATACCGATGGCTTTTGAAACGACAGATGGACCGCTTGCGCGTTCAATGATCCGAAACGTCAGTCCGTAACGCGATAAGGCAAGCGCTAATGTCAAGCCGGTCGGTCCGGCACCAATAATCAATACATCTATTTTTTTCTTCACGGATAGCCCCCCTTATTTTACTTCTTAGCCGAAACTCGCTACCATTAAACTATCGACTGGACGGCAAACCGTCTGAAAGGATGAGAGCAGTGAACGAGCAATTATTTACGACAGAACGTCTGATGAGTAACTTCAGAGAATACATGCAGCAAAATGAAGCGTACATGACAAAAATCCAAGCATTAAACGCCTATTACAAGGTCGTCGCCGGATCGATTCTGGCGGATCGTATCGCCAAAAATGCCGATTTGATCGTTCGGATGCGTCATCTCGAAGAAGCGTATCAGAAAGTGGCGCAGGAAACACGATGAAAGAAATTCGATTACATGACGTCAAACGCGTGTTTGCGTCTTCTACGGAACAGCTTCCTAAAAATGCCGCAGCCGTTTTAGTCCCACTAGTAGAGCGGGACGGGGAAGTGCATCTCTTATTCCAAGTACGGGCGAAGACGTTGCGTTCGCAACCGGGAGAAATTGCATTTCCCGGCGGTCGGATTGATCCCGGAGAACAGCCGAGAGCAGCGGCAGTGCGGGAAACAACGGAAGAATTGAATATTCGCGAAACTGAAATTGAAATCATCGGAACATTGGAACCGCTCGTCACGCCCAATCGTTCCATCATCTATCCGTATCTCGGCATCCTGACAGCGGAGGATATTCAGCCGTCGCCGATGGAAGTCGACCATATCTTTTATGTGGCGCTTGCCGACTTGCTTGCAGCAGAACCGATTCAAGGTGAAATGGAGTGGCGGATTCGTCCCGGTAAAACCGTTCCAACGGATCGTCTGGCGAACCGGGATGCATATGTCGACCGGACATATAAAACAGTCGAACATTTTTACGAACATGAAGAGTATTTGATTTGGGGACTGACTGCGAAGATTTTACGGCAGATGTTACGTACCTTGACGCAATACTAGCTTTTTCACAGGTTCTTTTATATGATTAAGACTATCTGAACGTGTCAGGAGATGAAGAAGATGGAAGAAGAAGAGTTATTTGATTATATCGTCGGTGATATGGTAAAAACAAAAGAAGGTTGGGTGGCGGAAGTCACGGCTGTATTAACAAATACGGTAGTAGGCGATCTCTCGCATACAAAAAACTTCGAATCTCTTGGGTTTGAATTTGAGAAACAAGTTTTAATCAAATCAGAGATTGAATTATTAGAGCGTAAGACAAAATAAACAGTAAACCGGACAGAATCTTCTGCCGGTTTTTTTGTGTCTTCCAATCGTGTAAAGCAGGTTTCAGAACGGTTAAATCAGGGAAATTTTACAAAGATAATAAAGAATAGACTTGACTACATTAAGGTGCTGGAGGGATCGTACGTGATTGAATTTAAAGCAGTTGGAAAAACATATCCAGATGGAACGAAAGCGGTCCGCGATTTAAACTTTACAGTCGATCAGGGGGAAATCTTTTGTCTGATCGGTCCGTCCGGTTGCGGGAAAACGACGACGATGAAAATGGTCAATCGATTGATTGATCATACGGAAGGGCAAATTTGGATCAACGGTCAACCGATCATGTCAATCAATGAACACGAGTTGCGTCGTCAAATTGGTTACGTCCTTCAGCAAATCGCCTTATTTCCGCATATGACGATTGAAGAAAACGTAAGTGTCGTTCCGCATTTATTGAAGTGGGACAAAAAGAAGGTCGAAGAACGTGTCCATAACCTCTTCCAGTTAACCGGTTTAAATGAGAATTTAAGAAAAAAATATCCGGGGGAACTTTCGGGCGGCCAGCAACAGCGGGTGGGTGTCATGCGGGCTTTGGCGGCAGAACAAGACGTCATCTTAATGGATGAACCGTTCTCAGCCCTTGATCCGATTTCAAGAGACCAATTACAAAACGATTTGTTGCGCTTAAACGCAGAACTCGGGAAAACCATTTTATTCGTCACCCATGACATGAATGAAGCGTTAAAGCTCGGCAGCCGGATCTGTTTAATGAATGACGGCGAGATTGTTTTGATTGGGACAAAAGAAGAGATTTTGGCCAGCAAAGATGAATTTGTTCAAGAATTCATGGGTCAAGTCAGGGGGACTGTCCAATGACAGGATTGTTTGAGACGTACCAAGACCGAAAGACGGAATTGTTGCAGGCGTTGATTGAACATATTCAACTGTCTGTTTTATCACTGGTGATTGCCTGTGTGATTGCCATTCCCCTCGGTATCTATCTGTCGCGCCACAAAAAGTTCAGTGAATGGTCGATCGGGGTCACTTCAGTCATCCAAACGATTCCTTCACTCGCGTTACTCGGTCTGATGATTCCGCTCGTCGGCATCGGGACAGTCCCATCCGTCATCGCTCTTGTTTTATATGCCCTTCTTCCAATCGTCCGAAATACGTATACGGGCTTAGCGGAAGTAGACCCTTCACTGAAGGAAGCAGCGCGGGCTTGCGGGATGACACCGATGCAGAGTTTGATGAAAGTTGAGCTTCCGCTTGCCTTGCCGGTCATGATGGCCGGGATTCGGACGGCGATGGTTCTGATTATCGGGACGGCTACGATTGCCGCCTTGATTGGAGCCGGCGGACTTGGTTCGATCATCCTGCTTGGGATTGACCGCAATGACAATTATTTGTTATTACTTGGTGCGATTCCTGCCGCCTTGCTCGCTCTTTTGTTTGACGGATTGTTAAGACAGACAGAAGTCGCGACTAAAAAACGTCAAACCGGTCGACTTGTAGTCGCTCTAGCCTTGATTGCAGCATTAATCATTACACCATTCGCCCTCGGAAGGACGGAACAACCGGATCTGGTCGTTGCCGGTAAATTAGGGGTCGAACCAGAAATTCTAATGAATATGTATAAACTGGTCATTGAAGATCAGACGGATTTGAACGTTCAAGTCAAACCGAACTTCGGGAAGACGACATTCGTCTATAAAGCCTTACAGTCCGGTGATATTGATTTGTATCCGGAATTCACGGGCACAGTGCTTGCCAGTCTGACGAACGAAAAGCCGGTCTCGAACGATAAACAAGCTGTTTTTGAGCAGGCACGCGATGGTCTTGCTAAACAAAAGCTGGCACTGTTGCCTCCGATGAACTATAACAACACCTATGCTGTCGCCGTTCCGAAAAAGGTGGCAGACCAATATCAATTAAAGACGATTTCCGATTTACAGCAAGTAGCGGATCAATTAAAAGCCGGATTTACATTAGAGTTTAAAGATCGGCAAGACGGCTATAAAGGAATTCAAGAAAAATACGGTGTCAATTTCAAAGAAGTGGTGACGATGGAACCGAAACTACGTTATAAAGCCGTCCAGTCGGGTGATATTCAAGTCATCGATGCGTATTCGACCGATCCGGAAATCGCCAAATATAACATGGTTGTGTTAGAGGATGATCAGCAACTATTCCCGCCTTATGAGGGGGCTCCTCTTCTTCGACAAGAGACGTTAGACGAATATCCGGAAGTCGAACAGGCATTAAAGCAGTTGAATGGAAAAATTTCCGACAGCGAGATGTCAAAAATGAATGAAGCGGTCGCTTATGGCGGGAAAACAGCCAATCAAGTCGCACGCGACTATTTACAGAAAGAAGGAATTCTGAAATGAGATTGCTATTGATCAGTAACCCGACGGCCGGGTCCAACCGCGCCGGACTTTTACAGGATGTGATTGATCCGTTGGCAGCGATGTTTGACGAAATCGTCATTCGGCAAACTGCCAAAGTCCTTGATGCCTTACATTTTGCAGAAGAAGCGGACGGTTTTGATGCCCTCGTCGTCATCGGCGGGGACGGGACTGTTTTTGAAGTCATCAATGGAATCGCGAAACTTGAGACCCGTCCGGTTCTCGGTATCATCCCGGGTGGTACGTGTAACGACTTTGCCCGGACGCTCGGATTACCAATGGTGCCACGGTTAGCTGCCGGAATGATTGCGACCCAGCAAATCGTTGAAGTCGATCTCGGGCAGGTCAATGATACGTACTTCTTGAACTTCCTTGGTTTAGGTCTGATTGCGGAAGCTTCCATCGGAATTGATACAGAAGAAAAAGCCCGTCTCGGTAAGATGGGATATTATCTCTCAACGATTCGATCCAGTATGGAGGCAGAACCGTTTTCTTACGAGCTCAAGTTAGCGGAAGGTCAAAAAATGACGGGAGAAGCCGTGCTGATTTTAGCTGCGAACGGGGAATCACTGGGTGGCATCGGAACCAATCTGTCAGAAGGCGCTTATAACGACGGAAAACTTGATCTTGTCATCGTTGATGAAGTGAACTTGACGACAATCCGCGATGTCATCTTACAAAAAATAGGTCTGGCGACAGAACCGTCGTTTACACATATTTTGACAAGCGGCTTCACGTTAAAAACCGACTCTCCGAAAGTCATTGATACGGATGGAGAAAAAGCGATGCATTCGCCGATCGAAGTCAAAGTATTACCAGAGTTTTTGAAGATGTACAGTGGACGGATCGATGCATTAACATGAAACGAATCATCAATTAAATAAAGTGTTTTCGGATCGAAGTTCCTCATACGGACTTCGATTTTTTTTAGGATGAAACATCGTTAATTCAGCGCGGATATGCGGTTATGCTTTGGCGCTTTAAAGAAAATGTTTGATAAAGGATGACTTCCTGGATGAACTTTTGTACAATGGAAAAGTATTTTTGAAAAGGAGGGTGAGCACATGAAGGGAAATGCATGGGCTTCAAAGATTGGATTTATTTTGGCGGCAGCTGGATCAGCGATCGGGCTGGGCGCAATTTGGAAGTTCCCATACACAACGGGAACAAACGGAGGCGGGGCATTTTTATTATTATTTTTGGCCTTTACGCTTTTGCTCGGATTACCGGTATTGATTGCCGAATTCTTAATCGGGCGGACGAGTGGCAAAACCGCCTTACGAGCTTTTTCAGAGCTTGGTCATAAAAAATATACGTTTATTGGTTGGCTCGGTGTTATCGCGTGTTTTCTGTTGCTCTCAT
Source organism: Exiguobacterium artemiae 255-15 (assembly GCF_000019905.1). Lineage (GTDB taxonomy): Bacteria > Bacillota > Bacilli > Exiguobacteriales > Exiguobacteriaceae > Exiguobacterium_A > Exiguobacterium_A artemiae. The sequence goes on along the minus strand of NC_010556.1, from coordinate 1,716,255 downwards.
TCTACAGTGTCATCGGCGGCTGGGTTCTCATCTATATCGTGCTAGGGTTTTCCGGAAATTTAACGTCGATGAATGGGGCGGACTTGGGTGAATTATTTGCGACAGTCTCCGGTTCGCCCGGTTATGCCATTACAGGACAGTTAATTTTTCTGATCATTACGTGTGTGATTGTCTTACGCGGAGTGCAGGCCGGTATTGAAAAAATGAGTAAAATCATGATGCCTTTACTTTTCCTCTGTTTCATCGTTCTTGTCGTTCGTTCGTTGACACTCGAAGGAGCAGGCGCGGGAGTCCGCTTCTTCATCGAACCGGACTTCTCGGCCCTGAACCGGACATCGGTCCTTAGTGCGTTAGGGCAAGCGTTCTTTTCTTTATCGTTAGGCGTATCAGCGATGCTGACTTATGCTTCGTACATGAAGGAACGGGGACAAATCAATCGTTCCGCGATCTGGATCGTGTCGTTGAATGTGGTCGTCTCCTTGCTTGCAGGATTCGCCATTTTCCCGGCTGTTTTCGCATCCGGTCTCGATCCGGCGGAAGGCCCTTCGTTATTGTTCATCGTCTTGCCGACGGTGTTTAGTCAAATTCAATTCGGATCGTTGTTTTTGATCCTGTTCTTCCTCTTGTTCGCATTCGCATCGATCACTTCCTCTATTGCGATGCTTGAAGTGGTGGTGTCCGCTATTACGGACCGGAAAGAAACCACTACGTTCCGGGATAAAAAACGAAATACTATTATTGCCACGATATTAATCGGGGTAATCGGTATTCCATCAGCTCTATCATTTGGTATGGCATCTGACATCACATGGATGGATAAAACGGTTTTTGACTGGATGGACTTTACCGTTTCCAATATCCTGATGCCGATTGGTGCCTTGTTGATTTCATTTTTTGCCGGATTTAAATTGGACCGTGCTCTAGTCGAACAAGAACTTGTCACAAGTCCGCTGATGAAACGGCTTCTTCCGTTCTGGCGCTTCAGTATTTGTTATTTGAGTCCGCTCGCCATTTTGATTATCTTGATTTGGCCGCTGTTTGGTTCTTAAAAAGAAAAGGATAGTGACAGATCATAGTAAAAAGTTCGTCTGCAGTGTTTTGCGGACGGACTTTTTTTGGTTGCCGGTATGATGGCAGAAATCAAACTTGAGACGGATGTCACGCTCGATAGATTATGGTGAAATAAGAAATAGAGAGGACTAACATTTCTCTAAAACGGGAAACTTTTTGTTATATGATGCGTAATGGTAAGATATAAGTAACAAATAATTAAAGTGCAGACAGTGAAGACAGAATAGAAGAAACAATCAAAAGGGGTGGTGATGAGGTGAAGTCTTCTACATGGTGGATCTTTGGTTCCATCGGTCTGATGTTCGTATTTCTTCAAGTGGCGGATGCCTTGAATTTTTCCGGCATTTTTATTGCACTGGGTCTCTGGTTCATTTGGAGCGGTTATCGTGCAAAACCGGGAAAACGGTATCGGACTGAACGGAAATCAACGGAATTAAAACGAAAAAATGTGAAAAAGAAACTGTTGCTTGATGATGAAGATGAGTTTGTCGGAAGTGTCATCTTAAAACCGGAACAAGCAACGCGAAGGTTCGATGAAACGGATGATTTAGAGCTTCAGGTCTTACAGCGGACGGTCGAAGAAGGATTTGCTAAACTTCAATCCTTCGATAAAATCATTCCGGCGATCCGGGATAGTGAAGTCCGCTCTGAAATGCGGATTGTTTCCCGGGAAGCCCATGTCCTGTTTGAAGAATTGTTCACGGCGCCGCGTGAAGTCAAAAAAGTCCGTGATTTCTTTACATTTTATCTGGATTCGCTGCTCTCGATTTCAGAAAAGTTTGCGGATCTCGAACGGCGAGGAGCGCAAGTTCAACTTGACACACGGGAACAGTTGCAATCCAATCTGAAACTGATCGCCGAGAAGTTAAAACAACAGCAATCGTTGTTGTTAGAAGGCGATACAGTAGACTTAGAACGTGAATTGTTAACGATTGAAAAGGTTTTGGCACAAGAGTCAGAACAACGAAAACAGGAGGAGAGTTATAAACATGACCCATTCTGATAACAACAGTTGGCAACAATGGCCGGAAGAAGAATCAACGACACAACCGACAATTTCGGATCCGTCCGTTGACTTGAACCTTGCGGAAGCGACATCCCGTCCGGCTGCACCGGTCCGGCCGGTCGAAGACATGATCCCGAGTGACGTTTCGGCAGAACAACGCCAAAAAATTGAACGGTTGCTCCAAGTCATCGATTTAAACAAATCAGATGCCGTCATGCAGTACGGGGCACCGGTTCAACGCGAATTGTCACAGTTTTCAGATCAAGTGTTGAGTGAAGTGAAAATGAAAGACGGCGGCGATGCCGGCAAACTTTTGTCGGATTTAATGCAACGGGTCCGTCAGATGGATCCGGATACATTACAGGAAAAGAAAAGTTTCTGGTCCAATGTTCCGGTCATCGGCCGGGCGAAGAAAAAAGCAGAGACGTACTTTTTACAGTACGAAAAAATGAGTGCTTACCTGGAAGAAGTCGTTCATAATCTGGATCGTTCAAAATTCGGTTTGATGAAGGATATCACGCTGCTTGATCAGATGTATCAAAAAAATAAACGGTACTTCGAAGAACTGAACCTCTACATCGCTGCAGGGGAAACAAAGATTAAACATGTCAGAGAACATGAAATCGAACCGTTACGTATGGAAGTCGAACGGTCACAGGATCAGACGCGGATACAGGAACTCAATGACATGATTCAGCTCGCTGATCGATTTGAAAAGAAAATCCATGACTTAAAACTGTCACGGACAATTAGTTTACAAATGGCTCCACAAATTCGTGTCATTCAACAAAACAATCAGATTTTAGCGGAGAAGATTGAATCAGCGGTCGTCAATACGATTCCGCTTTGGAAAAACCAAGTCGTTCTCTCGCTCAGTCTGTCGCGACAAAAAACAGCCCTGCAGATGCAAAAAGACGTCACGAATACGACGAATCAATTGTTGGAACAAAATTCACGACTGCTCAAAGATTCATCAATCGAGATTGCAGAAGAAAACGAAAAAGGAATCGTGTCTGTCGAATCCTTGAAAGTGGCGCATCAAAATCTGATCGAAACGTTGGATGAAACGCTTCGGATTCAACAGGACGGAAAACAAAAACGTCGTGATGCGGAACACGAGCTTGAACGAATGGAAAATGAGTTGAAACAAAAAGTCATGGAAGTGGCTTCAAAAAATCGCGAATTACCAAACCGCCCTTACTAAGGAACACATTTATGTGTTCCTTAGTGGTTTTTTTAAAATAGTTATTCAGGGGGAGAACGTTATGATGAAAAAACAACATCAATGGGATACGACCTGGCTTTTGTTTGCACGGATGATGGCGGATCGCCATTCAAAGTGTGCTTCAAAGTCCGTTGCCTGTGTCATCGTCAAAGATGAGAAACCGATATCGATCGGAATCAATGGAACACCGAGTCAGCACGTGAATTGTAATGAAATCTATTTAAAGCAGGACAACATCCTGTATAAAGCCGAAGCTGAAAGACAACAGGAAAAGGCCGATGCCTTGTCAATCGTACATAACGGTCAAGTATTTTACCGCTGTGACAATCAGGAAGAACACCACGAGTGGTCGAAGATGAACGAGATTCATGCTGAAATCAATGCACTCGGAAAACTGGCAGCCGACTCGACGAGCGCCCGCCATGCGACAGCCTATGTGACCCACAGTCCCTGTCATGCCTGCAGTTTAGCCTTGATCGCCTCAAAGATTGACCGCGTCGTCTATTCGACAGGCTACGAATACGGGGATGGTTTGACACTGATGCGTCAAAGCGAGATCGAAGTTCTTCATCGTCCGTTAACAGAAGAATATTTTCTTGAAAGAATTTTCGATAAAGACTTGTAAACGCTTCCATTGCATTGTATTATGAAATTAAGCATTGCCATGGTAATTATTCACTCTTCCATTCGGGATAACTTCAGACGAAGTTATCCCACTTTTTTTTGAAAAATAAATTGACATATTTCCAATATTCTGCAATGATGTATATAGAATATGACGAAGCGGAATGCCGCATTTTCATTAGAAATGTCCATCAAGGAGCTGGAATGCCAGGTCGTTGAAAAAAAGTCCTGACTCATTTGAGTCAGGACTTTTTGTATGCTTAATGCAGGATGGCCCAAGCAGTTTGAAGGCGTTCGGCTCGAATGCGTGCCTTTTTCGCTGTCGCGCCGGCTAACACGGTCATCAAACGTTGGCAGAGAATGTCGGGTTGTGTTTGATGAAGAAATAGTTGCTGGATAAACCGCGAAAAGACGACATCGTTCGTTGCGAGTTGCCGTTTTAATGTCTCATGGGACATCCGATCGATTTCTACCGCATCAAAGCCCGCTCCCGGATTAAACGACGAAACAACCAATAGCTTAACAGGGGCTGCTTCAAGTGATAAACCAAGTGCCTCCACTTGCCGGCATGCTAAGACCATTTCTTGATCAATGAGTTGGTGTAATAAACAAGGATTTTTCAGAGCAAGCGGATCATAAACCGAAACGGCCTGACGAAGCTGTTCACGAGTTACAGTAATGAGTTCCGGCTCCAGTTCGGAAGCTCGAACGGTGTCGTAACAAGTCGATAATGAAAAAATCATCCGGCAATCCTCCTTATCATGGATAATTTATCTTCACTTGTCATTTTAAATCATAAATGAAGCGCTTACAATGAATGTTTTAGCATATGCAGGAATCAGGAAGATTTGTTATCATGAGAGGCAGAGTAAATGAGAGGAGTGTTGACGATGATTCGATTATTTAAAGCGATTCCCGAGCTTGAATTGCCGGTTTACAGCGGAGAAGATTCTCCGGTCGACGGAACTGAGAAGACGACCGGCTTTCTGATCTCGAACCATGTTCCTGGAGAACAGGTGGAAGAAACCTTGCTTGTCGCATCAGCTGAAATTAAAACAAGTCAGACAGGTCGTGAATGGTTACAGTTCACCTTCAACTCTCCAAGTGGTTCCTGCAAAGGGAAACAATGGTTGAACCAGGGAACAGCAGAAGAGGCAATGCGTCCGTATCTTGAAACCGGAATCGTCCATGTCTCGGCCAAGGTAGATGAATATCCCGTTGATTCCGGAAACAAATCTTTAACGGTCCAGACGGTGAAAGCTGTGCACGATCAATCGGGTACTGCCTATTTACCGCAAATGCCAGCAGGTGAATCCGCAAAAGACTACCGTGATCAATTGATTGGACTGATTGAGAAAATGGAGACACCACTCCGGCAAGTCGCACATCGTGTGGTATCCGCCTATTGGGACGATTTTTCGACTCGTCCGGCAGCCTTGTATCATCATCATGCCTATATCGGTGGATTGTTAAAGCATACGGCGTGTATGATGACGATTGGTTTTGGCATCTGTCAATCGGAACGGCCCGATTTGACGCTGTTACAATGTATTCAGGAAGCCGAAGCGGATCACAAAAATGATTTATTCCAAGCAGGTGAACGGGACATGCGCCAATTTGCCTGGGACGACAGCTTTGATGCGTTGTATCAGTCTGCACGTTCGATTGCCCTGTTAAACGAACGACCGCATCAGGATGAATTACTGTTGGGTATTTTATTGCACGATATTGGAAAAATCTTTGAATATACCCATCTCGGAGCAAGCGGAGACCGTTTTTCCCGTCTGGTCCAAACGGAACCGGCCAGTGAAAAATTATCCGGGATCGCTCTAGATCCGAACGGTGTGTTGATCGGTCATATGCCGTATGGATGTTTTGTCTTGGAACAAGCATTACAAACCGAAGCTGTCCGGCTTCCGGTTGATCAGTATCACCGGTTGATGCATATGATTTTATCCCATCATGGTAAAAAAGAGTGGGGTTCAAGTGTCACCCCGCAGACGACGGACGCCTGGTATTTGCACGCCATCGATTTACTCGATGCGCGAAAAGAAAAATGGCGCCAGTCGCAGTTAACGTAAGGAGTGAACCTATGTCTGAACGTATTCAAACGACCCTCGTCACCGGCTTTTTAGGCGCAGGGAAAACGACATTATTAAACCGGATTGTTTCGAATCCGATTGAAAAAGTAGCACTACTCGTCAACGAAGTCGGTGCGGTAAACATTGATGAGGCCTTGATCGAGCGAAGTGACGAAGAAGTCATCGAACTGACGAACGGTTGCATTTGCTGCTCCATTCGCGGGGACTTACGGGAGGCGTTACTTCGGATTGCGAAAAAAAGACGGCATGGTGAAATGATTTTTGATCGTTTGATTGTCGAAACGACAGGGATTGCCGATCCGGGCCCAATCCTACAGACGTTCTATTTTGAACCGGCAGTCGAACAGCAGTATCAAATATCAAGTGTCATTACGGTCGTCGATGCCTATCAACTGGAGCGACAGTTAACATTTGAAGAAAATGTCCGCCAAATCGGTTTTGCCGATACTTTGTTGCTGAACAAAACGGATTTAATTTCGGTGAATGATGTGACGGTTGCCATTAAACGTTTATCCGAACTGAATCCAACGGCATTAATTTTGCCGACGGTCGAGTCTGACACGCCGATCGAACAGTTATTTGAAACGTTCCATTTTCCGAAACAGGAAGAAGAACGGTTGGCCCAACAAACGGATGGTTTGCAGAAGGCGGCTGATTCCTTTACCGCGTTAACGATTACAGAACCAGTCCCGTTGCATCGGCAACGTTTCGGTGCTGTCCTGCGAGAAATTCTTGAGGCGTATGCGGAAGATTTATACCGTTATAAAGGTATTCTTCATTTCTCGGATACGGATCGGAAAACCATTTTACAAGGAACGGGCATGATTTACGGAACGGCAACACGCGGTGAATTTGAAGGACCTAAACAAACAACGCTGGTCTTCATCGGGAAAAATCTAGATGAACAAGCGATTCGAAAAGGTGTAAAGGCGGCGAGAGAACATGGTTGAGTTGTATTTTGACGGAGCGGTCCGTCCTTCGAATGATGATGCAGCAGTCGGTATTTTCTGCAAAAATTCAGAAGGTCAGGTCATTGAACGGACATTTCGGATTACGGCTGAAAATAATCACGAAGCTGAATTTCAGGCATTTTTAAAAGCAGTCGAATTAGCGGAAGAATTAGCCGCGCAAGGAGAAAGTGTGTTTTCTTTCCGGACGGATTCGGAAGCTGTTTCGTTGGCAGTCGAACGCGAGTTTGCCAAAAATAAGCGGATTCAGATTTATTTTGATCCGGCATTCGAACGGTTTTCCCGTTTACCGCTGGCATTCGTCAAATGGATTCCACGGTCGGAAAATAAAGCCGATCGAGTGGCAAAAGATGCTTTAAATGAATATTAATCAAAAAAACTGACCGGATCGCACAGATCCGGTCAGTTTTTTCATAGAGACGTCTCATCGACCGGATCTTCCAGTCGTTCGATTAAGATTTGATCGATCCGCCGACCATCCAAGTCAACCACCTCGAAACGATAACCATTGCTCGTCACGTGACTTCCGCGAACCGGAAACTCGCCGAGCAGATATAAGACGAGCCCGGCGACGGTATGATAACTGTTTTTTGCTTCGCCAGGTAACTCTGTTTTAATATCGAGTACCCGTTTTAAATCATCGATATGCAGTAAGCCGTCTGCTAAATAAGATCCATCCGTCCGCTGGACAAGTTCCGGTTCCTCTTCGACCGTCGAGATTTCACCGACAAATGCTTCCAAGATATCAAATAATGTAATGATTCCCAAAAAACCGCCATATTCATCGAGTACAAAGGCAATGGAAACCGTTTCCTTGCGCATCCGTTCGAGCAGGACAGTCGCTTGCAACTGTTTCGGGACGATGAGCGGAGTGTGAATCATGGACTCGATGACAGCGATCGGCTGCTCGGAAGCTAGAATTTCCTTGGCATCGACGTATCCGACGAAGTGATCCAAATCACCGTGACCGACAGGAAGATTCCGGTGTTTTGCGCTTCGTAAATCAGCTAAAATCTCATCGGGAGAATCCGTCAAATCAATCCATTCCGTCACCGTACGCGGTTCCATCAATTCATACGCCAACTGATCGTGAAACGCGAATACACGCGAGACTTGTTCTGCTTCTGACGTTGCGAACGTTCCTTCTTTTGTCCCGCGAATCAACAACTGTTTGACTTCATCTTCCGTCTCGTCTTCCGTTTGAAGCCGGTCAAGTCCGATCATCCGGAAAATAACGCTTGTTGACTTACTTAAGATGAAGATGAACGGCTTTAAGACACTTGAGAATATCCGCATCGGTTGTGCCAGAATCATCGTGACACGCTCCGGACTGACGAGGGCAATTCGTTTTGGGACCAGTTCACCGACGACAAGCGATAAATAAGTAATGATCGTGACGACGACGACATAGCCGATCGTACTGGCGTAAGGTGCCAGCCACTCAAAACCGGCGAGCCAGTCAATTAACGGAGCGGATAAAGCAGCACCGCCAAAGGCTCCGTTGATGATGCCAATCAAGGTAATGCCGACTTGAACCGTCGACAGCAAATCCGTCGGACGTTCCAAAAAGTCGAGGGCGATTTGAGCGGATTTTTTTCCATCGTCCGCATATTGTTGCAACTTGGATTTTTTGGAGGACAGTAAAGCCAGTTCCGTCATCGCAAAGATCCCATTCGCCAGAATTAAAAGTAAAACGATTGTTAAGTTAATCAACCACATCAAGCATTCACTCCTTTTCGATAACAAACTATTCCCCAAACCGGCGTCTATCATTCCCATTCGAGTCGGTTTCCGTTAAACTATTAATGTATCAGCAGATAAAGGGGGAAATGATTATGGAATACCGTTTAGAACATGACACGATGGGGGAAATTCGTGTCCCGGAAGCACAGGAATGGGGAGCACAAACACAACGCAGTCTGGAAAACTTTAAGATTGGCACGGAAAAGATGCCGATTGAAATCATTCGGGCATTCGCCGTTCTGAAAAAGGGCGCAGCACTAGCCAATCGTGATCTAGGGGTCTTGGATCAAGAAAAAGCGGAAGTGATTGCGGAAGTCTGTGACGAAATCATCGCCGGACAGTTCGATGCAGAATTTCCACTGGTCGTTTGGCAGACGGGTTCCGGTACACAATCGAACATGAACGTTAACGAAGTGGTTGCCCGGGTCGCAACACGGAAACTTGCCGAGCGGGGAAGTGACAAGGTCATCCATCCGAATGATGATGTCAATAAATCACAAAGTTCAAACGATACATATCCGACTGCGATGCATATTGCAGCGAAGACGATTGTCATCGATCAATTGTTGCCGGCAATCGATGCGATCCACGCAACGCTTGACGAGAAAGCCAAAGCCTTCTCAGACATCGTCAAAATCGGCCGGACCCATCTACAGGACGCCACACCGATTACACTGGGTCAGGAAATCAGCGGCTGGGTCCGTATGTTACAACTTTCGAAAAAAATGATTGAATTGACATTAGAACCGTTGACGGAACTGGCAATCGGCGGAACGGCTGTCGGTACCGGCATCAATGCCCATCCGGAATTCGGAGACCGGGCAGCTGAAAAAATGAGTGAAGAAACCGGAAAATCGTTTGTCAGCGCAGAAAATAAATTCCATGCCCTGACGAGCCATGATCAACTCGTCTTTTCCCATGGAGCCATCAAGGCACTCGCGATGGATGCGATGAAAATCGCCAATGACGTCCGCTGGCTCGCATCCGGTCCGCGTGCCGGAATCGGTGAGATTACGATTCCGGAAAATGAACCGGGAAGCTCCATCATGCCGGGAAAAGTTAATCCGACTCAAAGCGAGGCGTTGACGATGGTCGCTGCTCAAGTCCTTGGAAATGATGCGACAATCGGATTTGCTGCAAGTCAAGGGAACTTTGAACTCAATGTCTTTAAGCCGGTGATTATGTATAACTACATCCAGTCGGTTCGGTTATTGACGGATTCCCTTCAGTCGTTTAATGATCACTGTGCCATCGGAATCGAGCCGGAGCGGACTGTCATCGCTGAGAACGTCGAACGTTCCTTAATGCTTGTCACGGCACTCAATCCGCATATCGGGTATGAAAATGCAGCTCGGATTGCTAAAGCTGCGCACAAAGAGGGTACAACTTTAAAAGAGGCGGCACTTGCCACCGGTTTATTGACAGAAGAACAATACGATCAATGGATCGTTCCGGCGGACATGGTCCATCCGAACTTAAAAGCATAATCGAAAACGAGGGCCTTCCCTCGTTTTCTTTTCAGTCGAACGGATGATTTCGGCTGTATAGAAAGAGAGGGAAGACTCGTGGAAACAACCAAACAACAAATTGAAAAACAAATCGATCAGACGATTCTGATGGTCGAACGTTTACTCCGGATGGATACGGTTCCGAAATCGGAGTTGCTTGTTTTCGCACAATGGCTGAACCGATTCAGCGAATATGATCAAGCAAATTTCTTTGAGCGGCAGACAGCAGGCTGGGGAAGTGAATTGAACGGGGCAGCGGAAGAAGTCACGCATGAACAGATCGTGAAGCTGCTCGCACCGGTCATCGATCATTTGTCAGAACGGGGACGGAAGAAAGTCGTACGCAAGGAAATGATTCTTTCGGTCACGAAACGGTTTTTGGATAACATTCAATGGAAAAAAGCACTGGAGCATGAACGTTACATGACACGTTTTTTTGGTTCAATCGAAGATACACTGGAAGTCGGATACGATTTGCATGTCGATGCGATGCTGATTGATTACGAAATCATTCGCATGACAGAAGATACATTACTGAAGAAGCTGATTAGAAAATTGGAAACCGCGTTCATTCCGCTGATTTTGATTGGTCCGAATGACCCGACGGTCCGTCAGGTGTGTTATGCACTTGGAGCAGATGATTACTGGGATGAGACGGTAGGGATTGACGAACGTAAGATTCGCCTTCAACGGCTGCTACGGAAATTACGTGCCGTGTCTTCATCGATATTAGTTGATGAGTTAACGGGTGCCTTCAACCGGAAATACCTTCAAAATGCCTACCGGAGACGGACATCGCGGTTGGAACGCGATCATCAGCTGTTTGCTCTGGCCATTTTCGATTTAGACCACTTCAAACGAATTAATGATTTGCATGGACATCCAACAGGGGATCTTGTGTTGACCGAACTGGCAGCTTTGACGAAACAAGCTCTCCGACAAGACGACGAGTTGATCCGCTTCGGAGGCGAAGAATTTATGGTGCTGTTTAGTGCAGACAATTCGAAACATGCCGCAGAGATGATGGAAAGGGTTCGGTCACGAATTGAACGTCATACCTTTCCGAACGGGTTGAAAGTAACGGTTTCAATCGGATTAACGATCATCGATGATGTTCTGATGGATTTAGAAGAGATGACGTCTGAAGCAGACGAAGCTCTCTATCAAGCCAAGCGAAACGGACGGAACCAGGTCATCCTGTACGCGACGGCAACTGCCAAGGAGAAGCTAGAGGTCGTCATTAAGGTCGAAAAGACGTTACTGCCATCTCTTTCACGGATTGAGCTACCGTTTCATCCGAAATACGATTTTAATCTTGTAGCTGACGATCAAAAAACAACCGGATCGATTCAGCTTTACGTGATGCCGCTCGAACGGCTGGCAACGTCAGATTTTAAGCTGGTTAAGCAGTGGAAGCAGGCGCGTGAGGCCCTCATTGACGTGATTGCGATTGCCGATGAAGAAAATCAACTGCTGGGACAGGCGCTGGAACGCGGCGTTACGGATTATTGTTTATCTCCGCTTGATCCACATCAGTTGGAAGAGCAGATTCGCCAATGGGTGATTCGCCTGCCTTAAAAAGACCGAATTAAAAAAGCATCCTGACTTCTTGAAAGTCGGGATGCTTTTTGCTTGAAACGTCAATCGAATGATGTTTATTCAGGAACACGATCAAATTGCTTAATCGTAAAAGCTTCTGCATGTTGCGTATCCACAGGGTGGTACGTCTCGGAGGAACAAACGAAATGATCAGGAAGAACGGGATAGTAAACATCCCCTTCGATGTGGGCATCGATTTCAGTCGCATAAATCCGCTCGATAAGAGGCAGTGTCTGCTGGAACAATTCGCCGCCGCCAATTAAAAAGACTTCCTCGTCCGACTCCGCGTAATCCGCCAGTCTGTCTAAGTCATGCCAGATGGTGATGCCTTCCGCATGAAAGTCCGGATCACGTGTGATGACGATATTCTCGCGTCCCGGTAATGGGCGTCCGATTGAGAGGAAGGTTTTTCGACCCATGATGACCGGTTTGCCGTAAGTCGTTTTCTTGAAATGGGCTAAATCAGCCGGCAAGTGCCAAGGCATCTCGTTATCCCGTCCAATGACCCGGTTTTTTGTATAGGCAACGATATGCGAAATCATACGGCGACGACTCCTTTAATATGCGGATCAGGGTCGTAGCCTTCGATGATGATATCGTCAAACGTAAAGTCTTCAATGCGCTCGACTTCACGGGCAAATCGAATCGTCGGCAAAGGTTTCGGATTCCGGCTCAACTGGAGATTCACTTGATCCAGATGGTTCGAATAAATATGGGAATCTCCTAAAGTATGAACAAAATCGCCGACTTCAAGTTTACAGACATGAGCAATCATGTGCGTCAACAAAGCATAGGAAGCAATATTGAACGGGACTCCAAGGAAGACGTCCGCCGACCGCTGATAGAGCTGACAAGACAGTTTTCCGTCTGCTACGTAAAACTGGAACAACAAATGGCAGGGCGGTAAGGCCATCTCCTCCAGTTGTCCGGGATTCCAGGCACTGACAATCAAACGACGGGAGTCCGGATTGACTTTGATCTGTTCAATCACATCCGCTAATTGATCGACGGTCGTTCCATCCGGTTTCGGAAAAGAACGCCACTGGGCACCATAAACCGGTCCGAGATTACCGTTTTCGTCCGCCCACTCGTTCCAAATGCGGACACCGTTCTCTTGTAAATAAGAGATGTTCGTTTCACCGGAGATAAACCAGATCAATTCATGAATGATCGACTTCATATGTAACTTTTTTGTCGTCACCATCGGAAAACCATCCTGCAACGAGAACCGCATTTGATGACCAAAAATACTGATGGTTCCGGTTCCCGTCCGATCTTCTTTTTTTACGCCGTTCGTTAAAATTTCCTGACAAAGTTGATGATACTGTTTCATGAATAATGTCCCCCTATGAAAGCTATCTTCCTATTGTAGCCGAATCCGTTCGGTCGAATCAACCGTTGGAGGAAGTCGGAAGATGACGGCGGAACAGATAACTGAACAGTCCGAACAACGGCACGAGGTCCCGCCAACCGAGCCGAGTATTCTGGCGCGCCCGAATACGGTGTAACATAAACAGCTGTAAAATATAAAACATCACCAAATCGACGGTCATCGTCCGAACGAATTGATTTGTCATGAAATAGACTCCGAAAATGCTCCAGTCGGAACGTGCCAAAGCCAACCAGATGATGATTGCCGACAGAACGGCTAATACGGCGACGACATAAGGAATGAACTTCCGGCGCCGAAACGGTAAAAACGTTTGACGGGGAATTGCCAGCGCGAGATACGGCATCAGGATAAAAGAACCTAATGCAAATGCCCCGAAACTGGCCAACATCGGTGAAGGTTTCAAGAAGCGTTTTTCGTCCAAGAAGAGCATGAAAAAGGCTGCAGGATAGATCCCGAGTAATGTAAATAAACTGAGCGCAGACGTATCAAATTGGCTTTGGTCGAATCGTAAAAAGGACAGGAGAAAACCGGACGGGAAAACTCTGTTATTCCCGAACAACAGTATAAAGATGATGGCGACAGCCCAGACCAGAAATAATAAGTAACGACGATACATGTTGGTACGCCTCCTCTCTTAAATCATTTTCCTCAAACGGAAAAATTCAAACGTGAAACGATAGGTCCAGTATACCTGATTCCGTACAAGGGAATCTTCTTGTCCTGGTTACAAGATTCGTGATACGCTAACGATGAAATAAATGGAAGCGCTTTTATTAAATGCGCAATCGATTGCGCAAATTGTTCACAAGAGGAGTCGATCAATCACATGGAACGTAAATGGTGGCACGACAGTGTAGTCTATCAAATTTATCCGCGGAGTTTCAATGATTCAAACGGAGACGGAATCGGGGATCTCGTCGGTATCATTGAAAAACTGGATTACTTAAAAGAACTTGGAATTGATGTTATTTGGCTGAGTCCGGTCTATGACTCACCAAATGATGATAACGGATATGATATTCGGGATTATGAAGCCATCATGAGCGAATTCGGAACGATGGCGGACTTTGATCGTCTGCTCGATCAGGCGCATGAGCGGGGAATCAAAATCGTAATGGATTTGGTCATCAACCATTCGTCGGACGAGCACGCCTGGTTTGCAGAGTCACGAAAGAGTAAGGACAATCCATACCGGGACTATTACATTTGGAGAAGCGCCAATGAAGACGGGACGCTCCCGAACAACTGGGGCTCGATTTTTTCCGGACCGGCTTGGGAACTGGATGAGGCGACAAACGAATATTACTTGCACCTGTTTTCTAAAAAGCAACCTGATCTGAACTGGGAAAACGAAAAACTGCGTCAAGAAGTCTATCAGATGATTACGCGCTGGTTGGATCGCGGGATTGACGGTTTCCGGATGGACGTCATCAACTTAATCTCGAAGACACCCGGTCTTCCGGATGCGACGGTTCCTCCCGGTGCTCTATACGGGGACGGCGGACAACATTATATTAACGGACCAAGAATCCATGAGTTTTTAAAAGAAATGAATGATGCTTCTTTTGGTAATTATGATGTCTTGACGGTTGGTGAAATGCCGGGGGCGACAACTGACGACGCCATTCTTTATACAGATCCAGAACGCAAAGAAGTCAACATGGTGTTTACGTTCGAACATATGGACTTGGATTCCGGTCCGGGTGGGAAATGGGATGTAAAACCATTTGACCTTCAGAAACTGAAAGAAAACTTCACGAAATGGCAAGTCGCCTTACACGAAAAAGGGTGGAACTCGCTGTACTGGAATAATCACGACCAGCCACGCGTTGTCAGCCGATTCGGAAATGATACGACGTATCGCGTCGAATCCGCTAAAATGTTAGCGACTCTGCTCCACTTGTTAAAAGGAACTCCCTACATTTATCAAGGGGAAGAAATCGGCATGACGAACGTGGCCTTTGAATCGATTGAGGACTATGAGGATATCGAAATCCGTAATATGTGGAAAGAACGGACCGAGCAAGGGGCTTCACCGGCAGAGTTATTGCGTGCTGTCCATGTGAAGGGACGGGACAATGCCCGGACACCAATTCAATGGGATGCGACGGAGCATGCCGGATTTACGACGGGTACACCCTGGTTAAAAGTTAATCCGAACTATCCGACCATCAATGTCGAACAGGCCTTGGAGGATCCGGATTCCATCTTCTATTACTATAAACAGCTGATTGCGTTACGTCATCAGCACGATGTAATCGTATACGGTGAATATGCCTTGATTTTAGAAGAGGAAACGGACATCTATGCGTACACAAGAACATATGAAAATGAAACATGGTACATTTACTGCTCCTTCAGTCAGGAAGAAGTAACGGTTCCGCTGTCTCACGATACTTCTGATCCGGTCATCGGAAATTACAGTGAATCACCGGCAGGATCAAAAGAAGAATTGGTTCTTCGACCGTATGAAGCAATCGTCTACCGGACGACGCGGTAAAAATGAAATGCAAGTACTAAAAATCAGGGTGACGGACATCATGTCCGTCACCCTGATTTTTAATCGTTGAAGGCCGTTCTTTCTCAAAAGAGAGAACAGATCCTTCTCGTTCTAAGTAAAACACGAGTCATTCAAGACGTCGTTTTGACGAATTGTTTGATCATATCGATAATCTGCTGTTGTTCCTCTTTCATCGTTTCGAGCAGTATGCCGTACAAACGTTGGTCATCAAGCCATTTTTCATGTAAGATTCGTCCGTTCAGCTTCAAAGGTTCAAGGCCGGGTAAAAGAGAAAATTCAACGACGATTGACATCGAACGATCAATCGGCAGTTTCAGCGGTGTTGCAATCGCCATACCACTCGGGGAGAGATTATGAATTTTCATCGATCCGACCGGTGTCCGCCGTCCCTCTTTGACGAGATAGAATTCACCGGAAACCGGTTGATCAAATTGATACCGGAACGATTCGTTGCGTTTGATTTTCAAATGAACACCTCCTGATTCCCATTATCCGTTAAAAAAGAACAATCTTCTAGCGAAATGTAGAAAATCAGGAAGGTGTTTGCATTATGCGGCCAAATCTTTCGAAGGAGCAGTCGGATGAATCCGTTTGGCAATATACATGAAGGGAGTCGCGACCCAGGCAATGACGAATTTAGCGAGATAAGTGGTGATGAAAATCTGCCACCAGATATCAAACGGTAAATTGTGAAAGGCGATCGCACAAAACGTCAATGTATCAATTAATTGACTGAGGACGGTCGAACCGGTTGTACGTAACCAAAGTTTCTTTTCCCCCGTCTTCTGACGGATTTTCGAATAGATAAAGACATCAAACAATTGTGAGACAAGGTAGGCAGACAAACTGCCGAGCGCAATCCAAGGAAGTAACCCGAATAGAAGGTTCAATGAGTTTGACATGTCTTTTGCGAGTGTGTCATTGAGCGGCGTATACAGTAAACTGTATTGCATCAATAACGTTGTCGTAATCAATGAGAAAAAGCCCATATAGACGCCTTGACGCGCGACTTTCTTCCCGTACTTTTCATTTAAGATGTCGGTCGCCAAGTAACAGCTTCCGTACACGACGTTACCTAATGTGAAAATATAAGAATAAAGTTCGACTTGTTGTGTGACTTGGATATTGGCAATGATCGTTGCGATGGCAATCCACATCATCAGACCGGTTTTGCCAAACAGACGATAACTTAGTAATAATAATCCCATCGTAATTAAAATGGAAGGAAACCATAACCATTCGTTCATGTGAGAACTCCTTTCTGAATCATACAAACCAAAATTCTACGCTGTTTTTGATTTGATGTCAAAAAAAACCGACGCCGGATTGCGTCGGTCGAATTTCAAGGGCGTTGTAGGGCGTAACGTTTACGGCGACCCTTACTGAAGTAATCGTCCTGTTTGACGAATCCGTTCGTCTTCAAAATCTGAGAAGCGATCTCTTGATGGGGAGAGGTCGGCAGGATACGGGCACGCACTTCGTAAAGAGCCAATACGTTTGACTGCTCGAGTGCCTGTTTTACCGCCTTTGTTCCAAAACCTTGTCTACTGTAAGGATCGAATACCATCAAATCAAGTTGGAAATAATGCCCCATCTTTAATAAGAGTACGCGACCGATCAACTGTTCGTCGACGAGAATATCATAGTAGAAATCTTCGGCATAACTGTGTTCGACAGAATCGAAGGCACGTTCGGTTCCTAGCTCATGGTCGTATCCTTGAATTTCCTGACGAGATAATCCGTAAGCCTGTTCGCCGTACTTTAAAAAATGTTCGAATTCAGTCTGATCTACATGACGTAGTGTTCGACGTTTTAAATCCATGACGGTGTCCTCCTCTGATCGCATTTCACTCTGCTCATTTATTATAGCGACTTGAGGAAACAAATTGCAAAAGATAGCCGGAAGGAATCACGCACCCGGAAGAAACCGGGAAGAGCGAAAAAGCAAGTTGTAAACGGATTGTGATTGTTTCATTTCATGATGAATATGGTAAAGTAATGATGTAGACATCTGTATGCTGGAAGGGGTTGGAAAATGTGTTTACAGAACGCGATGGAATCAAATTACGCTTAGAACAAATCGAACGCTTATATTCTGATTTGAATCGGGAAGCGAAACAATTGACGGAGCGGTTACGCCAACTTGACGAACAAGGGGACGAAGTCCGTCACGATCTTGCCTTAAATAAAGAAGATCGCGATCATTTGAAATCAAGTATTGACGAGACGTTGCAGGCGTTATTACAACGGACGACTGTCGATGCTAAAGTCGAACAAGAAAAACAAGAAGATTTGATTTCTAAAAAAGCACTCATCGAAGACATCGAAGGGTTATTGAAGAAAAAGAAATAAGCTGGCGCAGGCTAGCTTATTTTTTTCTGGGAGTGAAACGGATTGGATAAACAAAAAGTGATCTTGACGACATGCTTAAGACCGACAGAGGATGTGAAGATCAGAAGACAACAACTTTTTGAAACAGAACAAAA
Organism: Exiguobacterium artemiae 255-15; assembly: GCF_000019905.1. Taxonomy (GTDB): domain Bacteria; phylum Bacillota; class Bacilli; order Exiguobacteriales; family Exiguobacteriaceae; genus Exiguobacterium_A; species Exiguobacterium_A artemiae. Next base: position 1,698,009 of record NC_010556.1, on the reverse strand, counting down.
CATCGACTTTGCTGTCGTAGAACGAAAAAAAATGAGTCTGCCGGCACTTCACGAGCAACATCAGCTACCCGTTCTTGTCGTGGATAAAAACCGGTTGGAGTACTATCCGTCAGGAACGGACAGTTCCTTTTTCTTTCATCCGTCCAGTGCGGTTTTTCGGATCAAACAATTCGACCGCGACGGTCATGACCCCTTGATTGCGATTGCCCGATTGCAAGAGGGGATGACAGTCCTTGATTGTACGTTAGGTTTAGGAGCGGATGCAATCATCATGAGTCATGCGGTCGGCCGGTCAGGTCAGGTCACCGGTATAGAGAGTAATCCGGTCACGGCACTGATCGTCCGGGAAGGGTTGCGGCAGTGGATTGAAGGATATTCGCCAATCGTTGAGGCGATGCGTCGGATTAACGTTCAACTGACGGAACACTTCACATACCTCAAACAATGCACGAGTAATTCGGTGGATGTGATTTATTTTGATCCGATGTTTGAAAAAACGATTTCGGAATCCACACATCTAGACGGATTACGGCAATTGGCAAACTATGAACCGTTGACAGAACATGTGTTAGCTGAAGCGAAGCGTGTCGCGCGACAAAGAATCGTCTTAAAAGCTCATTTTGAGAGTGATCTCTTTGAACGGTACGGATTTGAGCGTACGAAACGAAAGTCATCCAAGCTGCACTATGGTGTTCTTGAATTATGACGGCCAGAAACCCCTCTGAGTCAGACTCAAAGGGGTTTTATCTGTTGCTTCAAATTATTCGATGGCTTCTTTTAATTCTTCTTCCATATCGTCAAATGTATCTTGAACCGATTCAACCGGTTGCTTCGTCAAGAGGCTGACAACGACAGTAAAGAGTAAGCTGGTAAAGAAACCGGGTACCATTTCGTACAATGTATCGCTGAGTCCGAGCTGTACCCAGGCAATAACCGTAATGGCACCGGATAACATACCGGCAAGTGCTCCTTGTTTCGTCATCCGTTTCCAATAGAGCGAAAGCAGAATGATTGGACCAAAGGCCGAACCAAAACCGGCCCATGCATAACCGACGAGTGATAAAATCGTAGCTGACGGGTTCCAGGCTAATATGGAACCGATGACAGCGATGACTAGGACGGCAATACGTCCTGTTAAGACTAACTGTTTATCCGTCGCTTTTTTGTTTAAGAACGTTTTATAAAAATCTTCTGTTAAGGCACTTGATGTGACGAGCAACTGGGACGAAATCGTCGACATGATTGCAGCAAGAATCGCTGCCATCAGGAATCCAGTGATATACGGGTGGAACAGGACGTCAGAGAAGCGGATAAAGACCGTCTCCGGATCACCTAGACCGTTGCCTTGTCCTTTAAAACAAGCAATTCCGACAAGTCCTGTCATCATGGCACCAAGAATCGAGATAAACATCCAACCGATGCCGATCCGACGTGCATTTTTCAAGTCTTTGACTGAACGAATGGCCATAAAACGAACAATGATGTGCGGTTGTCCGAAGTAACCAAGTCCCCATGCGAGGAATCCGATGATTCCGAGGAATGTCGTTCCTTTCAATGGATCAAACAAAGTAGGGTCTAAGTTTTCAGCGTAGCTGTAGGCCCCGTCAATCCCGCCGACATCTGTCAACGCGACGACTGGTACTAGAACAAGCGCGATGAACATGATACAACCCTGGACGAAGTCGGTCCAACTGACTGCGAGAAAACCGCCAAACAATGTGTAGGCGACAACGACCGCAATCGTCAAGAGCATACCATAGTGGTAATCAAAGCCGAATGAGCTTTCAAACAATTTCCCGCCGGATACGATACCAGCTGATGTGTAGAACGTGAAGAATACGATAATGACGACTGCTGAAACCGTCCGTAAGACACATGATGTATCTTTGAAACGATTTTCTAAGAAATCGGGAATCGTAATCGAGTCATTTGCCATTTCCGTGTAGAGACGAAAACGTGGCGCTAAAATCAGGTAGTTCACGTAACATCCGATCAGTAATCCTAAAGCAAGCCATAAAGCGGATACGCCAGTGGCATACATGGCACCAGGTAATCCCATCAACATCCAACCACTCATGTCGGATGCTCCGGCGGATAGAGCCGTAACACCGGGTCCTAAATCCCGACCGCCTAACATATAATCTTCTGTGTTTGTCGTTCGCTTGTAGGCAATGTAACCGATAGCAAGCATCATGACCAGATACAAGCTGATAGAAATCCATTCTTGCGTCATAACAATAAATCCTCCAATTTCAACTTTTTTTGCGCTGTTCATATCTTCGTCAAAATAAGCACAATCGATTCGTTCCCCACGTTACAAGGTCTAAAACAACAACGCAAGTCTTCACAAAGTCGTTAAAAGCGGCGTCAGCCCTCGTCCATCAAGGGGTTGGGACGGTTTTCGTCCCTGTTGAAGTTTAAACTTTCTGAATTCAGCCTTATGAACGTAACATGAAAGAAAAACCGTTGAAATAAATAACAGTGTAAAAAACGATACAATTGGAACTTTGTTTGCATGAAAAAACGATTCAAATGACGTGAAAGTCACTTGAATCGCGGGGTTCATCACTCTTAATCCGTAAAGACAATCGCTTCATAAGCCGTTCGAAGACGATTGAGTGCTTCATCCAATTGACTGCGCGGACATCCGAAGTTCAATCGCTCAAAGGCTGAAGCATTTTTTCCAAATGGTTGTCCGTGCGTCAAGGCGAGACCGGCCTGTTCCACTAACCATTCCGCCCGTTCCTTCGAATCAAACGGAAGTGCTCGGCAGTCAATCCAAAGCAAAAAGGTCGCGTCCGGTACAACGACAGTGAGACGTGGCATTTCTGTTTGAACCCGCTCGACGGCATGGTTTCGGTTCTCCTCAAGATAAAGCAGCAACTCCCGTAACCACGCTTCACTGTTGGGATCGGTATAAGCAGCAATGATGGCCGTTGTTGCAAAAGCATTCGGGTGGACAAAGTTTGCTTGCTGTACCTGCTCGATTTTGAGTCGCAAGTCTGCATTCGGTACAATCAGATAAGACGCATACAGCCCCGGGATATTAAATGTTTTAGAAGGTGCACTGACTAATATCACCTGATCATAATCAAAGGCAATGATCGGGTGATGGGTCGCTTCGGAAAACAGCAGGTCAGCGTGGATTTCATCCGATAACACATAAACGCCGTATTTTTTAGCGAGTGCAACCAACCGTTGCAATTCATCGTAACTGAATACACGGCCGGTCGGATTATGCGGATTACATAAAATAATCATGCGGGCGGTCTTCATTTGCTTTTCCAGCATAGAAAAGTCGATCTCATACCGGTCATTTTGCAAGCGGAGCGGATTTTCAATTAAACGTCGTCCATTTGCTTCGATGACATGATGGAAAGGCGGATAGACCGGAGTCTGGATGATGATTTCGTCGTTTTCTTCGGTCAAGGCCAATACACTGTGCGCGAGGGCGGGCACAACACCGTTTGAATAAAGAATCGTCGCCGGATCAACCGATTGATTGTATCGTTTTTTAAACCAATGCTGAATCGCGTATTTTGCTTCTTCTTCGAACAGGGAATATCCGAAATTGCCGCTTGCAGCCCGTTTCGTCAAGGCTTTCGTAATGGAGTCGGCAGGGCGGACGTCCATATCCGCAACCCACATCGGAATCAGTTCATCTGATCCGAACAACTGTTTCAAACCATCCCATTTGACGGAACCGGTTTGTCTTTTTTCCAAAATTTCATCGAACATATGCTCATTCATTCTGATCAGTCCTTTCTCTAAAAAAGTTACCATATCTTCACAGTACCGAATGCCTCTTATTTCGGCAAGCTGGAAAAATAGAGGTTTTAAAAAATGAGCCCATGGGAAAACTCAATATCGTACACAAAAAAAGGACGGGGTGGATTTTATGTTACATTCAAAAGTGTTAGTAGGACGATCACCAGAAGAACTCGAAGAACGACTTAACCAATTCTTTGAGGAAAACGGTGTCGGTTCAAATTCAATCATCACACTCAAATTCTCGACATTCGTCGCATCGAAAGCGGATGAACATTATTCTGTGTTGATTGTCTTTGATAACTCATTAACTAAAACAGTCCTTTAATGTATCATCAAAACGGTTAGGGGAAAGGGTTCCTCTAACCGCTTTTTTTCTATATTTGTGAAAAAGTTGAATTTCATATTGGGTTACGTTATACTAATATTAGAAAAAACAGGCTTCCGTAGGTTAATGGCAGACCTCAGCAATGGTAATGCTGCAGTGCGAGTTCGATTCTCGCCGGAAGCATCAAAATAAACAGGTCTTCCGTCACAAGTCAATCACTTGAACGGGAGGCCTGTTTTTTTGTCCAGAACAGGAACAGATTGTGAAGGAGACATCCATGAATCAATTAAATGTTTCGATTGGTAACGAAATCAAACGGATCCGGCAAGAGCGGAATTGGACACAATCCGAACTATGTCAGGGAATTTGCAGTCAGGCAGAAATCAGTAAAATCGAGAATGGACGCAACTCACCCACGGTTGATTTGTTGCAACAAATTGCAGAACGCTTTCATGTTCCGGTCTCGTCCTTTTTTATCAATGAAGAGAAAAAAACAAATTTTCGAATGCGCGATCAAGAAATAATCCATCTTACACGTCTGAATCAATATGCTGAAATATTTAAACGCATTGATCAATATTTGGCGGAAGAAACGGACAAAGAAATCATCATTTTATTGCGTTATCATAAATTGATTATTGAAGAACAAACGAACATTATCGATTACCGAACGTGTATCTCACAACTTTTGAATGTATCAGCAGAGGAAAAATTGATTGAAGAGTCGTTTCTGCTGTATTTAAGAATTCAAATGTCGATTGCGATTTTATATACGAATTACGGCGAGTATCGTCGTGCGGACTCCATTTACTCCCTGCTGTTTGAGATTGAATATGATACGATCGAATACAAGGAAGTTAAATTAAAAATTGTATACAACTACATCCGCAACTTGATTAAACAGAAGGAATTTTCTCTAATTTTAAAAAAAACAGAGGCAGCAATTACCGAAAGCAATCAGTTAAAGGATACAAGTTTGCTAGGACACTTTTACTATCAACGGGGATACGCACTGGAGCAGTTAAATAGTCCTTCAGAGCGGACTCAGGAAGCTTATACACTTGCCTATAGTATCTTCTTGGCAACCGGAAATACTTCATTCGCGACTATATTAGAAGTTCATTTATCAGATAGGATGTATTTTTCGTTAAAATCAATTTAAAAACCTGTTATGAGACAATAGTCAGAAGAGAATAGAAAGGTAAATTATGATGAAATCGTTACCCCATATGATTGGAAATGAAATCAAACGGATTCGTAAAGAAAAGAAAATGACACAAAAAGAATTGTGCGACGGCATATGTAGCCAGGCAGAAATCAGTAAGATTGAAAATGGACGCAACTCGCCAACGATTGACTTATTGCAACAAATCTCGAAACGATTGCGTGTACCACTTTCTTTATTATTTCGGGACCAATTGGAGAGTGACGCATTCCGGGAGGCCGATAATCATTTATCCAGTCTGTTTCGTGAGCAGAAATATCAAGAGATGAGACTAGAATTATTACGAACTGACGCGATTCATCACAATGAAATCCGGCTGTTGAAAGCGTATTTTACGATTTTGTTAGAGGTAAAGACGGAGAAAATTGATTACCGTACTGCTTCAGCATTGTTATCACGACTGACGGATCAAGAAGATATCTGGTACGAATCACCTAAAATGTTCATTCGGATCAAGATGGCAATATCAAATCTGCACGTAGAGAATGAACAGTATCATTTGGCGGAAAAAGTTTACGAAGAGTTGGAAGAACTGACGTACGACACGGAAGAATTAAAAAAACAATTGATTAAGGTTTATTACAACCATTCTCAATTGTTGACCTATGAGAAAAAATACAAAGCCGGCTTGAAAATTACAGAAAAAGGACTAAGCTACAGTTTATCTTTGAATGATGCTTCTTTCATCGCTCATTTTTATTATCAACGTGGTTATTATCATGAAGTGATGTTGGGTGATGACAGTTCACCGGCACAACGGGATTATACAATTTCATATGCGTTGTTTCGTGCCTTTCATCTGCATACCTATGAAGAAATCGTTCTTAAAGGAAAAGAACGATTTCTACTGTTTACATTTTAAAATGTTTCCCCGGCCTTCTCACATGCGGAGAGGGCTTTTTTAGTGAGTTCATCCGCGCGGTCCGGATATTGTTGGTGGCCTTCCAAAATGATCGTTTGAACATCTTCAATGCCGAAGAAACGGAGTATGTCGAGCATGTAACGAACGGCATGTTCGGAGTCCGCTTTATCGGATGTCGAATAGTCACCGCCGCGTGAATGCAGCAACAATACTTGTTTTCCTTTCACCAATCCGATCGATCCTTCTGCGGTATAACGGAATGTCTGACCGGCTTGCGCCAGATAGTCCATATAGTTATGGAGGGGAGCCGGAACGGTCAAGTTCCACATCGGGAAAGAGAAGACGATTTTGTCCGAGTCGAGAAATCCGGTCAGGTATTCTTGTAATTTTCCGATCGGAACATCGTCATCGGGATCTACCGATTCTCCGCGAAACAGTTTGGCGGCAGCGGATGCGAGGCGTAAATCAAAAAACGGTAACCGTTCCTCAAATAAATTGAGAACGACGATTTCGTCCTCCGGATGATGTGTCCGGTAGCTTGAAAGAAAGGCTTCATTCATATGCGAGCTGATCCCTTTCTTTTGATGGGTACTGTCATTGGCTTCGATAAATAAAAGACGGCTCATGATTTAACACTCCTTTCAATCTTTATTAGTCAATTACCCGAATGAAGACTTCTTTAGACGTGAGGAATTAAAACCAAATCAATGGAGGAATTAGGTTTTAATTCCAACTCGATAAGGAAAAGAAGAGGACGAAGTCACGGGAAGGAGAGAAGATTATGAAGGCACATGAACGTCCTTCATCGACGAATTTTCACTACCATCGCGAAGTAAACGCCAATTACCAGCTGTTCGGAATGATTATTTTTGTGCTGACTAGCTGTGGTTCCATTTTATATATCTTCTCGAGCAACATCAGTTCGTCTGGATTGCAGTGGTCTGAAGTGTGGCGTGCTTTTTTGATTTTTATTGTGGGTGGTGTACAGTTTCTGATTGGGAAAAGCAGTCTTAGCGACCGATGGAAACCGCATATGATGTCGAGTGTCTTCTTATTGATCCCGTTCATCAACTATCCGTATATAAACAATGGGGCACAGACTGTGTGGGCCGCATCGTTGTTATTTGTATTGGCCTCCCTGGTCGTCATTAACCGGACGATGTTACTGTATGCGACGGCAATCAGCGTTTTATCACTCCTGTACGTCTGGTTAAAAGCACCGGCAGGCATGTCAAACTTCAGTTCAACGGATCATATCGCACGGATCGGACTGATTTTGATTGCTACACTGATCAGTCTGTTGATTCATAGACAGTATGTTTCACGGCTGGAACGAAACATCGACTACTTAGCTCGATTTAAGGAACAAGCATTTTTTGATTCGGTCACGGAACTGGCGAACCGGTCTTTTTTTGTGATTGAAACGGAAAAAAAAGCGGTCGCGGGAGATATCATCTGTCTGATTGATTTGGATGATTTCAAGACAGTCAATGATGCATTCGGTTACCGAACGGGAGACCGGACGTTGCATATCATCGGAAAACGGTTGATGACGCGTTTTTCCGATTGTATCGTCGCTAAAGCGAGTGGAAGTGCCTTTTTATTACATGCGACGTCCGCGCAACCGGATCAGTTATGCGATGAGATTTTAGCCAGTATTTCTGAACGTGTCCAAATCGATTTTAAGCAAATTAATGTAACGGCAAGCATCGGGGTGTCATTCGTTAACGGGGAATCGATTGATCATGTCATCAATGATGCCGAGATTGCTTTATTTACAGCAAAGTCAAATCGTAAAAATACGTTTGCGATCACGGATCAGGTGACTCAAAATGAACGCAAACGAGCCATGCAACTGACACGTGATCTGTATGATGCTGATCTTGACCGGGACTTTTTCGTATTGTTTCAACCGCAAGTCAGCGCAACTAATCACTGCATCACGGGTGCAGAAGCACTAGTCCGGTGGAATCATCCGAAATACGGGTTGATTTCTCCGCTGGAATTCATTCCGTTGGCAGAACGGACACGATTCATCGAAACACTTGGAGGATGGGTAATGCGTAAAGCCTGCCTGCAAGGTCAGCAATGGTTGGAACAAGGACGAAAACCAATCACGATTGCCGTTAATGTCTCGCCTTCGCAGTTGCGTCAAGAAGACTTTACCAAAAAGGTATTGGAGATTTTACGATCAACCGGTTTTCCGCCTTACTTATTGGAAATCGAAATGACAGAACATATTTTTATCGAAGGAATGGCACAAATAATCGAGACATTAAATGAATTGCATCTCCACGGGATCCGGATTGCGCTTGACGATTTTGGAACCGGCTTTTCTTCGATGCAGACGCTCGTCGAATTACCTTTTGATCAGTTGAAAATTCCGAAAGAGATTGTCCGGGCGGCGATTGACTCGGAAGAAAAACGAGCCATCGTCAAGATGATCATTCAATTAGGAGATCGGTTGAAGATGACGATTGTCGCGGAAGGAATCGAAGCGATGGTGGAAGCGGAACTTTTGACAGGGTTAGGGTGCCAGACGCTTCAAGGCTATTTGTTCCATAAACCATTGGAAGCACTATCCGTCGAACCATTGCTCGACCAACAAGCTTGAACTACCTCCACCAACGCTATGCTAAGAGGTGAAGGATTCCTGAGTTATCCGACCTATTGGTCTGAAATTTATCAGGCTAACCCCGTCGTCCCGACGGTTGGATTTTAATCTTGTCAGTTTCTTTTGTGCGGACGCTTACTCTGCTTGGTTTTCGCTACTTCGGTCATCTGCAAGGTGAACGTTGAAGATTTTACGTGACAGACGAACTTCCAGTCACAACCCTATACCTTCAGTTTTCAAAGAACACGACGTATTGTTTTTTTCCTGGTTTTAAGTGTTTTCAAACCGAAAACGTCGGGCAATTGACGTGTCGTAAGACACGCCTTGCCCGAAGGCGATTCATCTCCCACCTACGCTGGGCTTTGTCCGAGACACTTAGAGGTGAGAGTATTCTCGCCTAATTTTGATAAAAAAAGCTCAACCTGTTTTCTACAGACGTCCTCGTGACGAAAGTGAAAAACGGTTGAGCTTTTTTACGTTATAGATAGCGGGCGAAACGCCGTTCGAGCATTTCTTGTCCGGCGGCGATGACGGCACAGATTCCCCAGTAGATGAAGGCGATGACAAAATAAACTGTCATGTAGTCAAACTCCCGTCCGCCGACGATTTTTGCCCGTTGAAAAATCTCCGGCACCGTAATCATGGCAGCGAGCGAAGAGGCTTTTACCAAATCAAGAAGGACATTTGATAACGGGGGGATTGCCAGGCGGACGGCCTGCGGCAAGATAATGCCGACGAACACACGGTATCTGGAAAGCCCGAGCGATTGTGCCGCTTCTTGTTGCCCGCGATCAACGGACAAAAGTGACGAACGAATGATTTCAGCCATATAGGCAGCACTGTTCAGACTGAAACCGGCAATGGCAGCGGTCAAGGCATCGAGTTGAATGTTGATGACCGGTAAACCAAAGTAAAACATGAATAATAAGACGAGAATCGGTACACCGCGCATGAAGGAGATGTAGAGAGTGGCGACTGTCCGTAACAGACGTGATGCAGATAAGCGTGCCAAAGCAAGCAATAAGCCAAGTCCAAGACCAATCAACATGCTGAGTATCGAAATCCAAAGCGTATGACCGAGCCCTCCTAAGATGTAGGGAAACGCTTCTTTTGCTAATTCCGGGTTAAAGACAGACCGCCATTCAATCTCAGAGAAACTGTTCAATTCACGTCGACGAGCGTCGTCTTGACATCAGGCATTTTCGAGACGTCTTTGTTGGCATAAAATGTCTTCGACAATTTGGCGAGCGTGCCGTCTTCTTTCATTTCATCGATTTCAGCATTGATGTTCGACTGTAACTCTTTGTTGTCCAAGTCCATGATGAGTCCGACTTGGCTTGGGTTATAGGCAATATCAGGGTGAATCGTGATGTCGAAATCTTTGAAGAAGTCGACGGCAAGGCTCTGGAGATAATAATCGTTTAAGATGACGTCCGTCCGTCCGTTAGAGACATCACGTAAATATTGATCATTCGTGGCATTATCATATGTGACTTCCTTGGCACCGTATTTCTTGGCCACTTGCATGTACGTTGTCGTCGCTTCTCCAGCTGCTTTTTTCCCTTTTAAATCTTCGAGGGACTTGATGCCGGATAAATCACTTTTACGGACGATCGCTGTCCCGTACGTATATTTGTAAGGTTTAGAGAAGGCAAACTTTCCTTTACGTTCTTCCGTAATCGTAATATCGTTGGCCGCTAAATCCACTTGACCGGTGTTCACACTTGTCAGCATTCCGTCGAAAGACATTTCTTTGAAGGCGACTTTTAAATCAAGACGTTTTGCGATTTCTTTGACGACTTCGACATCAAACCCGGTCAATTTGTTACTTTTTTCTTCGTGGAAAGATGTCGGATAAAGGGTACCTGCTGTTGCAACGGTCAAGGTTCCTTCTTTTTTAATTTTATCGTATGCGGTCATTTGTTTTTCTTCCTGACCACATGCACTAAGGACCAGGGCCGTTCCTGCAATCAAGAGACCCGTCCATTTTACAGAGTTTTTCATTTTAATATTCTCCTTTTCCAAACAAGCACTGATAATTTATTTTCTATTTAAAAATACCACGGAAAAAGGAATTACGGCAAAAATGAACAGCCTCTTAAAAAATATTTTATTCAAAAAAATTATTCATCTATATGTAAGCGTTATCATCACGATGAGACGGTCTATCAAGGGATGGGAGAACTCAAATTTTGGAAATATACATGGTAGCGAATAAACATAAAAGAGTGTAAAGTATATTTTAACAGAATATACAGAAAATTTAGAACGGTTAGGAGCGTGGTAACATGTCATTTCATCAAATACCGCAGCGGCAAGGACTTTATGATCCGAGACAAGAACACGATGCGTGTGGAATCGGGGTTTATGCTCATCGGACGGGACGAGCCAGTCATGAAATCGTTCAAAACGCCTTGAATATGTTGTGTCAGATGGAACATCGGGGAGGACAAGGAAGTGATGCGAAAACCGGCGACGGAGCCGGCATCCTCACGCAAATACCAGATCGTCTCTTCCGTCAAGCCTTACGAAATGTCCATCTGCCGCGCAGTGGGGACTACGGGGTCATGATGATGTTTTTACCGCGGGAAGACCGGTTGCGTCAACGGTTGGAACGGGCTTTGGAATCCATCATTTTATCAGAAGGACAACGCTTGATCGAATGGCGGACGGTCCCGGTCACGAACACTGTGATTGGAGAAAAAGCCCGTCAAACGGAACCTGTTATCCGGCAATGCTTCATTGAAGCAAACAAAGTGGAAGGACTGGCGTTCGAACGGGCATTGTTCCTGATTCGCCGCTTATTTGAACGGGAAGCGGAGCAGCTTGGCATTGAACAATACGTCTTAAGCAGCTCAAGCGAAACGATCGTTTACAAAGGACTTGTGACAACCGATCAGCTTGGTTTATATTTTGATGATTTACAGGATGAACGGTATCAGTCCGGCTTTGCGATCGTTCACTCGAGATTCAGTACGAACACGTTTCCGAGCTGGAAACGTGCCCATCCAAACCGTTATTTAATCCATAACGGTGAAATCAATACACTACAAGGAAACGTCCGGGCGATGCGGAGCCGTGAAAACGGGTTGGCCAAGACGACGTACGGCCGTCGAGGGAAAGATGTCCTGCCGATTCTGGACGAATCGGGCAGCGATTCCTCGATGCTGGATAATGCGTTCGAGTTTTTATATCTGTCCGGATTGACGCTTGCGGAAACTGCCTTGATGCTAGTACCGGAACCGTTTGAACACGCAGAGGTGCGACCGGCAAAACGGGCCTATTACGAATACCACAGTAGCATGATGGAGCCGTGGGATGGACCGTCGGCGATTGTCTTCACGAATGGGAAACAGATCGGCGCGACACTCGACCGGAATGGTCTGCGACCTGCGCGGTATATGATGATGCGGGATGGTCATTTTATGTTGTCTTCCGAATCCGGTGTCTTACCAATTGCAGAACACGATATTTTATTTAAGAAACGCCTTGTTCCGGGAGAGCTGCTACTGCTTGATTTTGCATCCGGTCAATTGATTTCAGATGAAGAGGTTAAGCGTGAACTGGCGATGCGTCATCCGTATGCCGAATGGTTGGCAGAAGAAATGATTACCTTACCGGCAGACGTCAGAACGGAAGAGGTCTCGAATCTCGGAACGTTACAACGTTTATTCGGTTATACACGGGAAGACATCGACCAATACTTGATTCCGCTCGTGGAAGAGAAAAAAGATCCGTTAGGGGCGATGGGAACGGATATCCCGCTTGCTGTCCTCAGTGAGCGGCCGCAATCCTTATTCCGCTACTTCAAACAGTTATTCGCACAAGTGACGAATCCGCCGATTGATGCATTGCGGGAACAAATTGTCACGTCGACGATGACCTGGCTTGGTCAGCAAGGGGAATTGTTGACACCGAACCGGCAGAATTGCCGTCGAATTCGTCTCGCCTCACCGGTTCTTACGCCAGCGGAAGCAGCGGCGCTCAAACAGACGAAACTTGCCCACAAGACACTTTCGACAGTGTTTGACGGTCAACTGGAGGAAGCACTCGAAGCGTTACTCGAGCAAGCTGTCCATGCGGTCCGGGGAGGCTGTGAACTGTTGATTCTTTCTGACCGGAATGTCCGGCCGGGTGCTGTACCAATGCCGATTCTACTTGTCACGAGCGCCATTCATCACCATTTGATCCGGGAAGGGTTACGGACGAAGGCCAGTTTGATCATCGAAGGCGGCGAAGTCCGGGAAGTCCATCATTTTGCCGCCTTAGTCGGATACGGAGCCGATGCCATTCATCCGTATCTCGTCTATGCGACGTTACAGGATGCGGTTGACGAAACGATGCCGGATTATGCCGAACGATACCGGTCGGCAGTGACGGAGGGTGTGGTCAAAGTCATGTCAAAGATGGGCATTTCGACGGTCTTCAGTTACCGCGGGGCTCAAATTTTCGAAGCGGTCGGTATTTCCGAAGAGGTCATCGACCGGTACTTCACGGGAACCGTCTCGCAACTCGACGGTTTGACCTTGGCATTGATTGAACAAGAAGCACTTCGTCAACATGAAGAAGGAGTCAAGCGGACACGGCTTGAGTCCGGCAGCGTTTTCCGCTATCGCCATGACGGCGAACATCATGCCTTCAACCCGGCAACGATTCATCTGTTGCAACATGCCTGCCGGACCGGACGGTATGATTTGTTTAAAACCTATTCTTCGCGGATCCAGGAAGAACCGGCGACGTTTTTACGTCACCTGATGTCTTTCCGGGAAACAACCCCGATTCCGCTTGCCGAAGTGGAACCGGTCAGTGAAATCGTCAAATATTTCAAGACGGGAGCGATGTCTTACGGCTCGTTGTCGAAAGAAGCGCACGAGACGTTAGCCATCGCGATGAACCGGCTCGGCGGTAAAAGTAACAGCGGTGAGGGCGGCGAAGAAGAGGAACGATACCAGTTAGATGAAAACGGGGATTCCCGGATGAGCCGGATCAAACAGATTGCATCCGGACGATTCGGTGTCACGAGTGACTACCTTGTTCATGCCGACGAATTGCAAATTAAGGTGGCGCAAGGGGCGAAGCCGGGAGAAGGCGGACAGCTGCCGGGTGAAAAAGTTTATCCGTGGATTGCGCGTGTCCGTGCCTCGACACCGGGTGTCGGATTGATTTCACCTCCGCCGCACCATGATATTTATTCAATCGAGGATTTGGCGCAGCTGATTCATGACTTGAAACGCGCGAATGACCGGGCGCGGATCAGTGTCAAACTGGTCGCAAAAGGCGGTGTCGGAACGATTGCTGCCGGCGTCGCCAAAGGACTGGCCGATGTCATCGTCATCAGCGGTCATGACGGGGGAACCGGTGCTTCACCGAAGACCAGCATTCAGCATACGGGATTACCGTGGGAACTGGGCTTGGCCGAAACCCATCAAACACTGGCCTTAAACGGATTACGGGACCGTGTCGTTTTGGAAACGGACGGAAAGTTATTGACGGGACGCGATGTCGTCATCGCTGCGATGCTCGGTGCCAATGAATACGGCTTTGCAACGGCACCGTTAATTGCCGTCGGTTGCATCATGATGCGGGCCTGCCATCTCGATACATGTCCGGTCGGCGTGGCAACACAAGATCCGAAGCTTCGTGAGAAATTTACAGGGTCAGCGGATCATGTCGTTCACTTCATGGAATTTGTCGCCGAAGAAGTCCGCGAATATTTAGCGCAACTCGGTGTAAGACGGTTAGCCGATTTAGTCGGCCGGACGGATCTGTTGCAATCATCGGACCGGTTAAAGACGCACTGGAAAGCAGCCAGTCTCGATTTATCCCGCCTGTTCGTCATGCCGGGATATTCACCCGAAAACCGGCAGTACCAGGAGCATCACGTCTCAGCTTCTTTTGACGGGCGTGAACTGGAAACGCTCATCACGGATCAATCGTTTACAGAACAACAAACCTTTACCTTCCCGGTCACCAATACGGACCGGGCAATCGGAACGAATACCGGATCCCGTTTGACACGGCTGTATGGAGCGATGGGGCTTCCGACGGATCGGTTAACGCTCAATCTGACGGGTTCAGCCGGTCAAAGTCTTGGTGCATATATCCCGCGTGGTATGACATTAAATGTGTCGGGAGATGCCAACGATTATGTCGGTAAAGGATTATCCGGCGGGGTCATTGCCGTGCGCCCGCAGGCAAAATCCAGTTTCGTCTCCTCGGATCAGGTCATCATCGGAAATGTGGCACTGTACGGGGCAACGAGTGGAGAGCTTTACGTCAACGGTCAGGCCGGGGAACGATTCGCTGTCCGGAACAGCGGAGCGACAGCAGTCGTCGAAGGAATCGGCAACCACGGTCTCGAGTATATGACGGGCGGAAGTGTCGTCATATTAGGAGATGTCGGACTGAACTTTGCCGCCGGAATGTCCGGCGGCGTCGCGTACGTCTTACCGAAAGATGTCACCCGTTTTGAGGCCCGGATCAACCGGGAGCTTGTCGTAACGGGAGCCGTTTCGGACCCTGAAGAGGCAACCCGCTTAAAAACATTCATCGAGCGGCATGTCGCCCGGACGAACAGTGAACAAGGTCATGCGATTTTAGCAAACTGGGATCATGTCCTCAGCTCATTCATTCGTGTCATTCCGTCGACATATCAAGCGGTGACGACTTTAATGGCGGGATATGCGCAACAGGGACACAATACGGAAGAAGCGATGCTGTTGGCATTTGAAACGCATATCGGACGCGGAACAGGAGGGAAACAATGAAGAGACGGGATCAATTCATGAACGTTCCCCGCCAGGCAGGCAAGGAACGTGACAGCAGTGAACGAATTGGTGATTTTAACGAGTATAAAGAACGTTTTTCTGAAACGGAAGCTTCGGAACAGGCGAGCCGTTGTATGGATTGCGGGACACCGTTTTGCCATGTCGGTGAGACATATAGTCAAGTCAAAATCGGTTGTCCGGTCTACAACTTAATTCCCGAGTGGAACGTACTGGTCGAACAGGGCAACTTCCAGGAAGCCCTTGAACGGCTGCAGGAAACGAATAATTTTCCTGAATTCACGGGCCGGGTCTGTCCCGCGCCCTGTGAAGGATCGTGTACGCTGTCCATCAATGAACCTGCTGTCACCATTAAACAGATCGAACGGACCATTATCGATATCGGTTTTGAGAACGGGTGGGTCCAACCGCGTATTCCGTCAGTCAGAAGCCAGCACCGGATTGCGATTGTCGGTTCTGGTCCGGCAGGCTTAGCGGCAGCCGATCAATTGAATCAAGCAGGGCATCACGTGACCGTCTTTGAACGGGAAGATCAAGTCGGCGGTCTGTTGACGTACGGGATTCCGGCGATGAAGCTTTCAAAAGATATCGTCGCCCGCCGTGTCCGATTGCTTGAAACGGAAGGCATCACATTTAAAACCGGTGTCACGATTGGTCTTGATGTCTCACTGGATCAACTGGAAGCCGATTACGATGCCGTCATCCTCTGTGTCGGTGCAACCGAGCCCCGCAAAATACCGGACGCACCGGGTCAGGGCGTCGGATACGCGATGGACTATTTGACGAGTGTGACACGGCAACTCCTGACCGGACAATCTTTGATTGACCTGCATGATACACGGGGGAAAGATGTCCTTGTCATCGGAGGCGGAGATACAGGCGCCGACTGTGTGGCGACGGCACTGCGGCAAGGTTGCCGCTCCGTCGTTCAGTTCGGCAAACACCAGATGCCGGGCTCAACACGGACAGCGGACAATATGTGGCCGGATACACCGAACCTGTTCACTCTCGATTACGGGTATGAGGAAGCACACGTGCAGTTTGGTCGCGATCCCCGGGAATACTTGATTGCAATCGAGCGTTATACGACGGATGAAGCAGGCCGATTGACCGGTGTCTGGACGATTTATAATGACAAAATCCGTCATGCCGACGGACGGGTGGAGTTTCAGAAGCTTCCCGGAACCGAAAAATATTATCCGGTTGATACAATGTTGATTGCCATCGGCTTCAGCGGCGTCGAGCAGGATGTTCTGCGGCACCTACCGGTTGCGTCACAAAACGGTAAGATTAAAACGATGGCATATGCGACCGACCGACCGGGGGTCTTTGCCGCCGGCGACGCCCGTCGTGGTCAGTCCTTGATTGTTTGGGCGATCCGCGAAGGACGGGAAGTCGCTGAAAAAGTCGAACAACATCTTTTAACCGTGCATAAACAAACCGGGTGACCCGGATTAGACATGGAAAACGTTCGAACCTCCTCAGGCGGGAGATTCGAACGTTTTTTTGATCTGTCAGGAATTTTGGACAAGATTAAAAAAAGAAATTAAATAAACCGGTTTATCATCGCCCCGTTTTTAAGCGCTCTCAGATAGGATAAAAGGGAAGGGGTGAATAGGATGGATATGATGACCATTATCTTTGTCTGCGACTCGGGCCTAGTCAGCAGTGTCATGGGGGCAAAAGTCTTACGGGATCGATTACAAAAAGAGCGATTATCTGTCACGGTTGAAACGTGTCGGGCCAAAGAAATTCCGGCAGATGTCAGCTTTTTGGTCGGTCCCCGGCAAATCGTTGTAAATCTTCCGGTTAATGCCTCGTGTCGGGTATTTGCCATTGATCATTTGTTGGCAACGGCATCCTATGATTTTTTAATTGAGACCATTAGAAATGAGTTGATGCAAAGTGACTGATTTTACGGCCCGTGAGCGAGAAATCTTGTTTTATTTACTGACGAAATCAGAACCGGTTCAGATTCAGGAAATCGCAGAAGCACTCGAAACTTCGGAACGGACGATTCAACGGGAACGAGACCGGCTTGGGCAAACCGTAGCACCGTTTCAGTTGGAACTGGTTTATGTACGGGGGCGCGGTTTACAGCTGAATGGGGATGAGGGACAGAAGCGGGAACTGCGTGAAGCGCTATTGTTATCCCATCGTCAGTTAC
The DNA here is from genome assembly GCF_000019905.1 of Exiguobacterium artemiae 255-15. Classification (GTDB taxonomy): domain Bacteria; phylum Bacillota; class Bacilli; order Exiguobacteriales; family Exiguobacteriaceae; genus Exiguobacterium_A; species Exiguobacterium_A artemiae. Next base: position 1,680,260 of record NC_010556.1, on the reverse strand, counting down.
CCTCAGCGGAAGACCGGCAAGTCGAACTCGCATACCGCCTTTTGCAGGAACAAGGAATGATCAAACTGCAGGCTTTGGCACATGCCATGTACATCGCGCCAAGTACGATCAGTCAAGATTTAGAACGGATTGATGAATGGTTCTGTCAGTATGCACTGGAATTAAAACGTAAAAAGGGGTTAGGGGCTGAAGTCATCGGCGAAGAAATCAACAAACGACGGTTGCTGGTCTCGTTGATTTTTACGCAATGGGATGTCCTTGTCCTTTTACCGGTTCCTGCAAGGTCATGTCGATCAACTGCCGCATCTGCTTCAGATTCAGCAGCGGGAGTGGATTGAAGCGATTAACCAATCGTATGCCGTGATTGCTCCTTTGACGAAACAGCAGGATATCAGTGATCGACTTCTCATGCGGGCGACGCTGAGTTTAGCCGTTCAAGCGATTCGGATGGACCAGTTTCCGATGGTCTATGAATTAAAAGCATATCCGCTCGAAGTCTTGCATCACGTCGATACGCTACAGCAACGGTTGCCGTACCCCTTATCGATTGCCGAGCGGCAATGGATTTCTGAAGAGTTGCGGAATTTTCAACAAGATCAGCTGGAGACCGGCGAAGAACTGGTTATTCGTCTGCGTGTCAAACGACTGATCGAACAGGTCTCCTTATTGTACGGAGAAGGTTTCACAGAGGACCGGGCGCTCGAACACGGGTTGGTCAGTCACATCATGTCATATACGAAACAAAACATCGTGAATCCGTCTTATGTCATTAAACAGATCGAACGGGAGTACCCGCGTTTGTTTGACGCTGTTAAACAAGCCGCTGAATTCGTCTTCAACGATCAAACGTTTGTGGATTATGACTTAGCCTTTTGGGTGATGCACTTTGGCGCTGTTTTAAGTAAACCGTTGCCGAAAACACCCTACCGTGTACTCGTCGTCTGTTCGGCGGGACTCGGATCGTCGAAATTACTGATGAACCGGTTACGGCATGAATTTACCGAACTCGAGCAAGTCGAAAGTTCGTCTCTCTTTGGCATTGGACGTCTCCAACTGAAGGATTATGACTTTGTGTTATCGACGGTGCCGTTGCCGGACATTAGTCAACCGCATCTGCTCGTCAATCCGTTACTGCCGAAAGAAGAAGTTGACCGAATCCGGAAATTACTTGTCTCCCTACCGAAATCGTTCCAATCTCCCGTCCGTCAGGAGTCATCGGGATGGCTGGATTTAGTTCGATTGGAAGAATTGGTCAAGACGGCCCGCCAATTGAGTGACGCGTTTTCCATTGAAACGATTGCTTCGCAAACGGAAGGGTTAGAAGAAATCCTTCTTGAAATCAGCAATGGACTGGTCGAAAAAAACGTCACCTCGTCGGCCGTCCAATTATCGGCGCAATTGTTACGGCGTCACGAGATGTCTGGACTCGGCATTCCCGGGACACGGTTGGCTTTATTCCATGGTCGCGACGAATCGATTCATCGTGGAGGGTTCTTCATCTATGAGCTGGATCAACCGATTGATCTTTTGGGGATGGATCAGCTCATTCAACCGGTCGAACGGATTTTAGTACTCGCGGCACCAGAAGAAGCGACGGATCAACTGCTGCAACTGCTCAGCTCAATCAGTGGTGCGATCATCGAAAATGATGAACAAACCCATCAATTTGAATACGGGGATGTTCATCAACTGCAACAGATTTTGAACCGGACATTCCGGAAGGTCATCGAAAGAGAGCTCGAGGCGGTCGAGCAACCGATTAATTTCTCATGAGGACAACAAATCAGAAGAACCATTCGTTGATACGGATGGTTCTTTTGGTCTTGTCCAAGTAATCTGACAAAACGTGAACTAGGAAAGATTGAGTAAGCGTTTCCATAGCGCATACAATAAGGGCATAGCAAAGCACTTATCATACAATGCAAACGAAATGGAGGGTACACCAATGACAACAACACAAGAAGGAAAACGTGGACTCCGTGTCCAGGTACAACGGTTTGGAAGTTTCCTCAGCGGGATGGTCATGCCGAACATCGGTGCATTCATCGCCTGGGGGGATCATCACGGCGTTATTCATTCCGACCGGGTGGGCATCGAATAAAAGTCTGGCGGAGTTAGTCGGTCCGACGATTACGTATCTGTTGCCGCTACTGATTGGGTTTACCGGCGGGAAATTGATGCATGACGTTCGCGTAGGAGTCGTCGGGGCACTGGCGACGATGGGGGTCATCGTCGGAACAGAAATTCCGATGTTCCTCGGCGCAATGTTCATGGGACCACTCGGCGGATTTACCATCAAGAAATTTGATCAACTAATTGAAGGCAAAGTTAAACCGGGTCTTGAGATGCTCGTTAACAATTTCTCGGTCGGGATTATCGGTGGTTTGTTGATGATCGGTGGCTTTAAACTGTTTGGTCCGCTGATGACGGGACTGGACGATATCATGGCAGCGGCTGTTGGAGCGATCGTCAGTGCTCATTTGCTGCCACTTGCGAGTCTGTTCATCGAACCGGCTAAAATCTTGTTCCTCAACAATGCCATTAACCACGGAATCTTAAGTCCGCTCGGTTTGGACCAAGTTAGTGAAGCCGGAAAATCGGTTCTGTTTTTACTCGAAGCGAATCCGGGACCGGGTCTCGGCTTGTTACTCGCTTATTCGGTCTTCGGTTCAGGTGCAGCGAAAAAGACAGCACCAGGGGCAGCCTTTATCCAGTTCATCAGCGGGATTCATGAAATCTACTTCCCGTATGTGCTGATGAAACCGGTTCTCTTGCTCGCCATGATTGCCGGCGGTATGAGCGGTATCCTCACTTTCGTCTTATTTGATGTCGGTCTGGTCGCACCGGCTTCACCAGGAAGTATCATTGCTGTCCTTGCGATGGCATCTCGCGGTTCATATGTCGGTCTTGTTGCCGGTATCCTAATTTCTGCATCCGTTACGTTTGTTGTTTCGTCTGTCTTGCTCAAAACGAGTAAAGCAAAAGAGACATCGCTTGAAGAAGCAACGGCTAATGTCAGCGCGATGAAAGGTAAAAATTCGATTGCTTCCTCGCTTGTTTCAGCGGAATCTGCAACTTCATTAGCAGAAGTCGAACACATCATTTTTGCCTGCGACGCCGGAATGGGATCGAGTGCAATGGGCGCATCCGTCTTACGCAACAAAATTAATAAAGCCGGACTGCCGATTAAAGTAACGAACACGTCGATCAGTCAACTCCCGACAGATGCCGAATTCATCATCACGCACCAGGATTTGACGCAACGGGCGAAGGAACGAGTACCGCAAGCTGAACATCGGTCCGTCGAAAACTTCTTGAATGCAGGTTACTATGATCAACTGGTTCACGAAATCGAAACAGCACGCAATAAAATTTCTTAAAAAATAGACAGGAGTGAATGAAGGATGGCAACTGCGATGAAACTGGAAAAAGAAATGGTGTTACTGAATCAACAGTTTAATACGGACGAGGAAGCGATTGAAGCAGCAGGAACATTGCTCGTCGATCATGGATATGTCCGTCCGAACTATATCGAATCGATGAAAACCCGTCACCGGTTATCGACGGTCTACATCGGAAACCATGTCGCGATTCCTCATGGGACGGAAGAGTCAAAAGAAGAAGTCTTAAAAACAGGATTATCCATTCTACAGGTTCCGAACGGTGTGTCGTTCGGAACCGAACAGGCAAAGCTGATCATCGGGATTGCCGGCATCGGTGACGAACACCTGGAACTGCTGTCGCACATTGCCATTATTTGTTCGGATGAAGAGAATGTCGAGCAGTTGGTCAAAGCGCAAACAGCCGAAGACATTATTCAGCTGTTATCTGTGGAGGTGTAAGCTATGAAAGCCGTTCATTTTGGTGCAGGAAATATCGGTCGGGGCTTCATCGGCTTACAATTGGTTAAATCAGGTTATGATGTCTGTTTCATTGACGTGAATGCCGAAGTCGTCGAAGCGTTGAAAACGCGCGGGGCGTATACGGTCGGTTATGCGGCGGAAGAAGCAGCGGTGGAAGAGGTGTCGCGCGTCACAGCATTGAACAGTCAGACTGAAGCCGAGCGGGTAGTCGAAGCCATCGCGACAGCCGATGTCGTGACGACAGCTGTCGGACCGACGTTGCTTGCGAGAATTGCTCCCTTGCTTGCGGAAGGACTCAAACAACGGACGACAACCCAAAACGTCTTTGTGATCGCATGTGAAAACATGATCGAAGGATCCAGTCATTTGCAGCAAGAAGTGATGCATTATCTTGAGTCAACGCCAGGCAATGTCTTTTTCCCGAATGCCGCCGTCGACCGGATTGTCCCGTTGCAACACCATGAAGATCCGTTATACGTCGAAGTCGAACCGTTTTTCGAGTGGGTTATTGAGACAAAGGCGTTACCGGATGATTATCCGGTGTTCGAAGGTGTGACATACGTGGCAGACATCACACCGTTCATCGAACGGAAATTATTCACCGTCAACACCGGACATGCGATCGCCTCTTACCTCGGTGCATTGTTTGGAAAAGAGACGATTGCTGAAAGTCTGCAGGATGTCCGTGTCCGGCGCGGCGTACAAAGTGCCTTGTATGAAACCGGATGGTTACTGCTTGAAAAATATGGCTTTGATCCGAAAGATCACAGCGCCTATATTCAAAAAAACATTAAACGATTTGAAAATCCGCGGATTCATGATGAAATCGTCCGTGTTGCCCGTTCACCGATCCGAAAGCTCGGGCCACGCGACCGGTTGGTCAAACCGGCCCGCGAATTAATGGACCGTGGTATCGAGGCGAATGGATTAGCTCTGGGGATTGCTGCGGCTTTAACCTACTCCGATCCAAATTATTCAGAATATTCTGAATTAAATACCTTTATTGAACAAAACGGCATCCAAGAAACCGTCGCGACTTATCTGGGACTGGAAGCAGACGAACGTCTCAGTCAACTGATTGTCAGTCAGTATGAACAGATGCACCCGATGAGTGATTCCATTGCCTGATCCCGTTTGACCTGAACCAGTTCCGGTGTTTGCCGGAGACTGGTTTTTTTGTCTTTAAATCCAATTGTTTTAGGAAAAGCACCCAAGTTTTCTAATTTCCAAATCTTTAACATAAATTCATAGTCTTGTGTATAACAGATTTAGAATATTCGTTATCGAATATTTTTAACGGTTTTTGCGATGTACGCTATAGAAACGGAACTATTCTCCGATCCGATTCTTAGTTAAGAGAAGGTGGAATTATGCTGAATTATAAAGTGAACGTATATATGGCTAAAGGAACACGATTAAAATCAAACCATTCGATGGCAGCAAAACACTTGATTTACACGAGTCAATTTTCATCTCATACACCGGTCGAACTGATTCATCAATTGCTGTTGAACCGCCTGACCCTCGAACAAGAACAGAACCCGCACTTGATGTATACACTCGAAGTCAATACTGTCGTCGACCAATACGTGATTGATGTCCGTCTTTCCTCTGAAGAGGACGTATCGGACACGGTGGAACGCGGACTGATTGAATTGATTGAACGGGAAGAAGTGAGACATATCCAGGCACTTGAAATCGGAAAACCGGATTACGCCGAATTTGCGCATCTGGTCCTGCATGTCAAACCGGGAGCTCTTCGCGTCGATCAAGAGAAAATGCAACATGTCTTTGATGGATCCGGCGTTCAAGGGCGAATCATCCTGCAAAAAGAGCGGATCGACAGCCGAGAACCGTGTCACTCGATTCAATTGTTGATAGGCGGGATGGAGAAGAGTTTATACAGTCTCTCGCATTACCAGCTGGATCCGCTGTTCCGGAAATTCGGTTTAGTCATCCAGTCCTTGAATCTGTTGCCGTTTGATCTGTTCTTGATTCGTGACAAAGTGGCGATGTTATCCTCCGCTGACGCTACCCGGCTGTGGATCGATGATATTACGACTTCTAAAAACGGCAGAAGCCATCAAATCTGCTTCAAGGATGGTCAAGAATTCATGACGGTCATCTGTGATTTACACGGCTCGATCCGCTCCTATAAATGCTCTTAAGACAGTCTTTAACGTTTAACATAGTTTCATTTCGGTTAAATCCTTTAGAGAAGAAGCTGAAGCTAAAGAATTGGAGATGAAGGCTATGTTATCAGAAAAGCAAATTGAGACATTCAAAACACGTTTGTTAAAGGAAAAAAATAAAACGGAAACAAATATTGAAAATCGCGAAGTCGACTATGATACAGGGGAACTGTCGAGCTACGACAACCACCCGGGCGATTCGGGAGACGAATTGTTTTTACGGGAACGCGATCAAGCAATGACAGACATGCAGGAAGAAATGTTATCGGACGTCGATGTCGCGTTAAAAGCAATTGAAGATGGCACGTACGGAATCTGTAAAGTCTGTGGCAAAGAGATTGAAATCGAACGTCTTGATATCATTCCGGAAACGTTATTATGTATCGAAGACGCGAAAAAAGAAGAAGAGCAGCTTGGAAACGATCCGACATCGCGCCCGAGTGAAGAGGCGGTCCTTGATCCATCCGTTACGGCAACCGGTAAAGACATCGACGGGGCAACTGACGGATTCAGTAAAGTCGGTGAGTTCGGAAACTCGGATACACCTTCTGATAAAGAGGACGGCATCGATCCGACACGCTGATTCGACCAATCCACACGTCAATCCTTTTTTTGGAGATGACGTGTTTTTTTTGTGAAAAAAAATCTTTAAAAAATATCGGAAAATTTTGACTTTTATAAAACATTTGGTACGATAGAAACAAGAAGACATTTCGATAGGGGTAAAATGAAAGCGCATACATGAGGTACCTTCTCGTCGGTTGACCATTTTATTTGAGGGAGGAACAATCAGATGATTTATGAGATTCCAAACACGCAAGGGTCAAAGGTACAATACAAGGATCGTTATGAAAATTTCATTAACGGAAAATGGACGGCACCGGTCGGTGGAGAATATTTTGATAACGTGACGCCGATTACCGGGAAAGTATTATGTCAAGTAGCCCGTTCAGGGAAAGAAGATGTCGAGTTGGCACTGGATGCGGCACATGCGGCAAAAGATGCCTGGGGCAAGACATCAGTCGCAGAGCGGTCAAACATCTTAAATAAAATTGCGAATCGGATGGAAGAAAATCTTGAGATGCTCGCCTATGCGGAAACGCTCGAAAATGGGAAAGCAGTCCGTGAGACACTGAATGCCGATCTTCCGCTTGCCATCGATCACTTCCGGTACTTTGCAGGTGTCATCCGGGCCCAAGAAGGTTCAATCGGGGAACTCGACAACGATACAGTCGCTTATCATTTCCATGAGCCACTTGGAGTCGTCGGTCAGATCATCCCGTGGAACTTCCCGATTTTAATGGCTGTCTGGAAACTCGCACCGGCACTCGCGGCAGGAAACTGTGTCGTCTTGAAACCGGCGGAACAAACACCGGCAAGTATTTTACTGATGACGGAACTGATTGAAGACTTATTACCTCCGGGTGTCCTGAATATCGTCAACGGTTTCGGACTGGAAGCCGGAAAACCGCTCGCCTCAAGCAAGCGGATTGCGAAAATCGCCTTTACGGGTGAAACAACGACGGGACGACTCATCATGCAGTATGCGTCGCAAAACATCATTCCGGTTACACTCGAGCTCGGCGGGAAATCACCAAACATCTTCTTTGCTGATATCATGGATGCCGATGATGCCTTTTTCGATAAAGCAATCGAAGGATTATTGATGTTTGCCTTGAACCAAGGGGAGGTCTGTACGTGTCCATCACGTGCCTTGATTGAAGAATCCATCTACGAGCCATTCATGGAACGGGTCCTCGAACGTGTCAAAGCGATCAAACTTGGTAATCCGCTGGATGCTGATGTAATGATGGGTGCTCAAGCATCGAGTGAACAAATGGAGAAAATTTTGTCGTATCTCGAAATCGGAAAATCGGAAGGGGCCGAGTGTCTGATTGGCGGCGAACGGAACCATCTTGACGGTGACCTCGCGGATGGTTATTACATTCAACCAACGATTTTCAAAGGAAACAACAAGATGCGGATTTTCCAAGAAGAGATTTTTGGGCCAGTCCTGTCCGTCACGACATTTAAAACAGAAGAAGAAGCACTGCAAATTGCCAATGACACGCTGTACGGCTTAGGTGCCGGTGTCTGGACGCGTGACATGAACCGGGCATACCGCTTCGGACGCGCGATTGAAGCAGGACGCGTCTGGACAAACTGTTACCACCAATATCCGGCACATGCTGCGTTCGGCGGTTACAAAATGTCGGGAATCGGCCGTGAAAATCATAAAATGATGCTTAACCATTACCAGCGGACAAAAAATCTTCTCGTCAGCTACAGCCCGGATAAACTTGGTTTCTTCTAATCGAAGAAAGGATGTGGCGACATGGTCGAACGTGTACTTGCGACCGATGCCGGCTTGGAATTGATTGAACTGCTAAAAGCAAAACACGGACCGTTAATGTTTCATCAATCGGGTGGATGTTGTGACGGCAGTTCCCCGATGTGTTTTGCGGAAGGCGATTTATTTTTAGGCGATCAAGATTTATTGATCGGTACAATCGGCGGCTGTCCGTTTTATATTCATGAGGATCAATACGCCTACTGGAAACATACGCAACTGATCATTGATGTCGTTGATGGTCGAGGCGGAATGTTTTCCTTGGAAGGCGTCGAGGGGAAACGGTTTTTAACACGTTCTCGTGCTTTTACGTCTGAAGAATATGCGGAGCTCACAGCTACTGCCAAACCATAGAACAATCAAAAGAAGACACCTCGCCCGAGTATTTAAGTGCTTATGACTTAGATACACCGGGTGGAAGGTGTTTTTTTTGTGGCATCACGTTATAATTAAAAGATATTTTACAAAAAGAGGAGGACGAAACATGGCGACTTTTCAAGAGTTGACGTCCATTGAAGCCGTGAGGGATTTTTATCTCGGGCAGCGGGCGAGTTTTATTTATGTTTCGAGTCCGGGCTGCGGTGTCTGCGCTTCGTTGTTTCCGCAGATTGAACCGATATTAGCGAGTCATCCCGAATTTCGGTCGGGACATGTCGATTTAGGAAGCGTCCCGGAAATTGCCGGAGAATTTTCCGTGTTTACTGCTCCGGCTTTGCTGTTTTTTGCGAACGGGAAAGAAATTCACCGGGAAGTACGAATCGTTCCCATTGAACCGTTTACTAAAAAAGTCGAACAGCTCAGCCGATTGGTGGCATCACTCGATTAACAATATCACATCGTCAGGAGGAAACAGACATGCGTTATCCTTATTTAGGTTGGACCGGACAAACAATCGGTGTGACGGCTCCGTCTTCCGGATTATCGGAAGAACTGCATCCGATGATTGAAGAGGCGACGAATCGATTACGGGATCGGCAAATGACTGTTCAAGTCGGACAAACCGTTTGGACACAACAGCAGGCGGCAAGTGCGCCGGTTCAAACGCGGGCGGACGAGCTGAATGCAATGCTGCAAAATCCGGAAATTGATGCAATCATTCCACCATTTGGAGGGGAACGGGCGATTGATGTGTTACCATTCCTGGATTTTGAACGAATTCCGGCAAAGTGGTTGCTCGGGTATTCGGATATCAGTACATTACTGTTTGCGATTACGCTCAAGACCGGCATTGCGACGGCGCACGGACCAAACTTCGTCGACATGCGCAGTGAAGAATGGGATGAAACGACGACAGCTTGGCGACGAGTTCTCGCGACGCCTGCCGGAGCAACCGTGACGCAGTGGACATCTGATTTGTATCAGACGAATTGGAATCATGCGGAACGGCCCGAACGTTATATGTACCACCTCGACGCGGCAACAGAGTGGAAAACAATCGATCCGGCCCAAAAACAGGTATCCGGCCGGTTGCTTGGCGGATGTCTTGAAACGATTCGTCATCTCATCGGAACACCGTACGGAGATGTGGTCACGTTTCAGACGGATCAGCTGAATGAAGAACCGATTCTTTGGTACTTTGAAGTATCGGAAGCGAGTGCCACCGACGTTCACCGTTCGCTGATGCAGATGTATCTCGCGGGGTGGTTCGAGCGGGCATCGGGCATCGTGTTCGGACGAACAGCCGGCGGGCGGACAGTTGAGGAGTATACCATCCTCGACGTGTATGAGACATTTAATGAACTGCTGGACATTCCGGTGTTTTACGATCTCGATATCGGTCACCAACCGCCGCAAATGACACTCGTCAACGGAGCATCAGCAACTATCATGATTCAAGGAAAAGATTCTAGATTAGACATGACATTTCAGTAATCTAGAAGAGGAGGACAGATATGGCGAGTCGGAAGTTTCAATCGTTAGCAGCGTACAAGCGGGTGCACATCAATCCGGAAACACGGCGGATGACCCTGCCTGAACCGTTTTATGATGCGTTACAGGTAAAAGATGAACTGATGTTAGCACAGGTCGGTCAAGTGCTGATTATTCGGAACCCACAGGAAATCGTCACGACGGAAACGGATTTGCTGTCGGACATCGTCGAAGAAGAGTTCACGGGACAAGAATTGGTTCAGGAATTTGCTTACCGAAAGGCACAACACGAACATCGTCTGCGGCAACAAATTTTACAAGAAGAGGATGCCGAGTCCTCAGCACAACTACAAATTGATCTTTAAGAGCAGATGAGGAGTGGGAGCAATGCGAACACGAACGAAAATCGGTTTAGGTGTAATCGGTTCCGGGATGCTTGCAGCGAGTTATTACTTTTATGAAATGGCGATCGCAACCAATCCGAAACCCTTTTTATCCAATAACCGTGATTTGAGTGACGAAATGGTCCGTCTGATGCAACCGGGGCAGACGTGGATTAAAGAACAGCCGCTGGAATTGATTGAAGTCAAGGCGCATGACGGATTAATGTTACGCGGGCATTACTTGCCGCCGCTTGTACCATCGGATCGGATTGTGATTTTAGTGCATGGATACGGCGGTGTCGGAACGGATTTGGCCGGATTTGCGTATCTGTATCACCAAGCCGGTTTCCACGTCATGATGCCGGATAACCGTGGACACGGAAAAAGTGACGGGAACTATATTGGTTTCGGATGGCATGACCGGGAAGATTGTCTCCGGTGGACCGAATATCTGGTAGCTCGTCTTGGCCGAGAAAGTGCAATCTTTTTGCACGGTGTTTCGATGGGAGGAGCAACCGTTCTGATGACCAGTGGGGAACTGTTGCCGCCGCAAATCAAAGGCATCATTTCCGATTGTGCGTATACGTCGGTCAACGCCGTTCTCGCCTATCAAATGAAGCGGATGTATCGTCTGCCGCATTTCCCGTTCCTGACGATGACAAGTATCTTGACGAAATTAAAAGCGGGCTATTTTTTCAGTGAAGCCTCGGCCATTAAGCAAGTCCAGCGGGCGACGGTTCCGATTCTGTTTATTCACGGCGAAGCCGATACATTTGTTCCGACTTCAATGGTCTATGAATTGTATCAAGCCTGTCCGACGGAAAAAGAATTGGTGGTCATTCCGAATGCAGCCCACGCGATGGCTTATTTCGAGGATCCGGACACATACGATACGGTCGTGGAACGATTCGTCCGGCGGATTTTAGACGAACCGACAGAAAAAGTATAAAAAAATGCATGAAACCGTTGACACGAAAAAAACTATTTAGTATTCTAATAACATAAATAGAAGTCGTCGTGGCGGAACTGGTAGACGCGCTAGACTCAGAATCTAGTGGTGGCAACACCGTGGAGGTTCAAGTCCTCTCGGCGGCATTTTAAAGTGAAAATAGGAGTACTCTTCGTCAGAAGGGTGCTCCTATTTTTTTATTTTGAAAAATTTTGATTCATGCTCTTAACAAGTTTGTTCGTAAAATTTGAATTTTTCTGATAAAATATGTGCTAAGGAAAAGTTTTTGAGGAAAATACATGAAAGAAGGCATTTGTCTTCAAGAGAGGAGTAACAACATGAAAAAGCATTTATCGGTATTATTTTTATTGCTCAGCTGTCTCGTGGTATTAAGCGCATGTAGTATCGGTTCACAGGACGAGGTCTCAAAAGACAAGACGTACAAGGTTGGCATCGATGTTACGTATCCGCCGTTCGAATATAAAGACGGGGACACATACAAGGGAATCGATATCGACCTCATCAAAGCGATTGCCAAAGATCAAGGATTTAAAATCAAGTTTGAAGCGATGGATTTCAGCGGAATCATTCCCGCTCTTCAAGCGAACCAACTGGATGTAGCGATTGCCGGAATGAGTATCACACCGGAACGGAAAAAGGTTGTTACGTTCTCAGCCCCGTACTTTAAAGCCGGGCTGATCCTGGTCGTCAAAGAAGATGAAAACAAAATCAAATCAGTCGATGATTTGAAAGGCAAGAAAGTTGCGGTTAAAAAGGGAACAACAGGTGCAAAATATGCAACTGACAATGCAGACAAACTCGGAATCACCGTCACTCAATTCAATGACAGCCCGGCCATGTTCCAGGAAGTCAAAAACGGAAATGCTGCCGCATTGATTGAAGATTATCCGGTCATCTCCTATGCAAACAAACAGCAAAACCTTGGTCTGAAACTTGTCGGAGACCGTTTGAATGGTGATAATTACGGAATTGCCGTCCTCAAAGGTGAAAACGAAGAGTTGATGAAAAAAATCAACAAAGGACTCGCAAACCTGAAAGAAAACGGGGAGTACGACAAAATCGTCGATACGTATTTAAAATAAGCCATTTGAACGAATGACAAGGGAGTTGAGTCACTGATGGAAGTCGCAAAAACGGCGTTTCCGTTTTTTCTAGAAGGGTTACAGATCACCCTCTATATCTTTATCATCGCGGTCATCGTCGGATTTTTAATCGGCTTGATCGTCGCCTTGATGCGTTTATCACCACTTAAGATTTTAAACGGGATTGCCATCGTCTACATCGATGTCATCCGGGGAACGCCCTTTATCGTCCAATTGTTCTTCATTTATTTTGGACTCAATTCACTTGAGTGGCTGTCGATGGACCGGATGTATGCCGGGATTCTCACTGTCGCCATCAATGCCGGAGCCTATTTCGCCGAGATCATCCGGGCCGGGATTCAATCGATTGATAAAGGGCAGACAGAAGCGGCACGTTCTCTCGGTATGACGGGGCGTCAAACGATGACACAAATCGTTTTACCGCAAGCCTTCCGCCGTATGCTGCCGACGATTACGAACCAATCGATCATCAGTTTAAAAGATACGTCGTTGCTATCGATCATCGGTATCGCGGATTTGACGCAACAGGGACAAGTGCAACAAGCAACGACATTTGAACCGTTCATCGTCTGGACGGTCGTCGGTCTGATGTACTTCGTCGTCATCTATCTCCTTTCACTATTAGGGAAATTCTTGGAGCGGAGGTTTACACTGCGATGAGTATCATTGAAGTCAAACAATTAAAAAAATCATTTGGTTCGAACGAAGTCTTAAAGGATATTTCGGTCGAGATTGAAGAAAAAGAAGTCGTGTGTGTCATTGGACCTTCGGGATCGGGGAAAAGTACGTTTCTCCGTTGCTTGAACCGGCTCGAAGATATCACGGGCGGTACAGTAATCGTCGATACCCATGACATCACAGATCCGAAAGTCGATATCAATAAAGTCCGTGAAGAAGTCGGAATGGTGTTTCAACATTTCAACTTGTTTCCCCACAAGACTGTGCTTGAGAACGTCACACTTGCACCGATGAAAGTCCGGAAAACGGACAAAACGCAAGCGAAACAGCGGGCGCTCGAATTGTTGGATAAAGTCGGATTGCGGGAGAAAGCCGATAACTATCCGGGGGAACTGTCCGGCGGTCAAAAACAACGGGTTGCCATTGCCCGTGCCCTGGCCATGAATCCGAAAATCATGTTGTTCGACGAGCCGACATCCGCGCTCGACCCGGAAATGGTCGGCGATGTCCTTGCTGTCATGAAACAGTTGGCACTTGAAGGGATGACGATGATTGTCGTCACGCACGAGATGGGATTTGCGCGTGAAGTCGGGGATCGGGTTCTTTTTATGGATGGTGGTTTCATCGTCGAAGAAAACATTCCGAGTTTATTGTTTGATTCTCCACAACACGAACGGACACAATCGTTTTTAAGTAAAGTGTTATAACACAAGACATTGAGCAGGAATGGCCTTCAGGGAGGTCGTTTCTGCTCTTTTTTTGACGAATACAGCTGTTTTCCCCTAGAGAGGTTTCATTCATAAACAACACAGGGTACAGTCATAAGAAAAACTTATACATTTATGACTGAGAAATTGGGAATTCGAAACGCACTGACCTAAAAGAAGTAGTAATATAATAACTAAGGCAAACACTTTTGACATACAGGCCATCGTTAAGGGTTATGTTCGGCCTCGTTGCAAGGAACATGACGATTATCGAATTTTTATGTCATATGATTTGAAAGCGCTAACAGGTAGAGAGCTGGAAATGTACTGATTTTCAGTACATTGAGTGGAATGAATGAAACGGGGGGAACCGTACATGGCAAGCCGGGAACAGGAACAGCAAACATTTTATGGACCAAACCTTGGATACATCATTGAATTGTATGAACGCTTTTTAGAAGATGCTTCTTCTGTTGATGAAGAAACACGGGCCTATTTCGAACAAAATGGTGCTCCGGTCGCAGAATCAGTAACTCAGCAACCGATCGAAACGGGAGATTTCGAAAAGTACTTGGCAGCGAGTCGCTTAGCGGATCAAATTCGAGCGAAAGGTCACCTTGCGGCTGACATCTATCCGCTGAAAGATCATCCGCGGGAAACGGAATTGCTGGAGCTTCGTCAGTTCGGATTGACGGAAGCCGATTTACGCGGCATGCCGGTCACGCTTGTTTGTCCGGAACCGCCGGGACATCTGAAGGATGCCTATGAAGGGATCGAACATTTAAAAGCACAGTATACAGGTGCCGCAGCCGTTGAATTCCAACACGTCGATGATTTGGAAGAAAAGAAATGGTTACGCCAAAAAATTGAACAAGGTGCATTGACGGCACGTTTATCAGTCGAACAGAAAAAGCAGTTATTCAAACGGCTCGCCGAGACGGAGTTATTCGAAAAATATCTTCATAAAACGTACGTCGGACAGAAGCGGTTCTCGATTGAAGGTCTTGACGCGATGGTTCCATTGCTCGACACGATCGTTGGACATCTGATTGCCAATGGGTCGGAAACAATCAATATCGGAATGGCGCACCGGGGACGATTAAACGTCTTGGCACATGTATTAGGCAAACCGTATGAAATGATTTTCGCGGAATTCCAGCATGCACCGAACCATGATCTTGTCCCTTCCGAAGGATCAATCGGCATCACGTACGGTTGGACGGGTGATGTGAAGTATCATTTAGGGTTAAACCGAAAAATGGAACAACAGTCAAGTAACGTCCGGATGACGCTTGCCAACAATCCGTCTCACCTCGAGTTCGTCGATCCTGTTGTCGAAGGATTCACACGGGCAGCGCAAGATGACCGTTCACAAAAAGGGGCACCACGTCAGGAACAAGGGAAGGCTGCCGCTATCCTCATTCATGGAGATGCTGCTTTCCCCGGACAAGGAATTGTTGCTGAAACGTTGAACCTGACGAATTTGAAAGGTTATAACACAGGCGGAACGATTCATATCATTGCCAATAACACAATCGGCTTTACGACGGAACCGACGGATTCCCGTTCGACCCGTTATTCAAGTGACTTGGCAAAAGGGTATGAAATTCCGATTTTCCACGTCAATGCAGATGAGCCGGAAAGTTGTTTGGCAGTCGCCTTGCTTGCCAGCGAATACCGCGCGACATTCAACAAAGACGTCTTGATTGATTTGATCGGATACCGTCGTTTCGGACATAACGAGATGGACGAGCCGATGAATACGAATCCTGTCCTTTACGATTTGATCCATAAACATGACTCAGCCCGTGTCTTATATGCGAAGCAACTGGTGGAACAAAATGATGTCACGAAAGAAGATGTCACGACGATTGAAACGGACATCAATGACATGATGAAAGCGGCTCGCGAGAAAGTTCCGAATGTCGAAAAAGAATACGGCGGCATCATGCCGGATGTTGTCTTCAAAGGTGTCCCGCACATCGAGACCGGTGTCGCAGTTGAAAAATTGACGGCTTACAATGAGCAGTTGCTCGAATGGCCAAGCGGATTCAATGTCTTCCACAAACTTGAAAAAGTGTTGAAACGCCGGACCGACGCGTTGACGACTAAAAACGGCATCGACTGGGGACATGCGGAAACGTTGGCATTCGCCTCGATTCTTTCCGACGGTACACCGATTCGACTCAGTGGTCAGGATTCAGAACGGGGAACATTTGCCCAGCGGAACATCAATTTAAATGACGTGAAGACAGGCAAAGCGTTTTCACCGATGCACAGCTTGAAGTCAGCAACAGCATCATTTGCTGTCTACAACAGTCCGTTGTCGGAAGCAG
Source organism: Exiguobacterium artemiae 255-15 (assembly GCF_000019905.1). Classification (GTDB taxonomy): domain Bacteria; phylum Bacillota; class Bacilli; order Exiguobacteriales; family Exiguobacteriaceae; genus Exiguobacterium_A; species Exiguobacterium_A artemiae. The sequence goes on along the minus strand of NC_010556.1, from coordinate 1,663,809 downwards.
GCGTTCTCGGATTCGAATACGGCTATAATGTTTTCGCACCGGAAACACTGGTGCTGTGGGAAGCCCAATACGGCGACTTTGCCAACTCGGGTCAAGTCATCTTTGACCAGTTCATTTCGGCAAGCCGTGCTAAATGGGGGCAGACGTCCGGACTTGTCATGCTGTTACCTCACGGATATGAAGGACAAGGACCGGAGCACTCGAGTGCCCGCCTGGAACGTTTTCTGACCCTGTCAGGCGAAAAGAACTGGACGGTCGCCAATGTATCGAGTGCGGCCCAGTATTTCCATCTGCTACGCCGTCAAGCTGCGATTCTTGGAAAAGAAGAAGTACGTCCGCTTGTCGTCATGACACCAAAAAGTTTACTCCGCCATCCACTGGCGACGTCCGATTTGTCGGAACTGACAGACGGTTCATTTAAACGGATTGTCGAACAGGACGGTCTCGGGCAATCACCGGAACAAGTGGAACGAATCGTCTTCTGTAGCGGAAAAGTGGCCATTGATTTGGCGGAAGCCGTTTCGAAATCAGATGATGATTTCAACTGGTTGCACATTGTCCGGATTGAAGAAATTTATCCATTCCCGGCCAAACAGTTAAATGCTTTGCTTGAACGTTATCCGAATGTCAGTGAGTTTGTCTGGGTTCAGGAAGAACCGAAAAACATGGGGGCTTGGACATACATCGAGCCGCGTCTTGAATCGGTTGCCGTTAATGGCATTACAACGGTCCGTTATATCGGCCGTCGTCGACGTTCGAGTACGGCGGAAGGTGATCCGACAGGACATAAAGTCGAACAGGCGCGGATTCTGACAGATGCCTTAACACGGACGACAGTCGATCAACCGAGCACATCAGCTACTTCCGAAACAAATGTCTAAGCTAAAATCAAGTGGGGTCAAACACGAAAAGTCTTAGGGGGACGAATTAACATGGAAATCAAAGTGCCAGAACTTGCAGAATCGATTACAGAAGGTACGGTCGCATCGTGGTTAAAACAACCCGGCGATCAGGTAGAAAAAGGGGAAGCCATCGTCGAGCTGGAGACAGATAAAGTTAACATCGAAGTCCCATCTGATGAAGCGGGCATCCTGTCCGAAGTAATGGCAGCCGAAGGGGATACAGTCCGTGTCGGAGAGACGATTGCCATCATCACGGCAGGCGGAGAAGCGGCACAACAGGCAGCAACAACGCCGGCACCGGAGCAAAAAGAAGCACCGGTTGCACAGGAAGCGAAAAAAGAACAGCCGGCACCTGTTGCTGCGACAGAAGCGACGTCGGTTGCCGATCGTCCGATCGCATCACCGGCTGCTCGGAAAATGGCACGTGAAAAAGGAATCGATTTAGCACAAGTCGCGACACAAGATCCACTCGGACGGATTCGTGTACAGGATGTCGCGACGTTTGAAGTCGCGCCACGTGAACAAGCAAAAGCACCGCAAGCGCCGGCACCACAAGCAACACCGTCTGCAGCTCCGGGTAAACCGGAAGAACGGATTAAAATGTCACGTCGCCGTAAAACGATTGCCAACCGTTTAGTAGAGGTTCAACAAACGGCAGCGATGTTGACGACGTTCAACGAAATCGATATGTCGGCTGTCATGTCATTACGGAAGCGCCGCCAGGAAAAGTTCGTCAAGGACAATGAAGTTAAGCTCGGCTTCATGTCATTCTTCACGAAAGCAGCTGTTGCCGCATTGAAAAAAATGCCGTATTTGAACGCAGAAATTCAAGGGGACGAAATCGTTCTCAAGAAATTCTACGATATCGGAATCGCAGTTTCTGCTCCAGACGGCTTGGTTGTACCAGTCGTTCGTGACGCCGACAAAAAGAACTTCGGTGAAATTGAAAAAGATATCATCAATCTGGCTGTCAAAGCCCGGGACAACAAACTCGGCTTATCTGATTTGACAGGTGGGACATTTACGATCACAAACGGCGGAACGTTTGGATCATTGATGTCGACACCAATCCTGAACGGACCGCAAGTCGCGATTCTCGGGATGCATGCGATTAACCTGCGTCCGGTCGCCATCGACGCCGAGCGGATGGAAAATCGTCCAATGATGTACGTTGCACTTTCCTATGACCACCGAATCGTTGACGGGAAAGAAGCCGTCACGTTCCTGAAGCACATCAAAGACTTGCTTGAAGATCCGGAGTCATTGATTTTTGAAGCTTGATTCAATCATTTTTACTCCCTGTTTCCGTCGCGGAAGCAGGGAGTTTTTATGCATCTGTTCAAGTGGATGTGACAACTTTGTCACGGAATCTATACGGAAGATTACATGGAGTTCATAAATCCTTCATCAACAGCCTATAAGATACATCTGTACGTTACTTCGAAGGGGGAACTAGAAATGTTGAAACAAATCGGTGTCACGGTAGTCGCAGGAATGATCGTCGCAAGCGGTACAACGAGTATTGAAGCAGCGGGGAAAGCGAAAGGGTTGCTTGATCCAAATCGAGTTGTCAACATCGCTCACCGCGGAGCATCCGGTTATGCACCGGAACATACGATGCTTGCCTACGATATGAGCCATAAAAAGTTTAAAGCGGATTATATTGAAATTGATTTACAAATGACGAAGGACGGTCAACTGATTGCGATGCACGACGAGACGGTTGACCGGACGACGAATGGTACCGGAGCCGTCAAGGATAAAACGCTTGCGCAAATCAAGCGTCTCGATGCGGGCAGCTGGTTTAACGAAACCTATCCGGCATATGCCAACGCGAAGTATAAAGGACTGAAAGTACCGACATTAAATGAAATTTTCGACCGGTACGGCAAACAGGCAAACTACTATATCGAAACGAAATCTCCGGAAGTTTACCCGGGGATGGAGAAAAAACTGTTGGATACGTTACGACGTCACGGATTATCGAGCAATCGGATTAAACCGGGACAAGTCATGATTCAATCGTTCAGCCGGGACAGTTTACTGAAGGTCAAGCAGTTAGATCCGAAACTTCCGCTCGTTCAACTTCTTGAGGCACCGCAAATGACGGATGTTACGAACCAGGAATTAAAGACGATTAAATCGTATGCTGTCGGTGTCGGACCATCATTTAAATCGTTGACACGACAAAATACGAAACAAATCCGGAATGCTGGATTGTTGCTTCATCCGTATACAGTCAATGAAAAAGTAGATATGCAACGGATGCTCGATTACGGTGTGACCGGCGTCTTTACGAACTTCGCCGACCGGTTCAATGAAGTTCTGAAACATACAAAAAAGAAATGATTCCTTAAAAAGTCAGTTTCCGGATCCGGAAACTGACTTTTTTGTTCGGATGGCATCCAAATCTCTTTCCGTTACGTATACTGTTAAAAGCACATCCTTTATTTTCGATTAGGATCGAACATGATACGATGAAACAGCAGTGTGAAGTGGGATTTAAATGGGTTCCATGAACAGAAAGAGAGGAAAAACATGCGAATCACTCAATATACAGACTATGGACTTCGCGTCCTGATTTATTTAGGTCTTCACCGAGATGAAGTAACACCGATGCCGGCGATTGCCAATCACTACGGTATTTCTTCCAATCACTTGATGAAAGTGACACAACAATTGACGAAACTCGGATACGTGGAGTCGACACGCGGGCGGACCGGGGGACTTCGGCTGATCCGTGATCCGGAAGAAATCAATATCGGAAAAGTCGTTCGCGAGATGGAGCCGATGGATATCGTCGAATGTTTTGCGGCAGATGGTCATTGTGTCATTGAACCCCAGTGTCAGCTCAAAGGGATTCTTGCCCGTGCCTTGCGTGCTTTCATTCGGGAACTGGAACAACATACATTAGCCGAATTACTCAAAAATCCATATGAACTGAATTTGTTATTCGCAAAAACGGATGCGAACCCTTCACGTTAAGTGAACGGTCGCATCCGTTTTTTTGTGCTCGTAGAGAAAAAGAACTGGGCTCATTTTAATTTAGGAGCAGGTCGTTTTTTAGGGGTGACATGCTCCGGATTTTTGGCAAGGTCATCCTGAACCGAACCTTTCCAAAGCGGAACATCACTGTAATAGGCGGCACGGGCAATTAAATGTCCGCCAATCGGTGCTGTGATTAAGACAAACAGGATGCCGAGTACGACTCGGGACGAGAAAAATCCGTCTTCAGCGACGAAATAGATGATGACGCTGATAAGAATACTCATGACGCCGAGTGTTGCACTCTTGGAGGCGGCATGCGCACGTGTATAGAGGTCAGGTAACCGGATAAGACCAAGTGCCGTCACGAGGCTAAAAAATGCTCCGATCAATGCAAAGGCAGCTACAAAAAAATCACTGATTGCGGTCACGTTCGATGATCTCTCCTTTCTCGATGAATTTCGAGAAGGCGACCGTCCCGATAAAGGCTAAAATCCCGATCAACAAAATGACTTCGAGGTAGTTACTCGTCCGAAGAATAATTGAGACGAGACCGACGACGGAAATCAGGCTGATTCCGATCGAGTCAAGGGCGATGACCCGGTCGGCTACGGACGGTCCTTTAATGACCCGGTAAAATAAACCGAGCATGGATAGGAAGACGCCTCCTAAGGCAATGAATAAAATCGTCTCTAACATCAGCGGCTCACCTCCAGGATGGCTTTCTCAAAACTGTTTCGGATCGAGGCCACTGCATCATCCGCTTCCGGCATGTGCAGAGCATGGATGTACAATGTCTTGTTATCGTCCGAGATATCGACGACCAACGTTCCGGGGGTCAACGTAATCAACAGTGACAGCAATGTAATCTGCCAATTGTGTTCGAGTTCTGTCTCATAGGCGAAAATCCCCGGTTTAATGTCGAGGCGTGGCTTTAAAATGATGGACAACACTTCCAAATTCGCGACGACCAGTTCATACAAAAACCGAATGAACAATCGGATCAAGGCGATGAACGGTCCAATATAAAACCGGGTGCTGAACCCTCGCCGCATCGCGAACATCGCAATCAAACCGAGTAAGTAGCCGATGATGAACGATGAGGCGGAGAAGGAGTTAGCAAGAAACATCCAGAGGAATGCAAGCAAGATATTGAGTAATAACTGAAACGGCATAGGTTAATCCTCCCTCAGTACAGCTTGGATATAGAGTGTCGGATCAACTAGCGGATCGACAGCTTGCGAGATGAGCGGACGGACGGCTTCCGTTCCGATTCCATATAAAACGGTCATTGCGACTAAAGCGAGTGCAGGAGCCAGCAACTGTTTGGTCAGATGGCGTTTTGGACCGCTGTAAGTTTTCGGTGTCCCCCAGAAGCCGCGGATGAAAATCTGCATCACGGAATAAAGCACAAGCAGACTCGAAATCAAGACGACGAACGGACCAACGAGATCGCCGGCTTCAAAACCACCGCGGACGATCAACAGTTTCCCGATGAATCCGCTGAGCGGTGGAATGCCGGCAAGTGATAATGCCGCAATGAAATACGTCCAGCCAAGCAACGGATAGTCCTTGATCATACCACCCATATCTTTTAAGCGGCTGGATCCGGCAATACCAATCATCACACCGATCAACAGGAATAACGCAGCTTTGATCAGCATGTCGTGAATCAGGTAGAAGACGGCACCTTCAAGCGACTGCCGGGTCATGACAGAGACGCCGTACAAGATGACACCCACCGCAACGATGATGTTGTAAATCAGAATCTGTTTCACATCACGTGTGGCAAGTGCCCCGATGACACCGATGACGATCGTTGCGAGCGCCAGCCAACCGAGCAGTTGATGCGTGAACTGTTGCTGGTGCGAGAAGAACAGACTGTATGTCCGTAAGATACCGTAGACACCAACTTTTGTCAGCAAGGCACCAAACAGGGCAAGAACAGGTGTCGGCGGCACTTGATACGAACCGGGAAGCCAAAAGTACAACGGGAAGATGGCGCCCTTTAAGCCAAAGACAATTAAAAACAGAACCGCGATGACGCTTAGGATACCGGGTTGATTGATTTCAGTGATCTTTTGTGAAATATCAGCCATGCTGAGTGAACCGATGACCCCGTATAAAAAGGCGACGGTCATGACGAACAAGGCGGACGAAATGACGTTAATCAACAAATACTTCAACGACTCCCGAAGTTGAGCCGGCTTGCCGCCGAGAACAATCAGGACGTAAGACGAGATCAGAAATACTTCGAAAAAGACGAACATGTTGAAAATATCACCTGTCGTGAAGGCACCGTTGACACCGAGCAATAAAAATTGGACGGCGATGTAATAATAAAACCGTTGGTGCAAGTCGGACAAATAATACATTGAATACCAGATGACAAAAAAGACGAGCAGACTGGTCGTTAAGACAAGCAGGGCGGACAACATGTCCGACACGAGCGTAATACCAAACGGAGCCGGCCAGCTGCCGAGTGTCACGGTCAGAATGCCGTCTTTTCGGACACTGTACACGAGATAGATTGTTGCAACGATCGTCAAGAAAGTCGAAACAAGCGACACCGATCGTTGCAGGCGGAGTCGGTTTGGAAACAGCATCAAGATGACTCCGGTAATCAGCGGAATTAACAGCGGTAGTAATGGTAAATTAATCATGCGTATCGGTTCCTTTCATTTCCTCCAGATTATCTGTTCCCAGTTCCTGATAAGCCCGATAAGCAAGTACAAGGAAAAATGCAGTCACACCAAAGCTGATGACGATCGCTGTCAAGACTAAGGCTTGTGGCAGCGGATCCGTATACTGGGTGATGCCGTCCTTGATGACAGGAGCGGCACCGGTCTTCAGACCACCCATCGTCATGACGAGCAGATGAGCAGCATGACTGAGTAAACCGGTTCCGATGATGATTCGTAAGACACTTTTTGAAAGAATGAGATAGACGGCACACATTGTCAAGATGCCTGCTGCAATCGCCATGATGATTTCCATGCGTTAATCACTCTCCCCAATCGTTTGAATAATTGTCATTGTCACACCAACGACCACAAGATAAACACCTAAATCGAATAACATCGCTGTATGCAAAGATGTTTTTCCAAACAGCGGTAAATTGAAGTAACCGTGGGCATGTGTGAAAAACGGTTTGTTGAACAGCAGGGCACCAGACGCTGTCAGCACGGAAATCAACATGCCGACTGCCGTCATCTGTTTGTAATCAATCGGAAGAATCTGCCGAAGTGTCTTGATGTCAAAAGCCAATAGGACGAGAACCAGTGCCGAGGCGGTCACAAGACCGCCGATAAATCCGCCGCCCGGTGTGTAGTGACCGGCGAAAAACAGGTAGACGGCAAACAAAAAGATGATAAAAGTGATGAATGTCGTCGAAGATTCCAATATGACGTCATTCGTATGCTTTTTGATCGGGTTTTTCATTTGTCGATTCCTCCTGTCTTGCGGAAATTGATCATCGCGTAAATCCCGAGTCCGGCAATCGCGAGCACACTGATTTCAAACAACGTATCAAAACCACGGAAGTCGACGAGAATGACGTTGACCATGTTCCCGCCGGCAGCAAGGTCCGCTACGTTGTCGATATAATACTGGGCAATCGAAGCAAATGACCGTTGGCTGAGCGAAGCGAGTGCAACGAGTGTGACACTTAAGCCGACAAGTGCGGAAATTGCTGCGTTTCCGAGTTTAAATTTAATCCGTTCCTCTTTCCGGCTGATTTCCGGCATGTGATAAAACACAAGCAGGAATAAAGCGACGGAGACGGTTTCGATGACGAGTTGGGTCAAAGCCAAGTCAGGTGCCCGGAATAAGACGAAGAACAGAGCGACCGTATAACCAACGACACCAAGTAAGATGATCGATGTCAAACGCGACCGGGCAAAGGTAATTGATAAGGCACTGCCGACAAGGACCAGGACCAAGACGACTTCATAGGCATGAACCGTACTGAGTGGGTTCACATCAAACCGGAAGGCATCGAGGAAATAAAGGCTCGATAATACCAGGACGACGATGAAACCAAAGATATACACGAGGTAGGAACGCATATAGCCGGTCATGACCGTGTCATGGATAGCGGTCGAGGTCCGCTCACCGCGACGCAACAGGGCATCATATTGATGATTGAGCGAGACCTGCTTCGGCATCCGGTGATACAGGGAGCGCCATTTTGGCAAGGTCAGGAATAAAACGGTTCCGGCTGAGATGATCAGGACGGTTAAGAACAGTTCCAGATTAAATCCATGCCAGAGCTTGATCTCGACCGGAATCGTACCGCCGTTTGCGATGACTTTCGGTAAAATCGCTTCCGCCGCCGGACGAATCAAGGTGTTTGACAACAGGTTCGGGAACAAGCCGATCAAGATGACCAATGAAACAAGAACGAGCGGCGGAATCAGCATGCCAATCGGTGCTTCATGCGGTTTTTTCGGCAACTTGTCGAGTTGCTTCGGACCAAGGAATGTCCGGTAGACGATTAAAATGCTGTAGACGAACGTAAAGATACTACCGACGACGGCGAAGAACGGGAACAACAGACCAAATGTATCGAGATGGAATAAGCCGGACTCTGATACTTGAAGAACACCGGTCAAAAACATTTCCTTACTTAAGAAACCGTTGAACGGCGGTACACCCGCCATCGACAACGTGCCGATCGTCGCAATTGTGAACGTCACCGGCATCAGTTGCGATAAACCGCTGAGTTTCCGGATATCCCGTGTGCCGGTCTCATGATCGACGATTCCTGCCATCATGAACAGACTTCCTTTGAACGTGGCATGGTTAATCAAATGGAAGACGGCAGCGACGGTTGCGACTGTATAGAGGCTGTCCGGTATGATGTCGACCTGCAATGCAGCTGCTCCGAGTCCGAGCAATGACATGATCAGACCGAGTTGTGAAATGGTTGAATAGGCTAAAATCGCTTTTAAATCAACCTGTTTGACGGCGTTCAATGATCCCCAGAAGAGTGTGAACATTCCGACAGACGACACTAGATAAAACCAGAGCGGTGTTTCCGCAAAGATCGGACTCATCCGGGCTACGAGGTAGAGACCGGCCTTGACCATCGTAGCCGAGTGGAGATAGGCGCTGACCGGAGTCGGTGCCTCCATTGCGTCCGGTAACCAGATGTGAAACGGGAACTGGGCGGATTTCGTAAAAGCCGCCAGTAAAAACAGGACAAGCGATACGGTGAAGAGCGGATCACCGGAATAGGTGCCGACCGTCGCAAGCGATTCACGGATGCTGAATGAGCCGGACAAGAGCGACAGCAGGGAAATCCCGCCGAGCATCGACAGACCACCAAAAACAGTGATGAGCATTGATTTTTGGGCACCATAACGGGAGCGTTCCCGTTCGTACCAATAGCCGATCAACAGGAAAGACGAAATCGATGTCAATTCCCAGAACAGATACATGACGATCATATTGTCGGACAAGACGATTCCGAGCATCGCCGTCATGAACAGGAGCAGATACACATAAAAATTATGAAGTGCTTCTTTTTTGGCATCGAGATAATAAATCGAATACAGCACGACGAGCGAACCGATTCCGGTAATCAATAACGCAAATAGTAAACCAAGCCCGTCGACGTAAGCCACGAAATTGATATCGAGCGAAGGAATCCATTTCATCGTCGCAACGACTGTTTTTCCGGCCATCGTCTGGCTGAGAAATTGACTGAAGTAAGCGACGAGCGTCAGCGGAACAAGCAGGACGAACCAGCCTGTGTGCACCGATCGAATTTTTTTATACAACAATGGAATGAAGAGACTGACGAGTAACGGCAACAAGATTGCCAAATGAAGCAATGACACATGATTCCCTCCTTTTCATATCGTTCATTTCATCGAAAAAATGAAAGAAGGACACAGTACGCAAGCGAGCAGTCGTGCTTGTGACGAGTCCTTTTTTATCCAATCATTCGATTCTTATGAAGCATCTGTTAAAAGTATAACGTAGATTTCGGCTCTCTGCATGACCCGAACCTTCTTGAGGTAGTGCAGAAAAGCGGTTTTTGAATAAATTATTAAATATGTAGGAACACGGCAGAAAAACTTGAAAAAAAGTTCGAAAAAATTTTTGAAGACGGCGGAAATTTGATTACAATAGTCTTTTTCAGGGAAAACCAATAAAGTCTAAAAATTCAGCGAACAGAGGTGTCGTCATGAAAAAGTCATTTAAACAAGGTTTAGTCATTGGGGGGCTCGCAGCCTTATCTGCGTTAGCTATCAAACGTTATAAGCAAGCAGGGAATTCGTCGCAAGGATTCAGTGATCCGACTGCACTCGACCGTCAGCAGAGTGTCGATGCAAAAAAAGATGAAACGGAAGTTGGATTAACACAACTCGATTCCATTCATCGCGCGGATTGGCAAGCCAATGGTTTCCCGCAAACACACGCTGAACTGGAACGTCTTGAAAAGGAAGAAAATCAGTAAAAAAACACGCTCTCCATTGGAGGGCGTGTTGTCATATAAGGAATTAAGCACTGGTTGAAACGAGCGCTTGAATCCGCTCGCTGTGTGCAGTATAAGAAGAGAGATGTTCGAATTGATGTAGAGTCAGTGTCGTCATCCGACTGTGACCGGTACTCGATTCAAGGAACAGGTACGCTTCGTTTTGATCCTGACCACCACCGTCGAAACGAATTTTTGCTGTGATCGTTCGTCCGTCATTTGCTTGCATATAGATATCGTAACCGCCGAAATCAACCCGGTTAAAGCGATTAGCTTCACTTACGATTCGTTTAAAAGTTTCAATCAATGAATAAGACATACCATTTCCTCCTTATGTGAAAAGCACGTGACCTAAAAATATATCACCTATCAGTATCGAATATGTCTTTTCCCATTATATTCAAAAATTAAACCTCCAAAAAGAATCTTTTTTTTGTGTTGATATGAAACGCGTTTCATACTTTATCATTAATCCTGACAGCGCGTGACTATCCGGATGATGGGCGTCAGCTGAGTTAGAACATTTGAAAGAATCTGGTTTTTTTTTGCACAGACGAACGGAAGCTAAACAAAAAGGAGTCGGACGTAGATCCGACTCCTTTTTGTGTATCAAAGCCGGTATGAGAACCGGCTGATGGATAAAACGACGATCAAAGTTCGACGTTGTGATAGACTTGTTGGACGTCTTCGAGGTCTTCGAGCGCATCAATCATTTTTTCAAACTGTTGCACGTCTTCGTCAGACAGCGTCACTTCGTTTTGCGCAAGCATGACGAGTTCAGCGACTGAGAAGTCAGTGATTCCTGCCTCTTTCAACGTCTCTTGAACGGCATGGAACTGTTCCGGCTCGGCATAGATGATGACCGATTCCTCTTCTTCCAAGATGTCACGGACATCGATGTCCGCTTCCATCATTAATTCCAAAATATCGTCTGCCGTTTTGCCTTCAAAAGCAAAGATCGCTGTTGCATCAAACATGTAAGCGACCGATCCGCTGACTCCCATATTCCCGCCGTTTTTACCAAATGCAGCCCGGACGTCAGACGCTGTCCGGTTAACATTGTTCGTCAATGTCTCGACGATGACCATCGAACCGCTTGGTCCAAACCCTTCATAACGTAAGACGTCAAAGTTTTCTTCCGCGCCGCCTTTTGCTTTTTCGATGGCACGATCGACGATGGCGCGAGGAACGCTATACGTCTTCGCACGCTCGAGAACGACTTTTAATGCCTGGTTGGATTCCGGATCCGGCTCACCTTGTTTAGCGGCCACATAAATCTCCCGGCCGAACTTCGCATAGACGCGACTAGTATTTTTGTCTTTCGACGCCTTTTTTTCTTTAATGTTATTCCATTTACGACCCATCAGAATCCACTCGCTTTCACATGACTTCGAATTAGTTAGGAACTGCTTGGTTCCTTCTGCTTCATCAGTATACCGCATAAGCTGTTGATTGCTAAACTGAAAAGATAGCAAATCCGCTGTTTTTTCGTGATTGACGTTTACATACAGTCTGAAATCGGGAAGTAAAAGAAGATGAAATGAAGAGGATGAAAGGGGAGGGACTTATGAATAAAGCAGCTGTGTTTCACCGGGCCCTGTCTCCGTATGTCTATACATACGATCAAGAAGCGGTTCATATCCGCTTGATGTCAGCCAAAGGGGACCTGGACCGTATTGAACTGATCCACGGGGATCCTTATGAATGGGATGCAGAAAAAGAGGAAGATCGGGACTGGAACTTTGATCCGGATAAAGAAAAATTTTGGAAAACGGAGACGACAGACATGACGTTTGCCGGATCGGATGCGACACATGATTTTTGGTTCGTTGCCATCCGGCCCCCAAAGAAGCGGGTCCGCTACGGCTTTAACGTTCATGCTAACGGTGAATCGGCCGTCTATACGGAACGCGGCTGGTACGATGAAGTACCGCTCGATCATCCGGGCTACTACTTTGCCGTCCCATATATGAATGCGGTCGATGTATTTGATGCGCCGTCATGGGTCAAAGACACCGTCTGGTATCAAATTTTTCCCGATCGGTTCGCGAACGGGGATTTGACGAATGATCGTCCGGGTACCATCGCCTGGGGTGCCGAAGCACCGGCGTTTGACAATCATTTCGGGGGCGATTTTCAAGGAGTGATTGATCATATCGATTACTTAAAAGAGCTGGGGATTACCGGAATTTATTTTTGTCCGGTCTTTGTCGCACCGTCGAATCATAAATACGATACGTTAGATTATTTACGACTCGATCCGGCCTTTGGAACAGAAGAGACGTTCCGGGAAATGATTCATTTGCTCCATCAAAATGGGATTCGGATTTTACTGGACGCCGTCTTTAATCACGTCAGCGTTGATCATCCGGCCTTCCAAGACGTCATTGCGCATGGCAATGAGTCGCAGTATGCGAATTGGTTTATGATGGACTCGTTCCCGGTCCAATCGACACCAGTGCCGAACTATGAAGTTTTTGCCTTTGAAGGGAATATGCCGAAACTTAATACGGCGCATCCTGATGTAAAAGAGTACTTGTTAAAAGTTGGGCGTTACTGGGTGGAAGAGTTCCACGTCGACGGATGGCGACTGGATGTCGCGAGTGAAGTGGATCATGCTTTTTGGCGTGAGTTCCGGCGTGAAGTCCGGGCAGCGAATCCGGAAGCCTATATTGTCGGCGAGTGTTGGACAGATTCACAACCGTGGTTGCTCGGCGATCAGTTTGATGCGGTCATGAACTACGGATTGACGGAAGCTTTCTTAACATTTTTTGCGACGAATGAAAGTACGGCGTCTGAATTCAGTCATGCAATCGTCAGGAATCTGAACAGCAATACGATGAATGTCAACGAAGTGATGTTCAATCTGGTGGATTCGCATGATACACCCCGTGCCTTGACGCGGGCGAATGGGGACCGTGATCGGATGAAACTGTTGATGCTGTCACTGCTGACATTCACGGGAAGTCCGGTCATCTATTACGGAGATGAAATCGGTATGACAGGCGGTCAGGATCCGGATAACCGGAAGTGTATGGTCTGGGATCAGGCGGAACAGGACAGGGATCTCTTGGCGTATATCACAAAGTTGGTTGATTTACGGAAATCGCACCCCGCTCTCGCCAACGCGAGCGGCTATCAATTCGAACAAATGGATGATGAGACGGCAAGTTTCCTCGTTCGTCGTCAGTCTGATGAAGCGACCTATTTGATTGGATTTAACAATGGTTCAGAAGAAATCCGCTTTGACTTGGACAAAGCAGCGGTTGATTTAATGGACGGACAACGGTATTTGGGAACCGTCACCGTACGTCCGTTGTCCGGAAAAATTCTCCGGGTGGAAACAACATAACCAAACTAAAACATCCGTTCAGGAAAAATTAATTTCTTGAACGGATGTTTTGTTGTCTAAAAACGATCAGAAAAACGGGTGAATCAGCAAACCGCTTCTTAGTTTGGGTTCAAACCAGGTCGATTTCGGCGGCATGACTTCACCGGAGTCAGCGACCGCCATCAATTCGGTTAAGCTCGTCGGATGAAGGTGGAATGCGACGGCCATCGTGCCTTGGTCAACCAGTTGCTCGAGTCCATCATATCCGCGAACACCGCCGACGAACTGAATCCGTGCATCTGTTCGAGGGTCTTCAATTCCGAGGAATGGCGTCAATAATTCGTCCTGTAAAATGGCGACATCGAGATCTTCCTTGACGGATCCACGATTTTTCTCGTAATCCAGTGTATACCATTTTTGTTTGACATACATTTCGAAACGGTGTTTTTTGGTTTCCGTCGCACGTCCTTCGGTCACGTTAAACCGGCTGCTGAGTCTTTCAAGCAAATCATCAACCGACTGACCGTATAAATCTTCGACGACACGATGGTAGCCTTGAATGTTTAATTGATCACTTGAAAAAGAGACGGCGAGAAACAGACCAGCATCTTCATGAGGATTCAGTCGGGCGACTTGTGAAGCGGCTTCAGCCCGATGATGACCGTCAGCAATATACAGGTGATCGTGACGGGCAAACTGGCTGCCGATCGTCATCATCGCATCACGGTCCGTAATTTTATAGATAGTATGCTCAATCCCGTCTTCAGCGGTAAATTGATAAAGCGGGGATTGACTCGTCTGTTCCGAGACGACGCGATTCAGTTCATCATCCGGATGATGGGCCAGTAAAATCGGACCGGTATGGGCAGCGAGCGACTGAACGTGACGGACGCGGTCCCGTTCTTTATCCGGTCGTGTGAATTCGTGTTTCCGAATGATACCTTGGTCATAGTCCGCGACAGAGACACAACCGACAAAGCCGGTCTGCGTATGCGTCCCGTCGGTCAGACGATAGAGATAATAACTTTCGACGTCATCGGTCAGGAGAATCCCGCGTTCAATCGCTTCTTTGAAATGAAGGACTGCTTGCTGATAAACACGCGAATCATGATCATCAATCAAGTCCGGTAATGTCACTTCGGCCTTATCGATTCGTAAAAAAGACAACGGACGGCGCCGGACTTCCAACCGTCCCTCCGCGCGATTGAAGACATCGTACGGGAGAGACGAGAACGCTTCTGCATATTTCGGATCAGGTCGCAAGGCATGGAAAGGTTCAAACGTAGGCATAGTCATCGCTCCTTAAAGTAATCTTGTTTTCAGTACACCGGGAATGGCGTTTAATTGTTCCAGTGAAATCGTTTCATCCAGATGGTTATCGATATCGATGATCGTGTAGGCGATACCATCCTTACTGCCGTTGATCATATTGGCAATATTGATTTGTTCGGTCGCGAGGACCGAGGCGATTTGACCGACCATGTTCGGAATATTTTGATGGGCGATTGTCAGGCGACGTTTACCGGCATACGGTAATTCGACCGATGGGAAGTTCACCGCGTTCCGGATGTTGCCGGTCTCAAGGAACAGCTTCAATTGATCGACAGCCATGATGGCACAATTTTCTTCTGCTTCCGCCGTTGACGCGCCGATATGCGGCAGTGGAATGACACGAGGAAGAGAAAGAATGAAAGCATTCGGAAAATCAGTGACATAGTTAGATAACCGCCCTGATTTCAACACCGTTGCCAAAGCCTGTTCGTCAATTAATTCACCACGTGAAAAATTGAGTAATGTTGCTCCTTGTTTGACTTTTCCGAGTAACCGTTCATCGAGCAGATGTTGGGTGGAATCAATCAACGGCAAGTGGAGTGTAATGTAATCACTTGTCGTGAGCAATTCTTCAAGATTGGTGACGCGGTGAACCTGATTCGAGACGCGCCATGCAGATTCGACGGACATATGCGGATCGTATCCGGAAACCGTCATCCCGAGTTCGTGCAGTGTATTCGCTAAGCTGGCCCCAATCGCACCGAGTCCGACGATACCGATCCGTTTTCCGAGTAACTCTGTGCCGGCAAATTGTTTTTTGTTCGCTTCAATCCGTTCCGGGATGTCCGGTCCACGCAGGTTGTTGGTCCATAAGATACTGGGGATTAATTTCCGGGCAGTCAGGAATAAGCTTGCGATGACCAGCTCTTTCACAGCGTTGGCATTTGCGCCGGGGGTTGAGAAAACCGGAATTCCCCGATTCGCCAATTGGTCGAGCGGGATGTTGTTGACGCCGACACCGGCGCGGGCGACCGCTTTTAAGGAAGGCGGGAACTTCATGCCGTGTAAATCTTTGCTGCGGACGAGAAAAGCGTCCGCGGCCTCGATGTCTTGTTTGACGACATAGTGGTCGGTGAAGCGTTTTAACCCTTTTTCAGACACGTCATTCCATAGTTGTACATGATGCATTTACCGTTCCCCCTGTTCGAATCGTTCTAATACGGCAATCAGGGCATCGACGCCCGCCGTTGGCATCGCGTTATAAAGACTGGCACGCATTCCTCCGACAGAACGATGTCCTTTTAAATTCACGAGCTGATGACGTTCTGCAAATTGCAGGAATTGTTCATCTAACTCTGTTTCACTGGTCGTAAAAGGAATATTCATTCGGCTTCGATCCTGTATAGCAACAGGATTTGAGAATAAGGTAGATTGGTCCAAATAAGCATACAGGGAAGCGGCCTGCTTGCGGTTACGCTCGACGATTGTGTCGAATCCCTGCTCTTTAATCCATTCGAGGACCAGTTTCGTCAAATAGATGCTGTATGTGGGTGGTGTATTGTATAAAGAATGATGAGTAGCATGCGTATCGTACCGTAAATAGGATCCTAAACGGTCCGGTGTTCGTTGTAACAGATCCTCCTTTATGATGACAAGCGTCATACCGGCCGATCCCAGATTTTTTTGAGCCCCGGCATATATCACGTCAAACTGACTGACATCAATCGGTTCCGACAAGATGGAGGAGGAGAAATCTGCCACTAACGGGACATCGACTGTTGGAACCGAAGTAAACGTGGTTCCTTCGAGTGTATTATTCCAGGTGATATGGAGGTAATCGGCGTCAGAACGGATTGTATCGGTCGGGATCGAACGATAGCGGTCCGCTTTTGAGGAAGCAACGATATTGGTCTGAATAAAAGCCTCGGCATCCTGCATCGCTTTTTGTGACCAACTTCCGGTATCGATAAAGTCGACACGCTGACGGACAGTCGCTAAATTAAGCGGTAACATAGAAAATTGAAGGGTTGCACCGCCTTGTAAAAACAAGACACGGTAATGATCCGGAATTTGGAGAAGCTCCCGAAGCAGAGACTCTGTCTCCTCGATGATATGTTCAAATAAGCCGGAACGATGACTCAATTCTAAAACAGACTGTCCAGATCCTTGATAATTCAGAAGCTCGGATTGAGCTTTAAGTAAGACCGGTACCGGTAGGACTGCCGGACCGGCTGAAAAGTTAAATACAGTCATCGCATTCCGCCTCCAATAATTTTCAGAAAATATTCACAACTAAAGTGTAACGGAATGAAAACAGTTTATCAAACTTCATTTCGAGTATGATGAAGTTTCTGAAAGAGGAGGGCGAATCAATCCGTGCATTAAAAAAGACCAACCCTCCTGAAGAGTGACTGGTCCGATCGGGAAATCCGTACAGCTTATTGTTCTTAAGAAGGATCAAGAGGTGTCAGTTGGTGAAAATGCCATTTCCATCCTTCGTTTGCCCAGTGATAAAGTGAAACACTTCGGAAACGGCCGATGTACATGCTACGACCGTATGAAAAATGATCTTCGACGATTTCCTGGACGAGAGCCGTCGTCTCGAAGACTTCAACCACCATCGATTCACTGATTTGATTACTCCATTGAATTTGGTCCGGATCGACATAATGATCGAGATACGTCTCAGCATCAAACTGCCGTCCCTGACCGTCAATGAATGAGAAATCACTTGAAAGCAGCTGATGCATCGCTTCTCGGTTTCCTTCCATCAAATAAGCATGTCGTTCGCTCAAGAGTGTTTGCAGTTGAAGGTGTTTAGCTGATGGTTCCATGAATATCATCCTTTCGGTCTTAGAATGAACAGTCAGTTCAAAGAAAAATCAAACAAAAAAGACCCTGCAACAGCAGAGTCTTGGAAAATTAAAGTTTAGTAACGTTAGTTGCTTGTGGTCCGCGTTGGCCTTCTTCAACTTCAAACGAAACTTCTTGACCTTCGTCAAGTGATTTGAAACCGTCTGTTTGAATAGCTGAGAAGTGAACGAAAACGTCGTCGCCGTTTTCACGTTCGATGAAGCCAAAACCTTTTTCTGCGTTAAACCATTTTACTGTACCTTGTTCCATGTGTGTTGCCTCCTGCGTATGACTGAGTCATACTGATTATTACTACCGTGATCAATTTCATCGAGTCAAAAGTGTAACCTTTGTATCTCCACCGAACAACAATAATTACTTAATAATATACCATGTCCGGTTTGAAAAAGATAGTGGAGATTGAAAAAAATTAAAAAAAGAGGAAACGCGGCTGCGCTTCCTCTCAGGAAAATTAAAGTTTAGTAACGTTAGTTGCTTGTGGTCCGCGTTGGCCTTCTTCAACTTCAAACGAAACTTCTTGACCTTCGTCAAGTGATTTGAAACCGTCTGTTTGAATAGCTGAGAAGTGAACGAAAACGTCGTCGCCGCTTTCACGTTCGATGAAGCCAAAACCTTTTTCTGCGTTAAACCATTTCACTTTACCTTGTTCCATGTGTGTTGCCTCCTGCGTATGACTGAGTCATACTGATTATTACTACCGTGATCAATTTCATCGAGTCAAAAGTGTAACCTTTGTATCTCCACCGAACAACAATAATTACTTAATAATATACCATGTCCGGTTTGAAAAAGATAGGGGAGATTGAAAAGAATTAAAAAAAGAGGAAACGCGGCTGCGCTTCCTCTCAGGAAAATTAAAGTTTAGTAACGTTAGTTGCTTGTGGTCCGCGTTGACCTTCTTCAACTTCAAACGAAACTTCTTGACCTTCGTCAAGTGATTTGAAACCGTCTGTTTGAATAGCTGAGAAGTGAACGAAAACGTCGTCGCCGTTTTCACGTTCGATGAAGCCAAAACCTTTTTCTGCGTTAAACCATTTTACTGTACCTTGTTCCATGTGTGTTGCCTCCTGCGTATGACTAAGTCACACTGATTATTACTACCGTGATCAATTTCATCGAGTCAAAAGTGTAACCTTCATATCTCCACCGAACAACAATAATTGTTCATAATATACCATGACGAGATATAAAAAGATAGGGATAGGCAAAAAAAGATTGAATTAACTCTACATACGCTTCATTAAGAGGTAGTAGATTCCTGAGTTATCCAACCGAGCGGTCGAAAATTGACGTGTCGCAAGACACGCTTTGCCCGAAGACGAGAATACTCCCACTCGCACGAGGACTTCGGCCTGAATGTTAAAAAGTGGGAGTATTCTCGTCAAATTTTGATAAAAAAAAGAGGATCCGCATCAGCGAATCCTCTAAGAAAATTAAAGTTTAGTAACGTTAGTTGCTTGCGGTCCGCGTTGACCTTCTTCAACTTCAAACGAAACTTCTTGACCTTCGTCAAGTGATTTGAAACCGTCTGTTTGGATAGCTGAGAAGTGAACGAAAACGTCGTCGCCGCTTTCACGTTCGATGAAGCCAAAACCTTTTTCTGCGTTAAACCATTTTACTTTACCTTGTTCCATGTGTGTTGCCTCCTGCGTATGACTAAGTCACACTAAATTATTACTACTGTGATCAATTTCATCGAGTCGAAAGTGTAAACTTTGCATCTCCACCGAACAACAATAATTGATTATAGTGTACCATAACTAAATAGAAAAAGGAAGTAATAAACAAAAAAAGTAGAAGTTCTCCCTAAAATTATCAAACTGATCTTTAAAAGATAAAGGGATTAATTTAAATTTTTCGAATATCTATAACATCAATCATCTTCTTCTATAGAAGAAATACATCGTAAAAAGAAGAATTAATGAATCGGTTCGCGTTGCGATCGAACTTGTTTCACGGCTTTGATCAAATAACCGTGAATGGATGGGTATTGATTAGGACTTGTCCAGACATCCTGAAAGATTTGTCTTAAAGTAAGTTGGACTCTGTTTTCGTCATTTAACATACGTGTAAGGAATAAGTATAAGGATTTCTCGTAACGGTCGTACAACGCTTCGAGAGCTTGCTTATTTTTTAATTCGATTTGTTTGAATAATTCTGTATCTGTACGCATGCTCTCCTCCTTTTGATGGTTTACATCCCCTCTGTAAACACTTTGTTACTTATTCAGGTTTTTATATTTTTCCCGAAAAACGAATTGTCAAACGCTTTAACTGTCTAAAGTTGAAGAATTATGAATTCATACTATTTTTTAATGGAGGAAATTAATCATGGGAACTATTTTTCTTCGCCCGTACCAGCTGTCTGATGCAGAACAGCTGCTCGAGTTAAACGTAAAAAATCAATTACATTTTGAATACTGGATGCCGGTGAAACCGCAAGCAAATGCTTACACGTTGACAAAACAACAAGAACGAATCGAACAGATGATGGAAAACAGCTTGTCAGACCGCTCGTATGCCTTTGGAGTGTTTTTAACGGAAAACAATCAACTGATCGGTGATGTATCTGCTGTATTCGTCGAACGGTTTCCGGCAGAGACCTGTATGATCGGATACCAATTGGACCGGGAACATAACGGGAAAGGGATCATGGCAGAAGCGGTCCGGCAAGCCGCAAGAATTTTGTTCGAGACGCATCAGTTTCACCGGTTGCGGGCAGAGGTCATGCCGGAAAATATTGGTTCCATCCGTGTGTTGGAAAAAGTAGGGTTCAGAAGAGAAGGCCTTGCTAAAAAAAGTTTGTATATTAACGGAGCATGGGAAGATTTTATTTTATTTGCATTGTTGAAAGAAGAATTTCTATTCGATTGAACCAATATCGGTTAAGCTTTTTTCTGAACATGTTGAAAAAAAGGAGTAGATTCTATTTTTATAAAAAATTCCTCTGAAATTGTTCTCTGAGGGTTTTTTTGATTTAAAAGACGAACATTAAATAAAATTAAAGGTAAAAAGTATGTTTTTTAGCAAAATATTTTTGACAAACCTTTAATCGTTCGTTATAGTATTATAGTCCGAACATTAAGAAGCTATTTATAAAAAAATATTCGTTATTTGGGGTGTTAATGATGGATGTAGTATTTGATTATGAAGATATTCAATTGATTCCAGCTAAATCGATCGTCGGAAGTCGTTCAGAGTGTGATACGACGGTTGAATTTGGAGGACGACGCTTTAAATTACCTGTCGTTCCAGCCAATATGCAAACGATCATCGATGAAAAAATCGCAACTTTTCTGGCTGAAAACGGCTATTTTTATATCATGCACCGGTTCGAGCCGGAAACGCGACTGAACTTCGTTCGCGAGATGCAACAGCGGGGATTGATTGCTTCGATCAGTGTCGGTGTGAAAACAGAAGAATATACGTT
Source organism: Exiguobacterium artemiae 255-15 (assembly GCF_000019905.1). Lineage (GTDB taxonomy): Bacteria > Bacillota > Bacilli > Exiguobacteriales > Exiguobacteriaceae > Exiguobacterium_A > Exiguobacterium_A artemiae. The sequence continues at coordinate 1,642,532 of NC_010556.1, read as the reverse complement.
CATCGAAACGTTGGCGCAAGAAGGATTGACACCGGAATATATCACGATTGATATTGCCCACGGACACTCAGAAGCAGTCATCCGGATGATTCAACATATCAAACAAATACTACCGGAAAGTTTTGTCATCGCAGGTAATGTCGGTACTCCGGAAGCGGTCCGCGAACTGGAACATGCCGGCGCAGACGCTACAAAAGTCGGGATCGGACCGGGGAAAGTCTGTATTACGAAAATCAAAACAGGTTTCGGTACCGGCGGCTGGCAATTAGCCGCATTAAGATGGTGTGCAAAGGCCGCCAGCAAACCAATCATCGCAGATGGTGGAATCCGGACACATGGAGATATTGCCAAATCAGTCCGGTTCGGGGCAACGATGGTGATGATCGGTTCCTTATTTGCCGGACACGAAGAGTCACCGGGTGAAATGCAGGAAGTTGACGGTCTTCAAGTGAAAGAATATTTTGGTTCGGCTTCGGAATTTCAAAAAGGTGAAAAGAAAAACGTTGAAGGTAAAAAAATGTTCATTGAATTTAAAGGCAGTTTATCTGATACGTTAACTGAGATGGAACAAGATTTACAATCGGCGATTTCATATGCCGGCGGTAATAAATTGCAAGCCATTCGAACAGTTGATTATGTAGTGGTTAAAAATTCAATCTTTAATGGTGATAAAGTTTACTAAAGAGATCGGAGTAAGGCCTATCCAAGGTCTTGTTCCGATTTTTTTATATTTATGAGAGCGCTTACTTTGACTGATACGCGGTAAAGATAATAGTGTATATTTTCAGAATATTTCATAATAAAGGGAGTGAAGGCGTTGAGTCAGGAAACAACAACCTACTTAGCAGACAAATTTTATACAGTCAGGAACCAGACACTTACGTTGATTGAACCGTTAGAGCAAGAGGATTTTGTGATTCAGGCAAGTTCTGACGTCAGTCCGCCAAAATGGCATATTGCCCATACGACTTGGTTCTTTGAACGAATGATTCTTCAAGAATATGCTGATACGTATCAAGTGTTTCATCCCGCATATAACTATTTATTTAACTCATACTATAATTCAATTGATCCTTATCAACCCCGTCACCAGCGGGGTATGTTGTCCCGTCCGACAGTTAAGGATGTCATTGCTTATCGTAAACACGTCGATCAGGCTGTCCTGACATTTTTACAGGAAGAACGGGACACATCGCTTCAACAGAAGATCGAGCAATTGATTGAAATGGGGTTGCAACATGAACAGCAGCATCAAGAGTTGATTCTGATGGATGTAAAATATAATTTCTTTACCAATCCGTTGTTACCGGCTTATCAGACGCGACAAGTCGAGCGTACTGAAACTGATCATTCTCTGTCACTTGAGTTTACACGATTTGAGGGTGGACTCGTTGAAATTGGTCATGACGGTCGCGGATTTGCTTTTGATAATGAAAGTCCGGTGCATAAAGTCTGGCTCGAACCCTTTGAATTGGGGACACGCCCCGTCACCAATCGTGAGTTTTTAGCCTTCATCGAGGCGGGAGGATATGAACAGTCCGAATATTGGCTGTCGGACGGTTTCCAAGTCGTCAAGCAACAACAATGGAAGGCACCTCTGTACTGGATGAAAGATCAACAGGGAGACTGGTCGATCTTTACATTAAACGGCGTTGAGCCGTTGCAGTGGGATGAACCGGTGTGCCATGTCAGTTTTTATGAAGCGGATGCATACAGCCGGTGGTGCGGTAAACGTCTGCCGACAGAAGCCGAATGGGAATATGTCGGACGGCAAGTCGCTCAACAAGGAAACTTCATGGAACAGGGATCCTTCCATCCGCGTTCGGTTTCGGATGCGGACCACGCGATGCACGGTATGTTTGGTGACGTCTGGGAATGGACGGCGAGTGCCTATGCCCCGTATCCGAAAAGCCGCCCGCTTGAAGGCGCGCTTGGAGAATACAATGCCAAGTTCATGTGTAACCAAATGGTTCTTCGGGGCGGAGCGTGTGTGACCCCGGGTAACCATATCCGAGCGACGTACCGGAACTTCTTCCCGCCTGATAAACGTTGGCAGTTCAGCGGCTTCCGATTGGCGGGTGATCTTTAAATGCGGCAACAGGTTGAAAGTTTTGATATGTATACGGATCAGCAGAACATGCTGCAGGAAGTGTTGCACGGTTTGGCACAACCTCAAAAGGTATTGCAGGCAAAATATTTTTATGACCAAACCGGTTCCGAATTGTTCGAACAGATTACACAACAGCCGGAATATTATTTGACACGGACGGAAATCGACATTTTATCCGAGTACCAATCCGCTATCGCAGATTGTATCGGACCCGTTCATACATTGATTGAGTATGGGAGCGGCAGCAGCCGTAAAATCAAAAGTTTACTCAGCTCCCTTCATCAGTTGGAACAATATATGCCGATTGATATTTCCAAAGATTTTTTAATTCAATCCGCGCATCAATTGTCGAAAGATTATCCGTCACTCCGGATTAAAGCGGTTTGCGGCGATTATTCCGCGCCTTTACTTCTACCCGTCGAGGAAAAACAGAAAAAGGTAATTTTCTTTCCCGGTTCGACCATCGGGAACTTCCATCCGCAGGAAGCAGCCGACTTTTTACAACAGTCCAGTCAATTACTGGAGAAGGGAGACGGCTTCCTGATTGGAATTGATACAAAAAAAGAAGCCAGTGTGCTTCATGCGGCTTATAACGATCAAGCAGGCATCACGGCTCAGTTTAACTTAAACATTTTACGGCATATCAACGGATCGCTCAATGGAACGTTTGACGTCGACCTATTCGAGGATGTCGCTTTTTATAATGAACAGCAGGGACGGATTGAAATGCATCTGAAAAGTCGAATCGATCAAATCGTCACGATTGCCGATCAGCGGTTTACCTTTAAAAAGGACGAAACAATTCATACGGAAAATTCTTATAAGTACAGTCAGGAAGAGTTTCAATGGTTGGCCAAGCAAAACGGATTTACACCAATCAGATGTTTCACGGATCCGCAGCATCATTTCAGCGTGCACTACTTGGAAAAAACACGGGTCTGACTTATCTTTCCGTTCGTAAACGAAAAAAGAGGGAATTGCGCATCTGATATGCTCCCCAAAAAGTAGACAGTTGAAATAACAAAAACTGTCTACTTTGAAGGGAGCTTTTTCTATGGCTACATCTAGATTTTCGATGGATCAAAAACTACACATCATTCAGATGTGTGAGGACGGAATCGACTCAATCAAGTCGATCGCCTCGCTCTTCGAGCTTTCAGTCACAACCTTGAATAGATGGAGAGCAAAATATCGTACGGGCGGTCCCTCCGCACTTCGGAGTCGATCAAAGTGGACCCGCTATCCCGAAGACCTAAAGATGAAAGCTGTGCGCGCAGTACTCGACCAAGAAGAATCGCTCACTAGCGCTTCGGTACGGTTTGATATTTCGAACATAAGCGTACTTGCGAAGTGGATCGAGAAGTATACTAGTCATAGTACTCAAGGGAAACCATTGAAGGAGCGATTCATTATGACTAGAGGTAGAACCACTACATTCGAAGAGCGTGTCCAGGCAGTTATGGACTGTATACAAAACGGAAAAGACTATCAACGCATCATGGAGACCCATCGGGTCTCGTACCAACAAATCTATAGTTGGGTAAGAAAGTTCGAGAAGGATGGAATCGACTCACTGATAGACCGTCGCGGTCGTCAGAAGCCAGTAGAAGAATTGACGGATACAGAACGTTTCGCGCTGGAGCTGAAACGACTCGAGCGAGAAAATGAGCGTCTACGTATGGAGAACGATTTCTTAAAAAAGTTAGAGGAGATCGAGAGGAGGTCACGTTAAATCAAATTCGACTTCAAGATAAATATGAAGCCATCCAATCATCGGTAGAGCAATTTGGTTATCCAATCATTGCCCTATGCCACCTCGCTTGTGTCTCGCGCGCTGCCTACTACAAGTGGTTACGTCGGATAGATATGCCGAAAGCACGTGAGACGGAGAACATGAAAATCACCGAAGAGATGAACGAGATTCACCTTGCGGTGAACGGAATCTATGGCTATCGACGAATGACATTAAACTTAAAACGCCGTTTCGGAAGAAACGTTAACGCGAAGCGTGTCCGTCGTCTGATGCATGTCGCTCGTATTCATTGCGTCATACGCCGGAAACGTCCTTTGTACATTCGTAATCGTCCTCAACAGACCGCAGAGAACATTCTGAACCGTGATTTCAACGCGGCAGGACCGAATCAAAAATGGGTAACGGATGTCACGGAATTGAAGTATGGCGCCTCTCAGAAGGCGTATTTGAGCGCTATTCTAGACCTACATGATGGATCTATCCGTGCCTTCGTTCTTGGGCACTCAAACAATAATCAGCTCGTGTTCGATACACTCGAACTCGCCTTGAAAGGCGCACCCGGAAGCCGTCCCTTACTTCATAGTGATCGAGGATTTCAATATACTTCGCATACGTTTCGTCACATGACACGCGTGGCGGGTATCACACAAAGTATGTCTCGGGTTGGTAAATGTATTGATAACGGTCCGATGGAGTCCTTTTGGGGAGCGTTGAAGTGCGAAAGTTATTATCTACATAAGTTTACGGAGTTCGACGAACTCCAACTTGCAATCCAGAAGTATATTCATTTCTACAATGAAGAACGGTATCAACAACGATTAAACGGCTTGGCTCCATTAGAATACAGAGCTCAAGCCGTTTAAAAGATTTTTATTATTTATCCTGTCTACTTGACGGGGAGCAGTTCAATCTTTGATGGCGATTCCTTCTTTTTTAAGTCAGACCGGAGGTTCAGACAGTGTTAACTTAAGCGACTGCCGTCAGGGATCGGATGTTCCGGACAGGCGAGTACCGGCATCAGATGATCCCGTGTCCCGAGTTCCAATACACGACCGGTCGTACCGGCGACGATGCCGGGAACGTTGAGCAGGATCAAAGCTTGTTTCCCGATGATTTCTTCATACTCGAACCGTGTTTCTTTCCAATCCAGAAAGACGGATTGCTGAAAATCTTCAAACACAACCGACAGAACTAAAAAGTCTGCTTGAGTGTCTGAAAAGCTGAGGGAACGGATAGTGCCGACACGAATGTCCAACGCTTCAAATTGTTTAAGGGTCACCATAGCTTTTATCGGATGCACATCCAGAACTCCTTCATAAGTCAAATTAAAAGAACGTTTGTTCTTGTTTTGTAAAGGGTATATCTACTATACAGATGATAATACGTAAACCGTGAACAGGTTACTGTAAAAGATAATCGTTCAAATCAATTTCTAACTCCTGATCGAGTGCCAGTTTCGCCAACTCTTGACCGAGATACGGACCAATCGTTAGGCCGGAGGCTCCGAGACCGTTAGCGATTAAAACATTCGGATGATTCGCCAGCCTGCCGATGACAGGTAAGGAATTACTTGTATACGGGCGGAGACCAACACGCATCTCATTAATGTTGGCTTCTTCGAGTGCCGGTGCCACGGGAATGGCGCGAGTCAACAAGGCGTACATGCCTTTGACGGTCGGCTGAAGGTTATAATCGAGTTGTTTTTCATGTGTCGAACCGAGGGCGAGTTTGCCGTCCTCGATCGAGACGAGATATAAACCGCGCTGTCCCATGATGACGGGCCATTCTTTCGACTGGTCATTCGAGATATCCAAATGAAGAATCTGTCCTTTTTCGGCTCGAATATCAAGCTTTGTTTGCAACGGTTCAAGTAACTCGTTGACCCAGACACCTGCAGTCAAGATGACCTGGTCGGCATAGTGGATGTCCTGACCGATTTGAACCCCTTGAACGTGACCGTCGACGACGACCAGCGAGGCGTCCGCTTCAAGGATGGTAGCCGCGTGTTTGATCGCTCCGCGTTCCATGGCAGCCCGTAAGGCACGACCGTCGACACGGGCGCCTCCTGAGACGAACAGAGCATCTTCGACGAACTCAATCAAAGGAAACATCGACCGGACCTGATCAGCCGTCAATCGTTCGATGCGTTGAATGGCCGGTGCTTCCGGGAAACGATTTTCCGCAATCATCTGCATTTTTTCGATTTTTGATGTTTCATGCAAGGCGATGGTTCCGACTTTTTGATAGCCTGTCGTTGTTTCGCCGAGCGCCTCCAGTTCCGGGATCAACTTATCGTAGTAATGGGCTCCGTTATTGGCGAGGCGGTACCAGGCTTTATTTCGTCGCTGTGTCATCCAGGGACAGATGATACCAGCTGCGACATGTGTGGCACGTCCGGCTTCTTTCCGGTCGACGAGGAGGACATTCGCTCCTTGTTTTGCTAAATGATAAGCGGTCGATGTTCCGAGGATTCCGGCACCGACAATGATGTGGCTGTACATGTTTTTCATCTCATTTCCAAAGTGATCTTTATCAAGTGTAAAGAAAAAAATCAAAATCGACAAATTTTGATGAGGCAGCACATTATAAATATGGGGAATGATGGGAAAGTAAAACTTTTTATTAAAATATTTCGTATACTGAATATAAACCGATATTTCACACGAAATATACGATTAGAAACGCTTCAATGAGGAAACATACCCTTATAGGCATCAGAACCCGACATCATCGACTCGAACATGTAGTCATCACTGAAGGAGGGGAAGGCAATGAACATTAGTCGCGCCATCGTACGCAAACGCTACACGGATCACACTTTGTTTTATTCCGCCATCCTAATTTGGAAGTTGCTCTTCTTCCTGCCCTTGCTCATGTATGTCAATAGTGGGTCGGACAACATTTTTCGTCTTTATTTTGTACCATATTTGACGGTCATTGTTTTATTTCGTGTCATGACGTATTTTGCAACGTATAAAGCTTCCTTTATGGAAATGACCGAGATGGGGTTATCCGTCTTTTTAATCGTTGCGGACTTTTATTTAATCGCGTTGTTTGATATACCGTTACCGTTCGGTATGATCATCATGCTGTTATCGATCCTACACTTTACAGCTGCGTTTAGTCGGTTCCGCTGGTTCCGTCGCCGGTTGTGGTTGAATCGTCATCTAGAGATTCTAAACTTCTTGACGGATCACGGGGAAACACCGGTTAAGATTGCTGTCGTTTCGGAAGATGAAATGCTTGTGACGACTAAAAGCGGTAAAGAATTTACGTATCGTCATGTCTACTGGAGTGGCTTTTACTTCGAACGAGGATAAAGGAAGGGACTGTAGGGCTTGATAAAACCTGCAGTCTTTTTTTTATGGAAATCGAACAGATTGTTTGCGATACTGATTACACAAACCGTGACGAAAAGAAGGTGAATGTTCATGATACGCTGTCTTTTGGTGACGACGGATCATCAAGTTGTAATGGACGATGGCTTGGGTCGTATTCACGCACCTGACATCAAATGGTATTTCGTTGATTTCAATCAGCCGACGGAGCAAGAAAAACAACAGTTGATTTCCGTCTTTGATTTTCATCCGCTGGCCCTCGAAGACTGTTTTCAATACTTACAACGTCCGAAGCTGGAATATTACGACGGATACAGTTTTTTTGTGCTCCATGCCCTGGATACGGAGTCATTGAAAGGAAAAGAAATCAACCTGTTTGTCAATGAGAACTATGTGGTGTCCTACCACGAGCAGCCGTCAAGTGAAATTGACGTAGTGTTCCAAGCTTTCCAGCGTCTACATGATGATTCCGAGCATTGGACCATTGAAATTGTACATAAAATCATGGATAAAATCGTCGATGGTTATTTTCCGATCGTTCATGCGTTGGAAGACAAGATTTTTGCACTGGAAGGACGGTATGAACAGCGTGGGAATGATAAACGGATCATGGAAGAGATATTTGAGATTCGGTCCGATTTATTAGTTGTTGCCCGAACGCTCTTACCGATGCGGGATTTGTTATACCGGGTCGTTGAATCCCGTCGGCTTGCGATTCATGCCAATAAAAAAGCATTTTTCCAGGATATTTACGATCATCTGCTCAAACTGAACGAAATGATTGAGTATAACCGGGAAATGACGTCCGAATTCCGGGATAATTTCATTTCCCTCAACTCGTACCGGATGAATAATATCATGAAAACGTTAACGATTTTTACAACCATCTTCATGCCGTTAACGTTCATTGCCGGCATCTATGGGATGAACTTTGAACATATGCCGGAACTGACGACACGTTTTGGTTATTTCTTTACACTCGGGGGGATGGCAGTCATTGCGTTGGGGATGATTGTGTACTTTAGAAAAAATCATTGGTTTGATGAGTAAGAGGGGGGAGTCCGGTGGATATCCGGCAATTGACGTTTTTTACGACGATCGTAGACCATGCGTATAATTTAACGCGGGCATCCAAACATCTGCATATTTCGCAACCGGCGCTCAGTCAACTGGTGCGAGAATTTGAAGAATTGGAACAAGTGGAATTGTTTTTGCGGCACCATGGACGACTGACCGGTCTGACAGACGCCGGACAACAATTTTATGAGGATGCCCTCAGTGTCCTGCACGGACATCAACAAATGATGGAACACCTGCACGAGCGGTCGCGTGTACTACGCGGGAAAGTCCGGCTCGGGATTCCGCCGGTCATTCTGCCCGTTCTCTTTTCGCAACTGATTCCGAAATTGATGGCGGAACATCCCGGTATCGAGTTGGAAATCATCGAAGAAGGGGCATTTGAATTGAAACGCCGGCTGCTGCTTGAAGAATTGGATCTGGCGATTTTAATTGAACCGGGGGAGACATACGGAATCGAACGGCATCGGTTGATTGAAGATGAAGTCGTCGTCGCGGTCAGACCGAGCCATCCGTTAAGCGAATCTGAAAGCGTGTCTTATCGTGATTTGGCAGAGGAACCGCTCGTCATCCTCAATGACAGTTTTATGTTGCATCATCAAATTTTATCCCAGTTCCGCCATGTACAGGTCGAACCACAGATCTTTTTTACGTCCGGTGCCTGGGATTTATTGATCGGGATGGTGCAAGAACTCGACGTTGTGTCGATTTTGCCGGAACCGATTCTCCGGTTTCATCATGCCGATGATATCCGTATCTTACCGTTTGACCCGCCGATGTTATGGGACGTCTCGTTAAACCGTTTGTCGGGAGTCGAGCAGCGTCCGCTTGTGCGCCACGTCGAAGACTATGTGCTGCATTATTTCAAATCGTATTGGCCGCATCCGTCTGATCGCACAGCAGACGCTAAAAAGAACCCGGACCAGCCGCATCTTCTGTAGAAGAGCAGCTGATCCGGGTTCTTTGTGTACCGCCTACGGGAAAAATTAAACGGTTTGATTGAGATGGCTGATGCTGGTGTAAGCTTGTTTGAATTGCTCGAGATGGTCGGTCGTCGCCAAACTGGTTCGTTCCATCTCGATTTGTTTATGCAGGGTTTCGGAAATCCGGGCATACATCTCGTCGAGCAGACGGGCGACATGTTGCTGCGCGAGTTCGCGCAACCGCTGTTCTTCCGTTTCCAGATAAGAGGTCGCATCCGGTTTCGTCAACTGAATCAAAGCATCTTTCAATTGTTCCTTTTCATTGCGTTCAAAAAAGGCTTTTGGATTACGGAAATACTGTTTCACGGACTGATACGGCGTCGCATCCTGGAACGGCCCCTCGAAATGAACGGACGTCATCGCCGGCGCTTCGAATGGGGACAGTTGGAAAGAGGGATTCAACTTCACCGCATACCGTTCCTCTTCCTGGAAACGTTGGACGAGCGCAGCTTTGATCCAGCCGTCAATCCGGAAGTGGGTTACACGTAATTCTTGTTCAAAATCATATTTCAAAAAGCCGAGCAGCTCGACAAGCGCTTCCTGCAACGCCTGCTGTTTTGTGGCATTCGCAAAGCGGACGGGATGATACGCTTCCTTGAAGAAGTCAGGGAAACGATAATAGATCCGTTGGTTGACATGGTGCAGCAGCTCATGAATTTCCGCAAACAAGGCATGACGAAGTAACTCGGTTCTTGGATCCGAAAAGTGTGCTTCAATCGTCTGTTTCAAGTCATCCAGTTCTTCGAGACGTGTTTCTTTACGGGCGATGTTGAACTCGGTCTGATCCATCAATTGACGTAACCGGTGCACGGTTTTCTCCGTTTCCTCCGACAATACTTGGACAGCCAGTCCTTTCAGATCCCGTTCCAAAAACTGATGGAAGGCGTCTTCGAAGACAGGAAGACCCGAGTCGAGAGCTCGGTCCGTCTGCTTCTTTGCCAACGCCTGAAGACTCGAGACGCCGAACAGACGAGGGGTCCGAATGCCGAACCGCTGTAGTTCCGTCTCGACATACTGCAGCACCGCTTGTTTTTCACCCTCGTTTTGTGCGAGGTCAATTGCATTGACGATGAAAAACATCTTGTCCAGTTCGAAGGCATCCTTGACACGGCCGAGCTGAATCAGAAACTCCCGGTCCGCACGGGCGAACGCGTGATTGAAATACGTCACGAATAAGATGGCATCTGCATCCTTAATATAGTCGAACGCGACATCCGTATGACGGGCATTGATCGAGTCGGCACCCGGCGTATCGACCAATGTAATTCCGAGACGGGTCAACGGGCTGTCAAAGTACAAATCGATGACATCGACGAAGCAACTGAGGTGCTCTTTTGCGACGTAATCGGTGAACGTCGTTTGATCGACTGTTTGTGTCGTTCCGACGAACGGCGCAACAGTCGGATAACCGGTTGCAAAGGCCCGTAAGAAAGAAGCATCCCGTAATGTATGTGTCGGCTGGGATTCGATCCAATCCGCCGCTTCTTTCAAAGAAGTGACTGTGGCATTGAACGCCTGAAGGAGGTCGTTTAATTCAGCAACGAGTTCCTGCTCCGTCTTAAAGCAGATGGTCGCCGTCCCGTGCAGATGTGCTGCACTGACGGGATTAATCCGGTTAATCGAAGCCGTCGTCGGATTAGGCGAGACAGGCAAGACTGGTTGTCCGAGCAGCGCGTTGCAAAAAGATGATTTTCCGGCGCTGAACGCACCGAATAAAGCAATCGTAAAGGTACTCGAAGCGACCCGCTTCAGTTTGTCTTGCAAGTAGGCGACCGTCTCTTCGAATCCGGGAACGGACGACAAAATCGTTTGAATCTGGTGCATTTCTTCCGGCGTATAGGCACGTGTGTCCTCGACATCGGTTAACCGAACCGCTTCTGCCGCGACGGCGACTTCCTCCAGCGTTTCCTGCGGTTGGAACGGGATTAACGCTTGCTCGGCCTGAATCAGTTCCTGTTGCCAAAGCAAAACCTGTTGTTTTGCGGTTTGCAATTGCTTGTCCGTCGGTGAGTCGGCCTGTTCGAGATACGTGTTTAAGACTTGCCGGGCGTCTGCTTCGGCTTTCAATAGGTCACATTTTTGACGTAAACGGGTTTGTTCTGTCAGCACCTCTTGTTTGACGCTGCCATCTGTTTGTTCGAATTCCGCTCGAATTCCGTCCCGCCAGCGGTTCGTCTCTTTCGTATACCAGTCAGCCGTCAGACTGACGACACGATTCGTAAACTGGAGGACGGATTCACCGGTAATCGTAATGCCTTCCTGGACAGCATCCTCGATGACACGAAGCGGTGGATCAAGTGGATAGTTGTCGATCTGCATCGTATGCTGATCAGTTAAGATACCGGCTTCCGCCAACGATTGTTTCATCAATTTCCGAAGATGCAAGGCAATTTCGGATGTCGTGACGGATTGATACGCCCGCAAGAGTTCGTCTGCTACCTGTTGCTGGGTGGACTGTGTCTTTTTCGCACTTCTGAAGAACCCGACTTTAAAGGACGCTTGTCGTGTCTCTAAAAAGGTCCGCATTTTCTCGCGAAGTTCAAACGGCATCAAAGTGGCATTTCGCAACAAGCTTTCCCGGTGCTGTGAAAACCGGCTGACCCATTGTTCGGGAGCCATCAGTTCGAGTTGTAAATCCAGTTGGTGCAGCTGTTCAAGCAATGCATCCGATTGTCGCCGTTCTGCCGGTGTCAATCCTTCATTTGTCGATTCGGCGGCTTCCTCGATCCGTGTTTCGAGGTACGCCACGTGTTCGGCATGTAAGGATTCCAGTGTAGTAGCCGCTGATTGCAACAGTTTCGGCTGGACGTCCCGGATGCTGTGATCGACGAGTTCTTTAACGGTCTGGAAGTCATTTTCCGGATGATCCGCTTCCCGTAAGCTCGTAAAGAAGATTCCTTTTGGTTCCACGCCGTGGGCAGCAAACGACTGAACGACGGAACGCTTAAAGGCGGCAAAAGATAATTCGCTGGACTGGTGTTTATCGATTTGATTAACGATTAAATACAGTTCAGGTACGGAAGTCAACAATTCACGAGTGACGGTGAAGTTCAGCTCGGACTGGACATGGTTGTAGTCCATGACATAAAAAATCAAGTCAGCCAGGTGTAAAGCGGATTCGGTGGAAATCCGGTGGGCGTCATCGACGGAATCGACACCCGGTGTATCCATTAAAACAAGTCCTTGCGGTAAGTTTGAGCCGGCATGGGTGATATCAATCCGTTCAACGGTACCGTCACGTCCTAACGTCTCGAGATGCGGTAAATCGGCCGCTGCGAGCTTTACGGCAGGGCGGTCGTGAAAATGAATGATGGCAGCATCCTGTTCTTCCCGGCGTAATGTGACGATGTTGGCACTGGTCGGAATCGGACTGGTCGGTAAAATCGACTCACCGGTCAGTGCATTGATCATGCTTGATTTCCCGGCCGAAAAATGTCCGGCAAAAGCAATCGTAAATTCGCGTTTTAATAATTTCTCGGAAAATTTATTTAACTTGTCGAGCCGGAGTTGATCCGACGAGGGTTGAATCAATGTCGTGAGAAGCGCGGTCGCTTCAATGTGATTCGTTAACCGTTCTTCAAATGAGCGCATGCGTGTGAAACCCCTTTCTTACAATCCAGCTTCAGTGTATCACGCTTATTTTGGTTCCGTCATCTGTTCATCGGTAAGTTCCGCAGTCAAGCAACAGGCAAGACATTAAAACTTACGGATTCCGCAAAATGCTATATGATAATAACAGACTGATTACCAAGCGGTCCGTCGAAAACCCGGCTGGTGAAAAGTCATTAAAAAAGACTGAATCCCCGCTTCTCGGGGAATTCAGTCTGGTAGGAAATCTGAGTTTGTTTAAAATCAAGCGTTTGTTTCCGGGACAATCATATCCGACTCGTCAGGAGCGTGTTCCGTCGTCTGCATCAGACGGAGAAGATGGAGCTTAAACAGGTACATGACGAGCAAATGAATATTGGCTTGCGTCGATTTGTAAATGATCCATGGTAAGGCCGGTACATATTCATGAATGGCAATCAGGCACTCCTGGGATCCGGGAATTTGTCGGAATTCAATCCGCCCTTTGCTGCCTTCCTGAACTTGCGCAAACATTCCGCCGGTAATCCGGTACGTAGCTTGCTCGGCATCCTGAAACGGTTCTTTCGTCAATTCGAGAAGCGGTGCATCGAGAAACGGCACTTGAATCTTTACGACGGTCTCGTTCGCAACAGAAGTGAGGAACGGCTTAGCGAAAGAGGAGAGCCAAGATACATAGTTATCTGCCGCCCAGTTGGCATCGCGTCCTTCCGGCAGACGGACACGCTGAACGGACCGGACATCGAGCACTTCGTCTTTTTCTTTTTTAGACGAATGACCCGATTGTTTTTTCTGATCCTTTTCCTTCTGCTCTTCTTTTAACGCCATCCGAACGGATTCCTCGAATGTGACTTTCCCGTCGCTGATGCCGTCCACCATTTTATCCGGATCTGCGACCATTTCGTGGACCATGCTCTCGACGAGCGGATAGACCGTCTCCTTCGGCTCTCCGGAAACTAATGTCACCCAAAGGCGGGACAGTTTGACTGTCATTAAAGGAATATCGAACGTCGGTTGGTTTTTCCCCATGACTTCGGCTGTTTTCAAAATCATTTCTTTATACGTCATCGATTCCGGACCGCCGATATCAATGGCGCGGTCTTTCAAATCTTCCCGTCCGACGCTTGCTCCGAGGGCATGAATGACATCTGGCAATGCAACGGGATGCGTCTGATTCCGTGTCCATTCCGGCAACAACATGACGGGAAGCCGTTTGACGAGCTTCGATAAGATCGGGAAGGAAGATCCTTTTGGACCGACGATCAACGCAGCCCGGATGGTCGTTACGGGAGTCCCGTAAGCACCAAGCACACGTTCCACTTCCAAACGGCTTTTCAAATGGCGGGACAAGTCCTCCGTTTCTTCCGGAATGATGCCGCTCAGGTAGATGATTTGCTGAATGCCGTTTTCTTTGGCGGCACGGGCATAATTGTCCGCTAAAATCAAATCCATATCTTCGAATGAGCCCTGTGTCAGTTTAGCGGACGGCATCATCGAATGGACCAGATAGATGGCGATATCCGCGCCCTGTAAACCGTCGATGGTATCATTCAGCGAAAATAAATCACACGAGCGCCACTCGACATGGTCTTCATCATCCTTGTCATCACCGTTTCGCGATAAGGCGATGACATCATATTTTTTCTTGAGTTCGTTTAAGAGATTATGTCCGATATATCCGGTTGCACCTGCAAGTGCCAACCGTTTGCGTGTTTGAGTCATGAGTTTTCCCCCTCGATTAATGTTACTTGTTGAATTTACCCGAATCAATCGGTTCGTAATCCCTTCAGATGTTTTCAGGAAATAACAGGCTTGAGGCATAAAAAACAGGGAAAAGAAAAAGAGACCGAATAGGAGTGGTGACCTCCACCAACTTCCATGTACATATTACTTAATTTCTACTTTAAGGAGAGGGCGAAGATGAACGCAGTCTGTTTCTTAGATGAGCAACACCAGAAGCGGTACCAGATGATATTAAAACGTTTGAGTACGCGGAATCGTGTGAAACCGCCGTTTCAAGCCATTTTGTTTTTGGCGACGGGAAATTTACAATTGATGCAATTATTCAGTGACTATTTTTTTCCGGAAACGGGTGAGTTTTTTTATCAGGAAATGTTGGCGGAGTCGATTGATGACCGGATGATTGACGTGGAGCGTCAACTCCTCGTGCAATTGTATAATGGGCGGACGACGGTGACTGTGATCGAAATCATCGATCAGTTGAGTCCGACGGATTTGAAATTGGCACTCGGAGCCATTCAGGTCCGGATGTTTGGAACAGATGAAGAGGCGGGACGGCGTCAAACGTAACCGGAATTTGAACGAAGGAGAAGAGGCTGAACGCAGCCTCTTTTTTTGTTTTTTACCGGAAACGGTAAAGAAAAGATAATTATAAGAATTTTATTAAAAGATGTTTGTGATGTAAGTTTACTATCATAAAACGGTATCCGAATAAAAGTTAAGCTTGTTTACTAAGATTTGATTGAACCGCCGAATCACTGGAAATAAGATGTAAGTAACAGGAAATGGATAACGGCTCAACTGAAATTTCTGACTGAGATGTGAGAGGAGTGGACGTATGCAACTCAAGCAATCGATTTACTTTCATTCACCGATTTTTCTTCAAAATATCTTAACGACGATTTATGGTCGCGTGCTGTATCAGGAACGATATGGTCCGGTTTATCAGAAACGGTTACAGGAGTTGAAGGAAAAAGAACGTTTTCAGACGAATGCACAGGCAGAACAGTTGGCGCGTCTGAATCAATTTCTGCTGTTTTGTCAGACGTACAGCCCCTACTATCAAGAGCTGTTTGAGCAACACCGGATCACTTTACCGCTTGAAACATTAGACGAACTAAAACAGATTCCGATTTTAAGCAAGGAAATCCTCCGGACACGTAATGCGGACGTGCATGCTAAGATCCGAGCGCCGATCCTCGGGAAAACGGGTGGAACGACGGGGAAGTCGATTCAAGTTCATTACACAAAGGAAGACATGCAGATCCGGATGGCGCACCTCGATTACTTTAAGTGGACACACGGGATTGAACGCGGCATGCGGCGCGCCAGCTTTACGGGACAGACACTGGCGGCAGAATCACAGAAAGCACCTGTTTACTGGCGGATGAATAAAGCCATCAATCAGATGCTTTTTACGATCAAAAACATTAATCCGCAAACGGCAGCCTTGTACATCGAACAATTGAACCGATTTAATCCGGAATCGATTGACGGCCTCCCTTCAGGTATGATTGAAGTGGCACGTCATGCCAAAAAGTACAATATTCCGTGTACGTTCCGACCGAAGGCGATTTTCCCAACAGCGGAAATGATGACGGCGGCGGAACGCCAATTGATCGAAGAAGTGTTCCATGCGCCGATTTTTGATCAATACGCATCGTCTGAAGGAGCACCGATTGTCGCGGAATGCCGTTACGGAAAAAAACACCTTCACTATGAAATGGGCATCATCGAGGTTGAGGAAGATGGTCAGATTCTCGTGACGAGCTTTGATACCCATGGCACGCCGCTCGTCCGGTACCGTGTCGGGGACCGGATGACGTTAAGTGAAGCTACGTGTCAGTGCGGACACGCCGGTCCGGTCATTGCATCCATTGACGGACGGGGACGAAGTTTCATTCAGCTGAAAGACGGTCATCGGATTTTTGAAGGAGAACTGGCCGGGATCGTACGGGCCTTCCCGAACTGTATCGAACGGGTCCAGTATATTCAATCCGACAAAGAAGAAATCGTCATGTTGTATGTACCGGACGAACGTTGTTTCAAAGAAGAACATGAAAAAGAACTGTACTTCGTCTTAAAACGTTTGTTCGGCGGACAAATGGAAGTGTTGTTACGGGCAGTGCCGGAAATTCCGAAAGAAATCAGCGGAAAAACATTATTGATCAAACAACTATTGCTGGAAAAAAGTTGAAGAATTCGCTATACGACGCGAGCAGACTCCCTTTATTTTCAAAAAGGTCGTCTGCTTTTTTGATGTCTTTTCAAAAAAAGAAGGAGTTTGCTAAAGGAGGAAAAAAATCGAAGTGAAAGTGTAGTGCGGTAGATTTTGTCATGTGATTGTCAGAATACCGACGTAAGCTGAACCTATTAAGAATATGTTCAGTGAAGGCGTCGAGTCGTTGTTCGAAAGGACGTGCGCAGATGGGAATCAAAGAGCAAGTCTATCTGTATTCACCGGTGTTCATGCAAAATCTTCTTACCACTTTGTATGGCTATCGACTTCAACGGGAACGTTATGGACCGGCGTACCAAACACGATTTCAGGAATTAGCAGACAAATTAGAAAAACCAATCGATGTGGAACGGGATCAATTGGCGCGTCTCAATACGTTTTTGCTGTTTTGCCGGCAACATAGCCCCTATTACCACACGCTGTTTAAAGACTTGAATCTGCAATTGCCTTTTCGAGCGTTAACGGAGCTTCTGCAGATTCCGTCACTTGAAAAGGAGATGTTACGGCAGCAAATCGAATCGATTCGTACGGACCTCCCTGCACCGATTCTCGGGAAAACAGGCGGGACGACAGGGAAGTCGATTCAAGTCCGGTATACGAAAGAAGATATGCAGGTGCGGATGGCGCATCTCGATTTTTTTAAGGCGACTCACGGTGTAAAAAAAGGAATGCGCCGGATCAGTTTTACAGCACAGGCGCTCGTTTCGGAACGGCAACAAAAACCTGTCTACTGGCGGATGAACCATGCGCTGAATCAACTGCTGTTCACCGTCAAGAAACTCAGCGCTGAAACGATGACTGCTTATTTGCAGGCAATCGACCGGTTTGATCCGGAATCGATTGACGGGTTGCCGTCAGCGATGATTGAGTTGGCCTACCATGCCAAACGAATCGGAATGGAGTTGCAGTGCCGGCCGCGCGCTATCTTTCCGACGGCAGAGATGATGACCGCGACGGAACGGAAATTAATTGAAGACGTCTTTCACGCGCCGGTGTTTGATCAGTATGCCTCATCGGAAGGGGCACCGATCGTTTCCGAGTGCCGTTTCGGAAATAAACACCTGCACTACGAGATGGGCATCATTGAAATTGAACCGGACGGGCAAATTCTTGTCACGAGCTTTGATACCCATGGGACGCCGCTCGTCCGTTACCGGGTCGGGGACCGCATGACGAGCAGCGGCAAAACCTGTTCCTGCGGCCATCCGGGTCCCGTGATTGATTCAATTGACGGTCGGGGACGGGGGTATATCGTCAAACAAAACGGACAAAAGGTTTTTGAAGGTCAGTTGTCCAGCTTGGTCAAAGTGTTGCCGAACAGCGTCGAACGGGTCCAATATATCCAAAACAGTGAACGGGACATCACGTTTTTATATATTCCGGACCGGACCCGGTTTTTATCGGAGCACGAAGAACAACTGTACCGGTTTTTAAAGACTTTACTTGGTTCCGAGATGAACGTCTCGTTACGTGCTGTCGATAACATTCCGCGGGAAGTCAGCGGTAAGACGCTTCTAGTCAAACAGTTGATGTAAACGGAACACGGATCCAGTTGAGGATCCGTGTTTTTTGATGGATTTTTTTACAATTGTTGTAGTATAAAAGAAGATCATCGAAAAAGGAGGAAGACGATGAGGTCACGTGCCGCGGTACTACTGCTTGGAACGATACACTTCGACCGACCGGATAACGGAGACTTACTTCATTTGCGAGGCGTGTCGATGCTGACGCCGGACCGGCAAAAACAAATTGAGGACGCATTAAATGTCTTGTCCGACTTTCGTCCGACGAAGATCATGCTTGAAAGCCCTTCTGAACATCAACAGGACTTGACGCGTGAGTACGCGGCGTATCGCGCCGGAAAATTGACGTTGACCGCCGACGAACGGCATCAATTTGGTTTTCGTCTCGCCTCTCAAAATGGTCTCGATGATATTCAAGCAGTTGATTGGAACCAGTTGATTGACGGGATACCATCGCTCGACCAGCTGAGAAGGGAAAAACCGGAACAATTTGACGAAATCATTGCAAGGGAGACCACACGGATGCAACAGATGGAACAGGAGTTTACTGAACTACCGTTGCTTTCCTTTTTACAGAAAATCAATACTGACGGACGTGTGCAGGAGATGCACCAAACTTATTTAAAACTTGCTTGTCTTGGTGAGTCCGGAATGGAGTGGGTCTCGCGATATTGGTATTATCGCAATCTGATGATCTTTAAGAGCATCCTTGCGGGTGTTACAGAACCAGATGAACGGGTTATGGTCATCTATGGTCTTGCACACGTTTACTTGCTGCAACAGCTGTTGACGGAGAGTGGCGAGGTCATGCTTTTGACGCTTGACGATATTATGATATAAGGAGCGATACATATGTTATTTCATTATCATCTTTGGACACCGTTCGTGGAGGAAACAGAACGGTTTTATCAACAGCTTGGTTTTCAGGTGACACAACGGATTGGGAAATACGCGGGGGAGTTCACTTCGTTTGATCCTCCGCTTGATTGGGACGATTTTCGTGAGCAACAGATTTTGTTTCGGATCATCGAGATGAAACGAGGAGCCATCAATCTTACATTTGGTTACGGGAAAAAAGTGATGTTTGACCATATCGGCTTCCTTGTAACGGAAGCCGAGCGACTGCAGGTCCTCGGCCGGGCGGAAGGTCTGGGACTGACGATTCAGGCGAACGAACGTCGGACGTTCATCGGAACGCCGTTTGGTTTCCGTATTGAATTGCAGACCCATCCGGATGCCGTCGAGTCAGAAACAGGGGACCGGCTCCTGCAGCTTGGAATCACGACACCGACACCGAGTCTTGAGCCGTTGCTGTCTCAATTACTGGCTCGACCGGTTACGGAAATTACGACGTCTGTTTCGGAACGGATGCACGCCAGACATGTTGTATTTTCCGGAATACCTGCGCTGCCGGTGCAAGATCCGAACGGTCTCGAAGTCCGGACGGTGAGTCCGCTTGCATTAATCGACGGACGGATAGAGGACTAAAACCTTTAAAGGCGTCGCGTCTGTCAGCAAACGCTCGAAGCATCCGACTAAGTCACGGGCTGAGACTGTTCTTTCAAACAACTGTTCGAGATGTGGAACATGTGGTGCCGTCTTGAAAAACCATGCGGCATGTTTCTGGTAATCCCATCCGTCACTCGAACCGACAAGCCGCAACTCCTTCTCGTAAAAGGCCGGCGTCAACGACAAGATTTCATGATTCCCGTCTGAAAGAATGCAGAGCTGTTCGTGGGGAACAAACTTTTCCTGTAATAAGGCGAAAGCGTCCTGTCGTGCAGAACACTCCAATGCGTGTGTAAACGACTCATCCGAATCTGAGTATGAAGCATGCGCCCCGAGTGACAGTGCAAGCGATGAGCGGACGGGATCAGGGTCAAAGACGACGATCCGGTCGACATGATAGAAGTGCCGCAGATAGAAAACGGCCAGCAGTCCGATGACACCCATTCCGGTCACTAAAACCGGGTCCGTCGGTTTAGGGACCAGTTTCCGGACGCCTTTCGCAGCGTCGCACGATAAGATGTTCAGCAAGGCGAGTTTGGCGGACACACCGTATGGCTTTGGCTTCGTCGACGAGTGCGATATCCTGATGACCGTAAAAGGCAAGTAGACGGTCGCCGACTTGAAACCGGGTGACCTGATTTCCGACGGCAATGACAGTGGCGTAGCTTTCGTAGCCAGTCTCCTTCGGATAGACGGGAGCCGGATCGGTCGGATCGTTGCCCCGGACTTGCGGCAGTTCAGCCCCAATGCTGATTGCACCGGCAATTGTCCGGACAAGCAGTTCGTGTGCTTGGACCGGAGGAAGATGATGTCTCGTCCAGGTGACAGACCGGGCTGCCGTGACCTGTAAGCGTTCTTGATGCATAAAAACCCCTCTTTTCTAAAAACATAAAACTTCTTTCTATAGTATAAGGTAAAAAATCCCTTATCCAAATAAAAATATGACAATTTTGTAAGGTGGAAACTGTTCGGACAGTGTCAGTTTACGAACAAGTCTGTGTTATTCTGAAAAAAAGACAAAAACAGAAAAAGGACGTGACCCCCATCGAACGAATCGAAATGTCAATTCATCGCGGATTAGTGGAGTTAAAAAATTTGGATAAACGGATTCAAAAAGCACAGGCGAAAGCGTTTATCGGTGTGCAGAACGGCAGTCAGGCGCCGGCGGGATATCCTTCAGTCGCGACGTTTGCGGAAGAAGCGAAAGCCAACCTGCAGTCGATTCGGGATTTGATGGAAAGGCGGAACCGGATTAAGTCTGCCATCACGGCATCGAATGCTGTAACGGTCGTCCGGATTAACGGCCGTGAGATGACCGTTGCGGAGGCGATTGACCGGCGGGATGCCGGGCTTGTCTATGAACGGCAACTGTTGCAGACATTACGGGAGCAACTCCTGCAAGTCGAACAGACCATCGAGACAGAGCGGCAAGATATCGTACGGCGGGCAGACAGCCACATCGAGGCAACGTACGGTTCCCGGGAAAAAGGGAATGCGGACGAGATGGAAAAATCACGTCGACTGTTCATCGAGCGCCTGGAGCCGAAGTTGATTGATCCGTCGAACTTGCGCCAGGTCATCGCTGAACTGGATGAGACGATCGATACCTTTGAAACGGAAGTGGACTTTACATTGTCGGAAAGCAATACCGTAACGAAAATTTTTGCGTAAGAATCATACCCCTGTTAGTCTGATATTCCTGCGACCAAACACGCCTGTTTTGTGCGATAACAAAACAATCCGTGCTTCGGCACCTCACATCGGTTCCACTGAGAACCGGAAGTGAAAGTTCAATGTTCACAGCTCAAGGAACAACGAACAAAGGTGAACGCTCAGAGCATGAAAGCTAAACCATCAACGAGCAAAGAGTGATTAAATCCACGATTAAACGGGATAAGAGAGGGCTTGTTTGTTGCCTCTGGGAGTACCGCGTGGCTGGGCTGACAGGGAACCTACATATAAAAACGTTAACCGGAAAGGATGGAGAGATATGCTGAATCTGTATTTGACTTTGCTTGACATGCCGAGCCTCGCGCTTGCAGCACTTGTCATCGGCCTTGTTTTAACCATGAAGTACGGACGGCTGTTCGTCCGTCGGGATATTCCGGGATCCAGTAAACGAATAGCAGCTGTTCTGTATACGGGCTGTCTGTTCGGTTTGGGCATTATCGTCCTGTTGTATACTTGACGCACGAACCTTTTTTGATCGGTGTCATCCGTTTCAAAGAAGGTTTTTTTGATTTCGGCACGAAGGACATAGAAACAGATCTGCCAGTTGAAGTTGAAGTGAAAAAAGGAGGAAGGGAAGATGGATGGCTTATTAAAACGCCGAATCGGAGCGGGCGTCGTCGATGTCCTTGTCCAGGGAATTGTGTCCGGTGTCCTGGAAAAAACTTTGTTAAAGCGCGTTAAAAACAAAACAGTACATGCACTGATTACGGAACCGGCCGTTAACTGTTTCATCGAGACGGTCCAATTGTCGACGGGGAGCGGGCAAACCGTCGGACAACGCCTGTTTCGGATTCAAGTCGTCAGTGAGAACGGACAACCGCTTGCCGTAAAACAGATTGCGAAGCGGATTGTATACCGGGAAACGATTGCCCCGATCAAGACATGGAAAAACCGGAAAGTATATCTGCGAGACGGATCGATTCTGCCGGAGGATGAATTTGCCGGAACCCGGGTCATCCGGAAAATCAACTAGGTTTGCGGGTGGACCCGTAAAACAAATCAAACGGAGGAGGATGACAGACGCACAGTCTGCTGTCCTCCTCTTGCTGTGAAATCAATACGTCGTGCTAAACGAATAAGTCGTCTCGTGAAAGTAGGGAATTGAACCGCGGATGAGAGATGACAGCAGGAAATCCGTTGAATCAAAACAAATACCGGAGAAGGACGTGTCGGTATGATGCGCTGCTGCAGACAACACAAAGCCGGATTGGGAAGTTTCGATTGTCATCCAGCGCCCGCTTACGGCTTCATGAACAGAGATGACCGGTTGTTCATGAAGTAAAAAATAGGTATCGGCAGGAGGCCTTGAAATCATCTTGTCTAAAAAGAAATGGTGCAGACGACGCCCTAACCGAAAATCAAAGGGGGTCCCTTTCGTCTGTTGCAAGCAGGGATTCATCGACAACGCCGGTACGGGGTGGATGAAACAAGAACTGGCAAACTTTAAATCATGTTGTGTAATACTAGCTTTTAAATTACCGCTTAGGTTAAAGAAAATCGGAAGCGCCAAAGAGAGGCGAAGAGGCTGGTTGGTCGTCGCTGCATAACGGAGAATCAATTGATTGTTGTTAGTCAGCACATAAAGCATGTCGATTGCGATCACCTGTCCATTGACAGCGATTTCCGCCGACAGACGAAGTCCGGATTCTTGTGTTGTCGAAAACGGTTCAGCTGTGAATGAAAGCTGATGTAATGACAGATCGATTTCGTGAACGGAACCGGATGACGTATCATACAACCGGCCGGATAAACCGCGAGGAATCGTAGGAACCGTTACCAAAGAACAGTCAAACATAATATCTTCCGGATGCCCATTCCGGTCAGGCACGATCAAACGTTCAATGCTTCCTCCTTTGCTTGAAATCTCGACTTCCATTCCCCGATCATTTTTCACACAATATCGTGTCGACCGGTCTTGTTGTAGATTCATCCGGACCTGCAATTTCTTTCCTCCTCTTTTCGTATGAAATAAAACGCTTTTTAACGGTATAATACAAATACAACTATTAACCATTCAATGAGTAAAATTATTTCCTCTCATTTTACCATATGTTAAAATTTAAAAAATTAAAATTTACTAAATTGTTTTACTTAAAATAATTCAAAAAAGAGGCGGATGTATGATGGCGACGATCAAAGATATTGCAAAAGAAGTGGGTTGTTCGATTTCGACGGTATCCCGCGTATTGAATAACGACCCGACGTTATCAGTGGGTGACGAGACAAGATCCCGGATTTTTGAAGTGGCGGAAGAAATCGGATACCGGAAAAAAACATTAAAAACACTCGTGAAGAACATCGCGTTTTTATATTGGCTGACCGATAACGAAGAGCTCGAAGACGTCTATTTTCAAACGATGCGGGTGGAAATCGAAAAAAAAGCACGGGAAAATAACATCGAATTGACGACCTACAAACTCGAAGGCGGGATTGAAAAAATCCCGCTGGATATTGATGGATTCATTGCTGTCGGTTCATTCATGAACCGTGAGTTGGAGTATTTGAGAGAATTGACACCACATGGCGTATTCATCGACTCGACACCTGATCCCGCACATTACGATTCGGTTCGTCCGGATCTTGCACAAATCACCCGTCAGGCAGTTGAAGTGCTAGTGGAGCAAGGTCATGAAAAGATTGGGTTTATCGGCGGCACGTACCATAATCTTGATACGGATGCGGAAGAGATGGATGGACGGGAGCGGGCGTTTCGGCAAACGATGGAGGAACGTGACTTGTTACGGGAAGACTTCATCTTTTGCCGGCGGGGATTTTCGGTCGACAATGGGCATTACTTAATGAATCAGGCTGTCGAACAACTCGGGGAAGAGTTGCCGACAGCGTTTTATGTAGCGGCGGATCCGATTGCAGTCGGTTGTTTGCAAGTCTTGAACGAGCAACAGATCGAGATTCCGAAACGGGTTAGTCTGATCAGTGTCAATGATACAAGTATTTCGAAATATGTGTCGCCGCCTCTGACGACGTTTCATATTGACCTCGAGGAGATTTGTCAAAATGCGATTCAACTTTTACTAGAACGTGTGTTAAAGAAACGAAATATCGTCAAAACGGTCTATATCGGTGCAGAATTGATTACTCGGAAAAGCACTTTGTAAATAAATTTAGTAAAATTTTTTACTAAATTTATTTACAAAGTTTTCTTGTGGTGCTATATTTTGATTATTAAAGCGCTTACAAAAAGTGTTCTAATCTTTTCATAATATGATCCACAGGAGGAAAAAGAAGATGAAAAAAACCATTACATATATGACAGTCCTGAGTAGTCTGGCATTGACAGCCTCGCTCGCGGCGTGTGGTCCCGGGGAAGAAGCGCAGGGAAACAAGGAACAATCATCAAATAAAGAAGCGAAGCTGATCGTCTGGGAAGACATTGAAAAAGGCGAAGGAATCAAAGACATCGTTTCAAAATTCGAACAGGACAACGATGTCGACGTACAGGTCATCGAAAAACCGTACGCTAAGCAAATCGAGGATTTACGATTAGATGGTCCGGCTGGTACAGGTCCTGATTTGTTGACGATGCCGGGGGATCAGATTGGCACAGCGGTAACGGAAGGAATCATCAAAGAGATGAATGTCCCGGAAGAGGTCCAGTCGATTTATACCGATGTTGCCCTTGATTCGCAAAAAGTGAACGGAAAACTCTACGGTGTCCCGAAAGCGGTGGAAACGACGGTTTTATACTACAACAAAAAACTGGTCTCAGAAGACAAGCTACCGAAAACACTGGAAGAATGGTACGCCTTATCGAAAAAAACGACAACTGGGCAATCGTTCGGGTTCCTCGCTTTATTTGATCAAATCTATTATGCCCAAAGTGTCTTAAGTGGATATGGCGGTTATATTTTCAAACAAGATAATCAAGGAAAATACCAGACAAAAGAAGTCGGTCTTGCGAATACCGGAGCCATCAAAGGTGCGTCCTATATTCAAAAGTTCTATAAGGAAAAATTATTCCCGGCAGGTATCATCGGGGAGCAGGGCATCAATGTTTTGGAATCCTTGTTTACGGAAGGGAAGGCAGCCGCCATCATCTCCGGTCCCTGGAATGTCGAGCCCTTTACGAAAGCGGGCATTGATTTCGGAATTACGAAACTGCCGGAATTGGAAAACGGAAAAAACATGAGTTCCTTCATCGGTGTCAAAAGTTATAATGTCAGCACTTACTCCAAACAGTCGGAAATGGCGAACAAGCTAGCGCTTTACCTGACGAATGCAGAAAACTCGAAAAAGCGTTTTGAAATCACAAAAGAAGTCCCGGCCGTCAGTGCGTTGGCAGAAGATCCTGCCGTCACAAAAAGTCCAGCCGCACAGGCAGTCGCCGAACAATCGAAATTTTCCGAATTGACACCGAACATCCCTGAAATGAATGAAGTCTGGAAGCCGGTCGATGCCGCCCTTCAAACGATTGCGACCGGAAAAGCTGAACCGGCAGCCGCGATGAAGCAGGCCGTCAAAACGATCGACGGGCAAATCGAAGCGAAACACGGAGCGAAGTAAGAACGCTTCATATGATACGACCAGACAGTCAGAGATTCTAGTAAAGAGGTGAAGGACGTGCAGCACCGGAAAATTGGATTGATGTTATCGATCATTCCAGGACTTGGCCAATTGTATCACCGGCAATGGATGAAAGGCGGACTCCTGCTTATAGTCAGCATTGCTTTTTGGATTACGTTCGCCGACTTGCTCAATATGGGATTATGGGGAATCGTGACGCTAGGAACGGAAGTCCCGCGCGACAACTCGATTTTTCTGTTGGCGCAAGGCATCATTGCCATCATCGTCTTGTTGTTTGGGACAGGAGTCTATGTGTTTAATTTACGCGATTCCTACCGCAATGGACAAAAGCGGGATCAAGGGATGCGGCCGGATTCGCTGTTATCGGATTATCGGAATTTGATCAATCAGGGATATCCCTATCTGGTCAGTGGTCCGTCCTTGTTTCTGTTGATTTTTGCCGTAATTTTTCCGATCTTATTCAGTTTCGCCTTGGCATTCACAAATTATGATTTATATCATTCTCCGCCTGCGAAACTGGCGGATTGGGTCGGATTTTCTACTTTTGCTCAAATTTTCACAGTTGATATTTGGCGATCGACGTTCTTTGATGTCTTGTCTTGGACTGTAGTCTGGACCTTGGTCGCCTCGACGTTACAAGTGTCGCTCGGTATCCTGATGGCAGTCCTCGTTAACCAAAAAGAGGTCCGGTTCAAACGGGTCATTCGGACGATTTTTGTCCTGCCGTGGGCGGTTCCGGGATTTGTGACGATTCTTGTTTTTGCCGGTCTCTTTAATGACAGTTTTGGGGCCGTCAACATGGATCTGCTGTCTCTGTTCGGTCTTGATCCGGTCCCATGGTTAACAGATGAGAAGTGGACACGGGTCGCGCTCGTCTTCATGCAGGGATGGCTTGGATTCCCGTATGTCTTTTTAGTGACGACGGGTGTGTTGCAATCGATTCCGGAAGATTTATATGAAGCGGCAACGATTGACGGTGCCTCGATGTTTGCAAAGTTCCGGCACATCACGATGCCGATGGTGCTGATTGCGATGTCGCCGATCATCATCACCCAGTTCACCTTTAACTTCAATAACTTTAATATCATTTATCTCTTTAACGGCGGCGGACCGTCCGTGCCGGGTTCGAATGCCGGCGGAACGGACATCCTCGTCTCCTGGATTTATAAATTGACGATGCAGTCCGGTCAATATGCGTTAGCGGCCGCGTTGACGATCTTACTGTCGATTTTTGTCATCGGCATTGCCTTATGGCAGTTCAGACGAACAAATGCATTTAAGGAAGGAGCGTGATCAAGATGGTGACACGGAACAAAACGCGGACGGTTCGCCTGACGCTGACCTATTTGATTCTGCTGTTCGTTGCGACCTGTATCATCTATCCGCTCCTGTGGACGATCGGTGCGAGTTTTAATCCGGGCAACAGTTTAGTCAGCACATCAATCATCCCGAAAAATCCGACACTGGATCATTACCGGGAATTGTTTGCCGGAAAAGAAAGTCTGCAATACAGTCACTGGTATATGAATTCGTTAAAAATCAGTCTCTTTACGATGCTCGGGACGATCGTCAGCGTTTCCTTTACGGCCTATGCCTTTTCGCGCTTCCGTTTTAAAGGACGTCAGCAGGCCTTAACGCTGTTTTTGCTGTTACAGATGATTCCGCAGTTTTCCGCCTTGATTGCCCTGTTCGTCCTGGCCCAGATGCTTGGCATGATGAACAGTCACTGGCTGCTGATTCTGTTGTATATCGGCGGTCAGATTCCGATGAACACCTATTTGATGAAAGGATACATGGATTCGATTCCGGTCGATCTCGATGAAAGTGCCAAACTCGACGGCGCCGGTCATACACGGATTTTCATCCAAATTATTTTACCGCTCTGTCGGCCGATGCTTGCCGTGGTCGCGATGAACGGATTTACGGGCCCGCTCGGGGACTTCGTGCTCGCTTCGACGATTTTACGGACGCAGGAAGCGTATACGTTACCGATCGGTCTGTTTAATCTCGTCAACGAAGCGATGGGTGCAAGTTATACGACGTTTGCTGCCGGGGCGATTTTAATCAGCATCCCGGTTGCCGTTCTGTTTGTCCTGCTGCAAAAACATTTTGTGTCCGGGCTAACGGCAGGGGGAACAAAAGGGTAAGAGAGATAGAGAAACGAAATAGAGGATTAAGGGAGAGGCTTAAAAAATGAGGCAAACGATTTATACGACAAAAGCGAGACATCTGTTGCACGGCGGGGACTATAATCCGGATCAATGGCTCGACGTACCGGACGTCTTACAGGAAGATTTACGGTTAATGCGTCTTGCGCATACGAATACGTATTCCATCGGCATCTTTGCCTGGAGTGCGCTCGAACCGACCGAAAATCAGTTCACGTTCGACTGGCTTGACCGGATTATTGACGATATTCACGCAAACGGCGGACAGGTAATTTTGGCGACACCAAGCGGGGCACGTCCGGCCTGGCTGTCGCAAACGTATCCGCAAGTGTTACGTGTCGACGAGCACCGTATCAGACAGTTGCACGGCGGGCGTCATAATCACTGTCTGACGTCTCCGGTCTACCGTGAAAAAACACAACGGATCAACCGCTTATTGGCCGAACGGTACGGGAATCATCCGGCACTGCTGATGTGGCATGTTTCGAACGAATACGGTGGCGAGTGCCATTGTCCGCTTTGTCAGGCAGCCTTTCGCGACTGGCTGAAAGTGAAGTATGAGACGCTCGATGCACTGAATGCTTCCTGGTGGAGTGCCTTTTGGAGTCATACGTTTGACGACTGGTCGCAAATCGAGTCGCCATCACCGATCGGCGAAAGCATGGTCCATGGTCTGAATCTCGACTGGAAACGGTTTGTGACCGATCAGACGATTTCGTTTTTTGAGCAGGAAAGTGTTCCCCTGCGCGAGTTGACACCCAATCTTCCGATCACGACCAATTTCATGGCAGATACGGAAGACCTGATTCCATTCCAGGCCCTTGACTACAGTCGATTCGCGAAACACGTCGATGTCGTCAGTTGGGATGCCTATCCGACCTGGCACAATGACTGGGAAACGACGGCCAATTTAGCGATGAAGGTCGGGTTCATCAATGACTTGTTCCGGAGTTTAAAGCAACAACCGTTCCTCTTGATGGAATCGACGCCGAGTGCTGTCAACTGGCATCCCGTCAACAAAGCGAAACGTCCGGGCATGCACCTGTTGTCCTCGTTGCAAATGATTGCCCACGGTTCCGACAGCGTGCTGTACTTCCAGTGGCGGAAATCCCGCGGCTCGTCAGAAAAGTTTCACGGGGCGGTCGTCGACCATGACCGGTCGGAAGAAAATCGGGTCTTTCAAGAAGTCGCCCACGTCGGACAAACGCTGGAGCAACTCGACGCCGTCGTCGGTACGACGCGTCCCGCAGAGGTCGGGATTCTTTACGACTGGGAAAATAACTGGGCATTAAATGATGCGCAAGGGTTCGCAAACGACACGAAACAGTATCCGCAAACGCTGCAGGAACATTATCGTTTCTTTTACGAACAGGATATTCCGGTCGATGTCATCACGAAAGAACAGCCATTTGATGCTTACAAACTGTTAATTGTGCCGATGCTGTATTTGGTCAGTCGGACGACGCTGCGGCAGTTGCAACAATTCGTCGAACAGGGCGGTACGGTAGTTGCGACGTACATGACGGGTCTGGTCGATGAATATGATTTGGCGTATGCCGGATGGCCGGAAGAACTGCAGACAATCTTTGGTCTGAGACCGGCGGAAACAGATACACTGTACCCAAGCGATCGAAATCACGTGATGTTTAACGGGAAACAGTATGAACTGCAGGATTATGCGACGGTTATCGAGGTTGAGCACGCGGAAATCGTCGGCCGCTATACGGACGACTTTTATCGACAGGCGCCGGCCGTGACGAAACATCAGCTGGGACAAGGCGAAGCCTGGTATATCGGCGGACGACTCGAGGCAACGTTTCAACGTGACATGTATGCGATGTTAACGGATCGGTTAAACATCAAGGCATCTTTCGACACGACGCATACGGCAGAAGTATCGATTCAAGTGCGACGTGGACAGGAGGCGGACTACGGGTTCATCCTGAATTTTTCCGAAGTCGAGCAAACGGTTGAACTGTTCGAGCCGTTGCTTGAGTCTGCAACACAAACGGAAATCAGCGGTCAGCTGATGCTTAAACCGTATGAAGTCAAGATCGTTGAACGGAAGAAAACATGAATGCAATACAAAACGGCTTTTTAGACAGAGATATGTTCTGTCCGAAAAGCCGTTTTTTGGATGTGTCCGTTAAAAGGTTGTGTCCTCTTGCGGACGGCTCATCCATTCGAGCAATGTTTTAGCCGGACGCGACAGGATTGCTTGTTTTTTCCAAATCAAGTAGGTGTTGGCAGTGAGCGCCGGCGCAAGCGGAACGAAAATGAGTTCACTTCCACTTGTATTGATGATGCGATCGAGACACACGGCATGACCGATTCCTTCCTTGACGAGGAGCGAAGCATTAAACAGCAGGTTGTAGGTTCCGACGATGTGGACCGTGTCCCAGTCCAAACCGGTCCGTTCGGCAAACGTCCGGTTTCCTTGGAGTTGTTCCGAAACGATTAACGGAAGGTCCCGCAAGTCGTCTGCCATTACCGTCGCCTGTTGACCGAGCGGATGATCGCGCCGTGTCAAAATGCCCCATTGATCCGTTTGATCAAGTTTCAGGTGATGATAAGCGTTGACATCAAACGGCTCAATGACCAGTCCGAAATCAAGAATCCCTTTATCGAGCTTATCGAGGATATCTTGACCGTTCCCGCTGTGAATCCGAATCGTGACGTCCGGATGCCGCAACTGCATCTGTTTGAACGACCGGATGACCGGTAACAGGCTTTCCGTCTCGCCGCCACCGATGTAAAGTTCACCACGTAATGTTTCCTGTGCCGCGAGGTTCGTGACGATTTTATCTGCCAGCGTCACAAGTTCACGCGCCCGTTCCGCCAGATAATATCCGCTTTCTGTCAGGACGATGCCTCCCGGTGTCCGGTCGAACAACGGACCGGTTTCGTCTTCCAACCGTTGCAACTGGCGGGACAGAGCGGGCTGTGAAATCCGAAGAATCCGTGCCGCCCGGGTGATATTTTTTTCCTCGACAACTGCTAAAAAGTATCTTAATTGTTGAATTTCCATGGGGTCCTCCTATGCTTTTTGGTTATGGTATATGATTTTATATTAGCATTAGACATGGAGTGTGAATACTCGTAACCTTGTAGACAAGCAACAACTAAGAGGAGGAATACAAATGAACACACCACTAGATAAAGTCATTGTCATCATGGGCGCGTCAAGCGGGATCGGCGAAGCGACTGCACGTCTGCTCGCAGCACGCGGAGCCAAATTAATGCTCGCCGCCCGGCGGCTCGAGCGGTTAGAAGCCATTCGGAAAGCGTATCCCGAGGCGGATATTCAAATCAAACAGGCGGACGTCACTGAGTTTGATCAAGTTGAAGCTGTCGTACAGGAAGCAAAAGCAGTCTACGGCCGGATTGATGTTCTCTTCAACAACGCCGGTATCATGCCGACTGCTCCACTTGCGGCTGGACACCGGGAGGACTGGAAAAACATGCTCGACATCAACGTGATGGGCGTCTTGAACGGAATTGCCGCGACACTGCCGATTATGGAACAGCAACAGGCCGGGTATATCATTGCGACAGATTCGGTCGCGGGACATATTGTTTATCCGGAATCAGCCGTCTATTGCGGGACGAAGTTTGCCGTCCGGGCAATTATGGAAGGATTACGTCAGGAGCAACGCGAAAATAATGTCAAATCGACGATTATTTCACCGGGTGCCGTCCAAACGGAACTCTATACGACGATCCGGGATCAGGCAACAGGCGAGTCGCTCCGGCAAGCGCAACAAGAGTGGGGATTGACAAGCGAAGATGTCGCGCAAGCCGTCCTATATGCCATTGATACACCGGACCGGGTCTCAATCAGTAACTTAATCATCCGGCCGACACAACAACAAGTGTGATACTGATGGAATCATCATCACTTCTTCAACAGATTCAAAATCGACTGATTGAGGCGGACGATCCCCTGCTCGAGCAGATTCATGCCGTACAGCGGGACGGAGAGCGGCTGCTCCACCGGTTGAATCAGCAGTTGTTGTCACCAATGGAGTTTCGCGAGACGCTGGGTGAACTGATTGGTCAGCCCGTTGATGAGAGTGTGGTCGTCTTACCCCCGTTTTATACAGACTTCGGGCGACATATCTCACTCGGGACAGACATCTTCATCAATCGTGGAGTCATGTTGACGGATCTCGGTTCAATTCAAATCGATGATCACGTGCTGATCGGTCCGTTTGCGAAGCTGTTGACCGTCAATCATCCCGTCAGTCCGTCCGAGCGACGGGGACTGTCCGTCAAACCGATTCATCTGAAAGGAAATGCCTGGATTGGAGCGGGGGCAACGATCCTGCCAGGTGTCACGATCGGCGAGAATGCAATCGTTGCGGCGGACGCGACCGTGACGAAAGATGTGCCGGACTTGGCGATTGTCGCCGGAACCCCGGCGCGGATCATCCGTTATATCAATGAATCGGAGGACTGATATGAAGCGTCGAGTCGGGGCTGTCATCGTTCTCCTTTCGCTTGGACTGGCAGGTTGCAGTCCGGCGGTTCCGGTTTCGACCGAAGTCACACAAGAAATTAAAGAGAGTGCTATCATGAACATCACGATCAACGGTCAGGTTGCTTCCGTTCAACTGGAAGATAACGCGACGACAAAAGCAATACTTGCAGAAATGCCGTTTACGATTCAGATGGATGATTTACATCAGAATGAGAAATACTATTATTTCGACAAGTCGTTTCCAACGCAGCCCCAAGCAATCCAGTCGATTGAAGCCGGAGACGTGCTGCTGTATCAAAATAACTGTCTGGTGATCTTTTATCAAGCGGTTGAACCGGTTGTTCCGTATACGCGGATTGGAAAAATCCATTATTTTCAGGATATCCGGGCATCGTTCGGAAACGATTCCGTTTCCGTGCAGTGGTATGAAGGAGAGGGAGGACAATTATGACAAAATCGAAGATACCTGTAGAACATCCTTTTGAGCGGGGAGAAAAAAATGAAGCCTTTGCGGCGTATTTCACGGGACAAAGTTACCTGAAACCGTTAGTCGATGATTCAACGCTCGAAATTTCGGTCGGTCAGGTGACATTCGAACCGGGCTGTCGCAACCATTGGCACATTCATCGAGGAGGATACCAAATCTTACTCGTGACAGACGGAGAAGGGTGGTATCAAGAGATGGGGAAGCCGGCCCGTCTGTTGCGAAGCGGCGATACGGTCGTCACCCATGACGGCGTCAAACATTGGCACGGGGCGACGTCAGACAGCTGGTTTTCGCACCTCACCATCACGGCAGGGACTCCGGACTGGCTGGAGCCGGTTTCGGAACGGGAATATGACTTGCTGAAGGCATGAATTAAAAACGAGATCTACCTTCAGTCCGTCATCTGGACCAGAGCGTAGATCTCGTTGTCGTTTGAAGTGAAAAAATTAAAATGAACTTCCGAGTGTCCAAAAGGAATCACCCAGTTGCTGCATCAGTTCGTTGGCCCGGCTTTCAATACTTTCCGGTATCGTCGCTTGACTAAAGTAGGCCAGGTCAAGACTTTCCCCGTCAAGCATCGCCAGCGTCCCCGTGACGTTTTGGGCATGATAGAGATGAATGACACCGTGCACTTCATCGCCGTTCGGGTACTGGTAGTAAAAGCGAGGACCAGAGAAGACACCGATCAGTTCCAGTTGGTTTGTATGTAATCCAGTCTCTTCCTGCAGTTCACGGATGGCGACTTCTTCGAGCGTTTCGCCGAGTTCCATCGATCCGCCAGGCAGTCCCCAGTCGAGCGTATCGGACCGGTGTTGGAACAAAACTTCCTGCTGGTCATTCGTCACAAGGACGGTAGCGCCGACACTGATGATCGGACGACTGCCGATGAGTTGCCGTAATTCTGAGATGTATCCCATTTAAATCAATCCTTTCTTTTTCATCGTTTTGACAATATGGACGTTTACCGTGCGAATCCGCCTTCGGCATGGATGACTTGACCAGTGATCCATGCCGCGTCTTCACTGACGAGAAACGCAATCGTCCGGGCAGCGTCCTCCGGTGTCCCGATCCGTCCGAACGGAAACTGCGGTATCAGGTGGGTCCGGATGTCATCCGTCATCCAGGTCGAATCGGTTGGTCCGGGATTGAGGGCATTGACGGTAATGCCGAATGGTGCGACAGCTGACGCGAACGAAGTCGTAAAAGCCGAAACGGCTCCTTTTGTTGTCGCGTAAGCGATTTCATCCGGCATGGGTCCGAGATCCTGACCGGATGTCAAATTGACGATTCGCCCGTCCGACAAACCGGCCGCAGCAAACGTCCGCGCGAACAACGTCGACAACAGGACGGTACTTCGGACATTGACGGCGTAATGGGCATCGAGCGACGAGACGTCAAGCGTGGTGAGATCCGTTTGTGTCGAATGCGCCGCATTGTTGATCAGGACAGACGGGGTGCCGAGAGTCGAGCACGTATACGCAAGCACACGTTCTGCAGCATCCGGCGCCGACAGGTCAATTTCGAGCGCCTCGCTTTGAAAACCGTTTACCGCCAGTTCTGCTTGGAACGTCTTGATCCATTCGAGATCCGCCTTCCAATATGTAAAACAAATCGTCATCCCTTCGGCTGCGAGCTTCCGGCAAATGGCTGTGCCGATATCACGCGGGTGGCTTGCACCGGTGACGAGGGCGATCCGGGGAGTATGTGACATAACAGCGCCTCCAGTTCAACTAAGTATATGCTTGTTCATCTTACCGCTCCCGAAGGAACAACGTCTAGAGAAAAGAGGGATTTTTTTACAAAAAAGACAAGAGGTCTTAATTTTCAAGTGATATGATGGAATATGAGGTGGTCGAACATGACACAACGTAAATATGCCGCCCGATCATCGTGGAAGCGGATCGTAAAACGGCATTACCGGGAACGGTATCTTGAGACGACATCGTTTACGGGATACGTGACCCGGCTTGATCTTATCGAAGTGACGCATCCGTTATTGGTTCGTTATTCAGAGCAGGAGATTCAGATTGTTGGCGACGGTTATTCCTGGCTCCAACAGTTTCCGGCAGGGCAGAAGCACGTCGTCACGACGATGTTCAATGCACACGGACAGCTTATTCAATCGTACATCGATATTTGTCTTCGACATGGGCGGGATACGACCGGGATTTTCTGGGACGATTTATTTTTGGATCTGGTTTTGTTGCCGTCCGGCGAGTGCCTGATTTTGGATGCGGATGAGTTGGAGACGGCGCGGGAAACAGGATTGGTCAATCAGGATCAGTACGCGGCAGCATGGATGGAAGTCGAGATGTTGCAACATCAAATCAGGACGAAAGAGCTGTTGTTCCAACCGCTAGCCCTAGCCCGTGTGCACCATGATTTACTGAATGAAGCGTGACTAAAAGAACCCCATCCCGTTGATTAGATAGATCGTCAACAGGATGGGGGATTTGAAGTAATCGCAGTCTCGCGAGTTACGTCTAAACGATTTTGTTATGGTTATTATAGAGGACAAACAGAACGATACTGATGACGGCTAAGGCGACCACGATGAGCACCATCATGATGGTTCATCTCCTTTTTTCTACTGCAACCCGATAAATTCCGTTAGTTATCTTTACCCGAAAATCAGCAAAATGAGTAAGGTGTCTGAAGAAATCTGTTACCAAATGGAGACAACTGATGAGAAGTCGTCTCTTAATCGTCAAGGAGGACATCAATATGAAACAGGCGTATATCTTTGATATGGACGGCACGTTATTTCAAACGAACCGGATTCTTGGTCATGCGTTAGAAGATGCATTCGACTTCTTACGCATGAATGGTCGCTGGACCGGGAAAACACCGCTGGCTGAGTATCAGACGATCATGGGAGTGTCGTTACCGGAAGTTTGGCAAACCTTACTGCCGGGGCATTCGGACGAGGAACGGGCACTCGTTGACCGGATATTCCAAGACGCATTGATCCGTCACATCGAACAAGGGCAAGGTGCCTTGTATTCCGGAGCGGAAGCGACACTTCAGGCCTTAAAAGAAACAGGGCATCCGCTCTATATCGCAAGCAATGGCTGGAAAGTTTATTTAACGGCCATCGTCCGGCAGTATGGGCTGAATCGCTGGCTCGATGGCGTCTACAGCATTGAAGACGTCGCTTCGTCGCAAAAAAGTGATCTTGTCGCCTACATCCTGTCCGAGCATCAGTTAACGGACATGGTCGTCGTCGGAGACCGGATTTCCGATTTCCAGGCAGCCAAGGTCAACCGATTACCCGCCGTCGGTTGCCGGTTCGATTTTTCGAACGAAGCAGAACTAGAACAGGCAGATGTGATCATTGACGATTTACGGGAGCTCTTTCAAATCGATTTAAAAGCTGTAACGAAGTGACAAAACAGATCAAAACCGGTACCTCCTCCAAATGCTGAAGGGGACACCGGTTTTGTTTATCTGGTCATTTTTTTCGGAACAGGGCCGTCCACAGTCCGGACAGTCCGAAGACGGAATCGGTCGGAGCCGCTTCCTGCATCAAACGGATATCAAGAACCTCGAACGGTTCGAAAATCGACCGCAGTTTCTCTTCCGTGAAGCCGAGATCGCCGTTTAGACTTCGTTGCCGGTACACATCCCAGTCCGTCATGTCGGATCCGCCGTACTGTCCGCCTTCGACAAAGCAGGTCAAGGCAAAACAGCCGCCCGGCCGCAGGGCATCGGAAACGACGCGGATATAGTCGGGTCGGCGGTGCGGGGCGATATGGTGGAAACAACCGGAATCATAAACAAAATCATAGGCGCCCTGTTCGAACAGCAATTCAAACAAGTTTCCTTGGCGGAACGAAATGTCGAGTTGCCGCTCCCGTGCCCGTTCATTGGCCCAGTCGATCGAAGTCTGGGCAAGATCGATTGCGTCGACCTGACTACCGTGTTCCGCGAGATACAAGGCATTTCGTCCGGGACCGCTTCCTAGTTCGAGCACCCGGTTCACCGGAATCTCCAGTTGTTCGACATAGCGGACCAGATTCTCATCCGGTTTGTCGACGAAAAAAGGAATCCGTTTTGTCCGGTCGGCATAAAATCCGTCCCAAAAAGCGGTCGGTTCCCGGAGTAAAGCGTCAAGCATCTGTAACAGATCGTCGTGCGTCCGAATCGTTTCGTTCATCATCAGTCCTCGTTTCTTCCCGGCAGGTTTCGCAGGCGGACTGCCGTCGTTAGTGTTTCTTTCAAGTGTTCCGCCCGTTTTTCGGTAAAGGTCGTCCAAAACGTCTCACCGATCGTTGCCAGTTCGTCCGGCGAATAGACACCGGGTTCAAAGCTTCCCCAGCAACCGTCCGTCGTCAGTTGATCCCAAAAGACATAATCAGCAACCGGATAATGGGACAGCGGAACGTCGCCGCCCATCGGTTGCAGGTCAACGAGCTCCCGACAAAGCCACATCGCGGTCGCGACGGACAACAGACCACCGTGCCGTTCGTTTAAGCCGTCGAGTCCCGCGGCGTGTAACGCTGCCTCGAATGCCCGGTAGCGGTGCGTCGTGATGACGACGAGCTCCGGATACTTAAAGTTAATCTGTTTGACGAAAGCCGACT
Source organism: Exiguobacterium artemiae 255-15 (assembly GCF_000019905.1). Taxonomy (GTDB): domain Bacteria; phylum Bacillota; class Bacilli; order Exiguobacteriales; family Exiguobacteriaceae; genus Exiguobacterium_A; species Exiguobacterium_A artemiae. The sequence continues at coordinate 1,604,684 of NC_010556.1, read as the reverse complement.
CCCAGTACGCACCGCCGTGTCCGTTGCAGAGGATGAATTGAGTAAACCCTTGCCGGTGCAGATTGACGATGATTTCTTCGAGCATCATCGATAACACCGTCGGGCTGACGGTGACGGTCCCGATTTGATTGGCATGTTCTTCGGAGGTGTTAAACGGAAGCGTCGGTAAGACATAGGCGTTTAACCGTTCACCGAAGACAGTGGCCTGGTGCTCGGCAATCAATGTATCAAGATGCATCGGCAGATACGGTCCGAACTGTTCCGTCGCTCCGACCGAGAGAATTGCGGTGACAGTCTGACTGTCCTTAATAACCTTCGTACTGTTTTTATAACTGAGCATTAATTCATTTCCTTTCATTCAAATACTTGGCGTAACTCGATTTGTCCTTCACCGTGACCTTGCGGATCCGGCATACGTCTGGCCCAGATAATCGCTTCCTCTCTTGACGCCACATCGATCAAAATAAATCCTGCCAATTGGTCCGACGACGGTTCAAACGGTCCGGATGTGACGTCCGGTTCTTCATTTGGTTGGTGAAACGAAAAGCGAACGGCTTCCCGCGTCGGGTGCAGTCCTTTTGCCATGACCCGGACGCCGGCTTCGACCAGGTCCCGGTTAAAGGCGGTCATCGCTTCCTGAAGGAGTGGATCCGGAAACAGACCGGCTTCAGAGCGATTTGACGCTTTAACGAGCAATAGGAATAACATGGACCAACCTCCTTGCGATAATTGAACATATAGGTAAAAAAACTTCTACTGTTTCTTATTCGACAAATGGGTTGTAAATCCTGTTTTTTAACTAAAAAATGGGTGTTAAAATTCTTTTGATGGAAGAAGAAAGGAAAAAAATTGCTCTGTCTAACCCCTTCGTTTAGCATAAAGTCAGAAGAATGAAATCAATTCTTATCAGGAAAGGAGCGGGGAAATGGTCTATTGTATCGGCATGTTTGTACTCGGTGTCGTTGCCCTGACGGCGCGGGGACTGTATTTTGACATTTTCCGCATCACGGAGAGGGGGAGTCTCGTTGCTTTTCTCCCGGCGGCCCTGTTGCTCTTTTGGATTGAGCGGTGGCAGCAAAAACGGGATACCGCGTTTAACGGAGGCGGAACCGGTTACACGTCGCTGCTCAGTGACCGTCAATCGACGGGCATCAAACAGATCTACCGGTCGGAGACGATTGTCGGTTCCTACCGCCGGACGTTTGAACAGGCCTGGCACCGCTGGTTCGTCGCTTTTCCGAAAGTGGAGAATTTTTTTCTGAATCTCGATTTTGATCTGTCGCAGCGCGAACTCCGGTTCGAGGAAAAAGCGGGTCAACGACTGTGGAGCAATCAGACCGAATGGATGATTGAGGAAGGTGGCGAAACCGTCGGGGACATCCAAACCGAAAATACGGTCCGGCACGCCGTCGAACTTACTGAAGTACTAAATATGACATATCGTGGCGAGACGTATCAGATCCGGTCGCCCCGGTTATCCCGACGGATTGAAGTAAGACGCGACAAGAAAACGATTGCGACAAGTCACCGGAAACGGCACCTGCTGACGTTTGATGTCCCGGATCTTGAGACACGGTCGGTCCTACTCGCCGGCATGATTTTGTTTCGTCTCCATTTTCGCGAGTGAAGCCGGACCGTTCCGCCTGACTTGGTACAGACAAGAAAATCAGCTATCCTAGACAGGTAACCCAATCAAAAGCAGAAAGCAGGCGATGTTTGATGAGCAATCCACTGAGCCAACTCGCATGGACCTTTGTCTCCGAGTGTGACATCCCGCAAGACGTAACAGGATTATTGATTCAAGGGGAAGACGCGTTGTCCGCCTATAAGACGATCCGGGACGTCGCGATTTTTACGACACACCGGTTGATCATTCGCGACGCGCAAGGATTGACGGGCAAGAAGGTCGAAGTCTATTCGATTCCTTATAAGTCGATCAACATGTATTCAACGGAAAACGCCGGTGGGATGTTTGACATCAATTCGGAAGTCCAACTGTTTACACGGGCCGGAACGATCAAAATCAATCTCAACAAAAAGGTCGATGTCCGTAAAATTGACTTGCTGATTGCGAACGCGATTCTGTGAACTACTCACCACTTATTTGCTTCGCAAATTGAAGGGGGAGCTTCTTGGGAAGACCGTACTTTTAAGAGCTACGATTATTTGCCAAGCTCATCGGGTGGTTCCCACCCTGAAGGGTTTTCAGTCTGCTAACAGCAACAAGTTGATACTTGCATTGATATCTCGATCATGATGCGCACCGCAAGTACACATCCACTCGCGTACATCGATTGTTTTCTTCTCGCCTTTTACTCCACAAGAAGAACAGATTTGGGTCGAGGCGTACCATTGATCCGCCTTGATAAGTGTTCGTCCGTAGAATGCGCATTTGTATTCTAACTGTCGGACGAACCCATACCAACTGACATCTCCAATCGATTTGGCGATCTTATGGTTCTTCATCATGTTCTTCGATTTAAGTGTCTCGACGACGATGACTTGGTTATCGTCAACCATCCGTTTCGACAGCTTATGAAGAAAATCTTGACGTTGATGTGCAATCTTTTCATGCTTCTTGGCGAGGATGATCCTCGCCTTCTCTCGGTTCTTACTCCCGATCTTCTTGCGGGACAAGGCGCGTTGCGCCTTCTTTATCTTCTCTTCGGACTTTCGAAGAAAACGAGGATTGGCAACTTTCTCAGAAACCCACTCATCGTTTGTCAGGATGGCGAAGTGCTCCAAACCAAGGTCGATTCCTACTTTATTTTGGGCTGGAACCCATTGCGCTTCGGCTTGATCGACAAGGATGGAGATGAAGAATTTCCGCGTCTTCGTCATCGAGACCGTCGCGGACTTGATCACACCATCAAACGGACGATGTTGTTTCAACTTCACAAAACCGATTTTAGGAAGTTTCACCTTACGATCTTCGATGCGGATGCTTCCCTTCAGATTGTTTGTTGTGTAAGAGGCTCGGTCGTTGTGCTTCGATTTGAATTTCGGAAACCCGACAGACTGATCTCGAAAAAAGTTTTGATACGCCTGGTTTAAGTCCATCTGAGCGTTCGCAAGAGAAAGACTGTCGACTTCTTTGAGGAAAGGGAATTCGGGCTTGTACTTCGCCGGGGTTGGGAGCTTCTGCTTCGCGTCAGGATTGAGCTTCGAATCTTCATACAATTGGATCCGCTCTTCGAGCATCTTATTGTAGACGAAACGGACACAACCGAACGTCTTCACGAAATATTCTTGTTGTGGTTTCGTCGGATAGAGTCGAAACTTGTACGCCTTCAGCAAAGCAATCACTCCTTTCCTTGTTTTTCGATATAGTGTCTGATGACGTCGCTTGTCGCACCTCCGGTCGTCACTAGACAGTAACTTCGAGACCAAAACATTTCTTTCCATAGTTGTTTCTTGACATGTGGAAAGTCTCGTTTGATCAGTCGACTGCTTGCGCTCTTGTAAGCGTTCAGAAACTTTGACATCTCCGTGTTCGGGTGTGCTTTGAAGAGCACATGGATATGATCGCCGTCATGATTCCACTCGTTCAGCGTGATGTGATACGACGCGCCGATTCGTTCGAACGTCTGTCTCGCGAACTCCGAGATGGCGTCATCGATCACTTTGCGTCTGTATTTCACTACTAGGACAAGGTGATAATTCAGAAGGAAGACTGAATGTTTATTTGTGTCCATTTTCATTGATATATCAGTCCTTTTGGTTAGTCACACTGATTGTATCAAACGATTGCAGTCTTGCCAAGAGGGGCGATTCATCTCCCACCTACGCTCGACTTCGCCCCGGTACGCTTAGAGGTGGGAGAATTCTCGCTAAATTTAGTTAAAAAGGGGGACTGGACGATGAAACGAGGAATTCCAAAAACGGCGGTGCTGGTTGTCTTGACGTTACTTGCAAGCCTCTGTCGAGCCAAACGAGTCCGTTAATTTTATTTCAATTCCCGTAATCTATGTATAAAATGATTTCATACAGGAACGAACAATTCTACTCCTTCCAAACCGTCAGCTGTCATAACAGGTAAAAAAAGAAACATGTTCAAAAAAAACGGATCCTTCAAGGACCCGTTCCGCAACTGACGCTATACTGTTGTGCTGTTTTTTTACTGTAACAGATCGTCGGCGTCATGCCGGTTTCACTGTCATAGTCGTACCACACGACATCATACATCCGGCCGTATTCCGGATCAAGCATTCGTTTATCGAGGATGGCGGTGTAACTTTGGTACGGATGACCCGCTTCATACAGATAATGCCGGATGGCACCGCGCTCGGTCTCATTCGAAAATACGACCGGAGACAGCAGGGGTAAGACGATTAACAAGGTGAGTACGGATCCACCAATCCACAGCCCGATTTTTTGCCAACGCTTCATTTGAAAATCACTCCATTTCAGTTAAAATATTGAAGTTGTATGTAAAACAACGACCGACAGTCACCGGATTGTCGGTCGTTTTGGTTTACCCTGTCTTTCGCATCGACTCAAACAAACGTCCCTTGTAGACGTCCGCGATCGTGTTCAGGAAGGATTCGGAAAAACGTTTCGGGAAGTAAGGTTTCGCATAAAAATACTGATAGGCCCGTTTTAAGTCATCCCACTGCGTACACGGATCCGTCTGCCGGAACCGTGCGACATCAATGATTCGCGTGCCGGTCGGCGTCAACAAGATGTTTCGTAAGTGAATGTCGGATGGGTTCAAGCCGACCGAGCGGGCTTCTGCTAAAGCCTGATCGACGGTTTGGATGACATCGTCCGTAATGAGCGTGCCGCTGATCAAACATTCGAACAACGTCTGTCCTTCGATGTATTCGATGACGAGGTAGTCTGGACCATATTCATACTGTTTGGCGTACGTCGCAAACGAATCCAATTGATCGTAAATCGATCCTTCGATTGCTGCAAGATGTCGGTGCGACGGGAAAAACTTTTTAATGACCCGGTCGGTTCCGGTGACTCGAAACACAAAAGCACTACGACCTGTCCCGATCCATTCCAGTTGGTCCGGATAGGACATCACCGTAAATCCCTCCGGCGTCTCGGCCAGATGGATGGCACAAGCCAGTTCGGAGTCTGTCTTCACACATGCCACTTCCTTTCTCTTCTTTTATATTATACGACGTTTAAGCGGGGATGGTTTCATAAAACGACTCCTGTGTGAAAGTTTTGAACATTTTGTGATATGCTGAAATCGTAAGGCAACTACTTAGCTCAAGGGGGCATTTTAATGACTACTTTACAACAATGGCGTGACCATTTTGAGGCGCTTCGGGCATACGACGAAGCCGTCGCGTTACTTTACTGGGACATGCGGACATACATGCCGGAACAATCGGCCGACAACCGTTCGAAATCGATCGGATTCCTGTCGACGGAAAGTTTTCGCCGCCGGACGGGGACAGCGTATCAGACCTTGCTTGAAGCGATGGGCCAAGAGACGTTGACAGGCGTTGAAGCGGTCTCATACGCGAAAGCGAAACAAGCATACGACCGCGACTCGAAGATTCCGGAAGCGGAATACCAGACGTTCATCACCTTGATTTCAGAAGCGGAAAGTGTTTGGGAAAAGGCGAAGGATGCGGATGATTGGGACTTGTTTGCACCATACTTGGAAAAAATCGTCGCGATGGAACGGAAGTTCGTTGAGTACTGGGGGTATGACAACCATCCGTACGATGCGTTACTCCATGATTACGAGCCGGGCATGACGGTCGCGGAACTTGATCCGTTGTTTGCGGAACTCCGTCAAGCGATCATCACATTGTTAAAACAGCTCGACGGAAAAACATTCCCGACACTCGACTGGTCAGCCGACCGCGAAACACAGATTCGATTGAATCACGAATGGTTACAGGACATCGGTTATGACTTTACGGCCGGGCGACTCGATGAGACCGTTCATCCGTTCCAGACGACGATCAACCGGAAAGATGCCCGTGTCACGACGAAGTACGATGAAAATGATTACCGCAATTCCGTTTTCGGAACGATGCATGAAGCCGGACACGCGACGTATGAGCAAGGCATCGCTCCGGAGCTCGATACGCTCGGACTCGGTGAAGGAGCTTCGATGGGCATTCATGAATCGCAATCGTTGTTCTTTGAGAACTTCATCGGCCGCAACCAAGGCTTCCTGTCGGCCCGCTATGCCGGTCTACAACGAGCGATTCCTTCTTTGACGGATGTTCCGTTTGAGACGTTTTATGCTGCTGTCAACGAAGTCAAACCGTCGCTGATCCGGATCGAAGCGGACGAATTGACGTATGCACTGCATATCATCATCCGTTACGAGCTCGAAAAACGCCTGATTACGGGCGAACTCGAAGTCAAAGACTTGCCTGCGGAATGGAACCGTCTTTATAAGGAATACCTCGGAGTCGATGTTCCGACGAACGCAAAAGGTGTCCTGCAGGATGTCCACTGGTCCGGCGGATCGTTCGGTTATTTCCCAAGTTATGCGCTCGGACTCGTCTACAGTGCTCAGCTGAACGAAGCGTTGCGCCGTGACGTCGCGCATGTTGATCAACTGATTGCCGACGGGACACTGGCACCGATCAAAGAATGGCTGAACGTCAACATCCATCAGCACGGAAAAGCGAAGACACCGGCGGAATTGATTCAAGCGGCGACCGGACAATCGATTTCCGTCCAACCGTTAATCGATTACCTGACTGCGAAATATACACGGGTCGTCGAAGCATTATGATGAAGTGGTTCGCCCATCGCGGAGCAAGTGATCGGTTTCCGGAAAATACGCTCGAAGCGATTGAAGCGGCGATCCCGTATGTCGACGGCATTGAATTCGATGTTCATTTTTCGCGCGACGGTGTCGGGGTCATCATTCATGACGAGACGGTGAACCGGACGACGGACGGAACGGGACGGGTCGTCGATTTGACACTCGCTGAACTGAAGCGTCTGAATGCCGGAGCGCGGTTCAAAGGGAACGGCGGACCGATGCAAACGACGATTCCGACGCTAGACGAAGTCCTCGAATTACTTGCGCCGACCGATCTTTTACTCAATATCGAGCTGAAGACGGATACGATCCGGTATCCCGGCATCGAAGCTTACACGCTTGAACGGTGCCGGGCACACGGCATTGCCGGTGAACGACTGATTCTCAGCTCGTTTAATCACTATTCGATCGCGACGGTCCGTGAACTTGATCCGTCGATCGAAACCGCGATTCTGTATCCGTATCCGTTGTATCATCCGGAGCAACAAGCGATTCTGCTCGGAGCCAAGGCAATCCATCCGGATTACCGCCGGGTGACAAGGGAAGATGTCGTCCTTGCTCATCAGGCCGGGATCGAGGTCCGGGTCTATACGCCGAAAACGGCTGCGGATGTCAGACGGATGATCGAGCTCGGAATCGACGCCGTCATCGTCAACGATCCACAAGCATTTCAGAAAAGTCTATCCATCCCATAAGGAGGTAGCGTCATGCGGAAGGAGCATCTGTTCATCATTTTAGCGTCATTGGTCGCACTCGTCATCGGTCTGCAGATTGGTTTCGCCAGTCTGCCGGAACCAAAACCGAAACAGGTGGAGGAATCGGTGACACGACCAAATGATTTTCAGGCAGGACTCCGCGACGCAAAAACCGAATTGAAGATGGTACAAAGGTTCAGCCGATCGAGCACGATCGAGCATAACCGATCGAACCAGACCTGGATTTACTCCAGTCCGACATCGACACGTATTGCCGTTGATTGGTATTACGTCGCGAGTTATCCCGAAAAAAATGTTCAGATGACTCGAAATGAGGTATCCCGGATTTTAACGTATGACCGGTATCTTGTTGTCATCCGCCCGATTTACGGTGTGGTCGAAGACAGTGAGCTTGAACAATTTGCACTTCGCTTTTCGAGCTACTTCATGGCAGTGCAACAACAAAAGGAGGAGAACGATGTCAGGTAAAATCATTCTGTTGATTGGGGGATCGGGCAGCGGGAAATCTTCCTTGATTAAACGATTACGCCAGGAATATGAACGAGTCCGCTTTATTCCGTCCGTGACGACACGTCCGAAACGTCCGACGGAACACGACGGGGAAAGTTATCATTTCGTTGATGTCAAAACGTTCCAGCAACTGATCCAGGAGAACGGATTCATCGAATATGCCCACGTCCACCGGGCATGGTACGGGACGCCGCGCCAGGCGTATGAAGAAATTCTTGCGACCGATGGAATTGTCATCAAGGATATTGATCCGAAAGGGGCGACAGCGTTCAAAACGTTGTTTGCCGATCACGTCATCACGATTTTCGTATCCGTTCCGCCGGATTTGATGAAGGAACGGTTGCTGATGCGGGGGGATACGCCGGAGTTCGAGGCACGGCTCGTCGACTATGCGGATGCCTGGAAAGAGCGCGATCATTACGATTATATGATTGAAAACATCGACTTTGAACAAGCCTATGCGGATTTGTTGAGCATCATTTCCTCCTATATTCCCGGACAACCGTCCGAATCGTAACAGCAGGGAACCATCCCTGCTGTTTTTAGTATCGTTAAGGAGAGGGGGAACGTGGATGGATGTCTGGCTACAGCTTTTGCAGGCGGAACCGGAGCTCAGGTCCTTGACCGACTGGAACCGTCTTGCGACGCGCTATACCGATTCACCGAAATACACGGCGCGTGACGCAAGCGGAGTATTCATCATTCATACCGCTCCGTTGGCATCATTGGCACGGAAAAAGCGGGAGTTTGAGCTTTTGCAGCAGTTACGACACGACGGGTTGCCGGTCCCAGAACCACTCGACTTGAAGCAGATTTCGGCAACCGCTGTCTGTTACAGCCGCTATCGTTTTCTGACCGGTAAGACGATCCAGGCATGTTTACCGCTCTGCCGGGACAAAGCATACAGACTCGGTCAGGAGACGGGCCGCTTGTTACAATGGATCCATCAGCATGAGGTGCCCCGGGCGACGGAGTGGGCGATCCGCTGCCTCGAAAAACACAAGCGGTATGTTGCGCTGTACCAAGCAGAAAGACCGTTGACCGACGATTCAATCATCCTGTCCTTCATCGAACGAAACATCCATTTGATCGCGGGACGGCCGAACCGGCTGCAACACGATGATGTTCACCTCGGAAATCTGATTACGGACGGGGAACACCTCGTCGGACTGATTGATTTCTCGAATCACGATGTCGGTGACCCGTGGCATGACTTCGTCAAAATGGGACTGTTTCAGGTCGACGACAGTATTCCGTTTGCCGTCGGTCAAGTCGACGGTTATTTTGCAAGGGATGTTCCGGAGCTATTTTGGCGTGTCTACAGCGTCTATCTGGCGATGGCTTGTATTTCATCGATCGTCTGGACAAGCCGGCATGCACCGGAGGAAACGGACCAAATGCGCCGGCGGTTTGAGTGTGCCGTCCCGATTTGGTATGCAACGTTTGACCGGACGTGATCGTCTGAGTAGACTTTTCGTTCGACCGGAAAAGCCGTGCCTTCACCGATTGATTCGGTCAGGGCACGGCTTTTTTGGTTCAGTTTCCGTCCCAGGTCTCGTCGACACGGGAGGCATAAAAGCGCAGGGCGCGGGCATAAGCATGGATTTCCGGATTTCCCGTCGTATCGACAAGCGTTCCGATCAACCGTTCGATTGCTTCGGCCGATCGGTCGAGATTATGTAACGTCAGTGCTAAAAATGTCTGCAAGACGGCATGCTGCGGAAAGTGGGCGAGTCCTTCCGTCAACGTCCGGTAGGCATCATCGTAACGGCCGAGGGCACGGTACGTACTGCCGAGTCCGACGTACGCCTCCTGTAAATCGGGCGCAGCCAGACCCTGTTCGATGGCAGCGACGTAATGCGGAACGGCAGCGGCTTCCTCTCCGAGATTATCATGACACCAGGCCATCTGATAATGAATTTGTGGATCGTCCGGAGCCTGATTCAGGTAAGAGGCGACGACGGCTTTTGCGGCGTGATACTGTTTCGCTTGACGAAGACGCGAGACGGCTGTCCGGTCAAACCCGACCGCAGGGGAGAGATCATCTGACGGACGGTAGACGAAGGTCAGCTGCTGACTCGATGGTCCGTATGAAACGCTGGAGCGAAACGGCAGACCGGCCCTGGAGGCGACAACGAGCGCCGGTTCATTATCCGGGTCCATCGTGGCCACCACCTGTTGATAATCGAGTGTCTTGAAACTGAGCGTCAGCATGGCAGGAAATGCTTCCGTGGCATATCCTTGTCGTCCAAACAGCGAATCGATCTCGCAGTCGATTTTGGCCGAGCGGACTTCCGCCTGACGGATTGGCGAGATTCGGATTGTCCCGACCTTCGTTTCATCGTTTGAACGAAACAGACCAAACGTGGACGTGTCTGTTGCAGACCGGACCGGTTCGTGTCGGAAAGGCAACGGTCGAATTTGTAAGCGCGCAGTTTGAATCGTGATGGCATCTGTCATGTCAAGGCACTCCTCGCGTTGGGTATCATACAAAAACCCTTCAACCGGTCAGGCTGAAGGGTTGAATGTTAATTTTGCTGTTCGAGTTTCGTTAACAGTGTCCGGAACGTATCGAGTTCGGCATCCGAGAAGTCAGCGAAGACGTCCGACAGGTATTCCATCTTCATCGCTTCAAGCTTCCCGTACAATTCAATCCCGTCTTTCGTTGCCCGGAGTTCGACGACACGACGGTCGAGTTCACTGCGTTCGCGTGAAATCAGCCCTTTTTTCGTCAATTCATCGGCCAGTGCCGTGATCATACTCGCTGAAAACTGAAATTCGTTGGATAAAGCCGATGCGATTTGGGGACTGCTTGTGCAAAGCGACTTCAGGATAAAGAATTCGTTTCGCGTCAAGTAAGTCGTGAACATGCTGCGGACATCTTTTTTGATGGCGCGGTAGTTCATCCGTAACCCTTTTTCTGTATCCACGATCAACTGATCGCGATTTGCTACTTCTAATGTAGTTGCCATAGTTTCACTCTTTCCATACCGTAGTTTCTTCTTCCGTGATTTAGTATAGTGAAAAATTTTAGTTTAATCAATATTTTTCTCTTGAATCATCTGTTTACTTAACGGTTGGACCTGCTTGATGATGTCCTCGACGTTCCGGAGCTCCGGATAGAACCGGCGGAAGAAATAGTCAATCCGGTGTGGATCGTTCCCGGCGATTGTCACGGCCATACAGATGTAGGCGATGCCGATTCCTTGGCGAGGGAGGAAAGGGTTCGGCATGACCTGGGCACACTTCAAGGCGAGCGGGCTGTGGGCGGCGACGGCTTCAATCAATTCTCCGTAATTCCGGATATCGACATAATGGAACATCCGGATCAGTTCATTGATCAGCTGCTGATCGGAATCCAGCATCATCTGGGACGTGACCAGCTGTTTGTCGAGATCGTTGATGACAGCGGAGTGGTCGATGAAATAGTTTAAGTTATCGGAAGTGATCCGGACCTTTTGCGGATCCGACAAGATTTGCTGGACCGTCTCGTCTTCGAATTGTTTCAATTGTTTTTTGATGTTGACGAATTCCTGATCGGCGATTTCAAGGAGTCCGGCGACCCGGCTGAAACTGCGGCGGACTTCGGCCGGCACACTGTTCGGATTTTTATATCCTAAATCGTGCTCGATTTCCGCCCAGGCATGTTGCAGAATCGACCGGATCTGGATTTCGGCGGTATGGTCCTTAAAACGGCCGTATTCACTGAGCGCGAGCCGCTGTTCATTTAAGGCGGCGACGAAATGGACCGACAGATAACCGAACTCGGTCGTATCGAGCAGAGTGGATTTGTCGACGGATTGATCCCGGTCGATTGAAAATTCATTTTCGATGATCCGGGCTGCTTCCCGGACATCATCGTGAAAGTACGTCACGATCCGGATTCCCGTCAAATCGTGCACATCCCGGAGCGATTGGTATTTATTCGGTTGCCGTAACACTTTTTGGTACAGGCTGTCGGACTCTTTCGTCCGGGCGACGATCGAATGGTATTTGATGCCGGCTGCATCGAGCAATTCCGATAATAAGACTTTTAATTTATCGGCAAAGGCGTCATAGTCTTCCTTGTCATTGACATATTCGAGCATCATCGTATTTAAGTCCTGCGATTGCACGGAATTCACCTTCCTCATCAATTCTTCTTGCTTTATTGTAGCATTCGTTTTCAATGGACGCACGAAAGGACCCTGTTTCAAGGAGGACGCTTCGTGGGAAAGACAGAGTAGAACATCTGGGAGGGGTGCTAGAATGGAAATTTTGGACGCGCGGGCGTTGCCAGCTGATCATTCTGATATCTTACATGTCACACCATCATCGGTTTATTTCCGCCGCCGACTCAACGACAGTCAATTTCATATCAGCCGGTTTGATTTAAAAGATCAAGAACAGGTCGATCTGACGCCTGAAGTGTTGCAGGATCATGGACCGACCCGGCCATTCGTCAAAAAGGGAAAAGTGTATTGCCTGAATGAAAAAGACCGGGAAGAGGGCGGCGAGACGCAATTAATCGCGATTGACCTGCATTCAGAAAAAAGCGAGCACCTCGCTTCGTGGCGCCTTGGGGGCGATTTGACGCTCTACTGGGTCCTGAATGAGCGGTATATGGTGCTGTTGCATGTCGATGACGGGACGACGGCCTTTTTGTATGACGTCGAGACGACGCGTCAGCATCCGATTAAAGATGAACGGTTGTACGGTATCACGGAAAACTACCGTGAACTGTATTTTTTCCTCATCACGTTAGCGGATGCCGATTATATCGTCTGCAATGCCCGGCTCGATGAGTTCTCCTTTTATGATGCGCTGGAAAGCGGAGTCATCTCACCGGAAGATCCGATTGACCATTCGGAAAGTCTGTTGATTGCTCCGTTGTCGACGATCGTCACGGAAATCGAGCAAGGCGTGGAACACCTGTCCTTTCGGACGTTATTGCGGCTCGACGGGGAAGGGGATACCGTCCAGTACCTGGGCGAACAGGACGGCCATCTCGTGTTTAGTGCCTATTCGGAACGCCTCAATGAAGAAGTGTTTTATGAAATCAAGGAACAAACGGCCGTTACGGAGCGGGAACGGATTCGGTGGAGTGATTTCGAACCGCTGGACTTCACCTATGACGATGTCGAGTCGACGATTTTCATCGTCAATGACCGGTCGGATCAGCACCATGAAGTGATGAATCTGCGGACGGGTGCCCGTTACCTGGACCGTGACCCGTTTGAGCGGGTGCTGCGCGACCGGTTTTACCTGCATGAATCGATCGGGACGGATGCTGAACCGATGGTCACGGTGTATGACGGTGAGCAGGCAGTGCGTCACCGTTTCGAGGATGCTTATTATATGATTGTCTCCGGAGAATTGGTCATCCTTTCCGTCAATCAGTTAAAATGAACGAAACAGCCGAACAATTCAGGGAATCACACTGTGAAAAAGGCAGTGTGATTTTTAAACAGAAGACCTATTTATTTCATATACCGTAATCGTCATATAAAAACAAATTAGAAAACAAGAAGTATAAGCTTATATGCGTCAAAAACAATAAAAACTCCTCCCCGTCAGCGAAATACGCCAAGCAAGAGGAGGAGTGGTATGCTTATTCTGAGTCAGTCGTCCGTGTGAAGATGTCGACCTGAATGTTGCCAGCTGTTGCGCGTGAGTAAGGGCAAACGCTGTGGGCAAGTTTACCAAGCTCCGCAGCTTGTTCTTCTGAAACGCCACGGACAAGAACGTCCAGTTCCACTGAAAGTGTAAATCCGTCTGTTGCTTCGTTCAATGTGACGTGTGCCGTTACTTCACTGCCGTCATGCTTGATTCCTTGTTTACGAGCGACAAGATTTAAAGCGGAATCAAAACAAGCAGAGTATCCGGCAGCAAATAATTGTTCCGGGTTTGTCGCTTGTTTCTTTGATCCTGGTACAGGCATGGCAAGAGCGACGTCTAAAATACCGTCTTCCGATACGACGCGGCCGTCACGGCCTCCGACAGCTGTAGCAGATGATGTGAACATTGGTTTCATAATGATAACTTCCTTTCGGGTTGGCTGATTAATTTAAGTAGCTTACAATTAGATTGTATACAATCTATAAAAGAACGCAACTATTTTGCTTAAAGGAGGATATATATGTCGAATCCCTTATTGCTTGAAGAACAACTCTGTTTTCCGTTTTATGCGATTTCCCGTGAAATCACGAAACGATACCGTCCGTTGCTGGAGCCGCTCGGATTAACCTATCCGCAATATCTCGTCATGCTCGTCTTGTGGGAGCAGGATCAACAATCGTTAAAAGCGGTCGGAGAGCGATTGCATCTCGACTCAGGTACGTTAACGCCCTTGTTAAAAAAATTAGAAGCTTCCGGTTTAGTCGAACGGGTCAAAAATCCGGTGGACGAACGTCATATCCAAATCACGTTGACGGCAAACGGTCAAGCCCTTCGAAATGAGGCCGAACAAATTCCGCTGGCTTTAAAAGAATTACTGGGTGTATCGGACGAAGACATGGAACTGGTCAAGCAGACATTAAATCGCCTGACCATAAAAATGAACGGGACTGATTGACAGTCCCGTTCATTTTGACTATTTATTTGCGGCGGAATCCTTCTTCTTCAAGGTAGTTCGCTGCTTCTTTATACGAATTGAACGCTCCGTCAAGCAAGTCGCCCGCGTACACCAACCAAGTATCGAGGTCTTCGTTTAATAACGTCAATTCGAACTGGTTGTCGTTGATCCACGTTTCTTCCAGCGTTTCGACCGTTTCGACTGTCTCTAGCGCTTTGATCGCATCTTGTAACAAGAGGATTAAAGCGGGCTCGGAGAATTCACGAATGTTGACGAAACCTTTCCGGTCCGTCTCATATCCCGGTAATCCTGCAGCGTAGACAAAACCGTTGCCGTTCGGGTGAAGATGATAGACGACGATTTTTTTCTCGAACTGACTCTCCGGGAAGTGGAAATTGACACGGTTAAGCGAGACTTCTTTCCGGACAAGTTGCGGGAAAGTCTCGATGATGTTTAATTTTTCTTCAAATGTTAGCATGGTTCCTCCTTGAAATACATTTCTACTCTCTTATATATGCGATGATTCACAACGAAATGTCAACGTCTGTTTGATGACAGTGAAACTTGAGCAAGTCTCTTCCCGTATGAAAAAAGGAAAGGCAGGGGATTGGATGCAACCAAATCAACCGACCGGGGACTGGCAACACTTGCCACGTGCCTCGATAACCGCCGAACGTCAATACGTCGGCATTAAGTATACCATTTATCTGTTGCTCATCGGAACGGCGACCGTGGTTCAGATCAAGTGGCTGGATTTATCTCCCTGGTGGATGTGGATTCTGACCGGTTTGTGGACAGGATTCTTTTTGCTTCAGTTCGTATACGTCCCGAAGATGAGACAACGGTATTTTAAATACCGGGTCGATGATGAATTTTTAGTCGTCGAATTCGGAATCTTTATCTTACGACATGTTGTGACACCACTGGTCAAAGTACAAATCATCGATACGTCGTCCGGCCCGTTGCTCCGCCGCTTGAAGCTGATGAATATGAGCGTGCATACGGCGTCCGGGCAAATTGAGTTACCCGGACTTGAGGTCACGCAAGCCGGCATCTTACGGCAACGGATTGAACGATTCGCGAAACTCGAGGAACAGGAGGAGGAGTCGTTATGACACGGAGGGTCCACCCCTTGTTCATCTTAATGACGACGTTGACGCAGCTCCGATCACTCGTCATTCCGATTGCCGTCATCCTGTTCAATGATTTAAAAAATGACGGATTCGGCATATATACGATGATTGGTGTCGTGGTCATCAGTTTTCTGTTACTCGTGTTCGGTATCATATCCTGGTACTTTTATACGTTTACGATTGATGAACAAACGATTCGGGTCAATAAAGGGATTTTCCGAAAAAGTGAGCGGACGACGCAACGTCAGCGGATCGAGTCAATCGGCATCAATCAAAATCTGCTCGAGTGGATTCTCGGTTTGGCGACACTGGCGGTCGAAACGTCATCCGACAGCGGCAAACCGGAAGTCGAATTAAAAGGGGTTCGGCTCGAGTTTGCCAAACAATTGAAATCGACGATCGGAACAGCGGTCTTGCCATCCGCGGAAAATGCGGAGACAGCCGTCACTTATACGGTCGGCTTAAAGGATTTAGTGACAGCAGGGGCATTATCCGGCCGGCTCGGTCTTGCACTCGTCGGATTCGGAGCCGTCTATCAGTTCGCCAACCGGTTCATCGAGCCTTACATCAGCCGGGCGTTTGACGAATTGTTGCATTTATCACTTATGATTTTGCTGATTCTCGGCGGAATGCTTTTACTCTTGATTTACCTTGGCTCGATTTTAGTATTCGTCCTCCGGTACGGTTCTTTCCGGGCGACGCGTGATAAACAGCGGATGACGATTGGATACGGCCTCTTGAACCGGACGGAAATCGTCTTTCATCAAGATAAGGTGCAGGCGCTGGTCATCGAGGAAAGCTGGATCAAGCGGCGTTTGAAACGGGCGCACCTCTCGTTACACATTATCTCGGCAAGCGGTGAAGAAGAGAAGCTGCTCTTGCACCCGTTTATCCGCACGAGTGAGATCGACGATTTTTTGAGTCGGTTTTTACCGCGGTTTCAATTGCAAAATCCGCAGAAACGAGCTGTCGAACGGGGATTTGTTTACATCGTCCGTTGGCCGCTGCTCGGCTACAGTCTGGGGTTACTTCTGTTGAACGGGGCGATGCTCTATACGTTACCGGAACCATTCCGATATTTCGGATTACCGTTTCTTCTGCTGTTGCCTGTTTATTACGCGGTCGCACGGTCGGGCTATCAAAACACCCGTTACGGGCATCAGGATGATTTGTTTGTCCTCCGCAAGGAACTCGTCAACCGGGAAACGATTTATGCGCCGCGCCTCAAGATTGAAGCCTTCTCGAGTCACGTGTCCCGTTTTCTGGAACACAAAGATATTCTGAAGTTTCATCTTACGTTACGCGGTTCAACTGTTTTTCATGCCGGTTACTTTACACAGGAAGAGTTTGAAGACGTACTGCGTTGGTATCAACAGACATTTCTCAAACCACCGGCTTCACCGGCAGGGACACGGCTGTCGGATGACGAATAGCTTCTGAAAGAAACAGATGACAAAAGGAGTGAACGTGGTGCGCAAATGGATTTTGATACTCTTGCTGATTCTTTTCGGAATCGGAGGTCTGATCGGATATGACGGCTACCGGTTACAGCAAACTTTAACAAAAGCGTCTGACCGCTCTCGTCTCCTCCCTGCGAAGCCAACCAATCCGGACACAGCGGATCAGGCATGGATGAAGCGGCAGGATCTGAAAACCATCCAATTAAAGACGACCGGGGAAGCGCGCGTCGGCCGTTACCTGCCCGCTTCTCCCGCTTCCGACAAGACGGTGGTGCTCCTTGCTGATGATGTCCGCCTCGGTTCCTCCGAAACGGAACCGCTCATCCGCTTTTATCAGGAACAGCTCGGATACAACGTATTTGTTCCGGACCGCCGCGGTCAGGGAGGCAGCAAAGGACCATTGAACTATGGTTGGCTTGACCGGCTGGATCTGATCGAGTGGACCAATCAATTGATTGAGGAGACCGGAACGCGTCACATCATTTATCACGGACTGGGTGTCGGAGGGGCGACGGCATTGCTCGCAGCAGGAGAACCGACCGTTCCAAAACAAGTCAAGGTCGTCATTGCCGAAGGCGCATATGCCCGTCTGGACGATTGGCTCCAGTCTCTTGCACAAGCAAATCTGTCGTATCCGGCCGGTCCGTCGCTTGCTGCGGCAAGTATCTTGAATAAAGTTGAGCAGGACTTCTTTTACGGGGATGTTTCCGTCACGCGGCAGACGAGCCGGATCATGGTGCCGACGTTGTTCATCCAGGGAACGGGGGACAAGATCGTTCCCCCGCGGATGGTCTATGAGCTGTATCAGGCAAAACCCGGGATCAAACAACTGTATCCGGTCCGCGGAGCGGGTCACGGCATGACCTATTCCGAAAATGCTGGGAATTACGAAAAACGTCTGCGTTTGTTCGTTCAACCTTTTGTCACGACCCCTTAACCGGTCGTGTCACGAGGGCGGATGACCGGGCAGTGAACAAACAGATTGAAAGGGGCCACAACAGAAATGACGGATTTGGTTTGGGTAGGCAATGAAACACCATTCGTCGATGTCATCTCCATTGAATCGGTCGGACCGATCACGGTCGGACGATTCGGAGGATGCAGCCGTTCCGGACAGACTAAAAATGAAGACGGTTGTGTCGTCTGGATCGGGGGGGACTGGGAATGGACCATGCTCCTCGACGCGCATGATACGGCGGAAAGTGCCGTCTTATTGACCGACTACTTTACCGCGCATCGTGCGAAAATTGAGCGGATCCTGAATGAACCTCTAGAAACGATGTTCTCCACGCTCGAACAGCAGGTCGTATCCTTGTTGCAAAACGAAGCCTTCCGGTCCGCCTGTCAAGACGTACAGGGCGAGACCGCCTGTCTGTTTCTTGTCCGGAAAGGAAAATATGTCTGGTGGTTATCGGTCGGTGATGTCGTCGCTTATCTCTTCCATCCTGATTTAAGTAAACATCTGCAATACAAGTTAAACGAGCGGCAATTTTTTGAATGGATTGGACGGGTCAATACATTTGATTTACCGGTTCCGTGTTACGGGCGGGGGATTCGTGAATTACGTCGGGGAACCAATCAGCTGTTGTTGACGACGGACGGATTGATTGAATGTCCGGGAGCCCCGTTTCAGGACGGAAAACAGATGGAAACGATTCTGAACACTTCAACGGCTGGCGTTGAGACGTTACTGACGACAATCAAGCAGCTCGGTGTTCGGGACAGCACGACCATCTTGGCCTGGACGGTCAAGGTGGAGGAGCATGTGACAATGCCTGGAAATGCAAAATAATAAAAGCATGACCCGTCTTTTCCGTTGATCAGGGAAAGGGGTCATGCTTTTATTCGGTCGTTGCTGATTCAGCATCCGTCTGGTTCGTTTGTAACGGGATCGGCTCCTGTGCCTCTTTTTCGGTATGTGCCAACGGCAGGGCAATCCCGACGCTCGTCAGTAAAGCGATCAGCGCCGTATTCGTCAAGGTTTGGTACATCTGTATCCCTCCTTTTCTGGAAATTGTGTCACCTTTTTAACTATTCTGAATATTTATTCGTGATTCGTCAAGTAATCGTCATCTTCCCAGTAGTCTTTTTTTCCTTGAAACCGGTATACTTAAACGTGAAAAAGGGGGATCTCGCTTGAAACTTACTAAAGCCAACACACGTATTTTGGAGTCATTGTTACCACGGTTGAACCTGAACGTCGAAGAACCGGAACGGACGGATATCGAACGCCGTCTCCAAGCGGATCTGTATGAAGCCCAGCGCTTGCAAAAACCGTTTGAAACCGTCCACGGACAATTACCGGAAGAACGGTTGAATCAAATGATTGCCGAGATTCCGGAATTGCGGCGGAACGAAACTCAGAAGCGCTGGACCCGGAATTATATCTCGACGATTTTGATGTTTATCTTCATCGAAGGAATCGATGGAATCTTCCAGTTCGCTCTCGCAGATTACATTTTATTTTCGATCATCGCCTTATTCCTGATTGATGCGATGTCGATTCTAATCACGTCGCCGAAAATCCGTGACGTCAAAAAACGGGTCTGGCTTCAATTTTTAGTCAGCTTCATCTTGTTTGCGACGTACAAAGCGGTTTTGATTCAATTCGTGCCGAATCCCGTCGTCCTGATGCAAGTCAGCGGCACCCCGGCGTATCTGATCGGAATCGCCGGATTGGTCGGTCTTTATCTTTACTGGTCCAAAAATCCGCTTCGTAAACGCGCATAAGGCAGAAGGAGGGAAAAAGATGGAATTCACGCACTGGAAAAGACGTTTGCAAGATCATCTGGAACGGATGGGGTTTGATTTACGGATCGAGCGGCTTGCCATGCAGGATATCCTGAAACTTGAAGCCACACATGGTGCTTTCTTATTTTTCCCGATTACGATCAACTTATATGAACGGATGGGGTGGCAGATGGTGGCCATCGAATCCCATCATCCGGAAAGCGTCGACGATTTGTTTGCTGAAGCCCAGGTCCAGTCCCTGTTTCAAATGACGATGATGACGTTCGAAGAGGAAGAGCGGGAATACATTTTAGGTTTTTACAGCAACACCGGCCGTTATCTGACGGATACACTCTCGTTGACCGGACAGCTCGTCCGTGTCATCGAAGAGGAGTGGAACGACGGCGAACCGCTCCGGATTGCTACGTTCGAACCGTTCCCGGGTCTGTTCGTCGCTCCATCCTTTGCCCATCAGACCTATGCCTTTGCGGCGGTTGAAGACCACTGGCAACTGTTCGTCGGGCGGACGGGACGTCCGGCAAGTGATTACCGGCTTGACGGGACGGTCCTCGCACCGCACCGTGTACCAGAAAGCGAATTGTTCACGCGGATTCCA
The DNA here is from genome assembly GCF_000019905.1 of Exiguobacterium artemiae 255-15. Classification (GTDB taxonomy): domain Bacteria; phylum Bacillota; class Bacilli; order Exiguobacteriales; family Exiguobacteriaceae; genus Exiguobacterium_A; species Exiguobacterium_A artemiae. Next base: position 1,584,215 of record NC_010556.1, on the reverse strand, counting down.
TTGGCTGTCCCGCTTCACGAGTTCGAGGATGTCCGGACCCGGTTGCAGGCGGAACGAACGGAAGTGCAATCATTTCTTGCACAGGTGATGGCGGTCATGCAGGTTTACGATCCGTCGTTCGGTTTCGCCTGGCGCGGGACAGTAACGTTTTTCCATGGTATTCCGGTCAATCCGTTTGCCCAGCGCCTGTGGCTTGACGACGGACATAAGCGTTTCCGGATCATGCAGCAAGGATCGCGACGGATCTTGGCGCTCGGGGACACGGCACCGGAGGCCATCGAACGACTCGACGAAGCGGTCGGGGCGGGGGAGCCGGACGGAACTCCCGTCAGTGCCGTCGGTCAATTGCTGTTAGGGATCTGGAAACAGTTCGAGTCCGACGAGACGACCTATTTGACGGAAGTCTCCTGTGAAGGGATTTCGAGACAACAGGTCGAAAACCGGGTCCACAACGCCTTGGCACGGCAGGAAACGATTGATTGGATCGTCCGGGCACAAAACAGTAATGACAGTTGCCGATTTGCGGGACTGACGATCACGTTCCCGCATCGTCCGCCGGGTCTTGTCCGGATTCAACGGACGGAAGATCTGACCGGAAACCGGTGATTGCCGGAAAAAGAAGAAATAAAAAGACCGGACGCCCTCAGGTGTCCGGTTTTTTGTCTTAGATTCCAAGGGACGCAATCAGTTTCCGGATCCGTTCTTCCGATTGTTTCGGCGTCAGGATCAACAGTTGATCGCCTCCGATTAACCGGGTTTTTCCCCTCGGTGTGATGATGGCATTCTGCCGGATGACGGCGACGACCAGCAAATCCTGCGGCATCTCAATCTCCTGCAGTGTTTTCCCATCGATGCGGCAATAGGACGGGACACTGACTTCGACGATTTCGGCATTCGGATTCGCGACCGTCATGAACTGAATCAACGGTTCAATGTCGATGGTCGGTTTCGCATCAAGCTTCATCAGCTTGACGACCCACGGCAAGGCAGTCCCTTGCAGGAGAGCCGATGTCATGACAGTGAAAAAAACGATATTAAATAACGGATAGGCGTCCGGTAAGCCACTCGACAAAGGATAGGTCGCAAGGATGATCGGCACAGCGCCGCGTAAGCCGGCGGCCGTGATGACACTCTGTTCGCGGAAGTTATAACGAAAAGGTAACAGGGATAAATAGACGGCGAGTGGACGGGCGACGAGAATCAACGTCAAGACGATGATGCCGGAGACGAACAGCGTCTGTGGATCGAACAGTTGCCTCGGGAAAACGAGCAGTCCGAGCATGATGAACATGCCGACTTCCGCCAAGTGAGACAGGCTGCCACTGAACCGGACGAGAATATCCCGGTAAATCAAATCATGGTTGCTGAGCCATATTCCAGTCACGTAGACGGCTAAAAAGCCGCTCGCATGAAGGCTGGTTGCGACGCCGTAGGAAAGGAGTGCGCCGCTGATCAAAAGCGTCGGGTAGAGGGCCGACGACTGCAACTGGATGCGGTTCATCAAGGACGTCAACAACCAGCCGACGAACAGACCGATTACAAGACCAAGGCCCATCTCGTAAAATAACAGCAAGATGCCGTGTAAGGCGGAAAAGGCTGCCGGATCCAAAGCGAATTCCGTGAACAGGATCGTCAGGAAAACGGCCATCGGGTCATTTGTTCCGGACTCCGCTTCGAGCGTATGCTTCACTTTTTGATCGATCGGACGACCGTTCAGCAGGGAAAAGACGGCGGCTGCATCGGTCGAGCCAATCAGGGCTCCGATCAGTAAGGCGATTGGCCAACTGAAATCAAGCAGGTAATGCGCGACGCCGGCAATCAGTCCGGTCGTGACGAGGACACCGACGGTTGCGAGGGATAACGCTGCCGGCAGTACGGTTTTGAAATCCCGCCATTTCGTATTCAAGCCGCCGTCAAACAAGATGATGACGAGTGCGATCGTACCGAACAGACGGGCTTGTTCGAAGTCAGCAAAATCAATCAAGCCGGAGACATCTGTTCCGGCCAGAATGCCGACAAACACAAACAAAATCAGGGTCGGGACGTTCAGACGGACAGAAAATTTCGTCGTGACGATGGCAAGCAACAAGAGAATACCGGCCAGCAACAGGACGGTTCCTTCGTTCATAGGCGATCCCTTCCTTCAATGAAAGACGTCTTTTCTTTAGTATACGTCATTCGTTGCGGTTGCTTCCGAAAATAGTTTGCCGGAAGATGTGTATAAATCCGTAAAAAAAGGAAAACACGTATCATAATGGATCATTGATTGAAGAAAGAGGAGGCATCTTATATGAACATCTGTGTAGTCACAGGAGCAAACTCCGGTATGGGTATGGTAACGATTCAAGAATTACTGGAACGCGGAGACCGTGTCATCGCAACCGTCCGTTCGCAAAAAAAAGCGACGCTGTTGATTCAACTTTTACGGGAACATGCCGTTTCCGATGCGAATCTGGAAGTGGAAATCGTTCAACTCGATCAGCTTGATTCCGTACGGCGTTTTGCAGATGTGCTGTTTGACCGGATTGGTCGGATTGATCGCCTGATTTTAAATGCCGGTATCATGGTTCCGCCGTATCATGTGACGAAAGATGGATTTGAATCACAGTTCCAAGTCAATTACCTCAGTCACTTTTATTTGATTGAACGGTTGCTGCCGTTAATCGAGCAGGGACATGATCCCCGTGTGATCTCGATTTCTTCCTTGGCGGGAGAAGGCGGGATGATCCGGACCGATATCGAGCTCGAGGCGATTGCACATGTCAGAAAAGAGCAGTATAACCCGATGAAGTCATACCGGGAATCAAAGCTTCTGCAAATGGTTCACATGCGGGAATTAGCGGAACAATACGGCACGCTGGCGACGTTTGTCAGTGTTCACCCGGGAATCGTCAACACAGACCTGTTTTACCGGGGCAAATACGGAAAAGTGCTTAAAACCGTTCTGAAGCCGGTTGCTCAGGTCGGCTATTGGACCGGAAAGCTGTATACCCCGGAATACGGGGCAAAAACCGCCCTGTATCTGGCAACGACCGACGATGTGATTGACAACGGCGGGTATTACGCGGATTCCGCGCCGCGACTCAGTAACCCCGTCGTAGAAGATGAGGCATACCGTCAACAAGCCCGCGCACTGTCCAAACGTTGGGTCGGATTGGACTAAACGGTTTAAAAAAAGGTCTACCGACTCGTGGGAAGTCGGTAGACCTGTGTTGTGCAGACTGGGGGTCTGTTCACTCCTTGACTATACAGTATCGAGATATAGAATCTGAAACTATGAAAAAATTTACAAACTCATGCGTTTTTGTGATTTTTGCAGGACTTTATGCAAAACGGTTTTCTTCTGGGTTCACTTTCGTTAGGATGAAGGAGAATTTTTTTTACAGGAGGAACACTATGATACGACTAGCTACTGAACAGGACGTTAAACAGATTGCGACCCTGTTGCGCGAAAAAGCCGAATTGTTTCAAGCACGCGGGAGCCAGCAGTGGTCCGCTTATCTGAAGGAAGATTTACAGCAACTGGTCGCAAACGATTTGGCAGCCGGGCGACTGTATGTCTTTGAACAGGGGGCGGAACTGCTCGGTTCGATTGCGCTGTTACCGTCGCTCGCCTGGGATCAGACGTTGTGGCCGGATACGGAAGGGCTGTACATCCACCGGATTGTCGTCAGCGAGACGGCAAAAGGTCTTGGCGTCGGCAAACAACTGTTGCGGCATGTCATCGCGGTCACGACGGCAGAGCAGGAACGGTTGCGTCTCGACTGTCTTGCGACAAACGACTTCTTGAACCGTTATTATGCGTCCTTTGGTTTTGAGCCTCAAGGGATTCGTGACGGTTTTGCGACATATGAGTATAAGGAAACACCGGTTCTGAAATAACGGGACATTTAGATAGGACAAGTTCTGTCTGCTTTGGTATGGTTAGAAAAAGAATGTTTCGAGGAGTGATCGGATGCGACTTCAGATTGGTTTTATCGGCTTTGGAAAAAGTACGACCCGGTATCATCTGCCCTACGTCATGATTGAGGACCATTTTGATATCACCTGGATTTATAATCGAAAAGCAAAACCGGAATTAGAGACAACCTATGCGTCTCGATTGCCGCATGTCCGCTTTACAACGGATTTGGACACGATGCTGAACGATCCCGAGCTTCAGGTCGTTGTCATCAACACCCCGCCGGCGACGCATTTCGCCTACGCCCTGCAAGCCTTGCAACACGGAAAACATGTGTTGGTCGAAAAACCGTTCACCGTGACGGAGCACGAGACGCACCGGTTGTTCGAGGAAGCAGACCGGCAAGGGGTCAAGCTGCTGGCGTATCAAAACCGGCGTTTTGACAGCGATTTTCAAGTCGTCGAACAAGTCATCCGTTCAGGCAAGCTCGGACGACTCGTCGAAGTGGCCTCACACTTTGACCTTTACCGGCCGGACGCGGCTCCGGCCATTCCGCGTCCGGAAAACGGTGCCTTATACGGTCTAGGTGTCCATACGATTGATCAAATCGTCGCCCTGTTCGGGAAACCGGACCGGGTCGGTTACGATATCCGGACGGTCCGCCTAGCTGGCAATCCGGATGATACGTTTGCCCTCGATTTCTATTATCCGGACTTAAAAGTCAGCGTCCGGACCAGTCATATCGCGTTAGCGGGTGCTCCGCGCTGGATGCTTCACGGCACAAACGGAACGTTCATCAAACAGCATATCGACCGGCAGGAACTCGATCTCAAAGCAAACTACTTCCCGGGAGAAGAAGGATTTGGTGAAGACTCAGAAGATGATTTCGGTCGTCTGTTGTACTATGACGATCACGGTCATCTCCAGGATGTCCGGATTCCAAGCCCGGTCGGAGACTACGGCAAATTATACCGTGCCTTTTATGAAAGTATCGTCCACGGGACACCGTTGCCCGTCTCCGAAGCCGATACGAAACTCGTTGCACACTTGATGGAGCAGGCTTTTTCAAAACCGTCCCCGTTCATTTTAGAGCTTCAAAACTGATTTTTACTAAATATCAATATAATTACATCTCAGCAATGTGTCTATACAGAGCTGAGATTTTTTGTTATAAAGAAAAAGATATCGCAATTTTTCAGAATTTTCTTGTGGAATATTGATTAAAATTCCAAAAAGATGGGAAAAATGTGTGTATTACAGAAAATAAGGGGGTTTATCATGAAAAAAATCATTACGTCCTTCATTTTGGCAGGTGTTTTGTTCGGTGTGTTCAGTCCATCGCTCATCGCAGAAGCTGCCACGAAGCTGACGGTCACGACAGATGTATTACGTGTGCGTGAGAAACCATCGACAACAAGTAAAATCTTGGGGAAAATCACAAAAGGAGCCGTCTATACTTCAAACGGGACGTCCGGCAGTTGGTATAAAATCACGTACAAATCAAAACCGGGTTACATACACAAAGATTATGTCCGGACGTCGATGACATCGAAGTATACGTCGACCGGGGCACGTTATACGACGGTCGGGACATTAAACGTCAGAACCGCTCCGAGTACGACGGCGAAAACCGTCACACAACTGAACAAAGGTGTAAAGGTTGCGTCTTACGGAACATCCGGCAGCTGGACACGTATTTTATACAACGGCAGCTACCGTTACGTGTCGACACAGTATTTGACGAAAACGGCACCAAGCAGCAGTTCGTCGAAACAATTGAACGTCCCGTATTACAACCAGTATACGCTCGGTTATCCGTCAGGCTGTGAATTCGTTTCACTGAAAATGGCACTCGAATACAAAAAAAAGGCCGTTTCCGCGTCTTCCTTATATAACCAGATGCCAAAAAGCATGACAAATGCGACCTATAAAAACGGTAAGTATTACTGGGCCGATCCGGAAAAAATGTTTACCGGAAATCCGGCAGGAACACTTGATTATTATAAAAACTGGGGTATTTATCCGAAAGGCATCCTGCCGCTCGCGAAAAAATACCGCAGCGGTGCTGCTGATATCTCGAAACAAGGGGTCAGCAAAATTGAAAGTGAAATCCGTAACGGAAACCCGGTCATTGTCTGGGCGACCGTCGATTTCAAAAATCCGTACGGTTACTTCTCTTGGATCAAGCCGGACGGTAAAACGTTTACCGGTTACCGCAACTACCATGTCATGCTCGTGACAGGTGTCTCAAGCAGTGCGTTTACGGTATCCGATCCCTACCGTGGAAAATATACGGTCAGCCGTTCACAATTTACGTCTGTTTACAACACGACAGGACAGTACGCGTTATCTGTCCGTTAATCAATTGACCGGTGAAGCGGTTGGCTTCACCGGTTTTTTTATGCGGTCGACCAAGGGCGCTTTTTTAAAGAAATGGGAATCGATTTAAAAATCGTGTAAAATAATGACAACCTCTGTAAGTTCTTCTTGAAAGGAGTGGTGAAGAAATGGATGACCAACGACTGGAACAGCTGGAACAGGAAATCGTCCGCTTAAAGGCTCGTGTCGATCAATTGGAACACCAATCGGCAAAAGAATTGCCGCCGGAACCGGTCTCTTCCGTGACGCGCCCAGCCGTCCGACCGGCGTTCGTCAAAAAAAACCGGACACCCGTCGTGAAAAAAGCCCGAACACGGGAGGAATGGGAAAACGTCCTCGCGACGGTCTGGTTACCGCGGATCGGGGCGATTTTTGCAGCAATCGGGGCGATTTTTCTGTTTTCCTATGCGTCACTTGCCGGACTGATCAGCCCGGCGGTCCGGATCGGAAGTGGTGTCGTCATCGGTCTGCTCGTCATGGCGCTCGGAGAATTTCAGTATGAGAAGAAACGACGTGAGCTCGGCGTCGGGCTTGTCGCGACCGGAACGATCGTCTCCTTGTCGGCGTTATTTGCCGGTATGGCCTTATATCAATTTTATCCACCGCTGTTGGCCTTTTTCTTAGAGATTGTCGTACTCGCGATCGCATATGGATTAATGTTGTGGATGCGTTCGACGGCATTGCTGGTGCTGGTTTCGATTACCGGCTTTTTATTGCCGTTTCTTCAGTTGACGGACGAGCCGAACGTCTTCCTCTTTTTACTGTACGAAGTGCTGTTGTTTACCGCCTTGCTATTTGCTGTCCTTCGTCTGAAAGCGGTCAAGGCGTACCCGGTTGCTGCCGGCGTCTTTTTCCTGGCGCTTGTTTTCGGCAGTCTCACTGTCAATTTTGAGACACGTCCTCTGATTGATGAAGTGACGTTACTCGTTGCCTCTGTTATGGCTTATCTCGGTCTCGCCTATATCGGGACGCGACTGCCGCTCACGTATAACTATCCGAGCTGGATAGCGGGCGGGTTCGTCCTGCTCAGTCTGTCCGTGATCGATTGGCCGTTTGGTTACGGACTCGCGGTTCTGTTTGCACTACTCGCTTACGTCGTCGCGAATCAAACGAAAGACGCGTGGCAAAATGGTGTCGGTCATGTCGCCGTTCTGTTTGCGATTTCGCAGATACCGGTCGATCCACTGAGTTTCGGTGATCAATTCCGTTCAATTCTCTACGCTCTCGTGATTGCCGGTTTATTGTTCGTCAAACGTCAGCAAGTACCACACCAACGGATTTTCGGTATTGTCGTGTATGTGATGTTCGTGTTGTATACGATCGGAACATATGAAACGTACCGCTTCAACGATCAGTCGTGTGCCGTCTCCGTGTTCGGTCTGACACTTGCAACAACAGCGTTCATCGTTCTGCTCGTTCGGACGCACGAGGAAGCAGTGTGGCGGAAATATTGGCAGCTTGTGCTGTTTTTCGCCGCTGCCGGTGTGTTCGTCACCTATACACTAATCGTGATGGAACTGCCGTTTTACGCTACGCTTGATCAAACGGATCGCAGTACGACGTTATCTGTTGCCTACATCCTGTTATCGTTTATCCTTGTGGCGATCGGCCGGATTCGCGGGACAGCGGCCTGGCGCCTGTCCGGTCTGCTGTTGTTGTCGGTCAGTGCCGTCAAACTGTTGTTGTTTGACTTGTCGTTCTTGTCGTTGATTCAAAAAGCGTTTGTATTTATCGGCTTCGGCATCGTGGCCTTTATCATTTCGCGGACGTATTTCAAGAAACGTGAATCCTGAATCAGTCATCCTCCCTCCAGACAGCGCCGTCTGAAAGGGAGGATTTTTTTATTGAAATATATTGATAACGATTATCATTATCGACTATACTGATTGATGAACTTACTTAACGATCAGGGGGAACCATCCATGCGACATACAAAAACACTGGCCATCGGACTTTTATCGATGACGGCTTTACTGGCAGCCTGTAACGAACAGACCGCGACGACGAAACCGGCGACGCCTAATCTAGACCCGTTCAAACAGGTCGTGGCCGATTACCGGACCTATGCGATTGCAGAACTGGAACAGTTTACGAAACAGACGGAAGCGTTCACGACAGCGGTCAAAGAGGGTGACTTGGCAGAGGCGAAAGCGCTCTACGCACCAACGCGGATGCATTATGAACGGGCGGAACCGATTGCCGAAGTATTCGGGGATCTCGATCCGAAAATCGATGCCCGTGAAGGGGATGTCAAGGAATCGGAATGGGGCGGTTATCACCGGATCGAACAAGGACTGTTTGAAAAAGGAACGACCGAAGGATACGAAGGATACGCCGATCAATTGATGCAGGATGTTCATCTGCTCCGGGCAAAAGTCGAAACCGTCGAGGTGACGCCGGAACTGCTTGTCACCGGGGCGACTGATTTATTGAACGAAGTTTCGACGTCGAAAGTAACAGGGGAAGAAGACCGCTATTCCCACACGGACTTGTATGATTTTGCAGCCAATGTTCAAGGGGCGGAAAAAATTTATCAACTGTTGAACCCAGCGCTTCAAAAACAGGATGCCGCTTTGTCAAAAGAGATTGCCGCCCGCTTTGCTGATGTCAACGGTTTACTGGAAGCCAAAAAGAAAGAGGATGGGTATGTTCTCTATACCGCGTTATCCAAAGCGGACGTCAAACAATTGAGTCAAGCCATCAACGAGCTGGCCGAGCCGCTCTCGAAGATGGGGATCGTACTGGAGGGCTGATCGATGACACGAACTACTTTAGAAGCGGGCGTTACACGGCGTGACGTCCTGAAAGTTGCCGGACTGACCGGACTCGGAGCTGCGCTTTACGCGAGCGGGCTCGAACGGTGGTTACCGCGTGCCTTGACGGCCGAAGCGACGAATCAGGTCCCGTTCTACGGCAAGTATCAGGCGGGTATCCTGACACCGCCCCAAAATCATGTCCAGATCGTCGCCTTTGATGTCCAGACGACACGACGCGATGAATTGATTGACCTCTTGAAACGCTGGACACGGGCATGCGCCCGGCTAACGGCTGGCTTGCCGCTCGGTGACTCGGACAGTCTGTACGTCCCGCCGGAAGATACGGGGGAGGCGGAAGGGCTGTCAGCGAGCCATCTGACGTTTACATTCGGTTGCGGACACGGTCTGTTTGCGGACGACCGGTTCGAAATCGGTCATAAGCGTCCGAATCTGCTCCGGGAGTTGCCGGCTTTTGATCTTGATCAGCTCGACCCGAAATGGGCGGGCGGAGATCTTGTCGTTCAGATTTGTGCCGACGATCAACAAGTCGTGTTTCATGCGTTGCGGAACTTGACCCGAATCGGTCGGGGCATCGTCAAAATCCGCTGGACCCAGACCGGTTTCCAACGGTCAAAAGCAGCGGATGCAACAGGAGGGACACCACGGAATCTGTTTGGATTCAAGGATGGAACCGGAAATCCGGATGTCTCGCAGCCTGCTATTCGGAATAAACACCTCTTTTACCAGTGGCAGGACGGGTCACCATGGATGACAAACGGCAGTTTTCTTGTCGTCCGCCGGATTCAGATGCATCTGGAGGTCTGGGACCGGACGATTTTGAAAGAACAGGAGCGCACCTTCGGCCGGGACCGGGCATCCGGCGCACCACTCGGTTCAAAAGACGAATTTGCATCCGTGACGCCAAGTAAACGAACGGCACGCGGGGAAGCCTCACTTCCGAAAGATTCGCATACGGCGGTCGCGCACGGATCAGGTGAAGCACAGTTGTTACGCCGCTCCTACTCCTATCAGGCGGGCATCAATGAAACAACCGGGGCACTCGATGCCGGCTTGTTGTTTTTATCGTACCAGCGGTCACCGGAACAGTTCATCACGATTCAGCGGCGTTTAGCGGCGTCCGATCGTTTAAATGAATACATTACCCACCGCGGCAGTGCTCTTTTCGCCTGTTTCGGCGGGATTCAAAAAGGAGGCTACATCGGTGATGCGCTCTTTGCTTAACGTGTTCCTGGCACTGTTCCTCTTCACGGCAATCGTCAGTCCGGTTATCCACGCGGATTCCGAGACAGATGCGCTGTACGTCTCGATTGGTCAAGCGTTGTCAGCAGTCAATGACAACGACCGGAGTACGCTCGGGACGACTTTGAACACACTTGAAAAACAGATTGACCGCCTGACGGCTTCTGCCGAACAAAAGGTCATTCAACATCGGTTGACAGAAGTTCAGAAACAAACCGCCCTCCCGGAGATCAGACAACGCTTGACGGAACTGTCGACGGCCGTCCGGACGCTGGAGGAAACAGATCAGCCGAAAACAGATCCTGCGGCTAAAAAACGCTTAACAGAGTTGTTCGGCTGGACGAAACAGCTCCGGCAGGCTACGACGATGCCTGAATGTCAGCAGTTACAATCCGAATTACTGCAGGCGTGGACGGACCGCGAGACCGTCGTCCGGGAGACAAGCATCGGTCATTACGGTCAAGTCGAGATGGGGTTGTCTGCCATCCGGATCGCTTTGGCGCGGGAAAATTTTGATCAGTCGGAGCTGAATGCAGCACTCGATCAGTTTGACGCAAGCATCCGTTCTTTCCTGCAAGGTGATACCGTTCAAGCGGCGGAACAGACAGGATTGTCCGAACTGACAGCCTTGCTGAAACAAGCCGATCAGCAACTCGCTGCCGGCAATGTTCCGGCGGCGCAGAAGACGCTGACGACGTTCATTGAACGTTGGCCGAGCGGAGAAGGGGAGGTCCGGACCCGGAGCAGTTCTTTATATACGACGATTGAATCGGAAGTGCCGGTGCTGTTGTCGCTTTTAGACGAGTCGACGGTTGACTCCACCCGGACCGATTTGGCACCGATCATCACGTCACTTCAGGTCTTGGCGCAGAAAACGACGTATTCTTTTGTCGATGCGATGCTCGTCATGTTACGGGAAGGGCTCGAGGCGTTGCTGATCATCAGTGCGCTGGTCGCTTTCACCCGAAAAGCCAAGGTGATCGGGGAACGGATGATTTGGAGCGGAGCACTGTTCGGATTACTCGCTAGCGGAGGACTGGCGCTCGTGATTCAACAGTTCTTTTCGACGGCACTCGCTGCTGTCGGTCGGGAACAGATTGAAGGATGGACCGGACTGGTCGCGGTATTGATGATGCTGCTCGTTGGTTCCTGGTTACATTCGAAAACGGCGGTTGCTTCACGGCAAACCGGACTGGCAATGAATCTTGCGGGACGGTCATTGTTTGCCGTCAGCTTCTTGACGATCTTTCGGGAAGGGGCCGAGACACTGCTGTTTTATGTCGGGATGGCTCCGGCGATGACGACGACTGCTTTGGCCGGGGGAATCATTTTGGCGATCGGACTGATCGGTATCTGTTCAATCGCAGTCATTTATTTCGGAGTGCGTCTGCCGATCAACCGGCTCTTTTTAGCGGCGACCGGATTGATTTATCTTATGGCCTTTAAAATCTTAGGCGCCAGCCTGCATGCGTTACAAGTGACGGGCATCGTGCCGATCCATGCCGTCTCCTACCTGCCAACCGTTTCCTGGATCGGTTTTTATCCGACGTACGAAACGATGATACCGCAAATCTTGTTATGTCTGGTGATTGGACTGATGTTAGTATTGAAACGGCGTCCGGCGGTCCGGTTGCGAAAAGTCGGTTGATACGTTTTGGTGATTCATGTTTTATTCATTATGTTTCGGGAATAACTTTATATCGAGAGTAGAAAGTCGGCTCGCATGAAGGAGAGGAAACAAGATGATTGAAACTAGAATCGTACGGAACATGACAGCCGTCGACGCAGAAGTGACGAGCTTGAAGTCAAGCGGTTATTCGAATAAACAAATTTACATTTTTGCGAAGGATGAAGAGTTGGCGGAACGGATTGCCAACGACACGCAGACGTTAGCATATCGTATAACCAAAAAATCATTTTTTGAGACATTGATGTCGACCGTCCGCAGCAACCGGAAAGACCGGATTGCCCAGCTGTCGGAACTCGGGATGACGAAGGATGTAGCCGAAGATTTGGAAGAGGAAGTCCGCCACGGCCGGATCGTCATCGTGGGTTCAAAATCCGATCTGCTGAATCCGGCATTTGCTGCCTCTTATGTCGAAGACGAGACGACAGAGTACGGAGCAGGCGTACCGAAGCTCGAAGAGGAAGAAACAACGACAACCTTACCGGCGGACCAAAACGTCAAGCTGGATAAAAAATAAGGATTGTCCATGAAAGCAGGAACAGACAATCCGGTCAGTTTTTCAATAAACAAGGGGAACGGATTCAAATCCGTTCCCCTTGTTTGCATGTATAGGAAGATTCTTGGATGGCCGAACTTTTATTTGACGGATTCACGGACGTCCATTACCGCGTCATAAGGAAGATGACGTCGTAAGCCGGTCGAGGTCTTGATTTCAATAAGTCCGCGTGCATGAAAAAGAGCCGTAACCGATCCGGTCAACGTGGTTTCGTTTCCCTGATCCAGATAACGGACCGCCCGCTTCGAATAGCATCTTCCAACAGTTTGGAAAAAACCATTTTGGTTTGTGTCGTCGTTCGGACAGGATGTGCTTTGTACAAGTGTTCCAATTGCAGGATATGATTACGTGTCGTGCGTTGTCTCCACTTCCGCTCCGTGCGCTTTTTGGACTGTAACACGTTGTTCCACCTCCGATTGAATCGTTTAGACCACTGCATCAAAAATATTCCCGATTTATTTGGGAGATAAACCCGCTTCAGGAAGAACAAGTCATCCGGTACCGGGAGACAAACAGAAGATGGTTTTGAATGTCCGATTTGCGGAAAAAGACTAAAAGACTAGAAGTATGCCACGAACAGAGGAGGAACTGTCTGATGGAACGAAGTACATTGATTGCTCTTGAAAAACACTTATATGCCGTTCAGCTCGAACTGGACGGACTTGCCCGTCTCATCACGAAACAGTTGATGCAACTCAGTCAAGTCGCCGGGTCTGTCGAACACTTCCGGCGGATGAGTTTTGATTTATATCAAAAACGGGAGACGCTTGACCGGATCCCGCCCCAGGTCTTATATGAAACTGCGTTGGATTACGAAGACTTTCTCGATGAAGAGTTTGACGACATTCCGGCATCCTGGGCATTACGGCAAGATGAAGCGGAAGCGCTCGATCAGTTATGGTGGTTTGAATTTTTCCGGATTCAGGCGGACGTGGAATACTGGTTGAGTCTCTACCTCATCCGGCGCATCCGGGAGGACATCCGGTACGTCCCGCCAGTCATCGAAAAAAATGCATATGCGCTGTCGGATGATGCCCGGCAAGTCTTTTGGCGTCTGTTGCAACGTTCCGTCGCCAAACCGTCGTCGAAAATCAAGGCGAATCAGCTGTCCTGCCGAATGGGCATAGCGGAGATTGCCCGGTATGCCCGCTTTAATTTGGAACGGACCCGCTTGGCAATCGAAGAACTGACGGCGCGGGGAATCATCTCCATTGAGGAAGAAAACGAAAAGCTGAACCTCCGTGTCCGCCTACAAGTGATTTAAGGCGATAAAGCGTTCAATCATTCGTTCGTCGCGACGCGCAGACGGGCCGATCCAAATCAGGTGACCAGGGCTCGCCGACTCGATGAACTGGGCATGCGCAATGGCACGCCGGGCGTAAAGGGCATGTTCGAACGGGACGGCCCGGTCCGCTTTGGAGTGAACGATCAGCACCGGACAACGGATGGCCTGCAGGAGCGGACGATCAATCTGTTGCGTCAAGTCAAACAACACCCCCCGGCCCGGTCCGTTCTGCAATCCGACTTGATACAACAATTGCTGGTCGGCTCCATCTAATTGACGGCGGATCTCGTCCCGTTGCAACAGACTCGTCATTTCAACCATCCGAACGGATGCTTCCTGTGGAAACTTAACCAATTTATCTTTCACGTAATGCCACAGGATCCATTGCACGAGTTGCAGCGGACGCTGAAGGAGCGGTTGGACAAGCCAGTCCTGATAAGGAAGTGAAATCTGGTGTGTCATCGCACAGGCTAGTACGAGCGAACTGACAGCTGGATTACCGCTCGCCAAAGCAATCGCGGTCGGTCCGCCGGCAGAAATGCCGTATACGGTGTAACGTTCGAGGTGACGAGAAGCCAGCCATCTCCGGTAAAAAGCCGCTAACTCGCCGGGCGACGAGGCGACACGGAGCGGCGTTTTTCCATATCCAGGACGAGATGGGACGATGATCCTGTAGCCGGCTTCGATTAATCGTTCGACGTGATAGACTTCCCGGTAATCGGATTGTGTCCCATGAATCAGTAAAATGACGGGACCGGTTCCGCTGTCCCGGTAATCAAATCGGTAACCTTCCCAATCGGCAATGTGTTGCATCCAAATTCTCCTATCTCTTAAATATTTCCATATTATTGTTATTCTTAATTTCTTTTTGAGGTATAATCCAAGTATAATCAAACATCTTATGGATAGGAAATGAGGATGCCCCGTGCCAAATGAAAAATTATCCAATCGGGATCGGTTGTTAGCCGTTCGAGACATTTTTGAGCAGTATTCAGATGAAGAACAGACGTTGACATTAGAAGAATTGAGTACCGAACTGTCGAAAAGAGGACTGATTGAAAAGCTGTCCCGAAAGTCCTTAAAAGAGGACATTGCTGCTTTGGCTAAATCAGGATTCGATATTCATGCGGAAGAAACCAAAAACGGTCTTGCGATTCCGTATCATCTGGTCAGCCGTCCGTTCGAATACCATCATTTACGATTACTCGTGGATGCGATTGCCAGCGCCAAGTTCATCTCTGAGAGTGAAACGGAGGTTCTGGTCCGTAATATTCATACGTTAACGAGTAAACGTCTGGCAAAAACGTTGACGCCGGTCATACATACCGTCAAGAAACCGAAAGGCGTCATCCCGTTTTCGATTGATACCATCCAAAAAGCGATCATCGAACAGGACATCATCAGTTTTCAATATCAGGGCAAATTTAACGAACGGACCCGAAAGTTCGAGTTGCGTCGCGACGGGGATTACTATCTCGTCACGCCGGCTCATCTGATCGTCGATAACGGGAACTACTACTTGATTGGACGGGATGAACGGGTCGAAGAGATCCGGACCTACCGCGTGGATCGAATCGTTAATTGCAGTGTCTTTGAGCCGGCCCAGACACCGGTCGAGGTCGAAGCCACTTATTTGAGCAGTATGTTCAATATGTACGGTGGCGAACAGGAACAGTTGACGTTAAAGTTCCATGAGAGCGTCATGCCGACTGTCGTCGACCGGTTCGGGACGGACATTCGTTGCCGGCGTCTCGAAGGGGACTGGTTTGAGGTCAAGGTCGGAGCGCTGTTTTCCCAAGGTTTCATGATGTGGTTGATTCAGTTTGCGGAGCAAGCGGAGATTTTGGAGCCAGCTCTTTGCCGGGAGGCCTTCAAGAATAAAGTGTTGGAGCTTGCCAAGGTGTATCAAGCAGGTGTTCCGGTCAGTCCACAGATGAATGAAAGTGTCTAAAACGAACAGAGAAGATTTTTTGCTGAAGGGAGCAGAAGATCTTTTTTTGTCGTTTTTTGTCGTATATTCATATTTGAATATTTTTAAGAACTTTTTCCGATTACCATTAAGGATATCTTATTTTTGTTACAGGAGGGGCATCATGCAACATATGGAAAAACCACGGATGGGAAGCGTTATTGCGGGCGTGTCATACCTCTTTTTCATCTGTTTATCCTACACGTCTTGGTATTTATTATCGATTTTCGCCTTTAATCTACTCTTTAGTACAGAGCTTTTAATGTCCATGGATCTTGTGGTCTTCGGCTTTAGTCCTTTATTTGCATTAGGAATCACGATGTTTTCACTGAAAGTGCTGAAACGGCATGCTCAGCCGAAATTCGCACCCTACATATTGTTAGTCTATAGTGTCTCGACTAGTGTCTTGATCTATTATTCCGTCATCTACTCGATGTTGCCGCGGATCTGACGACGCTTGCATGGTCCCGTCTTTTGGAATATGCTACGTGTAGAGTACCAGCATGTCTTGGAGGAGGGGATACGATGAATACACAGTATATCCTGGACTGGATGCCACTCGTGCTTCCGGTTGCTGCCATCGTCTTTATTGTTATCATAGCGCGTAAAGCGTCTAAAATTGATTCTAAATAAGAAAAAGAAATCGGAGCACCTTTTCAGATTGTAGACAAACCCTCATTTCAACGTTGAAATGAGGGTTTGTCTTATGTAGTCGTATAAAATAGTATGAAAAACAAGGATTCCCACCGGAATCCCATAACCAGTTCGCCAATTTTTTGAGGTTCAAGGCACTAAAAGTAAGCATCGCTTGTAGCGTTGTTTTTTTCAGACCACGATATCGGGCCCAACGCATGCCATGCTTTTCTTTTGCATCTGCGAAGACACGTTCGATGGTCTCCTGTCGTTTTTGATACAATGCCCGATTCACAAGAGTATGCCGTTTGAATAAGGAAAGAGGTGGCCCGCAGTAGATTAATCCACTGCGGGCCATAGAAGGTTTGTTTTCAGCTCATGTGGATTCACGGAAGATGCTAGATGTTATTGAAGAAATTGGGGAATAACTATGTGTACCTATATAGCTTTAATATCTTTTGCTATCTTTGAGTAGTTTACTTTCTGTAAGCTTTTATCTCTCTTAAAAAGAGACGATTGAAAAGCTTTCTGACTGATGTAAGGCATTACACTGCTATGCACCTGCCGGAACGGTAGAGATACGAGTCACTGATTGGTGCGAGATATTTCTAAGTTCTTCTAATCCTTGCGAGGAAAGGAAAGGAATGAAGCGTTAAACGACAAATGGTCTTGTTTAGTATCTTACTTACAGATACATATCGATTTTTTTAATTACGTGCTGAATGAACATTATCCATTTCAGCCTATGTTTTGTACCTAGTCTTCATAATAATTTAAGAGAATAAAGAGCCGATCAAATCCACTATTCCTGTTACGAATAAGAATGCTAAGTTAATTATAAGGGTAACTAACATCCCAATAGTTGCTTTTTTATCATTGAATGAACTTACTTTTATTAATAATAATATTGAACACAAACAAGTAATAAAGCTGAAAGCGAGACCAAGATGTATAGGTGCTGTTGAAAAAATAGATGAAATAAATTTAAAAAAATCATAATTAAAAAAAGAATTATAAATAAATAAAAATAACAAAAATGTAATAGTATATAATAACCAGCGTATTTTTTTCATAAACGCTCCTTTCTAAAGAGATATTCAAAAAAAGATATTCCTAAAAAATTAATTTAAATCTATCTCAAGTCAATTTAATCCTATAATATTTGAGGATGGAAGGGGAGTTTTATTTTGAAAAGAAAAATAATGATTAGTTTATCTATGTATTTTTTAATTACATCATCTTCTCAACACTTGGTAAAGGCCGAAGACTCTGATGTAAATGATGATCCTGTAGGTACATACAGTGCAATTAATCCTGGTGGGGATGTGACGGCATCGTTTTCCTCAAAAATGTTAAAGAATGCCGCATCACTTTATCAATATACAATATCCGATAAAACATATCCTATAGGCACGGGATACTATTTCACTGGAAAGGTTAATAGTAGAGGTCCTTGGGATTACAAGCATGCGTATGGAGTAAATGACAGATATGTATTCGGTGGAAGAGTGATGAAAGGTGAAGATTTAGGGAATATGCATTTTGGATATGTTGGACGGTTTGGTGGATTTCAGCCGAAAGTACTTTTAGTAGCAGCAGGTGCAGTGCAAATTAAATGTAAAACTTCAAATGTAAATTGGTATAAGTCTTATTTCGATGATCCAAACGACCAAAAAAGTATAAAAATAGGAATCAACTATGCAGATAATAAAAACTTGCCGACTAAGTCATCTAATTCTAGTGTTACATATCAATCTTTATCTAAAACAAATCTTAAAACAGAAGCAATTCAAGAAGGAATAAATCAAAACAATATGAGTTTTCCAAACGGAATGACAGAATCTCAGTTCTTGAATCAATTAAGTTTTAAAGAAAGAACACAAATAATCAATGAAGCAAATAAAAATTCTGAAGAAATTTTAAATGACCCTGCATATGAAAATATTTTAAACGAATATGATATTGTTAATTAAAAGTTGACAATGTATTAAGTGACTATTAATACGTTGTCTTATAAACAAAATCAGTCAGGATATTTCATATCATACTCTTACGACATGAGTAGCTAGATGAACATAACTGCTTACATTTGTTTAAATCTTTTTATACCTGGAACAGACCTCTTGAAGGTCTGTTCAGACTGAAGACAAAGTAGTGGTTTTTCTCTTTATCGAGAAGAACCACTACTTTGTCTTCAGTCTGAGAAGGTGTTCCGATATCGGAGCACCTTCTTTTTGGATTCAGCGTTCGATTTGTTCGCGGACATATTTCCGGAACAGTTGAAGATCGTACGCCGGCTCGCTGCGGCTGAATTCAATGCCGTCGAGAAGCCGTGCATGGGCAACAGCTTCCGGAAATTCAATCCGTGTCAGCCATTCGACGGTCGTCTCGTCATGGCGTCGCGGGAAAGCCTGTTCGAGTTGCGAGGCGATTTTCAGAAGCGGATGCTGGCTGTGTTTTTTGACAGGCGCTGCCTGCTTCGGCACGGTCATCCGGGCGACCGGTTCAGCCTCCGTTGCCACGACCCGGCGTTTACGAATCAGGTAGAACGTGAGACCGACGGCGAGAAGCGCCAGGATAATTCCTGTCATGTTCAAATAAAACAGCGTATCGGAACTCATGCCGGCCGCTTTTAGACTTTCTTGCGGGGCGATGTCTGATAACCCGGATGTACTGTCGGCTTTCGTTTTTTGATCGATCTGTTCTGCGAGCGGTAATGTCCAGGTGAAGAGGGAACCGAACGCCTCAAGTGCCGGACGGGTCAGGTTCGCGACAGAACCGAACAGCGCTTCTTTCAGCAGCCGGATTAAGGTGACGAGGACCAGACTGGCACCCAGAAACAACGAGATACCTGCGACAATCCGGCGCCATTCAATCAGGTGCTGCCTGAGGAAGGGAATGCCCCAGACGAGACCGAGCAGAAGATACGCACCGAGCGGAGGGTGGAATCCAGGTAACAGTAAACACAGTCCGGTCAGAACCGTCGCACTGACGGCAAATTTATACGGGTGATCCACGGTCTCGAGCCATGCGCTGAGTGCAATCGCAAGTAACAGCAGGATACTGATCAGCGGAGAAATCAAAAGAAAAGCAACAGCTGCCGCCAGTTGAACGCCGATTCGGATTGGGCGCGCCGGAATAACGGCGAGCAACGGGAAAATCAGAATGATGAGCGGGGCTTGCAACAAGCTGATGACGAGAATCCACCAGATGATCATGCGCTCACCCCCTTATGGCGGTGCCCGAGATGAATTTCGGCTGTCGTCGACGGGACGGTCCGTTGAAGCCGTTTTGTGAAGTAACGGCGTTCGAGCGGTAAATCATATTCTGAAATCCGGGCGAGACATTCCATCGTCCGCAAGAATTGTTCTTTTCCTTTCCCGGAAGGTACGTGATACCACTGTCCGTCCCGGTTGACCATTGAAATCCAGAGGCTGTATGAGGCGCCTTGTTTTTCCAGTTCGCGGATAATCGTTGCCGCCCGGGAGAGCAATTTTTCAAAGTCGCCGCGTAAAGCCAAACCGTCCGCGGACAGTCCGTCAATGATGACGGCATAGTCATGATTACGCATCCGGTCATACTGATAGGAATACAGTTCCCCCGTCTTGGCATAAGCAGACCAGTAAATCGTCTTCGCATCGCCCGCGTAAGGGACGACCGAATGAAAGCTCGAGCGGTCCGTAAACGGACTCGACCGGTCAATCGTCTCGCCAGGAATTTGGCGTTCATTCCATTCGACGGAGGCCGGTGCGAAATCAGGGAAGACATGACCAAGCTGTTGAATCGGTAACGTCAAGTACAGTGTCATCAGATGAAACGGATCAGAAATCATGATATCAAACGACTGGATCCGAATCGTTCCCCGTTTGGCTGCCGTGACATCGATTTGAAACGGCACATGAGCCTGACGCGGCACATAGACATGTTGCCGCCAAAACTGACTGCTGGCGTCCTCAATCCGGACCTGTTCCCCGAGAAGACCGGACACGGTCACCTTCCCAAGAGCAAACCGTGTCGGATTATGAATTTCGAATGGAATGGCGAGTGGATCGTCACGGAACGCTCGGACGGTTTCGACGAGCCGGACGCTCAGACGTTCTCCGAGGTATTCCAGGTACTTCGGCAAGAGATACCCGTACAACGTGTAAGCGACGAGCAATGTCGCAATCAGGATCGAACCGTACAGTGTACAAATACCGGCCGCAACGGCAATCCAAAATAAAATCATCGGATGAAAGGACTTCGGTGTAATCAATTGCATATTACACCTCGGTCGGAACAGTCAATGACTCCAAAATCTGCTGGACCAAGCGACCATTCGTCATCTTTAATGTCGCTTCAAGTGTCAGGACGAGCCGGTGGGCAAGCAACGGATTTGCCAACTGCTTAATGTCTTCCGGTGTCACGTATGTCCGGTCGTGCATCCAGGCTCGCGCTCTTGCCGCTTGTAGAAGCGCCAAGGTAGCGCGAGGACTTGGACCGATCTCAACGTCCCGGTGCGCCCGTAAGGCATCACAGACGTCAAGCAGGTAATCTTCGACGGCATCTTCAATCGTGACCGCCTGGACTTCCTGTTTCCAGGTATTCAACTGCTCAAGCGGTACCTGGAATGGACTCGGTTGTAAGTGAGCCCCCTGTAACAAGGCTTTTTCGACCTGTCGATCGAGCGGAGCAAACGACAGTTTGAACAAAAAGCGGTCGAGTTGCGCATGAGGGAGGGGAAACGTCCCCTGACCGTCAAACGGATTTTGGGTCGCGATGACTAGAAAATGTTGCGGTAACGTATAAGAGGTATCTCCGATCGTCACCTGAGCTTCCCCCATCGCTTCGAGCAGGGCGGACTGTGTCCGCGGCGTCGTCCGGTTGATTTCGTCGACAAGGACGATATTTGCGAACAGCGGACCAAACCGTTGTTCGAATGAACCGGTTAATGGATTAAACAATTCCATTCCCAGCAGATCGGTCGGTAACGTATCCGCGGTACATTGGATACGGGAAAATTTGGCATCGAGTGTATTGGCCAGTGATTTGGCGAGTGTCGTTTTTCCGGTACCCGGCCGATCCTCAAGCAGAACGTGACCTTCCGACAACAGTCCGATCAGAAGATGATCTATGACATGTTCTTGTCCGAGGACCGCTTGCTTTAAGTTCGTTCGTAATTGTTGGAACATGGATAAATCCCCCTTTTTGTTTCGTATTCCTAAAGTTTACGAAAATTCAGAAAAAACTGCTAGTGATTTAAGTCGATTTTTTAGATTTGCTGTTTATTATTGGAAAAACAAAGGTGAATAAAAAAATCCTTGACCACTGACAGGCCAAGGAACGGAGTTTTAGTCTTCAAACAGTTCATTCATCAAATCATCAATTTCCTGCCGACGGTTCTGCGTTTCCTCCCGGAGAATCCGGATCGAACGACCGCGCCATTCGAGCCAGTCGCCGATCGTCGCAGCATGAGGCAGACGCGAGCGGGGGACTTGCACTGTTTCACGATTTTCCGTCTCACAAATCGCCTGGTCCCCGTCAAATTCCGTGACGGTCATTTTCATCGTGTATCCTCTCCTTTACTCGGGACGTAAGTCGGTCCGGCTTTTGACCTGAATCGTCTGCCCGTCCGACGTGTATTGAACGGTGCCCATCCGGTCCGTCCGGTCGACATGGATGCTTTCCGCCGCGAGCGCATTCATGACGGTCGGCCGCGGATGACCGTATGCATTACCTTCGCCCGCTGAAATCAAGGCGCGGGAAGGGTGGACTGCCTGTAAAAAAGGAATCGAGGACGAGGTATCCGCACCGTGATGCCCGACTTTTAACACATCAGCTTTTAAATCCACTCCGGATTCGAGTAAGTCCTGTTCCGTCCGAATCGGAGCGTCTCCCATGAAGAGAAAGGTAGTATCGCCATGAACGAGTTGCAGGACCGTACTCCAGCTGTTTAAATCACGGGTGCCGTCGCGGAGCGGGGCGAGTAAGTTCAGTTTCACTTCGTCACTTGGAATCGAAACACCGGCTTTAGCTGTTTTAATGGTGATCCCTTGCCGTTTGACGGCGAGCAGGAAGTCCCGGTAGGTTTCTGTCGTGTGATTGACGCGTGGTGCGTAAACTTGATCGACAGGCAGGGCATCGAGAATCGTATCGAGCCCGCCGATATGGTCTGCATCCGGATGTGTTGCGATGACCGCTGTCAGACGGGTGATACCCAGGTTCTTCAGGTAGCGGACGACATCGTCTCCTTTGCCGTTATTCCCGCCGTCGATCAAAATCGTTTCGTTTTTCGTCTGAATCAAGGTACTGTCGCCCTGACCGACATCAAAGCCGTAGACGTGAATGACAGTAGACGATCCCGGACGATCACCAGGTAACGGCTCGTCGTCGCGTGTCATATAAAAGATGACAATCAGACAGAGCGCAAGTAGCAGAACGGAACCCCATTTCATACCTAGCCCTCCCGTTTCTCAAACAAATACAACATACCGTTGCGTGGATGACCGAAGCGGGGACCGACATATCCGCGTTTTTTCAAGGCGGTCCGCATCAGAATCATCATCCCGCCGTGTCCGACGAGCAAAACCCGTTCATGTTCTTGTTGTTCAAACGTCAATTGATTCAGGAGTACCGCAATCCGCTCGTTGGCATCTTTGATTTCCGCCTGAATTCGTTTACTGAATGGCGCGACAAGCCGTCCAATCAGTGCCCAGGCAAGGAAGGGGAGACGAATCCGTGAACGGATCGTCGGGAATGGGACTTCCCGTAACAGATCCGTCACGATGATGTCTTTCCCATAGACGCTTTCCGCCGTTTGAACGGCTCGCGGCATACTGCTGGCGTAACAGATCGTCCAGTCGATATTTCCGAGTTCAACCGGTTGGACATCGATGGTCGAGACATCATAACGCTCAATCCAGGCTTCGATGTCGGCTGCACTGATCCAGCCTTTGGTCGGGTAACCTTCCGTCACCCGGTGGTGTCTGACTAATCCAATCTGTTTCATGATTTTACGACGGTTCCTTACCTTAAGAGACCGTCCACCTCTCTTTCTGTATCTCAATCTATCGTCTTGCTGTCGTTAAAAGGCAAGGCGGATCGCCATTCCGCACAGTAAGGCAGCAAGAATGCTCAGTAAACTGCCGATGATATAGTATTCCGCAAATCGGCGGTCATCAAACTGTTTAAATCGGGCCAACGCTTTTAAAGCGATGATGAATCCGATGGCTCCTGTTGCGTTTACTGCTACGAGGCAAACGATGATGGCGCGTTCGACGAGTCCGATGTAGCGGCCGACACCGTTGATTTCCGTCGTGTAACTCCGGGCGGAATCTTCGACTTCATGCGTAACGGACCGTTTCAGACCGTCCAGTTGTTCTTTCCGCGTCACTTTCCGTTCAAAATGTGACTCAATCAGACGGGGAGCGAAGGGTGCAAGAAGCGGGGCAATCCCGCGGCCGATCAATTCCGTCGCAATCAAACCCCAGACGCTGACCCATAAGACCTGGTCCAGCAGCGGAAACGTTGTCGGCCAATCAACGGGTGTCAAATAGATGACAATCCCTGTCAGAATCGCAAGATGGAGCAGTTGATCAATCCAAAATGCGAGCGCCGGATGTAAAAGACGTTTGAACGGCGAGCCGTCCAGCAAGACATGTGTCCCGATGATGACACCTCCGATGATCCAGGCAGTCGCGCCACTCAAATCACCCCACGTATAAAAGATGCCGAGGACAACAGCTGTCCCGATGCTATGTACCGTCATATGTCCAAGTAATACCCGGAGTTGCCGCTGTTTCAATTTTGCCATCCGTTGACTTTGGAACGGAAAATCCGCCAACAGATGGACGAGGAGCAGACTTAAGAGTAAAGTCATCCGATCGCCTCCCAGACCTGCAATTGGTTTAAAGCATCGACGAATGCCTTTTCCAGGCGTTTACGTTGTTTACGTTGGGAGCGGGCAACAAGTTTCGCAACATTCATGCGCGCATCTTTTTCATGAAATCCCATTTGTAAGCCGATTTCTTCGTAAGTGGCCTCCGGATGCTGATCCATCAGCCGGTGTAATTCGATTTGGCGGTCTGTTTTACCGAAATACGCCGGGTATAACATCTCGATATAACCGTTCAGCAGGGCGGTCGGCAAATAGGGCGGCCCGGCAAAAGCAATCCGGTTGGCCGTCTGTTTGGCGGCGTCCTGGGCTTCAAAAGCGAAAATAACGGCACTGCCGTTGGCTTCGTCGGCATGCGTCGTCGACAGCGTCTCATATTGGCCGAATCCGATCCCGATATAACCGTCTAACGGCTGATTCAGCAGCATCAGCATGAGCGGATAACTGACGGCATACTCGTTAAACACACCAAGCAGACTGTCACCGGACTTAATTTGAAACGGTACGAGCGCCGCCGGAAATGCATCGTTCAACTGATCCGCCAATTGATGCAGATCGGTTAACAACTGTTCTTTACTCGAATAGCTCCGGGAGTTTTGAATATCAAAGGAAACCGCAACAGCTTGCATAAAAAAATCCTCCTTGTTACCGAATGTACGGTTACTTAGCAATTGTTACCGGTTAAGAGGTAACAATAGATATGTTACTGTATTTAGAGTAACAGGGAAGCGTAGAAAATCAAAGACCAACCAAATAATTTTTATTTTTTTCTTTAAGTTAACATAACATATATTATCAATAGTTAATAATTATTGTCTCATAAGTCAGGTGAACTTAAGATAGTGAGACAAAACAAAAAAACACGGGATTAACCGTGTTTCCGACAATCGTAATGATGTGTTCGTTCCAAGCGGCTCATCAAACGATCCAAGAAAATATGATGCCGGCGTTCGAGTTGCGTGATTCGTTCAAGCGGTAACCAGGCAAAATGGAAAAAATCACCGCAATCTTGACCGTCACCAGCGACACAATGCGTCCATCGGTTTTCCTGACATTCGATATGAGCATGATAGAAATACGTGTAATGCACCCGCATTCGTTCCGGATAACGCATTTCCTCTTCACCTACGTACTGAACGGTCGCAAGCGATAAACCGCTTTCCTCGAGTGTTTCCCGAACTGCCGCTTCCTTGGCGATTTCAGCATCCTCGATGGTGCCGGCAGGAATTTGCCAATCACTGTCTGGAGCGGATTGCGGATGAAAAACAAGTAGTTCCCATCCCTCTGGTTGCTCCCGTGTGATATAGATTGCTACTTTTTCGCGTCTTCTGAATTTCATCGTCATCACCTCTCCAGTTGGCAGATGGCACAAAAGCAGCCGAGGAACATGTCCGTAGCTGCTTGATGAAACGAATCCTATAAGCTAAAGCTCCGAACTGCCCGCTCCACAACCTTCGTGGTAATCTTGCCTGACCATTTTCTTTTATTGTAGCGGTTATCGGCAGTCGTTTCAATTTGTAAACGGGTGATTTGGCGATAATTCGAAGAAAAGTCTGAAAAAGCGGTCAAAACAGGCGTCAGAAAGCTAGAAACGAACAGGAAGGAGCGACGAAACACCATCTAACCTAAAATAACCTAAAAAAAGACACCCCTCTTTAAAAATGAGGGGCATCTGACCATCAAACGGTATACCAATCAAGAAGTGGACCGAATTTTTCTTCGTCATAGGCAAACGAACCGTTTGATAACCGATCGAGGAAGGACAAGGATGGGACTTGAATCGTCTTTTCCTGTTCTTTTCCGATCAAAATCAGTTCTTTTGCTTGTGTGACGTCAATCAAGGCGGCCACTTGATGCGGTTTTGATTTTAAATCGCGCAATAATTGCGTACCGCGTAAGGCACGATTCGAGACTTGGAACTGATCCGCAAGGCGCATTTTCTTCAACGCACCGCGTTGCGTCAGCAAGACGATATTCGGTGCCTGTTTAAAGCCGATGGCACCGGCAACGACGTCCTGATCGCGCAGATTGATCGCTTTCACACCCGCTGCCCGGACACCGACGACCGGGACATCGTCTTCCGTGAACCAGAGGCCGAAACCATGCTGGGTCGTCAAGAAAAGTTGCTCCTGTCCGGTTGAAATTTTGGCATACAGGACTTCATCGTCTGCCCGTAAACGGACGCCCTGGAGCGGTTTTGATTTCCGCTGGGCGTTGTAATCACTCAGCTTCGAGCGTTTGACCATTCCTTGGCGCGTGACGAACAGGCAGTGTGATGTTTCATCAAACGTCCGGACGAGATCGACGGATAAAATCCGGTCGCCCGGATCAAGCGGAACGAGATTGGCGACGTGTTGTCCCCCGTCCTTCCACTTCGTATCCGGCAACTGGTGGACCGGAATCAAGAGATAGTTCCCTTGAACCGTCCAAACGATGACATGATCCGTCGTCATGGCTTGTCCTTGATACAGCAGGCGATCCTGCTCTTTCATCTCCGGCAAGTCGTTGGTCGCTCCGAATGAACGCATCGAAGACCGCTTGATATAGCCGTTTTTCGAGACGAAGACCATCGTTTCTTCGACCGCGATCATAACTTCCGTCTTCAGTTTCAACTCTTCGACTTCCGCTTCGACCGTCGAACGCCGCTTGTCCGCGACTTGCTCTTTCAGAACGGTTAATTCTTTGATGATCAACCGGTTCCGTGTTTTTTCGTCGTTCAGGATTTTTTCAAGGCGGGCGATTTCTTTTTCAAGCTTCGCCGCTTCGTCCTGTAATTCGACGATATCGGTGTTCGTTAACCGGTACAACTGAAGCATGACGACGGCTTCCGCTTGGCGGTCCGTGAAACTGAACCGTTCAATCAGCTTGTCCTTCGCTTCCGATTTGTTGGAGGCCGACCGGATCAAAGCGAGTGTTTCATCAAGGACGGAAATCGCCGTCATCAGGGCCGAAACGACCTCCTGGCGGCGTTTCGCCTGCTCGAGATCAAACGATGTCCGGCGGATGACAACATCCTTGACGTGGCTGAGATAGGCGTCCAGTAACGCGAGAACGCCCATCTGACGCGGTGTCCGCTCGTGAATCGCGACCATGTTGTAGTTATAGGCGATTTGCAGGTCGGTCTGTTTCAGGTAAAAGTGTAGCACCCCTTCTGCATCCGCTTCTTTTTTCAGCTCGATGACGACACGAAGACCGTCGCGGTCCGTCTCGTCGCGGACTTCCGCGACCCCTTCGACTTTGCGGTCCAGGCGGAGTTCTTCCATCCGTTTGACAAGGTTTGCTTTGTTGACTTCGTAGGGCAGTTCCGTGATGATGATTTGCTGGCGTCCGCCGCGTAATGTTTCAATCGTTGCCCGCGACCGGATGATGACTTTGCCGCGGCCGGTTTCAAACGCTTTTTTGATGCCATCAAGACCTTGGACGACACCGCCGGTCGGGAAATCGGGACCTTGCATATGCGTCAGTAAGTCATCGACAGTATGAACCGTTCCTGAAATTCGACCGATTGCCGCGTCCAACACTTCACCGGCATGATGCGGCGGAATTTCCGTCGCATAACCGGCCGAAATCCCCGTCGAACCGTTCATCAGCAGGTTCGGCAAGAGGGACGGCAAGACGAGCGGTTCTTCCGTCGTATCATCAAAGTTCAACGTGTAATCAACAGTCTGTTTATTGATGCCTTCGAGAATCAGGCTCGATACTTTCGATAAACGGGCTTCCGTATATCGCATCGCAGCCGCACTGTCGCCGTCGATCGAGCCGTTATTCCCCTGCATGTCAATTAACGGATACCGGAGTTTCCACTCCTGACTCAACCGGACCATCGCTTCATAGACCGACGAATCGCCGTGCGGGTGGTAGTTACCGATGACGACACCGACTGTCTTGGCAGACTTCCGGTAAGCGCGGTCAAACATGTTGCCTTCCGTATGCATTGCATACAAGATACGGCGTTGAACCGGTTTTAATCCGTCACGCGCGTCCGGTAAGGCCCGGTCTTGGATGATGTATTTCGAATAACGTCCGAACCGGTCCCCGACGACTTGCTCGAGGGACAGGTTGAGGATGTTTTGTAGGTTAGACATATCAGTTCACACTCTCTTTCGTCACATGTTCATTTTCAATGATCGAGAGGTCTTCCGTCAGCCCAAACGCTACATTGTCTTCAATCCAGCTTCGGCGGTGTCCGACGTTATCGCCCATCAGGACAGATACACGTTTTTCAGCGACAGCTGCATCATCGATCGTGACACGAATCAACGTCCGCGTCTCGGGATCCATCGTCGTTTCCCAAAGTTGTGGTGCATTCATCTCACCCAGTCCTTTGTAGCGCTGGATCATATACCCTTTTCCGAACTTTTTCGTTGTTTTGGCAAGGGTTTCTTCGTCCCAGACGTACTCGAACTTCTCGGATTTTCCCTTCCCTTTCGAGACGCGGTAGAGCGGCGGCAGAGCGACGAACACTTTTCCGGCATCAATCAACGGACGCATGTAACGGAAGAAGAACGTCAATAACAAGACTTGGATATGCGCCCCGTCCGTATCGGCATCCGTCATGATGATGACTTTGTCGAAGTTGCAATCGGACAGGTCAAAGTCTGCTCCGACACCGCTCCCGATTGCGTGGATGATCATATTGATTTCTTCATTTTTCATGATATCCGCGAGCTTCGCTTTTTCCGTGTTCAGGACTTTCCCGCGTAACGGTAAAATCGCTTGGAACGTCCGGTTGCGTCCTTGTTTCGCTGAACCACCGGCAGAATCCCCCTCGACGAGGAATAATTCGTTTTTCTCGGCGTTTTTTGACGCGGCCGGTGTCAGTTTCCCGTTCAGGATGCTAGAACGTTTCTTTTTCTTGCCGTTCCGGGCTTCTTCGCGGGCTTTACGCGCTGCTTCCCGGGCCTGAGCGGCGCGGATCGCTTTTTTGATCAGGAGTGTCGCTGTTTGCGGGTTTTCCTCGAGATACGTCGACAAGCGGCGTGTAATGACGGCGTCACAGCTCGTCCGGGCTTCCGGTGAACCGAGTTTTGATTTCGTCTGCCCTTCAAATTGTAGGAATTCTTCCGGAATTCGGATCGACACGATCATCGTTAATCCTTCGCGGATATCGTTGCCGTCGAGGTTTTTATCTTTTTCCTTGAGCAGCGTGTTTTTACGGGCATACTCGTTCATCACCCGAGTCATCGCTGTTTTGGCACCGACTTCATGTGTTCCGCCGTCCCGTGTCCGGACGTTGTTGACGAACGACAGGACGTTTTCCGAATAGGCATCCGTGAACTGGAACGCGATATCGACTTCGATGTCATTTTCCGTACCTTCAAAGGCGACGGTCGGATGTAACGTATCTTTGTCGTCGTTCAAATAGCCGACGAATTCGCTGACTCCGTCTTCGTATTGGAACGTGTCCGCTTTGTCCGACCGTTCGTCGGTCAGTGTGATTTTCAATCCTTTCAACAGGAAAGCTGATTCACGCAGGCGTTCCGCTAACGTATCGTAATTGTATGTCAGCGTGCTGAAGATTTTTCCGTCCGGTTTAAAGTAGACGCTTGTTCCTTTTTGGCGGGTCGTTCCCGTTTCGAGCAAGGTCGTTTTCGGAATTCCCCCGTCTTCGAACGTTTGCTCAAACTGTTTCCCGTCGCGGTAAATCGTGACTTTTAACTGCGTCGACAGGGCGTTGACAACAGATGCACCGACACCGTGCAGTCCGCCCGATGTTTTATAACCGCCTTGACCAAATTTACCGCCGGCATGAAGCACCGTGAAGATAACTTCTGCCGTCGGTTTTCCGGAAGCGTGCATCCCGGTCGGCATACCGCGTCCATGGTCGCGGACGGTAATTGCGTTATCTTTATGGATGATGACATCAATCTGTTCCCCGAATCCGGCCAGTGCCTCATCAATCGCATTATCAACGATCTCATACACCAAATGGTGGAGTCCGCGATGATCGGTCGAGCCGATATACATACCTGGGCGCTTCCGGACTGCTTCGAGTCCTTCGAGCACCTGTATGGCATCATCATTATAATTATTTAAATCTGTCGCCATGTTTTTCACCTCAAATAGAAAAACGCCGAATATTCCAAACGTTCGTTCGTTTTTCCAGTAGTCTGTATCTAATTGTAGGCATCTTCTTGCTATCTGACAAGGATAATCTAGAAAACAAGAAAAAAAGACACCTACTGTCAAGGAGTAGATGTCTTGCCGGATCACGATTACAAGTACTGGTGTTCAATTTTAATGCAACGATTTTCGATGTATGGAATGCCGGCCCCGAGTGCTAAACTTTCCGCTTCGACACTCGATAATCCAAGCTGGTTCCAAATCATGCCGACGTCACCGTGTGCGACGGCATCTTTTGCGACGTCCGCCAGAAATTCCGAACGGCGGAAGACATCGACGATATCGATGTGTCCCGGGATGCTGGCGACACTCGGATAGACTTTCTGCCCGTTCCATTCATTTAACGTCGGATTGACCGGAATGACTTCGTAACCGTGTTGGACCAGGTAGTCCGCAATCCAGTTGGCCGTTTTGCCGGAGTCGCTCGAAACACCAACGACCGCAATGCGTTTTGCATCTTTTAACAATTTACGTGCTTGTTGATCTGAAATCATGTTATGTCCCCCTCGTGTTAAATACAGGATAGTCTTAGACTATATACCCGATTCGATTTGGATTAAGCCTTCCAACTGGAGAAAGGAACGATTCAAATACGTAAAAACTAAAAACGCTCTGTACGAAAACGAGACGACCAACTACCCGTAGGAACGAATTTCGATGCAACTGAGAGCGAAATGGTTTTCTGCGGAAAATAATCGTTTTAACAGTTTACATAATACTATTATTGTCTTTTATTGCAGTTATAACGATGAGATGCTGATTTGCAACGAGTCGAATGGTTACCCATCTGCGTAGTTTTCGATGCAACTGAGCGCTCCCTGTCTGACAATTTAACGTTGCGTGAAATAACTATTTCACGCAAACTAGTGTGCCGTCTACCAACGTTTGGTATACTCATGACAGAGAGGGGATAGAATGATGAGTTTGTTTAAAAACCTAGGAAAAACAGTAAAACCGATACCCCTTCCCGCCCATACGATGGATCTGCCGGGGTATGTCCGGATGCCGGACTTCATCCGGTCCTATATCGATCACTTGGCGTCAAAAAATTTCTCGAAAGCAACGATGCGGCGGTATGTCTACGATTTTGATTCGTTTTTCCAGTTCGTTGCGGAAGCATCGGGAGAATCAATTCAGGCGCGGGATATCACGCAAGAAGCGTTTCTTGAAATTGACGGGTCCGGGATTGCCGCTTATGCGGAATACTTAGCGTTAACGAAACAAAATGCCCCGAGTGTCATCAACCGGAAACTATCGGCCTTGCAGTCGTTATTCCGGCATTTGATTGATATCGGCGTGCTGTCGGAAAATCCGGTCGCGAAAATCAATCGTCCGAAACAGGCGAAGCGGGATCCGGTTTACTTAACAAAACGCGAATGGGACGAACTGATGCAGCTGTTGCCGTCGAACGTCGAGATGAATGCCCGGGAAGCCACGCATTATGAGCGGGATCGTGTCCGGGATATCACGTTGTTTCAGCTGCTCGGGTACAGCGGGATGCGGCTCAGCGAAATGACACAATTGACCTGGAATGCCGTCGATTTCCATGAAGGGACGATTCGCGTCATCGGGAAAGGCAACAAAGAACGTGTCATCCCGCTCGCGAAACCGGTCCGGGTCGCTCTGCGAAAATTTGCGGCGCATTACAGTTTGACGATGCGGGGACCTGAACCGATTTTTCAGAAGCAAGGAAAAGCACTGAGCCCCCGGGCGGTCCAACATATCTTAAAGCGGCACGTCGACCGCTTGCGTCCGGTTTTGCCGTTTTTGGAACGGAAACAGATCACGCCGCACAAATTACGGCATACATTCGCAACGCGCCTCGCGACCGGCGGGGTCGATGTCTTGACGATTCAACAGTTGCTCGGTCACGAATCAGTCGCAACGACCCAGGTTTATGCCCATATTGGTGATCGAGAGAAAAAACGGGCGATTGAATTATTTGATAGTGAACGATAATTGTATTATGTCACCTATATCCTGATGAAAGGAGTTACGAGATGAATTATGGACTAAGCGAACGGAAAATCAAACAAATGTCGGATACCTATGCGTTCCGTCGCGGCAAACGCTATGTCGCCGCTAAAAAAGTCACGCTGCGAAACTACCAATCCGGTGACTTGCTTGTCGAAGCCGCCGTTCAAGGCGAAGACCTGTTCACCGTCACCGTCCGCGTCAAGGAACACGGCGTCGATGCCGGTTGCAACTGTCCGTCACTTGCGATGGATCAATCGTTTTGCGGACATATCGTTGCCGTGTTGCTAGCGATGCATCATGTGCAAGTCTACGGCACACCTGGCGGAAATCAATCATTAATCCGTCCGTTTGCGACGACGCGGCAGACCGAAGATGCCGCGGTGACGGCTTATTTGCAAACATTAAGTAAAGCAGAACGGGCAAAAATCAGATTTGATGTCAACGGTTCGGCGATTGTGATGGAAAGCATCACGGCGCAACAACGTTTTATCATCAGCCCAATGTATTTTGA
This sequence comes from Exiguobacterium artemiae 255-15, assembly GCF_000019905.1. Taxonomy (GTDB): domain Bacteria; phylum Bacillota; class Bacilli; order Exiguobacteriales; family Exiguobacteriaceae; genus Exiguobacterium_A; species Exiguobacterium_A artemiae. Next base: position 1,551,305 of record NC_010556.1, on the reverse strand, counting down.
CCGACTTTTACAAAGGCGTGACCACTTACGGAATCTTGCCGATGTCTGGCTCAGTCCCCCGCTCAAACAACGGCTCGTCAGCGGTCCGCCGACGGTCGAGCTGGCGCTGGACCGGGAAGCTGGTGGACTTGAACTGCTCGTGACGTTTAGCTATCAGGGAGTTCGGATCAATCCGTTGCAAGAGACAAATTGGCTCGGGCGCGATGTATCGCTCGAAGGAGCAGTCCTCCGCTACGTGACGGAGAGTGGCTTCCTCGAGCGGAACGGTCGCTATCGATTAGAGGAAGAAGCGGCGGAATATCAATTTCTGAAAGGTTTGCTCGATCCCCGTGTCGTTTACGGTGAACTCGTCGTTCAAGTGACGGAAAGTATCCGCCAATCCTTACCGAACGGACCGTTCCATCCGCGGATCGATGTCGACACGACGGACCGCCTGGATTGGTTAACCTTCCGCTTTTCCATGGACGGGATTCCGGAAGTCGAACTGAAACAGGTCTTGCAGTCGCTTGTCACCCGGAAAACGTATCACCGGTTAAAGAACGGTCAGTTTGTCTCGTTTGAGAACCGGGCGTTTGAACAGTTGCAACGCGTCTTTCGACAACTCGAAGCCGCGGAACAGGACCAACTTGAAGCGGTGTTGCGCGCGCCGGCTCTGCCGAACCTCAAACATCTGGTCGGCGCCTCCTTCTTGCATGTCCATAAACAATTAACAGAACGATGGCTCGAGCTGAAAAATGGAACAGGAGTCTACCTGAACTTCCCGGAAGTACTCGACCGCCACTTGTATCCATATCAGCGGGCAGGGATCCAGTTCATGGCGAATCTCGCCGGACACGACGGGCACGGGATTTTAGCGGATGAGATGGGACTCGGGAAAACGATTCAGGCGATTGGGTATCTTGAGACGCTGCCGCCGGGACGGGTCTTAATTGTCGCCCCGGCCTCCCTGCTCCATAACTGGCAGGCGGAACTCACGCGATTTGCCCCGACGAGAACGGTCCATCTGTTGACCGGAGCGCGAAAGCACCGCTTGGACCAAATCGAGACAGTACCAGCGGACGGGATTTTTCTGATTTCCTACCCGTCGTTACGAGCCGACATGGAGGCACACCAGGCCGTCGAATACGACGTCGTAATTTTTGATGAGGCACAACATCTGAAGAATCCGGCGTCACAAACCGCTGTCCGCTTGCGCCGGATTCGGGCGAAACGTCGGTTTGCCTTGACCGGAACGCCGCTTGAAAACAGGACCGATGATCTCTGGTCGATTTTCCGAGTCATCTTCCCTTCCTTGCTGCCGGACTTACAGACGTTTCAAACGTGGTCGCATGACGAGATCAAACGATTCATCCGTCCGTTTCTGATGCGGCGGACCAAAGATGAGGTGTTGCAGGATTTACCGAAGAAGCAGATTGTCCATCACTATACAGACCTTGGTCCGACGCAAAAGAAACTCTATGCCTCGTACCTTGCGAAACTGCAACTCGAAACGTTGCAGCACCTCGATGAAACGAAACGCGAGGACCGGATCAAGCTGCTCGCCGGTTTGACGCGTCTGCGGCAGATTTGCTGTGATCCGGCGCTGTTTGTCGAAGATTATACAGGCGAATCCACAAAACTCGAACGTCTGCTGACGTTAATTGAAGAAAAATTAGCCGCCGGACATCGGATCCTGATTTTTTCCCAGTATACGAAGATGCTGGCCCGGATTCGGGAACGACTGGCAGCACAACAACGTGCCCACTTTCTGCTGACGGGTGAGACACCGGTTGAGGACCGGGTCGCACTGTGTGAAAGGTTTAATGCCGGTGAAGTTGATCTCTTCCTGATTTCCTTGAAGGCCGGCGGGACCGGTCTGAATCTGGCGACGGCAGATACCGTCATTTTGTACGACAGTTGGTGGAATCCGGCCGTCGAGCAACAAGCGGCTGACCGGGCTCATCGATTGGGACAGCAGTCACCGGTCGAAGTGATCAAGCTGTTGATGACCGGAACGATCGAGGAAAAGATGGCGGAATTACAAGATCGCAAAGCGACGATGATTGATGCCGTCTTATCGGATCAGAAGCCGGATATTTTAACGATTCGTGAACTCGTCCGTCTGCTCGATTCCCCCGCTTTTATCGATTCAGCAGGTGAGTAACCACACAAATCAAAGAAAATCTTAAAAAAATGAAGGACCTTCAATCCGTTGTCTATCAACAGGTTTGAAGGTCTTTCGACAATCAAATTCAGAAAAAAAGGTTTTAACTTTTGAAAGACAGGGGTATATCTACATTAGCACCGTACAACACGGTCGCTTTTCAATTATTGTTTCTCAATATCAGCGTAATGACCTGGGAGAGAAATGCTACTTACTCACTTCGTTTTTCATTTCTGAATGAAATCCAGTTGAACTAGCATTTAGCGCATGAATTTCTGTTGGAACCTATTGTTCCACTCCTACATTCATTACCTTTTGAGGGCTATACCAAATTCAAGGGGGAAATGAACATGTCAGTAACATTAAAAGTAGAAGAACGCGAAGTACGCCCGCGCTCACTTAGAAAGCAATTACGTCATGAAGGAAAAGCTCTTGGTGTCGTGTATGGCTACAAAGTGGAAAGCACACCGATTTCATTCGACGAAAAAGAATTGGTCAAAGTCATTCGTGATCACGGCGAAAACGTCTTGGTTGCTCTTCAAATCGGCGGTAAAAAGGTCAACACATTGATCAACAAACTCGATATGGACATCTTTACACCAACAATCAAACACGTTGAATTCATCGCTGTTAAAATGGATGAAGAAACAGAAGTCGAAACGGATATCGTCCTGGTCGGCGAAGCAGCTGGCGCGAAACTTGGCGGATTCCTTTCACAAACACTCTTTAAAGTAACAGTTGCCGCAACACCAGATAAATTACCGGAACGCATCGAAGTGGATGTAACGGAACTTGCAATCGGAGATTCGATTACAGTCGCTGATCTTCCGGAAGAAAAAGATTTCCGTGTCGTCACAGAAGGTGACATCCAAGTTGCAGCGGTCGTTGAATCGACACTTGAAGCTGAACTTGAAGAAATCGAAGAAGCAGAAGCTGAGGCACAAGCAACTGATGCGGATACAGCGACAGACGATTCAGAACAAACTTCTGAAGAGCAAGCTGAAGAAAACAAAGAAGATAAAGAGTAATCTTTTCTCCCCTCCCCTCGTGGGAGGTTTTTTTATGCATATTGACAAGTCGCGGCGACAGCCGTACAGTGAAGAAGGTACACATCATTGACACATCCACTAGGGGAGCCCGCTCGGCTGAGACGATTTACTTCGGACCCTTTGAACCTGATCTAGTTCATACTAGCGTAGGAAAGTGGAGCGGAATCCTCGTGCTCTTTTTCTGCATCTTGCAGGTTACACGACCGCTCTCTTTTCATAGAGGGCGGTCTTTTTTGTGGTTTCTTTGTGGGTGTGCATTCAAAGGAGAAGTGATTATGAACAGTTGGAAAATGAAAGAAATCATCGTCATGATGATGCTCGCCGTAGCTTGTGGTGTCCTCTACTTAGGATGGTCGACGTTATGGTTGCCGATCTCGGCCATCTTTGGACCGGTCGGAGCAAACTGGATGTTCGGCATCTGGGTCATCGCCAGTCCCCTTGTCGCCTACATCATTCAAAAACCAGGCGCGGCATTGATTGCAGAAGTCGTCGCTGCTGCCGTCGAGTTGTTTACAGGGAGTCACTTCGGTTTATCGGCTTTATTGATTGGACTTGCGCAAGGCATTGGCGCTGAGGTTGCTTTTCTGTTAGTCGGCTACCGGAACTTCAACACCTTCACCTTGATGCTGTCGGGCATGTTTGCGGCTGTCGGAAGTATGGTCTATAGTCTGGTCGTCAATGGGTTCGCCTACTATACGACGACGACACTGCTATTGACGTTTTCCCTGCAACTGGTCAGTGGGGCATTACTTGGCGGATTGCTCGCGAAAATCATCGTCGACTCACTCGTCAAGACGGGAACGCTGAACGGTTACGCCGTCGGACGACAACAGAAACGGCGGGCTGCCTGATGTGGTGCCGGAATCTGACCGTCCGCTATCCGGATCAAGACCGAGATGTTTTAAACGACTTGACCGTGTCGCTCCGGCAAGGAGAGACGACCTTATTGATTGGTCCGAGCGGCAGCGGCAAAACGACCTTCTTGCATACGCTTGCCGGTCTGATGCCGGAAACGATTGAGGCGGAAGTCACCGGTGAATGGCGCGCAGACGGAACCGTCGGCATGCTGTTTCAACAGCCGGACGATCAGTTTTGCATGCAGACGGTCGGGGCGGAAATCGCCTTCAGTCTGGAAAACCGGAGTATTCCCCGCGATGAAATGGAAGAACGAATCAGAACGGTGTTGAAACGGGTTGGACTCGACCTCGCCTTGACGACGCAAATTGCCGGACTGTCCGGCGGGATGAAACAACGGCTTGCTTTGGCCTGTGTGTTGGCACTCGAACCGGACATCCTGTTACTCGATGAACCGACGGCGCAACTCGATCCGCACGGCCGCCGATTGATGATGGAGCTGATTGAAGAATTGCATCACAATCCGAACGTGACACTGGTGTTGATCGAACATCAACTGGAAGAATGTGTGACGTTTGCTGACCGTGTGTTGGTCTTTCGGGAAGGACAGCTGAGGCTTGACGGTTCCCCGCTTGATGTCTTCGAGGAGAAACGGGAGGACCTGACCCGACACGGTATCATGTGCCCACTGCTCTATCCCTATACACTCGAGACGATTCCACTGACGATCGCAACAGCACGGTTCCTGGATGGCCCGCCGGTCGCAAGACGTCCGGTTGCAAACGAAACGACGCTTGATTTGACCGATGTGACGATCGCGCATGGCAAACGGATGATTCTAGACCAGATTTCGCTGACCGCGTCCGCCGGAGAATGGATCATGCTCGTCGGGCGCAACGGTGCCGGTAAAAGCACCCTGCTTGAGACGCTGGCAAAACTGTTGCCGGCGCAAAGCGGGACGATCAAGCTGTTTCAGACACCTTTGAAAAAATGGCGGGACCGGACGTTTTACCGGCAGGTCGGTTTCGTCTTTCAGCAACCGGAGTTTCAATTTCTGAAACAGACGGTCGCCGATGAACTGGCCATCAGCTCTCCGTCACCGGCACGAAGTCAAGTAGCTGACGCTCTGCAACACTACCGTTTGGAGGATGTCGCCGCTCAGTCCCCGCTGGCACTCAGTCTCGGGCAAAAAAGACGCTTAAGTGTCGCGACGATGCTGCTGGAACGAAAAGCTGTCCTGTTACTCGATGAACCGACCTTCGGACAAGATGCTGAGACGACGGCTCAGATTCTCGATGTGTTACACCAAGCCCGGGAAGCGGGAACTACGCTGATCATGGTGACGCACGACATGGAGCTGGTCTACCGTTACGCCGACCGCGTTGTCGTCATCGGCGAGAAGCACGTTCAGTTTGACGGGGCACCGGATGAATTGTTCCGGAACGAATCATTGCTTGAGCATAACCAGTTGATCCGCCCGGTATCGGTACGCTATCAGCAACTCGAGGAGGTGAAACACCGTGCAGGAAAACAATTCGTTGCTCGCACGCCTTAATCCGGCCGTGAAGCTCGGAACACTGGTGTATGTCATGCTGTTGCTGATTACGACGTCACGTCTGCCGGTGACAGTCGCCTTGCTTCTGTTTGCAGCCGTCGGTGTAGCCTGTTCCGGATGGAAGCTGTCCACGCTGGTCTTCCGTCTTGTGCCGTATACGGTATTATTTTTGCTGACGTTTTGGATGATGGCGGCGTTCGGAAAAGGGGAAACGGAACTGTGGGCGTTCGGTTGGTTCCGGATCACGGAAGAGAGTCTTGCTCATGCCTGGCTGGTTGCAACGCGGATGCTGGCTTTTGTCCTGCTGAGCATAACGTTCGTCGCAACGACCGATCCGACCCGGTTCGTCATGAGCCTGATTCATCAATGCCGTCTGCCGGTCCGTCTGGCTTACGGATTTTTAGCCGGACTTCGCTTCATCCCGATTTTCCGTCAGGCGATCCGGACCATCCGCCAGGCACGCCGGATCCGGCAACAACGGTCGATTTGGCCGTGGCAGACGTTTTTCGCAATCAGTCTGCCGCTGTTTACGACGAGCATCATCCGCTCGGAACGGATTGCGATTGCGATGGAAGCCCGTCAGTTCCAACCGGACCGGACCTATTATGTCCGACCGGTCGTCACCCGCGTTGATGGATTGTTTTTCGGTCTCGTCTGCAGCATCACGACGTCGCTTCGCCTTTTTGTCTGACAAGCAGAAGATTATGTCCACTCAGTTGAGGGAATCATATTCTCAGATGCAGAGAATTCAAAAAAAGCAGGTGAATGTCGTGAAGCGAATGGTCTTAGTCGGCGCAGGTCATGCGCATTTAGAATGCATCAAACAAGGGAGTCATCCGGAAATCGACTGGATTGTCGTCACCCCCTCCCGTTATCAGTATTATTCCGGCATGTTCTCCGGATTAGCAGACGGCACCTATACACTCGACGAAACCCGCATCGATGTCAAAGCATTATGTGAACGGCACGGTAAGACATGGATTGAGGACCGGGTCATGCGGATCGATGCCGCGGGCAAACAGGTCATTTGTCAGTCCGGACGGGTCGTCCCATATGATATCGTGTCCTGCAACATCGGTTCGAGCGACTGGGAAGCAAGCACCCCGATTCATGTCACGATCAAACCGAACTATCGGGTGGAAGATGCGTTCCAGACGTTCCGGAGTGCCGACTCCCCTGTCATCGTCGGCAGTGGTGCAGCGGCAGTCGAGATGGCCGCATCCTTTCAGTCAAACGGTACACCGGTCACCCTGATTCATGAAGAGCCGTTGCTCAGCGGTCATCCGGCAGGACCGGAACTGACCGCGCGGCTCGATCAGCTCGGTGTCATCCGAATCGTGGACCGGTTCGAAACGCTGGACGGTCAAACGGCGCACTTGCGGTCCGGGCATTCCATTGAGACAGATGCCGTCTTATTTTTAGGCGGCGCCAGTGCAACCGAACTGTTCCGGGCATCCGACTTGTACTGTGATGCGCGCGGATTTTTACTGGTGCACGAGACACTGCAGTCGCTCGAGGATCCGTCGATTTTTGCCGTCGGGGACTGTGCGACTCTGACCGCATACCCGGAAACACCGAAGAATGGGGTGACGGCGGTGCGCCAGGCTCCGCTGTTGTTTCAGAATTTAATCCGGTTCGTGAACGACGAACCGTTACGGACGTTTCGACCGCAACGGTATTATTTGACGCTGCTTGCACTCGGTCATCGCCAGGCCACCCTGCTGTACGGCCGATTTTACCGAACCAACCGGCTCAGCTGGTACTTCAAACAATGGATCGACCGACGATTCATTAAGAAATATACGGTCTGAATCAACAGGCAGAAAGGTGAATCGCTCATCTTTTCTGCCTGTTTTTCGTTTAGGGAATATGTTTAAAAAAAGGAAGATGATCTCGTGAACATGGTAATATAATGGATAATTCATTAAAGGAGGAATTATCATCAAGAATAATGTACGGATTCTCGCGCTTCTATCCAGCGTCGTGTTAACCGGCTGCGGGCAAGAACGTTTGCTGGATCTTCAGCCTGTCCCTTCCAATTGGTCCGCCTATTCCTTTGTTTCCGACGAATACTCGGATCAGGAAGTCCCCGTTGAACAAAAGAACCAAATGTTGCGGACCTGTATGCAGAACAAAACGGTGTCTCTTCCGAAATCATATCGGACATTAGAGACATTTGGCATGTTTTTTACGTTAAATAATCTGGGAATTGCGCCGTTTCCGACCGAGATTGTTTATTTGGCACAGGGCAATCAGATGTACCTGTCATGTCGCTCGCCGAAGACACAGGACTTGCGTGTCCATCCGGTGAAAGCGTCGGACCATCCGTGGGTCCGCTTGACGAAGGATTCGGATCATGTCGCCCTTCAAGCACCTGTCTCGATTCCGTTGACAGAAGAACAAATGGACCGACATGTATCCGTCAATCAGGAAATGAGCGCAGACAATGAATGTGCGAAGGATTTGAAGCCGTACCATGCGTTTCAATTGCCGATTTCGGGACAGTTGTTGTTTGTCATGACAGAGTCCGGTCAAGAGCACATCATTCGAAACATTCCGCTGTCGTCCCTTCACCAGCAAGGCGAGTTTTATTTGGTGAGCCGCCGTCATATCGACGGATCAACGTCCCGCTCGTTGACTTTTTCACGTGACGGTTGGGACATGACGGATCGACAAATCATGACAGCCGACAAATCGACCCGGATCAAAACGAAGCAACTTTCCTTGCCGAAAACATTACCGGTCAATCAAACCGTGCCCTTCGTAACCATGCAAGGCGTAAAAAAAGAACGGGTAGTGGAAGAAAAGACGCTGTCTGTTCGTTATCGGCCACTTTACCGTCCGGTCAAGGAATACCAACTTGAAGAGGAGCCGCACGGAATCACGGCTTACTTCCATCCGACGATGAAATCGTTTGAAAAGGCGAAACTCAGTGAAATGGTCATCCTGCCGGAACGACTTTCCCGGGCGATGACGGAAGAGTTAAAGGCTGTGACGTTGGAAGAGCCGCAAGGTACGCGGACACCCTTTTCGTATATGACATTGCTTGAATACGGCAACACGCAAACGTTTAACGTGTATCTGAAAAAACGTGCGAATAAGACGGATCTTTATTTGCAGGATCAACGGACGAAAAAAAGTGCACGATTGTCAGGGGAATTGGCACGACAAGTCAGCGAAGAATTAGAAGCACCTTAATTCGAAACGGATCGAGACGTCATCTTTTCCGAAAACGGATTGTTATATTCAAAAAGAGATCAGGGAAACAGATTTAGAATCTGTTCCCCTGATCTTCGTAGAAACGGACTTTTGTGTCCGCCTTTTTGTGTCGAATAATTAGACCGTTTGACCTGATTTTAAATACGCAACCAGTGTTTCCGTGAACTTCTCGCGTTCGTCGAGGAACATCCCGTGTCCGCTCTCTTCAAAGACTTCAAGACGTGAACCGTTGATGTTTTTATGCATGACTTCGGCAAATTCGAACGGACAGACTTGATCTTTTTTACCGTGCATGATGAGCGTATCGACCGAAATCTTCGGCAGACCGTCGCGTAAGTCTTCGTCCCGTAAGGCAATCGCCGACTGGATCGTACCGTGGGAAGAGGCGTCGACACTGAGGTTATGGAACCATTGCAGGAGCGGTTCCGGATGCTCTTTCGCAAAAAAGATTTCCCCAAATCCTTTCAGCATCGATGGACGGTCCTGTTTCGTGTCCTCAATCAAGGCATCGACTTCCTCTTTCTTCATACCGTACGGATAACCGTCGCGTTGCGTGAAGATCGGTGCGGCTGCGCCTGCTAAGATCAATTTTGAGACATTGGACTCTCCGTGATTCAAGAGGTATTTTAAAGCGATTCCGCCGCCCATCGAGAAACCGAGTAAGGTGACGTTCGTTAATTTCAATTGCTGAATCACTTCGTTGATATCCGACGCCATCGTCGTATAGTCATAACCTGTAGCCGGCGCATCCGATTTTCCGTAGCCGCGGTAATCGACGCCGATGTAACGGTACCCTTCTTCAAGCAAACGGTTTTTTTGATATTCGAACATGTTATTGTTGGCCGGCCATCCGTGTAACATAACGACCGGTTGTCCCGAACCGATATCTTCCACGTAAATCTTTGTTCCGTCAACTGCTTGAATAAATGTACCCATCTGTGAAAACCCCCGTTGTTTTAGTTGGTCGAACTTCCGTGCATAATTACAGAATACCCGGTTGCACCATAAAACTAACATCTTAACTGTGAACTACTCACCACTTATTCGCTTCGCAAATTGAAGTGGGAGCTTCTTGGGAAGACCGTACTTTTACGAGCTACGATTATTGACCAAGCTCATCGGGTGGTTCCCACCCTGAAGGGGTTTTAGTCTGCTAACAGCAACAAGTTGATACTTGCGTTGATATCTCGATCATGATGCGCCCCGCAAGGGCATGTCCACTCGCGCACATCCAACGTTTTCTTCTCGCCTTTCGTTCCACAAGAAGAACAGATTTGCGTTGAGGCGTACCATTGGTCCGCTTTGATCAGTGTTCGTCCGTAGAAGGTGCATTTATAGGCCAACTGCCGGACGAACTCATACCAACTGACGTCTCCGATCGATTTGGCGATCGTATGGTTCTTCATCATGTTCTTCGACTTCAGTGTCTCGACGACGATGACTTGGTTCTCGTCAACGATCCGTTTCGACAGCTTATGAAGAAAATCTTGACGTTGATTTACAATCTTCTCATGCTTCTTGGCGAGGATGATCCTCGCCTTGTCTCGATTCTTACTCCCCTTTTTTTTGCGGGACAAGGCACGTTGTGCCTTCTTGATCTTCTCTTCGGACTTTCGAAGGAAACGAGGATTTTCAACTTTCTCAGAAGTCCACTCGTCGTTTGTCATGATGGCGAAGTGTTCCAGACCAAGGTCAATTCCTACTTTTTTCTTAGCGAGAACCCATTGCTCTTCGGATTGATCGACAAGAATGGAGATGAAGAATTTTGAGGTCTTCGTCATCGAGACCGTAGCGGACTTGATCACACCATCGAACGGACGATGTTGCTTCAACTTTACGAAACCTATTTTAGGAAGTTTCACCTTACGATCTTCGATTCGTATGCTCCCCTTCAGATTATTTGTTGTGTAAGAGGCACGGGCGTTGTGCTTCGATTTGAACTTCGGAAACCCGACAGACGGATCTCGAAAAAAGTTGTTATACGCCTTGTTTAAATCCATCTGAGCGTTCGCAAGGGAAAGACTGTCGACTTCTCTGAGGAAAGGGAATTCCGGCTTGTACTTCGCCGGGGTTGGGAGCTTCTGTTTCGCGTCAGGGTTCAGTTTCGAATCTTCATACAATCGGATCCGCTCTTCGAGCATCTTATTGTAGACGAAACGGACACAACCGAACGTCTTCACGAAATATTCTTGTTGGGATTTCGTCGGATAGAGTCGAAACTTGTACGCCTTCAGCAACGCAATCACACCTTTCCTTTTGATTCGTTACACTGATTGTATCCAACAATCTCAGTCTGGAAAAACAGGGCGATTCATCTCCCACCTACGCTGGGCTTCGCCCTGAGAGGCTGGAGAATTCTCACTAAATTTAGTTAAACTGTTTTCAGATTTGAATCTTTATGGAATTAAAAGGGTATCATCATGGTAAAATATTGTTAAAAGAATGAAGGAGCGATTATCATTAAGAAATCTGTACTCGCAATCAGTCTCATCGGCAGTTTATTCTTGACCGGATGCGGAACGGAGCGGCTGTTGGAGTTAAAACGATCCTCCACATATTGGGAAGCCATTAATTTTACAGATGAAGCCTATGAACCGGTTTCAAAAAAACAATCTGCCCGCCTGCTGCAGACATGTGAAGAAAAAAAGCATATCGTTAAGATGCCGAAGCGTTACCGGACGCTCGATACATATGGTCTTTACTTTAACTTACAACAACTCGGAAACTATACCGCGCCGATCGAGCTGCAGTATATTGCGACAGGCGATGACTATTACCTGACGTGCCGTTCGCCGAAGACATCTCGTCTGACCACGCATTCGATTCAGCTGAACGACCATCCGTGGCTGAAGCAGACGAAAGGGCAAGAGTTCTCAGCAGTCGCGGAACCGGTTTTGACGACCCGGACCTTTGAAAAGGCGATGAAACGGAAACATGAGGTCATCGACGGAACCGGACAAATCCGACGGGGCTTCGTTCAATTTCCCGTAACGGGTCAAGTCGTTTTTCTGGAGGAGGAAGACGGTCAACAGCAACCGCTGTTTGGATTACCGGCTTCGTTTGTCTATCAAAAGCTGGAACTGTCCGTCGAAAAGACGACAGATGGTCTCCCGTCTACGACCTATACGCTGTTACTGAAGGATGATTTGTATGAAAATCAGCAGGATCTGTTGACACAACACGGGAAACAACCGGCCCGATTAACCTATCACTCGCTCCCTGACGTCTTACCGGCAAACAAAACGATTCCCTACTTGACGCTCCAATCCAAGGATCCGGAAGAGCCGATGCATAAAACGATTTCCCTGCGTTACGAGACGATCGTCAAAGACCTGCCTGTCCGCGGGTTTAACGGCATCGGCACCGATAACAAAGAAATACACGGGTTCCTTCATCCGAACGAGGCAGCATTACGTGACGGCAACTTCCGGCAACTATCGTTAATATCCGACAAGTTAGCAAAGCAGATCGCAGATGAATTAAAAGACGTCACACTGGAAAAATCGCAAGGCAGTCGGGCAGATATCCGTTACCTGACCTTGATTCAAGACGGAAAAGTCCAGACGTTTGATTTGTATCTCAAAACACGGGCGAACAAAACGGATTTCTATGTCAAAGACATCCGAACCAAAAAAACGGCGAAGCTGTCCGGGAAACTGGCGACCGCTTTAGCCGCTGAACTGGAGGACTGAAGATGCGGAAAATCGTGCTGTTAAGCATAGCGGCCATCCTGTTGAGCGGATGCAGTCCGGACGCCAAACCGATTGAATATACGTATCTGCCCGAAGTGTACGATACATTGAATCTGACAGACTTCAAGGATGACGACCCGGCCATTGGCGTCCTCATCAAACAGGTATGTGCGACAAAAAAAGTTCCGGCTCCGAAGGAGTATTCCGTCGGGACACAATACTTTGTGAATCTGGTCAGCCAATTCCCGGAATCGCGCGGGGTGCAGGCAGTCTATTTGAAAACGAAACAGGACCGTTTCTTATACTGCCATGATTATATTTCAAAGCCAGGATTCCACAAATTAACGAAAAAACAGGACCGCTTCTCATCGGATGATCTGACGACACCTGAAAGTCAGGTGAAGATTCATCCGCTATCGCCGGACTTAAAGGAATCGGTCCGGGTATCCGGGTACGCCTTCATGAAGTCCGCGCGGCAGTTGACCGTTCCGACGACGGGGTATCTTGTCGTCCGAGCCACGAACGAACAGACGAAACAGACGATTGTCACGAATGTGATGGAACTGACACCGTTCGTCGGGACCGTTCCGCTTGTTCTCGAATCGAATATTCAAATTCAGGAACCGTACGAACTTCAGCTGAGTCTGATCGGTCAAGCACGGTATCGTGCCGCGATTCACGCTTCGAAGGAACCGGCTACCATCGAGTTTACGGAGACGCCGCATACAGACGGGGTTTACGGTACGGTCACGGTCAAGGAAAAAACGGGAAAAACGACCCGTTATCAGCTGACTGTCACGCAGGAACAACAGATGCCGTCCGGTCTGAACGTACCGCCGGACGAGCTGATCGACGCGGACTATTCGGTACCGCGGCTCGCCCTGTTTCATGACCGTCCATTCCCGAAAATGAAATTAGACCGGGACGGTGGCCAACACGAGACGAATCTGCTGGCACCGGAGACGTTTATCGAGACTTCACTCGAAGAATCGAAACAGCTGGTTCGTTTGATTAACACAAGCGAAGAGACCGAACGGAAAGGACGACTCGCCGAGCGACCGTACTTAACGTTGATGAAGGACGGAAAAGCGCAACAATTTAAGATTTATCTCGACCGGCGGATCAAAAAAACCGATGTCTATATCGAAGATGTCCACCGGAAGATCAGTTTTAAGTTGCCTGCAGAAGGGCGCGATTTGCTGCTTGATACCTATCAGGTCAAATGATTTAAAAAATCAGCTGTTCGACGAGGAAAATGACCGCACAAAACAAGATAAAGGCGATTCCTTCCTGCAACCACTCCCCGCGCGTCAGCCGCTCCCGTAAAAAGGACGCGCAGGCAATCAGCAGGGCAAAAAAGTACAGGTAGACAAAACCGCCGGACAGGAAAAAATCGATGATGAACATCATGCCGAACAAAACTGTCAAACCGGAACCGATGCCTTTACGTGTCGCCATCTTCCGTCACCTCTCGAGGTTCAATTTTAATTCTTTTACCCGCTTTCCGAATCATCCACTCCAGACAAAAACCGTCTCTTCCCCATTCATGGGAAAAGACGGTTTTGCTTAAGCGTGGGTATGATCGGCGACGACGGCATATTCCGTGACAGCGTTTGACAGGACAAGCGGTTTGACTTCCGATGTCCCTTCATCCCGTTTCTTATGGACACCTTTATAGGCCTGGCTCGCCTGCCAGGCATGGAAATGCTCCTGTTTGTCCCACGTCGTCATGATGGTGACGATATCATGCTCATCCTGACTGAGATCCACTAAGACCTGCATCCGGACAAATCCTTCCATCTGCTCAATTCCTTTTGTCGTCTGAAAACGTGCCGCGACTTGATCGGCTTTTCCGTTTTGTACACGCAGTTGATTCATGACAATCCACATACTATGTCCCCCTCTGTCTTAACTATCTTCAGTATACCGAACGCAAGACGGCTCTTCCCAGTCCGGAGACTTCAGTCAAGCGTATTCGACAACCGGCGCAACTGTTCGTTGCCCTGTGCATCGACAGCATGAATATCAAAAAAGAGCGACCGGGGAAAGGCTTCCGGCAAGGCTTGAATCGTATGGAAACTGTCCTTTTTCCGGACATCCAGCGTCCGTTTGATGTCTTTCAGCGGTACGTTCCGTTCCTGTTTCCCGTCGTACGTCGCTTTATACGGATCAAACGTCAACCGGTTCAGGTTTTGGGAGCGATTTTCCCCGTAAACGGCCAAATAACGTTTTTGCTCGATTTCCAGTAACCGTCCTTCAAACCAGTCGTTTGGTTGCGGCGCTTGGCGGATCAGGCGGACGATCCGATAGGTCGAGTCCGTTTGTTGCAACACGAGTAACAGATGCGCTTTTTCCGTTTTGACGAATGCAATCGTATGGCTGTCACCGAGCGGTTCGATCCAGTACACCTGTTTGGTCGAGAACGGAACCTTCGCCGGATACTGATTCATGACATCGATCAACGTTTGAGGCGTCACGCCATAAGCAGCAATCTGTGCCGTTTGTTTCAGTGAGGAGAGCAATCCGCCAGCGAGACAAATCATAGCCAAGAACAACCAAATCCGTTTCTTCATGCCGAACCTGAAGACGGAATAAAGTGTTTGACGAGTGTGTAGTGCGAGAATCCGGGTGGATAGTCCGCGATCACGCCGACTGTCTCGTATCCGTATTTTTGATAGAAGTCATACGCCTGAAAAGAAAACGTCGTCACAAGAACGCGGTTAACCCCGGATTGACGCGCTAACGTTTCGATTCGGTGTAACAGTTGACTGCCGAGACCTTGCGCACGTAAGCTGTCCGGTAGATAAAGAAATTCAATCTCAAGCCAACCCCAATAGATTTCCCCATAGATTCCTCCGACAATCTGTTCTTCCTCGAATACCATCACATGGACGGGATATACCGCAGCACGGCGTTTTTTGGCATGGTGCGGGGATTGTTCATTATTATACGTCCGAATTTTTTCCTGCAGAAACGTTTTGTAGGGAGCGGATTCTTCCGTCCCTTCCCGAATAGTCAGCATCCGCCTCTCCCCTTTTCTCACTTTCCGATTGAAAAACCGTCAAAATAACGACCGCCATGCGAATCGAGCCACTGTTCCACCAAATCGATGACAGCCTGTTTTTGATCGGATCGGAAATACACATTAAAAGCGTCCGTCAATCGTTTGGCCTCGACCGGATCGACGATTGCCAGACTGCGGATCAGCCATTTCCCTTGTCCCGTCCAGTGACCGGAAGCCCGCAACCGGAAGTCCGTCGCTTGTTCGAGCAACCGGGCAGCGATTCCGAGCCCGTCCGTCCGGTCGCTCACGCCGATGAAATCATCGAGCAGATCGGTCAGAAAGTACCGGGCCCGGTTCATTTCAGTAAGCGAAAGAACCGGCGGACCGGCAAGTAACTCTGTTTCGGCTTGTGTTTTCAGAGGCACAAGCATCGGATGATCCCGTACGACGAGACCTTCTGCGACCATCCGTTGCATCGACGGACGTCCGCGTTCCCGGTCCTGCCGGAAAAACTCCCGGATGGTCGTACTCGAATGGATGAATGCTTCGACCGGATATTGATCGAAGGTGAACGATTCCCGGTAAGAAGCTGCAACGGATTCATAAAACACGACGAGATCCAAATCGGATGTCGCAGTCGCCTGTCCCCGGACAAAACTTCCGGCGAGTAAAGCGGCGTCACAATCCGGATAACGGTTTTCGATAACGGAGCGTGCGGTCAGAAGTGCCTTTTGAAGCTGATCACTCATGTGTCTGATTATGCAAAAGCGTATTGTCGGAAGCGAAAACTGCCAGTTCATCGCCCGGTACGGCGACAATCGAGACAAGGCCTTTATCAGGTAACGTCATATCGATGGCCCATGATTCGTAATACGTATCCGACCCGTTGATCACAAGCGTTTTTCCCGAACTGAAGGTGATGAACAGATGAGGAGCGGCTTTTCCGATTCGGACGGCAATGATTCGTTCGGTATGTAACGTCACAATCAAGTGAAGCATCTCTTCTTTCGGCATATGGCGGACGACCCAGTCCTTCGAAGATTCGACATCCCCGTAATACAAGCGGTCGGTTTCAATCCGGATTGAGATATCTGGAATCGTGGCATCATAAAGATTAATCAGTTCGATGCTGATAAAGCCTGTCAGGTGAATCGTCGAGATTTGAGTCCCTGTTAAATACGTAGACACGAGCTTGCGGGCAATTTGATGATCTTCTTTGTTCATAATTCCACCTCTTCACGAAATAGTTGACGGTGATGTCGATCTGGTTGTCATTTTTCTATCCTCTAAATTTACCACATATTTGCAGACGACGGGAATGGCAACAACAAAAAAACAGATGACCGTCCCGTGAACGCCATCTGTCTGTAAAAGGTCAATTCGCTTTTTTCAGGATATTTAGCAGCCACTTCTGCAAGTCTTTGCCACCTTCGTAAAACGAACAGTCGCGGAGCTCAATCGTATGTCCGCCTGCTTGAATCAATTCGTTGAACGTATCTCCAAGATCGCGGTTTTCCCACTTCCGTTCATCGTTGAGGTACTTGAAACCGAAGTTGCATTCCACATTAAAGATGATATGGAACGGCTCTTTAAAGGACTGCACGGCGCGGATCATCTCGAGGAGAATCATCCGTTTCGGCGTTGATTTTTTAAACGTATCGATGACGGTCGTCCGGCGTCCGTGAAATTCGACGACACGGACGGCACGTCCTTCATCGGCTTTGAAATCGTAACTCGTCCGGATGGAAACGATGATTTCGCGTTGATCTGTCTGTTGCATGTTTTACCACTGCCTTTCTCTCGCTTGAGTATACCATCACCCACGGCTTGTCTTGAAGGGTTATTTCAGAATCCGTCCCGAGAATGATTGAACCCTCCCATTATTTGTCTTATAATGAAAAATATGCTGAAAGGAGCTTGATTGTGAAACCGTTATTTTCCATTATCCTCACTGTTTGCTTACTTTTCACCGGGTGTTACTGTACGCTCGACGAGCAGACGGACGGCCCCCACTTCAAGTCTCGTGCGCGGACGATTTCGAAGTATCATACGTTTGATATCGAATTCTCGAAAGGACTGCGTCCGGAACAAGTCTCGGACCGGACGGTCACGATCACGGATTCGACCGGCGAACGGATGCAGACGGAGCTTGAAGTCATTGACGGCAAGGAACTCCGGATCAAGCCGCCCCGCTCGGGTTATCAAAAGGGACGCCGTTACATCATACATATCCGGGATTCGGTTGATGCACGAAAACAAATTAAAAGTAATACGATAAAAGAACGGATCTTCACTGTTGATCGTTAAACAGGAAGATCCGTTTTTTTGTCCGGTCGTTCAAATGTCAGGTTCAGCCGGCGCTCCGCCAGATGGAGTGACAGCGATCGTGCCAGACCGAAACCAATGAATGCGAGCCAGACCCCGTGATTGCCGATCCAGTAAATCGACAGCAGTAATAGTCCGAACACAAGAAAAGCCTGAATCATCGAGTTCCGGACCGGTTTTGCCCGGGCCAGTCCCGAAAAGACCCCTTCGTACAGCATCGCAAATCCACCGGTCAACGGAAAGACGAGAATCCACCCATAATACAGGGCGGAGACGTCGAGCAGGAGCGGATCGGTTGAAAACAGCCGCAGGAAGGCATCCTGGAAAACGGCTAACAGTCCGATCATCAACACGATGGAAGCGATCCCGAATTGCCGTGTCAATGAAAGACTTTTCCGGTAACCGGCTTCATCACGCCGCCCCCGCGCCCGTCCGACGAGAATCGTCGAAGCACTGCCGAGTCCTCCGAACCAGTAGGCGATCACATACTGGATTTGCAACAAGATGGCGTTGGCCGCCAGCACATCCGGTCCGAATTGCGCACCGGTCCGGGTAAACCAGCCGGTCACGAGCAACAGAAAAATAGTCCGGACGAATAAATCGGCATTGACGGTAAAAAACTGCCGGTACGCCTGGACATGAAATAAGAGATCGCGATAGACGGCTTTCCAGGCGAGTTGCCGGAACATGATCAGGAATCCGGAAGCGACGATACTGATTTCAGCGACGAGTGTCGCAATCGCGACACCGGCAACACCGTATCCGAGGCCGAGGACAAAGACGACATCGAGGACGATATTGATGAGGTTGCTGAATATTTGAATCAACAGAGCACGTTTCACCTGCCCCTGCCCGATCAGCCAGCCGAGAACCGCGTATCCGACCAGGACGAACGGTGCCCCGTAAATCCGGTAATCAATGTACGTCGTGACATCCGGCAACAAGGATTCAGGCGCTGCCAGTAAGTAAAGTCCCCCTGCCGTCAACGGAACACGTAAAAGGATCAATACGAGTCCGATCATGAATCCGAGCAAAACCGGGCGGTATAAAGCAAAGTGCAACGCCGTTTCATCCTGATGGACACTCGCTTGGGCACTGAAGCCGGTCGTACTGACTTTTAAAAATCCGAACAGCCAATAAATCGTGTTAAAGAACACAGCGCCGATCGCTATCGCACCGATGGCGATCGCATCTCCGGTTTGTCCGATCGTAATCGTATCGGTGACGCCAAGCAGCGGTGTCAAAATACTCGACAGGATCAGCGGATAAGCCAGCAGTCCGTACTGGCGTGCCGTAACAGTCGTCGGGACTGACATGACCAGCCCTCCTTTTTTGAGTAGCCAGGCTACTTTCGATTTCATCAAACATCTGCTTAGTATAATGTATTTTTGACGTAAAAAGACCTTCTTCCGGATGACTCTTGTCAGAATCACACGAAAGAAGGCAGGAATGAGTCATTAAAACCATGCAGGCGTCATAACACCCGCACAAATTCTTTTGCCTGTTGCTCCAATTGCTTGGCAGAATCCGCCAAGAGATCAAATTCGCGGACCGTCTGTTCGAGCTGTCCGCTGCTTGTTTTAACTTTTAACGAGATGTGTTCAATGCTCGTTGAGACTTCCTCAATCCGTTGAACGATCCCTTCGATATTCTCCTTGATTTCACCGATCGATAGCGAGACTTTATTGGACAGATTGCGGACTTCTGTCGCGACGACGTTGAACCCGCGTCCGTGTTCACCGGCGCGCGCCGCTTCGATCGCTGCATTCAGGGCCAACAGGTTGGTTTGGGCGGCGATGTCACGGATTGTCGTGACGATATCGGTGATTGAATCCGTCTGCGCCTGGAGTTGGACGAGATTCGCGAGATTTGCTGTCGATTCCGCTTCGACCTGCTGAACGGTTGCCAATACATGGAGTCCATCCTGGCGTCCGCTTTCTGATTTCACCGTCAAAAAAGCTGAGGTGGCATTCAATTCGTCTGCCATCCGCAAGACATCCTGTTGTCGAACGGTGATGTCGGTTGCAATTTTTGACACGCCGACGACACGCCGTCCGTCCTCCGAGAAAATCGGCATATACGTCGCTTCGAGCCACTTTTGTTGTCCGTCCGCCGACCGCCGCTCGATTTTGTCTTGATACGTGATGCCTTGCATCAGCTTGCGCCAAAACAGTTCATAAGCCGGACTGTCCGCGAATCCGGGGAAACAAAGGTCCCGGTGGTACCGCCCGATTAACTCATCGACCTCATACCCCATCGTCCGGGCAAACAACTCATTGACGTAAGCGACCTTACGTCGGTCATCAAATCGGATAATCGCCAGGTTCTGTTCAATTGCCCGGATGACTTGGGTATCCGTCACGCGTGTCGTCTGTTCTTGCATCGATTGATCCACCCTTTCCCGTCTGCTGAAGACTCCTCATTTGGATTACACTATCTTATTATTCCTTTTATCGACTAATTCCTTCCATATTGAATAGAGTTCCGTCAATTAATGACTGCTCTAAATTATTATTCAATCAAAAAAGGCCCCCTTTGATCAGGGAACCTTAAGAAATCTCTTTAATAAGCACTCCAGCCGCCGTCCGCGATGACAATTGCCCCGTTGACGAAACTGCTCTCTTCGGAAACAAGGAACAACGCCAACCGGGCAATTTCTTCCGGCTTCGCTGACCGGGGATTCAGTCCCATCCCGAGCATCGTCCGGCCCATCCCGAATTCATTGATGTTCGTCATCGACTGACCGATGTTCGTCTCGACTGCACCGGGAGCAATTCCGTTGCAACGGATTCCTTCCTTAGCGTACAGATAGGCGGTGTTTTTCGTCAAGCCGACGACGGCGTGTTTCGACGCCGTATAGGCGGCTCCGGCCCGCGCACCGTTCAACCCGCCGATTGAAATGTTATTGAGAATGACACCGTGACCCTGTTTCTGGAACAACGGAACGGCAAGCCGCATCGCACGCATGACGGCGGTCGTGTTAACGGAGAAAACACGTTCCCAGCGCTCGTCCGAGATATCCCCTACGCCTTCCATTCCGTCCATGATGCCGGCATTATTGACAAGGACATCCAGCTTCCCGTACGTCGTAATGGTTTGATCGATCAATTGCTGAACGGCGGTTTCTTCTGCCACATTCGTTTCCACTGCGAGTGCCGTTCCGCCGTTTTCAGTAATCGACTGCGCGACTTGTCGTGCTGCTTCACCGTGAATATCCGAAACAACGACATGTGCCCCCTCCGCTGCAAATATCTCTGCCATCGCCTTACCCATTCCGGAAGCGGCTCCGGTAACGATGATGACTTTTCCGTCTAAACGCATGATCATCTCATCCTTTCCGATTGGATTGAAGTCTTCCTTTGTCTTTTCCCGTTTTCCATCCGGACAGTCACTCTAATTGATGGCAATTCGGTAAACGTTTTTATGAAAAACACAAAAAAACCGGGACCCTCTGATGAGAGCTCCCGGACGTTTCGATTATTTTAATTCGCGGCTTGTTTTTTCTTCCGCCGCTTCATTGTTTTTGCTTTTCGCCTCGAATTCGGCCCGTGTCATGACGTCTTCGACATGCATGTTGACTTCGACGACTTCAAGACCTGTCATATCGCCAATCGCTTTTTTGATTTTTGCGACTGTTTCCTGGAAAATCGTCGGGATGTTTTTGCCGTATTCGACGATGACGCGAAGGTCAAGCGCCACCTGGCGTTCACCGACTTCTGCGCCGACACCTTTTGTAATGTCTTCCGTGCTGCGGAGGCGATCCGTCAAACCGCTCATGAATCCACCACTCATTGATAAAATGCCTTGGACTTCGTTTGACGCAATCCCGGCGATTTTTTTAATGACCTGATCTTCGAACGTTAATTTGTTTGAACGTACCTCTTCCGTTTGTCCAGTCGTGTTTAATGATTCGTTTGCCATTTGAAATCTCTCCTTTTGAATGATGTGTAGGTTGTTTTATATATGAATCAGTCCCGGTTAAAGAACTGAATCCATCCTTCAATATCAAGTGCGCCGTCCTGCCACTTCCCGATCAAAAAGCCGATCGCGGTAAAGACGAGCAACAGCATCGTGGGTCCGAAACCGATTGTCAGGAACAGAACCGCGATCACGAGTCCAACGAGACCGCCGATTAATCGGAACCGGTACGGATACAACTGTTCTTTCGTACTCATGTTCAATTCCTCCCTTTAAACGACTCGTTCCGACGTTTTTGTTTTTGTATCACTGATTTTGACTTTCGTGCTCGTTACCGGTAATTCCAGTAACGACTCGACCGCGTGTTTCGCCCGTTCTTGAATATCTTTCCCGATCGTCGGCAACCCTTCCTGTCCGAAAACTGAACAGTCAACGGTCAGAGCGACTGTTTCTTTCTTCGAATGGATATCCGCATGGACACTTGGTGTCCGGACGCCATTAATCCCACGAATCGACTCAAGTGCCGTCCGTTCGATGGTTTCTTTCGAAATCGTGATGTTGCCATCTCCTGTCCGGATCAACAACCGTTGACCTTTCGAGCGGCTGAGTAACCCGGTGAATAAGAGAATAACGAATACGAAAGCTAAAAACCCACCAATCGAGAGCACTGTGTAGCTGTACCATTGTTGATCCTGCCATTGTTCAAGTAACGGGCTGAGTCGTGGAACATCGTAGACGCCGAGAACCAGTAAGCCGACGCTCACCAACCCAAGCAGACCGATGAGAACGAGTAAGAAACGATTGAACCCATTCATCTTCATCTCTCCTTTTACATAACGTTGTAAGATTCTTTCACATAAGACTTTCGCCAGCTGAAATATTATGTGTATGGTGTGTTTATTCCCGTTCGCTAGACCTTAAAAAATCTAAGTGCACTTTTAATTAATGTTCCATTATTCTGATAATTTAGCTTTTAGCAAGTGAAATCCAGTGCTCCATTTACTATATTTAATAAAAAAAAGTCCCTTTCACCAAAAAAAGATGAAGGAACTTTCGTTTTTGAACAGTTTTTCACTTTTTATCACACTGATATAGCGCTGTCAACATCATTTTACTTGAACAGAAAATGCGACGTTTCCATCGCCTTTCTTCCACCAGGCCGAAACGTGATAGATATACAGACCTTTTTCCGTAGGTACGGTTAAGTCTTCATTCTTCAGCTGAACGGTTTTCGTCCTTCCATCCTTCAACCATTGTTCCGTCTGAATCCGTTCCGGCGCGGGACCGTCGTTAAAGGCGACCTTAATCTTCTGACCGGGTTTGACGACGGTTGGTGTCTGGTCGGCTGCCATGTCGAGCGGGGTCGTATCACTCAGGTCGATACATTTGCTGTTCAACAGGCTGTGCCAGCAAGACGATCCGCTGGTCACACCGATGTTTCTTCCATTGACGGAAACATCCGGTTCCGGCGGCGACCCGCGAAACGGCTCGACGTATAAAACCAATCCGACTACTACTATAAGAAGAACGAGCCAAAAGCCTTTTCGCATCGTATTCATCCTTTCCGTCTTCGAACTGTCCGTTCGAGGTTTGCTCATGTTTAAAAGAGGTTAATACTTCTAAGTTGAGTTAAAAAATATGTAGGAGGTTTTCTAAATGATCGAAAACAAAGTCGTCATCATTACAGGAGCATCAAGTGGCATTGGGGAAGCTACTGCTAAGTTACTCGCTAAACAAGGTGCGCAACTGGTCCTCGCAGCGCGCCGGGAAGATCGTTTGAAAACTTTGCAACAGGAAATCGAACAACTCGGTGGTAAAGCCGTCTATCAAGTGACGGACGTCACGGATTCGGCGCAAGTCGAGCAACTCGCAAAACTCGCGCAGGATACGTTCGGTTCGGTCGATGTCCTCGTCAACAATGCGGGCCTGATGCCGCTGTCGAAACTGAACAAAAACAAGCAGGACGAGTGGAACACGATGGTCGACGTCAATATTAAAGGTGTGCTGTACGGCATTGGTGCCGTCCTGCCATACATGCGTGAGCAAAAACGCGGACATATCATCAACATCTCGTCTGTCGCAGGACACGACGTCATGCCGTCGAGTGCCGTTTACAGCGGGACGAAATTTGCCGTCCGTGCGATTACGGAAGGTTTGCGAAAAGAAGAGTCGGTCGAAAACAATATCCGCGCGACGATCATTTCACCGGGAGCCGTTGATACCGAGCTGAAAGATCACATCACGGACGAAGAAATCAAACAAGGCATCGGCGACTTAAAAGCGATGGACGCTGACGCCATTGCCCGTGCGATTGCTTACGCCGTCAATGAACCGGACGATGTCGCGGTCAATGAAATCCTGATCCGCCCGACTGCCCAACAATAAGTCAAAACGAACACCGCCTGTACGCAGGCGGTGTTTTTTAATGGAGCAATCGTTCGGCAATCAACTGATAGGACCGGAGCCGCTTGTCCTGATCAAACGCATTATTGATCAACAGAAACTGATCGGTCTGGTAACGGTCGGACAACTCCTGCAATTCTTGCGCGACGGTTTCCGGTGTCCCGACGATCGTCCGCCGGCGGTCGTGCTGGATTCGTTGTTGTTGCTCGGCATTCCACGACTTGCTTTCTGTAGTCGCAAACGACGGCACGATCGAATGGCCAAGCCGGATTCCTTGAATCCAGGCGTCTTGCGTCCGTGCCAAGGCTTCCGCTTCTTCCATCGTTTCGGCACAGATGACGAAAACGCAGACGATGACATTCGGTGTCCGTCCGTCGACCGGAACGAATGCGTCGCGATACGTCTGCAGCGTTTCTTCCCACTTGTCGGGATTGATGAAATGACCAAACACGAGTCCGTGTCCCCGCTCGGCAGCAAGTGCGGCACTGCGCGGAGACAGTCCGAGCACGGATAACGGTAACCGTTCCTTAATCCGCGGTGTCGTCTTGACGATCCGGTACGGGTGGCGCGATGATAACCGGTCGGTCAAAAAGCCGTCGACTTCATCAAGCAGTCGCGGAAACTCAGCAGCGGCATTCTCGGCCCCGTCCGTCAAGGCACGCCGGGTCCGTTCACTGCCACCGGGTGAATTGCCGATTCCGAGCTCGATCCGGTTCGGATAAAATGCGGCAAGGGTCGAAAATGACTCGGCGATTTTGAGCGGATGATACTGCGGCAATAAGATCCCGCCGGAACCAAGTTTAATCTTCGAGGTCGCGTCCCCCATCCGGGCAATGAATAATTCCGGTGCCGCACTGAGCAAACCGTTCGTGTTGTGATGTTCGGCAAACCAGTACCGGTCATAGCCGAGACGTTCCGCCTCGACGACCAGTCGTTTTGTTGACTCCATCGTCTGTTCGATCGTATCCCCCTCGTGAAGCGGGACCTGATCCAAGATTCCTAAGCGCATACGCTCGCCTCCTCTACACATTCAGTGTACGCGGTCGCTGCGGTGAATTCAAAAAGAAGGGATCAGGCGCGGATGAGCCGGCGGTCTTCGATGACGAGACCGTCACGCATCTCGATTTTCCGGTCGGCCCGTTCGGCGAGAGCGGGATCGTGGGTGACGAACAGAACGCCGCACCCCTTTTCTTCATTCAAACTGCGCAACAGGTTAAAAATAATTTCACCGGTTTCGGTATCGAGATTGCCGGTCGGTTCGTCCGCCAGCAACCATTTCGGTTCGTGGACGAGAGCCCGGGCGACGGCGACCCGCTGTTGCTGACCGCCGGATAACTGCGACGGGAGTGAACCGGCTTTATCCGCCAGTCCGACTTTCTTGAGCAGCGACAAGGCCCGCTCTTTTTTATAGTACGTCACTTTCCGCCCGAATAACGGCGCCATGACGTTTTCAAGCGCGGTCAGTGTCGGAATCAGATGAAACTGTTGAAAGATGAAGCCGACGTTCTCAAACCGGAAATCGGACAGTTCTTTGCTCTTGAGCTGATGAATCGCCTGATCCCCGTAGGATAACGTACCGCTCGTCGGACGATCGAGTGTCCCAATCAAACTGAGCAACGTCGATTTGCCGGAGCCGGACGGACCGATGATGGAAATGAAGTCGCCGGCATCCAGTGTCAGGTTGATATTAGATAACGCATGTGTCTCGATGCCGTCACCGGTAAAGGATTTTCCAAGTTGCCGGCAAATGAATGTATTTGGCATGCGTGTTCTCCCCCTTTAAATGTAGCTGTCTACCTGTTTCTCCTTTTTATTGGGAATTCCTGCAAAAAAGACCTTCTTTTCAGAAGGTCAGCGTCAAGAAGACATCGAAGGGTGATGTGGCGACGATTTTTTTTGATACAGCCATTCATACGGCACGATATAAAACAGGCAGGCCAATGTCGCGAAGCGGACGATGCCGCTTAAGTTTTGCCGGGACTCGACAAAAGTCTCCTGACCGAAATAGTCATAAAATCCGACGAACAATAAAATCGTAAAGACACCGGCCGTCACATAAATCAAACAGCGTAAGGAAAACGGATAATGCCTTGTAATGAAGAGCATCGGCAGACCGACAGTAAAGGTAAACAAGGTCGTCGCAAACGTACCAAACTGATACAGGAATTCATTTTCGATATTTGTCAGGAAGGCATAGGCAGTGAACAGCAAAAAGGATCCGATTGCACTGACGGCTGAATAACTGATCAGTCGCATCTTGACATTTCCCCTTTCAAAAGTGAAGGCGTTTTCATTAAACGGCAGACGACCATCATCTTGTCCGGACAAGACGATGGAGGATATCCGCAAGCGTTTCGGTTCCGAGCTCTGCTTCAAGAGCCTGTTGAGCCCGGGTAAATGACTGGTTGAGTGTGGACTGGATGTCGCGGCCGACCGGACAGGCCGGATTCGGCTGCTCGTGCATGGAAAATAAGGTCTCTTTCGGTTCGACGGCCCGGTAAATCATTAGTAATGTAATGTCCTGCGGATCTTTTGTCAAAGTCGCCCCGCTTTTTCCGGCGACCGTCGACAGTAATCCCGCTTGGCGTAACGAGCCGATCAAGCGACGGATGACGACCGGATTCGTATTGACACTTCCGGCGATGTAGTCCGAAGACAAGGCTTGATCCGGATGTGTCGCGATCAAGGCCAGGATGTGGACAGAAACCGCTAGTCGACTGTTAATCATTTGTTTCACCACCAATGCATTTAGTGTAATGAGCATCCCGTTTAATGTCAATTGGCTTGACAATGATAAATTCTGTAACTAAAATAATTACATGTAAAGCTACATATAATCCCAAGGAGGCGTTTTTGGTGAAGGTTGCCATCATTGGAGCGAGTGGAAAAGCAGGACGGGTTATCTTAGAAGAGTTGGCAGAACGGGGTCACGCCTTGACGGCCATCGTCCGTGATGCCGCGCGTACGCAACACGATACGGTGCTCAAGCGGAATGCGTTCGCACTGACGACGGAGGAATTGACGGATTTTGATGTCGTCATCAATGCCTTTGGAGCGTCACCCGGAAATGAACACCAACATGTCGATCTCGGTCGGCACTTGATTGATCAGTTACGCGGTACGCCGACCCGCTTGATCATCGTCGGCGGTGCGGGCAGCCTGTATGTCGACGAGGAACAGACACTCCGTCTTGCGGATACACCGGATTTCCCGTCTGCTTACCTGCCGACAGCAAAGAATCAGGCGAAAAACCTGGAAGATTTGCGACAGACCGTTGATTTACACTGGACGTTCATCAGTCCGGCCGCCTTCTTTGATCCGGAAGGACCGAGGACCGGAAAGTATCAATTGGCGAAAGATGTCCTGACCGTCAATGCCGCGGGTGAAAGTTACATCAGTTACGCTGATTATGCCGTTGCGTTAGCGGATGAAGTCGAGCATCACCGCCACGACAAGGAACGGATTTCTGTAGTATCCGTCTAATTTTAGGCATCTGCGACGTTCCCGTCCGACGGGAACGTTTTTTTGTATATCCAATCCGCGAATGACTCACCGGGATCCCCTTCCTTTCTTCCAATCTGTTTTTCCCTTATACTTGAAGGTGACTCAGTGAAAAGGACTCAATCAATCTTGCATCCGCGTCACTCCAATCGTTCATGAAAAATGGGACGACGTATTTTTTTCATGGCAACAGGCAATATGATTCGAGCGAGGAGAACATTATGAGAATTGGCTATATGCGACCATTTTTTGAAGATCCGACTTGTGAAAAACAGGTTGAGGTACTGAAGACATATGAAACAGATGAAATTAAAACAGAGGAACACGGAGCCTCGAAACGCCGGTACGTGCTCGATCAACTGTTGGAAGATCTGACGCCGGGTGATATCGTCCTGGTCTCGCATTTGTATGTGCTGGCAGATTCGACCCGTCATTTGATTGATGTATTAAACGAGCTTGATACGAAACAATCCTATCTTTTGTCCATCCGGGAAGGGATCGACACCCGGAAGCCGCTTGACCAGTCCTTCCGGGACATCGTTCAGCACCTGGTCGCCCTGCAGAGCGACGTCGTCAGCATGGCGACCCGTGAAGGCTTGTCCAAAGCAAAGGAACTCGGCAAACAGACAGGACGTCCGCGAAAGCCGGATGAAAACGTCAAACGGGCGATTGACATGTATCAAAGCAAAGAGTATAGCCTGGCCGATATCCGGGAACAGACCGGAATCAGCAAAAGTACCCTTTACCGTTATTTAGAAAAATAACAGGCAGAAAGGCGGAAGAAACATGGACAAGGAGACGTTACAGGAAAACCTGCACCAACGCTGGCTTGATCATCCGGATCGGCATCCAGGTATCCGGTGGGAGGAAATCGTGACACGGTTATCGCCGGAAATGCTCGAAGCGCTTGACTGGATGGAACAGACCGGCGGTGAACCGGATATCCTGTTGCTGCCGGACAGTCAGTTGCTTCTCGTCGATTGTGCACCGGAAAGTCCGGTCGGTCGCCGCAGTTTGTGTTATGACAATCTTGCGCTCGAAAAGCGGAAGAAAAATAAACCTGCCGGCAGTGCCGTCGCTAGCGCAACCGAACACGGCGTCCGGTTACTGACGGAAGAGCTCTACCGTCACTTGCAGACCGTCGGTGAATTTGACCTCAAGACGTCTAGCTGGATTGAAACTCCGGACGCCATCCGGACGCAAGGCGGTGCTTTATATTGCGACCGGAGATACGGTCATGTTTTTCTCTATCACAACGGTGCCGATTCCTATTACGCCAATCGCGGATTTCGAACGTATCTCATGCTAGGAACGATTTAAAAAATGGTCCTCAAGCTTTCCGGCCTGAGGACCATTTTTTTGATCTTCCGTCATGGGATGATGACTAAGGATACGGTTCTTTTCGTCTCCACCTCTTCGTGATGTGCGGATAATCCGTGATACTTTTCCAGTAAAGCGGCGAGCTCGGATTCAAACGTCCGGAATGTTTCATCTGGTAAATTGAGTTTTACAAGCGAGAATGTCGCCTGATCCGGGCTGTCGGTTAAAGAAAGCGTCTCCTGATAGTTCTTATAATTTTGCAAGATATACATAAAATAAAGCGAAACGAAATTGACTTTTTCGTCGTACGTCGCAGAAGTCCAGTCTTCCTCTTTAATTTTATATCCGGAAGTGTTCAAGGCATAAATTTTTTCCTCGACTTTTCCTGCACGCTGGACGCCGATTACTTTCAATAAAGAATCTTGAAGCATCGCATTCACATGACGGTACAGCGTAGCTTGGGGAACATCATCGAGCCGTTTGTTCAGCTGCATGATGGACATTCCCTCATCACAATCAATCAATTCCAGTGCGATTTTGAACCGGACCTGATTCTTAAACAAATCTAAATTCATTTCATTGCTCCCCTTCCTGCAATATTAAATGTGCCGTATTTCAAACAAGATACGTTCCGCTATATGAACATACCATATGTTCAGCGCAATTTTTAAAGCTTTCACTGATTTGATCAAAAGTAAAAACAGGTTGACTTATTAATTATCATTATCGATAATGATAATAGAAAGGAGTGACTGTATGAATACAGAGATAACGCCTTTACTTGAGATTGACTGGCTGCAATGGCTTCCCCTCCTCATCCCGATTTTCTCCTTACATGTATTGTTGATCGGAATTACCCTTTTTGACTGGTCGAACCGAAAAAAACAGATTGCTTTGCCGTATGTCTGGTTATTCGTCATTTTAAGTATGCAACTGATTGGCCCGATCCTGTACCTGATCGTCGGAAGGAGGAGCATCCGTCATGATTACCATTCATAATCTCCACAAAACGTTGAATAAACGAAAAATTCTCGACGGAATTGATTTTTCATTTCAGGAAAACGAATGCATCGGCTTGCTTGGCCCCAATGGAGCAGGTAAAACAACGCTGATCAAATGCCTGATGGGAATTCTTTCATATGAATCAGGTGAGATTTCATTTCAGGATCAACCGATTGAACGTTACAAAAAACAGATCGGTTACTTATCGCAATACACGGATTTTAAACCCTGGATGACGTGCCGGGAATCTTTGCTCTTTTTCGGAAAATTATCCGGCATAAAAAAAGAGTTGCTAGAGAAGCGTATTTCAGAAACATTAAAAGAAGTCGGTCTTCAGGACAAACAAGATGTTCCGGTCGAACAGTTATCAGGCGGAATGAAACAACGCCTCGGAATTGCGCAAGCCATTCTGCATGAGCCGCAACTTTTAATTTTAGACGAACCTGTCGCCTCCCTCGATCCAATCGGGCGAAATGAAATCCGGAACTTGATCGGGCGTCTGAAGCAACGGATGACGATTTTATTGTCGACGCACATACTGCATGACATCCGGGAGATTTGTGACCGTTATATTATCATGAAAAACGGCCGGATCATCAAACACCTTTACCGGGAGGATCAAACGATTGATCTTCAACAGGTGCGCCTTCAGTTCAGGAATGCCGTATCAGTCGATCAGGTCCTGAATTGCTTTCCATCCGTCACCGTAGAAAAACTATCCCCTGTTGCCTTTCTCATCACCGGAACACATGCGTTCAATTTGAAACACGTCTTAACCGCCTGCTCTTTAAAACAGTTGGACGTGATATCCGTCGGTTTCCATGAAGTGGGACTGGAAGACACGTTTCTCGAACTGGCGGCGGATGTATGAGTCAGTTCACAGCACTTGTAAGGGTAGAACTGACAGAAGCGGCAAAGGAATATAAATACGTCTGGTTGACGATTTTTTTTGTTCTACTCGGTTTGACCCAACCGTTGATTAATCTGTATATGGACCTCATTCTGCAACAGATGGGCGGTTCGATCGGAGTCATCCTCGACCCGGACAAACCGGCTCCGACAGCAAACGAAGTATTTTTATCGACCATTTCCGGTCAATTTAATCAAATCGGACTGATTATCTTACTGATCAGCTTCATGGGACTGATTGCAACGGACCGTCAAAACGGGATGCAGGATTTTATTCTGACGCGCCCGGTTTCGATACACTGTTATGTTTCCGCCAAACTGATTGCCCATTGGTTCATCAGCATGTTCAGTCTTGGATTCGGGATTCTGACCTCCTACGGCTGTACCGTGTATTTGTTCGGCGCGTTCCCGATGACAAAATTGATTTCTTTTTCCGTTCTCTACAGTTTGTGGATTCTTTATTTGATCAGTCTGGTCATCGTCATCAGTATGTATGTAAGACATCAGGTCCTGATTGCGATCTCTGCCATCGGAATCAGCTTTCTGCTTCTGGTCCTCAAGAACCTTGATCCTGTTTTTTCTGATGGGTTCCCCTCGTCGATCCTAAACGTCGCGGAGCATCAACTGGTCAGATCGTCTGTTGTGTCATATCGAAGTATCTTTTCGTGTTTGCTGTTCACCTTTTTGAATCTCATGTGGGCTAGTAAAAAGCTCAAAAATTGACGATTTTCCATCTCCCTTTTCATGGCTACGACAACACGGCACCTGCCAAAGCGGGTGCCGTGTTTAGGATGTTCGAGACTTTCGGAAATGAAAATGGGATTTTCTGTATATCAAGAACGGTTTCTTTGCTATACTTTACTGTGTCTGGTTTTACAAATCATTCCATCTTCGGATTAAGGAATAACTACATAAGGCAGGTGAACCCGTGTGCTGTGGGTCGGAATCATGATTGGGGTTGTATGTACGCTGCTTGGACGCTTCATGTTCCAAAAACGGTCGTCTTCGGTCCAGCCGACGATCGCGACATTCGGAAAACATTCGAAAGATATCATGTACATTTTTGAAGTGAGACCGGTCTATCGGTTCCGTTATATCAGCCCTGCCCTCGATGAACATATCGGTGCCGGGACGGTCGAGGCGAGTTATGCCGACCCGTCGGATTGTTTCGACCGGATTCATCCGGATGATGTCGAGATTCTGATGTCGAAAATCTCCGGCAACTGCAACTATGACGAGCCGTTTCCGCAACGCTGGCGGACGAACGATGGAATCTACATCTGGTTTGAGGAATACACGACACCGATTTATGAAAACGGCGAAATCGTTGCTGTCCAGGGCGTCATCCGGAATATGGATGCCGCGAGAGCACGTCAGAAGGAACTCGAGCAACTGTGCGAACGTGATTCCTTGACGGGACTGTACAACCGGCATGCGTTTGACGGGCTGGTTTCGGAGTTGCAAGACGGTCCATTGCTTCCTCTGGGTTTAATAACCCTTGACCTCAATGACTTAAAGCAAGTGAACGACCGGTTCGGACATGTGGCGGGAGACGCTCTGCTCGAACAGACGGCTCTTTGTTTAAGCCGATTCAGCCCAGACGCCTTTCGTCTCGGCGGGGATGAATTTGTCATCGTCAGTCAAAATGGGACAGAACAAACTGTGCTCGATTTAATCGCCGCCCTACGATGCGATTTCGATCGTCATGAGTTGTCGGTTTCGCTTGGTTTTGCTTACCAAACAGCGACGACAGACGTCCTGGACTTGTTACGAAAAGCCGATCAGATGATGTATCAAGAAAAGCAACGGTCGAAAACGTTGGTATGAGTCATGTGACGTCGAGCTTGGTTACAGCTGAGATGACAAGATCAGGACGGTCAAGATGAATCGCGTGACCTGCGCCTGTTGCCGTGATGAAATCAGCTTGTTTCGTTAATGTTGCCTGCCGTAAGACTAACCGGTGCCATGTCTCCTCGACCTGCCGCAGCTCGTCTTCCGGTAAGCCGTCGTTGATGCCGTCCTGGATGGAAAGCTCCGGATCCCGCCCAATCACAATCAAGGGAACGTCCGGAAACGGGCCGGTGCGGATCCGCGCCGCATCCGTTTTCCAGTGTTCCACTTCAGAATCCATCATCGCATACAGGTCTGGTTCGGTCTGAAAGTCGACCAGAGCATCCTGGACTGCTTGGGGTAATCGCTTTTGAGCCCCGGTCAGGACCGGTTGCAACAACTGTTTGAGTTGTTCTTTTGTTTTGATAGCGTAGTCCCGGCATAACGCTTGCCAGGCGGCATCCGATGATACCGCATCGAGAACCGGCGTATCGAGCGCATCAAGTTCATGTAAATCGACGGATGTGGAATCAACCAGTATCAGGCCTTTGATACGTTCCGGGAACAGTTTCGTAAATTCCTGAGCAATCAATCCCCCGTAGGAATGACCGATCAGCAGAATTGGTTCATCAACGTTTGATCCGCTTAACAGAGTTTGCAACTGTTGGATGGCGTGACCTGTCCGGTGAATACCGTCCCCTTCTTTCCAGGAATGGCGGTGGAAACTGAGAATCCTGTGGGCGGGTCGCAGCGACTGGATGACTTCATACCATTCTTCATAGGAACAGCCCATTCCAGTTAAAATGACGACCGGTGTTCCGGCTGATTTCGTGTCGAACCATTGTTTCGGGTATGATGGAGCATTGAAATGCATGGTGGACCTCCTTTTTGTGGACAGGACTGGTAGTATAGAAACAATTGAATTATCCTTTTTGGCTTGATTTTATTTAAATTAATATTACGGTAGTTGAAATATTTAATATGTATAGCAGTTGTTTTCTGATGCCGATTCAAGCCCTCTTATTTGATCTCGATGGCACGTTGCTCGATCGCGAGATGTCTTTAGTGCGTTTTATCGCCGATCAACATCTCCGCTTGATCGCTCCGATCTCGAACTGTCCGGCTGATGTCTACCAGACCCTGTTCATCGAATGGGATCAACGTGGTCTCGTTTGGAAAGACCGCGTCTACCAGCAACTCGTCGCTCACTTTCAGCTGGATGTCTCCCCGGAAGTGCTGCTCGACGATTACTTGACCGGGTTCGCAAAAACCAGTGTCCTCTTCCCGGGAACGATTTCTTTGCTCGAATCTCTGTCGTCCTCTTACCGTCTCGGGCTGATTACGAACGGGCGGAGCGATCTGCAACGGTCTGTCATCGAAGCGCACGGCTTACAGCACTTTTTTGATCCGATTTTGATTTCGGAAGAAGTTGGTCTTTCCAAGCCGGAGCCTGCGTTGTTTTTACGTCCCGTACAAGCCTTTGGACTGGAGCCGGAACAGGTTCTGTTCATCGGCGATCATCCGTTGCATGACGTCGCCGCGGCTAAAGCCGTTGCATGACGTCGCCGCGGCTAAAGCCGTCGGGATGCCGGCACTTCTGAAATCGACCGCTCCCGTTGAGGGCACGTTACACGACTGGTCGCAGCTTTTACCTTTCATCACACGACTCAACCAGGAAAGCAGGTTTTAACACATGAAATCAGAATATCAGATCCGCCCCTATCAGGAACAGGACTTCCCCGCGATTCAGCGCTTAAATGCGGCGGAAGGCTGGAATCAGCTCGTCCGTCTGCATGACCGGACAAAACTGGCCTGGCAACATTCCAATGCGGCGTTTGTCGTCGAACATGCGGGGGAAGTCGTCGGGTATGTCCGCGGAATGACCGACACTCAAGTGACGTTATACATTTGCGAATTACTGATTGATGCCGAATTCCGGGGCCAGGGTCTCGCACAACAGCTGTTTGCCCGCCTGCATGAAGCGTATCCGACGACGCGAATCGAAGTCCTCGCGTCGAGCAGTTCGGAGAGTTTTTACCGCGGTCAGGCATTCCGTCCGTTTTACGGATTCCGGAAATCCTTCGAATAAACGGTTCATCGCATGTCGTTCCAAACGGTCTCAAAAGCCGTCCCCTTCACGTCAAAATAAGCATGGAGCGGTTCATACAACGCATATCCGCCTTCAATCAACTGGAACTGGTTCGTGACCCCATCGGTCATCGTCACGTCGACAACCCGGATTTGTCGATTGTTCTGTACGTCAACCGGCAGTTCAGCGTCTGAAAGCGGCACGGTCGCACTGAGACCGGTCAACAGATCCATCCAGGCTGCGGAAGGAGCAAGCAACTTTTTCTGCCCCGTTTCCCGCGTCCGTTCAGTCTGATAGCTGATTTGCGTGATGCCTTGATCGAGCCGGAGTTTTTGGAAATAGTCCGCTTCGTAGGTCGTCCCGTCCAGGATCCGGATCATTGACTTGCCCTCTTCCCGACCGATCGCAAGCAACCGGACCGTCGGCGCATATCCGTCCAGTTCGTAAATCGTATAGTCTGTCAGGTTTGAGGCAAAGGAATCGTTTAACCGTGCCGTTTCATTTTCTTCCGTCAACGTGTTTTCGGACGTCCCTAGCTTCTGTCCACGCAACTGTTGCGCTGCTGCTTCCGAGACCGTCGTTCCGGTCTCGGTATACATCATCCCTTGATAAACAAGTCCCGGGACCATCGAAGCGGTCGTTTGTCCGGTCGGCGGATGTATCCACGACTCGATCCGGTCATACTGCATCAGACCGATCAGCAGGATCGCTGCCAACACCAGTTGCGGTACCCGGTGCTTCCGTCTGTTCCGGTGGATCCCCTGTTTCATCCGCGTATGGACGCTGTCCGGTACGGAAAGTTCTTCTAACGCTGACTCCAGTTGCTGTTTCATCCGGACTCTCCTCCTTTTAGTTGTTGCCGCTGTAATTTTTGAATTGCCCGGTACAACGTACTTTTGACGGTACTGACCGGAATGTCGAGCAGGTCGGCGATCTCCTGAAGGGAATAGTCGGCTTGATACCGTAACGTCAAGAGCGAACGTTCCTTGACGTCGAGTCGTTCGAGCAGATCAGCCAGAAACAGTTGATTTACGACGACGTGTTCAAACGAAGCGGTCTGCGGTTCTTTCAAGTTCTCCATACCGTCGGTCGTCCAGACGAGCGTTTGGTGTTTCTTGAGCTGATCGAGTGCCGCGTTGATCGTGATCCGCGTCAGCCACGTTTTAAAATACGTGATTTCCTTCAGTGATTTGCGATACTTCCAAGCCCGAAAAGCGACTTCCTGCACGTTTTCGAGTGCTTCCTGTTCCTCCTTCAAATACAGAAATGACATCCGGTAGATGTAATGTTCTTCGGCATATAACGTTGCAAGGAACGTTTCATCCGTCCAACTGCCGGCACGCTTTTTTCGGAACACGGGACTTCCCTCCTTTCTTCTCTCTTCATTAGACTGAGCATACACCGTTTTAGTTTCAAAAATCTGTAAAAAAATCAGATAGGAGATCAACACATGAACTTTTATGCCTTGTATGATCTCGTGCCCTGGGATGAGCCGCTGTTAATTGGTGTCTCCCTGCTTTTGCCGGAGCATATCGCAGCTCGCGTCAATCCGCATCAGGAGCTTAAGGATGCTGGGTGAATCGAATCGATAAACAAAGAGGAAGACCGGCTCTCGATATACGAGGTCCGGTCTTCCTCTTTGTTTTTAATTGCGTCAGGAACAGGATTTTTCTGTCACTTCTGCTTCGCCTGATCTTTCTTGGCATGAAATTCTTTTAACGCCCGGTTAAAATTAACGATCAGGGCACTGATGATACCAATTCCGAGCAGAACATACCCCATCGTAAAAATCTTGCCGATCGGCGTGACGGGATGAATATCGCCATAGCCGACCGTCGTCAGCGTCATGACGGAAAAATACAGCGCATCGAGATAACTCAGCTGTTCGACGCTGTGATAAAAAAACATCCCGACCGCAAGGAGAAAAGCGCCCGATAACATGACGGCTTTTTGCTCATCTTGCCGAAACAGAATACGTAACACGTGGTACATGTTGCGCATCAAGATGAAAAACGGAATCATCCTCACTGCTCCCTTCACAGGTAAACACGACCGTCCGCTGTTTTGCTTCTCTGTTAGACAAATACCCGAAAAAAGGGAGAACGATTCTTCCGTCGTCTCCCTGCCTGCTATGGTAAAATCGTTTACATCAACTGCGCCTTATGCGCTAAGGAGGTCACCTCTTGCGGATTCAAATCATCGGTGGTTCCGGCACCGGCAAAAGTACGCTTGGCAAGTGGATTGGGCAACAAGAAGGTATCCCCTGGATTGACACGGATCATTACCTGTGGAAGGACCGCACCTTTACCGAAAAACGTTCGATTGCAGAGCGGTATGCGTTATACAGATCGGATATCGAACAACATCGGCACTACATCGTATCCGGCTCCGTGTTCTCATGGAATCCCGACGGTTTTGCCGACCGGGAATTGCTTGTTTTTTTACGTTTAAATGAAGACATGCGGATGGAACGTTTAATCCAGCGGGAACAGGCACGATATCCCGATTTCACCGGCTCCAATGAATTTCTCGATTGGTGCCGGACATATTTGACGGCGACCGATCCGGCGATGATCGGGACGCTCGCCGAACACCGCTTTCAAATGGAACAATCCGTTTCCCCCATCATTCAGATTGATGCCGCTTTACCGACGGACGTTATCTACCGACACATTAAATCCGCCTATGAAACACTTTCTGAAGCTTAATCATTGCATCATGTCGTACACCTTTAGACCTGTCCAGACACTAAGCCCGCACCAAAGCAACACGATGCAGCCGCCGACAAACCAGTTTTTCGGTTTGTCCGCACGCACCAAGGCTTCCGCTTTGGCGGTACAGTCCTCAATGACGTCCTGCGGCAACATCTTCAGTGCCAACAGGATACCTAACGGGACTAAAATCAGGTCGTCGAGGTAACCGAGTACCGGGATGAAGTCCGGAATCAAATCAATCGGACTGAACGCATAAGCGACGACACCGGCCGTAAATAATTTCGTATACTAGGCGACCCGGTTGTCCTGATAGGCGAAATACAAGATGAACAGCTGTTTTTTTAACGTTTTAGCGGTCTCCTTTAACGTGTGCAACATGATGAGTCTCCGTTCTTCGATGTATTCATCGGAACCAGTCGGCTCCTTCTCGCTTTAAAAAGTCGATTTCCTGTTCATAATGCGTGACGTGTCCGTCATCAATCATCCGTTGAAACGCGTCATCGCCTTCCGCCGCTCTCCGGTGAATCGTTTTGATCAACGCTTCCACGCGTAGCAGCACGGTTTCATACATCTCATCCTTCAGCTCCGCTTTGCCGTAAGCAGACAAAAACAGAAGGACCCGACGCCGGATCCGTTCTTGATCGTTGACCGGATTGTAATGAGCCGGCTCACCGTCTTCTGTCATTTGATGCCTGCTTAACGGAACAAACGTGTACATCGTATAAGCGATATCCCAAATCCGTGGTCCCGGGGCAGCGACTTCGAAATCGATGATCCCGACCGGACGCTCGTTTTGGAAAATGACATTATAGACGGCGAAATCATTATGACAGATGAGTTCAAGCGGTTCCGGTGTTCCGTCGAGCGGCTGCCAATCGGTTGGTATTGGAAAATCCGCAACTGCCTCGTGATAGGAACGTAACAACCGTGCTGTTTCTTCCAAAACGCGGTCTGACTGCATATACGGCTGAAGCGGATAATTCCCGGCCTCTCCTTCGATGAAGGACAAGATTTCACGTCCCTGTGGATCGATTCCTAAATAGCGTGGGCTTCCTTCAAATCCTTTTTGCTCAAGATGTTGCAGTACCCGGTGGACCCGAAGACTCTCCGGTTTCTGTTCCCGTCTGACCGTCTCCCCGATCCGCGAGACGTCGGAGACATTCCCGCCCGTCAATGGTTCTTCCTGCTCCGATTGTTTCATGTTTTATCCTCCCCTTTTGACTGATTGAATACCGGGACAAGAATCGCCGCTCCGGCTAAACTGATGATGAGATCGCGCCACGAGAACAACTCAATATTAAAATGAAGAAGCGTTGTTATCCCGTTCGTGACAATGAATAAAAGGACATACAATGTCAGGCTGAGCGGCACCATCCGTTTCACGAACCGTGGTACACGGATCCACAGCCGCAACAATCGTTCTCCTATCTGATCCATCCCATTCACCCCAAACTCCAAATTTTCCCTGTTCCTGTTCAGCTTATCATGCCTGAATGAATCACTCAAAGTGTTCTCATGCTTAATCAACTGTTAGACTAAAAGCAGCAGAACCAGGAAATGGAGAGGATTTTCATGAAAGCGATGACGATTTCAAAATACGGACAGGTTCCGCTCGAACAAACCGAACAGCCCCGCCCGGACGTCCGCCCGCATGACGTTCTTGTCGAAATTCACGCGGCGAGCATCAATCCGGTTGATTTTAAGATTCGGGACGGTGACGTCAAGCTGTTGATCCCGTATCAGTTCCCGCTGATTCTCGGGAATGACTTCGCCGGCATCATTGTTGAAGTGGGTCATGCCGTCAAGCAGTTTCAAGTCGGTGATGCCGTCTACGGACGGGCCGAGAAAAATCGAATCGGTACCTTTGCGGAATACATCGCAATCGATGAACAGATGCTTGCCCTAAAACCGGCGTCGCTCTCCTTTGAGGAAGCAGCCTCCATCCCGCTCGTCGGCTTGACGTCCTATCAGGCATTACACGACGTCTTGCAGGCGACGCCGGGACAAAAGATCCTGATCCAGGCCGGTGCGGGCGGCGTCGGCACGTTTGCCATCCAACTAGCGAAAGCAATGGGCTTGTACGTCGCAACGACGGCGAGTTCCGCCGGACATGATTTG
Organism: Exiguobacterium artemiae 255-15; assembly: GCF_000019905.1. Lineage (GTDB taxonomy): Bacteria > Bacillota > Bacilli > Exiguobacteriales > Exiguobacteriaceae > Exiguobacterium_A > Exiguobacterium_A artemiae. The sequence continues at coordinate 1,511,659 of NC_010556.1, read as the reverse complement.
GTTGCGTCACTTGGCGCTGATGAAATCATCGATTACCGGACGGAAGCGTTTGACGAAGTCCTGCATGATTATGACGGTGTCTACGATACGATCGGCGGTGAGACGCTCCGGCGTTCGTTTAAAATCGTCCGTCCGGGCGGACACATCGTCTCGATTTCCGGACTGCCTAACGGCCGGTTCGGGAAATCCTACCGGTCCGGTTTTCTGAAGACCAACCTGTTCCGCCTGCTGACGCTCCGCGAAACATGGCTTGAACGGAAACACCGGGTCACGTACACGTTTTTATTCATGCGACCGAGCGGACGCCAACTGGAACACATTACAGAATGGATTGAGACCGGACAAATCAAACCGGTCATCGACCGCATCTATCCGTTTGAAGAGGCACAGGCTGCGCTCGAGTATTCCGAGTCCGGTCGGGCCAAAGGAAAAGTCGTCTTACAAATGAAATAAGCCGGTCAAACGGTCAGGAAGACGACAGCCCAGCTGGTAACTTCCTGACCGTTTTTTTTCATTGATGACTTCTTTAAATCTTTTTATCTGACCAAACTATAAATGATATAATATGTTAAATATAGGATATTAAATTCTGAATTTGGAAAGGAGTACACTGATGGACGTCAGTAGCGGTACTTCGTATAAGTATTATTTTTGGAAACGGTTTTTTCTGCTGTTCATTCCTCTGTTTTTGATCGGTGCGTTACCCAACCCGTTTATTATGGGTAATCCGTTCGCCAGTCTTGAGGATTATGGCGAGTTTGCTTTCGCCATCTGTTTCTATTTAGTTACTTTGTCCGGCATTTCTGCTTTTTTCGTCTCGATGCGTTGGCGAATGAAACACAACCGCCGTTGAGCTCGATTCCCCCACTTTAGGTAAAAGGAGACCACCTACTATGTCCCGGAAGACTTTTTTTACGGCGGCGTTGACGTTGACGCTTGTCGTCACGGCAGGATGCACCGATTCGAATGCAACGAAGCAACAACCGAAAGTTTCGGCAGATCAGGCTCAAGCTGCGCCAATCGTTGAACCGGTCACTGCTTCGTTTTCCTACTATGGAAAATACATGCCGCTGAGCGACAATCCGAAACGGTTACGCTTGGAAGCCATCAGACATACAATCTGGCCCCGTTCTTTACCGGACAAACCGTCGTCATTGCGCCGGACTATCTGTATGAGCAATCGATCTACTATACGCACGTTAAACAAACGAGCGATACAACCATTAACAGTTATATTTACCGCTACAGCCAAGGGTCGAACGATAACCAGGTGCTGCATACAGTCAATAGGACGATTGGTATGACGACCGGAGTATCGCATTACCTGTTTTGGGTCGAATACAATCAAACCAAAACCGGACAAAAATGGGCGATTCGCTTGCTGGACTTGAAGACGGAAAAAATCAATACGCTTGATCAAGGGATCAGCCGTTATGACACGGCGATTCCTTATCTGGATACGTCGTCCAAACGGGTATCCTGGATGACGCATGAAGCGACACCGACCCGAACGAAAACCATTCTCAAGTCGTTTGATGTGGCGGAAGACGCCATCATCATCCATCAGCAGTATATTTTAAAAGAAGGCGCAAAACGGAATGGACCGTATCCATTTGACTTCCGCCGGAGCGATGCCGGGCTGATTTTGCATACAAGTACTTTCAAAAACGGTCATCAAACGCCGACACTCGAGACGTTTGACGGCACGTTCAAACGACGGATGAACGGGCTGATTGATTTTGAACACAACAAAAAGTATGTTTCGATCGGCGAAGAAGGCTCCGCCCTCTTCATGCCTAAGAAAGGACGACAACCGGGGTACCAGTTCAAACCGTCGGACAACCGCTTGACGGTTGACGCGTTCCGTTTTTTATCGGCTGACCGCGTCATTTTTCGGGAGAGTATGACGCGACTCTGGTACGCCGATCTTGCGCGCGGCACCGTTTCTCCCTTGACGAAAATGACCGATACGACGTCCAAACCGATTTATGCCAACGGGAAGCTCGCATACGGGGTATCGGACGACGAACAGATTGAATTCCATGTCATCGATATAAAAAAATGATTGGTTAAGACCGTTCTTTTCGTGTGAAAAGGACGGTCTTTGTTTTGTCCGGAGGGGTCCATTTCGAGCGTTCGGTATGCTACACTTTTGGTAATAATTAGTCATGAGGAGGAAATACGATGACGAAACATCGGTTGTACACGACAGCGTTTTCGAGTGTCTATCCGCTTTACGTGACAAAAGCGGAACGCAAGGGTCGGACGAAACAGGAAGTCGATACGATCATTTGCTGGCTGACCGGTTACTCGGAGCAACAACTCGCAACATTAGCGACGGATCAGACGACATTCGAAGCCTTTTTTGCGGATGCCCCACAGATGCAGGAACGTCGATTGTTAATCAAAGGTGTCGTCTGCGGCGTCCGGGTCGAAGACGTCGAGGATCCGTTGATGCGGGAAATCCGCTATCTCGACAAGTTGATTGATGAACTGGCAAAAGGAAAAGCTCTCGAAAAAATTCTGCGGTAGAACACAAGGAGGACAACCCATATGCTGATAACGATTGCGTCATGTTTCGCCATCGCGACACTGGTGATAAGCGTTCTGTACGGATATTTCTACGTTCAGAAAAAACAACAAGGCATCCCGCTTTCTCCCCGCACGAAAGCTGTTTTTACATCTTTGATCATTCTTTTCGGTACGGCGTCTCTTCTGATCACTCAGTACTAAAAAACCGGACATCTCAAGCAGGTGTCCGGTTCTTCTGTCTAACGTTAAAAGCGCTGATTTAACCAAACCATGACATCCGAAATCATCTGATCGGATACCGTATGATTGATGGACGGATACGTGAGGAACGTCAAATCACGATTCAGTTCCGTTGCTTGCTGCACGCAGTGTTCCTGCGTCTCGATCGGAATGACCGTGTCGCATTGACCATGAACGAATAATGTCGGTGCGGACATTGCTTGCAGGACAGGATCATACGCCTTCAAACGTTGTTTTTCTTCCATTGTCAACTCAGCTCTGTTGTCGCGCTGTCGAAAAAGCTGTTCCGTAAATAAAAAGGATCCGGAGCCGTTGATATTGATTATCCCGGCGCTGCCCTGTTGTTTCGCAGCGATACCGCTCGCGATGAATCCGCCCATCGAAACACCGAGCCAGATGATGTCTGCTTGTGTTACGTTCAACTGCTTCACGAGCGTAACGGACTCCTCAATGCTCTGAAAAACGATCGGCCAGAAATGTCGTTCAACGACACCGTGATTAAAGTATGCCTCCAGCCGATCGCGGCTGTCATGCAGGTGGAGTTCCGGCACAATGACCGTAAACCCTTGTTCCGAAAGCGTTCGGGCGAAGTCTTCATATTTTGTCACGCTTGATCCCCAGCCGTGGTACAGGCAGATGGTTTTGCGATAATCCTGACGCTGAGCTGGAAATATCCGAAGTGGCAAAGTGGAATCAGTTAACAGGTTCATTTAATAAGTCTCCTTTTTTAATCTCTAGATGAGGAAATGACAATTATGTAAGTTGCTTGAAACATCCATTTTTTGTTATGTTTGTGGATGAGAGGAGGAAGAACATGGGTTTACTCTGGTTCAATCTAATCATGCTAGCCTTTTACTTACCGAGTCTGATTCTGCATGAGTACGGGCATGCATTCGCCGCCCGCTTAGTCGGTCTACGCTTACAATCAATTTCCATCGGCAAAGGTGAATCCTTCTTACAAATCGGTCATTTTTCCCTCGCCCGAAAGCAATTTTGGGAAGGACTGCACCGGTCTCAACCGTCAGAGATTTCGCTCAGCCGTGGACAACGAGCTGTTGTATTACTCGGCGGAGTTGGTGCTAACTTGACAGGTGGTGTATTTGTTTTGATCCTGAGTCTGCTGTTTCCGAGTCCGATCATGCACTTGTTGGCTCAGCCATTCATTCAAGTTTCTTTGATTTTTATCGTATTTAATCTTCTTCCGATTCGCTTATCCAGTGGTATTGCGAGCGACGGCCTGCAATTGAAACAGCTGTTTTTTAACAAAAATCAACATACGTCCTGATAGGAGTCGAGTTCATGCTGAGACCTTTACTGCTCGCAAGCAGTTTATTGCTCGTCGGATGTACTGCCGAGCAACCGAAAACCGTTCCATGGGGAGAAGAGACACCGGCTCAAATCGAGCGGTTAAAAGCTCACGATATTGAGTTTACGGTTAAAGACGGCCAAGTTCTGATTCAGGAAAATCAGGTCGAAGAAGCAATGAAGTGTTGTACTTAACTTAAAACATGATCATACGGTTATTTCCTTTAAAAGTTCAGGAGATAGCCGTTTTTTGTTACTGAATTACAACATTAAATCAAAACACCATTCCCGACTGTAAAGGCCTTAAACGCGACAGGTGACGACAAGCGGATCCAGGTCGATGGTTTTCCGTATTTCATCGAAGCATCGATAAACGTTTCCAGTGTCTCGACGGACGGCGTATACAATTTGACCATGAAGTTAAACGTTCCGGCGAGCCGGTGGCACTCGATGACATCCGGATGATCTTGGCAAAACGCGATAAACGCGTCGCATTTTGTATCTTCGAACATCAAAATCGCCATGATGGTTTTTTCAAGCGCAACGGGATTAATGACGGCCCGATATCCTTCGATGACACCACGGTACTCGAGTTTCTTGACGCGCTCGTTGACGGCCGGTGTCGACAGACCAACCGTTTTGCCGAGTTCCGTCCAGGACATCCGTCCATCTCCCTGCAAGGTTTGGATAATCGCATAATCAATTTCGTCCATTTTTCAACCCTCCTAATATTATGAAGACATATCTTAAAATTACCATTCATTTTCAGGTGAAGCTACTGAATTCCAAGGAAAATCGTCTGTCCGGTTCTGTTCTGCTTTCGTACAATAAAGACAGATCAAACATAAGTGAGGTGAACGACATGCAGGCAACAAACTGTACCCGCTGTGCGGAGACATTTGAAGAAGGTCAGGAAACGTATCATTGTTCGCACAACTGTACTTTTTGCAAAGAGTGTACCGAAACAATGAATTCGATTTGTCAAAATTGCGGGGAAACATTAGTCCGGGTAGAACAGTAATACATACATCAAGGGAGCGGATCATTGGAAACCGCTCCCTTCGTTCGTTATTCACGTGTCGACACCTTGCGTTCTGCCAGCCGGTCCTTCGCCTGTTCCTGATGTTTCTGAATCGTACTTTCTCCGACCGCTTTTGCCAGTCCCCGTGTCGGCAGATTGACATACATCGTCTCGTAGTTGCTGATTTCAAACGTCTCATGGAAAATCCCGACGGCGTTACTTGCCCGCGACAACTGATTAAATTGTTTCCAGGCGGTCAGATGGCGGTTACAGTGCGAGTAGGCAATCAGAGCGTCGGAGGAACGCCAATATTGAATCAACGTGACCGACCGCCATCCGACGAGCATCTCATGCGACAACAAACCAACCTGCTGCTCATAACATTCCTCAATCATCGGTGTCATCGCCTGGACGGCCGGCCACCATTTCCGGACCGATCGCAGACGGTTGATCCGTAAGCCGATTATGAATACGACGATGTCTTCATTTGGTGTCGCGATCACGCGTTTCATGACGATGTTCCTCCTTCGAGTGTCTGAACGGACGCTTCACACCATTCGAGCAAGGCTTGTGTCTTTCGTTTACCGTAATCGAGCGTCAACAGCCAATACATCGCTTCGTTTGTTTCAGGAGAGGCACGAATCGTTTGTTCAATCATCTGGTACGTCTCCAACCGTTCACGGAGCAGAGCGGCATGCTGATCGATTTTTTGAATCGTAGTTTCTTTTGACTCATGACGGGCAAAATAGAGTTTCAGTAACAGTTCATTCCGCTGGACCGGTAGTTCGGTCGTCGGCTCCTGGACCCAGCGTTCGAGTTCCGCCTCGCCGTCCGGTGTCAAAACAAACGTCTTCCGGTCATCCCCTTCTCCGGTTTCTTCAACGATTAATCCTTCCTGCGCCAACGTCTTCAACATCGGATAGACCTGTCCGAAGCTGATCTTCCAAAATGATTAAGGCTCGTATCAATCGTATGTTTCATTTCGTAACCGGACGTACAGCCGCTTGCCAGCAATCCTAAAATCGCATATCGTGTCATGTTTTCTTTAGGCATCGGATTCTCCTGTATCTTTTAGATATATATATATATTCCCGGTCATTCAGTTACTAAATAAATATTCAGAATATTTATGAAAGAAACATCAGCTTACATTCCTGTAAGCTTGCTTTCTTTTTTAGGGCAATGGATTCGTTTCGCTATACACTAATAGAGTTTTCATTTTCCTAAAACAGAACGGGAGTTTTTTGCTATGCCTTATTTTTTAAAACTCAGCTTATTCAGCCTTGTCCTGCTGCTTGTAGGATGCAGTCAACCGGAATCGGAACCAACGCCCCCGGTTCCAGCACCAAAAGAATTGATCCGAAGTGAGACGTTTTCGCCGCTCGGACAAAGCAATAGTTACGATTTAACGGCTGTCTATCAGCGGTATCCTTACCTGTCCGGTCCGAGTTACATCGATGAAACCGCCTTGTATTTTTACGCCTCAAACGAGAAGAACAGCTTCATTTTCCGTTATTCCTTAACGGATCAAAAGCTGCAAAAATTGTATACGACGAAGCAATCCATTTACAAACTGGTCGGTGTCGGACGGCAGTTATTTTGGATCCGTTATCAAGATCATGCGAATGACAGCACATGGACACTGGAGACCATGGATTTAGCGACCGGTTCCATCCAACAACTGGATCAAGGAACCGAGCCGAAGCATTTTTACCCGGATTTGCAGACGACAGCGACGCATGTCTCCTGGATCAAGCATATGAAAAAGAACCGTCAGATACACTCGCTTGTGCAAAAATATGATGCGGCGACCGGGTACGTCACGACACAAAAAACACTGACGTTGAAGGAAACAGCAACCCGGACCGGAGCATATGCGCAACATCTCCGGGACGGAGACGGTGGAATTCTTCTCGATCAAACCACGTACAAAGCGGATGAAAAAACGACCGCCTACACGACACTTTCCGGAAAAACGATCAAAAAAGCCACGATGCCGCTTGATTTTGCTTATGGGCGGCACTATCTCGCAACGGGTGCGGAAGGAAACGCTCTGTTCCAGTCGCATGGATCGAACCGGACATCGTACTACTATACGACACCGGAACCGTATGATCTGACTGATGCCTTTTGTTTCCTGTCAGCCGATCGTGTCGTCTTCCGGGAAGAACAGCATCAACTCCTTTATGCGGACCTGATAAACGGGACGGTTGTCCCGCTGACGGACAAGGAAGGCGAGTATTCGAAACCGGTTTTCACGAACGGTCGACTCGGTTACAGTGTGCTCCGGGATGACGGAACATTACATTTCCACCTCATACAACTCAAAAAATAAGGAAAAACACAAAAACCCGTCCTGTCATGGAACGGGTTTTGTCGTCTTTCTTACATTCACTGTTGCTCCGCGTACGCTTTAAAACGGTCAAGAATCGCCTTCCAGCCCGCTTGTTGCATTTCGGGCGGATTCGTCGACTCCGCTTCAAACGTTTCAACGACCTCGGTCTCATCACCGTTCGCCGAAAACAGAATCGTCACGTGGCGTCCATCGTCGATCGTGTACGCTAATTTTTCATAAAGAATGACCTCTAGCTAGACGCCGGAAAAATCAAAGCCGACACTTCCGTCCTTTGCCGCCATGTGACTGGAAAAATGTCCCCCCGCCTGGACATCATTCGTTGCTTCCGTCGTATGCCAATCGTCAGAAGCCGCGTTCCAGGCTTTAATGTGTTCCGGTTCCGTCCAGTACGTCCAGACGTCTGCGACCGGACGTTGGATGACGGCGTTGATTTCAAGTGTTTGCGATTGCTCCATTTGACTCGCTCCTTTGTCAGTAGAAAATCCGTTCTTTGTTTAACGTTCTGCTTTAACTGAACAAATTCTTCTTTTTGAAAAATGGTTTATTTTGTCAATCATTCAGGTATACTAGCTTTACAGTTAATAAAAGTTAATCGGTTAATAAAAAGGAGTGCTAATAATGGAACAGCAGGCGATTTTGATTCTCGAACAGTATGAACAACTCAAAGTCATCAGCGATCCGATGCGGACGAAGATGCTGATGCATCTGATTGAACAGCCGCATACTGGCCAGCAATTGGCACAAAAGCTCGACGTCTCCCGGGCGAAGATTTTGTATCATCTGCGGGAACTCGAAAAGTATCAGTTGATTCGCCTTGTCAAAGAAGAAGTCCGGGGTGGCAATGTATTGAAGTATTATCAAGCTGTCGCCCGCGGATTCATTCCAGCTGATCATCTGCTCAATCTCGTCGAGACGAAACAGGCGACACGCCAGTCGTACATCGAAGTGCTCGACCGGGCGAAAACACGTGTCTTGACGGCGCCTGAACGTTCGTTTGCCCCGAGTTCCCCTGACGTCGAGAACTGGGAAAGTCTGTCGCTGCAAAAAGAACTCCGGCTTACACCTGAGCAATTCTTGACGTTTACGAAACGTTACCGCGAATTGTTATTGGAAGTCGAACACGATGCATCAACGGATGAGACAGATCAAAAATTATATTACGTCATGGCGACAGCCTTTGAAATCGAGGCCGCCTTATTTGAGGAGGGACGAGATGCAGGCGACTGACTCGGGACACCATCAACCGCTGTTAAAGAACCGTTCGTTTCGAGCACTTTGGCTCGCCAGTACCTTTTCCTTTCTCGCCCTATCCACTTACCTGTTTGCCGAGCAGTGGTATATCCTCCGCGTCTTGAAACTTGATACTTATTTAGGTCTCGTCTTGATACTGACATTGTTGCCGCGGATTTTTTTAATGGTGTTCGGCGGTGTCATTGCCGATCGGTTCAAGAAATCGAGCATCTTACGGTATTCCAGTCTGCTGCGGCTCACTTTTGTTCTGTTATTGCTGTCCGTTTATCACCTCGAGCTGCTGACGATTGTTCCACTTGCATTATTTGCTTTTACGTTCGGTTGCATCGATGCCTTTTTTTCCCCTGCCAGTGCGTCCCTGTTGCCACTCCTTGTCTCAAAAGATGACCTGACGCGGGCCAATTCGATTCTTCAAACCTCCAATCAGATGGCGTTATTCTCCGGACCGTTGTTTGGCGGTGTACTGCTGACCTTCTCATCCTTCCATTTCTTATTTTTGACGATTGCACTGTTTCTTTTGCTCGCATCGCTCGGTACCTTTTTCATTCGCGAACATCCCATCGACAATCCGACTCGGACATCTGCCCGGATTGAACTTGCTCAAGGATTTCATTATGTGTTTGCCGACCCATACTTAAAACGGATCCTCTTCCTGCTGATTATCATCAACTTCTTCTTTTTTGGTCCGTTGCTGATGGGTATACCATTACTCGTCGATCGGGTTTTAGGTGGTCAAGCGCTTGACCTCAGCTATCTCCAAGGTGCGTATCAGCTTGGCATGTTGCTTGGTGCGGCCTGGATCGGCTTCAGCAACCTCATCAATCAGTCTTTCCGTCTGTTGCTGTCGTTGATTGGTCTGCTTGGAGTCGGCCTTGGGTTGCTGGGACAAATCGGACACGTCTGGCAAGGCGTTCTGCTGCTGCTGACAATGGGTGGGATCTCCTCCATCATCAATGTCCTGATTTTGACGACAATTCAAACGACGACACGACCACAGATGATGGGACGGGTCATGAGCCTTGTCAATGCGTCGTCCAACGGTCTGGTTCCATTGTCTTACGCTGCCCTGTCCCTCACCTTGTCGTTTGAGGTCCGTCTCGAACAGATTCTTTTCTTCTGCGGTTGCGGAATCGTTGTTGTCGTATGTACTGCCTTCGTCCGGATCAGGTGAACACATCAAAAAAAGTCGTGTCCCGTTTCAGGGGATATGACTTTAACTTGTAGAAATGAATTAACAGGAACGAAAAATCTTGAGACATTGACAAAAGTGAGTGCATCAAAACTAACCGTGAGGAGCATACGTGTATGAATATAAACATCCGTCAATTGTCAGCTCATGAGAATCCGCCGATGGAGCTCTTGCTGACAGCGGACCCGTCTCAGAAAATAGTCGAAGAATATTTGAAAAGAGGTCGTTGTTTCGTTGCTGAAATAAGGAATCAACTGATCGGTGTGCATGTTCTTCTACACACAAGACCGCACACAATCGAAATCGTAAATATTGCAGTAGACGAGAAGTATCAAGGAAGCGGCATCGGAAAATTTCTCTTACAACATGCCATCGAAACCGCGCAAGCGATGGGATACGGAACCATCGAAATCGGGACAGGAAATTCAAGCATTGGTCAGTTGGCACTTTATCAAAAATGTGGATTTCGGATTGTTGGAGTCGACCTGAACTTCTTCTTGCGGCACTACGAAGGGGACATTATTGAAAACGGTATCCGGTGTACCGATATGATTCGGTTATCTCAAGACATCTAAGAGTCTTCCGCTAAAACAACTTGATGGATCAACGTATGTCTCAGGAAAACGACAAAAAAGCGGTCCTTCTCGATAAAGAGAAAAACCACTTCGTCTTCAATCATGTCCGGGCTTAGCGTATGGCGTGTCCATTTAAATAACTGTCGTAAATTTCTTTGCCGTTTCATTCAGTTCATGCGCCGACTCGCTGACGGTCTCGAACCGTTGCAACGTCTCTTCCATGACGGAGACACTGGACGAGGCATCGGCGTTTGCCCGCGTGATGCCCTGTTGAATCCGCTCCAGTTCCTTGTTCATCTGTTCCGTCGTATTTCGGACGTTGACGACGGCGAGTTCAACGAGCTTCGAGAGATTACGGACTTCCGTCGCGACGACGTTAAATCCGCTGCCGTGCTCACCAGCACGTGCTGCTTCAATCGAGGCATTCAGCGACAGTAAGTTCGTCTGTGCGGCAATCTCTTTGATCGTCCCGGTGATTTTTGTGATTTCGGAAGACTGTTCCTGCAGATTCGCGAGTGTCCGTAAATTTTCTTTGGCATCATCCGCCATCTTCTCGATCGTTTGTTTGAGTTGCCGGCTTTCCTGTTTGCCTTGCACGGAGCGGGCATCCAGATCCGTTGCGATGCCGGCAAAAGACGTCGCATACTCCTGGATCGTTTCTTGCCGGTCCGTGATATCAGAAGCAATCTTGACGACGCCGACGACTTTGTTTGCTTCATAAATCGGCATATAAGTTGCTTCAAGCCATATCGAGTCGCCACGGGCGTCAATCCGTTCGATTTTATCAGCCGAGCTGAAACCGGCCAGTAGTTTGCTCCATAATTTCTGATACGCCTCACTGTTTGCAAAATCCGCTCGGCAAAACAGGTGGTGGTGCATGCCAATCATCTCATCGCGTTTGTACTTCATCGTCTTCGCGAACAAGTCGTTGACATCAACGACCCGGCGTTGCGTATCAAAACGAATCATTGCGACATTGTGGGTCAGGGCTTCCAGAATATCAGCAGAAGCAAGGGTAGGGTTTGTTAGTTGGGGTGTCGTCATGTGGTTAATCTCCTTCAGGTCATCATTTCAAATTTCATCCATTTAGTTACGAAACTATTTTGTGAAAAAACGATTTTATCTGCCATTCATCATAACAAGTCCCATTTCCGCTTTACATCAATCTGCTCATTTCGAGAAAAACATTGACCATTATCTCAAAATAGGTCTTTTTTAGGAATGGTTTCTCCCTTCTTTAGAATTTAATACCAAACAAGAACTTTTGTCGTCAAAAAGTGGTTCTTAAAAATCTGATACAAAAAAAGTCCTCTCCGATTCACAAGGAATCGAGGAGGACTTGCTTATTTCAGAATGAAACCACGGTCATTTATAAGCGTTTCCCATTCACTTAAGTACATATAATCTTGTGCACCGAGCGGATTGTCGAGTTTCGTAATGAACTCAAGACTGTTGCCGTCCGGATCATTGAAATGGATCTTCGCATGAGCATACTGGGCGATCGGCATGACGAACGGTTCCGTCCTTTCAAAACCAAACGCCTTACGCGGCGTGAATCCGCGTTCCGTCAGCCAAGCGACTGACTCACGCAAACCGTCGAGTGAAACGTGAAACGCGATATGCCGGATCGACGGATGATACGGCAACCCGACTTGGACCGCCTGCCAAAGACCAAGCCAGCTTTGCTCTTCAACAATCCAAAGAAAGGCGATTTTTTCATCCACGATGTGATCAAGCTTCAATCCGAGTCCCTTATAAAACGCGATGGACCGCTGTAAGTCGCGGACGGGCAGATGTGCTTCATATAGGCCAAGAATCATCGCCGTTCACGTGCCTTGACGTGTCCGTTCAATGCCTCGATATAGCGGCTTGCCGAACGGGCGACGACTGCCTTCGCATCCGTAACGACGATTTTATGGAATGCATCGTAGATTTGATTAAAACGGACGTCTGTTAGGGCGGACGCCATCTCAGCGACAGTCGCCGCCGGTAACGGAATCAGGTTCGGATAACTGTACATGAAGCTGACCCACGCGCGGTCGGCGACGACACGGACAATATCCCCGGTCAGCAAAATCCCGCGTCCTTCGTTCCCTGCCATCCACTCGAGCACGGTCGCTCCGTCAAAATGACCGCCGATCCGGTGTAAGATGACATCCTCACTTAACGCGAGTTGATCGCCGGACCAGAAAACGATCTGTTTACTCGGTCGTGTCACCCACTCTTGATTCGCTTCGTGGATATACAGCGGGATACCAAATGTTTCCGCCCACTCGACCTGGGTCGCGTAATAGTGCGGGTGCGACAACGCCATCGCGTCGAGTTGTCCCACGTCCTCGATGACTGCCTGATCGAGATAGGTGATACAGTCCTAAAGAATCCGTTTTGTCCCCGCAACGAGGTAAGCGGTCTGCCCGATCTCGAACTTCGGTGTCGTGACGAGACTTTGAAGTCCCGCTTGTTCTTCTGTCACCGTCGTCTGATACGTCCCGGACGAAATCAGATCCGGAAGGGTTGTCCACGACTGACCGTTTGGATTCACATATTGCCGTTCATCGGTACAAATCGGACAGATGTCGTCCTGTGTTATGTTTTCATCCATCTGCACTCCACATGTCGTACAAATTAAGTAAGTCATTCCATTCCCCCCTTCTGTTTAAGATTTTCTGACGCGTACCCAGATGATATTGATCAAGGCAAAAATCAGAGCCCCGGCTACGAATCCGAGCAGAACACTGACATCAAATGTCCCTTTCGCTTCGTAAACAATCAGTAAACCGACGATCGCGCCAATCAAAACGCCTAACACACGAAGTACAATCTTTCCGTTTGTCATCGTCATGCCCCCTTTGTTCATTTGTTTTACAACGTTCTTGGTGCATCCGCCATCGCGTTCGCGAGAATCATGTAAATGATTAAATTGATCGGAAGCGGAATGACAATGAAAATCAGACGGACGGCCAATGATGAAATACCGAAGTGTTCCGCGAGTCCACCGCATACTCCCTGAATCGAGCGGTCGGTAGCTGATCTGCGTAATGATTGTGCCAATTGTCTCCCCTTCTTTCATTGATTCCATGTTGGGTGATTCATCCATATGTTACAATAATTAGTATAACGCAACGGAGTCCGATTTTGCAGGGGACAACCCCTTTGATTCGGAATCTGACAGAAAGGACGTGAGCAGTTGGACATGTGGTATTTGATTCAGGAACGGGCGTTACCGTTCTCGATTTTGGCTTTACTGATGATGGCGAGTGCCGTCGTCGTGTATGTTGTTTGGAAAAGACAGGTCAGCTTGCCGTTGCCGCTGCGTATTTTTACGACCGTCGTCTGTCTGATCTGCATCGTCGGTTCAGCCGGTTTGATGCTTTTCACACTGTTCGTCGGCTACAACAGTTAAAAGAATGCGAGTCCGTTAAACAAACAGACGTCACTTTCCCTCAAGGAGGAGAATGACGTCTGTTTTTCATTCATCGTGTGACTGCCCGCTCAAAAGCGGACGGAGTACGGTATTCTTGATCCTGCCAAATCCAACGTTTCGCTGTTCCATTAGCCAATCGATAGGTGTTCTGTTCGAATTGATTGCCGGAGCTTATCTTAAAAAAGTGGGCGACAAATAGATTATCTTGCCCCGTCGTAAACGTATTATGGTCAATCCGGTTATCCCGGACATCGTGCTGGACCAACAGTTGACCGCCTTCGAGTCCTTTCGTATCATTGCCGGTGACCTGATTCTGTGTAATCCGGACCTGCTTCGTTCCGCCCCGCTTCTTGTCGTAGCCGCCGATTGAAATGCCGGTGAACCGGTTTTGTTGGATGAGATTGCCGCGGACCGTGACTTGTTCCGCATATTTTCCCGCATGTTCACTCGTCACTTCGATGCCGATATCATTCCGTTCGACGGTATTTTTTTCGATTGTCAGCTGCTTTCCACCGTCGACATAAATACCGGCTGCATTGTACTCTTTGCCGTAGACCGGATTGCCGTAACTTGAACTGTCGGAGACGTGATTGCCAGCAATCGTCCCGTTCCGTGCATAATCCTCGGCCGGATTCGTTGCGACGCCTTCATATCCGATCAAGTCGATCCCGATGTTATCGTTCCGTCGTACAGTGTTGTCCGTGACGGAGAAACCGTTGATATTGCCGTTCAGAACCAAAGCTTCACTGGCCCCGAGCCGGTTATCTTCGACCCGGTTACCCCGGACAGTGATCTTCTTCAAACGACCGGTGCCGTAAATTGCAATCCCGTGAGCGTTGCCGTCTTTCGCGTTCGTCTTGATTCGCCGGACCTGATTGTCGATCAACTCAATGTTCCGGCCAGTCCCAGTCACAAAAATTCCGATCGGAGTCTCATTGGTTCGTGTCGTTTTGATATCGGCGACCACCAGTCCTTGAATCGTCACGTACTGCTTGTCCTCGATCCAGACGAGCGCCGTGTCTCCGTCTTTTTGCTTCAGCGTTTTACCACTTAAGACCACTTTCTCCTTTTGATAATTCCTAAAGACGACCGGTGCTTGTTTCGTCCCGCTGTACTTGACGGTTAACGCTTCCGGATATGTTCCTTTACGCAGATAGACCGTTGTCCCGGCTTTCGCAAGCTGACTGGCTCGTTTCAGTGTTTTCAGCGGTTGTTTGATTGAACCGGCATTCGTATCCTTGCCGGTCGGCGCTACATACAGAACTTTTTTCGCGGCTGTCGACTCCGCCGGTTGTTGTTGCCAGGTCGCTGAACAGCCAAATAGTCCGAGCGACAGTAAAAGAATAAAACGTTTTTTCATGTAATCCGTCCTTCCTGTGATACCTAATCAGATTGTAAATATCATCCATTCCCCTTACACTGAATATACTTACAGATGAAGGACGTGACGTGGATGTTGAAACAACTGCTTGTCTGTTCACTATCGGCACTTTTACTTGCCGGTTGCACCGCAGAAGAAACCGGTCCGAAAAAAGTCATCAAACCAACGGAACTGCCGTTGACACTTAAATTCGTTGAGTCCAAAGAACCGGAAGATGCCTTTGTAAATAGCGCGACCTATGTCATGACCGGTCAAACGGATCGCCCCCTTTACCTGACCGGAATCGAATATTTTGCGTCGGGTAAGCAGAAAATCTGGTTTTCCGAGACCATCAAACCCGGTCAATATGACGGAAAATCACTGAAACTCAGTCAACAGTCTGATCGCGCAAAAGGCTACCGGTCCTACAGATATGAGCTTGAGGATACGATGAATGAGTGGTCCGAAGAATCAAATGATTTAAAAAAATTCTTGATGACGGGTGTCGAGTTTCAGAACCAATCATTCCACGCATCTGAATATGACCTGTTGATGTTAGAAAAGTCGACCGTCCATGAGTCCATGATGGGAAGATCATTAGCTGCTATCGATTCTCCTGCAGGCATCAAACTCAAAAAAGGCGAGCATGCTTTTACGATTTCATTATCGACCAAATCCTTCGGTACACCAAGTGCACGTACACTATGAAAACAGACCTGTCTCTTTATCGAAAAGAGGCAGGTCTGTTTCGTTCAGTGCCGCTGATGCGGCAAGGGAATCGTCAATGGTTTAAAGTCCGGTCCGAGCAGGATCTTCATTAAAAAAATCAGCTGTCCGGTGTGATAGGCATAATGCGCGAGTTGCCGTTCAATCGCGTCGACGACGAGATGCGGTTCGCCGCGGATCAAGACGGTCCGTTCCAAATCGTCCGGTGTCAAGGAAACAAGCGTTGATTCGACGAGTTTCCAGCCGTCGTTCCATAGTGTCAGCAAGGTCTCTTTATCATGCCCCTGGTCGACAAACTCGGCGTCCCGGTTGCGGTCCGGCTTTTCCCCGTCTGTCGTCAAAAAGTCGGTCCAGCGTGACGTCATATTGTTTGTCATATGCTGGATCAACAGTGCCACACTGTTCGTATCCGGCGCCAGTGTCTGATGGAACTGTTCCTCGTTCAGCCAACCGAGTGCCTGCTCCGCCGGTTCGCGGACGGCCCGGAACCGTGCTTGAATTGCTGTCAAATACACCTCTTCAAACGCCATTTCATTCCCTCCCTTTGCTGTTAATCGATCACGAAGTCCACGCCGTTTGCTCCTGCGACCGGTATCGTCCGTAACGTTTTTAAGTTGTCATCCGTGACGATCAATCGGCCTTTTCCGGAAAGTGACGTTTTACTTTCCGTGAAATACGACGTCTTCTGATACGGGTTCCGGTAGAGGTACCGATAATAGTGACCCTGTTTCCAAAAATCCGGTCGGACTTCTTCAACCTGGAACGCTTGTCCGAACGTCCACTTCACGAGCCGTTGATCGGTATCATTTTCACCGGTGCCGATGATTTGATAACCGGTCCGTTTATTGATCATCCGCATCGGTGTCCTCGACGAGTAACTAGCACCGTCTAAAGTTGAAAACGACTTTTGCTGCATCGTTCCGTTCGTCTTCAGCCGGATCATCACGCCGTCGGTCGTTGCAAAATACGCTGTGTCTTTCGCACCGTATAACGCCGTATAGGCATACGGTTCGTCCGCTTTTCGAATGACGCGTGATTTTCCGGTCGTCTGGTCGAGCAGGACCATTCCGGCCGCCCCTTCTTGATCATCCTCGGTACCGTTGTTGGCATAAGCAATCGTCTGATCCAGTTCAAGAATCGGTGAATCAAAGACCGGCATCAGCCGATCTTCAATCGGATACCGCTTGTCTGTCCGGACGTTGATTAACTGAATGTTTTCCTTTGGCTTCGAGGCATTCGATTCCAGCCAGACATCTTTCCCGTAATGGGCAACGGACGTGATCGCTGTATTCGGCACTTCGTGTTTTGTAAACGTGCCCCGTTTTAAATCGTACGTAAAAAAGTGATCGGCTTCGATGCCATCCGGGTGATGTGCATAGATGTGCCGCGGATCCGTTCCTTTTTGTGACAGCCTCATCCAATAGAAATCCGGGTCAGCAATCGTTTCCCTTTTCAGTTCTTTACCCGTTTTCGACAGTGTCGTCATCAATCCCGGTTCCTGCGGATCGTCCTGTGTTTCTTTATGACGGTTAATATCGCTTCCATACAGCAGGATGACCTGACCATCTTTTGGTGTAAACGTCATCGTCGTGAGATCCTTCGAAATGACCGGGTAGGAAACGGCTTTTGGTTCCTCCGGACGTAATCCGAGATATACAGCACCTGCACTGACAAAAACGGCCAGTCCCGCCGTTCCGTACAGCATTCGTTTTTTCCATGGTTGAAGCATCTTCATCATCCTTTTTCTGTATCGTTATCCTCTTTATTATAGGTGTCATTTGGAAAATTGACCCTAATTGAAATAGAGAAAGACCAAGGATTTATGGAATAAATACCCAGTACTTTTTTTATTCAGGTGTCATTCATTTTTTTGAAAAACTGTCCGATAGATTAGTAAGCAACACGAATTACTCATCAGGAGGTTTATATGAACACGACTCGGACTCATTCCATCAGAACACGTTTACTGCTCATCATCAGCTTGATTCTCATCCTGTTCTTTGTTTTCAGCAGTGTCTCGCTTTACCTGACGACGAAACAAACGGCGTTATCGACGCTTAAAAAGACAGCGGAACAGGATGCGCTCCGGATTGCCAAAACGGTTGATTCCGACGCCTACCAAACATTTTTAACGAATCCGACGAATGACGCGACGTATGACCAATTACGCGAATCGCTTGATCAATTACGCAAACAAAACGGCTTGTTGTATGTCTATACGGCAAAAATCGATCAAGGTAAGGTCAAACTGTTGATTGACGGTCTTCCGATTGCTGACGCCGCGAAAATCAATGATCCGGCAACAGGAGCCGTCGCCTCTGACATGAAAGAAGTTTTACAGGGAAAAACCCACGCAACTGATGTCATTGATGATCCAAAGTACGGAAAATATATCAGCGTCTACGTCCCCTTAAAAAGTCCGACCGGTGACATCATCGGCATTTTAGGAACCGACATTGCCGCGAAAGATGTTGAGAACTTGACGTCTGCGATGCTCAAACAATCGTTGCCGCTCTTCATCGGTCTATTGGTCTGTTTACTGGCTATGACACTGGGGCTCCTCTACTACATACTCGGACGGAAATTAAAACCGCTCGAGACCCTGCAATCCGTCGCTAAGATGATTGCCGACGGAAAACTCGATCAGGCACAGCAAACGATGCATCATTTAAAAATTCCGGCAAAAGATGAAATTTATGCACTCGCCCGCTCGATTCAACAGATGAATGAAACACTTCGAACGATGATCGTCGACATTAATCGGACGACGGTACTCGTCACGGAAACGAGTCAGGCGATTGATGCCGGAACAACGGAGGTCTTGGACGGTTCGACGCAGATTGCCGAGACGATGTCGGAAATCGCGACCGGAACGGAAAGTCAGACCCATACGACACTCACCTTGACGGATGAGATGACCGGTTTCTCAAGGCTGGTCCAAAAAACCGCAGCTGACAGTCAAGAAATCGAACAGACGGTCGAGACGATGCGCAGCACGACGCAAGACGGACAAACCCAGATGAAGCAGTCCGTTGTCCGGATGAATACGATTCATGCGCATGTCGCGGAAGCTACGGAACAGGTCCGGCAATTAAAACAACAGTCAAGTGATATCCAAGCGCTCGTTACGATCATCCGGGACATCGCGGCGCAAACGAATTTACTTGCCTTGAACGCCGCCATCGAAGCGGCGCGTGCCGGTGAACAAGGCAAAGGATTTGCGGTCGTCGCAACCGAAGTGAAGAAACTGTCGACACATGTCGCAAGCAGCGTTGATCAAATTGCGGCAATTGTTCAGAACATCACCGGCAATTCGTCCCAAATGGAAGTCCGGTTTGCTGAGACGTTACAGGAGACGGTATCCGGTCAACAGGAAATTCAGGCGACGGACAACTCGTTTTCGCACATCGCGGCACAAGTCGGATTAGTGGCCTCGTCCGCTGCCGGGATGCGGCAACAAATGCTGGCTGTTGCCCGGACGGAAGAACGGATCCGCAGTGCCTTGACTGAAATCGCCGCTGTCGCCGAAGAACATACGGCAGGTAACGAAGAAGTCGCCGCCGCCTCCGAACAGATGATTGCGACGATTACCGGACTGCATGTTCTGGTCGAGACGTTGAATGAAACATCGGCTTACTTGACAGATCAGACAGAGAAGTTTGAACTGGAATCTTGAAAAACGTCCGTTTCCTCGATGGGAAGCGGACGTTTGTTTGTGCTAACATTTAAATCGAAAGCGCTGAACACGACTTGAAAGGAGTTTTTCCATTGAAACAAATCCATCACCTCTGTATCCAAACGACCGATTACACCGCGTCGAAAACCTTTTACGAACACCTCGGCTTCGAACTGGTCCAGGAATCCCCTGATTTCCACAGCCGTGCGTTTAACAGCTGGCTGAAGCTCGGTGACTTCTACATCGAACTGCAGACGAACAAAGTCGACGAGACCTTGACGTCCTATACGAAACATACGGCAGGTCCCGTTCATTTCGCGCTGTACGTCGATGATTTACAGGCAGAAGTCGCCCGGCTCGAACAGCTCGGGATTCCGTTTTTACCGAAACACGGCGGCAACATCTATTTCGTCGTCGACGGTCACCTCAGTAAACTGAAGGCACCGGAAGGAACGATCATTGAACTGCGGGATACATGGACGATTAAAGAGTAAATAGATATTTATTGTTTCTCCATAAAAAATTAAGGAGTCGAGCACGTGGATAAAAACGAATTTAACATCTCTCAAAAAATGCAAAATGAATCTGTAGTATTTTTTAAGACATTACTTTCAAAAAATGCTACTAGCGATCTTATGTTGGAAACGTTAGAAAACTTTAGTTCTATCAAGGGGATTATTCAAGGACTTCAGAATTTTTCAAAAGAGTATCGAATAAATTATTTAGACGTATTAATATCTCAATTATATATTTCAGGAAATTTCTCAGAAGAAAATATAGAGCAATTAAAGGAACGACTTCAAAATGACGAAATCGTTAAATTTTACATAAGCAGATGTCTTGATATTGCAGACCGTTCAAATTCGCCACGTGCAAAAGCAATGCTCGCAATTTACAGTGGTCGTGTTATTAATAATACAAAATTACTTGAAAGTCCTGAATCAGCTGTAATGCTAGATATATTAGGGAACGTTAATGATTTTGATTTAAATCACTTCGAAATGATTTATAAATATATGAATCACCATAACGATTGTAAAGTTAATGTGCATGAAAAAGCATCTGATATTATTTCCTTTGCAAGCCAAAATCAATCAGAATCTAAAAATATTTATATTGAAACTGTAAGTGATAACGATAAGTTATCTTTTGTTTCTAGTGTAAAAAAATTGATTAACAATATGGCGCTTGAACAAGTTACAGGGACCTATGAATCTCTTCAATATTTTCTCATTGAGAAATCTCCTTACTCTGAAAAAGTAATGGAGTTATGCCAAGAATATAAGGTTTTATTCAATAAAGAATTATGAAATATAAACAAACGCTGATGCCGGTCACTTCTGGCATCAGCGTTTTTCTGATTTCTTTAGCTGTTCCTTCACTTGATTCCCAAGTTTTCGATATACGTCGTGTCCGACTGATCGAGTTGATCGGAAACCGTCTTTATATTTGTCACCCGCACGTACCGGTCACCCTGCTTTTGGTAAACACTTTTTTTATCTCCCTGCAGTGGTGTATCATAGTACAGCTCAATCCAGTCCCCGTCATCACTGACTTCAATACCCGTTTCTTTTCGGACAATCGGATCGTAGTTCTGCCGAACGAGTTCTTCGTTTTCCAGTTCAATCACGGTCTCGATAGAGGCATTAAATTTCTTTTTATAGTCAGGCGCCGGTGGTTCCCGGAACAGATAAAAAATCATTAGGACACCGAGCCCGGCAACAAGCATCTTCCGAAAATCCATCTCACCCCTCCTTTGACGGTTAGTCCTGATTTTTCAGAACCGGTCGACGATTCGTAAATCAGACCGCTTGTCCCACCCCTTACCGGTGACACGTTTTTGAAAAATCGTATGACGCGGTAACCCCTTTGAAAACAGCGGTGTCGGACGGATCGTCCGGGTCTGTAAATCGGCTGCGCCATACGGCAGATACAGCTGCAACTGTCCGTCCGTTAACTTCGCCGCAATCGCCGTCACCGTCTCTGGAAAATGTGCAATGGCATCACACGTCGATTGATACGGCGGCAACTCGTTTTTCAAGTGCATCCGTGCCTGGTTTTTGACCGACCACGGCAACGGTTGCCATGATTTCAACTGTTCCTTATACTGTTTTTCCGTCGCTTCCGACGTATCAGTCGCGTCGTAATAGACGACATCGATATCCTGTTCCTCAGTCAAAGTCAGCCCCCAAATCAACGACCGGATGTAACCGGCGCAAATCCAGGCATCCGGCAGTCCGAGTCGGTCGACGAGAATTAACTGTTCGCGCAGTGTTTCATTTTCATACAATGACTGGTACATTTCGTTTGTTTCCTGCACGGATAGCCTCCTAATTATGTCTTAAGCTTTTTCCACGTCTTCGGATAGGTCCGCAACTCTTTTTTTGTCGGATGCTCGGGATCGAGTACTTTTCCGCGGCGTTCAAGAATCGTATCCGTCAGTAAGAGTACAATGGCAAGCAACAGATAAACCCCGATACTCGTGAAAAACGGCAGACCCAGGTTTATTACAACCGGCAGAAAAAGACCGACCAAGACGATGAAACAATAATCAATCACGTACTGGACTTGAATGACCCGCTTCATTGCCGGATGCGGTGTCAGCGCCATATCCCGGTTGACTTCTTTTGAGTGCAGGCGGGCAATCAAGACCAGCGCAACGATGAGAACGGCGAACGGCCAGTAAGCTCCCCGATTGGCGACAATCAGGACGATACTTGTTCCGTACAACAGTGCACTCAACATGCGTTGTTTCATCAGACGCCGTTTTGCCTCCTGAATGAACCGGGTCCGCTCCTGTTTATTTTTCATGGATATTTCCTCCCCCTTACCAGGACGGCGGGTCATTTCGATGATGGATATCCAATTCGTGATCGTTTGACGTATATGCACGATCATCCATTGACCGTTCCCGGTAACCGCGTCGTGCCGCTAAAATCGTCATTCCTACAGCAATCACGGCAAATATGCCAATCATGATCATCGCCATTCCTCCTTTTAGAAATCTTCTACTTTTATCCTATTCGCTTCCATTTACCGGATGTCCTTTAACCAGATTAAGCGCTCCTCCTGGACGAACCCCAAAATAAATTGATGGAATTTTTAGATAATTATCTCCATTACGAACCAAAAAGGTTCTTTAATTGTATATAATGGTAAAATAATCATTTTTTAATGAAAAATATGACATACAACATGCAAGGGAGGAACTGTGATGAGCGATGTAAGTAGACAACCAATCGTCATCCGAATGAATGAACCATCATTTATTGAACCTGTCGTTTCGTTTTTTTATTGCCAAAGGATGATCGGAGGAACGGCCGATGCTTAAATTCATCTGGAATTCCTGGTGGCGGAACAAGGAGCGGTTCATCCTGCTCCTCGTCGGTGTCCTGATCGTCAGTACCGGCCTCAGTTACCTGATCGGGACGACGCAGGCGAACAACGGTACCGTCGTCGACGAGTTGCAAAAACGCTGGGGTTCGTCTTACGACATCGTCGTCCGGCCGCCCGGCAGCCGCAGTGTGACCGAAGACCTGAAGCTGCTTGAGCCGAACTATATGAGCGGGCTCGACGGCGGCATTACGCGAAAACAATACGAAACCGTCAAACAGATCACGGATGTTGAAGTCGCGGCACCGATCGCGATGATCGGGAATTATTATGCAGATGCCCAGCTGGGTACGTACGATTTCAAAGAGCCCGGTATCTATAAAGTTACGATTCAAGACGTTCAGGATACCGGTTTACAGCAGGAAAAGCAGACAAACTCCTACTTTTTAGGTGCCGGGTGGTCTCCTTCCGAAAGTGATGGCTTAAACCGGGATCTTTCGCCGCAAGAGTTGGGAAAACAACCACTGATGGAGTTCGGCAGTGCGACGATGCTCGCCGGAATTGACCCGGAAGCAGAAGCCCGGCTCGTCGGTCTCGATCAAGCGACGAAAAAAGCGACACACAGCCGTTACTTTACAAAAGATGACATCGCGACAGACAACGGAAACGATGTCTGGAATATCCCGTTGATTTTAAACAGTCATGAATACGTCGATGCCTACCGGAAGTATCGTTACGAAAAAGTCGATGTGTCCTTAGTCAATGATTCGATGACGGAGACCGTCCAAGACATTATGAAAAAAGGCGGGAAATCGTATCTAAAGACGCTTCCGCTTCAACCTGCGAAAGTCTACAAGATTACGACAAACCAAACCTCTGAAGAACTGGTCAACGATATCTTAAAAGGAACGGTTCCGTCCAAATCAACCGGAAGTTTCGATTGGATGTACTTAAAACCTTCCTCTGTTGAATACCAGGCGCTCGCGAGTCCGTTCGCAACACGATGGCCGTTTGCCTATCAGATTACACCACAGGAAGTGCCGGAAGATATTCAATTGGCCAAACGAACGATGTACCGAAAAGCACGGACATTTGGAGATACGTCCATCAATTTTAAGTCCGTACCGAAGATGACTTTAAATTTCATCGGTGTCTTTGATCCACAAAAGCTGAACATTTCAAAGGATCCATTGACGGAGCTGCCGATGGAAACGTACTTCCCGGCGAAAGCCCAGTGGGTTATGGACAAAAATGAACGGCCCGTTAATCCCGTCCGTGACGTCAAGCCGACGAATGACCCGTATGACTTCCTGACGAAACCGCCGTCGATGCTGACGACGCTCGATGCGGCGTTCAAACTCCGTGGCGACAAAGCCATTTCAGCGATCCGGGTCAACGTCAAAGGGGTCGAAGCTATGAATGCGATGAGCGAAAAAAAATTACAGGCGGTCGCGCAAGAGATTGAAGACAAGACAGGACTGATTACTGATGTGACACTCGGGTCCTCGCCACAACTCGCCCTGACCTACCTGCCCGGCTTAAAAAATGAATCGGCTTTAGGTTGGGTCCAGCAACCGTGGATCAAACTCGGTTCCTCAATGGCGATTTTCCAGGAAGCAAAAGTCGGGATGAGCGGCGTCATTGCGAGTGTGATTGCGGTCGCGCTCGTTTATGTCTTCAGTTCAAATTTCATCTTGCTCTATGCCCGTAAAAAAGAGTTTGCGATTTTACTGTCACTCGGCTGGCGTCCGCGTCAGATGTCGAAGCTGCTGTTTTTAGAGGCGACACTGCTCGGAACGTTCGTCGCCCTGATTTCCTGGACGATTCTCGGTTCGTTCTGGCTGACGACGGATCACCCGATCGCCCTCGGCCGGATCCTTTTGATCGGACTCGCCGGTCTGTTGATTTATTGGGGCGGCACGCTCGTCCCGATGGCTCTGATCCACCGCATCCGGCCGTTTGAAAGCATGCGGTCCGGTGAAGTCTCAAAAGGCCGCCGGTTTGTCCGGTCGCAATCGATTTTCGGGATGAGTCTCAATCAACTGTTCACCTACTGGCAACGGACGTTGCTGTCAATCGTCGCAATTGCCCTGCCGACCAGTCTGTTTATCTTCTTCCTGTTCGTGACGTTCCGACTGAAAGGCGTCTTATATGCGACCTGGCTCGGTGAATATGTCGCGCTTGAAGTCGGAACGATGCATTACGTCGCGATGGCGGTCGCCCTCTTGATTGCGATCCTGACAACAACGGAAATCATGTGGCAAAACGTCAATGAGCGAAAACCGCAACTGGCCGTCTTAAAAGCAACCGGTTGGCGCGACGGTTGGATCCGGCTGCTCGTCCTGACAGAAGGCATGCTGACCGGGTTGTTCGCCGGTGTGATCGGTCTCTTGCTTGCTCTTGCGATGATCGGATACGTCTACAACCAGTTCCCGGTCAATGAGCTGTTGTTCCTCAGCATGATGCTGTTCATCCCGGTTGTGACCGGGGTCATCGGTGCCCTGTTGCCGGCGCAACGGGCTGTCCGGATTACGCCGAATGCGGCAATCGGCAGTGTCGCCGTCAATATCGAGGCGACGGAACGACGCTTTAAACTGACGCTCGGCACGATCGGCGTCGTCTTAGTCGCCGGTGTTACGAGCTTGTTCCTGTTTGCCTCAAACGAAGATATCACGCAAGCACCAAAGCAGGCGCAGGATAAACCGCCTGCCGTTCAAACGACCGGTGCGAAAATCGCTGATGTAAAACAAAATGAATCGAAGAAAACAGCGGCCGTTTCACAGTCGGAAACCGATAAAAAAATCAAGAAGTTGATGAAAAAAGGTATGGTGCAGACGACTCCGGGCGGCGAACAGATCAACAATCAGTTCTTTTATGTCGATCCGCTGATCGAGACACCAAAAGAACTGGATTTAAAAGAAAAACCGGGTTACCGTTTTGTGACGGTTCCGGTGATGTTGGAACTAGATGTTGATCCTGAATTTAAAAATGCCATGTCTATTTATCGGCCAAGTACCTATGCGATGACCGCTCCTGACGGAAAGGAATACTTGCCGATTGATTATGTCAATCGTAATGAAAAAGCCTGGAAATTCAGTTATCAGTATTTTTCGGGCAAAAAATCACATGTCGATCTCGTCTATCAAGTACCGGAAGATGAAAAAGTATTGGTCCTGTATGCATCGGATAGTGCGTTCCCGAGAACGGTCACCGTCAAAATCGAGTTGCCTCCGGTAGCAAAGGCTTTGACGGATCAAGAAGAACAAGCGGTAAAACAGATGATGAATAAAGGTGTCGTCAAGACCTATCCCGGTGATCCGCTTCAGAAAAAAGCAGTGTTTCATGTGGACGCTATGTTGCCGAATCCGCCGAAAGAGTTGAAATTAAAACCGTGGAGCGGTTACCAATTGGTCACGTTGCCGTTGATTTTTCAGGATACGTATTACGATCATGACGGAAGTTCCGTGAATTACCGGCCGAATACGTTCACGCTGCAAGCACCGGACGGAACCGAGTATGAACAAATCGATTACGTCAATCGAAACGAAAAAGCATGGAAAAATGGATTCCAGTATTATCCTCCGTTTCGTTCGCAAATCGATTTTGTTTATGAAGTGCCGGACGATCAGTCTGTTTTCGTCATGTATGCGTCAAGTGAAGCGTTCCCGAAACCGACGACCGTCAAAATTGGACTGGATTAAAAAGAGGCTGGGACATAACTAGCTGGCTTTTAAAGAAAATAAGGGATTGCCATCGTCACGATGGCAATCCCTTATTTTTTTTCATCACCTCTTGTTAAAATGCCCCTCGGGCAATACTTTGGGTGAGCCACTTTCTCAGATTTACTGCCATAAGGATGAAGCCAAGCTCACGTTTCACCTTTGCTTTTCCTCTTACGGAAAAACGAGTGAAACGCAAATTAGCCTTCAGATTCCCAAAAACTGGTTCTACGTCTATCTTACGTTTCGCGTAGATTTTCCCGGTTTTTTGATCTGAAAGCAGGTCCTTTACCTGTTCCTTTTGCTCTTCCCACGAAACGTTTACTCGGACTTGGCGATGACGACCCTTCTCTGCCTTGGTACAGAGGGATCGAAGCGGGCAGTCATCACAACTCTCACTTTCGTACACCTTGAAATCGCGGGTAAAACCATATCGATCCGTTCTCTTAGACATGTAACGGAACGTCACGTTCTGCCCGTTCGGGCATACAAAGTGATCGGTCGTTTCATCGTAGGACCAGTTGACGAGATTAAAAGGATCATCACGCCATTTTCGCGTCTTCTCTTTTTGAAACATCGTATAGGGAACGAGCGGAATGCGCCCTCGGCGCATCAGAATCTCCTGATAATTTTCTTGGCTTCCATAGCCGGCGTCCGCAACGATATGTTTCGGTAAAGTAAGATACGAGGAAACCTCATCTAAAAATGGGATTAACGTGCGGGCATCGGTCGGATTGGGATAGACATCATAAGCGAGGGTATATTGACCTTCGGTCGCAATCTGCACGTTGTACCCCGGCTTGAGTTGTCCATTTTGCATATGATCTTCCTTCATCCGCATAAACGTCGCATCCGTATCCGTTTTCGAATAGCTGTTCCGTCCATCGAACGTTTCCTTTTGGACGGCATACTTCCTTTTTCTTTCCACGAACTCAGCGAACTTTTTTCGGAAAAGATGGGGTTGCTTTCGTTCGGAACGAAGCCGTTTTCTCTCCTGCGTATCTGAACTTGCCTCGATTTCTTGATTGATAGAAGCGATTCGTCCCTCCAAAACATCACCGATGTGCTCGAGTTCAGGAAGGGTCAGTTCGTCTGGACTTTCTCGTTCAATCTCCGGTAAGATTTCTTGTGCGACGAGTTCTTCATAGAGAAGATTAGACTTTTCAACGAGCGACGCACTATATCGCTCGACGGATTTTCGCCAGACGAACGTATATCGATTCGCATTCGCTTCTAGTTTCGTACCATCAATGAAGATCGCTTCTTCCTTAATTTCTCCCATCTCGACGAGATGGCAACGGAAGGTGACGAACGCCTGCTTAAGGATAGGTGTGACTGCCGGGTGCACTCGAAAGCGATTGATAGTACGATAGCTCGGTTCATTCCCTTGAGCGAGCCACATCATACGCAGGCTGTCTTGAAGGAGTCCTTCGATCTTCCGACCAGAGAAGACCGATTGCGTATAGGCGCATAAAATGATCTTCATCATCATGCGTGGATGATAGGCGGGGCAGCCTGTCGTTCGAGTAAAAGGTTCAAAGGCATCGTCGGGAATGGACTCGACAAGATGATGAACGGCGAATGCGATATCGTTTTCTTGAAGACGAATTTCTAAATCTAAAGGTAGAACCAGCTGGTTCATGGTATAATTTTTAAACATAAGGACACCTCCGATAGTTATGGTTTGGTCACTTTAACTTTATCAGAGGCAGTCCTTATTTGTTTACTTAAAATCGGTTTTTCATCATAGAAGAAGGCCCTTGAAACGAAAAACGTTTCGAGGGCCTTCTCATTTATAAAACTGAGTTATGTCCCAGCCTCTTTTAGTTAGAGCCGGATCAGCACGATACCAACAATCATCAGCCCGAGGCTGACCAGTTGAACACCGGTGACCGGCGTTTTCGCTGCGCCAAACAAACCGAACCGGTCAATCAACAGACTGCCTGTCAACAGACCGATGGTGACGATGACGACAGCAGCACCCGCTCCGACAAGCGGCACGATGACGGCATTGCCGGCGATGAACAAAGCACCGATCAAGCCGCCGATCCAAATCCACCATGGTGTCGGGAGCGACCGATCGAACTGCCACTTCGTCCGGACAATCAGATTGACAAGCAACAGGGTCACCGTTCCGACGACAAAGGAAATCAATGCTGCTTTAATGGCGGAATCAAGCACCACTCCGAGATGCCCGTTGATCGCGGCTTGGGCGGCACTCATCATTCCCATGACGACACCCATGATCCGCCACCCGTAAATCGTCGGATCGACAGGCTTCGCTTGTTCCGGATGCCGGCGTTTTGCGAGCCAGTCACCGAGCGCAACGGTACCGACGACACCGAGCAGGACAAATCCGGCGCCGAGCAGACGACTTGGGGAAACCGGAGTGACGGCGGTCGAAAACCAACCGAAATTATCAATCAACAGACCCATCAAGACCTGTCCAAAAATCGGCATGATGACGGTCTGAACACCGCCGATTCGCGGGAACAGTAGAATGTTTCCGGTTAAAAAGATGACACCGAGCACACCGCCGATCCAAATCCAGGCGGGTTCCGACCAGACACCCGGATTCAGACGGAAATTCTGTTCCACGAACAGCGTCAGGACGATCAAAAAAACCGTCCCGATGCTGAAAGAGAGCAGAGAGGCAAGGAACGGCGAGCCGACGATGCCGCGTAAGCGTGTGTTGACACTCGTTTGAACGGGCACGAGGATCCCGATGATTAATCCGATGATAATGGCAAGAATAAGAAGCCCTCCTTTTGTACGAGTCGTTCCTATCATATGCCAGAGCCGGACAGGAAAGCGATTTGCCTGCTTATACCGTCAGTTGAACACAAGAAAAAGCACCCGAATGCTACAGATGCTTTTTCAACAAATGGATGTAGTCAGCGGTATTCTTTGCTCATCGGCTGTTCCGGATCGGCTCGATGGATTCGGTACTCGAGGACGATTTCGATGACGATTCCAATCAGCATGAATCCTGCCACGTATAGCAGTGCCATGTCCGTATCATCTCTAAGTTCAGTCGTGACGATCATGAGCAGCATGAGTGAAATGATACCAAAACCCATGATGGACCGGAGTCGAATCAATCGTTTGGCACGTGTCGAATCTGACAGTCGGCTGATTTCAAAACTTTCGCGACCTAACATCACGCCGGAAACCGCGAGTGCACAGATCAGTACCAGCATCGACCAAATGGATTGGTCAAAAAAATGAGCCGCTAAAAAGGCGCCGCCGGTAACGACGGCCGATAGAATCCGGGCCGGCTTCGTTCTCTTGCGGATGGTTTGAATGGTTTGGATCCGTTCTTGTTTGTTCATCTTCTCACCTCATGACGATCATACGTGTTCTGGCTATAATGATTCCCTCTTTTTGTAAAAATTATGCCAGTCCTTTGCCTCCGTGCGGCTGATCTTCCAGCAACCGCTCGACCTTTAACAGAATCGGTCGCGCCTGTTCAATCAATTGCCGGGTCGCCGGCAACTGCAAAGACGCAGCATGCGCCGCTTGATCCGTCCAAATTTCCCGGACCATTACGGTATCAGCTTCTTCAGTCGTACTGACGATATACTGCTCACAATCTGAGACATCTTGTAAGGACGTTGCTGCTTCTAACAGTACCTCCA
The DNA here is from genome assembly GCF_000019905.1 of Exiguobacterium artemiae 255-15. GTDB lineage: Bacteria > Bacillota > Bacilli > Exiguobacteriales > Exiguobacteriaceae > Exiguobacterium_A > Exiguobacterium_A artemiae. The sequence continues at coordinate 1,481,314 of NC_010556.1, read as the reverse complement.
CCAATCGGTGTCCCTCACCGGGTTGGGTCGTGAACTTTGTCCATAATCCGTAAAACATCTTGATTTCCCCCTTCATGATTGGATGATTACTTATTTGAATGAAAATTCCTGGGAACACTTGGGTAATACGAACGTATAGAAAGTAACAACTTACATAAGAAAAAGGAGGATGCTCTATTGAAAAAACGTCTGCTTGTCACGACTGGTTTGTATCTGCTCGTCATGATGATGACGATTTACGCCATCTTTTTCGAACAATCCGATTCGACTTTTCTGCTGATCATTCAACTCGGACTGTTGGTCCACTTCTACTTCCAGTACCGGATGGCATACATTGTACCTGATCAGGATCTTCCTACTGCACCATTTCGATTGAATGTCCTTCGAACCGGCTTGATTGTAGCAGCCTTCGTCTCGTACATAATGCTTGATTCCGTGCCGCTCCTGCTCGCAACGGTTGTCGCTTTGGCGCTCGCTGTCCCGACGCTTGTCTCCTACGTCCGGTTACGAACACAGAAAAACTGACGCGTTCAGCTTATTCCCGTTCCGGTAACGAGCGGGTCCGGCCGACGAAAACGACCTGTTGTTTCACCAGTCGAAAGACCTGGTATTCACCGCGCGGATCGGTGTTCAATTGAACGGCGACCTGATGCCGGGCTTCTTTCGAAGAAGCTGTCTTGTCATAGGCAGACCTGACCGCAATGATCGTCTCTTTGCCATATTGCGCGGCGACATGTGTCGTCACCCGGGCCCGTACGATTTGTTCAAACGTCTCATCCTGTTCCTGCTCAAGAAAAAACCAACCGATGCCGCCGATCATTCCTAATAAGAGTAGTGCCAGTACCGTCTTTCGCATTTCGAACGCCCCGTTTCCGTTTTGTTCTCTGTAGACAGAATTCGCTGTTCATTAAAGATTTCCTGCTTTTTAAAGAAAGACCGCGATGGAAAGGAATCCTTCAAAAACAAGCCGTGCAACCGATTCCCGAAAAGGGAGTGGTTGCACGGCTTGTTTGTTACTGCTTTAATTCTTCAACCCGCTAAGCGTCTCAGGGGCTGTTTCAAAATTCAAATCAGTTCTGTTTGTCCTTCCGGTACGTCAGACCGATGAACTGTGATTTCTGATTAAACAATTTCCGGTACGACATGTAACCAACGAGGACAGCCGACGTCGCTGCCGTCGTCAGCAACAGGAATAAGATCAGCAATTGGTACAGGACGGCTTCCATCGGATTGGCCCCGCCGATGATCAGACCGCTCATCATGCCCGGCAGTTGAACCAAACCCATCGTCTTCTGCGCTTCGATCGTCGGAATCATACTCGTCCGGATGGCACTTTTTAGACTGGTATCAATTGCCGTTTTCGTATCACCGCCGAGGGATAAAATCAATTCGATCACTTCGTCACTGCGTTCGACCTCGTCCTTAAACTTGTTCAAGAATAACAGCGACAGAATCATACAGTTCCCGATCACCATCCCGCTGATTGGAATGACTTGCTGGGCTTCAAACGGAATGATGTTTAGACCGAGCATCAGCCCCATCGTCAGCACTTCGACCGAAATCAGCGTCGCAAGAACAATCCACTGGATCCCGGGAATCCCGTCGCCCTTGCGGATGACGTTGAGCGTCGCCGCTCCGATCATCAGCAGAATCATCAACAGGATATAGATCGGACTGTCGCTCTCGAAAACAAACGTCAGAATATAGCCGATGATCAGCAATTGAATGATGGAACGGACTGTCGCAATCAGGATGTCTTTTTCGAGACCGAGTTTCAGTGTAAAGGCAAGAATCAGCGGAATCGCAATGAAAATCAGCGACGTCGCCAGTTGGACGTAACTCATAACGATTCCCCCTTCAAGAACGCTTCGATGTCCGGGCGTGTTCCGTCCGGTTCAAGCAACGAGACGTCCCCCTGCTCGAGCAATTGACCGTCCTTTAAGAACCAGACTTCTTCACTGACCCGCCGTGCCTGATCGAGATCATGTGTGATCCAGATGACGGTCACCTGAAGCTCGCGTTGCAGACGCTGAATCAGCTGTTCGATTTCCTTGACCATCCGAAAATCAAGACTGGCCGTGATTTCGTCGAGTAACAAGACATCCGGTTGATTAACGAGTGTCCGGGCAATCGCGAGCCGGCTTCGTTCACCGCCCGACAACTCTTTGACCGGCTGCTTCAAGTCAACATGGAGATCGACTTGTGCGAGTAGACGCTTCGCTTCGTCCTGTGCCAAAGTCTCGTGAAAAATTGTTTTCGGCAAACTGAGATTATCCATGACGGACCCCGGCAGCATCGGCGCACTTTGAAACGCCATTCCGATCTGTTTCCGCAGTTCGACGAGGTTCATCTGTTCCAAGTCCTCGCCACGGTAACGAATCCGACCGCTGTCCGGGGAAATCAATCCGTTGATTTGTTTTAAGCACGTCGATTTACCGGCACCGCTTGGTCCGACGAGCGTCGTGATTTTTCCTTCCGTAAAAGCACCTGAGATGCCACGGAGTATGTGTTTGTACTGCACGTCTTCAAAGGTAATGATCGACACGTCTGCTTCACCTGACTTTCTGGTTTCAATTAATCCGCTATGAAACAGGTATACCCGAAAATCACAAAAACATACAACGCCTCGATGCGCTGTATGTTCAAAAAACCGTTTATTTGGCTTCTTTTGGGTCAATCAGCGGCCGCACTTCCATCCGCCAGCCGTACTTCTGTGCTTCCGGTAACTGGGTCGTCGGATGAAGTAACGCCAAGTCGACCGCCCGTTCCAAATCATCCGCTTCAAACACGATCAGACTGCCGATCTGTTCCGTTTTGTCCGGATCCGGTCCGTCCTGATGCTGAATCTGACCGTCGAGAAGCCGGGCCCGTTTCGTTTCGGCTCCCGGATGCCATTCATACAGAACGTTGAGCTTCGTAAAAAACGTTTCGAGCGGTGGATTACACCGTTCCATGACGGCATCGAGCTCTTGTTGCGAGGACTGATTCATCTTTTCTGCATCGTAATAACCGATGAATAGAAATAACATCTGATCCCTCCTAGTTCCAAGGCTTTCCTGAGACGTCGTTCATTATTTAAGTACCCTGTTTTCAATCGATGTAATACAAAACACCTTGTCTCCGTCGAGGAAACAAGGTGTCGCTTATTTATTAGCAATCTTCCGCAACAGATACAACGCGTACACCATTGACGGGATCGCCATGACGAGAACTGCTATGCGCAGCAAACCAAAAATGAAATTCAAGTCTGTATAATCCATTCGTACTTCCTTCTTTCTTAATTTAACGATTTTGCGACGACTTGGCGCATCTTTTCAAAACCGAGCCGTTCGTAAAAGACGTCGACCCCGTCGTTGCTCATCCAGTAATCGAGATCAATCTTATGTATACCTTGTTCAAGTGCCCGTCGCTCGACTTCAAGCAATAACTGACGGCCGAACCCTTGTTGCTGTTTGTCATCGACAATACAAAGATGATGGACACGGACTTTGGTATTGGCAAAGTTGAAGGCACTTTCCGGACGCCGGAGATATTCGATCCAGACGTAGCCGATCGCTTCTCCGTCCAGTTCCGCAATTAAAAACTGATGTTGATCCTTCCCGACCATTTTCGCAAAAAACGCCCGGACCGTCGCAAAGTCGTACGGTTTAAAAAAGTCCGGCTGTTGCGCGACGTGCGGCTCATGGACGTAACGATTCAGCCGGGCGAGTGTATCGAGATCCGTTGTTTCAACAATCTTCATGCCTACCCCTCCGCTCAGTGTGTGATTTGTCCGTTGAAGACATACGGGACCGTCTGTTGCGTCGTCAGAATCTGTTCGTATTCTTTCGACAGATTCATGAACTGAACGGCGTCGGCAATCGTCACCCACGATATCTCTTCGATTTCATCCGGAAAAATCGTGCCAATTTCGCCCCCGCGAATCTCCGACTGGAAAAAGAAGAACAGACAATGTTCATCGACTTGCGGAAAAAACGCTTCGCTGACGTGTAACAGTTCCCCGACCGCAACGTCATATCCGGTTTCTTCCTTCGCTTCCCGGACGGCTGCTTCCGGTAACGTCTCCCCCGCTTCGACTGTTCCCCCGGGCAACGTGTAATACGAATAAGACGGTCCGATGTTTTTGACCATTAACACTTGATCCCGTTCCTCGTTCAATAAGACGTTATAGACGATATTTTTTTGACGTGTCATGCTCATTCCCCCCCCTCAAATCGGTAGATGGTATTTTTTAACTTATCTACTATACCATAGTCTTTTTCAGACAGGGAGAGCCCTCTATAAAATAGGAAAAATAATTCCATATGAATGACCTTATGGTAAAATAATTCCATTACGTCAAAAAAGGAGGATCAGGATGATTCATTTGGAACCGGCAACCGACAGCGATGCTCTTGCTTTATTTGAACTGCAAGTCGCAGCGTTCAGTCCTTTGCTTAAGAAATATCAAGATTACGACACGAACCCTGCCAATGAAACGATTGACCGGGTCTACGCGCGCATTCATCATCCGACAGGCTGTTTTTTAAAGATCATCGCGGACGGACAGCTCGTCGGCGCGATCTGTATTCGCTGGAACGAAGACGTTTATTTCCGGATCAGTCCGTTGTTTCTGGCACCGGATGCGCAAGGCAAAGGATTTGCCAAACAAGCCATGCTGCTCGCGGAAGCCTGTTATCCGCAGGCTGAGACATGGGAACTGTCCAGTCTCTTCGAAGAGACGAAGACATGCGAGTTGTACGAAAAGATGGGATACGTCGAAATCGGTGTCCGAAAATCGTTGAACGGCAAAGCGACGCTGATTCAGTATCAAAAAATCATGGCCTGAAAAAGGAGAACTCGAATGTCGATGAAAAACACAATATCTACTGCTTTATTGTCCCTTACGCTGCTCGTTCCGTTGTCGCCGGACGCGATTGCTGAGACAAACGGACCGACGACGGAGCAAAAAAATGAGTGGTATCAACAATACGAGATCGTGATTGAATCCGTGAATCAAAGTCATCAGGATGGTGAGCTGGAGTTAGCCCCGATCTATGCCTTTCGGGATGAAGACTGGCGTCCGGTCGAGGAATTCAGAAAAATCGCGGAAAAGCGGAGTACGTTCAGGATTGCTTTGACGTCAAACGAGAAACAGGCGGTCAAGGAGGAATCGGCAAGTGACATTAATGTCCGACCGGATATCACGACCGCCTACAGTCAAAGTGCCGGACGTCATCTCTGTTCGGATACGGTTTCGGTCACGTCCGAATCCCGGACGAAAGGAAAATGGATTCAAAAAGGTTATACAGCGACGCGCATCGATGCCAATCAAACCTATGAAATCAGTCTCGGCGGTTACTATACGAAAGACGGCATCGTGACGGGACACATTCCGACAATTGAATTCCATTGCGGACGGAACGGTGAAATCAGCTGAAACAGAAAAAAGGAGAGTGCTGTATGTTGAACAAATTATTATCAGCTGCTCTGACCGCAATCGCCACATCCGGTCTGTTGACGTTAGTTTTATCCGTTCATGCATTTTTCGAAGATTTAGGAGATGACATCTATTTCTCATCTTTCGATCTTTTCGTCATTTACACGATCTATTCGTTTCCGATCATCTTCATTTCAGGAATCCTCGTCGACTGGCTGAACAAACGATTCATTTCAATCTTTCCTAAGCACCGGAAGGCTGTCGCTTTGCTATATGGTGTATCCGGCATTCTAATCGGCTTGCTCATTCTTTTAATGCTTCATGATGGAGCTATTCGCTCAAGTGAGCTGTCTGGTCTGTTGTCTCTTCTTATGCTTTTTTGTGCATCCGCGACTCTGTATTTTTGGATTTCGCAGAAAATCCTCAAAAAATCGCATAACCCCCCTAAAAAATGACTCACGGTTTGAATACCGGAGTCATTTTCTAAAGGTGCTTTTTCAATTATTTCGCAGCCTTTCGCACCGGACGTTTCCGGAGCGAGAGCAACGCCAACACCAGCGCAATCAATTCGAGCGGGAAATAGAGTAAAATCGCGACGTCAATGACGGCGTCTTGCGGATTCGAATTTTGGACATACAAATAGCCGGGAATGAGTGCAGCAAATCCAATCACTAAAAGAAGACCACCGATCCAAAGGCTGCGTTTTGAGAATCGCGCGAACGCCCAGTACAAAAGGACGAGCACCAACAGTTCACCAAACAAGACAAGGCGCAGTGCGGTATCACTCAAAATAACACTCGATGCATTGATTAATGTCAGGGTTAGCATAAACATCCTCCTCGATTCAATCGATTTTAAACGATTCGTTTAAACTGAATGAGCGTCACCTGTTGACCGTTTAATTCCGCTGTTTCCTCTTCATTGACTCGTTTGAATCCGTTACGTGACAAGATGATTTGCGAAGCGGTGTTTCCGTCCGTCGTTTTGGCCTGGATTTCTTGAATATCAAGTGCCGGACAGTATTCCATCAACAAGCGGACGGCTTGTGTCGCAATACCTTTTACCGTGTTCAACCGCCCGATCCGGTAACCGAGCTCGGCCCGCTTGGTGATCGGATGCCGGTCCACCAAGTTGATTCGGCCGAGAATGGATCCGGTTTCGTTTTTAATCAAAAAAAAGAACGATTTGCCGTCCAGCTGTTCCTGCAAGAGAGAGGCATGCCGCTCCCGGAATGTCTCCGGTTCGTAGTAATCATCCCCTCTTGACGGAATCGATTGTTCGAAATAACGTCGGTTATCACGTTCAAACGCGAATAATTCATCGGCATCTTGTGCCGTACAGGCTTGCAATTGAATGTTCATAGAAACCACCTTCTCTTTGTCATTTGGTTACCGATTGTCGACTCCCCCTTTCAAATCAGCGGCTGATTTGATCCTCTGTTATGATTATCTGTTGTATTCTCGTTTCCTTTCGCTATTCCTTTCTGAACTCCTAATTATTCCTTTCAAATTCCATATATTATCATTATAATTGTGTAGAATAACATTACAGTTCAAGTTAGGACATATCATGTTCATCAAACGAAATCATCATAATCTGGCTACCCATAATGTCCGTGTGTTTTATTTCATCACCTTGTTCGGCACGATCAATCTCCTCGATCCGGTCATCACCTTGTTTTATTTCCAGCGCGGCTTGTCGGCATCTGACATTCTGATCATTCTCTTCATGTATTGTGCCGCGACGTTAGTATCGGAAATCCCGACCGGTGCCTTTGCCGACCTCTTCGGACCAAAAGCATCGTTTTTAACCGGCAGCCTGATCAGTATTTTCTCAACCAGTCTGTTGCTGATTGCGGATGACCTTTGGTGGTTTTCCATTCAGGGACTGCTGTGGGGATTATCAACGTCCTTCTTTTCCGGTTCAGACGATGCTCTGATTTACGAATCCTTAAAGGAAAGTGGACAGGAAAAGACGATGAGTCAGGTCATGGCGAAGATCTCGTCTGTCATGTTTTTCGTCACGATTTTTACCAGCCTGATCGGCGCCTTTCTCGTCCGGGACTTGGCGGAAAGTCAGTTCCAATTTCTGATCCTCATCGGAATTCTCTTCAAAATCATCGAATTCCTGTTGATTTTCAGTCTGATCAACCCTAAATCTTTTGACCAGTTCCGGGACAACCCGTATACCCATGTCAAAAACGGTTGGCAGATTATCCGCCGATCACCGGATCTGATTAAAGTTTTTCTCAACTTCACGATTGTGTTGATTCCATCTGTCGTCATTTTCGGGAAATTTGAGCAACCGAACGTGACGGGAGCCGGACTTCCCGTTGCATGGCTCGGCGTTTTGTATGCAAGCGCCGCTCTACTCAGCATGCTGATCACCCGACATCTCGCCTGGCTGTTGCTCCGGTTTAAACGGACGACGTTGATGCAACTGTCCGGCGTCGTCACACTGCTTGCTGTTACGTTGGCCAGTTTCCTGTTTGACAGCTTATGGATTGCCTTAGTACTCTTTTTTGTCCTGCGGATGCTTCGGTCAATCCGCCAACCGCTTTATTCCGGAATCATCAACGAACACATCCCGTCCGGCAGCCGGGCGACGACGCTCTCGTTGCTCAATCTCGTCGATTCCGCGTTCGACTTAATCATTCTCGGAACGATGTCGTTTGTTGCGACATTCGGACTGTCGGCCATCTTTATCGGTTGTGCTCTGATTATCGGAGTCGGTCTGTTGTTTCCGGTACGGGAAGCGAAACATGTACAGGAGCAAGAAGGGAGACATATCGTATGATTTACCGGAAAGTAATTTCGGCTTCGATCTCCGGCGCCATCTTTGCCATTTTGTTCGGTCTGTTCGTTCCGGATCCGACGAGCGCTCCTGCCAACTCGATTTGCCAGTATCTTTCAAGTGTTATAATCACCATCCCGTTCCACCTGATGTACAGTTTTCCGTTCATCCTGATTTACGGCGGGATGAAGTCACTGCTCAGTGAGGTCATCAGCCGACGGATCACCAAACATCAAAAAGCTGAATTCATTGTATCGGGTGTATTGCATCTGGCATTCGGATCTGTTTTTTTCCTGATATTTAATCCTTACGCCGGTATCCTCAGCTTAGCTGCAGCACTCCTGTTTTTCGTGACAGATCGTTACTTACAAAACAAACGAGCTTCGTACCGGCTGACGCAAGCCTTGATGAGTCTTGAAATTCCGATTGGTGTTTGGATTTTGTTCATGGGAATCGTTTACCTTCAAAGCCTGGTAGCTGGAAACTGAACAAGAGCGGACGACCTGACACTCCAGGTCGTCCGCTCTTTTATTAAAAGTACGTATTAAATCCGATTTCCTCTTCCTGCAGAACACCATTTACATTTATGTATTCCGTGGTCAGATTTCCGTGCCGGAGTAACTTCTTTTTCTTTATAGCCGTTGCCAGCCGCATCAGATTTTTTTCTTCCGTCGGTAACCGGTCCCGTTGCAGTGTAATCGTAATGAATGGCGGGATTTTTGCTTTTTGATATTTGCTTGACGATGTCGGATCCAATTTCAACTGTTGGACATCGTCCTGATAATAGACGGCCCTGTACACCGTCCCTTTACCGAAGATGTTTTCAACAAGCGGACGAATCTGTTCCGTCAGTTCCTGTGACCACTGCTCAGACAAGTACGTATCCGTGACCTGCTTTGTCTGCTGATCGATGTAGACGAAAAATTCCGTATTGGTTTTTGGCTCCTGTAATTGTACGGCATAATCAAACTCAGAGTATTTCCCCGCGGCATCATAAAAGACACCTTGCAGTTCTGCCTGTTTAAAATACTTTGCGATGTATGATTTTGTCTCGCGCCCCACACGGTCGGCTTCCGGTTCGTCCGGTTCCATCGACTGGACATACAGGAAAACCACCAGACCGGACATCACGACCATGACACCGAAAAGGCTCAGTACTTTTTTAGCAAAAGCATTCATGACACTCCTCCTTTTTTTCTTAATATTACCATCCTTTTTATTAAATTGACTAAATTCATCCATATTGCACTTTCGCATTTCGTTTCCTATCCCTACAATGAACATAACCGATTGATCTCTGAATTCTACTAATTGAAAGCGTGGTGGAGACATGCGCCGAATCATTTGGCTGATGCTGTTGAGTCTATTCATAGTAGGCATTTTATCCGGTTGTTCCGATCAGGCATACGTGATCGAAGAACTGAACGGCAATCAGCTTTCGCTCGGTCCGGACGACCAAAATCCGGAGGAACAGTATGCCTTGACCGAAGTCACACTGGACGGCGAGACAACAATTGACGGGCGGACGAATCAATTATCCGTTCTCCAAAAGGGGGATATTATCCGCTTTGCATACCGGAACGGTAAAAAACCGCTCGTCGCAACGATTGAGCGGGTGAAATAATTTAGAAAGAAGGTTGAACAGATGGAACTGTCCGGAAAACGGATTCTCGTCACCGGTGTCACCGGGACGCTTGGACTGCGCATCGCAAAACGATTATTGTCAGAGGCGCTTGAAGTCCGGGGATTGATACGACAGGCGGAGCGGTTCAACGAATTCGAATCACTCGGGATCACGCCGGTTTTTGGTGATTTGACCAATCAAACGTCACTTGAAAAAGCGATGGATCAGATTGACTGGGTCGTCCATTGCGCCGCCTATCTCGGTGATGATGAAAATCTTGCCCGCCAGTCGAATGTTGAAGGTGTCATTCATTTAGCAACGGTCGCGTTAAATACCGGAGCACGTGTCCTTCACATCTCGACGACATCCGTTTACGGGGAACCGGCAGATGGTCATTTGACGGAGTCGTCGCCGCTCGCGGTTGAACATCCGGCACCCTATATCCAAACAAAAATCCGGTCGGAACAGATTCTAAACGATTACGCCGCCCGCGGCTTGGACGTCCGGATTCTCCGCCCCGGTGCCATTTGCGCCGAACAGGATTCCCACTGGGGCGACCGGCAAGTCAGACGGATGCAGGAAGCGGATTGCGTGACCTGGGTCCACCCGGACGATCTCGTCAACTGGGTCCATGCCGATAACATTGCCGAGATGGTTTTCCTCGTCCTGACACGTGGAAAACCAGGTGATGTGTTTCACACCGTCGATACCAACATTCCGGAAACGGACTTCCGGATGCGGATGGTTGAAGCCTCCGGCAAACCGTATCAAATCCCTGATCGTGTCGCGGAACGTCCGACCTATGCAACAGACAAAATCAAGACACTCGGTTACGAACCGGTTCGATCGTTTGACGAGACAATAGAGCGGTTGCTCCAGTTGTTCTCACTGCAACCGAACGCCAAATAAAAGAGCTTCTTCTGCCTGACTAACGAAACGGAGGACTGAAATGAAAAAACAGTTGATTTTCATCCTGCTGAGCAGCATTTGTCTGACTGCCGGCTGTGCGCGGGAAACCGAAACGATCTCAACGACCGACATCATTGCGAAGGAAGCCCGCCAGGATCAATCAGCGGATTTAATCCGGATCCATGATCGTGTCTATAAACGGAGCGGCAAAGATATGACCATCGTGAAAAAAGATCTGGTTTCCATTACGACCGTCCAAAAACAGTTATCTGGAAAAGAAGCACTTGCCGACCGGACAGCAACCGACTGGCCGAAAGGAACGAAGTTGTACCAGTCAAAAAATTCAACGGGCGAATTGTACGTGTTTCAAGGGACTGTCGCGTTTCGGTACGAAGCCATTGCAGAGGGCTGAACCCGTTTCAGGACATCAGTCCGAACCTTACGATTTTGTTAGTTAAATCTCTTAAGGCTAGATGGTACACTAGCGGCATTATGAACAGCCATCCGCTAAGGGAGACTTCCTATGAAAGAAACCACGCCTACATCCACTTCTGTAACGACCAATGAAAAAATCATCCGCTTGATTCAAGGACTGCACCAATTGCACACAGCACCGATGAAAGCTGCCCACTATCAAAAGTTAGCCCGCTATTTACCGTATCCGTCCCTGTCGGAAATCGAACGGCGGTTCGGCTCCTGGACCCGTTTGCTCGAACAGGCGGGAATCATCCGGACTTCCGAACTATCGACTGAAAAACGGGCGGTGCTCGACCGCTCGAAAACCGATTCGGCAAACAGTGACCGCTGGAGTGTTGATGACAGCATCGCCTTTTATGTCAAAACATGCGGCTCCCGGATAACCATCCGGTCCTATTCCGAACTGAGGGCCAATTATCCGCAAATGATGAGTGCGAATACCATTATCCGCCATCACGGAACCTGGAAACAGGCGTTGGCTCATTTTCAATTATCGTCAAGCGGCCTCTACTCAAATGAAGACTGCTTAAATGCCTTACGCGAAGCCTATGACGCGATTGGTCCGACTATCACGAGCCAGGAATATGTCCGGTACTCCCGGACACATCAAGCTCCTTCCTTAACGTTATTGATTGAACGCTTTTCCAGCTGGCGGGAAGCCCTGCGACTGCTCGAGGAGACACTGGACACAAAAGGTTGATCCCCGTCTGAGGATCAACCTTTTGTCATCTGTCAGATAATTCACCTGGACGTGCAGTAAAAACAATATGATCCTGACCTTCCTGACAATCGGTCAATGTAAAGACATATCCTTCGTTTTCAGCTTTCTTCTGCATGTTTCGACAGACTTCTTTTTCCCGGTCGTCGGCCTGGGAACAGTATTCGTCGCGCGATGAATCCAGTGAATAGACGAACTGTTTTCCGTCGTAGGTGATGTCTTCCAGAATTGCATCTCCTTCCGTCGTATAGTTCGTGATCCGAATTGTGTCTTTTTTATTCGCCTCCACCCGCTGTAAAAACGTTTCAAACTGGTCAACGTTCGCCCGTTCCGGTGTCGTGACGATATCGCCGTTTTTAATGGCTTCCTCTGACGGGTAATCGTTACTTGCACAACCGGCAAGCATCAGAATTCCAACTCCAAACAACAGATAGATTCGTTTTCTCATCCCCATCCCTCCTTCAGAGTGTCGTCGCAACGGTTTGTAAATCGTCAGCCGTCTCGGCAATCGATTCCGCGATATGGCGCATCCCTTCAATCGTTCCGGCAACCTGTTCCGTATCCTGCGACAGCGTAATGATCTGTTTCGAGACATCGACCGTTTGGCGGGAAATCGTCGTAAAGGCGGTGACGACGCGCGCCAGCTCCTCCGTCGTTTGCACGACCGATTGTTCTGTTCCGTTCATCCGCCGTGAGACTTGTCCCATTTTCGAGGTGATTTCCTGCGCGATGCTTGATGCTTCTGACGCGGAACGTTTACTTTCTTCCGCCAGTTTCCGGATTTCCTGGGCGACGACGGTAAAGCCACGTCCCATCTCGCCGGCCCGTGCGGCCTCGATCGAGGCGTTGAGACTCAACAGGTTCGTCTGATCGGAAATCGCCGTCACCATTCCGGCAATTCGTTCGATTTCTTGCGATAAAAAAGCAAGTTGCGTCATCTGTTCCGTCGTCTGCGTCATCTCGTTGACGACGTGCTCGAACCGTTTCGTTTCCGCCTCGACCAAATCGACGCCATCCTCTGCTTCTTTCGCGGCTTGGCTTAATTGCGTCGCAATCGTTCCCGTCGTCAACGAAACCTGTTGGGCATGTCGCTCCATTTCCTGAAAACTGGCGGACGATTGTTGACTCATCGCGGCCAGTTCCTCTGTCGACTTTTGAACGGTCTGTCCGACACGCTGTTTCGCATCCGTCACCGTCTGCCGCTCGGCATCGACCATCTCCTCATACATCGTCAAAACGATCTGTTGTTCGAGATTAAACAGTTTCCCGGCGGAGCGGACAATCCGGACCTGTTCCGACTCCGGTAACGTACTGTCCTCGATTTGCCGGCTCAAGACGTTTAATACCTTTTGGAACGCGGCGATGTACCACTTGTTTTGCAGGCCGATCCGGACATGCCGGTCGGCGATCCGTTTTCGGACGTTGATGTAGTCCGGTGTGACCTGTCCGTCAAACATTTGGAGGATATGCTTGGCGAGCGTTCCTTTTAACCGTTCAAGCGTCGAATGCCGTTCAATCAGTTGTTTCAGCTCCGGCACCCGGACCAACTCCGCATAAAACGCATCAACCATCTGCGGCATCCACTCCGCGACATCGTGACGGATCAAACGAACGATTTGTAAATCCTCGACCGTCAAATCAATCAGCTGGAGTTGTTGCGCAAATGCTGACCCCGCTTCTAAGCGAACATGTACCTGTTCTTGTTGCATCCGTTCTGAAAACGTCATCTCTTGTTGTTTTGCCCACCATTTCACACTATCGATCCCCTTTTTCAATCATCTCATCTTGTATAACGGCTCCATACTGCCAAAGATGAAGCATTTTCCTTTGAATTCCCAATATGGAAGACCTTTTTTCCAAAAGAGTGACAGATATGACCGAATATTCGAAAAAACAATCCGTCCGTGACGGATTGTCAGATCTTTTAGGATACGGTTCGTTGAAGAAGCCATTGATCGAGACGATGCAGTTGTGACGTAAACCCTTCTTTCATCCCCATCTCAAGGACTTGTTTTACCGCTTCCTCGGTCTTAAAGTCCGACCGGAACACTACCCGAGTCCGGTCACCGACGGCTTCGAACGTCGTCACGTTTTCACTGCCCGGCAATTCTTCGGAAATTGTTCCGGAAGCATCCGAAAAATAATCGGCGTGGGCGTAACTTTGCGGGGCATCAATTTGTCGGAAGATCGCTTTTCCCCACGACTCCATTCCGTAGAATTCCCTTGCGCGGGATCCTTGCAGCGCATACAGTAATGCCAAATGCCGCCTTCGACGAAATCAAAGGTCGTGATTTCCGTTTGCCAGCCTTCCGGTCCCCACCAGGCTTCGAGATACTCTTTTTCCGTAAATGCGGCAAATACCAGCTCACGTGGAGCGTTGAACGTCCATTCCATCTGTAAAATGGAACCGTCGACTTTCGTTTTTAATTTTTCCTGCATCTTCATTCACTCCTTTAGGTTGACTGTGTCCTGTATCTGTTCCAAATATCCTTCAAGTCGTGTCATCCGGCTGACCATCTGCTGTTCAAACGATTGGCTCCACGCAGTGAGACCTTGGAACGGCTCTGTTCGCAAATGATAAATCCGGCGGTTCGCGGCCGGTTCGATGCGAACGAGATCTGCTTCGAGCAAAACCTTTAGGTGTTTTGATGTCTGCGGTTGGTTAAGACCTAACTGTGCGGCAATCTCACCGACCGGCAACGGACCTGTCTTTAACAGTTCGACGATGTTCAGGCGATTGGTATCGGATAATGCAAATAACGTACGTGCAAGCCTCTCTGACATAATTTCCACCTCTTCTTATTTATATATACCCTTAAAGGAATATTCCAAACAAAGAATATATAAAATTGAGCGAAACAGTTGTCAGATGAAACGAACGTACAGTATCGTCAAAGCACACGCATGTAAAGAGAGAGTGAAGTCTGATGAAAACCGAATGGCTCGAAGCCTTTCACGTCACGGCGGAAACATCCAGCCTGACGAAAGCGAGCGAACTTTTGCATATGACGCAACCGGCGCTTAGCAAACAAATCAAAAATCTCGAACAGGCGGTCGGCGCTCCCCTGTTCACACGGACGACGAGCGGCGTCTCATTGACGCCGGCAGGAGAAATCGTCTTCAAAGACGGACAAAAAATTCTCGAACAGCTCGATGACATGCAACGAAAAATTGATCAGTTGCAGGGACAGACGTCGTTTACACTCGGTTCATGGCCGAGTGTCGCCATGTCTTACCTGCCGCAACACTTCGCCAACCATCCAACAGTGGGCGGTCCGGAACTGAAGATCAAGACGGCCCATACGTACATCGAACTGATGGCCGGTTTGGAGCAGCATCAGTACGATGCCGTATTGCTCGACGATCGGCAAATCGAGCATCCGTATCCGTCGACGCATCTGTATACGGAACCGTTTTTACTGTACTTCCATGAAGCCGATGAACGGTTCGAAGGCTGTGTCGATGTCCGGTTCGATCAAATCGAAGCCTCGTCGTTCCTGTCTTTGCCGATTGACTGTGACTCGACGAATATCCTGAAAGCCGCGTTTGCGGAACGCGGGGCGACCTATACCGTCGCCTCGGAAATGGAATTTGGTTCAAGCGTCCTTGGCTTCATCCGGGCAAAACTCGGGATCGCGATTTTACCGGCAATCTTTCAGGATGGTCTCCCGCCGGAAGTCCGGACATTGCCGATCACCGGCTTTGACGTGACACGGGAACTATCTCTCGTAACACGGGATGCAGAACACCATCAGACATTACTCCGTTTGATTGGTCATCCGCGTAGCCGTTGATTCAGTCGGTTCCGCAGAGCGTCGATTTCGGAACGGTCGAGCGTCTGATCGTCGATTTCACCGTAACGGACCACATGATAGAGCATCGGATCAATCGTCAACTTGATCCGGTCGAGCCAGTCCTGGACCGTTTCTTCCGGCCGGCGTTTTGATCCGTCCGGCAGCTGCCGGTCAAAAGAAGCAATCAATTGACGGACTTCGGAAACGGAGTCCGTTTGTTGTCGTTGTTGCTCCGGATGCCAGTCAAGCGGTGCTATCTTCGGACGTAAGATTTGCGAATCCCCCTCTTCCGTCGGTTCATGCAACTGTTTACGCCGACGGTATCCGAGTAACCGGCGGAACACAAACACAGATAAGAAGGCTGTGACCAGTGCTCCGACCGGCAGCAGCATATCCGGCAAGAACAAGGAGGCACCTTTGATCATTGGACCTTTCGGGAACGGTTTTGCTCCAAATTTCGGCCCCTTCATTGCTTTGCGCGGCTTAATTTTGTAATGGAAGGTATAATCTGCCGGTTTATAAATATAAGTCGTGTAGACATAACGTTCAAAAGCAACCAGCGATGTGGCCATTACCAAAACGGATAGAATCATCAGTCCGAGCTTCCGTTTCATGTCGCCCCTCCTTTTTTACCAAATAATAACGTATCGTTATCAGTCCATCAGCATTTTTCTTTCTTTTCAGTCAATTTGAGCGTACAGTAAAATTACACTGTCAGAATAGGATGTGATCATATGTACTTACCTTCGTTTCAACTGGATCAGAAAACCGTTCTTGTGACCGGTGCCGGTCGCGGCATCGGCCGTGCCCTGGCGATCGGAATGGCGGAAGCTGGCGCGGATGTCTTACTGGTCGCCCGGACGGAATCCGATTTACAGGAAACCGCAAAACAAATCGAACAGCTTGGACGACGGGCCTTTGTTTTGACGTGCGACGTCACCGACCGGACGCAGGTCCAGGCGACAGTCGACCGTGCCTATACATATGTCGACCGGATCGATGTGCTCGTCAACAACGCCGGAATGAACATCCGCTCGAAAGCACTGGATGTCACCGAGGACGAGTGGGAAACAATCCAGCAGACGAACTTAAAGTCTGCCTTCCTATTCTCACAGGAAATCGGTCGCCGGATGCAGGACACGGGCGGCAGTATCCTGAACATTGCTTCTGTTGCGGGACATGTCGCCTTACGGACCGGTGTCGTTTATGCGACGACGAAAGCCGCCTTGATTCAGATGACAAAAGTCCTAGCGCTTGAATGGGGTCCGAAAAATATCCGCGTCAATGCGATCGGACCGTGGTATTTCAAGACACCGCTGACGGAACCGTTGCTCGCCGATCCCGCTTATTTGCAGGACATCGTTGACGTGACACCGCTCGGCCGGGTCGGTGAACTGACGGAACTCGTTGGACCGGCTGTGTTCCTTGCGTCGGACGCCGGAACGTACGTCACCGGACAGACGCTGTTCGTTGACGGCGGGATGACGATTAAAGGATTTTAACGTGAGACGAAAAGGACTTCCGATTTTAATCGAAAGTCCCTTTTTCTGTCGTGTCCTATTTTTAAAGTGAGGTGGGAAAACCAGATGGATTCATTAAGAGATACGATTGCTGTCGTTACCGGCGCATCCCGCGGCGCCGGTCGCGGAATCGCTTACGAACTGGGACGATCCGGAGCAACCGTCTACGTGACGGGTCGCAGTAAGCAGGAAAGCTCCACCGACGGTCGTCCGGAAACGATTGAACAGACGGCCGCCGGTGTCACGGCTCGCGGTGGTTTCGGTATTCCGGTCCGTTGTGACCATACCGATCCGGACGAGATAACTTGCTTGTTCCAACAGATTCAAGACCAGCACGGGCGGATCGACCTGCTCGTCAACAGTGTGTTCGGTGGTTCGGAAGCTTCCCTTCCTGCGGGGCAAGGCAAACGATTTTGGGAACGTCCCCCGGAACACTGGGACGCGATGATGGTCGCCGGCCCGAAAGCCTATTTGCTGACGACGAGGGCGGCTGTTCCGTTGCTTCAGCAAAGTCCAGCAGCATTGATCGTCAATTTGACGTCGTTCACGCCGGATCAAGCCGCCGGCAATTTGTATTATGACTTAGCGATGCAGTCGATCAATCGGATGACATTTGTGATGGGTCAGGAACTTCGAACGTCTCGCATCGCTTCGATTGCGCTCTGTCCCGGCTTCATGCGGACGGAACGGGTCGTCGACGCAGGCTTCAGCAGTGATGCGACTGAAACAACTGCTTATGTCGGACGGGCTGTTGTCGCCCTTGCCCAGGACCCGGATATCCTGCAACGGACCGGGCAAGCTTTGTTCGTGTCGGATCTCGCACGTGACTATGGCTTTACGGATCAGGACGGAACGCAACCGGCGACGTTTATAACGTAACTTACGCTTTCCGCTTTGATATTTGAATGGCCATAATAACCGGATAGGCGGTAATCGCTAAAATCCAAATTAGCTTCATCATCAGAGGTTTGCTCCTTTTATATGCGATTTATTTGATTCGCTTACACTTTTAACGATTGAGCTTGTAATCAACAAGAAAAACGGATAGATCAGGAGTGAGCCGATTAAAATAAAGCCGACAATCGGCCCTGGTGCATCCCCTTCATAAGTCACTTGAGATTCCTGTCGTACGGTTTAACCGATAGACGTTGAGAAACGCTTCTAACGGAATAAGTAAGGCGACCGCATACATGATGCTTATTGCATTGATTTTCAAAAACGTTTTTATAATGCCTTCTCCTCTCTATAACAGATTTTCATAGTATACATACGTGTCTAAACAGAAAAAGAAACACACAAGGAGGAAACGAAGATACTTCATTCAAGCACTCATGACTTAATCTACCAAGCTCTTACAAATTACGGTCTCGATTTCCACTCATTCGAAATCGAACCCGTCTCTTTAACGACCTACGGCAAACACGGAGATTTACACTACAAAATCCTGGTCGATGAACGACCTTATTCGATTCGTCTGTTACCAAAAAAGCGTTATGTCAATTCTGATTTGTCCCAATCTACACCGGATCTACTTACAAAACAGTTGCGGTACACCGATTATCTGCGGGCAAACGGCATTCCTTTCATGAAGTGCGTGAAACCAACAGATGAGGCTCTTTTTACGACAATCATGGATTCAATCGGACAGGAGTGGACATGTTGTCTGTTCCACTGGATCGACGGACACCACGTGACGGCGAATACAGAACAGACAGCCGCTCGGATGGGTCAGTTAGCCCGTCAGTTACATGATGTTTCGCTGCACGAACAGGAAATTCAGTTTCCGTTTATTGATCATACGGTTACCTATCAGCGTTGGCTCGGCGATTTACAACGGCTCTCGGCTTCTCGAATGCCGGAACCGGTCCAAAATTCATTTCAGGAGTACCTGACTTTGGCACAACAACATCTCGACACCGCAAGACTCCCAAAATCTTCTTCACTTCAACCGGTCATTTCGACTGACTTGAATTCGCTCAACGTCTTATGGGATTCTGATCAACACATCGTTGGAATCGTTGATCACGAACACATCGGTGCAACCGACCGTGTGCAGGATTTGGCCTGGTTGATCAAATGGTATGCCCGGACGGAAGGGATTGACTCGCATGACGTGTCCGGCCGTTTAGCCAAAAGTTTACTGACCCACTATAATTCGCCGACCCTCCTCGTACCGAAAGAGGATCCGCGACTGGCTTCGTTGCTCTGGCTCTCGGGCTGCATGAATCTTCATTTCGTCGAACGGACGAAACAGCTTGCGTTCGATGCAGAAAACAATCCGGTCGGTTATGATCAGTTTCAGCTTCATTTGCAGACATACCGTCTTCGGGGCGAGCGACTGGTCGGTCTGTTAACCTAACAAAAAAAACAAGTCACAGGACTTGTTTTTCATAATACGCGGAACGGACTGACGCTGTCGGATGATTTTAAACGATATGTAGCAATTGGTTTAAAGTGGCTGTTCAGTGTCTTGACCTGGTACTTGCCTGTTTGCGTAACTAACTCAAGGACATGATAGGTTTTCGTTTTGCTGTCGTACGTGTAGTCGATCAAATCATGATCATTGTTATACAAAAGACGGGCTTGTTTCGTCCGATGATTGATTTCAAAGAAACAGTCCATATTAAAAATCAGTTCGGTTTCCCGTGAGAGCATCTGTGTTTTCTCTACTCCACCTTTTACATACTGGTTCGAAGTCATCGTTTTCGTGCTGTGTTGTTTTTTTGTATCGTAAGACAGAATCGTTAATTTATTATCGTTCTTAGGTGAGGTACCGTAAATCTTCAGTTGTGAACCGGCCAGGCGAATGTAATCGGCATAAATTAATTCTTTGATGGTCTCATGCTGGAGAGGCTTCAATGATGTTGGATCAAAGGT
Source organism: Exiguobacterium artemiae 255-15 (assembly GCF_000019905.1). GTDB lineage: Bacteria > Bacillota > Bacilli > Exiguobacteriales > Exiguobacteriaceae > Exiguobacterium_A > Exiguobacterium_A artemiae. The sequence goes on along the minus strand of NC_010556.1, from coordinate 1,461,183 downwards.
ATGGAGTTTGATTGAGTAATCGATTCCTTTCATATGATCTGCCAGTACATACAATTTATCACCGGTCACGATCAAATCTTTTCCGAAGCCGGTATAACGTTTCGTTGCCCCGATTTTCTTGAAATCCAATGTATATTTCGAGAGTGCAAATTGATTGATTGTCGACAAACTCATCACGTAATACACATTTTTGTATTTCTTAATCCGCATCGTTACCGGCTCAATTTGCTTGATGGTCGTCTTACTATTTTTTAAATTGATGACACGGTTATGATACGAGCTGTACAACAGTCCGTCATGCAGACGATCAGCGCCTTTCAGCGCATAGCGCACCGTTTCAATCTTTTTATTGCCGATATAAGTCTCGAATATCGTAAGTGGTTTTTCATAACTTGTTGAAACGACTTGATATGTATCGCTTTGTGCTGATACCTGATGATTTAATCCAAATGAAGAACTGACAATCGTTGCTGCTATCAGCAGCTTATAAGCTTTTTGCATAAGTTAGACCCCTTCCTGAATTTGTCACAACACCTGAAACGGCATCAAACGACCGGTCGGCTGAAACCTATAATCGGCAACCGGTTTGAAGTGACTGTTCAGTGTCTTGACACGGAAATCTTTTGTCTCGAAATTCCCTTCGAGCACGTGATAAGTTTTGGTTTTGCTGTCATATACATAGTCAATCAGTGCCTGTTTACTGCTGTACAGAACCTGGACCTGCTTCGTCTTTTGATTGACTTCGAGCATGGAATACATATTGAAGACTAAATCTTTTGTCGGCGATAAGGCTTTTGTCTCGTTGACCCACATGACGGGTTGCTTGGACGTCAAAACGATTTTGCCCTGTTGTTTTTTTAAGTCATACGACGCAATCGAGAGTTCTTCCCCTGCTTCTGTTTGATTACCGTAAATTTTCAACTCATTACCGGCATGCCGGAAATGAAATGCAAAAACCATCGGCTTGATTTTTTCAAGATGAAGCGACGTAAAATGTGTAGTATCAAACGTATGTACTTCAACCGAATTCGTTTCCGTTTTCATGTTATTCGCGAGAATATACACTTTATCTCCGGTTACGATCATGTCCCGCCCATGACCATCAACTCGTTTCGTCTGGCCGATTTTTTTGAAATCAGACGAATATTTTGTCAGTGAAAATTCATTGAGATTCGACATCGACAAAGCGTAATAAGCATTTTTATACTTCCTAATCCGCAGTGGTGAGTCGGCGACTTTTTTAAGTGTTGTCTTACTATTTTTCAGATTAATCACCTGGTCACCGTAGGAACTGTATAACAAGCCGTCATGCAGACGGTCGACACTGCCGAGTTTGTAACGTACCGTTTCCACTTTCTTTCCGCCGATGAAGCTCTCGATTTGGGTCAACGGTTGACTGTAGCTCGTCGAAGCAATTTTGAAGCTGTCCGCCTGGGCAGACGCTGCTTCACTGAAAGCGAATGTACTGCCGGCAACGATGAAACCAACCCATAATGTATTTCTGATGGACACGTCTTTTATCCCTCTCCACGCAAACTGTATTGAGGTTTAGGCAACCGTCACATCCTGACGTCCACTTTCTCCTCTATACAAATAATACCCATTTAATGTCACTTAGAAAGTCGTGAATCATTAAATGGGTCAATTCGTTTTTCAGGAACAGAATTATTTTTTAACGACCGGCCGCATCGGATCAAAGACGGTTTTCGAGTCAAAGAACGGATCCAAGACTTTGGTCTTCCCGGCAATCGCCTGGCGGAGCCGGATCCCGTCGACATTAATCCGCGCCTGACGGTAATAGTCTTTGCCTAACTGTTTCCAGGCATGCTGCGACGCATCGACGTTATAAAAATAATGGAACCCTTGTTGCGTCAAATAACGGTATTTATCCCCCGTATACCCATGCCAATTCTGAATATCACTGCCAAATGGATAAATCAACTGCCGCGTCGTTCCGATCAATGGAGCGACGTCACGGTTATAGCGCGCCGTATCCGCCTGAAGCGTTGCTAGACTGACTTTTCCGATCGCGATGTGACCATACGTGTGGCTGGCAAATTGCCATCCGTCCTTCTTCAAGGCCGTTGCAGTCGCTTTTGCCTGTTGACGCGCCTGCTCAACTTTAGAAGAACTTCCGTACTGCGCATACGACGACCGGTACCCGAGAACGCCGTTATAGCCCGTGATACCAAGCAATCCTTTTGCGCCGTGGTAAGAGAAGTCTGGATGGCGGTTGACGAACGCATCCACGATCGGCACGAGATCATACGCACCGTCCGGTTTTCCGGTCATCGAATTGGTGAGCCGCCCGTTTTTCACTTTCAACGTCGTCGCAAAACCGTCTCCCGTCATATATTCATAGTAGTTGACATCATCCTGCGACAGGACAAGCGGCTTTTTGCCCTTTGGAAAAGGGAGCCCCTTTTCCGTCATCCGTCCTTCTTTCCACGCCGCAAGATCAGTCGGTCGGACGAGGACATAGTTCCGCTGATACAAAGCGGTTAACATCCGTTCGAACTCCCCTTGCGTCACCATATAATCATCGTAGCCCTGCTGTTTCCGGTCCCCGTCAAAGGCGCGTTTCGGTTCGGCGATCAAGGAGTGGAAAAACAGGTGCGGGACGGACGTACCGGCTTTAATCATACTGAGATCCGCCTGTTTCGCCGCGTATTCCTTCCGCTTTTGTTTGGCTTCCGTCGTCTTTAACCGGTCGACAATCCGGATCGCCCGGGCGTAATCATACTGAGCGGCAATGAAATCAGCGCGCTTTAACTCCTGCCGTATGTAATCCGTGTCTGTCGCCTGTCGCTCGGTCTGTTTTGCTTTCGTTGCCGATACGGCCGACTGTTGATTACATCCACTGACCAGCACAATTCCGGCAAGCGTGACTCCGATCCACTTCCTGTTCATATTCATCCCATCCCTTCTTCGATCTGAGGTTTTCTGTCATTATTCTTTATATTCCCGATTATTCAGTTGCTTAACGGTTTTCCCGGGGGTATTCCAGTTCGTTATGCCCTCCATCCAAAGCGGAAGTACACAAACCGGCCGGATGGGTGTTTAATAAGGGACGTAATGAAAACACACGGAGGTGCCACACATGATAGAACAAAATGTAATCAATGGAGTATGGTATGACACAGAGGAAACGATTCCGGTCTTCAACCCGGCAACAAAAGAATTGCTCGGACACGTCCCGAGCAGTACAGCAGACGATGCGCAACGTGCCGTCGATGCAGCAAGTACGGCATTCGTCGACTGGTCGGAACGGACGGCCGATGACCGCGCTGATAAAATCGATGCCTGGTACCGCTTGATTCAGGAACACCGCGATGAACTGGCAGACATCATGACACGTGAACAAGGAAAACCGTTCATCGAAGCACGTGGAGAAATCGATTACGGGAACCAATACGTCCGTTGGTACGCAGAAGAAGCACGCCGGATTTACGGCGAAACGATTCCGGCATCTGTGCCCGGAAAACGGCTCTTCGTTGAAAAAGAGCCGGTTGGTGTCGTTGCGGCGATCACACCATGGAACTTCCCGGCGGCGATGATTACACGGAAACTCGCTCCGGCGCTTGCTGCAGGCTGTACGGTCGTCCTCAAACCATCGGAAGAAACACCGTATACAGCACTTCGCCTCGTCGAACTGGCGATTGAAGCGGGTATTCCGGCTGGTGCCATCAACGTCTTGACGGGAGACGCTGCAACCATCAGTGGTGTCTGGCAAGCCGATTCCCGCGTCCGGAAAATCACGTTCACGGGCTCGACAGCGGTCGGTAAATTAATCATGCGTCAAGCGGCTGATACAATGAAAAAATTATCACTTGAACTCGGTGGTCACGCTCCGTTCATCGTCACGGAAAATGCGGATCTCGACAAAGCCGTTCAAGGTGCCATCCGCTCGAAATTCCGCAACGGCGGTCAAGCCTGTGTCGCAACGAACCGCTTTTATGTCCAGGCATCGGTTCTCGACACCTTCACTGAAAAATTCGTCGCCGAAGTCAAGCGGTTGAAAGTCGGCAACGGACTCGATGCCGATTCAACAATCGGACCGTTGATCAATGCAAAAGCTGTTGCTAAAGTCAAAGCACATATTGACGACGCCGTCGCAAAAGGCGCCACGATTTTAACAGGCGGCACAATTGACGACTCCGTCGGTTATTTCGTCGAACCAACTGTCCTCGGTAACGTGACAGAAGACATGATTTGCATGCAGGAAGAAACGTTTGGTCCGCTCGCACCGATTTCTGTCTTCGAAACACTCGACGAAGTCATCGAACGCGCGAACAACACACCATACGGTCTTGCCGCATATGCGTTCTCTGAAAAAATCGACGAAGCGCTTCGTCTCGGTAAAAAACTCGAGTACGGCATCGTCGGCTTAAATGACGGTGCTCCATCCGCTGCTCAAGCACCATTCGGCGGTTATAAAGAAAGTGGACTCGGTCGTGAAGGCGGCGTCTACGGCATCGAGGATTACCTCGAAGTCAAATACTTGTCACTCGGTTAATCGCAAAACAGCCCCTGTCCAATGGACAGAGGCTGTTTTTTCGTTTACTCGACGTACTCGTAGAGGACGACACTTTCGATATAGTGGATGAACCGGCGTAACTCTTTTTCTTCTTCGCCGGACAAATCGCCTTCCTTCGACATCGAAGCGATTTCCTGACGCTGGACTTCGATTGCCCGTAAACAGAGTTCTTCTTTTTGTTGATCGACGTCGGCTTTCCCGCCAACCGGTGACGACCAGCGCGTATGCTTAAACCGTAAGCGTTTGTAGAATTCGAGCACGCTTTGGACGACATCGGCCGGATAATCGCCGCGGCATCCATCGAGACGGCTGATGACTTCCCCCATGACCTGTTCGTACAGCTCATGTTCGACCTGCGTCAAGTGAATCAACTGATCGGACGACATGTTTGACCGTTTCCGTTTCCAGAGGATTTTGCGGATCGGTTGCGACAGGCGGAAGCGTGCTTCCTTCTCAATCGCTTCACGCCGGTTATCGATCGACCGGAAAACTTCTTTTTTCAGCTGATCGGGCGTCTTATGCTCCTGCAGGAACTGCTTCGTAAAGTCGCGTTCCCACTGGACAGCCTCAAGCCGCAGTTTTTTCAGCTGTTGGTTGAAATGGGTTAATTCTTCCTCACTTTTCTCCTGGGCCCGTAGAAGACGCAGCATGACATGATATTCATTTAATAAATCAAAGGCGACGGTCGAGTTTTCTTCCTGCACGACCTGTTTGATTTCCGTGATCGCCCGTTTGACCATCCGCTGTTTATACGAATTCAAATCGAGTTCCGGCTGGGCATCGGCCTCTCCGCGGTTAAGCAACGGCAGAAGAATCGTTGCAAGCACCAGCGTAAAGATGATGACACCGGCCGCGAGGAAAATGATCAGCGACCGTTCCGGGAACCCTTCTCCTGATTCGGTCACGAACGGTAATGACAAGACCCCGACCATCGTGATCGTTCCGCGGACGCCGACGAGTGTCGTGATGACATCCTGCTTAAACGACGGTTTGCGGTGATCCGCTTTTTTCAGGAAGCGATGGTCGAACCAGTTAAAGAACATCGTCCAAATCAGACGAATCAACAGAATGACCGTTCCAATCTCAATAACGAACGACATCAGACGCCAGTTATTGATCGCATCATCGGCAAAGATTTCACGTGTCGCTTCCGGTAACGTCAGACCGAGCAACAGGAAGATGATCCCGTTTAAGATGTAGGCAATCATCGTCCAGATATTGTCCGTCAATGTCTGTTCCTGAGCGAAAAACGTTTCGGTCCGCTCTTTAATCAACGCGTGCAGGATTCCGCCTGTGACGACGGCGATGACGCCGGATGCATGCAGAATTTCTTCCGCGACGAAAAAGATGATGAACGGTGTCAGGATTTGCAGTAACGCATAGAACACGACATCTTCAATCCCTGTCCGCCGTAATTTCATCTTCAGCCAGTTCATCGCGATGCTGATCGTAAGACCGACGACCGCTCCGACGGCGAACATGTAGACGAATTCCGTCGTTGCCTGCTGGATCGAGAAGTAACCGGTGACGACGGCTGCGACCGCGTAACTGAAGGCAACCAATCCCGAGGCATCATTGATCAATGACTCACCACGGACAAGATTTAAGATCTGTTCCGGAATCTGGACGCGTTTTGCAATCCCGTTGACGGCAATCGGGTCGGTCGGTGACAGGATCGCGGCGAGCGCAAAGGCAGCCGCGACCGGAATGACCGGTACAAGCCAGTTGATGAAATAACCGCCGATGACCGTCGTCAATAAGACAAGGACGATGGCATTACCGAAAATCGCGGCGCGCATCTTCCACAACTCATCGCGCGGAAAGTGCGAACTGTCGTTATAGAGTAATGGTGCGATGAATAATAACAGGAACCATTCCGATTCGACTTCAATCTTCAGTCCGCTGATCAGCAATGCCGTAATCGTCCCGACCAGGATTTGAATCAAGGCGGTCGGAATGAAGCGGATGTAATGACCGAGTACCTGTGTCAAGATGATTAAGGCAAGCATTAACAAAATAAGTGATAACGTTTCCATAGAAAACCCCTTCCATTCTTACCATGTTTCTCTGGTTATATCGTAACATAGTTTCTTACTGACTTAGGAACAGGACCCCTTGTCAATGCTCATATAAAGCCAGCACTTCGCTTGCGTGACCCCGGATTTCTTCCTGTAACGCTAACGGTTCAAGTACCTTGACTTCCCGACCGAGTCCAAACAATTGCCGGCCGAGAAACGGGAGTTCCAGTCGAGGTACCGACCATGTCCGTTGCTCGTTGAGCGGTAAAATCCCTTCGAGCAACCGTTCGCCGAGCGGTGTCAACTCAAGAAGGACCGTCACCTGTTCTCCTGCTTCATTTAAATGTTCTGCTTCTTCGAACGTCATTCGTTTCGACGGGATCGTCGTCTCAGTCACCTGTTCTATCCGGTCAACGCGGTACTGGCGCAATCCCCGCTCCGTCTGCGCGAGCAGATACCAGCGGTTGCGATCAAACGTCAAACCAATCGGATCGATTAGGATTGTTCTACGACCGCTTGTCGTCTCGTAAGTGATTTCGCCTTTCACTTCCGCCTCCATCAAACGCAACAAGTTACGCGTCAAGGGAGACGCCGGTGTATCCGGTCGCGCAAAGCGGACCCGTCCTTTGAGACGATCGAGCTTGACTTCGAGATCCCCCGGCAGTTCATGCAGATACCATTCGGCAAGATTGCCGCGTAATGCCCCAAACGGCAAATCGGGAATCTGACCGACCCAGTCGATCATCAAAAACAACGTGATGGCTTCCTGTTCCCGTAAGGCAAGCGGCGGCAACAAACGATTTGGTAATACCCGGTATCCACCGGCCGGTCCGCGTTCACTGTAAATCGGGTAGCCGTTCGCTTCGAGTTCGAGCAAATCACGTTGAATCGTCCGCAAGGAAACACCACATGCTTCCGCCAGTTCCCGTGCCGTCAACAGCTGCTGCCGGTTGAGCAGACGCATCACTTTTAAATGTCGGCTTTTCATAAAATATTCCTCCTCTAATTACGACATCTTTTGTCATGATTATACCGTAGACTAAGTATAGATTGAACATAAGGAGGAGTTACGATGACCAAAACCGTTTTATATATTGCCTGCAGTCTGGATGGAAAAATCGCGCGTTTGGACAATTCCCTCGATTGGTTGTTTGCCGTCGAAGGAGACGGTGACAATGGCTACGCGGCGTTCATGGAAGACGTCGGAGCCGTCATCATGGGTCGGAAGACGTTTGACGAGGTCTTGGTGCTGAGCGAGGAGTACCCCTATCCCGCAATCGACAACTACGTCTTGACCCGACAGAACGGTAAACAGTCGGAACATGCGACCTTCACGAATGAACCGCTCGATGTGTTGCTCGAACGGATCAGTCCGTCGATCGACGGTAAGATTTGGCTGATCGGCGGCGGTGAATTGATTCAAGAAGCCTTACGGTTGCAACTGATTGATCAGCTCGAACTGGCGATCGCTCCGGTCGTCCTCGGCAGCGGGATCTCGCTGTTTCCGGAAGGGACGCTTGAAACCCGCTTCCGCCTGACCGGTTGCCGTCCGTCCGGACAGTTCATCATGGCAACCTATGATGTCTTGAAGTAATCTACAGCACAAGCAAAAAACCTTTGAAACGATGCATTTAATCCCTGCATCGTTTCAAAGGTTTTTCTTATGATGACGGTCGATTATTTAGTCCGTTCTGTCGTAGTCATCGACCACCGACACGATGACATTACCAAACTTCCGTCCGGCATCGACGTACCGGTGGGCGGCGACAATCTCCTCAAGCGGATACACCGTATCGATGACCGCTTTCAGGTCTCCTGCTTCAAACCACTCATTCAGCAGCCTCAAATCTTTCTTCAGCGCCCGTGCGACGCCTTGTCCGGCGACTGAACGAAACGCTCCGTCCGCTTCGACGTGCTGACGCGCTGTCCGTTTATCCACTTTCCCGGAGGCATCAAACACGGCGTCATTCCTCGTTAACGAAGCATCGTAGCCCGGTTTTGTATAGTCGACGACGACATCTGCGCCAAGACGTGTGACCAGTTCAGCATTCCGTCCGCTGCAGACGGCCGTCACATGAAGACCATATTGTTTCGAAATCTGGACGGCAATTGAACCGACGGCTCCGGACGCCCCGTAAATCAAGATCGACTTTGACTGCTCGAGGTTCAGTTTCCGGAAAAAATGGAGGACGGTCGTTCCGCCAAACGGAAGACCGGCTGCTTCTGCGAAATTCGCGTTGCGCGGCATCTGCTCCACACATTTGTTTTCCTTGATGCAGGCATACTCGGCGTAGCCGCCAAAGCGCATCCCGGTCAGGGCGTAGACCCGATCGCCGACTTTGAAGTCCTTCACTCGGTTGCCCGTCGCAACGACTTCGCCTGCTAAGACAACTCCTAAAATCGGCTGTCTCGGTGCTTTCCATCCGACGACGAGACGCATCGGAAGCTTTCCTGCTGCCGGGACATCGAGTGCCCGCATCCGCCGGTCTCCTGAGTGAACAGCGGATGCATATACCTGAATCAGCAGATCAAATGCTTTCGGGACAGGTTTTTCGACCTCTTGCAACTTCAACACATCCGGTGGACCATAGGCAGTACAAATGACGGCTTTCATCGTATCCCTCCTCAAGCAGATTTGTTACTTAAAGGAATACGACAACGGAGCCTTGAAAGCCTGCTTGATGCCTGTTCGTTTTACCTGAGACACGACATTATCATGCTTTCGGTTTTGTCTTTTTCGGTTTCGGTTCCGTCCATTTAAAGATGCCGTTCATGAAGTTATAAATCCGTTTTGATTCCTTCGTCATCAGTGGTCCGAGAATTGCGAGAATCAAGACGTACAAGGCGGAAAACGGTGACAGGATATCCATCAGTCCGCCGGCGATCCCGAGATTTGCGACGATAATCGAAAATTCACCGCGGGAGACGATTGTCAGTCCAATGTTCGAGGATGCTTTGTGCGACAGTCCGGCTCTGCGTCCGGCAATCATCCCGGCGACGTAGTTTCCGACAATCGTGATGACGACGGCACCAAGTGCAAGCCAAACGGCATCGAGCAACATTGTCGGATCAATGCTGAGCCCGAAGCTGAAGAAGAAGATCGCTCCAAAGAAATCACGGAACGGAACGACGAGGTGTTCAATCCGTTCCCCTTGATCCGTCTCGGAAAAGACGAGTCCAAGCAGTAAGGCACCGATCGCTTCCGCGACATGAATCGTTTCCGAGAAACCGGCGACGAAGAACAAGGCGGCGAAGACGACGATGATAAACACTTCGTCCGAAGCAATCTTCAGCATCCGGTTGAGGAGTGGTGTCGCCTTTCGGGCAATGACGAAGAACAGCAGCATGTAACCGAGGGCGATTAAAATTGACGTAACAGATGACAATAACGTCGTCCCGTCGCCAAGCAGGAGTCCTGATAAGACGGACAGGTAGACGGCGAGGAAGATGTCCTCGAACATGATGATGCCGAGAATCAATTCCGTTTCCGTGTTCCCGGTCCGGCGCAGGTCGACCAGGACTTTCGCCACGATGGCACTGGATGAGATCGTGATGATTCCGGCGATGATCAACACTTCATATAATGGGAAGCCGGCGATGAAGCCATACAGCAGACCACCGGTAAAGTTAATCGATAAATAAATTGTTCCACTCGTAACGATTGATTTACCCGACCGGATCAATTTACCGATCGAAAACTCCAATCCTAGATAAAATAAGAGGAACAGGACACCGATGCGTCCGAGGAAGCTGATAAACTCAGCACTTTCAATGAACTTGAAGTCTAGTATCCCGATTGTCGGAGCGTGCGGCCCAACGATCATTCCTAAAACGATTAAAAACGGAATGATCGAAAAATTCAATTTATTCGCAAGCAATGCTGCGATCGCCACTAAGATAAGCGCGGTACCGACTTCAAATATTAAATGATCCATCTATCATCCGCCTCCTTCAATTGAGAATAGAGCTTTCGTGATGTGGCGGACGTTTTGACGTTCTCCGGACAAGACGATGGTATCACCCGCTTCAAGACGTGTTTCCGGTCCCGGATTCAATGTTTTTGATTTATCGTGTTTCAGAACCGCGATGATCGAGATGTCATATTGATTGCGAACATCCAGCTCACCGATCGTCCGGTTATTGACGGCTGAATCCTGCCCGATCTTGAACCATTCGATGACGAGATCGTCAAACGCCAGTTCAATTTTTTCCAAGTCTTTCGGTTTATAGGCCAGCCCACCTAAAATACCAGCCATCTGACGGGCTTCGGCGTCATTAAACGTCACGCTCGAGATGCTCTCATCAAAATCGTCATCATCGTAATGGTGCATTTCCCGGCGTCCGTCGTCATGGACGATCACGACCACCTTATCTCCCCGTGTTGTAATGCCTTCGAACTTCCGTCCGATTCCCGGTAAATCTACTTCGCGCATATCCATTTTTCTATTTCCTCCTTTGAGTTGGTCAATCTGATTGGTTCACAGATGATGATGTGCTTTTTGGATGAGCGACTTGAACTTTTCGTCGCTCAATATATCTTGAAGGTCATGCAGCTGTTGTAAATCCGCTTTCGCCATGATGACAAACCCGTCTTCCTCGATGAATGCAACGCGATCTCCTTCCTCCACCTGTAACGCTTGTCTGATTTTTTTCGGGATCGTGATTTGTCCTTTGGACGTCAACTTGGATAGCTCCATTCCGAACTTCCTTCTTTCTTTTTCTGATTTTCCTTACTTCCTTACTTTTCTTATTCCTAGCATAACATGCTTCCAGTTTAATTCCGAGTACTTTGCTTTGAATTAATAAAAAAGAATCAATTTCCTCGCTTAAATCCGTCTTCAGACGGGCAATCTTTCATGTGGGTTGTTCTATACTGACAGAAAGAAAGGAGAGATTGATCATGAAAAAATGGCGTTTAGTTTATTTGCAACTGGTTTTCGCCGGAATACTGATTAGTTTGTTCGGATTAGCAGGAGTCGCTATTTCAGTGCTCATCAAAGGGTCACAAAAAGGATTTTCGATCCCCTTTTTACTCGATAAGCCGGGCTATTTTATTTTGATGGCGGGACTATTGGCATTCATCCCATGTCTGATTGCCTTAATCCATATCTTGAAAATTCTTCGTTCCTTCAAATCGAACGCAACCGCTGCTGCAGTTGCTTCTTCATTCGGAATCATCACAATTTGTGGTTATATCATCAGTGCCGTCGCAATTTGTTTGTTCCCTGTTATGTTTATTGTCGCCGACCGTGATGATGCGCCCGGTCTCATTCTTTTTGCCTTTTTACTGATTTTGATTCCCTTTACGTTGAGCGTAGTCAGTTCTCTTTTTCAATCAATCATCAGAAATTACGTGAGGACTGACCTTACAAATCCTTAACAGAACAAAAAGTATATCTGATTTAGAACAAGGGATTTAGAACAAAGGACGGATTTTAAAATCCGTTCTTATTTCGTCAAACTACTTTTCAACTAAACAGATGAATATCCTGAGCGAATCAATTTACAATTTATGTTAAAATAGGATGTAAACTATATAACTTAATTTTACTTAAGGACGGTGTGAATACTAAATGAAGATCCTGATCGGCCAACCAAAACAGGAAACCCAACTCGAACAATTACGACGTGAGATTGCTGCTCATCCTGAAATAGATCTGCTGCTGTATCCGGAAGGGTATTGCCGCGAGACGGATGTCGCGACGTTGCGTCAGTTAGCAAAACAGTATGCAACAATCATCGTGACCGGTTACCGCGATGCAGATCGATTAGACCGGGCACTGATCATCAATACAGCCGGCGACATCCTGCTCGACCGGGCGAAAACACCGGAAGCGGGTCCACTCTATACACCGTCGACGGCTATCGTTGCCGGACAATCAGCCGGGTATTTACTTTGTCGTGAAATCTTTCTCGGACTCGATGGTCTGAAGAACGACAACATTGATATCATCTTTAATCCGATCGGTGTCGGGATGTTCAGTGAGGAACAATACACGGACTGGTCGGGGGAATCTCAAAAAATCAGCCACCAGCAGTCAGCGCTGTTCATCGGAACGAGTCACGCCGACGGCTCTTACCGCAATTGCGGTTTCTCGATTCCGACGGCATTTGCGTTTGATGCGACCGGCGAAGCCATTTTCCTTTCAAAAGATGATCCGCAGACACGGATTCTCGATACCGTGACGAAAACGGTTGAAATCATAGATGTTTTTTCCTTCGAGCAGACACTTTAATCAGAAAACCCCCCCAATCCGGCTCACCGGCTTGGGGGGGGTTCGTCTCATTGATGCTGTTTCGTATTGTACTCCGAACCTTGACGCATCGTAACGTACTCATCACGTAACAGCGAATACATTTTGACGTCGTGAAATGCTCCTTTAATAAAGATTAACCGGCGTAACGTTCCTTCGTACGTCATGCCGACTTTTTCCATCACCCGGGCGGAACCGATATTACCTTCCATGCACCGCGCCTGAATCCGCTCGAGCTTGAGTTCTTCAAAACCGAATGTCATGACGCATTCGACCGCTTCCGTGACGATCCCTTTGCCCCAGAACTGACGCGATAACGCATAACCGAGTTCTGCTTGTTTATTCTCATCCAACAACAGATGAATGAAATCGATTGTCCCGATCATCTTGCCGGTTTCTTTCCATTCGATGGCCCAAGGTGCTTCTTTCCCTTGCGCGTAGTTCGACAAGACATAGTTCAAAAACTGTTCCGCCTGTTCGATCGTCTGATTGGCATTCCAGGTCACATAACGGGCGGTTTCATCGTCTTGTGTATATTCGAATAAGTCATCACGATCACTTTCTTGAAGCGGCCGCAGGATCAATCGTTTGGTCTCAAGGACCGGTAAGTGCTGGTAAAATTCCGTTGTCGTCATATCAGTTGCCCCCGTTCCTTTTTACCATTATACGGAAAAAATATCGTGAATGCGATATAGTAAAGAAAGAATTTTGAAGGAGGTAAAAAAATGCCTTTTCAAGCTGTCCCGATGACATTTGACTATGCGACCACCATTTTAAATTGGATATATTCTTCCCCTTACGATTTTTACAATATGGAGACGTCGGAGGAAGCATATGCCGAACTGCTGGACGCTTCCTATCAGGCCGTCATCGATCAAGCACAACTGGTCGGCTTCTTCTGTACCGGCCGATCCGCTCAAGTACCACCCGGTTGTCCGCTCGGACTGTACCCAGATGATTATTTGGATATCGGACTCGGACGCCAGCCTGAACTGACCGGGCAAGGAACGGGCTTCGCGTTTTGTTCGTTTGTCCTCGAGACCGTCAATGCCAAATCGTCGTTACCACTCCGTTTGACGGTCGCTTCGTTTAACGAACGGGCGATTCATCTGTACGAACAGCTTGGATTTCGACGACAAGCCACTTTTTCGACGACGCACGCCACGTTTCTCATCATGACGCAATCTCATACGTAAAACGCCATTCCGATTTTATTCCGGGATGGCATTTTCCTCTTAAATAAATAACTGAAGATAATCGTCAAAAATCCGTGTCATGACTTTTGGTGTATTTGCGATATAGACGTTGATCTGCTCCTGATTCGATTGAAGCGGATCAAGACCCGTCTCATCGGTCGGAAAATCTGAGATGCCTTTGATGATGATGCACTCGATCTCATTTTTCCGGCAGATGTAAGCGATTGCCGCCGCTTCCGTATCAGCGACCGTGATACCGTTTTCCTGCAGTTCCAAATAATCGCGCCACATGACGACAGCGCGGTCAGCTGTCCCGATTGTAGCGTTCCCGTCGATGCCGTATTTCGTGACATCGATTGGCACGACAAACGACGGTTTTAGCAACGGTTCAATTTCCTTGACCGTACAGTCATATTGAACGGCACGATCCGGAATAATGATGTCGAGTACGTCAAACCGTTTATCGATGCCGGCACACGTTCCGACGACGAGCACTTTCGTGATTGGAAAATGCGCCAGCATGTACTGATTCCCGCCGACACCGTTTACTTTGCGGACACTGGTGCTGTAAAAGACGACCAGTGTCCCGTTGATTACCCGGAAAAAATATTTTCCATACGGATACGTCATCCGTTCCGTTTCTTTCACGTGAAAGTAATCTAACGTCGCTTCGAATTCCCAAACCGTCGCGATGCTAATACCAACCATGAAGCGGTGTTTGCCAACCGTCTCCAAACTCAATCCCATTTTTCCTCTTCATCCATCCAAATCTGCCGCTTCAAATCAAACGTTTCTCCTTCGTCATGGACATTAAAATAGGCTGGTAGTTGAACTCGCTCACCACCTGCTTGTTGCCAACACGTTCTGAACCAATCCGCAAAGAGTTGTCGCTCCTGTTCAATCAAGATTTCTTCATTTTCCTCATGGAACACATCAAAGTCATCCGCTTGTTTCGGTGTAACGTGATAATACCCCGCCTCGTCGAGCATCGATTTACTGCCGGCAAACCCGGGTGTCCCTGCTTCTTCAAACACTTCATTGGCTTCCCGGTCCATCGAAAAGAACATGATTGATAGATCATGCCGCGACGGTTCGATAAATGCTGAAAAATCAAGAATCTCGACATCCGATGCAAAGGTTGCCTCTGCGATCACCTTCAAATTGTGGACCAGCACGTCTGTGTGCTGCGCAAGATTCGTTTTGATTGAAGCTAAATATTCATCAACTGTAAACATGGTTATAACCTCCATTACTATTTTGAATCATCCTGTATTTAGGATGATATCTGTTTATCCATACAAATAATGGATAACCATCTTCTTATCATCACGTCTTTTCCTTATTCAAGCAAGCCTTTTTTAGGGACAACAAATAACCTCCACCCGCTTCAGGTGGAGGTCTGTCTGATTAACGTTGTGCTGCTTTGTCATATGCCAAGTCTTGTCCGTTTGTTGCGATGACCTGTTTGTACCAGTCGAACGAATCTTTTTTCATCCGTTCCATCGAGCCGTTCCCTTCGTTGTCACGGTCGACATAAATCATCCCGTAGCGTTTTTTCATCTCACCTGTCGTGAACGACACGATGTCGATGATGCCCCATGGTGTGTACCCCATTAATTCGACGCCGTCTTCCGTGACCGCTTCCGTCAATGCTTCGATGTGCGTCTTCAGGTAATCGATCCGCGCAGCATCATGAATCTTGCCGTCTTCAATCGTATCGACGGCCCCAAAGCCGTTTTCGACGATGAAGAGCGGGAGTTGGTACCGGTCATAGAGACGGTTCAGGACGTAGCGGAGTCCAATCGGATCAATCGCCCAACCCCAGTCGCTCGACTGGATGTACGGATTCTCGACACCGTTCGCCAGTCCCCCGTTGACGATGTTGCCTGTATTGTTGACAGTCGCGTCGTGCTTGACGGTCGTCGACATGTAGTAACTGAAGCCGATATAGTCGACCGTTCCGTTTTTCAGGATCTCGTCGTCACCGTCGAGAATCGGAATCTGATACCCTTCGCGTTCGAACTCTTTTAAGGCATAGTTCGGATAATAACCGCGCGCTTGAACATCCGGGAAGAAATAGCGCTGACGCATCGATTTTTCCGCCAGCATGACGTCTTCCGGATGCGACGAGTACGGATAGATCGGGACGTGTGAAATCATCGCCCCGATCTGGAAGTCGGGATTGATCGCTTTTCCTTTCGCGACGACAAGGGCACTCGCAATCAGCTCGTGGTGACCGGTCTGATACATGACTTCCATCGCGTTTTCACCCGGCTCGACTTTGACACCGGAGTTCGTCCAGAGGAACAACGGATTTTCGACATCCATCTTATTATTGATTTCGTTGAACGTCATCCAGTACGTTACTTTGTCTTTGTAACGTGTGAAGCAGACTTCAGCGAACCGTTCGAAGAACTCGGCGACTTTCCGATTGCGGAACCCGCCGTATTCGCGGGCCAGATGCAACGGCATCTCGAAGTGTGATAACGTGATGATCGGTTCGATACCGTGTTTCAACAATTCGTCAAACACATCATCATAAAACTGCAGTCCGGCTTCGTTCGGTTCCGTTTCATCGCCGTTCGGGAAAATCCGGCTCCAGCCGATCGACGTCCGGAGACATTTCAGACCCATTTCAGCAAACAGGGCGATGTCTTCTTTATAGCGGTGATAAAAATCGATCGCTTCATGGTTCGGATAAAACGTTCCTTCTTCAATCGTCTCGGTGATCCGGCGGGCAACCCCGTGTTCACCAGCCGTCATGACATCGACGACGCTTGGTCCTTTGCCGCCGGCGTTCCAGCCGCCTTCAAATTGATGGGCAGCGAGTGCCCCGCCCCATAAAAAATCGTTTGGTAATGTCTTCATCTTCGTTTCCTCCTTGTATCTTTCTCTTATTTGACGATCGTTAAAATCGCTGTATTGGTTTCGACCGTTTCCTGTTGTACGACAATCACTTCCGCGTAACTCGACGCGTTCGTGACGATGACCGGTGTGATCGTCTGTAAGCCGTGCTGTTCGATGGCAGATGCGTCAAACGTCAATAACGTTTGCCCCGCTTCGACATGCGTTCCGTCTTCAACGTGTAACGTAAATGGCGTTCCGTCCAAACCGACCGTCTCGAGCCCGACGTGAATCAAGACTTCGACACCACTCGTCGACCGCAGACCGATCGCGTGTTTTGTCGGCGCAATCATGACGACAGTACCGGTGAACGGTGCGACGACCGTGTTTCCGGTTGGACGAATCGCCAAACCTTGCCCCATCGCTCCCGATGCAAAAACCTCATCCGGTACGTCCGACAGTGGCACGACTTGTCCCGCCAGTGGTGCTTGAATCGTTTCTTCGTTCGTCAACGTTGCACTGACTTCTTGTGCCGGAACCGGTGTTGTCGGCGTCGTCGTCACCGGGACGACTTTCTCTTCGCCAAAACCGAGAAGTTGAATCAAGACGATTGGTAAAATCAAGGCAATCGCCGTTCCGATCAATAATCCGACGATCGAAGACGGATAGTCGGAACTGATACCGTTGACGAGCGTCAATGGTCCCGGCAGACCGGCATAAGCGAAGTAATACGGTTTGAAGAAACTCGCGACGACCGCTCCAACCGCGCCCGAGATACAGCCATAGATGAACGGTTTCTTAAAGCGTAACGTCACCCCGTAGATCGCCGGTTCCGTAATCCCGAAAATCCCGGTCAGACCGGCTGAGACACCAACCTTTTTCGTTTCCTTGTTGCGGGTTTTTAAAATGACACCAATGACGGCACCGACTTGAGCGATGACAGCAATCGTCTGGTACGCCTGGAACGAATCCCGGCCGTATTGTTCGAAGTTCGACAGGACCATCGGCGTGACGCCCCAGTGAACGCCGAAGATGACGATGATCTGCCAAAAACCGCCGATGATCAGTCCGGCCAGCGCCGGTGCATTTTCCGCCAAATAATTGTATCCGTTTGCAATTCCTTCCGCTCCGAGGGTCGTGATCGGACCGATGACGAGAATCGTCAACGGCACCATGATGACCATGCTGAAGAACGGGACGAATAATGGTTTGATGACGTCATTGATCGTCCGGTTCAAGAACCGTTCGAGATAGGACAGCAACCAGACGAGGAACAACGGTGGCAAGACCGATGACGTGTAAGTCGTTCCTGATAAGGCGATGCCGATGAACGAAATCGATTCACCGGACGTGATCCGTCCGGCTATCTCGGCCCAAGTCGGACTGACGAGTGCCGCACTACAGGCAACAGCGATGAACTGATTGACTTTAAAGTGATTCGCTGCCGTGATCGCAATGAAAATCGGCAGGAATGTGAACGGTGCCCACGAGATAAAGCTGAACACTTCATATGTTCCCGTCGCGGCAAAGTCTTTAAACACAAGTGAAATTAAGATGAGTGCCCCTTGCAGGATACCGGCTGCCGCCAAGATATAGACGAACGGTGCAAAGACAGCAGACATCGTTGCGATGATCCGGTTCAAGATGGTTCCTTTGGGTGTTTCGGTTCCCTGATCCGAATTCCCGTCCTCTAATGAAACAAGTGGTCGAAACGCTTCATAAACTTCCCCGACATGCTGTCCGATGACGATCTGGAACTGACCGCCTGATTCGACAACCGTGATGACGCCCGGTAAGGCAGCGACTTGATCTTTCGCTTTCGCATCCGACCGTTTCAACACTAAACGCAGCCGGGTCGCACACCGCGCGACACTGATGATATTGTCCTCGCCGCCAACCGCCTCCAAAATCGAATGCGCCAGCTGCTGATAATCCCGCACTTTACTCATCCCTGAACCTCCTTATGTTGTAAATTCGCATCGTACGTTCTTATTATAATTGTACATGCACAATTTATCAATCCATATTTAATTTAATTATCCATATTATTTAGTTTGAAATCGTCTTATGCTATAGTAAAAAAGCAGAACAATTACTGGAAAATGAGGGTGAACCATGCTGAAATACCAACAGACGGCAACGGAAATAGAAGCCTATATCGAGCAACACGCGTTACAGCAAGGAGATAAATTACCGGTTCTTGATCAATTAATCCGTCAATTTGAAGTTAGCAAGACGACGATGACGAAAGCACTGGAATTATTGGAGCGAAAAGGCATCATTTTTCAAGTCCGCGGCAGCGGGATTTTTGTTCGGAAGACGAATCGGAAAGGCTATATCGAACTGTTTTCGACGCAAGGTTTTAAACAGAATCTCGTCGAGCACGACATCCAGTCCAAAGTCCTGTCGTTTGAGCTGATTCCGTGTCCGGAAGCGATCGCTGAAAATCTCGGCTGCACGACCAGTGACATGGTTTATTTCATTAAACGGATCCGCTACATTGACGGCAACATCATGTGCCTTGAGGAATCGTATTACCGTCAGATGATCGTGCCTTACTTAAACCGGGAAATCGTCGAACAATCGATCTTCGAGTATCTCGAAACGGCACTTGGACTGAACATCGGGTTCTCGGACATGTATATGCATGTCGGCAAGTTGCCGGACTCGATTGCGGAACACTTGGAGCTGACAGCCGGTGATCCGGCCTTAACAGTCGAGACGATCTTCCACCTGACGAACGGCCGACCGTTCGACTATTCCGTCATCACTTATCATTATGAACACTCGCAATTCGTCGTTCAGGCGAACGGCTTGTATTTATGAGGGGGATGGTCGCATGAATGAAGAAATATTGTTTTTTTACGCACTTTTCGCAGGCGGGATCGTCTGTATAATCTTGAGCATCTTGTTATACTTCTGGCTCCGCGAGGATACCGGAATCGAATTTTCTACGTTTGGCCGACTCGTTTTCATGTGTTTACTCGGCGTCGGACTCATCTGGTATACGGCTCCGAGTCTGAAATACGTCTTCTATCATGACTATGCGACAATCAAAGGAACATGTACGGTGGAATACGATGATCAATCCTCACCGCGAACGATGGACCTTTATTACGACAAAACAGATGACTATTTCAGTTTCTTTGACCGGGCCGACCTCGGCGCTTATGGTCCGGATGTCCCGTATACGTGTCATGTGACCACCACAAAAGATCAGGAATTCGAGATTTCTTACCGGCTCTATGATGTTAAGACAAACCGGTTACTCTATTCGTCTGAATAATGGATCCGTTTAAAAAGGAGTACCGTTTAGATTATGTCATTACTATTTTTTACACTGGCCGGACTTGCTGAAATTGGCGGTGGTTATCTAATTTGGCTGTGATTGCGGGAGGGACTGCCTGCTTATTTCGGATTGCTCGGCGGACTTTCGCTTGCATTGTACGGGGTCATCGCAACCTGGCAGACGTTCCCGACTTTCGGCCGGGTCTATGCCGCATATGGCGGAGTATTTATTGTCCTTTCGCTGCTTTGGAGTGCCGGCATCGATAAAAAAACACCCGATTTTTACGACTGGCTTGGTGGCGGGATTTGTCTGATCGGGGTAGCTGTCATCTTATTTGGTCCGAGGAGTTAATACTTACAGGAAATTCGGATTGACGAACTTGTTTCTTGAAAAGGACGTGTCCAGATGAATGCTGAAATCATCACTTATTTTTTCATTTTTTTATTGGGTATCGCGTTTGTCTTACCGGCCTGTTACTTTCTTGTACTTCACTTCGACAATAAGCAGTATGCTTTCTTAAAGAAGCTCAAATGGACAGGTGTCCTGTTACTCGGATTGCTGTGTCTTTGGATGACAATGCCGAGTTTCACCGAGATGGTGTTTCGGGATTACCGTGTATTAGAAGGTGCCTGTGTTCTAGAACCGTCGGAGTCAAAAGGAACATCGATCGACATCACGTTAACGGAGACCAACGATACGTTTTCTTTCCGTGACGCACCTGACCTTGAGGCTTACGGGAAGAAGGTTCCGTATTATTGCCAGGTAACAACGACCCGGAATCTGGCTTTCGAAATCAATTACCGGGTCTTCGACAAAGATACGAAAAAGCTGCTCTATGCGAATTGAGGACACAAACAAGCGGAGTTCCTGTGAATAGGAACTCCGCTTGTTTACTGTTCGATACCCGCTTGCACAGCCGGTTCAAGAAACAGTTCATCATCAAAAGTTGTCAGCTCAATCATCCGGCCGTCTTTTTCGTACCAGGCAGCCAGTCCTTCCCGGTCGACCCATTTCCAGCCAGCTTGCCGAATCCGCATTTCGTATAATACGCCAGGTCCTTCGACTTCCGACACGAGATGCGTCTTGACTAATAAACCCTCCGGCTTTTCCTCGACCGTCCCCGTTCGTGGAATCGGAAAACCATTTACGTTTGACGTTTCAAACAGATAATACCAAGCCGTTCCGCTGATGATCGCTACACCTAATAAACCTGCCAGCCACTTTCCCATGCGTCGCGTATTCATGTTATCCCGCCCTCTTCATTCATCTATGTATCCATTTGATTTTACCAATCATTTCCTTAACTTGACCTCCTGCTTAGGGCGGATTCTTGACGGACAAACAAAATGAAAACGAATAAGAAACGTGTCATTTTTGTGAAAAGAAATGAAAAAAATTAATATTTTTTCATTTATCTTGACGACAAGACGTCTTCCTTACAGTCTCAACGGTTTGACAACTCCCGGCACAGAGCCGTTTTTAGTCATTTCCAAGTCGTTAAGCGGCTTAGCGACTTGACTTCATTTCCTACTATGTTACGATACGAACTTATTAAAGGGAGTGAACAGAACTTATGAAATTCAGAAAAGAAAAAGTCAATGTCGTCGACATGAAGCAAACCAAAAAAAGTGTCTACGCGACCGGAATTGGGAATGCGATGGAATGGTTCGATTTTGGTCTTTATTCCTATCTCGCAATCATCATCAGTCAAAACTTCTTTAGTGCTGTTGAAAATGATGAACTGAAGCTTGTCTTTACCTTTGCGACGTTTGCGATCGCTTTTTTAATGCGACCAATCGGCGGAATCGTTTTCGGACGAATCGGAGATCGCCTTGGACGAAAGGTTGTCCTGACGACGACCATCGTCATGATGGCAGCGTCCACCCTGCTCATCGGTCTGTTACCGACGTATGATCAAATCGGGATTTGGGCACCGATTCTACTGTTACTGGCTCGGATTCTACAAGGTTTCTCAACCGGCGGTGAATATGCCGGCGCGATGGTTTATATCGCGGAATCATCACCGGACAATAAACGAAGCGCCCTCGGAAGTGGTCTTGAAATCGGGACACTCGGTGGTTACATTTTAGCTTCGATTCTTGCGACCGTGCTGTTCGTAACGTTATCCGACGATCAAATGGCATCGTGGGGCTGGCGGATTCCGTTTATCTTAGGGGCACCGCTCGGACTGTTTGGTCTATACTTGCGTCGCCACCTCGATGAATCACCAATTTTCGAAAATGAAATTAATGAAAATACGGAAGAACCGGCGTCGTTCCGCGAAATCCTCCGGGACCATAAACGCGATATCATTGTTTGTTTTATCGCCGTTGCGTTCTTCAATATTACGAACTACATGTTACTGTCGTATATGCCGTCTTACCTGAATGAAGTCATGGGCATCTCAAGCTCAACGAGTACGATTTTGATTACCGGTGTCATGTTCATCATGATTCCACTCGCCTACTTCTTCGGTAAACTCAGCGACAAAAAAGGCAATCGTAACATCGTTCTGTTTGCATTGGCCGGTCTGTCGATTCTTTCGATTCTCTCGTTCTACCTGATTGGTCTGAAGCCACTCTTGTTCGTCGGAATCGGAATCTTCATTCTTGGGTTCTTCCTCGCGATCTTCGAAGGAACAATGCCAAGTCTGTTGCCGAGTATCTTTTATACAGACGTCCGTTACCGGACATTGTCTGTCACGTTTAACGTGTCCGTCTCGATTTTCGGCGGAACGACACCACTCGTCTCGACATGGCTCGTCCATGCGACACAAAATCCGCTCGCACCGGCTTATTATCTGACAGCAGTCAGCGTTATCGGCTTCATCACGTTCTTCTTCTTCTTCAAGAGTACATCGGGCAAAGCCTTAAAAGGTTCGCACCCGACCGTCTCGACGGAAAAAGAATTGCAAGCCGTCGCTAAAAAACCGGATGATGCTTTATGGTGGGCTGAATAATCGATTAAAAAAAGGACCGGTGTCGCTTGTGCGATGCCGGTCCTTTTGCTTATTTTGAAACTGATGTCTGCGTCAATGTCGCACCGTTCGAGGCGATGATTTCATCGTAGGCGCCGAGTCCATTTTCGACGATGAACAACGGAATCTGATAGCGGTCATACAACTTGTTCAGGATAATCCGCAACCCGTCCGGATTGATTTCCCAACCCCAGTCGCTCGCTTTCAAATAGGGATTTTTGACGCCGCTCATGATGTTTCCGCCGGCCTCGTTTCCGTCTTTCTCCGCTTTTTCTGTCCGTGACATGTAGTAACTGAGCGAGAAGAAATCAACGGTATAGTCCCGCAGTAATTCAAGATCACCGTCTTCGACCACGAGTTCGATGTTGTTTTCAGAGAAGAACCGGCCGGCAAACGCTGGATAGGCGCCGCGGACGTGGACATCCCCGCAGAAATAGTTCATCATCCGTTCTTCTTCAAGCGCAAACTGGACGTCGACCGGGTTTGAGCTGAACGGATAGACCGGAGCGGCAATCAGCATGCATCCGATTTGCATCGTCGGATCAATTTCCCGGGCAGCCTTCGTCGCCAGACTGCTCGCGACGAACTGGTGATGCAGACCTTGATAAGTCGACTGCAACATGTTTTCGTCTTCACGGACCGCCATCCCGAGGCTGAGCATCGGCATGAACTGGGCGCCGTTGATTTCGTTGAACGTCAGCCAGTACTTGACCTTACCTTGATAACGCTCGAACAAGACACGGCTGTAGCGTTCAAAGAACGTCACGAGCCGGCGGTCGCGCCAGCCGCCATATTCTTTCGCCAGATGGTGCAGGTCGTAACATTTCCTGGAGCTCCATCATCGCGGGAGTCGTATCATTTTTCGCACTTTTAATTACATTCAGTTTAATCGGTTCAGCCATCGGCTTTGGTGTCACGGACGTCACGTCCGACAAACCGTTTGACGGCGTCGGCATCGGCTTAGCCATCTGGGCGATTCTCTCACTCTTGATCTCATTGTTCGTCGCCGGCTTCGTTTCCGGTGTGACATCATCGCGTGCCGGACTCGTTCACGGGTTCCTCACATGGTCGACAAGTGTCATTCTCTTGTTCGCTTTGTTGACATTCACGACAATCAACACGTTCCAAACAGTCGGTTCTGTGCTTGGTACAGTCGGTGGTGCAGCAGGTCAAGGTGTCGGCGCCATCGCCAGCACAACATCAGATGCTGTCTCAAAGGGATTCAGCTCAGTGGCGGATAACGTCTCAAACGTCGATACAAAAGAACTTGAAGGAAATGTCGATGAGATTCTGAAAGATACAGACATTCCAGAATTACAACCGAACTACCTGCAAGGTCAGCTCGATGCCGTCAAAGATGACGCAACAGCAGCCGGTAACGACGTTTTAACAAAACCGGAAGACTTCGACAAAATCGTCAGCGATCTCGGTGACAAATTGACAGCACGTTCAGAAAAAATCCAAAAATCAGTCGATGAAGATAAAATCGCTGAAGCCGTTGCTCAAAACACAGACCTTTCACAAGCAGAGGCTGACAAAGCAACGAAAAATATCGTTGACGGTTTAAACCAGGCAACAAGCGAAACAAGCAAACAAATCGAAAACGCAAAACAAACACTTGATGAAACATCAGCTGATCTCAAGAAAACAGTTGAAGATGTTCGTGTTCAAACAGAACAAGCGACACAAACAGCATCTAAAGTTTCAATCTGGGGCTTCGTCGCTCTCATCTTAACGATGATTGTGACATCAATCGCCGGCATCACAGGTTCACGTGTTGCTTCACGCGGTCGTATCGCCAACAAATAATTAAATGTTTGCAGCCGAAGGTCCCAGTGACCTTCGGCTTTTTTGTTTGACAATCGTTTTAAATCTGTTAGGCTGTTAACTAACGACCGTTAGGAAGGTGACGAAATGAAAGCTTCATTATTATTGCAAACGGCCCTGCGGCACTTTGCCCAGCATGGTTATGAAGGAGCGTCCTTACAGGAGATCGCGCAGGACGTCGGCATCAAGAAACCATCGATTTATGCGCATTACCGCGGAAAAGATGATTTATTTTTGACAGCGATGCGTTACGCCCTCGACACACAAAAAACGCATCTCGCCACGTACTTTATCTCGACCCGTCATCTGTCACTCGAGCAGAGTCTGAAAGGTTTTTTTGACTGGTTCCTCGAGGAGAGCACCCAAAATGATCAATTGAAGTTCATTTTACGGATTGCTTATTTTCCGCCCGTCAAACTCGAACGGGAAGTGACGGATTTGATTAATCCGTTTTTTGATACGATGCAACGCCATTTGACGCGTTTGTTACGGGAACGCAATCGGACGGAACAGATTTTATATTCGGATGATTATGCCAGTGCCGCCCTCGCCTATTTGACGGTGACGGAAGGGACGATGACCGAGTTCGTGTTCAATGGCGTCGCCGCGTATGAACGGCGTTTCACCGCCGTTTGGCCGATTTTTTGGCGCGGACTTGTCCGCTGATGATTTAAACTACAGAAACAGAGGAATTCACCATGCAAAACAACAAATTGATCTTAGGCACCCTGTTGCTTAACCTGTTTATCGCCTTTCTAGGGATTGGTCTTGTCATTCCCGTCACGCCGACCATCATGAACGAGCTGAACATTTCCGGTTCGACCGTCGGTTACATGGTCTCGGCATTCGCCTTTGCCCAGCTTGTATTATCTCCGCTCGCCGGTCGGGCCGTCGACAAGTACGGCCGCAAGCCGATGATCATCATAGGTCTGTTCATCTTCAGCATGTCGGAACTGCTGTTTGGTCTCGGTCAATCGGTCGAAGTCTTATTTGCGTCGCGGATTTTGGGCGGTGTCAGTGCCGCCTTCATCATGCCGGCCGTCACGGCGTTCATCGCTGATATTACGACAAACGAAACCCGTCCGAAAGCGCTCGGCTATATGTCCGCGGCGATTTCGACCGGATTTATCATCGGACCGGGCATCGGCGGTTTCCTGGCCGACATCGGAACGCGGATGCCGTTTTTCTTTGCCGCCGCATTTGGTCTGACCGCGATGATCTTGTCCATCTTTACGTTACGCGAACCGGAACGCCATTATGAACAGACGACAACACCGCAGCAAAAAACTGGTTTCCGGAAAGTCTTTTCACCGCTCTACTTCATCGCTTTTATGGTGCTGCTGATTTCTTCATTCGGACTCGCGTCGTTTGAGTCACTGTTTGCGCTGTTCGTCGACCGGAAGTTCGGCTTCACGGCAAAAGACATCGCGCTCGCGATTTCACTCGGTGCCATCGTCGGTGTCATCGTCCAGGTCGGTTTATTTGAGCGCCTGACACGCTGGTTCGGTGAGATCCGTCTCATCCGCTACAGCCTGATCGGCTCAACCTTGCTCGTCCTCGTCATGACGTATGTGACAAGTTACCTTGCGATTATTCTCGTGACGATGGTCGTCTTCGTCGGTTTCGACTTGATGCGCCCTGCCGTCACGACGTATTTATCGA
Organism: Exiguobacterium artemiae 255-15; assembly: GCF_000019905.1. Classification (GTDB taxonomy): domain Bacteria; phylum Bacillota; class Bacilli; order Exiguobacteriales; family Exiguobacteriaceae; genus Exiguobacterium_A; species Exiguobacterium_A artemiae. Next base: position 1,434,579 of record NC_010556.1, on the reverse strand, counting down.
AAATCGCCGGAAACGAACAAGGTTTCGTCGGCGGGATGAACTCGATGTTTACGAGTATCGGGAATATTCTCGGACCAATCATCGGTGGGATCCTGTTTGACGTCGATCTCAACTATCCGTTTTATTTCGCGACCGTCATGCTTGCCATCGGCATCGCCCTGACGTTCGTCTGGCGGGAACAACAGCCGGCTGATCTGACGGCTGAAGAAAAAACATCATGACAAAAGGCCCGCACATGTTACGTATTCTTAAAAGAATTCGTGTCCGTTCGGGCCTTTTTTTGAGTTGTGATTATCAAAAAATCAATTTAGCCAAATCTTTCATATCGGATACAACATACGTTGCGACAGTTTGATCCGCCGGCATGTCCGCAACCAGGCAGGAGTCAATTCCGGCTTGGTGTCCCGATTGTACGTCAAGTTCTCGGTCACCAATCATGATGGTTTCAGCTGGTTCCATCTGATAGTGTTTCATCAAATACTGAATTGCGGCCGGATTCGGCTTTCGGGCAAATCCCCGCTCCGCCGTCACTACATCCCGGAAGATCCCTGTCAATCCGTTCGCCTGTAACAGTTTAAACGTCGATGCTCCGCGATGCGTCAGGATGTAGTTATGTCCGTCGTGTTTTTGAATGGAGCGGCAAAGCTGCGGTATTTCTTTAAACGGTTGAGCCGCTTTAAGTTCTGTTTGTGCTTTTTGTTCTTTAAACCGTGAAATCGCGTCCGCATCAAGCCCATACTTTTCATAGGCCGTTTTCGCCGAGATTTTCATCGCTTCCAAAATCGACTCAATTGCAACATTCTGTCCCTGACTGCGTAACGTCTCCTGCAAGACATTAGCCATGACCGGATAGGTATCAAACAGCGTCCCGTCAAAATCCCAAATCACATGCCGGTACATGGAATCGCCTCCTGCCGGACAATCCAGTCCTGTACTCGGGTCAGTTTATCCGTTTCCGGATTTTTCAAATAGTCGAAGGCTTTTAAGACAAGCGGTGACGCGTTCGACGCTTCGACGTCTGTCCGGCTGACCCAGGACGAACCGGTCGAATCCTGCCCATCAAATGTCTTTGGTACAGACCGTTCCCCAATTGCTTCTAACACGCGGAAAAATACGCCGATATGATGCAGATGCGACGCCCGGTGCCAGTCGGACTGAAGGAAAAATTCAAACGTTCCAAGCAACTGTTTGGAACGGACCGTCAGCCCGGTCTCCTCCTGGAATTCACGGTCCAGTGCATCCGGCAACGTCTCGAAATCTTCCAGACTCCCGCCCGGCAAATCATACCGGTACGTGTACGGTCCACCCTGCTTATGAATGACGAGCAGTTTTCCTTCATTATAATAGATGCCGTATGTACCAAATGCCCGGTGAAATGTTGGTTCGTTTGTATTCATGATTCATCCTCCTCCGTATACGCAGTTAACCACCGCTCGACCGATTGTAACGCGCCTTCCAAATGTCCGCCGAACGTCGGATCACTTTCCGTTCCAAGCAGCGTGACCTTGTTCTGCAATGCACCTTCCAGTCGAATCGGTCGGTAGACGGGAAAATCGATTAACGGTTCAGCATCTGCTTTCGCTGCCGTCTCCGGTTATTTTGCCCAGTCCTGATACAAAACGGCAATCGGATGACCGGCTTCCTCTCCGAATAAACGGATCAACTGTTCGATGACCTGCCGCTTTACTGCTGTTTCTCCAAGCGTTGCACGCTCCGTTGCCGTCAGGCGGAAAAATCCGAATAGGGCTCCGGGGCCGGTCGGCGGTGACGCATCATGGATTTCCTGCAGCACACCGGACCAGCTGGTGGCGAAACCGGATCGACCACTTTGCCGCCAAAATGGGGTATCGTACACGGCGACCACCTTCGCTTTCCCGGCCATCCAGGTCGGTGTTGTCCTCAGTTGATCGTGCACGGATTCTGGTAAAGCGGGACGCCATTGGATCAGTCCACTGAGTCGCGGCGGGAGTGTCACGATAACGTGATCAAACGTTTGCCGGAATCGGCTCCCACTCTGCTCCATCGTCAGTTCGACCTGCTCGGTGACCTCAATCGCCGTCACACGGTGCGCCAGTTGAATCGTTCCGGGATGCAGCCGTTCCGCCAGCGCCTCCGTCACGCTGTGCATTCCGTTTACCAGTCTGTGCGACAACACCGTTTGACCGTCCGGTAACCGGTGTTGTTCGACTTGCCCGGTGACCGTTCGAGCATCATCGTCCCTTCGGTCGCCTGAACAAGGACCGGCAGTTGCAGACTCTCAATCAGCGTCTTCATCAAACGTTCTGTTTCCGGCCAATACCAGGTTTGTCCGAGATCAAACGCATAGGACTGATCTTTAAGCGTCACCGTTTTCGTCAGGACCCGGCCGCCGATCCGGTCACGTGCTTCAAAAATCGTGACCTCATCTCCCCTTTCCTGCAGACGCCAAGCGGTGTACAAGCCGGTCAGACCGGCACCGACGACAGCGATTCGTGGCATGTTGATCCCTTCTTTCCAGTGATTTCCTTCTCAGTGTACCGAAAAACAATTCGACCGCCTACTCTTTAACATAAGCAAACAAAAAAACAGAGCGTCATCCGACACTCTGTTCGTCGTTCTTTAGGATGATTGCATATGTTGCCAGTCGTCTTCATCAAAGATCGACTGGACCCATTCGGTGGAAACATATAATGATTTGGCGATGGCTTCGTCGGATTTCCCGAGTTTACGCAGCAAATGGACGATTCGAATCCTTCGCTCGAGTTCACGCTCGTCAGGTAACAATTCCGGCATCATGTCGGCGCCTCCTTTCTCTCTTTAACTAAATTTAGCGAGAATTCTCCCACCTCTAAGCGTAACGGGGCGAAGCCCAACGTAGGTGGGAGATGAATCGCCCTGTTTTTCAAGACTGAGATTGTTTGATAAAATCAGTGTAACGAATCAAAAGGAAAGGAGTGATTGCGTTGCTGAAGGCGTACAAGTTTCGACTCTCTCCGACGAAATCCCAACAAGAATATTTCGTGAAGACGTTCGGTTGTGTCCGTTTCGTCTACAATAAGATGCTCGAAGAGCGGATTCGATTGTATGAAGATTCGAAACTGAACCCTAACGCGAAACAGAAGCTCCCAACCCCGGCGAAGTACAAGCCGGAATTCCCTTTCCTCAGAGAAGTCGACAGCCTTTCCCTTGCGAACGCTCAGATGGACTTGAACAGAGCGTATACCAACTTTTTTCGAGATCCGTCTGTTGGGTTCCCGAAGTTCAAATCGAAGCACAACGCCCGTGCCTCTTACACGACAAATAATCTGAAGGGGAGCATCCGAATCGAAGATCGTAAGGTGAAGCTTCCTAAAATCGGTTTCGTGAAGTTGAAGCAACATCGTCCGTTCGTTGGTATCATCAAGTCCGCGACGGTCTCGATGACGAAGACCCGGAAATTCTTCATCTCGATTCTAGTCGATCAATCCGAAGAGCAATGGGTTCCCGCTAAGAATAAAGTAGGAATCGACCTTGGTCTGGAACACTTCGCCATCATGACGAACGACGAGTGGACTTCTGAGAAAGTTGCCAATCCTCGTTTCCTTCGAAAGTCCGAAGAGAAGATCAAGAAGGCACACCGTGCCTTGTCCCGCAAAAAAAAGGGGAGTAAGAACCGAGACAAGGCGAGGATCATCCTCGCCAAGAAGCATGAGAAGATTGCACATCAACGTCAAGACTTTCTTCATAAGCTGTCGAAACGGATGGTTGACGAGAACCAAGTCATCGTCGTCGAGACACTGAAGTCGAAGAACATGATGAAGAACCATACGATCGCCAAATCGATCGGAGACGTCAGTTGGTATGAGTTCGTCCGGCAATTGGCCTATAAATGCACATTCTACGGACGAACACTGATCAAAGCGGACCAATGGTACGCCTCAACGCAAATCTGTTCTTCTTGTGGAACGAAAGGCGAGAAGAAGACGTTGGATGTGCGCGAGTGGACATGTACTTGCGGTGCGCATCATGATCGAGATATCAACGCAAGTATCAACTTGTTGCTGTTAGCAGACTGAAACCCCTTCAGGGTGGGAACCACCCGATGAGCTTGGTCAATAATCGTAGCTCGTAAAAGTACGGTCTTCCCAAGAAGCTCCCACTTCAATTTGCGAAGCGAATAAGTGGTGAGTAGTTCACGCCAACCGTCATCGTTTTGTGTAAGTTACCCGTTTATCGGTTGAATATTCCGATAATTCAAGAGATTCGATGATTTTTGATAAAGAGTCTCAAAAAAGTAACAGTCTGTTTTTTATTCAAATGTAAAACCAACTTTACAAAATGTAAAACATACTTTACAATTTAAGTATCAACTAATGAAGGAGAAACTGTGATGAAGCTGACGAACCGGGTTAAATCGTTGCGGAGCAGCAACGGATGGACGCAGGAACAATTTGCTCAGATGATTGGTGTTACGCGTCAAACCATCATTTCGCTTGAAAAAGGCAGTTACACCCCATCTCTGTTGCTTGCGATGCAGATTACACGGGTGTTCGAGCGTCCGGTCGAATCGATTTTCTACTTGGAGGAGGAATCGGAATGAAACGTGTCATCATTCAGTCGTGTTTAAACATTTGTATGTATTTTTTGGCAGCTATTTTCATTAGTTCTATTCACGATCAACTAAATGTTTTTCAAAATGATCCGGTCAAAGGAACCGGCTTCAATCTGACACTGGACCTTTCCATTATTCTTCCTGTCATACTGGTCGCAATTGGTCTTTCGGTCACCGGCTACTGGATGCGAACAGATAAGAAGAGTTCTTTTTCCAAGTGGTCGTCGTCGACTACAGAGTTTTCTGATCAAGATGAACGGGAAGAAGCGATCACAGGAAAGGCAACACGCGCCGCCTATGTGACTTTTTTAATTACTTTACCCGCTCTAATGATTTGCTTTTTATTTGACGTTCCGCTGATGTCGATTTTTCCAAACTTTTCATTTTACGCCATTGCGCTCGTCTTAACAGCAGGAACGCTTTCCTATATGGCGGCCTGGGTCTATCATTACCAACGCTAAACACTCATAAATGCTTCACGAAAAAGTACTGGGTCTGTCCTTCCGCCGGATGATCGGGCAGACGACCGTATTCCTCGAATCCGAGTTTTTCATAAAAGCCCGGTGCCTGAAAGCTGAACGTATCAAGCAAGATCTTACTGCATGATTTTTCTTCGGCAATCGATTCGATTTTTGCCATCAGCTGTTTTCCGGTACCGCCGATTCGGTTTTCCGGGTCGACCCACAAAAAGTGCACCTGCAGATGATTCCACACATAACTTGCCGTAACACCGCCGAGGAGTTGCTCGTCTTCATCCCATGCCAAAAAGCAATATGGTTCCGTTTCCGTAAAGAGCGTTGCCGGAACGTGTTGTCGGTTATAAGCAATCAGTTGCTCCCGGATCCATTGCCCATCTTCCGTCGTACCGCTTGTGATTTCCATCATTCAAAACCCCCGATTGAAATATTTTACAATACGTTCTCATCATATCATAGAGAGAAAAGAAAAAGAGGCGCCGCTTTGAACTGCTCCCCGTCAAGTAGACAGGATAAATAATAAAAATCTTTTAAACGGCTTGAGCTCTGTATTCTAATGGAGCCAAGCCGTTTAATCGTTGTTGATACCGTTCTTCATTGTAGAAATGAATATACTTCTGGATTGCAAGTTGGAGTTCGTCGAACTCCGTAAACTTATGTAGATAATAACTTTCGCACTTCAACGCTCCCCAAAAGGACTCCATCGGACCGTTATCAATACATTTACCAACCCGAGACATACTTTGTGTGATACCCGCCACGCGTGTCATGTGACGAAACGTATGCGAAGTATATTGAAATCCTCGATCACTATGAAGTAAGGGACGGCTTCCGGGTGCGCCTTTCAAGGCGAGTTCGAGTGTATCGAACACGAGCTGATTATTGTTTGAGTGCCCAAGAACGAAGGCACGGATAGATCCATCATGTAGGTCTAGAATAGCGCTCAAATACGCCTTCTGAGAGGCGCCATACTTCAATTCCGTGACATCCGTTACCCATTTTTGATTCGGTCCTGCCGCGTTGAAATCACGGTTCAGAATGTTCTCTGCGGTCTGTTGAGGACGATTACGAATGTACAAAGGACGTTTCCGGCGTATGACGCAATGAATACGAGCGACATGCATCAGACGACGGACACGCTTCGCGTTAACGTTTCTTCCGAAACGGCGTTTTAAGTTTAATGTTATTCGTCGATAGCCATAGATTCCGTTCACCGCAAGGTGAATCTCGTTCATCTCTTCGATGATTTTCATGTTCTCCGTCTCACGTGCTTTCGGCATATCTATCCGACGTAACCACTTGTAGTAGGCAGCGCGCGAGACACAAGCGAGGTGGCATAGGGCAATGATTGGATAACCAAATTGCTCTACCGATGATTGGATGGCTTCATATTTATCTTGAAGTCGAATTTGATTTAACGTGACCTCCTCTCGATCTCCTCTAACTTTTTTAAGAAATCATTCTCCATACGTAGACGCTCATTTTCTCGCTCGAGTCGTTTCAGCTCCAGCGCGAAACGTTCTGTATCCGTCAATTCTTCTACTGGCTTCTGACGACCGCGACGGTCTATCAGTGAGTCGATTCCATCCTTCTCGAACTTTCTTACCCAACTATAGATTTGTTGGTACGAGACCCGATGGGTCTCCATGATGCGTTGATAGTCTTTTCCGTTTTGTATACAGTCCATAACTGCCTGGACACGCTCTTCGAATGTAGTGGTTCTACCTCTAGTCATAATGGATCGCTCCTTCAATGGTTTCCCTTGAGTACTATGACTAGTATACTTCTCGATCCACTTCGCAAGTACGCTTATATTCGAAATATCAAACCGTACCGAAGCGCTAGTGAGCGATTCTTCTTGGTCGAGTACTGCGCGCACAGCTTTCATCTTTAGGTCTTCGGGATAGCGGGTCCACTTTGATCGACTCCGAAGTGCGGAGGGACCGCCCGTACGATATTTTGCTCTCCATCTATTCAAGGTTGTGACTGAAAGCTCGAAGAGCGAGGCGATCGACTTGATTGAGTCGATTCCGTCCTCACACATCTGAATGATGTGTAGTTTTTGATCCATCGAAAATCTAGATGTAGCCATAGAAAAAGCTCCCTTCAAAGTAGACAGTTTTTGTTATTTCAACTGTCTACTTTTTGGGGAGCATATCACTTGGCACCTCTTTTTTTTTACTTCTTAAATTCTTTTTCTGTACCATCGGCAAACTCGATCTCGATTTCAAGACGGGTCGCGTCATTGATGCCAAAGACTTTCTCGACTTGAGCAATCGCGTCATCATTTGACGTATCGGCATCAAGGTTCAGTTCGTCGAGCTTGGCATCCAGCGTCTTCATCGCTTCATTGCCTTGCGCCTGCTCACCGTTCATCTTGTAATCGGCTTCCGTCCCGTCGTTATCACGGTCATAACTAATGTCGACGGCGTCCATCATGTCCGAAGTATCTGCCTCGACTGACAGACTGACGAATCCGTAATCTTTGTCGGCATTGTCCGTCACTGTATCCTGATCTTGTGTACCTGACGTATCGTCGTTCATCGTGCTGTCATCCGTCATCGAATTATCATTTGTCGTTGTCGTTTCCTCGACTTTTTCCGTTTCCTGATTGTCCGAATTGCCGCATCCTGCGGCAAACAGGGCAAGACCAAGAACCGGTACCAAATATGTCTTCTTCATTAGAATGACCCCCTCTTTTTTTGACTATACCCCGGGTCAAGACACATAAATCATTTTAATGTGCGATTTCAGAAAAAGATTCACTCGTCACTTCACAATCAAAACCGGACATTTGACGCGTTTGGCAATCTTATGACTGACACTACCGAGCATCATTTCCTACAGACTGTTTAACCCCCGGCTGCCGATAATCGTTAAATTGACCTGCTTTTGATTGGCGTGATCCACAATTGTCGGACCCGGCTCACCGCGAAGAATCGTCACGTAATAGGAGACATCTGCTGCTTCGAGCTTTTCTTCGACCGGTGCCAGTCTTTTTCTGCGGGCCACTTCAAGCCCTGCCGTTCCTTTCGTATGCAGGACATCGTCTTTAATTTTTCCAAAATCGGCGACGAAAACGACTTCCACCTGACTGTCCGGACTGAGCCGGGCAATCTTAATTGCTTCTTCCGCCGCCCGGACGGAATGGTCCGAACCGTCGACGGCTAATAAGATATGTTGATACATAACCGTTCCCCCTTAACTCAATGTGTGGAAATTTTCGGGATCGGATCCTGATGAACCGCCAACCGATCAATCAGTTTCTTACTTTCCGGATTCAATCCGATCAGTTCGACTTTGTTTTGATTCGCCATCAAGCGGAGCATCACCTTGTCAATCGCTCCGACGGCCGAATCATCCCAAATTTGGGTGCTGCTGAAATCAATCCGGATTTGTTGGTTCGTCCCCTCATAATCAAACGAAGCGATGAAATGATCAACCGACGCGAAGAATAACGGACCTTTGACGGTATATACCGTTTTTCCGGACGTTATCTGTTGCTTGATCTTGATTTTCGAGACTTTTGCGACAAAGAACAGGGCACTTAACACGACACCTGCCATGACGCCGATTGACAGATCATGTGTGGCAACGACGATGCTGACTGTCGCGAGCATCACGAAGGCATCGGCTTTCGGAGCTTTACGGAGATACGTAAACGACGACCAGTCAAACGTGCCAATTGAGACCATGATCATGATTCCGACAAGAACCGGCATCGGAATTTGAACGACCCAGTTTCCGAGGACGATGATCAAAAACATCAGGAACAGCCCGGCGATAAGTGTCGACAGCCGCCCACGTCCTCCTGACTTGACGTTGATGACCGATTGACCGATCATCGCGCAACCCGCCATTCCGCCGGAGAAACCGGTGATGAAGTTCGCAATCCCCTGCCCGCGGGCTTCCTTGTTTTTTTCGCTTTCCGTGCCCGTCATATCGTCGACGATCGTCGCCGTCAGCAATGATTCAAGTAATCCGACAATCGCGAGTGCCAGTGAATACGGGAAAATAATTTGAAGTGTCTCGAAGTTCAACGGGACGTCCGGCAAGAAAAACGACGGTAACGACCGTTGAATCGTTCCGAGATCACCGACCGTCCGTAAATCGACGTTTAAATAAATCGCCGCAATCGTGAGCACGATGATTGCAATCAGTGGTGCCGGAATCGTTTTAAGAAAACGCGGTAACAGATAGACAATTGTCAGCGTAATGGCGACGAAGACGTACGTCATCGTGGAAATCCCGATGAAATGCGGGACTTGGGCCATAAAAATCAGAATCGCAGTGCATTGACGAACCCGATCATGACGGCACGCGGAATGAATTTCATGACCCGTGCAATCTTGAAGACCCCAAAGAGAATTTGAATGACTCCGGTTAAAATCGTTGCCGCAAGCAGATAATCGAGTCCGTGTTCCTTGACGAGCGGAACCATCAACAGGGCCATCGCACCGGTCGCTGCTGAAATCATCCCCGGCCGGCCACCAACAAAGGCAATGATGACAGCGATACAAAACGAAGCGTATAATCCGACCATCGGATCGACTCCGGCGATGATCGAAAAGGCAATCGCCTCCGGAATTAACGCCAGGGCGACGACGATGCCTGCCAACACATCACCTCTGATATTTGAGAACCACTGTTCTCGTAGACTCATTTTCATTTATTTCTTCCACCTTTCTGTTGAGAACTGTTTCTTTCTCAACATCCTGTCCTGTTTTGAATATCCACAGTCTAGCACCATTAGTTTCAAAAAGGAACACTTTTGGTCTTTTTATTTTCAAACGATAAATTTGATCCATACTAAAAAGGAGTTCATCCGAATCGATGAACTCCTTGTGTAGTACCGGAGTTGGATTTGAGTAGGTCGCTTAAACGTCTTCGGAAATCCTATCCTGAGCATACAGTGGTGATGACCAAAAAATGATTCATTTCAGTGCGCTTGTTTGCTAAGCTGAATGTAATTTCACAGAATCAATAGTTTGCACAGGAGGAATTTTAAATGATTGAATCCGTGATTTCTCTCCTTTCCCCACTCTTTGCCTCTGCTCACGTCAGATGGGGCATTGGTGGTTCGGTTCTCCTCGCCCACCATGGGTTGGTGGAGCATCCAAACGATGTGGATTTGCTCTTTCATCCGGACGATTTCGCTGTGGCTGAACGGATTTTGAAGCAGTTCGGTAAACAACAGCCGTCTCAAGATAAAGGAGTTTTTTTGACACGCCGGTTTGAAGAATACACGATTGGAAGCGTTGAACTGGATCTCATCGTCGATTTCAAAATTCAACATAAAGCAGGCGTTTTTTCATTCATTTTTGATGAGACGGCTATGACGGAACAGGTCAGTTTCGGTGGACAACGCTATCCGTTCATGCATCTTGAGGATTGGTACGTCTTCTATCTATTGATGCCGGGACGCGAATCCAAAGTCCGTCTCCTTGAAGACTACTGGCAGTCTCACCCGCTCGACGCGCCGGAACGGTTACAAACCGCACTCGCTGCTTCCTTGCCGGACAGCATCCGTCAACGGATTGAGCATACTTACCGGTATGCACAGTAAAAAAAGCGGCTCTTCTGCGAAGAAGAACCGCTTTTTGTCATCGGACCATTACTCGGTCAGACACTTTTTGCAATGTTGATAGTTTTTATTACCGCCGGATAAGTTACAGACATCCGTAAAACCTAGGTTTTTGAGCACGTTTTGTGCGGCGTTCCCGGTCACCCCTTTGTTACAGTAAACAATCGTCGGCAACGTCGGATCGAGTTCCTTCGCCCGTGTCCGCAGTTCACCGAGCGGGATATGAATCGCGCCGTCGACGTGATTTTTTTCGAACTGGGCTTTCGAACGGGTATCGATGATTTGGAACGACTTGCCGCCGGCGACCTGTTCGATCAACTCATTTGGTGTCATCAGACGGGCTGTTTTTTTAATCGCATTGTCGAGTGCCATTCCGGTATAGAGCACCGGATCCTTTGTTGTCGCAAACGGCGGCGCATAGGCAAGATCAAGGTGGAACAGATCTTCTGCTTTTGCCTTGAACGTAATCGCTGTCGCGAGGACATCAATCCGTTTGTCGACCCCTTGCGGACCAACGATTTGTGCGCCAAGGACCCGTCCTGTCGCCCGGTCGGCAATCGCCTTGATCGTCATTTCTTTTCCACCCATATATTCCGGACGATCCGGTTTAATATTGTGGAGAACTTCGATGTCGTATCCGGCTTCCCGCGCTTCTTTTTCCGTCAAGCCGGTTTGGGCGACCGTCAGATCAAACGCTTTGAAGATGCCGGTTCCAAGAATTCCGCGGTGTTCCGCTTCTTCCCCGGTGATGACCATCCCGGCAATCCGGCCCATCTTGTTGGCGGTCGAGCCGAGCGGACGATAAATCGCTTCTCCGGTAATGACGGAGAAACTTTCCGCGACGTCACCGACGGCATAGATATCTGCCACGTTCGTCTGCATCTTCCGGTTGACGGCGATTGCGCCTGTCTGACCAAGCCCAACGCCGATCTGTTTGGCGAGCTCCGTATTCGGTTTGACCCCGACTGACAGGATGACGAGCTCTGTCGCAATTGATTTGCCACTTTCAAGGGCGATGTCCGTGACCCGCTCCGTCCCGTTTAATGCCGTCACCGATTCTCCGAGCAACAGTGAGACGCCTTTATCTCTTAAATGATCAGCAACCCGTTCTGCCATGTCACGGTCAAGCGGTGGCATGACTTGCGGCAAACGTTCGACGAGTGTCACCTGAATCCCGCGGTATGACAGTTGCTCGGCCATCTCAAGACCGATGAAACCGCCGCCGACAATCGTTGCCGTTTTTGGATTATGGGCGTCGATGTATGAGCGGATCGCATCGGCATTCCGGACATTGCGCACCGTGAAGACGTTGTCGTGATCGACACCCTGTAAGGGCGGAACGATGCTTGATGCACCGGTCGCAAGCACCAGCGTATCGTACGTATCCGTCAACCGATCACCGGTCGCCAGATTAACGATGGTCGCCGTTTTCGTTGCGTGATCAATCGATTCGACTTCGTGTCTTGTGTGGATGTCGATGTTATAACGTTTTTTGAAGAATGCGGCATCGCGCGGTGTCAATTCGTCGATGTCGGCAATCTCACCGCCGACGAAGTACGGAATCCCGCAACCGGAATAGGAGATGTCCTGATCGCGGTCATAAATCGTAATCTGTAAATCTTCACTGTTCCGGCGTGCTTTTGCACCGACCGATGTTCCGGCGGCAACTGAACCAATGATCAACAATTTCATGTAAGTGTCCTCCTGAAAATTAATAAAGTAACAAGCTGATGTACAATCCGAGCAACGTAATCGCAAGCGTTGGAATCGTCAGGATCGTACCGATTTTAAAGTATTGTCCCCAGCCGATTCTGACACCTTTCGAGCGTAAGACATGCAACCACAGCAGTGTTGCCAGACTGCCGATCGGTGTAATCTTCGGACCTAAATCGGAACCGATGACATTGGCATAAATCAAGGCTTCACGGATGATGCCGGTCGTCTGACTGTGCTCGATTGCCAGGGCATCAATCATGACGGTCGGCATATTGTTCATAATCGATGACAGAATGGCGGCGAGGAAGCCCATCCCGAACGTCGCACCGGCAAGCGTCGTCGCAAAACCGTCGATGACTTCGGCAAGCACTTGCGTCAACCCGGCATTTTGCAGACCATAAACGACGATATACATTCCGAGCGAGAAGAAGACGATCGCCCACGGTGCACCGGCGATGACTTTTTTCGTCGGCACACTAGGTGAACGACGCGCCATCAACAGGAAGAACAAGGCGATGACGCCGGCAACGAGACTGACCGGAATGCCGATGAAGTCACTCGTGAAGTAGCCGACGACAAGCAGCACGAGAACCAGCCACGATAACTTGAACATCCGCTGATCCTTAATTGCCGTGCTCGGTGCGACAAGTTGCGTCACGTCGTAGGTCTTCGGAATACTTTTGCGGAAGTAAAGATACAACACAAGCAGACTGCCGATGACGGAAAAGACGTTCACGAAGACCATCCGTGAGGCATATTCCGTAAAACCGATGTCAAAGAAGTCGGCCGAGACGATATTGACGAGGTTGGAGACGACGAACGGCAGACTCGCCGTATCGGCAATGAAGCCGGACGCAAACACGTACGCCAAAACGACGTAGTCCGGTAATTTTAAGTAGCGGACTATGGCAAGAACAATCGGTGTCAGGATCAAGGCAGCCCCGTCGTTCGCAAACAAGGCGGATACGAGTGCGCCGAGCAATGTCAGGTAAACAAACAGTTTGACGCCGCCGCCTTTTGCGATACGTGCCATGTGAAGCGCCGCCCATTCGAAGAAGCCGATTTCGTCCAAAATCAACGAGATGATGATCAGGGCGATGAAGGTAAAGGTTGCGTTCCAGATGATGCCCCAAACCGTCGAGACATCATCCAGATTCACTGCGCCGGTCAGTAAAGCAATCAATGCCATTCCTATCGCGGAGTAGCCGATGCCTAGACCTTTTGGTTGTTTGATGATTAAAAATAAGGTGATCAGGAAAATCCCGATCGCAAGTAGATGTGTTCCGGTCAATGCGTTCACTTCATTTCTTGATTAATTTTTTCCTCTGTTTTACAACGGCTAAATACATTTTTTCTTACATAACATTTCCGTTATGTATCAGCTCTGTTTATTTACTTAAAACTCAGCAACTCTTTGGTAAAGAAACTGGTAATGGTTCCATCGAGTTTAAGATCGTCAACAACAAGTCATGTTGCGGATGATCCGGATTCAATCGGAAATAAATCCATTGCCGTTCACGCCGTTCCAAAATCACCTGTGCTTGACGCAACAATTTTAAGTGACGGCTGACGGCGGGTTGTGAGATATCAAACATTTCGACAAAATCACAGACACAATGTTCCCGGGCATGCAACCGACGCAACACTTCAAGACGTGTACTGTCACTGAGCAGTTTCAAGAACTGGCTCATCTCTTCGACAGGGTTCGCCGTACGAATCAAGTCAATTCCTCCTTTCCGGATTGAGCTTCAACGGGAAAATCGTCAGCCGACACGTTCAGACTGACGATTTTCTCTATATAACCAATTTATTATATAACCTCTTTGTTATTCAAGTCTTTTTTTAGCTGACGTCTATTAAAACGGGGATACAATTGATTTACGATTAAAAAATAGGCAAAAAATGCAGAAAAATAAAAGGTGATGAATTTGTTCATTTCCGTTGTACTCAGCCAGATTGATTCATCGTACATCAACCGTCCAGATGCCGTGATGACGACAGGATACGTCGCAAGCGTCAGACCGATCAGGACGAATAAACAAACACCAAGATCATTGAGCCAGACTTGCGTGCTGCCTTTTGAATTACGAAACATCTTTTCCCTTCTTTAGTTTAAGATAGTTTTCTGCTATTTCCAGTATGATGCCTTCCGGTCCCCTGACATAACAAATTCGGTACGTTTCTCCAAACTGCTCTGCCGGACTGATTGAAGTATAGCCCTGCTCGTTCACGATTGTCATCATCGCGTCAAGCGACTCGACATTGAGACAAAGATGACGAAGACCTGCCGCGTGAACTTCGTTTGATGATTGACCAGTATCGACTGGATTCTGATATTGAACGAGTTCAAGCCACGTCTCTCCGTCGGGTACGCCGAGAGCGGCACATGAAGTCTTGACGTTACGCAGACCGGTAATCCGGTCGAGTTGCGGTCCGGACGATTCCCATTCACCTTTTACGACGAATCCCAGGCTGACGAAAAAATGTGTCACTTCCACTAAACTCAGTACGTTGATACTGACATGATCAATCCGGTTCACTTTCATACCGGTTTTTCCTGTGCGTGTTGTTCCCGTACCATCAACTGATAATCTGGTTGCAGCAATGAAAAAATCCGTCCATCGTGCGACGAGCCGTCTTGATAAAGATAACCACGCAAAATCCCTTCCTCTTCGAATCCGAGTCGTTTTAACAGTTGAACGGATGCCTCGTTTTCTAAAAATGTCACGGCACCCATCCGGTGTAATGCCAGTGTCTCGAAGGCATATTCCAACACAGCTTGAATCGCTTCTGCTGCATAACCACGCCGCCAGTGCGCAGGATCAAGTTCAAAGCCGATCTCCGCCTTTTTGCTGTACAGGCTGAGGTGATTCAGACCAAGCGTCCCGATAAACGTCCCGCTGTCACGGATCAGGATACCCCAACGAATGCCTTGTTGCGTGTCATACGTCTGTTTGAAAGACCCTATGATGTTCAACGCATCGTTTTGTTCACGAAGCGGATCCATTCCGTAAAAGCGGGTGACGGTTTCGTTCGATAAGATATGAAAGAGTGACGAAGCGTGTTCCGGTGTTACTTCCACCAGTGCGAGACGGGATGTTTCTAAAGTGGGAAAAGGCATATTGATTCCTCCAGTTTTGATGTCTTGGTTTCGGTTTGAATCTTTCGTCTAACTTGTGTCTTTTCAGTACCTCACCGCACATCACGCAACGGTTGAAGCACTTCGTTGTTGCCAGTGTCGTCCTATACTAAATGTATAGAAACGCGTGTTTTGTGTAATGAAGGAGTGACTGATCGAAGGAGTGACTGATCATGGAAGAAGTCAATTTACTCGTTCTTGCCACGCAGTATATGTTTTGGGTCGGATTCGTCGGAATGGCCGCCGGGACACTCTACTTTTTAGTCGAACGGAATTCACTGGCACCGGAATACCGCTCCACCGCTACCGTCGCTGCACTCGTCACCTTTGTCGCGGCCATTCATTATTACTTTATGAAAGATGCCGTCGGAACGTCCGGTCTGTTGTCAGAAATCGACGGTTTTCCAACAGAAATCCGTTATATCGACTGGCTCGTCACGACGCCTCTGTTGCTAGTCAAGTTTCCATTGTTGCTCGGTCTGAAAGGTCGGCTCGGCCGGCCCTTGCTGACGAAACTCGTAATCGCTGACGTGATCATGATTGTAGGCGGCTACATCGGCGAATCCTCAATCAACATCGCCGGCGGTTTCACGCAACTCGGACTGTGGTCGTATCTGATTGGATGTTTCGCCTGGATCTATATCATCTATCTGCTGTTTACGAATGTCACGAAAGCTGCGGAAAACAAACCGGCTCCAATTCGCGATGCTCTTCTGAAAATGCGGTTGTTCATCCTGATCGGTTGGGCCATCTATCCGATCGGTTACGCTGTCACGTTGTTTGCGCCGGGAGTTGAAATCCAGCTCGTCCGCGAATTGATTTACAACTTTGCCGATTTAACGAACAAGGTCGGGTTCGGTTTGATTGCCTTCTTCGCCGTCAAAACGATGTCGTCGCTATCGTCTTCCAAAGGAAAAACGCTGACGTCCTGAACGGATGTTTGAAACAGTTCCGCCTCGCGGTGGGCTGTTTTTTTGATTCTTTTCATTTTTCCAAGTGGTTAAACTCATGGTAATCACTTTTACTGGAAAACCCGACCAGTTCGACGCGTCCGTTGCGATTAACATTGTACTCATACGCAGCATCCGGTTCATTTTGAAAGACGACGGTTATGAAATAAGGATTGACGTGCTGATATTCGTCTTTTTGAAAAGGAACGGTTGAGATGGTCCACTTTTCGCCTGGAAACTCTTTCGCAAGATATGGTTTGACGGCTGCCACGTTTTCCTGAATCTGCGCTTTGATGTCTTCGTCATCCGGCTGGCTCATTAAAAAACTGCCGAACATCAGACAGAGCACTCCTGCCGTCATCAAAGCCAACATCCGTTTTTTTCCCGTCTTCACGAAGCCGAACACGACAATTGGAAGCACAATCAAACCGAATATCCCATATAAAATCCATTCAATGATTTCATGTGATCCCATATCCGTAACCTCCCTTACTCACTTTTTCTACCTATTACTGTTCACCACCTCAAATACCTGCTTTTTCCATTAAAAAAACAGATACCTGTTTTAGGTACCTGTCTGATTTATTAGACGTTAAAACGGCTCGACAACCGTTTTAGGTCTTCTGCCATGGTCGCCAGTGATTGCGACGCGGACGAGATTTCCTGCATTGAAGCCATCTGTTCTTCCGTCGAAGCCGAAATATTTTCCGTTCCGGCGGCCGTACTTTCCGTCACACCTTGAATCTCCCGCATGATTGCGGAAATCTGTTCACTACCGGCCGCCATTTCCTGAACGGCACCGGACACTTCTTCGACTTGCCCCGTCACATCACTAATGGACCGTTCGATTGCTTCAAATGAAGCACTCGCTTCGCCGGCAACCTGAATGCCGTTCGTCATTTCCGTCGTGACTTTTTCCATCGAAACGACGGACTGTTCCGTTTCTTGTTGAATGACTTGAATCAAACTCTCGATTTGTTTCGCGGCTAGTGCCGATTGTTCAGCGAGCGTCTTGACTTCGGCAGCGACGACAGCAAATCCGCGCCCTTGTTCTCCGGCTCTCGCTGCTTCGATTGCCGCGTTCAGTGCGAGCAGGTTCGTCTGCGCCGCAATACCCGTGATCGAATCGGTGATTTGTCCGATTTCCTGCGACCGGTTGCCGAGTCCGACGATGACGTGACCGAGTTCCGTAAAGTCGGTGTTGATCCGTTCCATCTGCTGTCCGAGCTGGCGGACGACCTGACCGCCGTGGGTGACCTTGTCCATCGCATCACCCGTCGCATCCGTCATCTGTTGGGCATTCCCGGCGACCTGACTGACACCGGACGTTAAGTCCTGGACAGTCCGCGATGCCCCGGACACCTGGTTCAATTGTTGGCTGGCCCCGCTTGCGATTTCTTCCATCGTCACGGCGACCATTTCCGTCGCTTTTGTCGTCGCTTCCGCATTCGTACTTAATTCGTCCGATGCTGTCGCAACGTGTTTCGACGTATCCGTCATTTCGATGATGACGTGATGAAGTTGCTCCGTCATCGTATTAAACGACGTCGTCAATTGTCCGAGCTCGTCTTTGGAAACGTAGTCTCCGCGGACCGTCAAATCACCTTCACCCGACTGCTTCATCCAGCCTTGCAGCGAACGGATTGGTTTGGTGATCAGACGCGTGATATAGAGTGCAAGACCGGCAAACAATAACAAGGCGAGCAGGAAAATCCCGAGCATGATGTAAAAAGCAGTCTGCTTTTCCTGTTGGTTCAGTGCGTTGATGTCTTTCGACTGTTTTGTCATTGACATCATCAGACTCTTCGCCGTATTGGCGACTTCGTCCCGTGTTTTCTCGAGACTTTCCGAATAGAAGCGGTAGCCCTGTTCCTTATCTCCCTGTGTGACCAGATCCTGAATCGTGCTCAAGCCGTTATCATATGCCAAGACACTATCCTTTAAGTTCTCGACTTGTTTTTCTGATTGTTTCGTCGGTACAGATGTACGTTCGAATTTGTTGAGGGAAGAACGGATTTGCGCTTGCCGTTGATCGATTTGTGCCCCCAATTCTTCAATCCGGGCCGGATCTTTCGTCAGCATCATTTCGACGAGGAACGAATCAAGCGCCCGTGTATCAATCCGGATTTGCGCCACTTCCTGGACCGGAATCAGATTTTCCTTATACATCGCCTGCGAGGCATTTGACATCTGATTTAAAAAATAGAGTCCTGCACTGGCTAATAAAATCATCGCGACGATGGCCGTCGCAATCAACAGTTGAATCTTTTTCCGTACTGATAAATTTTTCATTATGTAGACCCCTCCCACCTGTTTATCGGTCAGTTCCACAAATGATTCAGTCTTTTCTCATTTTTCATATTCCGGATGTGTTGTACTAAGCCCTGGTTTACGACAGGTCGTGGCAGATTCGATATAATCAGAATCATACAGAAACAAAAGGAGTGAACGCTGTGCAGTCTGTCTCAAACGAAATTACGCAGTTCCGCGGCACGCACTATGAGTTCGGTCGCGAACAGGGCCGTTACGTCAAACGCAACGAACTGTTGCATAACCGTGAAGATAACTGGAAAATCCGGGTTCCCCGTTTTCAGGTCGATCCGGTCGAAACAAAAGAGATGTTTCTCCGCTACGCCCCGTATATCTGGGATGAGTTACTCGGCTTACAGGATGAGCTCGAATTATCGCTCGCCGATACGTTGCTTCATTTTGGCCATTACCGCGTCGAAGGACCGAGCAGCGGCTGTTCCATCATGACGGGCGATAACTTCCTCGTCCGTAATTATGATTATCATCCGATGACGTACGATGGACGCTTCTCTGTCTTTCAACCGACGGATGGCGGTTCCGCCATCATCGGCCCGGCGTCCCGTGTCACCGGGCGAATGGACGGGATGAACGAACATGGTCTAGCGATGGGCTATAACTTCATCAACCGCCGTCGTCCGGGAGACGGCTTCGTCAGTTTCATGATTGGGCGGATCATCCTTGAGACATGT
Source organism: Exiguobacterium artemiae 255-15 (assembly GCF_000019905.1). GTDB lineage: Bacteria > Bacillota > Bacilli > Exiguobacteriales > Exiguobacteriaceae > Exiguobacterium_A > Exiguobacterium_A artemiae. The sequence continues at coordinate 1,415,145 of NC_010556.1, read as the reverse complement.
ACCTCGGTCGAAGATGCGATTTCGCTCGTCAAAGAAATGCCGCACCGGGGATCTTTCAGTTATGTCGTCCATGACCGGTCGAACCGGTCATTCGTCATCGAAGCGACAGCCCGCGACATCGAAGTCCGGGAGACGAATCTCTGTACGAATCATTTTGATCTGCTGCAACACGAAAACCGGTTCCACCTCGACGATTCGAAACGCCGGATGATGGAACTGAAGACGCACCAGCATTTGATTCAGGATGCGGAATCGGCATTCCGTCTGTTAAACGATTCCGATAAAGGGGTCTTCTCCGAGTTGTACAGTCACTGGGCAGGCACGATTCATACGTCAGCCTATTTCCCGACCGACATGAAAGTCTGGTTCGCTCTCGGCAGTGATCAAGAGCCGGTTACGTTTGATTTTAAAGATTGGCTGGCCGGAAACGACTTTTCGTCCACACACATTCATGGCGAACTTGAAACGGATATCCAGTTCGCAAATACCCTTCAGACGTGGCGCTGAAGACAACAAACACCTCTGTCGTCCATTTTGGACAACAGAGGTGTTTGTTTGTCAGTTCAAGGTTTTCGTCATATGTAAATCCGTCGTGACGAATCCGGTTGTCTCATAAAGATGAATCGCCCGCGTGTTATGCGCAAAGACATGCAATTTGATTTTTTTAATGTTCATCCGTCGGGCGACCTGCTCCAGTACTTCCATCGCTTGCCGTCCGTACCCTTTCCCTTGATGACCTTCTTCGATTTTGAAATCAAAGATAAAGGCGGTTCGACCGTGCGTCGATTCACTTAATTGAAACCAAATCATACCGACCGGCGGCTGTTCGGGATCGTCAACGATCGAAAACAGATAATGCTGTTTCGTCTGGATACCGTCCGGTAATAATTGGCCGTACTCGGCGGCTGACCGGTCAAGCGCTTCTACCTCTGCCCATGTTCCGGCCTTGACCTTCTCTTCGGCATATTCCTTAATGGCTTCCGGTAAGTATGCAGCATAGGCTGCTTCTGTCATTTTTATGAATTGAACCATTCCGTGGCACCTCCTGCTTTAATTCATTTGCTGATTTTGTACGGATGATACGCACGTGTCGGACCAGTCTTTTGCGAGCATCGCATAAACGGCAATATCATGATACGCCCCGTACAAAAGCTCCGCGTCACGCAGAATCCCTTCCTGCTGAAAACCTAAACGTTCAGGAATCTTCCGGCTTCGGGTATTATCAACGGCACACTCGATGACGACCCGGTTCAGTTGTAATTTCGTGAAACAATAGTCGGTGATGAAAGCGACGACCGTCGTCATCAATCCTTTGCCGCGTCCGTTCCCGGTCAGGTAATAACCGATCGACGTTTGCCGTAACATCTGATTGATTTCGTGTAAGGCAATCGTCCCGACGAGTTCGCCCTCAAAATAAATCCCACAGGCAAAACCGTTGCCGTTCGCATAGTCTGTCAACCAGGCTGGAATGATTTCGTTCCGGTAGATGTCGGGTCCGGTCGCTCCGTCGACCCAGCCGAGCCATTCCCGCAAGTGATCCCGGTTGGCGTCAATCAGCGCGTAGAGCGTCTCGGCATCCTGGCGCTCAATCAATTTCACACTTAGTTGATCGGTAATCTGGTGCATGAACATGTTTCTTCACTCCCTATGTACGTCTAAAGCTATACTTTAGACGTCGACGCTCAAAATACCTGCTTGAGAATCTGTTGTTGGCTCGATTGCGACAAATTTTTATGAATGACCTGTTTGGGTTTTGTCGTTAACGCCTGCTCGAGGAAATTCGCTTGTGACCGCTCGCCGATGACGATGATCTGATCCCAATCCAGTGATCGGTTTAGTTTTTCGACCTCTCCCGACAACTCGCGGTAAAACCGTTCTGCCTGCTTTTCAACCCGATCGCGGAAATCATCCGTCTGATTGCTGCTTGAAGCACCACTTCGTCCGCTTCGTCCCTGATAACGCCGCCACTGTCCAGTATCGAGATCCAGCTCGTAGTCATGCGTCGCCTCGACTTCTCCAAGTCGTAAAGGTCGGCAAGACCTTTTCTTCTAGTCAACTGTGTTCCAGTTGCGGACATCAACACCAAGACGTGAAACATCTTGGCTTGCGGAAATGGACATGTCCGATTTGCGGGATCCATCACGACCGGGATGTGAACGCAGGACTGAATCTCAAACAAGAAGCCGAACGTATCTTAGCTTCTTCAACCGTCGGGACGACGGGGCTAGCCTGATCAGGTTTCAACCATTAGGTCGGATAACTCAGGAATCCTTCATCTCTAAGCGAAGCATAGGTGGAGGTAGTTCAACCGCTGTTCGTTCTGTTTACAACGATCTTCACTCCGTTCATCGTCGCCGGTATCCTGTTTTATCTGTCCGTCGGCTGCGCTCGCGCAAGCTGGCTATTTTCATCGTCCTCGTCTTACTACTAATCATCGTCACGGGTTTTTCTGTTGACCTTATTTCCGCTCATCACGAAACAGCTTTTCGCTTTCATCGGTGCCGTACCCGGTTTTGCCGAGCGTCTCTATACCCAATCGTTATCCCTCTATGCGAAATATGGAACCTCCATCCCGACACTCGACAATCAATTGTCGTCTGTCGAGAACTCGATGAAAAGTGCGACCGCGCTTCTTGGAAACGTCTTTTCCTCAATTGCCGGTTCTGTAATTTGGCTGATTCAATTCATCGCTTCGACCGTCTTCACATTATTCATCGCCCTGTTTTTATACATTTTCATGCTGTTCGACGGGAAAAAACTACCGAATGCCTTAGTCCAGTTCATCCCGGTCGGTTATCGCAAGGAGGCGCTGTTGATTTTAAAAGACATGAACGGAACGATCCGCTCGTATGTCCGAGCGCAATTGATTGTCTGTTCCTTCGTCTGGAGTCTCGCGACACTTGTCCTCTGGTGGCTCGATGTTCCGTACTTCTTACCGCTCGGTCTGTTCATCTTCGCGACGAACATCATTCCGTACCTCGGACCGTTTCTCGGTGCGGCACCGGCCGTCTTGATCGGCTTTTTGGACGAACCGATCAAAGGACTGTATGTCATCATCGGCATTACGATCGTCCAGCAACTGGATGCCAATGTCATCTCGCCGCTCGTCCAGGGAAAATCCCTGAAGGTTCATCCGATTACGATCACGGTCGTCTTGCTCGTCGCCGGTCAACTGGCAGGGATTCTCGGCATGTTGCTCGCCGTTCCCTTTTACGCCCTCGCAAAAGTGACGGTCCTCAACATCATCAAGTTGGCACAACTCCGGAAGACCGCGTTACGGGCGGACAAACCAGTTCCGGATCGTGTCCCGGAAAATCCAACCTAATACACCCGTCAGAATCAGCAGGCCGGGTAACAGGATGACACCGCCATGGGTCGCCCACCACATCGAAAAGCGGTTTAACAGACCATAGGCACCGAGACGATTGACGAGAATCGTCCACAGCATCGCATAAACGCCAGTTCCGGCTAGCGTTACCAGCACATACGGACGGTATGGATAGGCCAGCAGTCCGGACATATAGTGGATCGGCGCCGGACACCGGGCAGGAAAAACGACATCGCGATGGCGACCGTACCTTTTTCCTGTAGAATCGCTTCCGCTTTCGCCAGATGTTTATTGGTCAATAACTTTTGAAAGAAGGGCAGTTCCCGAAAGAACCGGGGAATCGCATAAAACAGATTAAAACAGATGAAGCAAGCCGACCAGACCAACAGAAAAATCACGGCAGGGTTTTGATTCTGCCGGAGCCAACTGCTGATTTGACGGATGACCAGCAGATCATCCGAAATCGGGATGAATAGGATACTCGAGATGAACCGGATCCATTCCGAAAACATGCTGTTCCCCTCCCGTCAAAGTCCTATTTTCTGAAAACGAGGTGTTCGTATTGATGGACTATACCCTAATCCTGAAGATTTTGCTCTATGTCGTGTTGATTGCCAACTTTGCAGCAGCAATCGCCATCCTGTTTTTTGAGCGGCGCGATGTCAGTGCAACCTGGGCCTGGCTGATGATCCTCTTGTTCCTGCCGGTCATCGGCTTTTTGATTTACTTGTTGTTCGGCCGCTCCTTGAAACAGGATTCGTTTTATCATGTGCCGGAAGATCGCCGGTTGGCGCGCGAACAAGACCTTACCGAACAGGCAGCTGAAGCGATTCCCCCCAATACACCACTTTATCCGTACCGGAAGCTGATTCAGGCGAATCGTTCATCAGGTGCCCTGTTGACGGAGGCGACGGTCGTCCGGAGCCTGTTCGACGGTCATCAGAAATTCGATACGTTACTTGCTGACATTAAAAGCGCGCAAGTCGAAATCAATATCCAGTATTTTATCTTAAAACGTGATCCGCTCGGCGACCGTCTGCTGAACGCTTTGTTCGAACAGGCCAAGCGCGGCGTCAAAGTCCGGATTCTGTATGACGCCGTCGGTTCGTGGAAACTGAAAGCCAAGGATTTCGCGTCGTTCAAACAGGACGGCGGCGAGGTCCGCTCGTTCTTCTCGTCGCCGCTCGGTATCTTCAACCTGCGCATCAACAACCGGAATCACCGGAAACTCTGTACGATCGACCGGCAAATCGGCTATATCGGCGGCTTTAACGTCGGATCGGAATACCTCGGGGAAGACGAACAGTTCGGCTACTGGCGGGATACCCATCTGCGGGTTCTTGGTCCGGTCGTCGAAGAACTCGAATTTCATTTCGAACAGGACTGGGACGCTGCGAGCAACGAGCGGACCGACTGGTCGACCGCACCGATTCCGCCGCATGCTGCAGCGACGGATCATGTACCGGTTCAAATCGTGACGTCCGGTCCGACATCCGAGACGGAGTATTTGAAAAATATGCTGATTCAGATGATTCATTCTGCCGAAAAATCGGTTTACATCCAGTCGCCCTACTTCATTCCGGATGCCAGTTTCATGGACGCCTGCCAGATTGCCCTGGCTTCCGGCGTTTCGCTCAAAATCATGATTCCGAATCAACCGGACCATCCCTTTGTCTACTGGGCGACGTACGCGGCAGTCGGCGAATTGATTCAACACGGGGCCGAAGTCTACACGTACGAAATCGGCTTCATGCATGCGAAGACGATTGTCGTCGACGGGAAAATCGCTTCGGTCGGGACGACGAATATCGATGCCCGGAGCTTCCGGCTGAACTTTGAAATGAATGCGATTTTGTACGATGCGGCGATTGCAGAAGAACTGGAGCTGCTCTTCTTATCGGACGTCGCCGACAGTGCCTTGCTGACACGAGAAAAATACGCCGCCCGTCCGCGGATGATCCGCTTTAAAGAAAGTATCTCGCGTCTGTTGTCACCGATTTTGTGACGTTACGAGTAGCTGCAATCGTTTAAATCATAAATTAGCTCATTTTCATGTAAACATGTTCATTTTAATTGTTTTTGACTATGTTTAACTGTTTTAAATCCATATTAATTAGTTCATTTTTGAATAAACATACTCATTTCATCCTAAAATGAGTATGTTTATTCTTTTTGAACACGTTTAAATACGTTATAGTTTAATTAAACATATTCATTTCTTTAATAAATGAATATGTTTAGCTATCAATGAGTCTATTAATGAAAGAGGCGCTACATGTGAGAAACTATACGTATCGTTATTTAAATACCATTGCACTACCGATGGAAACAGTCCGCTTGATCAGCCGGATCAATGAATATAAAGGAAAACAAGATTTATATAAACAACAGGCTCCTCAAGTTCTCGATACGTTACGAGACGTAGCTGTCATTCAGTCGACAAAAGCATCGAACGCGATTGAGGGAATTGTCGTTACAGAAAGCCGCCTCCATACCATCATGTCGAAATCAGCCGATCCCGCCGACCGTTCTGAGGCGGAAATTGCCGGTTACCGAGATGTTTTGAATTTAATTCATGCTTCAGCACGAGATATCCCGATCAATGCGAACGTATTATTACAACTTCACAAGGAGCTTTATAAATTCGTTCCCGTCGAGGGTGGACGATGGAAGAATGTCGATAACGAAATCAGTGAATCCTTTCCTGACGGGACACGACGAACACGTTTCGTTCCGGTGCCGGCATTCGAGACTCCTGCCTCAGTCCAGGCATTATGCGATAGTTTGCGTGAGCGGCGACAACAAGAAGATGTCGATCCACTTATCTTGACGAGCCTCTTTGTACTCGATTTCTTGTCGATTCATCCATTCAATGATGGAAATGGTCGGATGTCACGCTTATTAACACTATTACTACTTTACCAGGAAGGTTTCGAGGTTGGACGGTACATTAGTCTGGAAAAGATCGTCGAGTCGCGTAAAGAAGATTATTATGAATCGCTTCGACTATCCTCTATCCACTGGCATCAGAATCAGCAAGATCCTTTCCCGTGGGTAAACTACCTGTTGAGCACAATCCTTGCCGCGTATAAGGAACTCGAGGATCGGGTCGGACTGATTACGACCGGCAATCAAAATAAGGCGGGACGAATTCGTCAATTTGTCGAAAGCCGAATCACACCGTTTACGAAAGCGGATGTCCGTAATGCCTGTCCGGATGTCAGCGAAGCCACCATCAATCGGCTTCTGCGTGAACTTCGGGATGAGGGACTCATAAAACCGTCAGGACGTGGACGAGGAGCAAAATGGATCAAAAGATAACCTTGATCTTACCACTCGTCCTAGGATTCTAAAAATGAAAAAGCATCGAGTACACGTGACAATCCCGAATACCTGATGCTTTTCATTTTTCTAGGTATTAGATTCAGAGGTGTTCTTCCTTATACTATAACCCTCCCCTGACTGCCCACGCCTGATGTGTATGAAACAATTCATTCACTGATTGAAGTGGCTGCCAGACTAGACGATGATTCAGTTCACGGGAAACTTGAATCTGCTTTAGCAATCGTATCTCAAAAAAGGATGCATCATTCAGGATCGCTTCTCCGCTTGGTGCCATTAGATACTGTTCGGCACGGCCGATCAACGCATCAATTTGAATCGTAAACCTGGTCTCTTCAAGTAGCTCTCTGTGGAGTGCTTGCTCCGGTGTTTCTCCTCGCTCGACTCCCCCACCCGGCAACAAAAGATTGTTCCATTTAGTCTCGACGGTTAAAAATGTCTGCTGTCGTTGATCGTATGCGATGCCATAGACACTTTGCTTATACTGGTAGTATCATCCCTTCAGTTTCACACCAAAAGTCGGTTTCTCCTGTTCAGAATCCATCATCAGTCATCTCCTTTATAGTCTCCCGTCAATTTCCCTCCGTCGTCATAGCGACCAAACAGTCGCCGTTGCGCCGTATAGTTCAAAAACTTGGTCAGACGTTTTTTCATACTCCGCGCTGTCTCGCTTGCAGTCCTGGATATAACTAATCCTGACACGGATGTAGAGCTCCGGCAACGTCCGGAAAAATTGATAGGTGTCCGGATCTTTTTTCAGTTCCGTGATGATGATGTGATCAATTTCAAACGGTACTGTCAAGTCAGGTGTCACCTTTATCCCTTGTTCTCGCATCTTTCCGAGTGCCATCAGTCGACGAACCCGTTCTTTATTCAGTTCGGTCCAGTGACTGTTTGTCCGACGCGGTGTAAATCGCTGAAGCAGACGGTCCCCGTCCTTCTTTTTAATCCCGTCAATCCAACCAAAACAAAGTGCTTCTTCGACGGTTTCGATATAATCCAACTGATATTTTTCTGCATCTTTTTTATCAAATACGAGCCAAACTTCGGTCTCTGTCAGATGATGGTTTTCCAGCCAACTCCGCCATTGCCCGATATGTTCGACGTACAATTGTGTCGTGATCTCCACTGGTCTCACCTCAGTTCAATCAAATCGTTTCCAGTGACCTTCTGAGATCACTTTCACTACGCCATCAACAACCTGAATCGCCGTTTGATCATCAATCGCATAGGATGGTCCTGTGAGATCAGCCGCCCATTTGACGGCTTCGTCCAATGTATTTTCCGGTAACAGTTCGTGATCCAGATGGGGGAAAATCGAAAATTCAACTAATCCAAGGGTTTCATCTGTCGTTGTATGAGGTGCTGTCCACTCCACGAACGCATGACCAATCCTTGGTGTCAGCACCATACTGCCGGCACTCAATCCGACGTAGACTGCTTTTAGCGAAGGCAATCGGTCGGCAAGTCCCGACTTTTTCATCCAGTAGTTTAAAAATAAGGGATCACCGCCATTTACCAACAACACATCGGCCTGTTCGACAAGCGGCACCCAGAGTGATTCATCGAGAATGGGCAGTGCCGTCAATTCGAGAACACCCACCGACTGAAATCCTAATTCACACATCGGAGTGGAACCCGTTCCTGTGATGAACAAGTATGCGTGGTACGGTCCTTCTTTCATTCCGTAGACGGCTGTCGGAATGCAGAGGGCATGTGCTTCCTCAATCGGTTTTCCGAGTAGATCGACGAGCGCCCGACGTTGGCTGTCATTTTGAATGCCGCCTGAAGTCAGCAATAATTTCATAAGAACCCTTCTTTCTGCTTAAAATATCGAACCATGCTGTGATTTTGTATATTTCTCCATTTTCAAAAGATTTCCCTGCCGGTCATCCAGCCCCTTTCAGCCGTGCGGGTCATGTGTGCAAGAACTTTGGCAGCCGTTACCTACATCATGGTCCTCTTGATTCGCGTACGACAAACAACTTAAGTTTTTAAAAGCATTTGCTTTTTAAACCTCTGCTTGCTACACTCAATCCGAGCACTTATTAAAATATTTTAAAAAGTATAAAGGAGGTCCCTCATGGCCGGTATGAACACGGATTTATTAATCCAGTTGCGGCAAGCCCTCTTATTCGATCGGCTTCAGACGATTCCGGAACTGAGCCGGACGCTTTCGACGAGTTTCCCGACAATCAAAAAACATTTGGACATTTTAATCGAGCACGGTGAGGTCGATGAAGAGGATTCGGATGTATCGAGCGGCGGACGTCCGGCTAAACGCTATCGTTCCCGGGCCGATCACACTCACGGATTGGCGCTGTATCTCGAACTCGATGCCATCGGTTACCGGATTTTCGACGCTGTCGGCACATTACTGACGAACGGAACGGAATCCGTTCCCCGTCAGCAACCGCACGTTCCGGCTCTCGTCTGCCTGATTCACCGGTTGCTTGCGCAAGATCCGCGTATCACTTTTTTAAGTGTCGGCGTGGCGGCATCTGTCGAAAACGGGCAAGTCTTTTTTGCACCGGATTATCCGTCTTTGCAACAGGTCGATCTGAAACAGACGCTCGAATCCGAGTTCCACTTGCCGGTCGTCGTCGAAAATGACATGAATGCCGCCGTCATCGGCTTTCACGAAGCCTATCAGCAGCGGCAACAGTCCCTGATTTATTTGTACTTAGGAAAAAACGGACCCGGTTCCGGGATTTTAATCAACGGACAACTCGTCCGCGGCAGCAGCCACTTTGCCGGTGAAATTTCCCTTGTCCCGCAGTATGACAAGGCGACGTTCGGACAACGGATCGCCGAACGAAGTGATGTCTTGAACGCGGACACGATTGATGCGATCAGCCGGTTGACGACGACGTTCGCCGCGACACTGAATCCGCATCTGTTGATTTTTAACAGCGCGGAAGTGACGGCGTCAGATTTGGAACAAATCCGGACGACAACAGCCCGCTATATCCCGGAAACCCATATTCCCCGGCTCGTCCGGAGTAACTGGGAAACCGATTATCTGAACGGCTTGACACGTCTCGGATTACAACTTCAGATAGAACAACCAATAAAGGGGACATCAACATGAGTGGAGTCTGGTTACTCAGCATCATCTATCTTGCCTTCATCAGTTTAGGATTACCGGATTCGTTACTCGGCGTTGCCTGGCCCGTCATGCGGACAGAGTTCGGGGCGAATCTCGAAGTCGCCGGCTGGCTGTTCATGACGATTGCCGGCGGAACGATCATCTCGAGTCTGTTCAGCGGCAAAATTCTCAACCGGTTTGAAACGAGTCATATCACCGCCTTCTGTGCTGCAGTTACGGCTGGCAGCCTGCTCGGATTTTATTTTGCCCCTTCGTTGCTCTGGCTGTTCCTGCTCGCGATTCCGCTCGGTCTCGGTGCCGGCGTCGTCGACGCGGCACTCAATCATTTTGTCGCGACCCGTTACAAAGCACACCATATGAACTGGCTTCACTGCTTTTGGGGCGTCGGCGCTACGGCCGGACCGTTGATTATGGCAGCGATGATGAGCGAATCGGGCGACTGGCGCAGCGGATATCTGACTGTCGCACTGGTCCAGTTCGGTCTTGCCTTGCTGCTCGTTTTAAGCGTTCCGCTTTGGAAACAGGCACCGGTCGCAATTGCAGTACCGCCTGAAGAACTGTCCTTACACGGAACACAGGCGAAGCGTTTGACCGGTCTCCCGTTCGCGCTCGCCTCGTTTGTCCTCTATTGCGGTGCTGAAGCATTGATCGGTTTATGGGGCAGCAGTTATCTCGTCCAGGTCAAATCTTTTTCCGTCGAAACAGCGGCCACCTGGATTTCCGTCTATTACGGCAGCATCACCGTCGGCCGGTTTTTGAGCGGCTTTTTATCGCTCCGGATGACGAACCGCCAGTTGATTCGGTTGGGGCAAGGGACGGCTCTGCTCGGCAGTCTGCTGTTCTTCCTGCCGCTCGACGGTTTGATGCTGACCGGATTTATCCTGATCGGACTCGGACTCGCGCCGATTTATCCGGCCATGTTACATGAGACGCCGGTCCGGTTCGGCCAGGACGCGGCGAAACGGCTGATGGGGGTTCAGATGGCCTTCGCCTACAGCGGCAGTACGTTTTTGCCGCCGTTGTTCGGTGTTCTCGCCTCGTTCCTGACGTTACAGCTGTTCCCGGTGACAGGTTTCCTGATGATTCTGTTCCTGTTGCTCTGTTCCGAACGGCTGAACCGTGTCCTTGCGAAACGGGCATTGTCCCGCGCTTCCTAAATCATTCAAAAAGGAGTCTGCTCTCATGAAGATTGAACATATCGCCGTTTGGGTCAAGGATCTCGAACGGATGAAACACTTTTACGAAACGTATCTCGAGGCGCAGGCCAATGCGTTGTACCATAATCCGCTCAAAGGATTTTCGTCCTACTTTCTCCACTTTAAGTCAGGCGCCCGGCTCGAGTTGATGCACCGGACGGATATCGATCACGATGCGCCGCGCGACCGGTTCGGTTACGCCCACATTGCCTTTTCGCTCGGCAGCCGGTTCGCTGTCGATCAGCTGACGGCACGGCTCGAGGAGGACGGCTATAACCGAATCGACGGTCCGCGTCTGACAGGCGACGGCTACTATGAAAGCGTCTTTCTTGATCCGGAAGGACTGACGATCGAACTGACCGTCTGACACTAATTCAAAAACACCATGCTGTTTCGTACGCTTCCGGTCAAGGAGACGTCGAACTTCATGGTGTTTTCTTTTGCATGTGTCCGGCCAATCATTCTGTAAACAGTTTGTACCTGTTTTTTCCTGATGATTTTGCTTCGTATAACGCGATATCCGCTTGGCGGAGCAGCGTTTTCAGACTGCTGTCAGCGTCTTTGTAGGCGACGATTCCGATGCTGGTCGACAGTTCATATGTGTCCCACGTACTCAACCGGACAAGAATTTCATCTGCTTGATCGATCAATGCTTGCTGAGAATCAAAGTGCGTAAACCGAATGACGAATTCGTCTCCGCCCAAGCGGACGGCATAGGCTTCTTTTTGTCCTGCAATCAGTGACTTCAATCGTCTTGCGACCTCCTGCAGAACAGCGTCCCCGGCATCGTGTCCGTACACATCGTTGACATTTTTGAAGCCGTCCAAATCAAGGAAGAACAAGGCCCCTTCCGTCTCCGGTTGCTGGTCGAATTGATGCGTCAAATACCGCCGATTGTACAGATCCGTCAACATGTCACGCCAGGCAAACCGCTCGAGTTCCAGATAATACGAAAACAGGCGGACGATCCGTTGCAGTAACTCGATACTCTTGCTCTCGAACAAACTGACTTCATCATTGATGGCGCACAATGTACCGAACTTTTCTCCGTTCGCAAGCGAAATCGGAATCCCTAAATAGGACTGAACATTCGCCCCTTCCAGTACTTCCCTCATGCCGTCGAGACTGCGGTCTTTTGTGACATCTTCGTATATAAGCGGTTGTTTCGTTTGAAAATCGATTCGTTGGCAGAGCGAGTAATTCAAATCAATGACCATTCCTTCTGTGACCGGCATCCGGGTCTGCTCTTCGGACAGTTTAATGATCAATTGCTCGGTCTCATTGATAGCTGATAAATAAAACAGCTGTTCCGGCAGAATCTCTTTTGCAAGATCCAGTAAATCATCTGCTAAATCATCAAATTTCGTGTACATTTTCAGTTCTTCAAAGTGTATGTTCATTCAGCACCTCGACACGTCATAGTTTTTAAACACTTCGTCTGAGTTTTTTTATAGACAGCATCTGCTAATCTATTTCATTTTACCATATATCGGATATTGATTTACTGTTCAACTCAAAAAAACACCGCCTTGTCGCACAATCTCTCAACAGAGAAACGGGTACAAGGCAGTGTGTTTTGGTCGCATTCACGCGCGGTTTTTCCGCAGCAGATACAAGAAGTACGGTACACCGATGATCGCTGTGATCAATCCGGCCGGAATTTCAAGCGGCGGATGAATCCCGCGCCCGATCGCATCGGCGACGACCAACAGTCCGCCGCCGACGAGGACGGCCATCGGAATCAACAGGTGGTGCCGGTGACCGATTAAACGTCGGGCTATATGCGGGGCAACGAGTCCAAGGAACCCGATTGATCCGACCATCGCGACGGCGACACCAGCGAGAACAACAGCAAGCGCGAGAAAGACATACCGGGTCCGTTTCATCCGTAACCCGAGACCGATCGCTGCGTCTTCACTGAGTGACAGAATATCGAGTTGCCGGTGTCCAGACCAGATAGCGAGTCCGAGAATCAGAAAGACCGGCGCCAGGACATACACTTCCGTCCAGCCTTTGCCGAACAGACTGCCGGCAAGCCAAACGAGTGAATCATTCGTCTGGAGCGGAAACTTGATCAACAGATATTCCGTTCCCGACGCACAAATCGCACTGACGGCGATGCCGAGCAAAGCAAAGGAACTGTGTTGCAGCTTGCCGTGATCGGCAAGTAACATCAGGGCAATCATCACGAGTGCCGCTCCGCCCATCGCTGCAAGCGGCGTCAAAACGAGCGGACCGTCCGGAAGTAACGCAATTGTCAAAACGGTAAACAAGGCCGCTCCGTTCGTCACGCCGATGACGTCCGGGGAGACGAGCGGATTCCGGATGATCGCCTGCAACAAAACACCGGATAGGGCAAAACAACCGCCGGCGAGTAACGCGAGAAGTGTCCGCGGCAACCGGTAGTTCAAGACGATGAAGGCACTTCCATCTCCTTGCAAGGCTGCGACGATTTCACCCGGTTTCAAGTAGACGGAACCGACGCCGAGCAACAAAAAACTGAGCACAGTGACAAGGAGCGACATGAGGACGAGACCAAGCCATGGTTGTTGACGGAGTCTGTTCATTTACGCCACCCCTTTCGTCTGACGTTTCGCTAAATACAAGAAGAACGGCGCCCCGAGTAATGCCGTCACGATCCCGACCGGTGATTCATAGGGATAAGCGATGAACCGGGCGAGGACATCGGCAGACGTCAGCAACAGTCCGCCGCATAACGCGGACACCGGCAGGACATACCGGTAATCCTCCCCGACCAGGCGCCGGACGATGTGCGGGACCATCAGACCGATGAAGCCGATGGCTCCGGCGACGGCAACCGTCACACCGGCCAGCAAGACAACAGCGACGGCTGCCAGCATCCGGATCCGGGTGATGTTTTGCCCCAGTCCGACGGCGACGTCCTGACCGAGTTGGAAAATCGCCAGCGATTTGGCCAGGCTGAAGGCTAAGATCAAGCCGATGATCGACCACGGCACAATCAACCGGACTTCAAGCCAGCCGCTGTCACTGATCGATCCGGATAACCAGTACAAGACATTCGTGATCCGGTCATTGAATAAAATCAACCCTTTCGTCAAAGACGTCAGCAACAAGTGGATCGCCATCCCGACGAGGGCCAGTTTCAGACTCGTCATACCGCGGACGGACGCAAATGAAAAGACGAGCAACCCGCCAATCATTGCACCAAAGAAAGCGAAGTACACGAGATTGGCCGTCCCGAGCGCCGGGAACAGCAATAACGCGAGAATCACGAACAACGAGGCTCCGGCGTTGACACCAAATACCTGCGGCGAGGCGAGCGGATTCCGGGTGACGGCCTGCATCAATGCTCCGGCGACGGCTAGGTTTGCCCCGAGTATCAGTCCCAGTACTAATCGTGGTAATCGAAGTGTCGTCAGGACCAATGTTTCTTTTGACAAATCACCGGATGACCATTCCCGGATGGCTTCGAGCGGCCGAATCGTCGTTACGCCGAGAAACAGACTGAGATAGGAGCTGAGTCCAATCAGCACAATAAGTAGAACGAGCAAACGGATCAATCGTGTTTTCCGAATCATCAACGGCTTCCCCTTTCATCAACAAAAGCCAGATTGCTCTGGCTCGTGTCGTCGTTTATGATTTTTTCGGATACAGCAGTTGAATCGCTTCGTCGACGATTTGTTCCGCTGCGTCCAGTCCGCGGTAACGGGTCCACAAGTCACGATTGACTTCGTAGACTTCACCTTTTTTCACAGCCGTGATCTGATTCCAGAGCGGATTCTTTTTCCACTCGTTGAGCAGTTTCGGGTCGGCTTCCGCCATGAAGATGACGTCCGGATCCCATTTGACAATCTGCTCCAGCGTAATCGTCACGGTTGGTTCTACTGTTTTCGTGATGGCATTATCGATGCCGAGTTTTTCAAGCAGTTCCCCGTCAAACGATGTCTCTCCGTGTGCCGTCAATGAATCGGACCGGAAGACACCAACCATGATTTTGCGTTGATCGTCCGGATCGACTTTTTGTTTGGCAACTGCGAGTCGCTTGTCATGCAATTTCAGACGTTGCTCCATTTGATCGGTCTGCCCGACGGCTTCCGCGATGCTCTTGAATGATGCAAGGTTTTCCTGATAGGTCGCATTCCGGCTTTTTAAGATGATCGTCGGTTCGATTTGCTGCAATTGTTTGTAGATGCCTTTATGCCGGTTGAAATCTCCGATGATCAAGTCCGGTTTCAGCGAGCTGATGACTTCGAGATTCGGTTGCTGGCGTGTCCCGACTTCCGTAAAGGAAATCTTCTTATCGAGCAGCCCCGATACATCATCCTTGTTTTCCTGTGCGATGCCGACCGGTTCAATACCCAGTTCGTCGAGCGCGTCGACGAACGAGAACTCAAGGGCCACGATCCGTTTCGGATGGTCCGGCACGTTCGTTGTTCCTGCTTCATGCGTGACAGCGTGCGTCTTTTTCGTCGTCTCTTCTTTCGCTTGTCCGGCACACGCCGCAAGCATCAGACAACTCATTACTAAAAGCGCGAATGCGCCGGTCATTCGTTTTCGTAACATGAGGAGCCTCCTTCTTCATCCGGAATGAGAATCATTCTTAATTAATCCTGTTTCAGCATAACAAAGTTCATCACGAAACAAAAGACCAAATCTTATTTTCAGATAACATGTATCCTGTCATGAACGGGAATATGCGATAATGGAATCATCGATTAAAGGAGGAATTGTCTTGTCTACATTTATTAAAGACGTAGCCGGCCGGATCCATTATCCGCTCGGTCATACGTTAACGTTTGCCGATTTACCGGCGCTGCTTGAAGCCTTTGCCTATCATCTGGCGTTTGACAATCAAGCAGTTCTTGAAAAAGAGTCGGTTCCGTTTGACCAGAACCGACTACGACAGACCTTCATCGAACGTCAGGCGGGCGGTGTCTGCTATGATCTCAACCATTTGCTGTACGAAGTGTTACGAATCAAAGGGTTTGACGTTTCACTTCTCAAGGCGACCGTCTTCGATCAGGAAAATGACGTCTGGTCCGCGACCGGTCCGACCCACGTCGCCGTCCTGTTGTCGCACCAGGAGCAGACCTATCTCGTCGATACGGGATTCGGTGTCAATCTCGCCTTACGCCCAATTCCTCTGACCGGAGAAACGATCACATCACCGAGCGGCAGCTACCGGATTGCCCCGAACGGCGCCGGTTATCAGCTGGAGATGTTACGGACCGGTCAGGATGACGAGTTTGTCATCGGGTACCATTTCTACACGCAACAGACGATCGAACCGGCTGCTTTATCCGACATGGAACAAATCATCCAGGAACATCCGGCTTCCCCGTTCAACAAACGTAGTCTGCTCGCCATCCGCAAAGCCGATGGCCACCGTATTCTGACACGACAGGCGTTAACGACCTGGACCGAAGGCAAGAAAACGATTCAACCGGTCACGTCCGATGACCAGTATGCGGCCTTTAAACACGACTTCTTTTAAGGAGATGAGGAGACTTGTATCGTTATACCCTCTGTTTGATTCGCAAGCACGATCAGTGGTTGCTGCTGAACCGGCAAAAACAACCGGCGATGGGGATGTGGAACGGGGTCGGCGGTAAAATCGAACCCGGCGAGTCCCCGGCGGAATCCGTCATCCGGGAAACGTTTGAAGAAACCGGTCTGACGCTGACCGCTGTCCAGTTCTCGGGCACGATTCTCCTGCAGGCGGACGAGACGGTCGGAATTTATTTGTTCCTTGCCGAACTGCCGTCTGATCAGCTCCTCGTGACACCGCTCGCGACCCGGGAAGGTATTCTCGACTGGAAACAGCTTGACTGGATCCTTCATCCGGATAATACCGGTGTCATCAGTAATCTGAAGACTTACCTGCCGCACGTCTTGAAACAGACGACACCACAGCTCCACACGTTTCACTATGACGGGCACCGGCTGCTTGAGCACCACATTTCTGCCTTGGAAAAAACCATCCACTAAAAAAAGACATCCGTTTGCCTGCTGCTGACCGAAATCAACAGTGCAAACGGATGTCTTTTAAGTTTCAGTTAAAACCAAGCAGTTCCAAACCGGTCACGATCAATGCGACCATCACGATACCGGGTAGGAGATTCGCGACCCGGATTTTGGTGATGCCGGCTAGATTCAAGCCGATTGCTAAAATCATCACACCGCCGGTCGCCGTCATCTCCACGATGAATTGCTGAAGGATAGCGTCCGGAACAAATTGCGTAATCGCCACTGCGCTGAGAGCAATTGCTCCTTGATAAACGAGAACCGGAATCGCCGAAAAGATGACGCCGATCCCGAGAGTCGAGCTGAGGACAAGTGCCGTGAAGCCGTCAATCAATCCTTTTGTATAGAGGACGTCATGGTCCTGACGTAAACCGCCGTCAAGCGCCCCGAGTACGCCCATTGCTCCGATGACGAAAATCAACGTGGCTGTGACGAAACCTTCTGCGATATTCGATGGATGACCCCGTCCGATTTTTAGTTCAAGCCATTCGCCGACTCGGTTCAGCTTTTCATCAATTCGTAACCATTCACCGATTGCCCCGCCTAAGACGAGACTGCCGATGACGATCAGGAAGTTCTCACTCTTCAGTCCCATCTGAACACCAAGCACGACGACAGCGAGTCCGATTGCCTGGACAACCGTTTCCTTCGTCCGTTCGGGAATTTTATGAAACAGCAGACCGAGTAATGTACCGATGATGATTAATCCTGTATTGACAAGTGTGCCGGTTAAGACCATCCTGTGTCCTCTTTTCTAAGTAATAAAATTTATATATGGTATTTGAAATAATTATATTTCCGGTACTTCTTTTGACTGAGCCTGCTTTAAACTGTGGATCGTCATCCCGAGCATGACAAGCAACATCCCGAACAACGCGAGACTGTTCGGAAAGACAGCGTGTAAAAACAGCATCTCCCCGAGGACGGTGAACAGGATTTCAAACGACTGCGTCGCTTCGACCGCTGCAAGACGGACCGGTTCCGTCCGGACGAGTGTCGTCGCATAAAAGAACAGTGATGTCGCGATGACGCCGGAGAATAAGGCGACCAGTCCCGACTGACCGACTTGTCCCGCGGACGGCAAGCCGACCTGCACGTACGCGACCGCGGATAACACGAACCAAAACGGCAGACTGGCCACCGTCATCCCGAGAATCCGGTCAAAGACATCAAGTTCGTCCCCGTACCGTTCCATCATCTTCCGGTTGCCGAGCGGATACGCGATTGCGGCACAGATGACCGGAAGAACACCAAGCAGCAGCGTCGAAACGGATACCCCATCCGCGACCGAGAGTTGCATCAGGCAAACACCCGCGACGATTAACAGCGAATAACGGAGCGATGCCCACGGAATCGTCTGTTTGAACAGCGGTGCCAGCAGCGGTCCGGCGAGAATCGTCACCTGCCACGTTCCGGCAATCAGCCAGCCGGGTGAATAGTCAGCAGCAAGACAAATCCCGCTGTAAAAGATCCCGAAGCCGATCGTCCCGTACGTCAGCCAAAAGTACGGTGCTTCCCGAAGTGCCGACCAGACACGACCTAGCCGACGCCGGTAGGCGACAATCACGACGAGCAGCGGCAACATCAGATAAAACCGTAAGGCGGCACTATAGATCCAGTGTCCCCCGTTTCCTTGCATCGATTGATTCAGGATGAAGGTGACGGCAAAAAACATCGCCGCCAAAATCCCGATTAGGATGGGTCGCATGGCGTGTCCTCCTCTAGGGAAGCAATCAGATGGCGCCCGAGACCGTTCCAGTTGTGTTCCGTCGCACGGACAAGGTCTTCAATCCTGCCGTTTTGACAGGCTTCGATGATCGTTCGATGATCCGTGACCGAGTCATGCCCGTGACGGCTGAACTGGGCATACTCGAGCCGGCGGATCAGCGGTGTCAAACGGTTTAACGTATCCGCCAGTTGCCCGTTTTGACTCCGCTTGAGGAACAGACCGTGAAAGGCGTCATCAAGTTGCAACGCCGTTTCAGCATCTTCGTGCATAATCGCGTCCTGAAACGCTTGATTGAGTTCTATTAAACGGGTGATATCCGCTTCCGATAAGGGAAACGCGAGACGTGCCGCAAGCGCATGCAGTGTCGCGACGATCGGAAACGTCTGCCTTGCCTGCGTCGCGTCCAGCATCGTGACATTCGTCCGTGATCCCCGTTTCGTAACGACGAGTCCCTCCTCCTCCAGTTTTTTCAACGCTTCGCGAACCGGTGTCCGGCTGACACCAAACGTCTCCGCGAGTTGCTGATCGTTTAATTTTTGACCCGGTGCCAAGGTCAAGGTGATGATTTGCTGTTGCAGTCGTTGATACACTTCTTCACTTAAGGAAGTTCGTTGAATCGGTTGAGTTTTCATACAACTAATATATTACATATCAATTAAGAATGTACAGATTTTTCCTGTTAATGTGCCGCGAGATTTTTTAACATGCTGTTATAGGATGTAAACCGCCTTGAAGTCATCGCTTATTTAATTTACAATTATTTGGTAGATCATTCTTGATAAATGGAGGGTTACTCGATGTCCAGTCTCGGATTATTTCTAATCATTATCTTCTCAATCGCCATCTGGATGACCGTTTCCAAAGAAGCCACAAAGGATTCTGAGGAAATCAGTCGTCCGAAAATGTTGACGTTGCTGACTGCGGGATCGATTTCGACCATCATCCTCGTCATTACACTTGTTCAGTCTTTAAATATCTTCTGACCTTATAACAGTTGATCACGCTTTAAGAAACGGGGCATATCCTATGAATATGAAATCCTTTCTTCTCAGCTTCATCCTGATTTACCTGCTGCTCAGTCTTCCCGCCTTCTTCGGAATCGGCTACGTGATCGACTGGGTACCGGAAGCGACGCTCGGTCAGAAGTTCAACGGTTATGTGATCGCAGGGCTCGGAAACCAGTTCCTGCTGAAAAGCTTATGTGCCGTGATTGCAAGTATCGTCCTGAGTCTTCTGCTGTCTAACCGTAAAGTAGGAAAACGTATGTAATGCCACACGAAGACGTCCCGCTCTGTTGGAGTAGGACGCCTTTTGCTGTATTTCTTGAGTAGAATCGGGATTAAGAAGCCTGTTGTTTCTCGACGACTTTTTCTTTCCGGAACAAGCCGAGATAGACCAGCCCGAGTCCGAGACAGACGATCAGTCCGATGTAGACACTCATCCTGAACGGTGCGAGCATCGCTCCGAGAATGATCGTCGAGCGGGACAACAGATCGGCACCGGCATGTGACGTACTGGCAAATGCCGAGTAGGCGCCGCGTTGGTCGGCCGGCATCATGTTCGCTTTTTCCGCATTCAGCGTCGGGGAATAGAGCAGCTCCCCGATTGTCGCGATGAAGATGAACGTCAAGAGCAGCGTCAGTGAATTCGCACTCGTCACGGTCGCATAACCGATGATGTAGAGGACCAGTCCGCCGACCAGCGCCTGTTTATTCGTAAACCGGTTCGAGAACCGTTGAATGAAGAATGTCAGACAGACGACGAGAATCGTATTTTCAATGTTGATCAGACTGAGCATCCGGACGCCGTTGACGGTCAGGTCGCCGATCGTCACCGTGTCGAATTCGTCCGCCAAGCGGACGGCGACGTAACTGCCGATCGAAAATTCGGCCGCGAGAATACACATCGAACCGAAGACGACTTTGACGAACGGCCGGTCACGCCAGGCGATCTGATAACTTTTTCCGAGATCTAAAAATACATTCCGGAGCGGTTGTTTCTGCCAAACGTGTTTCGATTCGTCGAGCAAAAAATGATAAGCGACCGGCAACAGCAACGACGTACACGTCAACAGACTGAATAAAAACAACCGGTTGCTGACGTAAAGCCAGCCGCCGAGCGCCGTTCCGAGGGCAATCGACAGATTGATCAGCCAGTAGTCGATCGCATACACGGCGCGCCGGTTTTCCGGCGTCGTCGCATCGATGATGATTGCGCTCATCGCCGGCCGACCGATATTGCTTGTCACCGTGAAAATCGCATAGGCAATTGTGAACAGTAACATCTGATCGATGGCGAGACAAATCGTCATGACTAAAAATATTAATCCGGTCGCCGTCGTCGACAGGACGAGCAACCGTTTCCGCGGGAAGCGGTCGGCGAGGTAGCCGCCGATCAGACCAATCAGGAAACTGAGTATGACTGTCCCGATCAAAAAGATTCCGGCAAACACTTTATTGTAGGCTTGGACGAACAGCAATGCCATGAACGGCATGATCGCAAACGATATCGTCCGGTTGATAAACGATGTGACCAATCTTACTTTAATTGGTCGAGGCATTTCTTTCCATTTCATTTTTTTATAGATCGGCGGAAATCCCCGACTTTAGTCAGGGGTGGGACCGACCTTCACCTCCTTCTGGTTGGATATCAACGAGCCAGGTCTTCGCTTTCTCGAGCAATATCAGTTTCTTATAAGAAGCAGATTTATGAATGCTGAAGCCTGCTAGCGTTCTGAGGTCGAAGTAGCCGTTCTTGCGTCTTCCGAAAACGAAACACGTTTGCTCCTCGTATTGCACCTTGTCGAACAGTTGATAGCCGTGGACAAGGCGCTCCGCTTTGTTCGCCTTTCTCTTACCCTTTTTACCGACGGTCATCTTATGCAGTTGACGGTTGTTCGCGCGTACCTGTCGGAAAAGATACGACACCTTTGGTTCTTCCGCTAATGGATTACCGCTGATGCAACGTGCGTCGACAGCATGACGCTTCTCGAGTCCATTTTGAATGCGTCTGTTCTTCGTTAGGAAGCCATAGGTCAGTTTGACGTAAGGATACGTTTCTTTGACAGCGTTGTAGATGAACCAACGCATGACTGTCATCTGCGAGGCATCACGGAAAGAACGTGATTTCCGTTGGAAAAGATGCTCTAAGTTTTCCTTGTGAATCTTTTTGTGGCACGTCTCACAGAGTGTGATGAGATTGTCTGGTGCATCACCACCGGTGCGACGGCTTTCGATATGATGGACGTTCAAGATTTTGTCCTTCGATTTTCCTTTGCAGTGCTGACACATGTGCTTGTCGCGGAAGAAGACATACTCCCGGACGTTCCAAAAGCCGAGTTGGTCTCCCTTCCGATACAGATCACCCGATATGTCAGGGCTCTTGATCTTTTGGATGTCGAACTGAGCGACTTCAATCGTTAGATGTTTGATCGGCAACAGACGATGAATCATCCGGATGAGTTTCAGATGGGAATCGACTTTATGCTGAACGGATGGCGCAAGCCATCCGTTAGGTTTCTTACGATTAAGAAAACGAGCTTGACGGTAGCGTGTCTTTCGACTTCTTCTTGCGCTTCGCATGGCACGTCGTGTCGCCAACAAGTCTTGGATGTCGGTACGCAGTTGAACTTCTCCTTCGAGCAAGACCTTCGTGGATGTTGTCGCTGAGAAACCGATATGTTTCGTTCCGGCATCAACGCCCAGTGAAATTTCTTGCTTATATCCACTTGATCCGAACAATAGCTGGATTGTGAATGGAGTTTGTTTGATCAACTTCGCTTTGCCATTGTTTAATAATTTACGCGCTTTACTTGGTTTGCATGGCATCAATGGTTCACCATGATAGTTTAGTACGAAAACGAACATCACGTTTTCCTCCTTCGAGTTTGTTGTTCTTCGTCAATGTTGGAAAGGCTTTTTCCATCTGCAACACCGCCCCGACCTAACAGGACTTTTAATAACAGACGACAGGGCAAACGGCTAGAACGGGCACCGAGAGGTGTCATGACCCAACCAACGTAGTTCGTGAGAACCTAGACTAGTCAATTTCAAGCTGTATAAGCCCGTCACTTTAGTGATAGGTAATTGACATTGTCACCTTCCATTCTCTACCTGTATGATAAATAAGACACAGCAACTAAAAAATGGACATCATTAAGGAAAGATGTCCCCTTTTAGAACGGAGGAATGAGATGGACGCGTATCTGTTCACGTTATGGAAAACCTGCCGCGAAGGATTGTATTCGATTGCCGAACTGGCCGACAACATCCATTTAAGCCCCAAACAAACGAAACGGTATTTAACGCGCTGGCAGGAAGACGGTTGGCTTGCGTATACGAGCGGTCGGGACCGCGGTCATTTGACACAGCTCGTCTGGCTCCGTCATGTCGAACGCGAATATGCGAAACAGATGCTCGAACGGATTGAACGGGAATCGGTCGACGCCGTGACGGAAGAACTGAGCTGGGACTGGTCTCCCGCTCAAACCGGTCGTTTCATGCGAAAGCTCGAGCAAAAGTTCGGCTATACGCAGGAGTCGTCCGATGCCCTGCTGATTCCACGCCGACGTCCTTTTTTAACGACCGATCCGCTCGAAGCCGCCGACATTCACAGTGCCCACCTCGTCCAAAACGTCTTCAGCCGGTTGTTCGCGATTGACGCCGACGGCAAACTGCAAGGTGAACTGGCCCATCATTATGCCTGGAACGGTCCCGTCCTGTCACTCTATTTACGAAAAGACGTCCGCTTCCATGACGGGTCGCTCTTAACAAGTAAGGATGTCACGAAAAGTCTCCGGAAACTGGTCGCTTATCCGGCGTATGCCCGGTCGTACCGGCATGTCGAACACATTCAATCCAACGGACCGTACCAGGTTGATATTACATTAGACCAGCAGCGCCATTCGTTGCTGCCGAAACTGGCGACCATCCATACGAGCATCAGCAAGGACGACGTCGGGACCGGACCGTTCCAGCTGACCCGAAATGACCCGAAAAAGACGATTTTGTCCGCTTTTCCGAACTATTACGGCATCCGCGCCCTGCTCGACCGGATCGAGTTCATTCAAATGTCAGATGCGTATGACCCCGTCTACCGGACATCCCGTTCAGACTCTGGTGAAACGGATACGATCGCGACTCAGTCCGGCTTTGGACTCGTCTTTTTGAATCCGCGTCCCGGTGGTCCGTTCGAGCGACCGGAAGCGCGGCACTATATTCACCGGTTGATTGCGGCGATCCGTCCGGCGATCCAGTCACTCAATGAGCGGGGTTTTCCGAACGACCGTGGGTTTCTGGAACAGTTCAGTTCCGTCCATCCGCTTCCGGAGGGTCCAACCGTTTTGTTTACGCAACCGCTCCGGATCAAGCTGACCGACTTCACGGACAAGGTGACCCGCTGGTTATGCGAGACGTTTGACGCGCACGGGATTCCTTATGAGTTCGTTCCGATCGGTTTTAAAGCAAGCATCACCGATTTCCATGCCTTTGAGACGATTGATCTCGCCGTTCACGCGGAAGTCTTTGAACGGAACTTACCAGTCGCCTTTCATCAGTTTTTAACGAATGATTTTTCCCCGCCGGCGAAGATGTTCCGGCAGATGCCAGAGATGAACAAATGGATTGACCGGTACGACGAAACGCCTTTTGAAGACTGGATGAGACTGCACCAGACGGTCGAACGATATTTGATCGACTCGTCTTACTTCATCCCGCTCTATGATGACACCCGGATCATCCCGTTTCCGATTGAATTACAAAATATCACGATTGATTCGTTCGGCTACTTCGATTTCTCAAAACTGTGGATTTCTTCTTAACCTCCGGTATTCTCCGGAGGTTTTTTGTCGGTTACTTGACGAAATGATGGCATACTTGTGACAAATATCACGTACTTTTTTAAATCTAGTATTTTATCTATTGCATTAAAAACAGATGTGACGGATACTGAAATCGAACCTGATCCGATCACCCATTATCCAAAAAGGAAGTGTACTTATGTTAACTCCATCTGCGATCACCATCATCAAATCAACCGTCCCGGTGCTTGCCGAACATGGTCACAGCATCACACGTGTCTTCTATCAGCGCCTGTTTGAAAATCATCCAGAAATGAAACATATCTTTAATCAATCGAACCAAAAAAATGACCGTCAGTCGCAGGCGCTTGCGACAGCCGTCTATGCTGCCGCCGCTTACATCGATCAGCTTGAGACGTTGAAACCGACGTTACTGCCGGTCCTTCACAAACACCGCAGCCTGCAGATCAAACCGTACATGTACGACATCGTCGGAACGGAACTGATTGGTGCGATTCAAGATGTCCTCAAAGACGCAGCGACACCGGACATCATCGACGCCTGGACAGCCGGCTACGGGGAAATCGCCAAGCTGTTCATCTCGCTCGAAGCGGAACTGTATCAACAGGATGAACAGGCAACGGACTTTGAAGGGTATCAACCGTTCGTTATCGAAACGATGACGACTGAATCAAGCGACATCAAAGCGTTTACGTTACGTCCGGCAGACGGACGACCACTTGCTCCGTACCAAACCGGTCAATACGTCACAGTCCGCCTGCAGGCACCAGACGGCTTATGGCAAAATCGCCAATACAGTCTGACGACAGTCGCCAACGGCACATCGTACACGATCGGTGTCAAACAGGACGGGTCTGTCTCACGTCAGCTGCACGGTCTGTCCGTCGGTGAAAAGGTCCTGCTCAGTGCACCGGCCGGTTCGTTTACATTAACGGACGCTTCGACTCCGTTCGTCGGTCTTGCCGGCGGAATCGGTTTGACTCCCCTCCTCGCGATGACCGAAGCGGCCCTTGCGGTTGGTCGTAAAACGACGTTATACGTCGCCGTCCAGGACGATCTCGACCGCCCGTTCGCCGAACAATTGGCCCGGTTTGAAGAACAGGGAGCAACAATCATCCGCTATGCGGAACGTAATGCCTTACCGGGTACAACACCGGGACGCTTGTCGGTGGCTGATGTCACGAACATTGATCCGGCGGCCGACACGTATGTCTGCGGACCGGAAGCGATGATTCAGTTCGTTCGCCGCTACTTTAGCGGTCAAGCGGACAAATTGCACTTCGAAGTGTTCGGACCAAGTCTGGCACTCGAAGCACCGACCGCCGTTTCTTAACGCCTCTCTTTTCTTGTCGACAAAAAAACGGACGAAACTGCCCTTTTTTCAAGGGTTCAGTCTCGTCCGTTTTTTCATCATACCGACCGCTTAAACGGTCCTATGTAAGATGTTATTTTTCAAGCTCCGGTGTCATCCGTCGCCATAAGACATTCAACATGACCGTCATTCCACCGATCGGAATCAAAAACATCAACGCAAGCATCGCCATTCCATCCATCTTTTGCATTCTCCTCTGTAAGCGTTTTTTTAAGTATAACGCCCCCCGTTTCTCCTGCCCTCCGCCTGAAGGCCGATTTGTCATCCGACCTCGTCCCGTCGCACTTCCGTCGCCGGTGATTTACGCTGAAGTCGTAGGATCAGCAGAATCAACAGACCGCTTCCGGAAAAGAACAGAAACACGGTATCAATCGCAAACATGGTCGTCAAATAGGCCGACAATCCGAAGAACAACGCCGAACGAATCCGTCCGAGCAAGGCATCCGGTGTCGTCTGTTGAAGCAGCGTCGAAAACGGAATTCCGAACAGACTGAGCGCCATCCCAAGCAACAACATCCCGCTGAAGGCAAACGGCAGAGATGTCGTCAGTCCGATCAGCAGGGTAAAACCGCCCTGCAAGACCATCGACAGATAAAACATCTGCATCAGATCAATCCGGTTCGCAAGTCACGCATACAACAGCGACATGCCGATCCCGCCGATGACGAGGGCCAGTTCGAGCAGCGAAAACGTATTCGCTCCGCCCCATATGACGTTTTTCGCAAACGGCGCGAGTAACGCGTTGACCGGTGTAATCATCCAGTTGGCGAGGATACCGAAGACTAAAATCCGGATCAATCGGTGGTCCCGCGCTAAATAAGTAAACCCTTCCCGTAAATCGTTCCAATAAGTCAGTTTCGGTTTAACTGCCTTGTCCGGTGCCGACCGTAACGGGAACAACAGGAACCAGGCGATCAGGTGGACGACGGCTTCCATTCCTAAAATCACCGTAATCGAAAATCCACTAATCAACAAACCACCCGCCAGTAGTCCGGCCAACGTCCCGACCCGGTCGAGCGTACTTAAGTAAGCATTGGCAACCGGCAACTGCTCGGACGCGACAATCCGGGTGACGACTTTAAACGCCGTATTGCCGCCGATGACCTGTAACAGTGTCTGAACCGCAAGCAGACTCAGCAACGGCAGAAGGACCGCCTCCGTTTGCGTCAGAAGATACCAGACGGCACCAAGCAGTAAAACCGGATCAAGACGGTCGCTTTCAGCAGACGGACCGGCTCGATCCGGTCAATCCACGGTCCGACCAGACTCGAACTGATGAAACGGATGACAAACACGGCACCGATGACTAACGAGACGGCTGCCGGCGACAGCAGTCCGGCACACGTCCAGTAGATCGCGATATAGGAGATGCTCGCTCCGACAGTTGCAATCAGGTCAGAGACATAAAAATAACGAAACAGGCGGTTCATTCCAACTTCTCCTCTCACAAGCGGGTTCTCTCCCCCGACATTTTCTCTTTCATCAGTTTACACTTTTTTACATAACCGGGATAGAAGCATTTCCATTTTTTACAGAACGTGTTTTTTCCGACATCTGTTCGTCATATTCGACGAATCTTGTTATCGACTTCTCATCGGACTGTAACGCAGAAGTCGTCCGAAGTCCTCTATACTGAACATAGAAGGAAGTGAAGAGCCAATGAGAATGCATACACGTACAGTCACCCATCATGAATCGACGGATCATCCATCGGAAACACGGCTCGGCTATTACTTTTTATTGATCGTCTTGCCGCTAGGTCTGGCGCATCTCGCCCAGTCGCTGATCCCGTCAGTCGATTCCCATCAATCGTTTTTATTGTCCACGCTTACGATTTGCGCGATCAGTCTGTTTTCGATTCTCGGACGCCGGACCGACGGCAGTGCTAAAACTACCTTTTTCAGCTACGCGCTGTTTTTAGTCGTCAGTTTAACGTCGACCTTTGTCATGCCGCTGATTTAAGATGAACTACATACCGTTTCATCTGCTCAGACACAAAAAAAGCCAGTTTTCGCATTGCGAAAGCTGGCTTTTGATCTCTTACTTATTCGCACCGACATACGTAAAGAGTGGTCCGCGCAGTTCAAATGAATAATCTTCGGCGTTGACGATGCCGACGATTTGATCGCTGTTGAGCAGTTGATCGAGGAACGTCGCCATCTCTGCCGCCGTGTGGTATTTAGCGACGTTTTTGCTGTAATCAAATCCAGCTTCCCCGCGTGACCGGTCGGCGAATTCCGTTTCCGTTGCCGCCGGTGCGAGAACTTTCGCCTGCAGTTTCGCCCCGGAATTTTTCAATTCTTGCGCGAGTCCTTCCGTATAGGCGCTGACATAAAACTTCGTCGCGCAGTACGTGACCGCGTTCGGGACGATCCGATAGCCGCCGCCAGATGAGACGTTCAGGACCGTCGTGCCTTCGACGTCATGATAATCGTGGACATAGCGGCTCGTTAAGACCGTCAAAGCTTCGATGTTCAGCCGGAGCATCTTCTCGACTTTCGGGACTGACACATCTTTGACATTGTCGAAATCACCGAATCCGGCATTATTGATCCATGTCTCGATGTCGAGATCTTTCAACGAATCATACAGTTCGTGGACGTTGACCGATTCCGTCAAATCAACGGACCGCAGAATGACATCACTGTCCGGTGCCAGGGCTTTGACTTCATCGCGTAATTTTTCCAGTTCATCCGTCCGGCGGGCGACGAGAACCAGTGATTTTCCTTTTTTCGCAAGCACTTTCGCTGTTTCGTAACCGATACCGGAGCTGGCTCCTGTAATGACCGTGTATTTCATGAACAATTCCCCATTTCTGTTTGGTATAGTGAAAGTCTACAAGTTAGAGTCAACTCTAAGTCAAGCAGGAGAGGTGCGATTAAGATGTATACGATTTCAGAAATCAGCCGATTAACCGAAACAACGGCCCATACGATTCGCTATTACGAAAAAGAAGGACTGTTATTCCCGACCCGCACCAAAAGCGGCGTCCGGCGTTATGATGAAACCCAACTGACGTGGCTCCGCTTTGTCTTGCGGCTCCGGGCGACGCATATGCCGATCGACCAGATCCGGGAATATGTCAAACTGTTCCTCGCATCGTCCGAGACGCACGACACGTCGCTTGAGCGGCTCCGTCTCCTCGAAGCACACCAGCAAAACGTGCGTGCTCAGCTCGCGGAACTCATCCGGACGGAACAGATGATTACGGAAAAAATTTCCGTTTACCAACAGCTTCATCCGTTAGTCAAAGAAACGTTTTAAGAAAAAGCTTGCCGGAGCCGGGCAAATCCGGCGTCTCGCGTTTGCTGATCCAGCTCTCCGTAAGCATCGCCGACACTGATTTCTGTTGAACAATACCCGTCTTTGTCGACGAGATAACCTACGAACCCGAGCCCCGTCTCTTCCTGGACCTGCTCGAGTTTCGGGGAAATGTCCGCCGCCTGTCCGTCAAAATGAAGGTGGAACATGTTCGAGACCGGAACTTCCGGTGTCGTATGGACGCCCGGTAAGGCATTAAACTGCTCTGCCAGTTGTTTTGCCTGCTCATAGTACTGCCCCATCCGGTCCTTTCGCAGTTCATAATAATAATCGGCCGAAACGATGTACGGATACAAACTGATTAAGTCCCCGCCGTACCGCCGCTTCCAAATTCGCGCCGTCTGACAGAATGCTGCCGGGCCTGCGAGAATCGCACCGGCAATCCCGCCGAGTCCTTTATAAAACGAGATATAAATACTGTCAAACAAGCCGGCAATCTCCGCTGCCGTCTTTTCATAATACGGTAACATCTCAAACAGCCGTGCGCCGTCGAGGTGCAGCCGGATTCCCCGTTCGCGGCAATACCGGCTGATCGTTTCGAGTTCACTGAAAGCCGGAGCGACACCGCCGATTTCCCGTTGCGGCAACTCGAGCAACAGACAGGCGATGTCCGGTAACGCCTTAATTTCGTCGAGCGTCATCAGCCGGTCCGCTGCGCCGACCAGAATTGTTTCAATCGGGTGCAACTCCTTCAGTCCGTCCTGCTCATGGATTTCGAGATGACAGAGCGGATGGTAAGCGACAGTCCGGTTGTCCGTCTCGTCCGACCAGATTCGTAACGCCACCTGTTGCGCCATCGTACCACTCGGGAAAAAGACGGCATCGTCCATTCCCAGTACATCCGCAAATTTTTGTTCGAACGGTTCGATAATCGCCCCCGTCCCGTATTGATCACTCGCCATCTCGTCTGCCACTGCTGCAAAAGCAGTTTTTAAGACCCCGACATTCCGTTTTCCGTGTCCGCTGATTTGACCGGTTGTTTGTTGAAAACTTGTGCGTAAGCGATTCATTTGATACCCTCCATTTATTTAGGAAATAATGACTATTTTTTGAAAAAAATCAAAACGATGCCGTGTCGTATTTGCTATACTCAGTTCAGACTCATGCAACCGCCGTTTTGACGGTATGAAAGAGGTGATCCCATGCAGACTTCGTTCCGATTGAAAATCGGTTTGTTTCTTTCCAGTGTTTTATTGATTCTGTTTGTCATCCAGTCGTTCATCCCCCATTTTCTGACATCGTTCGTTTCTCTTTTCGACAGTCGGACGTCAGGCTCCTGTACGACACGTTGTGGTGACACATCTCATCTTACCCTTCCATCGGATCCGCTTGTGATCGACTTTGAACCGTTTGTCGAGACCGTCGCGCCGGATCCGGACCCGCTGTTATTACGGACGGGCTTCGATTCCGCTGTCGTCGCACCACCATACCCGTTCATCTTTATTTTCCTGATGATCGCATCAATCGGACTGCTCGTTTATTACATCAAAATCATCCGTCCGACCCGCTTCCAGCCGCTCCTCTTCACACCAAGCCGCGTCGAAGTGATCCGCTACGGACATTATGAACTGCCGGCGGAAGACATTCGCCAACATATGCTGCTGTTTAACCGCCGCCTTCCTCAAGCGCTGCAACGGCGGGAACAGGAGACGATGACGGAATGGTTCGCACGGATCAAATTTCCGTCTCCGGTCAATCCGCATTACTTAGAAGTCCGTTACGGCGGACATGTTTCGATTCCGGTCCACCAACTGACGTTTTTTAAACAGACGACCGAAGACTTTTTACGACGTGTCGGCTCGACGATCATTTGATCCAGCAGTGCCTGATTCCAGATCAGCCACTCCTGAATCAAGTGATTTTTTAGTGGTCATAAAAGTATTCCCTAATCCACCAATATTCGGTCTTTTTCAGGCAGAAACTGATATTCCTCAAGAAAATCGGGTATTAAATACTATATAGCTAACTAACATCTTATAATCTTTTGAACTGTTTCTGAAAGAGAGCGAGGCGAAACGAGATGATTACAGCACAAGAAGCTTACTTCATAAAAAATGGTCTGAATGAACAGTTTGAAGACCCTCGAATCGACTGCGACTTTTCCATTTTCTCGCTCGAACCGTTTCAACTCTTGTTACATGTACATGATGAAGAGCTTGATGAATTGAGTACTGAAACCCGGTATGTCCTGAGTCGAAAGATTCGGTCTCAACTGCATCAACTGGACGCGAAAGTCGGCGGTACGCCGGTCAAGACGGTTTTTGTCATTTCTGCACCGTTGATTTCCGAACGGTCCTATTGCGTGATTTTGCAATGATTCGAACGACCATTCATGGATTTCAAAAAAGCTCTGATCCCATCTCGAAATGGAATCAGAGCTTTTTTAAGTAATCCGATTAACTGGCTTCATGGCTCGAAATTTGATTGCGGCCGCTCGACTTTGCCCGGTACAGGGCCTGATCGGAGAGGACAATCAAATCGCCTTCCGTCAACGTCTCGCTCGGCCGGACGACGGCCAGTCCGATGCTGACACTGAGCTGGCAAAGCGGTTCGTACGCTTTGTGTTCAATCTTCATCCGGAGAATCTCGCTGCGGATCCGTTCCGCGACATGTGTGATCTGTTCGACGTGTTCCGTCAAGATGACCGCAAATTCTTCCCCGCCGTACCGGGAGACATGCCCGAACTCGCCCGCTTGTTTCTTTAATGTCCCGGCGACTTTCTGCAGACACCAGTCACCTTTCAAGTGACCGTACGTATCGTTGTACAGCTTGAATTCATCGACATCGATCAAAATCAAGCCGACGTCCGTCTGCAGTTCCCGGGCAGCCGTGAAGGAAGCTTCCAGATGCTCGTCGAACGCACGCCGGTTCGGAATCGCGGTCAAGGCATCGTGCAAGGAGCGGTGAATCAGCGCCTGCTGACTGCGCTCGAGCCGGAACGTCTGCAGGAAGATCATCAGCAACAGGACGGCGACACTGACGACAATGACGATGACCCATTTGGCGGACGCCGACGCCCGTTTGGACCGTTCCGTCGCTTCCCGGATGATCTTATCGATGTCCTGATTGATTTTCGCATTGATCGGCCGGAACTGATTGACGTAGTCCATCCCGCTGTAGCGGTTTAAAGCCGCCCGTTCGATCTGATTGCTCTGAATCCATTTAATCTGTTGTTCGTAAAATCCGTCCGTCTGTAAAATCAACGGAATCGCTTCATCTGCCAGTAACTGCTTCAGAATCGGGTGACGTTGATCGAGCATCTTCAACCGGGCAATCGTTTCATTCAGTTCCGCATTGGTACTTTTAAATTGCTGAAACGTCTGATCATTTTGATCGAGTAGATAACTGCGGACGGTAAGCTCTTGATCGAGCAATAACGGAAACAGTTGCGAAGCGGCATTCGAGATCGGAATCGCTTCCGTCGTGATCCGGTCATTCTTTTGTTCAATTTTCAGGAAGGCATTGTAACTCCAGATACTCGTAAACATCAATGAAAACAATGCAAGTAATAAATAAAATTGCAACGTCGATAATTTCAAGTTCAGTCTGACCTCTTTCTTTTCCGTCGGCAGCGACTTCAAGACGCTGACGATACGGGACGCTACCTTATTATCGGTATCTTGGGATCAAACCATTAGCGCTCTACTCGAAATATTGCCCGTTGTCTGCACATTTCAAACAAATTACCAGTTCAGGCGGCACATTCATCCTGATTTTTCCTGTCCTTCGCGCCGAACCTGTCCTTTCCACTCTCGTAACATCACTTGCGCCTGTTGCGCCGCCTCGGTCAGATTGTTATTTTTCCACCAGGCATAGAGGAGACTGCCTGCCCCGAGCAGTGCCGTCAAAGCGGTTTCGATTTGATTCGTCTCAAACGGCAACGGGGTATAACCGAACGCAAGCAACGTTAAATTGACGAAACTATAGAGCGGCACGAACAATCGGATGAGGGCAATCAAACGTTCCTTCATCGGCGGGCCCCAAACAGATGCCGCCATGTGACCGGACCGATGATTCCGTCCACCGCTAACCGGTGCTGCCGTTGAAACTGTTTGATGCGTTGCGTCAACTTTTGATCAAATCGTCCGGTCAACGGCAGGCGGAGCCGTTTTTGAATCAGCCGAATCAGCGTCCGGTCCATCCGCTCGGCTCCCGCATAAAGCGGTTGACCGGGATAACGGGGTCCGAGCAACGGTTTTGTTTGACCATTGACGGCATCGTACAGTTGAAAATGCGGATAATCCGGAAAGCTGCCCCAGTCCCCGCCCCATTGCATCTGATACCGTTTCATCGCGGCAACGATCCGCTTCAACCGTGGATCGGGCGGTGCCGGAAACTCGGCCCGTTTGCCGCCGTCCGCGTAAACAAATAGATCGACGGCGACACCGAAGTTATGATTCGATTTCCCTCCTTTGGCATAGGTGACGATTTTCCCCGGACGTGTCCGCCCGCTGGCATACAAGTCGTCCTGTTCCTGTTTTGTCCGAAAGCCTTGCGCGATGCCGATTGGTAATCCTTCTGCCGCCAGTTCCGTGATGACGGTCCGTGTAATCGCGGCGACGTCCGGGTCCATCCCGTTCGTCAGTTTTCGGTTCGCTTGGTCAAGTAACCAGTCAAGTGACGGTGTCATAAAAGTCCTCCTTCATCAGATCAGTTCTGCAAGCAATAAAGCCAGTTCCCCTTGGTCGGGAACGGTTTGTTCAAACCGTTGTTTTTGCTCCGCCTCTGCTTGTTGCTGTTGTTGGCGTTCCCGTTCGACCCAGTCCGGTAATTTCCCGTGTTTCTTCCGGCGGGGTGATCGCGTCACAGCGTTCCGGCGGCGTTTTTCATGCGTGTCGATTTGTTCCTGCGTCAATAGATTCCGCTGTTTCAGACTGTCGATGACGACCTGGATGTAGTTAAAGTTACGAATGTTCGCCGCCGATGCCTGTTCGATTGCATGATGCAGGACGGCAGGACTCGTTTCTTTCAACAACGCCTCCAGTTTCCTGCGAATCGACGGTGTGACACGACCGATTTCCGTCTCAAAATGAGTGAGGATTTCCATGACTCCGGGAGGTGGTGGTTCTTTTTTTAAAGACGGTTTCTTAACCCCTTTTTCTTCGGAGGCGACAGATGGCTGCCCGGTTGCCGTCTCTTGACCCGGGTCCTGTCCGGAAGTGACCGGGGACACCATTCGAATCCGGTAGCCGTTCGACGTTTGTCCCCCGTGCCGGTCGAACCGCTCGACCTTTTCGATCCATCCTTTTTCGACGAGCGTCTGAAGACAGTTTTTGACGGTCGTTTTGCCGCACGGAACAGCGTCCGCGAGCGTCTGATGCGACGGGAACGCGAGTCCGTCCCGACCGGCATAACTTTGCAGCAGCAGATAGACCATTTTTTCATGGACGGATGAAAAAGCCGCTCCGTCGCGTAACAGTTGATGCTCGACACGTAAGTAAGGGTGCATGATGTTATCCTCCTTTAAATTCAGGAGGAATTTCCTCCTTTCTATCCAGAAATAACAGGACGATCGATCCGGTTGTTCGGAAGTTTTTAGACAACAAACAGACCCGATGTACGCGGAATAGACGGTTCCGGATACATCGGGTCTGAAATTCAGAGAAAACGGAGATAGATATACGGCAGCACACCGGCAAGCAGGATGCTGAAGACCGTCATACCGGTTGTGATGAAAATAGCCTTTGCCATTGATAGCTGTTGGTTTCGATAAGCGGTCAGGACGGCTTTGATAATCGTCCAGAGCATTAAGCCACTTAAGAGAAATGAGCCCACTAGGAGGATCAGCACTTCCATACCT
The DNA here is from genome assembly GCF_000019905.1 of Exiguobacterium artemiae 255-15. Classification (GTDB taxonomy): domain Bacteria; phylum Bacillota; class Bacilli; order Exiguobacteriales; family Exiguobacteriaceae; genus Exiguobacterium_A; species Exiguobacterium_A artemiae. The sequence goes on along the minus strand of NC_010556.1, from coordinate 1,380,124 downwards.
TTCACCCTTCCTGTTTTTTAGTCATTCCATTTTGAATACGACAATCTTTTCTTGACGCCCCACTCAAGCTTGCTAGACTGAACAAGAGAACGCTTACACCAAATAAAAGGAGTTTTGATGATGTCACGCCAACAGACGCTACTTGCACGCCTTGATCAGATCGGTCAGCAACTCGAACACACAAACAACGCCTGGTTATTACTCGGACTCGGTTCCGTCGGTCAGGAGCTGGAACGGCTCGACCGCTATTCCGACCTCGATTTTTTTATCATTACGAAACCAGGGCAAAAGCAACGGTTCCTCCAGCAACTTGACTGGTTGGAGTCGGTCCATCCGCTCAGCTTCATTTTCCAAAACACGGTCGACGGCTTTAAATTGTTATTCGCGGACGGGATTTACGGTGAATGTGCGATTTTTGAACTCGACGAGATGCCGGAAATCGCTTTTTCACCGGGGCGGATTGTCTGGCAGGATTCGACATTCCTGGGCGTCGACTTGACGGTTTCAAAACAAGCACCTCCACCGATCCGTCGGGATACACTCGACTTCGCACTGAACGAAGCCTTGACGAATCTCTATGTCGGCTTGTGCCGGTATGCCCGCGGCGAACGGTTATCCGGTCTCCAGCTGGTCGAACAGCATGCTTTTTCACAACTCCTGTCCGTTTTGCACCTGCTCGAGTCGGAAGTCGTGTATTATCCGGACCAGTACGGCAATGAACGCCGGGCCGAGCAACGATTCCCGCAAGCGCAGGAACGGTTTGCCGATGTCCTGCAAGGATACACCCGAGTCCCAGAATCAGCGCTTGCGCTGCTCGAGTGGCTCGAACAGATTCAGCCGGTCAATTCCTCGATGGCGGCTGAAATTCGGCGGCTCGCTGCGGAATGCAGGTCGAAGCAAAATGGGTGATAACAGGCTTCATGGCAATGGCGTGGTGTGACGGTCGTGCCGTAATCGGCCCAGCCAACCGGTCAAAAATCCGTCAAACGGAAACGCCTGTCGTTGAATCTTGTCCTGCAGACGACGAAGCATCTGTTCCGCTCCTGTGATGACGTCTACCGGATAATGATACACTAACTGATTTTCCAAAAATTCATCTTCGTCGACGACCGTCCATTTCATAGCTGTTTGTAGATTAAGATATGTTTTTTTTAGTTTCCTGTAACAAGGTCATGTGTCATTCGCAATGAAGCAATCTGTCATATTTAACGGCTTGAATCAAGAGCTCCAATTGCTTCATATCTTCATTTGTCTGGTTCAATCCAAAATGACATTTTTCCCTTCTTTCGCTAACCGGGCTAGGGAATCCTTCATTTGCTGAATCATTTCATTCGAGTGCCGTTCCCAAACAGCAAGCTTCGCGACGATGAGAAGCGGCTCCTTCGACCGGTAGGACCGTGTTGGATTACCGGGAAACCGCTGATCGGTCAAGTTTGGATCATTTTCGAACGTCCCGAGCGGTTCGACGAGATAAATCCGTTCCATGCCGTCACCTTTGGCAAGCTCGGCTCCCCACTTCGCAGCTTCAAGTGTTGCCGTGAAATAGATATAATTTGACCGTTTCTCCTGATAGTTCGATTGATAATCGGGTGTCAATTGATCGCCGACCTGCAAAACGGCTTTCGTCCCGTGCAGAAACGGTCCTTGGTCGAGCACTTTGATTTGTCCGGTCATTACTGTTCACGTCCTTTTTCAGTAGTCTTGTTAGTAGTGTAGGGCAGAACGAACTGTAAAAGTAGTCTGTTTCCGTCTAGCGATTCGCGGTATAATTCGAGTAGAGAAGAACAAAAAACTCCCGAATATACGTTGCGTTCCATAAGGAGCGGTGCGTTTCGTTCGGGAGTTTTCGTTTAATAATGATAACGGCATTGAAGGATTTCCACCTGTTCACTCGTCGACCTGTAAACGAGGCGATGTTCCGAGTCAATTCGCCGGCTGTAAAAGCCTTGTAAATTTCCTTTTAATGCTTCCGGTTTACCAATGCCAGTTAAATTGCCGTTTCGTTTTACGTCTTCAATCAGCGTATTGATCCGTTTTAGCTTTTTTCTGTCTTCCCGTTGCGAATACAGATAGTCTTCCCATCCATGATCCGTAAAAAGTAGACGGACCTTACTCATCAATCAACGTTCTTTCTGTCAACTTTTCTTGTTGGAGCTGGTCAATTGACTCCAGTAGACGGACTGAATTTTGAGGACTTCGCATTAAATAGATGGTCTCCATCAAACGATTGTATTCTTCTTCAGAAAGTAACACGGCATTTTCGTTATTTTTTCGTGAAATGATGACTGCTTCCTTATCATCATGCACTTGATCTAAAATCTGTTTAAAATTTTTACGGGCATCACTGTATATGACAATCGACATGTTAGTTCCTCCCTACTTGTTTTCTCTATTTTTATTGTAAATGATTTCGTACAACTACTTAATCTTTGTTTCTGATTTCTTTCACAATCGAAAGCCCAGATTTCTTCCTGATTGACAACTTTTGTCAGCATGGTATCGTAAAAGTATCACGGTCAAGGATGTGGAAAATCATATTCATCGTCGAGCTGCTCGTCAACGCCTGTATCGCGTTCACCGGGTTTTACATCATTTCAAAAATCATCCATTCCACCCGATTTTCATCCTATGCCGTTAAGTCGTTGATCATTGGTCTTGCGACCGGTTTACTTGGTGTCGTACTGATGTTCAAGGGCATCCAGGTCAATGACTCGTTACGGATGGACTTACGTCATTTGCCGCTCGTCCTGCTCGCTTTTTACGGCAACCGTTTCCCGCTTGTCGTCGCCACGTTGATCATCGCCGGTTCGCGGTTTTTATTTGGCGTCACGCCCCAAGCGTTTATTGCGTTCGTCTCCATCATTGCGATCAGTACCGGGATGATTTGGATTCATCGCCAGCTCTTGAATCGGCCGTTTCGTCAGAATCTCGCCCTCAACGTTTGGGCGCTGTTGATGATTACGTTCGCCGTTCTGATTAATTTAGGCTTTAACGATGCCTCGCTTCGTTTGTTACTTGCGACCTGGACGATCGGTCTTGCCGTCGGTGTCCTGTCGAGTATGCTGACGCTTGATTTCCAAACATTGAACCGTCAAGTCGAACTATACAAACAGTCATCCGAACGTGATCATCTGACCGGACTCTACAACCGGCGTGTCTGGGATACGCGCACAGCCGGTTTGGAACAGGAAGGCCGCATTTACAACGTACTCGCCCTCGATATCGACCACTTTAAGCATGTCAACGATACATACGGTCACGGAAACGGGGATTTCGTATTGCAACAGTTCGCAAACATCCTGATGGAAGAAACGCGTCCCCACGATATCACGGTACGGATTGGCGGAGAGGAATTCATGATTCTGATTTATGACCTGACTCCATCCAAAATAATCAAGGTCGCAAACCGGATCCGTGAACGGATTGCACATGAACGGTTCCAACTGGACGGATTTCCCGACATCACCGTCACGGCTTCGATCGGAATTGCTCACGGAAAACAGATTCACATCCAGCACATGAACGGACTCGCGGACGAAGCCTTATACACCGCTAAACAACAGGGGCGAAATCGGACGATTCTGTTTAATCAACTCGATCAGCAGAGTATTGCTGCGTCACACTCCTCAACGGAAACAAGGATTTAACTACATACTATTGGAGGTTTTACTTAATGTACGAACCAAAACGGGAATTCATCACGACTTCGGAAACGATTCTTTTTGTCAGTAGCCTGTTCATGTGGATATATGTGATCCAATACTTCGGTGCGATCGATTCTGCATGGTGGATCTTGCCAGCAGTAACATTCGTCTTATTTTTACGTTCGTTTATTGGCAGACGGGTCGATTTAAGTTTTAACTGGGCCGAAGAAGAAGAAGAAGCACGCAAGTCCGAACAAAAATAACGCAAATCAAACAACAGCCCGGTTTCTCCGCTTGTTCAGGAGAAAGACCGGGCTGTTGTTCATTCACTGCTCTAAATAACGTTCCCGCGTCAAGACCATCAGAATCGACTCGACTCGTCGTCCGTCAACTTCGAAATCGTCCTCTTCTACACCGGACACTTGAAAACCCAATTTTTCATAGACGTGCCGCGCCCGTGGATTAAAGTCAAAAACGCTTAACGTCAAGCGGGCAAGCGATGTCTGCCGAAACAGGTAATCCATCAGCAACCGGGTCGCTTCCGTTCCAAGCCCGCGGTTTCTGCCGGCTTCCCCAATCAGAATCCGGAAGTTCATGCTGTGGTCGCTTGACTGATACTCATTGACGACAACCTCACCGACGAGCGTTCCAGTTGCTTTGTCGACGACTGCCAAATCCAGACGGTCCGGCTGGTCATGTCTCGTTCCATACCAGGTTTTAAGTGTCTCCCGGTCAAAATCCGCTTCACTTCCGGTCAGTTGAAGGACTTCAGGATCGCGCAAACACTGTTCGATTATTGGAAGATCTGCCGTCTCAAAAGGTCGGAGGATGACCGATTTTCCTGTCAAGACAGGCTTAACCGTTAAATTCATAATCAGATGGCTCCTTTTCGATTGTATCGGATTCACTTTTCATTCACTATACACGATGTCAAATCAAAAATGACACTTTCTTACAATTTTTTACGTTTCATTTACAATTTCCGTCCTTTATAATTGGATGTATTCTAGCTGTATTCAAAAAGGAGTAATGTTCTCTATGAAATTCCCTAAATGGCTCCTTTACCTCGGCGCTCTTCCTACATTCGTTTTCGCCTTTTATGCCATCACGAGTCCACCCTTTCGAGCCGGTATCGCAGGATCGTTGCCGCTTGCGGCGCCTGTCCTTGCTGTCATTCTCACTTTATTTGTCGGCTACTGGACCCTGTTCTTTATTTTTGCGAACGGGCTTCGCCGGCACCTCGACCTAATCGTTTTATCCGCCCTGTTGCTGATTTGTTTTTTGTTAACGAGCTTATTCGCGACACTCGACTATTTTCTCACGTAACAGATTTTACTCGAGCCATCTTCCGGATGGCTTTTTCCATTTTCTTCTTGCTTTCTTACTTTGCTTCCCGTAGTATCAACTGTAATAAATTTCTATATATTCAAAAAACATTTAGGGGATGATGATGTATGCATGGAATGTGGAAACACCCTGCTCTATTGTTATCAAGCGTCGGCATCTCCAATCTCGGGGCGTGGGTCTATTTCATCGCCCTGAACCTGATTGTCCTCGAACGGACGAATTCAGCGTTCGCCGTCTCGATTCTCTACATGCTTGTCCCGATCGCTGCCCTGTTATCGAGTTTTTGGTCCGGTACGGTCATCGATCGCGTCGATAAGCGGAATCTGATGGTGCTGCTTGATGTATCCCGGGCCGTCCTGATTGCCGTCTTACCGTGGATCGATTCGTTATTCGTCCTGTATGCACTGGTTTTCTTCATCAATATCGGCAGCTCGTTGTTTGAATCGGCTTCCCTCATCTATATGACAAAACTCGTCTCGAAAACTAACCGCCAACGGTTTAATGCCTTAAAAAATTTCATCCAATCGTGCGGCTTCATTCTTGGGCCGACAATTGCCGGTCTCTTGTTCCTCGTCGGATCGCCGACGTTCGCCATCTATCTGAATGCCGGTGCTCTCGGTCTGTCGGCTCTGATCCTGTTTTCCTTGCCGGACATCGAAAAACAAACGACAATCACCGGTGCCGAACGGCTCAGTTTCGCTATGATCGTCGCAGACTGGAAAGAAACGTTACGGTATGCGCACAAACACCGCTACATCACGCTCGTATATGCCCTGTTCTGTGTGATGACGATTTTCATGTCCGGTCTCGATTCACTGGAAGCGACGTTTGCGACCCGCGTCCTTGATTTTTCCGAGAGTACGTACGGCTTTCTCGTCAGTATCGCCGGGCTCGGTATCATTGCCGGTTCCGTCATTAACGCGACGTGTACGAAATGGCTCAGTTTACGATTCCTGATCGGCTTCGGAGCCATCGCGACACCGGTCGGCTACCTCATTTTTGCGACGTCAACCGATTTTGTCATCGCAGCACTCGGCTTTTTCCTGCTGACGTTTGCGTTATCGTTCGCGAATACCGGGTTTTTGTCGTTTTATCAAAACAATGTCCCCGTTTCGATCATGGGTCGATTCTCCGGCGTCATCAACGTCGCAGAGTCGATTCTCATCATCGGACTGACGTTATCGATTGGTCTGCTCGCTGAAACGTTCTCGATCCGCTCGACCTATATCGTCTTTTCGCTTGGTTTCCTGGTGCTTGGTCTGATTACGTTCCCAGTCGTCTTTCAACGTTCCAAACAGGAGTTGTATACGATGACGGTCGACGACGAAGCCAAAGTATCCTGAACCGGACAGGACCATGAGGAATGATTCCTTATGGTCCTGTTTTTTAGTCGCCCAGACGCCGGCCGGACATGCTATAGTCAAGAAAATGGATATCTGCTGAAGGAGGGATTGATGTGACGGGAATCGACTGCCTGTTACACCTGTATCAGGAACTGGACCGGTATACGGAAGATCAGATTCATCACATTTCGCAACCCGGCGTCTGGTCGCTCGGTCAAATGTATGACCATATTTTACTTGTCGCCCACGAATACCTGGACGAAGTCGGAAACTGTGCTTCACTGACGACCGATACAGCGGACGGTAAAACACCGTTTGGCGAAGAATTATTCCGCCAGCAGGCTTTCCCACCGATCAAAATCAGACTGCCGGACGAGATGAATGCCCCGCCGGACAATACGGACAGCCGGGATCGCTTAAAACAGCGTCTGCTTGAACTTGTTAAACGGATGGAAGACTGGTCGCAGCAGCTCGGTCAAATCGAACCGCAACGGAAATCAAGACATGGCGGTTTTGGCTGGTTGAATGCGCAGGAATGGTATCAACTGATTGAAATGCATACCCGGCACCACTTCCGGCAGAAAAAAGAATTGGAACAGGTTCTTCCGGATTGACGACAGGCTTTTCAATATGTTAATTTGTATATGCAAATGAAAGGAGTTGATTTTCGATGCGTTCCGAAGAGGAAGAGGTGTTAATCCATTGTCTTTACTTTACAGCCAGTCGCTTCGCGCGAAATATCACGAAGATGGCGGAGAAGTCGTTTGACCTTGATGACTTGGCCCCCTCCTATCTCTATCTGATCATGATCGTTAAATTCCGTCCGCGGATTACTCAAAAAGAGTTGTGCCAGGAGTTATCGATCGCACCGTCGACGAGTACCCGATTTATCGATAAGCTCGAGAAAAAAGGTCTTGTCCTACGTGAAATGGACGGAAAACAGTCGCTGATTTCCTTGACGCCTGAAGGGGAAGAGATTTATCGCCGATTCCGGCTTTCGTTAAAGGAATTTTTCCAGGCCTACTCGGATATTCTCGGTAAAGAGTTCAGCAAAGACTTAAGTAAGACGTTACATGAAGCGAGTAATACATTAGAAAAAGAACTCTAGTTCTTTTTTTTGACCTTTCATTTGCATATACAAACGAAATTTACTTAGAAGGAGCCTGAATATGAAAAAAACATTAATCATCGTCGCTCACCCGAATCTTGAAACTTCCGTCGTCAACAAGGCATGGCGAGAACAATTGTCGAAAGAGGTGGAAGGAACGGTCCATGATCTCTACGCGAGTTATCCAGATGAAGTGATCGACGTCGAAAAAGAACAGGCGTTGCTGCTTGCACACGACCGGATCGTCTTTCAGTTTCCGTTTTACTGGTACAGCAGTCCGTCACTTTTGAAAAAATGGCAGGACGAAGTGCTTTCGTTCGGCTGGGCATACGGTCCTGGCGGGACGAAGCTAAACGGAAAAGAGTTTATGCTTGCCATCTCGACAGGCGGTCCGGCGGAAGCCTATCAAGCCGGCGGACATAACCGCTACAGCATGAGTGAGTTGACACGCCCCTTCCAGGCGATGTCGAATCTGACAGGGATGCAATTCCTGCCGTCCTTTATCGAACAGGGCGTCCGGTTCCTGTCCCCGGAACAAGTCGCAGAAAGTGCTGTACAGCTCGTCGCGCAAGTCAAAAAATAAACTCCAACAGAAAAAGGAGTTTTCACCATGTCCACACAGTATGCGCTCGTCACCGGTGCCAACAAAGGAATCGGACTTGAAATCGTCCGTCAATTGGCAGAGCAGGACTATCATGTCTTTTTAGCAGCACGCGATGAAGCGAACGGTCAATCGGCCGTCGCCTCCCTTGCCTCGGACAAAGTCACTTTCGTTCAACTCGACGTAACGGATCCGGCATCAATCGAACACGCCAAACAACAGATTCTTGCTGTGACAGACCGATTGAATCTGTTGATCAACAATGCAGGCATCGCCCTTGATTTCGGACAGACACCGATTACCGTCGACGTCGATGTCTTGCGTCAAATCTTTGACGTCAATTATTTCGGGACGTTCCAAGTGACACAAACGTTTTATCCTTTGTTATCAAATGGAAAAATCATCAATGTCACGACGGATATGTCATCTCAGACTTCGTTTGCCGAAGGACGGATTCATCCGCTCAACGTGTTAGGTTACAATTCGTCAAAGACTGCCCTCAATGCCATCACGTTGTCACTCGGCACACAGTTTCAGGAGAACGGACCAGAGATTTTCGGTGTAACACCCGGATTCACGAGTACAGACCTGAACGGCAATGCGCCCGGAGGCAAGACGACAGCCGAAGGAGCTGCCGTCATCGTCCGCTATGCGCTTGATGAAACGAATTACAACGGAAAAATCCTGAATGATCAAGGAATTATGCCTTGGTAAAAAGTTTCGAATGGAAAGAATCGCTCTGTTATACACTAAAACCTCCCGATCTCATATCCGGGAGGTTTTAGGTCTTACTGTTCCTCATTCCGCTTCAAGCGTCTTCGTCATGATCCAATCCACTTGTTCATCTTCTCCCATGAAGAAAGAGTGTGCCCCTGTCTTTACAAAATCGAAACGTTGATAAAAACGAATCGCATGATGATTTTCTTCCCATACCCCTAACCAGACCTGGTCCATCCCCTGCCCCTGAGCAATCTCCAGAGTTTTTTCCAGCAATCGCTTCCCAAGACCTGTTCCCTGGTACGCCGAACGAATGTAAATCCGTTCAAGTTCCAATGTGTTTCCTTCCATCGGTTCAGTTTGAGCAGCACCGACATTCAGCTTTAAATAACCGGCAATCTCCTCGTTACTTTTGATGAAAAAGAAAAAGGAATCCTGACGTTCCAGCTCCTGTATCAATTTTTCGCGTCCGTAGGATTGTTTGAGATAATCCTCGAGGTGCTGCGGATCATTCTCAGATCCGAATGTATCCGTAAATGTTTCCACACTAATTGCTTGCAATGCTTCAACATCTTTGACGTCACAGCGGACAAACTCAATCGTTTGTGTCATTCTGTTCACTCCTCCAAATAATTTCGTATTCCGCCTTTTTTGACGAAGTCCCACTCCTGTTCGATATTTTTACGAACCCGCTTCGTCAACTGGTGTAACTGCGTCTGTTCCTCTTCACTCAGACCAGCCAGAGCAACGCGCTTCGAATACGCATGCTCCTGAAGGATTACCGGGCATGTCGCCAGTCCTTTTTCAGTCGGATACAATTTCTTGATTTTTTTGTTCACGACATCCGCCCGTTTTTCGATGAATCCGGCTTTTTCTAATTTTTGAATCGACCGGGCTGCCGTCGTCCGGTCCACAAGAATCAGTTCAGCAAGTTTTTCTTGAATGATACCCGGATGCTCACAAATCCGGACAAGATAAATGTATTGTCCTTTTGTCAGTTCCAACTCTTTAAATTCCACATTGCTGATGGAATCAAGTGCTCGCGCAATCATTCCAATCTCACGTAATAGTTCTCCCATATCGTCCCCTGTTCTTTGTTTAAAAAATTATATAGTTTTATTATATTATTTTTTGTTGCAAATGCAACAAATTTTCAATTGTATGATTTTGTTAAAAAACTCTTTTCTCCATTTGACAAAAAGTGTATATTAAAACCATCTATTCATTTAAAGGAGGATCTACCTACCCCGTGAAATTCTTTAGAACAACCCGGACCCCTGAATTGTCGTGGATTCCGGAGCAGGAATGGCAAACCGTCTGTGCCAAACGATCCATTCATATTCAACAGCATCCGAACGAACAACTCGTCGGTCTTGCTTACAATAATCAACAACAGATCGTCCAAGTGACACGCAACATTCATGTGCCACTATTCAGTTACTACGTCACGTTACTGGAAAATCGTCATACGCATAAAACGGTTTTATCCAAACGGTCCCATATGACGATTCAACATCTCTCGTCGCGTCTGTACGGCTCGAGCGAATTTGCTGAATTCAGCTTGCTCGATATCCATGTGCGGGAAGAAGGTCTTGGGGAACGCGGTTTATTGCTCGAGTCCCTGATTCACGATATTCAACATCAATACACCCATTACCGGGTCAGCGGAGACTTTACCGCCATTTCTTACGACGGCCGCGTCTCTGCCGAATGCTTCACCCGATACGGCTTTACGATTGAACAGGATCGGTTGATTTTGAAAAATTTTCATGACCGATTATTTGTTAGCTAATCATTGCTCAGGAGGTAACTGGTTTGGATCTAATCAACCGAAAGTGGTTCAACAATGTCATCCATCTGCTTGGATTCTTTTTAATGGTCACGGCCTATTGCGACTTATGGAAACGTCCGAAGACACGCGGTCCCAAATGGATCTGGGGCATCCTGATTTTTCTCGTTAATTATCTCGGACCAATTGGTTATTTGATATGGGGACGGCATGTCCCGCCACCGAAAATAACATCACGTGCTAATTAAAAAGCTTCCTTCGTCCGCCCGGTTGATCGGGTCTACTGAAGGAAGCTTTTTTGTCAGGCGCAAGTGATAGGAGAACGATCGATTTTGTGTTAATTTGAATATATGAAAACGCTTGATAAAAACGGCGTTTCTCATTATTTTACCGTTTACACGGTGACAGAAAAGAGGGATCTGATGACTTCACACCTGTCTACTCCATCCTACCGTCATTGGCAGGCCATCCAAAAACTGCATCACCGCTATATGAAGGAAGTCAACGCGGTCCTGAAGGATTGGGGCTTATCGAAATCACAGTTCGATATGCTCGATACACTATACCGGGAACAAAGTGCGACACAAAAATCACTTGAGACGACACTTGAACTGTCGAGTGGGGCCATCTCTCAAACCTTAAAAAAACTATTTGACCTTCACCTCATCACCCGTAAACGGATTGACCGTGAAAAACGGCTGGTCCTGACACCGTCAGGCGAGACGATCGTCGAGGAATCCGCTCCTGTCGTCGAAGTCATTCACGAACAGTACTTTAAACAGTTTACGATGGACGAGCATGAGTCGTTTGACCGTCTGCTCCATAAGATGCAAAACAATCATATCTAATCAGGAAGGAGCTGTTCTGATGATTCTCAGACATTTGACACACCGTCGCTTTTTACCGGCCATCGTTGCCCGCGGCGGACTTTCCGTCAAGGATACGGGCGGAGATTACTTACAATTCGAGTTCGAGCCGCCGAGTGACCGGCTGTTCAAGACGATCCATGATACCCGCTCCTCGAATGAACTGCCGTGGGACGAAACCGATACCGTTGCGCTTGACTTCGATTTCGTCAAGATGCAGGCAGCTGACATCGAAGTTCTGGAGCAGGTAAAGGACGCTACATGGACCGTCGAACCCGAGTCGAATGTCGGTCCTTCCCGATTCGTCAAAAGTTTTTTATCACTCGGCTACTTAACGGAAGAATCAAGAGAACAGCTGTCCGAATATTACTAAAGAACAGGTCGCTTGACCTGTTCTTTTTTTGTTGTCAGCTGCGCCGATTGTAAATAAACAGCGTCACCGGGAACGTCATCACCTGAATGAACAGCACACACAACAACGCTGTCATGATGTCGTCGACGACTTTCCACTGGACGAGTGTCAGCACTATAAAAACGTAGACGATACTCAAGACATACGAGAGTTGACCACTTTTCATCTTAATTTTTTCCTGCCGTTCGTCATACGTTTCAGCAGCCGGGAAAACTAAATCGACTGCCAGTTGACTGATTCCGACCAGCATAAGGATGATACTGTACGGACTGGGTCCGTCGAACAGCGTCAGATACCCTCCGTATATCAGCAGAACCGCGAACAGTAAACGATTGATCATCGGCATGTGTTTCATCAGGCATCTTCTCCTTTTTTCTTTGAATCGGGCACAAAAATCTCTTCAATCGGGCAATCAAACAACGCAGCGATTGAAAAAGCCAGTTCGAGCGATGGATTATAGCGCTCTTTTTCAATTGAAATGACGGTCTGTCTTGATACACCAAGTGCTTCTGCAAGCTGCCCCTGTGACCACTGACGGGCTTCCCGTAACCCCTTCATTCTGTTTTTCATCCCAGTCACCCCTCAATTCCAATAATAGGTAACTTACATTCGAGTGTCAAGTTTCCTTTACAAGCAGGATAAAAGAAAAACCACTCAATCCCCATGGACTGAATGGTTGGCACTCAAGAAGATTTAACCGGTTGACCAACAGTTTCCTGTTGTTTTTTCAGATCCTGTTTCCACCAGCCGGCAATATAAAATAAAGCAGCCATTACGAAAAAGGCCATTGGATAGTAGATCAAACCAAACGCCGCTAGACCCTGGGCCGATGTTTCCTGTGTTAAAGTCATATACGTTCCAAACAGTTTAATGACAAACAGCATGACAATCCCGATTGCTACCGCAAGTGTTCCCAACAGATAGTGTTTGTTCATTTTAAACGCTCCTTCTCCACTTTTGTTAACGATACCAATTTAATCCATTATTTACCTGATAATTAAAAAAATAAAAACACCTCCTGCCCGATGGAAGGAGGTGTTACTTTCGAATCGTCCGGTCCCGTGGATGAATGGCGAGGACGGCCTGACGGATTGCCTGAACGTGCTCATCCGTCGCTTCCGAAAACGACCGGAGCGTCGGGTAGTCACCGACCAGCTGACCTTGATCGAGAATCATGAACCGGTCGCTCAGCGCTTGCGCCGCCTGCACATCATGCGTGATGAAGACATAGGCAAGACCAAGCGTCTCTTTTAAATTCCGCAATAAGTCGAGAATCAGCGCTTTATTGACCATGTCGAGACTGCTGACGGCTTCATCGAGGATAATCAGCTTCGGATTCGTCGCGATCGCCCGGGCGATACAGATCCGTTGCAACTGACCGCCGCTGAACTGATTCGGATACTTCGTTAAATCCGTTTTTGATAAACCGACCTGTGTCATCAGTCCGCCTAACCGTTCGTCTAATGCATCGGGTGACAACCCGAGGAAATTCGTCAACGGTTCGGCGATGATCTGTCCCGCCGTCAGCTTCGGATTGACGGCCGCAAACGAATCCTGAAAGACGACCTGGATGTCTTTCCGGAAATCCTTTGACGCCGCGTCGTAAATGTCTTGTCCGTTAAACAGTACCCGTCCTGCTTTCGGACGCTCGAGTCCGAGTAAAATCCGTCCGAGCGTACTTTTTCCGGCACCGCTGCGACCGAGTAAACCAAGACACGTTCCGGCTTCAAGCGTCAGTGAAACGTCCTGCAAGACCGTCTGCTCCGCCTGGCGCGCCAAAAACCGTTGATTGCCGTAGCGGTGGGAGACGTGCTCCAGCTGCAACAGGCTCATGCCTTCATCCCTCCTGCCTGAATTCCGTGTTGTGTCAACAGTTGCCGGGTATACGGGTGACTCGGCTGGTCGAACAGGTCAAAGACATCCGCCTGTTCGACGATTTCGCCGTCCCGCATGACGAGGACATGGTCCGCCATCTCAGCGATAACACTTAAGTCGTGCGAGATTAAGAGAATCGCCGTGTCATAGGTAGCCCGGACTTTCTCGAGATAATACAGGACGAGCTTTTGATTGTAGACGTCAAGCGCCGTCGTCGGTTCGTCGGCAATCAGGACATGCGGCCGCAGACAGGCGGCGAGTGCAATCATGACCCGTTGCAGCATGCCGCCACTCAGTTCAAACGGATAGGCTTTTAAAATCCGGTCCGTCTGTTCAAGATTGACTTCAAGCAGCGCTTCAATCGCCCGCTCTTTCGCTTCACGTTTACTGCACCGGTCGTGCGTCCGGATTGTCTCCATTAATTGATGACCAATTGTATAGACCGGTGTGAAGGCACTCATTGGATTTTGCATGATGAAGGCAATCTTCCCGCCGCGGACACGCCGGAGCGTGCGGTCGGACAATGTCATCAAATCGGTCGCATCGAGCACAATCCGTCCAGACTGACGGATGACCTTTTCGTCGAGCAGACGGAGGAGAGCCAGACTCGTCACCGTCTTACCGCAACCGCTCTCCCCGACCAGACCGACGATTTGTCCGGCTGCCAGTGAAAAAGAAAGATCACGGACGAGCGGCTGACCGTTCGTCGTTTCGATCGTCAAGTGTTCGACGGATAATACAGGTTTCATCCGAGTCTCTCCTTTCATTTCGTTTGTTTGGTCACTCCGAACCGTTCCGATAATGATTCCCCGAGCAGATTAAAGCTCGCAATGACGAGCATGATCAGCAGACCGGGATAAATCATCAGTTCCGGATTCGTCCGGATATATGATTTACCTTCGTGAATCATCGCTCCCCATTCGGCTCCCGGCGATTGAACACCAAGTCCGAGAAACGACATCGCCGAGATGTCCATGATCGCCCAGCCCATCTCAAGTGTCCCGATGACAAGCAGCGGGGGCAGAATGTTCGGCAACAGATGCGTCCGGAAGATTTTCCAGTGCGAGGAGCCGTTGACACGCGCCGCGGCAATGAAGTTTTTTTCCTTCAGCGTCATGATCAACCCCCGGAACATCCGGGCGTAGTAGACCCACTGGACGAGCATTAAGGCGACGATGACCTGTTTCAGTCCCGGTCCAAAAATCCCGACGAGACCGAGGACGAGAATCAGACTCGGAAATGCCATCACGCCGTCACAAAACCGCATCAGCAGTTGGTCGACCCAGCCGCCGATGTAGCCGGCCAGCGTCCCGATTAATAAACCGATCAACAATGACGAGGCAAAAATCAGGACGGCAAATCCGAGCGACACCCGGGCACCGTGCAACAGTCGCGACAACGTACAGCGTCCGAGATGATCGGTTCCGAGCGGATACGTCCAGGACGGCTCCTGCAGTTTGACCGCCAGATTGACGAGATACGGATCATGAGGGGCAAGCCACGGTGCAGCCAGAGCCGCGAGAAACAACAGCCCTAAAAATACGGAACAGCCGATCAAAATCAGCCGTTGATTCGACAGGCGGTCGAGCAGACGCGGTCGTCCAAGCGGAACATTCATCGTCTGTTCCCTCCTTTCCGGGCAATCCGTGGATCGATTGCCAGTTGCAATAAATCAACGAACAGACTGCTACCGATAAACAGCAAGGCGGCGAGGAAGACGTAGCCTTGAATGATCGGCATATCGCGGTCAAAAATCGCTTCAATAAAATAACGGCCGAATCCCGGCCACGAGAAGACGGTCTCGACGATGATCGTTCCCGTCAACAGTTTCCCGAGATTCATCCCGAGTCCGGTCAACATTGGCGGTATCGCGACCCGCAAGACATGTTTTCCTAAAATGATCGTTTCCCGGATGCCGCGTGTCCGGGCAAATAGGACGTACGGTTCGCGCATCGTCTCAATGACACTCGTCCGTAACAGCCGGGTATAAAGGGCAATCAGCGGCAACGCCAGCGTGATCGCCGGCAAAATGACGTGACTTGGACTGCCAATTCCGCCGACCGGTAATAAATCAAGCTGGACGGAAAAAAAGAAAATCAGCAGGTAGCCAAGCCAAAATGACGGAATCGACGCACCGATGAAGGCAATCCCCCGGCTCAATTGGTCAAAAAAACCATTCTTTCGAATTCCTGCGAGAAAGCCGAGCGGGATACTGACAAAAATCGCGAGCAACAGACTCGACAGCGCCAGCTGGACGGTCGCCGGCAGACGGAGCAACACTTCGTCGAGGACCGGTTTTCCGGAAACGTACGATGTTCCGAAATCAAAACTGGCCAGCCGGACGACGGTCGTCACGTACTGGGTCAAAAACGACTGATCGAGTCCGAACTCGGCCCGCTTTTGCGCGAGCACCTCTTCCGTCGGTTGGATGTGGGCGGCAGACAGATACGCTTCTGCCGGATCAACCGGTGACAAATGAATCATCACCGTCAGTAATAAAATAGCGAGGAGCAGGATCGGAATGACCGACCCGACCCGTTTCAGAATATAGACGCCCATTCCGTACACCTCCTTTTACTTGATGCCGATTTGGGCGAACGGACTTTCATCGCGGTTCGCGGCAAATTTAAAGTTCGTGACCCCGTTTTGATAAATCGCCATCTTTTTCAAATACGAGATCGGAACGAGTGCACCTTGATCCTGGAGCGATGGCAGAATTTCAGCATACATCTTCTGACGTTTCGTTTCATCCGTCGTTTTAAGGACATCTTTCATTTCCTGTAACAGTTGATCCTTGTTCGGATAAGCGGAAATCGCTTCTTTGAACCCAAATCCGTCCGTCCCGATGATGTTGACGAATGTATGCGGATCGTACGGTGCCCCGAAGTTACTGTACATGTTGATATCGAATTTATTGTCTTTGAAGCGCTGGACTTGATCCGGCAACTCGACACCGACGATTTTCAAATCGACGCCGATACTCGCCCACTCTGACTGTAACGTCTCCGCCATCGCTTTTTGGACAAGTTCCGCAGCATCATACATCATCTCAATCTGTAACGGTTGCCCGTCTTTTTCACGGATCTTTTTGCCGTTCGGCAATTTCCAGCCGGCTTCGTCAAGCAACGACTTCGCTTTTGCGACATCAAAGTCCCGTTTTTCAACGTTCAGGTTCGATGTGTACGGCAGATTCGGCGGCAGGATGAAGTCGGCCGGTGCTTCGAGGCCGGACGTGATGCCCTCAACAAGCGTCTTCTTATCAAAGCCGTATTGCAATGCCTGACGGACGCGTTCGTCCGCAAGCTGTTTTTTCTTCGTGTTCATGATCAAAAGACGTGTCGCGACCGGTTCTGACATCGTCGTCTTGTAAGATTTCGTTTCTTTCAGCTGATTGTAAGCGTCGACACTGATTGCCCCTTCGCCGAAAATCAAATCGATGTCGCCTTTTTCAAAAGCGAGTACGCGGCTTTCGGCATCGGGAATGATGTCGACCTTGATTTTCTTCACTTTCGGCATCGGACCCCAGTAGTTTTTGTTGACCTTAAACGTCGCGTATTGATCCGCTTTGTACTCGTCAAGTACCCACGGACCGGTTCCGACTTCCTGTTCGACGCCTTTTGACGTATCGCCGTTTTTCGGGAAACCGGCTTCGCCGAGGAAACGGACCGGACGGACGACCGCCAGTTCCTGAATCGTCGGGTAGTAGGCTTCCGACAACGTCATGCGGAACGTCTGCTTGTCGACGGCTTCCGTCTTGTCGATTTTTGAGATGAAGCCAAGCCAGCTATGTAAGGCTTTGTTTTTGAGAACGGCGTCAAAGTTCTTTTTGACGATTGTCGCGTCAAACGTCGAGCCGTCCGAGAACTTGACATCGTCACGCAGTTTAAAGGTATATGTTTTTCCGTCTTTTGAGATGTCCCATGATTTCGCGAGGAACGGCTCGAGCTTTCCGCCTTCTGCGTAATGGACGAGCGGTTCATAAACCATCGACTGGGCAAACAGTTGTGATGGGTTGTAGACATGCGGATTCATCTCGCCGATGTCACGCGGCCAGGCCATCGTTAATGTATCTTGATTTGATTTATTGTCAGCACCTTCGTTCGGGTTCGAGCAACCAAACAGCAGTGTCGTAATCGAAAGGATGGAAACAGCTTGAATGATGGATTTCTTACGGCGTGAAACGTTCATAGTGGACAGGACTCCCATTCGTATTGATAATCATTTTCAATTGTAAGAGTCGGTACTAAGAATTGTCAATGGATAATCGGTGAAAGTGTTGATTTTGCTGTGTTTTAAGACGTTTTAATCTGATCATCCATAAAAGAAAGCACTCATCAAATGGCATGAGTGCTGAACGGTTCGGATTCTTTTCATTTGGTCCGGCAATCAAACGCCAATACTTCGACATCACACCCTTGCCCCTCAAGATTCGGACTGCAGGCATACGGTCCGACTTTCCAGTCCCCTTCCGCGTGCAAGTGGGCAATCCGTAACTGCTCCTTTGTCTCACCGTCGATAAAATACAGTTCGACGTCCTGTTGGTTGCAGACGAGCTCAAACGTCAACGGCTGATCAAAGACCGTATTGTCGATATCACGCGACGACCAATCGGAGTAGCCGAACGACGTGACGACCGCTCCGAGATGCGATTTTCCGTCCGGAATGAATTCCGCTGAAACTTTTAGCCAGTTGTCTTCGTTTAAATAGAGTAAGATGCCTGCCTGGTCATACGTCTGGTGCGGATGCAGCTTCACTTCGATTCGGCAGGAGAAAGACGGTGCCGGAACCGGTTTGAGTAAGGCATGTCCCGTCATTCGGTTGAACCCGTAATACGTGTTGCGCCAAAAGTCGGTATCGCCCGCTGTCGTAAATTTCAATTGTTGTTGGTTGTCGATTTCAGTTGGTTTGTTGAGCCATTCGTAGTTTTGCCACATGTGAATTCCTCCTATTTTAAAATTGAGTATATTTTTTAACATCTCACTCGCTTACGGATCATCTGTGAATTGTTCAAACTCGGGATGTTTCGGTTCTCGAAAATCAATAAATTCTTCGGATGGATCTAAAAAATTATGTCCTAAGTATACTGCAAAGTAGTTCCCGTCTTTATCCCTGACACTAAACAAATAGGATGTTCGCGGTTCATCTTTTAGAAATACATTGTATCCATAACCAAATTTTGTAAATTGGCCGAACATCTGATACTCGTCTTTTTTCATCCCGTATTGCTGTTCTAATCTGTCTTCCAAGTACAACTGACGCAGGATTTTCTGATGATAGGTATACAAAAAAAATGAAATCAACACCAACAATATCGCAAGTAAGACAATCAGCCCGATCCGCCACTTGCCGTTCACTTTCCAAAAATGTGTCATCCGTGCTCCTTCCCTCTTATCTTCACGTATGATACGGTACGGATAAGGAAGATATTGTTAATGAAAGTTCCTACTCTTACGAAAGAAGTGATTCACTTGAAAAAACATCTTTTGAGCCTCTGCTTCCCGGTCGTCTTTTTAATCGTTCCGTTCTGGACCGATCAACTGTCGCCCCTCCTGCAGGCACTCTTTTTCCTGATGTTGTTCATCTCGATTTGTCTGTCATTACATACGGCTTGGACGTTACTCAGCCCACGCATTCCGAACTGGACGGCGCTTGTCAACCGGCTTCATCCGGCGCTCGGGATCCTGCTTGGTCTCATCCTCCTGGCAGGATTCGGTTATCTGTTCTTTACCGTGTTTTCCCTCGTCACGTTCGGCATTATCCAAAGTATCCTGACGATTGTCCTGATGTATATCGGCCTGGCGATCTTCGTCTTCCTCCTCAGCTGTTTCGTCGAAGGGATTACCCGTCAATCCAAAGACTCGCTCTTTCAGCCAGTCTTGATTTTTGTCTCGGTCTCTTATGTCGTCTTGACGACGTTCGGGATTTTACAACTCATCGCCTGACCCTTAACCCGTCACAGGACGGGTTTATTTTTCGTGATGCAACATCCCGTCTGCATCAAGCCGGACGTGCAAATTCCCGTCCAGTTCAAGCACAAGCGGGCTGGTAATGGCCGGTTTCGGTGAGAACAACCACGTCCGGTCTTCTCGTCCGAGCAACAGATGGGTGCCGTCTTCCGACGCGCCGAGGAAATTCAGGAAGTCGACGTTGATCGGCTGATGGTACCGGTGAAAGACACCAAGTTCGGCGAATTGTGCACCGACACTGGCGACATCCGGTGTCGTGACGTTCATTTCACCAATATCGAGAATATCTCTCACGGTAAACTTTTCAAGCGACTTGTCCGGATTGACATCATGGCGGGCAATCAATTCGACGACATTTTCGTCCGTATCATAAAAATAGACGGAATGGGCATTAATGTTTTCAAAAAAGATTTCGTCTTCGCCGTCCTCGTTCAGTAACGGGACACAATGCCGCAACCAGTCCTTCGCTAGTCTGAAGGCATCTCCGGGCACGTTAAACGCAAAGTGATATTGTTTCGGTTGCTGTGTCGTGTCGAGCTCAAACCGAAGCTGACTCGTCCCGATTTGCACCGTAAATGCGGTCGCTGTCTCCTCGACGAGCGGAAAACCGAGTGTCTCCGTGTAAAAGTCCTGCATCGGTTTGACATCATTCGTCCAAAGTGTCGCTGCTGTAATTCTCATCGTCTATTTCCTCCATCTCATTTCAATCCATTTGCTAGTTTCAGTATACAATAATTGATGTATAATACTGGTTAAAAAGTAAGTACATACCTATTTTAAAATGGAGGCAGAAAAATGAAACGATATACCATTGCATGCGGCGGCATTTCAACACAAATTACCGAATGGGGGTGAACCGGACCGACCGGTCATTTTTTGCCTGCACGGCCTCGGCGGAACAAGCCTCAGCTTCATCGAACTGGCGGACGCCTTACAAGATACGTACCGGATTGTCTCGATTGATGCCCCGGGTCACGGAAAAACCGACCCGTTTCCGGACGAACGCGACTATCAATTTGCCCGTTTTTCCAATTGGCTGAACCAGCTGTTTGACCAGATCGATGTCCAGGACTTTTATTTCCTGTCCCATTCCTGGGGCAGCTTCATCGCTCTTTATTATCAAAAAGAACAGCCGGACCGGGTCCGCGGCTCGATTTTGATTGACGGCGGATATCAGAGCAAACGGTTACGCGGCACCCCGCTCGAGCAGGAATCCGCCTTTTACAGCACCGGTTTCGAAGAATCTGTTGCAACGTGGGAAGAGTTCCGCGACGTCGCCGTCTACGGTCCTAAAATGCGCCGGTCGCCACTGCTTGATCTGGCCGGTAAGGATTTTGTCCGGATGCAGGACGGCCGGTACTACTGGCATACGCGGGCGAAGACGGCACGGTCGATTCTAACAGCGATGTATCAGGATGAGATTCTCGATTTCCTCGATGACGTTCCGGGTGACAACCTCGTGTTGCTCCGGGCGACGTTACCCGTTTCCGATGAACCGTTCCGTCAAGAAGCAATCGCCTTGTGGCAGGAGAAAACCGGCGGTACCGTCATCTCTGTTCCGTCGACTTCCCACATCACGCATTGGGACGATCCGGCATTTGTACTGCAGGTGATTCAGAAACACTGGACCAGAACGCTTGCCGTTGACGAAAGACAGCAGATTTAATTACGTAAAGGAATGAAGTCATTTGAAAAAAAAATCTTTGTTTTGGCTGATCAGTTGTTTCCTGACGATCGGTGTCGCTGTTTGGTTTAATCCCAACACCGTTTCGGTCGATACAGCATCTCAAAAACTGCCGAAGCCGCGTTATTCGTCCATCGGCGATTACCCGGCCGCTCTAAACGGTGATCAGTTTAAGCGGACACCGCTGCATATTCATGTCCAAGACGACCAGACCATCGACCTGCAGATGAAACTGAAACTATCGAAGGCATTGCTGGAAAGATTCAAACAGACGGCCCATCCGCCGACGTTCAGTTTTGCCGCCAATGTAAATCAGGACGTCCTCAGTCCGTATGTGAAACGTAAACAGCCCGCTCACGTGACGGTCGATTTTACTTCTATTTCAAACAGGACGATTGTAATTAAGCAACGGTTGTCTTTAAAGTCAGCGTTGACGCCCCATCAGAAAAAACAGTTTCTTGATGCCGAAAACTATCAATTTTTATTTTTAAATGAACACGATGCCGCTGCCGGCATTGTGTTTGATTTGGATCTGTCGACATGGGACTCCAGATGATCTGTACTATTAAAAACGACTCCCGGACGTCCGGGAGTCGTTTGCTTTGTCTATTCCTGGATTAAGCGATATTGTCGATGAACCCCCGGACTTCTTTCCGTGATTTTAACACGACAATTGTCTTCATCGCTGTCACTTGTGCGAGTCTTGCTTGAATGCCCGGCCGCTGTTCAACCGGATAACGCCACACCCACTTCAAAAAAGCAACATCGATTTTTTCCGGACACCCGGCTGCCATATCCGGTCGTGCCTGATGCCGGTACCGGATTGACCGTTTCAGAATCCGGTAGACACAGGTCGTTCGCGGCAAATCAAGAAAGATGATCGTATCCGCTGCGTTGAGCCGAATATCCATCGTCCCGCCGTAATTTCCGTCGATGATCCAGTCATCCCGGCTGATCAAGTCCGTTTGAATCTGTTGTTGTTCTGCGCGCGGTACTGCCTGCCAGTCCGCCCGCCACAATAAGCTGTCGAGGTGGTGGACACGGATTCCGAGCCGTTGACCGAGTTGTCTCGCAAGCGTCGACTTACCCGATCCGCCGGAGCCGATCAACATAATCTTTTTCATTCTGTTTCCGCCCTTTCTTTCCTTACACGTTATTTACCGGCTCGTCTTCTTGCGCGTATCGTTCCATATAAACAGAAAGCAATTCGTTTATTTGAAACGTCAGTACGTTACCACCGTTAACGGAAAGTCTGAAAAATGGTGTCGTATAATGCTCAGCCGTCTGATGATGTTCTAAAAATCCATCAATTGCTTCCATGAACATATTTAAATCAGCAAAAGCGTCCACCGAATAGGTGTCTCCATTTTTCAATTTCAAAAAGAGCTGCTTCTTCACACTATCTCTCCTTCTCTATGTAAATCATTTTTTTATTATTTATGATTCAATTACTGAGAATTGATAGCGACTTCCGCATTGATGCACTCCAGTCGAAACCGTCCGCCGGGACCAATTTGTTGTAGCAACGGTCGGTCAACTTCAATCACGCGTCCGATGACATTGACCCGTTCGTCGGCCGTAAGATCCCGTTTTGTGATTTGCAGCTCCCCGGCATACCGGCCGTAACGCAGATTATCGATCGTAATCGATCCAACAGGTCGGTCTGCTAGTGTCGCAGGTTCGAGAAGTCCGTCGCCCGGTCGGCCGTAGGCACGTGACTCGACCGAGCGGATGACATCGCGTGCCGGATCCATCCGGTTTGTCTGGACGCTTTCTAACAGCGGATTGTCTTGTCCCGTTGCCCGGAGAACAATGATCCCCTCCTGATAGACCGCAAATTGACGCATCGAGCTGTCCGACAAGCCGGGGTCCCCGACCAGTATCCGGTCGACGGATACTTCAAGCTCCAGATAACAGGCAAATGGTGATTGTCCACGATGATCTTCGAGCGTCGGTAACGTCTCGTAAAGCGGACCGCGCAGTTGTCCGTCACCCGGGATGAAGGCCTGAACACGGATTCCTTGTCCGTGAAGCCACCGGTTTTTATCGTTGAACCAGTCACGATCCAGTCCTGTTTCCGGTCGCGGATAAAAGTTGTGCCACGCCTCGACCTGCTCAAGCACAAGTCCCTCCGCTTTCATCGCGTCGAGTTCTTCTGCCGTCAGCGTACTGGCGTTTAAGGCGACCATCATCTGTTTTGATAAATCCGCGACCTGTTTCGGTGTCATGCCGTAGTCGACCCGCAGTCCGGTCACTCCCCATTCGGTTAAGGTATCGGCATCCTCCCACGTCTTGCCGAGCGCGGCAAGGGAAGTCGGGGCGATATCCGCGACGAGTTCCATCTCGAGTTCTCGTGCCAATTGTCCTAAAGTTCGCAATCGCTCTGTATATAACGCCGGATCATCTTCCGGGATATGTAATGAAGTAAAGATCGAGGTAAAGCCGATTGCCCGCATCTGTCGGATGCTGTCTTTCGCCTCATCTGTCAGTGGTTCACTCAAATAAACGGCAAGTCCTTTCATCTGTTTCACTCCTTCTTGTCAGCGTAGTGTTTAAAAACCGTCAATTGTTACTAAAGTTCCAATATAAGAAATTTTTAGGAGTCTATTCCTGAACTATGATACCATTAAAGCACGTTACATAAGGGGGAAATGAAATGAAACGCATCTTAATCCCGTTCCTGTCGGTCGCCTGTCTCGTGCTGATGTGGAACGGCTACAGCCAACATGCCGATTCGAAGACGGACCTGTTCCACTATAAGCATTCCGTTGTCGGCAATAACAGTGCCGTCACAAATATCGTCAAGGAACTGGCCCATCACCAGGAATTACGGCAGATTGCCCTGCAAACGAAACAAACACCGTATGGCATGCATTTGACTTACAAGGACATCGAGACAGAAAACATCGAACAGGAAATCAAAGAAACGGTTCTGTTTAATGCCACCTACCTGTTTGTCCTCGTCGATAATGTCGAGCGGATCACCTTTACGTTTCCGGACTACAAGTATACCGTGACACGGGATCAACTCGACCACTGGTACGGTCAACCTCTCAGTACGATCAAACAAGAACAGGAAGTAAAACAGCTGCTCCAACACCAGTTGAAGTCGGAAACCAAGATCAACCAGTTTTTTGCCGACTTATCCTGAACATGATTTGAGTCGAAAAAAGATGGAACATCACTGCGACGTGATGTTCCATCTTTTTGTTGTGTTCGTTTCTTGTGCCGATGTTAAATTCCGTCCGCCATTTCTTCCTTGAATCCAAACCAGAAGGTAAACAGGAAACCGAAGACGTACGAGATGACAAGACCGCCGATATACGTCAGGTACATCCCGTTATCGATCAACGGTGTCAATGACAAACCGGACACACCGACCCCAAGCGCCGCCTTTTTCATCGTCGCCTGGAAGGCACCGCCGACTGCGGCTCCCATACACGCTGTCAGGAATGGACGGCCGAGCGGTAACGTGACCCCGTACAACAACGGTTCGCCGATTCCGAGGAAACCGACCGGAATCGCGCCCTTGATGATGTTGCGCAAACGTTGATTGCGTGTCTTGACGAAAATCGCCAGTGCGGCCCCGACTTGTCCGGCTCCTGCCATCGCAAGGATTGGCAACAGTGCTGTATTGCCGACCGTGTTCAGCAGTTCCAGATGAATCGGTGTCAATCCGTGATGCAGTCCGACCATGACGAGCGGCAGAAAAAATCCGGCGAGGACGGCCCCGGCGAGTGGTCCGCCGACTTCGAGAATCACGTTGATTGCTTTCATGATCCCGTCAGACAGGACACCGGCGACCGGCATGATGGCATAAAGTGCTGTAAAGCCGACAATCAAAACGGTAAAGAGTGGCGTAAAGATGATATCAATTGAGACCGGCATGAACCGGCGGATGTGTTTTTCGAGATACGTCATCAACCAGGCAGCGAAGATAACCCCAAACAACCCTCCCCGACCGACGACAAGCGGTTCGCCGTAAATAATTATATCGACAAGTAACGGATTAAATAAAATCCCCCCGGCAATCGCCCCGAGGACCGGCGTGCCGCCGAATTCCTTCGCCGTATTCCAACCGACGAGAATCGCTAAGTAGGCAAAGACGGTGCTGCCGATCAGTAATAAAATCTGCATCCACGTTTCCGTCGCATCGACTCCGGCGTTTTTCGCAAAGTTCGCTGCTCCGTTAATGATTCCCGACGCGACCAGTCCCGGAATGAGCGGGATGAAGATATTTCCTAAGCGCCGTAAAAAGCGTTTGAACGGTGATTTTTGTTTGTCCTTCACTTTTTGCCGTTCGATGGCGGCCCGTTCCTCAAACGTCAGGTTCTCATCGACCGACTCTTCCCCGATGGCAAGCCCCGTTTTCCGGCTTAAATGATCAGCCACCCGGTTGACCGTTCCCGGTCCGACGACGATTTGCAGGGTCTCGTCATCGATGACGCCCATGACGCCGTCCAGTTGTTTGAGTGCCTGGATGTCCGCTTTCGTCGGATCCTTCAGCGCCAACCGGACGCGTGTCATACAGTGGGCCAGCTGGCGGAGATTGTCTTTTCCGCCGACATGTTCCAATATCCCTTCCGCCAACACTTCTTCCTTCTTCATCTGAATCCCCCCTTAGAGCGCGTCGCGGACGAATCCGTGCGCACGTTGTAATCGTTCGACTGCCTCAGGATACGAAACGTCCGCTAAAATCATGACGATCGCCGTCTTAACGTGACCATTCGCTGATGTGAAATAACGCGCGGCCGTCTCAAGATCGACCCCTGTCGCTTCCACGATCATCCGTTTAGCCCGGATTTCAAGCTTTTCATTCGTCGATTGAACATCGACCATCAGGTTTTGATAGACTTTTCCGATGCCGATCATCGCTGCCGTTGAAATCATGTTCAGGACGAGCTTTTGTGCCGTTCCGGCTTTGAGCCGGGTCGAGCCGGTCAAGACTTCCGGTCCGGTTTCGACTTCGATCCGGAGGTCGGCGTGCTGGCTGATGACGGCGTCTTTATTGCAGGACAACGCAGCTGTCGCCGCGCCGATTTCACGGGCGTAATCGAGACCGCCGATCACGTAAGGGGTCCGGCCGCTTGCGGCGATGCCGATGACGGTATCGTTTGCGTTTACTTTGAGCGCCTGTAAATCTTCGACAGCAAGCGTTTTGCTGTCTTCCGCCCCTTCAACGGCCTTGATGAGCGCCCGTTCGCCTCCGGCAATCAAACCGACGACCATCTTTGGTGAGACACCAAATGTCGGCACACATTCTGCCGCGTCGAGCACACCGAGGCGCCCGCTCGTTCCGGCTCCGATGTAAATCAGGCGTCCGCCCGCTTGAAACGATTGAATGACTTGCGCGACGACTTGCTGGATGACCGGGATTTCCTGTCGAATCACACCTGCGACCGACTGATCCTCCTCGTTCATCACCGTCAAGATCTCCTCGACCGTCATATCGTCAAGCTCCATCGTTCGTTGATTCCGGCGTTCTGTCGCCAATTTTTCTAACATGATTTTCATCCTCTCTCCACAGCTCCTTTTTATCCTGACCATAACGAAACATTAATTCAAAAATAAATTGATTTAATAGAAATAAAATTGCAAAAGAAGTCAATAGGGAAAGCCCAACCGCGTCGATTGGACTCCCTCAAACGAGTCTGTTACTTATTCCAATTGCGGAATCCGTCCCCGAACTCCCGGTACAAATCGGTTTGGAACGTACCGTCCTTAAACTTCGGCACATCGACCGGTAATTTCCCTTGTGGTACGAATTCACCAAAAATGGCGCGGATTCCTGCCGGTAAATTCGGTCCGGCTGATTTTGTGTTTCCCGCTTCCGAATCCGGTCCGTTCGGATCCCCTTTGAAGCCGTAAACGAGCAGTTGGGCATCAGCGTCCGGTTGTACGGCGACATCATACGGATTCCGCAGACTGAGCAGGACGGATTTCTTTCCTGTTCGGTTAGCCTGACGGAAGACTTCCGCCGGCACATAATGATCCGCGGAGGATGTTCCGAGCTTCGCACTGTTGTTGACGTTCGAGCCAACAATCAGATAATCGGCTTGATTGATTTTCTCCTGAAGTGCCGGATTTTGATTGAGATGCGGCGTCGAGGCTCCGTAATTTTCCGTCAGCACGTTCACCAGCTTCAGGTTCCCGGCATTTTTCTCAAGCGACCGGATCGTCTTGACCATACTGTCCGTCTGATCTTTTGTCGGTGACAGGACGAGGACGGTCTGCCCTTTTTTCGGCTTGAACGGTAATGTCTTGCGATCATTTCTGACGAGCGTGACTGCCGCTTCCGTCATCTGCCGCTCAAGCACCTTATGTTCAGGACTGCCGACGACCGACTTCGCCTCGTTCAGTTGTTCCTCAAGTGTCACCGGATCATTTGTTTCCTTCCAGATGCCGCGTGTCGCTTTGAGCGTCAGAATCCGCTCGACGGAACGATCGATGTCCGCTTCTTTTAAGTCACCGCTTTCGACGGCTTTAATCACGTCGTCAAAAATCGTCTCGAGTTTCGTCACGTCGCTCGCAGACCTTAAAATCGTCGGCATCAACGCGATATCGACACCGGCTTTAAACGTCTTGATGACGGCTTCCGACTCCGTAAAGTTGTCTGCAATCGCCTGCATGTTCAAGGCATCAGTAATGACAAGTCCCTGATACCCGAGCTCTTCCCGTAAGACACCGGTGATGACGTCATCCGACAACGTCGCCGGTAGCGGGAACGTTCCTTGTTTTGACTCGACGACCTCATCTTCAATCTGCGGCATGCCGATGTGTCCCGTCATCACCATGTCGATTCCTTCATCAATCGCCCGTTTAAACGGAATCAGTTCGAGCTGCTTCAGTTCAGCCAGTGATTTGTCGACGACCGGTAAGCCATAATGCGAGTCGACTGCCGTATCGCCGTGTCCCGGGAAGTGTTTCGCCGTCGCAGCGACTCCTTGCTCCTGAATGCCTTGCGTCATCGCTGAACCGAGTTCCCCAACCAGGTTCGGATCACTTGAAAACGACCGGACCCCGATGACGGGATTACCCGGATTGTTGTTGACGTCCAGGACCGGACCAAAGTTGACGTTGATGCCGAGTGCATGCAGTTCGGAGCCGATGATTCCGCCTGCCGCTTCCGCATAAGCCGAACTGCGGGTCGCCCCGAGCGCCATGTTGCCCGGTAAATTCGTTCCCGTACCGAGTCGTGTGACGATGCCGCCTTCCTGGTCAATCGTCACGAACAACGGAATATCGTTGCTCGGATCCTGCTCGACGACCTCCCGCAAGTCATGGACCAGTTTCGTCGTCTGCTCCGTCTCGCTGACGTTTTCTGCAAACAGGATGACGCCCCCTAAGTCAAACCGGTCGATGATCCGTCCGACTTCCGGTGCCAGCTTCGTATGATTGGCCCCGTCCCATAACCGGAAATCCGGCATGATCATTTGTCCGATCTTCTGCTCAAGTGTCATCTGTTCCAGTTGTGTGTCGACCCGTTCCGTAACGGATGCTGTCGTTTCCGCCGCGACCGGTTGCATTGGCAGCGACGCGGCGAGTAGCGCCGTCGTCAATCCGAGTGTTGCCGTCCAGTTGAGTTTCTGTCCCATATGCTCAGCTCCCCTTTTGTTTTGACCCCTGCTTGAACTGCTTCTACATCCACTGTTTGGCGTTTTTCCAACCGCCGTTGGTACTTTCCCCTGCGTTCACCGTTAGTATAACAATCACCCCAAATAGAAACAATGTTTTATTTGCAAGCGTAATCAAATTAAAATATTGTTTCTAGAGGTATTTTCCTTTTCTCCAAATTTAACTATAAATTTATTTATAGATAGACCTATTTTTATTAATTTGTTTTTACATCAACTACGCGCTATTCTAATCACGTAGCGAACTACTGAACACATCCAAGCAGGAAATAAACATGAGTAAACACGTCTTAATGGTCGTCACAAACGCCAGTGAAATGAAAGAAGGACATGCAACAGGCATTTGGTTATCCGAGTTCGGCGAAGCCTATGTCGCGTTCCAAAAAGAAGGTTATACGATTACGGTCGCCAGTCCAAACGGTGGACTTTCGCCAATCGACGCCCGCAGCCTCGAAGACGAAGTACCGGCAGACATTCAAGCCACGGCCCCGCTGCTCGAAAACACACTCGATCTGGAATCGATCAGCGACTTCAGCGCGTTTGATGCCATCTTCATGCCGGGTGGTCACGGTACGATGTTCGACTTGCCACACAGCGATGCCTTGAACCACGCACTGCGGACGTTGTTTGAAGCGGGTAAAACCGTTGCTGCCGTCTGTCATGGACCAGCCGGCCTCGTCAGTGCGACACTGACAGACGGAACACCACTCGTCGCCGGTAAAACGATCGCAACGTTCACGGATGAAGAAGAACGCGCGACAGGACTCGACATCTACATGCCGTTCCTGCTTGAGACACGTCTCCGTGAACTTGGTGCGAACATCATCGTCGCCGACAACTTCACAGAAAACTTTCAAGTCGACGGAAATCTTGTGACGGGTCAAAACCCACAATCTACAGTTGCCGTCGCAAATGCCGTCATCAAGACACTTAACTAAACAATCAAGGGAGATCCTTTTCACGAAGGATCTCCTTTATTAGGAGGTTCGATTCATGATTCAACTGATCGCCCGTATCAAAGCGCATCCCGGACAGGCGGAACAACTCGCTCATGTCATCGAAGGTGTGATCCTGCCTTCCCGTGCCGAAAGCGGTTGCCTGACCTATCAAGCACACCGCGCTAAGAACGATACGCATGTTTTTTACTTTTATGAGCAGTGGCGTGATCAAAAGGCGTTTGATGATCACGTTGCTTCGGCGCATTACCAAACGTACCGAACGGATAGTGCCAACCTTGTCTCCGACCGCTCGTTGACGTTTTTACAAGATGTTTCTAAGTGATTTCGAAAATGAACCTACTCGAGAACTCTTGGGTTAGTTTCAGACGGAAGACAAAAAAACGATTTTTCACGTAATCGAGAAGAATCGTTTTTTTTGCTGGCTTCTAATCGTTTTCACTAAACAAACACCGTTTTTGAACTTTATGATTTCTACGTTTGTTCATCTGGAATGCTAAGTATGAATATGTCATACTACTCTCCAATAACACGGAGTTCATACATAATACTGAGGACAAAGGAGCAATAATATGTTGAAAGAAGCCTTTCACATTGCTGTGCCAACTGCATTTTTTCCAGATGAAACTTTGAATGTAGACGGAACAATTGAACATATTCGATATTTGGTCGACCAAGGAGAAAAGTCGATTCTTGTGTGCGGATCGACTGGAGAGCAACATAGCCTGGAACTGAAAGAAAAATTAGTTTTACTCGAGGCATTGATGAATGAATCATATTTACTTAATGACGAGATAGAGGTTTTATTTGGAGTATCCGCAATTAGACAAAAAGAAGCCGTTGACTTAGCTCACGCCATAAAAGAGACTCGAATTGCGGGAATATTGCTAGGATATAGTCCGTATCTCCTGCCATCACAAACAGAAGCTCTACGCTACTCTGAAACAATCATTCAAGCTAGTCAAAAAGATACCATTCTCTATAATAACCCCGGTCGGACAGGATTTGATTTATCCATTGAAAGTATCATTCAATTAAGTTCTCAAGACAAAGTCATCGGAATAAAAGAAGCCGGTAATAAGAATAAAGTAGAACGATTACAAGAACACATCAGTGACTTTTATTATTATGCGGGGGGAGAAGTGGATTTGAAAGATAAAGTCGCTTTAGGGTTCAATCGATTATCTTCCATATCAGGTAATGTATATCCGAAGGAAATAAGAAAATGGTTTTTTTCTTTGATCGAAGATACACCACTTACAGAGAGCGAGCAAAAAGAGGTCACCGCCTTGATCAACAAAGTGTTTGCCGGTTCTCCTATCGTTCATCTTAAACGAGAGATCAATGCAAAAGGAATTGCGATAGGCATTTGTCGAAGCCCTTTAGGAAATTGTTAATCGATTTCTTGCGCCTTTTCTTTACCTCAGACTAAAGGGCATTCTTTGTACAGTTTCCGAAATGACTGTTGGTTCGTCCAGTATGCTTTGAAGCACATTTCATCATCATCAGATGCACCGGACGTAAACAGATCCTGTTTTCCTGGTGCGGAAGATGATATTTTCGAATTGAACTGACCTGAACAATCTATGTTCCGCACCATACATCGATTAAAAAAGTAGGATCCGCAATTGGATCCTACTTTTTGTGTTGCAGGGCGGCTAAAATATCGAGCATCAACGGATCATGCCGTGACTCCGTCCGGTACGCCATGTAGATATGGTTCGTCGCAAAACGCTCCGGTGCGATGACTTGAATCGTTTCGTCTTTGAGCGCTTGACGAATCAAATAATCCGGCAACACACTGACACCATGCGATGAAGCGACGGCTTTTAATATGGCATCGACGTTCGGCAACACCATCTCCGGTCGAATGTCCGGCCGTTCCCCGAACTGAGTCTGGTAATACCGCCGGATGATCGGCAGTTCGAGTCCGTAACTGATCCACGGCTGACGATCCATCCAGCCCTTCAAATCATCGTCCGGTTGCTCCCAGGCGTAAGGGGCGACAAGGAAAAAGGTTTCGTCGGCAATCGGAACATACTGAATACCTGGTTCCTCGATCCGTTTCGTCGAGATGACAAAGTCGAGTTCACCTATTGCGAGCCGCTTCAGCAATTGGTCGGTCAAGCCGAAATCGCCGATGTACTGGGCGAGATCAAGCGGCAGGACCGGAATCACTTCGTGGGTGATGAATTCGGTCGGCCCACCGAACTTCAACAGCGGACGAACCTGTTCACCTGCGACATATTTCATTTCGAGTGACAGTTCTTCCAAGCGGTCAATCAAACCGACGACTTGCGTATACAGCTCCTTGCCGGCATCGGTCGGAACCATCTGCCGCGGAGCCCGGATGAATAGCGAACTCTGCAACTCGGCTTCAAGTGCCGCAATGTGTTGGCTGACGGCGGGTTGCGTCAAAAACCGGATCCGTGCAGCCGCCGAAACCGAACGTTGTTGATACACATGGATGAAGCTTCGGTACCATTCAAAATCAATCATTGTCTTCGCTCCTTTTCCTGCGATACTTTAAGTATAAGGAGCCGTCAGGCATTAGACAAATAACATTTCAAGCAGACATCCATAATAATATTTATAGTTAGAAAGGATTGATCCAGATGAAAAAATTCAGAGGCAAACGCCGCTACTTCCGAAATCTTCAAAAAGAACAACAACTCAGCGCCTATCCGCTCGATTTCAGTCCCGACAGCTGGTTCAATTTTTGGCACGTCCATCTTGATTTTGACGGACGCGGAAACGGTCACCTTAAAATGCGGAAAGCACATGTCCAGGCACTGTTCCATCTGATGGATGAGTTAAACGCTGCCCTTCAAACGTGGGGGCAGCCGTATCAGCTCTGGATCGAACTGTCCCGGCTGGATGCAGGACTAGACGCCGTTTTTATCCATACAAACAATCCGAACGATGATAATTTTCCGTTTACCTATCCAACTTTAACGGAACCGACTGAAAGATTGCCGGACTATTTGCAAACCGTCGAGGGTTTGGAGCAATATCAGATCCGTTCATATGAACAGCGAAACTATGATGAAGTTGACGATGTGCCGGTAGAAACCGCTGATCAGATCCTCGTTATTGAACGACGAGATCACCACTTATATCCGCTTTAATTCACTGGTCTCATATATCTTGATAATGAATGAAGTCTTTTCTTACTGTTCGATTCAATCACCATCCGACTTCATCCGTCCAAAAATCGTCAAGTTCGTTTATTTTGAATCCTCTACACTGATATCAAGAAAGGAGGAATGACGGTGTTAAAAGAACTGAACCAACTCATGGACCATATTGAACGCCATCTGACCGAAGAACTTTCAGGAATGGACATTGTCCGAATTACTGGAGTTTCCGAATATCATTTCAGACGAATGTTTTCGTATATGTCCGGCATGACACTAAACGAATATATCAGAAACAGACGTCTTTCGCAGGCGAATATCAATCTCGTCAATCAGCATTCGGTTACCGAAGTCGCTTACGAATACGGCTATCAATCGATTGAAGGATTCTCACGTGCCTTTCGTGAGTGGTCTGGTTTCTTACCTTCAGAAGTCATTAAAAATAAAATTCAAAAATCTTTTCCCCGTTTTACTTTTTATATTGATATTAAAGGAGGAGTTTCCATGGAGTTTAAAATTGAGCGAAAAAGTCAGTTTCATGTCGTCGGCGTCTCCAAACGTGTTCCGATTCAATTCGAGGGCGTCAATCACTCCATTGTGGAGTTAGCTCAATCGATTACGCCACAGCAACGCCAAGAAATGCAACAATTAGCCGATCTATATCCGGAAACCGTCTTGAATGTCTCGTTTGATTTTGATGAGGGTTATCTAGAGGAACAAGGAAGTTTGACTCATATGATTGGTTTTGCGACGAGTAGACAAAATCCTTACGGAGATTTAGAGCAAATTACGATTGAGGACAGTCTATGGGCCGTTTTTCCAAACACCGGACCGTTTCCACAAATGCTTCAAGAGACGATGGCAAAAACCTATGCAGAGTGGCTACCCACTTCAGGCTATGAACTCGTCGATTTACCAAGTATCTTATTCACGAATCACGAAGACGATTCTCTGAACGTCTATAGCGAAGTGTGGGTCCCGGTCAAGGAAAAGACAACGTCTTAATTCATCTTGTAGATAATGAGAAATCTGGGGTTTTCTAGACGTACTCAATTCGTTATTCCAAAAAACACCTGACGCCATCGGTACAGTTGGCGTCGGGTGTTTGATTGTATGACGCTCTTCACCTCTTTATCCCATACGCTTAGAGATCACTCGCATCTTTCAGAAAAGTGATTTTTGTATTTATTTGAATACGCTATTTACTGCTGAATCCCTTTCGCCTGATTATACAAATCAATCGCCTCTATCATCCGGTCCTGCATCTCGATGCAATCCAAGACGACGAGTCCCCCGCTGTTTCGACATGATGAAGTCCACTGCACAACTCCCTTTTTATAGCGACACCTAAAAAAAGCTTAGATGACTAAACTTTTTCCCTTCATCCAAATGCCCTTATTCTTTGAACGAGTTCGCCTCGACATCAGCCGTCCAATCAACTTGTTTCGGAATCGCATCGATGACCGCTTCCATAAACGCATGGGCGATGGGTGAGACCCATTTCTTTTTCTTGATCAGGATATGCGAATAGATTGGTTCGAACGCCTCGTCTTGCTTGATGATTTTCAGGCTGCCGTTCTCCAGTTCCTCTTGGACCGTGATATACGGTAACACGGCGAATCCAAGACCGCTCATGACCATTTTCTTGATGGCACCGATACTCCATAACTCCATTGTCTGAAAAGAAAGCAGATTTTGTTTGGTCAGGTGTTGCTCAAACATCGTCCGGTAACTGCATCCTTGTTCATTGGTGATATACACATGGTCCGATTGCTTTTTTTGGATGTCCTTAAAATGTTCAGGTGCGTCCGGGGCACCGACCATCACGATTTTTTCTTCGGTCAAAACATGATGGAGACATTTTTCGACTGCCATGGCAGGAAACAGCATCATGGCCACGTCGACCCGTCCATTCAAAAGTTCCTCCTGGTTTTCGCCGCACGTCCCGTTCGTCAAAATCAGTTTGACATCGGGATGGTGTTGCGAAAATCGTTTGATGACGGGACCGAGGCGGGAGATCGTCAAGGATTCCGGAGCGGCTACGCGCAACGTTCCGCACAATACGTCCGTTTTTTGCATGTTTTTAATCTTGTCATGAGTCGCAAGCAGGTCTTCCGCTAACGGAATCAGCTCTTTTCCTAAAGCGGTCAGCTGTAATTTCCGATTGAAGTACGTGAACACTTCGCCCCCGACACTTTGTTCCAGAGTTTGCATATGGGAGGTAATCGTCGACTGCGTGTACCCCAGCTCAGCAGCTGCTGCCGTGTAACTGCCGGTCTCAATGATTTTCAAAAATGTGGCAAGATGCCTGATTTCCATTCAATTAAACACTCCTTTCGTTCATCCATCGAAATAAATGATGGTTCCATTTTTTATTTCAATTTTATTAATCTATAGGTTCATCATACAATAATGAAAAATAGAGCGATAGCGATCAAAGGAGAATTTTCATGAACGTAGCAGCATTTTTGTCATATGTCATCATCACTTCCATCACCCCCGGTCCGAGCAACCTGCTCATGATGAACGAAGCACGTCATTTCGGATTCGTCGGCGCGTGGAAATTCAACGGCGGCATTCTGACCGGTTTCGCCTTTCTCGGACTGCTGAGTGCCGGGTTCACAGCAGGTTTGGATCAATTGTTGACGATGCTGGAACCCTATTTGCAGCTGGCGGGTGTGGCGTATTTACTGTATCTCGCGTGGAAAATCGGTTTTCCGAAACCAACCAGCGGTAAAACGATCGATGTGCAGGCAACGTTTTTATCCGGTTTTGTCTTTCAGATGATCAACATCAAAAGCATCTTATTTTTTCTGACGGTCCTGTCGACCTTCATTCTGCCGCACAGCGGTTCGGCTGTGCAAACGATGGTCTATCTGGGGTATACGATTCTGTTGGGATGGGCGGCTCTTTTATTATGGTCGGCTTTCGGTTCCCTGTTCAGCCGCTTCTTCACGCGGTATGACCGCCTTTTCCGATTCACGATGTCCGCCTTACTGGTCTACTCGGCTGTGACGATCTTTTAATTAAACGGACGGATGCTCTTGTCAGATGAGCATCCGTCTGTTTTTTGTTATGATAGATATGGGAATTTCAGGATAAAAGGAGTGGTTCGAGCATGTCGATTCGTTGGAAAGAAGAAACCATCGTATTTGAAACCTTTCGTGAGGCAGACGTCTGGGCCGATGCATTCGCAAACGAAATCTACGGTCGTACGATTAACGGGTACTGTACACCAGACCATAAGATTGCCTGTGCCCTGACCTTTTATTTGGCACATGTGCCGGAATTCCGGGTTCAAACGGCAGAAATACCATTTGAAGATCTCACCTATTATCAAGTATGGGTAGAGATCGTTGAACTCCAGGCGTAAGGAAAGGAGAACATCATGAGCGATCCCGTTGAACGATTACCGTTCTACTTAAAACGCTTTCCGTTTTTTGTGATTTCCTATATTGTTGCTCCTTTGGCCTCCTTGTTGCTGTTGATCCACTGGAAATCGCTCCGTCCTCAAACGCGGGACGCACGGCTGATTGTCTCCTCCTTGTTCCTCTTGTTGTTCCTCGTCGATTTTTTCCCGAGAGGATGGTACCAAAATGCGATGCTCGCATTTGCCATCACCGTCGGACTGTTCATCACTTTCATCGGACTTGAAGGAAAACGATCGAAACATGACAAATAGTACGAACCATTGCACTGTCCGTCATTACTATAGAAAAAGACCCCATCCAAATGTGAGGTCTTTTTCTTTTTGTAGTTGATTCAAGAAGACACGACTTCCTCGCCCGTCAAATCGATGTGTCCTTCGCCCCAGGCGCACATCGCGTCTAAGATTGGGCGCAACGACCAACCGTAGTCGGATAAGGAATAGATGACTTTCGGTGGGACTTGTTCATAAACCGTCCGGATGATGACACCGTCCTGTTCGAGTTCGCGCAGTTGTTGCGTCAACATTTTTTGCGTGATGTTCGGCATCAGCTTCTTCAACTCACTTGTCCGGCGTTCGCCTTTGATGAGATGACACATGATGACGACTTTCCATTTGCCTCCGATGACTTGCAGGGTCGCTTCGACCGGAATATTGTAGGCCATGCTGATTCTTCCTTTCGATTCTTGAAGTACAGCGGGACAGGTACTTTTTAGTGCCTATCACACTTAAAAGTACGTACTTCCATAAAAAACAATGCCGCTCTATGATGGGATCACGCAGAAGTGTCCCTGTTTGAAAAACGATCCGGGCCCGGTCGTTCGGAGCATGGTTGCACTATCTCACTTTAGCTCATTTATCCAGGAGGAATTATCATGAATCAATTAAACCCGCGTGCTGAACAGGAACAGGTCCCGCAAAACGGCCGCTTCGCCCTGCTCGCACTTGCTATCAGCGCCTTTGGTATCGGAACAACGGAATTTGTCCCGGTCGGTCTGCTTGCTGCGATCGCCGGTGACTTAAATATCGGCATCACTCTGGCCGGACTGATCATTTCCGGTTACGCAATCGGTGTCGCCGTCGGTGCACCGATCTTGACTGCCCTGACGAACCGGATGAACCTGAAAACATTACTGATGGCGTTGATGGTCGTCTTTATCGCCGGAAATCTCGTATCAGCCATCGCACCCACTTTCGAACTGTTGATCGTCGCCCGGTTCATCACCGCGTTTTCGCACGGTGTCTTCTTCTCGATTGGCGCAACGATCGCCGTTCAGCTCGTACCGGAACATAAAAAAGCCAGTGCCATCGCTTTGATGTTCACCGGTCTGACGGTTGCGACCGTAACCGGCGTCCCGCTCGGCACATTCATCGGTCAATCATTCGGCTGGCGTGCGACGTTCTTTGCTGTCGCCGCACTCGGTGTCATCGCCATCATCGCAAGTTTTTTCCTGATTCCAAAAGACTTGAAACAATCACCGCCGGCGAAGTTTTCCGATATGTTTAAACTGTTGACGAACGGACGCCTGATGCTCGGTTTCCTGATTACCGCCCTCGGTTACGGCGGAACATTCGTCGCCTTCACGTATCTGACACCGATCATGCAGGACCTCACTCACATCAGCCCGAGCCTAATCAGTATCATCCTGCTTGTCTACGGCATTGCTGTCGCCATCGGCAACACCGTCGGCGGAAAACTCGCCAACGGAAATCCGATCAAAGCGTTATTTTATATGTTCATTCTGCACGCGATCGTCATGATTGCCCTGTCGTTCATGATTCCGTTTAAAGTCGCCGGGATCATCGGGATCATCCTGATGGGACTGCTTGCTTTCATGAATGTCCGGGACTGCAACTGTATATCGTGCAGCTGGCGGAAAAATACGTTCCGGCAGCCGTCGATGTCGCTTCCGCGTTGAACATTTCCGCCTTCAATATTGGGATCGCCCTCGGGGCAACGATCGGCGGACTCGTCGCCGACACGATTGGCCTTGTCCACACACCGTGGGTCGGCGGAATCATGGTCATCCTCGCCGTCATCCTGACTGCTGTTTCCCGTCGTCTGGAACGTCTGTAATATGACGTCTGATTAACTAGGAGCCATCGAAAGATCAAAACATTTTCCGAGTACCT
Organism: Exiguobacterium artemiae 255-15; assembly: GCF_000019905.1. GTDB lineage: Bacteria > Bacillota > Bacilli > Exiguobacteriales > Exiguobacteriaceae > Exiguobacterium_A > Exiguobacterium_A artemiae. The sequence goes on along the minus strand of NC_010556.1, from coordinate 1,341,485 downwards.
TCTCGAAAACATGCCGGTGATTTGAACTGATCTCCCTTCAGCCCTCTAACGGATTGCCCTGTCTTTTTACGGAAACTTTTTCCGGTAGAAGACAGGGCATTTTTGTGCACCCGCTTGCCTTAGCCCCGCCACTTCTTTCGAATCCACAAATCGATCGATCGCACATCCAAATAAAAAAGCAGCACACTTATCTCTTTACTTTGAGTTCTTATGAACTTATAATCAAAATATGAAAAGCACATCACTTCAAAGGAGGAAGCGCTGTTGACACTATTGATTGTATTTTTAGCCATCGTCTTCATCATGCTCGCACTGGACCTTGGCGTGTTTCACAGGAAAGCCCATGAGGTCTCGCTCCGCGAAGCCTGGACGTGGACGTTCGTCTGGATCGGACTCGCCGTCGCCTTTGGCGGTTGGTTGTTCTACGCACAAGGTAGTGACGCTGCTATTGAATACACGAGCGTTTATTTCATCGAGAAGGCACTCGCGATTGATAACGTCTTCGTCTTCTCACTCGTCTTTGCGTACTTCGCGATTCCGTTGAAGTACCAGCACAAAGTCTTGTTCTGGGGAATTCTCGGTGCCATTCTCTTCCGCGTCATCTTCATCGTCGCCGGAGTATCGCTTCTTGAGAACTTCGCATGGGTGTACTACATCTTCGGGGCATTCCTTGTCTACACGGGTTACATGATGTTTAAGAACATCGGTCAGGAAACGTCGCTTGAAGAAAACAAAACGATCCGTTGGCTGGAAAAACGCTTGCCAATCACACAAGACATCTCGTCCGGTAAATTTACACAGCGAATCAACGGTAAATTGTTCTTTACACCACTGTTAATCGCGTTGATCTTCATCGAAGTCTCGGATATCGTCTTCGCCGTCGACTCGGTCGCAGCAAGCTTCGCCTACTCGCGTGATCCGTTCATCATCTTCTACGCGAACATCATGGCAATCCTTGGACTCCGCAGTCTCTACTTCGTCCTCGCGAACCTGATTGACCGCTTCTACTACCTGAAACACGGTCTCAGCTTCATGCTCGTCTTCATCGGAGCAAAGATGATTTTCAGTGATGTCTACAAAATGCCAATCTGGATGTCACTCGGAACAATCGTCCTTGTCATCCTGATCAGTGTCATTTACAGCTTTAAAAAGACAAGAACACAAAAGTAACTTCAGGCAAGGAGGGAATCACATGATTCTCTCCTTGTTTTCCGTTCCATCCATGACGACAAAAAAGATGATAGACATCTCTTCTTACGGGATGTCTTTCATCTTTTTTGACAGCATCAATGCAAATCAGCTGTTGACGACTTGTTCAGTTGGTTCTTCCGCAATGGCTGTACGATTGATTGATAAGTTTTCGCCTTCTTTTAACCGCTTTTTGAATTCAGCAGTCGCTGTAAACAGCACATCCGTTGAAGAGTTGAGTCCTGTTTCAAACGAATCCTGCAAGACACTGATGATGAATCCGACAGCGATGACCTGCATCGCGATCTCATTCGGAATCCCGAAAAGACTGCACGCAAGCGGGATCAGCAGGAGTGAACCACCGGCCACACCGGAAGCTCCACAGGCACAGACAGCAGCTAAGACACTCAAGATAATGGCTGTCGGAAGATCGACCGGGATGTTCAGCGTATTGACTGCAGCAAGCGTTAAGACCGAAATCGTAACGGCTGCTCCCGCCATGTTGACGGTCGCGCCAAGCGGAATCGAAATCGCATACGTCTCTTTATCGAGACCAAGTTTTTTACACAGTTCCATGTTAACCGGAATATTGGCAGCCGAACTCCGTGTGAAGAAGGCTGTAATTCCGCTCTCACGGATACATTTAAAGACGAGCGGATACGGATTTTGACGAACGTTGATGAAAACGATCAGTGGATTGACGACAAGCGCTACAAATAGCATCGTCCCGATCAACAGCACAAGCAGTTGACCATAGTTGAGCAGCGATCCGAGACCGTTTTTTGTAATCGACTCAATGACAATCCCCATGATTCCGAGTGGTGCGAGTTTAATGATCCAACCGACCATCTTCGCGATCGCATCCGAGAAATTAGAAATGAACGTTTTCGTTGAATCGGAAGCATTTTTCAGTGCTAATCCCAGCACGATGGCCCACGTTAAGATCCCAATGTAATTGCCTTGGACTAACGCATTGACCGGATTGTCCACCATATTCAAGACGAGTGTCCGGATGACTTCAATCGCATTACCCGGCGCAGCTAATTTCTCCGTACTCTCCGTCAGCGCGATGTTGACAGGGAACAGGAAACTGAATACGACAGCAACGGCTCCCGCTAAGAACGTCCCGAGGAGATACAAGAAGACAATCGACTTCATGTTCGTCTGTTGTCCTTTTTTATGCTGGACGATTGCTGCCATGACCAGGAAGAATACTAAAACCGGCGCAACGGCCTTCAGCGCGGAAACAAACAGTGTTCCAAAGATGGTGATGGACTGGGCAGCTTCAGGAATCGATACAGCTAAAATAATACCAATAATCAAACCGACTGCAATTTGCTTCACTAAACTGATTTGGTTCCACATCTTCAACACTTTCATACGTTCCCCTCCAGGTTCAAAACGAATAAGTTATTTAGAATTTGAAAAACAACGATTCTCTCTCCTATCCAAAAGACAGATAGTTTACTCGTTTATTTTTCTAAAAATTCTCTCAGTTTGTTGTGTTCTATTTTTACATAAATCCGGTGAAATAAAAACTAGTTTTTTGCAAGAAATCCGATTCGTTTAAGACTAGGTGTTAAAAGAATAGGTATGCAATCGATTGCATTATTAAGAAGGAGAAATACTCTTTAAGGAACTTGTTCTTACGAAATAGAAATCAAAACTAATCGATTTTAACGACATACAAAAAGACGATTCCTCGTTCAATACAGGAATCGTCTTCTTTAATTATCACAATTTGTACTTACTTTTCTTTTCGATTTAAAGCATCTCTATAGACGCGTTCTCTCGTACGCTCTCCAATTGCTAAAATACTAACAATTCCTTCAATCTCTTGCTGAATTTCCTAATCATCCGATATTTTTATAATCGTTAATTGCTCGTCACGAATCGTGTAAACGAGCCGAAGATTCAATGATTTGTACTTTAGCTTATAACAACCAGTTAATGGAGCACGTAGCGGTTCACCATGATTTTTTGGATCAACTGCTAATTTTTCCTGTACATCACGCTGAATAATTCGAATGATTTGTCGATCAAGTTTTTTAAGTTCTTTAACAGCTTTAGGGTGAAAATTAACTTTATCGAATTTAGGCGAGAATACTCCCACTTCTAAACGAAGTGAAAGTGGGAGATGAATCGCCAGCCTGTCTTTCGGGTATAGTCCTTTTAAAGATCCTTTTGTTTGAAGGTCCTTTTGAAGGAGGTGAAAAATGGTGTTGAAGCACAAGGCCTACAGATTCAGAATCTATCCCACAAAAGAGCAGGAAATCCTGATCGCGAAGACGATTGGGTGTTCGCGCTTCGTCTTCAACCATTTCCTGGCGAAGTGGGAGGAAATGTACAAGACCACTGGGAAAGGGCTGTCCTACGGTTCTTGTTCCAAAGAAATTCCTTTGTTGAAGCAGGAGTTCGACTGGTTGAAGGAAGTCGATAGTACATCTGTACAGATCAGCGTCAAACACCTTGCCGATGCGTTCGACCGCTTCTTCAAGAAGCAGAACGATCACCCTCGTTTCAAGTCCAAGCGCCATCCCGTCCAGTCGTACACGACCAACATACAGGGCAAGTCTCAACTTCCTGAAGTCTCGATTGTGTGCAACAAGCTCAAACTTCCGAAGCTGAAATGGGTTCGTTTCGCCTATTCGAAACAGATCACAGGCCGTATCTTGAATGCCACGATCCGACGTAATGCGTCAGGCAAATATTTTGTCTCCCTGCTCGTCGAGCAGGAAATCCACGAACTGCCGAAGACCGGTTCATCTGTCGGTGTCGATGTCGGACTCAAGAACTTTGCCACCCTGTCAGACGGCACGATCTACAAGAACGACCGTTACTTCCGAACACTTGAGAAGAAATTGGCGCGCGAACAGCGTAAGCTCTCCCACCGTCAACGAATCGCCCTGGCCAAGAAAGTGAGGCTTTCTGACTCTAAGAACTATCAGAAGCAGAAGCGGAAGGTGGCCCGTATCCACGAGAAGATCGCCAACAAGCGCACTGACTTCCTGCACAAGGTATCGACCGAGATCGTCAAAAACCACGATGTCATCGGCATCGAGACTTTGCAGGTGAAGAACATGCAGAAGAACAGCAAGTGGAGCAAGGCCATCTCGGACGTCAGCTGGTCGGAGTTCTTCCGCCTGCTCGAATATAAGGCGGGCTGGTACGGGAAAACCGTCGTGAAGGTCGGCAAGACCTTTGCTTCGAGCCAACTGTGCTCCAGTTGCGGCCATCAACACAAAAACGTGAAACATCTTGGCTTACGGGAATGGACATGCCCGAGTTGCGGGATCCATCACGACCGGGATGTGAACGCAGGACTGAATCTCAAACAAGAAGCCGAACGTATCTTAGCTTCTTCAACCGTCGGGACGACGGGGCTAGCCTGATCAGGTTTCGATCGTTAGGTCGGATAACTCAGGAATCCTTCACCTCTAAGTAAAGCGTAGGTGGAGGTAGTTCAAACACGAGCATTCCACACTTTCAACATTGATTTTTAGTCAATGCTCAGAGAAGCAAACACGTCGTCAGCATCAATGAATGTTTCCGGCGAATTTTCCGCATCTCGCAGACGAGAAAGAAGCTCAAATTCTTCAATTAAAGCTGCTTGTTTGACAATCATCTCGCTCATTTCTTCGAATTGATGAAAACCTACAACGACCGTATCAATTTCTCCTTGCGCATTAGTGACGAAGAGTGGCACCTCTTGTGCTTTTTCTCTTGTTTGTTTGAAAGAACGTGAGACAGCAGTCGTTGAGATAATTTGATCCGCAGTAAGCATCACAACCGACCGTTCTTTTGATTTCGAAATCATATAAAACTCCTCCTCAATCCCACTCTGCTCTTCACCTCGTTACAGTAATCTCAGTTTTCATAGATAGGCACCAGGCCATTGAAACGTTTAGATGAATGAGTGAAAAGCACGTGGATAGTTTTAAATATGATATAGTAGATAATTTCTTTACTTTAATAACTATATACATCGTATCGCACGTTTCAAAAAACGTATAGATAAACGTTTTAAAAGACACATAAAAATGTGTATAGAGATTTAATTTCTATCGACAACCACATTTCCTTCTTTGTCTAATAAGGGTGTCATGCCACTGAGACCAAGACCGCTTGTCATTATATAATTCACACCGGTCTCTGTATCGACGATGATTTTAATGATTCCTCCGCTCAGATGTTGTTTGGACTTCACGGTAAACCGCTTTTTCATTTCGTGCACACTCCTTGCTTCATTTTTTAATCAAGACGTATATTTTCTCGGGAACTTCGAGCTCATCAATGTTCAAAAGCTGTAACTCTAACATCATCTTCAACTCCCTGTCTTCTCCGCCCCAGCAGAATAGAGCTTAAAGTAAAAATAAGCATAACAATAACAGCATCCGAAAAGGATGCTGTGCATTGTAAACCAATTCTGTTGTTACTTTTCCGTCATGTAGACTTCAATAATTTTTGTGTATAACGCATCTAATTTCGCGTTTTCTTCAACCAGGATCGTTTCTTTTGTATTCACAAACAGTTGATTTGCTTCTTCAAATTTACCGGCGTAAACCAGCAGTCTGATTGCACCGCGTTTGTCTCCGACGATTTCTGATGAGTCTTCACGAGCATACAAAAGCCGATCATATACTTGATCCATGATTTCGATTTTCTCGTCTGCACTGAAGTTATTGGCATCCAGGTAGATTTTCAAACGATTGGCGTAGTCCTTATAGTCGAGTACGGTTAAAGCTTTTGTAATCGATCCGTACTGACCTTCAAATAACTTGATTTGCTTATTTTCGTAGTCAACAATCACTTTATAAAGAGCCTGTCCTTCTTTGGTCAACACCTTTTCCGCCTTCGTCAAACGAATCGTTTCTTTTTTCAAAGTATCAATCCGTTTGTCCGCAGCCTTTCTTTCCTTCTGCGTGTTCACTTCTTTAATCAGCTTTTTCAAGGCTTCCGCTTCTTTTCGTGCCTTCTTCCGGTCCGTCATATACTGTTTTGATTTTTTGTTATACGCTTCCACTTTGGCGCGGTACACAGAATCCGTGATGTAGTCCGGTACTTTGATTCCGCCCAGATTCCCCATATGGAAGAGTGTGCTGCCGTACGATGCTACGACTTTCGTTTGTTTGGCGCGATACTTTTTGTAGTCGAATTTTTTCTTCGCGACTTGCGTCGTCTTGGTCGAAGCGTCCGCTACATTGCTGTTTACTCCGACTCCCGTCAATACAAGAGCCGTTACAAGCGTACTCGCCATTGCTTTACGAACCGTTACTTTTTTCATACGTTCACGTCCTTTTTTATGTGGATTATGTTTCAGTCATTTTTTATTCCAAGGAAATAAGTAAATATATTCCATGTCTTCAGTTTATCACGTCCGGATGCCGTTGTTGAACAGAATTCATGTGGATTACTGCTTTATTTTCCCTTCCGGTATGAGAAGAACAACACCTAAGAAAATCAAGATTCCAAACAGGACATAATCCGTTGTCGGTAATCCTCCTCCCCAGGCAAGATCCCCGTCTTTCGTAGCAATCATTGATCCCACAGCCGCAATCGTCTCCGTCATTTTATTGAGCTGGATGATCAGCATACTAAACAAAACCGTCTGGACGATAATCAAGACCCCAATCCATTTCTTTACATCGATTTCCTCCTGCTCAAGTTTGTAATAAAGCTACAATTTCCGGATAACGGTGTTTGACGGCAAAGTCGAGTGCCGTTCTTCCTTCCGTGTCTGGATGCTGTCGATCTGCACCATTCTCCAACAATAATTTGGTGATTTCGGTTAAGCCGTACTGACTCGCCAGCATCAACGGGGTATTGTTCTCATTTAACGGATTTTCGATTTCCATGTCGGCTCCTGCTGCCAATAATGCCTCTACCGCTTTGACATGCCCTTCCCCGGCCGCCAGATGGAGCGGTGCGAAGCCGTTCATTCCCATCCGGTTGACATCGGCCCCCGCTTCCGCCAGCATACGAATTTTCTTTGTTTTTCCTTCTTGAGCCGCATAATGCAGCGGTGTATGCCCTTCTCCACTATCTGTCTGCCAATCCACACGTGTCCGGTCTTCGAGTAATCGCCGGAGAACCCGTTTATTCCCGGAACAGGCAGCGATAAAATGCAGTGCCGTAAAGCCGTCCCCGTCAAAATCAAGGGCAGCACCGCGGTCAATCAGTTGGATTGCGATTTCACCCTGCTTTTCATACAAGGCGAGATGCAACGGTGTCAGACCATCCTTATCGCGTTGGTTGATATCCGCCCCATGATCAAGCAACAGCGTGACGATTTCGTCATACCCTTCCTCGACTGCCCAGTGCAGTGCGGAAGATCCTTCTTCATCGAGCGTATTCAAATCATCTCCGCGCGCGATACAGGTCTTCACCTTTTTGATATTTCCGAAAAAAGCATAATCTTGAATGGATTTTTTAGTCATGTCGTCTCTCCTTTTTCGACTGTCGTCAAAGCGAATGATATCGTGACGTATAGAAAAAGAAGAAAACGATTTTACTCGTTTTCTTCTTTTTCTATACGTCGGATCAATAAACGTTTCCATCTGAACTCAAGCCTCTTGACTGTCCCGACAAGATACAACATACCGATATGGAGCAACATACTCGATTTTGCTCTCGGTTCTTCCAGACGCACGATGTGTTTCACTAATAATGAAATCGCCCGTCGTCTCATATCGAGCATGGACAGTTGTGTAGCAATATGGGTGACCCAGGTGTATCGATTCACGCTTAACTCCATTATGTGTTAAAAGTTCGTTAGTTTTTTACGTTTAACCAGCAAGAGAACAATCAGGAGAAACGCCTCAAGAATCAGAAAGATACCAACGAAGAAATAAACGACCAGAACCTGACTGACTCCATCAATCGCGACTTCAAAAAACCAGATTAGGGAGATAATCAGTGTATAGATAAAGTTGACAAGTGTTCCTCTGAACAGACTTTCTTTTAAAGTTTTTGTGTTCCGAGCTTGACTAGTGATGACAACGATCGCTCCTATTACCCAGATGACCAACAAAAGCTCAAAGATAAAATCAGAATTCCGTTGTACGTCCATGACATCACTCCCTTTTTCGATAGACTGATTCAGTTCATGAATCGTGCATATTAATGTGCTACCTATATTTTACAGGATTGTTCCATCCACCAGTCTTCCGAAAGTTGAGTGCATGGGATTTTCAGTTTCACTCATCGAAATCCGGATACTCTGTAATTTTGCGTCTACTGACACGTTTATCTTGTCCGATTTGATCCGTTTCTTTCAAATGGTACTGCACGACAAGTAACACCAACATGACCGCGGACAAAACAGATAAACTGGCGTAGTATGGCTGTACTTCCCGCTCCAGTTCAAAAGCGGACAAGACTTGCAATACCATCAATGCACCAAACATTCCGTGAAAATACCGCCGGAAAAATTTCGGCAGACCAACCTGACCAAATGTCTCATACCAGACGTAAAGTCCTAAACCGAATGCAAAATTATTAAGCCTCTCGTAAGGAAGGACGAACAAGAGAATCCCGAGTCCAAGGAGCAGCCACGCCAAACGAATGGCCGGCTCAAAAAAGCCAGGATCAAGAGGTGGTTCTTCCGGTTCATCAATGACGTGCGCTGCCTGTTCTGCCTCTGTCAGCGGTCGAAAGCCGAGTGCTTCTTTTTCTTCGGCCAACTGACGCATCCGCTGTTTCATGCCAAAATAGAACGGGAACCGCTCTGTCGTGACCTCCCCTTCGTTCGTTTGACCATTGGCCTGCTCTTGGACGGAGACCTGATAAAGCGTCCGCCCCACCCGGTAACAGACCCAGTAATCGACGGTTTGACTGATCTCTCGTTTTAATTGAATCAGTGATTCTTGTTTATCCTTCATGCGGTGTGATCTCCTTCGTCGTAAGTTCCTTTAATTGTTGAGTCGTGTACAGCAAGAGGATGAATCCTGCGATAAGGCAGACGGTTCCGTTGGCAGAAAGATTAAATGGTTCTAAATAATCTTTTGATGAACCGGCCAATACAAAAAAGAATACGCCTCCCGACCAACGATAAAAACGGGCACGGGCTGTTTTCCCTTCAATATAGATCGGATAAAAGAAAGATAAGAACACAAGCGGAATATATCCCGGGATCGGTAACAGACCGGTCAATGTCGATAATCCGCACAGCATGAGCAAGAGAGCACTCAGGAGACGTAATTTGATGTTGCGCCGATCTGCGCGGTAGTTCATCGCCTCAGATTGAGAAAAAGGTGCTTTCAAGTACCCCTCCTCCATCTTTTGACGCATCCATTCTTTTTTCTGACGATAGGCGGCGAATGTATTTTTTAAAGGAATTCGAACAGTCGCCGTCTCCTCGTTAATTTCAATCATGTCCTCACTATTCAGGGCCGGTTCTTTCCGGGCAACACCTTCCCTGACGAATAACGTGCGTCCTTCTTGGTGATAGACGACATGATAGACTTCATCGTCAATTTGCTTCAATAATTGCACCATGCTGGTAGCTCCCTTTACATTGCTGTATATATAATTTTTTAAGACTGCATCCTACACCTTCAGTCGTGTGTGATGAATGATGCCCGCCTATTATTTCTTCTCTTTTCCTTACCAAACTTCGTTGACACCATACAGTAAAAGTACCCCTCCTGCTAAGCAGAAATAACCGTATTGTCTGACGGATAATGAACTAAAGAGGATGACACCAATTGATAAGAGAAGACTGAGCAAAAACGAATCGACATGATCGACCCCGTCTCCATGCCCGGATAGCGGCGTTTTGTTCGCATGCTTACATCGGATGAAGTACGTTCCTAACATCAACAAAAAGAGTCCGGCGGCAAGACCGATGAATGGTAAGATCACGAGCGGTTCCTCCAAGATATATATTCATTTTCATTAGATAGCAAGTTTATTTTGATAAAGATATTATACTACTATTGAACTACCTCCACCTACGTTTCGCTTAGAGGTGAAGGATTCCTGAGTTATCCTACCTAACGGTCGAAAATTGATCAGGCTAACCCCGTCGTCCCGACGGTTAAAGAAGCTAAGATACGTTCCGCTTCTAGTTTGAGATTCAATCCTGCGTTCACATCACGGTCGTGGTGGATCCCGCAATTCGGAGATGTCCATTCTCGCAAGCCTAAATGTTTCACATCCTTGTGTTGATGACCGCAACTCGAGCAGAGTTGACTCGATGCGAAGGTCTTTCCGGCCTTCACGACGGTTTTCCCATACCAGTCCGCCTTGTATTCGAGCATGCGGAAGAACTCTGACCAACTGACATCAGAGATGGACTTGCTCAATTTGCGATTCCTCTGCATGTTCTTCACCTGCAAGGTCTCGATGCCGATGACGTCGTGGTTTTTGACGATCTCGGTCGATACCTTGTGCAGGAAGTCAGTGCGCTTGTTGGCAATCTTTTCATGGATACGGGCGACCTTTCGCTTTTGCTTCTGATAGTTCCTCGCCTCGGAAAGTTTCACTTTCTTGGTCAGCGCGATGCGTTGACGGCGGGAGAGCTTACGCTGTTCGCGTGTCAGTTTCTTCTCAAGCGAACGGAAGTAACGGTCGTTCTTGTAGATTGTGCCATCCGAAAGGATGGCGAAGTTCTTCAACCCGACATCGACGCCAACGGATGAACCGGTCTTTGGCAGTTCGTTGATCTCCTGCTCGACGAGCAGGGAGACGAAGTATTTTCCTGAAGCGTTTCGTCGGACGGTTGCGTTCAATATACGGCCTGTGACCTGTTTCGAATTGGCGAAACGAACCCATTTCAGCTTCGGAAGTTTTAACTGGTTCCCGATGATAGAGGCTTCGGGAAGTTGAGATTTCCCTTGAATATTGGTCTTATACGATTGGACGGGGTTCCGCTTCGACTTAAATCGAGGGCGTTCGTTCTGTTTCTTGAAGAAGCGGTCAAACGCATTGGCAAGATGCTTAACGCTCGTTTGAACAGAAGTGCTATCGACTTCCTTCAACCAGTCGAACTCCTGCTTCAACAGAGGAATTTCTTTAGAACAAAAACCGTAGGACAGTCCTTTCCCAGTGATCTTGTACATTTCCTCCCACTTCGCCAAGAAGTGATTGAAGACGAAGCGCGAACATCCAATCGTATTCGCGATCAGGATTTCCTGCTCTTTCGTGGGATAGATTCTGAATTTGTAAGCCTTGTGTTTCACCACTATTTTTCACCTCCTTTGAAGGGAATGTACCCGAAAGGCAGGCTGGCGATTAATCTCCCACTTTCACTTTGCTTAGAAGTGGAAGTATTCTCGCCTAATTTTTGATAAATACGATATTTTCCTTTATTAAGTTTCACTCATGAAAAAAATCCCAAATTAAATATTTAGAGATCGTAATCAAGGAACGTGATTCTCCCAATCGGATATCGACAAGATGTTTAGAAATACCACATAAAGAAAAAGCCGACATCGCTGATTGGATGTAGGCTTCGTTTGATTATCGTGAGTTTTAATAGATTGACCGTACTTCTCTTGATCGCAACAATTAATTATGAAGTTTTAAAACCTCTTATACGAAAGGATTACGGGTGAAGTTTACTAGTTCATCCGTATCGAACAATCGATCTTCGAATTGATCCGCTCGATGCTTTTCGATATATTTTTCTTCGAATTTAAATATTTTTACGGGAATACGACTATAAGTACAGAAAAACAAATAATAGTGATTAAAATCATACCAAGCGTCATTACTAGGTTAAACGTCCAATAGGGTATCGGTTGATTCTTATAAACATCCAGTCTCTTGATTGGTAAGATAAATATTAACCAAATGGTGATCATAAAAAAAGCAGATAAAATACGTTTATCAGAAACTAACTCATCAATTGAAAATCTTATGAAAATCCACAAGCCTATGTTAATTACAAATACTGCGATGAAAGATCTTATTAATATTGATTGATTCATATTGTCCCCTCAGTTGTATCAATCGTTAATTCTTATTTGCTCTTCTTTTCTTGTGTTCAAAAATGGCCCACGGAAACCATAGTACGGATTCTGTCTTCTCACCCAATGCATTACAATAATCTGAATAACGATCAGCTTCTTCTATCGAATCAATCAACCCATAACGATTTGGTGAAAAATTAAAATGCTGATGCAAATCACGCTCTAATCCATTACATAAATAAGAGTGAAACGAGCCAGAGTCAAATCCCAAAACTTCGTATCCTATTTTTTTTGCTCCCTCTATCCCAGGTGGGTGGTGCTGTGACAACATTTTTTCCACTCCATATGGTTCAGGATTTTTACTGTTGAATAATTCTACATCTTTAAGAAAATCTACTATATACTGCTCAGGTAATCCGATGCTGATGATGCGTATACCAGGTAGATGAATCAAAAAACGCTTTAAAAAATCTTCCGCAGTATGTAAATCAGAAAATACTTGAGGAAACAAAACATCACCAGTATTCCTATGTTCTTCCATCCATTGTTCGAATAACTGAACGGTGTTGAGCGAAAGACCGAGTTGATCCATATAGCGTTCTTTTTTCACTTCAGAATTTCCCCATAAAATACTGGTATCAGGATATTGCTTACAGAGACAATCACTCACTGATAGCAGGGTTTCAGAAACAATATTTTCATCCATATAATCTTTGCGGGGTGTTGGCATAACAAGAAAATATCCTGCAGATATGTAATTCAAATGTTCATCTCCTTCTCATACGGGATTGCTATAATAATCATAAAGTATTTGAAATTTTAATGAATCTTCATGCCGGAGTGCTTGAACACGCCGTTGGATTTGGCTTTTCTTCCATCATTTCCTGCATTCCCGGTGAACTGGCTTACTTTGAGACAGAACAATCATTTGGAGCACCACCTCGTTATTTATTGAAGAAACCTGCTTATCATTAAAACACGAAGGAGAACTTGCAGATGTTTTTAATTAGAAACGATTTAATCGATATTTCAGATCAAGAGGGGACGTTAATCTATCCCGATCGCCTACAAATTTTTTTATCTCAGGATACTGAGGTCATTAAACACCGCTGTGCTTTACTCATCCAACTGGATGAATACGAAGATAAACTATTCAAGCCCACTGAAGTCCTTGAACTCCTTGGTATTTGTGAGGTTCTTTCTCATCGACATTGTTTCCCTCATGAACCATGGAGATTGAAGTCGGCAGACCCTCTCATTCAAGATTTGCATTATTTTTTGCAAAAATTAAAAGGTATGTGTATACAGGCTGTTTATCAAGATCGACTGATTTTTTTCCTAGGATTATCCTGAGACTGATTTTAAGCAATTAATTTATGCTCTTACTGATACCAAACATATTTTTGCCTCCCTTCTGCCTACTGTTCGATTTCATCCTCAGGAAAGAATGCTTCGATTTTTTCCAATGCATCGAAACATGCTTCGTTTGAGAAGATCAGGACATTCTCCAAATCAAATCCGATTTTCAAAAACGTCGTCGGTTCTGTCATATCGACCACTGGTACGAGTCTTTCTTTTTTGACGAACCACCGTCTAGTACGCCGCGTTTCAAATTTCAATAGATTCGTCAAAGAAATCAAATAGTAGCCATTGTAACTAGCCAATGAAAGTGACTTCTCTAGCACTTGAAGCAAGTCTTCTGGTTGATTTACTTCAATGATCATATAAGTCTCACGTTTATTAACCGAAGTCTGCGTATAAAGTAACTTTCTTTGCTTAACCGTAGATATCACATCTTCTATTCCTGAATCAGTCAGTTCATGTAACCCAAAGGATAGATAGACGGGAAAACGATTCAAACGCGTAAATAATTGCGTTAAAACTTCCTCATCCGAAATGATTTCATCTTCATTGGAATCCTCGTTATAATACTCGAACGAAAAAATAGTTTTCAGTCGTTCTTGTCCTTTCATCACTACATAGTACTCTTTGATCGTTTTCACGTGATCCAGCTTTTCTTCGATATAGATGTGCATGTTGCTTCTCTCACTTTCGCTGGATTGTCAAAGTCATCTTCAGGATTGTTTGCTAAACGGTAATAGATTATATATCGATGGACTTCATTTATGTTCAACAATGAGACATATCTATTTCATTTAAGAGGTAGTTTCGATGAGACAATCCATGACATCGCAGATATTGTCTTAAGGGGAAAGCGAATCACTTGAATCATCATCTCTGTTAATAAGCAGTTTTAGTTCCCACGAGTTTTTGTGATTAAGATATGTGTTCTTTCAGGAATCTGAATATCCTCCAGCTGTTCAAGTTCTAAAGAGAGCGTCATACTTTTTTCTTTTGGATAGGACTCTTCTCCAAGCCAACATGTATATAGTTCAAAGGATTCCCCCTCGTCTAAGAACTCGTTCATGAGCGTAAATAAATGACGTAATTTTTCTTTTGACCTCACTGAAACAACGGAATCGAAAGGTTCTACGATTTCGCTGCCCCAGTGACTTGAAATCTCATACACATACCATTTATGAAACTGTGAAGTTTTAACATTGTATAGACAATTTTCATCTGCAAAACACCGCCCTATATAAAATGGAAGTGTTTCATCTTCGTCATCCAAATCTAGATACTTATCAGGTATCTGCCTATCCATACAAATATACGAAGCTAAGCTCATCGCTTTTTCCTCCTTCTTCTTTTTTATCTGTGTTGACCTGGATTTGTCTCTACATCATCTATACTTCCAAAATGCGCAATCTTTTCATTGGTGACGAATTGTAATATTAAGTGCAACACCTAGCTGAAAACACAAAAAAAACCCATAACGGCCTCGTGTAGAATAGAGTTACCACACAAAATTCAACGGAGGATTCGTTATGAGCTATATTCATCTTACCATATCAGAAAGAGTCAAAATAGAGACGTATCTCGAGCTAGGTTTCTCTGTCCGAAAGATTGCGGGACGCCTGGGGCGTCAACCTTATACGATTTCACGAGAATTGAAACGAAATCCTCATTACGATTCTTCTCATGCTGACCAGCGTTATGTGGAGCGAAAGAAGAAGTGCGGTGCACGTACGAAGTTTACGCTCGAAAAAGGAATCTGCATCCTCGAAAAATTACGGGAGACGTGGTCCCCTGAACAAATTGCCGGACGATTATTCCAAGAAGAAGGACTCTCGTTCAAGACAATTTATCGTTGGATTTATAGTGGCCTCGTCGAGGCCGATTCTGGACTTCTTCGGCAAAAGGGAAAGCGTCAGAAACCACGTGAGACGCGCGGACGCTTCAACGTCGGACTGCCAATCAGTAAACGTCCGTCCGACGTCAAAGGGCGTCAAACGTTTGGACATTGGGAGCTTGATACTGTTGTATCGGGTAGAGGAACGTCAAAAGCCTGTGTCGCAACGTTCGTCGAGCGAAAGAGTCGTTTTTATCTCGCTGTACCGATGGAAAATCGGTCCGCTCAATCGATGGAGTCTGCGATTCAAGCATTACATCTTTCCTTCCCGTTGGGAACGTTCCAAACTGCGACGACAGATCGTGGAAAAGAGTTTAGCTGTCATGAACGAATTCGTGACACGTTAGGCTTACCCATGTATTTTGCAGATCCGTATTCTTCTTGGCAGCGTGGTAGTAACGAGAACGCCAATGGTCTTCTCCGTGAATTTTTCCCGAAGGGGACAGATTTCGGAAAGGTCAGTCGTTCTGAAATCGCTCAAGCGCTCGCCTGGATTAATGGGAGACCACGAAAATGTCTTAACTGGAAAACTGCATACGAGGTCTTCACGCAAGAAGTGTTGCACTTAATTTGACAAACCGTCTTGGTACAAAAATGATCGAGCATACCAAACCGTCCATTTGCATCACGTGTCACAATGAAGTTATACGGCATGCACAACATGAACTCTGTCATGAAGTTCTCGAGCGTTCGTCGAGAGGGCTTTGAGTAATTCGTTGGCAGGAATCCAGAAGTGATTTCTTTTCGGTTCAGCAAATGCAACAGACGATCTTCGAAGACCGCTTGCCAATTCGTATCGGTCAATGTCATCGCATGTATCGAGTCCTCATCATTTAAAACGCCACGGCCGCAAAAGACGACCTCAACCGGGAACGTCGCATACGGTAAGACAGCATCAAAAAAGTTTTCGTACTCCGTACCCGACTCGCTTAGTTCCTCATAGACGACACCATACATCGAGACACTATCGTTAGTAACGCAAACGATTTCCTGCCCGTGTTTCCGAATGCTGAGAATCGTCTTCGACTCGGCTGACATCCCTATCTGTTCGATTTCGAGTTGATTTAGAAATGTCTTCAGTTGCGACGTTTCTGTCATAATGATATGCGACAAGACTGTCCAATCTGATAAATCGTAGGTATTGCGGTTTTGTTTCACCGGACGTTCCAACAATTTGACTTCAAAAGGATAGTTATCCTGAGTCACTTGAATTCGGACGAGCTCTTGCCAATCGTCATGCGGTAACAGTTCCCGGTAGATATCAATCCATTCACCACTCTGAAATTCCACTTTTGCTCCTCCTAAAACTTGGCTTACCTCATTCCTTAGTACGTTGCAAACCCAAAACCCCATTCATCAATCGCAGCGTTCGTGAATTATCTTTGTGATTTTTCTATCTAATCAACCCCACCGACAGGTCACGCTTTCGTCTACTTCAAGCCGTAGGTGAATCAGGGTATTTGCGTTCAGACCTGAGAGAGTCAGAGCGCGAGTTTCTCCACCCGTATAGGACAATTCGAAAACGACACCTGTCATCTCTATTAGTAAAAAGAATGTCCAGTGAAGGTTGTATTCACTCTCATACAAAAGATCCCACAATGGTTCATTAAAATCCTTTTCGTTTACCGCATACAATTTCATGAAATCATTTTCGCCCAACAGTTGAAGCGCAGCGAACACTTTCTCGTTTGGAATTTGCGGTTTTTGAATGATCAAGGAGTAACCTTCCGCCAGCTTCTCAAGTAGTTTTGTTTTACTGTCCGGGATATCCTCTTCCACCACGGTTGAGGGCAGGTTATTGATCTTCAACGGGAGACCCAATTCATATTCAAACGGGTCGTCAAATTTCAAAAGTTCTTCATAAGAATAAGTTGTCTTCATCGATATAATCCTCTCTAACATCCGTTGTGCTTAAGATTTCTAGTAAGCATATTAAAAAATCTCACCTTCTACTTGAATGGTTACTTCAACAAGCTTAGGCGAGACGCTTTCAATCGCTGGTATTCAATTATTCGAAGTCCGCTTCAAAATCCTATTTACTCAGTTTCCCTTCTCTGTTAGGCTAGATGATACTTTTTGACAGAGGTATCCGACGATATGATTATGGGTCGTCCGTTCTTTCAAGTCATCGTTTTCAACCAATTCGTCAATCGCTTCCGAAATGACGTTCCACAGTTCCGTATTCTTGTATGGATCGTATGGCGTTTTCATTGCTTATTCTCTCCCTGCTTTTCTTGTCGCTCCCGCCACTCCATGAACCCTGCCGTCTCTTCTTTTGAAAAACGCAACCAAAGTTCATACGTCCGGGCGTGTTCCTGCCATTCCTCCATGAACTCGGTCTTTTGAACCGAATCATCGAGTTGATCAATCAACAAACGTGTTTCTTTCAGCGTCTCCGCATCGTCTTCCGTCTCACTTAAATACAAATCTTCATTGAGATGATGGAAGGCATACCATAGCCAATTCAACAGATGACGAATCATCGTCTCAATTGCCAATTGTTCCTGCCGACCTCCGCGGTCAATCGCCGTCTGCAGGTACTCAAGACGGTTATCTTCTTCAAAAGAGAAGACGCCAAACCACCGATACGGTCGTACGTCTTCCGGCAAATCATTCATCCACTGCTTGAGGACAGGTTTCAATAACCGCTCATTCAAGGGATGAATCAACAATTCGTGTACCTCTTCCTCCCGTTCACATGCAGCAACCAGTCCGTGAACTGCCGTTGTCGCTGAATGTCCCATACGAGTGCTTCCGCTATGAATTTGTTCATCTGCTGTAAAAACACGTTTCGCAATCCCTGTTGTTTCGCAAGATAAGCGGAACGTAATGATGAGAAGTCTGAACTCTCTTTTTCTTGCAACAACTGCTTTAAAAATGTTGTCGGCATACCTGACCCTCCCGTTCCTTGTCAGCTTACGTGTCAAAACGTTTTTTGCTTTTTTTCATATACACATACAGGAACACACCCGTTACGAGTAACAGACCGGCGTCCAGATATTTTATGCCCGGTGCATGTCTGTAACTGATGTTAATCAGGACATAACTGATAAAGCACATCGTTTTGACCCAAAACGGCAGCATTTTTCCGCTCGTCGACATGATGAGGAAGGGTACTGCAAGGATGACTATCACGTACGGAGATAAAGTCCAGGTTGTTACAATCGGAATCAATACCACTCCGAAAAGTACATACGCAAACCATGTCGCCCTCTTGTGAAACGTCAACTGTTCTTCTTGAATCGGCACCGGATCCGGTGTGATTTCCTGTTGATACCCGTCCGCCTGCTTCTCGGCAATCAGTTCCTTCACGCGACGTCGGGCTTGAAAACGAAACGTAAACCGTTCTTCCGTTTTTTCATCAATATCTTCATCCAGCATCCACGGTTCATTGACTCCAAATAATGCCTGAACCGTCCGGCCGTCGCGATAAATGGTCCAGGAATACATCAAGCTGCCGATTTGTTTTCTAAGTATGATCATCAGGATATTTCATCTTCCCTTCATAAACTCTATTTTGCTGGATAAATCGGTTGATCCAACCTGAAATCATACACCTCGGTCCAAATGTTTAAGCGGGTGTCATTAATAATGACAACGTCCCGTCGCCATTTCACACTTACCTCTCTACACGGATATTCCCAGTAGATGCGCCGCTGTTCTTTAGTTTTTTGATCTTCCATGATTCCGAGCATCGCAAATCCCGTCGTCGCCCCTCCGCTCGAACGATAAAACCGTAACGTATACCGCTCGTCCGGAGAAGTGACCGTCTTGTATAAATCGCCTTGCGGTACGTATTTGATATCTACGGCGAAGAGCGAGATATAGATTTGCCAGGCCAAATATCCCGCCAGCAGTATGACAAGTAGACTCGCGATGATTCTAATTTTTTTCCACACGTTCATTTCCTCTTTTCTTGCTTTTTACCATGACGCACCGATCCAGTACAGCAGTAGAAAGCCGCCGGCAAAGCACAGGTAGCCATACTGTTTGACGGATAAGGAGCAAATGATGCAGTCATGTTTTCTCCTCGATTCGTTAACTTGTTATATCAACTACGTCTCGTTCCAAAAGTCGGTTTCATAAAAAAACCACTTTTCCGCTCGTCCGGCCGGAAAAGTGGTGCTTACTCTGTCGTTCCCCTTCGAGTTCCTCGAGAACGTTCTCCGGGTTCAGCTCCAGTCCCTGTAAACTGGCATCCCAGTTCAGTCCGCAATACAAACCGTCTTGAATCATGTTCGGCAGCCAGCCGTCTGTAAAGACCTCGAGATCGAGTCGAATCAGATGATAATTCTCCCATCCGTTCCTCTGACAGGCACGTGCGCCTTCTTCCGTCGAGAAAAACAGCGGCACATCCGTTTCCTCTTGATTCGATGGACAATAGGCCTAGCCCGACTGCTTCAATTTCGATAAACCGTAAACAGTTCCTGTCTCAATTACCGTCTGAAGAAAGTCTTCCGCCTGCATGGCACTCTCTAAAAGCTGTTGCTCTTGTTCCAAAAAGACTACGAGCGTCGGGGCGACCGGGAACAACTCCTGTTCTTCGTGATCCCACAGGACGATGGTTTCTGTGTCCGGCAAGAGATAGCCGAGTTCATCCCCGGAACCGTCCGCGGCAATCCGGAAAAACCCGTCCGGATAGTCTTCTGCATCCGTCGAGTTGACATGGACGACGTCTTCCCACGTCCGCTTGATATACTGTTCGTCCTTGATCGGATGGAATTGCCACTCACCGGCTTCAAACTTATTTTCCTTTTTAAAGTACGTCCGCAGCTCGGAAGGCAGCGAAAATCCGAGTTCTGTCTCGACTTCCTGCAACCGTTCTTCTGTAATGCCTGGTAATCCGATCTGGTGTTCCATTTTCACTACTCCTTTATGTACAATTTCGTTTCTTGCATTTACGTTTCTGTATCAATGATGTGGTCCATCTCATAACTATCCGGTAATATCGTTTTTAGCTGATCTACCGTCTTGAAGGCATCTCCATTTGCGAACCACATGAAACCAAGCGCGTCATGAGAAGGAAGAATGAACGGCAACCCATCATGTGCATCGAGCACATGCGTAAATTTCGCTTCTTTGAATATCCATTTTCCTGAGGTTTTTAATTGATACGCGGGTCGTGTGAACGTGATGATGAACGTTTCACTCCAAGCGGCTCGAAAAAATGTCTCGCTTAACACGAAATGTAGATCATTCGCATTCAACACTTCGATACAACAATAAAAACCCGTGCGACGCTGATCGCCTTCATATCGTGGATGTTTATGACAGTTTAATGGTCGCGCTTTTAAACGCTCCAGAATGTGCAACTCATCCTCTCGAATCTCATCAAAATTCGTCGTGATGTATAAGGGAAAACGATCATAGCGCACTAGGGCGTCATATAACACTTCTTCTGTCAGTTCACTCATGTAGCCGCCTACTGCATGGTCATAACACATGACTTCATATACGATTTGCATTTGACCAAGCACGTTGATCTCATACGCCTGAAGTTTCCGTTGGATACTCTTTGTCTGAAAAGAGATTTCGAAGATTGTCAGCTCATTCATGCCTTTTACTCCCTTTAGATTCGTCACTTCTCAATTTTACCGATTAAAGTTCTTTCCTGCAGGATAAAGTCCAATCAAGCGCCTGCCGTAATGAACTTTTGCTTGACCCATCCGGATCTGAGTTACGTCATATTGTTCCTTAAAATATTCAACGACTGCCTCGACGATATGAGACGGGTCGAGGACATGGAGGACGAATTCGATTGCTTCCGGTCCATAGTCATCTTCTAAGAAATAACCGTTCCCGGTTACTCCAAGAAATTCTTCGAGATCTTCCTCGATTTTCGTGCGACTCTTCCAAACGGCATCATACTGTTCCTCGTTGCAGGTCAGCTGAACGACGACTTCCTTAAAGTCCTGTTCATGGATTAACCGGTAGCCGTCTGCAACCTTTGCCTCCGCCAGCTCCCGGATATAGCCATCCATGTTGAAAAAACGGGAGAATTTCTGTTCACTTTCCGGTTCTTCCGCTATCTCTTCAACAATACCTTGCAACGTATACAACTTCCGGCCGTCCTTAACGAATAACCAAAAGTGATTCCGACCATCAATCGATTTGATGACTTGCCCCCTAACATCCTCTCCTTCACATCCGCTCCATTTCTTATGAAGTGAGATAAACTTTTCATTTCCATGTATTCAAGCGAATATTCTGCTTCGAATCCTGTATTCGCTTGACCAACCTTTTGAACTTTCGTCGATCACAATAAAATAGTTAAGGATCATATGCTTTTCTGCATCTATCTATTTCGTACTTTCCGATACAGCGGAATGATCCGTTCCCTCGGTCCGATGACATCTACACCTTCTCCATCCGGTCCGACCGAGACGACGGCGTATGAGACATCGATTCCCGGAAAGTCTTCTGTGGCTGATAATACATCTGTTCCGTACGTGATCACGGAATAGAGATAATTTTTCTGACCGTGACATCCGCATGCGTGCAGGAATGGAATCATTTCTCGCAACGTTTTTTCCTGATTAACGATGAGCCGTATGCTGATGTCATACGAAGCTTCTCCTCCATCAACGAGCTCTGTTCCGTTATTTCTTGACGTCTGATACGGTATGTCGAAGGATTCGAGAACCTCAATTGTTTCATTTATCGAAAAATCAAATACATCAAAGACCATGCAGATCGGGAATGCATTCGTTTGTCCAAGTAACCACATCGCATCCTCGCTGGCAACTTCTTCGGTTGATTGGTTGATCGCGAATCCCCACTCAAAATAAATATTGAGATGTTCATACTTTTGAAAACGCTCATCCTTCGGTATATTGACTTCTAGATGATGAACCTGTTTGTAGTGATCGACGAACATGTTGCTTTCTTCCTCCCTACAGCAACGTATGATTGCTTTTCGTTCTATGAATATGATCCTCAAATCAATGGCTGACGTGTTAAGTCAAGCAGTTCATCCTCTGTTGCATCAATAATTTCGTCGAAATCTTCCGCACCGTGTTGCTCAAGATAATCCGCCTCCGATTCAAAAATCGGAACAAACCAAACCGGCAAAACGTGTTCCGGCTCATCAAAATCGTCGTCCCCATGATGGATGAAAAAGCTCTCATCAAAATAAATCGGTGCCGTCACGTAGACTCCTGCAAATCCATATTGTCCGAACACCGTCTCAGGCATACTGTAGAATTCGCCCAATTCAAAAGCCTGTCCGGTTTCCAAAGCATGCGTCGTCAGACGCCATAGCAATTCGATGACATCTTCCTTCGCTTCCGGCTGCTTGACCGACATCATCACTTCCTGGTGGGCTATCCGTCCGTCTTCGAACTGAAGCGAATGCCAGATCAACCCGAGCGATGTCGCCGTATAGGTAGCATTAATTGGTGCGTTCTCGAACTTCAGGAATTGAATATTTTCTTCCATCATATCTTCTAGTTCTAAACTTCCTTTAATCTCACCACAGTGCTTTTCCAAATGCTCAATGTAATTCATATGTCCTCCCGTTTTCTTTCTTCACCGACCAAACAAGGCCAAAAAGAAATTCCATTTATACTTCATATTATATAATCAGATAACATTATTGGGAATTTTTATTTTAATTGTTAAATCTCGTTTTTTCATTTCGATTTAGGGGCAACTTCCAAATAATTAGTATAATCACAGTGATATTAAACGAACGTGAAAGGAACGTGTCCATGAAAAAAATATTAATGGGTTCACTGATTGCTGCGAGTGCACTTGCAGGCTGTGATTCAGGTGAATCTACGGAAGTAAAAGCTTCTTCCTATGATGGAACATACTTAAAAATCGGTGTAATTGGAGAACAGCCTGATCTGAAAGAGAAAAATGTAAAGTTCATGACACTCTCGTTTGAAGAACTAGAGGACACAAACCGGATTTCCTCAAAGTTTGATGCGGTGTTCATCACAAAAGATAACTTAAAACAGGCAGATGAAGAGAAGTACGTGAAGGTGTACCGGAAACTTGATGTTCCGATCTTCTTCTTAGAGACAACAAAGGGGTTTCTCCCCTTCGTGTTTGAAGATTTAACGTATGCCAATGCGAGCGAAGTGAATGATGCCTATGTATCCGGTTATCTGCAAGAGAAAAAAGATAGCTATCGCTTCTAGGAATATGGGTTAAACAACAATCAAAAGAACGATAAAAATGTCAAAGATGTCTATTCACGAATCTTCGAGACGATTGCAGAAGTGAAAGAATAACAAAAGGAGTGCTAACCGGGTCTGTTTCCATCGCCCGTTTGCACTCCTTTTACCACATCCGCTCATTCAACGTCCTCGATTTCAATCGTCTCGTGTTGATACGGATGATCTGAAAAATTCGCAACAAAGTCAAATCCATTTCCACCATAGTTTATCTACAGAGAGAAATAATGACTAAAAATCATTGATTACGCCAACTGACATTACAGATATTAAGAAAAAAATGGAGGTCATCTTGTTGAAAAAAATAATTGTTCCTGTACTTTGCATGCTTTTACTTTTGTTATCCGCATGTACAGAGAATAAAGAAGAAGCAGAAGCTCATCAAAAGCCTGTAGAGATCCAACCAGAAACCGTGAAAATTGCTCGCAACAGCGAATTAACAATCGTGCCGCTCTATACGCCCTATCAAAAGTATTTGAAGGCATCTCTTAAGACCGATGATCCAGAAATGGATAAAAAATATTATGCAAAATATGTTCTCAGTTACATAGACGAGATTGGAGAACAGGAGAAGTTCAGCACAGCAGATTTGAAAGGCAATTTTATGCTACAGTCGACATCCTATGAGCAAGAGCTTTTAAATCGCATTGACACGTTGATGAAACAACACGACAAAATCAAAGAAGTCATTACGGAAAACTATATCGCTGCACATAAGATACTTCCTAAAAAGAAGAGTACGATTTTCATTGTACCCTCCAACTCGGATTTTCCGACCATGAGTGAATCATTGGCTGGAGTGACCGGAGCCGCATATAAAGACGCTTTCGTTCTTTATTTAGATCAAACTTTTGATAAGAATGTTCTTGCGTATACGATTGCCCATGAATACCATCATTTAATTCTTCATGATACACCAGATTTTAAAATCAGTTCTGTTCTTAAGTCTGTGATTGTCGAAGGTAAGGCGGATGCTTTTGCTGATCGTATTGTCAAAGGTGTCTCACCACCGTGGGATGTGCCGATGGATAATACGACCAAGAAACACGTAGCCGGTCTTGTAAATAATTATGAAACAACTTTTAACGATGTTACATTCGGGAATGAGCAAAAAGATATTCCAAGATGGAGCAACTATATCCTAGGGCGAGATATCTTAAATCATTACTTGAAATCAAATCCAAATCTTTCAATCAAAGAGTGGACATATAAAGATGAACATGAAATCTTAAAAGACTATAAGTATCAAAACATCCTTGAATAATGACTAAAACGAGCAAAACACCTTCCCTTCTAATAGAGAAAGTATTTTGCTCGTTTTGTTTTGAACGTTTGATTTTCAATTCCTTCATTTAAAGCTGATTATTCGAAAGACACGATGTCTACATTAATTCAGCTATATCTTTTGTCTTTTGAAGATAAAACTCCATTGAAGACACCCTATTATCACTAATTTATTTTTTTGTGAATTATTAATACGAGTCTTCCTCTGCGAAGTTCACCCGTACACCGACGATTTGCCTCGAGACATCATACTGTATGTCCACATCATACAGTCCGTCTCCAAAACCCGACGTTGAGACGGCACCGAATGAGACGATACCGGCCTGATCGTCGACAGAAACAACTGTCTCGAACTCCGTTGCTTGATGCTGACGATAAGCTGTCCCATCAAAAATACCGACAAGTGCCGAGTCCACGCCGATTGGTTGTTCCTGCCGGTGCCATTTGCCGCTCCGCTTTTTGTTCCCTTCAAAAACAAGCAATTGCTTAACCCAATCGTCTTCCGTGTAAATGATAGCTGCCGTCCAACTTCCTGATTTCACATTCGGCAAAATCAGCTGTAGATCGGTACCTTCCTCTAGTCCGTAATAAGGATCCGTCACGATCAGCTCGTCGCTCTCTACCGTGAAACAGCCAAGTCGGTGTACCTGATTCGTTTTTCGTTTTGGGACATGCCAATCGACGAACTGTTCCAAAGAAGACGACGGATATTTTGCGATTCCCGTCTTTTCATTCCATCTAAAGACGAGTTCCTGCAGAAAACGTTTCCGAATCCGGTAACACAGCTTGTCCCCGGTCATATTTTCACCGATACAGATCAAGTCATCGGGTAAACCAGCCGGACGCTTCTCATTGTGACGAACGAGATCGATCGAAACTGTTCGTCTGGTTGGTATAGGATACAGGGTCCATTCGCCAAACTGTGCACCGTTCGTCTGTAAAAAAAGGTCTTTGTATTCATCTGGAAACAAAACACCTAAGGCATGTTCCGCTTTTTTCAGGTCAACGGCTGATACCCCGGGCATTTTTGAATCGGGATGGAGGCGTTTAATGAGTTTGCTCACGATATCATCGCTCCTGTCCATGTTGTTTAGACGACTTCAGGCAACCAAATAATTAATACAAGTGCCAGCACCGTTTTCGAAAATTGTTTTTTCTCCAGAAACCATGGCAGTAACACCAGCCCGATTAGCGTCATGGTAAGCAACACCAGTCCTAGATTAAAGTAATGCGCTCCCGCTGCTAACGGAATACTCATAATCCGAAAATCTGCATTCGGAAAATAACCGAGTCGGGTAAAAAGTATGTTTCCAAATACGCCGCCTACCATCAACAGAATGGAGATGATCAACATTTTTTTCTTCAATATGAACAGCTCCTTTTTAACGTCTATGTACGATTTCTATCCTATGTCATTCTAAAATTGTTCCGAACACCAATACGACCAACGCCAGCGTCAGTGACCAGACGATTGTTTTTCGATTGTTCCCCTCAATTCGTACATACCAGAGCGGAAAGATATTCATGACTAACAAGCCAAAGGACCGGTATAGCTTTTCCTCTGCAGCATCCCACCCAAGCAATGCGGTTACACCTACTAAAACTAGCAATAAAACGTTTAGACTGATACTGATCGTCCGAATACGACTTCCCGGTTGCAACCGATCAAACAGAAAGGCCGCGACCGTTCCGATACAGGTAGCTATACACAGATAATACAAAACGTGCTCCACTCTCATTCCTCCATATTCAGTTTCATCCTTCTTTTACGTGTACCAGGATCAATCGGTTTCGTCATCCAGTAACCAGTCGTCATTGATTTGCGAAATGACGGTCCCTTTCGGAAACCGGGTCACCAGGTGTTCGATTGGTATATAGCTTTCATCGTTTGACAGCAGGTAAAAACCGTCGCCATCATGGGCAATCTTAAAACAGGTCATGTTCGGATGCATGGTCAGAACACCAATCGGGCGAATCAGTTTCAACCGCCACCAGTTCGTCTCCCCCAATTTAAATGACAGGTTGTCTGAGTACGAGATGGTATATAACAGATTTTCCGATGCCAGCCAGTAGGTTTTGTTCAGGACAAGACGCAGTTCTTCCGCGTTTTGAACGGTAATCGTATAACACGGATGGTATTCCTTATAACGGACTTTCACCTCTCCACTTCGAAACTGTGTATCTAAATCCAATACGACATATGAAAGCTTATGTTGTTTGAAAAACGCGTCATGTTCATCATGTAATCCATACTCATCCACGAAACTGACATAGAGTGGAAACACCTGTTGATGAATTAAGAAGTCGATTAAAAACTCTTTGTTTTCATCTGCTCCGTCTTTTTCAATACGGCTTACATCAATGAGATAAGCTGTCGTCAACTCTCCACCCACTTCAAACGGGTATCCTAAGTTCATCGCATCCTTTTCGATAATCTTTTCTTCCATAATCATGATTTCTGCCATTTTGTTCTCCTCACCCCATCATCGTATCGTTCTATTCTTTTAAGCATAACGAACCTGGCTTAGGCTTTCCATTTTTTCTAGTATCCAGTATGCATTTTGATATACTAAAAGAAGAACTGACATATGAAAGGATGAATTATATGTGGAAACCACTGTTGTTTTTTTCTGTTTGGCTCAGCCTCAGCGTACCATTACAGTTGATTGCAGTCTTTACCATCTTCCAACCGCTTCTCGCTGTTGATAAGAGTGGCATCATCATGCTCGGTCTCCTCTTGCTTAGTACGATTCCAAATGTGTATCTTGCCACACGTGTTTGGAAATGGATCGAAGACAAACTGTACAAACGAAAGACTTTCATGTGAAAAACGCAGATTCTCCTGTTCACGGAAGAACAGAGGATCTGCGTTTTTTCGTTTCCTTCACATAAGGGATCCGACGGGATACTTGACACGTGTCGTTGCACCGCTCGCCATGTCTTTGATGTCAAAGAACCCGTTTTGGAGTTCGTTTTCGCCAAGGACGAGGACTTCCGGAATGTGTTTCCGGTTGGCCCGTTCCATTGATCCGCTTTGATATTTGTATTCTAACTGCCAGACGAATTCATACCAACTGACATCTCCAATCGATTTGGCGATCTTATGGTTCTTCATCATATTCTTCGATTTAAGTGTCTCGACGACGAGGCTTGGTTATCGTCAACCATCCGTTTCGACAGCTTACGAAGAAAATCTTGACGTTGATTTGCAATCTTTTCATGCTTCTTGGCGAGGATGATTCTCACCTTCTCTCGGTTCTTACTCCCGATCTTCTTGCGGGACAAGGCGCGTTGCGCCTTCTTTATCTTCTCTTCGGACTTTCGAAGAAAACGAGGATTGTCAACTTTCTCAGAAACACGCTCATCATTTGTCATGATGGCGAAGTGCTCCAAACCAAGGTCGATTCCTACTTTATTTTGGGCTGGGACCCATTGCGCTTCGGCTTGATTGACAAGGATGGAGATGAAAAATTTCCGCGTCTTCGTCATCGAGACCGTCGCGGACTTGATCACACCATCAAACGGACGATGTTGCTTCAACTTCACAAAACCGATTTTAGGAAGTTTCACCTTACCATCTTCGATGCGGATGCTCCCCTTTAGATTGTTGGTTGTGTAAGAGGCCCGGTCGTTGTGCTTCGATTTGAATTTCGGAAACCCGACAGACTGATCCCGAAAAAAGTTGGTATACGCCTTGTTTAAGTCCATCTGAGCGTTCGCAAGAGAAAGACTGTCGACTTCTTTTAGGAAAGGGAATTCGGGCTTGTACTTTGCTGGTGTCGAGAGCTTCTGCTTCGCGTCAGGATTGAGCTTCGAATCTTCATACAATCGGATCCATCTTATTGTAGACGAAACGGACACCGCCGAACGTCTTCACAAAATATTCTTGTTGGGGTTTCGTCGGATAGAGTCGAAACTTATACGCCTTCAGCAACGCAATCACACCTTTCCTTTTGATTCGTCATACTCATTTTATCGAACGATTGGAGTCTTGCAAAGTCAGGCGATTCATCTCCCACCTACGCCGGATTTCACCCTGATTTCCTAGAAAAACCTGCTTTTTTTCACTCCTCCTTACAAATAAAAATCACCATTTTCACGAGATTTACTACTTTCATAATGAGTTACCCTTTTTAGAATATAGAAAATAAATTTCATCCATTCGATGCCACTCTCAAAATTCTTAAAGTACATCAATCGATTTCATCTTACAAAACAGTAAGTGTAATTTCTAAGACTTAAGTGTTATAAATATATCTGAATTAAAAATATTCTATAAAGGATTGATATGCTATGAAAATAAGTTCTAAAATTTTAATTTTACCTATGTCTGCATCAATTTTATTAACACCATTTTCTAACTCAGTAAATGCTGAAGAATCAACGATTAGTCAACAAGAGAATGATACAGAAATACTTAAAGCAATGTCTGACTTCGAAATTCAAAACTCCGATTTTAAAATAATTAAAAGTAATCCTTTGGAGAACGTTATTCAAGTTACTGAAGATGATATTACTTCGATAATTTCATTCGATAAAATAAATCAGATAATGACTATCGAATCACAAAGTTATTCCACTAAAGTTATAGATTTTAACTCGACTGATAAAAGTAATGACTTTTCAGATGAGAATTTTTTAATGAAGTCAGCTTCCGTTTCTAAAACTTCAGAAAATACATTTAGTAACTATGAATATACAATTACTCACAGCAAGCCAGAAAAATGGAACATTCGCATGCCTAAGGGCGATTCACTGTTAAGCAAGAATTCAAAAAGCGTTACATATAAATCCTCTACCAAAGGGAATTTAAATAGTTTTAAATCACAAGTGGATAAAATCAATTCACTCGAATTAAATATTATTGGTGGTGCTTCAGTTTCAGTTTTAATGTCAGGTTTAGCTGTCGTTTTATCAATTCCAACTGCAGGTGGTGCGACGGCTACAGCTGCATTTGCTGCCGCAGGAATATATGGTAATACCGTTAAGCAGTTACTTTCACTTATGAACGCGATGAAAAATGCTAAAATTTATTATATGCGTGCATAGAATTAGGGAGATGACAAAATGAATATGCTTATATTTATATTAATGACCGTTATTACATTAGTAATTATCAGTACAGGAATATTCCTCTTAAAATTTTCCAATACTAAAAATAAATCAACACGAACATCAGGATATATTTTAACTAGTGTTGGTATTGTTGGTTTTCTCGTTTTCATTTTAGCAACTCTCTTATAATGTTTTTGTCCGAGCATTATTGATAACTAGCAACTAACATATTTTCAAATCTTTCTGATAGAATTAAATCTTAATTGACTCTATATAATTTAGACATTCTATCTAAATTATATAGATTTTTTGTATTAAAAAACCATTTCCAAAATGCAATCAATTTAAGCCTTCTTTACAAATAGAAGTAGATTATCAATATTTTTCATTTATTTTGATAATGTGTCTTATCACATTTCTATGTGAAGCCTTGATTTTTGAGAGAATGTCCATTAAAAATAAGTCCAACGATATCCTCTAACTGGACATCATCGGACTTATTTTTAATGGATTGCTCATTGGATTTATTTTAGTTGATTTTACAATTGTTTCTTCTTTTGTTCATACCCCATCACCCAGCCATGCAAGATCATGACGAGTCCGACAAGTGTCAGAACAGTCTTCAAAAATGGTCGACAAGAAACGCATGGATACGATACCCGCTACTCTCAGCATCAGTAAACTCGAAAAATTCTTAACCATTATCATTGCTCCTCCTAAAATCACAGTTACTCTGCCGGTTTATCCGCTTCGAGTGCTGCTCGTTTTTGTGCTTCCTGTTTGAAGTCCTCATTCCACCAACCGCCAATCAGGAATGTACATCCCACAATCAATGCGATAACCGGGAAGTAGATCAAATGATATTCTTCGAGTGCCTCTCCATCAAACTTGGGTGACAGTTCGATATAAGCACTATACATTTGAACGATTAAGAATAAGAAAAAGCTGACAATCAATGACCATATTCCATAGCGGTAACTTGGATTCTTCCACATTTTTATTCCTCCTGGATTGAATTAGTTTAATCTTATTTCTATATCGCCACCGCTACTTTCACCTTTATCGTCACGAACGATATAGTCGATGTCATAGACACCCGCCGGAATGACACCGGCTTTGACTTTTCTCTTCAGCGTCACCGTTTTATGCGGTTGCACTTCTTTCGACAACCGTTTCGGCTCCACCTCTTCGTACGAGTCATAGACGACTTTTTGCGAATCGTGCTTTCGGACCTTGACGTTGAGCAGATGACCGGCACGGGAGTCGACTTTCACCGGATAATCGCCGGTATTGGTCAGTTTGTATTCAAATACAAACCCGTCTTTGACACTTCCTGTGTACCCCGTTTCGATTGTCTGACTGCTCGGTTTCATATCGAGGGACATGCATCCGGCTAAACTGAATAACAACGGAATAATCAGTAGTTTTTTCATTTCCATTTCTCCTTTTCGCATGCGTTTCAAAAGAGTTGAATAAATGAAGGTGCTCTTTGAACGTAACGCTTTGCTTATTTCCAACCCGGTAATGGACGCGGCAACTGGTCCGCAAAGGCCCGGTAGCCGTCATAACTGAGCCCTTGTTTTTGCGGGCTTTCATTTATAATTAATGAGTCGCCTGTTTCTTCTTCATTTTCCCAAAATCGAGATTCTGTCTGAAAGACATTAATTAATGAATAATGAAATTGTCGACCAGACAGCCGGTTACGGACATCCTCAATTAGCTTATTAAAACGGGATCCGCCTTCATGACGCGACATCAACCGTTCTTTACCAGACTTTCCTTCGTAGATCGAAACAGTATATTCGTAATCTGAATCAGTTTTTGAAATCGGATATTCGATTTCGACCCGGACGGAATCGACAAATTTGATCGGCATTGGGGGTTTAACGGTCGCTTCCGGAGTCTCTTCGTCGACGAAATAATTATCCTTTTCAATGCTGAAGTCTTTAAATTCCCAAAACACGTTCCCTTGGGCAATGATCGAATACTCAAGAAACGTGCCGAAGTTTTGGCCGATTGGATCGGCCTCCTCGGTTGATAACTCATGGAACACCCAATACATATAGGGTGTATCCTCCGTTTTCGCAAACTCCCGGTTAATCAACAGGTACCCTTCATTGATTTCCCCAATCACCCAGTAATGGTCGAAGTCTTCATGAATCAATTCATATTCAATCGCTTCATTCGTCGCTTCAATTACCTGGTCCAGTGAATGCAAGACCAGCCCAAGACCATCATCGAGAATAAACAGATTCGCTCCATCATGCAGTTCAAGGAACGTTTGGTATTCGCTCGGCAGTTTTTGATTAAATTCGGCTTCGAATGCCGCAAGCGATGCTGCCGTCACCGGTTCCGGGAGATTAAATTTCGCCTGACCGATTTCATTGTACTTCCGTTGAATGAACGTTGAACCATGACTGATTTTCTGCTGAAGCCCGCCGAGTACTGCTGCGATTTGATTCATATCATTCTCTCCCTATCATGCTTTTTCCCAGCCCGGTAACGGACGCGGCAAGTCATTCACAAATGCTTGATAACCGTCATACTGCATAATTTGGGTTTGCGGATGTTCGACGCGTCTCGCAATCTGTTCACCGGATGCATCTTCACTTTCCCAAAGCGGTGCTTCTTTTTGGAAAACGACGATTTCAGAATAGTAGTATCCTGGTTCATCCAAAGTACCCACTAGATAACGATGGATTTGTTTAAAATTATCGAAACCGTTTGATTCCGACCGTAACTGGGCTTTTCCATTTTCATATGTATAAAAAGAAACGATAAACCCTCCCCGGCGGTAAATCGGATACTCGATTTCGATCCGGACCCGTTCCTCAGATGCAATCGGTACACCAGCCTGCTCGTGCTCGGTTTCGTCTTCGACATAGTAGTCGTCTTCCCGGACATCGAAAATGTTAAATTCCCAATACATGTCGCCCTGGGCGATGATCGACCGTTCAAGAAACGTCCCGAAGTTTTGACCGATGGCGTCGGTGTCTTCCGTTGACCCTTCATGATACTTCCAGTACATGTAGGGTGTATCTTCCGTTTTTGCATGATTCGTGTGAATCAGTAGGTACCCTTCGTTCACCTCACCGATGATCCAGTAATGATCATAGTCTTCATCAATCAGACCGTCTTCCTTGGCTTCGATCGTCTTTTCGATCACTTCCTCGAGCGGATACAAGACCAGTCCCTCGTCACCTAACATAAACAGTTTCGCTCCGTCATGCAGTTCGAGAAATGTCTGATATTCGCTCGGTAACGGTTGCTTGAACTCGGCTTCGAACGCGTCCAGTGTTTCCGATCTAACCGGTTTTGGCAGATGGAACGTAGCGTGACCGATTGAATTGTAACTGCGCTGGATGAACGTCGATCCATGGCTGATTTTCTGTTTGAGTCTATCGAGGACAACTGCGATTTGATTCATAATATCCATCCTTTTGTCTCTCTATGTATGAGCCGTCTTGCCTCATCTTCCTTTAGTCTACCATTTTACCAATAATTTGGGTGGTTCAAGCTTCCTGTTTCTGTGGTATTCTTTTTCTAACCAAAATGATGCCCGAACAGCATCTATGTCTATCCATCTGGAGGTGAACCATGCAGAAACAGTCTTCGATGCTGCTGATTTTACTGGCGGCAATGCTTTGGGGTACGACCGGCACGTCGCAAGCCTTTGCGCCGGAAGCAGCCCATCCAATTGCCATCGGCGCAGTCCGATTAGCCGTCGGCGGCTTCTTTTTACTCAGTCTCGTCTTATTGACCGGAAAGCTGACGCTGAAAGATTGGCCGCTGCCAACGATTTTCCTTGCTGCCATCAGTATGGCCGCCTATCAGCCGTTGTTCTTTTCCGCGGTTCTCATGACCGGAGTCGCCGTCGGAACGGTCGTCGCGATCGGCAGTGCGCCGATTTTTTCAGGAGTGATCGAATGGCTGGTCTTAAGAAATCGACCGGGCACGATTTGGTGGCTGTCGACATTGCTTTCGATTGCCGGTTGTTTACTGTTAGTCATGAATCAGGCATCCGTTTCCGTCGATCCATTCGGGATCGTACTCGCACTCGGTGCCGGAATGTCCTTTGCCGTCTACACGTTTGTCAGCCGGGACTTAGTGAAAACACACCCTCCGCTATCCGTCGTCGCAGTCGTGTTTACACTCAGTGCTCTCTTATTATCGCCACTGTTATTCCTGTTTGATCTGTCATGGGTCTTCAGTCTGCGCGGCGCCGGCATCAGTCTGCATCTTGGTGTTCTCGCAACAGGTATCGCCTACTTATTGTTTGCACGAGGTCTTGCGCACGTCTCGTCGTCGACAGCCGTCACACTCTCTCTTGGTGAACCTTTGACCGCTGCCCTGCTCGGCGTGTTTGTCCTCAGGGAAACGCTCAGTCTGTTGTCGTGGGTCGGCATCTTACTTTTATTCTGCGGTATCGGTCTACTCATCTGGTCGTCGCGTTCGACACGTCAGCCGGACATCGTCGAACTCGCCAAGGAAAAACACTCTTAAAGGAGGGCATCAGTCATGCACATTACATTCGAGAAACTGTTGTACCGGGAAGACTATCAGATTAAACTTGATCACATTGTCATGAACGAGGAAAACGGCAATCGGCTGGCACTCTATTTTCGCGGTCATACGGACGAAGTCATGGTGCTCATCGGCGACTATTCCTGCAATTATTTTGAACTGTCGTTTGAAGCAGATTGCGTCCTGCTTCGATCGTCGGATTTGCATGAACTGGATGACGGGGTGGAGTTTAATACGATTCCGCTCGTCCTGTATAAGGACTCGGCACTTCTGACCTTTGCGACGGCCTGGATGGGCTTGAAGCGGGACACGTCGCGAGACTGGACGCACTACGCCATCCGGGCATTCGAACAGGACTTTCATGTCCTGTCCCCGCGTCCACCCGTTTTTACTGATCTTGGTCACAAGATGAGTGATTTTACCGTCCGACATTCTTTTAATCTTCCGACGGAGAGTTGACATAAAAAAAGCCCTACCTCGCCAAAGGTAGGGTGATGCGACTCGTCTCGCCCGACGTCTTGCGCCGGACGGGACGTGGTTTAATTATACATAGCGCGCCAGTGTTTTTTCAATCGTCTGAATCGAATCGACCGGCGCAAAGCGTTTGACGACCCGTCCTTCGCGATCGACAAGAAACTTCGTGAAGTTCCACTTGATGTTCGACGACAGCAGACCACCCTGTTGCTGCTTTAAATACGTATACAACCGGTGTTCTGCCGGGCCGTTGACGTCAATCTTCTGAAACATCGGAAACGTCACACCGTAATTCCGCTGGCAAAACTGCATCGTTTCTTGCTGATCGGCAAACTCCTGATTGTTGAATTGGTCACACGGGAATCCGAGCACTTTGACACCTTGATCCGCATACTTGTCATGCAACTGTTGCAGGTCTCCGAGTTGCTTTACGAGCCCGCACTTACTTGCAGTATTGACGATGACAAGCACCTCTCCGGCGTAGTCGTTGAGTGAAACAGTCTGACCGGTTGCGTCCTGTACCTCGATTTCATAGAGCGATGTATTCATTTTCATTCCCCCTTTGTCATCAGTATACCTCGCTGAAAAAGCACCGTCTTTTTTGAACACGCGTCAACTTACTTACCAGATGTGTTCTTCCCGTTCGCTCAGCTTAATGACAAACGGCATGATCAACAGAAAAAACAGACTGATGTATCCGAGTGACAGATAATGTTGGGTATCTTTTGATAGATACTGTTTCTTTCCGCAGTTCGGACAGGCCTTGCCATGGTTTGCAATACTGACAGCAAGCACATCCTTCGTCTTCCACTTAGAACCACAATTCGTGCATCGTACCATCTCATCATCCCCTTTCCTCTTTTTACCTGTTTTTTTGAACAAAGGTTTCATGAATACGATGATTGCTTGAGAAAATTCAATCAGCGAAATTAACTATTCTCCTTTAATAGCCTCAAGCATCATTAAACTCCTTAATTCCCATGGTATAATTTTACATATGAAGTTCTGAAATTTATCCTCATTAATCAACGAGAACATTCATCAGTCTAACGAATTCGAAATGGAGGTCATTCCCTTTGAAAAAAGTAATCGCTCCTTTACTTTGCATCCCGTTCCTGCTGTTAGCAGCCTGTACAGACGAAGCAGAAAAAGCCGTGACGCACTCCGAAAGTAAAGAATTTAAACCAGAAACTGTGAAGATCGGCGAGGACGGTGAATTAAACATCGTCCCACTTTATGCGCCCTATCAAACTTATTTGAAAGCATCGCTTAAAGCCGACACTTCAGAAACGGATTCAAAAAATTACGCAGAATACGTCCTTCGTTACATAGAT
The DNA here is from genome assembly GCF_000019905.1 of Exiguobacterium artemiae 255-15. GTDB lineage: Bacteria > Bacillota > Bacilli > Exiguobacteriales > Exiguobacteriaceae > Exiguobacterium_A > Exiguobacterium_A artemiae. The sequence continues at coordinate 1,305,280 of NC_010556.1, read as the reverse complement.
AAGATTGGAGAGAAGGAAAATTTTGATCCGACCACCCTAGAAACTTTCTTCATGTTAAAGGCAACAGCTTACGAGCAGGATATGCTGAACCAAACAAATGAATTGATGAAACAGCATGACGAAATCAAAGATATCATTACGAAAAACTATAGCGCTTCCTATGAAGCGCTCCCTAAAAAGAAAGCTACGATTTTCATCGCACCGTCCAATCTGGAATTTTGGTCAATGACGGATCCTTTGGCCGGAGTGTCAGGAGCAGCTTTTCAGGACTCGATTATCATTCAACTGAATCCAAACTTCGATAAAGAAGTTTTGGCCTATACAATCGCTCATGAATATCATCATCTGGTTTTAAATGATACACCCGAGCTAAGCAGAATTGACACATCCCTTGATTCGGTCATCTTCGAAGGAAAAGCAGATGCCTTTGCCGATCAGATCGTCACGGATGTCTCGCCTCCTTGGAATATACCGATGGATGATACGACCAAAAAACATGTGGCGCGTTTGATCGGGAATGGTGAAGCCGATTATCAGGAGATTACAATGGGGAATACTGAAAAAGACATTCCTTTATGGAGCCGTTACTCTTTAGGTCGCGATATCTTGACGCATCATCTGAAAGCAAACCCTGATCTTTCCATCAAAACATGGACGTATGAAGAGAATCACGCTATTTTGAACGGGTATAAATATCAAAAGCTCCTTGAATGAAAAGATTGTTGACACAGAAGAATACCACTTACGAAGGAGGACAGTTTCACATGCGTAAATTTTTATTAATCGGCTCCGTTATAATCATCATTGCTTTTTTCGTTCAATTCGAACCATTCCGTGATGAACCACCCGATCCCCGTGTCGAGATACAGGAAAAAAGTATTCCAACGGTTCAAGGGACATTTTGTTGGAGTGGTATGTTTAGCGGCCAATGCGTCGATAAAATTTATGTCGACGGTTTGCACATGACTGAAAAAAGTAAACCGGTCACCGTCATGCCGAACGAGAAAATCCAGATTTCCTTCGATCCAGAACCTGATACGATCAAAATCCTTCGATTTAATAAGGAGACCGGTAAGCGGGTTACATTAAAAAATAATCAACTCGTAACACCGAAAGAAGCCGGCACATATGCCTATGAACTTCAAGCAAGATGGTCCGAGAATGGTGACGGTCAGTTTGCTTTCTTAATCAAAGTAGATTGAAGGAAGAACAAATAAACCTCGTGTCTGTACTAACATCTGAATATGTATTACAATGTATTACAAAGGAGATGATAAGTATGAGTACGATTTCTGTTCGACTCGATGATCAGGATACGCGACTGATCAAAGAATATGCGAAAGCAAAAAACATCACGATTTCTACACTTGTTCGCGATGCCGTCCTCGATCGAATTGAAGACGAGATTGATTTACAACTCTATCATGATTCCATGGCAGCACACCGCAAAAAATCAGAAGCAATCTCGTTTGACGATATGATGAAGAAACTTGATTTAGAATGACAACATATACAGTGGAGTTTGAGCGTGGAGCTCAAAAGTCCCTTAAGAAGATGGATCCTCAACAATCGCGGATCATCATGTCCTGGATCAAGAAGAACCTGGTCGGGACGGATGATCCGCGTCGTCATGGAAAGGGACTTATCTCGAATCGTTCGGGTGAATGGCGGTATCGCATTGGCGACTATCGTCTGATTGCTGACATCCAAGATGACAAAGTCTTGATCTTGATTCTTGAGATCGGACATCGTCGAGATATCTATAAATAAGGGAGTTAAGACTCACGAATGAGGAAACATATTCGTTTCTCTTTTTAACGACCGTTTTTGCAAACATAACTTAAACATTATTTATACGTATGATGAAAAGGAGCAACGTGCCTTCACCTCTAACAGAGAAGGAATTTTGCTCCTTTTAAGGTGTTACTTAGTCTACGCTGTTCAGATTCCCATACCATTTCTTCTATCCTAAACTGTCTTCTATCCGTTAGCTATTACCGGTACACCGTCCTCTTCTCGATTCATAATACAAAAATCCGTAGTTTTAGAGGATTACAGGCAAAGACATTTAAGGTGCCCCTTCCTCAGTTGGCAATTTTATGTAAAAATGTATAATAATATAATAAATCAAACAGGATGTGATTGGATGCAAAAAACATTACTCTACCTTTCGATACTGAACAGTGTTTACCTCGTAATTAACTCATTCACGTATTCCGACAGTTTCCTTAACGCTCCGCTCGGCTTAACAACACTGTTCGCTGTCGTTTTGATGGTTCTTAATGACAGAGCAAAGAAAACGGGACGCTCGTTCTTTACCAAAACAACGGATGTCTTCAGTTTTATCAACATCCTGATTGGATTTTCGATGATTGTCTTGATTTAGGAGTGGAGAATACCGATGACGATTTTTATGTACATGTTTTGTTTGTTGATCTGGGGTCTTAATTTCATTGCTGTCAAGATTAAAGGGACGCCGGTCAGCCTGGAGCTATCATTGACCTACCGTTTAATCCTGACTGCTGTGTTGTTCAGTCTTCTGGCATGGTTCATGAAACCGGTCGGAAAACCTCTGAAACAGGATCTTCCGTATATTTTGGTGTTTGGTATCTGTAATTTTGCACTCAGCTATCTCTGTCTCTATTACGCAACGATGCTCAGTTCAGCCGCAATCGTCACGTTGATTTTTTCACTGAAAGTGATCCTAACACCCGTTGCCTTGCGAATCTTTTTAAAAGAACAGTTACATCTCCGCATCCTGATTGGCGGACTTCTCGGTGTGCTGGGCGTTTTGATGTTGCTTTATCCGATTCTACACGACATACATACGAATGATGTGAAAGGAATTCTCCTTGCCCTGCTTGGTACTGTTCTTACAGCAATCGGCGACGCCAGTTCCGCACGAAATGCGAAGCAGAAAGTAAATCCGGTTTATGCCAATGCCATCGGATTCACGGCAGGAGGTATTTTGCTCGGATCCGTCGTATGGTTTCAGAGGCAGACAATCAGTATCCCGCCATCCGTTTCTTACTTGTCCGCGCTTCTTTACCTCACGCTGCTCGCATCGTTTGGTGCCTGGTTCTTTTACCTGAAGTTGGTCGAGAACATCGGTGGTGCCAAAAGCGGCTACATGGTAGCCCTGTTTCCGACAATTGGAGGAGTCGCTTCCTTGCTGATCGGTGAATCGAATTTATCTATTTACTTAGTGCTCGGTTGCTTGTTCAGTTGCATTGGTGCCGCTGTTGCGTTAGGAGTCGGGTCTTACCTTCGAAAGCGGTTGGCAAGTAAAAGGCCATCCACGAATGCCGATTTGAAATAATCAAACACTATCTGCTTCCGGCTGTCAGTCGGAAGCAGATAGTGTTTCCTGATATTAAAACGGATAATACGCAAAGTCAGATAAACAGATATAGTCACTTTTATATCGCCTTTCTTAGTGACAACAATATCGGAAATTATTATCAATAAATTAATGATCTTAGTTTCTATATCCTTGTAAAACAAAAAACTTAAGTAGTTATTGGACATAAGATATTATGTTATTTTAGACTTCAGACTCAAGTTGAACGATAACATGACTTAAATCCGATACATCTTCTTTTTTATTAAACAATGCGATCGCTTCTTCGTAGGTCATAAACTCTTCACTTGTATAATTTATTAAAACTTCGGCTAATAGCTCAGCATAGGAATCTAATTCGTCCTCCTCATCTGAATGTTCTACTCGTTGACGTAACTCAGCGATTAGTCCTTCAAGATCCTCACAACGCGTCAACCACATACGATACGCTTCGAGTCGTGCATCCTCATCAGTACCTTTAATTGTTTCTCGAATTTCACACATACTAGGATAGTCAGCAAATACATCCTCATGTGTTAGCACGTCATCGTTAGCTCGTTTTTTGAGATTTGGTAGTAATGCTTCAAAAGATTCTGCTACAAGATGTGCAGTCTCGTCAGAAATGTCCAAACACCATACTTCTGGATTTTTTGGATTTTCATCAAAATCAAAGTACCACAGATAACTTCCTTCACCTTCACCAAATATCATTTTTTTCCCAGCTAAGCCCCACTCATTTAAGACAGAGGTATTTTCTACAAATTTTCCGATCGTTAATGGCATGAATTCATATAAAGGTAAGTAAAGTCCTGTTTCTTCATCGGACCAGCTGTTTTTAAAGTTTACAACAACTGAATTAAATGCAATATCCCCACCATTTTGTTCTTCCATTTTTTTGAGATAGCTTTTTGGTAAACGACTACCCAATTGCTTTTCAATATGTTTAATCTCTTCTTTTTTTAGAGGTGTAATAGCTTTTCCACCAGATAATCCATCCCAAAATTCCAATTAAATCCCTCTTCCTTGTAAAAAAATTATTCATTTCATGACTCATATATGCAGACGCATTTTGACGAATTCATAGCTCCCGCCGTTCGTTCCCTGTTGAAACCGTTCGACCGGCTCAAAACCGCATTTCGCATACAGGCGGATAGCCCGTTAATTAAACGTCGCGACAGCTAATTCGATGTGATGTGGTTGATATTTCTCGATCGCGAAAGCGGGACCGCTTTCCAAAAACGCTACGCCGTTTCCCTGTCCCGTCAAATCTGGTCGCATTCCCAGTGCCAACTCAAGACTATTCTGTCCAGGCCCAAATACAAAAAATCCGATTAGTTGTGTTTCATCCATCACCGCATAATAATGTTCCGTCCGTTGATCGGGATCCAAAAATTCTGCCAAGTCGTCCTGATCGTTCGGCATATCATAAAAGGCAAAGTCGCCTTCGTATGTCCATTCATAGGCAATCTCTTCCGCCTGACTTTGTGTCAGTGGCAGATAAGTATAGCTCATCACGCATTCTCCTTTTTAAAACTACTCACAATGTTTTATTTCTTATCTTCAAGATAAAGTGTTTCGTCGACTTCTTCATACGTCAAAGTATCATCATATATTACAGTCATTTCAAGGTCTTCTGACCACTCCCAAAAGTAATCGCCTTGAGCAATGATAGCGCGTTCTAAAAAACATTCGAAATTCAAATTTAATGGAACCGCCATATCCAGACCATCTGATGGATGCACAACTGTGATATATGGTTTTTTAAAGGATCCTTCTGCATCCGTACATTGATTTTTATCAATTAAAATCCAATCCTCATCTATTTGACCTATGATCCAGAAGTTTCCTTCTGAGAGGAGACCGTCTTCTGAATGGTGTTCTTCCGACATTTCCAGCATTTCCTTAAGAGGAAACAATTCTAGAATTAGATCAGATTCAGTTCTAAATAAGCCACATCCATCATACAACGTTAAAAAATGTTTATAGTCTTTCGGTAAAGAAAAATTATCTTCAGGCAAGCAGGATTCAATTTCTTGAGAAGTTAAAGGTTTATTAAAACTACAAGTTGCCCATCCGTTTCTACCGTATCTTCCCATAATAAATCTCGGCTCATCTTTAAACATTTGTTTGAGCAAAGTCAATGTTCTTTCAATCGGTTTCATCTTATATCCTCCTCAATTTTCGAACTGCTCCTATTTACAAGTATTCTCTTCATTCTATACCTTTAATTGGAAATGAAGATACCAACTTCTCGCGTTTATGATATGATCAACTCAATAAAAAATACATATATTACCTTTTTAAAAGAACGGAGGATTTTGAATGAGTGGTGATGGACTAGTTTGGAGTGTTCTAATATCAATCTTAATCGTTTTGAATTTGTCGGCTGTTCTTTTATACAGGAAAGGTAAAATGCCTTTATGGGGATCCGGCTTAATAATCGGAATTCTTGGACCAATCACTGCTTTAATATCAGGTTCTATCTTTTTAAAAATAGATCACAGTATGGGTGGAGACGGTTTTGGGGCTGCTTTTTCAGCTGCTTTTATCGGATTCGTTATCGTTGGTAATGGGATTCTTTATCTCGTCATCGGTATTGTATTAGGGATTAAGAATTTTATTAAACGACGGCAAGTAAATCAGTCAAGATGAAAATACAGAGTATATCAAATCATAACTTCGAATCTTGATGCATTGTCTGTTCACTTCAAATCCTGTATTCTCATACGATTCCATTCTTTTTACTGACTTGTTCGGAATACCTCTCGACCTCGATAATACTTTTTTATTTCCTTACTTAACGTTATGTCGAAAGCTGTCGGACGATAATCACAATCCTTGTCTCTTTCTTAAAAGGAAAGTTATTCCTCTTGATCATAAATTGGTAAAATAAAGGGTAACGCATTTTAAGGGAGGATCATCTATGAAACGTTTTATCATGGGAACATCATTAACCGCTGCTATGTTGCTGGCTGGTTGCACGGAGGAAAGTGCATCTACAAAGAAAGCTGAAACTACCTCTGCAACAGAAGTTGAGAAAAAAGAAGAGAAAGAGAATGGAGCTAAAGATGCTCCAGTAAAAAAAGAGGAGACTCCTAAAGTTGAGAAGTCAGAATTCGGAACAAAGGTTAATCACTTCACGAATAAGAAATTAAACATTTCTACGAACTTAGGACCAATTATCTTTAAAATTAATAAAGTCCAAACTTCAGACTTCAAACCATCAAAAGAGTATTTAGATATGTTTGATAGCAAAGAGAAGCTTACATTGATTGTTTTCGAGGTGGAAGCAGAAAATACAAGTGATGCAACAATCAACTTCCATCCGAACCAAGCCAAATTAACAACCAATACTGCCGAGCAAATTGATGCTTCGATGGTCCTATCAGCAGATGTAGGTGGAGAGTACATTGGCAAGGTAAAGAAAAAAGGAACCGTTATTTTTATCGCTAGTGCCGCACCAAACAAAATTACGGACGTCAAATTTATAGTCGATGGTCCAAATGACGAAACCTTTGAAACGTTAGCAGAACGCTATACAGTTGAGATTCCTACGAAATAAGATTTAACTTCCAGAAACAAAAAGACGTTGCCGTCAGCAACGTCCTACAAAACATATTTAAAATTTATCATTACGAAGAGCGTCGAACCAAGGACTTTGAGAAACGGGATTCGGAAGATTGTGTGATTTTTCATTCGCTCGCTGATCAAATTGATTTTGTGCTGCAGTACGAAAATCATTGAATCGTTTGTCGACTGATTCGCTGTGTTGTTAAAAGGCTTCCTCCTCTTCTCTATAACGTTTCATCAAATTCATTTAGTTCACCCTTTTCGAAATAAATTGGAGGAAATCATGTCAAAACCATCTAAGCAAAATTCTACTAGAACGCGTCAAGATCAACATAAACCAATGCAACATTATCTTTGCGCAGATATGGAGGAATCTACGTGAATGATATAATAAACAAACTAAAGATCAAGGAAAAAATGTACGATACAGTTTTAGCTAAATACAACGAAATTTTATTGAATAATTTTAACCATGTCTACAATGTTGACCCTACACCGTTTAGAATGTCAAAAAAAGAAAATGTTATTGGCTGTATTGTTGAAATTGGAGATTACTTCCCTAAATTCGAGCCGCTTCTATTTTTTGTATACTCACCTCAAAAAGGAAATTTAGTTGAACAAATCGAACCTTCCAATAGTTTAATATCAGAACACCATAATTATGATTCGATTGTCGATTTTGCTATTGCTACAATTCAAGAATATTATGAGGTGAACAAAGATGATATTCTATTCGGAATTGATGTCGATCCATTCTATCTAGACAACGAAACTGCGCTTGATAACTATTTAAGTCTAAGATTAGATACTATGATTCGAGAATCTTTGAAAGATTATCAAACTCACTTGAAATATGAAGGCAATTATTATGCCAATAATGCTGCAAAATACTCTTATTCATTATTAGATTTAACTTCAATAATTCATCGTGTAAACGATGAAGACTTTGAATATCAGCTTAACGAAGCCATAGCAGCTTACGATAATTCATTGTATCTGGCAAGCTCAGCTACTTTAGGAGTAACTATAGAAACCTTATGTATCAAACTCCTTAAAAATAACGGTGTAAAGATGAAGGATAGTGAATCTACAGTTATAAAGGTATTAGCTGATAAGTTGAAAGAGAATGCTCTAATTAATCGTAAAGAACACCAGCGAATATGCGTAGCTTATGACATAAGGAATTTGGCTGCTCATTCTAGTAGAGGTCAAATGATACAAGCAGATTGTAATTATTTAATAAGTGTTATCCATGATTTAGGTATGAATAAATTTTTAGATTAATACGATTCAAGCACCCTCATCGGTGCTTTTTTTTGCACGTTTCAAATCGAACGTATGTTCTAAAAAAAAGAACTGAGTGCCATGAATATGGCAAATATCAATAAGAACACAAAAAACAGGACTCTGGTGGGTCCGCCTATCGCTCGGGACCGACAAGTGCGGGAAACGCATCCAAGCCTAGTACTCCAACAAACGAAAACAGGAGGTCGAGTTCTGGATCGTCGAAAAGGTCGTCGCCCGCAAGGACGGTTTGATTCGCAAGATCATTCAGATACGGACGATGAAGCAACTCTTTGCGGTCTGGCTCGAGGATCATGTCCGACTGACGAAGCCGACGACGACGGATCCCGACGTGGTTCCTGCAACTGAAGGTCGACCAGGTCGAACCGACGTACGACCAACGTCTCCTTGCTGACTGGCACCGGGACGGCTTGAAGGCCTCAACGATCAATTCTCGCCGCGCCATCTTCGTCGGCATGTTCAGCTGGGCGATCCGAATGAACAACTATAAGGGGCGAATCCCTTCTATGCGGTCACCAAGTTGAACGAAGGACTGAAAGAGACCTATCTCCGGACGCTGCAGGACGTTATGACGACCGGCAACTATGCAGCGGTCATGTTGATCAGTTATGCGGGATTACGCGCCCGTGAAACAACGGCACTCCGATAGTCTGATGTCGACTTTGAACGGATGGTCATAATGATTAAGCGGACCGCAATCGAGGTCAAAGGTGGCTATTCGTTTTCCAACACGAAAGGTAAGAAAGTCCGGGTCGTGACAATTTCAAACCATGTCGCGGAAGAGTTACGACGGATCCGCGTCGAGCAGCGGTATGATAGTTTGCGGATGGGCTGGCGAAACGAGGAAGATTTGATTCGTTTGGGTGTGTCCGGTGCCTACCTTTGGCATTCCGGTCTCCGGAGACGGCACATCGAGACAATCAAATCCGCCGGACTCCCGAAAATCACCTTGCATGGATTGCGGCATACGCATGCATCACTCTTGATGGAAATGGGCGTCCATGCCAAGGTCATCCAGGAACGACTCGGTCATGCCGATGTGACCTTGACGATGGATACGTACGCTCACGTATTGCACACTTTACAATCGGATACGGCCATGCAATTTGAACAGCTTTTAAAACGCAAAAAAACCGCTCAACAGAGCGGTTCGTGAAGAAATTCCCGTTTTTCACACCAAGTGTGCAATGGATGTGCAATGGGATTTTCTGAAGAGCTAGAAATGGCTTAAGACTGCGGTCTTTTCCGACGGAGACCATAATACTGATAAAATTGTACTTCGATATTCCCGTTGTACAGCTTACGGCGTTTCGTCGCCGGCCGGCCGAATGCTTTTTCAAACTCGACGTATGACGTGATCATGTAGACACTGTAATACGGGAATTCTTTGAAGGCATTCCCGATCTTCCGGTACAGCTGATGGACTTCGCGTGCGTCCTCCAGACGTTCCCCGTACGGCGGGTTCCCGATGATGACACCGAAGTCTTCCTTCGGCTTGAAGTCGGCTGCATCCCGCTGCATGACGTTGATCGCGTCCCGGACGTCTGCGAGCTCGGCGTTTTGTTTTGCGAGCTTGACCATCTCCGGATCCGTATCGTTGGCATAGATTTTGAGCGGTTTGTCCCACTCGGCTTTGTCGTTTGCTTCCTTGATCGCATCGAACCAGGCTTTTTTCGGAATACAGGCCCATTCTTGCGACGCGAATTCGCGGTTGATTCCCGGTGCGATATTACGGCCGATCATTGCCGCTTCAATCGCCAATGTTCCCGAACCCGTAAAGACGTCATAAAGCGGCATATCCGGCTTCCAGTTCGTCAGCATCAGCATTGCCGCGGCCATCGTCTCTTTCAGTGGTGCCGCCGAGTGGAACTCGCGGTAGCCACGTTTATGCAGGGCGTCGCCTGACGTATCGATCGTCAGCGTCGCGATATCTTTTAAGAGCGCAACTTCGATCGGGAAGCTGGCACCGGTTTTCGGTAACCACTCGTCGCCCATGTTGTACGCTTCCTGCATGTGCGAGACGATCGCTTTTTCCGTGATTTTCTGACAGTCACGGATCGAGAACAGTTTTGATTTGACCGAGCGGCCGTTGACGACGTAGTTCGCTTCCCACGGCAACAGTTCGCTCCACGGGAGGTCCTTGACCTGATCAAATAATTTTTCGAATGATGTCGCTTTAAATTCCGCAACGACGAGTTTGACACGGTCTGCCGTCCGTAACCAGAGGTTGAGACGGGGAATGTCCTCGAGCTCACAATCGATGTAGACCTTTCCGTCCTCGACCGTACATTCGTATCCTAAATCGCGGACTTCCTTGGCGACGAGGGATTCGATCCCCATTGCCGCCGTCGCGATGACTAAACGTTTTGCCATGATTGTTCACGCTCCTACCTGTTTTTAAAATTTCCAAGTTCAACTCAATAAAAAAAGAGCCCAGTTGGACCTGGACTCTCGTTCAAAGTAAAAATAACAGCCTATGTGGTCCTGTAAGCCATGTTCTGTTCCCTAGTGTTGCAAACGGTTTGACCCTCACACGTGGGCGACAATCATCTATCTCCGTATTTACATACGCTCTCCTTCGCGTTCAGTTCCGCTCCGGAAATTCCCCTACCAAATTTGGGTTTCTCGCTCGTGGGGTTTACCTCGTTCCACCCTTACTGTTTCCAGTAAGGCTCCGTCACTGTGGCACTTTCAAGAAGTTTCGGCCATATCCGAAGACTTAGGCGTTCCTTCTGCCGTCAGCACGACGCTGCCTACACTTATCTTTTCGTGTAGCACGATCACTACAACCATCGCAGGTTGTGCGAGCATGGACTTTCCTCAAAGCACCGAAGTGCCCCGCAATTGTCCGAACCAACATAGTCACTGCTTAACAGTGTAGCGCACGCGAGCGTTTCTAGCAAGAGGTATTTCTCGTTTGATGGGCGGAAAAGTTGCAATTCTTCCTGATTTTACGGTATAGTACAATGGTTCAGAAAGGGGCATATACCATGAAAAAAAGACGCTCTGGTACGAACCAGCGTACCGTACGGAAGTTGACGTTCTTGATCGAGATTGATGAAATCAAGGCCCTTCATCTCCGGAACGGCATTTTTGCCTTTTACCGCAAGGGTGAACTCATCCATGCGTTCGAGCCATTTAATGTAAAACAACCTGATGCATTTTCGAAACGGAGTTACCATTTTGACCAGCATGACATCTTACTGATGAATGAACGGTTCCCGCAACAGATTCCGCTGTACGACGAAGCGATGACGTTACGGTCGTGGGCGAATCAAGTCGAATACGGCTTGTATCAGCTGATCGATTCAGGACGCCTGTCGTTCATCCATGAAGACGATACCGGCTACAAAATGGAAGCAACGATTCAGTGGACCGGCGAAGCGCTAGACGTTCCGACGCCCATCTATAAAAAAGGAAAAGACCCAAAGTAAATACTTTGAGTCCCTAACGAGCTGTCTCCCCTAAGGTGAGACGGCTTTTTTTGTTGTTATTTGACGGTGATGACCCGCTCCGTCACCCGTGTATGACGCCCGCTCGACGTCGCAAAGACGAGTTTATACGTCCCTGCTTCTTTTAAAGCGTACGTATACTTATGGGTACCGTTCCGCAGATAGTCATTCGTAAACGTCTTGACGATTTTGCCGTCCTTGTACAGACGGGTCAGCGTCTTCGCGTTCGAATACTCGTCAAAGTAAAGCGCGAACGGCTGATTCGGCTTCAAGACGGACGGGACGGACACTTTCGAGACCGGTGACGGAATCGTCGCAAGCATCCCGGCATTCAGACGGCCTGTCCCGTAATGCAGTGACGTATCGCCGGTCTTTTTCGCCGCAGCCGCATACAGCTTACTGCGGAGCGTACTGTTCGTAATGAACGGATTCTTCGATTTCGCAAGGGCAATGACACCGCTGACGATCGGTGTTGCCATCGATGTCCCGTCGAGATAACCGTACTTGTTGCCGACCATCGTCGAGTAGACGCCCTCACCGGGTGCCATGATGTTCAGCCCTCTGCCGTAGTTCGAGAACGTCGAAGCGCGTCCGAGCGTTCCGACTGAACCGACGGCAATGACGGATTTCATCGAGGCCGGGAATAACAGTTTATTGCGGCCGTCGTTTCCGGCCGCACTGACGACGACGATGTTTTTTGCTTCTGCTTTTTTAATCGCGGCTTCCATGTACGGATCGTATTCATATTGACCGAGCGACAGATTGATTACGTCGGCCCCTTGGGAAATGGCATACAGAACGCCGTCTCCGATATCGATCGAACTGGCGAAGTCGCCGTCAAAGACGTCAGCGCCAATCAGTTTGACACCGGATGCGACCCCAACCGTTCCTTTGCCGTCTTCTGCTGCCGCGACGATTCCTGCGACATGCGTCCCGTGATCGTCCGGTTTCCGGATGCCGGAAATCGTCGTCGTCTTATAGATGACGTTTTTGAACTCCGAATGATTGACATCAATCGCATCATCGATGACCGCAACACGAACGTCCGATTTACCACGACTGTATTTCCAGTAAGTAGGTATACGCGATTGGTCGAGATATGTCTGTCGCAATTGAGCGGAATCCGTCGCCTTTTCGACGACACTGACCGGAATCAGATCGGCTTCAACATCCGCCTTGTCGATGTGCGGCAACGGTTCGACGAGTGAAAATCCGTCCTGTTTCAATTCCCGGACTTCCTGAAGTCCCTGTTCCGCAAGCCATGTTTGTTTCTGTTGTTCATTAAACGTCGGATCATACTGCACATATTGAGAATTAGCGAACGCAGAAGTAGGTAACCCTATGACGACAGCAAATGTGAGTAGTGCAAGTTTCTTTTTCAATGTGGACCCTGCCCTTCTCTTTTGACACGCCGATTCTATTGATGTGCTGATCCAAACGGACTAAAAAAATGGCATCGTCCCATCGGACTCTTCGCTGACTTCAAATGGAATGATTTTTCCGATCGTGACATAGGAGTAATAACGGACGAGAACGGCACGCCAACGTTTGGCATCAATCCCGGTCAAATCTTCTCCGAGCGGTGATCCGTCAAACGTCTCGAACTGTTGGCAGAAGAAGGCTTCCTCTGCCTCGCTCCACGTCACGGCTTCTCCGATAAAACCGGTGGAGAACCGGACAAAATCAGCAATCGACGGACCAATCACTTCAGACGGCAAACGTTCGCTCATCCGTCCGACCAGCTCATACCGATCGCGTTCCGCCTGCTCTGCTTCTTCTAATGAATGGCACAGCAAGACTTCCCGGTTGATCTCCACTAAAACGACATAATCACCTCGCGGCAAATTGACGTGTATCATCCCTACACCCCTTGGATTAAATTCGTGTAGTATCTAGATGTCACTTTCTATGAGTTAATTTATAATGTCCATTTTCGATCAAACATCAATTCTATCGGTTCGTTATCCTTAGACTTTAACATACGAACCCGTGTCGTATCAATTTGATCGAGTAAATCCGCATCGCCGAGTGATCGGATGACCGGTACGTCCGACTGCTCAATCCGTGACCGGAACGGTGTCAGTAAATCCTGTTGACCACTGGCGAGCGCGTACCAAGCGAGGCGGGCAAACGGTTCATCCTTCGCCGTCTCCAAAGCGTAGCTCTCAAAAATGTCTGGTAAGTAACTGGAAAATTGTTCAAGTGCATCAATTCGTTCTGCGAGATCGAGTACCGTCAACCAACTTGGTAACGACAATAACGATTCACTTGACCACCAATCAATCAAATCAATATGTTCTTTAAACAACTGTTGTGCTTCATTGCGGTCAATGAAATGGTGCATCGTCTGAATCAATTCGTTCCAGGCAATCGACCAGTATTCTTCCGACGGATTGGCGGAAATGAAGAATTGACGATAGACCGTCAACAGTTCCGAGACTTCCTGTAACGTTTCGACTTCGAGCCGTTGATTTAACCGACTAACTGCTTTTGTGAAATAACTTGGTTCTAACGTCAACGCCATATAAAGTAATTTCGGAACATCTTTTAATTCCCCTTGATCGACCGTCTCAAATAATTCCTGAATCCATTCTGGTTGTGAGTTTGTCATACACTTTTCTCCTCTGCATAGTAAATGTATTTACTATACCCGAAAAAGAATTAATGTAATCCTATTCCTCAGACAGCTCCAATCCGCTGCGCGGTTTCTTCACTGCATAGGACGATCAGTGTCGTATTCGGAGGAATCGGTTCGTTTAACCGCCGGTTCAAATCGAGCCGTTTACCGTCCGATAAAATCGTCACCCCGTCTTCGAGCAGGATATGAAAGGCATCACGAAACGTCTGCCACTCGGGTTTGGCGGGAAGCGAAAACATCCCGTCCCCATCTTTCGTCAAGAGATTCGTCACGACTTTCGAGACACCGGGATGGTAGGCGGCGAGTATCGCCATCCGAGCGACTGTTTCGTCGCCGAGCAACACTTCATCGACTTTGACCTGTTCAAAACTGTCGAGATGTTCCTCGAGCATCATCTCGACGATCGTATAGATGTTCGGATTCGCCCGTTCGATGCTCGCCGCGATCAACAGCGTCCGGCCGTCAGCAAGCGCCGGTGGAATCGAATGATCGGCGAGGACGATCGCCCGGGTCGCTTTTTTGATATTCGCCCGCTGTAACGTCGCGTCCAGCGCCGGGTCACCGCTGACATAATGGAACCGCGGATGGCTGAACGGTTCCCGCTCGAGATCATCGATCAGGATGACGTCCGTTGTTTCAAGCAATTCGTCGATGACGTGTTTTGAACGGCGGCTGTATCCGAAGACTAACGTGTGTCCCGTCTCTTTCACTTGCAATAACCCTCTTTCCTTTTGATTGCGTATCAATTGGACTCCGTCGACGAGTTTTGAAATCAGACCGCCGACGATCCCGATCCCGAAGATGAAGACGAAGATTGTCATGAAACGTCCGAAATCCGTATTCGGGAAAAAGTCCCCGTACCCGACGGTCACGACCGTCGTCATCGTCCAGTAGACGGCCCGGAAGTAAGTTCCGAACGTGTCCGGTTCCGCCAGATACATGATTAAGGCGACACCGAAAACAAACAGAAACGACGCATAGGCGAGCGTCCGCATCCTCAAAAAGGACATCCGTCGTAAAAATCGTAACCAGACCATACTTTTTTCATCCTTTCCGAACATTTCCTGTTTTCGTCCTGTCAATAAGGGCGAAGGAGGTGATACACATGACACAAGCTGAAGAAATCAAAACCAGTTTAGTCGTCGTCTTCGAACGAAACGACAAGGTGACACCAAACGGGGATGCTGTTCTCGCCCGCCGTCGCTTTAACGGTCTGCGGTCCGATCTTGAACCACAAGTCGTCGCGTCAATCGGTCAGGCAATCGGTAAGATGCTTGCCGGCTCGTACACACACACGGAAATCAGCCGTGACTTCGCTTTACTTAATGCTTAAGGCACTTCACTACATCAATTAAAGGAGGAATTTGATGGAACACACGATTGTTCTGACATTCGATACGTTACTCAAAAAACCGTACCGCTTACGCCTGACGGGTGCGAAACCCGATACGTCGGTCACCGAGATCAAGGCACTCGGACAACTGATGGTCGACCATGACCCGTTCCATGACGGGCTCGTCAAGTTGAGCCAGGCCGAGTTGCAAAACAGTTCGGAATCCGCCTACGTCATTTAAGCGGAGAAAAACTCATCGTCATCATCACCCGTAGAGGTGATGGTGACTTTTTTTTGGTATACTAGAAACATCAAGCAACTGGAAAGGAAGTCAATTTATGGCCAAACGCCCTCTTACGCCCCGCGAATGTGAACTCGTCGTCAGCAGCCTCTACGTGATGGAGCTGATTCCATTCGAAGGAATCATGGAACGACTCGAATCAATCACACTCCGCGATATCATCGGACCGGTCGCTGCCGGCGAGATGTCCCGGGAGCAGGCTGCCGATGCCCTCGATCAATACATCAAAGTGCGCCGCCGCCGTTTCCGTAACGTCCCGCCGGAACACCTTTGGTCGCTCGACGACCGGATGGAGCAAGAAGCGTTACGGATGATCCGCAAACGTGCGCCGTTGACGGCCGGTGAAAAACTCCAACCGAAAGCGATCCCGTTCGAAATGGGCGATACGGTCGAAATGACTGTGACGGAAGTCCAGGAACGTAACGGAAAAGTCAACGTCATCGGCAAGGTCGGCCAAGTGACGGCCAAACTGCCCGTCGCCAACCGGCAAGCGGTCAAAAGCAGCAAGACGATGTCCGCCTGGATCACCGGAATTGAAAAGAAACCGGCCTTGATCCATCTGTCGACGTCCGACTACGGAAAACATCAACCGTCCGCTGACGTCAAAGAAGCCTATGTCACGGCCATTGCTTCACTCCGGGAGTACTTCGAGACGATGACGGTCCCGTCGACGGAAGAAGTCGATCTCGCGAAGTCACTCTTCCAACGGATGATCCGCCGTGATCAAAATGACTGGTTCACGGTCTACGTCGCGATGGGACGTCCGCAGCTCGACCACGTCCGGCGCTGGGTCAAAGTCATCCAGATGCTTGGCAAGTCACTTCGCGGTGACGAGGAAGCGACCCGTATGCTTGCCTCGCAAGAAGACCGGTTCTTCAAGGATGCCTTGCTCCGGGCGTGTCGGGCGGCTGAAAAAAACTTCTCGAACCCTATGTAATGCTTTCGACTACAAGGAAGCCTTTTCCTCGTCTGTTTCCAAAATCATTTTTTCAATGACGGTCCCTTCATCTGCTTCTACGGTGAGGGACCGTTTTGTCGTCTACCAAAAAAAGACCGCCGGCGTCGGCCGGCGGTCTAACGAATTATGTGATATCAACTGTTGATTCAAGTGCCCGGCAGGTCCGGCGCACGGTCGGAAGGAAATCCGTCCGTTTGGCGACCCCACCCTCAATCAAAAAGTGCTGGATGCCTTTCGTACGTTGAATGGCCGTCAAGACGGTGACCAGTTCGATGAACCAGTTCGAAATCAATTCCACGACCCGTTCATCAAATGCTGCTGCTCCATACACATCATACCCGTTCTCGCAGAGATGGTTCGGGAAACGTTCCTTGAACCGAAAAATCAGTGTAGCCGTTGTTGGAATGTAAAAGTGATCGAAGATGATCCGTTGTTCTTGATCTGTTTCTTTCTCCGTCAGTCCATCCATCATCAACTTCGGTTGACTCCCGATATTCAGAGTCCAACTTGTTTTCTTTCGTTCGCCAGTGGAAGTGATCGTTCGCATGGTTTCGTCCATCTCCTTTGATGTGTAAGCGTTTACCTCTTCATTTTACAAGCCCATCGACGATTCCTGCAACCGTCAAAATCTTAAAAAATGAACGATGTCTTCATCTGACATTCAGTCTATCAAATTTTGATAAGTTTGACGATGTCAGTAATTAACAACTTCTTTACTCGTTACAACCCGATTTAATCGGAAAACCCTTCTTAAAATGAAGCTTTGCGACAGGATTTCTGTTGTTCTCTCACTGCATGTGACCGCTCTCACCGTTGCACGGGAACGGACTTTACAAAAAAACTATTAGCCGCTTGCGAAATATGATACCATTCAGTGGAATCACAGAAAGAGGAGAGAACAAAATGCGAAAAGTTTTTCGATTAAGCATCTTGTTCGTACTGATCGTCCTCATCGGTAGTAGCATCATCTACTGGCAAAACCGGGAACGTGTCCAAAATGAGCTGTATCGCACCTATTATGGACAGTACGGTGTCCCAGCCGAGAATATCGACATCTACGAACAAGCCGGTGACCGCTACGAGGTCGATTGGAAGTTACTTGCCGCGATTCACCGCGTCGAGACCATCTTCTCGAAATCGTCCGCCATGCAGTCTTCCGTCGGTGCAATCGGCCCTTTCCAGTTCATGCCGAAGACATGGGTCGGATGGGGATATGAAGGCGGAACGTCACTTGGCGACATCGAGCATGACGGAATTGATTTAACCGATCCGGAAGCCATCAAACAATACGGTGGACTGGGTGTCGATGCAAACGGAGACGGCAAAGCCGATCCGACGGATTTGACGGACAGCGCCCACACGGCCGCGAAGTACCTCAATCAGCACGACGTCACGAAAAATTCGGACCGAGGAACGCTTGAAACTGCACTGTTTGAATACAATCGCAGTGAACAGTATGTCATTGACGTCCTCAACCAATACGATGCCTATCAACAAAAAATCGAGCCGATTGATGCGAACGATCTCGATCTCAAAAAGCAGACACTTGCCCAACTCCTTCGCATCAGCTTACGTTTGACCAACTAAAAGGAGGCACCACCATGACACAGCCCGATCGTTCGTCCTTGACGATTGAGGAATCGTCAATCCGCGTCCAGACGACGTTTGACGAAGCAAAAACAAAACGCTATTTACGGAGTTACATCTTTGACGACGTCACGGACGGCGCACACATCGCCGCCCTGATTTACACGCCGCGGACGACGGATGCTTTTTTATCCGGTACGACGACGCAGCGTGCCTATAACTTGATGAAAAAACATGTCGAAGGTCCGATCAAACAATACGATATCATCAGCCTGATGCCGGACCTGCTCGTCAGTGAAGATCTGCCGTTCGCACAAGCCAGTTTCGACGAACTCAATTATGAGTTCATCGAAGAGACATTGCGCCGGGTCAAGGAAACGAACGGTGTCGTCTTGTGCGGCTGGGGATCGCCCGGCCGTCTGATGCACCATTTGCCGGCCTACGAAAAGCTGTTTGACCAGTATGCCGACATTCTGTATTGTTCCGGTATCACTTCAAAAGGTGAACCGAACCATCTCCGGCTGACCGTCGATGACAGTCCGATGATTACGTATCCGGACATGAAGCTGAAGGCGAAGAAATTAAAACGTAAATGATTGTACTAAAGGTGTTCTTTCCGCAGGTTGCGGAAGAACACCTTTTTAATTTCTTTTGTCTCACAATCGGCAACGAATTTTTCTATTGTTACCTCACTCCTAATGAACGGGGCAATCATCTATACAAAAAAACAGCGATGACCGCGTCCATCGCTGCTTTTGTCCTCTTAGCAAATCTCACTTGTTTTAGAACAACATGATCTCAAGCAGACAGTCGACAAGATCTTTCTCAAGATCAAGCGCCTGTAACTGATGCATCATATTGACCGGATCGAGTCGTTGCGACAGCAACCGGTACAAGCGGTCTTTCAAGTCGTACCCGATTTCTGCCTGATCGAGGAACGTATACAACCGTTCCATCCGGTTATCGTTCGTCGACATGTCGACCTGGAGCGACAGGACCTGTGTCTCTCCGATTTCGCCGAGCTCAACCGACAATGATTGGGTCTGATGATCATACCGGCTCGGCAGGACTTCACCGTCCCGGGAGACGTGTCCTTCGTTGACTCCACGGAGAATTAACGTCACTTCGCGTTTTTCAGGCAACAGCTCGCGTTTGCCGAACGGTGTGGCAATCGTCAACGTTCGGGCCGCCCAGTCAAGTTCGAATGACGTCTCGACATTTTCCCCGTCCCGGTGTGCGACACCGACATTATCATCTTCAAACAACGTAAATTGGTTCGAGGCGCCCGGGAAAACCAACAGTTCGAGATGGTCCGGATTGTGGAGCGCGTTCGAGTGTTCGAGGTGTTGACCAAGCGGCACGATGGCACCGGCTTTCGCAAGGACGCCTTGATCGTCGAGCTTGCGGAACAGACGCATCTGTTTGCCGCCCGAGTACCGGTGACCGGTGAAGAAATCAAACCATTCGCCTTCCGGCAACCAGGCCGTCGTCGCTGCGACGTGCAGCTTCGGATTCATCGGCTCGACGATCGGTGTGACCATCAGTTCCGTACCGAAATAATATTGGTTCGGAACCGCATACGCCAGTTCGTCTTCCGGATGCTCATAGTACATCGGCGAGACGAGCGGCAGACCGTCAAAGTGATTGCGGGCGTTCATCGTATAGATGTACGGGACGAGCTGATGACGAAGTCGTAAATACTTCTTCATCACCTGTTCCGACTCAACCGAGTAACGCCACGGCTCTTTCCCGTTGAAGATACTCATCGTGCTGTGGAGACGCATGATCGGGCTGAAGACGCCGTACTGGAGCCAACGCGTCGACAGTTCGTCGTCCTTCTCCCCACGCTGGTGACCGCCGATATCATGACTCCACCAGCCGTAGCCGATGTTTGAGGCCGTCGCCGTGAAGTACGGCTGGAACTTGAGCGATGCCCAGGAAATCAACGTATCGCCCGAGAAACCGACCGGATAACGGTGACTGCCGGGTCCGGCATACCGCGAGAAGATCAACGGACGGTTGCCGTCCCGCGCGATATCGAGCGCATGGTAATGATTGAGCATCCAGAGCGGATCAAGCCCCTTCATCTTCGAGTTGGCGCCCTGTTGCCAGTCAATCCACCAGAAATCGACCCCATCGGCTTCGTGCGGGTGATGCAACTTCGTGAAATAGTTTTCGATGAAATCGCGGTCCGAGAAGTCGAACGGAATCCGGTCTTCCGTATCCGGATCAACCCCCATCGCAACCGCCATCGCCTCATACGCTTCTTCGAATCCACGGACACCGTCGGCCGGGTGCAGATTGAGTGTTACCATCCGGTCGTCATCCTTTAACCATTGCAGGAACCCTTTTGGATCCGGGAACAGATCGCGGTTCCACGTGTAGCCGGTCCAGCCGCTGCCGTATTTCTCCGGAATGTCCGTCACGTGCCAGTCCATGTCGATGACGCTGACCGAAAACGGCACATCTTCCGTCTTGAAGCGGGTCATTAAATCCTTGTATTCTTTTTCGTTATAGCGCCAGTAGCGGCTCCACCAGTTCCCGAGCACTTGCCGCGGTAACATCGGTGTCGGACCGGTCAGGCGGTAAAAGTCTTTCAGCGCCTGTTTGTAGTCGTGACCGTAACCGAAGTAATAGATGTCTTGCGCTCCTTCTTGACGGGGTTCGACGAAATGATCCTCCGTCAGGACGAACGACGCGGAGTCGTCAATGGCCGCATAGCCTTGGCGGGAGATGATTCCTTCTTCGAGCGGAATCTCCCCGTCGGCATGGTCAAGTGTCCGCGCCGTTCCTTTAAGCGTCCGGAGCGGTCCGCCGTACGTGTAGCGGCTGTAATACGTACTGAAGTTTCCAAGGACGTCGATGTAGAGGGTGTTCGACGCAAACGGTCCTTTCGTATAATGCAAATGGACGTGTTCCGTGATAATTTGCAACTCCGTTTCGTCTTCGACGATCCGGTACGACGGCACTGGGAAATCACGGTACCAAACGGTTTGCGTCGGCCGATCTTCGAATTGTCCGTCCGCTGCGTACTCGAGTCGAATCAGGCGACTGGTGAGAACGGTGAAGCGGTATGTGTCGCCTTGGACAATCGCTTCCGGTCGTGCCAATGGTTTCATGTCTCGGGTATAGAAATGGGATTCGTCAATTGTGCGCATACGGGATCAGGACGCGAACGTCCTTGTCACTTCCTTCCAAAAATTAAGTGTGCAACCGATTACACTATTAGTGTATAAGAGTTGTTGTTCCCGTTTCAAGTGACAGTTAATCAAAAAACGCACCAGTCCTTTGAAAATCAAGGACGGTACGCTTGTGATCATAACAATGGTGAAATCAAACGGGAGAACGATTCAAAAATCCGGAACCGCATCGGCCGTTTGACATAATCCGCCGAGGACAACTGAATCGAGACGTCGAAATCATCGATGAAATCGCGTTCGAGCCGGGCCGCACTCTCGGAATCATACATAAAGGCCATCAGTTCGTAGTTCAAAACGAAGCTCCGGATATCCATGTTCGCCGTTCCGACGACGGCAATCTTTCCATCGACGAGGAACAGTTTGGCATGGATGAAGTGCCGGTTATACGTATAAATTTTGACTCCATCTTTTAACAAAGGTCCGAAATAGGACCGGGTTCCATAGTAGGAGGTAAAACTGTCTCCCTTACCCGGTGTCAGAATCCGGACGTCCAGTCCGGCACGGGCCGCAAGACGGAGCAGTGTCATCGTCTCGTTATCCGGAATCAGATACGGCGTCGAAATCCAGATCGAGCGCTGGGCCGAGATGATGGCGGCAATCAACGCGTTCCGGATCGCCGGATCTTTTGACGTCGGTCCACTCGTCACGAGCTGGACCGCGCCGTCGGTCTCGACATCGTGTTTCGGGAAGTATTGATCGATTGCCCCTTCGCCGGCAAACGTCTCCCACGTATCACTGCCTTCTAAATGGGCATAGAGCCAATCGTCGAGGAACGTTGCCTGCAGTTCCTTGACGGCCCGTCCTTCGAGCCGAAGGTGGGTATCGCGCCAAAAGCCGAACTTCTTACTTTTACCGTCATACTCGTCGCCGACGTTCAGTCCACCGGTAAAACCGATTTTGCCATCGACGACAACGATTTTCCGGTGATTGCGGAAGTTCGCCGTAAAGATGAACAACGGACTGGAGATGGGATCATAGGCGGCAATCTTTGCCCCGGCTTCCCGGAGCGGTTTCAAAAATCCTTCGCCGAGCATGTAACTGCCAAGACCGTCAAACATGAACCGGACTTCGACCCCGTCATTCAACCGGTCAATCAATGCTTCGCGGATTGCCTGCCCGGTCTCGTCGTTCCGGTAAATGTAATACTGGATGTGAACATGATGCTTGGCGGAGCGGATCATCCGGAGAATTTCCGGGAACGTCTCGTTGCCGTTCGTCAGGATTTGACTGGCTGTATGGACGTCGACCCCACCGCCACCAAAGTTGCGGATCGTATTGGCAAGCTTCAGGTGGTTCGGCGGCAACTCACTGACCGCGAGCGACCGGACGGGACGGATTGCCTGTTTCAGCAACATCCGTTCATCGTGCGACCGCCGGTTCCGGCGACGGCGGCGCGGATTGCGCCCGAACATCATCCAGATGATGACACCGAGAATCGGTAAGAAGATCAAAACTAAAAACCAGGCAATCGTCGATTCCGCCGTCCGGTTTTCGATGAAGATGATCATGATGACGGCCAAGGGTACGACGGTCGCGGAAATCGTCAAAACATAAAACAGGTAGCCCAATTGGTATAGTCCCCAAATGATTCCGCCTGCGACTAAAAACACGAGCGCGAACTGTAAAATCCGATTGCGCACTAGACTTCCTCCTCTGTAACGTACTCTGTTCTTCTAATTCCCTGTCTTCTCTAAAAATATAGCAAAAAAAGAAACCACAGATGTGATTTCTTGAAAAGTTGACCTATTTTGAAAAATTCAGATCGTATAGCTCGCGTCCCGGAATCGGATCACTCAGGCTGACCCAATCCGTTTCGTCCTCTTGAACGAGGCAGGTGTCGAACTCCGCTTCAAGCGTTACCTGATCGAAACCAATCCCGATCAAGACCAACTCCGTCCGGCGATCCGCGACTGACTCGAAGCGTCCGGCGTATTCCATATTCGACGCATATCCCGCCTGATGGAACAGCAAGGCGATTTCCGGGCGCGTCGCAAGGTAGACAAAACCCTTCGCGCGAACGATTTCTTCCGGCCAGGCCTCAATCAGTGCCATCAACCGTTCGGGATGAAACGGGACATCGCGCTTGTAGACGAACGAGCTAATCCCGTATTCTTCCGTTTCCGGGACGTGTTCCTCCGCGTTCAGCTCACGGATCCAGCCGGCACTTGCTGCCGCCTGTTCGAAGTCAAACAGATCAACGTCAAGAATCTCAGCCGGATCGACTTGCCCGTGGGTCGTCTCAATCAGTTTGGCGATCGGATTGAGCGCCTTTAAGTAGCTTGTGACATCATGTTTTTCCGACTCGGTCAACCGGTCGATCTTGTTCAGCAAAATGATATCCGCGAACTCGACCTGATCGACGAGGAGATCAACGACTTCCCGGACATCCGTCTCGTCGACCGCCTGTTGCCGCTCAATCAACGATTCACCGGACTCAAAGTCTTTCAGGAAACGATAGCCGTCGATGACCGTCACCATCGCATTGATTTTCGTCGTCTCCGTCAAATCAATCCGACTGTCTTCGTCAAGATATGTAAATGTCTGGGCGACGGGAATCGGTTCCGAAATTCCGCTCGATTCAATGACGATGCCATCGATATCGCCTTGATCAACGAGGCGCCGGACTTCGAGTAATAAATCGTCCCGCAGCGTACAGCAGATGCAACCGTTCGATAGCGTCACGAATGATTCTTCCGTTCGTGAAAAGCCGCCTTGTTCAATCAACACGGCATCAATGTTCACTTCACTCATGTCGTTGACGATGATGGCAAGCTTGCGTCCTTGGCGGTTATTCAACAGATGGTTTAATACAGTGGTCTTCCCGGCACCCAGGTAGCCGGACAAGACGGTAATCGGAATCGGATTCATATACAGTCTCCTCTTTAAATCGGAATCATTACGTTTTAAATAGTAATCGTTCCGGTTTAGCCTGTCAACTGCTGTTTCACAACATTATAAAATCCCCGCTTCCGTGACGGCTTTCGACGCGTCATGAAAACGGGGTATTTGGGTCAAACTTATTTAAAAAAGGCGTTTCGGATCAAGCTGACGATTGTTGTCGCAGCCTCTTCTGAAAAACCAGCAATCGTGTAATGATTCGTATTTGGAATGACGTGGAATGCCGCGTCCGGCAAACTGGCAGCAAATCGTTCATGCGCCGCATTAATCCGCTTCGTCAGTTCCGGGTTCAGCCAGTTTTCTGGCATTCCGCCGGCCCAGTCCGAAGCGGATAACACGAGAACCGGCGGCACAATATGCTCGACGACTTCCAGGACGTGCTGATTGTTCGCTTCGACTGCCTGCCACTCGTCCAGTGTCCCGCGCCAGTGATTTTTCCGTGCCATGTTGCGCCACATCGGAATCCGATCGGCCTCCGGCAGACTGGTGAACATCCGTGCGCCGAGGTCATCCGGAATCAACCAGGCGAGTGGCCGGACATGACTCAAGACATACAAAAAGCGGTTCCACTCCTCCTGCGTCCGCTCATACCAATTTGGCAGTTCCGCATCAACTTCCGGATGCGACGGATCAAGCAGGACAATCCCTGCCGTCTCGTCCGGTCGG
Source organism: Exiguobacterium artemiae 255-15 (assembly GCF_000019905.1). GTDB lineage: Bacteria > Bacillota > Bacilli > Exiguobacteriales > Exiguobacteriaceae > Exiguobacterium_A > Exiguobacterium_A artemiae. Next base: position 1,280,032 of record NC_010556.1, on the reverse strand, counting down.
CGGCGTCCGAGTTCAAGCGAGATGTAGGCACCGAGCGAGTGCCCGATGAAGACGAACGGTCCTTTGATGTCCAGCAAAGCAAGGACCCGTTCCAGTTCATCCGCTTGTCGGGTGAACAACCGTTTCGTTTTGCCGCGGGTCGATCGGCCGTAACCGAGCCGCGAGTATTCGAAGACGCGACCCTGTTTCAATAATTCCCCGCGGAGCCAGCCCCACTGGTAATGGCTCGACATCATTCCGTGATCGAGAATGAACGTCACATTCCCCGTCCCTGTCAAGCGTGTATCAAAGCGACCGTCTGCTGTATCGACAATCCGTTCCATTATAAATCCTCTCCTATTCAAACAAATCCAGCTTGATGTCATACCCAAGCAGGTTCAAGTAATCAAGTAACTGTGACCGGTGGTGGTACAAATGGACAGCTGCTTCCAGCAGCCAACCGGTCGTGCTGTCGGTGACGCCCCAGTAGGTCGTCTCCGTCGAAAAATCGGCCATAAGCCGATCTTGATAATACTGCCACGACTGGTCCAGCCGGTCGACAAGTTGCTCCGGCAGCACCGGAACGGCATAGAACTGTGCCATCTCGTCCGCCGTCGCCCCTGTTGCAATCCGCAGATCGGCTTCGAGCAACACAGCGAGATGAACCGCCACTTCATAGACGGACCGTTTGCCGGAAATCGGACGTTTGTCCCAATCCTCCGGCTGAATCAGCCGGATCAGGTCGCGTGTCGTCCGGACGCCGACACCAACATGCCGGTCAAGTGCCTGTTGCCAGTCAGTCATGCGACCACCAGGCCAGTGCCCGCAGCTCCATTGCTTTGACGAAGCTGTCCTTGCCGGCAATGTAGGCGCTGATGTCTTCCGGATACCGGTTCGCCAGTCGCTCTTTGATTGTACTGTATGCTTCGACTTCCTGCGGGTGTTCCCGCAAGTAATCCCGAAAGACGACGTGACGCATGATTTCCGGATTACCGTCCGCATAAAGATGAATGTGATGCGTCCGCGCGTCTCCGCCTTTCCGGTAATAACGGCGCCCGGGCATCCCGAACTCTCCCTTCGCTTCATAGCCGATTTGTTCCATCGCCGCGTCAAACGCTTCAATCCCGTCGAGTGAATCGACGACCGGCAGAATATCGAGAATCGGTTTTGCCGATAATCCCGGGACCGATGTACTCCCGATATGATGAACTGCAAGCAGACGGTCGCCGAAAATCGTCTCCAACTGCTCTTTGGCCTGTTGAAACGCGTCCGGCCAGGACGACTGATATGGTGTGACGATGACTTGCCGCATGATATCCTCTCCCCTCTTAACTAGTATGCCAGTTTTTTCCTCAAAACCAAAACGACTCCTCAGATGAGAAGCCGTTTTGATTTGTTGTCTTATTTTTTCGTGATGAAGTAACGCGATTGATCGAGACGGTCCGATGCTGTGTAGATGTTCATTTTGTATGAACCCGTCGCTAGACCTGTCCGCATTTTGAGGACGTAGTTGCCGTGGTTGTCGGCAACGTCCTGCGCAATCAATTTGTAGCCGCTGCTTGTTTTTTCGAACAAGCGGACGATTTGACGCTTTTCCACTTTGCCCGTCAATGTCTTTTTACCCGCCCATTTTTTGACAGGATACGTATTTTTGATTGTAAATGACGCTTTTTTCGTGATTTTGTTTGAGATGTCCGTCGACTTGACTGTGTACGTACCCGTCATCAAACCGTTTTTGACCGGAATCTTGAAGCCGCTTGCCGTCGTCTTCGCTTTCGCGATTTTCGTCGAGCCTTTATACAGCGTGACATCAAGCCCTTCCGTTGCTTTTCCTGTTAAGACAGTCGAACCGTAGACGGCTGATTTCTTGTCGATGGCCGGTGTCGCAACGACGCCTGTCCCGACTGTCACTGTCGTTTCTTTTTTCATGAAACCGAGTTCCGAGACGACCGTCAACTTGTCACGCAGTTTGACCGGACGAACCGTCACGGCATACTTGCCGGTTTCGTCGGCTGTCGCCGTACCGAGTACCGTCGTACCGCGTTTGACTGTGACTTTTGCTCCGGCGACCGCTTTACCGGTAACGACTTTTGCTCCCGGTTTCACAGCGCTGACACTGACATTAAAGTCTTTCATCGGCACATCGAGTTTGAACTTCAGGAATGTGCCTGTATCGCCTGCTCGTTTGATGCCCGTGTTGGTGATACCTTCATAACGGTTTGTGTAATCCGCTGCTGCTTCGGCCGAGTCAAAATCAACCGTGATCGGTTTGCTTGCGACGAGTGACCAGTTGTTGTCCGCTTGATAATCAACCGGTTGTTTTGCTTTGATGAAGTCCGAGATGACGTTGCGTGTTTCGTAAGCCGATTTATAGACGATTTTCTTTCCTTGACCAAGGCCCGGGAAAGTCGCACTGCCGGCACGGTAGTTGTTCGTTGCGACGAGGAACTCCTGATCGTCCTTGATTTCCTTGCCTTGGTACTTGATGTTCAGGACACGGTCGTCTCCTTTATACGTCTTAGACAGTTCTCCTTCGTACGTGTATTTGGCCGGTTTCGTGATATCGATGTCATACGTCAAACCGTCCAGGATATCAAAGTTATAGCTGCGGAATTCCGGATTTAACAGCGACTGTTGTTGGTCCGAAACCTCGTTAAATTGTCCGGCAGACATTTCGAGCCAGTCTTTAATGTCCGCTCCCGTCACTTTAACGACTTCAAGCGTATTCGGATAGACGTACAAATCAGCGACGTTTTTCAACGCGATTGGTCCTTTTTTAATCAATGTATACTCAGACGCGTTCAGTTGCAAACGGCCGCCCGTTTTAAACGGTGCTCCGGCAGAGAGAAGCGGCAAATCTTTGTACTGGGCAAGATCCGCATTTTCTTTCAATTGTTTTTCGACGTACCATTTTTGAGCGTTCGTCACGAACTGAACGGAATCGTCGTCTTTAACGAGCGCAAAAAAGCTTTGGATGTCATCATTGATTGTTCCGACCTGTTGGCGGATGTACGCCAGCGTGCCTTCGTGTGCTTTTTCGATCAATTTGACGGCACCGGCATCAGCTGTCGTATCTTTTGTGACATCAGCCAGTTTTGCACCGGCTGTATCAACGACCCATTTGCCGCCGTCATGCTTCAACTGAAGATCAATCACACCGACGTTTTTCCCTTGTGTGTTCGCCATGACAACCGGTTTGCCGTTGATGAGACCGTTTGTTTTGTCGACGTTCGGCAAGCCGTTAAAGGCGGATTTCGCATCCGGGAATTTTCCGTGCTGGTGACCGGTCATCAAGACATCGATGTCCGCGATTTTTGTCAACGCGTACCCGACGTTTTCATCGCCGTCTTTTTGATCCGCTGTATCCCCGATTCCTGTATGGGCAAGTGCGACGACGACGTCTGCACCGGCGTCTTTTAATTTCTTCGCCGTTGCCTTAGCGACCGGTACGATATCTTCCGCTGTCACTTTACCTGTCAGATTACCGGCATCCCACGCCATGATTTGCGGTGCAACGACTCCGAAGACACCGACTTTAACCGTTTTCATCTGACCGTTTTGGTCTTTGACTTGACGTTCGATGATTTGATAATCCTTCCCGTCCGTGTTGAACTCGGAAACGATCGGTTTTTTCGTGACGGCATCGAGCACATTCGAGTTGACGAACTTGATTTCGCCGCTTGAGGCTTTCATCGCCGACTTCAGGAAATCGAGCCCGAAGTTGAACTCATGGTTTCCGAGTGTGACGGCGTCATAACCGATGTATTCCATTAGCTCGTACATCGGGTGTTTCCCTTTGTCGCCTTTGTCGTACTGATTTTTGACGTAATCGCCGAATGGTGTCCCCTGTAACGTATCCCCGTTGTCGAATACGAAGCTGTTGTCTTCGCCGACGACGTTTTGTTCCTGCTTAATGACGGTTGCCGCTTTGACAAGACCAATCGTCTCATCTTGCACATCCTTGAAGTAATCGTAGTTCATCGAGTTTGTATGTAAATCAGTAGTCTCTAAAAAACGAAGTTTGACGACGCTGTTGTCGGCGGCGAGTGTCTTGACTTGAATGACGGGCGCAAGCATCGGTGCGATCAACGTGCTGGCAATGACGATTTTCGTGATTTGTTTCATCTGATTTCCCCCTAAGTATAAATGACTGCTCAACTAATTTAACACGCTTTCATTGTAGCTTATAGCTTCTTTGAATAGGTCGGACATCCGTCTTATTTAACCTGTTTAACTAATTCCAAATACTGGCTTAATAATCTTCAAATGAACTTTACATGCCAAAGAAAAAGCGCCGGTCTGCCCTTTCAGGCCAACCGGCGTCCTCGACTATACAGTTGGTTTTCGTTTAATAACAAATCCGATCAATCCGGCAATCAATGCCATCCCCGCAGCATAGAGCGGTGTCAGTCCGGTCGGTTGCTGGGAAAACTGCAACAAGGCTTCGTTACGCCAAGCGACCGTAAAGTCCGCCGTCGTTGCTTGTGCAACAAGGAAACTCGTGACTCCGACAAGGACCGCAAAAACAATCGGATCGAGAATCGTCTTGAACGCCCGGATACTGACAAGCAGATAGAGAATGAACGGTATCAGGATCAGGATCCAGTATGCACTCTCCGAGTCAATCGGCTCCGGCGTGACTCCGGCCGATTCGGCATCAAGTGCTTGAATCGTTTGCCTTGCGATACCGTAATCGACCGGATCGAGGTTCAGCTGAGTATCCGATAAATCGGGCCGCTCGCCGCCAAGAATCGTCAACAGTTGCTCCGTCACCCGGTCGGTATCAACTTCTGCCAGAACATCCTCAATCGATTGATTTAACTTTCCGGTCGAGGTCTCCCCGTTCAGCATCGTCACCGGTACATCAACATCTGCTCCAAGAAGATTTGCTTTGTAGGCAACCTGTCCGCCGTGCAACAAGTCGTACATGCCGCCGCTGCCGGCATCAAGACTAGCGACCGTCAAGGCCGTCCGAAGGGCCGAATCGCCGTCATACTGTGTTTCATCCGTAACGACTAGATACAGCTGGAGACAACTCGCAAACATCAGGACAAGCAGGCTCCCCCGGGCGGCCGCTGACAAACCGGATAACCCTTGCGGATAGAGAGCCAGATAACTTAACGCAATCACGATGCCAAGCGCGAGCAATCCTTGCGTCAAAACACCGTCCTGGAACGATAAAAAGGAAATCGAGTCACTGCGCTGTACGAGGATAAACCAGCCGATCCACGCCGTCACTAAAAAACTGACGGACCGGATTGTCCAGCCGAGCCGGTTCGCTTTGATCCGCATCAGTAAAAAGAGGATAAAAACAAATACGATACCGAATACAGACAGCAAAAGGGAACCATATGTCACGTCAAACGTCAGCGGTGACAAGACTTGATTCAAATCAATTCCAAAGATCGACAGGACATCTCCGGCCGAACTGGCTCCGAGTACTTGGTTGATGATTGCTTCCCGGACGGCAGACGGCATCGTCACGTCGAGTCCGCCGACGAACAGCAGCATTAACGTCACCGTCACATCATTACTGCCCCAGGTAACATCCGCGTCTCGCATCTGCGCAACGAGTGACTGATAATCACTGGAGGATTCGATTTGTCCGGTCACAAGTGTCATCAGACCATATAAGACGGCAAAGAAAATCAGACCGAACCCGATCCCTAGTACGAAATCCAAAATCGAGAAACGCCTGTTGCTCCGCTCTTGTTGTTGTTCCATCGCCAATCCCTCCTTTTCCTTTGTTTGATTATTCCTGTTCTGTCTCATTCAGAAACGCCAGTCGTCTTATTTTTACGACGATTGGTCATTTCTGTACGCTATACTTTAATTATAACCAATTATGGATGGAAGAGAGATTTCAATTCCACGAGGAGGAATGACGTGTCATTAACAGAAAAGCATACGACATTATTTGAAAAAATCAGCATTCAACTGGAACTCGGTCTAATTTTAACGGAGCCGACTGCACTGTCCGGTGGTCTTTTGCACCAAATGTTCCAGCTTCAAACTACGAGCGGAACGTATGCGATTAAGTTGCTAAATCCATCCATCCTCTCCCGACCGAAGGCCCGGCAAAACTTCATCGATTCGGAACGGATTGCCACGGCTTTACAGCACGAAGCTCTGCTCTCCCTGCCCTTTCGTTTCACGGTTCCGCCCTGCAACATATTGAGACACACTACTATCTCGTCTTTCGCTGGGTCGACGCCGTCATGTTGACGACGCATCAAATTACAGCGGACCACGCCGCAAAGATCGGTAAACAGTTGGCGCATATTCACTCCGCCGACCTGTCCTCATTGCAGATTCAACAACCGCCCGAATCATCAGAATCCGGCGTATCGTGGGACGAGTTTGTAGAACACATCCGGTTGCAAGGACTGACAGCATTAGATCCTGTCACGACGAACCTGAGACAAATTAAACGTTGGGCCGACGTTTCCTCTGTCGCCATGGAACAATTGACAGGAACTGTTGTCCTCAGTCACCGTGACTTGGATGCAAAAAACGTTTTATGGAAGTCCGGTCTACCGGTGCTGATCGACTGGGAATCAGCTGGCTACATTCATCCGATGCACGATTTTGTGGAAACGGCTCTCTATTGGTCGCTCGACGAGAATAATCAACTACACGATCTGCATTTCGAGGCTTTTGCAAAGGAATATGTTTCAACAGGTGCAAAACTCCATTTTCCAATTGAACCGGCTTTGTCTGCCGGTTACGCTGGTAAGCTCGAATGGCTCGCCTATAGTTTGTCAAAAGCGCTTCGCCTTGAGCCCGTAGACGATCAAGAGCAACAAGTCGCCGTTCAACAGGTACTCGAGACGTTAACAGCGCTAAAAGATTACGAAGTGCTTTGTCCGTTAATTGAAGAGCGGTGGATTGATCTAACAATGGATTTAGATATAGATTGAGCTTGACGCAATCAAAAAAGATTGTTGAAAAGAGTTGAAAAGAGTTGAAATGAACAACTACAGGAATCCGTCTGAATCAAAAATACATCCGTTTCCCTTTATGATTCAGAACAGACGAAAGCCTCGCCTCCGTTGACCGGAGGCAAGGCGCTTTTTATTGCCATGATGTTTTTCTCTCTATTAGATACCTTCGTACGCAAATTCCATGATTTGACGGAGTTCCGTCACAAGCGGCATTTTCGGATTGGCGGTCGTACATTGATCTTCAAACGCATCGACGGCCATCTTGTCGAGTTTCGCTTCAAAGTCAGCTTTGTTGATGCCTTGGGCTTTAAACGACATCTTGATGTTGAGGCGTTGTCCGAGCTCACTGACGGCTTGAATGAACGACTCGACGCCTTGTTCTGTCGTTGCTGCCGGTAGACCGAGGTAACGGGCGATTTCCGCATACCGTTCATCCGCGATAAACGACTCGTATTTCGGGAAAGCAGCCAGTTTCGTTGGTTTTGTTGCATTGTAACGGATGACGTGTGGCATCAGAATCGCATTTGTCCGACCGTGTGGTGTGTGGAACTCCCCACCGATTTTGTGCGCGATTGAGTGGTTGATGCCGAGGAAGGCATTCGCAAACGCCATTCCGGCCATCGTTGACGCATTGTGGACTTTTTCGCGTGCTTCGGCGTCTGAACCGTTATCGTAAGCACGTGGCAAGTACTCAAAGATCATCTTGATTGCTTTTAACGCCAGTCCATCCGTGTAGTCGTTCGCAAGGACAGAGACGAAAGCTTCTGTTGCGTGTGTCAAGACGTCCATTCCGGTATCCGCCGTGATTGAAGCCGGCACCGTCATGACAAACTCCGGATCAACGATTGCGACGTCTGGTGTCAACGCATAGTCAGCAATCGGATATTTGACGTTTTTCTCTTTATCGGTGATGACAGTGAACGGCGTGACTTCTGATCCTGTACCGGACGTTGTCGGAATGGCGACGAACTTCGCTTTGTTGCCGAGTTCCGGGAACTTATAGGCCCGTTTGCGGATATCCATGAATTTTTGGCGCAGATTCGAGAATGTTTCGTTTGGTTGCTCATAGAATAACCACATGCCTTTCGCGGCATCCATCGCTGATCCACCGCCAAGCGCGATGATCAAGTCCGGTTTAAAATCACGCATCGCCTGGGCACCGACTTGAACGGTCGTCACCGATGGATCCGGTTCGACTTGGTCAAAGATCCGGTAGCTGACGCCGGCCGGCAGATTACGGATGACTTTATCGGCATAGCCGAACTCGACCATCGATTGATCAGTGACGATTAAAGCCCGTGAGACATTTTGAATCGATTTCAAGTATTGCACCGAGTTTTTTTCAAAGAAAATCTTTTCTGGTACTTTGAACCATTGCATGTTCACGCGTCGTCTCGCCACCTTCTTGACATTGAGTAGATGTTTCGCCGTAACGTTTTCAGAAACCGAGTTTTTCCCGTATGATCCGCAGCCGAGTGTCAGCGATGGTGTCAACTCGTTGTAGAGATCGCCGATTCCGCCGTGGGCCGATGGACTGTTGACGAGAATCCGGCAGGCTTTCATCCGGAGACCAAACGCTGTCATCAACTCATCATCCGTCGTATGAATGACCGCCGTGTGACCGAGTCCGCCGATTTCAAGCATCCGTTCGGCAACATGGAAGGCATCTTTTGTAGAGGCGACACTGTATGCACCGAGAACCGGACTTAATTTTTCGTGTGACAATGGTTCTTCGGCTCCGACTTTTTCGAGTTCCGCGACAAGCATGACCGTGTTGCCTGGAACATCGATACCGGCTTTCGCGGCGATCCAGGTCGCAGGTTTCCCGACGATGTCCGCATTGACGGCACATGTATCGGTTTTGATGACAAGTGCTTCGAGGCGTTTTTTCTCATCCGGTGTACAGAAGTAGCAACCGAGGGCTTCCATTTCGGCCCGCACTTCGGCATAAATCTCTTGATCGACGATGACTGCTTGCTCGGACGCACAAATCATTCCGTTATCAAATGTTTTGGACAGAACCAAGTCACTGACAGCCCGTTTGATTTTAGCGGTTTTTTCGATGTAACACGGTACGTTCCCCGGTCCGACACCAAGCGCCGGTTTTCCGGTCGAGTAAGCGGATTTGACCATGCCGGCTCCGCCTGTCGCAAGGACCATCGCGATGTCCGTGTGGTTCATCAAAACTTTTGTTGCTTCGAGGGACGGTTGTTCGACCCACTGGATACAATCTTTTGGTGCACCTGCTTTGACGGCCGCATCCCGTAATGTTTTCGCTGCTTCGAGGGAACAATTTTGAGCCGACGGGTGGAACGCGAAGATGATCGGGTTCCGTGTTTTAATCGCGATCAATGCTTTGAACATCGTGGTTGATGTCGGATTCGTCACCGGTGTGACACCACAGACGACACCGACCGGCTCCGCTATATACGTCAGACCGTTTTGGACATCCTCTTCTAAAATCCCGACCGTTTTTTCGTTGCGGAGACTGTTGTAGATGTACTCTGTCGCAAACATGTTTTTGATCATTTTATCTTCAAAGACACCACGACCTGTCTCTTCGACCGCAAGACGGGCAAGTTCGACGTGCCGTTCGAGACCGGCGAGCGCCATGTCGCGGACGATCGTATCAATTTTCGTTTGATCAAATGTCAACAATTCTTGAAGTGCCGTTTGACCTTTCGCGACGATTTGATTGATTGCTTTTTCGACAGGTGTGACTTCTGATTTGATTTTTTCTTTGACAGCCATGTTAGGTTTCCTCCCTATTTTGGAACGAATCTGAGTCTGCAATTCCCTATTAGATGTTAGGAATGCCAAGCTGATTTTAAATAGTTTGTGCTTTCCTTCACAAATCAATCATACCGCCTTTTGTTTGATTTGTGCATGACTATCCTGTGAACTATTTCACATTAATGAGAGCGTTTTCATTGAAATGACCTGTTCTGACATAACGGTCCGTCTTTTCGATCACTCGCTGTGATAATTGTCACAGCAATCGATGAATCTGCTTGTCTGACCAATCGTTCATCGTGTACGCTAGGAATAGTTCCATCATTCATTTGTCTTAAAGGAGGTAGTTTCATGTCAGTCGTTAATCAAATGCTTGCGTTTAATCAACAGTTTGTCGAAGAGAAACAATACGAACCATTCATCTCGGATAAGTTCCCGGATAAGAAGGTTGTGATTCTGACCTGTATGGATGCACGTTTGACGGAGCTCCTTCCACACGCACTTGGTCTCAAAAACGGTGATGCAAAAATCATCAAAAATGCCGGGGCTGTCTTGTCCCATCCATTCGGATCCGTCATGCGGTCGATTCTCGTCGCCCTCTATGCTCTTGGAGCGGAAGAAGTCATTGTCATCGGACATCATGACTGCGGCATGAGCACGATCGATCCGGCAAAGATGATTTCCGAAATGCAGGACCGCGGAATCAATGAACAAGTCTTGCACACACTCGATGCTTCCGGCGTCGACTTGAAGCAATGGTTGCGCGGCTTCACATCAGTCGAAGAAAACGTCAGCCACTCGGTCGGATTGATTAAAAATCATCCGTTGTTGCCGCCGGGTACGGAAGTTCACGGACTCGTCATCGATCCGGGAACGGGTAAACTCGACCAAGTCGATTGCTGAATACATTTTAATGAAGAAGAAAGGTATGACCGGCCTCAACTTGACGTCGGTCATACCTTTTTGTGTTTTTTTCTTGACAGTCAAAAGAACGGTCTGTATGATACTTTAGTATAGTACAGTGATACCAAAAGAAAGCGTGGTTTTAATTATGTTTAATGCAGTCATTATTGCCGTTGCTCTATTATTTATTTTAGCCATCTTCCGTGTCCATATCGTCCTCGCGATGGTGCTCAGTGCCGTCGCCGGTGGATTGATCGGTGGTCTCGGAATCAACAAAACGATTGCGACATTCGCGGAAGGACTCGGAGCCGGTGCAGAAATCGCCCTCAGTTATGCCCTGCTCGGAGCGTTTGCCGTCGCCTTGTCGAAAACCGGACTTCCGGATGCCTTGGCACACGCTTTGATCAAACGGTCAAAAGGATCGGCTGACGCCGCGTCGGTCAAGAAGTTAAAAGGCTTTATCGTCTTTGCGATTCTGTTGCTCGCGATCAGCTCGCAAAACGTCTTGCCGATTCACATCGCCTTCATCCCGATCATCATTCCGCCGCTACTCGGTCTCTTTAATGAAATGAAGATTGACCGGCGCTTGATCGCGATCGTCATGACATTTGGTCTTGTTACGCCGTACATGTTCCTGCCGGTTGGTTTCGGTGACATCTACTTGAACCAGATCCTTCTGCCGAACATCTCGAAAAACGGGATGGATACGGCCGGTGCGTCCGTCATTCAAGCGATGGCAATTCCGGCACTCGGAATGCTCGTCGGTCTATTGATTGGTCTCTATATTTACCGGAAACCGCGTGAATATGAAATGCGCAACATCGCTCCGGACGACTATGAGATTCCGGTCATCACAAAAACGAAATTGTTCTTAAGTGCTCTCGTCGTTCTTGCGACACTTGCTGTTCAGTTAACGACAGAATCGATGATTTTCGCTGCAACGACAGGTCTTGTCCTGTTCCTCGTCCTTCGTCTCGTCCGCTTCAGTGAAGCAGACGATGTCATCACCCGCGGAATGCGGATGATGTCGTTCATCGGATTCGTCATGATTTCAGCAAACGGATTTTCGAACGTCCTCCGGGAAAGCGGCGACATCGAACCTCTTGTCGAAAATTCAAAAGCTTTGATGGGCGATTCGCAACTCGTTGCCGCTTTCGTCATGCTCTTGATCGGACTGCTCGTCACGATGGGAATCGGCTCAAGTTTCTCGACGGTTCCCGTCATTGCTGCAATTTTCGTCCCGCTCTGTGTCCAGTACGGATTCAGCCTGGAGGCGACGATTGCCATCATCGGAACAGCCGGTGCCCTTGGCGACGCGGGAAGCCCGGCGTCTGACTCGACGCTCGGTCCAACCAGTGGTCTGAACGCTGACGGACAGCATGATCACATGCGGGAAACCGTTATCCCGACATTCCTGCACTATAATCTGCCGTTGATTTTTTTCGGAACGATTGCAGCCATGGTGTTATAAGAAGGATGCATTCAGGAACCAATGCCTTGACCGGTGTTGGTTCTTTTTCTGAAGCATTTTACTTCATTAACCGGGCAGTACCTTCCACTTAAAGATGCTTACTATATATTTGTTTCATCAGATTAAAGATTTTTTCTTTCATTTTCCGACTTTCTTCTCTAATATAAAGGAATGAAGTGAATCTGAAGGAGTGTTACATGTGTTATCTCAAGTTGTAAATAACGTTTTATTATATCTTGCTGACTTAGGCTATTTCGGAATCGCCCTTGGATTGATGATTGAAATCATTCCGAGCGAAATCGTCTTGTCTTACGGCGGATTCATGATTTCCCAAGGGACGATCGGTTGGCCGCTCGCTGTCGTTGCTGCCGTCATTGGGGGTTTGTTTTCGCAATTATTTTTATACTGGTTTGCCCGTTACGGCGGTCGACCATTGATTTTGAAATACGGAAAGTACCTGCTGATCACGGAGCACCATCTCGATCTCGCAGAACGCTGGTTCCTGAAATACGGACAAGGCGTCATCTTCGGAGCCCGTTTCATCCCAGTTGTCCGCCATGCAATTTCGATTCCTGCCGGTCTTGCCAAAATGGACCAGACAAAATTTTCACTTTATACGATCCTCGCTATCATTCCCTGGTCGATTCTTTTCCTCTACCTCGGTGAGACGCTCGGTACGAACTGGCGCTCCATCAAAGAAGTAGCGGCACCTTATACAAACGGTGTCCTGATTGCTGCCGTCGTCATGATTCTTGTCTATGTCTTCCTTAAAAAGCGTCAACGTACAACCTAATTCAAGTTTTGCAGTCTGTCCCCTGTGGCAGACTGTTTTTAAAAAGGAGCGACTTATCTTGGATACTTCCAACACATTAAAAATTCATCTTGACCGCGTGACGGCGTCTCAAGTTACCGGAAAACACGTGGCAACGGGACTGACGATTTCAGGACAAATCATGATGATCGAAGACATCTATGACACGAAACGCCGTAGAAACGTTCTGCACGTCCATCGCCTGCACGATCAATGGCGGACAACAACGATTGTCGCTCAGGCTGAAATAGATTTCAGTTATGTCGACTCATTTTCCGATGGTCGGATTCTACTCGTCGCTTCCCGCTGTGACGATGATGTCGACGGCTCCTGGTTGCCGAACGCCTTCATTTACGACCAGGCCGGTCATCTGCTCGACAGCTATTGTCTTGATGACGGGATTCAAAACGTCCACGTTGATGAAAAAAATCAGATTTGGGTCAGTTACTTTGATGAAGGCGTTTTTGCCGACAGTGCAACTACTTCGATCGGTTCATTTGGGTTGGCTGTTTTTGATGAGTTTGGACAAGTCATCTTTAAGAACAAGGATTATCCGATTGACGATTGTTACGCACTGAACGTCTGCGGTTCCGACGATGCGTGGTTCTTCTATCATCCGGATTACCGCGTCGTCCATCTGCAAGGGGAACGCAGTACGAGCTATCAAGTTCCGACACGTCATTTCTCCGACTTCGTCGTTCAGGGAGAATATTTAATTTCGACCGACAATGAGCATACGTACCTATTACAACAGGAAGGCGACACGTATATCGAGAAGGCTCGGATTCTGTTTGAGTCGGAAAAAGGAACACCGTTGCAGGGAACGATCAAGATGCGCCAAAATCGAATCGTTCTTTCTACAGACACCCGTCTTTATGCCGGTACGTTTACAGATTTCGTCCCAGAATAAATCATCGTCGAATCCCTTCGTTGGAAGTGGTTCGATTTTTTCATTTCTTTTCATTTTCACAACAAAATTAAAAATGTTTTCAGAAAAAGCTTTCTATTCTCTTTTTTAAAATAGTATACTCATGGTTATAGTGTTTCGAACTGGTCTTACAAGTTCGATAGTCATCAATTTTTTGCTACATGGGGGTACTTATGGAATCGAACTTAAAACGCGAACTGACAGCACGACAAGTACAAATGATTGCTCTTGGGGGGACGATTGGCGTTGGTCTGTTTTTAGGATCGTCGAGCACGATTGCCTGGACCGGTCCATCCGTCATTTTGGCCTATATGTTTGCAGGTGCCTTTATCTTTTTAATCATGCGGGCCTTAGGTGAGATGGTCTACACCCATCCACATACGGGATCATATGCGAAGTTTGCCAATGATTACATTCATCCGGCTGCCGGCTTCATGACAGCAAGCAGCAACATCTTCAACTGGGTCATCGTCGGAATGAGTGAAGTCATTGCTGTCGGCGCCTATATGCGCTTCTGGTGGCCGGATTTACCGACCTGGATTCCCGGTGTCGTCGTCATCGTCATCCTGACGCTTGCGAACCTCGCCTCGGTCAAAATGTTTGGTGAACTCGAATTTTGGTTCGCCTCCGTCAAAGTCATTACAATCATCCTGATGATCATTGCCGGTCTAGGTCTCATCCTGTTCGGTTTCGGAAATGACGGAACGCCGATCGGCTTCTCTAACCTCTGGTCGCACGGTGGCTTCTTCACGAACGGCTTCAGCGGTTTCTTCTTTGCCCTCTCGATCGTCTTCGCCTCCTACATCGGCGTCGAACTGATCGGTGTGACAGCCGGGGAAACGAAGGATCCGGAAACGAACATCACCCGGGCGATCAACGGTGTCATCTGGCGGATCCTGATTTTTTACGTCGGGGCCATCTTCATCATCGTCACCGTCTATCCGTGGGATCAGCTGGCCGATATCGGCAGTCCGTTTGTCGCGACTTTTGCCAAAGTCGGCATCACGGCGGCGGCTGCCATCATCAACGTCGTTGTCATCACGGCCGCGATGTCCGGATGTAATTCGGGTATCTTCAGTTCCAGCCGGATGATTTATACGCTCGCCGAAAAAGGGCAGATGCCGTCGCTGTTCCTGAAGGTCAATAAAAACGGCATTCCCCTGTATACGGTGCTTGCCGTCTCAGCCGGAATCTTCGTCGGTGTCATTCTCGACATCGTCCTGCCGCTGTTCCTCGGGAAAGACACGAACATCTTTGTCTATGTTTACAGTGCTTCGGTCTTACCGGGAATGGTACCCTGGTTCGCCATCCTGATCAGCCACATCCAGTACCGGAAAATCGAAGCGGACCGGATCGCCGATCATCCGTTCAAGATGCCGGGCGCACCCTTCACGAACTACATTACGATTGTCATGCTGCTGATCGTTCTTGTCGGGATGTTGTTCAACGATGAGACACGTGTCTCGATTTTGATCGGAATCGTCTTCTTGATTCTATCCGGCATTTACTACATCGTCCGCACACCTAAATCGTTTTAAACAGAAACGCTGCTTCCGGCTTATTCAGTCGGAAACAGCGTTTTTGTCATTTCTTCAAGGCTCCGCGCGCATTGAGTGCCGCAAAGACGACCATCGCAATACTCAGCACGGCGGCGACGAGGACGCCGTGCGTATAAACACTCTAGTCAATCGTCGGACGTAACACGACCGCCCGCATTCCTTCCCTTGCAACACGAGTAGCTCCTCCCCGTCAAATCATTGTCGATCCCGGTTTCCTGCAAGGCGACACCCATTTGCAACCGCACATCCCTTTTGATTTCGCTTGATATCGTATCCGTTGATCGTTGCACTGCCGGACGAGAACGCGATCAGCGTCGTCAGCATTTGAACAGTCGTGGATTTACCGGCACCGTTCGGTCCCAAAAAGGCAAAAATTTCTCCTTGATCCACATGAAAGGAAATCTGATCGACGACTTTTTTACCGTTGTATTCCTTCGTCAGCCGGTCCACTTCAATCATCTTCATCCGTCCTTCCTCTAGTCGGACAATTGTTCCGTCACTTTCTTATCTTTACCCGCTTTTTTATTGATCGCACAAAAAAGGACAAATCCAAAACTGGATTTGCCCTTCAGTTTCTTCAGTCATATGACATCCTGGGCGACTGAAGCGACACACCATTTTCCTTTTAATTCCTTGATCCGCTCTTTTCCTTCATATGAATTCATCCATAGATTCATCACGTCGAGGACTTCCGTCTGACGGTCCTGGATCAGATAACTTTTTTCAGCCGGAATCCACTTTTCATGGATCTTCGGCGCACCGAGCCGCTGATCGAGCGACGCATAGTAAATCGCTTCGACCGTGTCGGTGATCATGACATCAACTTCTCCGGCCGCAACTGCTGCCGGGATGGTCAGGTTATCGGCATACATGACGATACGGGCCTGATCAAACGTCTGCCGGACGAACTG
Organism: Exiguobacterium artemiae 255-15; assembly: GCF_000019905.1. GTDB lineage: Bacteria > Bacillota > Bacilli > Exiguobacteriales > Exiguobacteriaceae > Exiguobacterium_A > Exiguobacterium_A artemiae. Next base: position 1,263,793 of record NC_010556.1, on the reverse strand, counting down.
TTCATTTGTTCCGCCCGGATTTAAGCCGATTGTCACATCAGGCTGGTTGATGGCTTCAATCGATGTTAACAGATCGAGGTCCGTCGCCCGGACAAGCGGCGTCTTTTGAAACGACAGGTAGCTTTTCGTAAAGTCGCCGACGATTTCGCGTTCGATGTTTTTCGTGACGCCGCCGACGACCATATGAAATTTCCCGGCACGTAGATCACGGGTCAGTGTTCCCCATGTCGTCGGGACGAATTCGACTTCGAGTCCGGCGACTTCCGCAAACGAGCAGATGACATCAATGTCGAACCCTTCATATTGGTTGGTCTGACGGTTCAGGTACGTAAACGGTTTATAATCTCCGGTCGTTCCGACGACAATCTTTTTTGTTGTGAAGACATTTTGTTTACCGACGCTGAATGAACCCGTCGCATTCTTTAATCGTGTCGCTATCATGAGACCGGAAAGCAACAGACTTCCTCCAAGTGCCAATTCTCGTTTATTCACTCTGTCCGCTTCCTCTCTCTGTCTGACGCTGTGTTTTTGTATAATACTCAAAACAGTATCATATTGTTCTAACGGTTCCAACAACTTTTTGATTATTTCGTCAAAAAGCGGCGATGTTCTCTTGCCAAGCCCTCTTGATTGCAGGATACACGTACTTTCTTCCATACTGACAAAGAACGAATCAACGAATGGGAGGAATGGAAGATGAGTAACGTATTCATTATTGGAGCAAACGGAAAAGTCGGTCGTCAGGTAGCGAAACAATTAAGCGGATCGAGTCACGACGTCCGCGTCGGATTACGTTCAAAGGAACAGTATGCCGATTTTGAATCTCTCGGGGCAACACCGGTCGCTCTCGATTTAGAGCACGGTGTCGCATCGATTCAAGATGCAATCCAAGGCAGTGACATCGTCATCTTTACAGCCGGATCCGGCGGTCACACCGGCGCGGATAAAACCATTTTGATTGATCTTGACGGAGCGGCAAAAGCAGTTGCGGCAGCAGAAGGAATTCAAGCGAGCCAGTTCATCATGGTCAGCGCCTTAAATGCCGACTCGCCGGAAACGTGGTCCGACAGCATGAAACCGTATTACGTCGCGAAACATTACGCTGATCGTCTGTTGCGTGAAAGTTCACTTGCCTATACGATTCTGCGTCCGGGCGGTTTGAAAGATGAGGCGGGTACAGGTGCGGTCACAACAGATCCGACTTCAACGGACGAAACAACGATTGCCCGGGAAGACGTCGCCCGCGTCGTCGTCGCCTCGATCGGTCAACGGTCGGCGTACCACCAAACGATTCCGTTGCTAACGGGTGACACAGCGATTGCTGAATTGTTTGCTTAACTAAAAAACGAGCTGATCCGATTGGATTAGCTCGTTTTTTTGTTTCAGGAAGCCTGTTTGACCTCGACAACATGTGCCTGTTCCCGGCGAACCGCTGTCAAAATCAGTGTGACGATAAGTGTCACGAGCAGCATAACCACCAGTCGTAAGAGGTAGGTCGAGATATCACCGTCAAAATACAGCAACCGGGTCAAACCGCCGACGGCATTCGGAACCGGCAGATAATGACCAATCGTTTGGTAAAACGGGGCCAGCATCGAAGACGGAACGATATTTCCCGCCGTCATTAACTGAAACGGAATCAAAGCAACGTTCACAAGCGGTGCAATCGGACCAAAAATCGTGAAGTTCATCTGAGTGACGCTGATACACGTTGCTGTCAGCAACAGTTGGAACGCCCATACTTTCAAGAAGGATGTCTCGATCTCGGCAAAGGCAAACGCAAGCGATACCATGACGAGCGGAACAACCAGCAGGACGATTCCGTGCAACAGTTGTTTACTCCAAAAGAGTGACCATTTTGAAAAACGTTTTTGGAGAATTTGTGTCACGAGATTAAATTGAATTCCCATCGTCATGACAGCAATATAAATCACGAAGCCCAGTAACAACGGCAACATCGACATCGAGAAATCGGACACTTCATGCTCGATGATGATGTCCGAACGAATAGCCGGCTGACCGTTTACCCCTTGCGAGATTTCAGCTGTCGCCTGTTTCAGAATACCGTTCGCGAACTCGGCATTTGCCTGATTGACGTGAAACGTCATCTGTTTTTGACCGGTCAAATCGGCAGCAAGCACCATCTCGACGTTTCCGGCATCGAGTTGTTTCAGACCTTCCGTTTCGGACGAAACGGCTTTGACGGTAAACGGACTATCCGCTTTGAGGTTTTGATATAGTCCTTCCGTCGTCGCATCTTTGACGACAGCGACCCGTAACTGATCCAACCGGTCCGTCGCGCCGTGGTAACCGGTCATCCAGACGACAAGGAACAAGACCGGAACAATCAAGGCAAACATTAACCCGACTTTTGTTTGTGTAATCGACCATACTTCTTTAAAACTCTTCATGTAATCCGCTCTCCTTTTATATATGCATTACTTATAATAGCATGTGCAACTATCAGTTCAAAAAGAGAAACCACTTACGTCACATTTTTGTAAATGGTCTCGAGTGTCTTGATGAATTGTTTAATCTCTTTTTTCGACAGACCGGAAAACGCCTGCTGCTGCAGTTCATCGAGTGTCGGTTCGAGCAGCTGAATCGTTTGGATACCTTCTTTCGTCGTCAACAAAATGAAGGCTCTCCGGTCTCTCGGATCCGCCGAACGAATGACAAGCCCTTTCTTGACCAGCTTGTCGAGGATTTTTCCCACTGTCGTCTGATCCCGCTCGGTCGTCAACGCCAACTGTTTTTGCGAGATGCCTTCCTGCTTATGCAGCTCACTCAACACTGAAAATTGTTCCGGTGTCAAACCATGTTGTTCCATCCGTTTCGTGGCCGCCCGTTTAAAAGACAGATAGCTGCGTGACAATTGCATACCCAGTGACCAATCCGCTTCTTTCATGAAGACTCCCCACTTTCGGAATAATAGTTGCACTACTTATTAATTGAACTTATTTACTATATGCCGGAAATTGTGGATTGTCAAACCGTTTTCTTTAAGTCAATTATAGAATCATAGTTCAACAGTTAAGACGTAAACGATTTAATCGACTCGATATGCGCATCCTTCACTTCTTGTTTAACTTGGGATTGTTGCTTGAGTTGCTCATAGACCGCATCGACCTGTGCTGGTGTCAAACGATCGACAGTCGCCAGTTTCTTGATGGCCCGCCGTAAGTCATTCCGTTTGATGACATGGACGTGACTTGAGTCCACCGTAATTTTTTTAAGTTCACAACGTTCACCGAAGACGATGACCGACTGGAATACGTCTTCTACGACCATCGCCTCCAAAAATCGTTCCATGCTCTTCAGGTGTTGTTCATTTTGTTTGATCGGATTGTAAAACTTTTGTTTATAGCGGTTTTTAAACATCTGAGTCCACTGCTGGTCCGCTTCTTTTCCAAAAATCCAGCCGCTGTAATTTTTCGACTCGAGCACGTAAATGCCACTCTCGTGGATAAACGTCACGTCGATTTCCGTCAGACCTTTGCCGCGTGCTTTTGGCAGATAGGTATTCATGACGAATTTCCCGTATCCGCCGACTTTTTCAAGTTGCCGGGTCGTTAAATATTCTCCCCAGATCCCTTTGTCACAGACGGCCTTCAGAAACCGTTCTTGTGTAACCTGCTTGTATGTACTCTTCTCAAACGACCGCCGGCGGAAATAAAATAAACTGCCAAGCGTGACGACAAACCCGACAAACAGGATACTCCCTGAAAGAAGTAATATCGGAATCAACGCAGCTAACAAATCTTCCACACTTTTCATTCCTTTCTTTTTCAAACCCTTAATTTTCCACTATTTCAGAATAAACGGTATTCTTTTCAATTTCCACTAATTGTTATATCATTTTTAGTATGATACGGTAAACAAAAGGAGGCTTCTTTCATATGGACTCATTTTTATCGATTTGGTTGCCTTTGATCCTCTTGATCATGTTCTGGCAATCCGTATCTCAACAACTGGCAAAGCAACGGGTCATGCAACAACAGCTCCTGCGCGAAATGACCCGGATTCAGGAACACCTCGGGATGACGGATGCAGCAAGCAGTCATACCTTACTCAATGAACAAATCAAGCAGCTTCTTGCTGATTATCAGACAGTCGAAGCCGTTAAACTCGTCCGGGAAACGCTTGGTTATCCGTTACTGGAAGCGAAACAATATGTCGATGCGTTCAAAGATACCTCGTCCGAGAATCGTTAAATGAACAACAGGCAAGTCCTCCGTTATTTCGGAAGGCTTGCCTGTTGGCATGTTCAACGGACTTGTTCCAGCAATCCTACATGATTACTGCACATTTCAGTTTTTCGAACGTGATCTTTATATATAAAATGGCTTGCACCATTTTTATTCAGCGTTAGTCTGATTCAAATTTCTGAATCAATTGATCGATCTGGCGAACAAATGGCAGGATATCTTTCTCATCCGTCATAATTCGGTGTAGTACTTCTTTTCCTTCAATATACAAATAAGCATGATGACAATTTGAGTTTGTCTCTTTCGTCAAGCAAGCGGTTAAAAGATGATTCGAATGGTGTAGTGTATGTGCAGCTAAATGAATCAATTCCTTCGTTAACACTTCCCTTGCTTCATCTGTTGCCTCTTCCTCGAACAAACGGACAAGGGGTTCTAACAATTGAGCTTTGGTTGTAGACCGCAACTGTGCGTATCGAATCTCAACCGTTATGTTTTCAGACTGCTCTTTTTTCTCGACAAGAAATAAGGGAGGTCTGATTATGGTCTTGATAACGGATGTGAATGTGTCAATGGTGATTTCAGACATTCTGGAAACTCCTTTCTGACAGAATTCAAGCTATGATTATTCCGGATGAGGACATCGAACGAAAGAAACCACTTTGGTTCCCTGTTTTCATCCGAAATCAAGTATACCATTTACCGGTTTTAAGATGGGATTTTGTCACCTGTTTTAAATTAAAAAACACGCTACAGAATTTTACCAATCTGCAACGTGTTTTAAACCACTTTTCTTTTACTCTTTTAATTCACATGAATCAAATCCTGCAACGAATAAGCTTTTAATGCTTCCGAAAATTGGAGAAACGCATAATCAAATGCTTCTTTCATATTTTCCAGATTTTCATCTTCATGGATTTCAGGAAAACTTTCAAGATACGAGACTTTTTCAAAAAGTTGTACGATTTCACCTAATGTAATCTCTGACGGATCTTTCGCCAGCTTAAAACCGCCATTACGTCCTTGATAGGACGTGATGAGTCCGAATCTGCTTAGTGCATGAACAATCTTCATCAAATGATTTTTCGAGATATCGTAATAATCGGCGACTTCTTGAATTTGAACGAGTCGAGTCGGGTGAAGAGTCGTAAACAATAGTACTCGAATCGCATAATCCGTTGATCGAGTCATTTTCATTATTTTCACCTACTTTGCTCTCTATACCGTTTATAGTACAGAAAAAAAGATACAAGATATAGTTTTAAGCGTTTCGGAATATGTCGATTTTTTTTATGAAAGATGTTTCCCAAAAACATGTACAGGAAATATGGGATATATGCAGAACGTTTTTGGAAGGAGCTCTGGCAGATGAAATTTTTAAGCGGTTCGGAATTTTTAACATTTATTGAAAAACAATTTTCGAAAGAACGGTACCGAATTGATTCGACCTATTTGACGGCTAATTCAGCTAAAATCTCTATTTTCCAACTGGATTTTTCAGAAGAGGGGATCATGGATATTGAATACTTATTGTTTTTGCCGACGCTCGAGAAACGGATTTTCATTCGAGGCGTCCGCCATCCGTCTAATTTTCAGTTTTTCTTGAAGAGCTTCGAACCGCTGGATGAATTAGTCGGACCGATCCGTCAGTTAAAAAATTAAACTCCCGCCTGCAGTGTCCCTGTTCCGGCACTCAAAAATTTTGAATGACGTTCAGTTGATGAATCGGGTCACAACCTCCCTATAACATGTATAATCATAGTATGTTATTTAAACAGTGACCTTTATCCGGGACACGAATGACGTGTCTCTCCGGTCCACTGTGGAAAGAGGTTATGATGAACTGGATGTCTCGAAAAATCACCCGAACCTTTTCGGGTCTGCTTTTATTGAACTTCTTGATTTTAGTGTGCATCACGACCGGTGCATACTTTTATTCCATCCGGCAACTCGAACAAAATAATGCCATGCTGTTACGCCTGACGAATCAAAAAACAGCAGCCCGTCAAATTTGGAACGACTTGCAGGAAAGAAACATTGAAATTCAAGAAGCCTTATTAAAGGAAACACCGGCTGCTCCCAGATTGTCCAGCGATTTAACGCGGACGAAACGTGAGCTTGAACGATTGGCCCACAATTATCCGTCTGAAGAGACCGACTCTTATCTGCAGACATCGGCGACCTTGATTGACTATTACGAAAAAATCCTGATCCCATTGACGAAACACCAGCAATCTTCTCGCTATACGGACGATACCGCCATGCGACGGATGCTAAAGGATGCAGCCCTGGTCGTCCCGTTACAGTCGACTTCAACCGGAACAGAGCGTTCTTCCCTGGATACGATGTACTTTTTTTCAAAAACCCGCCAGGCAGCCGATCAGTACATTTCCTCCATTCACTCGCTGGAAAAGCAGGCACAACAGACACTGGCTGATCAGATGCGGACAACGCTGTGGGGTACATTGACGATTCTTATCGCAGTCTTTTTCCTATTAAACAGTTGGACGTTCCGGTTTATGCAACGATTGACGCACGATGTCGTCCATTTGGTCAAACAAACAAAAAATCCTTACACTTTTTCCGCAGTCCCGTTGATCGAACGACAGGATGAGATCGGTGTTTTAGGAAAAGCCATGCGTAATATGATGACGATGCTTGCTTTTCAGCAATCGGAGACTCAGGCGGCCAACCGCCAATTATCAGACCGTAACCGGGAACTTTTCAACAGTTTGCAGGAAAAAAACCGGACGGAAACTCAATTACAATTGCAGACTGATTTTGCACGCCGCTTGCTCGAATATGATTCGCTTTCGTGTCTGAATGGATTACTTCAAGATCTCGCCCATTCTTTCGGATTATCCGAATTAAGATTAACGATGATCGCGAGTCAGGAGGAAACCGTTTACCGGTCCTCCCCTCCTGTCGGGAAAAAACAGCATTCCATCGTCCGGACCGTCCCGTTGCTGAATTCCCGTGATCCGGAACCGTTTGCCCTGTTGACGTTCGATGATTCAGCCGGAGATCCTTATAAGAAACTGTCGGCATTGGGCGATATCCTTTCGCTCGGAATATTACGCATGGAACACATGCGGACGTTAAACGAAGACAAACAGCACGTACAACGGATTTTAGAGAGTCTGCGTGAAGCTGTCATCTACGTCAATTTCCCGGACTCCCGGCTTATTCACAACGGAACACTTGTGACGATGTTTCCTGAGTTACATGATTTGCCGGATTCGTTGCATGAGGTTGAATCCATCCTGGATATTTTCCGTCTGGTATTCATCGTTGAAGAACAGCTGATCGATTATGTGACGCAATTGAAACTTCATTTGGCAAGTGGCCATGCCATGGAGGCACAAGACTTTGAAGTTAATGGAAATCGTCATATTCGTCTTTATACGGAATTTCTTCCGGACAAGAAGGGCATCATTTTTGTATTAAGTGAGCGGACAGCTGAAGTGGAAGCGATTCAAAACGAACATGCCTTTATCTCGATGATTTCGCATGAGCTCCGGACACCGCTCGCTTCGATTGAAGGATTCAGCGAACTGATGATCCACCGGAGTTTATCAAACGATAAACAATTAAAATATTTAAAGACCGTCCACAGTGAAGCACAACGTTTAGGTAAACTGGTCACTGCCTTTTTAGACTATCAACGCCTGAGCCGCCAAAAGGAAGTGTATCTGTTTGAGTCCTTTGATATCTCGGCTTTGGTACAGGAAGTGGCGGACTGGATGAATATCTCGATCCCGTCCCATCAGGTCAAGTTTGATACGACGCACATGACTTGCCTGATTGAAGCTGACCGTGAAAAAATCCGGCAACTGCTGACGAATCTGCTAGGAAATGCCATCAAGTACTCACCGTCGGATCCGCAAGTCGATGTTCTGCTGGACTGCAGTGAGAAAGAAGTTGTGCTGACTATCAGCGATAACGGTCTTGGAATTCCACAAGAAGATCTGCCTCACCTGTTTGATTCGTTTTACCGTGTAGAGCGTCAAGAGCATAAGCAGATTAAAGGAACCGGACTCGGACTGCTGATCTGTAAAGAAATTGTCGAAGCCCATCAAGGCCAAATTTCTGTTTCTTCCGAATTAGGTATCGGCACCGATTTTCTGGTCCGGTTGCCCATCCGGCAACAGACGGAAATAGAACTAAAATGAGCTGATTTGAAGATAGAGGAAGTGTATACGTATGGATTACGAGTTAGATCGCATCATTGATTACCTGAATCGGAACTTTCACGACCATGTCAGTTCTTTTTCCGGAATGATTTTAAAAGAAACCTCGCCGGCCATCATATTAATTGAAGATCACGTCCGGCGACAGCTGGGTCATGCTCTGTATCAATATCCTGAATTCATTTCGGAAATCGAGGATACCATTTTCCGGTGCCTCATCGATATCCGGGGAAATAAGGAATCCGAGGATCCCACAGAGATTTTCATTTCAAAAGCGCAGCTTTATTCCCCTTATCATTATCTCGTCACTTTTTTATAAGGAGTCGATTGGCGTATGAAAAAAACAGGAACCGCCCTATTGATCGTCGATATCATTAACAAAATGGATTTTGAAGGTGCGGAAGATTTACTTGCCGAAACTCGTCTGATTTTAACTTCATTAGTCGAACTTAAACATATATGTAAATCGTATGATATTCCTGTCATTTATGTGAATGATAATTTTGGTCTATGGCAAGAAAACGTCGATCAAATCGTTGAAGAATGTCGCGGTGGACTGGGCGATCCGTTCGTCCAAGCCCTCCATCCGCAACAGGATGATTATTTCATCATCAAACCCAAACACTCCGGTTTTTTTGGCACACAATTGGATATTTTGCTAAAACACCTCGACGTGTCACGTCTAATCATTACCGGAATCACGACCGATATGTGTATTTTGTTTACAGCAAATGACGCCTATATGCGGGAATACGAGATTTGGGTACCACAAGACTGTACTGCCGCTGAAACAACCGAGGCAAAAAACCACGCATTGGAAATTTTGCACACCACGTTATCCATCGATTGTTCCGACAGTACGACGGTATCGTTCGATTAAAAAAGAATGGAAAGGCTTTTCTGCATTCCAAAACATTACATTTCAATGACAATCCTTCCCTATTGGTTTTTGTTTTTCCAAAACAGGTATATGTATCATGTACAGTTTATACATGTTTTTAATCCAAGGGAGGAATCGTTCATGTTCAGACATCAAAAGGAACTACAGTTCGAGGTGAAAGTCGACCGTCCAGATCCGAAGTTGGCACGGTCTGTGCAGGAAGTATTAGGCGGACAATTTGGGGAAATGACCGTCATGATGCAGTATTTATTCCAAGGATTCAATTGCCGTGGAAATGAGAAATACAAAGATATGTTGATGGACATCGGAACGGAAGAAATCGGACATGTCGAAATGCTCTGTTCCTTGATTTCACAGTTACTTGATGGAGCCTCACCTGATGATCAGGCAGAAGCAGCCAAGGATCCGGCGATTGCGGCTATTTTAGGAGGCATGAATCCACAACACCTGCTCGTCAGCGGACTCGGAGGATTGCCTTCTAATTCAAACGGTGTTCCCTGGAACGGTTCTTACATCGTCGCAAGCGGCAACTTGTTAGCAGATATGCGTTCCAATCTGCATGCCGAGTCACAAGGGCGTCTTCAAGTCGCACGCCTCTATCATATGACAAACGATGAAGGAGTTAAGGCGACCCTCCGGAAAATGCTGGCACGTGATCGGTATCACCAATACCAATGGCTGGCTGCAATTGAAGAATTGGAAGAAAAGAATGGAATCGTCGTACCTGCGACATTTGCTCCGGAGGATGAATTGGAGGCACAGCCCCACGCTTATGAATTTTGGGATCTCTCGGAAGGAACAGCTTCAAAAGAAGGTCGCTGGTCCCAGGGAAGTGCGCAGGATGGGACCGGAGAATTCGTTCACCTGGAAAACCCTGCACCCCAAGGCCAAATACCGGATCCCGAAATTCCGGCCCACAATCTGCATCATGATTTAAACGAGCCGCAACAAAAAAGAGGAATTACAGATACCGTAAAACACATTTTAAAGGACAAGGAATAACATCCTCGAAACTGAGCGTAAACGTCAGTCCACATTCAAATTAAATCCAAGTAAGCAACCATTTGCCCTCTCTTCTACCGAGAAGAGAGGGTTTCGTAACTTTTTAAGTCTTTTCCACAGATTTATTTTAATTCCCATCACCTGATCTTTAGGAGGACGACGTTATGCAATCCGTTAAAGATATTACCGTTAAACAGCTTGGTCAGGACTTGCACCTTTCCTGGCAGACAAATGACTCGGTCCAACTGACTCGCGATGGTACGACACTTGTAACCGGAGCAGTTCAACAGTATGTTGATTCGAATCTCGTCCCCCTCGCTCCCGTCCAGTATGAACTAGAGACTGGAGAAGAATTCCTGACCATTGATACAGCACTTGTTCTGGATGAAGGACAGTTGTTTTGGAATCAAAAATCCACCACCATCATTCGCTCTGACCAAGAACTCTTAATCAGATGGGGAGCAATCCCGGATGTAGAATCATACAGTGTCTTTCGAGACGGGAAGCGGCTTGGGGAGACGGCAGAACATGAATGGTATGAAGCATCACCTCAAGACGTCTCTGCCCGCTATGAAATCCGTGCCCTACGTCCAGCCTCTCAAGAAAACACGCCGCTTTCTTCTGTCATGGAAGGCGCACTTAAACTGTTGAACACGCTAAAACGCGAACCTGACCGTGAACGGGAGTTTGAATCTTTCATTTTTTATGTTCGGCTTCATCCATTTGGACGTGACATTGATTCTGTAGCTGAAGAAACTACACGGGCACGCCTGCGAATCCTGACGTTCATTGCTCCACCGATTTTAAAAAATCCGAATCTGCTGTCTCCTCATATTTACTTTGAAGGAGACGACCGTACCTATGATCCTCATGCATCGGAATACCGGACGTTAACAGAAATCGCCATGACATCTTTAACGGACAATGCTCACGTCCTCCTTGATAAACAGGCCAATCCAACACGTTCTTTGACCTCGACCGGACGTCTCCGAAGTGAGGATGTTGCTTCGACACAACAGGTTTATTTAGAGAATATCGCAAAAAAACAGCATTCGCTACAATTCACGGTGTATCATTCTGTCGGAAATCCGCTGGTCATTGCCCCCGACATCAACTACACAGTCCATACAGCATTTGAGCGGGAACGATGGCGTTTGAGCGGAACCCACCTTCGCTCTCCGCATCACGAGATTTACCTGCAAACGGAGTCAAATACCTTTATACCGGTTCACCAAACTCATGATTTAGGACTCAGTTTCTTGGCGGATCCTTTACCAAGTTGTCACTGGCTGTTCATGGAAGCTCGTTGAGATTCGACTCTAAAAAAACAGACGATTCCGGGAAGCTAATTCTCGAAAATCGTCTGGTTTTTTTATTGACAATCGAACCCGGCCTTACTCGTGGAACCGTGCCCGGGTTTCTTTTGAAGGCAACAGGCATTGTTGTTTCTGCCCGAACCATTTGTGACGGTGTTTTGCAATGAAATCATATGCAAGATCTCTTGCCGCACGCGGTAAAACACGGAAGATGGATGCGAGCGGCCACGCCCCATTCAAATGCTTCGTAATCTGAAGAGCTGCATCTGATTTAACGTAAGGTATTCCCTCTTCAATGACGACCACACTGTTCAGGTCGGAAGGCAAACGATGTTTTTGAATAAGTTCCTGTCCTTTGATGCCTTGAAGCGAGGCAAACTGATAGTAGCCATGATCACGCTTCAAGATGAACTGTACACTGGTATCACATAAATTACACTCTCCATCAAATAAGATGATTGGTTTCATATTCCTGTGCCCCCTCTGACAATTGGTTCGATTCCTTATTCTTCTATCCTACATCAGATGAATCGAACACACTTGCATTTTCACTTCTTATTTTTCTAAGTATTCATCCATATAACTTTTATACATGTTTTCCGCCTGTTTAATTGGATTTCATCCAGCGGGAATCCACCATGCGAAGCAAGTTCATTAAATTGCCTTCTGTCCTGATGACGGCTTGGCAAGCGACAGCTTCATTTTGAAGCAATTTTATCCGTACCGGTGTCTCGTTGATAAAACAGAGCGCAAACAGCAGTTCCGAATGTATTTTTGTATATGCCGCGACTGCCAGTAATTCTTCATTTAAACGTTCTCTTACTTCTTCACTCGTATGCATGTGCAAAAGGTGAATCGTTTCATGAAGAAGAGATGATTTAAGACAATCCGAAATATCCAAATACCGGACTTCAAGATGTATATCCTGTCCATGTCCCCATCGCGTCGTCAGAAAATACGGTGGACTGACTAATTCCTGAATAAATCGAATGATACGATCAATACTTATCTCAGACATAAAGAAACCTCTCTTCTCACTTCGATACGACAAACGCACCGAAAACCTTCATTTTTAGGACGTGGTTGACACTTAAACATGTGTAAAATAAGTATGTTTTAATCGTGGTCATTTCACATCACTTAACTTTTTTATTTTAACATAACGAGACTTTCCAAGCCGAATCGCAAGCAACGAAACACGGTTTTCCTTTTTCCTCTCACCCGTAGGAAAAAGGAAAACCGTACTTTCCTGTTGCATCATACTTTTACTTTCGTCAAGTCTTCCAGTGTGTAGGCTTGTAAGGCGTTCGCAAACAAAAGGAATGCTTCATCAAAGGCCTGACGTGTGTTCTTAAGCGTCTCTTTTTCATTGGTTGGCAATACTTCTTTTAGATAGGAAACTTCTTCAAACAGAGCTACGACTTGCCCCAATGTAATTTCATTTGGTGCCTTGGCCAGTTTAAACCCGCCGTTGCGCCCTTGATAAGACGTGATTAAACCAAACTTGCTTAACGCATGGACAATCTTCATCAAATGATTTTTTGAGATGGCATAATGATCCGCCACTTCCTGGATTTGAACAAGCCGGTTCGGATTCAACGTCGCATACAACAGGACGCGAATCGCATAATCCGTCGAACGTGTCATTTTCATTCTTTTCACCTTCTTGAGTTCTTGCCGTTCTAAGCAGACAAATACGAGTGTGTCGATCGTAATAATTTCCGTGCAGTTGCACATATTATTTATCAAATATAGAATATTTTCTTAGATTTGACAATCCAATTAACTGCGTCATATTTTTTCTTTTCAAGGCTGTCATCATGGACAGACCTGTTTTTTAGCAATCAATCGTACCAAAAAGGACATTCCGTCTGACGGAAATGTCCTTTTTAATCGTTATTAATCCCGTGCTGCCAAACGATACAGCAGATCAAGCAACTCGATGTAGAGCCAGATGATCGTGACGATTAATCCGAAAGCGGCCACCCACTCCATCGATTTCGGCGCACGGGCCTGGACTTGTTGCGAGATAAAATCAAAGTCCATCACGAGCGACAGGGAAGCGACGATCACGATGACGAACTGAATCCCGATCGCAAGCGGCGAACTGCCGGTCATGAATGGCAGATCGACACCAAACAACGCGAGCAACAAGTTGACCGCGTACAAGACGAGAATCGACAGTATCGCTGCCGTAACTGCTGAGCGGAAACGTTGTGTTACTTTAATCATGCCCGTCGAATAGACGAACCACATCGCAAACGACACGACAAATGTCGCGAGGACTGCCTTCCCAACAAGTCCCGGGTACATGCTTTCGAACATCAGTGAAATCGCACCGACGGCGACCCCTTCAACGATTGCATAAACCGGTGAGAGTACCGGTGCCGTTCGTGGTTTAAACGTGATGATCAGCGCAAGAATCAATCCGAGGACGACTCCACCGATCAAGGCCGGCACTAAAAATTGCGGATTAGCGGCTAAAAAGAACCAGGTTCCCCCCGCTGCTGCCGTGACGAGTGCAAGTAAGAGGAAAATCTTACTCATCGTCCCTGCCTTCGTCATCGGCCGTTCGCCGGCACGCGCCGTCTCGAAACCACGGCGTAAGGCTGGATTCACTTTAAAACGTGTTGCCATCTTGCGTTCACTCCTTCTGTTTTTCTATTCACTATTACGGTTGTTTCCCGGAAAAGTTTCAGCTTAACCAGCTATTTAACGCATTTAGTTGCAGCATCACGACCGGAATCGAAGCTTTGGCTGAGACCAGATGCGACGTTGCCTGTCCGACCTTCCCTGTCGTGACAAACGGTTCGTCGAGCATCCCTTCACCGATCGGTCCAAACGGATCACTGTCGATGATGCGGTGCTGATAACGAATGAAGACTTCTTCATCTCCTTGTTTCATTTTACATCCCGATTCTTCGAGCGGGCGGTCAATCCCGTATTCGGCATAATGCCAAACAGTTGTCGAATCCCACGGCGACCCGATATGCAGAATCTGCCCGTCCGCTTCGATGAACTTCTCAAGCGGGGAGCCGGGACCGAATCCGTTATCAATCGTATGACCCGCAACGAAGGCTTCCGCGTCTTTTCCCCAGGCTGTGACCGACCACATCGGGTGGGCACTGCGTTTGACGTCCGGGAACGTCCGGAACAGTTCCGGCACCTTGCCGATACTCCGGGTTGGTGTCTTCGCCGGATCGTACGCCGGCATTTCCTGACGGATCGTTTCCCACCAGTCTTCCGGCACGGCAGGACGACTCCAGTTTTTCGGATCCGAATTATCCGTACTCTGTGCCGCCATCATGATCAGACCGTCCGGCGTGATGACTTCCTGCAACGCTTCGATCAGCGCTTGTGCCCCGCCGGGAATCCAGCCGATCTGTTTCATCGCGCTGTGGACGAACACTTTCATACCGGGCGTCACACCAAGTTGCTTCAAATCGGCGATCAGCATAGATTTCGTGACCATTTGTCTTGTTTCCATTTCGCACCCCTCACTCGACGACAAGGCGAATCGTCGATCCTGTTTTACCTTGCGTCACTTCAATTTTCGCATCGACCCGTGATTTCAGTTCCTGGACGTGACTGATGATTCCGACCATCCGACCGCTCGCCTGAATCGATAACAACGTTTCGATTGCCTGCTCTAGCGATTCCGGATCGAGTGTTCCGAATCCTTCATCGATGAACATCGTTTCAAGCGACACACCGCCGCTCGCTTCCTGCACGACTTCCGACAGGCCGAGTGCCAGGGCAAGTGACGCCTTAAAGCTCTCCCCGCCGGACAGCGTCTTGACGTGACGTGTTTGCGACGTATAGGCATCAAAGACATTTAAATCGAGACCGTATTTTTTCAAGCCTTTTCCGGCTTCCGTCTTCCGTTCGAGCAGGAACCGCCCGGATGTCATCCCGTGCAGATGCCGGTTCGCCGCTTGCAGGATTTCATCGAAATAGGCGGTTTGAACATATGTCTCAAACGTCATCCGCTGGGCGTTTTCGCCAACCCCGACCCGTGCCAGTTCGCCGATGATGCCGTACCGTGCATCTTCTGCCTCGATTTGTTGCTGGAGACCCGACCAGGCATCAACCAGTTGTTTGATGTGTAACCGTTCTTTCTCCACACCGATCCGGCCATCCGTCGCTGTCACCAGTTCCGCTTCTGCCTGTCTGACGACCGGACGAAGGGCGGCAAGATCCGGACGGTCCTGTTGCAGAATCAGTTGTCGGATCCGCTCAAGACCCGATTCGACATCCTGCCGTTTCCGTCGGTCGGCTTCGAGGCGTTCCGCCAACTGTTCCATCGCTTGCCGCGACATCCGCGCCTGCTCGAATTGTTCGACCGTCTCAAACCGTTCTTCCTGTAGACTGCGTGCTAAAGCCGCTTCCGCTTCCGTGCGCTTCGCCATATGAATCGTCAATTCTTCTTCGACGTGTTGCAGACGTCCGCGTCGTGCGGCGATGTCTTGATCGAGCCGTTGTTTTTGATTCTGACTTGCTGTCCGTGCCGCTTCAAACTCCGCCAATCGTTTTGTCAGTGTCTGCTGTTCGGTTTCCAGATCGCGACGGGACGGTGCGTCCGGATTTCGGTTCAGTATCCCTTCGAGGCGTGCGAGTTCCAGCTGCAGTTTCGACTGCCGGTCCGTCTCTTCTTCGATTTTCCGGTCTGCCTGTTCCAATGCCGTTTCGATGGTCCGGAGCTGTTGTTCCAGCTGCTGTTTCCGTTCCTGTTGCTGTTGCAGGCGGCTCTCTTGATTTTTCAAGTCGTTGATTTCTGTTCGAATCGCGGTCACATCGTTTGGAACCGGCTGTCCGTCCGCAAGTGTCGCCAGTTCGTGTTCGAGTTGCCGTTTCCGTTCCGAGACTGTCCGGTACGTCGCCTGTAACTCCTGATGCGCCGATTGTGCGGTTAAGTAGGCCTGGTGCAACGCTTCGACATCAAGCGGTTCCGTCTTGACAGCGAGTTGCGGATGCGTCGCACTTCCACAGACCGGACAGGCTTCCCCGTCATCCAGATGTCCCGCCAGCTCTGCTGCCAGTTGACGGCGTTCATGTTGCCGTCCGGCCGTGTATGTCCGTTCTGCCTGTTCTTTTTCCGCTTTGACGCGTGTTCCATGCTCGATCAGCCGCAGTCGCTCGGCTTCATTCCGTTGCCATTCCTGCTGTTTTTGTTCGATCGATTGCAGAACGAACCGGCGTTCCTGCAAGGACAGACGGGTACTCGAATCATCGGACAGCCTCGCGATTTCCGCCTGCAACCGGGTCCGATCACTTCGTTGCCGGGTCCGCTGTTCGCGTAACGCGTCCGGATTCAACTGCGCGACGGCACGTTGCAGATCCTGTTGTTGCCGAATCAATTGTTCCTGGTCCTGCAGTCGTTTCAGCTCGTCCGCAATCTGCTCGAGACGCCGTGACGCTTCACGCATCTCCGGCTCCTGCACCGTCAATCGTTCGACGGTCCGGTTGACCTGGTCAAGTTGCTGTTGTAAGTGTTCCAGTTCCGATTCGACCGTTTGTTTCGTCCCGGTTAATTGCCGGACCGTTTGTTCCTCCGACTGAAACGTTTCGTACACCCCTTGAATCGCCGCCGCTCGTGATGCCGCGTCGTACTGCTCTTTCTGACGCATCGTTTCCGGCAACGTTAAAGCAAGCTGTTGCTCGAGGTGCAGTAATTGATCGTACTCGGTGAATGTCTGCTCGAGTTGTTCCGCCTGACGCAACCGTTCCGTCAATTGTTCGAGCGTTTGACGTCCCGCCTGCTCCACCGTTTTCGCCTGCTCAATTTTTTCATCGAGTGTCGCAAGCAATGTATCGGTCTGGTGACGAATCGTCGTTTCCGTCGCTTCCGACCAGTTGAGGTCGAGCGGTAATTCTTCGAGTTTCGCAAGCTGTTTCGTTTTCGTTTCTTTGATGGTCGCTGCAAGATCAAGTGCTTTCCGGTGAAGACGCTGTTGAAACTCGCCGTAATGTTCCGTCTTGAACAATTGTTTAAGAATCTGCAGTTTGTCCTTCGACTCCGCCATCAACAGTTCGCGGAACTTATTTTGCGGGAGCAGCAGGATTTGCGAAAACTGTTTGTGGTCGAGTTGCAACAGTTCCTGCACTTGCTGACGGATTTCCGGAATTTTTAGCGCAAGCGGCTTCCAGCTCGTCCCGTCATGCCGGGCGAGTTCCGCCTCATGTCCGTAATCCGTTTTATTGACCGGATGCGGCTGACCCGGTTGCCGGATAATCCGGTAGCGTTCGCCTTTCAATTGAAATTCCAGTTCGACTTCCGTCTTCTGTTCCGGTTTCGCGAAATGACTGCGCAAATCGCTCATTTCCCGTTCCCCGCCTGACGTCTCGCCGTACAAGGCAAACGTCAATGCATCAAAAATCGTCGTTTTTCCGGCGCCGGTATTCCCGGAGATGACGAACATCGTCCGTCCGCCGAGTGCCCGGAAATCAATCGTCTGTTCGTCGGCAAACGGTCCGAACGCACGTAAGGTTAATCGTTCTGGACGCATGCAGCTTCCTCCTCTAAGACGGTCTGCATCGCATCCGTCGGTTGTTTTTCCCGGACTGCTTCATAAAACTCCCGAAACAGATCCGTCAGCGTCGCCGCCTGCACCTGATCGCGTGATGCCTGGACCGCCCGGGTACTTTCGCGGGTGAAGCCGGTCCGCTCAAGATGGAGGATGTTCGGGTAGAGTTTTTTCAGTTTCCCCATCGGATCAATCAAGGCTTCGGCATCCGTCAGGTTGATTTTAATGTAATCGTCCGTCGCTTGTGTTGCGACAAATGCCGGAGCCGTTAGTTCGGCAAGACTGCCGGTCAGTTCACGCAAATCTCGTTTCGCCGTCAACGGTTCGAAGCGGCGGTCAAATGTTCCACCATCATTCAGCGTCAGGATATCGACGCCCTTGACATGACTGGCTTCCGAAAACGAATATTTCAACAACGAACCGCTGTACCGGATCGTCTCCGACTTGATGGCAAGTGGATTATGCAAATGTCCGAGCGCCGTATAGGTGAACGGAGCAAAGGAGCTGGCGCTGACCTGTCCCGCGGTCCCGACCGACAACTGCCGTTCGGAATCGGTCTCCAGCCCACCGATGACAAACGCATGCCCGACGAGGACGCTTGGTCCTTCGAGCTCCATCTTACTAATGATTTTCCGCATCGCATCATCATGCGTCCGGATTGTTTCATCCTGATGGATATAGCGGACGGTCGCCGGATCCGCAAACGGGACCGGATAAAAACGGACGCCTTTAATTTCTACCGGTTCGATTGTGTCCGTTAATTTACCGGCTAAGTGCAGTCCCGCCCGTTGCAGTAACGTCGTGCCGAAGCTCAACCGTTCCGCCGAGTCATGATTGCCGCTGATCGCGACGACCGGAATCTTCCGTTCGAGCACGATGTCGGCTAAGACCGTATCCAGCAGTTCAACCGCTTCCGTCGGCGGGACGGCACGGTCATATAAATCACCGGCAATAATCACCGCGTCCGGCTGTTCCCGGTCCAGCAATCGTAAAAATTCCTGAAGGACAGCGCGTTGATTATCGAGCATCGATTCCCCGTGAACGATTTTTCCTAAATGCCAGTCGGCTGTATGAATCCATTTCATTTTTCATCACGCTCACTTTTTCTCTATAATATCCTTATTTTAGCATGAGTCGAATGGTTCTGACGATGCTGTAGGTGATTCTAAAACGAGTAAAACCCAATGATTGACCAGGGATTTCATCCGGTCGATCATTGGGTCGCTGTAGACGTTATGTGTGAAAGGTTAATCCCTGCTCCGCGAGCAACTGTCTCAGTTTCGGTATCGAGGACGGTCCGATTCCGTGCCACTGCAACAGTTCGTCTTCCCGGTAGGTTTCTAACATCTGGAGTGTCGTGACTCCATGTTCGCTTAAGGCACGTTGCGCCGGTTTCGCAAGGACTAGAAATAAATCAGTCTCAGCTCGTTTTTGCATTCATGATGACCTCCCGACAGAATAGACAAAACCCGCCTTCCGATTCAGCCGGATGGCGGGTTTTCGGATGACTGATCAGTCATCTTCAGTGGGTGTGACGCTTTTGCCGAAATCGTTTGACCGACGTGAAGATGGATACAGATCCTCCGATGATTGCTCCGACGACAATCCCAGTCGTAAATTTTCCAGCGGGATTTTTGACGGAACCTGGTTCAGTAGCTGTTATATGCTCTTCCTGTTTCTGCTCGAATAACTGTTGGAGAGGGGAGGATGTAGGCTCGACTTCGACAATCCGGTCAACTTCCTGTTGACGGTCTTCCCGGCGTTCGACGCTGCAAGGTGACAGATAAAACGGATTCAGATTCGTCCGATACCGGTCTGGATTCCAATTCGCCTGCTGAACGGCTTCAGCTGCGTGGTCTGTCCGCTTCGTCTGATCCAATGACTGGATTGATTGATCGAATTCTTGTTTCATCGTAATCACTCCTCTTCACATTCAATCTTAACTAAAAAGCTCCGACTTACGTCTGAAGTCTTATTTACCTCTTTTTTAAACATCTAAAACATGTATCGAAAAAAATGTTTTACTTTTTTGTGAATATTCCGGTGAAATAGTTCTCATATACTTGTTTGGCCTGCTGAAGATTTGCTTCGCCATGGAGAAGAATTCGCCCGTCGGCAAAAGCCGTAATCCGGTAATCGTCCGCCTTGAACATCAGCAGATATGGATTCTGGAGACAGCTGATCCCGTGTGTAGTCAGCTCCTGTTCAAGCCGGACTAAATCCCGCGGTCCTTCGCCGCGGATTTGAACCGTATCCCGGCCGCACAAAGTCACGAATTGAACGATCGGTGCATTCAGATACGGATAGACCGGATCGTCTCCGCAAGACGGGCACGCGGATTGTCTGAGAGAACCGACGTTGATTTGACTCTGATGATTGTCCCAGACGTCGAACGACAGCAACGTCTGCCGTAAGGCGTTGTCCGCTCCCGTCAAATACTTCAAGGCTTCCGTCACTTGATGCGCCGCGACAAGCTGGACGACGGGACTGATGACGCCCGACGTCTCGCATGTCTCCTGCTGTTTCGGCAGATGTTCAAGCAGACAATGCAGACAAGGTGTCTGTCCGGGGCGAATCGTATAAGTCATGCCGTAACTGCCGACGCAGGCACCAAAAATCCAGGGAATACCGCTTTTTGCCGCCACATCATTGATCAGCATCCGGACACTGAAGTTGTCTGTCGCATCAATCATTAAATCACTGCCGCGGACCAAACGTTCAATATTTTCCGGCGTGACATCTTCGACGATTGCCGTGACGGAAACCACCGAATTGACTTTGCCGAGCCGGCGTTTGGCCGCAACCGCCTTCGGCAAATGATCCTGCACGTCCTGTTCCGTATAGAGTTGTTGCCGTTGCAGGTTGCTCCACTCGACATGATCCCGGTCAATCAACGTGACGTGTCCGACCCCTCCCCGGACAAGCTGTTCGGCATTCGCAGTCCCGAGTGCACCGGCACCGATGATGACGACGTGACGATCCGCCATTTGATCCTGCCCCTTTTGTCCGATCGGACGAAATCGGACTTGCCGGCTGTACCGATCCGTCACGGTCGGCTGATCCCGGTCATCGGACTGCTTGCCGTCGCATACCGTTTTTTCTCGATCCGTCCCGCTTCAAAACCGAGGCGCCCCGCTTCGACCGCCAGTTTCATCGCCTGTGCCATCTTAACGGGATCTCCGGAGTGGGCGACGGCTGAATTCAACAGGACAGCATCCGCTCCGAGTTCCATTGCGTAAGCCACGTCTGCCGGTGAACCGATGCCGGCGTCGACGATGACCGGGACCGTCAGTTGTTCGATGATAAAACTGAGCGCAAGCGGATTCAGAATCCCCTGACCGGAACCGATCGGTGATGCGGCCGGCATGATCGCATGACAACCGAGTTCTTCGAGCCGGCGCGCCAGCAATAAATCGTCGGAAGTATACGGTAAGACGATGAAACCGTCCTTGATCAGTTCCTCTGACGCCCGCAACGTTTCAACCGGGTCCGGCAATAACGTCTTGTCGCACCCGATCACTTCAACTTTGACCATATCGCACATCCCGGATGCGCGGGCAAGTCGGGCAAGGCGAACGGCTTCCTCCGCCGTCTTTGCACCCGCCGTGTTCGGCAACAAATCGTAGCGGTTTAAATCAAGTGCCGCGAGCGGGTTGGTCTGTCCTTTGGCAAAGACGTCGAGCCGTCGGACTGAAAACGTCAGAATGTTCGTCCCGGATGCTTCGACCGCCTGTTGTTGCGTCGTTGCATCCGGATATTTTCCCGTTCCGAGTAACAAGCGTGAAGCAAATGTTTTTCCACCGATTTCTAACATGATTCATCCTCCTCCTACAAAATGAACGATTTCAACGACATCACCGGGTTGGACGGTGGTGTCCGGATAACGGGACCGATCGATGATCTGCCGGTTCTGCTCGATGATGACGATTTTTCCGTCAATCGCCAGATGTTGCAATAAGTCGTGTAACGTCGTCGTTTCTTCGATCAATGCGTAGTCTTTTCCATTTAAACGAATGTTCACTTCGTTTTCTCCCCCTGTCGCTGGTGACTAAAAGCACCCAACATCACTTTCGGTTTTTGCCCCATGATACAATCTGCCAGCACAGTCGCCGTCGCCGGTGCCAGTAAGATGCCATGCCGGTGATGACCGGTTGCGACGAATAATCCTTCTATGCCGTCCACCGGTCCAAGATACGGCAGACCGTCACCGGTTTGCGGTCGGACGCCGGCCCACGCTTCGACAAACACAGCTTCCGCAAGCGGCGGATAGAGCCTGATGGCTTGATTCACTAACAAACGAATACTGTCGAGACTGACGGTCGTCGATTCATCCCCGGACCGTTCCGTCGCTCCGATGATGATTCGTCCGTCTGCTTTCGGAACGAGGTATACCTGTTCATTAAACAGCGTCCGGTCGAGGCATCCGGTCATGAGGCGCACGGACAGGCATTCCCCCTTGACCGGACATGTATCGATTGTGATGCCGATCGAACGTAACACGGCTTCCGATCCACGACCACTGGCGACAATGATTTGTCTGCCTGTCCGCAGACCCCGGTTCGTCTCGGCGCCGATGATCCGCTGTTTGTCCCGAACGAGCTGCGAAACAGATGTGTCTTCTTCAATGACTCCGCCCCGTCGTTCGATCGCGCTCCGTAAAGCCTGCGTCACTAATCGGGAATCGATTTGTCCAACTTGTTCGAACGTCAAGAATTGATTTCCTCGATGCAGGCAAAACGGCTGTTCCAGATAACCGCTCCCGAGACCGGTCTCGTCCAACAATTGCCGGACCAGCTCCGGATACAACGTCCGGCTCAGCGCCGCCAGTTCGTGTAACGGTTCCGGCAGTTCTTCGTCTGTCGCAAGCATCCCTGCCGCTGCCCGTGTCGCCCCTTGTCCGGCTGTCGACTGGTCAAGTAAACGGACAGTTTGTCCGCGTTTAAGCAACTCATAGCCGAGCGTCAAACCGATCATGCCGGTCCCGATGATTAAGACATCCGGTCGTGTCATCGTTGCATCACCTCCCGGAACCGGTCAGCTGCTTTAAGCGAATTCGCTTGCCCGAGAATCCCCGACAAGACGGCAACGCCCGAACAACCGGTCGCAATGACCTCCTGAACGTTGCCCGGTTTGATGCCGCCGATCGCAATGACCGGAATCGAGACCTGCTCGACAATCTGTTTTAAGGCATGCAGTCCCCGCGGCGGTACACCGGGTTTTGATCCGGTTTCAAAAATGTGACCGTACATCACGTAATCCGCACCGGCTTGTTCTGCTGCTGCCGCTTCCGTCAGCGAATGGACCGATTGACCGATCCGCAGTTCCGGAAAACGGCTCCGGACACGATCGACCGGAATACTGCGTGTCGTCAGTTGAATCCCGATGCCGGTGACGAGAGCGACGTCAAGACGGTCATGGACGATTAATCTTTCCGCCGGCACCCCGCATTTCATTAAAAACTCAATACAGGTCACCAATTCCCGTGCGGACCAAAGCGGTTCCCGCAGATGAATCCGGTCGACACGCATCGCGAGTTCCGGTAATGTATGTTCCAGCGTTTCCCAGCCCTGTTGACCGGTTGTCAACAGATGTAACTGCGTCATCATTTCCCCCTTTCCACACGAAAAAGGACCACCCCATGAACTGATGGAGTGGTCCTACAAAAAAGGGCGACAGTCGTCGCATCCTTTATGAATGATCGGAATCCACTTCCCTCCGCTAGTACGAACTAGATCAGGTTCAAAGGGTCCGGATACTTCCGTCTCAGTCTGCTGCGAGACTCCCCTAGTGTAGATATTGATTTGTGTGGTACGCCTGTAGTTTACCACGGGTAGTCCGATTTGTTCTACCCTTGATTAATGTCGCATGTCCGCTTCGACCGCTTTGACCTGCTCGATCAAGCGTTGGTATTCGTCGACACGTTTCGTTTGCGACAAGTCATACGTTTGTTTTAAGCGTAAAACCCGGATGACCTTCTGATCGAGATCGGCTCTCGACAATTTATCTTGTTTGATCCGTGCCATGATTTCCTTGTGGACGGACGTATACGCACCCGGAGCCGAGAACATCGCCATGTCGGCACCGTTTTCAAGCGCAAGACTTGCGGCCTGGGCAAGACCGTACTGTTCCGTAATCGCTCCCATGACGAGATCATCCGTGATGATGACTCCGTCAAACTTCAGTTCATCCCGCAAGACGCCGGTCATGACCGGTTTTGACAATGAAGACGGACGGTTTTTGTCGAGGGCCGGGAACAGGATGTGCGCGACCATGACCATCTCGGTCCCCTCTTCAATCGCCCGCTTGAACGGGACCAGTTCCGTCTGTTCGAGTTCCGCTTTTGTCGCATCGACCCGCGGCAGACCGACATGGGAATCGACCGTCGTGTCACCGTGTCCCGGAAAATGTTTGACGACCGGAACGATGTCTTCTTTTTTCATTCCCTGCATCAACGGCACACCCAGCCGTGCGACCTGTTGCGGATCCGCACTGAGTGCCCGGTCGCCGATGATCGGATTCGCCGGATTACTGTTCACGTCAAGAACCGGGGCGAAGTCCATATTAAAGCCGTAAAAACGGGAAATCGAACCAAGTGTCTGTCCGACTTCCTTCATCAATGCCGGATCATTTTTTTGACCGAACGACAGACTCGGTGATAATTTGAGCTGTGCGTCCGGGACCCGACTGACGCGTCCGCCCTCTTCGTCAAAGCCGAGAAACGCTTTTGCATCAGCCGGTTGGGCTTCAGCAATCGCTGCCGTAAAGGTTTTCAGTTGATCGGTCGACGTGATGTTGCCGCCGAGTAACAGCACACCACCGAGTGCATGATCCTGCAACAGCGTTCGGTCGGCTTGTGTCAAAGCTGTTCCCGTCACACCGATATACAGCAACTGATCGACTTTTTCCGCCGTCGACATGTTCGAGACGGTTTCTTTAAGTTGTTTCTCTGCCCGCTCAGCAGCAGAAGGTCGATCCGGCTGCGGCGGCTTTGTTTTCTTCGCCGGCTTCGGTTGCGGTTCGACCGGTTGTGCCGGCTCGTCAGCACAACCGGCGAGGAGGACACTTGCCAACAGAACAGGAACCATCCGTTTCAAATCGGTTCCTCGTTCCGGACGCCGTTGATCGAGTAATAGACTTCAATTTCTGCGTTCAGCGATTGTGAGACCGAGCAGTATTTGTCTTTTGATAAGGCAATCGCCCGGCGGACTTTATCGTCCGGTAAATCACCTTCGAGCCGGTAATGAATCGAGATCGTCGTGAAACGCCGGGGATGATCATCCGCCCGTTCTCCTTCAATATCCATCTCAAATGACGTCAGCGTCAAGCGCATCTTTTCTAAAATCGAGACAATGTCGATGCCGGTACAACCGGCGACGGCGTGAAGCAGGAGTTCTGTCGGCCGGGGTGCCTGATTGTCCCCGCCGTTTTCCGGCGCTGCATCCATCGCTAGGTGATGTCCGGATTCGGTCTCCCCGCTGAAGCCCATCTTTTGATTCCAAATGACTGTTGCTTGCATCAAGATCACGTCCTTTTCTAATTTAAGTGATGTTTCCTACTCTGTTAGTATACCCGAATGCATGATAAGTGAAATTGACTGTCTATTCACAATAATGCTTCTTTTTCCGGGTCAGGCAAATTCGGTTTCCGCCCTTGTTAAATCATGCTATTCTGATACACGATAGTTTTTTTGCGCACAGGCGCCAGAAGTGGGGAATTATTTATGTCATCATCATCATCGACTCGTTTGAGTCAAGCCGACTGGCTGTTAATCGCGACGTTATCCATGTTGACTTTTGTCCTTGGAACAAGCGAATTCGTCATCGTCGGTATTTTATCTGAAATTGCGGACGGTCTGAACATCACGATTGCGAAAGCCGGCACGCTCGTCTCCGCCTTTGCGATCGCCTTCGCCATCGGAACACCGATTACGATGTCCTTGACCGGACACCTTGAACGGCGGAAGTTAATGCTCAGTCTGATTTTCGTCTGGATCATCCTGAATATCTGCAGCGGGATCGCACCGAATTATGAACTGTTGCTGTTGTCACGAATCGTGACGGCTGTTCTGACAGGCGTCCTGATTTCGCTGGCAATGGTCGTCGCAAGCGACAGTGTGCCAATCGCGAAACGCGGCGTCGCTGTTTCCTTCATCTTTGGTGGATTTACGATGGCAAACGTCCTCGGTGTGCCGATCGGTACATTCATCGGACAACATGCCGGTTACGCCGCCACGTTTTGGCTGACAAGCAGTCTTGGTGTCATCGCCCTGCTTGCTGTCTTGAAAGTCGTTCCGGTCCAGCAATCGGAATCGTCCGGTTCAATCCGCGAACAGCTCAGTTTACTCGCCAATCCACGGATCATGATCGCCTTTTTCATTCCCTCATTCGGATTCGGTGCGACATACGTCGTCTATACGTATCTCGTGCCCGTGCTTGAGTTGGAACTGAAATTGCCGTCAGCCTGGATCAGTCCGATTTTACTCGCTTACGGTGTCGTCTCGATCTTCAGTAACATCTTGGCCGGTAAAATCGCCAGTCGGAATCCGATCGGCCGTCTCCGGTTCGTCTTCATCGTTCAGGCGATCGTCCTCGCTGCTCTCTACGTGACGACAGCGTCGGTATCGCTTGGCCTGATCAACATTGCCTTGATGTCCTTGATGTCGATTTTATTGACGACGTCGACGCAAATTTATCTGATCGACCTGGCAGAAAAGTTTAATCCGGAAGCGAAAGGGCTTGCTGCTTCGCTGATGCCGGTCGCAAGTAACGTCGGGATTGCCTTCGGTTCCGCACTCGGCGGGCTCGTCTATGCGAATGGTCCGATGATGAACATCGCCCTTGTCGGCGGTGCCGTCGCCTTACTCGCCGCCGCGTTGACAGCCGTCAGTCACCGGCTCGATCAACGTTCTTAAAAAACGCCTGTTTCCAGAGTGTCCTCTCGTGAGGCGCTTGGAACAGGCGTCTTTTTGTACCGGAGACTCAGACCGAACCTTACAAGACTGTTAGGTGAACGTATCTGATTTGTTGCTTTATTTTCCAATCGGCATGATACGGTAAAGATAGTTTTTCATCCCACTTATGTAAAAGGAGATTTTATTATGAAATCGTATTATGCCCTTCCATTAACTGCCCTCTTATTGACAGCGACGGTCAGTCCGATCGCGACATTTGCTGCAACACCGACTAAAGCCGAGACACCAAAACCATTATCGGAAAAAGCACTCGCGAAAAAGAAAGCCGCGATTGCAAAACTCGCGACATCATTGATTGGGACTCCGTATAAAGAAGGTGGCACGACAACAAAAGGATTTGATGCATCCGGCTTCACGCAATACGTGTATCAAAAAAGTGATCTGAAACTCGAACGGACGATTGCAAAACAAGCTGCGATGCCTCTTAAAACCGTCACACTCAAAAAAGCGATGCCGGGCGACTTGTTATTCGTTCAGGCGAAAAAGGCGAAAGCGCCGAACTTCGTCGGAATCTATACCGGTAAAAATAAATTCGTTGCCGTGACAACGAAAAAGGTCGAATCGCAGGACCTGACGTGGAGTTACTATGCGAAACAGGATATCATCATCAAATCGTATCAATAAGATTGAAAAACGCAATCCGGAACTCCTTGAGAGTTTCAGATTGCGTTTTTTGCTGTAATGTCAAAAGTATCATTATTATTTCAAGACCAGCCCGTTTAGGGATGTCTCTTCGCGCTTCAGTTTGTCTTTAATGTTTCCTTCATACAAAATGCGGTCGGATAATGGATCGATGACTCGAACATTGTAAATCCCATCATTCAACCGATTCGCCGTATAAATCAAACCATCCTTAAGCGTAGTATACTCACCCAATCCAAACTCATCCGTCACTAACGGGATATCCATTGAATGTTTTTCTACTTGCTTTGTTTTTATGTCATACAAAGTCCAGTTGAAATCGTTCATTTCACGTTCAAGTACAATCAGCTTCGAGCCATCTGCACTGAGTTCCGTTTGCCCGTTGCTGAATGATTTTAAGCCTTTTAAGCGCTTTGTTGTTTTTCCGTTGCTCATGTATAATTTTTCTTTACTTACATCTGTTCCATTAATATTTTCCATCACGTAATAGACAATCACTTCATTATGAATTCCTAAGAGCGAGATTTCATCTTGAGAAGAAACAGATAAATTAATTTTTTGAATGCTATCGCCTTTTAAATCGATTTTGTATAACTGCGTGCCGACTTCCGTTTGCAGATCGTAGATCGTGACATATAAACTGTCCCCGATTTTCTTATACGGCGTGATTTGAGTTTCCCCTAATTTCCGAGCTTCAGCAGGTGCCGGAAAGATTTTTTTAACGACGCGCTGCTTGCCTTCTTCCCAGTACTGAAGTTCCCACTTAGTATTGTCCGGCGCACCCATCGCATATGAAATGCCGTCCTGTTTCAGCATAGTGACGTAATCAGAACGGATGAAGCGCCGAAAGTCAGCCGGAGCCCGCTTTTCCTCAGACGGATTCTCAAACAGATCGCTGATAAAATTATTGGTCTTTTTTTGAACATGACCGTCTAATTCAACGTTATAATCCACATCTTTTAAACCGTTATCGTATAGTTCCGCTTGAATGGACCGGACTTCCGGTTGTTTCGGATTCCCTTTGATCGTCTCCACGGTAAAATCCGATTCCTCGATCGATTGAATAAAGACGGTATAAATGCCGAGCGTCAAAACACTGACGACTGCCAGAATAACTACAAATTTAAATTTTCGCATGACGTCCTCCTCAGACCGAAATTTTCCATTTTAACAAGCGCAGGCTTTTCCAAATCGTATAAATAAAATAGAGAACAAAAATCGCTATCATGATTGCTGATATTTCCTGTGATAAAAAGATATCGAGCGTTTCAATGATGTACATACCGCCCATCATGATCACGACAATAGCAATGACTTCAAGGACGATGAACAATAGTCCTTTTGTTTTCCGATACGACCGCTCCAGCAGTATGAGCATAAACAAAAAGCTGACGGTAAACAGGGCGAGCGTTACAATGACGAGTACATCTACAAGATTCATCGTATATAACTGTTTTAAAGTCCGCGACAATCCAAGAGTAGAAGTTGCACGGTAGTCATCCTTAATCATCCAGTTGAATATGACAAAACTGAGCTGAATGACTACCCACTGCAAACCAATGAAGCTAATGATGACAAGAGCCAGCGAGGTAAATTTAGCAAAAAAGATTTTTGCCCGGTTGCCCGGTAACAACAGTAAACGGTATATGTACTTGGACTCTCCAAGCCAGTCCCGGTACCAAATCTGGACGGCATACAGCAACACAAGAGCTACTCCGATCAAGATAATATAGCTGAAATACGAGCTAGCTTGTTCAAACGATAACTTTTCAATCGTGCGGATAGCATCGGATTCGCTTACTTTGGCGTAACTCATATACTCCTGCACCTGACGTTCATGATAGATGACCCGTCCGACGACGGTCAGGATTTCAATACCCGCCATCGCGAGGATGATAGATATAATCATTTTCCAGCTTCGTTTTAACTCTTCGTTCGTTAACATCAGGTACTGTTTCATCGCTGATAAACCTCCCGCATCCGGTCCTGGACCGATTTTCCGTATACTTCACGCATCTCTTCCGTATCGTGTTCATCGATGATCCGACCGTCCTGCAAAAAGACAACCCGGTCAATCAGGTGTTCGATTTCGATGATTTCATGTGTCGTCATCAGGATGCCGCGTCCTTCCATGTAATGACTCGAAAAGATCCAGGCAATCTGTTCTTTCGTAAATAAATCAATTCCGGCAAACGGTTCGTCGAGCAACAGGTACGGACGGTCCAGTGCAAAACCAAGCACCAAACTGAACTTCGCCTGATTCCCTTTTGACAGTTCCAAAATTTTGTCAGTCGTCAGTAACTTGAACAACCCCATCAGTTCTTCGGCGACTTTCGGATTCCAGTCCGGATAATAGTCGTTCATGTAAAGAAGCGCATCCCCGATCGTCATATAGCCGGGCATCGTCTGCAGGTCCGGAACGAAGGCAATTTTATCGCGTGAGACCTCGCCGTCGACGAGGACGGTTCCGGCATCGACCGGGACGAGTCCCATGATGGCTTTTAAGATCGTTGATTTTCCTTCGCCGTTTAAACCGATCAGACAGGTGATGCTGTCCGGACGCACCGAAAAGGAGACCCCTTCAAGAATCGGTTTTTTCCGACCGTATCGTTTTTTCAAGCCATGGACTTCAAGCATCGACCTTCCTCCGTTCCGTTGATTGATAGACGGTTTCGACTTTCGTGACGACTTCGCCAAGCGGAATCTGAATCGCTTGGACGGCCTCGATGAACTGGGCGACGGCTTCATCGAGCATCTCCGTCCGGACTTTTTTGACGATTTCCTGATCCATCGTGATCTTACTCGGGACGTTTCGTTCTGTCGTGATCAAATTTTGTTCCTCCATCTCTTTATAGGCTTTCTGCGCTGTATTTGGATTGATTCCCAGCTGCGCGGCGATTTCCCGGCGCGATGGGATTTCCTGTCCGCACTTCAGTTCTTCCGTTGCGATTTGTTCCTTGAACCAACGGACGACTTGAAGATACACCGGGCTTCTTTGGTCAAATTGCATCAGGTCCTTGACCTCCTTCTTCCGTTCATTGTATTAAAACAGTAATACACTTTCTTTCTGTATCATACGGGTAATACAGTTGGCTGTCAATTACTTTCCAAAAAAAAAGATGCTGTCTCTAAAATAGAGACAACATCTTGAGTTCCATTACTTTTGATATTCCAAAATCGTCTGTTGAACCGGAATCCCCGACATTGGTACCGTCCGCTCGACGAACAGATACCGTTTTCCATTAACCAAAAAGCGACGGTTCCCTAAATATTCGACCAGTTTTCCATCCTGTTTTAATTTTTGTTCAATCGCTTTGACGTGATCTTCGAGTGCATAGAACCGATCGTCAAACGTCATCGTGATGTTTTTGTTGCGAAATCCGAGTAAATAACTGTAAAAAAACCAAAACCCTGCCCCTAGTGAGAGAAATGCTAACAGAAATTCCATGTGTTCTTCCCCCTTTTTTGTATAATTTTTTATACGGATGATTTTATGTAAGGGTTCCCATTAAAATGCATATTTTTACTTTTCTGACAAAAAAAACTGATTCCGGACTATCTCCGGAATCAGTTGCATCGGTTTAGTAAGGGTTCGGATCTTCTTGCGGTGTATCCGGAATTTCCGTTGGTTCCGGGAACGTGTCCGGCTCCGGTTGACGGATTGGATCTTCCTGCGGTGTCTCCGGCACTTCGGACGGTGGTGTTGTCGGAATCTCGTCCGGTTGTTGATCCGGTTCGTGTTCCGGCACTTCATTCGGATTTTTCTTCATGATGAGTTCCTCCTTATGATGTAATGTAATCGCCGCCGTTGATATGAATCGTTTGACCGGTGACGTAACTGGAGTCGCGTGACGCCAGGTAGACATACGCCGGTGCGTTTTCCGACGGTTGGCCGCGTCGTTTCATCGGTGTGTCTTCCCCGTGTGCTTCCACCTTTTCTTTTGTGAACGTTGCCGGGATGAGCGGCGTCCAAATCGGACCGGGTGCAACGGCATTGACGCGAATCCCTTTTTCAATCAAGTTTGACGCCAGCGAACGCGTCAACGTCGTGATTGCCCCTTTGGTTGCCGAGTAATCGATCAGTGATGGTGCCCCGCGATACGCCGTGACGGACGATGTATTGATGATCGAATCTTCCTTGTTCAAATGCGGTAACGCAGCCTGCGTCAGATAGAACATTGAAAAGAGATTCGTTTCGAACGTCTCTTTTAACTGATCCGGTGTGATCGCCAAGAAATCGTCTTGCGGAAACTGTTTTCCGGCATTGTTGACCAGGATATTCAATTGACCAAACTCTTGAATGACCTGATCAATGATCGGTTGGGCGTTCTCCGGTTGACTGACATCTTTCGCAAGCGCCAGTGCCTTGACACCATACCCTTCAATCAATTGTTTCGTTTTTTCTGCATCCCGTCCCTCATTTAAGTACACGATGGCGACGTTAGCGCCCTCTTTGGCATAGGCGATCGCGACGGCACGCCCAATACCGCTGTCTCCCCCTGTCACCAACGCCACTTTGCCTTTCAACTTACCTGATCCGACGTATTCCGGGTCGTCGTACACCGGTTCAGGATGCATTTCCGCTTCGATTCCCGGTTGCTGATCCTGTGTTTGTCCCCGTGCTTGTTGATGCATCTGCTCCAATTCTTCTTCACGCATATGACCCAACCCCTTTTCACTATTTAATGACTACCTTCATTAACATTCCCTTGCCATATATCAATAAACGTCTAACGAAAAAAAAACGATAAAAATTATCGTTTTTTTAGTTCGTTTCTTCTATATGAAAAGAAGAAAAGTAACATAGTCATTCTTCATTTGAAAATAATGGCGACCATTCACCACACTGAATCATTTTCATCAATTTTTCAGGATACAGCTTCACTGTCTCTAATTGTTCGATTGGAACATATCGATAAATCAATTCTTCGCCTTCCACTCCAAAAAATTCTTCGGTCGTGACCGCCATATCACCCAAAATAGTTACTTCATAATAAAAGCCGACTTCATGAAAAGACACGTCTTCATATGTAAAAAAGTTTTCATGAACGGATAAAAAGCGTGTGACCTCGGCCTTTAATCCGAGTTCTTCTTTGATTTCCCGGACGATTGCCGCCTCCCCGTTCTCCATCAATTGAATCCTTCCGCCCGGCAATGCCCAAAACTCATCCCGGACATTCCGGTGAATCAACAGATGTCCGTCTTTGATAATGACTGCCGCTGCCCGGTGGTTAAAGCGTTGTTGCCCTACTGTAAACTTGATATCCATCTTCATCTTCTCCTCCAATTCGCTATCGACCCATACTTTATCACATTTTCACATATTCCGGATTATGTCATAAAACTCATACCCTGTAATAAAATTTTCCCTGGTATG
This sequence comes from Exiguobacterium artemiae 255-15, assembly GCF_000019905.1. Classification (GTDB taxonomy): domain Bacteria; phylum Bacillota; class Bacilli; order Exiguobacteriales; family Exiguobacteriaceae; genus Exiguobacterium_A; species Exiguobacterium_A artemiae. The sequence goes on along the minus strand of NC_010556.1, from coordinate 1,230,665 downwards.
ACGGTATTTCAGAATTATTCCTATCAATATATTACAATACATATTAATTACCTATATTTAAGCAATCAAACTGAAATATTATTTTCAAAACACTCGATGCTATACTCGGTTTATCAAATTCACTACTTCGACGCAGTATTCATATACAGCCTACAACTTATAGACAGATGCAATCTGTCACAACTCATCGACCGTCAATTGTTTTCACATCAGGAGGAACTACTACATGAAACGTATTTTAACAACCGTCACGATGAGCGCACTCGTCGTTTCAGGATTCGCTAGCACGGGTACAGGTAAGGTCGAGGCTGCAAGCTCTTCTTCTTACAAAGTCAAAGTCATGGCCGATGGATTACGTGTCCGGACCGGTCCTTCCACAAAGTATAAAATCGTCGGCGGAGTCAATGCCGGGAAGACCTTCAAATACTATGGTAAAAAAGGCAAGTGGACAAAAATTTCGTATGGCGGTAAAAAACGGTACGTCTATTCCAGTTATGTAAAACGATACAGCATCGGGAAAAAGGCAACAGCCAAAAAAGCTTCCCATTCAACAGGTTTCCTCCGTCCGACAAGCGGACGCATCTCACAAGGATACGGAAAAGCGAGCGGCCGCTACGGATATACGTTCCATAACGGCATCGATATCGCAGCAGCCGCAGGGAAAACGGTCCGTGCGACTGCTTCCGGCAGAGTCATTAAATCAGGCTATCAAGGCGCCTACGGCAACTATGTCATGATGAAACATAAAGTGAACGGTTCAACCTACACAAGTGTTTATGCTCATCTCAGCAAACGTTCCGTCTACACCGGTCAATCAGTCGCAAAAGGCTCAAAAATCGGAAATGTCGGCAGCACCGGAAACTCAACCGGTTCACACCTTCACTTCGAACTGCACCGCGGCGGTTACATTTACAGCGGAACTTCAGCCGTCAACACGATCAATCCGCTCAGCGTCTTATAATCATTTCGGACAGCCGTTTTCGGTTGTCCGTTTTTTTAAACCTTTTTGAAAATAACTCCTCTGAAATAAATTCATTCTAATTATTGGAAAATTCATCATAACATACTGATTGTTCTGATTTCCTGACACTTTTTAAAAATCGTTGTCTAATCAATAAAAATCTAGGTTTTACAGAAAAATCAATAAGAATTAAAATTCCTAAATTAAGGTAAAATAGATTTTATGCTCTCTATAATATAAAATATCGAAACATTATAGAAATAATATTGTAATATTTAAACATTTTTACTAATGGTACACTCATCTAAGAAATCATAGAACAACCTTACATATTGCTCCACCCACATACGGATTCAGTCCGACAGATTCAAAGGAGGATTTACTGATTTGAAAAAATTATTTACTACGCTGACGGTATCCGCTATCGCCGTCGCCGGTTTCTCGACATATGCCGTTCCAAAAGCTGATGCGGCAACGTTTTATAAGGTCAAAGTCATGAACGATGGATTGCGTGCCCGCACCGGTCCCGCGACGACATACGGTATCATCACAGGTCTTGATAAAGGCGATACATACAAATACTTAGGCCGGACCGGAAATTGGACAAAAATTCTGTACGGATCACGTAAAGTCTACGTCTCTTCTACATATGTCAAAAAATATTCTGTCACGACATCATATAAAATCAAAATCATGGTCGATAATCTCCGCGTCAGAAGCAGTTCGTCCACAAGCAGTTCTCAGGTCGGGATCGTCAACAGCGGACAAACCTTCCGTTACCTCGGTCGGACGGGAGACTGGATTAAATTCTTATATAATGGCAACAAACGATTTGTCCATGCCGATTATGTTAAAAAATATACGGTCACGAGCTTAACCAATTCGGGTGGGGCAACCAAAGCCTCAAACGATTTCATCACGCCGACCAGTGGACCGATCACGCAAGGATATGGTCAAGCAAGCGGTGTCTACGGCTATACGTTCCATAACGGAATCGATTACGGTGCCCCGAAAGGCACACCGGTTTATGCAACGGCAGCCGGGAAAGTCATCACTTCTCAATTAAAAGGTGCGTACGGCAATTATGTCATGGTCAAGCATTCGATTGACGGCGCTTCCTTCACGAGTCTCTATGCCCACATGAACAGCCGATCGGTCTCAGTCGGACAATCGGTCTCAAAAGGACAGCTTCTCGGTACGGTCGGTCAAACAGGAAATGCGTTCGGAACGCATCTTCATTTTGAACTGCATCGCGGAACATACGTCTACAGTGCGACATCGGCGGCAAGCAGCGTCAATCCGTTGAACTATCTATAACGACACGAGGCTGGGACATAACTAGCTGGCTTTTAAAGAAAATAAGGGATTGCCATCGTCACGATGGCAATCCCTTATTTTTTTTCATCACCTCTTGTTAAAATGCCCCTCGGGCAATACTTTGGGTGAGCCACTTTCTCAGATTTACTGCCATAAGGATGAAGCCAAGCTCACGTTTCACCTTTGCTTTTCCTCTTACGGAAAAACGAGTGAAACGCAAATTAGCCTTCAGATTCCCAAAAACTGGTTCTACGTCTATCTTACGTTTCGCGTAGATTTTCCCGGTTTTTTGATCTGAAAGCAGGTCCTTTACCTGTTCCTTTTGCTCTTCCCACGAAACGTTTACTCGGACTTGGCGATGACGACCCTTCTCTGCCTTGGTACAGAGGGATCGAAGCGGGCAGTCATCACAACTCTCACTTTCGTACACCTTGAAATCGCGGGTAAAACCATATCGATCCGTTCTCTTAGACATGTAACGGAACGTCACGTTCTGCCCGTTCGGGCATACAAAGTGATCGGTCGTTTCATCGTAGGACCAGTTGACGAGATTAAAAGGATCATCACGCCATTTTCGCGTCTTCTCTTTTTGAAACATCGTATAGGGAACGAGCGGAATGCGCCCTCGGCGCATCAGAATCTCCTGATAATTTTCTTGGCTTCCATAGCCGGCGTCCGCAACGATATGTTTCGGTAAAGTAAGATACGAGGAAACCTCATCTAAAAATGGGATTAACGTGCGGGCATCGGTCGGATTGGGATAGACATCATAAGCGAGGGTATATTGACCTTCGGTCGCAATCTGCACGTTGTACCCCGGCTTGAGTTGTCCATTTTGCATATGATCTTCCTTCATCCGCATAAACGTCGCATCCGTATCCGTTTTCGAATAGCTGTTCCGTCCATCGAACGTTTCCTTTTGGACGGCATACTTCCTTTTTCTTTCCACGAACTCAGCGAACTTTTTTCGGAAAAGATGGGGTTGCTTTCGTTCGGAACGAAGCCGTTTTCTCTCCTGCGTATCTGAACTTGCCTCGATTTCTTGATTGATAGAAGCGATTCGTCCCTCCAAAACATCACCGATGTGCTCGAGTTCAGGAAGGGTCAGTTCGTCTGGACTTTCTCGTTCAATCTCCGGTAAGATTTCTTGTGCGACGAGTTCTTCATAGAGAAGATTAGACTTTTCAACGAGCGACGCACTATATCGCTCGACGGATTTTCGCCAGACGAACGTATATCGATTCGCATTCGCTTCTAGTTTCGTACCATCAATGAAGATCGCTTCTTCCTTAATTTCTCCCATCTCGACGAGATGGCAACGGAAGGTGACGAACGCCTGCTTAAGGATAGGTGTGACTGCCGGGTGCACTCGAAAGCGATTGATAGTACGATAGCTCGGTTCATTCCCTTGAGCGAGCCACATCATACGCAGGCTGTCTTGAAGGAGTCCTTCGATCTTCCGACCAGAGAAGACCGATTGCGTATAGGCGCATAAAATGATCTTCATCATCATGCGTGGATGATAGGCGGGGCAGCCTGTCGTTCGAGTAAAAGGTTCAAAGGCATCGTCGGGAATGGACTCGACAAGATGATGAACGGCGAATGCGATATCGTTTTCTTGAAGACGAATTTCTAAATCTAAAGGTAGAACCAGCTGGTTCATGGTATAATTTTTAAACATAAGGACACCTCCGATAGTTATGGTTTGGTCACTTTAACTTTATCAGAGGCAGTCCTTATTTGTTTACTTAAAATCGGTTTTTCATCATAGAAGAAGGCCCTTGAAACGAAAAACGTTTCGAGGGCCTTCTCATTTATAAAACTGAGTTATGTCCCAGCCTCGTTTTATGTCTCATCCAACCGTATATCGTCCAATGATCGCGTTTCATTCTCTTCTCTCAGTGGAAAATGAAACATACGTCGATTGACCACAGACGTTTCGCATTCTATAATTCAAATAGACATTTGAATGTATCAGGAGGTATCTTTATGGCACATAATCATGATCATCATCATCACACCGACAATAAAAAAGTATTGCTTCTCTCGTTCACCATCATCACGCTGTTTATGATCGTCGAGGTAATCGGCGGATTTTGGACGAACAGTCTGGCTTTGTTATCGGACGCCGGGCATATGCTGAGCGACTCGATTTCACTTGCAATTGCACTCGCAGCCTTTCACTTCTCAAACCAGAAGCCGGATGCAAACAAGACGTTCGGCTCAAAACGTTTTGAAATTCTCGCGGCGATTTTTAACGGTGTCGCCTTGATCGGCATTTCGCTTTATATTTTTGTCGAAGCCGTGCAGCGGTTTGTTGATCCTCCGGCTGTCGCAACGACCGGGATGTTAATCATCAGTACACTCGGACTTCTAGTGAACTTACTCGTTGCCTGGATCATGACGCGCGGCGGCGGGCACGAAGATAATCTGAACATGCGTGGTGCCTACCTGCATGTCTTAAGTGACATGCTCGGATCCATCGGAGCCATCATTGCCGCCCTGTTGATCCTGTTCTTCGGCTGGGGAATTGCGGATCCGCTCGCCAGTATCATCGTTGCAATCCTCGTTCTGCGCAGCGGCTATTACGTAACGAAGGCCGCGGTCCACGTCTTGATGGAAGGTACACCAAGCGACGTTGATGTCGAACAGGTCGTCTCGACCATTCAAACGAACGAAGCGATTCTTGGTCTGCACGACCTTCATATCTGGTCGATTACGAGCGGTTACAACGCGTTATCCTGCCACGTCGTCGTCAAAGACGACATGACGGTCCGTGAATCGGAGTCGATCCGGGAACAACTGGACCACGACTTAAAACATGTCGGCATTACTCATGCCACGATTCAGGTTGAGACCGCTCAGCATGACCATGAGAATCAGCTGTACTGTCATGGGGAACAGAAGCATGTCCATTAATAAGAACCATTCTTACACTAAAAAGGCGATTTCCCTTCAATCGGGAGAATCGCCTTTTTGCTTATCATTGGTATAACGTTTCGTCAGTTCTTCAATTTCGCCTGATAAGCTTTTGAATAGCGGTCAGCGGCAATGATGGCATCCGCCACTTCATCCGCCGTTACATCAAAGCCGCTGTGAATTGTCTCCCCTTCTGCCGTCGCTGCGTGACCGACCTTTAAGATGTCTTCGCGTGAAGCATCTTTTAGTTTGACGTCTTCCAGTGTGACCGGCAGTCCAAGATCCATATAGAACGAAATGTACCGTTCGATTTCTTCCTGCGGGTGTTCTTCGAGCGCCAACTGGACGAGCGTCCCGAACGCGACTTTTTCCCCGTGTGTCAAATGGTGAATGTCTCCTTCAAGCGCCGTGAATCCGTTATGGATGGCATGTGCTGCCGCCAGTCCACCGCTTTCAAACCCAAGACCACTCAACAACGTATTGGCTTCAACGACAGCTTCAAGCGCCGGTGTGACGACCTTTGCTTGAACCGACTCATAGGCGAGACGTCCGTGCTCGAACAACACTTCTTCACAGCGTTTCGCAATCGCTTCCGCCGCAATCGTCGGCCGTCCACCGGCCATCGTCGTGCCTCCAAAGGCAATGACACTCCGGACCTCGACCCATGTCGCCAGTGCATCGGCAATCCCCGAAGCAAAGAAACGGGCCGGCGCTTCAGAAATCAATTTTGTATCGACCAAGACAAGATCCGGATTTTTGTTATAAAAACGGTAACTCTCAAAGATTCCCTCATCCGAATAGATGACGGACAGTGCACTTGTCGGCGCATCGGTCGAAGCGATCGTCGGTACGATGACGACCGGCAGATGGAACTCGTCCGAAACGGCTTTTGCCGTATCAAGCGTCTTCCCGCCCCCGACCCCCATGACGAATTTCACGCCGGCATCCTTGGCTTGTGCGGCAATCCGTTCGACTTCATGTTTTGAGGCTTCACCGCTGAAATCTGCTTTTTCAATTTTGATTCCTTCTGCTGAAAATGAAGCATGGACACGTTCCTCGACGATTTTCCAAACGACATCATCGGCGATCACTAGGGCCACGTCTCCAATCGGACTCACATATGTACCGAGCCGATCAATGACATTTTTCCCTTGGACATACTTCGCCGGACTAATGAAAACACGTTCTGACATGTTCAACATCCTTTCTTTCTTCAACGACAGTATCAACAATGGCTTACATTTTAAGCCATTCCTTTTTGGTCTGTTCGTTAAACGCAAAAAACCGTTTCGATTCGAAATCGAAACGGCTTCTTTCCAGACCAACTGAATTTAAGCAACCCGTGACTGTTCCGTCCGGTATGCTTTTTTCCGACCGAACAATCCGCCGAGGACAGCCCCGATAATCGCCGGAACGACCCAACCGAGTCCGACGGAAAAGAACGGCAACACGTTTTCAAAGACACGCAAGACCGGTTCGACCGGTGCTTTCGCCACCTTCAGTCCGTCAAACAGACTGACGGCAAACGTCATCCACATCGCCCCTTGATAGACAGCCGGTTTTCCTTTAAAGACGTTATGTAAGAACGTTAGGAAGATCAGACAGATCGCTAACGGATACAGTGTCAACAGAACCGGTTTGGAGATCGCAATCAACTGCGTCAGTCCGATATTGGCGACAAGTGCACTGAAGATCGACAGACCAATCGTCCATTTGACATACGAAATCCGCGGCAACAACAGTGAGAAGAACGACGCACAGGCAGTAATCAGTCCGACACTCGTCGTCAGACACGCGACCGTGATCATCAAACCGAGCAAAATCGAACCGTATGAGCCGAAGTAATAATCGGACACCGCCGACAGAATTTCCGCTCCGTTCGTCAATGGACCGATTTTTGAGATGCTCGATGCGCCCATGAAGGCAAGCGCTGAATACGTGATGGCAAGTAAACTCGCCGCAATCAAAGCGGCTTTCGAACAAATGACGAGCAATTGTTTTTTCGACGTGACCCCTTGGTCTTTAATCGCCGAAATGATGATGATTCCGAACACAAACGCTCCGAGGGCATCAAGCGTCAAATAGCCTTCCTGGAAGCCGTTAAAAAAGGCATTGTGCTGATATGTCGTCAAAGGATTCTGAAAACTTCCGATCGGTTTAATCACGGCAACGAGAATCAATAAGCCGATAAACGTGATCTTAATCGGTGTCAGGATTTTGCCGACGACATCGACGATTTTTGTCGGATTCAATGATAACAGACACGCGACCGTATAAAACAGAATCGAAAAAATCAGTAATGGTGTCGACGATGCCCCTTCTCCGAAGAAAGGTTTGATACCAATCTCGTACGAAACGGTTCCGGCACGCGGAATCGCAAAAAACGGACCGATTGCCAAGTACAAGATGATCGCAAAGACAAGACCAAAGATCGGATGGACCCGTGACGCCATCGCCCGTAAGTCCGGTTCACCGGAATAAGCAAATGCCAAGATGGCCAGCAACGGCAACCCGACGCCTGTGACCAGGAATCCGGCGTTGGCAATCCAGACGTTCTCACCTGCCATTTGTCCGAGCATCGGTGGAAAAATCAAATTTCCGGCCCCGAAAAACAAGGCAAACAGCATCATACCGATGACGACGATAAAGGATGTTGGAACTGTTTTAGACATAAGAAACCTCCACTATTAAATTACGACCTGATTCGTTGACTCGAGCAAAATCAGGTACTTCGTCCGAAAGGATAACATAGGTTTGTGACCTCATGCTAGGAGTTTATCTGGTGAATATTCTGAAAATTTAGCTGAAAACGTTCTCGTATCCTTCAATAGCGAAATATTGCCATTTTGGGGTTGTTCTTTTGTAATCGGTAACATAAGTTCATCTGACTAGGAGGAAATCATGAAACTTTTACCAATTACTTTACGTATGGATAATTATGGTTTTTTAGACAAAGGAGGAACCTGGATGAAACGACTTTTACTTGCCGCTACCTTGACCAGTCTGCTTGCAGGCTGTACCGATGCGCCGGAAGCTGAAAAGGCCGAACCGCAGAAATTGACCTTTAAACAAGATCATCAGACGATTCAAATCATTCCGCTGTACGATGCCTATCAGTCGTATGTCGATGCGACATTAAAAGAGCCGACCGAGAATGGGGCCCTGTTCGAGAAACATGTGTTGGCTACGAAACACAAATGGATCGAAAAAGAAAAACTGACAGATACATATACAGACCGGCGGATTTTAGATATCCCGACCGACAATGCAGAAGAGCTGAACAAAACGATTGTCTACTTGAAAAAACATCAGGATGCCATTCAGCAACAGATTAAAAAAAGTCTTCAGACTTCGATTGATGCATTGCCTCGAACCGATAAGCTGACGGTCTTTGTCGCACCTTACAATGTCCATAATCCGGCCGAGATAAAGCGCCATGGCGGAGTCACCGGTTTTGCCTCAGGAACTGATATGTTCACGCTCTACCTGGCTAAAGGTTTTTCAACAGATACACTTGCCAATGCTGTCGCCCATGAGTACCACCATACCGTTGCTTTTAAAAGCAACACGCACGACTCGATGTTCAATGGCATCATGTTAGAAGGTGAAGCCGACATGTTTGCTGCACAGGTTTATCCAAAAGGGAAATCGGAAGCGACAGAACCGTTACTCGATCATACGCTCGAAAATCTGTTGACACAGATCAACAACCATAACGTCGATGCATACGATTTACGATACGGCAACTATGACAAAGACATCCCGCCACTTGCCCAATATACGCTCGGCTATATGATCATGACGGACTTCCTTCAGAAAAATCCAGATCTTCCCGTCGCCAAATGGACCGAGATGCCGACAACTGATATTTTGGAGAAAACCGGTTATGCGAAGAAGTTGACGATCCGTTGAGCGGATTTCTGATGATAGAACGACTAAAAAACCACGAATCGCGTGTCTCTGAAACAGACAGGCGAACCGTGGTTTTGATTTTTTAAGCCGAACACTCATTTAAAGGCAGGAATCGCCGTTTCATCATAGTTGTCTTCGAGGAACTTTTTGACTTTCGGACTTGTCATCGCTTTCGCCAGCTTTTGAATCGCTTCCGAATCCTGATTGTCCTTCCGGGCAACGAGTGTGATGGCAAAGTCATTTTCGACGCCTTCCGTGACAAGGGCATCTTTCTTCGGAGTCAGACCGAGCGGTGAAGCATAGGCCGGCGTCATGATGACCGCATCCGCATCATCATAAAGGCGGGCGAGCATCAGCAAATCCACTTCCTTAAATTTAAAGTCGCGTTTGTTTTCTGTGATGTCTTTCATCGTGTAGTACGGACCGGTTTTCTTTTTCAACTTGATCGCATCATGCTGTGCGAGCAGAGCGAGCGACCGGTCGATGTTTGAAACATCATTTGCGACGGCAATGACAGCGCCTTTTGGCAACTGGTCCATCTTTTTGTAGTCTTTTGAGTACAGACCATAGTTTGCGAAGTAAATCGGCTTGATTGGTACCAGATTGGCTTTGTTGTTGCGGTTGAACTCTTCCATGTACGGTACGTGCTGGAAGAAGTTCGCATCAACTTCCTTCGCTGCGAGGGCACTGTTCGGTTGCACGTTGTCACTGAGAACAACGACTTCCAGGTTAATGCCTTCTTTTTTCAGTTCCGGTTTAACGAGGTCGAGAATTTCCGTCATCGGTTTGATCAGTGACGCGACTTTTAATGTCTCGGTTTTTGACGCCGATTCCTGTTCGTCTTTTTTCTCGGCGTTGCCGCATCCGGCTAACGCCAATACAACAACACTGAGTACTGCCATGATTTTTTTCATCTTGAATTCCTACTTTCAGTTAACGTTTATCGAGCAAGCGTGCTGCGGTCGTCCCGGTAAACTGAATCAGTTGCACCAGGATGACCATAATCAAAATCATATACAGCATTAATTCCGTCTGAAATTGTTGGTAGCCGTACCGGACGGCAAAGTCACCGATGCCTCCGCCCCCGACAACCCCCATGATCGTCGAATAGGAAATGAAGCTGACGATCGATGTCGTCAGACCCAGCACAAGGCCGGACCGGGCTTCAACGAATAAAAACTTCAGGACGACTTCGCGTGTCGAAGCTCCCATCGAGACGGCCGCCTCGATGACACCTTTCGGCACTTCAAGCAACGACTGTTCGACGAGCCGTGAATAATGGGCGATTGCAATGACCGCAAGCGGGACGGTCGCTGCTGCTGTTCCGATCGCCGTCCCGATGATGAGCCGTGTAAACGGAATCAGGAAGACGACGAGCAATAAAAACGGAAACGACCGGATTGTATTGACAAATAAATTCAGAATCGAAAAGACGAACTGGTTCGACAGCAACTGTCCTTTACGTGACAGATAAAGCCAGGTCCCGAGCGGTAAACCGAGAAGAAGAGCCGCGAGAATCGAGATTCCGACCATCACGAACGTTTGTCCGATCGCCAGTCTGATTTCCGCCGCATATTCGAGCACGATGTCAGGCATGTGGATCCCTCCGCTCTGTCAATTGGGTCAGGAACCAACCGGCATCACTCGTAATTTCCGTGATTCCCGCCGGCTCGGTCGCAATCGTCGTTTCAATCTGCCCGTCTGCCATGATCGTGACCCGGTTGCAGATGCTTTGAATCACCTGCATCTCATGGCTGACGAGGACGATCGTCACGCCGAGTGCCTGATTGATGTTCTGCAGGACACGTAAGATTTCCGAAGTCGTACTCGGATCAAGTGAAGACGTCGGCTCATCACACAGCAAAACGCGCGGGCGGTTCGCAAGCGCCCGGGCAATCGCGACACGCTGCTTTTGTCCTCCGCTCAGTTCGGACGGATACTTTCGGGCAAAGGACTCCAGTCCGACAAATCGGAGACACTCCTCAATCCGGTTTGTCCACTCGCGCTTTTTGACACCGGACAGTTCAAGCGAAACGGCGATGTTTTGTTCGACCGTCTTGTTTCCGACGAGATTAAAGTCCTGAAAAATCATGCCGATATTTTGACGGGTCTGCCGCAGCTGTCGGTTCGACAGATTCGTTAAATCCATCCCGTCAAATTCGATTCGACCGGTATCCGGTCGTTCGAGCAGATTCATCAGCCGGAGTAACGTCGATTTCCCGGCACCGCTCGCACCGATGATGCCATGAATCTCGCCCTGTTCAATCGAGAGGGCGACGGACTGGATGACCGGTTGTCCGGAAAAAGCTTTACTGACATTCTGTAATGAAATCATCTGACACCCTCCCTTACAACGTGTTTAATTTTACCGCAAGCTGTCTCTTTTTGTCATGTCGTTTGCTTCTTTTCTTTCCCGCGTCATTTCATTAATTAAGTAAACCATTTTAATAACAAAAAATCTGAACCGAAGTCCAGATTTTGATGAAGCGATTTTAATTACTCTTCGTACTTCTTGACGATCGTCGCAATTCCTTGACCGCCGCCGATGCAGAGTGTCGCCAGACCATGGCTTTCGCCGGTCCGCAACATCTCATGAATCAGGGTAACCATGATCCGTGTTCCGCTCGCGCCGATCGGGTGACCGAGGGCAATTGCTCCGCCGTTACGGTTTAGCTTCGCCGGATCAAACCGGAGTTCCGCATCCACGGCAAGTGATTGCGCCGCAAACGCTTCGTTCGCCTCGATGACGTCGATGGCGTCCAGTTCAAGACCGGCTTTATGCAACGCCTGGCTGACCGCTTTGACGGGACCGATCCCCATGATGCTCGGATCGACACCGGACGTACCGTTCGCAACGATCTCGACGAGCGTGGTCAGCCCAAGTTCTTTTGCCTTTCGGGCCGACATGACGACGACTGCTGCCGCTCCGTCATTGATGCCGGATGCATTGCCGGCTGTGACCGTACCGTCTTTCTTGAAAGCCGGACGCAAACGTGCGAGTGATTCCGCTGTCGTTCCGGCACGCGGGAACTCATCTTCGGCGAAGACAACCGGATCACCTTTGCGCTGTGGAATTTCAACCGGTGTGATTTCCGCTTGGAAACGATCCGCTTCGATGGCTTGACTTGCTTTTTGTTGACTGGTCGCCGCAAACTGGTCTTGCGCCTCCCGGGAAATCGTATATTGCTCGGCTAAGTTTTCCGCTGTGATGCCCATATGGTAGTCGTTAAAGGCGCACTCCAGACCGTCCTTGATGATCGTATCGACAAGCGGCTGGTCGCCCATCCGTAAGCCGGTCCGGGCTCCGCTTAACACGTACGGTGCCTGACTCATGTTTTCCATCCCGCCGGCGACGATGATTTCCGCCTCGCCGGACTTGATTGCTTGAAACGCGAGGTGAATCGCCTTTAAGCCGGAACCACAGACTTTATTGATCGTCATCGCCGGGACCGATTCCGGGAGACCGGCGAGGAGACTGGCCTGCCGTGCCGGATTTTGTCCGAGTCCCGCCTGCAGGACGTTGCCCATGATGACTTCCTCGACGAGCGCTGGTGCGACATTCGCCTGTGCGAGTGCCGCTTCGATGACCGTTGCGCCAAGTTTTGTTGCCGGAACATCCTTTAAACTGCCGTTAAAACTGCCGATTGCCGTACGTGTCGCACTGACGATTACCACTTGTTCACTCATCCTGACTTCCCCCTTATTGAATCGTATATCCGCCGTCTAAGACATTGGCCTGTCCCGTGATGCCTTTCGCTTTTCGACTGGCGAGGAATAAGGCATAGTCAGCGATTTCCTCGACCGCGAGCAACCGCTTTTGCGGAACGAGCGGATAGATCACGTCTTCGAGAACCTTTTCCAGTTCGACCTGGCGTGTCTTCGCAAGATCCGCCATCTGATTGCGGACGAGCGGCGTGTCGACGTAGCCCGGACATAAGGCATTGACCGTGATCCCGTGTTCCGCCCCTTCCAGTGCCGCCACTTTCGTTAAGCCGAGAAGTCCGTGTTTCGCGGAATTGTAGGCCGCTTTTCCAGCAAAGCCGATCAGACCGTTGATCGAAGCCATGTTGATGATCCGACCGTATCCTTGTTCCTTCATGATCGGGAAAACATGCTTGATCGCCATAAACGGTGCCGTCAACATGATTTTGATCATCAACTCAAACTTCTCCGTCGGAAAATCTTCGATTGGTGAGACATGTTGCAGACCGGCGTTGTTGATCAATACATCAATCCGGCCGTACTGTTTCATCGTTTCGGCAAACACAGACTGGACTTGCGCTTCATCCGTCACGTTCAGCGTCAGACCAATCACGTCATGTCCCGCTTCCTGCAACGTCTGCGCTGCTGTTTGTGCCGCTTCTGCGTTAACGTCCGTAATGATGACTTTCGCTCCTGCTTCTGCGAACGCCTTTGAGATTTCAAGACCAATCCCGCTTCCTGCTCCCGTCACGAGGACGATATCTCCGTTGACCATCTGACTCACTCCCCTACTGGCATACGTTCAAGTTCCGGGCTGACCGTGAAGTTCGCTTCCGTCACGGCACGGATGTCTTCGACCGTCAGTCCGGCGAGCGTTTCGATCAAGACCATTCCGGCATCCGTAAAATCAAAAACAGCTTTGTCGGTAATCAATCGATGGACGACTTGGCTCCCCGTTAACGGTAATGTACAGCTCGACTTCACTTTGGATTCGCCGTACTTATTGACGTGCTCCATGATGATGACGACGCGTTTTGCCCCGTTGACGAGATCCATCGCCCCGCCCATTCCTTTGACCATCTTGCCGGGAATCATCCAGTTCGCGAGGTCTCCGTTTTCCGCGACTTCCATCCCGCCTAAAATCGCGAGGTCGATATGACCACCGCGGATCATCGCGAACGATTCGGCACTGTCGAAATAGGACGCGCCTTTTTGTGCCGTGACCGTCTCTTTGCCGGCGTTGATTTCGTCGGCATCGACTTCGTGTTCGAGCGGATACGGTCCGATGCCGAGCAAGCCGTTTTCCGATTGCAGCATGACATGCCGATCGTTCGGAATCGCATTGGCGATCAGTGTCGGAATCCCGATGCCGAGATTGACGTACATCCCGTCCTCGATTTCCTGCAGTGCACGATTGATGATGATGTCTCTAGACGTTGCCATAGTATCTCCCCCTTATGCTTCCCGGACTGTCCGGCGTTCGATGCGTTTCTCGTAGTCCGTCCCGACGATGATGCGCTGGACGTAAACCGCTGGTGTATGAATCTCGTTTGGATCCAGTTCACCGACTTCAACCAGTTCTTCGACCTCGGCGATTGTCACTTTCCCGGCCGTCGCGACCAGTGGATTGAAGTTGCGTGACGTTTTACGGAAAACAAGATTGCCGAGTTTATCCGCTTTCCAGGCTTTGACGAGTGCAAAATCACCGACGATCCCTTCTTCAAGCAAATACGTTTTTCCGTCGAATTGTTTTTGTTCCTTGCCTTCCGCGATCGGTGTTCCGACACCGGTCGGCGTATAAAAACCGGGAATGCCCGCGCCGCCGGCTCGAATCCGCTCCGCAAGTGTCCCCTGCGGTACGAGGTCGACTTCAATCTCGCCACTTAAATACTGTTGCTCAAACGTCTTGTTTTCCCCGACGTACGACGAGACCATCTTCTTGATCTGGCGTGATTGCAATAAGATGCCGAGTCCGAAATCGTCGACACCACAGTTGTTGCTGACGACCGTCAATTCCTTGACGCCTTGTTCCTGTAAGGCGGCAATTGATTTTTCGGGAATTCCGCACAGACCGAACCCGCCGACGACGAGCGTCGCCCCGTCAAAAATATCTGCTGTCGCTTCCGTAAATGAATCGTAGATTTTCCCCTGTTGCATCGTTCATTTCCCCCTTTGTAAGTACAGCTGTTTAATAAAGACCCGTCAGGTTATACAGACCAATCATCAAGAAGACCGTTACTGTCTTTAAAATCGTGATCATAAAGATGTCACGGTACGACTGACGGTGCGTCAACCCGGTGACGGCAAGCAAGGTGATGACGGCCCCGTTGTGCGGGAGCGTATCCATTCCGCCGGACGCCATCGAGATGACCCGGTGCATGACTTCCGGCGGGACACCGCCTGATGTGATCGCTTGCGTATACTTATCTGACATTGCACTGAGCGCGATGCCCATGCCGCCGGATGCTGAACCGGTCACACCGGCAAGTGCCGTCGTCGTGACCGCGCCGTTGACGAGTGGATCGGTGAACGTCGACGAGATCCCGCTTGAGACCGTTTTGAACCCCGGTAAGGCGGCGATGACGCCACCAAATCCGTACTCGGCTCCCGTATTCATGACGGCAAGTAAGGCACCGCCGATACTGACGTTCAGACCAGCTTGGAAGTTCGTCCGGACTTTTTTGAAATCATAGAGCATCGCCGAGATGATACCGATGATCAAGGCCATCTGGACTGACCAGATCGCGAGTACGGCCGGCGTCTCGATTTTGCCGAAGGCTTCCAGACCAATCGCCGCGAAGTCAAAGCCTTCCGGATACCAGTTCGGAATCGCGAGCGTAAAGTACTTGTTCATGACGGCGACTAAAATCAACGGTACAAAGGCCAATACTTGACGATAAACCGGCTGTTGCGCCGTCTCAAGTGTCAATTCCGGCTCGTTTTTCAACTCCATCTGCGGGGCGCTGCTGGCTGCCGTTGCTTCAAAACCGGCGTAGCCTTCCCCTTCCTGATGGGCTTTACGTTTACGCGATTCGAGATACATCATCCCGACGGTCAGGATGATCAGTCCGCCGACCGTCCCCATGATTGGAGCGGCATAGATGTCTGTTCTGAAGAACGTCGTCGGAATGACGTTTTGAATTTGTGGTGTCCCCGGCAAGGCATCCATCGTGAACGTAAACGCTCCGAGCGCAATCGTTCCCGGAATCAACCGTTTCGGGATGTTTGCTTCGCGGAACAAGTTTGCGGCAAATGGATAGACGGCGAAGACGACGACGAACAGGCTGACACCGCTGTACGTCAAGATCGCTCCGAGCAGGACGATGGCAAGAATCGCCCGTTTGGCGCCGATGATCCGAATGATCGTCTTCGCAATCGATTCGGCAATCCCTGACATTTCAACGACTTTCCCGAAGATCGCTCCGAGTAAGAAGACCGGGAAATAGGCTTTGATGAAGCCGATCATCTTTTCCATGAAGATATTCGAGAAGAACGGCAGGACCCAGTCCGGATTCGTCAACAGAACCGCGAATAAGGCACAGATCGGAGCAAACAAGATGACCGAAAAGCCACGGTACGCTACGAACATGAGTAAAGATAATGCAAGAAGAATGATGATCAGTTCCATGGTGGATCTCCTTTTAATTTTTAGTAAGCGCTTTCAATTGCTTCTTCCTCATTTAACAATTGAATCGGAGAACGGTCAATCAAAATCCAGTAACCTATAAGTACAGCTTATAGACTCTATAACTTCACATTATAGACACATTTTGTTTTTTGATGCGTCTCGGAGAAATCTTTTGAAGGAACAGGACTTTTTATTTGCGTTGGCGTATTCTAACGTATAGAAGGAATTGTTGATGAAAGTAAGGTGAATCGGTGTGAAATCGATCTTGTACGACGTACTCAATAACCTGACTTTATTGATGAGCGGGTTTTATCTGCTCGGAAAACTATCGCCTCACCCGATTACCGTCGACTCTAAACGGTCAGTCCGGATTTTGTACGGACTCAGTTTAAGTATCCTGTCGTTGCTCTTGATGCAGTTGACGATCGAACCGGTATCGGGTGTCCTCGTTGATTTACGGCATATTCCGGTCATCGTCGCCGCTTATTTCGCCGGTCCGCTGCCGACCTGTATCGTGACGGCTGTCATTATCGTCTATCGGTTCAGTGTCAACACGAATGCGGCGGCTTTTGCGGCCTGTCTGTTCATTTTACTGGTTGCCAGCGGAACGTCGCTGATCGTCAGGTGGTTGCCGCTCTACTCCCGAAAAACGTTCACGGTCGTCACGGTGTATGCGACCGTCCTGCATGGACTCGTCTTGACGTTTGTCTTGTTCGATACCGGACTCATCCTCGACATTTTAAGTGTCGTTCTCCCGGCGTCATTTGCCAGCAGTTGGCTTGCCCTCGTCATCATCCGGGATATTCGGCTGACGAAGCACGCGATGCAGACCTTGCAACAGACGGCACGACGTGATTTTTTAACGGGACTCCATAATTTTCGTGCCTTTACCGATCACTTGGAAGACTTAAAACAGCAAACGATCCTCCATTCACGGGAAGTCGCTTTGATTACGGTCGACATTGATCATTTTAAACAGATCAACGATACGTATGGTCATGAGGCGGGCGACGAGGTTTTACGGCAATTTGCGAAACGGCTGCAAGACGGGGTGACGGATTCCGGTTATGTCTCCCGAAACGGCGGTGAAGAATTTTCGATTCTCGTTGAACGATTAACGGTCGTCAAAGTGTTGGCACTCGCAGAACAGTTGCGGGAACAGATCGCTGCTGCTCCGTTCGTGTTGTCCTCGGGCATGCTGCTCCACTTGACGGCGTCGTTCGGCGTCGCCAGTTTTCCGGAAACGACCGGACAGATTCAACATATCGTGACCGATGCCGACGCCGCTCTTTACCAATCCAAACAAAACGGCCGGAATCGCGTCACCCTGTTTTCGCTTCAAGAAGAAGTCGCATCGGCCCGTCACTCCGATTAGGGATGGACGAATCCGGTAAAATCGGCTACGTTTGATAGTGAGGTAGGTGAGTGTTATGAAATTGGCAAAAGGACCGTATATTTTAATTGGTCTTGTGCTCGGTCTCCTGTTCGGCTTCATCGGGGATAATTTTTATCTGTATGTCTCGGCCGGTATTTTAGTCGGTGCGATGCTTGAAGGTTATGTCTCGTGGAAACAACGGAAAGAACAAAAAAAATCAAATCATTCCTAAGGGGGAATCAGTGTGGGCTTCAGTGAACTATTTTTATCAACGCTCGCGTATATTGGTGTCGCGACGCTACTGCTTGCAATCGGGGTTGTCCTGTTTGAGGTAACGACCAAATCAAAAGAGATGGAGCTGATCCGTCAAGGGAAAAAAGCGGCCGTCTATGCATTCGGCGGACGGATCCTTGGTCTTGCGATCGTGCTGTACTCAAGCATCACGAACTCGGTCAGCATTCTCGACATGGTCTTGTGGGGAGCACTCGCGATCGTTTTCCAAATCGTTTTGTTCTACCTGGCTGATTTAATCATTCCGCGTCTCAGCATGACAAAAGAAATTGATGCCAATAACGAAGCCGTCGGTTTACTGCTTCTGTTCCTTTCGATTTCAATCGGATTGATCATCGCCGGTTCCCTTACATATTAAAAAATGCCAGCATCCCGGACGTCGGAGTGCTGGCATTTTTCATTTTTCCAAGTCTTCGAGTTCTTTTTTGGAGCGGGGATAGCCGTTTGCCTGCCACTCCGCCCGGTAAATCGAATCGAGTTTCGTCAAACCGACTTCATCCGGATCCTTATCGGCATCCGGACTCAAATCCTGATCGAGATGCGTTAAATACTCTTTTAACGGATCCGCTTCCCTCTTGTCCTTGTTCTTCAGCAAAAGTAGACCGGCACCCGCCAAAACGCTTGCTCCAAACACATACCGTTTTCGTAATCGCATCGGTTCCCCTTCTTTCTATCAAGACACAGCTTAGACAAGTCCTCCCCCGTCCCGGAGGTTCGGGTGGGCCAACTGTCGGACTTTTCCCTGTTCGACGGTCAGAACGTGATCCGGTTGCCGTTCGAAATAACCGGTTTCGAGCACCCCCGTCAAACTTTTTAGTTCCTGGGCAAAATGACGGACATCCTGAACCCGCTCGAGATCCACATCCAGAATCAAATGTCCGCCATCCGTCACGAACGGTTGACCATCGTGTTCCCGCAATGTCACGTCCAGCTGCTTGTCCCGCAGATAACGCTCGACATACGGTCTCGCAAACGCATCGATTTCGACCGGTAACGGTCCGGTCAAGTGGTGCACGAATTTCGAGGCGTCCGCTAAGTAGAGGATTTCCCGGCTCATCAGCGCGACGACTTTTTCCCGGAATAACGCGCCGCCCCCGCCCTTGAGCACTCGGAACCGTGGATCGATCTGATCGATGCCGTCGATGACGAGATCGATATGGGTTGCTTCTTCGAGTGACAGGAGGGGAATGTTCAATCGTTTCGCTTGTTCAACCGTCTCGTTGGATGTTGCGACCCCTTGCACCTCGCCGCCCGCTTTGACCCATTCACCCAAGGCATCGATGAAACTCCGGGTCGTCGAACCGGTCCCGAGACCAAGGATCATACCGTTCTTGACCTGCTTGATTGCCGCTTCCGCCAGCATCTTCTTCTCTTGCTCATACATCAGTACCCCTCCTTCGTTAGTTATCTATTCCCGGTTGACGCGGACTTCAATCGACGAGTCCTGCCGTCTCTTGCAGATAGAGCTCGATTGCTGAACGGAGCGGTTCGAGTGCGTCTTGCCAAAAAGCGACCGCATCCGGTTCTCCGTTCAGGTACTGTTCCACCAGCTCTTCGATCGAAGCCCGTCCCGATGCCCGTAACAGCGGTTCAAATTGATCACTGAACGCCGCTTTGGATTGTTTGACCGTCGAGTACAACTGATTGCTCAACAAGTAGCCGATCGTATAGGGAATGTTTTGACACTCCCACGGCTAAAGCCGCAAGCTCACCCTTTGGGATGAGTGGGATTCTGAAGTGCTTGTGCGAGCGCAGTCCATTTCTGTTTTGCTCAAGCCTTCAGATGAGGGTGTGCCATCACCCCTCCTGAGACAGACCCTAAAGGTTCTCAGGCTGATTGACTGTTACCATCAACCACAGGTGCATATCTAATATTCATCGCACCGACTAAATCTCTGTGTTTTTTGAATCCACATGGACAAAAATAGGTTCGATCTTTCGCTTTGTTTCTTTTACCGCAAGAAGGACATGTCTGAGACGTGTACGCCGGATTGACATACTCAACCTTGATTCCTTCCAAACTTGCTTTGTATGCGATGAATGTTGCTAGGCGATAGAACGACCATGTATGCAGATTCTTATTGTTTTTACGGCTTGTTCTTGCCGTCTGCCGGATGTTCGCCAGTCTTTCTAGGCGAATGACAGAAACGTGATTCTCTTTCGCAAATGAAACGATCGCACGACTTACCTTGTGATCTTTGTCTCTCATCCAACGTTGCTCTTGATTGTTTAGTTTCTTGATTGCGTTCAGCTTCTTCTTTTGACCGAGCTCTTTCCGTCGCGCACGAAACTTGCGTTTCATGTATTTGTTCTCACGTCCGTTCCCGAAGAACCTCGCCTTGTCGTCATCAGTCGATGCGACTGCCGGGACTTTCAAACCCAGATCCACACCGAGAACCTTGGAGCCGGTCTTCTCGGTCGTGAGAATCGTGACAGCGATCTGGGCAATCCATTTGTTCGACTTCTTCGTGATGCGTAGCGTCCCCAACTTATTGTTCAGGAGTGAGAAATTGCGATTGTGTGTATCGACCATTTCGGCTTTGATTGCCATCTTCTTTGCCTTCCCGTCCATCATGATCGGGAGAGAAATCGACTCGAAATCGAACGAATAGTTCTGGTTGTTCCATGTGCAGTAGGGTTTCTTGAGGATAGGGATGATTTTGAATTTGGATTTCTTGACTTTCTTGAAGAGGCTTTGGGCGTCTTTGATGACTTGGTTCTTGACGGCGCTAGGCAAATGAGACTGGACATTCTTGCTCGTCAGCTTAAGCATCGTTTCTGCCTCTACCATATCTGAGACCAGTTGGTTGGCCGTGTGGATATAAGTTCCCATCATACGCTTCAAAATAGATTGTTGTACTTTGGTAGGACGAAGTTTGATGTTCACCGTTAATGTCTGATTCAAGGTGTCACCCCCTTGTTTTTTGTTGCTCGACATAACGCTTGATTGTTTCGCTCGACACATTTCCGGCGGTCGAAACGAAGTAGGAACGCGTCCAGAGACTTGGCAAGTGTTGAAGATGAGGAAATTCCGCTCTTAATTTTTTAGATGTCACGCCTTTGATTTTTGCCATGATATCAGCAGGACTGAGTGTTGGAGGGGCATTGAGGAACAGATGTGTATGATCTTGATCACATGCTAAGGCGATGGTATGGATTTCTAAGCTTTCACAGATCTCCTGCACCAATTCTTTGAAGTACCCTTCTACATCGTTTCGAAGGAATATTTTCCTTCTATATCGAGGGCAAAAAACGAAATGATAATGGATCAGAGAAACGGTGGTCTGGGTTCTTCGATAGTTGTTTTTCATACTGATAATGTATCCTTTCAAACAACTTACTGCAACAAAAAAATAGGATACATGAAGTGCCAGAACCTTCGGCTTCTTTGTGGGCACTCCGTATCCGACCGAGCTTTCATCCCACCCCTAAAGGAGTGGGCTTTCCCGCTCAAAAATTCTGTAATCGAAATCCGGCAATCCGGTTGAGAATCATCGCAAAGTCGTCCTGTGCAGCGGCGCAGGTTTTTGCAATAGCGGCAGCTGCCGTTTGTCGGTCAATCCGTGTCGTACCGTGGACCGCCTGATGCCAGGCTTGTACGATCGTGACCGTTGCTCCATTCAAGGGAAGTCGTAATCCGGTCAAACGTTGTTCATACAGCTGTTCCCAGGCAGAAAATCCGTCGATTGCCAATGTCTGAATCAGCTGTTCCTGCTCTGCCGGCAGACGCCGTTCCATGATGGCACGGCGTTCCGTCAGGTAATAGGATGCCTCTTCGTGCTGTAACGTTGTCCACTCGTCGTTTGACAACGTCCGCAGTCGTTCCTCGAAGAAAGTTTCACCCGTCTGAAGACTTGCTTGCAACGTATCCGTCTGCTCGAGCAGATCAAGGACCTCTTGACGCGACACGTCTTCTGCATACAGGCAATAGACAAAATCACTGAGTTCTTCGACCTGACACTTGAGCTGCTCAAGTGTCACTAATTGCGGCCGGATCGGTGCTTGAACGGTTTGGAACCGGTCAAGTTCCTGCTGTAACGATTCTAACTTTTGTTTGATTTCTTCCGTTGTATAGCAGGCGTTCAGCTGCCAACGCGATGTCATGGTCGACATAGCCATTCCTCCTTTTCAACCTTTTCTGTCCCTCCCTCCATTCGTTTCCGTTTAAGACAAGTCCTGTTTTTCTAGTTATTTCCACAAAAAAAACATCCTTTCGCTTGATGGAAAGGATGTCGGAACCATTAAATGACGAAGAAATAGACGCAGAGGAAATGAGCAAGACTTCCAAGTAACACGAACACGTGGAAAATCTCATGGAAACCAAGATGCTTAAACGACAGAACGTTTGGTTTCAAACCGTAGATGACTCCACCAATCGTATAGAAAATACCCCCGAGGAACAGCAGCGCGATTCCCATCGGTGACAAGACGGCTGCGAGCGGTGTGATCGCAAAGACCATGATCCAGCCCATCCCAATGTAAAGTGTCGTCGACAACCAGCGCGGGCTGTTGAACCAGACCAGTTTAAAAGTGATCCCGAAGACGGCAATCAGCATGACGATACTGAACATGACCCACCCCGTCGGTCCGTTCAGACTGATCAGACAAAACGGCGCATAGGATCCGGCGATCAACAAATAGATCATCGAGTGATCCAGTCGTCTCCAGGTCGCAATCGCCCGGTCACTCGCCAGCACCATATGATAGGTTGCCGAGACGGAATAGAGTGCCATCATACTGACACCAAAGATGATGGCAGCGACGATCGGCAAGCCGGCGCCTCGTTCCAGTGATGCCTTAATGACCAGTGCTAGCAATCCGATGAAGGCGAAGACTGCTCCTCCCAGATGGGTCAAGCCGTTGATTGGTTCTCTCATGTACGTTCTCATAATTTCCCTCCGTTGTTATGTAGTTTTTAATACTACATGGCGTTATATGAACATTCTATCATACACTAGAGAAATAGGAAGTCATTCCGGACTATTTTTTTTGGAGGTTTTTTTTATGACACAAGCAGATCAACCGAAACCAATACTCGATCGACAATTGGAACTTACGGATATTCCGAACATCGATCTCTACATGGATCAAGTCATCCAACTGTTTGAACGGACATTCGAGGAGACGACCCGCGCAAAAGGCGAAACGATTCTGACGAAGACGATGATCAACAATTATGCCAAAAAGAAACTTTTTTTCCCGGTGACGAATAAGAAATACACGAAAGACCATCTCATCTTAATCAGTCTGATCTATCAGCTTAAAGGAACTTTTTCAATCAACGACATCAAAACGATTCTGACGGATTTGAATACAGGCGTCACCAGCCAGTCAATCGATCTTGAAGCATTTTATCAGACTTACCTCGACACGACGGCAGATAATCAGACGCGTTTTGAAGCACAACAGCAACTCCCGGACGAATCGGATCATCTCGAACAGTTGCAACTGATTTTATCACTTGCCCATATGAGTAACTTGTATCGCCGGGCAGCCGAACGGTTAATTGATCAATTAGAAGATTAACTTTCTGAGTCATCTCATGGTAAAATAGGGAAAATGAAGAGCGAGGTGGATCAGATGGAGATCGGGCAACGTTTTTTGGTGCAACTGGAAGAAACCGGACAGTATTTCGTGAACTATCAGGATGGCATTTTGATTGAACTGGCGTTTGATGCGACTGTCGGAAAGCAGTCACCGGCATTCTCTGATCTTGAACACACGGCGGCCTATCTCGAGGAACATCTCCGTTCCCATCAGACGCAGGCCCTGTTGCTCGCTTCAAAGATCCATGCCTATGATGCTTCTCCCGTCGAACGGATTACGCAAATGATCTCCATCCACAGCTTTTTTTCAACACACCGTCTCGTCCACCCGCTGAACGCCTATTCCACCGCCTTGTTAATCAGCCGATTGGAAGCGACGGATCCGCAGTTGCAACGGACGGTCGAGCTGTATCGGCTTGCCAAAAAGTCTCATCGCTTCATCGTCTCCCCGCTCCTCGTGTCGTTCTTGTTCCTGAACGCCTTGCGTCGCGGAGAGATAGCGACGATTCACGCACGGATCGAGGCGACGTATGACATTCTGAAAAAACGATTTGGCCGTTCGCAGCAAACGTACGTCACCGCCCTGCTGCTCGCGTTGTTGCCGGAGGACGATCAGGCGACGTATATCGCACAGGTCGTTCAGTCGCGAAACCTGTACCGGAAACACGGCATTCCTTTGTCGTTTCATGGTTTACTCGCCTTACTCGGTGACCCGAGGATGCACCAAACGGCGTTAGAGGGGTTGGCGGACCAGTTCCGGAATACGCCTCACTTCAAGTACCGGAAGGACCTGGTGTTTCTGACGGCTGTCCGGCTGTACTTGGCCGATCATCCGACGTTGCACCAGCTGTTTGCACCGTTCTCCCCTTCTACGCTCGACGATACGTCCAACCTGTTGCCGGTTTATCTGTTTCCGGTCGATCTGACCGATACATCCCATGCGACGGATGGTGGTATGACGGACGGCGGATTTGACGGGGGTGACGGCGGCGGGGGTGGCGGTGATTAAGAATTCACAAAAAAACCTTCCTGCAGAAGCGGAAGGTTTTTTTGGATTAACGCTCTTGATTATCGTCGTCGGATGGTGTTACATCTGATGCGTCATCGGATGCATGGGATAAATCCGGTGCTTCTTCATCCGTTGACGGATTTTCATCCGAGACGTCCTCTGATTGTTCTTGTGTATCCGTCGACTCCTCTTTCGAGTCGTCATTTTTGTCTGTATCTTGTTTTGCTTTTGGTTTTTCAGTATTGGATTCGTCGCGTCCTGCGATTTCATCGTTCGTCATCCGATTACCCGAAGTAATTGGATCTGTTTCTTTGTCGTGTTGCTGTGCCATAAAAAGTCCCCCTCGATCTGTGATGTTAAGAGTATTCCCTTCCTTACACAGCTTAAACATCGAGCGTATGGCTGGTTTTTGAAAAATCGGCAATTAAGTTCGTAATCGGTTGCGGGTGATGGAGGTAATGTCCTTGAACATACAACTTTTCCCCAAGCAATGTAATCTGACGGAATTGAGAAACCGTCTCGACTTCTTGAATGACGAGTGCAATGTTCAGTGCTTGCGTCAACGCATAGACAGACTGTAACATCGACTGCTCGAGCTGATTTTGCGCCAATCGCCGGGTGAAAATCGGATCCAGTTTCACCGATTGTACCGGTAAGCGGAGTAACGAATTCAACGATGCGTAGTGACTGCCGAAATGATCGACACTCAAGCGGTATCCGGCCTGACGCAACGATTCGAGTCGACCGATTGCTTGACGTCGTCCCGTCTGCAGGACTTCCTCACGGATTTCAAGGACGATCCGGTCCCGCTTGAACGGCGGCTGATTGGCAAATGCCAACAGGTCAGCAAGCATCGCGTCGGACTGGAATTGACTCGCCGACAGATTGATTGAAATCGTGACCGGGTGACCCAATTCCTGTTCCAAGCGGACACTGTCGGTGATGGCCTGACAGACCGTGAATCGTCCGATTTGACCAAAGCTTCCCATCCGTTCAGCGACCGGAATGAAGTCTGCCGGACTGACGAAGCCAAGGACCGGATGATTCCACCGTAACAAGGCTTCAACCGCCACCGTATGGCCAAGTTTGGCATTGAAAATCCGTTGATAATACAATTCAAATTGTCCCCGTGCAAGAGCCTGCCCGAGTTCTTTTTCCAAAACGTGTTCAAACGGATGTTGTTCGAGTTCCCGAGCCTGATTGACGAACAAGGTTCCGGCTTTTCCGTCCAGTTTGACTTGTTGCATCAAGGCTTCTGCTGCATAAACCTGCGTTTGACGATTCATATAGTCCCCGGTCAATAAGCTGACGCCGGAAGAAGCGGTGACACGAATCGGTTCGTGGCTGATGCCTTCGATTGGCCGTTCAATCGCCTCGATGATCCAGTTCGCATACGTGTTGCCGTGCTCCGCAAACTCTGCTTCGTCGATGGGTGCCAACACGATGAATTCGTTCCCGTCCATTCGTCCGACGACATGATCGAGGATGGATACATATTTTAAACGGGAGGCAATTTCCTGCAACACTTTATTGCCGACCCGATAACCGTATGTCGCATTGATGGCATGAAAATTATCGAGATTTAAGACCATCAGGAACGTGGACTGATTCGCCACGCTGGAAATCAACCGGTTCATGTAGCGTTCATTGTAGACGTCGGTCAAGGCATCCTTGATGACGTATGTCTCCACACTGATCGATTTACTGATGATGTCAGCATAGTTTTCAACCAGCTCGATGTCTTTTGCGTCAAAATCATACGGTTTATCATCAAATGCGCATAATGTCCCGATCTTTTCATTTTCCGCATTTTTGATGGCCACGCCTAAAAAACTGCCGTTCCCAAGCGATTTCGTGACCGGGTGGTTACTCGTATGGGGATCCGCCGATAACTCGTTGATTTGAATCTTCCCGTCCGTCTCATCGATGACGAGCTTACAAAGGACGTGCTGATAGACATGGGTCGTCCCTTCACCGATTAATTCTTTTTCTTGGTTGATTGCTTTGACGATGAAATTGCTGTTCAAATCGTTTAACGCAAAAAACAACGTGTTGACGCCAATTTCTTCACTTAATTTTTTTAAGATTTCCTCAACAAGCGGATGCAGCGCTTCATACCGCATTTGCATATTATCCACGAATCACCCCTCCTTTTCGCCTCACTCTGTCACCATTTCGATCGGAAACTCGACCGTGAACGTACTTCCGATGCCTTCTTCCGACTGAACGGATATCGTTCCGTCATGATCTTTGACGATCATCTGACAGATCGCAAGACCAAGACCGGTACCCCCGATTTTCCGGGTATCCGAATTATCGGCCCGGTAAAATTTATCAAAGATAAACGGGACCGATTTTTCCGGAATTCCGATTCCTTCATCTTCAACCGTCAAGCGGATCAAGTGATCCTGCACGACGCCTTTTATCTGAATCAGTCCACCGTCCGGTGAATATTTAATCGCATTCATGATCAGGTTCGTGAACAGTTGTTTCATTTTTTCTTCACTTGCCGTCAGCTCGTAACGACCCGGTTCAAAAGCAACCCGAATCCGGTGTTTACTGCTTGCCAAGTCAAACATCGGCCGCATTTCAAACACTAATTTCTTTAAGTCCATCCGTTTTTTAGTCGTGCCTTGCGTCAGATCTTCACCCTTTTGAATCTCCAAAATATCGTCAATCAATTCCGCCAACCGGACAGTCTCGGAATGAATCGTTTCGAGGTATTTTTTCTGACGCGGACCATCGAGTGTCCGGCGCATCAACAGTTCCGTGAAGCCCATGATCGAGGAAAGCGGTGTCCGCAATTCGTGCGACACGATGGAAACAAACTCGGATTGTTTTAAATCAAGTTCCTTTTCCTTCGTCACATCACGCAGGACCAGCATCATCCCCCACTCGACATTGGCAATCGCAATCCGTTCTGCGTAAGCACTGAGCAGTAAATTCCCCCGGAACGCCGATAATTCAATCGTTTCACCCGGGATTTCCCCGTTCATCAACTGACCGATGTAATCGTGCAAAGCGTCGGCTTGATCGATATGTTCAAACAATGAGGTCGCCCGTTCGTAGGCATGGCGGAACCCTTGCGCCTGATTAACCAGTTTCGGCGGGAACATGTTCAACAAAGCCTGATTGGCATAAATCTGTTCGCCGCTGCTTTCGATATAGAGCACCGCTTCGCGGATCGAGTCAAGCAATTGATACGTTTTAATTTTTTCGTGCTCCATCTGATGGAACAACAAATGCCGTTCCAGCGTCATACCCAGTTTACGCGACAGGTCGAGGATGTCCCCGACCTGTTCCAGATTAAACTGTTCAAACGGATGCTTAAGATAGATGATCCCGACGACACCTCCATTGCTTGGCGATTGGACGGGAACAGCCGATTCATACATCCCTTCCGCCGCTGGAAGCTGGACGGATTTACGCATCACAAAAGCACGACGCAACACCGAGTATTGATCCAGATCTTTTTCAATCAATTCAATGTCCTCGACCCCTTGCGTTACGAGATGGCTCAGTTGCTCACGTCGGTACAGCAGGATGGCGCCGGCTTCGAGATCCACGAGATGAAGCAGTTTGACAAGCAATGTCTCACATGCCGACTCAACATTTTGTGTCGCTAACGCTTCCATCATCTCGTTTCGATGCTTCAATTTATGCTCCACTTCGACAAGATCCTGTGTCAGTTGACCGATGCGCTGTTGATCCGTCGTCTCGGTCGCTTTCACTTCACTTAACGGGAAAGGACCGGTTTTTAGACGATACGGTCTGACTTTTTTTTCGGGACGGTAACGCATGACTTTTTTCAATGAGTTTCCTCCTTCCGGTTCCTGAATTCATGTCTAAAATTATAGCATGTACACCGATTGCTGAGACAGGAAATTCAATCCGTTTTTTCAGTCAACAGACGGCTGAAGGACTGCTCAAAAGACGCATCTTCTTGACGTGTCCGTTTCTTCGGTCCTTTTGTCCGCCCGCCGGCCCGACGAATTTCCTGTCCGACATGCCGGGTATGTAACAGAAAATCAATATTCTCGTTCGTGAAAACCCGACCGTTCTGGTCAATCGCCTGTCCTTTACGTGCCAACGCCAGCGCTGCGAGACCATAATCCTGAGTCACGACGATATCCCCCGGCGCCATTCGGTTGACGATGGCAAAATCAACCGCATCATGCCCTTGACCGATGGTGATGGTCGTTGCACCGGCACGATTGAATTGATGGGCCGTGTCACAAACTAAAAACACCTCATATCCTCGGCTGAGCCGAATCGTCAAATCCACGACCGGACAGCCGTCGGCATCAATCCATATTTTCATGTCCTGTCACTCCTTACTTCCGTTCACTTCTTTTAGTGTCCGTGACGACAGGAATGACTGTCAAGTGAATCGTTCGAAGTTGACCATCTTCTCCATAAAACAGACAATAGACAGGAAAGGATGTGCCGAAGTGAAACCTGCTACATTTAAATCATTTTTATCATTACTCAAAAAAAGCGAACCACCGATTGGACTGCTGTCGGCTGCCGTAACGGTTTCCATCATTCAGGCACTCGCTGCCCTGATGATTCCATGGTTCTTGAAGTCTTTGATTGACAATTTTTCCGTCGATCGCCTGACACCCGGGTTGATCACCCTGTTCATCGTGATCTTCATCGTCCAAATGATCAGCAATGCGTTTTCCATCTATTGGCTGCACATTGCGGGACAACGGATCGTCGCGAATTTACGGACGATGTTATGGAAACACCTGCTAGCTTTACCCATTCCATTTTACGACGAAACGAAATCCGGTGAACTCGTCTCGCGTCTCAATAATGATGCGACGACGTTACAACAGCTATTATCGGAGCAACTCGTGCGTCTGTTGACATCGATCGTCTCGATCGTCGGTGCAATCACGATCTTATTTTTCCTCGACTGGCAGATGACGCTCGTGATGGTGATTGCCGTGCCGATTACGTTATTGATCATCATCCCGCTCGTTCGGAAGCTTCACCAGATTTCCCGTGAGACGCAAAAAGAACTGGCCGGATTATCCGGATTTTTTGCGGAAATGCTGGGTGAAGTCCGCCTGATCAAATCACAGGCGACGGAAGAGTATGAGATGGACCGGGGACAGACCCGGATTGAGAATCTGTATGGTTTTGGTGTCAAGGAAGGGAAAGTCCAAGCCATCTTGCTGCCGGTCTTCAACGTTGCCTTGACTTCGATGCTGATCATCATCATCAGCTTCGGTGCTTACCGCGTCGCAACGAATCAGATTACAGCCGGTGAGCTCGTCGCCTTCTCGTTATACCTGTTCCAAATCATGACTCCGCTCGTGACGATGACCGAATTCGTCTCAAAACTGCAAAAAGCACGCGGAGCGACGGAACGGATTTCCGAATTGCTCGAAGAACAGCCGGAAACCGACGGAACACGTCAGGTCGAGCGCCCGTTCGCAGCGGTTCATTTTAACCAACTGTCGTTCGGTTATGATGATACGACACTGTTGCACGACGTCACCTTCTCCTTGCCGCGTGGTCAAACGACGGCAATCGTCGGACCAAGCGGCTCCGGAAAATCAACGTTGTTCGCTCTGCTCGAACGCTTTTATCAACCGACGGCTGGTCAGATCGAACTCGGTCCACATGCCATCAACGAGTTTGAACTGGCGAGCTGGCGGAATTCAATCGGTTACGTCGCTCAGGATTCGCCGGTCTTGTCCGGGACGATTCGCGACAACCTGTTATATGGCTTAACGGGTGAGGTCACGGAGCAACAAATCCGGGAAGCGGCCGAGATGGCCAATGCCGACGAATTCATTCGGTCGTTTGCGCAAGGATACGAAACCGAGATCGGCGAACGGGGCGTCAAACTGTCCGGCGGTCAGCGGCAACGGATTGCCATTGCCCGCGCCCTTCTGCGCGATCCGGAGCTGTTACTGCTTGACGAAGCAACCTCAAGTCTTGACTCCGAGTCGGAACGTGTCGTTCAGGAAGCGCTCGAACGGCTGATGGAAGGACGGACGACATTCGTCATCGCCCACCGTCTCGCCACCGTCCGCCATGCCGATCAAATCGTCGTCCTCGAACAAGGACGTGTTTCCGGCATCGGGACACATGACGCCCTCGTCGCGTCGAATGTTTTGTATAATAAACTCGTAACGCAACAATTCATCGGTCAAACCGAAACGACCAGGGGGAGTAACAGATGACAAAAACAATTGGTTTCATCGGACTAGGTGTCATGGGTCAAGGCATGGTCCGCAATTTATTAAAAGCCGGTTTTTCCGTCAAAGGCTATAACCGGACAAAAGAAAAAGGGCTGCCGCTCGAACAGGACGGCGCCGTAATCGTCGATACGATTCAGGAAGCCGTGACGGATGTCGACGTCGTCATCTCGATCGTCGGATATCCGCAGGACGTGGAAGAGATTTATTTGGCGGAAGACGGCATTTTAGCATCGGCAAACCCGGGGACGATCGTCATTGACATGACGACATCAAGTCCCGCACTCGCAATCCGGATTGCGGAGCAAGCTGCTCAAACAGGACTTCACGCCCTCGATGCACCGGTCACAGGCGGCGATCTCGGTGCAAAAAACGGGACACTCGCGATTCTCGTCGGTGGCGAAGAAGCAGCCTTCGATACGGTCAAACCACTGTTCGAGGCGATGGGCAAATCAATCGCCCGCTTTGGTGGTCCGGGACAAGGGCAGTCGGCTAAACTCGCCAATCAGATCGCGATTGCCGGATCGATGATTGGAACAGCGGAAATGTTGCTGTTCGTCACGAAATCCGGCATCGATCCGACACAGTTCGTCGCGACGATCAAAAGTGGCTCGGCCGGCAGCTGGTCGCTCGAGAATTTGATTCCGCGTGTCATTGCGGAAAACTATTCTCCCGGCTTCTTCGTCAAACATTTCATCAAGGACATGCGTTTGGCACTCGAACGTGCGGATGAGATGGGCATTTCGACACCGGGTCTTGCCCTCGTCAAAGACTTGTATGAGGAACTGGCCGCGTCCGGTCATGCCGAATCAGGAACACAAGCTCTTTACTTGCTGTTAAAAGAAAAAACACCGTCACGTTAAGAGACGACACGACAAAACGAGTCTGACCCGCCCGATGAAGGGTGGATCAGACTCGTTTTTTTACGCGGAACGTGTCGCTGTCTGTTGTTCTTTTTTTAACTGCTCATAAAAATGTGCCATCGTCGTATCGAAATACGGTGTCAGCAGGACAACTCCGACAGTACTGAGTAAGGCGAGAATGCCCCAGATGATGAAGCTGAGGTACAGCTTCACGAGACGCCACTTATGACCATGCATCATCCGTCGGCTTTCCCCGAGTACTTGGAAAAACGACAGATCCGGTCGGTCGATCAACAAAAACGGAACCAGTCGATACATCAAGTAAAAATAGATCGCCGGTACGATCAAAAAAGAACCCAAGTAGACGAGCAACGTGACAACCGTATAGGCAGCCATTACCTTCAAATAAAAGCGGATCGATGAAAATCCTTCGAATAATGTGCCGATTCCTGCCGTCTCACCACGGACGAGACGTAAGTAGGAAATCGTCCGTCCAACCGTAACCGGTGCGAGGACAATAGTCACGACGATGTTCAAGGCGACGAAGCGAAGCATGCTGTCGAGATCGTCTTGATCAAACGACATCCGACTGGCAGCCAGCGCAAAGATTAAGAAGTAAACGATCGAAATACTGAGCGCTGTCAGCCACTTTCCTTTCAGCGTCGCGAGTGCAGCTTGTTTGTACTGTAGATTTGTCATGATGAACTCCTTTACCTTTCAACTTTCCTGTTATAGTTTACCGTAGTCTGTCTTGAAAAAATAGCAATCCCTGTCTCGATTCCTTCAAGATGTGTCGATTTTTGGGCAGCTGACTCTAATAAGACTTTGTTCTCTCAGTAAGGGAAATGAGAGAAGTAAAATACCTATCAAAATGAAATAATGGACCCAATCGTTATTTTCACCAAAAATAGGGAGACGGATTTGAAAGTCCGCCTCCCTACATTCGTTTCGAAGAAATGATTCGCTTCATGAGACTCCTACAGGAAAAAGCGCATTTTTTTGCGCTGTCAGAGACAAACAAGACCCGCTTCCCTGACCATAAGGGCAGGGAAACTGGCTTGTGTCTCGCCTGAGGAAAGCGAGTGAAAAGCAGAATGATTTCTTCTTCAAACCCTAAAGCTCTTTTTTAACGCGCAAGCAGCTGTTTCAGCGCCGCGACTTTATCAGCATCAACTTGACCGTCGACGAGGACGGCTGATCCGACATGTAGCTCGGTTGCCTGAGTTGCTTTAAGTAATTCTTCCGCCCGCTCGACCGTGATGCCGGAACCCGGCAAGACGATCAAGTCGGGATTTTGCTCAATCAACTGGGCGATGACGGCTTGACCTTCAAGTGCCGTCGCGTGTCCGCCTGACGTTAAGATCCGGTCGACCTCTGGAAAATCAGCCAATACTTCAGCTGCTTCCAAGATGTCACGACTGCTGTCGATTGCCCGGTGGAACGTCAGCGACAAATCGCCCTTATGTTTGATGATTCGTCCAAGGAATCCTTCATCAACACGTCCGTCTGCCGTCAATGAACCGACGACGATTCCGGCTGCTCCGAGTTCCCGAATCAAATCAATGTCCGTGATGATCGTTTCCTGATCGGCTTTCGAATAGACAAACGATTTACTGTGCGGTCGCACGAGGACGTGGACCGGAATCTCGACCGAAGACAAGACCTGCCGGATCAATCCGTAACTCGGCGTCAATCCGCCTTCTGATAAGGCCGAGACGAGTTCCAGCCGGTCGGCTCCCGCCCGCTCGGCGGCTGTTGCTTCTTCTACTGTTGCTGCAATGATTTCTAACATGATACATCCCTCCCGCCCTAGTGTATCATGAGACGACGGTCCAATTCACCCGTTCATTAAACAGCTTCATCTCCCAAGACGGCGGATAGGTCGAGGGACTGAGAACGATTTTAGCGCGGCGGAATTCCGCGACCTTATATTTCCGGTTGCCCTCGAATTCGTCACACGCCAAAAAGGCATAGACATCCTTTGTCCGACCGATGATGGCTTTTTGAATCAACGACGACTCGATGTCATCACTGACGAATCCCCGCTCGATCTCGGCTCCGTCGAACGTCAAAAAAGACGCGTCAAACGCATAGGCATCAAGCGCCTGCAAGACTTCGACCCCAACCGTCTGTCCATATGAATCGACGGTTCCGCCGAGTAATCGTATTTCGCCGTGGAACGGTCCCGTTTCCCGGCACTGTTCGAGATGACTGGCAATCGACAACGAGTTCGTGACAATCGTTGCGCTGCCGCTCAAGTACGGTAACAGATGTTCGACCGGCTCCCCTTTGCCTAAAAAGATGCAGGAGTAGTCCGCCAGCCAACCTTTCGCATAACGCGCCAGCCGACGGGACAATTGATCGGTCCGTCTTGAAATCGGCGATTCTTGTTTGCCGCCTTGGTAGATTGCTCCCCCGTAAACCCGCTTCAGTTGTCGTTCACGCTCGAGTTCCTCGAGATAACGCCGGACAGTCTCCCCGGAGACATCCAGACGGTCAATCAAATCCTTCGTCATGACTTTTCCTTCTTCTTCGAGCCATTGCATGATTTGTGATTTTCGTTCCTCTCCTAATAACGACACATGAACTACTCCCTTCACAGACAAGTACTACTTCTAGTGTAGCGAACGTCTGTAAAGGTCTTGTAAATCCGGTGTAAAAAAACGTGTAATTCCTATGAAATGTTGTTGAATTCGTTTATTTTTCAGATTAACAAGATATTCACAAAAAAAACGGATCCTCCTGTCCTTCCTTTACAGAAGAACAACAGCATCCGGTTGAAATCAATCGGTGTCTTTTTTATCTTTCGCAAACATACCAATCTTTGATTCCGTCCCTTGACGGATCCGGCTGATATTTTCACGGTGTTTAAAGATGACGAACAGCGCAAGAATCGTAAAGAACGTCGGGACGATCCAGTCCTGCTCGACGATACCGATCGTGATGGCAGCCACGATACCGATGCTTGCTGAGACGATTGAGCTGAGTGAAACCATCCGGCTCAGTCGTAACGTCGTCAAAAAGGAAATCAACAGCACCAGGAACAGAATCGGGCTCGTCACGAGCAGCATCCCGCCGGACGTCGCGACGGCCTTTCCGCCTTTGAACCTGGCAAAGACCGGATAAATGTGTCCGACGACGGCCGCTAGACCCGCAAACAGCGGATGCAGTTCGGAAGCAAGCAGAATCGGCACAAGACTGGCGACTGCCCCTTTGCCGAGATCACCAATCAAGACGATGATCCCCGCTTTTTTTCCTAGGACCCGGAACGTGTTCGTCGTCCCGAGATTCCCGCTGCCGTGCTGCCGAATATCAATGCCGTGTCCCCATTTTCCGACAAGCAGAGCAAACGGAATCGAGCCGAGTAAATAGCCTAAAATTAAAATCCCGATGATTTCAATCATGGTCAACCTCCAACGTATTAGTGACCGACCTTCATATATTCTTCGAGAGTCTGCCCATTATTTTTAATTTGTGTGGCTGGACCGACACCAACATACCGGATGTGCCATGGCTCATACGTGTACCCAGTCCGCGACTGGAACCCACGGTCGTACCGGACGATGAATCCATACTTCGCTGCGTTGTTCGCAATCCATTTTCCTTCTTTTGTATCTCCGAGTTCTGCCGTCAATCCATTCCCGACACTTGGTGCCGAGATATCGAACACAAGTCCGGTCTGGTGCTCACTGTGACCAGGACGGGCCGAATATTGATCGGCTGCCACTTTTCCGTCACGGGCGACGTAGTTGTTATAAAGGACCGTCTGACGTGAACCAGAACGGAATCCACTGACGGCATTTAGTGTCACGCCGTCGGCTTTCGCATCAGCAAACATTTTTTCCATCTGTTTCGCTGCCGGTGCCCGCATATAACTTTGTTCAAGGACACCTGAATACGAGAAGCTGACGTTTGGTACGACTAAGTCCGACGGTTTGTAATCAATCGGTAAGCTGTATTTTTTATTGACGACGACTAACTCACCCAGTGATAAATCGGCTTTTGTATCCGATTTATCGACGTCCGGTGTTTCGGACTCCGGTTTAGACGGTTTGGCAGGTTCCGGATCCTGAGCGGAATCGGTTTTCCCATCGTCTTTTTTATCGGCCGATTTGTCTTCTGTCGAAGATTCGTCCGATGACTTCTCTTCCGTCGTTTTCTCTTCAGCTGCTTTATCGGCCGCTGTTTTCTCTTCGGCCGCTTTTTCATCGGCTGCTTTTTGATCGGCCGCTGCCTGTTCTTCTGCTTTTTTCTCAGCTTCCGCTTTCGCATCGGCTTCTTTTTTCGCTTCTGCTGTTTCTTTTTCTTTTGCTACTTCGGCATCACTTTTTTCAGAATCTGAAGTGGCCTTTTCGTCTGCGCTTTTATTCGCCTGTTCGGTTTTTGAGTTGTCTTCCGCTTCCTGATCCCCAGGGTTACATCCTGCAAGGAGGAGCGCCAATGTACTGCCTGCTACGATTTTTTTCATTTTTAATTCCCCGCTTCCTTGGTGCTATTCTATGTTACCTCTAATCGACTGATTAGAAAAGCCCTCACGCAAGAAATCCTGCTGAGGGCGGAGGCTTAATTTGAGATGAGTGCAGCATCTTCGGTACGCATTTGTTCGTAAATCGCGTGCCAGTTCGGAAAGACTTTTGGTAAACGGATCGGACGGAAGTTCTCTTTTTTGACGACGACATGCGACGTTTTTCCTGCGACCGCCAGTTGACCGTCGGCATTCTTGACTTCATAACCGTAAATCGTCCGCAGACCGTCGTAATGATCAACCCAGACGGAAACCTGTGCCACGTCACCGTATGTTAACGACCGTTTGTAATCGAGATTCACATTCGTGACCGGCGAAACATATCCGGCTTCTTCCATTTCCTTGTAATCAAGTCCAAGTGACTTGATCAGTTCCGTCCGTGCAATCTCAAAATAAACGAGATAATTCGAATGATAAACGATGCCCATCATATCGGTTTCAGCGTAACGGACTGGTATTTCAATCGTGTACATGAAGCTTCCCCCTTAAAAATCCTCTTTTTCAAGATAGGACCATTCTGAACCGCTTAAGCTAAGTTTGTCAATTAATCTGACGGATTGCTTCGCGATTGCCCGTTCGACAATCGTAATCGCGGCACGGGCATTGCCGTTCGGAACCGTCTCAATCATCTGCTCAAGCGTCTGTTTCGCTTCATCCGTCAATTGATACCCGTATTGGGCAGCATAATTGATGATGATTTCAATCAGTTCTTCCTTCACATAGTTCGGGAAATGGAACTCCCGTTTAAAACGTGACTTCAGTCCGGGATTGCTTGCAAGCAAGGCCTGCATCGGCTGTTCGTAACCGGCGAGGACAACGACGAGATTATCGGCATGTTTCGTCATCTCGTCGACCAGCGTATCGATCGCTTCCTTGCCAAAGTCGTTGGCACCCCCGTTTAACGCGTACGCTTCATCGATGAACAGAACACCACCGAGCGCATCACGGATGACGTCCCGCGTTTGTTGCGCGGTCTGACCGACGTAGCCCGAGACAAGATCGGCCCGGCTGACGACTTTCAAGTGGCCCCGCTTCAAGTAACCGCACTGGCGAAGGACATCGGCATACAAAGCCGCGACGGTCGTTTTCCCGGTTCCGCTGTTGCCGCTGAAGACCGCATGCAGTTCGACCGGCAAGACTTTAAATCCGGCTTCCTGGCGGCGCTTCTGCATCGACAACAGGGCTTGGATCTGTTTGATTTCCGCTTTCAGCGGCTGTAATCCGACCAATTGTTCGAGTCGTTCCTCAACGGTATTATCATCTGAGGCAACAAGTTCAAAATCCGCTTGTTCGAGCAGCGCAAAATCTTCGTGACTGGCACTTTCCCCGAGACTCGCCCCTTTTTTGAAGA
Source organism: Exiguobacterium artemiae 255-15 (assembly GCF_000019905.1). Taxonomy (GTDB): domain Bacteria; phylum Bacillota; class Bacilli; order Exiguobacteriales; family Exiguobacteriaceae; genus Exiguobacterium_A; species Exiguobacterium_A artemiae. The sequence goes on along the minus strand of NC_010556.1, from coordinate 1,193,051 downwards.
TGGCATCGAGGACGATATTGCGGACGGCGCGTCCGTTCCCGAAACTCGCGTCGACCCGTTCCCGTTCGAGCCGGGACAGCAATGCCCGCTCCGCCTGCTCCGTCAGGACATAATCGTTGACGGTCGCAATCGAACGGCCGATTTCAAGCAGTTCCGTATCCGTATAGTCCGCAAGCAGGTAATGATTCGATTCCGGGAAACGGCTCCGCAAACCGGGATTCGCTTTCAGAAAATCACGCATTTCTTCCGGATAACCGGCTAGCACGACGGCAAACCGACCGGCGTATTCGCCGCTCGTCATCGCAGCGACAAGCGTATCGATTGCGGCTTGGCCGTAATCATTGCCGCTTTGACCGGCCCGTTTTAAGGCGTAGGCCTCGTCGATGAACAGGACACCTCCGACCGCTTCCCGGACTTTACTCATGACCTGTTCTTCCGTTTGACCGACAAACGCTCCGACGAGCGACGAGCGATCCGTCTCGACGACTTCCGGCCGCTCCAGCAGACCGAGTTCGTGATAGATTTTCGCCATCAACCGGGCAAGCGTCGTTTTACCGGTCCCTGGATTCCCCATGAAGATCATGTGGAGGGATGGTTGATCGCTCGAGCGGTACCCGTCCGACGTCCGTTTTTGCTGATACTTCAAAAAACGGTACATCTGATGGACCCGCAGTTTGATATCCTCCAGTCCGATCATCGCATCAAGTTCTTCAAGCGCCGACCGTTCGACCTGTTTGACCTCTGCCGGCAACAAGGACACGACACGGCGTAAGTCTTGGATTGCCGTCGCTTTCAGCTCTGTCATCTCCCGGAAAGCATCGCGGGAATAAAACCGTTCCTGTAAGCTGTTGAGAAACTCCGTCGCAATCTGTTCAAGCGTCGCGCTCGACAACAGCAAGGCTTTGCCGGCTTCAAACAGTTCCGACCACCGTGCGGCATCCATTCGGCGCAACCGTTCTGTTTGTTCGACGACTTGCTCCGTTTCATGCAGGATTTGTCCCGCCTGTTGGATCAATTCTTTTGTCGCTGACCGTTTCGCATTGGCATTGTCTGTTTCCCGAATCGTCGGGAATGTATTAGCGACCAGCAACTGGTAGCTGCTTTGCAACTGTTGCTCAATCAGCAGCTGTTCCAATCGTTCCGGCAGGCGGTCGTGTTGACGGATTTCCTGCATCCAGCTCTCGGCCAGCGCATCGATCCGTCCGGTCATGATATACCGGTGCTCGACCAATAACGCTAAAATCCGGACCAACGCCCCGGTTTCCTGCAACAGACGACTGCTTTGCGCATAGCGTAAGGCCAGGACTTCCTCGACTTTCGCGCCGCCTTCCCACGCCTCGATTTGTTTGAACATCTCCTCTTTTGAGAACGTCTCCATCTTTGTTAATCCCTCCTACTTCTCGAAAAAACCGACTTTGACCGTCACGATGTGACGCTCCAGTCGGTTTCTCATCATTTAGCTTTTAACCAGTTCGGGTCGAATGTATCCAGTGTTTCGAGTTTCTGCATCTTGACGGAATAAAACAGCTTTCCGTTGTTGCGGGACTCGGCTCCGAGTACTTTTGACCGGTCGGACGCGACATAGTACGTCGCTTCTTCGGCATTATCGTCTTTATCGAAGAAAGATGGATACTGCTTAATCCATTCTTTCGGCACCGTGCTCGACGGCTCTTTTTTGACGAAGACGTCGGCTGCATTGCCGGCGATGTCCGCTTCCCCTTCGACTTGACCAAAGTCACCGTCTTCGATGAACTTGAGGATCTGTTCGTTGAATCCGCGTGACAAGAACGGACGCGGTGCACTGACGCTCTTCGATGCTTCCGTTTCGTTCAACAACTTACCGTCCGCATTGTATTCCCGGAACATCTTCCCGTCCCAGATCGCCATCGTTCCCTCTGATGGACCGTCGATGACTTCTGTCCGGAAACGTCCTTTATCATCAAAAACGACTTCATACGTCCGTGTTTCGAGTGCATCTTCCGTCGTCGACAATTTCTTTTCGACATACTGGATGCGTGACATCGTATAAAACGGTTTGACCGGTTCGGCTTTATCTTCATTAGCGGTCTGTGTCTTATTCAAAAGGTAAAAATTATAGGCAAGGAGTATCGCCATTGCCACGATTGCGACTGCAATCCATGTGCTCGTTCGTTTCGTCATGCCATGTACACCATCCTAAATTTGTCTCGTTTCATGTTAATGGTATCGGTTTTAGGCTTAGAATACAAAGGGTTTGTCCAAGATTCACGCATTTCTGAGGAAATACGTCAGACTTTTGAACAATTACTTGTTTTTTTCAAAAGCTGGCTATCTGCATACAAAAACCGAACTGCTGATGAACGGCAGTCCGGTAAGCTTAATCTGTTTTCGGTTCGAGTGAGACAATCATCGATTCATCGACGAGGTAATACGTGTGATGGGGCAGCTCGCGTAAATAACCTTGTTCAAACAATTTGGCACAATCGACTTGAAACGTCTTCGAGTACGGTTTGAGGGGTAACTTGCGCTCTTTGTCGAAATACCGGTCGACGGCGACCTGGACATGATCCATCTCGTAAACTGTCGCGCGGTCCTTCGCTTCCATGATCGCAAACGTCTCGCGTGACATATAGAAGACCTGCGTCGAACGGACACCCAGATGCGGTGCCAGTCGCGCCATATCGATCCGTTGTTCTTGATCGAGTAAAATCGTCCGGTTCGTTCCTTTCGGCAACGCCAGTTCAAAATCGTGTGTCGCCCGTTTGACTTCATCGAGCGTGACATCGCGAACGGGCAACGGCGTTTCTTCTTTTGCTTGAAACCATTTCTTAAAGCGGTTCACGGTCTCGCCCCTTTCTGCATCAAAAAAGGTGGGGTTGCCCCCACCTCAAACGTTAATGTAAACGGTTTAGTTTTGCAAGCGTTCGCGGAGAACCATCGGTAGGATTCCACCGTGACGGTAGTAATCGATATCGACTTCTGAATCGAAACGAGCGATTGCTTCGAACTTCGTGACTTTTCCGTCATTCGCTGTCGCTGTGACTTCGACGACGTCACGCGGACGAACTGACTCGTCGATCGCGATGCTGATTGCTTCTTCGCCTGTTAAGCCAAGCGATTCAGCCGATGTGCCGGCCGCGTATTGGAGTGGCAAGACACCCATCATGACGAGGTTCGAACGGTGAATCCGCTCAAAGCTCTCGGCGATGACGGCTTTGACACCAAGAAGGTTTGTTCCTTTCGCTGCCCAGTCACGTGATGAACCCATCCCGTAATCTTTACCAGCGAGGATGACAAGACCTGTGCCATCTTCCTTGTACTTCATTGCAGCATCGTACATTGCCATCGTTTCGCCTGTCGGCCAGTACGTCGTGAAGCCGCCTTCAGTACCTGGAGCGACTTGGTTACGGATCCGGATGTTCGCGAATGTTCCGCGCATCATGATCTCGTGGTTACCACGGCGTGAACCGTATGAGTTGAAGTCTTTTGGTGCGACACCTTTGCTGACGAGGTATTGTCCGGCTGGTGTCGTTTTCGAGAATGAACCGGCTGGTGAGATGTGGTCTGTCGTGACAGAATCCGCAAACTTACCGAAGACACGGAGATCGTTTAAGGCTTCGACGTGACCGGCTTCTTTCGCCAAGTTCTCGAAGAACGGCGGGTTTTGGATATATGTCGACTCTTCGTCGAAGTCATACTGATCGCCTGTCGGCACATCAAGGTTGTTCCAGCGTTCGTTTCCTGTGAAGACCGAGTCATACTCGGCACGGAAGCTTTCCGGTGTGACGACCGTGTTGATGATCGTTTGAATCTCGTCACGTGACGGCCAGATGTCCGCGAAGAAGACTTCTTGTCCGTCTTTGCCTGTTCCGAGTGACGCGTTCATGATGTCCACGTCAACCGTTCCGGCAATCGCGTACGCGACGACGAGTGGTGGTGATGCCAAGTAGTTGGCTTTCACGAGCGGGTGAACCCGTCCTTCGAAGTTCCGGTTTCCTGAGAGGACAGACGAGACAAGCAGGTCTGATCCGAGGATCGCGTTTTCGACGGCAAGGTCAAGTGGACCCGAGTTTCCGATACATGTCGTACACCCGTAACCAACTGTGTTGAAGCCGAGTTGATCGAGGTACGGTTGAAGTCCTGATTTCTCAAGGTAATCCGTAACGACTTTTGATCCCGGTGCAAGTGATGTCTTGACGTATTTCGGAACCGTCAGTCCAAGATCGATTGCTTTTTTCGCAACGAGTCCGGCACCGATCATGACGTACGGGTTCGATGTGTTCGTACAGCTCGTGATTGCTGCAATCGCGAGGTCTCCCGTACGCATCTCAACCGCTTCGTCTTTAAATTGAACGACAGCGACTTTGCTTGCTTCTTCTTCAGCAAGACCAAAACCGGCGTTTCCTTGTGGTGCTGTCAACGCTTTTTGGAATGACGTGTGCACGTCCGTCAAATCGATCCGGTCTTGTGGACGTTTTGGTCCGGCAAGGGCAGGGACGATTGTCGACAGATCAAGTTCAACCGTCTTCGTGAACGTTGGATCTTCGTTTTGCGGCGTGTAGAACAAGCCGTTTGCTTTTGAGTAGTTTTCGACTTTTTCAATCAATGCTTCGTCGCGGCCTGTCAAACGGAGGTACGTCAACGTTTCCGTATCAACCGGGAAGAATCCGCATGTCGCACCGTATTCAGGCGCCATGTTGGCGATTGTCGCGCGGTCAGACAATGACATCAAGTGAAGGGATGGTCCGAAGAACTCAACGAATTTACCGACAACGTTTTGTTGACGTAACATTTCCGTCACGCGGAGCGCAACGTCCGTTGCTGTTGTTCCAGGGTGCATTTCACCTGTGATGCGGACACCGATAACTTCAGGAACCGGGAAGAATGAAGGTTGTCCGAGCATGCCTGCTTCTGCTTCGATTCCACCGACACCCCAACCAAGGACACCAAGTCCGTTGATCATCGTTGTGTGCGAATCTGTTCCGACGAGTGTATCCGGGTAAACATCAACCGAACCGTCTGCTGTTTCTTTTTCAAGAACGACAGATGCCAAGTACTCGAGGTTAACTTGGTGGACGATTCCTGTTGCAGGCGGTACAGCACGGTAGTTATCGAATGCTGTTGTTGCCCAGCGTAACAATTTGTAACGTTCTTCGTTCCGTTCGAACTCAAGATCCATGTTTTCAGCGAGTGCACCGGCAAATCCGTAAGAATCGACTTGAACCGAGTGGTCAACGACGAGATCAACCGGAACTTCCGGGTTGATGACTGATGGATCTCCACCGAGGTCCTGCATCGCTTTACGGAGTGACGCGAGATCGACGACCGTCGGAACGCCCGTGAAATCCTGTAAGATGACGCGTGACGGCTTGAACGGCACATCGATATCATTCGATACTTGGGCAGTTCCCCATTTCGCCAAGTTTTCGACATGCTCTTGTGTAATCGAACGACCGTCTTGTTGACGAAGGACGGATTCAAGCAGCACACGGATAGAATATGGAAGGCGTTTGACTTCCGTCAGACCGAGTTCTTCCAATTTTTCAAGGCTGTAATAGTTGTAATTTTTACCGTTTGCTTCAAACGAACGGCGTGCACCAAACACGTCTTGCGTTGGTTGCGTTTGCTTCATGCTGATTCCCCCTTTAAGTGTTGACGACATCAAGCCCCTGATACCGCTTACTTGTACAGCTCTATCATAGTATAATATGGGTCTCGTTACAATTTGAAAGAACAAAAGACCTTCGATAAGTTTTACTTATCGGCTAATTGAGAAGCTATATCAATCATATGCTTACAACGCCGTACCGTTTCTAGTTTTTAATGGTTCTGTTACGGGTACTACTAAATTGTAGAACGATATCAGAACTTTCTGGAGGCGGAAATTATGGCACAATATAAAAATGATGCAACTCACGTCGTCACGACGATTATTTTCAACGATTTGGAAAAAGCAAAAACCGGATTTGAAATGATCAAGGACCTCGAAGCGATCAAAGAGATTGAAATGGAACAGATGGTTCTCGCCGAACGCAATGAGACGGACGGCTTCTCCTTCATCGATGCGATCGACTTCACGCAACAGGATCAATCGTTTAAAGGTTCCATGATCGGAATGGCCGTCGGCGTTGTCGGTGGACCGTTCGGCATGCTCGTCGGTTCCGTCGCCGGATACCTGATCGGGGCGAACCGTGACGAAAAAAACGAACGCGATTCGTTTGATTTGTTTAACCGGACACTCAACCAGATCAATCCCGACCACTACGGCGTCATCATCATCAGCGAAGTCAACGAGGACTCGGAAGCAATCAATGCGCTGGCAGCTGAACTCGGAGCGACCGTGCGCCGGACCGGTGAAACGTTTACGGATGAGACGGTTTAATTAAAAAATATTGTTGCTTCGTCCCCTGTTGTTTGGGGGGCGTTTTTGTGTTCCACCAAATTTAACACGAGTCATTAGTGATTCTTACTGGCAGTCAAATATCATTGTTCTATCATTGTTCCTAAAAATTCGTGTTCTTATTGTAAAACACTTTAGATTTCACCGAATGATTCTGCCGGTCGAATGGTTATCTTTTTTTCTGCGGCATTGATTGAAATGACGCAATCCCATGTTGGTTTCAATTGAAGGACTCCTTCTTCATCCACCCAGAGCACAGCATTTAATTCTATAAAGCCACCCATTACTACCATTTTCTTAGCTTTCTCATCAATGACGGCATGGAGTTCTTCACTTAAACTGACTTCCCAGTCTAAAAATGTATTGGTTCTCATATAAAATCTCCTTTTTCACGCCTTTTTTTAACAGAACAAGAAATTTCTCGTATGGCAGATAAACGTTAAACAAAAGTTAACGCATATCGACGCAACAACTCATGTAACCATTCATCTGAAAGCTTCATCTTGTCAGTTGACTTCGCTAAATCATCGATCAGTATATCATCCGGAAAATACAGACGCAGTATAGACAGGCTGTCCTCAATGGTGAATGCAAAACTTTGATCTTTCACATTAACGTGCAAGTAAGTGCCACGAATCATCCGTTTTACAAGGGATCGTTTTTCCGTCTGAGTCATCTCGCCTGTTTCTAGTTTTTCATGAGCCATACGTAGCTGAACGGATAAATCCCGGTTTAAAGCACGACTGATCCGCACATCCGGTTTCATATCTGGAAACTGATCAGATAAGTCGAAACCATCTATACATGAACAGACATGACGTATCCAAAATCCCCATTCATACAGATTTTCAGGACTGAGCACTGTAGCAAGCATGCCTATGTCATAATCAACTTTAATAATTTCAGGATGCTGCTCCAACAAGCCTTGTGTTTCTTCTTTTAAAGTATCAATTTGAACATCCTTTCTTACAATAACCGTCAAATCTAAATCCGATTTCCCCGCAACGGCTGTGCCGCGACCGATACTGCCATATACGTATACGCTGTGAAGTACTTCGCCAAACTGTTTTTTCAATAAGCCTATAACTTCTTCAATGACCGGACGAAACGTCACTTGTATATGCATTCTACTCGTTTGATTAATAATATAGCCGGCCTCATCGGTACCAAGTCGTGTAGGCAACTGCATTTAATCGACACCTCCAACTCATTTCTGTTCAGGAAATTTCAACATCTCCTAAGATAACCATTGGTAAATTGATACAATATTATCATATGTACTCAAAGGAGAATGAGCTCAGATATGTCAGATAAAAATTATACCTATTTGATAGAGGAAATCGAAAAGCTGAAATTTCACAATCGTACGTTATTGACTTTACTCGGAAATTTACATCCAGATGCAATGGAAGATACGACGATACATGAAGCGGTCATTCTGTTCGATCTCTCAAAAAATGATTTACGAAAGTTAAAAGACCTAATAATTAATTATGATCAAAACCGTTTTGCTTTTGAACAAAAAGCTCTACTGATTAATCCCGTTTTTAGCAAAGATAACTTACTTTTTCTAGTAAACTCTTTTGTTAACTCAGAGATGCTTACTTCTGTCGGAAATACAATCTTATCTGATTACGAAGTGAGAACGAAATAACGTAAATCCATAAAAAGAGACAGACTACGAAATGAGGACTTACTTTTCTATGAGACTATTACCTCCAAAACCCTTTTATTATGAAGGTGGAAAAAAAGCTGTTCTGCTCTTACATTCCTTCACCAGCAATGCGAATGATATGAAAAATCTTGGAAGTTATTTGCAGCAAAATCAGTATTCTTGCTATGCCCCGACATTCAGTGGACATGGTCTGCCGGCAGAAGATCTTTTGTCGTATGGACCATCTGACTGGTGGCAGGATGTTCTCGACGGTTATCAACTGTTAAAAGACAAAGGGTTCGAACGTATAGCAGTCGTCGGTCTTTCCCTTGGCGGTGTACTTGCTCTAAAAATGGGACAGGAGTCCAAGGTAAACGGCGTGGTAACCATGTCCGTACCCATGTATAAAGAAGCAGCCGTTCTAAAAGAACGAATATTTTATTATGGCCGGCGGTATAAACAACTTGAAGGAAAAGAGGAGCAACAGATCGAATCTGAAATGGCAGAACTTCATCACCTTCCCTTTGATTCGCTAGCCGACTTTGAACAACTCATTAACCGGACGAGAGACCAGTTGGCACGGGTCGTCTCGCCTGTTTGCGTCATGTATGGGGAAATGGATGACCCCTCGTACAAGACGAGTGCCGAGAAGGTTTTTCAAAGCGTAACTTCGGATCAAAAAACGATTAAAGGATTTGCGCATTCCAAACACCTGATGACATTAGGCAAAGATATGAACGAAATCAACCAAGATATTCTTACCTTTTTAAATGAACTGAAATGGTGAAGTATTCCCCCATCCTAAAGGCAACCCGTACGATAAGGGCTGCCTCTTTTCATACTGCTGTACGGATTCACTTCACTCTTGGCTCTAAGCAAATGAATTGTCCCTGAAATCAGAAACCAATCAAAACAATTGACGCCATAAATAACAAATGGTATATTTATCTCGAATTAAAGATATATGAATTGAAGATAAAAAGAGGTGAACGAAATGGAACAGCCGAATCCGAACTTAAAAGCACTGACAGTCATGGTTCGCGCAGTCGACGCGCTTCATGAAGTCATCAAACAGGATGTTGCGAAGTCCGGACTAAATCCGACTGATTTTTCCGTACTCGAGTTGTTGTATCACAAAGGAAGGCAACCGATTCAGCTGATTGGGAAAAAAGTATTGATTACCAGCGGCAGCATCACCTATGTCATCGATAAGCTCGAAAAAAAGAACTACGTCGTCCGCCAAGCCTGTCCGGAGGATCGGCGCGTGACATTTGCGGAACTCACCACAGAAGGTCAAACGTTAATGGATACGATTTTTCCGGAACATGAACAAGCCATTAATCAGGTTTTCCAAGGGATTGACCAGGCGGAAATTGAATTGTTCATTAAGACTGCTAAAAAAATAGGCTACCAAGCCCAAAATAATTAAATTTTTTTACCTATATATCTCGAATTCGAGATAATAACGATTAAGGGAGCGATTTAGATGAATGAATTAAAAGGAATCCACCACGTCACGGCCATCACGAGCAGTGCCGAGAAAAACTATGAGTTCTTCACAAACATCTTAGGCATGCGTTTGGTCAAGAAAACTGTTAACCAGGACGATATTCAGACCTATCATTTATTCTTCGCTGACGATAAAGGATCAGCCGGTACCGATATGACGTTCTTCGACTTCCCGGGCATTCCAAAAGGAACACACGGAACAAATGAAATCTTTAAAACCGCTTTCCGCGTGCCGACGGACGAAGCACTCCACTACTGGATCAAACGATTTGATAAATACGATGTGAAGCATCGCGGCATTAAAGAACAGTTCGGTAAGAAGACCCTCTCATTCGTCGATTTCGATGACCAGCAGTATATGCTGATTTCAGACGAGCATAACGAAGGCATTGCCTCCGGAACTCCGTGGCAAAACGGTCCGGTTCCATTAGAATTCGCCATCACCGGCTTGGGTCCAATCCACATCCGGATTGCCGAATTTGACCGGTTAAAAGAAGTCTTAGAAAAAGCGATGCTGATGCGAGAAATTGATCAAGCAGGATCACTGCATTTGTTTGAAATGGGTCAAGGCGGTAACGGAGCACAGGTCGTCGTCGAACATAACCTCCTCCTTCCGAGCGGACGTCAAGGGTTCGGTACCGTTCACCACGTCGCTTTCCGAGTGGAGGATACGGCCGCTTTAAATGAATGGATCAGCCGCATGCAAGACTTACAATTCAACACATCCGGCTACGTGGACCGTTTCTTCTTCGAATCATTGTATGCACGTGTGGCGCGAGGCGTCCTGTTCGAATGGGCAACAGATGGTCCCGGTTTCTTGGGCGATGAGCCGTACGAAACAGTCGGAGAAAAATTATCGTTACCACCGTTCCTCGAATCGCAACGTCAACAAATCGAACAAATGGTTCGTCCGATTGATACCGTCCGAAGCACGCGGACAATCGAAAAAGAATATCTTTAATCTGGAGGAATTAACTTGAGTCTATTCAGTAAATTATTTGGTTCAAAGGAAACACCACAACAAGAGGAGGAAACGAACATGACAAAATTAAACATTGGGATTATCTTAGGATCAACACGTGAAGGCCGCTTAAGCCCACAGGTCGGGAACTGGGTCAAAGAACTGGCGGACAAACGTGGAGACGCCCACTATACGATCATTGACATCGCCGACTACAAATTGCCGCTTCTCGGCGAAAAAGACGGCGATGCATCCGGTGCAGCTGCCTGGTCTGAAGCGATCGCCGTTCAGGATGGATTTGTGTTCATCACACAGGAATACAACCACTCGATTTCCGCTTCCTTAAAAAATGCCCTCGATTATCTCCGTGTCGAGTGGAACAACAAAGCAGCCGGTATCGTCTCCTACGGTTCAGTCGGCGGCGCACGCGCAGCAGAACATTTACGCGGTATTTTGGGCGAATTGTTGATCGCAGACGTCCGGGTCCACCCTGCCCTCTCGCTGTTCACTGACTTTGAGAATGGAGCTGTGTTAAAAGCGGCACCGGTTCAAGCAGATTCCGTTAACCAAATGCTAGATCAAGTCATCCCTTGGGCTGGCGCTTTAAAAACAATTCGCTAATCATTAAAACAAAACTATTCTTTTAAGAAAACGAGAGAACTCCTTCATCTAGGAGCTCTCTCGTTTTTTATTTATTATCTTCTTTCCATGTATCAACATACGAAACGATATACTCTTTTTTCGTTCGACTGTACTTCGTTTCGAAGTAATAGAGGACATTCTCTTTCTGATTCAAAACGGAATACGAATACGTCTTGTACGCCTTTGGAAAAACAGGCTGTTTTTTACCGCCTTGCTTTCCGACTTTTGAATAGTCAATATACGCGACTCTCTCATGTTTCCCAATCCCTGTTCCCGTCAGCACGCCATCCAACTGTTTTTTCGTCATCCCTTTTTTAATCTTTTGATCGTTATAGACACGTTTGGAATTGACAGCAGATGAGTCAAACCAATGTTTTTCGACGAGTTTTAACTGCTTACTGTGTTCTTTTGATTTAAATACGAGCAACATGCGGACGGTTTGGAACGTCACTTCATCCGGATTGTCCGATTCACTCGATACCTTTGCATCTGGGTACAGATAGAACTCATACTTCAAATATTTCAGCTTTCCGCTTTTATCATATGTGTTGGAATCGTTCAATTCACCACTGCACAAAAGATTAACTTTCACCTCATCTTCCGGGCGGTCACACAGGTGTTTTTTATAGTTTTTGCCATACATGACTTTCGCAACACTGGTCATCGAGGCGTTCATTTTCAGCTTTTTAAAAGTGTCATGTTGTGTTTCCTTTTTCGTTTTCGCCACGGCTTCGTTTGACGGAAAACCTGTCAACATCAGACCTAATGAGACAGACAAAACAATCAGTACTTTAATTACATTTTTCATATTAAAAACCTCCTTCACTTTGGTATGCACATATCTCGCTTATTGCTTCACGCTGATAAAAAAGTCCATGAACGCAACGAGTAATCCAACAAGTGATATTGTCATTCCAATTTTAATACCCAACAAGTCATTTAACCCCATTGGACTAAAACCGATCATCAGAGCGATCCCAAATAAAATAATACTGATTCCCATCAAAATTAATTTCACGTTACTCCATTCCTCTCAAGCTGATTCATGCTGCTTTCTGTTCAAAAGTGTTAGTTAATCGACAGCAAATCATTGAATTGAATGATGTGACTGCACTTTTTCGCATAGTATTCAATCATTTCCGGAAGTTTCTTTTTATCGTAACTAGTGATGCCGTCCGTAATCACCGTCACGCCGTAATCCAGTTTACGTAAGTTAAAGCAAGTCGATTTGACACAAGCCGTCGCGTCTCCACCGGTCAGATAAAAGTCGGTGATGTCGTTTTGCTCAATGAATGCTGCGAACGCTTCGCTTGTTAAGGCGTTGCCCTTATATTTCGTGAAAATGTGATCCGACACGATCTTCAAATCAGGTGCTAACTCGGCACCACGTGTCCCGGTTTTAAACGTTCTCCTTCCGGCCGATAAATTTTCATGCCGGATGTAGACCACATGCATGTCCTGTTCGACCGCCCAATCGATTGACTGATTGATCGTACCGATGACTTCTTTGTAGTTTTTTGTCATGTCATTTTGAATATCAATGACGACTAAGGCTTTCTTTTGCATGTAAACTCCTCCTGAATTAATGAACGGATTTTTAGTTTTGATGATGTTTTGCTTCCGATTCGGATCGGATAACGTACACTTGAGGTAAGAAGCACATTCAAGGAGGCATGCCCCGTGAAAGAAAAATACTACTTTGACGTTTTTCCTGAACTGACGAGCGAACGGCTCCTCTTAAGAGAAATCCGGTTAAGCGAAGCGAACCACATGATTGAAATTACGGTCTATGATGGTCATCAGGCACAGAACAGCCGGGATGTCATCCGGATTTTGAGTCAGATTGCCCTCGATTACCTCAACGGGGACGGCATTACGTGGGGACTGTATTTAAAGTCGACTGGCGAATTCATCGGGAACTGCTGTTTTTGTAGAGGCTATCAAAATAACATCGCCGAAATTGGATATGTATTAAAACCGGACTTTCGGGGTTACGGCTATATGACAGAAGCCGTTAAAACAGTTACCCGGTTCGGACTCCAGGACATGAAGGTCTCACAGGTTTGCGCCTATACCGAGCTTGAAAATCACGCCTCGCAATCCGTGCTTCTAAAAGCCGGATTCACGACAGGTATTTGCGATCAAGACAGTCATCAGTTTATTTTCAGATAGTCTTAAAAGTAGATATTCTCCATAAAAAAATCACCAAAGTAGCTTGATGCATCAAATTACTTTGGTGTACATATATAAAAACCTAAACGTGTCATTTGTTCACTTTAATGAACTATCAATTCCTTTTATCATTCCATCTACTAATTTTTTTTGATAACTACTTGATGATAATTTTTGATCCTCGGAGACATTAGACATGAATCCCATTTCTACTAAAATAACCGGAGTAGTGGACCAATTGAATCCAGTCAAATCTGTTCTTGGAACTAATCCAGTTCCATAACTTTTTTTAGCTTTCGTCGTATCAATTAAACTTTTTAACATGAGTGATGCACTTTTTTTACTTTGAGAATTAATTGAAACTGTTGACTTACTATTTGGATAGAGAACAGAAATCCCCTCTACTTTACGATCAGTACTACCATCAGCATGAATTCTGACAGTCAATTTGACTTTTTTTGAATTACAGTATTTTGCGCGTTCCGCGTTACTTATGTTCACGTTATGCGATTCTCTAGTCATATATACTTTATAATTTTTCTTAAGTAATTCCTTCTTTAATTTTAATGCAACTTCTAAATTCAACTTATATTCCGGAAGTTTTGTTTTAACTCCGATCGTTCCAGATGTGACCTTAGCTTTCATTACTTTGGAATTCGGAGCAACAGGTTCTTTTTCTAAGTTCTGCTTACTTTGATGTCCTGGGTCGATACAAATCGGAATATTTTTAGAAGAAGATTTCGCACTCGTGTGCGTGTATGACATTCCTAAAATGAACATCGACACAAAAACGATAAAAATTTTTTTCATTTAATTCACTCCCTGCTTATCAATATCTTTTATCGTAAGACGGTTTGTCAAATTAAGTGCAACACTTCTTCCGTGAAGACCTCGTATGCAGTTTTCCAGTTAAGACATTTTCGTGGTCTCCCATTAATCCAGGCGAGCGCTTGAGCGATTTCAGAACGACTGACCTTTCCGAAATCTGTCCCCTTCGGGAAAAATTCACGGAGAAGACCATTGGCGTTCTCGTTACTACCACGCTGCCAAGAAGAATACGGATCTGCAAAATACATGGGTAAGCCTAACGTGTCACGAATTCGTTCATGACAGCTAAACTCTTTTCCACGATCTGTCGTCGCAGTTTGGAACGTTCCCAACGGGAAGGAAAGATGTAATGCTTGAATCGCAGACTCCATCGATTGAGCGGACCGATTTTCCATCGGTACAGCGAGATAAAAACGACTCTTTCGCTCGACGAACGTTGCGACACAGGCTTTTGACGTTCCTCTACCCGATACAACAGTATCAAGCTCCCAATGTCCAAACGTTTGACGCCCTTTGACGTCGGACGGACGTTTACTGATTGGCAGTCCGACGTTGAAGCGTCCGCGCGTCTCACGTGGTTTCTGACGCTTTCCCTTTTGCCGAAGAAGTCCAGAATCGGCCTCGACGAGGCCACTATAAATCCAACGATAAATTGTCTTGAACGAGAGTCCTTCTTCTTGGAATAATCGTCCGGCAATTTGTTCAGGGGACCACGTCTCCCGTAATTTTTCGAGGATGCAGATTCCTTTTTCGAGCGTAAACTTCGTACGTGCACCGCACTTCTTCTTTCGCTCCACATAACGCTGGTCAGCATGAGAAGAATCGTAATGAGGATTTCGTTTCAATTCTCGTGAAATCGTAGAAGGTTGACGCCCCAGGCGTCCCGCAATCTTTCGGACAGAGAAACCTAGCTCGAGATACGTCTCTATTTTGACTCTTTCTGATATGGTAAGATGAATATAGCTCATAACGAATCCTCCGTTGAATTTTGTGTGGTAACTCTATTCTACACGAGGCCGTTATGGGTTTTTTTTGTGTTTTCAGCTAGGTGTTGCACTTAATATTACAATTCGTCGATTAGAAAAAGAATACCACAGAAACAGGAAGTTAGGATCACCCAAATTATTGGTAAAATGGTAGACTAAAGGAAGATGAGGCAGGGCGGCTCATACATAGAGAATTAAGAGGGTGGATTCAATGAATCAAATCGCAGTTGTCCTTGACGGACTCAAACAAAAAATCAGCCATGGATCGACGTTCATCCAGCGCAGTTACAATTCAATCGGCCAGGCTACGTTCCATCTGCCAAAACCGGTTAAACCGGAAACACTTCAAGCGTTCCAAACCGAGTTCAAGCAACCGTTACCAAGCGAATACCAGACATTTCTCGAACTGCATGACGGAGCGAAACTGTTTATGTTAGGTGACGAGGGGCTAGTCTTGTATCCGCTTGAGGAAGTGATCGAAAAGACGATTGAAGCAAAGGAAGACGGTCTGATTGATGAAGATTATGATCATTACTGGATCATCGGTGAAGTGAACGAAGGGTATCTTCTGATTCATACGGAGCATGCGAAAACAGAAAATACACCTTACATGTACTGGAAGTATCATGAAGGGTCAACTGAAGACACCGATGCCATTGGTCAAAACTTCGGGACATTTCTCGAACGGTCGATCATCGCGCAAGGTGATATGTACTGGGAATTCAATATTTTCGATGTCCGGGAAGACGATTACTACGTCGAAGAAGAGACGGAGCAAGTGCAGGCGGGTGTATCTATTGCGTCCGAGGAACGGGTCCGGATTGAAATTGAGTATCCGATTTACCGTCGGGGAGGTTTTATTGTTTCTTTCTATACATATGAAAATGGAAAACCTGATTTATGGTGGAGATCTGACTACGATACGATGAAACAGGTGCATCGTTCTCTTGTGAGTACTTTGAAAGAACTACGGTTCCATTTTACAGAAATCACAGTATTTCAGAAAGAAGCACCGCTTTGGGAAAGTGAAGATGCATCCGGTGAACAGATCGCGAAACGCGTCGAACATCCGCAAACCCAAATCATGCAGTATGACGGGTATCAAGCCTTTGTGAATGATTTGCCGCGTCCGTTACCGGGCTGGGAAAAAGCATGACAGGGAGAGAATGATATGAATCAAATCGCAGCAGTACTCGGCGGGCTTCAGCAGAAAATCAGTCATGGTTCAACGTTCATTCAACGGAAGTACAATGAAATCGGGCAGGCGAAATTTAATCTCCCGGAACCGGTGACGGCAGCATCGCTTGCGGCATTCGAAGCCGAATTTAATCAAAAACTGCCGAGCGAATACCAAACGTTCCTTGAACTGCATGATGGAGCGAATCTGTTTATTCTCGATGATGGTTTGGGGCTGGTCTTGCATTCACTGGACCAGGTGATTGAAGCGACGAATGAAGCGATTGAATATGAATTGATTCATGAAGACTTCGACCATTACTGGGTGATTGGGGAAATCAATGAAGGGTACCTGTTGATTAACCGGGAGTTTGCGAAAACGGAGGATACACCCTATATGTATTGGGTGTTCCATGAGTTATCAACCGAGGAGGCCAATCCGATTGGTCAAAACTTCGGCACGTTCCTTGAGTATTCGATCATTGCTCAAGGGGACGTGTTTTGGGAATTTAAAGACTTCAGCATTGAAAAGGACAATTATTTCGTTGACGGAGATCCTCCGAAAGAAGACGTCAAGCCACCGCTGCCGATCAAATTCGTCGATTCCGTTCGGGTCGAAATCGAATATCCGATCTCAAAAACTGATTCAGATTACGAATATACCGTTTCGATCTACGAAGGGAAGTCTGGGAAAGAACGGTTGATGTCGCGTTATGAAGGCGGATCCCATTTTAACAAGCTAATTGAGGATGTCCGTAACCGGTTGTCTGATCGACAATATCATTATTCATTAATTAATGTTTTTCAGACAGAATCTCGATTTTGGGAAAATGAAGAAGAAACAGGCGACTCATTAATTATAAATGAAAGCCCGCAAAAACAAGGGCTCAGTTATGACGGCTACCGGGCCTTCGCGAACCAGTTACCACGTCCGTTACCGGGTTGGAAGTAAGCAAAGCATTACGTTCAAGGAACACTTTCATTTCATCCACTCTTTTGAAATGCATGCTAAAGGAGGAATGGAAATGAAAAAACTACTGATTATCCCATTGTTATTCAGTTTAGCCGGGTGTATGTCCCTCGACATGAAACCGAGCAGTCAGTCGGTCGAAACCGGCTATACAGGAAGCATCAAAGACGGATTTGTATTTGAATACAAACTGACGAACAGAGGTGATTATCCGGTAAAAGTCGTCTCCCGGGCCGGTCATCTGCTCAATGTCAAGGTCCGCAAGCACGATACGCAAAAAGTCGTCTACGACTCGTACGAAGAAGTGGAGCCGAAACGGTTGTCGAAGGAAGTTCAACCGCATACAACGGTGACGCTGAAGAGAAAAGTCAAAGCCGGTGTCATTCCGGCAGGTGTCTATGACATCGACTATATCGTCCGTGATGATACAGGTGAAGGGACGGCCGGTGACGGCGAAATCAGATTAAAATAACTCAATACAGGAGGAATAAACATGTTGAAGAATCCAAATTATCGTTACGGTACATGGGCTTTGATTGTCAGCTTTTTCTTGTTCTTTATCGTTCAACTGTTCAGTGCCTACATCGAGCTTTCGCCGGACTTTGCCGGTGAGTCGCTCGATGACTATTATCTGAAATATTTCCCGATTGGTGCACTGATTGTTGGATGTACTTTTTTTATTAATGGCTGGTGGAACGAAGACGTGAAACAACAAGCGCAAAAACAAGAGTTGCTTGAAACAAAAAAATCGGTCGAATAAACTTATTTCTTGAGATGGAGTGAAATGAAATGGTAAAGAATTTTAATTTTTTATTGATTTTAACGGTAGCTGGTATCGTATTCATGCGTTTTTTGTCAAATACGGAAATGATTCCATTTTTGAAAGTAGTTTTGACACTTATCGGATTAGTAATGATCTTATGGGGAATCATTGGAATGTTATTGCACGGTTGGGTTATGGGGCATGAGCGAAGAAATAAACAAATGTAAGCGAATTGTGTTAGGTCCGGTGATTCCTTTAAAAAGGGGACACCGGATTTTTTCGTTTAGCGATACTAAATAATTCTGTTGATAGTCAGTTATGAAAACCAGTTGTTTTATATTCCAACAAGCATACTGTTCCGATCTGTTAATCGGACTGTTCGTTTAAAAGTAAATATCCTTCAGAGAGATCAGATTTATATTTTTCTTTTAGAAGCTTAAATCTCGTTTCATTGTTAGTTAAGATAAAACAGCCCCGGTCGTCAAAAATATGCAAGATGATATCTTGATCGGCATGCACAAAAAAGATTTCAGGATAGTACGTCTGTCTCGATTTAAAGCGGGGATACAACTCAGGAAAGTCCTGATTACAGATTGCTTTAAGCAACTTTGTATAATAAATGACCTGTCTGTTCGGTAACAAGCGGGCGTATTGAATAATGACTTCCTCGTCGCTGACATTCTTTTTTTCAAACTCAATCGTGTATCGATTCTTGTTATTTTTGAGATAGCGCTCAAAAATCTCCGTACTTTTCGCCGGAGGAGAATGGCGGTCTTTTCTGACACGTATAACGAGATATAGACGGTCGTCTTCCTGAAACAGGTCTTCAAATAAGGTGAGGGATTTTTGATAGACCTTCTCGAAATACGCCATATTCAGTTCGTCTGAATTATGTTGTATTTGGTAAAGTTCTTTTTCCAAGTCGAGACTTAGTGTAAGTGAACGCTCCGCGAACGATTCTTTTAGTACGTCTGGATTGTCAAATTGGGTCTGTAAATAATCGTGTAACTTCATGTGAATCCTCCTCTCTGGGTGGTTGTCGTGTACTGCTAAGTGAACAGGTCTCGATGGGGTAAAAACTGTCTTCAAACGAATGAAGACTTTTAGTTAAGGGTAACAAGTATAGAAGCAGAATAAAACGATCCACTAAAAAGGAAGTGAATTCATGGCGAATCAGCATATTACACCATATCCGGATGGCGGTTATCAGGTCATTGAGGAAGGGGCTTCAAAAGCAACGGAACGGTTTTCGACACGACGGTTTGTCAAATTAAGTGCAACACTTCTTCCGTGAAGACCTCGTATGCAGTTTTCCAGTTAAGACATTTTCGTGGTCTCCCATTAATCCAGGCGAGCGCTTGAGCGATTTCAGAACGACTGACCTTTCCGAAATCTGTCCCCTTCGGGAAAAATTCACGGAGAAGACCATTGGCGTTCTCGTTACTACCACGCTGCCAAGAAGAATACGGATCTGCAAAATACATGGGTAAGCCTAACGTGTCACGAATTCGTTCATGACAGCTAAACTCTTTTCCACGATCTGTCGTCGCAGTTTGGAACGTTCCCAACGGGAAGGAAAGATGTAATGCTTGAATCGCAGACTCCATCGATTGAGCGGACCGATTTTCCATCGGTACAGCGAGATAAAAACGACTCTTTCGCTCGACGAACGTTGCGACACAGGCTTTTGACGTTCCTCTACCCGATACAACAGTATCAAGCTCCCAATGTCCAAACGTTTGACGCCCTTTGACGTCGGACGGACGTTTACTGATTGGCAGTCCGACGTTGAAGCGTCCGCGCGTCTCACGTGGTTTCTGACGCTTTCCCTTTTGCCGAAGAAGTCCAGAATCGGCCTCGACGAGGCCACTATAAATCCAACGATAAATTGTCTTGAACGAGAGTCCTTCTTCTTGGAATAATCGTCCGGCAATTTGTTCAGGGGACCACGTCTCCCGTAATTTTTCGAGGATGCAGATTCCTTTTTCGAGCGTAAACTTCGTACGTGCACCGCACTTCTTCTTTCGCTCCACATAACGCTGGTCAGCATGAGAAGAATCGTAATGAGGATTTCGTTTCAATTCTCGTGAAATCGTAGAAGGTTGACGCCCCAGGCGTCCCGCAATCTTTCGGACAGAGAAACCTAGCTCGAGATACGTCTCTATTTTGACTCTTTCTGATATGGTAAGATGAATATAGCTCATAACGAATCCTCCGTTGAATTTTGTGTGGTAACTCTATTCTACACGAGGCCGTTATGGGTTTTTTTTGTGTTTTCAGCTAGGTGTTGCACTTAATATTACAATTCGTCGTAACAAAAAAAGCTATTATTAACCTTTTAAAGTAAAAAATATACTTTCTTTCAATTACCTTCAAGAGTTATCGTTTTACTTCGCCTTAAAGTTATAGAGCGGCTTGATGACTTTGAGTAATTCGACCGTATCCATTGTGTTCCGGATGATTTCCTCCATCGGCTTATAGACGAATGGTGACTCATCACGTGTCGATTCGACGACCGAACTCGACCAGACGTCCTGCATCGTCGCTTCAAACTCTTTCAGATCAACGGATTTAAAGGCTTTCGAACGGGACATGATCCGTCCTGCCCCGTGTGGTGCCGAATAGTTCCAGTCCGGATTGCCTTTTCCTTTGACGATCAGTGAACCGTCGCGCATGTTCATTGGAATGATGGCGACTTCACCGGCTTGCGCCGAAATCGCACCTTTCCGGAGAATCATCTGCTCGAGATCAATGTAGTTATGGATCGTATCGAACTGTTCCGTGACCGACCAGCCCATCGCTTCAACAATGACGTCCGTCATCGCTTGACGGTTCAGTGCCGCGTAGTTTTGAGCGATTTTTAAGTCGTGCAGGTAGTTGTCCATATCAGGACCGGACACGTACGCTAAATCTTTATTCGTTTCATTAAATTGACTCTTCAGCTCGACCAACGTTGTTTGAATGTCCTGTTCCCGTCCCTGATCTTTCAGTGAGGCGACGATCGACGCCGTATCGACGGTGAATTGTGAGCTTTCCGCCAGCTTTTGATAATGTTCGGCAATCGTTTTTCCGAGATTCCGACTGCCGGAATGAATCACGAGGTAGAGATTGTTTTCCTCGTCTGTATTCAATTCGATGAAATGATTCCCGCCGCCTAACGTACCAATCGACAATCGGGCCCGCGTTTCGTTGAACGGTGCCAATACTTGATCAAACGGAATCTGTTCCGACAACCGGTGCGGCTGATTGCGGACGGACATGCCGCTCGGAACCAGTTCCTGAATCGCAGCATCCAACTTCTCATAATCGACGCTAGCTGTTCCTTCACGGTTGATTTGTGTACATAACATCCCACAGCCGATGTCGACACCGACGAGATTCGGAACCACCTTATCGTGAATCCGCATCGTCGTGCCGATGACCGAGCCCTTGCCGGCGTGACAATCGGGCATGATGCGGACATTGCCATCGACAGCAATGTTTTCATTCAGCATCCCTGTCACCTGTTCAATCGTCATGTCATCGACATTGTGTGTAAAAATCTTCGCTTCGCCGTATTTTCCGCGAATCGTCTTCATTTCATCCTCCCCCTTACCTTCCTGTCTCTTCTTCAAGTATCCTATAAAATCCCTTTTTTAACAATTCGTTCTTACTCGTGGACAATCGAGACCCATTGTTGGGTCAGCGCCGATTGACCATCTTCCGTCAACCAGACAAGAGCCGTCGTACTCGTCGCGTCCGGTAACCGTTCCCGCACCAGTCCCGTCATGTCGAGCTCGCGGAGCGTACTTTCCGGTAACAGTGTCACTGCTTGTCCACTGCGGACAAGTCCAATCAAGGTCAAGACGTCGGAACAGGTTTCCTGCGAGACGACCCCGAACTGCTGGCTGAGCGTCTGAAAGACACCAAGTCCTTCCTGACTCGGAATGATGACGTCGGCATCCGGAAAATCAGGATGATGAATCTGATAAAACGGTTCTTCTTCCATCCATTCGATCGTGACACCTTGTGCCTCAATCGGCAGCCGGACGAGTGCCACGTCAATCGCATGATCCTTCAAACGATCAATCAAGGCAGCGGACTCGCCCTGATGAATTTGCAGCGTGATCCGGGGATGTCGTCGTTTCATCTCTTGCACCCATCCCGTCAATCGACCGGCGGACAACGTATTGACGCCGATCCGTAAGATGCCGGTCCGTCCTTCCTTGATGTCACTGACTTCAATCCGGGTTTCCGCTTCATACCGCAACAACGAGACGGCCCGTTCATACAGCCGCTCACCGCTGGCCGTGATCCGGATACCGCGTCCCGCCCGTTCAATCAGCCGTACACCAAGCAACTCTTCCATCTTTCGAATTTGTTGGGTCAACGCAGGCTGTGCCATCCGCAGTCGTTCCGCCGCCCGTGTGACGGATTGTTCTTCGACGACCGCGCAAAAATACCGATATTGGCGTAAATCCATATTCATCATCTCTTTCATATGTTTTCAGTCATAAATATGTATGAATCATAACATCAATCATATGATACGATGCTGAAATCAGCGATTTTTAAAGGAGACGATTTTTGTGAAACGTACGACGTCCACGGTCCAGTGGATTATTTTCTTATTAGCCAATACGATTGCCTTACCAATCGTCGTCGCGAGCCTGTTTGATCTCTCGAGTGTCGAGACGGCCGCACTTGTCCAACGCTCCTTCTTTGTCGGAGGAATTGCCTGTTTTCTCCATGGATTGTTCGGTCACCGTTTACCGATCGTGTCCGGTCCTGCCGGTTCATGGGTCAGCATCTTTGTCGTCATCGCCGCGTTGCCGGTCGATTCAAAGACGGCCTTCACGATTGCGATGGCCGCTGTCGTCATTGCCGGCGTTGTCTTGATTTTCCTCGGGTTGACGGGATGGACCCGCTTTTTATTACCGGTCTTTACGCCGCTCGTCAGCGGAACGTTTTTGCTTTTATTATGTATTCAACTGACCGGCGTCATGCTTGGTGCCGTTCTCGCCGTCGAAGCAACACGTCTTGCCGGCATTTTGACATTCCTGCTTGTCCTCGGACTCAGTCAATTTGGTCCGACCCGCCTCCGGCCGTTCGCTTTGATGATCGGCATAGTCGTCGGCTGGTTGGTCAGCCGTCCGTCGTTACCGGAAGCGTCCGGTGTCTTCGCCGTTCCGACCGCCTTACCGTTCGGAATGCCGCAATTTGACGGCAGTGCCTTTTTGGTTGCGATTCCGTTTGCGATTCTTTTGATCGTCAACTTGATTGCCGCGTTAAGCGCCGTCGAAGCGACGATTCAGAAAAAAGGGGCCTTGAATCAGGGGCTGACGGTCGAAGGGATCATTCACTTGATCGCGGCGACGTTCTCGACGCTCGTTCCGGTCCCGTTGCCGATCACAAGTGGTTTCATCGCTCAGACGGGAAGTAAGGAACGCCGTCCGTTTTTGATTGCCTCACTTGTCATCGCTCTGGTCGGGTTTTTCCCGAGCATCATCGGCATCATTGCGACGTTGCCGCGCAGTGTCGCCAGCGCCGCTTTGCTTGCGACGTTACCGCATATGTTCCTGATTGCCTGGCAGTCGGCTGAAAGCAGCATGACGACCAGTCGCCGGAAGCATGCCTTTGCGATTTGTGCCGTCATCGGAATCAGCATTCTGTTGCAATCGACGGTTTTGGCGGAAATCCTGCCACTGACGTTACGTCCGTTCTTCAGTAACGGCTTATTGATCGGCACGATGCTTGTGCTCGGGTTTGAAGTCATCGAACGTTTCCGTTCACGACGTGAAGCTCAATCAGAACGACTTGCCAGTTAATCTGTAGTCAACGTAAAATCCCCACTTTCTCGCAAAACGCGACAGAGTGGGGATTTTGTGTTTGAAATCATATAAAAGTAGTTCGTTACACTCGGCTTCTTCCCATGACTCCTACAGGAAAAGAAGACGAGGATTACTTTATCGTACCTCGCGCCACCATTTACGCGTCTGGCTCGTAGCCGTAACACTTTCACCAATCATCGGGGTCACGACCGGTACGTCGTGTTTCGCTGCTTCCTTCAGGACGCGTTCAACCGGTTCGAACCACGGATGAAACGCCAGCGTAAACGCCGACCAGTGGACGGGAATCATCACGTCCCCTTTGACATCGAGATGCGCGGCGAGCGTCTGTTCCGGCAACATATGCGAACTCGACCAACGGGTGTCGTATTGTCCGCATTCCATGATCGTTAAATCAAACGGACCATATTGTTCCCCAATGGCTTTAAAGTGAGGACCATACCCGCTGTCGCCGCTGAAGAAGATTTTTTTCGAGCCCTCAATCACCCATGACGCCCAAAGCGTCGAAAATTGATCGAGCCCGTTGCGACCCGAGTAGTGCCGGGCCGGTGTTGCCGTCAGGCGGAGACCGTTCGTCTCAAACGATTCATGCCAATCGAGTTCCGTAATCCGGGCCGGATCGACACCCCAGCCTTTCAGACGACTCGCGATACCAAGCGGGACGATGAATTGACCGACCCGATCTTTTAACGCCAGGACCGAATGATAATCCAAGTGATCATAATGGTCATGTGAATAGATGACGAGATCAATCGGCGGTAAGGCGTCAAGATCGACCTGTGACGTCGTCTGGAACCGTCCGCCCCCGAGTTTCGGGAACGGTGACGGGGCACGTCCGAGCATCGGATCAAAGAAAATCGTCTGATGATCCAGTTCAAGGAGGAACGCCGAGTGACCAAACCAGGTTACGCGCGGCTCGGTTCCGTCCGTCCGTCGTTCAAACGGTACGACCGGTAACGGCTTGACCGGCTTTAACGACGGTAATGCCCGACCGTAATCTTTTAAAATACTTTTCATCGTCTCCCATTCCATCTTCAGTTGGAACGGTAATTCATTTTGAAACTTCCCGTTCGAAAACTGACGCGAACGCGTATACTGCTGTTGATCTGCTTTTGACGGCCGGCGACCGAATAACGGATAACGGGTCATGAAGACCGCTCCCAGGACACCGAGTCCGGCTAATGCTGCTACTGTTTTTTTCATTTTTCTTCACCTCTTTGATACGTTCAGTATAGCACCGGTGATTTTCAAAACGGTAATGAACAAACTTCACTTTCACAAAAAAGGACGCAAAGCTGAAAAACTCAGCTTCACGTCCAGTTCGATTAATCTACATCGTCAGCCTTCCATTTTGAACGGTCACTCTTGTCATGATCATCTGTACGATCTGATTCATAATCATTGATGCCCGGATTTGCGACTTTCCCGCCGTGACGGTCGTTCTCATCGTTAGAATGATCATGTAAATGGTCGTGATCATGGTCGTGATTGTGATCATGTGTATGGTCATGTTCATCGTGCCGGTCTTTTGCGAACAATGCGATTCCTCCCCGCTCGACTTCCTGGTAATGGCGTTCCGCTTCATCATCGGAATGACCGACCCGCTTTAGTGTTTCCCGAAGCGGCGGCTCATGGCTGAACTTCGATTTGACTTGATCGATCCAGGACGCACCAGATGTCTCATCTGTTGCATCGTCCCGTCCCACTAATGAAAAATCAGAATCCTTATGTCCTTGCTGTTTTAGTGCTTGCATTTTTTGATGTAAACTCGATTCATCATGAAAAATGCCGATAAATTTTTTCGCCATCGTCAACACCATTCCTCTCACAGAGATATGAATTTACAGACTCCAATTTTTACCCTTCTTTTCGGATCTCAAAACGAAAAAAACGTATCTTCCAGTGAACCGGAAGATACGTTTTAACAGATTAGTCTTTGAGTAATTGTGGTGAATCAACGAGTGTGATGACACCGTCGTTTTTCTGAACGAATCGTTCGTAGACGAAATCATTTGCAAACAAGAGAACCGGGTTTTCCCAGCGGTCGTAGACGAGGACAGTCCGTGAATCCGTCAATTTCTTGACTTCACTGATTTCTGTCACTTTGACCCACTTCGCGACCTGGAAGTTTGCCGCATCTTTTAAGATATCAACGCCGTATTCCCCTTTGAGACGGTGTTCGAAGACTTCGAATTGAAGTTGTCCGATTGCGCCGAGGATGATCTCGTTATATTCCGTCTTGTAGACTTGAATCGCTCCCTCTTGTGCAAGCTGTTCGACGCCTTTTTGGAACTGTTTTGATTTTAGGGCATTTTTCGTGAAGACTTTCAGGAACAATTCCGGTGCGAACGTCGGCAAGGCCTCGTACTGCAGGCTCGGATCACCGTTCGTGATTGTATCGCCGATTTGGTAGTTGCCGGAATCGTACAGACCGATGACATCGCCGGCAAACGCTTCGTTGACCGTTTCCCGCTCATCTGCCATGAACTGTGTCGATTGCGACAGCTTCATCTTTTTGCCGGTCCGCGTCAGGACGACTTCCATCCCACGGTCGAACTTACCGGTACAAATCCGGACGAACGCGATCCGGTCACGGTGATTCGGGTTCATGTTTGCTTGGATTTTGAAGACAAAACCGCTGAAGAAATCTTGTGCCGGCTCGATTTGTCCTTTGTTCGACTCACGCGGAGTCGGTGACGGTGACAAGTTGAGATAATGCTCAAGCAACGGTGTGATCCCGAAGTCGACTAAGGCAGAACCGAAGAAGACCGGAGTCAATTCACCTTTCGCAATCAATTCTTCATTGTATTCATTGCCGGCTCCGTCGAGTAAATCAACTTCGTCGACTAACGTGTCGTACATTTCATTGTTGATCGTTGAGGCTAACTGATCGTTTGCGAGTCCTTCTTCGCCGAGATCAATCGTCAGACGATCGTTTTTAAAGCAGTGGAACTTCTCGTTGACACGGTCGTAGACACCTTCGAACTGTTGTCCTGATCCTGCAGGCCATGTAACAGCAACCGACGGAATCCCGAGGACTTCTTCGAGCTCTTCCATCAATTCGAGCGGGTCACGTGCTTGACGGTCCATCTTGTTGATGAACGTAAAGATCGGAATACCACGCATCCGGCAGACCTGGAACAGTTTCTTCGTTTGGGACTCGATCCCTTTCGCGGCATCGATGACCATGATCGCCGAGTCGACGGCTGTCAGGATCCGGTACGTGTCTTCCCCGAAATCGGAGTGACCCGGTGTATCCATGATCGAGACGATTTTTTTGTCATATTCGAACTGCATGACGGAAGACGTAACGGAGATTCCCCGTTGTTTTTCGATCTCCATCCAGTCGGATTTCGCAAATTTTGAGTTTTTCCGTGCTTTGACGGATCCGGCTTCTCGGATGGCGCCCCCGTGGAGCAGGAATTTTTCGGTTAACGTCGTTTTCCCGGCATCCGGGTGGGAGATGATACCGAAGATCCGGCGTTTCTCGACTTCGGTTTGAAGTAATTTTGTCATGTGTGGTAATTCCTTTCACCTATATATTCAACCTCGATACAGATACTTTTTCGCAACTAGTCTATCATACCGAATTTTCGCAGTCTCGTCCATTTCACTTTATTGACTCAATTTTCAGATTTCATATTGACAACTCCGCGCTTTCTTCTATACGATGACGAGGAAGTTACTATTACAAGAAGGAGGAGACGTACAATGTCACAATCATTTAATCAGCAACAACCGATTCACGTATTGGCTACAACTGTACGTCACCCAATCGTTTAATTTTCAATTAAGCAGGGTGTACGTATGCGTATACGTACATGCTGCCCTCTTATATCAGGACGGGTATGCCCATATTTGTGCGTATCCGTCTTTTTTATGGTCTAAAAACGGAAATATAAGGGGTTTTGTTTATGTTTACTGCACTAAAACAGCTTGACCGTAACATCTGGATCCGGTTCGTCGGGGAAACGATTACCGGCGTCATGATGTTCATGATTGCACCATTTCTTGTTCTGTACTATTCCGAACAGCTTGATTCGTATTTTTTAGTCGGCCTCATCATGGCGACCGGTCCAATCACGTCCCTGTTCGGTTCGTTCCTTGGCGGCTATCTCGCCGACCTGTACGGACGTAAACCGCTGATGGTCATCTCGATCGTCGGGGATGTCATCGCGTTGATCGGCTTTTCGTTCGCTGATTCGTTTTGGCCGTTATTATTGATGAATGCCTTGCTCGGTCTGACGAATTCCTTGTTCCACCCGGCAGCAAGCGCGATGGTCGCCGATGTCACACCGCCGGAACGGCTTAATGAATCATTCGGGTTGCTCCGGATGGGACATAATGTCGGAGCTGCGTTCGGACCGTTGATCGGAAGTGCCGTCCTGTTCATCGACCGGTCGCTGATCTTTTACGCCGCTGCCGCCGTCTTTTTCCTGTATGCCCTCGTCTTGTTAGTTTTCATCCAGGAAACCAAACCGGAACAGATCGAACACACGCACGACGAACCAAAGCTGTCGGCTTTCACCGTCCTGCGGAAAGATCATGTTTTCGTGATTTTCATTGCAGCCGGCGTTTTCATCTCAATGGGCTTCGCCCTCGTCGAAAGCATGCTGCCGGTTTTCCTGAAAGAAGCCTTGCCGGGACTGCCAAACGATAAAAATCCGTTCCCGTACCTGATGGGACTGAACGGCATCATGGTCGTCCTGTTCCAGTTCCCGGTCGCCGCCCGCTTGTCCGGTAAAGCATTCGGCAAAGTCATGTTGCTCGGCGCATCAATTTTCGGACTCGGAATGATATTACTTGCGTTCATCCCGTCGTATCTGTTTTCGCTTGGAACCGGCTATATCGTGCTCGTGACGATTTTACTGGTCATCTACGCCCTCTATACACTCGGTGAGATGATCATGTCACCGGTCCAGATGACATTCATCGCTTTGATCGCCCCGGAACACTTGCGCGGAACGTATAACGGTGCCGCCAGTATCCAGTGGCTGATTGGTGGAGTCACGGCGCCGCTCCTCGGATCCCTGTTCCTTGACTCCGGGAACGGACAATACGCGCTTGCCGGTGTCGGTGTCGCCTGTTGTTTGTCCGGACTTGTTTATCTCGCGCTTGACCGCTCGATCCAACGCGCGAAACGGTTGTCTCAATCCGCATAAATTAAAGTAGATTTTTTTACTCATTTAATTTGAACTACCTCCACCTACGCTTTGCTTAGAGGTGGAGGATTCCTGAGTGATCCAACCTAACGGTCGGAACCTGATCAGGCTAACCCCGTCGTCCTGACGGTTGAAGAAGCTAAGAGGCGTTCTGCTTCTTGTTTGAGATTCAGTCCTGCGTTCACATCTCGTTCGTGGTGGATCCCGCAATTCGGACATGTCCATTCACGCAAGCCAAGATGTTTCACGTCTTTGTGTTGATGGCCGCAACTGGAGCAGAGTTGGCTGGAAGCAAAGGTCTTGCCAACCTTCACGACGGTCTTCCCATACCAGCCCGCCTTGTACTCCAACATGCGGAAGAACGCTGACCAGCTGACGTCCGAGATGGACTTGCTCAACTTGCGGTTCTTCTGCATGTTTTTCACCTGCAAGGTCTCGATTCCGATGACGTCGTGGTTTTTGACGATCTCGGTGGATACCTTGTGCAAGAAGTCGGTTCGCTTGTTTACAATCTTTTCTTGGATGCGGGCGACCTTTCGTTTCTGCTTCTGGTAGTTCTTCGACTCAGAAAGTTTCACTTTCTTGTCCAAAGCCATGCGCTGCCGACGAGAGAGCTTGCGTTGCTCGCGTGCGAGCTTCTTCTCGAGCGAACGGAAGTAGCGGTCGTTTTGGTATACTGTGCCGTCTGACAAGATGGCAAAGTTCTTCAACCCGACGTCTACGCCGACGGATGAACCAGTCTTCGGCAGTTCGTGGATCTCCTGCTCGACGAGCAGGGAGACGAAGTATTTTCCTGAAGCGTTACGTCGGATCGTGGCGTTCAAGATTCGTCCTACTACCTGCCTCGAGTTGGCAAAACGCACCCACTTCAACTTCGGGAGTTTGAGCTTGTTGCCGACGATCGAGACCTCGGGCAGCTGGTTCTTCTTTTCGATATTGGTCTTGTAGGATTGGACGGGATGGCGCTTCGATTTGAATCGAGGCCGTTCGTTCTGCTTGTTGAAGAAGCGGTCATACGCATCGGTCAGGTGTTTGACGCTCGATTGAAGCGAATGGCTATCGACTTCTTTCAGCCAGTCGAACTCTTGCTTCAGCATTGGGATTTCTTTCGAACAAGAACCGTAAGACAGTCCTTTGCCTGTCGTTTTATACGTCTCATCCCACTTCGATAAGAAGTAGTTGAAGATGAAGCGCGAGCAACCAATGGTCTTCGCGATCAGGATTTCCTGCTCTTTTGTTGGGTAGATTCTGAATTTGTAGGCCTTATGCTTCAACATGATTTTCACCTCCTTGAAAGGTTTATACCCGAAAGGGAGGGGGGCGATTCACCTCCCACTTTCACTTCGTTTAGAAGTGGGAGTACTCTCGCCTAAATTAGATAGAAACCCCAAACCAGACACTCGTCAAAAGTATCCGGTTTGGGGTTTTCGTATGTATATGATTTAATAAGGAATTTTGTCCTATGTGATATTCGAGGAGGAGAAAGGGTATTGATAATTAAATAGTAGTATTTATTTTACAAGTTTTCCGTGGAGATATTTACTCTCCACAGCAGGAATCGAACTCCCCTACCTGTGTTATGTTTAAAGGTAGAAGGTTTCTCACAGAATTTGAGGACAGGAAGCCCACTGCTTCAGTGTCAGTGGTGGGAGTGTCAGGATCGTGACATTAACGTAGGAATCGCGATGCTTCAGTTCCGGGTTAAGGGAGAGACGATGCAGATGATTACCCATGAAAGAGCGCTATCCGTTCGCCAGTGCATCTTCGATTACTATCAACGCTTCGGAATCCGCTGTCAGGTTACGATTTTTACGGAGCAACCGCTCCAACTGTTATTGGACTTCGATTCCAATCGGGACGAATTGATTACACCACAACGACGAAGCCATTCTTGTCGCCATATCCGGGCTCATCTTGTCTCTGCCTTGATTACGTTTGATGACTCCTATACGCATGTTTATATGACAAAAGCCCCATTCACCTCCCTGACACGTTATTGCCTCCTGATCGTTTGACAAAATAGGTGGTCTGTTCCTATCTGAGAGAAAACTGATTATACATTCAAAGAATTCCTGAATCCGAAACAGCTAATGTGGGAAATGACTTCTGCTTCGAATGTTCCCAAAGACAGACTCGATTTCCGAACACCATCAAGATGGCAACACACCGTCCGCAACAAATGGACCAAATATAACGGGCAGAGGTTCTAACGTTCGTTGTACTTCGGCAATGAATCGACTCGAGCCGCTGACGAAAACGATTGGATCGTCTATTGAAATGAGTTCCAGGAAACTTTCGATTTCTTCGTCCCATCCCTCATTCTGAATGCTGTGAAAAATTAAGCCCTGTTTCGTGAGTAAATTAAGATTTGACAACATTTTCTTTGAAGATGGTTTTGTTGACCGGACATGTAAAATTGTCGTTGTCCGTCCACTCATCAGCGCATACTGCGCCTCATCGATGATGGCACCCAGATGATGCCCTTCCGCGACGAGCAGGACACCAAGACGAGACCAGTCACCCTGTTGCTTATATTTGCAAAAATGGCGACACGTCTCGACTAATTGATGATGGACAATCCGCCAGGCTTCGAGTACCGGATCCGTCGGTGACAATCCAAGCTCCACTCTGACCGCATCGACAATCTCGGTACTGACGATATCCGGATAGGTCAGGATAAAAGATTTTGTTTGCTTGATTTCATTTAATAAGACCATTTTAAACAGTTCACTGGATTCGTGTTGATGCGTGACATGTTTCATTAGTTGAGCTAACCGGAGGATCCGGAGCTCAAAGCTTTGCGATGGAAGCTCGAGACTTCCTATTTCCTGCAGTTCTGCGCTATACTTATTTTCCAACTGTTTATAAAAACGGCTGGCAATCCGTAAGCCGTTTTGATCCACTTGGGGTCCGATCGATTGTAACAGGTGTAATGCCTGATCAAAATGCATGACATGACCTACCTTTCCTCGTATATTATGCCCGACCTTTTCTTTAAATTCAATCTCTAAAATGCATCTTTAGATATGCACATTCAAACTTGTACTTTCTATTTAACTTCTCTAACATGTGTAGTTAAGTAGGTGATGAAAATGCGCATGACACGTTATACGGATTATGCAATCAGATCCCTGTTATTTGCCGGGGCAAACGCTGATCGATTGGTCCGAATTCAGGAAGTAGCGGACTGTTACGACATTTCAAAAAATCATCTGATGAAAGTCGTCTATCGTTTAGGACAAAATGGATTAATTCATTCTGTTCGAGGTCGAGGTGGCGGATTCCGTTTGGCAAGCCCGCCGGATGAAATTTATATCGGTGACGTAGTGCAACTGTTTGAACCAACAACCCATTTTTTAGATCCACTCGAAGGGACATCTGAACTCCCTTCTTTAGACCCTGCACGCGACGCTTTTGATGACGCGATTGCTGCGTTTCATCAAGTCTTGAACAGTTACACGATAAATGATTTACTTCATCCAACGAATTCTACACATCGACAAATCCTTGAAATGATTCCGAGCCGCGACTAATCGTGGGCGGAATCATTTTTTTGTCGACAGACATCCGTGACGTCATCTGAATCCGTGCGTGGTATACTTATATAAGAAAGGAGGGGTACAGATGAACCCTCACGAAGAACTCAACACTTTATATCTCCGCTTAAAAGAGGCAGATCCGTCACTCGAACGTGGTGAATCACTTTGGACCATTTTTGAAGACACGACTGATGCGACACTCCGTCCCCTTGCCTTATGGACGTTTTCTCAAAACCAATTCGATTTGGGTCACTTCCGCTCTTTTTTAGTTTCCTTTTCCCTTTTGATGGATTGGGTCCGAAAAGATGAATTGACATTAACCCCTAAACAGGAACTTGACTTGTACTGGAATTATAAATCCTATTTAATTTATGCAGCTGAACAGGAAGATATGCCCGTTGCCTTGTTAGAAGAAGATTTTGACCGGTTCGTTGATTTTTGTGACGCTCACGGCTTTGCCCGGACACGGGATTATATCGGCTTTATGATTTACAGCAAACTCGGTGACGAGGAACAAGCGGACCACTATCTTTCCGAATGGATTGACGCTCCGTCCGATGAATTAAGTGACTGCCCGTCTTGTGAAGGTTTCAGCCGGATGACTTATGCGATTGAACGCGGTTATGAAGACCGGGCCTTGTTACTGTATGCTGCCATCCGCCATGAGCGTGGCTGTTCGCGTATGCCCGATCAGGCCCATCCGTTTATCCTTCCGTTATTCATCAGCCGGAAGAAAGACCGGTTTGATTGGACGGAACGATTGATCCAAGAAGTCAAAAGGGTTAAACCGCTCTTTACAGGCGGCGATGAACCGTACCACCTCTATGCCGCCATGTATTACGACGACAAGTACGTCTGGTCGATGGAAGAGAAAAAACAGTTGATTCCATTATTGACGGACCGTGGTTACCTGCAATTCCTGCTCGCCCACTACGCAGCGTCCTACCGTGCTGCGCGTCATGCCGAAGTGGCCTATCTCGGAGTACTGCGTTCCAATATTTACGAAGTCGCCCAGGAGCTGGATCGACGGATTGACGGACATTTTTATTTGAATTTCGTCGAACGGGAACTCAAACGGGTCACGGAATTCATCGTTTAATTTTCTTGAGAGGACGTGTCGGAATGTTAGATCATGTACAGTTAGCTGCCCCAAGAAACTCGGAAGAACAGGCTCGGGCTTTTTATGCCGGGCTTTTACATATGAAGGAAGTTGACAAACCGTCCGGCGTCAACGCAAGTGGTGGTGTCTGGTTTGAATCACATGGCGCCGCACTTCACCTCGGTATCGAAGAGCCGTTTCATCCTGCCACAAAAGCACATCCCGGTCTGACCTTTTCGCATCTGGATGACTTGGCAAATCGCTTGCAGACTGCCGGATACCCGGTTCAGTTTGATGATCGTCTCGCACCACGTCGCCGTTTTTTCACAAATGATCCGTTCGGCAACCGGATTGAATGCATCGAACAGCAAATCCCCGTCATTGTCCCGAAGCGTCTGGCGAACGGTTCGCATGTTCGTCTGCTCGCACCGGCGTCAAGTCTTGCTACGGTCGAGTCAAGGATTCTTGATCAGGCGATCACGGTTTTGGAATCGTTTGGCTTACGGGTCTCGATCAGTCAGCATGCCCGGGCATTGAATCCGTTCGGTTCGAGTGATCCGGCATGCCGACTGGATGATCTCCATACTGCATTCGCCGATCCGTCGATCGATGCAATTTTATGTGTCCGCGGCGGGTTCAGTTCCAATGAATTGCTCGACGGACTGGATTACGATTTAATCCGGAATAATCCGAAGATTCTCTGCGGTTTTTCCGATATTACAGCGCTCAGTCATGCCCTTTTGACGAAAAGCGGACTCGTCACCTACTCGGGACCGATGTTACGTGCCCTTGCCTCCCGCGATGCCTATACATTACAGTCATTCGAACAGGTGTTGTTCGAAATCGGAACGACTCAGGTCCAGCCGAGTGTCAATTGGCATGATCAGCACGAAGGAAAAGAGGTAACGCTTCCGAACCCCGGACCCGTCATTCTCTCAAAAGGCTCCGGCAACGGACGTCTGCTCGGCGGGAATCTTTGTACGTTGAACCTTCTGCAAGGAACAACATACTTCCCGGATTTACGCGACAGTATTCTGTTCCTTGAAGATGATTACGAGGTCCATCCGGCAACTTTTGCCCGTGACTTCGCCTCCTTGATGGCGCAACCGGGAGCCGATCAAATCCGCGGGATCGTGTTCGGTCGTTTTCAGCTTGCGACACAGATGACGGACGAACACCTCCGTTATCTGGTCAGGCTGTACCCTGCCCTCGCGTCGATTCCGGTCATTTCCGGCGCGGACTTCGGCCATACGATGCCGCTGTTCACTTTCCCGATTGGCGGGACCGCCTCGATCGAGGACGACAGAATTTCCATTCAACATTAAAAAGAAGGAGTCGCGGCGATCCGCGTCTCCTTCTTTTTTAATAGTCGAGCAATCTCGAAGCATCAATTTGACGCTTCGATCCATCTGCGAACATCTCTAGTGTCGCGAGGATTTTATGATCGGTCAAATCGTATCGGACCAACGTGAAGTCTTCGAGCGTCGAAATCGTCTTAAACGTTTTTCCGACCGTGAATGCCCGCTTGCGGCTTGCGTCCTGAGCAGGAATCGTCACGAAGACAACCGTGATGTCCGCTCCGTTCGTATCATAATAAAATTCGACGACACGTCCGTCCGCCGTCTCCGGCAAGAGCCCTTTTTGAGGCCGTCCGGACTCGTCAAGTTGTACATAAGGTTGTAACATCGTTCCGCCTCACTTTCTCCGTCATTTATCATAGCACGACAAAAAAAATTATGCTAATGTATAAGTGATGTTGAAAGGGGGATGAGTCACGGATGGCATGGTTCATGAACGGAATTTTGCTCTGGGGCTTTATCATGATCACATTGATGGCGATTGGCGGTTTCTTCATGTTCCGGAAGTTCCTTAAGAAACTTCCGAAAGAAGACGGCAAATCGATGATGGACTGGGAAGATGAATACATCGACCAGACCCGCCATTTATGGACGGATGAAACACTTGATTTATTAAACGCACTCGTCATGCCTGTCCCGGCTGCTTTTCGGGATGTCGCACGTCGGAAAATCGCGGGACGGATCGGGCAGTTTGCACTGGAAGAACGGGCAACCGAGATGACGTCCGAATTGGTCGTCAAAGGATATATTTCAGCGACACCGAAACGGGACCATAAATTCTTAAAAAAAGCGTTACGCGAACACGCCATCGATTGGCGGGAATACGAACTGTATTTCCAAAACTAAAAGGAAGGACTCTCAGATGAGAATCCTTCCTTTTAGTTTTGCGGTAAATGTTTAACCGGGACGATGCCCGACTTGACCTGCTTATACTTCAGATACATCGCAATCCGCCAAGGCGCAATCATCCCGAACGCCACGAGATAAAAAATCCCGCCGGTCTCAAAGATATCGATTTGACCGCCGATGACAAACTTTGCCACTGTCCGGACAATTAAAATCCCGAACAGGACGATGAAAAAGGCTTTCGATCGTTGCAGATAAATCTGCCCTTCGGCTTCGTAGAAATTGGACGTCTTGATTAAAAAAATACTGAAGATCGCACCAACTAGCAATGCTTCTGCCACTTCCGTCCATGTCAGGCGGGATGCCGGATATAAAAACTGTAGCATTCCGGTCGACATGGCGAAGGGCGGGATTAAGATTTTTTTAGCGTTCGTCGGTTTAGCTGAAGCTTTGACACGAATGAAGCTGATCAGTAAACCCATGACGAGCGCAACCCCTGTTGATACCCAAATCATCCCATCACTTCCTTGTTAAAATCCAGTGAATCCTACGATATCACTCATCCATGCGGCAAATGCACTGAGTCCGTCAAAATAAAGGACGATTCCGAACAACATCATCAATGCGCCGCCGAATTTTGTTAACTTCAAGCTGTACTGCACGAACAATCTCGAACGACCGACGAAAAAGGCCATCAGTAAAAACGGAATCGAGAATCCGAGTACATAAAACAGCATATACAACATACCTTGGCTTGGATTCGTCGCTGCAAGCCCGATGACGCCTGCCAAAATCGGACCCGTACACGGTGTCCATCCAGCAGCAAAACCGATTCCGACAAGGATGGTACCGATGTATCCGCCCTTTCGTTCACCTAAGTTCAGTTTTTTCTCACGCATCAGGAATTTCGGTTGCCATAATCCAAGCAACACTACGCCGAAAACAAAAATGACAAGTGCGCCGACCATCCGTAACGTGTCACGGTAGGTGATGAAGACATCCGCCAACAGCGAAGTCGATAGACCAAGAACGGCAAACACCATCGCAAATCCAACCAAAAAGGCTACAGTATGCAACAACGACCGTTTTTCTCTGACCCCTTTTTCTTTCAAGTCCGTTACAGAAACACCGGTAATATAAGAGAGGAATACCGGATATAACGGAAGCGTACAAGGTGAGACAAATGACAACAACCCTGCACCAAACGCTAACCAAAGCGAGAGCTCCATTTCAGCAGCTCCTTTCTAATAAGAAGAAGTTCCTTCTCTATTTTGCCAAACTAATCGACATTTAGCACCTATTATCTTCCGAAAGACAAAAAAGATTCGTGACAATTGAAATTACAAAAAAATTACATTTCCTCAAAACAGATGAAATGTCGTTGCACTGCCAGAAACCACTTGCTAGAATATGGATATGACACCAATGTAAGGGAGGATTCTATGACAAGCCAGCATCTACTGAATTTAGCAATCGAGGCAAAACGAAGTGAACTGTATCATCAAGCGGATCGGTCTAGTTTCACATCCCCTCATGTTTTGAAACTGAGTCATGAACTCGATTTATTATTACTGGAATACTCCCGTTTCGTTCAGAAGTATACGTATCCTTCGCGTACGAACGAATCTGTTTTAGGATAAAACACTGTTTTGTAGTCGCAACAACACAACAGTCACCCATATAGCTTGATATAAAAGTCGTTGACGTATGGTATCCGTCAGCGGCTTTTTCATGTTCCTTCTATATAACGCGACTTTTATTTTCAATTTTTTAAGAAAATCTTTACTTTCTTGTTTTGATCCTTTTTTGAGTCTTTAGTTAGGCAAATAGTTAGAATATTTCCTCTTCACCATGCCTAAAGTCCTACTTCCCCTTTAATTTTCCAAGCATTATGACCTAGACATGACAAAACATGCATTTTTGCAATGTGTTTGTCATACTAGCCCGGTTTGTAACTTGAATGACTCTGACCTGTAAACGCACAACCCTGAATTGCCGTGTAAAGTAGGAACAGTAAACACAGCATATGTCAGGAGGACATCAATAATGAAAAAAGCAGTTTTCGCTGCAGGTCTTGCAGCAACGGCTCTATCAGTAGGATTCGCCCAAGAGACAGAGGCTGCCTCAGAGACGGTAACAGTAAATACAGCGGTATTAAATGTACGCACAGCGCCTACAACAGCATCAGCAGACGTAGGTAACGTATATAAAGGTCAAAAATTAAATGTCGAGGGACGTTCTGGCGCATGGATTCAAACAAACATCAATGGCCAAAAACGTTATGTACACGGCGCTTACACTTCAGCCGGTTCTTCATTCGACTTTAAAAAAGCTACAGTCACTACGGCAGTACTAAACGTTCGTACGCAACCTACTACAAACTCTAAAGACGTTGGCAACTTGTATAAAGGTCAATCCGTTAACGTAGAAAGCAAAGTCGGTGCTTGGATTAAAACAACAATCGACGGAAAAACTCGTTACGTACACAGCGCTTATACAACTTTAGCAGGTTCAACAGCAAAAGCACCAGCGGTCAAAGCTCCAGCAACTAAACCGGCAGCACCAGTTGCGAAAGCAGCTCCAAAAGCAGCAGCTAAACCAGCTGTAGCAACAAAACAAACTACAGCGGCTAAATCAGGTACGAAAGTAACAATGAATGTTTCTGCGTACACAACTGATCCATCAAACAATGGTAGCCGCCTATACAATGGCCGTGCATTGACTGCTAGCGGTTATGATGTCACAAATACGATCACGTACAATGGTATGCGTATCGTTGCAGCATCAGCTCAATACCCAATTGGTACACGCATGCACATCTCAGGTATCGGTGAAGCCATCGTACTTGACCGTGGCGGCGCAATCCAAGGTAACAAACTTGACCTTCTCGTTGGTTCACAACAAGAAGCACTCAACTGGGGACGTCAAAACGTCACTGTAACTGTCTACTAATTTTAAACACAAACAACCTGCCGGGCGAGATCGCCTGGCAGGCTTTTTTGTGTCTTATGATACCGACGAAACGTGACCGGATTGCAGTTCATACATCTTTTTATATAATCCGTTCTTTTCAATCAGTGTCTGATGGTTCCCTTGTTCGACGACTTCCCCTTGATGCAGGACTAAAATCAGATCCGCATCCTGGATTGTCGACAACCGGTGGGCAATCGCAATCGTTGTTCGTCCCTGCCGCATCCGTTTTAAGGCGACCTGCACTTTTTCTTCCGTTTCCGTATCGATTGAACTTGTCGCTTCGTCGAGAATCAAGACTTTCGGGTCACGTGCCATCGTCCGGGCAAACGAAACGAGTTGACGTTCTCCGGCAGAGAAGGTAGCTCCCCGCTCCGCAACCGGACTGTCATATTGTTCGTCGAGCTGATTGATGAACCCGTCTGCTTGAACAAAGCGAGCCGCTTCCTCCACTTTTTTGAATGGAATGGACGGATCAAACAACCGGATGTTATCGGCGACACTGCCTGTAAACAGGAATGAATCCTGTAAGACCAGTCCGACATGACGCCGCAATTCGTCTTCCGGCAATTGTTCGAGCGGCTGTCCATCAATCAGGATCCGACCCGACTGATAGGAATAAAAGCGCATCAAAATATTGATGATTGAACTTTTTCCGCTGCCGGTCTGACCGACCAGGGCAACCGTCTGCCCTTTTTTCGCTTCAAACGAAATCCCTTTTAAGACTTCCTTTTCCCCGTCGTAACTGAAGCGGACGTTATCAAAGATGATATGTCCTTCTGTGATGTCAGCATCACCTGCAATCGTCTTCGCGGGTTCCGGCTCATCCGTATCGAGCACTTTAAAGACCCGGTCCGCCGAAACGATAGCCTGTTGGAATTCAGACAAGCGTTGCATGATTTGCTGGACCGGTTGAAAAATCCGTTCCATGTAACTGATAAAAGCATAGACGACCCCGACTTGCACCGTTTGCGAAAAGGACAGGACACCGAAGTACGTAATCAGGGACGCAATCGTCAGTGCAAGCATCAGTTCAATGATCGGACGCAACAGCCAACTGTCAAGTTTCAGGTTCTTGTAACGGCCGTTTTGATGGGCGATGTTCGTTTCTTCGAACTCCGCCATCAGCCGTTTTTCCTGCCGAAATTGTTGGATGATGGCCATTCCGTTGATCGACTCATTTAATTGTCCGTTAATCTTCGATAATAAATCCCGGACTTCTGCATAGTATTTCGTCGAGTAACGACGGTAAATCCAGATGATGAAATAAAACAGCGGCAATAAGACTAACGCAATCGTCGCCAGGCGCGGTTCAAGCAGATACAGGAAGATATACGTTCCAATCAATTGGACCCCGCTTTGGACGAATGTCGACAAAACGCCGATGTACAGCTCTTTGATTGCTTCCGTATCATTCGTAATCCGTGAAACGAGCACTCCGGCCGGTGTCCGGTCGAAGTAACCGAGCCGAAGATGCATGACGTGACGGAACACATCAATCCGGAGCCGTTGAATGACTTTCAGGGCAATTTTTTGGAACTCAAATGCCTGCAAATAATCGACGACGATACCGGTCGTATGCAACAGCAAGTAGACACCAAACAATAACGCAACTTCCTGGACCGGATAGTTCCCGACGGCCACATAATTATCGATAAAGATTTTGACGAGATAAGGTCCCCCGAGCTTTGCTCCGGTCGTCACCAGCAACAGTAAGAAGGCGACTAACACCTGTTTTTTAAACGGTTTGACGAAGCCAAGCAATCGTCGCAAGACCGCTTTTTCATTAATATCATGATTCAAGCGTTCCACCTCCCTGTTCGACGAGTGATTCCAGTTGCTGGCGGTCGTATGTTTCTTTATACCAACCGTTCCGCGCAAGCAATTCGTCGTGTGTTCCCCGTTCAATGATTCGTCCCGCATCGAGAACGATGATTTCATCCGTATGCGAAACGGCTGACAGACGGTGGGCAACGATGATTTGCGACTGTTCATTATCCGCTGTCCGGAAATGTTCGATGATCGCTTCTTCCGTCTTCGCGTCAACCGCCGACAACGCATCATCGAGTACCAGAATCGGACAATCTGCAAGCAATGCCCGGGCAATCGAAATCCGCTGCTTTTGACCGCCGGATAACGTGACGCCGCGCTCCCCGACCATCGTCGCGTACCCTTCCGTAAAGCCGAGAATATCCTCATGTACGGCAGCAATCCGTGCGGCTTCCATGATTTCTTCCATCGAAGCATCCGGTTTGGCAAAGGCAATATTATCGGCAATCGAAGCAGAGAACAGGAAATGATCCTGCGGTACGATGGCGACCTGCTTGCGGACCGTTTCCCGCGTCAATTGTTTGACGTCTTGTCCGCCAATCGCAATCGAACCGTATTTGACATCGTATTCGCGTGATAACAGGCGAACGAATGTCGATTTCCCGGCACCGGTCCGACCAACGATTCCAAGTGTCCGACCGGGTGTCAATGTCACATGAATGTTCTCAAGCACAGGTTGTGTCTCATATACAAACCGATCAATCGCGACTTGTAAATCAGCGGATGCAACCGTCGTCGCCGCTTCTTTCGCATCCTTGATTTCCGGCTCGATCGCAAGCATCCGTTCGATCCGGTCGTACGAGGCACGTCCCCGTTCAACGATATTAAACAACCAGCCGAACGCGAGCATCGGCCACGTCAATAAACCCAGGTATGTAGTGAAAGATACGATGTCCCCAATCCGAATTTCGCCTTGCTGCAATAAATAGGCGCCGTATCCAACGGCAATGATATAAGACAAACCGACCAAACCGAAAATCGTCGGATCAAATAAGGCATCGATTTTTGCGACCCGGCGGTTTTTTTGTACGACATCGTCTGACAGCGATGTAAACGTACCGACATCCGACTCGACTTCCCCGGTGGCTTTTAAGACCCGGACCCCGCTGACGCTTTCTGCGACTTTATCATTTAAATCGGAAAAGGCTTCTTGTGCATCATGAAACCGCGAGTGCAGCATCTTGCCGTAACGTGATGTCAAATACACCATCAACGGCATCGGTAACAGGGAAACAAGCGTCAGCTTCCAACTGATTGTCGTAATCATCGTGATGATGACAAAACTCCCCATCGTCACGGAATCGACGAGTGTCAAAATACCGGCTCCAGCCGTCATCGAAACCGCTTGCACATCGTTTGTCGCATGAGCCATTAAATCCCCGCTACGGTACTTTTTATAAAACGATTGATCCAAGTCAGAAAAATGACCGTATAACTGACTTCGTAACAACCGCCCGAGCCGGATGGATGCGCCGAAGATGAAGAACCGCCAAAAATAACGAATCACATAGGTCGATACCCCGATCAACACCAGTGTGCCAACTAGTTTCCACAAATCATTTTTCGTCAAACTGCCTTCGCTCAGTCCGTTGACCGTCGAGCCGATCACTTTCGGCGGAATCAGTTCCAGTCCGGCAACAAAAATTAAAGCAATGATCCCTAAACTGTATGCTTTCCATTCGAGTCGGAAAAACCAACTCAGTTTCCTGAAGACTCCCATACAAGTCCCCCCTTTTTAAATTCGATTGAGTATTTCTAATAGTCTCACATTTCAGATTAGCCATCTTCCTAAAAAATAGCAAACAAAAGGAGACCAAATTGGTCTCCTTTTACAAGTCATTATTTTTTCGGTGATTTCATTGAACCACTCATTGAACGCATCACTTGGTTGACTTTCTTTTGTGATGGCTTTTGACCCATTTGCATCATCAATGTCTTAATCATATCTTCGTTGATTGGTGGGTTTTGCTCCAAATAGTTCATCATGTATCGGCGAGCGATATAGAAACCAAGGGCGACACCAGCTACCAAGCAAAGAAGGGCAATTAAAATCCAAATCCATGTAGCCAAGTTGCTTCCTCCTCTAACTTCAAACGTCGCTTTTTACTATACTATAATTTAAAGCCTTTGCATAGATAATGCAAAAAAAAGGTGCGCGCGTTTGCGCACCTTTCTTCATTAACCAAGTTGCTTGACTGTATTTAAGACATTTTCGACAGACATGCCGTACTCTTTTAACAGAAGATCTCCAGGAGCAGAAGCACCGAAGCGATCGATTCCGATGACTTGACCTTCTGTTCCTACATATTTATACCAACCGAGCGAAGCTCCGGCTTCAATTGCAAGACGCTTCGTGATGCGTTTTGGCAAGACCGATTCTTTGTATTCAGCTGATTGCGCTTCAAACAATTCCCATGATGGAAGTGAGACGACAGCTGCCGTTTCGCCGAGTTCTTTTTGTGCTTCGACGAGCAAGTGCACTTCAGAACCTGTTCCCATTAAGATTGTATCCGCTTTTTCAATGTCACCCGCGATGACATATCCGCCTTTTTCAGCGCCTTCGACCGTCGTACCTTCAAGTTCAGGTAATCCTTGACGTGTCATGACGAGAAGTGTCGGTTTGTTTGTTGATTGAACGGCTGTTTTCCATGCGGCAATCGTTTCTTTTCCATCTGCCGGACGGTAAACTGTCAGGTTCGGCATCGCACGGAAGCTCATCAAGTGTTCAACCGGCTCGTGTGTCGGACCATCTTCACCGACTGCAATCGAGTCATGTGTCAGGACGAAGATTGACTGGATACCCATCAATGCTGCTAAACGGACTGCAGGACGGAGGTAATCCGAGAAGACGAAGAATGTCGCACCATAAGGAATGACACCACCGTGTAACGCCATACCGTTGACAGCTGCTGCCATGGCGAACTCACGGACACCAAACCAGATGTTACGGCCGCTCGGATCGATGTCGAAGTCAGCTTCGCCTTTGAGCATCGTGTTGTTTGATCCTGCCAAGTCAGCTGATCCACCGAAGATTGTCGGGACGTTTTTCGCGATGGCATTGAGAACTTCACCACTTGTCTGACGTGTTGCTTTTTTCGATGTCAGATCGTAAGTCGGAAGGTCAGCTTCCCAGTTGCTTGGCAATTCGTTGTTGATTGCTTGAACAAGCTCAGCGTGCAATTCCGGATGTGCCGCTTTGTATTGTTCCATTTTTTCTGTCCATGCTGCTTCTGTATCAGCACCACGTTTTTCGATGCGCTCTTCGAACAAGTCTTTGACTTCGTCCGGCACATAGAACTCTTCGTGATCCCAAACGTAGCTTGCTTTCGTCAACTTGATTTCCGCGTCGCCGAGTGGTGCACCGTGTGAAGCTGATTTCCCTGATTTGTTTGGCGAACCGAATCCAATGACCGTTTTGACTTCGATCAATGTCGGTTTTGTTGTTT
Organism: Exiguobacterium artemiae 255-15; assembly: GCF_000019905.1. Lineage (GTDB taxonomy): Bacteria > Bacillota > Bacilli > Exiguobacteriales > Exiguobacteriaceae > Exiguobacterium_A > Exiguobacterium_A artemiae. The sequence continues at coordinate 1,148,933 of NC_010556.1, read as the reverse complement.
CCGCTTTCGCTGCTTCGATTGCTTTTGAAATCGAATCGAGATCTGTTCCGTCTTCGACACGGATGACTTGCCAGTTATACGCTTCAAAACGTTGTTGAACGTTTTCCGAGAACGATTTATCAAGGTCACCGTCAAGCGAGATATCGTTTGAATCATACAGAACGACGAGTTTACCAAGACCTAAATGTCCTGCGAGTGAAGCCGCTTCTGCTGAAACACCTTCCATTAAATCACCGTCTCCGCAAATCCCGTATGTGAAGTGATCGACGACATTTAAGTCGTCACGGTTATATTTCGCTTCGAGGTGACGCTCTGCCATCGCCATACCGACAGCCATCGCGATGCCTTGTCCGAGTGGACCAGTCGTCGCATCGACACCTGCTGTGTGACGGTATTCCGGGTGACCCGGTGTTTTTGAGTTCCATTGACGGAATGACTTCAAGTCATCCATCGCGAGATCATAACCTGATAAATGGAGGAGTGAGTAGAGAAGCATTGAACCGTGTCCTGCTGAAAGTACAAAACGGTCACGGTTGAACCATTCTGGATTTTTAGGGTTGTGGTTCATATGATCCGCCCATAATGTAAATGCCATCGGTGCTGCACCCATCGGCATTCCCGGGTGACCCGAGTTCGCTTTTTGTACTGCATCAATGGATAAGGTACGAATCGTATTTACTGCTAATAATTCTACTGTTGTCATGTTCGTCAAAACAATCATCCTCTCTCTTTTTCACAAATTCCTCCTCATTTTAGCATACCCAGAAATGTGATACAACTTTTCTAAATAGTATGTCACATTAAAATGAATGCGCTATCTATTGCCGTTTTCTTGCCACTTTCATGATACACATTACGAACTTTTCATCAAAAAAAGCTATCCCACTCATCCCATTGAGTGACATAGCTTTTCTGTTATTGTTTATTACGTTCCTCTTCTTGTGCCTGCTTCAATTTTTCAGGTGTAACGTCCGTTCCTTCTTCATCGACGATTTTAATACCCATCATCTGATTTTTGAATGAACCGCGGAACGCTTCGAGATAAGCCGTCCGTAATTCTTTTTGTTCCGCCGTTTCCGCATCTGTTAGCGGTTCGACTTTTGATTTATTTGCCAGTTCATTAATCCGGTCTAGTTGTTCTTGTGATAACATAATATCCCTCTTTCTGTTGACTCAAATATGAGTTTTCAATCGTAACCCTACTGTAAAAGACCCACTAAAAAAAAGCAAGTTTGATGCGCCACTGACGCATCAAACTTACTTCCTTATTCGTACGTACTGATGACTTCTTTATATTCCAGATAACGCCGGTTGACGGTCGCTTTCGAAATGTCGTGTCCCATCCCTCTTAATGTCACCGCGATGTCGGCAAATGTCAGTCCTAACTCACGTAACCGGACGATTTCTTCGATTGGAACTTCTTTTCGGCTCCGGCCGGCATTTTCACCTTGACGGTTCAGGTTCTGTTCGGGACGAAAGCCATTTTCGACAGCCCGCCGCATCCCGCGGGCAATCTTCGCATTATGCAGTTTCCGTTGATATTCTTCGACGAGCGATACGATCTCGAGCACCATCGCTTCGGCGTCCGCCAGTTTATACTCGCCATCCGATTCCATCGTCATCAGTTGAACCTGATGTTTTTGGAACGTATGTAAAATGGCGATTTTGGCATTCCCGCGTCCGATCCGCGTATCATCCGTCACAAGAACGGCGTCCACTCCTTGACGTGTGACGAAATCGAGAACGGATAACATCCCTTCCCGGTCAACGTCGTAACCACTTTCTTTTTCCGTGATGATCTCCACGACTTCAAACCCTTTTGTTGCAGCGAGTCCCGACAGTTCTGATCTTTGCCGCTCAAGCGAGCTGTCCTGTGCTTCTTTTTCCGTCGAGACGCGACAGTAGATTACTACTTTCACTGTACTTCACACCCCTGTTCGTTCTTTGACAACTTTTACAGTTTGTCACTGTTGCGCGATTGGTACAACGATTTTGTTTTTCGAAATGACATGAGTCGTCTTCAGTTCATTATTCTCGATCAACCACTCGACATATTCCTGATTGGTCATCGATCCGTCATTGTAGACTTCGGCGACCTGTTCGACGGTCGCGTTTTGATCGACCGTGACAGAAGCCGTCAAGAGTTGTTCAACCTTCTCGTCCGGTCGAGGCGTTAAGAGAAAAAGAATGAAAGCAAGGCTGAGCGTATAAAAAACAATGGAAAAGGCATGGGTACGAATCGTATGCATCATGATAAATCCCTCCAATTAAAAATGTTTTAGAATAGATGTTCTCGGAACAATTGTTCGCATAACTCATCTTAAACCAAGAACCGGTGTTCGGTCAACACAAAATGTCGAACAATTGTTTGTACGCTCATTTGTTCTATGTTATAGTGATTTTAGAAACATGTATTCCTATAACCTTCAAAAAACCAATCCGGAAAGAGGTGGCAATTCATATGCGGAAAATGTCGAAACGACAACAAGAAATCCTTGACTACATCGTTGCTCAAGTGAAATTGAAAGGGTATCCACCTTCAGTTCGTGAAATCGGTGAGGCTGTTGGTCTTGCTTCAAGCTCAACGGTACACGGTCATTTGGATCGTCTAGAAAAACGCGGACTGATTCGCCGTGACCCAACAAAACCACGTGCGATTGAGATATTGCTTGATAAACCTGAAGAAGATCATGAAGCCATCGTACACATCCCTGTCATCGGGAAAGTAACGGCCGGTTTTCCCATCACAGCCATCGAAAATATCGAAGAACATTTCCCGCTTCCTGCCCATTACGTCGGGAACGAAAATGTTTTCATGTTGACGATTGACGGTGAGTCGATGATTAACGCAGGCATTCTAGACGGTGACCGGGTCATCGTTCGTCAGCAAAACACAGCAGAGAATGGTGAAATCGTCGTGGCTATGACCGAAGATAGCGAAGCGACCGTCAAACGGTTCTTCTTAGAAGATCAACAAGTACGTCTCCAACCAGAAAATGATTCGATGGACCCGATGTATTTCGATAACGTCTCGATTCTTGGCAAGGTCATCGGCGTATATCGGACGATCCACTAAGCGAGGGACCAGCTCAGCTGGTCTTTTTTCATGCCTTCTGGAAATGTACACGATACTGTCAATACCGTTGCTTTAACCGGCTATGTTGCGTATTCGGTCGCAACTCAGCAGACGGATTGGCTTCCAACCGCTGTCGGCATCGCCGTCGGCACCCTTTGGCTTTCACCAGACCTCGACTTGAAGTCCGAACCTTACTACCGGCACGGTCCTTTACGGGTCCTTTGGATGCCGTATGTCAAAATCATGCCCCACCGCTCCATCTGGTCGCATGGTTTGATCATCGGCGATCTCATTCGTCTGATGTACAGCGCCGCTTTTCTGATTCCGCTTTTATTTTTGGCGCTGTATCTGAAACTTGTCGAATCAAGTACGGTCGATTCCTGGTTTGCGTCCATGCCTGCTTTTATCATCGGCGTTATGGTCGCCAGTACGATACATATCGTTCTTGATCACTCCAGCAGCTTCTTCCGCACCAAAAAGAAGCGAAAAAAGCGTCGTTAAAAATCCTTTGTTCATTGTAAAAATGAGCAAAGGATTTTTTTAATATCCATTATTCATTTTTTTAAACATAAATTAAGGAAATTTTAATTCGAAGATTTGAATTAATTGTATTGAAAACGTTCTCAATTAGATGTAGGTTTAAATGGAAAGGCCATTATTTGCTTTAATCCAAAGGGAGGGTTTTTGCATGAGTAACTTTACAAGTGAGCTGATTGGAACAATGATTCTGATTTTGCTCGGGGACGGAGTCGTTGCAGGGGTTGTCTTGAGAAAGACGAAATCTGAGAACGGCGGCTGGATTGTCATTACATTCGCTTGGGGTCTCGCCGTCATGACGGGAGCATACATTGCTGCCTCGAGTGGTGCGCATCTCAATCCTGCATTGACATTGGCGCTTGCCATGAATTCCGATTTACCGTGGGCAGACGTACCTGTCTATATCGCCGGTCAATTAATCGGAGCATTCATCGGTGCAGTACTCGTTTGGCTTCATTATATGAAACACTTTGAAGCGACTGATGATCAAGCAGCAAAACTGGGTGTATTCGCAACAGGTCCGGCGATTCGCCATACACCGTCAAATCTGATTTCAGAGATCATCGGGACGTTTGTCCTGGTATTCGGAATTCTGTCATTTGGTCTGACAACATTTGGTGACGGACTGAAACCATTCATCGTCGGTCTTCTTGTCGTCGTCATCGGTCTCTCGCTCGGTGGTACAACAGGGTATGCCATCAATCCAGCCCGTGACCTTGGTCCGCGGATTGCACACGCTATCTTACCGATTAAAGGAAAAGGTTCATCTGACTGGAGTTACTCGTGGATTCCAATCGTTGGTCCAATCATCGGTGGTGGAGTAGCCGTCTTGCTGTATCAACTGCTGCAAAACTGATTTTGTTTGACACCTACATCTCAAGGGGGATTTCAGCATGGAAAACAAGTACATCTTAGCACTCGACCAAGGAACAACAAGCTCACGCGCCATTATTTTTGACCACGATGGTCAAATCGTGAACTCTGCGCAACGTGAATTCAAACAATACTTCCCGCAACCGGGCTGGGTCGAGCATGATGCCAATGAAATTTGGGGATCAATCCTCGCTGTCATGGCGGATTCTCTCGGAACGGCTGATATCAAACCGAGCCAAATCGCAAGTATCGGAATTACGAACCAACGTGAGACGACGGTCGTCTGGAACAAAGAAACAGGTAAACCTGTCTATCACGCGCTTGTCTGGCAATCCCGTCAAACATCCGGTATCTGTGATGAGCTGAATGCACAGGGTCTGAACCAAACATTCCGTGATAAAACAGGTCTTCTGATTGACGCCTACTTCTCAGGGACAAAAGTGAAGTGGATTTTGGATAACGTCGAAGGTGCACGGGAGCAGGCAGAAAACGGAGAACTTCTCTTCGGAACAATCGACACATGGCTCGTCTGGAAGCTGTCTGGCGGAAAAACGCATATCACAGACTATACAAACGCCTCACGGACATTGATGTACAACATTTACGAACAAAAATGGGATGATGAGTTACTTGAAATCCTGACAGTTCCAAAATCAATGTTACCGGAAGTCCGTCAATCAAGTGAAGTGTATGACAACACAGTTCCGTATCATTTCTTCGGTTTTGAAGTTCCGATTGCCGGAATCGCCGGTGACCAGCAAGCAGCCCTCTTTGGTCAAACATGTTTCGAACCGGGTGAAGGAAAGAACACGTATGGTACAGGTTGCTTCATGCTCATGAACACTGGTGAAAAAGCCGTTTCGTCTGACCACGGTCTGCTGACGACAATCGCCTGGGGTGTCGACGGAAAAGTCGAATATGCACTCGAAGGATCGATTTTCGTTGCCGGATCAGCGATTCAGTGGTTACGTGACGGTTTACGGATGTTGAAAAATGCGAAAGACTCAGAAGGCTATGCCTTGAAAGTCGATTCGACAGAAGGCGTTTACGTCGTTCCTGCCTTCGTCGGACTCGGTGCCCCGTACTGGGATAGTGACGTTCGCGGCGCAATCTTCGGCTTAACACGCGGAACGGAGAAAGAACATTTCGTCCGTGCGACTCTTGAATCCCTTGCTTACCAGACACGTGATGTCTTGACGGCGATGGAAAAAGATTCAGGAATCGAATTGAAAACGTTGCGCGTTGACGGTGGTGCGGTTTCAAACGACTTCTTGATGCAGTTCCAGTCGGATATCTTAGGTGTACCGGTTGACCGTCCGGAAATCAATGAGACAACAGCTCTCGGTGCTGCCTATCTCGCCGGTCTCGCAGTCGGTTACTGGAAAGACAAAGCAGAAATCAAACAACAATGGAAACTGAACCATCAGTTTAAACCAGAAATGAAAGAAGACGATCGCGAACAGCGTTATGCCGGATGGCAAAAAGCGGTCGAAGCAACCATGGCGTTTAAACCAAACAAAAAAGAAGTCAACGCCTGATTTCTTTACTGGTATTCCTTCGCGGAATACCAGTTTTTTTGTTTTCCCTAAAAAACAGGTTCGCTTCCTCTTCGGAAACGAACCTGTTAGATCGGACCACTTGTCTTACGAAAATTCTGCTTTGATGCCTGTTACGATATCATCCAGCGATTTTGATTGACCACTTAAGACCGCTGCCAAAAAAGCGCCCTCTACCAGCGGTGCTTCGACGAACTGAACGTTCCGGTCCCCACTGTATAATTCTAAGGCCAGTTCCGCGTTCATCGTCGCCGATCCGATATCCGTCAAAATTAAGCCGTCATCGTTCAACTCATTCATCGTCTCTTCAATTCGGGACGCATCGGTCCCGATACTGCCGTCCGCCAGCCCTGCGGCAAGTAAAATCGGTGTATCCGGAGCCATTTCAGCCAATAGTTCCTTTAGTCCGGTCGCAAGCTTTTCACTATGGGAGACTAAAATCAAATTAATCATGACAAGACCTCCACAATCGAACGTAATAACAGTGAACTTGATAATGCGCCGGGATCCTGGACACCAACTGTTGCATCCCCAAAATAAGAAGCCCGTCCTTTTGTCGCCACACGCTCTTTTGTATCTGCCAATGCTTGATCGAGTGTTGCGTTCAAATCACTCTCTTGTTCCAGCGCTTCATAAAACGGTGTCCAAATATCGACCATCGTTTTTTGTCCAAACTCTGATTTCCCGCGCATTTTGATCCCATCCGTCGCTTCTTTGAAGGCTGCCGCGAGTTCCTGTCCTTCGACTTCTGTTTTCCCTTTAAACGCTCCGGCAAATTTAACGAATGCTGTCCCGTAAAGCGGACCCGATGCACCACCGACGGTTTTAATCAAGGTCATTCCGACTTGTTTTGACAAGGCACCTAAATCTTCATACTCTTCTTGCGCCTCAAGTTCTTTTTGTACAGCCTGGAAACCGCGCGACATATTGATGCCGTGGTCGCCGTCACCGATTTCCCGGTCAAGATCCGTCAATTCATCTTTATGTTGTTCGAGCTCGGCAGCCGCTTTAAGCAATGCTTTGCGGAATTCTTCAGTCGATAACTTCATCTATCTCACCCTCTTTTAATTAGAATCCGATTGCGTTCGTTTTGGCATCCAAGTAGCCGACCAGTTCATCGTCAACCGGAAGCAGCGTAATTGAGAAACCGTGCATTTCGAGTGATGTCATATAGTTGCCGACGAACGGACGAACGATCTCGTATCCTTTTGCCTGCAATTGTTCCGCGACATATTTATAGGTGATGTACAATTCCGATTCAGGCGTTCCGCCCATTCCGTTGACCATGACCGCTACTTTTTTATCGGTTACTTCCGCTGTCAATCGATCGAGTAATTCCGTCACGATGGCTTCGACGGAAGCAATCGGTTTCCGCTCCAGACCTTTTTCACCGTGAATCCCGATTCCGATTTCCATCTCATCCTCGTGCAAATCAAAACCGGGTTTACCGCTTTCCGGCATATAACAAGGTGACAATGCCATTCCGATTGACCGGACGCCGGCAATGACTTTCTCAGCGACTGCTTTGACTTCAGCAAGTGATTTGCCTTCTGCTGCCGCAGCACCGGCGATTTTATGGACAAAAATCGTTCCTGCGACACCGCGACGGTCTTCTTCTTTTTTAATGGCGATATCATCCCGGACGATGACCGTCTCGACTTCGATGTCTTCGAGTTCGGCCAACTCTTTCGCCATATCAAAGTTCATGACATCCCCGGAATAGTTTTTAACGACGAGCAGAACCCCTTTTCCCCCGTCTGCTGCCTTGATTCCCTCAAGCACCATATCCGGTGTCGGAGAAGTAAAGACTTCGCCACAGACAGCGGCTGCGAGCATACCGTCCCCAATAAATCCGGCATGGGCCGGCTCATGCCCGCTTCCCCCACCGGATACGAGGGCCACTTTTCCGTTTAACGGTTCTTTTCGTTTGATGACATTGACTCCGTCGACTTTTGCATAAAGATCGGGATGTGCTAAAACGAGACCATCGACCATATCCGAGACAAACCGATTCGCATCTTGCATTAATTTATCCATCTTGAACGCTCCCTTGTCTAACGAATTTTGCCGTACCACTTACTCTTTACCACAAATCGAGACGACTTATGTCAAGGAAACATATGAAAATATTGACCAGTTCATTTCCAATCCGTTTTGATGATGCTATGCTGATAACACATCATCACGAGAGGAGTCCCCTTCTATGAACGCTTCGTTTCAAGCAGGTATCAAAGCCTGTCTGCCGACCGTCCTCGGTTATCTCGGCATCGGATTTTCTGCCGGCATCGTCGGACGCGCCGCCGGACTCAGTCCGCTTGAAATCGGTCTGATGTCTCTTCTGATTTACGCCGGAGCGGCCCAGTTCATCATCACCAGTCTGTTGCTGTTAAACAGTCCGTTCTCTGCCATCATCTTGACGACATTCATCGTCAACTCCCGTCATTTACTGATGAGTATGACGCTCGCACCGCGTGTTAAAAGCCGGCATCATTTAGACCGGTTTGGAATCGGCGCTCTCTTAACGGATGAGTCATTTGCCGTCGCCATGAATACTTCCTTAAAACGGCCGCTTGATGCACCATTCATGCATGGATTGAACATAACCGCTTATCTGAGCTGGATTGCCTCGACCGTCCTTGGAGCACTCGTTGGCAGTTGGTTCCCGGATCCGGAACGATTCGGACTGGATTTTGCTTTAACAGCGATGTTCATCGGGTTATTGTACCTGCAGTTTGAAAGTGAGCGGTCCCGCATCGCTCTAAATGGTCTGTTGCTCGTCCTTGTTTTCCTGTTGTTGTACATATCAATGCGCTATCTGTCACCGGAACTCGCCGTTTTATTCGCGACGATGATAGCTGCCAGTATAGGAGTTGTAATCTCACGATGGAAATCCGCTTAGAACTATTCGTCCTTTTTGCTGCCTGCGGTCTCGTGACGTTGATTCCGCGGATATTGCCGTTTTTGTTGATGCATGGTCTGACGTTACCCCGCCTGCTGACCGATTGGTTGTCGTTTATCCCGGTTTGTTTGTTAAGTGCGTTATTCTTTCAAAATTTATTAGTGGCACAAAGCGGAGGTTATCCAACGTTGTCGCTTCTCCACCTCACAGCATCCATTCCGACCGTCCTTGTCGCCGTCAGCAGTAAAAGTCTTTCCTACACCGTCATCACCGGTGTCCTGTCGATGGCATTGCTTCGGTTTTTCCAATGAGAATTGCTCCTTCTTCCTAAAAAAGACGAGAAAAAACGGGTGTTGTTCTGTTATTTCTCGTCTTTTTTTTATTACATTATTTCTCAGTTACGCCGATACATCTGCATAGTCCGGCGTCTGCTCAAACTCTTTTTTCGCAAACGGACAGAGCGGCAATAGTTTGACCTGTTCTTCCCGTGCCCACTCGACAATGGCTTTGACCAGTTGTTCGCCGATTTGTTGATTCCGGTGATTCGGGTCGACATACGTATGATCAATGATCCATTTGCCGCCTTTCGTATCACTGTATGTGATTTCCCCGACAGCTTGCCCCTCCTGATAAGCTTCAATCTTTTGATCCGCTCGTTTCAATTCCATCAGGCTTCCCTCCGTTCATATGATAAGGCACCGCTCGGACAGCCGTCGACGACCCGCATGACATCTTCGACTGGTGCACCGTCCGCTTCGATCCATGGACGTTTTTTAACATCAAAGACGGTCGGCAGACTCTTGACACAATGACCGGAATGCACACACTTCTGCATCAAAATAAACAATGATGTCTTTCCCTTCATACGCCTTTTTCATTTGAAGCGCCTCCTTGCTACAGAGTTCGCTGTTTCTGCTTCCGATTCCTCTACAAAAAAACGCCCGAACCAAGTTCGGACGTTTCAAGAGATTAGAACAAGACCATGTACTGATCGCGTTCCCATTCCGTGACTTGCGTCCGGAACATATCCCATTCGATTTCTTTCAGTTCAACGAAGTGCTCTGCGATGTGCTCGCCGAGTGCGTGCATGACGACGTCATCCGCTTTCAGGACTTCGAGTGCGTGGCTGAGTGTTGACGGAAGATCGTCAATGCCGTTTGCCACACGTTCCGGTTTGTCCATTACGTAGATGTTACGGTCGATCGGAGCCGGTGCTTGGAGATTATTTTTGATTCCGTCAAGACCTGAAGCGAGCAATGTCGCAAGTGCCAAGTACGGGTTAGCTGCCGGGTCGACTGAACGGACTTCGATCCGTGTTGAGAGACCGCGGGCTGCCGGTACACGAACGAGTGGTGAACGGTTACGGGCTGACCATGCGACGTAGCAAGGTGCTTCATAACCAGGCACAAGACGTTTGTACGAGTTGACTGTCGGGTTACAGACAGCTGTGAAGGCACGCGCGTGCTTCAGGATACCTGCCGTGAAGGCACGGGCATCATCAGACAATTGCATATTGCTGTTCTCTTCGTCAAAGAAGACGTTTTCGTTGCCTTTAAAGAGCGACATATTGGCGTGCATTCCTGAACCGTTAACGCCGTAAAGCGGTTTTGGCATGAATGTCGCGTGTAAGTTATGTTTTGCTGCAATCGTCTTAACAACGAGCTTAAACGTTTGGATGTTATCCGCCGTTGTGATCGCATCAGCGTATTTGAAGTCGATTTCGTGTTGTCCCGGTGCGACTTCGTGGTGAGATGCTTCGATTTCAAAGCCCATGTTTTCAAGCTCGATGACGATTTCCTTACGGCAGTTTTCACCGAGATCGACTGGTGCGAGGTCGAAGTAACCACCTTGATCATTCAGTTCAAGTGTCGGACGGCCGTTCGCATCCTTCTTGAACAAGAAGAATTCCGGTTCTGGACCGACGTTGAATGAAGTGAAGCCAAGTTCTTCCATTTCTTTAAGTACACGTTTGAGTTGACCACGCGGATCTCCAGCAAACGGTGTGCCATCTGGATTGTAGATGTCACAGATGAGACGTGCGACTTTACCCGTTCCGTCTTCTGTCCATGGGAATACGACCCATGTGTTGAGGTCTGGGAAGAGATACATATCTGATTCTTCAATGCGGACGAATCCTTCGATTGACGAACCATCGAACATCATTTTGTTATCAAGTGCTTTTTCCAATTGGCTGACTGGAATTTCAACGTTCTTGATTGTACCGAGGATATCTGTGAACTGTAAACGAATAAAACGTACATCCTCAGCTTTAGCGATTTTCATAATGTCTTCTCGTGTAATGTTGCGACGTGTCATGTGACAAATCCCCTCTCCGGCTCTTTTTTATATGGTAACAGGTGCTTACTTGAAAAATCGTCCGAGCTCACCTTGAATGAGTGACGTTTTTCCATGTCGCCCTGCTTCCTGCAATTCGTTTTTCAGGAGTTTATACAATTCGCCATCCGATAATTCCGGACGGGCCGTAACGACCTTCTCCGCAACTCGTTCCCGTTTGACAAGATCATTATCAAAAATCATTTTGATCCCTGCGATATTTAATCCCTGGTCCAGATATTCCTTGATCGACAACAAGCGATCGACATCGTTGAACGAATAGAGGCGACGTTTCGTCTCTGTCCGCTCCGGCTTGATCAATCCTTGTTCTTCGTAATATCGGATTTGTCGGGCAGATAACGCGGTCAACTCTTGAACGACTCCGATGGGGAATAGTGGCTTGGACTGTCGTGATAAGTCTGCCATTTCGTTCCTCCTTTTTCCTTACTTCATGAGAATAAACCTCTGTAAGGGAAGTTGTCAAGAGATGTAAGGAAAGTTAACATGACTTTCTTACAAGTCAGACGTCCTGCGTAACAGAGGTCTTTTCACATCAAGCTATTTTTTTAAACCTGTTGTGGTTGAATCAATTGTTGTTCCATCAGTTGATTGACAGCCGAAACAATCGCGATTTTGACGTGACTGTAGGTCAATCCGCCTTGAACGTACGCTGTATACGGTGCCCGGATCGGACCGTCTGCCGATAATTCGATTGACGATCCTTGGATGAAGGTTCCGGCAGCCATGATGACATCATCGGCGTATCCCGGCATATAGTCCGGAATCGGCAAAGCTTGCGCATTGACCGGAGAGGCCGCTTGAATCGCCTGACAAAAAGCAATCATCGGTTCCGGGGCATGGAAGGAGACCGATTGAATCAAGTCCGTCCGTTCCGCCGCATAATGCGGTGCCGTATCGAATCCGAACTGTTCCATCATGCTTGAAGTAAACATCGCCCCCATCAGCGCCTGACTGACCGTATGCGGAGCCATGAAGAACCCCTGGTACATGTCCTGCAGCGAATAAAGTGACGGACCGGCCTCGGCACCGATTCCAGGTGTCGTCATCCGGAACGATGCCCGTTCAATCAAATCGCGGCGTCCGACGAGATACCCGCCTGTTTTCGCAAGACCGCCGCCCGGATTTTTAATCAGTGATCCGGCCATCAGATCCGCTCCAACATGAGTCGGTTCGATCGTTTCGACGAATTCCCCGTAACAGTTGTCGACGAACACAATCACGTGCGGATGTTGTTCTTTGATCGCGGCAATCGCTTCGCCGATCTCAGTAACCGGTAAGCTCCGGCGGGTCACATAGCCTTTCGAACGCTGAATACCGACGACTTTTGTCTTGTCCGTGATCCGGGCGAGGACCGCTTCAAGATCAATCGTTTCAGCCTGTTTCATCTCGACGACGTCATAGGTGACACCAAGCTCTTTCAGGGAGCCGCGTCCGTCACCGCGGATGCCGACGATTTCCTCTAACGTATCGTACGGTTTACCGGTGATATACAGCAATTCATCGCCCGGCAGCAATAAACCGAACAACGCAATCCCGATTGCATGCGTCCCGCTGATGATCTGTGCCCGGCACAGTCCGGCTTCCGCACCGAAGACCGACGCGTAAATCCGCTCGAGATTGTCGCGCCCTTCATCGTTGTAACCGTAACCGGTCGATGGCATGAAGTGAAAGTCACTCACTTTATGTTCCCGGAAAGCGTTCAGGACACGAAACTGGTTCTGTTCCGCAATTTGTTGCGCCTTACGGATTCCCGGCGCGATTTTTTCTTCCGCCTGCTCGACGAACGGACGGATCGTTTCATAATGCGTTAACTCTGTAAACATGCTTACACCTCGTATTGTTTCAATGTCGAGTACAGCCGCGTATCCTTACGCAAATAGCCTTTTAAGGTCACGGATCCGTCCTCTTCATATTGTTCTGTTAAATTCATCATGACTTCCTTCGCCGGATTGTAATGCGCAAACGCATGGACCGGAATCCGGATCTCGAGATACTCGAGAATGTCACTGATCGCTTTTTCGATTTCGACGGTCAAACGATCGATGTCTGCCGGATCAAGAGCCGAAATCAACAGTTTTCCACCGCTGAATAAATGCGTTAACTGGTCTTTTTTATTGAAGACCTCGAGTTGCGGGATGTCTCCGGCACCGAGTTCATCGAGGACATCATTCGTCGTCTGCATCTGATTCAGATAATGTTCGCTTGAGGCATCGATGACGTGAAGAATCAGATCCGCCTCGAGCACTTCTTCGAGTGTCGACCGGAACGCCGCAATCAATTTCGTCGGCAGATCCTGAATGAACCCGACGGTATCCGTCAACAGAATCTGTCCGCCTTCCGGCAGGTCGAGCTGACGCGTCAACGGATCGAGCGTCGCAAATAATTCGTTTTTTTCATACGTGTCGGCATTGGTCAACCGGTTGAAAATCGTTGATTTCCCGGCGTTTGTGTATCCGACGAGTGCGATTTGGAACGTCTGGTTTTCTTTCCGACGTTCCCGGTAACGGGCACGGTGGGCAACGGACGTTTCCAACTGTTTCTTGATTTCGTCGACACGGCGGCGGATATGCCGGCGGTCGGTCTCAAGTTTCGATTCCCCGGGACCACGTGTCCCGATTCCGCCTCCAAGACGTGACAATTGGGTTCCCTGCCCGCTCAAGCGCGGCAACAGGTAACTCATCTGAGCGAGTTCGACTTGCAGTTTCCCTTCCCGGGACTGGGCACGACCGGCAAAGATATCGAGAATCAATTGTGTCCGGTCAATCAGTTTGATCGATTCCGGATCTTCGAGAGCAATCCGGATATTTTTCATCTGACCCGGCGTGACTTCGGCATTAAAAATAATCAAATCCGGTTCGAGTTCCTGTGCTAATGCGACCAGTTCCTCGACCTTCCCTTTTCCGATAAACGTACGGCGGTCGATCGATTGACGCTTTTGATCGAGTCGTCCCACGACGACGGCGTGCGCGGTCGTAACGAGTGCTTCGAGCTCCGCGACCGATTCTTCATAAATATGATCCGGTACACCGGGGAGCTGACAACCGACGACGATGACGCGTTCTGACATATAATCATTCCTTTCAAAATAACAAACCTTCTGCGCCCCTAATCATACCACATGGACCTCTTGTCTGAACATTTTTGGACAGGAAACATCCGTTCGGTTTATGATAAAGAAAAGTATCTCAAACAGGAGGTCTGTTATGGCACGCGAACGGCTTGACTACACTTTGCCGGAATTCATCGAACGGTATCTGTTTTTCCTCAGCGCAAGCGGCAGACAGGACTCGACGATCCGGCGTTACCGGTACGATCTGATTGAAATTCACCGTTATATGACCGAAGTGGATCAGCCGCTCGAGACGATCGAGGATTTCAAAGCGATTCCGCTCGAAACCTGGAAAACGTTCATTAATGAGTATTTGATCGAAGAAAAATTGTATCAACAGGCAACGGTCGCCCGAATTGTCACTGTCCTCAACCAAATCAATTACCAGATCCGGCAGACGAAATCGAAGCTGATCGAATATGCCCAACCGACCCACGAACTGACGCCGCAGCATATCGCGTCACTGGCCGAATACGAGCAACTGATCCGGACGAACCGGTCCGACCGGGGCTTGACGGACCACCAGCTCGTTGCGCGGCCGTATCTGATCGACCGGAACGAACTGATTTTACGGCTCTTTTACCGCTACGGTCTCCGCGTCCACCACATCATCGGTCTGAAGATGCAGGATTTGAATTTTGCGCAACGCGAGATGACGGTTCACGACCGGCTTGGGAATGCCTACCTGCTCCACCTCGAACGGGACGACCAGGATTTGATGCTTGGTTATTTAAAGACGATCCCGGAACCGGTCCGTCCGCGGTACCACTCGACCGATCCGTTTTTTGTCGCCTTTGATTTCTCGCGGATGACGTTCCGCTGGGTGTACAGTAAAAATGCTCCGAAACAATTGTCGATCGTCATGATCACGAAGATGATGCGTCAGTTAAACGAACGGTCGGACAATAAACGGATCATTACGCCGTCGATGCTGCGGAACAGTTTCATTCTCGGTACGTATCTCGAAGAACTGACGAAAGAGGAACGGCTGACGAAGACGTGTCTTTATAAAGAGGTTTCACTCCGGCGTTATGCGGAAGCGTTCGACGAACTGAAGGGTTTGTTATAACAAAAAAGGAGCAACGCCATGGCGTTGCTCCAACAAGTAGGCGGCCCCCCGGCCGTCTTTTTTTAACGCGTGACTTCTTCCGTTTCCGTTTCCTGTTCATACAACGTCACATTACGTGCCGGTGCGAACGTCGAGATGGCGTGTTTGTAAATCAATTGCTGTTTGCCTTCCGATTCTAAAATGACGGTGAAGTTGTCAAACGACTTGATCAATCCCCGTAACTGATACCCGCTGATTAAAAACACTGTCGTCGGAACCGAATCTTTTCGTAATTGATTTAAGAAATAGTCTTGAATGTTGTACGTTGCCTTCATAAGCCCCCGTGCCCCCTCTATTTTTATCTGTTTTTCTTTCAGGCTACTCCGATTTAACCGCTTTCAGAAACCCTACTGTTCTATCATAGATAATTTTGAAGTTTTCTTCAAATGAAAGCCTTCCCATTTCAATCCAATTTCCGTCAAATTGATGGCGGAACCACGTCAGTTGCCGTTTGGCGAAACGACGGGTGTTCCGTTTCAGCTGCTCGACAGCCGGTTCGAGCGGTGCCCCTTCGAGAACCGGAACGATTTCCTTATAGCCGATTGCCTGCATCGCTTTCGTGTCCCGATAGCCGGCTGCAACCAATCGATCGACTTCCGCAACCAATCCCTGTTCAATCATTAAGTCGACCCGCTGATCAATCCGGTCGTACAGCTGTTCCCGGTCTTCCATATGTAAGACGAACAACAGACTGTCATACAAACTCGGTTCACTGCCGGAGACTTGCGTCTGTCCGCTCATCGCGACTTCAATCGCCCGGACGACCCGTTGAATATTGTTCGGGTGAATTTCGTCCGCCCGTTTGGCATCCAGCTGGCGCAGACGGTCATGCAGAGCCGTTGCTCCTTCCGCTTGGGCGAACTGTTCCAGTTCCTCGCGCAAGACTTTATTTTCCGCCTGGACGGTAAATTGATAATCATACAGAATCGCCCGGATATAGAGTCCGGTTCCGCCGACGATGATCGGCAGCTTGCCTTTGGCGGCAATCTCATCGATTGCTGTCCGGGCCAGCGTTTGAAAACGCGCGACGCTCATCTCGTCATCCGGATCGACGAGATCAAGCAGATGGTGCGGGATTCCTTCCATCTCTTCCTGTGTCACTTTGGCGGATCCGATATCCATCTGTTTATAGACCTGAACGGAATCACCGGAAATGATTTCACCGTTTAATTTTTTTGCTAATTCAATTCCTGTCTTCGTTTTTCCGACAGCGGTCGGTCCAACGATGACAATGACGGGCTGTTTACTCAATGACATCACCATTCCTAGTTCATACATTTTTGTAGTCAGTGTATCATATCCGGACAAGTCGCCGACACGACAAAAAAACCGTCTTCTCATAAAAGAAGACGGTTCAATGAGTTCTGTTACACACGGCGGATGAAGTCATCGTATACCGCACTAAATACACACCATCCACAAATGACTAAACCTGTTAGCATAATTCCCCAATCAGCCATTTCGGCACCTCCTCGTTGTCTTTAAATACCTTTTGACAAATCCGGGACTTCGTAAACCCTTTCAAGCAGGTTTGACACCAATTACTGGAATCGCTATGATAAAAGTACGATTGTTACATAGCGCAGAAGCTGACCTGCATCGGCTTCTTTTCAGAGGGATTCCCCTCTTGATTCCATGCAGATGCCCGACATCTGCAAAAAGTCCCTTTTCCATTACGGAGAAGGGACTTTTTTTGTTTGGACTGTACGTATCAGTACATATCTTTCTGTGTGAAATTCCAGAATGCGACAACCAACGCGCCGATCGTCCAGCAGAGCAAAACGGCGAGCGAAAACGGTAACGTCATTCCTTCGATCGGCGGTGCTTGTCCGTCGAGGTAGTTGATTAAACCAAAGTTGACGTTGACGAGATATTTTGAACTCGTCCAGCTTGAACCAAGCGTTGTCAGCAAAGTTCCGGAAATCAGGACAGCCATCATTATACCGATACCGGTTGCCGTGTTTTTGACAAGCACGGACACCATTAAGGCAATCGTCGCGACGACAGCCGTGACGATCCAGGCGAGACCAATCGCCATCAGCAGATACTCCCACATCGGTATCGTATGCACGAATTCGGTCGAGAACGTTCCGCTCGGCGACGCCTGGAACCCGGTTAGGATTGGTGCGGTCCAGCCGTCATATCCGAGGACGATACCGGAAATCGCATAACAGACGGCGGCAGTCAACGCCATCAGCATCGACGTATAGAGCAGGACCGTCAACCATTTCGCCATCAGGATCTTCCAGCGCCTTACAGGACGGGACAGCAACGTCTTGATTGTTCCGTCATTCTGCTCCCCGCTGACGATATCCGCCATGATGACGATGATGAAGAGCGGCAGGATTAACGTCAATCCTTGAGAGAAGAAGATCCGGATGAAGGTCGGCGCCCCCGGATAATTCGGATTGATGTCGTTATCGAGATAATATTGATTTTGCTTTAAATCAAATTCTAAAAACTGGCGAAATTCGTCCTGGATACTGCTCGAAGCCAGACGGTTTTGAGTATCGACGATATCCTGTTGCAACTCGACCCGCCAATCGAGCGTTCCCTGTTTCTTGATCTGTTCCTGGATGTCACGGTACTGCGCATACGTGAACATCGAGACGAGGACCACTAAGATGATGGCAACGACGGCAAAACGTTTTTTCGAAGCAATCTTCATGACTTCGTTTTGAATCAAACCGAGCATGTTCGGATTACGCAATATGATCTCCTCCTGTCAATGTAATGAAAAGATCTTCGAGCGTTTGGACTTTCCGTTCGATCGTCCATACTTCGACACCCGCTTCGAACAGCTGTTTATTCAAGGATGGTGTCTTGCTTGCATCCATCAGGGTATGGACCGTGTTGGCATCCACGATTTCCGAGACCTGAACGTCAGGCGACGCGGACAGGATCTCGTTTGCTTTAAACGCGTCATCGACACGCCAGTCGACTCCCGGTGCAAGCGATTCGACCAGTTCCTTGACCGTTCCGACCTGCACGATTTTTCCGTAACTCATGATGGCGACACGATCCGCCAGCATCTCGATTTCCGCCAGGATATGACTCGACACGAGGACCGACAAACCGGTCTCATCGACCAGTTTCCGGATGAATTGACGTAAATCACGGATTCCCATCGGATCGAGTCCGTTTGTCGGTTCGTCCAGTATCAGGACATCGGGCCGTCCGAGCAACGCTTGGGCAATCCCGAGACGCTGACGCATCCCGAGCGAATAGGTCCGGACTTGATCGTCAACGCGTGCCGTCAAATCGACCAGGTCAATGACTTCCTGGATCCGGGCATCGTCGACATTCGGCAGCATCCGTGAGAAGACTTGTAAATTTTCACGCCCCGTCAGATATTTATACAGTTCGGGATTTTCAACGATCGAGCCGATTCGTTGCATCGCTTGAACAAACTGTTTCCGGACATCAAAGTCGCAGACCGTGATATTACCGGATGTCGGTTTGATTAATCCGACGAGCATACGGATTGTCGTCGTCTTTCCGGCACCATTGGGTCCGAGGAATCCGAACACTTCACCGGGGAAGATTTCAAATGAAATATTATCGATGATCGTTTTCTTTCCAATGACTTTTGTGACTGATTCTAATTTTACGGTTGGTTTCACGTCTCTCACCTCTTAGTATCCATTCTAGCGGAATAATGAATGATTTACCTTATTGGAACACTTCAAAACCGCACATTCCAAAAAGGTTTGCTACAATCATAGTAACAGCAAAAGGAGGAACGGTTCATGAAACGATATCTTTGGCCACTTTTTTTAATAGTTTCTCTTATTTTAACGGCAGTCTTCGGGTACGGCTTTGCCAGTGCCTATAACGATGTCGTCAATCCCCCGAAACGGGCCGTCTTGACGCCGACCAAGGAAGAACTGGTCAAAAAAGGCGGAACTTATGTCGCGCTCGGTGATTCCCTGACACGCGGCGTCGGTGCCTCGAACGGAAACAGTTACGCCGCCATCGTCGGTCGCAAGCTTGTCAAAAAGGACCGCGTTGAACGTTTCCAAAATCTCGCCGTCAGCGGTGCCCGGACGGAAGATCTCTTAAAACAGTTGAAACAAAAGGAAGTCCGCCGCACGTTGTCCCAAGCAAAAGTCATCTCGGTGACGATTGGCGGAAACGATTTATTCAACCGCGGTGAAGGTGTCGCAAACTTCAATGCGAAGAAGACAGCCGCCACGATTGCAACGGCTCAAACCAACCTCGCCAAGACATTCAAGATCCTGCGTAAAGAAAATCCGGATGCCGTCATCTTTTACGTCGGACTCTACAATCCGTTCCGCGCCAGTGAAAATGGACAGGCGTTTGACGCCATCGTCCAGGAATGGAATGCGAAATCACGGACACTCGGTCTGAAATACGATATCGAAATCATCGATACGTTTAATCTCGTCCGTGACGTCAAACGTGATCTTTCAAGCGACCAGTTCCATCCGAACGATTCGACATACGAAGACATTGCCAACGCAGCCATCCTCGCCGTCGAAAAACGTTTTTAATTGAATAATGAAAAGGGTAACCGGAAAAGCAACTGATTGCTTTCCGGTCACCCTTTTGTTTTGTCCTGACAATTTAATGCAGTCCTTATTTCAAACGTTTAGCAAACGCAATCAAGACCCACTGCAACGGCAAACGGCCCCATAGTCCCCAAGCCGGCAATGTTTTCCCGTTAACCGGTTTCGGATTGACCGCCATATTGATATTTGCCGGTAAGACGGCATATAAAAATGCCGGTAATGTCTTCCGGACGAGGTCAACACCACGTCCGGACAGCAGCATCAAGCCGTACAGGATTTCGATCACACCCGTCACCTGGACGAAAAAACGTTTGAACGGGATGAAAGCGGGCATAATCTTAACGAACCCCTTTTCATTTCGAAAATGACCGATTCCGGCAAACAACAGGCCGGCACCGTACAAAACACGCAGTACATACTTCATCTGAATCTCTCCCTTTGTGACTAAGTCGGTTACTTAAGTACGAAACACACTCAGTGTACCGAACTGGCCGACGCGACTCAACTGTTTGAGATTGTTGTCGAATTATGGGGAATGATGAGGCATTTTGGAAAAACCACCGTAATTTCATTCCGGCCGATTAAATTTGATACATTAATCTTAGAAAAAACACTACATGAAGGGATGGATTTCGATGGCAGGAAAAACAAGACAACTCTTACCCGGACTTACTGGAGGCATCATCGGTGCTGTACTTACCGCAACAGTCGCCTTTCCGATTTTGATGGATCAAGAACAGCAAGTCGCCGATACACCACTCTCAAACGGCATGCCAAAACAAATTTCGACGACGACAAGCGATCCGGTGACGAACGCCGTCGCAACGGCTCAAAAATCCGTCGTCACGGTCACGAACTATCAATCGGGGAATTCGATGAGTCAGGAAGAGGCAGCAGCGGGTTCCGGCTCAGGTGTCATTTATAAAAAAACAGATAGTAAAGCCTACATCATTACGAACCACCACGTCGTCGACGGAGCCTCGAAACTCGAGGTCACGTTAAACAACGGCAAAACACTCAGCGCCAAATTACTGGGCAGTGACGAAACGTACGATTTAGCCGTACTGGAAGTCAACGCCAGTGATGTTCCGTCCGTCATCACACTCGGAAAATCGGCTGACTTAAAAGCCGGTCAAACCGTGCTCGCCATCGGTAACCCGCTCGGTGAGTTCCAAAACTCGGTCACCCGAGGTATCGTCAGCTCAAACGACCGGACGGTTCCCGTTGATACGAACAAGGATGGACAGGACGACTTCAATACGACGGTGATCCAAACGGATGCCGCCATCAATCCGGGGAACTCCGGTGGGGCCTTGATCAATGAACAAGGACAACTGGTCGGCATCAACTCGATGAAGATTGCCGAAACAGGCGTCGAAGGCGTCGGTTTCAGCATTCCGATCGATGACGCACTGCCGATTTTAAAACAGCTCGAAACGAACGGTGAAGTCAAACATCCGACACTCGGTGTCGCACTGCAGGATGTCTCGGCCTTCCCTGCCGGTTACCTGCTGGACCAAGTCAAATTGCCGGAATCACAAAAAACAGGCGTCGTCGTCATGTCCGTCGAACCGAACAGTCCCGCCGCTTCTGCAAAATTGAAAACCGGTGATGTCATCACGAAAATCAATAATGAGGAAATCAAAAGTTTTGTCGACATTAAAACCGCGTTGATTAAATCGGACGGCAACGTCACGTTGAATATCATCCGTGACGGAAAACAAATGACGGTCTCGACTAAAACAACAACGACCGATCAACTGTAAAGAACTGACAAGATACGTTTCAACCCCCTCCTATATCGGGTATTGTTTTATAACAATATCGATTGGGAGGCTTTTTTTATGTATGATTTGATTGGCGTAGGAATCGGACCGATGAATCTGGGGTTAAGTGCTCTGGCCCATCCGACACCTTTACGGACACTATTTTTTGACGAAAGCGAACAATTCTCTTGGCATCCCGGGATGATGATCAAGGATTCGATGATGCAGACAAGCTTCATTTCCGATCTTGTCACACTTGCCGATCCGACAAGCCCGTTTACGTATTTGAACTATTTACGATCTCTCAACCGTTTGCATACGTTTTATTTTTACGAAAAACTACTTATTTCGCGACAAGAATATAATGCTTACTTGAAATGGGTCTCGACTCAGCTCGACGATTTACATTTTTCGACCCGCGTCATCGATATTCAAGATACGGGTGACAGTTATGAAGTCTTGGTCGAAGAAGTCGCGACCGGTAAACGGACGACATACGAAACACGAAACGTCGTGCTCGGAACCGGTTCGAAACCTTCGATTCCGGGGAGTTTTGATAAAAATGTCATCCATAACACCCAATACGTCATGGAAAAAGAAGCCATCCTGCAACAGGATAAAGTCAGCATTGTCGGTTCCGGTCAAAGTGCGGCTGAAATTTTCCTCGATTTACTGACGAGCGACCGTCCGGAAACCTTTGAACTCGAATGGATTTCCCGCTCGACTATTTTCGAGACGCTTGAGACCGGCAAACTGGGTGAAGAAATCTTTTCTCCAAGTTACGTCCGTTACTTCAACAGTCTGCCGCTTGCTACCAGACAAGAAGCAGTCGCCAAATTCACGCGGTCCCAAAACGGGATTAGTCCCGAAACACTGCAAGCCATTTATGAACACCTCTATGATTTATCACCGGAAGAACAACAACGGGTCAAAATCCGGGCCAACTTGGAAGTCGATCAGATTTCATACGATTCGGACTTTACGATCACGATGCGGCATACCGAACTGAATGAACAACGGACTTCCAAAACCGGTGCCGTCGTCGCTGCGACCGGGTTCGTCCCGTCTCTCCCCCGCTTCATCAATCGGCTCGATATCGAGTTTGAAGGCGAACAGCAGGCATGGAAGGTCGATGCCAACTACCGGATCAGCCGAACTGTTTCGGCGAATCATCATTTGTATGCGACGACGAACCTCGAACTGTCACACGGTCCGGCAGCCGATAACCTCGGCATGTCCGTTTCACGCAACCAACTCATTTTAAATGATGTCGCCGGTAAAGAATTGTATCCGGTCGAACAGCATGCCACCTTCACGACGTTTGACTGATCATCGGACAAAACAAGAGATCCTTGGCAACTTGGCTGAGGATCTCTTTCGTTTGTTTTCTTACGGTTTTTTCGTCAGCTCGAGCGTCGCTAAAATCAGTAAGGCCGACTGCAGACGACTTTTGCCGCTTTTCGCGAGCAACAGATGAAACGCAATCAACCAATTGACCTCATCTGAAAAGCGGTTGCGGGACCGCTCCCGGTCGACGACACGCGTCACATAAATCATATCGACCCGTTCGGTCGTCTCAAGCAATGCCAGTAACGGAAAAATCCGATCCCAAATCCGCAATTCCCGTTCTTCCATCATTTCGCACCAGGCTTGAATCCGCTTTTTTTGACTATCGATCGATTTCGATGCGGCTAAAATCTGGGCCGTCATCAACCGTTCGCTTGAAGGTTTCATCCATCGTTCCAACCACCGTTCGGCTTGTTCGACCGTTTCGATGAATCGTTCCGGAAGGTTTTCCCCTTCCATGAGCGTCGATGTCACCACATATTGCTTCGCCAGATTGAGGACAGGACGTGTCTGTCGCAGTTGTTCTACGATCGGAAAGGCGTCGATTCCCTGTTCACGGTTTAAGACTTCACCGAGTGCAAAGAACGGTCGGACTGCCTTTTCTTTAATAAAGCGTCGTTTGATGTGGCGCTCCGCCTCAATGACCCGTTCGAGCAATCGCTCCGGTTCAGGACTGTTTAACTGGATATGTGAGATCAAGAGCGGCGTATACCGGCTGCGTAGAGCTGAAAACCGGGTCGTCTTCTGTTTGACGATTTGCATCATCCGATCATACGCCGCTTTGTCGAAAACCGTATTATGAATCGTATATGACAAGGCAAAAAAGCGATGAAAATCATGTGAGGATTCCCCGTGTAACGTCGAATAGGTTTCATTATAGTTTTCACAAAACAAACCGTACATGTCCCCGTCCTCCCTTCTCTTATATGTTCCCGGTTCCCATAAAATCATTCCGCCTTTCTTCCTTCAATAAAAAAACCGGAAGCCATGCTCATCTTGAAGATGAGTTGACTTCCGGTTTATCAGACGCGTTGCCGGTCAAGGAGTCGTGCGAAATATCCTCCGTTTTCGACCAGTTCTTCATGTGTCCCGTCTTCGACGATTCCGTCTTTCGTCACGACCAGAATACGGTCTGCTTGGCGAATCGTCGCCAGACGGTGCGCGATGATCAGCGTTGTCCGGTTTTTCGATAATTCAGCAAGCGATTCCTGGATGATGGCTTCCGTCTCGGTATCGAGGGCCGACGTCGCTTCATCCAAAATCAGGATTGGTGGATTTTTGAGGAACATCCGTGCAATCGCCAGCCGTTGTTTCTGCCCGCCGGACAGCTTCAGTCCCCTCTCCCCGATTTCCGTATCGTATCCGTCCGGTAAATCGGCAATCATCTGTCCGAGGTGCGCCCGTTCCGCCGCTTCCACGATGTCAGCACGATCGGCTGACAAATCGCCGTACGCAATATTGTCAGCAATCGTCCCCGAAAACAGGAAGACATCCTGTTGCACGATGCCGATTTGTTGCCGGAGCGATGTTTTCGTCATCTGTCGGATATCGATCCCGTCAATCGTAATGGCACCGTCCGTGACGTCATAAAACCGCGGAATCAACGAACAAATCGTCGTCTTCCCGGCACCCGACGTCCCGACGAAGGCAATCGTCTGTCCCGGTTCCACGGACAGGCTGATGTCTTTTAAAATCAACCGTTCGGCTTCATAACCGAAGCTGACGTCATCAAACCGGATCGCCCCACGTAATGCCGACACGTGAATGGCATCCGGCGCATCCTTCAGTTCTTCGTCATGATCAATCATTTCGAGAAAACGTTTGAAGCCGGCCATTCCTTTTGGATAAAGTTCCAAAAGTGCCGTAATTTTATCAATCGGCTTCAGCAGGATATTCATATAAAGAATGAATCCGACCAGTTCGCCGTAACTGAGTTTATTCTGATAACTGAGATAGGCACCGACGACGAGCACCGCAAGCGTCATCAACCGGGTCGTCAGATAGATTCCGGATAAACTTGTACCCATCACTTTGTAAGCATTGATCTTCGACTGTCGGAACGTCGCATTATCTTTTTCGAACCGTGCGACCTCATGGGCTTCATTCGTAAACGATTGAACGACGCGAATGCCGGAGACACTGTCCTCAACCCGGGAATTAACCTCGGCAATGTTGCCGTACATCCGGTCCCACGACCGGTTCATCCGGACGTTTGCATAACTGATCAACCAGATCAGGAATGGAACGGCAATGATTGTCACCAGTGCGAGCGGTACATTGATCGTCATCATGATCGAAAAAGCACCGAGCAGTGTCATGACGGCAATGAAGGCATCTTCCGGGCCATGGTGAGCCAGTTCACCGATATCAAACAAATCGTTCGTAATCCGGCTCATGATATGCCCGGTTTTCGTATTGTCAAAAAAACGAAACGACTGTTTTTGAACATGACCAAATAATTGCCGCCGCATATCCGTCTCGATGTTGATACCGAGCTTATGCCCGAAGTAGTTGACGACGAACTGCATCAGCGTACTGATGACATACAAGCCGAGTAATCCGACACTGACGAGAATGATCCAGTTTAACTCACCGTCCGGTAACAGTGAATCGATGAACCATTTGACAGCAAGCGGAAAAGCGAGCTCAAGCAGACCGACGAACAAGGCGGACGAAAAATCCAGCCAAAACAATCGTTTGTGCGGTATGTAATAGTGATAAAATCGTTTTAACATGCGAGTCCTCCTTCCAAATTATCTTTAGTGTACAGGATTACTGAAAATAATTCTCGTTTACAATTTCTTCTTCTTTTTTTGAAAATAACTCGAATTTCTTTCTCAAAAAATATATTTTAAAATAAGGTGAATCCCTATCTCCTTATGACAAAATGGTAACAATGATTCGATGTACCATCGAACAAGACTCACTATTTTGGAAGGGAGCCACACTACGTGAAAAAGACTTTTCTCACTTTGACGACACTTGCGCTGATCAGCTCAGCCACCGGCGTCGAAGCCGCATCAACGACACTCATCTTGACAGACAACGTCAACATCCGGACTGCTGCCACTACTTCCGCTCCTGTCATCACCACACTTAAAAAAGGAACAACGGTCACTGCAGTGAAGAAGACCGGATCCTGGTACGAAATTCGTCATCAATCGAAAAAAGCTTTCATTACAGCCGCTTACGTCAAAACCGTTCCAGCAAAAGCACCGACAACCACGACCTACATAACGAACACCTCATCCGTCAACGTGCGCGAGAAAGCAACGACCACTTCGAAATCGCTTGGTAAACTTGCGAAGAATGTCAGTCTTTCCGTTAAAAAGAAAACCGGTGAATGGTACGAAATCAATTACAAAAATAAGTCCGCTTATGTCCATACGACACTCGTCACAGCTAAAACATCGACAGTGACGACAGGATCAAAACCTCCGGTCACTAAGCCGGTTACACCGCCTGTTTCCACTGCCGTCAAAGCAGTCGATTCGTCCAAACAATATGAAGTCAATGCAAAAGAAGGATTGAATGCCCGTCTGTCCGCGTCAACGACCGCTAAGATTTACAAGACGTTACCACACAAAACGGTCTTAAAAGTAACTGGATCGCTTGATAAATGGTATCAAATCCAGCTTGATGGAAAAGACCTTTACGTCGCCTCGAGTTATGTTTTAGCGACGGCTAAGGATGCACCACCGCCTACACCTTCGACACCGGGTGTCTCTGTCACACCGGTCGACCAGTCGAAAGCCTATAAGGTCAATGCACCAACCGGCTTAAATGTCCGGACAGCTCCAAGTACGACGTCAACGGTCTTTACGCAACTGGCACACGGATCTACCGTTCAGGTTTCTGGTGAAACAACAGGAACGTCTGCTGGTTGGTACCAGATTAAAATCGGGACCACTTATTACTACGTTGCGAAAAGCTACATCACGACCGGCTCCGTCACGGCTCCGGTAACACCACCGGTCACGCCGCCAACGACGACGATTCCGGCATCCGGCATCATGGAAAAAGCGATCTCAATCGGACAACAGTATCTCGGCACTCCGTACGTCTGGGGTTCAAGCAGTCCCGTCAACGGTGGTTTTGATTGCTCCGGCTTCATCAACTATGCGTTGAATACGGCCGGCTACAAAGTGGCCCGGACGAACGTCAACGGTTACTGGAACAATGATGGCTACCTTGGTCAAAAGTTATCGAAATTACACCAACCGGTCCGTGGCGACATCATTTTCTTCGAAAATACGTATGCAGCTGGTCCGACTCACATTGGCATCATGTTGAACAACGATCAGTTCATTCATGCCAATACACCGTCACTCGGGATCAGTCGTCTGTCTGAGCGTTACTGGACACAAAAATTACTTGGTTTTAAAGCACTTTAATCCAACAGGACCAATCGGGATGATACCCGGTTGGTCCTGTTTTTTTACGTTAATCTCGCTAAGGTTTGCTCAATTTTTTGTTTAAAATGACCCGGTGATAATTGTGTTGTCAATTCTTCCACTTCTGCTTGACGGTCCAATCCAACTCCGGCTTGCATCGCAAACGCGAGCGCATATAACATCATCGCGTGATCGTACTCACCACCGGCCCGCCATAAGTGGGCATTTCTCCAAATTTTAGAAACGGCGCTTGGCAGGTCAAAGGTCAATTCCTCTTTTGAATCATTCCATAAACAAAGGTAGACTTCGAAATACCCGATGTAATGAAGACAGGCTTCAATCTCGACTTCAATCAGCCGTTCCCGTGCCTCACGAATCCCTGCATAATCCTCACGGTGGACGGCGATGGATCCTTTCGTCAAGTCGACAAGAATTTGATCAAGTGCTGTCGCTTCCGTGAATAAAAAGAAATGCCGTAATTTTTCGAGTTCGAATTCCGCCGCTTCATAGTCCTCTTCTAAACTTAAAAACAAGGCGAGGAGCCGGTGGTAGTTACTGACATCACTGTAGACACCCTTTTCCCGCATATAGCGGATCCCTTCCCGCAAGAAAACAATCGATTGACTCCAGTTATCATTGATCACACTGACACGAATCGCCTGTAACATTTGATAGTCCAAAAACGTTTCATGCGCGAGCGGGACATCCTGAAAAATCATCATCCCGTCAATCTTTCGGTAGGCTTCTTCATAACGGCGCAGAAAAAACAAAAAATAAACTTTTGAAATCTGTACTTTAATCTGTTCATCCCGTAATCCGAGTTGTTGGAATACATCCTCCGCCAAATCGAAGTAATGTAAGCCTTTTTCCGTATCCGAAAAACGTAAAGCACTTCCGTATTCGTAATAAATTTGCCCTTGCCAGTAAGAATTGATGGCGGGCTCTAAATACGGCTCAAGCATCGTCGCAATTTGTCCTTCCGCATAATAACCGCTTGCGGTCGAATTGATTTTTTCAATCATTTGCTTCATTTCGACGGCACGCGGATCAATCAATAACGCGTCGATGGAGACATGTAGACGATGGGCAATCGATTGTAACGCCGGTAAAGACGGTGTCGCCTTTTCGTTCTCGATCATACTGAGCATCGACTTCGTCATGATGCCGTCTGCGACATCCGACTGTGTTAATTTTTTCGCTTTCCGTAAACTTTTAATGCGTTGTCCCAGCATCGTTAGTACCTCTCTCTATCAAGTAAGTTCAATTAAATTTAACTTTTACATTTACAATTCTTCCCCGCTCCTCTAGTATAAAGGAAAGTTCAATTAAATTGAACAAAAAGGAGGAATTATGATGTCGAAAAATTTACAACGGTTGTTATTCGGTAAGTTTTGTTCATTATTCGCCGCCAGTCTGTTTACGTTCGTCGCCGGTCTGACCGTTTTACGGGAAACTTCATCCGGGCTTCAATTCGCACTTGTCTTACTCGCCGGGACACTGCCGCGGATTCTGTTATCCCCTGTTGCCGGTGTTCTGTCTGATCGCTGGAACCGGAAAAAAATCATCGTCACGACCGAAGCATCAAGTGCCTTCATACTTGCCGTATTTGCAGGTTACGCGACCTTTTTTCCTGTCCAGACGATGCATTACATGATTGTCAGCGCCCTGTTGACTGCTCTTTCAACCTTCCTTTCCGTCACTTTGATGAGTTCGTTGACACGATTGCTTGATGATGCGGAACTACAACGTGGTAATTCCCTCATTTCAAGTATCAGTTCCCTTTCCTCAATCGTTGCTCCGATGCTCGCTGGTTTCCTGTTAGCCTTTGCACCGATCCACCTCTTCACCCTCTTACCGTTTAGCTTGTTTTCACTCGCCGCACTTTGGAACATGCGGCTGACGTTCCGGGTAATTCCTTCTGCCGGTGAAGAAAGCTCACCTTCATTTTGGACAGACTTTCAATCAGGTTACCGCTATTTATTCAAACAACGTGTCCTGACGATACTCATCTTGATGGCACTTGTCTTGAATTTCTTTTTCATTGCATTGGAAGTCATCTATCCGATCATCCTGCTCGATCGCCTTACCTTCACCGCCTTCCAATTCGGAACAATTGAAGCCGCTTTAGGTACGGGTCTGTTGCTCAGCTCCCTGATGCTTGCTCTGCCTCGTTTTACGATCAAGCGTCCGTTGGTGACATTGTTTCAGTCGATTGCTTTAGTCGGTATGCTGTTTCTTTCACCAGTATTACCGTTACTCGACCTTATTCCATCAAACTGGACGTTCGGTTATTTTTTCGTTTTCTCTTTCATCGTCGGATTTATCCTCCTCCGGGCAAACATTCCGATTCAACTCCTCGTCCAGCGTCAAACAGACCCTGCTTACTTAGGACGGGTCATCGGTGTCATGGAATCCCTTGCGATGGGCATCATTCCACTCGGTATGTTGTTATTCGGCTTCTTAAGTGATCACGTTTCCCTCACTCTGATTCTCGGGATCAGTTCATTCGGTTTACTCGTGACCGTCAGTATCGGATTCTTTCACTTGCGGCACGATATCAAAATCGAACGCTTACCGGAAAACCAGCTTGAAACAGAAAAAACGTCCACCTCAGCGAGCTGAGATGAACGTTTTGATAGACTTAAACCGTTGCTTTGACTGCATCCATAATCAGACGGAGTGATTGTTGTTTCGCATCCTTGTCGGCAATCATCGAAGCAATCATCACTTCATCTGTTCCATATGAATCGGCGAGGTTTTGCAACTGACGCGCGACGTCTTCCGGATTTCCGACAATCATCCGTTTCCGGTTTTCGGCGATCCGGAACTGATCTTGGAACGAGTACTGGTAAGCCGCCGCTTCTTCCGGAGTCGGCGTGCCTGTTGACGAGACACCTTTCTCAAGCAGGAGCAATGACAAATCAAGACTCGAAGCCAATCGTTCCGCTTCTTCCGTTGTCTCGGCACATGTCACGAAAATCGAGACGAGTGTCTGCGGCGTCTCATTAAACGACGTCGCCATGAAGTTATGACGGTAATAATCCATCACTTCTTGACCACCCTGTCCGTTGATGAAGTGGGCAAACGCGAAACCAAATCCGCGCTGCGCCGCATTCAAGGCACTGCCGCCGCTTGACCCGAGCAACCAGGCTTCCGGTGTCGTATCGACTTCCGGTGTCGCAACAAGTCCTGCAAACCGGTGATCAGCCGGGGCCCCGTCTTTTAAATAATCGACGAGATCATCGAGTTGTGCGCCGTAATCGGCTCCGCCGAATCGTGTGGACGATCCTTCCTGAAGGGCGCGGGTTGCGAGCGGCATGCCACCCGGTGCCCGACCGAGACCTAAATCGATCCGGTTTGGTGCAAGTCCCTCGAGGACACGGAAGTTCTCCGCGACTTTATACGGACTGTAATGCGGTAACATGACGCCTCCTGAACCGAGACGGATCTGTTTCGTAACGGCTGCCATGTAAGCAATCAAGACTTCCGGACTTGATCCGGCAAGTGTTTTCGCAAAATGGTGTTCTGATACCCATAACCGTGTATATCCGAGTTCATCAGCAATCTTCGCAAGGTCTACCGTTTCCTGTAAAGCTTCTGACGGGGTCTGTCCTTTTGAGACCGGCGATTGGTCTAAAATACTTAATTTCATCTATAATCTCTCCCTATGGTGTTGACTTCATGTCTAAACTGTACGCCTGTCCAATAACCGAATGCAATTAAACTGCCTGTTTACCGGATGGCGACGTTTTCAATTTGAAATTCAGGGAACATTCTTAAAGTAGCCGCAATTAAAACTTAGAGGATGAGGTGTTTTTCATGTCAACGAACCATACATCAAATCAAGAAGCCGTTGAAACGGTCAAAAAATTAATCGATAAAATCGAAACAGCGATGCTGACGACGATCTCAGATGAAGGTCTTGTCTCCCGTCCGATGCAAACTCAGGATATCGAGTTCGATGGCGATCTCTGGTTCCTTACATCAAAAGATACAGGCAAATATAATGAAATCCTTAAAAATCCGAACGTCAACGTCGCCTATGTCGACAAATCGTACGTCTCGATCCGCGGGAAAGCTGAATTCGTCGAAGACGTAGCCCGTAAAAAAGAATTATGGAGCCCACGTTATGAAGCGTACCTCGGAACGACGTATGAAGATCCGAAAGTCGTCCTGATCAAGGTCAATACGGAAGGCGCAGAATACTGGGAAACTGGAAACACGACGAAATCCGTCAAACAGCTGTTGAAAAAAGCCGTCGGTAACGACGACTCGAATGAAATCAACAAAAAAGTAGATTTATAATAAGCTTTTTTGGACCGAATCGCCTTGTAGCGATTTGGTCTTTTTTTGTTTGAATTGGTTTTAAGCAAGCCATCTGGTGTAACATACTACTATTAGTAATCAAGTTTATTAGCTAAAGGAGACGCATCATGGGAGAATTCATTACATTATTAAAACGCGGTAACCGCTCCGCCTTGACCGCCGGAATCGTTAACTCGATCATTGCCGTCATCAAAGCGGTCGCTTACGTCTTAACAGGAAACGTTGCCATGTTCGCCGAGATGATGCACACGTTCGGCGATGCCGCCAACCAGTTTTTCGTCTTCATCGGTTCCGCCCTCAGTAAGAAGGCGCCGACGAAACGGTTCCCGAACGGATTTGGCCGTCTCGTCAACCTTGTGTTGCTCGGTGCGATTTTATTCGTTGGCATCATGGCCTACGAAACGATTCATGAAGGGATTGCCCACATCATCCAACCGAACGAATCAACCGGTTTCTGGATCACTCTGTCCGTCTTATTCGTCGGTGTCGTCCTCGAAAGTGGTGTCTTTTATAAAGCGATGCAGGAAATCGCACATGATGCCCGTATCACGACAAAAGGTCCGAAATTGATTCTCGACAGTTTCCGTGCCTTAAAGCATGCAAAACCGGCGACACGCCTTGTCTTTCTCGAGGATTTGGTCGCAACGGCCGGCGGACTTGTCGCAATGATCGCCGTCATCATCTCGCATCTGACACCGTTTCATCAGGCGGAAGGCATTGCCTCGATCATCATCGGACTGATGATGTTTTATGTCGTCGGCAACGTCTTTTTACAAAATGCAGCCGGCGCCCTCGGAGAAGCCGACGAAACGATGGCAGCACGGCTCGGCGGGCTTATCATGCAAGATGCCGATGTCCGGGACATCAGCAAACTTGAAGTCATCAAGGAAGGCGATCATTTCCATGTCGAAGTCGAGATTGAAGTCGATCCGGCGTTGACGATTGCCCAGGCCGATGACATCAAAGACCGGCTCGAACTGAAAATCCGGCTTCAACAGGGAATCACTGATGTCACGATTGGATTTGACGAAGATGACAAGATTCAACAATACATCGTCTCGACCAACGAAACCCCTTGATTCCGTTCACACAAGAAGTCGTTGACGTCATTCGTTCAATTCCGGCAGGACGTGTCATGACGTACGGTCAAGTGGCCCGGCTTGCCGGAAATCCTAGGGCCGCCCGGCAAGTCGCCTGGATTCTTCACAGCCTGAGCCGGACGGAACAGTTGCCCTGGTACCGTGTCTTGAATGCGAAAGGTGAGATTTCACTCGACGGTGATGAACAGCAATTGGCACTCGAGGCGGAAGGCATCGTCTTTGAACGTCCCGGGAAGTTGTCGTTGTCCCGTTATCAGGTCTGAACAAAAAGGAAGTAAACCGCATGTGCGGCTTACTTCCTTTTTTCATGCTTTTTCTTTCATTTGGCGCACTACTTCTGCTTCGAGTTGCGGCTCCGGCGGCAACCAGCCGTCCGGCTTCATGACCTTCTGATCCGATTCCCGGAAAATCGGTTGGCCGTCCGGACCGAGTTTCGCCATGTTGGCCTGTTGGACGATTTCGAACAACGGCCCCGGCTCAAGACCGGCTTCAACAAAACTGCCCATGATGAAGTACAGGGCATCCGTCAAGGCATCGCCTTGACCGACGAGCCGTTCGACTTCCGTCACCGGATAGGTTTCCTTCAGTGATTTTTTAACGGCCTGATCGAGTCCTGCCTTAAACGTCTCGATGGCAGCTAAAAACTCCGTTTCGTTTTGCGACGACTGATGCAGGAACTCGACGACTGCTTCTTCTGCTGTCCAGGTCGCCCGTTTGACACCGCGGTCGAGCGGAATCGCTGTCGGTTGATCCGCCCCCGGATGATGGAACGTCTGATGGAATTGTTTGACGTCCTGATAGTAGTTCGGTTGTTTCATATCGGTCACTCCCCTGTTCCGTTTCACTTTCACACGGTTTCCATTCTAACAGGTTTCAAGGGATTTCTCGACCGTCCGCTTACCGGACGAGATCCAGCAGACGCATACCGCGTGTAATCAGTTCTTCCCGTTCGACCGACGTCTGCTTCAGACGGTCGAGATCAGCCATTAGTCGCGGCTGGTCGACTTCATCCGCCAGTTCCAGTAATTCAAGACGCAACAACCAGGCATCCGGTAATTGAGTCAACGTCCGGTCAATCAGTTGCGGCAACAGTTGACGGTCGGTCCGTCCTTCCCGCATTTCCCGAATGGCTTCAAAAATCGGGTCGGCTGCTGTCAACGGACGTTCGATCCGTTCGAATTCGACTGTCTCCGGAATTGGTTTTAACGCTTCGACTTCTGTTCCCGGGAAAGCCGACGTGATGTCTCCGACGACTAACTCCATCCGGTCCATTGCCGTCGTTTGACCGTCGTTCGTCAATTGAGCTTCTTCCAGGACGACGAGTGCCCGGTGACCGTTGACGTTTTGAATCGCTGAAATTTGTCCCGTGAGGTGAACTGTACCTTCTGTCCAGTCAAGTTGCTCCCCGACCTTGACCTGGAGCAGGACTTCATTCAGCTCCGGTCCGTGAAGAAGTGTAAAACCTTCCGGATGATCGGCAAGCCCTTGTCCTGTCATAACTTCACCTTTCGCAGCGAGTGCCGTTGGACCGGTCAGCTTGACGATGTGTAGGGTTTCATGGATTTCCTGTGTTGCCGGTACACCGACGAGCGAGACGCCGCTGTCAAAGACAAGCGTCGAAAGGTTGCCTGACTCGACGGCTTTCGTCAATCCGTGGATACCGCCGCGGACGTATGACATCGTCTGCGCGAACTCCTCCAGGGCTTCCCGGAGCTGTTCGAATGATTCGCAGACAAACAGTTCTTTTTGCATGCTCGTGACGTCATGTTTCGTCGCCAGTGCTTTCGCAAGTGAAAACGGATGTTTGACGACCGCGTCTGTCAGACAGTGACGGCTTTCACCGACGGACGAAAGAAGACCGGCTCCGTAGATTTGCGGATTGTCGAGATCACCGATGAGACCAAACTCAACCGTCCACCAGAACAGACGTGAAATTTCATTCGCTTCCGAGATTCCCGTCACATGGGTCCGGGTTTCAGCAAGGGCAATTTCCGCCTGCTCGATGTCAGCCGGTGTCGAAAACGGACTTTCTTTGACAATCGTCAATTTTTTCAACGCTTTGAAGACGTCGTGCTCCGCTTTATGGTTAAAGGCATGGGCACCAATCTCACCGAACCGGCGAACGAATTCCGCGTACGTCGGATTCATCAGGATTGGTGCATGTCCCGCTGCTTCGTGCAAGATGTCCGGTGCCGGTGTGTAGAGAATATTGTCGACCTTTCGGATATCCGTTGCGATCGGTAACAAACCGTGTCCTTGGAAGTCAAAGAATGCGACACCCGGTATCAGGCCGTCAACGGCAACTGTTCCCCAGCCGCCCCGGCTCAAATTGGCCGTCATCTCCCGGACATCCGGAATCCGTTCCGGACTAATACCGGACGCAGCGAGTCCTTCGAGGTATGCCGGATGGGCCGTGTCTTGTAACGTCTTTAAATTCAGTCGCATGACGTAACGCCAGACCGCGTGATCCGTCGGCGTGTAATCGTCGTAGTGCTGTGGTGCGACGTGTGGTTGTAAGTGACTTGGAATGATTGGTGTAGACATATGAATTCCCCCTTGAAAGTAGATGAACAACAAAAAGTCCCTGCCGAACAAAGATGTTCGACAGGGACGACAAAAGGCCGCGGTACCACCCTGATAATCTACGTAGACATAGATCGCTTCATTACGGGATAACGGTTTTCTCCGCTTGCGTGGCAAGAGACTCGGAAACTGTAATTCGATTCAATCTGTGTACACGTTCGCAGCGCCACGTGCTCTCTGAAACAGGGAGATTGTTTCTACTTCGGTTTCGTCTTTGTCCATATCTTTCATTCTGTTATGCTGTTATGCTGTTAGCAACTAAAGTGTTGTTAAGGAGGACTATACGCTTACTTTTGGCTCTCGTCAATCGCTTTTTTTCGTTTAAATCGGTTAAAGGTTTTGTCCCGGACTGATTTTTGTTCGATCGACAGCGATGTGACATGGCGACGAAGCGCTCCGTTCAGCCGTTTTTCAAACAATTCCAGTTCCTGAATCCACTCGTTCATCGCGACGACGATTGGCAGGATTTCCATGATGATTTCCTCTTCTAGTTCGTCCCGGTCGAGGAACGAGTGTTTGACGAAGGCGATGTTTTCTTTGACGAGATCTTCCATCGCCAGCGGTTCTTCCGTCAATAACAGGTCGTACGTCAACAAGACTTTTTCCTGCCGCTGAGCGATATGCATCAGGTGATAAAACAACTCGCTCCGCAACTCATCAGCAATTGAATTCAACGCCTTCTCCCGCTCCCGGAACCGTTCTGCCGTCGCAACACCCCGTTCGAGACACGACTGCATATGTTGCAGAATGATCAGGTTCCGCAGTAACGAGACATGCCGCTGCCGGGATCCGCGAATTTCTTCGCGGTGTAAGTTGAACAGCGTCTTCGTCTCGAGCATCAAGCGGCCCATTTTGTCGATTGCTGACCGGTACGGCGTGACTTTCCCTTCAAAGGCAATCGCCCGGGTCACGACGAGTAATTTTTCGAACAGTTTCGAAGCTTTTTGATAATAGACATTTCCGTAACGCGGCGGGAAAATCAACGCGTTGACACCAAGTGCACACCCGATTCCGAGCATGACGAGTAAGTAACGGATCAGGACGATTTGCCACAACGGATCCGTCGCCCCTTCAACACTTTCCAGGATGACGATGATCATCAAGACGACGTGGGGAATCGTCCGGCCGAAACCAAATGCTAGTAAAATTGAGATGGCGGCCATGATGACGATTCCGATTGCCAGTGGATTAGCCGGGTTGTCACCTAGAATCCATAACGAGACAAGCGTCAGGAAGGCTCCGATCAGGTTAGCTTCCGCTTCCTCGAGGAATTGTTTCCATGTCTGATAAACGGACGGTAATAACGTTGTCGCTGCCGAAATCGCAGGTAGGATCGGGCTCAGATTAAACAGGTTGCTGATAATCAGCGCCAAAATGACCGCAAGTCCGGTCTTGATGGTACGTGGTCCGATTTGTAAAGACTGACCGCCCATATACAAACCTCCTTTTATAGTGGGGATACGCCCCCTATTCTTGCTCTAATACCCGAAAAAGGCAATTAAAAAATCACTCCAAGTCGCCTTGGAGTGATTTTATCGAATAATTTTTTCTTATGAAGCTTTTGTTCCCGTGCCAGAAGTCATTTCTTTTTTCGCAACTTCTTGATCGACGAGCGGTTTTTTCAAGATCGAGAGGATGGCAGCTCCGACAAGTGCTCCGATTAAGATCGCACCAGCGTAGCTAAGAACGGCCATTAATGTGCCTGATGGTCCGTCAAGTAATGGGAAGACGAACACACCGCCGTGTGGTGCCGGAAGCAACACACCGAAGACGATTGTCAATGCACCGGCGATTGCTGAACCGATGACGCTTGACGGGATGACACGAAGTGGATCGGCTGCTGCGAATGGAATCGCACCTTCTGTGACGAATGAAGCACCCATTGCGTAAGCAGCGATACCGGCTTCGCGTTCTTGCGGTGTAAATTTCTTACGTGCGAACAATGTAGACGAGAATGCGACGAGAAGTGGTGGAACCATACCACCCGCCATGACGGCTGCCATGACTTCCGTGTTTCCTGCTGTTAAAGCGGCTGTTCCGAAGACATAAGCCGTTTTGTTGATTGGACCACCCATATCGATCGCCATCATTGCTGCGACGAGCATACCGAGCAGGATCGCGTTACCGCCACTGAGACCGTTGAGTGAATCTGTCAACCATGTCATGAAAGCAGCGATCGGTTCGTTGATGACAAGCAACATGATCATACCTGTGATGAATGAACCGAACAGCGGGTAAAGCAAGACTGGTTTGATCCCTTCAAGAGCTTTCGGAAGACCTTGTAAGACTTTGATCAGTAAGAGAACGACATAACCGGCAAGGAAACCGGCAATCAATCCGCCGAGGAATCCAGCGTTCCCTTGGCTTGCGAGGAACCCGGCAATCAAACCTGGTGCGAGACCCGGTTTATCGGCAATCGACATCGCGATGAATCCGGCAAGAATCGGAATTAAGAGACCAAAGGCTGCTTTACCAATCGACATCAATTGAGCGGCAAATTCGTTATATGACGGATCTTCCGGATTCGCTGAGTTGATGCCCCAGAAGAAGCTGATTGCGATTAAGAGTCCGCCGGCAACAACGAGTGGCAACATGGCGGAAACCCCGCTCATCAGGTGTTTGTAGAAGCCGCCGCGGGCCGGTTTCGAGCTGTCGCTTGATCCACTGCCTTTATACACCGGTGCATCCTGTTTAACGGCACGGTCAATCAGTTCTTTTGGTTTACGGATTCCTTGAGCGACCGGAACTTCGACAACGTGTTTCCCGTTGAAACGATCCATCTCGACGGCTTTATCCGCAGCGACGATGATTGCTGTCGCTTCTTGAATATCTTGACTTGTCAGACCGTTTTTCACGCCGGTCGAACCGTTTGTCTCGACTTTGATGCGGACACCCATTTCTTCCGCTTTTTGACGGAGGGCATCTGCTGCCATATACGTATGGGCAATACCGGTCGGACATGCTGTGACGGCAAGAATATATGGTGCGTCCTGTGCGACACTTGACGACGAGACGTCGACCGGACCTTCTTCTTCCCGTTCTTTTGCTTCGATCGCAGCGATGACTTCATCTTCCGAACGAGCGGAAAGAATCGTATCACGGAACTTCATGTCCATCAAGTAGACAGACAGTTTTGATAATGTTTCAAGGTGCGCGTTGTCGGCATTTTCGCCGGCAGCAATCATGAAGAACAAGCGGCTTGGTTGTCCGTCAAGTGCTTCGTAATCGATTCCTGTCGAACGTCCAAAAGCGATGGCCGGTGATTTAACGGCTGCCGTCTTCGCATGCGGAATCGCGATTCCTTCACCGAGTCCGGTCGTACTTTGTGCTTCCCGGGCCAGGATGGCTTCGCGGTAAGCCGAGCGGTCATTTAATTTTCCGGCACGATTGAGTACATCGACGAGTTCATCGATGACAGCTGCTTTATTCGACGAACGTAAATCGAGTTGGATCGTATCACGTGTTAACAGATCTGTAATTTTCATGAGTTTGTCACTCCTTTTAGGATTGAATGAGTTCAACGACTTGGACATCGGTCAGTAAACGGTCAATATCTTCTTTTGTACATAATCCAAACGAGTAAGCGGACGCACTGCCTGTCGTGACTGCGTACCGGAACGCTTCTTCCGGCGGCCGTCCGAGCGCGTAACTGGCGACGAATCCTGCGACGAGTGAATCTCCGGCACCGACTGAGTTGATCAGCTTACCGGCTGGTGTGTTCGCCGTGTAGGCCCCCTGCTTGTTGACGAGTAACGCTCCGTCACCCGCAAAAGAGATGATGACATTTTCCGCGCCGCGTTCAACAAGTTGTTGCGCATACGGGACAGCCATTTCTTTTGACGTGATATCGACATCAAAAATTTCACCGAGTTCATGATGGTTCGGCTTGATCATGAACGGACCGAGCGGTAAAACTTCAAGCATCGCTTCCTTCGTCGTATCGACGGCGAATTTGACGCCTCGTTCCGTCAGGACTTGTGCAATCTTCCGATACAAATCCTGCGGCAGACTGCTTGGAATGCTGCCGGCGAAGACGACGATGTCACCCGGCTGCATCGTTTCGAACGCAGCCAGTAACGCCTGTAATTCTTCATCCTTGATTTGAGGACCTGCCGCATTAAGTTCCGATTCCTGATCGGCACGGATCTTAACGTTGATCCGCGTTTCATCGGCAATCGGTGTGAATGCGGTCAGGACACCTTGTTTTTCCAGTTCGTTACGAATGAATTGCCCCGTACTGCCACCTAAAAATCCAAGAGCTTCCGTCTCGACGTCGTAGTTTCTTAAGACGAGTGAGACATTGATTCCTTTTCCACCTGCTACTTTTTCCGCTTGTTCCACACGATTGACTTGTCCGGCCTCAAATACCGGCAACGTGACGTAATAATCGATTGATGGGTTGAGTGTCAGTGTATAAATCATTTCGCGTTCACCACCTCTGTATATTGACTGTATTTCGCTTCCTGTTCACTGGATGTCATCGTGATAATCGTTGCCGCCCGCAGTGACGCGACCCGGCTGAAACTGATGTCATCCAGTTTCGTCTCATCGACTAATACATAAGACTTTTTCGCTAACTCAATCGCGGTCTTCTTAACGAGTGCCTCTTCCGGATCTGGTGTCGTGAAACCTTGAGTCGGATGAACACCGTTCATCCCAAGGAAAGCGACATCAAAATGGTAAATCAACATTCCTTCACGCGCATTGTAACCAACAAGTGCTTGGGTCGAATGCTTGAGTTGCCCTCCGACGACGAACGTCGGGATACGGTGATAGAGTAACGTGTTCGCTAGAGGAAGACTGTTCGTCACGACTGTAATCGCCTTTTGTTCGAGATAAGGGACGATGGCTAGCGTCGTCGTTCCTGCATCGAGATACACGTACATTCCGTCTTCGATCAGGTCGGCCGCTGCTTTCGCGATCCGGTCCTTCTCTTCCACGAAACGGTCACTTTTCTCGAAATAACTCGGTTCATCAATCTGCATATGGTTGGCGGTTGCCCCACCGTGAACCCGCCGTAGGTGACCAGCCGATTCAAGTTGTGATAAGTCGCGGCGAATCGTTGATTCACTGGCTCCCGTCTGATCAACAATGGTTTGCATTTTGACGACTTCTTCCCGGGCGAGCAGCTCGAGAATCAGTTGATGGCGTTTTTTCGTTAACATGAGTTTCCCTCCACATCCTTAATATAAAGCGTTTACATCCAAAAATCAATCAAAAACATTCATTTTTTTATGTTTTCCGTTAAAAAACCTTCAAAATACGACTTTATTCGACAATAACATCCTGTTATACGTCTATTATACATCAAAAACGGTCATACCATGACCGTTTACGTAAAAAAACCGCTCATTCTCTGAGCGGTTTTAAACAAGACGGTCATTGATTATTCATTTATAGGCTTTGACGTGATTTTGCAGATGACCGATTCCTTCAATCGAAATATCTACGACATCCCCATCCTGAAGATACGTCGGCGGCTTCATCCCGTGTCCGACGCCGGCCGGTGTTCCTGTTGCGATGATATCCCCTGCTTCAAGGGTCATCCCGCGGGAAACTTCTGTTAAAATCGTCACGACATCCCGGAGCATCAGCTTCGTCGAACCCGATTGACGCAGTTGACCGTTGACGCGCGTCTCAACCAATACATCCGTCGGATCAAAGCTGTCTTCCGTCACAATGACCGGACCGAACGGGCAAAACCCGTCGAGTGATTTGCCGCGGAAGAACTGGACATGCTCTTTTTGCAAATCCCGTGCCGTCACATCATTGACGATACTGTAGCCGAAGACATGATCCAGTGCATTTTCCGGCGTCAGGTCACGACCGGACGTCCCGATGATGATTGCGAGCTCACCTTCGTAGTCGAGTTGCTGTGTCAGATCAGCATGCCGTTCGATTGCTTCAAACGGACCGACGATGGAACTCGGTGCTTTCGTAAATAAAACGAATTTCCCGGCACCTGCCGTATCCATCTCCTTGATGTGATCGGCATAGTTCTTCCCGACACAAATCACATTACGAGGCGGTATGTACGGTGCGAGTAACCGGATCTCATCGTTCAGCCGCGGTGCGACATCCAAATCAAGATCCATCTCGAAGCCCCGTGCGATGACTTCAAGCAACGAATCCGTATAGACCTGCGTTGTCACGTCATACCGGTAACCTGCTTCCTCGACCCCAATCCGTGACTCTCCTTCTTGCTCAAACCGAAACCATTTCATGACTATTCCCCCTTTTTTTCCAGTATACCGAAAAGTTTCTCCAACCGTCTGCTTTCACGAAAAAAGAACCGCCCGAAATACGTCTCGGACGGTTCTTCTTCAGGCAATGCGACGGGCTAAACGGTCGACAAGTGCCTGTGATTCTTCATTTAATGAAACCAAATCGACTGACACACCGGCCGCCTGATATTTCAAGACAACCGTTTCAATCGCTTCCGTCGCCGAATCATCAAACAAGTGGGCTTGTGTGAAATCAAGCGTAATCCGTTCGAAATCGCTGTCTGCTGGCACATCGAATTGTTCGACGAACGCTGTCGTCGACGCAAAGAAAATCGGGCCGTTGATCCGGTAGACGACGTTTTTCCCTTCGGCATGTCGTTTCACATCAATCCGTGAAATCTTCGATGCGAACAGAATCGCAGCAAGCAGAATCCCGACCAGTACGCCCATTGACAAATCATGTGTCAGGACGGTCACGAGGACCGTTGCCAGCATGACGGCAGAATCACTTTTCGGAGAATTTTTCAGCATTTTGAAAGATCCCCAGTCAAATGTCGCGTACGACACAAAGAACATGACACCGACGAGGGCGCCCATCGGAATCGTCATCAATAAATCGTTCATCGTCACCATCAAAAGCATCAGAAACGCTCCGGCTGTGAAAGTCGACAAGCGACCGCGACCGCCGGATGTGACATTGATGACCGATTGACCGATCATCGCACAGCCCGGCATACCGCCAAAGAATCCGGCCACGATGTTGGCGATTCCTTGTCCACGGGATTCGATTGCTTTATTCGATGTCGTATTCGTCATCTCATCGACAATCCGCGCCGTCAACAACGACTCGATCAGACCGACGAACGCAAGCGACAACGCATACGGGAAAATGATTTGCAGTGTTTCCAGTGAAAACGGGACATTTGGCAGGAAGAAGTTCGGCAGCGAAGCTGAAATCTGACCCATGTCGCCGATGACACGTGTATCGAGCGAAAAGGCGACCGTCAGGATGGTCATGATTGTAATCGCGACGAGTGGTGCCGGGATGACTTTCGTAAACCGCGGGAAGATCAGGATGATCGCAAGGGACGCCGCGACCATCGCGTACATGATCCAGTTCTGTCCTTCAAACTGCGGCAGCTGCGCCGAAAAAATCAAGATGGCCAAGGCATTGACGAACCCGACCATGACGGCCCGGGGAATAAAACGTAATAATTTCGCGACGCCGGCAAGACCTAAAATAATCTGGAAGATCCCTGCGAGGATACCGGCCGCCAGTAAATAATCGACGCCATGATCTTTAACGAGCTGGACCACGACAAGCGCCATCGCTCCGGTTGCTGCCGAGATCATCCCCGGGCGGCCGCCGGCAATCGAGATGATGATGGCAATGATGACGGACGCATATAAGCCGACCATCGGATTGACTCCGGCGATTAAGGAAAAGGCAATCGCTTCCGGAACCAGTGCCAAGGCAACGACGATACCGGATAACAAATCTGCTTTCGGTTGCAGAACCCATTCTTTTCTCCATTGTGAAAACATCTAATTCCTCATTTCATGTGTTTAACATACATCGTTTTATAGTAAGAGGTTTTGCCTGAAACAACAAGTCCTTCTTTACTGAAGACGCGTCCGGATCCGGACGATTTCATCGACCATCTCCTGATAACGGACCATGATTTCCTGACCGGTGAAGATCGGATCTTCCGCCAACGTTTCGAGTGCCCGCTTCAACAGATGGATTTTCGGTTTTTTCCGTTCCAATAATTCTTCGTAAATGAAATCAAGCACCTCGTCATGGGCTTCTTTTGATTCCTCTGAAATGACGGACAGTGTGATCAATTGCTTCATATGAGCATTCGTCTTCTCGAATAAATCTTTCCGGATGACGACCTCATCTTGCGGACGGTCGAGCCAGACCGACAGGAAGCGTGGCGGAATCAATTGTTCTTCCGTCCGGCTGACATCTTCGACGAGATGCGTCAACCGGTTGAAGACATAGCGGACGACCCGCTCCGGTTGCGTATTCCGTTCCGATTGCCGGAAGAAGTACATCGCATATTGCAGCATGCCGGTATAAATGACTGCTAAATCGAGCAGATACGGTGTTTTCGCTTCTCCGAACAAATCGCGCAACCGGTGATAGGTCCATTCGATTTCGAGCAGCCGGTTATTTTCCATGAACGCTTTTAATTCTTTTTCATTCGAAGCAATCGCTTCTTCAAACAACGTATACAGTTTGTACTTCTGCATCAGTTCGAGGTAGCAGTTCCCTTGCTGAATGAATGTCTCGTAATCCGAGACGTCGCGTCCGACCAGGATTTCTTTTCGGGCGTTACGCATCTTTTCGAAGACGGTGTTGAAGACATCAATGAACAGTTCGTTTTTCGACGAAAAATAATTATAGAATGTTCCTTTGGAGACGACACTTTGATCTAAAATGTCCTGGATCGAGGTTGACTGGTATCCTTTTTCGACGAACAGTTGGTAGGCAGCATCAAGGAGCTGTTTCTTTTTCGGGTTCATGTCATTATCCTTTTCTTTAAATGATCTGTTTTTCAAAA
This sequence comes from Exiguobacterium artemiae 255-15, assembly GCF_000019905.1. GTDB lineage: Bacteria > Bacillota > Bacilli > Exiguobacteriales > Exiguobacteriaceae > Exiguobacterium_A > Exiguobacterium_A artemiae. The sequence continues at coordinate 1,104,581 of NC_010556.1, read as the reverse complement.
ATCATCTATATACTTTAGTGTATAAAGCAAATAATTTGTAATGTTTTTCTTCAGACGGTAAGATAGCTAAGTCGTAGAATCAGTGTATAACAAAATAGACTTACTGTACAAAAGGAGCATAACGAAATGCAATCAACGAAGCAATCATCTCGTCTTTATTTAATCTTAGCGGTCTTGATGGCCGGCGCCTTCGTCGCCGTCCTGAACTCGACGCTGTTAAATATCGCTTTACCATCGATCATGAAATCATTCAACATTGAAGCCAGTACGGCGCAATGGCTGACAACCGGCTATATGCTGGTCAACGGAATCATGATTCCGACGTCGGCTTTTCTCGTTCAAAAGTTTTCGACGCGCCAGTTGTTCTTGACGGCAATGGGATTGTTCTCGATCGGCACAATTGTCGCCGGTCAAGCCGATCTGTTTCCGGTCCTGCTCGGCTCGCGGATGTTACAGGCATCCGGTTCCGCCATCATGATGCCGCTGTTAATGAACGTTTTGTTAAACGGCTTCCCGATCGAAAAACGCGGACAAGCCATGGGGATTTTCGGTCTAGTCATCACGTTCGCACCCGCCATCGGTCCGACATTATCCGGTTGGGTGCTTGAACATTATGAATGGCGGATGCTGTTCCATATCGTTACACCGATTTCTCTTCTCGTTCTGGTCATCGGATTTTTCTTATTAAAGAAAGAAGTCGTTACAAGCACACTCCGTCTCGAAAAACTTTCACTTGTCCTCTCGAGTTTCGGATTCGGTGGATTACTGTACGGTTTCAGTTCAGCCGGTTCAGCTGGTTGGGATTCTTTCACAGTCATCGGTGCGCTTGCCATCGGTGTCATCAGTCTCGCCTCGTTCATTATACGCCAATTCCGGCTTGATGAACCGATGCTTGAGTTCCGGATCTTTAAATATCCGATGTTTGCTTTATCGCAGGCGATTTCAATGGTCTTGAACATGTCGATGTTCTCCGCCATGATCCTGATGCCGATCTACGTCCAGACGATCCGCGGTATTTCACCGTTCCATTCCGGTCTCTTGATGTTGCCAGGTGCACTCGTCATGGCATTCATGTCACCAATCACCGGTCGTCTGTTTGACCGCTTTGGTGCCCGGGTCCTTGCCATGATCGGTCTGTCTTTGACCGTCTTGACAACTTTCTTCTTCAGTCGTCTGACGGCGGATACGGCGTATTCGTTCCTCGTCATCATGTACACGTTACGCTTCCTCGGTATCTCGATGGTCATGATGCCGGTTATGACAAACGGATTGAATCATATCCCGCAACATTTGACACCACACGGAACGGCGCTCAACAATACGTTGTCGCAAGTATCCGGTGCGATTGGTTCAGGACTGCTCGTTACGGTCATGACATCACGGACCGCTGACTATGCCAAAGAACTGACAGCAAATGCAACGCCCGGGACGAATCCGCAAACGATCATCACGCAATCGATGGTCGAAGGCATCAATGATACGTTCTTCATCGCCACGTTGCTCGCCTTACTGGCTTTAGGATTATCGTTCTTCATTAAGAAACGGAAAGTCGAGCAAGACGTCGTTCACATTGATGAAGCACGTGAAAAGAAATATGCTTAAACCTCAAACAGGTCGTTTCTTCTCATGTCTAGTGAGAGGAAACGACCTGTTTTTTATTCGAGAATGAGTTGAAGCTGTTCCCGATTGAAAATCCGTTGATTGGTACTGCCGCGAATGGCTAAAGAGTGATCGTGAAGTCTCTGGATATACCGACCATCAATTAAACAGTCCACCTGTGACAGGATTTGTCGGGCCTGTGTATCATCAAGCAACTGTTCGAGCCGATAACCGGTAAACAGATAGATGTCATAGCCGGTCAATGCGTGGACCAGTTCGGATAACGCCTGCTGTTGCAAAAATGGTTCTCCGCCGGAAATCGTCACCCGGTACGAACCCATCTGTTGAATCTGTTCAATGACTTGCTCCACGCTACAGTCCTCTCCGCCTTCAACCGCCCAGGAATCCGGATTATGGCACCCGGGACAATGGTGGGGGCAACCGGCAAAAAAGACGACCGTTCGCAGACCCGGACCGTCGACGACAGAATCAGCGAGAATCTGAAGCAGCCGCATGTTTCACCCGGTCCTGTTCTTCCGCCCGCTTGGCAGGATTCCATCGGTCCATCGTTCCGACCAGATAACCGGTAATCCGGCGAATCCGTTCAATCTCTTCCCCGCCGCACACCGGACATGCCTGTTCCATTGTCTGTTCCGTCCGGCACGTCAAACATCGGTCAATCGGATGATTAATCGAACCGTACCCGATGCCCGATTCCGCCATCAGCCGGACGATATCTTCGATGGCTTCCGGATTTTCAGCGAGTGCCCCGTCCGTCTCGACATACGTGATGTGTCCGCCGTTACATAAGGCATGAAACGGTGCTTCGAGCCGGATTTTTTCCCGGATGGTCACGTTCGTCCCGACCGGCAGATGAAACGAGTTCGTATAATACGGCTTATCGGTCACACGTTCAATGACACCGAATTGTTCTTTATCTGCAACCGTGAATTTACCGGATAATCCTTCTGCCGGTGTCGCCAGGACGGAAAAATTCAGACCGGTTTTCTCCCCGTACTGATCGGCGATCGTCCGTATCAATCGAATCAAGGCTTGACCGATTCCGTGAGCAAGTTCCGATTCCCCGTGATGTTGCCCCGTCAGGACAATTAAGGCTTCCGCCAAACCGATGAACCCGACAGACAACGTTCCTTGCCGTAAGACGGGTTCGACCCGGTCGGATCCAGCAAGCGTCTCTCCGCCGCGCCAGATATGCCGGTACAAAAAAGTAAACTCATCGGCCGTCCGATTGGCTTGATAGTGATAACGTTCCAACAATTGTTCACAAATCAAAGTCGTGTACGTGGTAACGGCTTCAAACATCCGGTCCAGACTTTGTGTCATCAAAGCGAGACGGACGAGATTCAGACTCGTAAATGACAGATTTCCCCGTCCGACGACAGAAGCTCGACCTTGCCGGTTTTCAAGCACACGTGTCCGGCACCCCATGTAGGCTACTTCTTCGTCCGGTGTACCAGTCGATTGGTTAAACGGCGCATCGAGAAAGGCAAAGTTCGGAAACAGACGTTTCCCGGTCACTTCCGTCGCCAGTTGAAACAGGTCATAGTTCGGGTCTTCCGACTGAAAATTGACTCCTGTTTTAACCTTAAAAATCTGGATCGGAAAAATCGGCGTCTCCCCTTTTCCAAGTCCTGCCCGAGTGGCTTCAAGCAATGCCCGAATCAACAGCCGGCCGAACGTTGAGGTATCTGTTCCGTAATTGATGGAAATGAACGGCACTTGGCCGCCACCGCGTGAATGCATCGAATTCGTATTATGAATAAACGCTTCACATGCTTGATAGGTCAGCTCATACGTTTCCGACATCGCATAGGCCCGCTTGCGTCGATTTGACCATTTCGGAACCAGTTCCCGGATTTTCTTCAGTTGCCGCTGAAAGGTTTTTTCGACAAACGGGGCCAGATCAAAATCGAACATCGGATAGGATTGCCCGCCGTGTTGCATATTCTGATTCGCCTGCATGATAATGGCGGCGAGTGCTAACGCCGACCGGATATCCTGTGCCGGACGGATCGATCCGTGGGTCATTGTAAAACCGTCCGTTAACAATCGTCCGAGCGGCAGTTGGACACAGGTCGTCGTCCCGGTCACGTAATAGTCGGCATCATGGATGTAGATGATGTTTTCAGCAAGCGCCTGTTTCGCTTCTGCTGATAACAACATGTCCTGCATCATCTGTTTTGCAGTGACAGCTGCAAGGCGGTTCAGCTTGCCGAGCGGCGATTTTCCGTCGACATTGGCATTTTCCTGCATCTCATCCGTTGACGGATGCTCCACGATTTGTTCGTATAGTGTCTGTACGTCCATCTTCATCTCTCCCTAAATTCGTGTGGTTTCTGTCTGTATCCCCACTATAGCGAGAGCTTTCCGAGACCGGCAATCCCTGCATATCTCAAATGATTTGCAAGGAAAACGGGTGTTTCGTCACGAAATGTTTTCAGAAAATCGTATGGAATTTGCTCTCATCCACTTTTCTTCTATCCTCTCCCGGTATGAGAAACCTCACTGTTCACGAAAAAACAGGACAGGATACACGGATGATTCTTTTCCGCACTTCCTGCCCTGTCCTATTTGATTTAATTCATTTCAATCAATGTATCGGAGACACTTGGTAACAATACCTTAAACACGGTACCTTCCCCTAAAATCGATTCGACATCAATATTGCCGTCATGTGCCCGGACAATTTCTTTACAAATCGAGAGACCTAAGCCCGTTCCACCGATTTTACGGCTGTCGGAATTGTCGACCCGGTAAAATTTGCTGAACAGATGCGGCATCGCACTGCTTGGAATCCCTAATCCAAAGTCACGGACACTTAACTCAATCTGATTGTGGTGATGCGTCAGCGAGATGACAACATCGCCGCCGTCCGGTGAATATTTGATTGCATTATGAAGTAAATTACCGAGCAGTTGTTTCATGCTGTTTTTATCCGCATGAATCAAAAACTCATGATTTTCATCGACATCCAGCTGCAGACGATGTTGTTCGGTTGACGCCTGATAAAAACGTGTCTGTTCCCGGACCGTATCAATCAGATCAAACACTTCTTTATCGTAGGAATGTTTCCCGGACTCCATCCGTTGAACATTTAAGAAATCGCTGACAAGATCCGTCAATCGTTTCGATTCATCATGAATCGTCTGCAGGTAGCGTTTGTTCCGTTCCGGATCCAGTTTGCGTTTGAGCATCAGTTCCGTGAACCCGTAAATGGAAGAAAGCGGTGTCCGCAGTTCGTGCGAGACGGTCGAGACAAGTTCCGACTTCATCCGGTCGACTTCCGTTTCCGCCGTCACGTCCCGGAATACAAGAATCGTTCCTTTTGCCTGTTCACTGAGCATGATTTCTTCCGCATAGACCTGAATGAAATATTCCCCTTGGTCAATCGATAACGAAAACATCCCCTCCGGAATCTGACCAGATAAGACTTCTTCAAAATATGCTTCAAATGCCTCTTTTTGATCGACCTGTTCAAACATCGTCTCCGGCCGCACTTCGAGGAATGTCATCGAATCGTTGTCTTCTTCGATCTGTAACGATTCGAAGATATCAAATAACGCCTGATTCCCAAGAATCGTTTTTTCGTCATGTTTGATATAGAGGATGGCTTCCCGGACTGAATTCAGCAGTTGGGCTGTCTCTTTTCGTTCGTATTCCATTTGTTCATACAGTGACATCCGCATCAAGGAAATCGCAATCTGTTTCGAGAACGATTCCAGTTCATTCAATTCTTTTGTGTTGAAGGGTTGATCGAACCGTGCCAGATAGAGGCAGGCAATCAGTTCATCTTTCGCCTGATCCATGATGGGGATGACGGCTTCATAAATGTAGTATGGGAAACCAATCAAACTGTCATTGGCGACTTTTTTCGAAGAATTGGCACGTTCTTTCGAAATCATAACCCGTTTGAGCAGTAACGATTCGGTTTTTAGGCTCTCCTGCTGTTCTTCCGTCATTTCTTTTGGAACGACCGAGGAGATCTCGTTGTTTTTAATCAATAACAGGGCTCCAAACTCGGTTTTCGTCAAACGGACAATCGTACTGATGACCGAGGAATAATCAAACAAACTTTCCTTCGAAGCAAGTGTTTCAATCAGTTCATTACGGTCCTGCAGATGCAATTCGTTCGAACGTGTGACTTCGAGTGCCTGTTCCAGTTCCGTTTGTTTACTTTTAAGGGCTTCTTGATTCTGTTCCATCAACTGATTTTTTCGTGACAGCTCCGTGTGTTGCGAGGAGATTGAACGGGCCATCCGATAAAAGGATTCCGTCAGTTGCCCGACTTCGTTCTCCACCAGTACATCGTGTTCGAGCGAAATTGATTTTCCTTCCGCAAGTCGCTGACTTTTGATATTCAGTTCATGTAACTGCATCGTCAGCCGTCCAATCAACGGTCGGACGATGAATAATAAGCATAAAAGAAAAATCAATAAGTTCAAAAACCAGAACCACTGGGTTTGTTGCAGTTGAGCAAGTACTTGTTCCTTCGTCTGACCAGCCGAATTGTCGATATAAAGATAACTAGCGACAGATGTGAGTACACTCCAGACAAACACGCTGTAAAAAACGGCCATCAGCTGTCTCCCCAGTTTTTCAGTCATCCATTGTTTCATATTGCTAAAGCCTCCTACTAAAACTACAAAAATAAAGGTGTGATACGAAACAACAGTTCCGCATCACACCTTTATTTCCCTCAATCCTGCCGTTTCAATCCTGTGTCTTCAGCGCTGCGGCGGCAATAAGTGCAGATTACACCGTAATCCGACAGCGTCGACGATTTGCCGCTTCGACATACCGTCCGTTTCAATATGATGGGAGAAGAGCGGATCGGACAGTTCCCGCAACCGCTCTTCAGCCTGTTTCCCGCCCCAGGACTGTCCGCGTTCAAACCGGCTTCGCAACCGGCGTCTGACGGTTTTCGGACTCGCCATCAACGTCACGTGATGCACCTGATGTCCGGTTTTTCTTAAGGCACCGATGATTTCTTCAAAATACGTACTATTTGTTAACGTCATCGGTACGAGGATGACGGCAGATGCCTGATCCAGCTGTTCAAGCAGGAGCAGATTTAAGCGGCGCCAAAGCGGCGCATCTTGAAAATCATCAGGCTGGTCCGCTTGCGGAAGCTGTTGACGCAACAGTTGACCTGTCAATTCGGGATCAAACACATGTGATCCTTTGATCCGTTGCTGCAATCCTTGTGCAGCCGTTGTTTTACCGACACCAAACGTTCCATTGATCCAAATAATCATTGTCAGGGTTCACACCTTTATCTTTCCTCTGAAGGAGTTTCCTTTAATATACAATTTGAATAATCCATGGTGCAAGCACACTGGCAAGAACAGCCGTCAAAACCATCGTCAGCAGACCGACTGCGCCTTCGCGTTGATCAAGACTCATTGATTTCGTTGCCCCCATGACGTGAGCAATCGAGGCCAGTCCGACACCGCGTCCGACGAAGTGCCGGATTCGGAGCCCGGTCATCAACCGTGGCCCGACAATCGAACCGACAAGCCCGGTCACAAGCACGAACGTCGCTGTCAACGCCAGCGTCCCGCCGGACCGTTCCGAAATCGCCAAGGCAACGGGTAACGTAACCGATTTCGGCAATAATGCCAAGTTGGTCGCCCGGCCCAGATGCAGCAACAGACCAAGCAGCAGGTCGGATGTCAAGGCAATCAACGTTCCGATCCCGACACCAAGCGTAATCTCAGGTAAAAACTTCCGGACATGATGGCGGACCTGATATAACGGAATCGCAAAGGCCGTAATCGCCGGTCCGAGCATCCGTGATAAATATTGTCCGCCTGCCATATAGGCGGCATGTGTTGTGCCGCTGATCGATAAAATGACAATCACGGCCGCCGTTACGGTCAGAATCGGTAAAGTCCAGACGAACGGAAATGTCCGGTATAACCAAAACGCGCCGCCAAACAGCAATGTCGTCAACACCAGCCAAAACAGTGCTTCACTCATGGACATCAATCCCCTCTTTGCGTCGGGCCAATCGATCGACGAGGAACGCGGATCCCGTTAATGTCAACAGACTGCTGATGATTAAAATCACCAGGACTTGAAGACCGGATTGACGCATGAACACCGTGTAGTCCATAATGCCGGACAAAGCCGGAACAAAAAATAACGGCATGACGAGCAACAGCAACCGTCCTCCCCGCTCGACGTAATCAACTTTAAGCAGACGACTTTTTAATGCCAGATACAATAAGATCAATCCGATGATATTTCCCGGTAACGGTAACTGCAATCCTCTACTCACCATATCCCCGAGCATGGCGAAACCGGAGATGAGGATGATCTGCAGTAGAATCGTTACACTTAACAATAGTTTTGAACGCATTCTGATTTCCCCTTGTTTAACGTATTCGGGTCTTATTATCCTCCTCACTTTGTGAACAATCAATGAAATAACCCCGATTCGTTCAAGTAACCGTTCTCACACCGTTTCTGTCCTTTTTCTGTTCTAGCACAAAAAAAGAAGAGCCACCTGTCGTAAGACAGGCATCTCTTCTCTTCGTTACGTGACGCGTTTAAACAGTTTTTCCAGTTCATACGTCGTCCATTCGATGATGACCGGCCGACCGTGCGGACAGGTGAACGGCATCTCGGTTTTGGCGAGGTCAACGATCAACTGCCGCATCATCTCATGATTCAGTGGATGATTCGCTTTGATCGATTTTTTACACGCCATCATGATTGCCGCATCTTCCCGGTACGTTTCAAGATCGACCTTGCGTTTCATCAACGCTTCATCCATCAGTTCCTGAATCGTCTCCTCCTGCCGGTGCGACGGGAACCAGGTCGGAACTTCCCGGACGATGAAACTTTGGGGACCAAAGGCTTCGAGCTCAATCCCGACATCGCGGAGGAGCGGCAATACTTCGTCCATCCGCCGCATGTCGTCACTCGCAATCTCAAACGTATACGGTAGCAACAGCTGTTGTTTCTGCTCGAGCGGACGACCGAACATGACCTTATACGTCTCATATTTAATCCGTTCCTGGGCGGCATGCTGATCAATCAGATACATTCCATCCGCACCCGAACAGACGATATACGAAGAATGAAGCTGACCGATGACATCAAGATGCGGAAATTTCGGACCCGTCGCGACCGGCTCATCTGTTTGTTCCGGTACCGGCTCATCCGGCATATCGATCGATGGATCCGGTGGTTGAATCCGGTTGGCTGACGGGACATGTTCGTTCCCCGCTTCCGTCCGTTTCGGAATCGGATAATTCCAAACGGATCGCGAAGACAGTTCCTCAACCGGCTCTGCCACATAGGAAAATTCCAACTTCTCCTGCGCACTCGGATCTTTTTTAGGTTTTTGCGGTGTCACTTTCGGAATCAATGTCTGCCGGCTGAGTGTTAAGCGGATCGTCTCCTGAATCAGTTGACAAAGTTCCGCTTCCTTCGACAGACGGACCTCCCGCTTCGCAGGGTGGACATTAACATCAATCAGCAACGGATCCATCGTCACTTCAATGACGGCAATCGGAAAACGACCGATTGGCAGCAAAGTGTGATAACCGTTTAAAACGGCTTGTGTCAGGGCAAAGTTTTTCACCGAACGCCCATTTAAGATCAAGGTAATGTAATTTTTCGATGCCCGGGTCACTTCCGGCTTCACGAGATGACAGGTCAGTTGATAATCGGCCGTCGTGCCGGTTGCAACAAGTGTCCCCTGAATCGTCTGATGCCCGTAGACACTGGCAAGAGCCTGCCGGACATCCCCCGAACCATTCGTCTGAATCAAGACTTTGCCTTCATGGACCGCATACAATTTGACATCCGGATGGGCAAAAGCGACCCGGTTTAAAATGTCCGTGATGGCCGCCAGTTCCGTATGCGTCGTTTTGAGATACTTCAGCCGGGCCGGTGTATTAAAGAATAATTGTTCGACCGTCAGCTCTGTCCCCCGATTCATCGCAATCGCCGACCGATCCGTCAGCCGTCCGCAATCAAGCGTCAGCTGAATCCCTTCCTGCTCTTCCCGTTTCGTCTTTAAGGTCACTTTACTGACGGATGCAATCGAGGCCAAGGCTTCACCACGGAATCCAAGCGTCTTGATGCGGAATAAATCGTGTTCATCCTTGATTTTGCTTGTCGCGTGCCGGACAAACGCCAGTTCCGCGTCTTCCGGATAAAAACCGTGTCCGTTGTCACGGATCGTGATGCGTTTCATTCCCGCTTCTTCGAGTTCGACATCAACCTGTGTCGCTCCCGCATCGAGTGCATTTTCCACCAGTTCCTTGACGACAGAGGCAGGCCGTTCGACGACCTCACCTGCCGCAATCCGGTTCGCAAGCGAATCGGACAGTTCCCGAATGATTCCCATGCCGGACGACCTCCTTATTTTCTCGCTTCCGCCTGCAGACGGTAGAGCGTGTTTAATGCTTCAAGTGGTGTCATATTGATTAAATCCAGTGTCTGGACCGTTTCCCGGACCGGGTCCGTCTCCGCAAAGAGACTGAGTTGATCAACCGGTTCCGCCTGAACGACCGGCTCTTTCGGTGATACGACGGTCCGTTCCTCTGTTTGCTCGAATTCCGATAACAGGACTTCCGCCCGGGCAATCAGGGCATCCGGTAAATCAGCCAGACGGGCAACGTGGATTCCGTATGATTGATCGGCTTTCCCGTCCCTTACTTCATGTAAGAAGACGACCCGTCCATCCTGTTCGACAGCCCGGACATGGACATTCGCGAGACGCGGCATCGAGTCCTCAAGGACCGTCAACTCATGATAATGGGTCGAGAACAGAGTCTTCGCCCCGACGTGCTCCGCGATGTGCTCGACGATGGCCTGTGCGAGCGCCATCCCGTCATACGTCGATGTCCCGCGACCAATTTCGTCGAGGAGAATCAACGAACGGTCCGTTGCCCGTGTCAACGCTTCCTGCGTCTCGACCATCTCGACCATGAAGGTCGATTGACCGCTGACTAAATCGTCCGCTGCTCCGATCCGGGTGAAAATCTGATCAAAGATCGGTAACTCGGCCCGGCTTGCCGGGACAAACGATCCGATTTGATGCAATAAGGCAATCAAAGCAAACTGGCGCATATACGTCGATTTACCGGACATGTTCGGTCCTGTGATTAACAGCATTTCCCGGTCTTCATTCAGATTGATGCCGTTCGCAACATACTCCCCGCGTGGCAATACCGTCTCGATGACCGGATGTCGCCCGTTTTCAATCATTACATTCCGACCCGTCAAGGTCACCGGTCGGACGTAATCATGCCGTTCAGCGGTTTCCGCCAAAGCGACGAGAACATCAAGTTCGGCAATCCGCCGGCTGACCCGTTGCAGACTTTCGATGTGTGTCTTCACCTGATCGCGGACCTGACAAAACAGTTCGTATTCCAGCGTAATACTTTTTTCCTCAGCTCCGAGAATCAGTGCTTCCTTCTCTTTCAGTTCCGGCGTCACATACCGTTCCGCATTCGCAAGTGTCTGTTTCCGTTCGTAACGCCCTTCCGGCAACAGTTTGGCATTGGCCCGCGATACTTCGATGTAATAACCGAAGACCCGGTTGTAGCCGATTTTCAACGTCTTAATCCCCGTCGCTTGCCGTTCACTGGCTTCAAGCGTTGCCAGCCACGTCTTCCCGTCTTTTGACGCCACCAGTAATTCGTCGAGCGCCGGATCAAATCCGGTCCGGATCATTCCGCCATCTTTCGTCGAAATCGGTGGAGCCTCGACAAAAGCACGGTCGAGCAGATCGGTTAATTCATCGTGCGGATCAAGTCCAAGTGCCAGCTGTCCGAGCCGGTCACTGAATAATTCTTCCAGTGCCGCTTGAATCCGCGGAATCAGACGCAGCGTTGACTTCAACTGGACGAGATCGCGGGCGGAAGCCGTCCCGTATCCGACTTTTGCGACCAATCGTTCCAAGTCATAGACTTCGCGCAATGTATCCTTCAACTGTTGACGCTCGAAATAATGAGCCAGCAGTTCTTCGACGGCATCCAGCCGCTCGGCAATCGTATGTTGTGACAGCAACGGTTTTTCGAGCCAGCGCTTCAGCATCCGTCCGCCCATTGCCGTACCGGTGACGTCCAGCAGTCCCAGTAACGAGCCCTTTTTATCACCGGTCCGGGCAGACCGGACCAGCTCCAGATTTTTGACCGTATTCGGTTCGAGCTGCATGAAGTCGGCCGCTTCGTAAACGATGGCCGGTTGCAGATGGGCAAGCGACCGTTTTTGCGTATCATGCATGTAGGCATAGAGCACAGCAAAGGCATCTGCTTGTGCCGCATCAATCGCCCTGTCGCCGTGCGGATGGGTTTCCCGGCGCGTACTTTGTGTCAACGGAATCTGCAAGTGGCTGAGTGCCGCCTCGTGTTCACTTGACGTGACGACAATTTCACGCGGCAGGATGATACTCAATTCTTTTGCCACGGCATCAAGTGTCGCAACACTCGTCAAGGCACTTTCACCGGTCGAAACGTCGCCCCGGGCAATCCCGAATCGTCCGTCCTGTTCGACGACGGCGACGAGATACCGGTTTTCTTTTTCCGTCAACGAGGACATCAGCGTTCCCGGTGTAATGACTTGGACGACTTCTCGTTTAACGAGACCTTTCGTCAGCTTCGGATCTTCGACCTGATCACATAAAGCCACCTTATAACCGCGTTCGATCAATTGTTCGATATAGCCGTTTGCGGCATGGTGCGGTACACCGCACATCGGAATCGGGTGTTCGGCATTCTTGCCGTTTTTCGCTGTCAGCGTCAATTCCAGTTCATGCGCCACTTGTTTGGCATCTTCAAAAAATAATTCGTAAAAATCACCTAACCGATAAAACAAAAAGGCATCCGGATAGTCGGCCTTAATCGAAAAATATTGTTTCATCATCGGTGTGTTATGGACTGCTTCCATGCTGTTCACCCCATTCGCGTAAAAAGCCGACGGGAATCCGTCGGCTTTTCCCATTCAATTCATTGATTAATAGCCGCAACCGCCGCTTTTATTTTCCGCTTCCATCCCGCTGCCTGTTTTCCCCGCCAGGACATCACCGTCTGTCGCTTCGATAATTTGATCTGTGATTCCGTTTGAAATCGTTACCGTCACGTATTGAAGGAGTCCGTTGACTTCTTCCTGTGATTCCTGGAATTGCTGGACGACCGGCATTTCATCGAGTTCTGCGAATAATTTATCCAGTTTTGCTTCGACACGTGCCAAAGCTTCCGTTTTGCCGTAGTGCTGGCAGTTGACGGCTTCTTTTTGCAGGAACTTGATTTGTTTCATCATCTTTTGAACTTTTTCGTTCCCGTTGATGTTGGCTTCAGCGGCTTTGAATCGTTCCACCTCTGACGTTTCGGAAATCATTTTCGCGATTTCATTGGCCTTTTCGATGATTTGTTCATCTGTGTACATATACATTCGTCCCCTCTATCGGAAGCGGTGATTCCGCTACGCTTATCGTATCTGCGAACGATGACTCGTTCTTAACGCATTCATTATACCGTTCTCATTGAGGGGTGACAAGAATAGTTCCTTATTCAATCGACCGCCATAATAAATACGCAGCATGACTCCGATACGGGGCAAATTCTTCCGCAAGCAGAACCGCTTCCTCGACACTCGGGCGTGTACCGTGCAACCGCTCAAACGCTCGCAAAATACCGATATCCGATGCCGGAAACAGATCTTCCCGTCCGTAACCGAACATCAGGACATTTTGCACCGTCCAGGGACCGACTCCTTTTAAGGCAATCAGCGTCTCGGCAATCGTGGCGTCTGGCGCTTCCGTCAGCCGCTCGAAATCGATTGCGGCCCGTGCGGCACCAAGCAAATAGTCGACTTTCCGGCCGGATAGTTGCAATGCCCGAAGCTGTTCCGGTTCGACATTCACCAGTTGCTCTGCCGTCGGCGGGAAAATTACACCGTTTTGTTCCGTGCCGAACGTCCGGCAGAAGCGTTCCATCAGCACTTGCGCAAATGCCAGATTAATCTGTTGATGGATGATGGACCGGATCAGTGCCGTAAACGGATTAATATCCAGGACCAGCCGCTCCGCACCAAACGTTGACACGACTTCTGAAAGCGAAGTCTCTGAGAGGTGCTGACTTGGGTTCGTCGTATCCAGACGAAACCGACAGCGCAACAGTTGCACCATCGGTTCCTGTGGACCTTCTCCGGATAAGAGCAGTTCGCGGGAACCGACTGCTTCCACCTGACCGATAAAGTTCCCTTCCGGCAACATAACCGGTACGAACAACCGCCCGTCCTGTTCAACTTGTAGCCGGTCACCGCGAAGCCGCTTTCGGATTCCGGCAAAGTCATAGTCGTCTTCTAACCGTAAGTTCTTCTGCCACATACCATCGCTCCTTCAACCAATGAATAGTTTGATTCCACCGAGAATCAGACCGATGAAAAAGCCGCAGATCGCACCGTTGACACGAATCCATTGCAAATCATTTCCGACTTTATCTTCAATCATATGAATCAACGTTTCCGTATCAAATCGATTTAAGTTTTCCCGGACCAAGCCACCGATTTTTTGATGGTTTTGATCAACGAACCGAACAAGCTGGTCTTTCATCCAGCGGTCACTTTCTTGCTTGAACGTCGGATGCTGATCCCACTCGTTCAGCGCTTGGTTCATCAACGGTAAAGCACGATTTTCCCAGAAAGAATCAGATGCCAAGTACGTTTTCAGTTCCTCGATTCCTGCCGTGTAAGCCCGGTTCAAGACCGGTTGCATATCAAAACGATCCACTTCCGCTGCTTTCCATTGATCAATTTTTGCAAGCCGCTCTTCGTCTTGCGTCAATTGTGCCAAATTCCGGCGGACGTGATCAAGAATCGCCAGACGGTTCGGGTGATGCACCTGTTTCATGTCTTCAATCACACTCAGCAGGACCGATTGAATGACAAGGCTCAACCGTTCTTCCGAGTAGACTTTTTGGACGGTTTTCGCCGTAACGCGTAAAAAGGTGTTTTTTTCCTGATCAATCATCGCGTGGTACGCCAGACGACCGATTTGATCCCGAATAACCGGATCTTCAAGCAGGCGTTGTCCGTATCCGAGCAATTGATCGATTGCCAGCTCATCGAGCCGCCGTTCCTCGTTTAATCCCATCAGCCGTTCTGCCAACCGTTTCGACGGATACGCTTTAACCGTATCGGAAATCCGGTCATCGACGACTTTCAGAATCGCCTCTTTCGGCAGTTTGTGTAAAATACCCGTCAGCAGTTCCGTCACCGTCGAACGAAATGCCGGCAACAGGACAATCGAACGCAATAATTTGATGAAACGGTCGGCGAGTGTCATATGCCGCAACTTTTCGACGATACTTTCTTTATTGAGCAAATCTTTCTCGAGCATCTGGACGATCGACTCGATAACGCGTTCCCGGTTTTTCGGCAACAGGTTCGTATGGGGAATTTTCAGTCCGAGCGGATGGCGGAATAACGCCGTGATGGCGAACCAGTCCGCAATTCCGCCGACGAGACCTGCTTCAAAGCCGCTTTGCAGCCAGAACACCCAGTTGTTTTCTTTAAACGGCAACGAGGCGATAAAGCCGACTGCCATAAAAATCAGGGACACGGTCGCAAGACGCCGCGTCGATGATTTGGGTTTTAGTTGTTGTTGCAAGATGGTTCCTCCTTCTCGCTGCGTTTTTTTGTCATACTTCGTATACGTTTTGAAACGGATACAAGTTTCGACATGAAAGAGTCCCAGCCTCAACCGGACTGGGACTCATTATGTAGTTAAAACGTAAATTCACCGAAATTTTCGCCGTCCCATGTCGCAGTCGCTGTCGACACAAAGTAGACGAGTCCGTTTCCGAACGTATTTTCCATCAATGAAACAATCTGATGACCGGCTGTCTGTTCGACGAATGCCAATCGGACTTCTTCTTTTCCTTGATAAATTCGTTCATAGACGCTTAATCCCCGGGCATTGATGAAGGTGCGGGCGTTTGTAAAAATCAACGGCCCGACTTCCGGGCGACGTTCTTGAATGAAATGTTGACACTTGTCCTCAAACTGATTCAATCTCGTTCACTCCTTCTCTCTCTTTTTTCTCTCATGATTATGTACTTCCCGTCTCGCCTCAATCATAATCCTGTTCTCTAAAAAAAGCGACCATCCGGCCGCTTCTTTCACGATTTACCAAATTCATGCTTAAATCTTCACACCAAACTCGCGGGCGACATGAATCGCCGATGTCGTCGCCCCGATTGTCCCGGCACCTGGAAATACGGTATCACCGATGATATAAAGTCCCGGCACCCCCGTCCGAAACGAGGCTGCCTGAAACAGACTGGTCGACGGCAACTGCGGATAGCCGCCAACACCGCCGTCCGGGCGTGACGTATAGCGGACCCAGGCACCCGGTCCGCCGGGATGGCGTTCGATCGCTTGATCTTTGAAACCCGGAAATTCGCGTTCCAAAATCGTTTCGAATGTTTCCTGCATGGCTTTAACTTGCCGGTCATATTGCGCACGGTCGTCGCGTGCGAACCGGCCGATCGGAATATGACAGGACATCGTCAATGTCCGACATCCGATTGGTGCCCGGTTGAGATCTCCCGGTCGAGATAACGAGATGAACGCATGGCCGGACGGCAACATCGGATCGTGAATTTGCCGAAATGCCTGATCGTCTTGAATGATTGTCTCGGGAATCGCTGCATAGTAGGTGAAGGTCGCCCACTGCGACAAACCGGCTTGCCGCTTGTATGTCCGGCGTAAGACCGGTTTCAAGGACGGACTGACGAATTGCTGCACTGCTTCGAGCGGCAGAGCACCGATGACGGCGTCCGCAAGCAGGAGTCGCCCCCGCCGGTCTTCCAGCAAAAAGCCGTCTGCCGTTTTCCGCACCGAGGTGATTTTCCGACCCAGTAACACGGTTGCCCCGTCTGCTTCAGCAGACGCTTTCAGACGTTTGGCGACCTGATACAATCCACCCGGAACATAATAGGCGCCGTCATGATAAATCGATAACGCCACGGCTCCAAGCAATGCCGATGCTTCCTTGCCCGTCTGCATGCTGTCTAGTAAAATTCCGTCAATCAATTGGGCAAAAATCGTCCCGTCCAACTGATGTTTCCGGAGCATGTCACCTATCGTCCGTGTCAGATAAGGCAACAGCGGCAGACTTGCTTTCGTTTCTTTGACGACCATCCGAGCATCATCCCATGTCTTGAGCGGCAACGCCGGTAAGGCCTGCATCAACGGTCGGACGTGCCGCTGAATCCGGTCCACTTCGTCAAAAAAGTCTTGAATCGCGTCTGCCTGGCTGCGGAACTGTTCCTTCAGATGACGAATGAACCGTGCACGGTCGCGGTAATAGAGGATCTCGTACCCCGGAAGTTTAATGGTCATGACGGTATCGAGCAGTTCTACAGGCTGGTCGATTTGCAGATGCCGCAACACCCGTTCATGAATGCCGCCCGACTCAAAACCCATGCCGAGCGTTGCACCGACCGGGTAAGTGAAATCTTTCCGGGTAAACTTCCCCGCCGATCCGCCCCATTCGCGACTCCCCTCGCACAAGGTGACGTCATGTCCGTGTCGAGCAAGTAAGGCGGCTGCGGTGACTCCGGCTATCCCGCCCCCGATGATGGCAATCCGTTTCATGACGATTCCTCCTCTGTTTCTGTCACCAGATTTTCTTTAAACAAGAAATTCCGGACTTCCTTAAACACCGGTTCGCGGCGATGAATCGTAAAGTGATCATATTTATAAGATTTCGTTTGGATATTATCCGTATACGCATCGAGTGCAAACGAACTTTTAAGCGGAATCAAATTGAAGTCTCCGCCCTTCGCGCCAAAGGAATAGACGAGTACATCACGCGGCCAAGTGTCGAGCCGGTCTTTCAGATTTTTCATCGCCGCTGAATTTTCGGCTAAATCCTGGATCGCCGGACTGTTTGTATTCGTTCCGAACGGAGCAAGCGTCAGCCCGAGCGTCGCATAATCAGAACCGCTGATCGGCGCATCAAGTGTCACGAGTTTTCGGACATGATACGGGATGTCTTCTTTCAGCGTATAGGCGACGACATCGACTCCGCCCATACTGTGACCGACCAGTTGGATGTCGGTGAAGGTCGCCCGTTGTTTCCGGTCATACTGTTCAATCGCTGCACTGAGCCATTTTTGTTGATTGGCAAGACTGGCTTCATCGTCTTCAAAAACAATCCGGACAAGCGGATAGCCGGTCGTGGACGGTTTAACATCACACACGACTTTTCCGTTCCGTGAGACGTCACATCTGCCGCCGTCATCCGCGAGCTTTTTTTTCGTAAAATTATCAATCATCGGCAGAAACGTCCGCTCGGTTCCAAACAAACCATGGACCATGAAGGTCGGTGTGATTTCACCGACTTGCGGCGTGACAATCTGTTTCGTCGGCGGTGGGGCACTCGATGTCTCGTCGGCAAAGAACCACCACGCACTGCCTCCGACAAGCAGACAGACAAAGACCGAAATACCAATCGTCTGCAATTGTTTGCGCCGTAATTTCCGGACGTGATGCACAATCCAGAACACGAGCAGACAGAGACCAATCAACAGAACGACACCGGTAATGATCCAGCCGGTCGGATTCGGAACGTAAGCAATCAGTTGTAACTGGTTGGCCTTCGTCCCGTACAGTTTCCACGAGACATTGTTATGATTCGCCCAGTCGATTTTTTCCCCGTTTTGCAGACCGATCACTTTCGGTCCGTGCAGGTTGATTTCGATATCTGCCTGCCGGAGATAACGATCGGCTAATTTTTTGACCTGTCCGGTCGGCTGATACCCTTTGATATTCAAACGATCGATACTTAAATCAATGTTCGTATCCAACCGGTACGTATTAAACCAAAATCCTTTTTCCTGTTTGACTTCATACGTCGTATCCGGCGGAATCAGAATGCCGCCAATCCCTGTTTTCCATTCATCTTTAATCGTCGCCAAATCTTCGAATTTTGCAAATTTCTTTTCCATCCGGATGCCTTCATAATCATCCTGTGTCTTAAACGTTTCTGCCGCATAACCGTTCTTCTCGGCCTGCTTGACATACTTACTCCAGTCCGGGTTCAAGTTAAGTAATCGCGCCACCGGATGCTCTTTTGCGGCATATGTCGTTTTTAAGGTTACACTTTTGTCGGTGTGGACCGTCGCATCGTACTGGATCCGGATACAGCCCCCAAGTACCAGCGCCATCAAGGCGAACGACAGTACAATGAGTTTTTTTCGTTTGCTGATCAAACTGTCACACGCCCTTTCTCTCTTTTATCGATTCTTGTTTCTTTTCCCTAACTCGTCAGTCCTCATGCTTCAAAATAGGATTGTCCAACAAAATGTAACAGACCACAAGCACGGATCGTTTTATCAGGCAGGACAAAAAATCCTTTTTTCATTCCGTGCTTTCTACTTTTCTAGAAAAACATTTGTTGATTCCATCGGTTGATAAAAAATCGATCAGGTTCCAGCGAATAATTTAATTCGATTGTTTTTGCCATTATAGCAAGTCTTTCGCCGGTTATCAGTAAGTGATCGGCTGCTCCTGCAACATATGACTTTCGAGTAACCTTTTCATTTTTTATTTTTATATAGTTTATAGAAATAAAAAATCGACAACTCCGGTAAATGGAAATTGTCATTGCATCTCCAATTTTTGTCTGCTATCATTCAGTTTGAAGATGACAATGATAATCATTATCAATAATTCTGTGAGAAATTAAAATACCTACATATTCACGGAATTGATGGGAGGCATTGTCCAAATCAAAAGGAGATGAATGAGAATGGGCACAGTAAAAACATCGATGGTGATCAGTTCACTCGCCGTCCTACTCGCCGCGTGCGGCACAGCGAACGAAACGACTACGACGGACAGCAAGAAATCCGCCACGAAAACAATCGACATTACAGATGCACACGGTACGGTCAAAGTACCCGTAAAACCAAAGAAAGTCGTGGCACTCGATAACCGGACATTTGAAACACTCGCTGACTGGGAGGTCAAACTCGCGGCTGCTCCGGTCGGACTGTTGCCGGCGGGATCACCTTACGCCAAGGACAAGGATATCGTCGACGTCGGAATGCACTTCGAACCGAACCTTGAAGCAATTGCCGGAGTTGATCCGGATGTCGTCATCGTCGGTCAACGCTTTGCGGATTATTACGATGATATTAAAAAACTGGTCCCGGAAGCCGCAGTCATCGATCTCGACATCGAACTGCCGGAACAATCCGGTACGCCCGGTGAATTGCTAGTCAAAGGACTCGAGGATACGACATACACGCTCGGACAGATTTTTGCCAAGGAAAAAGAAGCCGACCAACTCGTCACGACGTTTGAACAATCGATTCAGGACGTGAAAAAATCATATAACGGAACAGACAGCGTCATGTCCGTCATCGTCTCGGGCGGCGATATCGGTTTCTCCGCACCGATGAGCGGTCGGGTCTTCGGACCGATGTATGACATATTCGGCTGGAAACCGGCCCTGGAAGTCAAACAAAAATCAGGTAACGATCAAGGAGACGAGGTGTCCGTCGAAGCCATCGCTCAAAGCAATCCGGACCGGTTACTTGTCTTAGACCGTGACGCTCCTCTCGGAAACGCCAAAGATGCTGTTCCGGCGGAAGATGTCATCGATCGTGCACCGGCGCTTCAACAGACAACAGCCGTCAAAGAACAGCGGATCGTCTATACGCCTAAAGATATGTACTTAAACGAATCGATCCAGACCTATTCGGAATTTTTCCAAAGCGTATCGAAAGCGTTTGTGAAGTAAATGGAGCAGGTCAAGCCGCAACAAGTGAATGGAAGTGTTGAGCCGAGTGCCCGACCTTCCTTTTCTGTCGTTTGGACGCCGCCGTTCATCATCGCTCTCCTGATCATCGGTCTGCTTGCCGTTACTTCCCTGTTGACCGGAGTCTATGACCTCAACAACACGGCGAATGACTTTTCTATGTTTTGGATTACACGTGTTCCGCGAACAATCGCCCTGATGCTGACAGGCGCAGCGATGGCGATGGCGGGACTCGTCATGCAGCTGATTACACAGAACCGGCTCGTCGAACCGACGACGACCGGTACGATTGAATGGGCGGGACTTGGACTATTGACTGTTTATCTGCTTGTCCCGGCACCGACACTGATGATGCGGATGACCGGTGCCATTGTGTTTGCCTTTATCGGCACGATGGTGTTCTTTTGGTTCCTGCGTTCGGTCAAGCTTCGGTCTTCGCTGATCGTACCGATCATCGGACTGATGCTCGGCGCTGTCATCTCGGCCATTTCCACCTTCTTAGGTTTATACTTCCGGGCGAGTCAGGCACTGGAAGGCTGGTTCGTCGGATCGTTTTCATCCGTCCAGATCGGTCGCTATGAATACTTATGGATAATTGTCGGGGTCACGTTTTGTATCTTTTTTCTTGCCAATCGTTTAACGTTGGTTGGTCTCGGTGAAGATATCGCGACCAGTCTCGGCGTTCATTACAATCGTCTGATGATGATGGCAACAGGTCTGATTGCCTTGTCCGTCGGCATCGTTGCAACGGTCATCGGAAATTTACCGTTTCTCGGTCTGATCGTGCCGAACCTTGTCTCGATGATGCGCGGAGATGACTTGCGCAGTAACTTGCCATGGGTCTGCGTCATCGGGATGGGGACGGTTCTCATCAGTGATTTGGTTTCGCGGACGTTGGTCCGCCCCTTTGAACTGCCGGTCTCACTGATCCTTGGAACAGTCGGGTCAGCAGTCTTCATTCTCATCCTGTTGCGGCAACGAACAAGAGGAGGTATCCGATGAATACCGTCATGCATCGAAAACCAAAACCCTACCGAAGTGAACGAACAACCGCTCATACAAGTGACCGGAACGCTTCTGCCTTCCCGTCCAAACGACATGCACGCCGCTACTGGATCTTGTTGTCCCTGTTTCTGTTCGGTGGACTGCTCTGTTCCCTTGGTCTACTGCTCTACAACAATCCGGTACCCGTTCAGTCACCGTCCTTTTGGCCGGTCGTCGAACGCCGAATCACAGCCGTCACGACGATGGCGATTGCCGCACTCTGCCAAAGTCTCGCCACCGTCGCCTTTCATTCGGTCACGAATAACCGGATCATCACGCCGTCCCTGCTTGGATTCGATGCGCTGTACTCAACGATTCAAACGTCGATGATCTTTTTCTTTGGTGCAGGGGCTCTGATCGGTTTTTCCGGAACGAAAGCCTTTTTGACACAAGTCGGTCTCATGCTCGTGATGAGTCTATTGCTTTACGGATGGCTGTTATCCGGAAAATATGCCGATTTACAACTCCTGTTGCTCGTCGGTATCATCCTTGGCACCGGACTGAATTCTCTTGCCAGCTTCATGCGGCGGATGCTCGATCCGTCCGAGTTCGATATTTTGCAGGCCCGATTGTTCGGTTCAGTCACGAATGCCGATCCTGCCTATTTTCCAATCGTGATTCCGGTCGTCCTGATTGTCAGTGTCTTGTTGTTCCTGTCGGCGAACCGTCTGAATGTCATCGCCCTCGGAAAGGACGTCGCGACCTCGTTCGGCATCAATCACCGCCGAAGCGTCCTCTACATCCTCATCCTTATTTCCCTGCTCATGTCGATGTCGACGGCACTGATCGGACCACTGACGTTTTTCGGTTTTCTTGTTGCCACACTCAGTTATCAGGTCGCTTCCACGTATGACCATAAGTACGTCTTGCCGATGGCCTTTTCGATTGGTTTTCTCGTTCTGACGAGTGCTTATTTCTTTATGTATCATATTTTCAATGCACCGAGCGTCGTCTCCGTCATCATCGAACTGTTTGGCGGTCTGATTTTCTTAACGGTGTTATTACGAAAGAGGTCCTTATGATTAAATTAACGCAAGTCAAAAAAACGTATACGGATCATGTCCAGATCGGTCCGATTGAGTTAGAGATTCCGAAAGCGGGTCTGACCGCACTGATCGGACCGAACGGCGCCGGTAAATCGACGACACTGATGATGATCGGTCGTCTGTTGCAACTTGATGAAGGACAGATTCAAGTCGCAGGACTCGATGTCTCAAGCACGAAGTCAAAGGATTTAGCAAAAATCATGACGATTCTTCGTCAGGAAAATCATTTCGTGACCCGGCTGACGGTTCGCCAACTGGTCGGATTTGGCCGGTTCCCCTACTCGCAAGGGCGAATGACACTGGAAGATGAGAACATCACGTCAAAATACATCGACTTTCTTGACCTGACACCACTTGAGAACCGTTACCTCGACGAACTGTCAGGCGGACAGCGTCAACGGGCTTATGTCGCGATGGTCTTGTGTCAGGAGACGGACTACGTGTTGCTTGATGAACCGCTCAACAATCTCGATATCGCCCGGTCCGTCCAGATGATGGGATATCTGCGTCATGTCGCGGATGAGCTTGGAAGAACGATCATTACCGTCTTACACGACATCAACTTTGCAGCGAAATATGCCGACCATATTTGTGCGATGAAACATGGACAGATTGCTGCATTCGGTACGGTACAGGAAATCATGGTCGCAAACACGCTCTCCGATATTTTTGAGACCAATCTCGAAATCATAGATGGGCCATACGGACCGATTGCCGTTTACTGAGATGATCCAGCAGGAAACATATCAAAAAGAAGGACGGCGCATCGAGTGATGGGCCGTCCTTCTATGTTTTCGTACCTTTTAAATCAATTCCAGTTCTTGTCCGACTTGTTTAAACGCTTCGAGCGCCTGTTCCAAGTCTTCCCGTGTATGTTCCGCTGTGACGATCGTCCGGACACGCGCTTTGCCTTTTGCGACCGTCGGGAAGGCAATCCCTTGTGCAAAGACACCGTGTTGACGCAGACGGTCTGACAGCTGATGGCATAATGCTTCGTCGCCGACGATGACCGGTGTGATCGGCGTCGTCGACGTGCCGATATTAAAGCCGAGTTCTCGTAATCCGTGTTTGAAGAATTCCGTGTTTTCCCAGAGACGGTCAAACAGTTCCGTTTCTTCTTCCATGACCCGAAGTGCTTCCCGGTTTGCTTCGACGACTGCCGGTGGGTGCGACGTCGAGAAGAGGAACGGACGGCCTTTATGGATCAGATAATCTTTGACGTGTTGTTCACACGCGACGTAGCCGCCGAGAACACCAATCGCTTTTGAGAGCGTCCCGACCTGTAAGGCAACGCGTCCGTCAAGTCCGAAGTGATTGACCGTTCCGCGGCCACTTTTTCCGAGAACACCCGATGCATGGGCATCATCGACCATGACGAGGGCATCATATTTTTCAGCCAGTTCAACGATTTCTGGGAGTGGCGCGATATTACCGTCCATTGAGAAGACACCATCCGTAACGACGAGACGTGTCCGTGCGTCCTGTGTTTCCTGCAGTGCTGCTTCCAAATCCGCAAGATCGACGTGGTTATAAATGCGGCGTTTCGCTTTTGTCAGACGAATCCCGTCGATGATTGATGCATGGTTCAAGGCGTCAGAAATGACGACGTCTTCCGGTCCAAGCAAGGCTGACAACACACCGAGGTTTGTCGCGAATCCTGATTGGAAGACAAGTGCCGCTTCCGTATGCTTGAATGTCGCCAGTTCCCGTTCGAATGCTTGGTGCATTTCGAGTGTTCCGGCAATCGTCCGGACCGATCCCGTTCCGGCACCGAATTCAAGTGCCGCGTCCGCCGCCCGTTTCGCGAGGCGCGGATGCGCTGCAAGTCCGAGATAGTTGTTTGACGACAATTGAATCAATTCTTTCCCGTCGACAGTTACCCGGTTGTGCTGGGCACTTTCGAGTGCAACGAGTTCGCGGAACGTTCCCGCTTGTTTCATCTCTTCTAATTCTGTCCGTAAATGCTCAAATCCCATTAATTCGTCCCCCTTGGTTGTAGTACGACCTTTCCACATTTCCCTTGTCGCATCAATTCGAATCCTTCTTCAAACCGTTCGAGTGGCAATGTGTGTGTAATCAACGGTTTGACATCGACTTTTCCGCTCGACAGGAATGCGGATACTTGACTCCATGTCTCATACATTTTCCGTCCGGTGATGCCTTGAACGCGAACACCTTTAAAAACAACGTGATTCGTCAGATCAATCTCGACCGGTTTGACCGGCAGACTGAGAATGTTGACGTCTCCGCCGGCTGTCACCATCTCAAATGCTTGACGAATCGCAACCGGATGACCGCTCATTTCACAGACGACATCAATCCCGTCCCCGTCCGTCATCATCCGGACCCGTTCGAGAACATCCTCGTGGCGTGAATCGATGACGACATCTGCGCCCATCGTTTTCGCAAGCTCCAACCGGTACGGATTGACATCAATCGCAATGACTTCCGCAGCTCCTGCCGCTTTTGCGACCGAGACAGCCATCAGACCGATTGGACCGCAACCGACGATGGCGACCGTTTTAGCGCTGACGTCACTCGCAAGAACCGTGTGAACGGCATTGCCCATCGGCTCTTGAATCGATGCGATGGCGGCTGGCATATCCTCCGGATTGACCCAGAGATTTTCTTCCGGCATGACGACGTACTCGGCGAAACAGCCTTGTGTATCGACGCCGATGATTTTTGTGTTTTTACAAATGTGATACTGCCCCCGCAGACACTGTTTGCATTGATGACAGACGATATGTGTTTCCGCTGAGACACGGTCCCCGAGTTTCAGACGTTTCGTCCCTTCTCCCAGTTCCACGACTTCACCGGAAAACTCATGTCCGAAAACATACGGCGGATTCACGCGTGATGCTGCCCACGCGTCCCATTCGTAAATGTGGACATCCGTCCCGCAGATGGAAGTCGCTTCCACGCGAATCAAGACTTCACCACGTTTTGGTGAAGGAACTGCGACTTCTTTCAAGACAGCGCCAAATCCCCGTTCTTCCTTGACGAGTGCGCGCATCGTTTTTACTTTTGTCGTATCTTCTACAGCTGTCACTAGTTTTGTCATCATTCCCCGACTCCTTCGTGGTCTTTGCCTCTTTCTCTAATCGGTCCAGACCAAGTATTGAGCATCCCCAAATAACCAAACAATCTTTCACTTCTAGTTTACATGAATTCAGCCGCAAGTTTACCAAATGTTTCTTCATTCATCTCAAGATCGGCAAAAGTTAGTCCATTCTCCGCATATCCGTCGATTTGTGACTGATAATCCGGACGTGAATCATCCTGATAAATCAGACCCATGACGAGACCGTTGTGTTCATGGACGACGCGTTTCGCCACATCAAGATCCGTCGCGTCATAGTCTTCAAGATCATCGAGTTTCGTTAAATTCTGCTTGAACCAGTCGTACGTGTTGACTTTATTAAACGTCACACACGGACTGAAAACGTTGATGAAGGCAAATCCTTTATGTTGCGTCGCCTGTTCAATCAGACTCGTCAAGCCTTTTAAGTCGTTCGAAAAACTTTGGGCGACGAAGGTCGCGCCTGCCGTCAAGGCCAGTTCGACCGGTGAAACACTTTTTTCAATCGATCCTTTCGGCGTCGACTTCGTCTTAAAACCAAGTGCCGACGTCGGTGATGTCTGCCCTTTCGTTAGCCCGTAAATTTGATTGTCCATGACGATGTACGTCATATCCACATTTCGTTTGAAGGCGTGAATCGTATGCCCCATCCCGATGGCAAAACCATCTCCGTCACCGCCGGACGCGATGACCGTCAATTCACGGTTTGCCATCTTGACGCCTTGAGCGATCGGTAACGACCGGCCATGAACGCCGTGGAAGCCGTACGTGTTGATATAACCGGAAATTCGTCCCGAACAGCCGATGCCGGAAATCAACGCCAGTTCTTCAGGCTCTAGCCCGACGTTTGCGACGGCACGCTGAATGGCCGCCTGAATCGAAAAGTCGCCGCAGCCCGGACACCAGTTCGGTTTGACATCGTTTCTGAAATCTTTAAAGGTTGCCATGGAAAATCCCTCCTGCAACGACTTGTTCCACTACTTCCGCCGGATAGAACGGATCGCCGTTGAATTTTAAAATGTGTTCAATTTTTTCTGCAAAACCGCAGTTCATCTGAATCAGTTTCGCGAGTTGGCCCGTCGCATTGTATTCGACGACGACAACCTGCTTTGCCCGCTCGAGGTGCGGACGGACCAGTTCACTCGGAAACGGATGCATCTGGCGGATGTGGAGATGATCGACATGAATGCCCTGTTCTTCGAGACGCGGCATCACTTCTTCAATCGTTCCGCGTGTCGAATTAAAACCGACAAACAGGATATCCGGTGTCGCATGCTGTTCCGTGACGAGGACGGCATCCTTCATCCGGAATTGACCGAGCTTCCGCAGACGTTTCGTCATTTGGTCGACCCGGTTTTTCGTCGCTTCCGACGGACGGCCTTCTTCGTTATGTTCGACGCCCGTCACGTGATGGATTCCGTGTTTCGTACCGGGGACGACTCGTGGACTGATTCCGTCTTCCGTCACTTCATACCGTTTGAAATACGATTTACCTTCAAGCTCCGGCAATTCGTCGAGCATCAGTTTCCCGCGACGGATTTCCACACGGTTGACATCAAGCGGTTCGACAGACTGTTTTCCGAGCGACAACATCAAGTCCGTCAATAAAATCACTGGACACTGGTATTCTTCCGCGATGTTGAACGCTTCGGCTGCATCATAAAAAGCTTCTTCGACCGTCGACGGCGCGAGGACGACTTTCGGGATCTCACCATGTGTGCTGTAAATCATCGCCATCAAGTCGGACTGTTCCTGTTTCGTCGGCAGTCCGGTCGATGGTCCGCCGCGTTGCGTATCGATGATGACAAGCGGCGTTTCCGTCATCCCGGACAAGCCGATCGCCTCTGCCATGAGAGACAATCCCGGTCCGGCTGACGCGGTCAGGGACCGGACGCCGGCATAGTTGGCACCGATGGCCATTGTCACCGCGGCAAGTTCATCTTCCGTCTGAACGACGGTTCCGCCGAACTGCGGTAATTTTTTAATTAAGTACTCCATGATTTCCGACGACGGCGTAATCGGATAGGCGGCCATCAGACGGGCTCCGCCTGCCACTGCACCAAGCGCAATCGCATCGTTGCCGATCATGAACATCCGTTGCTGTCCATCTGCCGGATCGAGGATAAAGCGTTCCGCTGTTCCGGCCATCGCCTCAAATGCCGCGGCGCCTTCACGGATTGCCGATAAGTTCTTTTCGACCATCTCCGGTCCTTTTCGACCAAAAATTTGTTCCACGACCGCCTGGAACCGTTCCGGTGCAATCCCGAGAATGGCGCTCGATGCTCCGATGGCGACCATGTTCTTCATCAGCGATGTGCCAAGTCCGGACGCAATTTCCGTAAAGGGAATCGGATACAAAGCAGCACGTGTCTGATCCGGATTCGTCGGATTGAACTTCGCGTCGGCGATGATGATGGCGCCTTGACGCAACTCATGGAAGTTGACATCGATGGTTTCCTGATCAAAGGCGACCAGAATATCAAGATCATCGGCGACGGTCCGGACTTCGTGTGTCGCGACACGGATTTTGTTGTTCGTATGTCCTCCCTTGATGCGTGAAGAAAAATGACGGTATCCATATAAGTAATAACCAAGACGGTTCAAGGCAATGGCAAAGATCTCACCCGTCGACTCGATCCCTTCCCCCTGCTGACCGCCTACTTTCCATGACAATTGATTGTACATCGACGTTCGCTCCTTTTATCCCCTGAAATGATTGAAGCTGTCTGCTTCACTATCCTCCCCCATGATACCGATTTCCCGATACTTGTACAATGCTCCTCTGGCGAATCCATTGATTTTTTCCGGCTGTCCGACATAAAAAAAGACCATCTACTCCAACGAGTAAATGGTCTGCTTTAACGTAGGACCTATGTCCAATGATGCATCATCGTGGTTCAATGATTAATTTGATTGCCGTCCGTTCCTCGCCATCAATCATGATGTCGGTAAATGCCGGAATACAGATCAAATCCATGCCTGCCGGTGCGACAAACCCTCTTGCGATTGCCACCGCTTTAACGGATTGATTGAGAGCACCTGCTCCGATTGCCTGAATCTCGACAGAACCTTTCTCTCGAAGTACACCTGCGAGCGCTCCTGCGACCGCATTCGGATTCGATTTAGCTGATACTTTCAGGACGTCCATGCATGTACCTCCCAATCAAAAATCAAAGCTCAATCAAAGAAAATCGATTGATCCGTCAAATGGATGCGTTCAATCTTCGTTGCTTTTTTTGATACATCATCAATATGAATCAAGACTCCATTTAATTGTTCCCGTCCTTCAGCAACTTCAAACCGGGTTGGGAGCTGTGTTTTAAATTTTCGTAACACATCTTCTTTACGCATACCGAGGACACCGTCGAGCGGTCCTGTCATGCCGACGTCGGTGATGTAAGCCGTTCCGCCTTCAAGAATCCGTTCGTCCGCTGTCTGGACGTGGGTATGCGTTCCGACGACTGCTTGGACACGTCCTGCCAAGTGGTAACCCATCGCGATTTTTTCACTCGTCGCTTCTGCGTGGACGTCAACGAAAATCGCATCGACTTCCCCTTCGACTTCCGCAATCAGCTCATCGACTGTCCGGAACGGATCGCCGAGCGGCGGCAGGAAGACGGTCCCTTGCACGTTGATGACGGCAATTTTTTTGTTGCCGACTTTTAACACCATCATGCCGCGGCCGGGTGTTCCTTCCGGATAGTTCGCCGGGCGGACGATCCGGTCCGCATCGTCGATCCAATCAAAGATATCCCGGTTGTCAAACGTATGATTCCCCATCGTCACGCCGTGGAATCCGAGTTCAAGCAATTGATGGTAGATGGATTTCGTGATTCCCCGGCCATGTGCGGCATTCTCGCCGTTGACGAGCATGACCGTCGGATTATATTTCGATTTAATACGTGCAGTGAATTGCTGTAAGATATGACGTCCTGGTGCCCCGACGACATCTCCGATAAATAAGATCTTCATGAAACATTCCTCCAGTAATTAAAAAAAGTGGCGGTCGCCCGCCACTTTGCTTATTTTGCGTATTCGACTGCTCGTGTTTCCCGAATGACCGTGACTTTGATATGACCCGGATAATCGAGTTCTTCTTCGATTTTTTTCCGGATATCGCTTGCCATCTTATGAGCAAGGACATCGTCGACGACATCAGGACGAACGATGATCCGGACTTCGCGACCTGCTTGAATCGCGAATGACTTCTCAACACCGTCGAATGATTCCGAGATTTCTTCCAGGCGTTCAAGACGCCGGATATAACTCTCGAGTGTTTCTTGACGTGCACCCGGACGAGCGGCTGATAAAGCATCCGCTGCCGCAACCAGGACGGAAATGACAGATGTCGCTTCCGTATCCCCGTGGTGGGAAGCAATCGCATTGATGACGGTTGGATGTTCTTTGTACTTCGTACCAAGTTCCACTCCGATTTCAACGTGACTTCCTTCCACTTCGTGGTCAATCGCTTTCCCGATATCGTGGAGGAGACCGGCGCGTTTCGCAAGTGTTACATCTTCACCGAGCTCTGCTGCCATCATACCGGCAAGATGAGCGACTTCGAGTGAGTGGAACAATACGTTTTGACCGTAACTTGTCCGATACTTCAAGCGGCCGAGAATTTTGACGAGATCCGGATGAATACCGTGAATCCCGACATCATATGTCGCTTCTTCACCGATTTCACGAATCCGTTCGTCGACTTCCCGACGTGATTTGTCGACCATCTCTTCAATTCGTGCCGGGTGAATCCGGCCGTCTTGAACGAGTTTTTCAAGGGCCATCTTCGCCACTTCGCGGCGAATCGGATCAAATCCGGACAAAATGACCGCTTCCGGTGTGTCATCGATGATTAAATCGATACCCGTTAACGTTTCGAGGGTCCGGATGTTACGACCTTCACGACCGATGATCCGGCCTTTCATCTCGTCATTCGGCAAGTTGACGACCGAAACCGTCGTCTCTGCGATATGTTCCGCGGCGAACCGTTGAATCGCAAGTGAAAGGATGTTGCGTGCTTTTTTGTCTGCTTCTTCTTTTGCTTTTTGTTCGATTTCTTTTTGAAGAATGGCTGCATCGTGCATGGCAGCTTGTTTCGTCTCATCCATGATGATAGCTCTAGCTTCGTCTTGCGAAAGATTCGCAACACGTACGAGCTCTTGGCGTCCCTGTTCATACAGGTCCTCTACTTTGCGTTCTAACTCTTCAGCTTGATGCTTCCGTTTCGCGATCTCTGCATCACGCGTATTGATTTGTTCTTCCTTGCGGTCGATGGAATCAACACGGCGATCGAGCGTCTCTTCTTTTTGGAGCAATCGTCCTTCTTGTTTCGTTAACTCTTGACGACGTTCACGAAGCTCTTTTTCGACTTCATTCCGAAGTTTAAAGGCTTCATCTTTCGCTTCGAGCAATGCTTCTTTTTTCGTTGCTTCCGCTGATACTTGTGCACGTTCCACGATTTTCGTCGCTTCTGTTTCCGCGCCTTGAATCTTTGCTTCTGCAATCGATTTCCGCAAGAAGTAGCCTACGATGAATGCGATCAGTATTGCGAGGAGAAGTATGACAATCCAAGTTGTTGTACCCATGGGTTCACCTCCCCTTTACAAGGTGTTTCTTAGTTCATTTCGGTTATTCATCGAAGCTGTCTAAAAAACGTACATCTATATTGTAAGGATAGCACTCGTTCATTGTCAACGAACGGGCGGGAAAGAATTCCTATGTTTTCCTCTTTTCAACAAAAAAAGAGCAGAATCTGAATCGATTCCACTCTCTTTCGACTTATTCTGCAAACAGATCTTCGTCTTGACCTTCTTCAAAGTCAACCGGTTCTTTCCGGTCGACGAGACCGTGATGTTCACGAATCAATCGTTCGACCTCATCCGCAACATCCGGATGTTCAAT
This sequence comes from Exiguobacterium artemiae 255-15, assembly GCF_000019905.1. Classification (GTDB taxonomy): domain Bacteria; phylum Bacillota; class Bacilli; order Exiguobacteriales; family Exiguobacteriaceae; genus Exiguobacterium_A; species Exiguobacterium_A artemiae. The sequence continues at coordinate 1,073,095 of NC_010556.1, read as the reverse complement.
CATGTATTGTTTCGCATTTTCACGTCCTTGACCAAGACGCTCTGAATTGTATGAATACCAAGCACCACTTTTTTGGACGATATCGAGATCTGTTCCAAGATCAATCAACTCGCCGAATTTAGAGATTCCTTGTCCGTACATGATGTCGACTTCCGCTTGTTTGAACGGCGGAGCGATCTTGTTTTTAACGACTTTCAGTTTCGTCCGGTTTCCGACGATATCTGTTCCGTTTTTCAGTGCTTCTGCACGACGGACTTCAAGACGGACCGATGAATAGAATTTCAAGGCACGTCCACCTGGAGTCGTTTCCGGGTTACCGAACATGACACCGATTTTTTCACGAATCTGGTTGATGAAGATGACGATTGTTTTGGATTTGTTTGTCGCACCGGACAATTTACGCAACGCCTGACTCATCAAACGAGCCTGGAGACCCATGTGCGAGTCACCCATTTCGCCTTCGATCTCGGCTTTCGGGACAAGTGCCGCTACTGAGTCGACGACGAGGATATCAACAGCACCAGAACGGACTAATGCCTCTGCGATTTCAAGCGCCTGCTCTCCTGTATCCGGTTGTGATAACAGTAATTCGTCAATGTTGACACCGAGTTTGCTGGCATAAGCCGGATCAAGTGCGTGCTCGGCATCGATGAATGCCGCCTGTCCGCCTTGTTTTTGGACTTCAGCAATCGCATGAAGCGAAACTGTCGTTTTACCGGAAGATTCCGGACCATAGACTTCGATTACCCGTCCACGTGGATATCCACCTGCACCGAGTGCTATATCTAATGTGATTGATCCAGAAGAGATTACGGATACTCTCTGATCTGCACTTTCACCTAGTTTCATGATTGAACCTTTACCAAATTGTTTCTCAATCTGACGCAATGCCATTTCAAGTGCTGCTTTACGATCACTCACGTAGCAGGCCTCCTTTTATTTATCTTACTGAGATTATTGTACTTCTTTTGAGACCGAATAACAAGCATTTTACGAACATTTATTCGCATAGTTGAAAGAAATCATTTTTTGTTCATTTCGTCCGCCGGGCTGATATTTTGAAGGAGCATGAAGTAAGCATCCTTGACGGAACGCAATCTAATCATACCACGGTCGAAGGCCGGATACGTCAGTTCAAGTACTTCCGTACCGCCTGAATGTGCTAACGCACAGTAGACCGTTCCGACCGCTTGACCACTGTTACTCGTGGGACCAGCTTCACCGGTCAGGGCGATGGCAAGATCCGTCTGATAGAGTTTGCGTGCTCCTTCCGCCATCGCAACGGCAACGTCCCGGCTGACGGCAGTCTGTTCGTCAAGCAATGTCTGCGGTACTCCGAGGACGTTCACTTTTGCCGCATCTGCGTAGACGACGGCACTGCCGCGGAAGACGGCACTCGCGCCTTGAATGTCGGTCAGACCGCTTGCAAAGGCGCCTCCGGTCAACGACTCCGCTGCTGACAAGGTCAAACCGGCTTCACGGCACCGGTCGAGGACGACTTCGGGTAAACTTGTTTCGCCATAACCGTAAAAATGGCTGCCGACTTCGGCAAGGACTTGTTGTTCCAGCGCATCGAGCATGTCGAGGGCGACTTGTTCGTCAAGCGCCTTCGCCGTCAGACGAAGACGGACTTCTGCCAATTCAGCGTACGGGGCGACGGACGGATTGCGGGCTGTCCGGATGAGATCCGCCAACCGGTCGTTTAATGCCGACTCTCCAATGCCGAAGAAACGTAATGTTCTTGATTTAATCGTTTCCTTGCCTAACAAGTGATCGAAATGGTCGGCAATAATCCGCTTCATTTCCCGGGGGACACCCGGTAACAGGATGTATTGATGATCCGGTGTCTGAACGGACATGCCGGGTGCAAGCCCGGCCTGATTCGTCAGCACATCGGCTTGATCGATTACAAGGGCCTGTTTTCTTTCATTCTCCGTCATTGTACGTCCCCGTGTTTTTAAAAATGCCTCAATCCGGTCGTAAGCCGGCTGATCCACATGAAGCGTCCGGCCGAGCAGTTCCGCTACGACCTCTTTCGTCAAGTCATCTTCCGTCGGTCCAAGTCCTCCGGTAATGACAATCAGTTCCGCCCGCTCCTGAGCCCGCGTAACAACTTCGACCATCCGTTCCCGGTTATCTCCGACGACCGTATGATAATGCACGTCAATACCACATGTCGCAAGCCACTCTGATAAATACTGGGCATTCGTGTTGGCAATTTCCCCTAACAATAATTCACTTCCGACAGCAACGATTTCTGCTTTCATTTTACATCCCCGCTTTCTTGACTATACGAAAAGACTGTTCGGGTTGACGAACAGTCTTGTTTGATCCAATTTACATGGATTTCGTAATTAACTTGATATTTTTTGAGAAATACTCGACTCCTGAATAAATTGTTAAGACCAACGCCAACCACATCGTGATTTCCGCAAAAGGAATGTTCAGTAAGGCAAATCCGATATCATGCAGTAAAAAGGCGATGATGGATGTCAACTGGACCCAGGTCTTCGCTTTGCCGGAATTTCCGGCGGCCAGGACAATCCCCTCGTCTGAAGCGACGAGACGGAGACCTGTCACGGCGAATTCACGGCATAAGATGATGACGACGACCCAAGCGGCGACGAAGTCAAGTTCGACTAAATAGACGAGTGCTGCAGCGACAAGCATCTTGTCGGCGAGTGGATCCATGAATTTACCGAAGTTCGTGACCAGTTTGTTTTTCCGGGCAATATACCCGTCGAGCCAATCGGTGATGGCGGCGACGGAAAAGATCATCGCGGCGACGAAGTGGGAAACCGGCAGTACCGCTCCTAAGACATCCCACTGTCCCCAGTCTGGATTGATGGCTAAGACGGCAACGAACACGGGAATTAGTAACACGCGTAAGACCGTCAATTGATTGGGCAAGTTCATTCTCGTATCCCTCCTTTTCGGGTTATGTATGCCAGCAGGGCTGACATGAAGAAGACACGCCTTATGGCGTGGCTACTTTCTTCAGGTAAATATTTTGAACGAGGAGGGAGCGGTTAAGCTTAAGCTCCTGATTGTTAACGAGAATCCGGTCGATTCCTTTGATGGAACCGATCCGAATCCGAATCACGTCCGTTTTGGCATTTTTGACGACGATTGGATTTGGGTCTGACGCATTGATATGGTCAGGCGCGAGTGCTTGTCCTTCTAAAGACGTGTCCCGTACACCAACAAACGGTGACGGCGAAGCATCTTTTTTGATCCGGATGGATACACTCATTGTACCATCTGCCGGTACTTCATAGGTGATGTCTTGGCCGACTGTCGTTTTGACAGCCAATGGTTTCTTCGTTTCTTTTTTAACAGGTTCTTCTTTTTTCGCCGGTTCTTCTTTCGGCTCTTCTGCTGCCGGTGCATCGGCTTCCTCACTTGGTGCGTCACCTTCGTCAATCGTGACCTCACTTTGTTTCGGCGTCGCCGTTTTTGTTCCGTCACCATCCTGGAATGCCTGGAATCCGTAATACAGGGCAACCCCGATTGCAAAAATCAAAGCAATGATGATGATATTCGGAATCCAACGTTTGGCGACACTTTTCTTCGGTGCCGTTGACTTGGAATACGTAGCCCGGCGAGACAGCTCAACAACAGGTTGTGCTTCCGGTTCCGGGAGGTCACGTTTGTAGGTCGCAAATACTTCGTCGACATCAAGACCAAGTGCTTCTGCATACGTCTTAATGAAGGCACGGGCGTAAAATGCGCCCGGTAATTGTTTGTAATCGCCTTCTTCAATGGCGAGAATATAACGTTTTTGAATTTTTGTCGTGCTTTGAATTTGTTCGAGCGAGATGCCTAACGTTTCCCGCTGCTCCTTTAAGTAGGTTCCGAGCTCAGTCATCGGTAACACACCTTCCATTTTCAATACTTATTCGAAATTGAACCAGTCGTTCCCGCCATGGGCACGAGGTGGTTCGGTGACAATGATTTCTTCTGTCGAGTTGCGTAATTCAATGATGTAATCAAAATCATCCCACGTGTATTCGCTCGATTTAACAAAAGCATCTGGGTGTTCGACGATTTTCGTAGCCGGAAGTCGCATGACTTCACGTAAAATCTGCCAATGCCGTTCGTCGAAATGGCGCTGTGAGACGAGCGCATCGATGATATAAACATAATCGCCTGTCCGTTCATCATCGAACAATGAAGTCCGGACGGTTTGTTTGATTAACGTCGATGAAAGAAATAACCATTTTTTATTGGCACTTACACTCGCCGCTACGATGGATTCGGTTTTCCCAACACGCGGCATGCCGCGAACACCAATCAACAGGTGTCCGTCTTGTTTACAGAGTTCAGCCATGAAATCGACGAGAATCCCTAAATCCTCGCGGACAAAACGAAACGTCTTGATCTCACCGCTGCTGTGGTCGATATAACGACCGTGTCGGATGGCGATCCGGTCACGAAGCTTCGGTTTACGAAGCTTAATCACATCGATAGTCGTCATCGTCTTTAAGATGGCGGCAAGCCGCGGGATTTGATCCGGTTGCTTCGTTTGAAGCAACATGCCCCGACGCTGGTGATCGACACCGTTAATCGTGACAATCGAAATATGTAGCATCCCCATGAGTGACGCGATGTCCCCTAATATCCCGGGACGGTTGACGTTCAGTTCGTACTCCAGATACCACTGTTCGAATTCACTCACGCGCCCAGCCTCCTCTTCAAATCGATTATCCATCCCTCATGTTAAATGATTTTTTGAAAAATGAAAAGCATTCCCCTAAGCAAATTTCACCGGACTACATCCAGCCGCCGTCAATTTTAAGAACGGCACCGTTCATATACGTTGCATCCTGTCCCATTAAATAGGTGATGGCGGATGCGACCTCGTCAACCCGTCCAAAACGACCGGCCGGAATTTCAGCCAATGCCAAGTCCCGGTCTTCCGCCGAAAAGACGGCATTCATCGGGGTCTCGATCCAGCCCGGAGTCACCGCATTCACGCGTCCGTTCATCGCACCGAGCTCTTTGCTGAATGACTTGACGAACCCGAGCTGTGCTGCCTTGCAGGTCGAATAGACGACTTCACCGGCCGCACCAAATTCACCTAACACACTGCTGACGACGACGATCGAAAGTGATGCTGAAAAAGCTTTTCGGCTTGTTAAGGTCTGGGCAATCCGGATCAACGATTCGACATGCAATGTCATCATCGATTCCACCGAGGAACGGGATTGATCGACGAGCAGTCCACTGAAGCTGGTCCCGGCGATATGAACAAATCCTTCTACAGACGGTAAGCCGTCACAAAATGCTGTCAAGTTCTCCCGGTCAGACAGATCGCCTGTGACGATCTCCGTCGTCACAGGCAACTGTCGTATCATCTGTTCGAGCTCATGCTGTTTCCGGTGGGTGTGAAGGATCAAATCGTGTCCTTCAGCCGCCAATCGTAAGACCGTTGCCCAGCCGATTGCTCCGCTGGCTCCCGTAATTAAAATCCGCATCGGTCAAGCGTACGGTTTAACGATTGAAATCGCACGATTTTCAAGCGCAAACAATTCATCGAACCGGGCTTCGATTTCTTCTTTGGTGATCGAGGCAATCAATGTCGGTAACGTAAACAGATTCGTCCCGGCAAGAGCGTGGCGTGAGAATTGATTGGCGATGAATTCCGGCGAGTTCAGCGACCGCAGGAATTTTCCTTGCATCATGTTGCGTTTGCGGACGACTTCCGTTTCCTCGAACTCGGGCCGGACCGCTAATAATTTTTCGTAGGCCGCGATAAAGCGGTCCGGATCTTCCGTTTCCATTCCGAACGTCGCGAACGCAAATTCTTCCTCACTCGAGTAATCGAAGCTGAACGTATCGTCAATCAAGCCGTCTTCATACAGTTCGAGATACGTGGAGGACGTTTGGTCGAACAACAGATGCAACAGCAGTTCACTTGTCAGTTCGCGGCGCAGCTGTTCCTGTCCGCCGAGGGAACTGTCTTTATAACCGATCAGGACTTTTGGTGTCTTGACGTCGAGTTCGAGTTCAACCCGTTTTTTTGCGACTTCTTGCGGTTCCGTACCGTAATCACGTTCGATGGCCGGACGATCCGTATAATCTTTTTTCGCTTGGTTCGCTTTGATCAAGGCCAGCGTCTCGGCCGGATCGATATTCCCGACGACGAACAGGACCATATTCGATGGATGATAGAACGTCCGGTAACACGTATACAGGTCGTCCGCCGTAATTTGATCAATCGATTCCGGAGTACCGGCAATATCGATCCGGACCGGATGTTTCGCGTACATCGATTCAATCAAACCGAAGAATAAACGCCATCCCGGATTATCCTGATACATCTGGATTTCCTGTGTGATGATGCCTTTTTCTTTTTCGACACTCTCTTCCGTGAAATACGGATCCTGGACGAAGTCAATCAGCGTCTCAAGATTTTGTTCAATCAACGAAGTCGCCGAGAACAAATAAGCGGTCCGAGAGAACGATGTGAACGCATTTGCCGAGGCACCGAGGCGCCCGAACTCCTGGAAGACATCCCCTTGCTCCGACTCAAACATCTTGTGCTCAAGGAAATGGGCGATACCGTCCGGGACTTTGACCCATTGGCCATCCTTTTTAAAACGGTTATCGATTGATCCGTAACGCGTCGTAAAAGTCGCATATGTTTTTTCATACCCTTTTTTCTGAAGCAAATACACCGCAAGCCCGTTATCGAGCTGTTCAAAAAATACGGTTTCGTCTGTATCGTGATACGTCAACTGTTCCATTATTCTTCACCTCGCAATAGATAAACTGCCTCGAGTTCAATAGTTGCTGCCAAGCGGACGACATCCTCGCGTGTTGCCGTCTCAATGATGTGAATCTCATCCTCAAGCGTCAATCCGCGCATCTTCGATCCATTTAACCAGCCGATCAATTGTCCCGGCTGATCAAGGATTTGCCGGCGGGCATTGATGAGCATCGCTTTCGTCTGCGTCAGTTCCTCATCCGTGAACTGTCCGGCTTTAAGATCCCTTAATTGTTCGCCGATAATCGTCTCGGCACGTTCCGCCTGTTTCGTTTCAACCCCGGCATAAACGTAAAGCGCACTGTTCAGAGCCGCATACCGTGATGCTGCATAATAGGCGAGACTTTCTTTCTCACGGACATTCATGAACAGTTTCGAATGCGGGAATCCGCCGAACAGACCGTTGACGATTTGCAGCCGAATCGAATCGACGGACGTCGGATCGACACTGACCCGGTAACCTAAATGCAATTTACCTTGTTTGATCGGTTGCGTCTCGGACGAACGTTTGACGCCCGCGACCTGTTTTTGGGCCGGAATATAGTGACTGGCTTTTTCATCATGGGAAGGTAAGAACGACAAGGCATCTTCCATCTCATCTTGCGTGACATGACCGACGACAAAGACATCGATCCGGTCCTGTTCGACCATCGAACGATATGTATCACGTAAGGAAACCGGTGTGATTTGTTCGAGTGCTTCGAGTGTACCGAGTGAGGATAACGATACCGCTTCTCCCGGTGCCATCAGTTCGAGCAACCGTTGCTGGGCAAAACGCATTTTGTCATCGTATAACGAACTGATCCGCAACGCATGCAACCGTTTTTCTTGTTTGACGAATTGTTCCCGGAATCCGCCCTCTGTCAAATCCGGATAAAAAATCATCTGTTCCAGTAAATCGAGCGCTTCCTCGAGCAACGTCTCATGACGTACTAGATCCCCGCGGACGACATCCAACTGGAACGAGATGACGTGTTCTTCCCCGAATTTCGAGGCATCGGCGTACAGACCTGCATCATATAAGGTTTCAAGCGGTTCACGCAACGCTTTCATCGACGGATAGGCCGCTGTCGACTTCTCCATGATATACGGTAACAGAGCACGGCTCGTCAGCGTTTTTTCTTCGAGTGGTGCTGAAAACGTCACGAGGACCGTCGTCGTCTTGAATTTATCGGTCGGAACGAGATGAAAAGTCGTTCCTTGTTTGTTCCACGTTTGAAATGACTGACTCATGCTTCTTCATCCTTTCGTTTAAACACATGGGCACTGCGTAAATATTCGATATCCGCTTTTTCATTGACCGCATTTTCGTAACGGGCCGCCGTAAAGAAGAAATCACTTAGACGGTTGATGAATGGTAACAAATGATGTGCCTGTTCGACATCAATCATCGCCCGTTCGACACGCCGGCAGACCGTCCGCGCCACGTGCAGGCAGGCTGCGGCTTCCGTGCCACCCGGTAAGATGAATTTATCGAGCGGCGGAGACAGTTCCGTCAGACTGTCAATCCAACTTTCCAAATCTTCCGTCGCCGTTAGGCTCAGACGGGATGCTTTCGGTTCAACATACATCAAGTCACTCCCGCAATCGAACAAAACGTGCTGAATGACCGTCAATTGTTCCTTAACCTCGATGGATGTCGCTTTTGTGCGGGCCAGTCCGACAAAACTGTTCAGTTCGTCAAGCTCCCCCATCAGCGTAATCCGGACATCATTTTTTTTGACGCGTCCCCCGACGAGCGACGTGTCTCCCTCATCACCTGATTTAGTATAGATTTTCAATCGACTCACTCCTATAGCGAAAGGAAGCGAATCATAAAGTTCGCTTCCTTTGTTTTTTTGGTAATTGAATTCGGAAAACGGATCCTTTGCCCAGCTCACTTTCGACCTGAACTTCCCCATCATGCGATCGAACGACGTTTGCGACAATCGCAAGACCGATTCCAGTTCCCGTCTTGCCGCGTGTCCGGGCCTTGTCCGCCTTGTAAAAACGGTCAAAGACGAACGGGACATCTTCTTCCGGAATACCGTCCCCTGAATCAATTACAGATAAAGATATAGTTTCCCTATCTTCCGTGATTTCAATCTTGATTTTCCCATCTTCTGTATACCGCAACGCATTTCCAAGCAGGTTCGTCATCACCTGATCCATTTGATCTGGATCAGCTTCAAACTGAACGTCGGGACCGGTTACTTCAAACGAAACCCGCTTTTCAAGCCCCATCTGCTTAAACTTCTTGACCATCCGTTTAGCGAACGGAACGGCATCGATCAGTTCAATCCGCTTTTCCTGATACCCGGCTTCCATCCGTGCCAGATCCAGTAAATCGTTGACAAGACGGGATAGGCGTTGCGACTCGTCATAAATGATTGACGCAAACTCTTTTGTCGCCTCGTCACTTTCCGTCATGCCGTCGACGATCGCTTCCGAATAACCTTGCAGCATGACGAGCGGCGTCCGCAGTTCATGACTAACGTTTGCGACGAAGTCAGCCCGCATCTTCTCCAGTTGCTGGGCTTCCGTCATATCGCGCAGGACAGCAACGGCTCCGATTTGTTCTTCCTGCTCAAGTAGCGGACTGACGATGATAATGTAAAAGCGGCCTTCCCGTTCAAAGGAAACCGTCATTTCTTTTTCTTTACGCATGACCGTCTGGAATAATTCAATCAACTCGTCCGGAACTGGACCACCCGCAAGGAACGCTTCCGCCGGCGGATTGGTCGCCAGTAACTCCCCTGATTCCGAGAAGGTCAAGACACCGTCCGCCATACATCTTAGGATGGACGACAGCAAATGACGTTCCTTATCAAGATCCGTGACATACTGATTGAGTTGACTGCTCATTTCGTTAAATGCCAGCGCCAAATCACCAATTTCATCGCGCGAACGCTGGGTCAGGCTTTGATCAAACTTTCCTTCCCCCGCTTCGACGACCGCCTGGCGAATCGTCCGGAGCGGTGCCGTAATACGGGTCGACAGGAAGAATGCAAAAACGGTCGTTCCGATGATCGCGAGCAACACACACAGCTGAATGATTTGTCGTGCCCCTTCATTCGCCTGTTCGATGTTCGTCAATTGTTCAATCAAATACATCGTCCCGCTACCGCTTTCCGTAATGAACGGAGCACGGTAAGCAAGTGCCGCTTTCCCGTTAAACGTTTCATAGTTCCCAATCGCCGTTTCCCCTTCTTCGCCGTCAACGGCTTTCCAGTTTTGACGTTCGAGCTCCTTGATGATCCGCTTGGCTTTTGCTTCCGAGATATTCGTCTCGACCGTATTGTCCTTCGACGTCGCAATCAAGGTCGCGCCGTAAATATCGGTAATCTCGATCGCGGTCGCCGATCCTTCTTCCAGTCCGCTGTGGGCTTGAAAGACGGTTTCGACCTGCTGACCGAGTTTCGCAAGATGACCGCGTTCCTGTTCGATATGAAACGAATTGAAAAATTCGAGTAATAAAATCGTCAAGGCAATCAAGACGACGGAAACGAGTAATAAAATCGTCCCCCACAATTTAATGACGACGCTCTGTAACCATTTCATCGTCAGGCGGGATTATTCTCGAACTTGTATCCGACACCCCAAACCGTCGTGATCATTTGGGCAGCATTCGGAGACAGACGGTTCAGTTTTTCACGCAGTCGCTTGACATGCGTATCGACCGTCCGTAAATCGCCGAAAAATTCATAGTTCCAGACTTCTTTTAATAACTGTTCCCGCGAAAAGACTTTATCTGTCTGCTTGGCAAGGAAATACAGCAATTCATACTCTTTTGGTGTCAGATTGACTTCCTGCGATTCAACCGTGACGCGGTGGGCATCATTGTCGATCGTCAAGTGCGGGAAGACGATGACATCTTTTGTTTTCGCATCCGTGTGCAGGAATTTCGTAGCACTTGCCCGTCTCAGAATGGCTTTGACGCGGAGCACGACTTCCCGCGGACTGAACGGTTTGACGATATAATCGTCCGCGCCCATTTCAAAACCGTGGACCCGGTTCGTCTCTTCCCCTTTTGCCGTCAGCATGACGATCGGTGTCGCTTTCGTTTTACGCAGTTCTTCACAGACCTGCATGCCATCAAGCTTCGGCATCATCAAATCAAGTAGAATCACATCATATTCTGTTTCAAGTGCCATCTCGAGAGCCGTCTCTCCGTTGTCGGCTTCTTCAATCGTAAAGTTCTCACGTTCGAGATACATTTTTAATAAACGCCGAATCCGTTCTTCATCATCGACGACTAAAATACGCGCTTCTTCTGACATCAGTTGATTCCTCCCATGAACTAATCTGTCTGACTCTATCCTACTACTCTCCTAGTATACTATGAAACAAAAGAAATAGCGTCTCTGACCGCGGAAATCGGTCGCGTCTGCTGAAAAAAGGATGGACAACGGAATTCATCTTCCGTCGTCCATCCTTAAATGATTATTCTACTATTCGGTTTCGTTGCTTACGCGTAAGAGTGAAGTCCGGCAACGACCAAGTTGACGAAGACGAGGTTGAACATGATGACGGCAAATCCGCCGACACATAACCACGCTGATTTTTTACCGATCCAGCCGCGCTGAATCCGCATGTGGAGATAGAAAACGTAAAACAGCATCGTGATCAAAGCCCATACTTCTTTCGGGTCCCAACCCCAGTAACGGCTCCAGGCCATCTGTGCCCAGATCATCGCGAAGATCAATCCACCGAGAATGAAGACCGGCAACCCAATTGCAATCGCACGGTAGCTGATTTCATCCGCCGTCTCAAGATCAATTTTACGGGCAATCGGTTTGAGGCTTTCAGCCAACCGTTTCCGGAGAATGACGAAGCGGAGCAGAATGTACAGAACCAATCCACCGATCAACGACCATAAGACCGTATTGACTTTGTTGGCATTAAGGAAGTTCGGTAATTCAATGACAGCACCTGAGCCGGAAATGATTTTTCCGTTTTCAGGACCGGTCAGAACCGGCATCGTATACTCATGTTGCATCGTCGCTCCGTTTTTCGCGACGTATTCAATCGTCGAGTTCGTTCCGAGTCCGTTGAACAACAATCCGACCAGGATATAACCGACGACACAGACGAGTGAGAACATGACGACTTCAAGCCACGTCCGTGTTTTCGATTCTTTGTTGAAGTCGGTCGCATGGATCAGGTACAACAGTCCGGTCGCAAAGCTGACCGCAAGGATTCCTTCTCCGAGCGCTGCCGTCGTCACGTGGATTTTCAACCAGACACTTTGAAGTGCCGGAATCAACGGTTGGACTTCGTCCGGGAACATCGACGCATAGGCGATGACAAGCAAGGCAACCGGCATCGCCACAAGTCCGAGGACGTTGTTGCGGTAAATACCATAAACGATCAGGAAGCCAAGTACCATCATCATTCCAAAGAATGTCGTGTACTCATATAAATTCGACACCGGTACGTGCCCGGCACCAGCCCAGCGTGTGAAGAAGTAGCCGAGTTGCGCTGCAAATCCGACGATGGCGAGTGAAAAGGCAATTTTCCCTGAACGGCTTGGTCCCTTTTTACCGCTTGTTGCGACGGCAAAGAACCCGGTACTGATCAGATATAAGATAAAAGACGTCAGCAGTAAATTACCGCTTAAACTAAGCAGGTTCATTTCATTTCCCCCTCTTCCCGCAACTTCTGGCGGTCTTCCAGTTGCGGAAGTCCCACTTCAGTCAAGGCGAGATTGACTTCTTTTTGAAGTCCAAGTGCATTTTTATTCGTAAATCCGGCAATGTTAATCTGCCCGTTCCGTTCTTTTAACCAAAGTCTGCGGTGCGGCCAGTACATACCTAGTAACAGCCCGACCATGAAGATCATACCGCCGGCAAACAGGAATGGAAGCGTCAAATCTTTTTTGATCCGGACGCCGGAAATGTTCGACAGTTCTGTACCGGCGAAGCCCATCTTGTATTGGTTCTCATCGCCGCCGACATTCAGTTTAATCCCGATCAGACTGCGCTCACCTTTCGGATGTTCCGGTGATTTGATCGTAAAGACAAATGCCGGATTGACCGGACGCGACGAGTTCGTCGTCGGTTTTCCGTCTTTAACGACAAAGTCCGGCAGGAAGTCTTTTAGTTCGACATCATACCCGTTCTTTAATTTGTAAGTTTCCTGCGGGTTACGCAAGTCGACTTTAATCGTATCGACGACTTTGCCTGTTTTTTGATTCTCGATATTAAAGGACATCGTCTTGAACTCCGGATCCGCTGCATATTGTTCCTGGAAAACTTGATAGTTTCCGAACTCGAACGGCTGGTTGACGGCGGTCTCACCGGATTTAACTTTTTCAAGTTTCGGTTTGAAGTCTTCCGTCATTCCGGTTTTTTTATACAACGTCATCTGGGTATCATAGTTTTTCGGAACACTTCCGCCGGCGCGTTTCAACGCTTCTCTGAATTTCTCAGGCTCTTTTGCCGGATCGTAAAACTCAATGTTAAACGAGTTGTTTTCGAGATAATACTTGTTGTCCGTCGCTTCGACCGGCAGCGTTTCGCCTTCACGAATCCACATCAGCTCGTCTTCGTGCATCCCGGGAACAATCCGTAGCATCGCTCCACCAAAGAACAAGACAAGCCCGATATGATTGATGTATGGACCCCAGCGGCCGAAACGTTGTTTCTCCGCAAGCAGTGCGCCGTCTTGTCGGCGGATCTTATACCCTTTTTTCTTCAGCAACGGTTCAATGGCATCAATCTGTTTAACCGTCCCAGTCGCTTCAGCGCCAAATCGCTGACCGCCCATAAAACGGTCGGACTGGATGACCGGTTGTTTCTTCAGCGCGCGATACAGCGGGAAGAAACGGTCGATCGATACGATGATGATGGATAACAGTAATAATGTGATTAAGCCGATATACCACCAGGATTCAAATAAATTATGGAAACCGAGGGCATAATAAATTTCACCGGCCGTTCCATATTCCTTCCCGTAAAACTCTTCCGGCGGAACTGCTTGCGGAATGTACATTTCCTGCGGGAAGATGGTTCCGACGCCGCTTGCGATGATGATTAAGCCGATCAGCCATAAGCCGACTTTGACGGATGAAAAGAACGTCCATGTCCGGTCGATCCACGATTGATTTTTTCGTTTTGAACGAAGCTCGGCTTCCTCATAACGCATATCCAGTTGCTTATACTCCTGCTGCATCATAAATTCCCCCTCGATGCGTTACTCGTTTGCTTTTTTAATCATTTCTTCTAACTTCGCCTGGTCAATCTCACCTTCATACTTTTCAACGACCTTACCTTCTTTGTTGATGATGAATGTCACCGGCAGGTTGTAGATTCCGTATGCTTTCTCAACGGCACTGTTCGTGTCCATCAAGACCGGATAATCGGTTCCCCCGATTTCCTTGATGAAACTCGATACGCGGACCGGCGTCTCACCGACGTTGACGGCTGCAAAATTAACACCTTCTTTTTGCATCATCTTGTAGTTGTCGTTGATCAACGGCATTTCTTTTTTACACGGTTCACAGAATGTACCCCAAAAATTGAGTAAAAGTCCTTTGCCTTTGTACTCGTCCATCGTATGTTGTTTTTCTCCATACAAATCAACAAGTGCAAATTCCGGCGCATCATCTCCGGCCAGGACTCGACCGTCCTTATCGCGTGTCGCCTGATCGACAAACTGCATGATGACGACCGCACCGGCGAATAATACCATCGTCATGATCATTAACCGCCAAAATGAACGTTTTTTCTTCTTTTGCTTCGCGGCTGCTAGCCGCTCATCCGGGTTCTGATTCGTTTTTTTCATGTTGCACCGCCTCCAACCATATTGTACTTGAAATCGCTTAATTGTTGACAGAATGTGAAATACGTTAATCGTTTTGTCACAAACAAAGAAAACTCAACCCGCAGGCTGAGCTTCTCGCTTTACAAATTAACGTTTTTTTGTGTTCTTACGTCTTTTCGTAGGGGCAGCTACCGGATCCGCCAGCTCACGCAATTGATTGACTTCTTTTTTCGAAAGTTCACGCCAGTCGCCTGATGTTAATCCAGCAAGCGTCAGGAAACCAAACTGTTCCCGCTTCAACTTAATGACCTCTGCGCCGAGTGTTTCGACCATTTGTCGGACTTGGCGGTTATGGCCTTCATAGATGACCATTTCTAAAATTGCCGTATTCTTTTTCTTATCGATATCACGCATCTCGACGCGTGCTTTACCGGTTTTGAATCCGTCCGGTAAGACAACACCTTTTTCGAGACCTTTGACATGATAGTAATCCGGCACGCCTTTGATTTTGACGATATAACGTTTC
Source organism: Exiguobacterium artemiae 255-15 (assembly GCF_000019905.1). Lineage (GTDB taxonomy): Bacteria > Bacillota > Bacilli > Exiguobacteriales > Exiguobacteriaceae > Exiguobacterium_A > Exiguobacterium_A artemiae. The sequence continues at coordinate 1,058,057 of NC_010556.1, read as the reverse complement.
GGTACTTTGTATTTCGGGTGAAGCAAGAGATTCGAAAACTCACCGTCGTTCGTCAGGAGCAGCAAACCGCTTGTGTTGTAATCGAGACGGCCGACCGGGAATACACGGTGACCCGGTGGGACGAGATCAACGACCGTTTTACGGCCTTTGTCATCTTCCACCGTCGAAACGACACCTGTTGGTTTATACAGCATGTAGTAGACGTGTTCTTCCCGTTCGAGTTTGACGCCGTCGACTTCAACTTCCGCACGTCCGCCGACTTTTGTCCCAAGTTCCGTGATGACTTTCCCGTTGACTTTGACGCGTCCTTCTGTGATCAGTTCTTCTGCCTTGCGTCGCGATGCGACACCGGCTTGGGCAATAATTTTTTGTAGACGTTCCATTAATTTATTCTCTCCTCTAATGACGGTTCATTCCGGAAAAACAAATCCCCATCCGCTTCGAGTGTTTCTTCAAACTCGAGCGGCGGCAACTCTTCGATACTGTTCAGTCCGAAGTGATCCAAAAAATGATCCGTCGTTTTATACAATTTAGCACGCCCGACGCCTTTCGCGCGTCCGGCTTCATCAATTAATCCTTTTGCACTTAACGTGTGGATGACACGCTCCGTCTTGACACCGCGAATGACTTCGATGTCCGCCCGGGTAACCGGCTGTTTATAGGCGATGATGACGAGTGTTTCCATCGCTGCGCGTGACAGGCTGTCTTCTGCAAGCGATCCAGCATATGCCTGCACATACGGCGACATCTCTTTGCGGGTGACCATTTTGAACACACCACCGGATTCGACGATTTGCAACACCCGTTCCTCCGCTTCAAATGTCGTCTGGAGTGCATGTAACTGTTCCCGTGCCGCTGCCTCACTGATTTCAAGAACTTGACTCAGACCACGCGGATCGATTCCATCGTCTCCGACGACGAATAATAAACTTTCAATGATTCGCTCATACGCCAATCTGATTCTCCTCCTTCACTAAGGCACGCAACAGGATATCGTCGCTCATTTGCTCACAGGCGACGACACATTGTTTGACAAGTTCAAGTACAGCCAGGAAACTAACGACCAATTCTTCGACGGTCGGTTGTTCCGTGAAGAAACCAAAAAATGTCGTCCCTTCATTGGCAAAAACATATTCCGAAACATGAATCATCTGTTGTTCAAGCGTCCGTTCTTCCCGTTTAACGGTTTTCGAACGCCGTACTTTCCAGGCGACGCGTTGACGCATTTTCTCATAGGCACGCAACAAGTCGCTAAAAGACAAGTTCCCGCTAAAATCTTGATTGTCCGGATCGAGATACGTCATCAAGTCTTCCGGCTGTTTTGAAAACAGTTCCAGCCGTGCTTCTTCCTTTTCTTTTAAAACAAGCGCCGCTTCTTTGTATGCTTTATATTCAATCAGTTGCTGAATCAACCCTTCACGTGTCGGATCCTCTTCAAAATCCGGAACGTCTTCGAAATCCGTCTGTTCGACAGGTAACAGTTGTTTACTTTTTAATTGCAGGAGCGTCGCTGCCATGACCAGATATTCACTCGCCACATCAAGTTCGAGATGTTGCATGGCCCGGATATAGGACACATACTGATCCGTCACGATCGAAACGGAAATGTCATACAAATCAATCTCCAGCTTACCAATCAAATGCAACAACAAATCCAACGGGCCTTCAAACGCATCCATCTTTACACTGTATGATTCCATGATTCTCCCTGCCCATCAACGTTTTTTGCGCCTTAGTATACCACACATCACCTGATTTCGACTATGCTATATTAAAAGGAAAGGAGATCAATCCATGCATCCGATTGAACAATTTGCATTTGAATTCAATGTCCAACAAGACTATTTCGAATGCCACGAAGTACTCGAAGAACTGTGGCAGGCCGGTCAACGACAAGATGAATCCCTCGTCGCATTGATTCAGCTCGCCGTCGCCCGCTACCATCATCGCCGGGGAAATGTATCCGGGGCGATGCGGACCTATCCGAAAGCTTTCCGAAAACTCGAACGCCATGCCGGATCACTCGCCGGTCAAGGAATCGATATCCCACGCCTGCTCGCTTTACAACCATTGTTCATGCAACCCGACTATACGCATATTCCGTTGCCGCTCGCAGATGGTCTCGAACAACGGGTCAACAGTCTCCCGATTGAACCGGTGCAGGATTTATCGTTCTTGCGGCATAAACATCTGTTGCGCGACCGTCAGGATGTCATCACGGCACGACAGACGGCTCTTGCGGCACGCCAAAAAAAATGAAAAACCGGTCCGTAACTTACATGGACCGGTTTTTATTGATTTTTCCACTTTTCAACAAGTCGACTCGTTTCGTCCGTTGCACCCGTAATTTCCATCCGCAGCATTTTTTCGGCTGCATCCAGTAAGATATACGACATCCGTTCTCCGCGGAACGATGGCGACAAGGCGATATGTTTCAATTCAGCGTGGCCATCCACTAATTGAAATCCGATAATGCCGATAAAATCTTCATCCTGCTTATAGAGATACAACTGTTGATTTTCATCTTGTTCATAGGTTTGAACCGTTTCAAGCAAATACTTCGGATCCTTCACTTCACACGAAAAAGCGATTAACCCCATCGCGGTCCGTTCATTCAACTTTTTATATTTTACTAGCATCTGATTCTACACCTTCCTAGTTTCAACAACTCTCAGGAACATGATCAACTGAGACTTGTTTATTCTACACCTTCTCGGCTCGAATTGCTTCATTTTTCGTGAAATCAAGTAAAAAGACGGCTTGATCCATTTGAAATCCCACCGTCTTTCCCTTACTTCGCAAACGCGACCCCCCTGTCACGAAACAGGGAGGTGGGCTCTGACATTATGCGCTTTTACCGACTGTCTGATTACTTCGATCCTTCGAGGACGCGGATGAATTCCCGCATGTAATCTGGCAAATCGGGCGGACGGCGGCTCGAGATAATATGTCCGTCGACGACGACGGGTTCATCATGCCACGTTGCGCCGGCATTCGTCATATCGTCCTTGATTCCCGGTGTGCTTGTGACGTTGATGCCTTTTAAGACACCGGCTGAAATCAAGACCCATCCGGCATGACAGATTTGACCGATCGGCTGTTTCGTTTCGTTAAAATGACGGACCATCGTGAGGACCGAGTCAAACCGGCGCAGTAAATCCGGTGACCAGCCGCCCGGAACAAGAATCGCATCGTAATCGGCCGGATTGATTTCGTCAAACGTTTTATCCGACACAATCGGAACACCGTATTTTCCGATGTATTTTTCACCGGCTTTCTCGCCGACAATGTCGACCGTCGCCCCTTCTTCGCGTAACCGGTGGACCGGGTACCACAGTTCTAAATCCTCAAAGTCGTTACTGACGAGTTGAATAATCTTTTTTCCTGCTAACCGCATCATAAATCGCTCCTTCATTTTTCAGTTCTTGTTGTCAATTCCCGTATTGGGCGAAAAAAAAACTTCCCTTCTTTAATCAAAGAAGGGAAGAAATCACTTACGCTTCAACGCGAATTTCTTTAATGCCAGCGCCTTGTTTCATTTTTGTCGCATGTTCAAGACCTGATGTCACTTGTCCGAAGACTGTGTGAACGCCGTCGAGATGCGGTTGCGGCTCGTGAACGACGAAGAATTGGCTTGACCCTGTGTTACGACCTGCGTGCGCCATTGAAAGCGAACCGGCTTTATGCTTGTGCGGGTAAGATGTTGATGTTTCACACGGAATTGTTTTACCTGATCCGCCTGTACCGTTTCCGATCGGGCATCCGCCTTGTGAGACGAAACCAGGAATGACACGGTGGAAGTTCAATCCATCGTAGAAGTTCGAGTTCGCAAGGTTCTCGAAGTTTTCTGTTGTGATCGGTGCATCGTCGTTAAACAATTCGAACTCAATTTTATTACCGTCTTCCAGTAAGATATATCCTGTTTTTTGCATGTGTATACCAACCTTTCGCGCTTTTCAGCTGTGGTGTTCGCCGCGGCATCCGCGGCTCCGTTACCTAGTGTATCAAATCTTCGTAAAAAACGCAGGTTTTTTACTCACTTCACTGCGGATTCGAGAATTTCAATCACGACACTTTCACCCGCACTGACCGCTGCCTGAATCCCGTTCGGTAACGGGAAGACCGGATCGGTATGCCCGAAGTCCGCATTAAGCACAATCGGGAAGTCATAACCGCGGGTCGCCCGCAACAGAATGTCCTTCAGCGGGAATTCCGGATCAAACTCGACTTTACTGTGAAAACGTCCGACGACGATCCCAGAAATCTTGTCATACGCTCCGAGATGACGGAGTTGCGTAAAGTACCGGTCAATCGTCTCCGGCGTTTCACTTTCGTCGTCTTCAAGCATCAGAACCGCCCCGTCAAGCGACGGCATGTACGGTGTCCCGGCAAGCAGCAGCAGTGTCCCGAGATTGCCGGCAACGATTGGTCCCGTCCCTTCACCTGTACGGGCAACGACATAGCCGTCATTCGCGACGTGTGTTCGTCTCCGGTCATCATTGACGTCCCAACGCAGACCTTCATCCGTCCATTCATCCGACGCTTCGATTGGACCGATCGGATCCGTCTGCATCAACGTTCTTTCAAACCATTCTTTTGTATAGTCATCGAGACCATGCAGTTGGCCAAATTGCGGTAAAATCGCCGGTCCGACAAATGTCGTCAAACCGGTTTTCGTCTGGATGCCGGACAACAGAGCCGTAATATCGCTGTATCCCATAAAAATTTTCGGATTAGCTCGAATCAAATCGTAATCGAGTTCATCAAGCAGTTGATGCGAGTTGAAGCCGCCGATGGTCGCAAAAATCGCTTTGACATCCGGATTTTTGAATGCCATATGCAGGTCTTGAAGCCGTTCCCCGATCGTACCCGCCGTATGACTGTGAACCGCTGTCGCATTCGGCATTAAAAGGACCTTAAAACCCATCCGTTCCAGTGTTTCAATCCCCCGTTGCAGACGACGCGGTACATAAGCTGCGACCGCAGAAGCCGGCGAAACAATCGCAATCGTATCGCCGACTTTTAATTGAGCTGGTTTCATCTGTGTTCCCCCCTTACATTCTTCATTTCACTATAACAAAAAACAACCGACTGGGAAAGAAACCCAGACGGTTGTAAGAAAAAACCTTATTGAATGACAGCGTGGACAAGCGGACGTGCTTCCGGTTTTGTCTCGCTGATGTGATACGCGTGATCCATTTTCTCGATGGCTTGATCGAGTGTTTCTTTGTTCGAACGGAGTGTCGCGATGACATCACCGACTTCGACTTTATCGCCGACTTTTTTGAACAGGGTAACACTTGCTGCGTGATCGATGACATCGGTCTTCGTTGCACGACCGGCACCGAGGATCATGGCTGCGACACCGACTTCATCCGCGATGATTTCCGAAACGTATCCTGCTTTCGATGCGACGAAATCTTTTTCGAATTTCGTTTCGAGTGCTTTTGTCATATCGTCGACGAGTGACGCATCGCCGCCTTGTGCCGCGATGAATTTCTTGAATACGTCAAGTGCTGCTCCGTTCGCGAGACGTGTCTCGAGATCCGCGTACGCTTCGTCAAACGTCGGGTAGAACTCCCCGAGGACTGCCATGTGTGACGCAATCGTCAAGGCGATGACTTTCAAGTCACGGACATCTTTTCCTTGCAGGACTTCAATCGCTTCCTTGACTTCGTTCGCATTTCCGATTTCATTTCCGAGCGGCTGATCCATGTCCGTAATGACGGCAATCGTCTTCCGGTTCACACTTTTACCGATCGACACCATTTCTGTCGCGAGTGCTTTCGCGTCTTCAAATGATTTCATGAACGCGCCTGAACCTGTTTTCACGTCGAGGACGATACTGTCAGCACCGGCTGCGATTTTTTTCGACATGATTGAGCTTGCAATCAACGGAATCGAGTTGACCGTTGCTGTCACATCACGTAATGCGTAGAGTTTTTTGTCGGCAGGTGTCAGGTTGCCTGTCTGACCGATGATGGCCATCTTGATGTCGTTGACTTGAGAAACGAATGCTTCTTCCGACAATTCCACATCAAATCCAGGGAACGCTTCGAGCTTGTCGATCGTTCCGCCTGTGTGACCAAGACCGCGTCCGCTCATTTTCGCGACAGGAATTCCGATTGACGCGACGAGTGGTGCAACGATCAGACTGATTTTATCGCCGACGCCGCCTGTTGAGTGTTTGTCGACTTTTTTACCGTGGATACGGGACAAGTCGATGACGTCACCCGACTCGACCATCGCCATCGTTAAATCCGCGATTTCACGGTCTGACATGCCTTGATAGAAAATCGCCATCGACATTGCTGACATCTGATAATCTGGAATATCGCCGTTCGTGAAGCCTTCAACCATTGCTTTAATATCAGCAGTCTGTAATTCGCCGCCGTCTCGTTTTGTTGCAATCAAATCTACCATACGCATAATAAGTTCCTCCTCATGGGGTCGTTCGTATTTTTCATCAGTTTTTGATGCTTACATTTTTTTAATCGAACCACGGACAAGTGACAGGAAGTGGGCGCGGACGCGTTCCGTCGTCTCGATGACTTCATCGTGATGAAGCGGTTGATCGAGAATTCCGGCTGCCATGTTCGAAACGCACGAAATTCCGAGCACGCGCATATCTGAGTGACGGGCCACGATGACTTCAGGGACTGTCGACATCCCGACGACGTCTCCGCCGAGTAAACGGGCAAGTTTCACTTCTGCCGGTGTTTCGTATGTCGGACCTGTATTGCCGAAGTAGACGCCTTGACGGACGTTGATGCCGAGTTCGTCAGCCGTTTCCTGTGCAAGACGCAGCAATTCCGCGTCATACGGTTTTGACATATCCGGGAAACGCGGACCCATCTCATCGACATTTTTGCCGATCAGCGGGTTTGTCCCGAAGAAGTTGATGTGATCCGTGATCAACATCAGATCCCCCGGCTCAAATGCTTCGTTACAAGCACCGGCTGCGTTTGTGACGATCAGTGTTTCGACACCGATTGCTTTCATGACTCGGACCGGGAATGTCACCATCTCCATCGAGTAGCCTTCATAGAAGTGGAAACGTCCTTGCATCGCAACAACCTGTTTGCCTTCCAGCGTACCGAAGACGAGTTGTCCGGCATGGCCTTCCACTGTCGAGACCGGGAAGTTCGGGATATCACTGTATGGAATCGCAATCGGATTTTCGATGTCGTCAGCGAGGACACCGAGTCCAGAACCGAGAATCAAACCGATTTCTGGTTTCGCCTGCATTTTGCTTTCTAAATACGTACGTGTTTCATTCCAGTTGACTGTCATCTGAATCGCTCCCTTAAAATTAAAGTTCTGACAAGAAACTCTTTCCGTGTGCCGGCATCTTCACGTTGAAGTTATCGGCAACCGTCGCTCCGAGATCGGCAAACGTTGAACGGATACCGAGATCTTTCGCAGCTCCGCTTTTCGAATAGACCAACAGCGGGACGTATTCACGCGTATGATCAGTTCCAGGATGGACCGGATCATTTCCGTGGTCTGCCGTGATGATCAACAGATCATCCTCTTGCAGGCGTTCAAAGACTTCCAGCAAGCGGGCATCGAATTCTTCCAGCGCCTGACCGTATCCTTGAGGATCACGACGGTGACCGAACAACGCATCGAAATCGACGAGGTTCAGGAAGCAGAGTCCTGTAAAGTCACGATCGAGTTGCTTCACGAGTTGATCCATACCGTCCATGTTTGATTTTGTCCGAATCGCGTCTGTCACACCCTCACCATCGAAGATATCCGCAATTTTACCGAGCGAGATGACATCGAGTCCGGCTGTTTCCAGTTCGTTCATGACAGTCCGGTCAAACGGTTTCAGCGCATAGTCGTGACGGTTCGACGTCCGGACCCATGCTCCTTGCTCGCCGAGGAACGGACGGGCGATGATCCGGCCGAGCATGTAAGGGTCGTCGCGGGTAATATCACGTGCATATTCACAAATCCGGTACAGTTCTTCGAGCGGCACGACTTCTTCGTGTGCAGCGATTTGCAGAACCGAGTCAGCAGATGTATAGACGATCAATGCGCCGGTATCGACGTGTTCCTGTCCGAGTTCATCGAGGATTTCTGTTCCGGATGCCGGTTTGTTCCCGATGATTTTCCGTCCCGAGAATGTTTCCAGGCGACCAATCAAATCTTCCGGGAATTTCTCAAACACGCGGAACGGCGTATCAATCCGCAAACCCATGATTTCCCAGTGGCCTGTCATCGTATCTTTACCGGCCGAGACTTCTTCCATCTTCCCGAAAGAAGCAATCGGTGCAGCATCTGCAGATACACCTTGAACCGGTTCGATATGCGACAAACCAAGCTGAGCGAGATGCGGCATATTCAGACCATTCCGCTGTTCTGCGATATGTCCCAGTGTATGCGCACCAAGATCACCGAATTGTTCTGCATCCGGTGCTTCTCCGATTCCTACAGAATCCATGACGACTAAAAATACACGTTTGAATGATTGAGCCATATTAAAATTCCTCCTATATGCTTATTGCTTATTACTAAAATAAATCCCGTTTGAATTTTCCCGTAAACGGACTAGACAAAACACCCTATTTGTCTGAAGTCAGACCTTTTGATGTTAAAACCATCACGCACGTGGATGATGGTTCTTATAGACATCATGTAATCTGGCTTTATTGACATGGGTATACATTTGCGTCGTCGATAAATCGGCATGTCCCAACATTTCCTGAACGACACGTAAATCGGCTCCGTTCTCGAGAAGGTGGGTCGCAAACGAATGACGCAAGACGTGGGGCGTGATGTCTTTTTCAATTCCCGCTTCTTTCGCCCGGCGTTTGATCATCTTCCAGAAACCCTGACGCGATAACCGATCGCCGCGACTGTTGAGGAACACATAATCCGTTTGCCGTCCTCCGAGACTGTTCCGGGCCAGCTCAAGATAAACCGAGACGCTGTCGATCGCCGTCTGACTGATCGGAATAATCCGGGTTTTGTTACCCTTTCCAAGACAGGACAAGTAACCGAGTTCAAGTTGCAAATCACTCAGCGTCAGTTGTAACAATTCACTGACACGCATACCGGTTCCGTACAGCAATTCAAGCATCGCTGCATCCCGCCGGACGAGCGGATCATTGCCGACGACCGAATCAAGCAGACGGACGATATCGGTTTGACTCCAAACCACCGGCAGTTTTTTATCCGGTTTCGGCAAGTCAAGATGACGTGACGGATCATGCCGGACGATTTGACGTTCCACTAAAAACTGATGGAACGATCGGATCGAGCTCGTCGACCGCCGGACCGTCGCTCGTGATTTTTGTGCCTGTAACAGGGATTCAATATGAAGGACGATGTGGTGGCGTGTGACTTCTTCCGCGGACGAAATCCCCTGCTGTTCAAGCGTCGTCAAATACTGGTTTAAATCATTTCGATAGGCAGCTGCCGTGTTCGCCGACATCTGCCGCTCAATCACTAAATAGTCGATAAAAGTCTCCAGTTGTTGCCTCACTGAACTCATCCTCTATCATTAAGAAATCGCTTACTTTCCTATCATATCAAAGGTGTAAACCGTTGTGAAGAGGTCTGACCTATATTTCTCAAAAAGAAAAACCGCCCTCTTTTAGATGAGGACAGTCAGACGGTTTGTATTTGTGATTGCTCCAGTGCTTCACGTGCATGCCGCTCCTGGCATACCCGGCATACACCATGGAACGTCAAACGGTGATCCTTGATTTTAAATTGGAAACGCGTGACGATTTCTTTTTCGACTTCTTCTAACATATCATCCAAAATTTCCTCGACGGATCCGCATTCGATACAGACGAGATGATGATGCGAGTGACTCGCACCTTCCTGCCGTAAATCAAATCGGGATACGCCGTCTCCGAAGTTGACTTTATCAACGACTTCAAGCTCCGTTAATAATTCAAGTGTCCGGTAGACCGTTGCAAGTCCGATGTCTGAGTTTTTTTCTTTGACCAATAAAAAGACATTTTCCGCACTTAAATGGTCCGACTCATGTTCCAGTAAGATCCGTACGGTCGCTTCACGTTGGGGAGTCAGCTTATATCCTTTACCGCTCAGCTGTTTTTTAATGCGTTCAACACGACTTTCCATCATAGCGCCCCCTTTGGTCGAAACTGATGGTTTTATCATAGCCGATAATCTGTGGTTTTTCAAATTAAAATGATTATCAACTGAAAATCATTCGCTTTAGAATGATTTTAATGTACGAATGTGCCAATGCTGAATCGCCATGATCGTTTTCGCATCGACAATCGTCCCATTCGCTACAAGTTCAAGCGCCCGTTCAAGTGTCAACGTCTGGTTTTCCAGAAACTCATCTGCATCCAGCTGACGCTCTCCCGCAGTCAAACCGCCTGCTTCATAAATATGTACGCGTTCGCTGCAAAACCCAGGAGCTCCGTAAAAATCAAACACGTGGTTCAGCTCAGTTGCCGTGTATCCCGTTTCTTCTTTCAGTTCACGCCCTGCGCACTCTTCCGGATTTTCCCCTTTTTCCAACTTTCCGGCCGGGATTTCAATTGACAATTGCTCGAACGCTTTCCGGTATTGCTCAACGACCAACAAATCTCCTTTTTCATCAAACGCGATGATGGCGACTGCACCGTTGTGATAGACCAGTTCGCGAATCGACGTATTACCGTTCGGCAGACTGACGACATGTTTCTCAACGTTAAATACTTTTCCTTCATAAATAACTTCGCGCTCTAGTGTTTTTTCTTCCATCCTGAACACCTCTTCTAATCGGATTTCTTCTCTTTCACAGTATGCCTGTTTTTTGATTCTTGATGCAAGTCTGTTTCTTTTCCATTGCAATGCCCATTCCGTACAAATCCACCCGGGAACATCGTGGATCAAATATGCTAAACTGATACACAGTAGCACCAGTCGAAAGAAATGAGGGATTGATATGACATTAGGTTTAGGTACGATGACGATTTTAAAACGCGGTCAAGAGGAAGCAGCCGAAATTCTCCGGACAGCGCTCGACGAAGGAATCGTTCACTTCGATACGGCGGATGTCTATGCCAACGGCGCAGTCGAGTCATTGATTGGACAGACATTTTCACCGGAAGACCGCAGCCGGATCTTTTTAGCTTCAAAAGGCGGCAACCGGATGAATGACACCGGGACAGGCTGGACGTGGGACCCGAGTTACGACTACCTGAAAAAAGCATGTTTTGAGAGTCTGAACCGTCTCGAAACACCGTATCTCGATCTCTATTATGTCCATGGCGGAACGATGGAAGACGATCTGGATGCCTCGATTCGTGCCATGAAAGACTTGCGGGAAGAAGGACGCATTAAAGAATATGGAATTTCGTCCCTCCGTCCGAACGTCATCAATTATTGGCTTGACCACAGTGACTTCAGTTATTTGATGACACCGTATTCGCTGCTCGACCGCCGGATCGAGGAGTTATTGCCGCGGCTGCAAGAACGTAACATCAAACTCGTCGCCCGCGGACCGCTCGCGAAAGGTCTTCTGACGACGGAAAGCATGTCACGTCTTCAATCGGTTGACCGGTTTGAACAATATGACAAGGAGCAGCTGGAACACGTCCTGTCGACGTTACAGGATTATCCGCTCCCTGCAATGGCTCTGCAGGCCGTTGATCAACAAGCCGATATCGTGTTGCCCGGCGCATCGAGCGTGTCGCAACTGCAGGCGAATCTGCAGGCGATGCGGGAACCGTTGACTGCTGAACAGATCGCACATGTTTTGTCGCTTCTGCCGGTTCATACGTACACAGAACACCGGTGAGGTTTGAATATTTTATCGGAAGGGAAACTTCTTCTTTGTAACGTTATTACAGAGGAGGAGTTTTTATCATGTCAAAAATTTTAATCGTATCTACAAGTGCTGACGATATGAACGGTCACAAAACCGGTTTATGGTTCGAGGAGTTTGCTGCTCCATACAACCTGTTTAAAGAAGCCGGTCATGATGTCACGGTCGTTTCGGTCAAAGGCGGCGACGTACCGATTGATAAAGCTTCAATGGTTAAAGAAATCCTGCCTAAATTCCAGGAAGCACGTCGTGCCCTGCACGATACGACGCCACTCGCAGACGTCGATCCTGCTTCGTTTGACGCTGTTTACTTCCCGGGCGGCCACGGAGCAGTCGTCGACTTCCCGAACAACCCGCTCGTTGCCGGTGCCATCGAAGCGATGGTCCGAAAAGACGGCGTCGTCGCGTCAGTCTGCCACGGACCTGCTGCCTTTGCGCATGTCACGATTGACGGTAAACCGTTCGTATCAGGTCGTCAAATCAACGGCTTCACGGACGAAGAAGAAAAATCAACAGGACTCGAAGACAAAGTTCCGTTCTTGCTTGAAACTACATTACGCGGTGAAGGGGCAACCTTCCTGACTTCAGATGCCGGAAAAGAATTCGCTGTCATCGATGGTAATGTTGTCACAGGTCAAAACCCTGCTTCAAGTGAAGCCGTCGCTAAGCTTGTCATTGCTAAGCTCGCAATCGTCTAACTTAATCCTGCAAGCAACAAACCCCTTTTCGGTACAGATACCGAAAAGGGGTTTTTGTTGTTTTCACTTTACGGTAAAACCCGTTCATACGCTGCGATTTCACGACTCAGTTCTTCAAGCTTCTGTTTTTGTGTTTCGTACTGTGGCGAAAGCTTGAGATGCTCCTGCTCTAAACTCGTTTGTTCCGCCGGAGTGAAGGCACGGGGAACAATCCGTTCCCGACGGTACCACCGTTTCGGAATAATCGTCGGTTGCGGACCCGATTTCAAAAGCTGATCGACTTGATCGTAGGCTGAACGAACTTCTTCAAACTGATCTTTGACAGACGGATGTTCCTGACGCAATTGTTCGAGACGTGTCGCGACGAACGGTTGCGACTTCAACACCAGCTGTTGTTTAATCGATTGTTTCAGAATCTGTTTGACTTGTGACCGTTGCACATCTGATTCAGCTTCGTCTGCTACGATTTCAAGATTCAACTCTCCCGCTTCATCTAAAATCTGTTCCATTTCCTCAAACGACAACCAGACCAACTGTTGCGTGACAAACCGGTCAATTACTCCGGATTCTTCATAGTAGTCACCGATTTCTCCGCCTAATTTTAATTCTGCGACAGCGTAATGGACTTGATGTTCAATCATCTCATCCGTGACTTCATCCAACCATTCTTCATAATCCGTAAATACACTCACGTTCGTAGTCCTCCTCTAATCCCGTTACAATTCATTTACTGTACCATATCGTCTGTCTCAAATGCTCTTTTGACGACGCAAAAAAACAATCCCCTGTTTTGACAAAGGATTGATGATATCACCGTATGGTTCAGACATTCGCCTGACTTTTCTTTATTTCTTCCATCGCCCAGTCACACCACTCGAGATAATTCAGCATCATGCGTAAGCCGTATTCACTCGTCAAGGTTTCCCCGAGCGTTGCCCCGTTTTCTAAATGATCTTTCCGCCAGACCTTCATCATATCGACGGCAAACTGGTGATGCCGCTTCGATTCTTCCAAATACAAAATCGCTTCATCCGGCGGCAACAGATGCAGCAAGGACACCCGCATCAAGTTTTCATCTTTCATCTTCGGCTTGAACTCACTTGGCGCACGCAACCAGGCGACAAGTGCCGTTTGACCTTCTTCCGTAATCGAATAAACCTTTTTATCGGGTAAGTCTTCTTGGACGATGTACACACTGGTCACAAGCTGATCTTCTTCCATTTTCAACAATTCACGGTAAATTTGTGTATGATGCGCCGTCCAAAAATGGGTCATCTGCTTTTTGAACGTCGTACTTAAATCATATCCGGTCGCTTCTCCCTGAGTTAGCAGTCCGAGCAATGCAAATCGTAACGCCACTGGCTGCACCTTCTTTCATCAAATGTATATATTGTTAATTATCTCAAAGAAATGCCCATTATGCTACTTTTTGCCTAGCTTACCGTAAAAAAACGAAAGAACTGCCGCATAAAAATGCATGACAGCCCTTTCGTTATGTCTGCTGGACACGATATGCTTGAATTCCTTCATTCACCCGTCTAAAGTAGGCAGACGGATGCGGTACGAATTGATCACGGTGGATGATTTCTTGATCCGCGGTCTGAAACGTTTCTGCCGTCTCATCCGTCAGCCGGGCAAACTCGGAAAATGGTAAGGCAATCAATCGACTGACTTCTTCTGTTTGCAACACGTAACGTTCGAGCGGCATCGATTCATCCGTCAGGAACAGATGGACACGTTCACGATCTTTTAAGTCCCCGAGTATCAACTCTTCCAAGAAGACGCCCAGTGGAAACAGTTGCTCAAACTGCCGGACGAGACCGATCTCTTCTTCGAGTTCGCGGATTCCGTCCCTCGGCGTCTCACCTGCGAGCAAATGTCCGGCAGCCGTGATATCAATCAGCCCCGGGAAATCTTTTTTCTGTTTCGCCCGTTGTTGTAAGATCACGTGGCCTTCCTCATGATTGATGACAAAACAATGAAACGTCTCATGCCACAATCCCTCTTGGTGGATTTTCTTACGGGTTGCCGGATACAGCGGTTGACCGGTGGAATCAACGACCATCAACTGTTCTGATTCGCTCATCGCAACACCTTCGAAGCTTGATAAAACCGCTCGCCGACCGTATACAATTCAGCAATCAAAAAGAGGATCGCAATCCAGATGATGGCGCTTGGAAACAGTAACATCGCAGTCAGAAAAAGGAATCCTTCCGTCCGTTCGACGAGGCCCGGTTGATACTGGAATGACTTAAATCCATAATTTTCGCTGACCGCTCCAATCGCAAGAAACATCGTCATACCAATCACGAATGAGGCGACGAGTAATAAAATGACGACTTGCGTCTCCGGAAAACGTAAGGCAATTCCGATCAAAACGGATAATTCCACAATCCGGTCGAGCACTAAATCGAGAATCGTCCCGATCGGTGTCGTTTTTTCCCGGCGTGCCATCGTTCCATCGACGACATCGAGTGCTCCGGACAGCCATAATAATAAAATTGCAATTCCCGTCATATCGTTATACACAAAGAAACCGGTCGAGGCACCGATGATGCCGGAAATGATGGTGACCTGGTTGGCGGAAAGCCCCATCTTCTTTAATAAGGTCGCCATCTGCTCAAAAAGGGGCTGGACGACTCTTCTCGCGCGTGTATCTAACATGCTACCCCTCCTTCCTCACAAGATAAGCTGTCACGTTTTCGAGGAACGTCTCTGTCGTTTGAACAACAAGACGCTCACCTGTCTCGCGTTCGACTTCATAAAAACGAACACCGTACTGCGTCAGCTCTTTCGTAATCGTAACATGTTCCTGTAATCCATTCGTCGGTCTTAAGACCAACTTCACTTCCGATAACGGATACCAATCACCGTCCAGGTACATACCGTCTCCGAAAAACGGACTTTTTTCCGCCAATTTAACCGGATGTCCCTGATCAATGATTTGTCCTTGTTCCATTACGTAGACATAATCCGCCATCGCCATCGCTTCCTCACGGTCGTGCGTCACAAGTAACGTCGTCACGCCTTCGGCGACCGTCAAGCGCCGGATTAGCGTCCGCAGTTCGCGGCGGCGTGGTAAATCGAGACTCGAGAACGGTTCGTCGAGCAACAGAAAATTCGGACCGCTGGCCAACGCCCGGGCAAGGCTGGCCCGTTGTTGTTCTCCACCGGACAGTTCATGGACAAAAGCATCTGCCCGTCCGGCTAATCCGACTTTCTCCAACCATTGTTGCAAATCCTCATGATGACCTTTTGCCATACCAAGACGGATATTTTGACCGACCGTCAAATGAGGAAACAGTAACGGACGTTGAAACAACATTGTCACACCCCGTTGATTCGGAGCGGCATGTGTCATATCGATCTCTCCGAAACGGATGGTTCCGTCCGATACTTTCTCAAGACCTGCAATCAATCGCAGCAGTGTTGTTTTCCCGCTTCCGCTCGGACCGACCAAAGCGACACATTGCCCCGACGTAATGCGTAAATCAACGCCCTGCAAGACTTGTTTCTGACCAAATCGTTTATTGACGTGCTGAATCGTAACGTCCATCTAACAGCCTCCGAACTAATCGCACCCATGCTTCGAGCAGCATGAGTTGCACAAAATAAATCAAAAACGGTAAAACAAGCAGCCAGATCGTCGCTTCTTTCGCTGCAATCAAAGAATTTCCGGAATAAAGCGGAAACGCTTCAAGCGCAATCATTTGAACGACACCGCCTCCAATCAGGGTGACGAGCGCATATTGACTCAAGGCAATGACCGTTACGAGCAGAGTGACGGATTGGATGGCAGAACGCATCATCGGGCCTGTGAGAAAAACAAATCGTTTTATACGGCTCGGTTCAATCAACACCATCTGCTCCATCATCTGTTCCCCCAGTGCCTGAAACGCATTCGTATAGATCCGAATCGTATACGGTAACGTTGGCAGCAGTAAAACCAGCAGCACTCCGACGAATTGATCGGCAAGTCCTAACCGGATCCAGGTCAGATAAAGACCAAACGACAATAACAAAACTGGTAAAAAGAGCGGTAAACTGATCAATAGTTCCATCGAGCGGATGAGTCGTCCCGTGCGAAACGCAATTGCCTTTCCAGTAATATAGCCGATCGAATGATTGAGCAGCGTCAAGGCAACAATCATCGAAATCGTCGTTGCCAAGGTTTCAAACAACCGCGGATTCCAAGTCCAGGTGGACGGAATCAATCCGATCAACGGAACGAGGATCAGGAATCCTGTCACTCCTGTTATGATCCGTCTCCTCATTCGATCCGCCCCTTACTGATCCGTTCCGTTAACGGACGAATCATTCGTGTGAACAGCAATAACAGCAAAAACAGAAGGCCGGTCAAGAGGACACTGATGGCAAAGGCTTCCGGTTGACGCGACAAATCGCCCTGCGTATACAAATCAAACGTATAGACACCAATCAGCTTCGGATACGTCACACCGAGCAATGCCGGGACTTCGTAAGCAAACAAGGTGAAGGCAAAAACGATAAAGGCTGCTTCCAGAACAGGAAACAGTAAAAATACCCCTTTTCCGTGCCAAAACCGTTTTATCCGTGACAAACCGAGCATCAATCCCAGTTCTTCATAGCGATGGTCGAGACGCCGATAGACCGGCAGTAAATAGAAAAAGACAAACGGGATTTCCTTGTAGAGATACGTCAAGATGATACTAAATTGATTCACCTCGTGCGGACCAATGACCGGGAAATCACTCAGGTAAAGAATGGCTAGATAGGCTGCACCAAGATGGGGCAAAAATAACGGGACGGCCAGAATTTGCGCAGCCCATCCCGTCTGTTTCGCAAAAAATCCGGCCAATCCTGCCCCGATCAATACAGCCAGTACGGTACTGCTGACTGCGACATAGAGACTGATGCCGACACTTTCCAAAAATACCGGATCTGCGGACAATTGCTTGTAATCTCCCCAAGTCGTCATCGAAAGACTGATGAACAGACCGTATCCGACCATGCCGACAATCAGCAGCGTTGCAGGCCAGGCATTACCGCGCCACACGTTCCGGCCAGTCTTTCCGAATCATATCAAAGATGGCCGGATCCAGTTCAGCACGGACTTTCCCCTCAAATGCCGCCGGTTTCGGCGTCGATTCCGCTGCCGGAACCTCTTCAAACGCCTGCTGTTCCTTCTGGCTTACCGTCGTCAAATCGAGGCTCGTCCCGTCTCCCCAGTAAGTGCCGTCGAATTTCTTAAGTTGGGCGTCCGGTGACAATAACGTGTTAATCGTAACGAGTGCTCCATTCGGATTCGGTGCGTTAAACGGAATCGACAGGAAGTGGGTCGATGCGATGGAACCGTCTTTTAAGATCAGCGGACGTGTTTCTTTCGGGAATGTCCCTGACTTCACTTCCTGTTCCGCCCGTCGTTCGTTAAAGCCCATCGTGAAGGCGACACTTCCTTTGGCATACAGTTGGTCCAGCTGAGCGAGCGTCTTCGGATACGTTTTGCCTTCTTTCCATAAATAAGGCTTCAATTCGTTTAAATACGCCCATGTTTTCTTAAAGTCCGCTTTCGGGTCCTTTAACGTCTCTTTTGACTCGAGCCCATACATGACGTGGCGGACAAACGCATTCCCCGTAAAGTCCGTCACTTCCGGATACGTAAATTTGCCGGGATTTTCTTTGACCCAGCTTTTTAGTTCCCGCAAGTCTTGGGGCGGATTTTTGACACTGGCTTGATCGTAGTGGAACGTGTATTGAACTTTCCCCCACGCGGCTTCAAGATGATCCGTCGGTGTTCCGCTGTCCGATCCTTGCGCCTGCGGATCGACGTATTTCATGTTCGGCAACACTTTTGTGATTTCACCGTATAACAAGCCGTCCTTTTTGGCGTTCCGGAAGTTGTCGCCGTTAATCCAGACGACATCGATGACACCCTTTTCTTTCCCGGCTTTCTTTTCCGCCCGCAGTTTTTGAATCAAATCGGCTGTTTCAATCGGAACCCGCTTCAATGTAATCTTGTGCTCTTTTTTTAATTTTGGCGCCACGTATTCATCGATATAGGCGTTGATCCCCTCATCGCCGCCCCACATATACATCCGGACAGTCGTCGCATTAGCGTCTTTCGCAATCGACGTATAGGACGATCCTAATACTTTTTCCTGAACCGGCGCTGCCGGAGAGGCACATCCGGCAAGGAGCAGTCCTGTTGCTGCGATGGCAGTCATCTGTTTTATCATGTGTGAAAATCCCCTTTATTTTTTATCGAAGCCTGACTTCCCGAGCCATTCAATGACCCGCGGAAACAATCCGTAGGCCTTTGCCGAACCTTCCATCCAAAACGGCGCATTCACCTCGCGTTTTTCCCGGACCATGGCCCGCGTCACCGTTCGTGCTAATTTTTCTTTTGACAGGACGATGTTCGCAACGTTTTTTTCGTATTTCCGGCTGAGATCCGCCCGGACAAAAAATTCCGTCGCAATCGGTCCCGGATTGACCGTCATGACATGAAGACCCTGCGGCTTCAGTTCGAGACGCAATGCATTTGAAAACTGATATAACGCTGCTTTCGTCATGCAATAAATGCTCGACTTCGGTGTAGGTAACTTTCCGGCCTGACTTGCCACGTTGACAATTATGCCGTGCGGACGAAACAGCGGAAGACAGGCTTTCGTCAACCGGATCGGAGCCAGAACGTTGACTCGGTTCATCGATTCAATGGTTTCAATCGTCGTGTCCTTCAAAAAACTGAACTCCCCAAACCCGGCATTGTTGATCAGTACATCAATCATGCCATACCGGTCGGCGATTTGATCAGCCAGACGCTCCGGTGAATGTTCTAAATCGTAAACGATGTATTCCGCCTGAAGGGTTTTCGCCATCTGTTGGAGCCGATCTTCCCGCCGGGCGACTAAAATCAAATTTGCCCCGTGCCGGTTCAGCTCGTAAGCGAGCGCTTCCCCAAGACCGCTCGAGGCACCGGTCAAGACGACCGTCTTATTGATGAGATTCATGCGCACTGCCCTTTCTCGTATACCGTAAAATTCCGTCTTGTTTTTCGACAACGATCTGTCCGCTGGCTACAAGGTAGTCGAGACGAGCTTTCATCTCACTCATGACAAGCGGGAACGATTTCTTCAACCGGTTCCCGTACGTCACTTGCGCAAGCTCAAACAGCGTTTTTGAACCTGTGATATGCTTCAGCAACTGTTCACCGCGCGCTTTCCGTTGTAACAGACGTTCTTCGATTAAAGACGGAACATCGCGAATCGGTTCGCCGTGCCCTGTATAGGCAATCTGAATCTGTTCGCCCTGCAGTTTACGGAGGGAGCGCATGTACGCGAGGACCGGTCGTTTCATATCCGATTGATCTCCCGGCTGCGGCTGCTCCAGCAACGGATTCGGTTCGACGCGCGCCAACAGATGATCGGCTGCAAACAGAACACCCGATTGACTGAGAATGCCGATTTGATCGCTCGCATGCCCCGGCAGTTCAATGATCCGATACGCGCCTGACGCCGTAATCGCATCCCCTTCCTGCAGGACATAATCGAGTTGTCCTTTGCCAAGCCATTTTAATGCCGATAAGTAACTCGGTAAAAGTGCCCGTATGTCGTCCGGTACTCCGAACGACAAGGCCAGCCGTTGCAGGAAGTCATCCCCTCTGCTCAAAAAGGCTTGGTCTTGTTCTAAGTAGGGACGCAGACGCGCATGTCCATAAATCGGAATCCCCTGTTCAGAAAAACGGTAGGCAAGCCCCGCGTGATCCGCATGGTGGTGAGTCACGATCACTTTATCAAGCATCGAAACCGTCAATCCGATTTTTTGAAGACCGTCCTGCATCGCTTGCCAGGCTTGTTCCGTATCCGGACCACAATCAATTAAAATATTTTCCGAATCGGTCCGTAACACATAACAATTGATATCTCCGACCGGGAATGGTGTCGGAATCGGTAAAGTAAAGATTTCATCCTCTTGTCGCATCGGTAAACCCCTCTTCTCTCTGGATGGTTTCCTTCATTATAGAGAGAAAGAAGCGGCAGCGGCAAACTTTGTCGCCCTCAAACCGTTAAACCTTTAAAAAGAATACGCAATATACTGTCCGTTGGATGCAAAAAAGCGACCTTTCCGCAGATTGAAAGGTCGCTTTGATCAAACTATCTTATTTTAAGTTAAGAACTGTTAATTTATCACGTGTCATTGAAGCGAGGCTTCGTCCGACACCTTGAACGCCAAGACCCGATGATTTAACGCCGATGAACGGGAAGTGATCAGGACCACGTTCCGTTCGACCATTAATTTGGACAGAACCTGTTTCAAGCGCATCCGCGACACTGAATGCTGCATCGATGTTTTCCGTGAAGACACTTGCTTGAAGACCATATTCCGATTCGTTCGCATAAGCGATCATTTCTTCAACCGAGTTGACACGAATGACAGGTAAGACCGGTCCGAACGGTTCTTCCCATGCAATTCGCATATCGCGTGTCACATGGTCAAATAATGTCGGCTCAATCAAGTTAGCGGTCCGGTTGCCGCCTGTGACGAGTGTTGCGCCTTTTTCTTTCGCATCTGTAATCAAACCTTCAACGAAGTCAGCTGATTTTGTATCAATCAACGGCACGACAACACTTTCGTCTTCCGGTGAACCGACTGTCAGTTTCGCGATCCGGGCTGACAATTCTTCCACCAACGCATCCGCCTGTGGTTCAAGAACGAATACCCGTTTGATGGCTGTACAGCGTTGACCGGAGTACGAGAACGCACCGCTGATGATGTGATCTGCCGCTAATGATAAATCGGCATCCTCAAGAACGAGCGCCGGGTCTTTTCCGCCGAGTTCGAGGACGAGCGGAATCATCGCCGACTGACGTGACAAGTGTTGCCCTGTCGCTGTCCCGCCTGTGAACGTAATCATGTTAATTCCCGGATGCGCTGTCAAATAATCGCCGATGACCGAACCGCGTCCTGTCACGAGATTAACGAGACCTGACGGTAATCCTGCTGCGACAAGCGCTTCAACCATCAACGTCCCACTGATCGAACCTTGTGTTGCCGGTTTGAAGACGACGGCATTTCCTGTCATCAAGGCAGGGGCCAGTTTCGCAGCTGCCAGATTGACCGGGTAGTTAAACGGCGAAATCGCAAGTACGACGCCGAGCGGCGCTTTTTTGATGATAGCGATTTTTTTCGCACTTCCGCCCGGGAACGAGTCCCCTTGCATCATTTGACCGTCAAAACGAAGACCTTCTTCTGCTGTGTAACGGATGATTTCTGCCGTCCGTTTGACTTCTTTAATTCCGTCAGCAAGTCCTTTACCGACTTCACGCATGATGACTTCGCCAATCTCGTTCGCACGCTTTTCAAGTTCTGTTGCCCAAGCATGGAGCAATTCAGCGCGTTTATTGGCAGGGACTTTCGCCCATTCTGCCTGTGCTGCCTTAGCAGATGCGATTGCACGATCTACTTCTGTTTTTGTCATCGCTTGAACACGACCGACTGTATCTTCTTTATAAGGCGAAGAAATTTCAATGGTTTCATTGGATTCACTTTCCTGCCATTGCCCGTCTAATAAGTATGTGTATGTTGTTGCTGTAGTCATTCCACTCGACCTCCATTTATTTTTTCTCTCTCACTTCAGTGTGTGGCTGCATAGCCTATTGTAATCAATTGGTCAGACAAATGCCAAACTTTTTGCTTAACATAAAATGAAAGCGATTTCAACAACTTTTTTATTCTTTTTACGGTGGAAGAATTGCTTTTTTCTGCCGATAACTAGTCAGAAGTGTAGTGCAGGATGGAAAGGGGCTCGATTACGTGTACAATCAACACGATATTTTATTAGAAGCTGGAACAAATGAGTTGGAAATCGTTATTTTTCATTGCGGACCTTACACGTTCGGCATCAATGTCATGAAAGTCCGTGAAATCATCGTTCCGTTACCGATGACACCACTCCCCGGCACACCGGATGCCGTCAAAGGTCTGATTGAACTACGCGGTGAAGTCATGACGGTCATCGACTTACCGACGGTCATCGGTGTCGCCCATGAGGAAACGACAGATGACCGGTTGATCATCTGTGAGTTTAACGGTGAAAAAAGTGTCCTCCGCGTCGATTCTGTAACGGAAATCCGCCGTATTTCGTGGGAACAGATTGATACGCCGAATGAACTCGCCCGAGGCATCGAAGGATTAACGAATGGTGTCGTTAAGACGGGAGATAAGATGATCATCTTGCTCGATTACGAGAAAATTGCGCTCGAGCTGTCACGCAAGGATATCTTCGCCCGCGAAGAAGGCCGTCGTGTTTCGCCCCGCAACCGCTCCAATAAAACCATTTGGATTGCGGAAGATTCGGAAATGCTCCGGACGTTAATCATCGAAACGCTGGAAGAAGCCGGTTATGACGGCTTGAAGTGGTTTATCAACGGCAAGGATGCCTTCGATGCGTTTGAGGCAGGCAGCAACTGTGATCTCTTGATCACCGATATCGAGATGCCGAAAATGGATGGACTGCACTTGACGAAACGATTACGTGAAGATGACCGTTACACGGAATTACCGATCGTTGTCTTCTCGTCCTTGATTTCGGATGACCTCCGCCATAAAGGCGAGTCTGTTGGTGTCAACGCCCAGATTACAAAGCCGGAAATCGGTCGATTGATCGAAACCGTCGATACATACGTCCTGTAATCACTATTTTCCTAAACAAAAAAACCGTCTCCTGTCTGATCAGGAAACGGTTTTTTTAAATCTCTTTTATTTTAAAGACGGTTTGTCAAATTAAGTGCAACACTTCTTCCGTGAAGACCTCGTATGCAGTTTTCCAGTTAAGACATTTTCGTGGTCTCCCATTAATCCAGGCGAGCGCTTGAGCGATTTCAGAACGACTGACCTTTCCGAAATCTGTCCCCTTCGGGAAAAATTCACGGAGAAGACCATTGGCGTTCTCGTTACTACCACGCTGCCAAGAAGAATACGGATCTGCAAAATACATGGGTAAGCCTAACGTGTCACGAATTCGTTCATGACAGCTAAACTCTTTTCCACGATCTGTCGTCGCAGTTTGGAACGTTCCCAACGGGAAGGAAAGATGTAATGCTTGAATCGCAGACTCCATCGATTGAGCGGACCGATTTTCCATCGGTACAGCGAGATAAAAACGACTCTTTCGCTCGACGAACGTTGCGACACAGGCTTTTGACGTTCCTCTACCCGATACAACAGTATCAAGCTCCCAATGTCCAAACGTTTGACGCCCTTTGACGTCGGACGGACGTTTACTGATTGGCAGTCCGACGTTGAAGCGTCCGCGCGTCTCACGTGGTTTCTGACGCTTTCCCTTTTGCCGAAGAAGTCCAGAATCGGCCTCGACGAGGCCACTATAAATCCAACGATAAATTGTCTTGAACGAGAGTCCTTCTTCTTGGAATAATCGTCCGGCAATTTGTTCAGGGGACCACGTCTCCCGTAATTTTTCGAGGATGCAGATTCCTTTTTCGAGCGTAAACTTCGTACGTGCACCGCACTTCTTCTTTCGCTCCACATAACGCTGGTCAGCATGAGAAGAATCGTAATGAGGATTTCGTTTCAATTCTCGTGAAATCGTAGAAGGTTGACGCCCCAGGCGTCCCGCAATCTTTCGGACAGAGAAACCTAGCTCGAGATACGTCTCTATTTTGACTCTTTCTGATATGGTAAGATGAATATAGCTCATAACGAATCCTCCGTTGAATTTTGTGTGGTAACTCTATTCTACACGAGGCCGTTATGGGTTTTTTTTGTGTTTTCAGCTAGGTGTTGCACTTAATATTACAATTCGTCTAAACAAAATCACTGTTTTTTTTCGAGAAATACATTCAGCCAAGTTTTTCTGAACCCTGTCATGCAGTCTTCAATCCGGGTTAAAACACCGGCCGCATTCTCGACTGAGCCTGTCTCAGCCTCTTTTTCCAGCAATTCAAAGTCATCCGCTAAGTCATCCGCCGCAACGGAATAGGAGGCACCCTTAAGTAAATGAGCTAATTTTTCTGTCTGTTCGGCATCTTTTGCTTCGACCGCTTCCTTTAATTCCGGAAATTTCCGATCAAACTGGGCAATATACGTCTCACCGATTTTTTGCAAGAATACGTCATCGCCGCCGGCAATCAAACGCAGTTCCGCTAACTTCTTTTCATTAAAAAAAGGCATCTTTTCCCCTCCTCTTTTTCTATATTATCATTAATCGTCTTAAAAAAAAATCGGAGAATCATTTACACGGTCTATAGAGTATTCCTATAATAAAAAAGTGAAGAGCAGGAGGGATAGACAATGTTGACGATTTATCGAAGTGATGTGACGGGGGCAGTCAACGAAATTCAGGAGTTTACGAAAGGTTCCTGGATTCATCTTGTCAATCCGACAAAAGACGAAGCCGATCAAGTCATCGCTGCTACGAAAATTCCTGAGGATTTTATTTATGACCCGCTTGATGTCGAGGAAAAACCTCGTTTTGAGAAAGATGATGAAGGTTTGTTGATGATCGTCGACGTTCCTTATATCGAAGAAGAATCATCCGGACGCCGTTACAATACGATTCCACTTGGTATCATCGTGACCTCAAGACACTTCATCACTGTCTGTTCGCAACAGCTGGATGTCTTGACGTTGTTCTCAGGGGGAAAACTCCGGGCGTTCCGGACGAATTACCGTTCCCGGTTCGTCTTTCAGATCCTCTATAAAGTCAGTTCGTCGTATCTTCGATTCCTGCGGCAGATTGACCGTCGAATGGATGAGCTCGAAGAAGAACTGCAACGTTCCATGCGAAATCAAGAAATTTTCCAATTAATGAACTTACAAAAATCACTTGTGTACTTCATGACTTCCTTGAAGTCAAACGACGGCGTACTCGATCGAATCATCAAAACGCCGAGTCTTGAGAAACATGAAGACGACGAAGACTTACTCGAAGATGTGTTCGTTGAACACCGGCAGGCTATGGAAATGGCCCAAATCTATAAAGATATCATCAGTTCGACGATGGATACGTTTGGTTCTGTCATCTCGAACAACGTCAACTTCGTCATGAAGTTTCTCGCTTCCATCACGATTGTCATCTCGATTCCGACGATGATTTCCGGAATGTTCGGGATGAACGTGCATGTACCGTGGGAAGGCGAAGTCATCGGCTTTTGGATTGTCTTCGGCATGATGATTTTCTTCTCGGGGCTGGCAGCCTTTATTTTATGGCGCCGCCGTTTCTTTTAGTTGAACTCCTTCAAAGTCGTAAAAAAATTAAAAAACCACTTCCTTTTGAATGCTTTAGTTTGAAAAAGAGTTCGGAGACGATTGTCTCTTCAGCTCTCTCCGGCTAAGTTCATCAAAGGAACGTGGTTTTTTGTTTCATTTAATTAATTTCGACGGTCACGAGACATAAATCGTCCGCATCATCACTTTGATCCGGTTGAATCAATTGATGGATGGCAGGACCCTGCTCGTGAATCAATTCACGGATGGCACTGATGCCTTCATCAATGCCTTTACTGTATAACTCCATGAAGCCGTCGGTATACAAGTAGACACAACCTGGCGAAACGAGGTCAATCGTTTGGCTTGTATACTCCGAATCTTCGAACATTCCGACCGGCAGTCCCGTATTCTCAAGCGGAATGATTTGATTTCCCATCCGTAACAAGCCCGGTGGATGTCCGGCATTGGCATAACTGAGTTTCATTTCATCCAGTTCGATGTACAAGTACACGGCCGTAAAATAAATCTCCGTTTCATCGCCCGGGAACAGGCGGCTCATCTGTTTGTTTAACTCCTCAAGGACTTTCGCCGGATCGCCGATGCGGTGTACGAGCTCAAATAAAATCGAACTCATCCCCATCGTGATCAAAGCGGAGGATACACCATGTCCCATGACATCAAACAGAATGATCCCGTATTTTTGCGGCGAAATCCGGTACCAGGCATACATATCACCCGCCAGTTTTTTCGAAGGAATGTACGTCGCCATAATCCGGATGTCTTCGTCCTCGATATTGGCACTCAGGACACTCTGTTGCAACTTTTGTGCTAAATCAAAGTCTTCCTGCAATACCTTTTCATACCGTTTTCGGGCGTCGATCGCTTGTTTGAGTGACATGGCGTTCCGGACACGGGCCAACAGTTCCGTTTTCCGGATCGGCTTCGTCGTATAGTCGGAAGCACCGGCATCCAGTCCGTCCGCAATATCCTCTTCATTTGATCGGCCGGATACGATGACGATCGGCAACTCATCCAAACCAAAGCGTTTACGAATTAAGCGGGTCGCATCGATACCGCTGATTCCGGGCATTTCGACGTCAAGTAATACAACATCCAGTGTTTCGATGAACAATGGATCTTCCATCAGCTCCAGCGCTTCTTCCCCGCTCATCGCTTTGACGACATCGTACCCCTCGTTTTCAAGCAAACGTTCTAAAATCATCAAATTCGTAAACTCATCATCTACGACCAGTATACTCATGTTGTCACCTCACTCTATCCATATATTCATTGAAAATAGTTTATCATACAATTTACATTTTCGTTTAGACGAAAGATGCTTTTTCCGTCATACTAAAGAAGAATGAAAGGAGGAATGGATCATGTGGCTTTATGTCGTCTCCATTCTAATCATCGTCTTCGTCTTAGTCGCTTCAATCCTCGTGATTTCAAAGGGTTACGGCTACAAAGGCAATAAAGATGACATCGAAATTGATTACGATGAAATCAACCGTAAATTATCTGAAAAACACGATGATGAACATCGACCGTAAGACAATTAGACTGTCTCAGACCATCATATCATTGGATGGTCTTTTTGTTGTTTTACAAATGCATGTTTTTAGTTGTGAGATAAGGGTATATTCCTATCATGGTCAAATCATATTCTAAGGGAGTGTCAATCATGCAACCAAACTTACCAAACGATCCACATGCCGTCCACGCTGAAAACCCGAACCGTCAGTTCGATCAGGAAACTTCATCTGGTCGTCAAGTCAGTTTACTTACAGGAATGCTGCTTGGCGCAGTCGTTGGTGGTCTCCTGACGTTACTCAGTTCTTCGAGCCGTCAAAATACGAAACAAAGCCTACGCGGCGCGAAAGACTCGGTCTCGACGCTTGCTTCATCGATTAAAGAAGATCCGTCTGGCAAAGCATCACAAGTCATCAACCAAGTGAAGAGCGCTTCAAGCATCATTCAAGAAGTCGCATCAGACGTTCAAAACGTCTACGATAAAGTCAACACAGAACTCGATACGGTCAAATCAGACGCTTCATCGGTCAAAGAGACTGTCAATGAAGCGAAAGGTGACCTAAACTCCATCAGCAGCAAAGTTGTTGAAGCAAAAGATGTGGCGCTCGGAAAAGAAGAAGCACCTCCTGAGCATCAACCGAACACTACTCATCAAAACGATTCTAATCAAGATGACTCTAAGCCAAATGATTCGCAACTCAACAAATAAATTCGACGACACCTTTCCGGGTAACGGAAAGGTGTTTTTCATTGAAAATATTTTACGACAATCGCGACACGTTCCCGCATACCATAACGCAGTACACCGGACAGTGGTGTCGCAGCGGGAATCGCGTCGGTCTTCAGATTCATTTGCGCTGCCTCTTTCCGGGCCCGGTACAAATGAAAGTCCGACGTCACGATCGAGACACGATTTTCGGATGCCGGCAACAGCCGTTTTGAGAAAGTCAGATTTTCGGTCGTCGAAGTCGATTGATCTTCAAGCAATAAACGTTCTTCGCTGATTCCTGCTTGAATCATCCCCCGCCGCATCGCTTCCGCTTCTGAAATCGCTTCTCCGTCTCCTTGTCCGCCGCTTAAGATGAATGTCGTATCCGGGAACTGCTTTCCGTACCGGGCAGCCGCTTCAATCCGGTTACTTAAAATCAACGAAGGTGTCTCTCCTTTGACACCGGCTCCAAGCACGATAACATATGGATGTTTGCCGTTTGCGAGCGGCCGTTCTCCTTTCGCGACGAACCAGCCAATACTGAACCAAAAGACAGCGAGCAACAGAAGCAGCCCAAGACCAGTCTTATAAAAACGTCCTCCGATACGTTTCATCGCTTTTTTCATTATGCTATCCCCTCAGTAGTAAAAGTCCTGCCGTTTAATTTTCACTTCTTTCTATACGCCGGACCTAAAAAAAGGTTTCACATCGTTTTCTCAGTCAAAAAAAGAGACACGTCCGAAAAAAATCGGTGTGTCCCTCTTTCAGATCTGTCTGACATTAATTTCCCCAAATCGATGTCACGTATTCCGGATGATCGATAAATGGATTCCGGTTTTTTTGCCACTTTTCAAAAATGATGTCATTGCGTCTGATTTCCGTCGCATCGACCGGATCAAGTTTGTTCCATGCTTTTAGCGTCGACAGTTTGCCATGAAGTGGATTTGCGCCGTTGCTGACATTTTCCGATGCTTCCAAATCAATTTCACCGCCGCCTTCATAGCGGACAGCCATATAGAAGATCATACGCGCGATATCGCCTTTGACACGTGTCGGCGGTTCCCATGAATCGCTGTCACGGTAACAGTCGCAACCGGCATACTTCGTGCCGCCGTTATCAAAATCAAGATTCCCCCGTGCGCTGTTGACGACAACATCTTCCGCCCGCAGATGATGCAGATCCGTTCCCGGTCCGTTGCTTGTTCCGAAATCACCGTGCGACTTCGCCCAGACGTGCTCACGGTTCCATTGACCAACGTTCCCGCCGTTATTGCTCTTCGCAATCGATTTCCCCGTGTACAGTTCAATGACATTATTCGCATTGTTCGGATCTTGGTCCGTTTCCTTCAGAGCAGTCCAGACCGTGTCGTACGATACTTGTGTATGGTTATCAATGATGTCATGTAATGAGGCTTTTAATGCCGCACCTGTTTTACCTGACGCCGGCAGATAATATGCGTCGATCGTCGATTGTGACGTGACCATCTGTGGTCCGGCAACGATTTTGGTCGGTTCTGTCTTAGCGATAACCGGTGTAAACGAAATTGACCCGAGTGCAAGTGCAGCGACAAGCGCTCCGCTGATTTTCGACTTCCAATTCATACTGTGTTTCCCCCTTGGTTACATATGTACGAGCTCGTCTTACCTCCTCATTTTTACACCTCCTTTTACCTCTTGAGAAGCTGGACAAAAGACCTTAAAATCCGGCAAATAAAACTGAACCAAAATTCATCATCTCGTTCAAGAGTCCGATGGTCCTGTTTTTTTCTTAAGAACAGGTCAACCGATTGATTATTCTTCTCTTGAAAAAATATTCCAGGTTCAAAAGTCACGAAAACAAGATGTTCAGAAATAAACGTCGCGGATGATACGGTAAATTCCAAGACTTGATATACTGTAAATGCAAACGCTTTCATAAACTTACAGGAGGTCTTTTCATGAAACAAAAACGCTTGATTGTCGCGACTCTCGCGACTGCTACTTTTCTAGCGCCACTTGTGCAACCGATTGCAGTAGGTGCAACGGCGGATAACGGTACGATGATGCAGTATTTCGAATGGTATGTTCCGAATGACGGCAACCACTGGAATCGTCTCGGCAGTGATTCAACGAAACTCGATCAACTCGGAATCACGTCTGTCTGGATTCCGCCCGCTTATAAAGGAACCACACAAAATGATGTCGGTTACGGAGCTTATGATTTATACGATCTCGGCGAATTTAATCAAAAAGGAACCGTCCGGACGAAATACGGAACGAAAGCTCAACTCAAAACGGCCATCAATCAACTACATACAGCCGGCATCGATGTCTACGGGGATGTCGTTATGAACCATAAAGGCGGAGCGGATTTCACGGAAGCCGTCACAGCCGTCGAAGTAAACGGCAGCAACCGGAACCAGGAAATCTCGGGTGACTATCAAATCCAAGCCTGGACCGGATTTGATTTCGCCGCGCGGAACAATACCTATTCGAACTTTAAATGGAAATGGTATCACTTCGACGGAACGGACTGGGATCAATCCCGTTCAAAAAGTGCCATCTATAAATTCCGTGGGACCGGAAAAGCGTGGGATACCGATGTCTCGACCGAAAACGGAAACTATGATTACCTGATGTATGCCGATATTGATTTCGATCATCCGGAAGTCCAGCAGGAAATGAAGAACTGGGGCAAATGGTATGTCAACGAACTTGGTCTCGACGGATTCCGTCTCGATGCCGTCAAACATATCAAACACGGTTACCTTGCCGACTGGCTCGCAAACGTCCGTCAGACGACCGGAAAACCGTTATTCACGGTGGCTGAATATTGGCAGAACGACCTCGGGACGCTGCAAAACTATTTGAGCCGGACGAACTATCAGCAATCGGTCTTCGATGCTCCGCTCCACTATAAGTTCGAGCAGGCAAGTAAAGGCGGCGGCTATTATGACATGCGGACGATCTTTGACGGCACACTTGTCAAAACGAATCCCGTCCAGGCCGTCACACTCGTCGAAAACCATGATTCCCAACCCGGACAGTCGCTCGAGTCAACGGTACAGTCATGGTTCAAACCGCTTGCTTACGCCATGATTCTGACACGTGAACAAGGATATCCGTCGGTCTTCTACGGCGATTACTACGGGACAAAAGGCACGTCGAACCGTGAAATTCCGGCGCTTGCCTCTAAAATCGATCCGTTGTTAAAAGCGCGGAAAGACTTTGCCTTCGGAAAACAAAATGATTATCTCGATAATGCGGACGTGATCGGCTGGACGCGTGAAGGTGTGACCGACCGGGCGAAATCTGGTCTTGCAACGATTCTGTCGGACGGTCCGGGCGGCAGTAAATGGATGTATGTCGGTCTTCAAAACAAAGGTGAAGTCTGGACCGACATCACCGGTAACAACACCGCTTCCGTCACGATCAATCAGGACGGCTACGGTCAATTCTTCGTCAACGGCGGCTCGGTTTCCGTATACCGCCAGCAGTAAGTGCATACAAAAAGCCGATTTTCAAAGGACTTTTTCCGTCCTTTGAAAATCGGCTTTTCTTATTCGGCCAGTCCGACGCTGCTCCGGACATGTTCCCCCTGCTCAATCGCTTCGAGCAAAAAGTGGGCGACGTCCGCCCGGTTGATTTGCTTCGCCTGTTCCGGGACACCATTGTCCGTCTGACGATACAAACCGGTCAACGGACCGTTCATCAATCGAAGCGGTCGCGCGACCGTATACGCTACATCGGCCTGTTTCAACAGTTCAATCGCCTGCCGGTGATCCTTTAGCGGATTCTTGAGAATTTGTTGGGCAAGTAATCCTTGTGCACCCGGAAGCTCCTGATCGACTCCGGCAGAAGCGACATAACCGATCCGGTCGACGCCATTCACCTTCATCGCGTTTACGATTCGTAAGAGACTCCGCTCGAGAAAGCCGCTGTAAGACAGACTCTCGGTTCCGAGGGCTGTCAGCACCGCCTCTTGTCCCTGCATGGCTTGATTCACCGCTTCCTGATTAAGTACATCCCCTTCGATGACTTGCAGTTTTCCGTCCGTCAACTCGAGTTTATCCGGGTTACGAACGAATGCCGTCACCGTATGCCCGTGGGCGATTGCCTGTTTGACCAACTCCTGTCCGGTTTGTCCGGTCGCTCCGAAAATAATCAGCTTCATACAAACTGCCTCCCTTTATCTGTTCTTTTATTCAACTACCCTTCCCTTTCAGTCCGTAATCGTCCGGTCTTTTTTTCTGAATCAGAAAATAGTTTCTTCTTGTTTTCAATTTGTGCTAAAATTCAGTTAATATTATTGGATATTTTTTCCTTAAGATGATGTATTTTCTGGATTTCTGAGAAAAACAGCTGTTTGAATTTTATTTCATGATATGGAGGCGTACATAGTGAAACTACAACAATTAAAAGACCAGCTCAATACGATTTATCTGGGAAAGTCCAATGTCATCGATTTGTGTTTAACGGCCTTGATTGCCGAAGGCCATATTCTGCTCGAAGATGTGCCGGGGACCGGGAAGACGATGCTCGCGAAAGCTCTTGCCAACAGTTTTGACAGTGCCTTTTCCCGGATTCAGTTCACAGCGGACCTCCTGCCGTCTGATGTCATCGGCTCCGACTTCTTTAACATGAAAACACAGGAATTTGAGAACAAACGCGGACCGCTGTTCGCGAACGTCGTGTTGATTGATGAAATCAACCGGGCTGTCCCGCGCACCCAGTCGGCTCTGCTCGAAGCGATGGAAGAACGTCAAGTCTCGATCGGCGGAACGACGTATCAGATGCCGGCTCCGTTTTTTGTCATCGCAACGCAAAACCCGATTGAGTCTTCCGGAACGTTCCCGCTACCGGACGCTCAGCTTGACCGGTTCATGGTGGCGATTGAAGTCGGTTATCCGAATCTTGAACACGAACGGCAACTGTTGAACGAAGTCTTGGCCAATGTCCGGAAACAGGCAATCGGCATCGCAACAGGCGGTGACCTGATTACCTGGCAGGAAGAAGCCCGGCGTGTCCACGCCTCTCAGGACGTCCTCGATTACCTGCTCGCCATCGTCCAAGCGACCCGTCATCACGCCCTTGTCGAAGTCGGAGTCAGTCCCCGCGGGGCGATTGCTTTGCTTCGGGCATCACAAAGCTTTGCGTTTCTGAGCGGCCGCGATTTCATCATTCCGGAGGACGTCAAATACTTGGCAAAACATGTGTTGTCCCACCGCTTGACACTGACACTCGAAGGCGGTATCAAAACGACAAAAGCCGATGTGTTACTTCATCTGCTTGACGATATCCCGGTTCCGGTCGAAATGGAGTGACAGGATGCACATCGAACGTTCCGTTCCTTTTTGGCTCGAGCGCCGGCTCTTTTCCGTCTATGTCATCTTGACGTTCGTTTTCTTATTTATCCCGGGACTCTCGTTGCTCGGTTTTCTGTTTGCTGCCGTTGGAACCATCCATTATGTCGTCGGTCAGACCGAAAAACAATTACAGCGGGACATTGCCTTAGAGTGGAAACATTACGAACCATTGATGTTTAATCAGGAATCGGCCTCATTACGCCTGCAACTTTTGGGTCTCGAAGCCCTGCAAAAGTTGGGGTTAAAAACCACGCTGCGGTTGCATACGGAAGATGGCCTGATTTTTCCCGACATGGACCCGCTCCATCCGCATACCTATCACGCCGTCATTGAATCGGACGAACAACTCGAGATTCCGATTCAAGCGATGCGGCGGGGACCGGCTCATTTTGGTGAACTCACATTAACCATCCGGCTCCCTTGGCGGATGGTTGTCTATCTTTTTACCTTTGATGACTTTCCTCAATTTACGGTTCTTCCTTCGTTGACGGCACAGGCGACACCGCTCCTGTTAAACCGTCTGCGGATCGGGGACCGCGCGG
This sequence comes from Exiguobacterium artemiae 255-15, assembly GCF_000019905.1. GTDB lineage: Bacteria > Bacillota > Bacilli > Exiguobacteriales > Exiguobacteriaceae > Exiguobacterium_A > Exiguobacterium_A artemiae. The sequence continues at coordinate 1,024,224 of NC_010556.1, read as the reverse complement.
ATCGCTACTCACCGCTGAAAAACAAACTGGTTCAACTGGGCGCTAAACCGTATACGTCAGAACCATCCAAAGAAATTGATTGGTATGCGACAGCAAAGACCGGCCGGCTACAGGCAAAAGTCTTTGAGACGAGTAACCAGGATACGTTTACGCTCGCCTTGAATCTGTCCGGACCAAGCGGTTACGGATTGCATACGAATTTCGAGACATTTCTTGATCAGACAGCCTTTCTGGTCAGTGAACTGATCAAGGAAGGATGTAAGGTTGAATTGTTCATCAATCATCTGGATGTAAACAACCGGATGACTCATTTGAAATTGCAAGAAGGACAGCCTCAACTGAAACAAATCTTATTGACGCTGTCGACGCTGTCAACGCGGGATACCTATATTCCGACCGGACAATTCGAACGGTACATCACACGCCGGAAACACCGCAACAGTCAATTGATTCAAATTGGCAATGATCTCATTCAGGCTATCGGTTAAACTGCTAATGTAGGAGGAACAATATGTCGTCGTTTATCATTCGTAAAGCCACTCAACTTGTATTTGCTTTTCTTGTTTTAGTCGGGATCAGTGCTCTGCCGGGTTTAATCGTTCAGATGCGACCGGATTTTCCGGGCTATTTCAAAATGGTCCAACAACAGCTTGGTCTGTTGACGACTTCCGCCCCGTTGACCTATTACAATGTCACCGCTTCTGAAAAAAGACCGCTGATGCCTGATCTCCAGCCGTTCATCCAGGAAACGCTCGTCATTTTCACCAGTGCGCTGATCTGTTCATCGGTCGTGGCGTTGCTTTATGCCTTCTTATTTTACCGGACAGGATCAAAAACCCGGTCCATCCTGACACAATCCGCCCGGCTCCTTGAAATGATTCCCGATTTATTTTGGATCATCGTTTCCCAGTCCATCATCGTTTTTTTATTTAAGATGACCGGATTTAATCAAATTGAAATTGCCGGCGGATTCGCAGATTCGATTCGTTTCCTGCCGATTTTGACTTTATCATTGACGACTGTCTTTTTCTTCATCAAATGGTTGACCGGTCGGATTCAGGAAGAACAGCATGCGAGCTATCTGGAGTTGGCCCGTGCTAAAGGAATGCACTCGACCCAACTGTTTTGGCAACATTTAATGCCCAATCTGTTTTATCGGTTTTATCTGTTTTTCCGGACCAACACTATTACGATTCTGTCGAGCCTGGTCGTCATCGAGTATGCTTTTAACGTCCAGGGACTATTCCGTTTTATCTTGATTAATCAAGATTTTTCGGTATTACTCGTCTTGTTGCTCCTCATTTACGTACCCTTTTTCATTTTGGATACAGTGGCAGAACTTTGTATCCCCCGCTCGTGGAAAGGAGAAATCTCATGAGACGTGTTTTACTGCGTGACCCCGTCTTTTGGATGTGTCTGCTGTTCTTCGGGACCTTACTGATACTCAGTTTTGCCAATTCCGTCTTTCGTGATGGACAGGTCGATCAAATTCAGAACCTCTATTCAAAGGATGGAACATTTATCGCCACCTCACCGCTTGAACCGTCTGCAGAGCGGTGGCTCGGGACGGATCGTTCCGGAAATGATTTGTTTCAGGTGATGATTGAAGGTGCCAAGTGGACAATCGGGATTTGCGTCAGCATTGCCTTCGCCCGAATCGCTCTCGCGCTGCTGATTGGCATCCCGCTCGCTTTTCGGAAGAAACGGTTGTATACGGCCTTACGACTGCTGTTAGACGGTTTCCTGATCCTTCCGATTTCGCTGATCGCGTTATTCATTCTGTTACCGGCGTTCCAGTTCGTCGATCCCGCCGAGATTCCGTCTACGTTCTCAAGGGTCTTCCTTGAGATCAGTGTCTTGACGTTACTCGGTTTACCGGCACTCGTGCTGTATTTCATCGGTGAAACCCGGCAACTGCTCGCTCAAGAGTTCATGCTTGTCGCCCGGACACTCGGCGGGCGTCCGGGCTATCAATTCCGGACACACATCTGGCCGCACCTGTTGCCGACGTTGACGATTGTCTTCATGCAACAGTTTGTCCAGACATTGATGGTCCTGATCCATCTCTCGTTGTTTGGCATATTTTTCGGCGGAACACTTGTCTTGTTCGAAGGTAATGCTGCCCCGACGATTTTTGAATGGGCTTCCCAGTTCGGTTATTATTTCTTTCAGTTCACGGCCGTTTCCTGGATCAACCATCTGTTTTTAGTCCCGGCGATCACCTTGGCTTTGCTCGTGTTCTTTGCCAATCTACTGACGAGCCGCCTCGAGCGTGCTTACCGCTTGCGGCGACAACAAATGATTCCCACTGTTCCGCTTACTGCAGCAGACGCGGAAGCCGCAGCGAGCCGCTTATCCGATCCGTTTGATCCGGTCGACATCTCAATCAAATCTTAGGAGGATGTATGAAACGAATAGCTGTTGGTGCCGTCATTGCAGTGTATATGACGGTTTTTAGTTTTTCACTTTGGACTTATCAACACCCGGTCCTCACCAGTTCCGATCAGTCGAAGTTACTCCCGACCCGTGTCAAACAGATTCGTTCGGCAACATCGACGAACGATCTCAAGTCCTGGGTTGCACAAGCAAAACAGCGGCAGGAAACCGTGTCCGTCGCCGGTATGCAACACAGTCAGGGCGGACAGACCTATCTCCCGGATACGACAGTTCTCGATATGACGGATTACGACCGGATTTTGGCATATACACCGGACAAGCACCGGATTACAGTCCAAAGCGGAATCACCTGGGCCGAAATTCAGGAGCGGATTCAGCCGGACGGACTGGCGGTTCAGGTCATGCAATCCCAAAACATCTTTACGGTCGGTGGTGCCCTCAGCGTCAATGTCCATGGCCGGGATATCCGCTACGGTTCCCTGCTCGATACCGTCGATTCCTTCCGGCTGTTGAAGGCAGACGGTACCGTCGTCCATGTCAGCCGAAACGAAAATGCGGATTTATTCCGCCTCGTCCCCGGCGGATACGGACTGTTCGGCATCATTTTGGATGTCACCCTGAAACTGACCGACGACGAATGGTATACCGAGCAGACCGTCGCTTTGGACTATCATGATTATCCGGCTTATTTCCGTCAACATGTACTCGGTGATGCTGACGTCCGGATGCATATCGGACGTATTTCCGTCGCGCCGGACGGGTTTTTCAAAGAGATGTATGTGACGAATTATCATAAAGCCGAACGAACGGTTCCGATTGAAGAGGAACCGCTTAAGCAGGAAACAATCATTGCTCTGCCGAAAGCCTTACTCGGTCTCTCCCGGTACAGTGACTTCGGCAAAAATAAGTTGTGGTCCTTCCAAAAGTCGTATTTCCTGAAGCAGAGCGGGACGTATGAATCCCGGAATAATGTCATGCGGTCCGACAGTGCTTTCATGGAATATATCAGTCCCGGCCGGACGGAGTTACTCCAGGAATATTTTGTTCCGGTTGATTCGTTTGTTTCCTATATCGATCAGTTGCGGACGATTTTAACGACCGACGAATTAAATGTCTTAAACATTACGATCCGCTATGTCGAGCAGGATAGAACGGCCGCCTTGTCTTATGCCAAACAGGATATGTTTGCCCTCGTCTGGCTGATCAATACGGAAACGGATCCGGCATCCATCAACGAAACGAAGCGGATCGTCCAGAAATTGATCGATGCGACACTCGAACATCAGGGCAGTTACTACCTGCCGTACTATCCGTTTGCGACACGTGATCAGTTCACCGCAGCCTATCCGAATGCCGCTGCTTTTAAAGCCGCGAAACAACGACAGGATCCGAAAGGACTTTTCATGAACCAATTCTATCTGGACTATTTGAAGTAAGGAGACAACGATGAATTATCCACTTTTTGTTCGTATTCAAAGTATGATCTTAATGAGCAGCAGTATCATTTTCCCCTTTTATTTGTTACTCGTCCGGCAAATCGGGGATTCCTATGCCCAGTTCGGTCTGGCCTACGGTCTCTTCACGCTGACGTCAGCGTTCGCCTATCTCGGTATCGGTCGTTTAAGCGACCGGTTCGGCGACCGGTCCCTGCTGATTTTCCATACGTTCGGTATGGCACTGATTTTATTGTATGTTCCGATCGTCACGTCCATCAGTCACGTCTACCTGATTCAAATCATTATGGGAATACTCGGGGCATTCCAAAAGAATACGGAAAAAACCATTCTCGCCCGGCAGGAACTCGCTCTGACAACGGTCGGTCGGACAATCGGCCGCTATCACTTTAAGACGTCCCTCTGGTCGGCGCTCGGCATCATCGCCGCCGGTTATCTGATTGATTTTTTGACGATTGGCAGTCTCTTTTATATCATCTCTGCCGTTTATTTTTATGTAACGGTCCGTTTACTTTGGGATCGGCCGCGTTCCGAAAAAAAACAGGCGGATCCTTCATCGTCAAGCAGCGAAGTGGGTATAAAGAAGTAGAAGGGATGTGATGGCATGATTGATGTAACCCATTACTCACAGACATTCGGAAAACGAACGGTCTTGACCGATGTCCAGTTTTCAATCGGTCGGGGGGAAATCGTCGGATTGATCGGACCAAGCGGCTCCGGCAAAACGACTTTAATCAAGTCCTTGATCGGTCTGCAGCAACCGACGACCGGGACGATTACCGTTCTCGGAACACGACAACCCTCACTCGCACAAGCCGAGAAAATCGGTTATATGGCACAATCTGATGCGCTCTATGAAGACTTGACGGCAAGAGGGAATCTCAAATACTTTGGAAAATTGTACGGTTTGAAAAAAGCACGGCTCCGGGCCCGGATCGAAACCGTCCTTGAATTCGTCGATTTAAAAAAAGATGCTGATCGCCCGATTCATCAGTTTTCCGGCGGAATGAAGCGGCGGCTCAGTCTTGCCATCGCTTTGATTCATGAACCGAGTCTTTTACTGCTCGATGAGCCGACAGTCGGGATTGATCCTGCGCTCAAAAAAACATTTTGGCATGAATTTGAACAACTGCGTCAATCCGGTGTAACAGTACTCGTCACGACACACGTCATGGATGAAGCCGAGCGTTGCGATCGTCTGTTGTTGATTCAGCACGGCCGCCTGATCGAAGCCGGTACACCGGATGATCTGATTCAGCGCTTTGGTTCCATCGACGAAGCTTTCATTCAAAAGGAGCGAGTCTGATGCAAACTCTGACGGTAGCGGAACGTGTCATTTCACAAATTTTTCGGGATAAACGGACGATTGCGATGATGTTTCTCGCTCCGCTGTTTGTCCTGTTCTTACTGTCAACGATTCTCGGCTCGAGCTCAGATGATGTGACGATCGGTACGGTCGATCTGCCGGCATCCTTTCAAGACACGTTAAAAACAAAAACCGATACCCGTACCTTTACAGACAGAGCGACCGGTGTCACCGCTATGAAGGATCGCGAAATCGATTCCCTGATCACCTTTCAACAGAATCAGCCGCAGATTTTGATTGAAGGCGGCGATATTTCAAAAAATGTAGCAGCGCTCCAAGTCATTCAAGAAACCTTGATCACGATTCAAGGACAACAAACGTCTGCTGCCAATACGAAACTTACGGCAGCCGTTAAACAGTTGCAGCAACAGCTGACCCAGTTGACGAATCAAACGTTTGAAACACCGCAACCTGTCGCACCGGCCGTCACTAAACCCGACATCCAGTTTTTATACGGCAATCCGGACGCTGAATTGTTTGACCAAATCGCTCCTGCCTTAATGGGCTTTTTTATCTTCTTATTTGTTTTCATCATTGCCGGTGTCAGCTTTTTACGGGAACGGTCGAGCGGCACACTGGAACGGACACTTGCGACTCCGCTCAAACGGTCGAGCATTGTCTTCGGTTATTTCGTCGGTTTCTTTTTATTCGTCACGATTCAAACGATTCTCATCCAACTGTTCATCGTCAACGTACTTGACGTGACGCAACAGGGGAATTACTTCCTGCTTTTGTTCGTCAATCTTTTGACGGCAAGCGTCGCCTTGTCACTCGGTTTACTGCTGTCGAGTTTTTCCCGGACGGAATTTCAATTGATTCAGTTCATTCCTTTAGCAATCGTACCTCAGATCTTTTTCAGCGGACTGTTTGATTTGAGTGATGCGCCGCTTTGGGTGGAAGTCATCAACCGGTTGATGCCGTTGACTTATGCTGCGCACGCCTTGCAAAATATCATGACTCGGGGCTACGGGTTACAGGACATTTGGGTCGACCTCGTCGTACTGGCAGGATTTGTTGTGTTATTCGTCGCCCTCAACATGCGGGCTCTCAAAAAACAACGCCCGGTCTGAGTTCATTGACCTCATTTTCCCGACTCCATTGACAATCCATTTTTTTCCTTATACAATCAAAAAAAACGCGAAATGAGGCTGACCGATGTAAATTCATCTATTTACCCACCCACTAACTAAATACGAACGATGTGGAGGTTTTATAGATGAACCGATTTACAACTTTACTGGTCAGCCAGTGGGTAGCAAATGCGGGAGATGCGCTCTACATCGTCGCTCTCATCGCTACCCTGTATGCTGAAACCGGACAGGCCAGCACTGCTGCCCTATTCCCGATTGCCGTGACAGCAGGCATGACGATCAGCGGATTTTTCTTTGCCGATCTCGCAAGACGGTTCCGTCATGCTTCGCTTTTGTTATCCAGTCAGCTTTTAAAAACGATCAGCCTCGGTCTGATTGTATTTTTTGATTTACCGTTCGGTTATCTGCTTGGGTGCGTCGTCTGGATTGCCTTTCTCGACGGATTTGCCCGACCGCTCGAAAGTGCCTTCCTGCCGCGCATCACGGATAATCTTCAAAAAGCCAACAGTCTGGTTCAAGGGACAAACCAAGTTGTCCAACTGGTGATGTGGCCGCTCGGTGCGATTTTTGTCAGCCTCGGCTCCCCCGGTCTCGTCCTGACGATTTCATTCGGCTTGTTTGTTTTGGCAAGTCTCTGGACCGGTCTGTTTCGTCATCAGGTCCGTCAACTCGCGGATCCTATCGAAGAAACGCAGGAAACACCATCGTTCCGGTCGAGCTTCCGCTACACATGGACGACTGAACCGGCCCGGCTGAATACGACGTTGCTCGGCATCGACGCCTTTGCTAGTACCGCCTGGATTTCAGCGTTATTCCTTGTTTATATTGATACGCATCTCCATGTGTCTGACAGCTGGTGGGGCATCTTAAATGCCTTTTATCTGCTCAGCATGATCGGCGGCAGTTATTACATGCTCCGCCGGACCAAGTCTGTTTCCCTGTTAACGCTGAGTGTGGCGTTATCGGTCGGAGCCACCGTCTTATTTGCGTTCGCACCGTCTGTCGTCTTTGCCGTTGTCGCCTGTGTGTTGCAGGGCGCCTCAAGCCAACTACGGGCGATTGAGCTGACTACCCGTTTACAGGAAGCGACGCTAGCCGCCCGCTTACCGTATGTCTACAGCATGCAACAAACCGTCTATACGCTCAGCTTTTGTCTTGGGAGCCTGCTATTCGGATTGCTTGCGGACCGGTTGAGCATCGAGACCGTCTACTGGATAGCGGCCGCGGTCGCTCTGCTGATGTTCCCGGCAGCCCGGCGTTTGCATGATGCCGTTGCGATCAAGCAGAAACAGCGCATCTCATAAGATAAGCATAAAAAAGAGAGGGTTTTTCAGGTATCGCACCTGGAAAAGACCTCTCTTTTTTATCTGTTCGTTGCTATCTTTTTTGGTGAAATACCAGCAATCCTGTTCCCATCAACAGACAGACAAATCCAAGCGAGAAATAGGCTCCGTCAAGACCTGAACTTTGACTAATTTGACCAAACACCAATCCGATACCGATCATCACCACACTCTCAAGCATCGAAAGCATTGAACTGCCGGTCGCCCGAACATCATCCGTCAAAATGCCCTGCAACCATGTCGTCAGGACTGGTTCCGACCAGCCGTAAATCAAAAACAGACCTATTAAGACAAGAACGGACCATCGACTGTCCATCACAGCAAGTAAGACAAAACCGCCTGCATACACAAGTAGAAGAACGCTGAGCGGAACGAACGGACGGGCCGGTTTAGGTAAAAGATTACCGAGTCCCTGGGCAACCATCAGACCAATCAAGATAACCCCAAACCAGGAGACGGAAATGCCTTGTTCCTGGACATACAATTGCCAGAACTCATCCAAGAACGTCAATGTCGCTCCAAACGAAATGCTGAGTAGCGTCATCCGGATGAACGAAGGAACAAGATCCCACCGACGCCAGTCGTAACGCGTAACAGAAACTGACGGTCGTCCGGATTTGTCCGGTTCAGTCAACAAGCAACTGACAAAAACAGCCGCCGTCAAACAACCAAGCGAGAGATGATAATGCACCGTCAGCTCGTAGGATGTCGCAAGCCAGGCTCCAATCAGCGCCGCACTACCGGTTGCTGCAAGGCCTGCCGCGTTTATCCGACCAATCGTTTTCTCAAAATGCTCCCTTCCCCCTAGTTGCTCCATCGTTTCGTAAATCAATGCCTCTTCCGCTCCGCTGACAGCAGTACTTCCGATTCCGGCTAACACCATCGCGAGTAAAAAGGACGACAGGTCGTACGCGTGAAGCAAGATTACAAACGATAACGTTTCAAATAGGGTTCCTGTCAGCAGACTGATTTTCCGTCCCAACCGATCAGCGAACAAACCAAATGGGACTTCTAGCATCATCACCGTCAGGGCAAAGGCGATTTCAGCATACACGACGTCCTGCACCGTCATGCCACGTTGTTGCCAAAACAACCGCTCGATGACATACGCCGGCAGACAGGCGGTCAAACAACGATTCAGATACAGCAGTTGAATATTCCGTCGAATTCGAACTTAGCAAGGCGGTCGTATCTGTTTCACAGTGAATTCCTCCTTTTTGAATGATATTCTGTCACCTGTTTTTTACTTTTCCCGTTACTGTTTCTTCCGAATCGTTTTACACCAAAAAGCAGACAACGGATAGTCCGTTGTCTGCTGCTGTTTCAATCTGCTTATCTTTTATGGTCTTTCGCGTGTTCCGTTCCGGTAATCGTTTCAAGCGAACTGATTTGTTCGAACGGCAGTTCAATCGTAAAGATTGAACCGCTCCCTTCTGTTGATTCCACATGGATCAACCCGTCATGGGCCCGGACGATTTCCTGGCAGATCGCAAGGCCAAGACCGGTCCCGCCGATTTTCCGACTGTCGGAATTATCGACCCGGTAAAACTTACTGAACAGTTCCGGTAAGGCGTGTTGCGGAATCCCGATTCCTTCATCGATGATTTGGATCCGTAACCGGTCCTCCAGCTCTTCCAGCTTAAGCTCAATCTCTCCGCCGTCCGGTGAATACTTAATGGCATTATTAATCAAATTCCCGAATAATTGCCGCATTTTTGGTTCGTCCGCTTCAATCCAACGAAGCGGCCGGTCCCCGGTTTCGAGTGTCAATTGGTGATGACTCGTTGAACCGGCATGGAATTCGGCAACTTCCTGAATCAAGTTCCGAAGATCGAGTTTCACGAACTGATACTGTTGCTGACTCGATTCCATGCGCTGAACATCAAGAAAATCATTGACGAGACTCGTCAGACGTTGCGTCTCCGAATGAATCGTCGTCAAGTACCGTTGCTGACGATCGACAGGCAAGTCTTTTGCGAGCATCAACTCGGTATAACCAAAGATCGAGGCAAGCGGCGTCCGCAACTCATGGGATACCGTCGACACGAACTCGGACTTCATCCGGTCGATACCGGTTTCGATCGTCACGTCCCGCAGGACAAGCATCGTTCCCCGGAAACGGCCGCCGTATTGAATGCCTTCCGCGTACACTTGAACGAACCGTTCCTCTTTGTTTAAGGATAAAGACAAGCCTTCAGTCGGAATGTCATGGCGGCAGACTCGGTTCATATATTCGAGAAACGCCTCGTGCTGGTCGACCTGGACAGCCAACTCTTCGATTTTGACATCAAGTGTCATCAATCCCTCGTTAAATTGATCGTGGGACGGATGATGGAATAAGGCCAATAATGGTTTATTGGCAAAAATCTTGTCATCTTCGATGTAAATGACCGCTTCACGGATTGAGTGCAACAACTTCGATGTTTTCTCGCGTTCCCGCTCGATTTCATCAAACACCCGCATCCGAAGCAGGGACAAGGCCAATTGCCGGGAGAAGGACCAAATTTCTTCCGTTTGTTCTTCATTGAACTGGTCCCGGTAACGGACCAGATAAATGCTGGCAATCATCGTATTGGTCGACGGATCCATGACCGGAACGACCGTTTCATACATACTGTACGGATACGGCAACGGATGATCACTCGTCACTTGTTTCGTCGAACGGACAGCATGCTTGTGCATCCGTGCCCGTTCCAGTAACGAAATCGAAGAGTGTAACAACTGATGCTGCTGATCCGGTGTCATACCGTACGATACGATATCCGTATAGCGGTCATCGTCAAGGAAAACAATCGCCCCGAGCTCGGCATCTGTAATCGTAATCAACTTTTCAATGATGGCCGGATACGCCGTCAACGTCTCACGTGAAGCGAGCGTTTCCGTCAACTCATTGCGATACCGCAAATGCGTTTCGTTTCGCAACGTAGTGTCGAGTGCTTCTTCCAGTTCCTCTTGTTGCATCTGCAGCTCTTCCTGCTGGGCAACGAGTTCTTCCTGCTGACTCTGCAGTTCGTCGTTACTCGACACGAGTTGCATTTTCTGCGAAGAGATCGAGGCAGCCATCTGATTGAAGGTGGTCGTCAGTTCGCCGATTTCATCCCGGGCATTTACGACCTTGATCGGTGTCGCGTCCTCGCCTCGGGCAAGACGGCTGCTTTCACGGTTCAATTGACGCAACTGGCCGGTCAACCGCGAAACGAACGGTCGGACGAGCAAGGCAATGATCAACAGCAGGACAGCAAGATTAACAAATCCCAATATCTGTGAAGCGTTAACCTGTTTTCCGAGCTTTTCTTGGGCCGCGAGCTCTTGTTTATTTAATGAGTTGCGGTACTTTGTAAAGACGGTCTCCATGTCGACGATACTTGAGCTCATATCAGCCGCACTTTTCGTCTTGATGTTGAATTTCCGTTTCGGATCGAGCTTAGGCGCCTGCGTGACTTTTCCGAGCGTTGCCATCTGCAGGAACGGTTCGGTTACGTCGCCGTCTTTTTTGGCAGCAACGTAGTTCGTCAGACTCGGCATGACACGTTGTGTGTACGCCGTGTACAGCGATCGGGCGTCTTTTGCATACTGTTTTTCTTCTTTAAAACGGGCATTTTTCTCAAACCAGGTCGTTTGTTGATTGATATTATCCTTTTTCCGTTCAATTTCTTCGAGCATTGCTTCATCGCCCAGTAAGACGAATCCGCGCATTTCATACTGAAGACTTTGCCATGATTCATATAAGTTCGTCGCACGTGTCCGATGATCGTTTAATGTCAGCAGTTCCTGACGTGATGTCTGAACCTGACTTTTCGTATAAAAATAAACGCCGGCTGAGGTCAGCACGAGTGTCAAGATAACCATATAGAAGGCAGACATAATTTGGCGTCCAATCGTTCGATTAAGCCATGACTTCATCTATTCATCCCCCTCTACTTGTAAAAATTTAAACTAATTGTTTCTAAACCTTATTCTAAAGGTTTTTTAGGCAAAACCACTAGATATGCTCAAAAAAGATTACTTTTCATCTAACTTTAATCTAAATGCTTGTATGTTACAAAGAGATTTCAAAAAATGGGGGATTTTAGGACGATTTGTTAAAAGGAGCTGATTCCAAAAGGCATCACTCGTTCTTTCACGCCCTTTTCTCAGGCGAGATACAAGCCGGTTTGTCTCTGACAGCCCAACTTGTACTTTTTCCTGCAGGAGTCGCGTGAACCGGGTGATCTTTTTTAACGAAAAAAGAGTGACGGAATTGGAATCCGTCACCCTTTTCTTTGTAGAGACTGACTCGTGAGTCGGCTCCAAACCATTAAAAATTAGAATGATTAGAGTGATCGTTCTGTTGCTGATTGACGTGCATCTGATGGTGGTCATGGTGATGATGCATACTCGAATGACGGCGGACAGGTTCTTCATCCGCGAGCGGATCCCCCATCAACACACCGAGTCGTGCATATTGTGCCGCGATGTCTTTTTTCGTTGCCTCCTGTACCTGATCCGTCTGTTGAATCAACGATAGAATCCCTTTCGCCAAACGAATCGGTTCGAGATTCGTCTTTTCGACCGGAAACGATGACAAGGAGCGGAGATAATCCAGATACCGCTGTGCACTTTCCTCCGACGGTGTCACGAGTTCCGAGGCATGATGCCGGAGCGACTTCGTCAGACTGTGTGTCGAGGCACCCTGTGTAATCATCGCAAACAGACCGATGACGAAAATACATACGATGATTCCAAAAAAGATCATCATAAAAACCGGCATTCCGGAAAAAAAACCGTCACCTTCGATATACAGCAACAGTCGGTTGCCGTTAAGCAATGAAGCGATTCCTGAAAACGACATAAAAGCCCTCCTCGTTTCGTGTGATAGTTACTCTTACGCAACACGAACCAGGAGGGTTTCCGTTTTTTTGTTAAGTTTCTAAGGAAACTTCCGCATTAAACCAATCTTCGACGAATAAAAAGCCATCCGGCCGGTCAATCCGGTACGAATAGAGGACGGCGAAATCACCGTCTGTCATCATCGGCAAGGTCAATTCCCGTAAGACTGCTTTCACCTCTTCCGTCATCACCGTTTCGTAACGGACGAAATCGTCTTCCCGGGTTTCCTGCTCCGTTAAATACGGCAACAGCAAGGATTTTCCGAACGATTGCGGATCATCGATGACTTCGGCCGTCACCCCGAACAATTCCTCGGCTTCTTCGATCAAAGCATCCGCCTGCCCGATCGTCACTTCGTTCGGAAACCAGACCGTCAGCTTTGTCCCCTCTTTTAAAAATTGTTCAAACATCGGGATAAAGGTTTTATTCTCCATTAAATCGTAATACATCAAGCTTCTCCCTTCACGAACTCAAATTTCAATTGGTGTTGTTCCAAATACAGCATCGCCTGGAAAGTCCGCCCGTTCTTTTTCATCTCAAGCGGTTTTGTTTTTCCGTTCGCGAGCATTTTTTTCAGCTCGGTTTGTGTCAGACGCGCCCCGAGTATCGTCTTCGGCAGGGTAAACCCGCAATTGTTTTTCTGATAGGCACTGCACCCGTAAAACTTTCCACGATCAAGCAGTTCCGCCTGACAAACCGGACAGATGCCGACCGGCCGGTTCGTGGCGCCGCGCGCCCGTTTAGCCGGAACTTGCGTCGGATCGACTTCCAGTTGTTCCACCCGTGTTTTCGCATCCTGGACTAAATGCTGGGACAGCTTCTTCGCCTGATCGACAAATTGGGCCGCGGATGCTTCCCCTTTGCCGATTTGGTCGAGCCGGCTTTCCCACTTTGCCGTCATCTCCGGGGAAGCGAGGATACTGCCGCTGACGGCTTCAATCAAAATCCGCCCTTTTGCTGTCGGATGGAGTTCTTTTTTCTTGACTTGAATGTATTCCCGGCGTTTCAGTCCGTCGATGATGCCGGCGCGTGTCGCTTCTGTTCCCAGGCCTTCGATTTCCTTCATGATGGCTTGCAGTTCATTTTCGAGCACTTTCCCGGCTGTCTTCATTCCGAGAATCAGCGTCCCTTCCGTATAGCGTTTTGGCGGTTCCGTCTGTTTCTCGAGCAGCTTTGCTCCTTTGATTGGTACCGGCTGACCGACTTCCACTGCCGGCAGCTCCTGCTCTTTTGCTTCGATTTTCAAGACTTTCTTGAAGCCGAGTTCAAGCGACCGGCTGCCTTTCGTCAGGAAACGGTCCTGTTCCCGTTCCGTGATGATTTCCGTTTTTTCCGACCGGGCATCCGCTGCAAAGGCAGCTAAGAAACGGCGGACGATTAAATCATAGACTTGCGCATCGCGTCCGGACAGTTTCGCAACGGCTCCCGCTTCTTCCGTCGGGATGATGGCATAGTGATCACTGACCTTCGCGGAATTGACGTACCGTTTATTATTCATCAGATTGTTCGTCACGAGATCCGTCAGTTCGGTATACTCCGGCTGTTTCAGGAGCCGGTTTAAAATCGCCGGAAACTGGCTCGCCTCGTCTTTTGAGACGAAAGACGAATCCGTCCGCGGATAACTGATCCAGCCCCGGATATACAGTTTTTGCGCGATATCGAGTGTTTCCTTTGCCCCGAGTCCGAAACGGCGACTGGCTTCCGTTTGCAACAGCGATAAACTGAACCAGAACGGCGGTTTTTCGACTTGTTCCGTCTTTTCGACCGCTGCAACGGTACCGGTTCCTGTTGTTCGGGCAACGATTGCTTCCGCAAGGCTCCGTTCCGTAATCTTCGTTTGTTTTTTCGGATTGATGTACTTTCCGGTATACCGGGTAAAATCGGCCTCGACTTCAAAAAACGTTTCCGGACGGAAGTTCTCAATTTGTTTTTCCCGTTCGACGATCAATGACAATGTCGGCGTCTGCACCCGTCCTAGTGAAAAGACATCGGCGATGCCTTTTTTCTTGAGCAGCGTCGTATAGGCCCGGGAAGCATTCATCCCGATTAACCAGTCGGCACAGGCGCGGCTCATCGCCTCATGAAACAGATTCTCGGTTTCTTTGCCGTCGAGCAGGTTCGCGAAACCGTGATCAACGGCCTGTGGTGTCAGACTGGAAATCCAAAGGCGCTGAATCGGTTTTGCGTTATTGGCCAATCGGAGAATCAATCGGACGATTGCCTCTCCCTCTCGCTCGGCATCCGATGCTATAATGATGGAAGTTGTCGTCCGTTCGTTCAGTAACTTCTTGATGACTTGAAAGGTTTTGCTTTTTCCCCGGGATAACCGGTAGTCGAACCGTTCCGGGATGATCGGAAGATGGTCATAGTTCCATCGTTTCCATTTGGCATCGTAATGGGCCGGTTCCTGGAGTTCACATAAATGGCCGACGGCATAAGCAAGCTTTGCCCCCGCCGGAAACCGGTCACACGGTTTGATTTCAATATATCCGTCCCGCTTGACCGATGGATACGGTGCTGCGAGTTTTTCAGCTTGTTTTGGTTTTTCCGCAATGATTAATTGCATTGGTTCACCCTCATTTCCTTACTTCAGACACGCGGAGGTTAACATGCCCTATTTCACTTTATTCATGGCACTCTTTTTTATCTCGACATCTGCAATTTTCGTTAAATGGGCCGAAACCCCAATCGAAGCGGTTGCTTTTTACAGAATGTTGTTTTCGACACTGTTACTGTTACCGTTGATTCACCTGAAAGAATTACTTAGTCTCAGTTCAACGACCATCCGACATATGATTTTAAGCGGAATTCTCTTAGCCGGTCATTTTTGGCTGTGGTTCCTGTCCCTTGATTATACGACAGTTGCTAGCTCGACGCTCTTCGTAACCGCGAGTCCAATTTTTGTTTTGATCGGCAATGCCGTCTTCTTCAAACAGCATCCGTCGAGAAAAGCTCTCTTTTTCGTCGGTGTCGCTTTAATCGGCGGCGGACTTGTCGCTTATGGTGACATCGCGGTTGGTCCAAGAGCACTGATCGGAGATGGACTCGCCTTGCTTGCGACGATTCTTGTCGCCGGTTACTGGCTGCTCGGTCAACACGTCCGGACAAGCGTCTCGACGAATACGTATTCATTCGGCGTCTATGCCGTGTCTTCCGTCGTTCTGTTACTGTTTTCGCTCATTCAATCGGTCAATCTAGTCGGTTCATTCCAAACCGATTGGAAAATCTATATTTTACTCGCTGTTTTCCCGACACTGCTCGGCCACAACTTATTCAATTGGGCCTTGTCACGTGTCAGTGCCAGCATCGTCAGTATTACGATTCTCGGGGAAGCCGTTTGGGGAATGATTTTCGGATACTTCCTGTTCCAGGAATCATTGACGTGGATTCAAATCACCGGTGCTGCCTTACTGCTCGTCGGAATCGGTCTGTTCCTGCGCCGCAATGAACGTGATATCCGGGAACAATTTGCCAAACAAAATGCCGCGACGACTGCGGAATAAAAAATAAATACCAGTCAGCAGTCTTCTGTTAGAAGATTGTCTGACTGGTATTTTTTAATTGGTCGGATCTTCCGGACGGACTTTCGGCAGTCGGAAGGTCATGAAAAAGGCAAGAATGGCACAGACGAGGCCCCCGATGAAGACGAGATGCAGTCCGTTTGCGAGTGCTTGTTCCGCGGCCGATTGAACGTCTGCTCCGTAACGGGAGGCCGTACCCGACTGGAAAAACGGATCAATCGAGTAGCCAGAAAGCAGTTTCGAGTCGGAAAATGCCTGGATAATCGACACATTAAACAAGGTGCCGAAGATCGCCACACCAAGCGTTTGTCCGGTCGTACTCAAAAACGAGTTGACGGCAGTCGCTGATCCGCGGAGCGACCAGTCGACCGAAGTCTGCAGGACGACCATAAAGACGGGTTGCGCTAGTCCGAAACCGATTCCGATCAACGAAACGGCAAGGTAGATAAAGACATCACTCGATTCCCGGCCGATTCCAATTAAAATCGCCATCCCGATGACGAGTAAACCCATTCCGGTCATCGTCCGGTAGCGCGGCGAGGCAATTCCGATCGTCCGTCCGCCGACGATTGCCGTCAGTGTCCAAAACAACGACAGCGGCATCAGCATAAAACCAGCTTCCGTCGGACTTTTTCCGAGCACGCCTTGCGCGAAAATCGGGATGTAGGCCGACATCGAGACGAGTACCCAGGCAGAAAAGAAGACCGCCAAATTGATGACGAGAATGACCGGATGCCGGATGACCGCCGGTGGCAACAGCGGATCCGACGCTTTTTTCTCGACCCGGTAAAACCAGAACAGCAGGATCACACTGACTGCAAAACTGATTAAAATCAGCGTCTCGGCAAATGATTCGGATTCACTTCCCGATAATAATCCGTACAGTAACGCGCTCATGCCAGTCGCAAATAAAATGGCTCCCCGGTAATCAATCTTCCGTGACGTCTCGGTGACATTTTCTTTATAAAACAAAACAATCATGATGAATGAAATCAGAGCAAACGGTACATTTAATAAAAAGATGTAACGCCACGATAACGTCTCGACTAAAAAACCGCCGACGAGCGGACCGGCGACACCCGAGATTCCCCAAACCGCACTTAAAACGCCTTGAATTTTTCCGCGTTCCTCGTATGTATATAAATCCCCGATGATCGTCATCGCAATCGGCAAGACGGCTCCCGCTCCGATTCCTTGCGCGGCACGGAACAGAATCAGCATTTCCATCGATTGCGCCAATCCACAGGCGAGCGACGCGACCGTGAAGACACCGATTCCGAATAACAGGACACGTTTTCTTCCGTACAGGTCTGCCATCTTCCCGTAAATCGGTGTTGAGACGGCCATGAACAGTAAGAAACCGGCGAAAATCCAGCTGACGAGTTTCGCGCCGTTTAACTCACTTGCCATGACCGGTGTTGCCGTCGCAACGATCGTACCTTCAATCGCCGCTAAAAATGTAGCTAATAACAAAGCAATCGTGACATTTTTTCTCAAGAGACTCAGCTCACTTTCTGTAGGTGTATCCTTTCTTTATCATACCTTGAATCGGCGGACTTCTAAAAGGAGATGCTTATCGAGCAGGAATCAAGGGAACAATAGGGAATGATAAAGATTAGAGAATGAGTCATCAATTGAATGGAGGAGTATGATATGTTACGAAAAACCGCTTTGATTACAGGTGCTTCCGGTGGAATCGGTCTTGATTTGGCTGTTTTGGCGGCACGCGACGGGTTTGATTGTGTATTGATTGCCCGCAATGAAAAGAAACTGACGGAGCTTAAGCATGTCCTTGAAAAACGTTACCAAATCAAGGCTTATACATTCGCAGCCGACCTTTCAAAACCGGACAGTGTCTCGCGGATCCTCAGTTTCCTTGAGGAACATGAGCTGACGGTCGATCTGTTGTTCAACAATGCCGGTTTTGCGACATCCGGCCGCTTTGCAGAAATCGATCCGTCCGAAGATTTAAATTCCATCCATGTCAACGTCGTCGCCCTGACGGAACTGACGAAACGGTTGGTGCCGGGAATGCTTGACCGCGGATTCGGCCGGATCTTGAATGTGGCCTCTGTTGCTGCCTTCATGCCGGGACCTTACATGAGTGTCTATTACGCGACAAAAGCGTATGTCCTGTCGCTGTCTGAAGCACTCGCTTCTGAACTGGACGGTTCGGGTGTGACGGTCACCTGCCTTTGCCCGGGACCGACGGATACGAACTTTTTTGACCGTGCACAGATTACGTTACCTTTCAAAAGCATGCCGTCCCACCTCGTCGCCTTTGCCGGATACCGGGGAACGTTGAAAGGTAAACGGGTTGTCGTACCGGGAGCGAGCAACCGCGCCATGGTGACATTTGCAAAATTCCTGCCGCGCCGCCTTTTGACGGAAGTCACGGGACGCATTCAAAATCCGGATCAGCAACAACAAGAAACGCCGGTTGAAGAATTCGCTGTCTCCAACTGATCTAGACATTAATAAAAAAGACGTCCGTTCTTTCCATACCGGAAAAGAACGAACGTCTTCTTTGATTCAGTTCGGTTTCGGACGATGCACATGATCCGTCATCCATTTTTGAACATTTTTCGGAATCGAGGTGTAGCGGTATACATACCGAAGAGTGACTGCTCCCGTCACCATGACCAAATAACCGCTCGACAGGACTAATAACCAGGCGACAATCGACAAGAAGAGATCCGTTTCAAAAAAGAGATGTCCGACTAATCCGCCTTCTGCAGATGTAATCAGCATCGCTCCGGGAAAAATGGCTGCTGCCAGTAAATAAAATCCTGCATACCGCCCCCGAATCGTTCCCTTCAACAATAAAATACTACCAAATGCCAGACCCAAACCAGCGATAAGTAACAACCCGACGAGATACGTTATGGACAGCGGCGAACTCAGCATTACGCTTCACTCCAATCGAATGGGATTACTTATCATTTACCCTTTTTTCCATCAAACGAGTGCAGAATCCGTAAAAAAATCGGATACAGCAACCAGATGAAAATAGCATTCGAAACCCCATGCAACAAATCAAAAAAACCGCCTGTCAAAAGGAGTGTAAAAAACGCTTCCCGCGAAAAGTCCGTAAAGATCAAAAAACCCAAATTGCTGATCCATCCATAAAAAAAACCTGCCGCCAGTCCATAAGCCGTTAGAATCCACCGCGTCTGCATGCCCGGCAAAATACAGAAAAGACTGATGACCGAATAGGCAATGATTTGAAATAATACGAAAGGACCACTTCCTAAAAATAAACTCGTCAACACGACTACAAGCATCCCGACAATGGCGCCGGTGACCGGTCCTACACAGGCAGCGACCAAAAGGACCAGTGCCGTCGCCGGCTGGACGTTCGGAATACTTGCAAAAATCAGCCGTCCGACAATCGCTGCCGCTGTGACCAGCGCAATGAACCGAAGCATCGCCTCTGACATCGGACGCTTTTCAAAAGATAAAACAACTACACTAATGATGAGGACTGCTGCTCCGATCAGTTCCATTCGTATAACCTGCTTTGCTCGATGAAAGTCGAAGTTGGACCGTCAAAAGCAATTTCCCCCTGAACCAGATAGACGACTCGGGTCGCATAAAAAATCAAATCAGGATCGTGCGTAGCGAATACAATCAATTGATCCGGATGATCGAGCATATTTTGAATGAACGCAGACCGTTGCCGATTGGTTAATCCGGCCGTCGGTTCATCAAAATAACAGGCTACTTCCTTCCAGGAGAGCCGTTCCATCAATTGTTGTTTTTGTTCGGAAAACGTAGCAATCGGCTCATCGAGAACAGGTGCAAGCGCCGGATGCGCCGGAACATAACATTTTTCGCCGGTCCGCTTGACCTTTCCGTACAGCGGCCGTTCCACACCGAGTAACAGACGGAGCAAGGTTGATTTTCCACTCCCGTTGGCTCCGATCAGTGCCACCCGTTCCCCCAGGTGAAAGGACATTCGTTCAACCGACAAGGCATACTTTTCCTGTAACGGATAGCGGTGCCGGATGCGCCATATCTCATCGATGACCTTTCCTTTGCCCGGTTCTATTCCTTCTAGCTTTTCAAGCGGCTGCTGTTGAATGACGGAATAGGTGATCTGGCAGGAAAAACGGTGTTCGATTTCCTCGAACAACAGCATCAGCCGGGTTTTGCGGACTTGATCTAAAAATAAAAACGGCTCTGCCAAGAAGATTTTTTCCGGTAAGCCGGACAAGGTATACCCGAGCGAGACCAGTTGCTGTTCCCCCGAGGATAATTCACTTGTCTCCCGGTCAAAGAAAGCTTCTAAGCCGAGTAACGTTGCCAGTTCTCCAGCGACAAACAGACTGGTTGTCGCCAACATATCGCGGACACGACCATGCAGCAGGCGATCCGGTTGAATCACTTCTGCCCCGGCCGCACGAGCCAGTTGTTCCAGCCGCTTACGTGACCCTGCTTCGTCGGTAATAATGGTAGGCATCGCGTACCCCTCCTTTCGAGAACATCAACAGTCCGGGTAACACTAAAGCGGCTATTACTGCTACAGGAGACCAGAAGGCAAGATAGATTCCTGTAATTAAAAGCCCGATCATCCAATCAGAAAGTGTCAAATGCCGTAACGGACTGGGGACCGCTTCGATGGGCAACAGGTGGTACAGTGCCACCCGTTCCATCTTTTCTGTCAGCGGTTGTTTGGTATGGCTCATTTTCACTTCCGGCCACGTCCGGAGCAATGAAGGTAAGATCGCCAAAACCATTCCCGTCAAACGGGTCAGGCGCGGCAAAATACGGAATAACGGCCCCATTTGATCGAGCCGGACCAGGGTGAAGGTCAGTTGACTGGATGTCACGAACAACGCCACCGTCAGACCAGTCAACCAAATTCCGTATGGATCAACGGAAGCACCGACAAGCAAAGGAACATACATCATTCCGATATAAACCAAGGGTAAGGTTAAATAACGCAGGACACTCCATTGCCGGATCCACGTAAAGAACAGTATATGTCCGCTCAAGACAATCAAGATACTGATATGTGTCTGCAAAAAGAAAGGGACCGATAACATCGCCACTAAAAAAAGAGCGACATTCAGTGGATGAAGTCGCTCCCGTTCCGCCTTACTGAAAATAAGCCATTGCATCTTTTTCAAATCGCCATTCCAGACGGTCGCCGTCTTTTAATTGATACGCTCCTGCCCCGACTTGTGCCGGTTTGTCATTGACGCCGAACACCCAACCGCTGCTTGCTCCGGCTGATTTTTCACGGATGCCGTCAACGGCCGTCACGTATGCCATCTCACCCTTACCGGTTTTGACGACCGGAAGATCCGTTTCTTCTAACGCATCAAGTGCCGTCTCTGATTTCTTGAGACACATGTCTTTTTCATATAATGTCTTATCACTCGTATGATTGACGACCGATACTTCTACCAAACGTTCACACTTCTTTGATTCAGCAGCTTGATCTGTCGGTTGTTCCGCACACCCTGCCAGGAGGAGGACTCCCCCGATTAATATCCATTTTTTCATCGTACGACTCCTTTTCGTCTTGAGGTCTCAAAACTGTAATTATATAAAAGTATGGTTTTCTCCCGTAACGATTGACCGTCAGAACGCAAGTACGTCAATCGAATCGCGTTGGCTAACACATCGTCTCCCGTATTGACATACGGAATCAGTTCGCCTTGATCGTTAATCAAGAGAACTGTCGCATCCTGTAAGCTGAACGTTTCATACAACCCGTCCAAATCCATCTCGACATACGGAGTCTTCGATTCATGAAGAATCTGTTTGATGGATAACGTCTTCAATGTCTGAAACGAGGTTGAAGCATCAATTAATTTTTGATAATAAACCTCGAGCGAACGCGTCAAGACTTCTTCCCGGGGACGATACGTTAATGTGCCCGTCACTTCTTGATACGTTACTTCGTACCGGATGAACCGTTTCGGACTTTTCGCAATCAACTCAAATGTCGCATTCCGCAAGTTACCTCCCTGATCAAATAACAACTGACTTTGTTCAAGTCGCAAAGAGTCATCTCCGATCCGCCGATCAATGTGCGTCATCAGCGTATCAAACGATTCATCCGTAATCGTGACCTGTCCCATTTGTTGAGTTTCTTCCCGCAGCGTAAACGTATCAAACGGTCCCATGATGAGCTGAAGCAGAAAAAAGAGGAATCCGAATAAGGCCATATATCGTTTGTACCTCGAATTTTTTTTCGGATGCAGGACAATCAGGAACAAAATAATGCCAAGCGGCAATTGGATATCGTAAACAGGAAACGACACTGATCCTAAGCAAGCATAAAAAACAAACTTCAGGTAAAGATATTGTTCCTTTTCGGTCCGTTTTTCTAAAAAGAAACCGAGCAGGATACTTGCTAACAGAAACAATGACCATTGGATAAGAAAGTCCATGTTGGTTACCCCTTAATCACGACAGATTGATGATCCGTCATGAGGTATGACTCTTCAAATACTTCCCGCGCCTCCGCTTCCAACCGTTGTTCCTGATCGACATATCGCGCCGAAATATGCGTCAACAACAGTTTCTTCACCCCTGCTTTCAAAGCGATTTCAGCCGCTTGTCTAGCTGTTGAATGACCAAATCGTCCTGCATGATCCTGTTCCGAATCGGCAAATGTCGCTTCGTGGACAAGAACATCGACTTTTTCCGCCAACCGAAGGCTTCCTTCACATGGTACCGTATCTCCTAACACCGCCAACTTGATGCCCGGCTTCGGTTCTCCGAGAAAATCCGTTGACTGATATTCCGTTCCCTCGAAAACAAACGTTTCCTTCTGTTTGATTTGTCGATAGAGCGGTCCTGAAGGGACACCCAGTTGTTTCAGCGCTTCAACGTGCAGAGCTCCTTTTTCTTCCTGACCTTCAATCCGGTAACCGTAGGCTAAAAAGCGATGTTCCAACGCTTCAACGTGAATGTGAAATCCTTCCTGCTCATAGGTCTGACCGGCTTCGACTTCAATGACATCAAGCGGATAACGTAAGTACGTACCGGTGATACGCAAAGTTGCCTCGAGCCATTCCTTGATTCCTTTTGGACCGAAAATCGTTAATAACGTCGTTCCTTCGAGTGCAGCCCGCGTACTGATGAAGCCGGGAAGACCGAAAATATGATCTCCATGCAGATGTGTAATAAAAATCGTACTGACTTTGCGCGGTTTAATCGGACTGTGCAACATTTGGTGTTGTGTCGCTTCTCCACAGTCAAACAACCAGGTCATTTTCGGATGTAAGAGCGCAATCGCAGACACATTCCGTTGTTTGGACGGCATTCCTGCACCGGTCCCTAAAAAATAAAATTCCATCTTTTTCCCCTTTTCGTAAAATTAGCATTTTTTATACATAAAATACACCTTTCTCGGTCCGAAGCATGCTAAAATGGGCCTATACTGATTCGAAAGGTGGTTTTTTCCATGACCAAAATCGAACGGACTTATGCACGTGTCGTACAAGCTGCTCGTTTATTGAACGAGAACTATCGGCAACAGTACGGAAAATCGATTCAACTTCAAGAAATCGCAACGACTTTACTCTGTACCGAGGAACTCATTCTGGAGTCGATGGAATTTTTCGAACGTCCTCAATTAACTTAATCGTAAACGAACAAAGAGTGTACCGCAATGTCGCGGTACACTCTTTTTAGTCTGTCATCATTTATTTGTGATGTAATCGACTAACGTCACGCACAATTCTGCTGTTTTCACGAGTTCTTCAATCGGCATTTTTTCGTTCGTTGTATGGATGTCTTCATAGCCGACAGCCAGGTTGACAGTCGGAATACCGAAACCGGCAATCACGTTTGCATCTGATCCCCCGCCAGAGTGCAAGAGACGTGGTGTCCGACCGAGTTGTGTAATCGCTGCTTTCGCAACCTCGACAACTTGATCACCGTCTTCAAATTTGAAACCAGGATACATGACTTTAACTTCGACTTCGGCACGTCCGCCAAATTCAGCGGCAACCTCTTCAAACGCCGCTTTCATTTTCGCTGTTTGAGCTTCCATTTTAGGCGCAACGAGCGAACGGGCCTCGGCAAAGATTTCCACGTAATCACATACGATGTTGGTCGATGGACCACCACCGCTGAAGCGTCCGATATTTGCTGTCGTTTCTTCATCGATGCGGCCGAGCGGCATTTTGGCAATCGCTTTTGCTGCAATCGTGATGGCCGAAATTCCTTTTTCAGGTGCCACACCGGCATGAGCGGTTTTACCGTAAATTTTGGCATTTACTTTCGCTTGGGTTGGTGCAGCCGTAATGATGTCTCCGACTTTACCATCCGAGTCCAAAGCAAAACCGTAATCCGCATCAATCTTCGAAGGATCGAGAACCATAGCGCCGACTAAGCCTGATTCTTCCCCTACCGTGATGACGAATTGAATTTTCCCGTGCGGCTGGTTCGTTTCGTTTAAGACATGGACCAGTTCGATCAACGAAGCAAGCCCCGTTTTATCATCTGCCCCAAGAATCGTCGTTCCGTCCGTCTTCACGTAACCGTCCTCGATGATTGGTTTGATTCCCTGTCCCGGGAAAACCGTATCCATATGGGAAGTGAAATAAATTTTATCGACGCCGTCTTTTGTTGCCGGAAGCGTGATGATTAAGTTGTTCCCTTTATGCTCGGTTTTCGATGAAGCGTCATCTTCGAATACGTCACACCCCAGTGCCGTAAACGTCTCTTTCAAATGGGCACAAATTTGTGCCTCTTCTTTTGATTCCGAATCAATCTGGACCAGTTCTAAAAAGGTGTCGAGCACACGTTGCTCATTAACCATGTTGCATTCCTCCTCATTTTTTCAGTTCATCTAGCGCTTTTTTAGTATACCATCTATAGGCAGATTTGCACTTCGCAAGCGTTGTTTGTACAATGGCTATAATCAATGGAAGTATGAAAGGAGCGGTCTTGCTATGGCAAAACCATCAAAACAACAACGAATCATTAAGTGGACGACGATTACGATTTTGACGATTTTCCTGCTCGGCACCTTTGCCTCGACGATGTTTTACCTCTTCTGATTGACGAATCGTTGCTTTAATTGCAAATACTGCTCTGCTTCCTGCAACATATGCAGTAATGCGGACCGGACTTCAAACTCATCCCGTGTCTTCGGGAGCGGTGACTCGCGAAACTCTTCGAGCAGTCGTTCAAGTTCCGCTAAAAATAACGTTGCGTCGGCATCGGGTCGGACATTGTCACCAATTGTCCGGAACAGGCCGGCGACTTTTTTTCCTTCTTCTACGACGAGGACAAGATCATCGACGTTGCGGACGATTCCGTTTAATAATTCAAACTGTTGTTCACGCATTCGGAAATACAGGTAGTCTTCATCATCATTCCGTCGGCCGATGGCATTGCCCATCCGTTTCAGCGAAGCATCCTTTCCTTCCTTCAACAGCCGTTCCGTCTCGTGCAGTGTCAACGAATGCCGATTGATCCATCCCGTTTCAATCGCGGCTGCGACTTCAAAGAACAAGGCGGCAATCCGTTGATCGATCTGCAACCGTCGCTCGGCAATCGTCCGGTCGAGACTCGGCATATACATGTTCACGAGTAGTCCTACACCGACACCGATCAGCAGCAAATAAATTTCGTTTAAAAAGATGGCCAGATTCAATTGCTGTGCGACGTAAAGATGGGTGAGAATGACGACACTCGTGATAAAACCGTCCTGCAGGCGGAGGCGTTGCGTCAGTGGAAGAAATAGAATGAAATAAAGTGCAATTGCAATCGGACGGTAGCCGATGACTTCGAAGATGACAAAACCAAGTCCAATCGCGAGAATGGACGCCATGATCCGTTCATATGACGACCGAAATGATTTTTTTCTTGTCGCTTGAATACTCA
The DNA here is from genome assembly GCF_000019905.1 of Exiguobacterium artemiae 255-15. GTDB lineage: Bacteria > Bacillota > Bacilli > Exiguobacteriales > Exiguobacteriaceae > Exiguobacterium_A > Exiguobacterium_A artemiae. The sequence goes on along the minus strand of NC_010556.1, from coordinate 998,328 downwards.
AAATGGCGATGATGGCTGCAAAGACGTAGTAATCCAGTTGCATCTTTTCCGCAATCCACATCGCCAGTGCCGCTGCGACAGCGGTTTTTAACGTTCGATATCCGATAAACACAGACTTCCCTCCATTCTTTGTTAGGTTACCTATTCTTTACCCAGGTTGTCGATTGATTTTTTTGAAGGACGTGATTTTTTGACTAAACGTACAATTCGCCCCGCCCGCCCGGTCCGTCGAACGGGTTCTTTCAAGGGGCTTGTCTTCTTTTTCTTACTCGGTTGCGGATTGTTCCTGCTGTTACGGGAGAAACCGCAAACCATTCTTCCCCCGGCTTCTCCTTATGTTGCGGAATTATATCGGGACGGGAAAGTCATCCGGGAAGAAGAATTCGATTCTGCCGAAAAAGCGAAGGCCTTTATCGACGGACGCCGCGGGGCCGTCAAACGGACGGCGGATGAACGTTATATCTATTTGACCGGCAGCGGGATCGGCATCGTCAAGCCGAATCAGACGCTGAACATCTACACCGACCGCGCTCTAAAAAAACGACATACGTATATCGCCCCCGGCAGCCGTGTTTCCCTGCTTGCGTACACAGATTCCGTCAGCCGGGTTGAAATTGCCGGTCTGACCGGTTACGTTGCTTCCGATCGGCTGACTCTTTACCCGCTTGAACAATCCAGTAACCGGTCCTATTATGAAAAGCAAGGCGATCGTCTGTTGCATTACATCGTCGCCGATGCCGGACTCGGCGGTTTGATCACAGCCGGGGAAGCACCAGCGTCGTTAGATGACCGAACGATGCAGTACATTGAATCGAAAACACTAACGCAGGATTTACGGAAACCGACCGCTTTGACAGCGAAACAACTCGATGCCTACATTAAAAAAAATGCTCCCGACAGTCCGTTGATCGGGAAAGGAAAGACCTTTAAGCAAGTTGAACGCACCTATCGAATCAATGCGGCTTATCTGCTTGCCCATGCGATTCACGAGTCCGATTACGGACGGTCGGACATCGCAAAAGACAAGTTCAATCTGTTTGGCGTCAATGCAACGGATATTGCTCCCGGTCAAAATGCGACGTCATATGATTCGTTTGAAGACTCCATCCGGAAAACAGGCCGCTTCATTGCCCGCGACTATCTTTCGAAAGACGGGAAATACTACCGCGGTCCGTTTCTTGGAAACAAGGCACGTGGAATGAATGTTTTTTACGCATCCGATCCGTATTGGAGCGAAAAAATCGCCGGCATACTCTTGAAAATGAACGCCGTCTAAAACGGACTTATGGTACACTAATGGTCGAGACATCAATCATTTAGGAGTGAATACACATGGAAAAAGTTTTAGTATTTGGTCATAAAAATCCGGACACGGATACGATTGCATCGGCGATCGCCTATGCCGAATTAAAAAAAGAGCTCGGTGTTCATGCTGAAGCCGTTCGTCTTGGTGAAGTCAACGGGGAAACACAATTTGCCCTCGACTACTTTAAAGTTGCTCGTCCCCGCCTCGTAACGGAAGTATCAAAAGAAGCACAACACGTCATTCTTGTTGACCACAATGAACGTCAACAAAGCGCGGATGATATCGATGCTGTCAAAGTGACGGAAGTCATCGACCATCACCGGATTGCCAACTTCGAGACATCTGATCCGGTTTATTACCGTGCGGAACCAGTCGGTTGCACGACGACGATCCTAAACAAAATGTACAAAGAACACGGTGTTGCGATCAAACCGGAAATTGCCGGTTTGATGTTGTCAGCCATCGTTTCCGATTCCTTGTTGTTTAAGTCGCCGACATGCACGGAGCAAGACGTCATCGCAGCACGTGAACTGGCGACGATTGCCGGTGTCGATGCCAACGTCTATGGTCTCGACATGTTAAAAGCAGGTGCTGATCTATCTAAGAAAACGATTGACGAGTTGATTGCACTTGATGCAAAAGAATTTTCAATGGGACCATTCAAAGTCGAGATTGCCCAAGCCAACACGGTCGATACAGCGGAAGTCTTGCTTCGTCAGGCAGAGCTCGAAACGCGGATCGAAGCCTTGATTGCCGAAAAAGATTTGAATTTATATATGTTACTCGTTACGGACATCCTGACGAACAATTCGGTGGCGCTCGTCCTCGGACCTGAAGCTTCGCTTGTCGAACGGGCCTTCGGACTTGAAGCGACGAACCATCTTCTTTATCTCGAAGGTGTCGTGTCACGTAAAAAACAAGTTGTTCCTGTCTTGACAAATACGGCAGCAGCTGTCGAATAATTTCTGTCCAAAAGAAGGAGTTTACTCCTTCTTTTTTGAATACTTATATTGAATGGCTATTCATTCAGTTTATAAGGGGGTTTTGGAAATGGCAAAAACAGTACTTGTCACAGGTGGAACGAGCGGAATGGGGAAAGCGATGGCGATCGCTTTAAAAGAGGCCGGGTGGAATGTCGTCGTGACCGGTCGGAATGCCGAACGGTTGCAGCAAACCGATCAGGATTTACAAGCGATTGACGGACACCACAGTGTCATTCAAATGGACGTCCGGGATCCGGATGCCTGTATCGCTGCTGTCAATCAAACCCGACAACAGTTTGGACAACTGGAAGCCCTCATCAACAATGCTGCTGGTAACTTCATCTGTCCGACGGACGAACTCTCGCCGAACGGATGGAAAACGGTCATTGATATCGTCTTGAACGGGACATTCAACTGTTCCCATGCCCTCGTCAAAGGCTGGCAGGAAGACAACGTATCGGGCGGACAAATCTTGAATATCGTTGCCTCATACGCGTGGCAGGCAGGTGCCGGTGTCGCACCGAGTGCTGCAGCAAAAGCTGGTGTCCTGAACCTGACACGAACACTTGCTGTCGAATGGGGATACAAATACGGAGCCCGCATCAATGCAATCAGTCCGGGACCGATTGAACGGACCGGCGGCGCCGATAAACTTGCCATGTCACCGGAACATGCGGAACGGATTCGCCGCAACGTCCCGCTCGGCCGATTCGGCACACCGGAAGAAATCGCCGGACTAGCGACCTGGATGTTGTCCGATCAAGCGAGTTACTTAAATGGGGAATGTATTGCCCTCGACGGCGGGCATTGGTTAAATAAACAACCGTTTTGATCATACAACACGCCTCTCGCCTTTTCAGCGAAAGGCGTTTTTCCTTGTTTCCGGATTACCTTTTCTGCTTTTTTAACTAGCTATGTTTATCAATCATTTTTTTAGGAAAATAGTAATACAGATAGGGAAAGAGCTAAGGAGGATGTTTACATGGGAATCGCTTTTATGTGGGGGGCAATCGCTGGAGGAGCCGTCGTCATTGGAGCTTTGATTGGTTTGTTTCTCCCTCTTAAACAACGGTTGATCGGATACGTGATGTCGTTTGGAACAGGGATTTTAATCGGGGCGGCAACGTTTGAGTTATTGGATGAAGCCCTAAATAAATCCACGACGAAGATTGTCGGCATCTCCTTCATCGTGGGGGCACTCGTGTTCACTGCTTTTGATATGTTTGTTTCCTCACGTGGGGCCAGTAAACGAAAACGCTCATCCGGCGGAAACGAAGGGACAGGAACTGCCATCTTTTTCGGAACGATTCTTGATGCGATTCCGGAATCGATCATGATTGGTGCCAGTTTATTATCGGGAAATGTCAGCGCCGCGCTTGTCGCAGCCATTTTCGTCAGTAACATCCCGGAAGGTTTGTCGAGTACGACCGGCTTACAAAAAGACGGTTTCTCGAAGAAAAAAATCCTGGTCATGTGGGGAGTCGTCTGGTTGATTTCCGCGCTCGCTTCCCTTGCCGGATATTCGATTTTATCAGAATTGCCGGATATGCAGTTTGCGATGATTGGTGCTTTTGCCAGTGGCGGTATCATTGCCATGCTCGCTTCGACGATGATGCCGGAAGCGCATGAGGAAGGCGGAGCCATCGTTGGTCTGTTCGCTTCTCTCGGCCTGATTACAGCTGTCATCTTAAGCTAACGAACAGGGATCTGCTCCTGATGGAGCGGATCCCTGTCTTTATCATTACTGACCGTTCCATTCCTGCTTAAACCGTTCGACGAAATCCAGCATATACTGATGACGATCTTCAGCAATGATCTTCGCTGTGTTCGTATTCATCAAATCTTTTAAACGGAATAATTTTTCATCGAAATGGTGTAAGGCACTTGTCGTCCCTGTCCGGTCACCCGGCTCGCGGGGAGCGAGTCCCGGTACATACATCGGTTCCTTAAAGTGACCGGCAAATTGAAATGTCCGGGCGATCCCAATCGCACCAATCGCGTCCAAGCGGTCCGCGTCCTGGACAATCTTCCCTTCCAGTGTCTTCATCGGCGGACGGTCACCTCCTTTAAACGATAAACTGTTGATGATGTCGAGGATATGGAGGCGGTCCTGTTCCGAGACGCGTGGGCGCAAATACTGATCGACGCTGTCACTCGTTCCGCCGAGTTTATTGTCTGCTACATCGTGCAGGAGTGCAGCGAGTTCAATGATGCGTGCGTCGCCTCCCTCAGCTGCTGAAATCCGTAACGCCATCTTCCGGACACGTTCGATGTGGGCAAAGTCATGTCCGGAAAAATCAGCGGCATGAAACGCTTGGACAAACCGTTCCGTTTCTTCGTTTCCCATAGTCTACCTCCTCTGTCTTAAAAAAGCGCCGACTCGTTGAATCGAGTCAGCGCTTTTCCTCATAACACTTTTTCCAAGAATTTTTTGGCGCGATCAGTTTTCGGATGATCAAACAGTTCAACCGGACTGCCTTCTTCCATCAGAATGCCTTCATCGAGGAACAGGACACGGTCTGCAACTTCTTTTGCAAAGCCCATCTCGTGCGTAACGATGACCATCGTCATTCCGCTTTCCGCCAGTTGTTTCATGACATCAAGCACTTCGTTGACCATTTCCGGGTCAAGCGCCGATGTCGGCTCGTCAAACAGCATGACGTTCGGTTCCATCGCGAGAGCTCGAGCAATCGCGACCCGTTGTTTTTGACCGCCCGACAGCTGGTTCGGGAAGTTGTCACGCTTTTCGGCCAAACCGACACGTTCGAGCAGGACTTCCGCCCGTTTGACAGCCGCATCTTTCGAGAGACCAAGCACGTTAATCGGTGCATAAATCAAGTTATCGAGGACCGATTTATGCGGGAACAGATTAAACTGTTGGAACACCATGCCGATGTTTTGACGGGCCTTGGCGATGTTTGCTTTCGGTTTCGTCAATTCAAAACCATCGACGTTAATCGTGCCGCTTGTCGGCTGTTCCAACAAATTAATGCATCGTAAGAACGTTGATTTCCCGGATCCCGACGGACCGATGACGGCAACGACTTCGCCGCGTCCGACCGTCGTCGTAATGCCTTTTAAGACTTCTAGTTTTCCAAACTGCTTATATAGATCAGTAACTTGAATCATAGGTTCCATCTGATTACCCACTCTTTCTCATAGCTTTTTCGACTTGTTGACCAATCAAGGACAATCCCATGACAAGTACGAAATAGACGAATCCTGCAAACAATAACGGTTCAAAATACAAGGCCTTCTCTCCACCGACGACTTGCGCCCGGCGCATGACGTCGAGGACACCGACGGTCGAAATCAAAGCGGATTCTTTTGTTAATGTGATCAGCTCGTTCATGATCGCCGGCAGGATATTTTTGAACGCTTGCGGCAAGATGATCGACCGTAACTGTTTCATGTAAGGAATACCAAGGGCGTCTGCTGCTTCCCACTGTCCGCGGTCAACGGCTTGAATGCCGGCCCGGATGATTTCCGAAATGTAAGCCCCGGAGTTTAAGGAAAAGGCGATGATGGCGGATTGATACCCCGTCGTCACATACCCCGTCAACTGCGGTAACCCAAAGTGAATGATCGCCAGTTGTAAAATGAGCGGCGTTCCGCGGAAAACTGCCGTATAGGCATGACCAATAAATCGAACAAATCCGTTTTTCGTAATTTTTAATGCCGCAACGACGATCCCGATTAACATACCGGCAATCGCAGCGACGATGACAACTTGAAATAGAACTGGAATTCCTTGCAGAATATATGGGATTGAATCTTGAATCTTTGTAAAGTCTATCATAACCAATCTCCTAACGTCGCACAAAAGGGATGAGGTTACCCCCACCCCTATGCACTACTCTTATTTTGCTTCTTTTTGGAACCATTCTTCAGCGAGTTTATCGATGTCGCCGTTGTCGATCATCTTCTTCAACTCTTTGTTGAAGTCGTCACGCATTTTGTCCCCTTTTTTGAAGGCGACGGCAGAACCGGTTGGCCCGTCTTCTTTGATTTCATACGTTTTTAATGCTTTGTCCTGATCCATGTATTTGACGGCTACTGCGTCTTCAATGATCAAGGCGTCGATCCGGCCCGTATTCAACTCCTGAATGATTTCCGGAATTTTATTTAATGAAACAGCTTCACTGTCTTTGTAACGGTCCTTCGCCAACGCTTCCTGGATCGATCCGAGCTGGACACCCAGTTTCTTGCCTTTTAGCTCGTCATCTGACGCGATCGCTTTATCTTTCGTCATGACCAGGTTTTTGGACTGGAAATAAATATCCGTGAAGTCGGCGTTTTTCTTCCGCTCGTCGGTCGGCGTCATTCCCGCCATGACGAAATCAACACGTCCCGCACTGAGCGCTCCAAGCAGACTGCCGAACTCCATGTCCTCAATTTTCAAATCATATCCGAGATTTTTTGTGACTTCTTTGGCGATTGCCACATCAAATCCGACGATGTCATCACCTTTTGCTGTATCGATATACTCGAATGGGAAATAATCTGCTGACGTTCCCATCGTCAATACTTTATCGTTCTTTTTGGTCGTATCCCCTGTCGATTCCTCCGAAGCGCCACATGCTGCCATTGTGACTGCTAGAATGCCTGCCATTGCCGTTGCTGCTAATTTCTTCATCAATAAATTCCCCTTCCAACGCTCAATTGTCAGAACTTTAACAATAGTATGACTTATGTTTTTTTCTAATTCAATACTAAAAAGTTCGACCTGATTTATTGCTTTTAGAATATACGAATATTTATTCATTGTAAAGCATAATAATCTGTAAAAATTGCATAAAATACGGATTTATTCATGTTTGATGAGTAATCACTTATTTTGATAACGCTTACATTCATTTCAGGAGAAGCGACTTTCGTTCAACGGACGGTGTTCATAAAAAAAACCTGCCCCCTCAAGCAGGAGCAGGTTTTTGATGTACTTAAGCGTAGATTTCAATCAATGATTCTAACTTCTCGACGACTTCTTCCGCTGTAAACGATTCGATGTCAAACCGTTCGACCATCGACAGGATGTTTCCATCCTGCATCAAAGCGAATGATGGCGATGATGGCGGATATCCTTCGAAGTATTCACGGGCCCGATCGGTTGCTTCCCGGTCTTGTCCTGCAAATACCGTTACAAAATGATCCGGTTTGACACCTTCCATACGGTTGACGTAGGCAGCTGCCGGACGGGCAATACCGCCGGCGCATCCACAAACGGAATTGACGAGGACAAGCGTCAGTCCTTCGCGTTTCATTGCCTCATCAACGCTCTCAGCCGTTGTTAATTCTTCAAAACCGGCTGCTGCTGCTTCTTTACGTGCCGTTTGAACGACATCTTCAAAATACATTTGGAAATCCATTGTATTTGTTTCCCCCTTTAATTCGTTGTCTTCTTTATTGTACGAGTTTCGATGAAATCTGTCCAAGTCTGCCGCTCAATTCACGTTCTAAATACGGCTTTGCATGCAACAGCTCACGGAAAGCGATATACCGGTCGATTTTTTCTTCTGTTGGCCGTTTCGGATTTTTGTAAGCCCGAATCAGGATGTTTTTCGGCGTGTTTTCTAAATCGATGAATTCAAGCAATTGCGTCTCGTATCCGACAAGTGTCAATAACTCGGCCCGAATCGAATCCGTCGCGAGTGAAGCAAACTTTTCTTGAATCAACCCATGTTGCAGCATGACATCAAGCGGTGAACAATCCAGTTGACGGTTTAATTCCTTTTGACAACACGGAACACTGAGAATGACCGAGGCATTCCAATCGACGGCACGTGCGAGCGCAACATCGGTCGCAACATCACAGGCGTGAAGCGTCACCATTAAGTCGACTTCCGTATCCTGGTCGTAATCGTGGACATCACCGACACGGAAGGACAAATCATCATACCCTAAATCAGCAGCGATCGCGGCACATTCCTCAATGACTTCTTTTTTTAGATCAAGACCGGTGACATTTAAATCAAAACCTTTAACGATCTTCAAGTAATGATAAAGAGCAAACGTCAGATACGATTTTCCGCATCCAAAATCTAAAATCCGCAATGTACGTCCTTTCGGCAACACCGCGATACTGTCTTCGACAAATTCCAGAAACCGATTAATTTGTTTGAATTTGTCGTATTTTTGGCGTTTGACCTGTCCTTCTTCCGTCATGACACCTAAACGGATTAAAAACGGCACCGGTACACCGTCTTCTAACAAGTGACTTTTCTTGCGGTTATGAGACAACTCTGCCTGAATCGGTTCTTTGACGGTCGTCTTAATAGAGACTTTCATTTTCTTCGAGAGTTGAAACTGGACTTCTTCCGTTTCGAACCGGAATAAAAATTGACGGAATTCGTCAAAGAATTGGTCCATTCTTACAATAAATTCTTCTATACTTAAATTCTCATGCTTAATGATCCGTTCATGTTGAAACTCTAACTGGATTGCATACGTATCTCTAAGTAGAATCGGTTTTACCTTGATTCGGCGGAGATCATTTGATTTCAGACGCGGAGCGCTGATCGTCGCGTGTATGAGTGAAGTCGCCTGCAGTTTTTCCGTGAGCAAGTCTTTTAATTGATGTAGTTCCACGTATCGTCCCGTCCTTTTTTGTTTGGTCTTTCGAAACTGTAGCAAATTCATCCGTGTTCGACAAGCAAGTCAGCTTTCTTTTCAGTCGTCATACTTAATTTAAGGAGGAACACAACATGTTTAAAAAAATCCTTTCCCAAATCGGTATCGGTGCCGCAACGGTCGACACACGCCTCGAGCAAGAACACTGTGAACCCGGCGGTACGATTCAAGGAGTCGTCCATATCAAAGGCGGTAACGTCGATCAGGAAATCGCACGGATTTATCTCGCCTTCAATACCCAGTACAAACAGGAAGTTGGGGACAGCAAGACATTCACGACATTCACACTGGATCGGTTTGTGTTAAATGAAGCACCGTTTACCATCGAAGCCGATGTCGAACGCGAAATTCCGTTCACGCTGCAGGTTCCTTTTAATACACCCCTCTCCGTCAGTCAATCGAAATCCTGGATCGAGACCGGTCTTGATATCGCGCAAGCGGTCGACCCGTCCGATCATGATGCGGTCGTCGTCAAGGCAAATGACTATCAATCCGTCATTCTGGAAGCGATGGAAGATCTCGGATTCCGTTTGAAGAAAGCAGATACAGAAAAATTACCGGGCCGCTTCCGAAAAGATTTACCGATCGCGCAGGAACTCGAATATTCTGCCCGCGGCACGCATTATGCGCATAAACTGGATGAAATCGAAGTCATCTTGCTGCAGGACCGGTCCGGAATCGATATCGTTCTTCAAATCGACCGTCGTGCCCACAGCCTCGGCTCTTTGTTCAGCGAAATGGCGGGTACGGACGAAACGATGACGAAACTTTCATTATCCAATCAGGAGTTAACCAATCCGTCGCTGGTGAAACAACGCCTCGCAGATTTGATTGAACACCACAGCTGATTTATCTTTTCTATATAAAACACCGGATCCGCCAACAAGCGAATCCGGTGTTTTACGTTGTCCTGTCTTATTTCAATGATGTCGTTGTAATAATCTGTGCCAGGCTTTTTTCAAATGTCTCTTCCGTCCAGCCCATTTCCCAAAACATCAATTCGTAATAACAGCTTCTGACGAAATGCTGCTTCATCCGGGTGCGTTCTTGATCACTTGCTTGCGCTGCCAGCTCATTCAAACGCTCGATCTGCTCAAAGACTACCCGCTCGAACCAGTCCGAACTGTATGTCGCAATCCATTGTTGATAAATCGGTGAAGCCGGTACAGCGCTCTGTAACTGTTGTCCGATTTCATAATAGAGCCAGTAACACGGTAAGATGGCAGCAATTGTCTCCCCGAGCGTCCCTTCGCTCGCATGGTGCATATGTGAAATATAGGCGTATGCGGTCGGAGCCGGCTCGAACCGGGCTAATGTTTCGTCCGAAATCCCAAGCGGTTTAAAAAACGACTGGTGCAGACTCAGTTCTGCGGCATAGGTCGATGTCGCATGTTCCGCGAGCTCTGCAATCGTCACGAAATCCTGTGCCTTGGACGCGGCACGGGCCTGAATTTTCGCGAAATGTTTTAAGTAATAGGCGTCTTGGAGTACGTAATGTCGGAATTTCTTCTCCGGCAATGTCCCGTCTGCAAGACCGGTCACGAACGGATGCGTAAAACTGCTGTCCCAATACTGTCCTGCCGCTTGCCGGATTTCTTCACTGAATTTCATATTTCTTCCCCCTTTTTTCATCAAAAAACGCCACACCTGATGTCAGATATGACGTGAAAAGACCAGAAAAAGAGGATCTGTCACGCCACTTCCCTCCGTAAGTCCAAACTTAATCAGGTTCAAAGGGTCCGCACGTCTCCGTCGTCTCAGTCAGCCTACTGACTCCCCTAGTGGTCGCTATTTGATTTGTTTCAAGTGTAACATGATTTCATTCAATTCTGAACCCGCCCCCCTTCTTTCCATTGTTTTTCTGTACAATGAACATGACGGAAGGTCGATGCCGGCTCGTCCTTGAGACCGATTCTCTTCCATCACCGGTCGATTAGACTGAAATTAGTACCTGATACTTAACTTACGGAGGAATCTGACAATGAATAAAACCATCACATGGACTGCTTCGGCATTACTTGCCACGACGTTATTACTGCCTACTGCCGCATCTGCCGAGCAGGTCGTCGACAAAACGATCATCACACTCGGTGAATCGCTCGGAGCAAAGGATAAAGCATGGGTCTTGTCCCGCCTCAATGCGCCGGAAGGCATCACTCCGATAATCGCGACGTCTGCCGATGAGGAAAAATATCTCGGAAAAAACATTCCCCAATCCCAGCGTGGCGGCAATATGTATTCCTCCGCCAAGATTGAATTGGCTGAAAAAGGCGACGGTCTGTCCGTCGCAACCGAAAATATCACGTGGGTCACAAAAGACATGTATTTGAATGCGCTGGTCACGGCCGGTGTGACCGATGCCGACATTACGATTACTTCCCCTTATAAAGTAACCGGTACGTCTGCCTTGACCGGTATCATGAAAGCCTATGATCAAACGTCAAGTGAGACCGGTATCAAACTGACGGATGAACGGAAAGATTTAGCCCAACAAGAATTATCGGTCACATCAGATGTCGGAAAAACCGTCGGAACGGATAAAGTCGCCGACTTGATGAACGAAATCAAAGCCGAAATCGCGAAGCAAAAACCGGAGACGAAAGTCGAAATCGAGAATGTCATCGTCCAAGTCATTCAAAACAACAATATCAATCTGTCCGATGCCCAAATGGAACGCTTGACCGGTCTGTTTAATCAAATGGAAAAAGCTGATCTTAACTGGGGACAAATTGAGACGGGACTGAAGGATGCCGGACAAAACATCCAGTCCTTTGCGACATCGGAAGAAACAAAAGGATTTTTCGCCAAACTGTTTGACGGCTTAAGTGCCTTCTTTAATTCCATCGCCGGTTTATTTAAATAATCTGCTCTTCCTTTCATTCCAGGCGGCATGGTAAAATAGAGTCATCGAATGAGAAAAGGTGGTGTGGAGAGATGGGTTTTGCTGCGTGTAAGCATTGGTTGATGGAACAACTGTATCTGTTGCGCGCGATTTTTCATGGAATGGCGTTCTAAGGGACTAGTCTGTCCTTTTTTCGAAGAACTCTATACTTGAAAAATAAAGCAAAGCGCATCTTCCACTGGTGAAGGAGAGTGCTGTTTGCGCTCTCCTTTTTTTGATGCGTCAGAGAGGAAAATTCATATGATGATCTGCGACATCCAACACCTGTCCAAACAATTCGGAGGCGACGATATCTTAACGGATGTGTCCCTCTTTATCCAGTCACACGACCGTATCGGCTTGATCGGACGTAACGGGAGCGGGAAAACGACTTTCCTGCGTTTACTGGCCCGGCTTGATTCACCTGACGCCGGAACCATCTACCAAAAAAGCGGGCTATCCATCGGTTATTTGGAACAATTGCCGGTATACGATCACCACATGACCGGTCTTGACGTCCTGTGGACCGCGTTCGCCTCTTTACTCGACTTACGGCAATCGTTGCACCAGCTCGAACAAGAGATGGCAACGAAAACCGATCAACTCGAGTCATTGCTTGTACAGTATACGAAGGTGACCGAAGCATTCGAGCGGCAAGGCGGCTATTTACTGGAGTCTAAAGTCGATCGGATGATTAACGGTTTACGGCTTCATCCGTTACTTAATCGTCCGTTCAATCAGCTCAGCGGCGGTGAACAAACGAAAATCTGTCTCGGACGGATGCTGTTGAGTGAACCCGACTTGTTGATTCTTGACGAACCGACCAACCATCTCGATCTGGAAGCCGTCGAATGGCTTGAGTCATTTTTAGCACACTACGCCGGTGCCGTCCTACTCGTATCTCACGACCGCGTTTTCCTTGATACGGTCGTGACGAGCATCGCTGAACTCGAAGATGGTGAAGTCCGGCTTTACCAAGGAAACTATACGTACTACATGATGGAAAAAGAACGTCTTTTACTTGAACAATTCCATGCCTATCAGGAACAGCAAAAAAAGATCAAGCAAATGAAGGACGCAATCCGCCGCTTACGGCAGTGGGCCAATGAAGCTTCTCCTCCAAGCGAAAAGCTGTTCCGGAAAGCAAAATCAATGGAACGTGCGCTGGAACGAATCGAACGGATCAAACGTCCGAAGCTTGAGGCTGAGACACCGGATCTTATTTTTACGGCACAAGGTAAAACAAGCCGGACGGTCTATCGTCTGGAGGACGTCGGCGTTTCCTTCACCGAGTCGCCGTTGTTCCATTCTTTAACCGTCGATATCGTTGCCAAGGACCGCTTGGCCATCGTCGGTGCCAATGGCAGTGGAAAAACGACTCTGTTGCAATTGTTGTTAGGTCATATTCAACCGACGAGCGGTCTCATCTCCCAAGGTCCTTCGGTCAAAATCGGCTATTTATCCCAACACATCGACTTTCCTGACGATCAACGGTTAATTGATGTCTTCCGGTCAAACATCGTATGTGATGAAGGGACAGCCCGTAAACGGCTCGCCCAGTTTTTATTTTTCGGTCCCCGTGTCTTTTTACCTGTGACCGCTTTAAGCGGAGGCGAGCGTATGCGGCTGATGCTTTCAATCCTCGTCAACTCGGAATTAAACGTCTTGATCCTTGATGAACCGACGAACCATCTCGACATCGAATCACGGGATGCTCTCGAAGAGGCGCTTGAATCGTTTAACGGAACGCTGATCGCTGTTTCCCATGACCGCTACTTTTTAAATCGGCTGTTTACGAAAACACTCTGGCTCGGACAAACACCGACACTGTATCACGGTCCTTATGCATATGCGGTAAGCAAACGGACTGTCGCGTCCCCTTCCGCTGAACCGAAACAACTCTCTTTAAATAAAAAATCACCTCAACCGACACCTTCGATGATTCCGATGCAAACCTCCCGGCAACTCGAAGAGACAATTCAGCAAGCAGAGCAAGAGTTATTTCTACTGGAGTCGCAACTCGAACAGACAAGCGATTACGAAAGATTGATGAAACTTTCTACCAGTCGGGAAGAGCTGGTTCAAAAGATTGACGAACTGTACGAACAATTCCTTGCCGTAGAATGATTCTCTAACCATACATCACCCTGTTTTGACCTGTCGTAATCATCGACAGGTCTTTTTTTCTCATTCTGAATCAAGTTTTCTTTTTACATTCTAAATAATTAATTCGATTAGTTTCCGAAAAAAAGTTTTAAAATTTCTCTTGTTAATTATCTGAAAATTCGTATAATTTAGCTTATAGCCATTTTACCACAACACATGAGGAGGAATTTTTCAGATGGATGCCTTTCAGCAAGCAGTACAATCAGGAGTCGATTTTGCCAACAACTTATTATGGTCTTATGTTTTAATCGCGGCACTAATCGGCGTCGGCATCTACTTCACCATCCGGACAAAATTCATTCAGTTCCGGTACTTAAAAGAAATGTTCCGTGTCACACTCGATAAAAATGAGAAAACAACGGATGATGAAGGAGAAAGCATCACTTCACTGCAATCGTTCTTCATCGGCGCCGCTACCCGGATCGGGACAGGTAATTTAGCCGGCGTTACGATTGCCATCACGCTTGGCGGTCCCGGTGCCGTCTTCTGGATGTGGATGGTCGCTTTGCTCGGTGGAGCAACGGCTTTGATTGAAAGCACGCTCGCTCAGGTCTACAAAGTCCGCGACAGTAAGACCAACGCTTACCGCGGCGGACCGGCCTACTACATCGAAAAAGGATTGAAAAACCGTGCTCTCGGTGTTGTTTTCGCCATCTTGATTGCCGTCACTTTTGGTTTGATTTTCAACTCGGTTCAATCGAATACGATCGCAGCTGCCTTTGACAATGCCTTTGGAATCAACAAAGCCGTTATCGGCGGTGTCCTCGTCGTCTTGACAGGACTCGTCATCTTCGGCGGTGTTCACCGCGTTGCGAAATTCTCTGCTGTCGTTGTCCCGATCATGGCGGGTCTTTATCTGATTGCTGCCCTCTTCGTTGTCGTCACGAACTTCACAGAACTCCCTGCTGTCTTCATGATGATTCTCAAAAGCGCATTCGGCATCGAACAAGCCGTCGGCGGATCTGTCGGAGCAGCTATCTCACTTGGTGTTAAACGGGGTCTCTTCTCGAACGAGGCCGGAATGGGTTCAGCACCAAATGCTGCGGCTGCGGCTGAAGTCTCGCACCCTGCAAAACAAGGGTTCCTCCAGACACTGGGTGTTTTCCTCGATACACTGATCGTCTGTACAGCAACTGCTGCCATCGTCTTGTTGAGTGACAGCTATGCTGCCGGAAACGGTGAAGGAATTGCGATGTTACAAAATGCTTTAGGCGAACAGCTTGGAGCTGTTGCCCCGGCTTTCATCGCAGTCTGTGTTTTCCTGTTTGCCTTCAGTTCCATTGTCGGCAGTTATTACTACGGCGAAACGAACATTGAATTCATCAAAAACAGTCCGGCTGCCGTCTTCGGATTCCGGATTGCGACAATGGCTTTCGTTTTCATCGGATCTGTTCTCAGTCTCGGAATGGTCTGGAGTTTTGCCGATCTCTTCATGGCCGGTATGACCTTGATCAACTTGACGGCCATCTCACTTTTAGGTGGCATCGCGCTGAAAGTCATCAACGATTACCAGGAACAACGGAAAAAAGGACTTGATCCTGTTTTCTCGGCGAAAGCTCTCGGTATCGAAAATACAGAGTGTTGGGACGAAGAAGAAACGGTTCGTCCGGCAGCTGGAGAAGCATCCCCACCGCCAATCGCCCGCCGCTAATTTCAAAATCGCCTTGGACATGACGTCTGTCGATGTCCAAGGTTTTTTTCTGTCCAGGATTATGTTTATGTAATCTTGGGAAAATAGGAACAGGTAGAATTAAAGGAGGAATCATTTGTGTCAAAAGTCATGCTCATTATCAATCCATCGTCCGGTAAAGAACTCGGTAAAAAACATGCGGAACTCGCTGAAGGAACATTGGCTCAACGGTTTACGGAAGTTGATGTACGCTTCACGGAAAAAGAACTTGATGCAACTGAATTCGCCACACAAGCTTCACTCGGCCACTATGATGCCGTCGTCGCCATGGGCGGGGACGGAACAGTGAATGAAGTCATCACCGGTATCGCGGAACAGGCGCATCGTCCGACTCTCGGAATCGTACCTCTCGGGACGGTCAATGATTTAGCACGCGCTTTACACATCCCGACTGATCCCGAGGAGGCGATCAGTATTTTAGAGGATGCCCCGTCCCGTCCACTCGACATCGGGAAATATGATGACCATTATTTCATGAACGTCATCGCGGTCGGGTTAATCGCTGAAGCTGTCGAAGAAGTCAGTGTCGAACAAAAAACATCACTCGGTTCCGTCGCCTACTTCATCGAAGGATTAAAAGCTTTTAAGGACCACAGTCCGTATCCGATTCGCCTGACGGCGGAAGAAGAATCGTTTGATGGTGAAACTCCTCTTTTGATCATTTCCCTAACTAATTCTGTCGGTGGTTTCGAATCATTCGCAAAGGATGCCCGTGTGGATGATGGTTTGTTACACGTCTTCATCGTTAAACAGCTTGGTTTCTTTGATGCCTTACAGGCCTTACCAAAATTATTGACCGGAAAAATTTCCGATGCCGATCAAGTCGAATACTTTACGACAAAAGAAGTTCATGTCGATTCAAAAGAACGTCTTCCGATTAATGCCGACGGTGATACAGCCGGTCATCTGCCGGTGACAGTCCAAGTGTTAAGTCAACATTTAACAGTCTTTGCTCCTGTATCTAAATAATCCTTATTGCCTATATTCGTGATGATGTGCCTGGCGCATCATCACGTTTTTTAATATTTTTTCAAAAGAGGACTTTTAATTTCTATTTTTATAAAAACAAATTCAGATACTAAATGAAATATTATCCATTACAATATATGTTATACAACTATAACTTTGCAATGAAATTGAAATATTTTTGTGTTATTCGCGATGCTATAATCATTCTAGCAAGAAAATATTTATACATATTAAGTATATGAACTTCATATCTTACAACTTTGAAAGGGTCTTGTTCCCTTACATAATCGTCCGTCGTCTTTCACATTTTAGGAGGAACTTCCACATGAAACGTTTACTTACAACTATGACAATGACAGCCCTGATGGTTTCTGGTTTTTCTGCTCTTCCCACACAAAAAGCGGAAGCAGCAACGACGTATAAAGTAAAAATAACGGCAGACGGTGTCCGCGTCCGGACCGGTCCTTCAACGGCTTACCGAGTTGTCGGAAGTGTCAATTCCGGCCAAACGTTCAATTATCTGGGTGTTTCGGGATCTTGGACAAAAATTTCTTACGGCGGCACTGCCCGCTATGTGTCTTCTACATATGCAAAAAAATACAGTGTCACGACTTCTACTAAAGCGTCAAGCGGATTTTCCCGCCCGGCAAGTGGTCCGATTACTCAGGGATATGGCGGAGCAAGCGGTGTCTACGGCTATACCTTCCATAACGGAATCGACATCGGCGCACCAACGGGCACACCGGTTTATGCTTCTGCCGGCGGTACCGTCATCACTTCCCGGTATTACGGGGCCTACGGTAATCACATCATGATGAAACATACTGTCAACGGTGTCTCATATACGACAGTCTATGCTCATTTAAACAGCCGTTCCGTGTATGTTGGGCAAACGATTGCCAAAGGCACAAAGATCGGAACGATTGGTGCAACAGGTAATGCTTTCGGTGCTCACCTTCACTTCGAAATGCATCGCGGTAGTTATGTCTACAGCGGTACATATGCAGCAAACAGCGTCAACCCATTAAACTACTTCAATTAAGATGTAAACTCCACTCACACGAATGTTTGTCTTCGTGTGAGTTTTTTGTCGTTCGTTCAAGATGAAATCCTTCCGAAAGAATGGTACGGTTGTAAAATAGACTGCTCGTAAAAGGAGGATTTCCCTTGAAGAAGACACTCCCGCTTCTGCTTTCAACCAGCTTCGTGCTGACGATACTTGCCGGATGTCAGGATCAACCGACACCGGAAGAACGACTGGACGCCTATATTAAGTTATGGGAAAAACAGGATTATGAAAAAATGTACGCGGAGTATGCCAGTACAGAAACGAAAAAAACATACGGTAAAAAGGAATTCATCGATCGGACGAAAAAACTAGCAGCGTCTCTTGCGATTGAAAACATTTCCGTCACACGGACGAAAACAGACAAAAATGAGGATGAGAAACAGGCAAGTTTACCGGTCACGATTTCTTTTGAGACATTGGCCGGACCCGTTTCCTACAAAAAAGAAATTCCGTTAACGTTCGAAAAACAGAAAGATACAGAAAACTGGTACATCAACTGGGATTCTTCTTTTGTTCTAAAGGATTTCAAGAAAGAAGACAAGATTCAATTGACGACACTCGAGGCGAAACGCGGTGATTTGCTTGATACGAAAAAGCAACCTCTTGCTACAACGGGAACCGGATACGTGGTCGGTGTGGTCGCAGGCAAAATCAACGATCTTAAGACGCTCGCCAAACAGTTGAACCGTCCTGTCTCAGCGATTGAAGAGGCGCTCGCCGCCAGCTGGGTCAAAGACGGACAGTTCGTTCCGTTGAAAACATATGCAGCAAACGACAAAACACAAATCAATCGTCTGAAACAGATTGATGGTGTCAGCGTCAAGGAAACGGAAGTCCGGGCGTATCCGTTCGGCAAAGCGACTTCCCATTTAATCGGCTATACCGGTTCGGCGACTGCGGATGACATCAAACAATCGAAACAAACCATTCAGGCCGGTGAACAAGTCGGAAAACGTGGGCTCGAGCAGGTACTCGACGAAACATTACGCGGGAAATCGGGTGCCCGAATCGAAATTGTTAAACCAGATCAATCAACGGTTGATGTCGCAGAGACGAAAGCAAAGGATGGACAAGACATCCAGCTGACGATTGACGGCAAGTTGCAGCAAACGACCTATGCAACGATGAAAGACGATCCGGGAACCGCAGCCGTCATCGACCCACGGACGGGTGAAACACGGGTCCTGCTAAGTTCACCGGGATTTGATCCGTCCGAGTTTACGACGGGCATTTCTCAGGCTCGGCTCGATACATTGACGAACGATCCCGACCAACCGCTCTTAAACCGGTTTACAAGTGCTTTTGCACCCGGATCGACCCAAAAACCGTTGACGGCTGCAGTAGGTTTAAACAGCAAGACACTTGATCCGGAAAAAGCTTATACGATTGACGGGTTAAAAACGAAGATCGACGGGTTTAACGTTACCCGGATTCATGAAACACCGGATCCGGTCAATCTGCATAATGCGCTCGTTTACTCGGATAATGTCTACTTTGCAAAATCAACACTCGAACAGATCGGGACCAAAACGTTTACTTCGGGTCTTGAAGCACTCGGATACGGTGAAAAGATTCCCTTCACCTATCCGATGCGGGCATCACAAATTTCAAACGACGGCTCGATTGCTTCCGACGGACAGCTGATGGATACGTCTTACGGTCAAGGACAAATGCTGACGAACATCCTGCACCTTGCGTCGATGTACGAAATCTTCCTGACGGACGGAACGATTTACCGACCAACATTGCTCGCTGAGGAAGAAACCAAACAGGTCTGGAAAAAAGATCTCCTCGAAGCAAAAGATGCCGCCTTGATCCGCAACGATCTGTATGACGTCGTCCATGCCGGTTATTCCTTACCGGCCGAAATTCCTGAGATTAAAGTCGCCGGTAAGACCGGTACGGCCGAATTGAAAAAAGCAGGCGAAGAAAACGGACAGGAAAACGGATTTTTCGTCGGTTATGACAATGACAGAAAAGATCTGCTCGTCGCCATCATGATTGAATCGGTCGAACAGGAAGACCGGGGCAGCCCGTATGTCTCGGGACTCGTCGCGGACGTCTTAAAAAGTCATGCCAATAGGTAAAAACTGAGCCTAAAAAAATAAGGGTGCCGGAAATCAATCCGGCACCCTTTGATTTTGATTGTCTGATCTTACACCGTCACGTCCGGCAGACGGGCCGCCATCAACTGTTCGATGGTCGCTTCATCTCCCTGTTGCAACAATTCGACGATCTTACTGCCGACGATGACACCGGCAACACTTGTACTTAGTTGACGGACATGTTCCGGCGTACTGATTCCGAAACCGGCCATAACCGGCACCGGACTCAGCTGTGCCACTTTTGCCAAATGCTGTTCGAGCGAATCCCCGAAGTTTGTCTGTCCACCGGTCGTTCCGTTGACAGTCACAGCATAGAGGAATCCTTCACTGTGCGCCGCCAGTTTCTCAATCCGTTCCATCGGACTTGTCAACGACACCAGTTGAACGAGTGCGATGTCCTGTTTATTGCGTCCGGCAAAAAACTGATCGCTTTGCTCGAGCGGTAAATCAGGAATAATCAGTCCGTCGACGCCGACTTCACGACAGGTCGATAAAAAAGTATCAATGCCGAAGCGGAAAATCGGATTCAAGTAAGTCATGACGACAATCGGCACGCCCGTCGACTGACGGGCAATCCGGATTGCTTCGAGAACATCCTTCAGACTGATATTATCCGCCAGTGCCCGCAAACCTGCCTCCTGAATGACCGGACCATCGGCGACCGGATCGGAAAACGGGACACCGACTTCAATTGCCGTCGCACCCGATCGTTCGAGGAACGCTAAAATATCCGGCAGACGGTCGATGCCTCCGTCTCCTCCCATCACATACGGGATAAAGGCTTTTTCACCACGTGCATTGACTGTGCGAATCGCTTGTTCTAATCGCATCATGCTTCCCCCTTTAAGGCATTTCTGACGGTCATGACATCCTTATCGCCGCGTCCTGAGAGACAGATGACGACGACTTCTTCCGGTTGCATCCCTCTCGCAAGTTCCTTTGCATGGGCAACGGCATGAGCTGATTCGAGTGCGGGAATGATGCCTTCTTTTTGGCAAAGCAGTTGCAAGGCATCCAGTGCCTGCTGATCGGTCACCGCTTCATACTGGACGCGGCCGATGTCTTTTAACAGGCTGTGTTCCGGTCCGACGCCCGGATAATCAAGTCCCGCTGAAATCGAGTGTGCTTCCGTCACTTGACCATGCTCATCCTGCAACAGGTACATCATCGAGCCGTGCAAGACTCCGACTTCACCTTTCGACATCGTCGCGGCGTGTTTCTCCGTCTCGAGTCCGCTACCGGCTGCTTCGATGCCGTACAAGGCAACCTCTTCATCATCGATAAACGGGTGGAACATTCCGATTGCATTACTGCCGCCGCCGACGCAGGCGACGATAGCTTCCGGTAACTTGCCTTCTTTTTCAAGGATTTGTGTCCGGGTCTCTTGTCCGATCACTGCCTGGAAGTCACGGACGATTTCCGGAAACGGGTGTGGTCCGAGAACGGAGCCCATCAAGTAATGCGTATCGTCGACATGTTTGACCCAGTAGCGCAATGCTTCATTGACGGCATCTTTTAACGTCCGGCTTCCTTGGGTGACGGACACGACTTTCGCGCCGAGCAACTCCATCCGGAAGACGTTTAGTTCCTGGCGGCGGATATCCTCTTCGCCCATGAAGATGACACATTCGAGATCAAGCAGTGCACAAACGGTTGCTGTCGCGACACCGTGTTGTCCCGCTCCGGTCTCGGCGACGATTTTACGTTTCCCCATCCGCTCAGCGAGTAAGGCTTGCCCGATCGTATTGTTGATTTTGTGCGCTCCGGTATGATTTAAGTCTTCCCGTTTCAGGTAGATTTTGGCGCCGCCGATTGTCCGTGTCAAATGTTCCGCATAATAAAGCGGAGTTTGCCGGCCGACGTAGTTTTCCAGCAAATCATTCATCCGTTCACGAAATGCCGGGTCTTCCTTCACTTCGGCATAGGCTTGTTCCAGTTCGAGAACAGCCTGCATCAACGTTTCCGGGATATAACGTCCTCCGTAAATCCCGTACTGTCCTAAAGCGTCCGGTTGTGAATAACGTGTCATTAGAAAGTCTCCTTTACGGCATCATGAAATGCCTGCATTTTTGTTTGATCTTTTTGACCATCCGTTTCGATTCCGCTCGAGACATCGACGGCAAACGGTTCGTATCGGTCGATTACTTGTTTGACATTATCCGGATTCAGACCGCCTGCGACAAACATCGGTTGATCGATCTGTAACTCGGTCGTCCAATCAAAGGTTTGTCCGCTGCCGGCTTCCGGCGCATCAAACAAGACATAATCCGCTTCCGGATGAATCATAGCCTGTGATCCGGCTGCGAGTGCCTGAATGACCGGCACCTGTTTTTCGTGATAGATTTCGTCCACGACCGGACCATGAAGCTGAATGAAATCCAGTCCGACTTGTTCCACCGCTTCTTCGACTTCCTGTTTCGTCAGCGAGACGAATACGCCGACGACCTGAACCGTCTCTGGAATTTCTGTCCGAAGCCGTGCCGCTTCCGTCACTGTGACCTGACGTTTGCTCGGGGCAAAGACGAATCCGATATAATCCGCCAGTCTTACAGCGTACCGGACGTCTTCCGCCCGCTTCAGCCCGCAGAATTTAATACGTGTCATGTTTGACTCCGTTGACGGCTTCAATGAAATCTGCCGGATTCTCCGCCCGCATCAGTGTTTCTCCAATCAGAATCCCGTCCGCTCCTGCTGCATGAAGCATCTGTGCTTCTGCAACGGTCTTGATGCCGCTCTCACTGATATAGCGGACACCCGGTGACTTCGTCTTCAGCAATTCGAGTGATGTGTCGAGACTCACTTCGAATTTTTTCAGATTCCGGTTGTTGATTCCGAGGATTTTCGCCTGCAACCGCTCTGCCCGTTTGAGTTCTAGCGCATCGTGAACCTCGACCAACACTTCGAGACCGCTTGCATAGGCATACGCGTATAAATCCTCTAACGTCTCGTCATCAAGCGCTGCAACAATCAATAAAATCAAACTCGCACCATGC
This sequence comes from Exiguobacterium artemiae 255-15, assembly GCF_000019905.1. GTDB lineage: Bacteria > Bacillota > Bacilli > Exiguobacteriales > Exiguobacteriaceae > Exiguobacterium_A > Exiguobacterium_A artemiae. The sequence continues at coordinate 975,539 of NC_010556.1, read as the reverse complement.
GCTTTCGCAAGATCAATCTGAATCCGGTCAATCATAAAATCCTTGCATAGGACCGGGACGTCGACTGCTTTCGTGACAGCCGCCAAATCTTCCATGCTTCCTTTAAAATAGGTCTGGTCGGTCAGAACGGAAATGACTGTCGCCCCGCTTTCGGCATATCGTTTCGCCTGTGCCACCGGATCAACGTTTAATGAGATATCGCCCTTTGACGGGGATGCCCGTTTGATTTCGGCGATGACGGACAAATCGGTTCCGCCGAGTGATTGATGAATCGATTGGTTGAGTTGTCGCGCCTCTGCTTGCGCCACACCGTCGATCTTCAAGCGGGCGACTTCCTGTCGTTTCGTTTCAATGATACGGTCTAAGATATTCATCCGATCGCCTCCTGTTGTTTCATCCGTTGTAAATACTGTAATTTTTCAAGTGCCCGGCCGGAATCGATGCTTTCCGCCGATCGTTCAATTCCTTCTCGGATCGTTTCGACCCGTCCTTCGGCAAACAGGGCGATTCCGGCATTGAGTAACACCGTATCCCGGTATGGACCCGCTTCCCCACGCAGAACCCGTAACAGAATTTCTGCATTTTCCGCTGCCGTTCCGCCGCGGATTGCTTCGATTGGAGCGACCGATAATCCGACTTCTTCCGGGTGCAGACTGAACCGGATCAACTCACCTTGATCAAGCAACACCAATTGATTGGTTCCGGCGAGTGAAGCTTCATCCATGCCGCATGCGCCGTGCAGGACGATGGCACGTTTTCGTCCGAGACGATGCAATGTCAAAGCTATCGTCTCCAGTAAATCTTCCCGGTAAATACCGAGCAACTGTGTTTTAAGGGGTACCGGATTCGTAAGCGGACCAATCAGATTAAAAATCGTCGGAATCCGTAAATCACGGCGGACTTTCATGATTTGTTTGACACGGGGATGCATCCGTTGGGCGAACAGAAAGGCAATCCCGTTTGTCTCAAGTAATGTCGCAATTTCTTCCGTCGAGACATCAAGCGGGACACCAAGTGATTCCAGGACATCGGCACTGCCGGTCTTACTCGATACACTCCGGTTTCCGTGTTTCGCGACCTTCGCCCCGGCACCGGCTAAGACAAACGCCGCTGTCGTGCTGATATTAAAGGACTGGGATCCGTCACCGCCTGTACCGCAATTGTCGATGAAATCTGTTCCCGATACCGGAATGTCGACGGCGACTTCACGCATGATTGAGGCGAGACCGGCCAGTTCTTCCGCTGTTTCCCCTTTTGCTTTTAAGGCAATCAAAAAAGCTGCGATTTCGCTGTCCGTGACGTCTTCCGCAAACAGTTCACGGGCAGCTTGTTGCATTTCTTCAAAACGAAGATGATTGGCGTTTGCCAGTTTTGTTAATACGTCCTTCATTCCTGTCACTCCTTCATCAATTCGATAAATCGTTGAATCATGTCTTGTCCAAATGGTGTTCCGATCGATTCCGGGTGAAACTGAATCCCGTAGGTCGGATGGTCACGGTGTTCGAGTGCCATGATTATGCCGTCATCCGTCGTTGCCGTTACTTCAAGTACTTCGGGTAAGGTCGTCCGGTCGACAATCAACGAGTGGTAACGCATGACATCGAATCGTTCCGGAAGACCGGTAAACAGGCGTCCGGTTTGTTTGATGGTTGAGGTTTTCCCGTGTCGGATTTCATCCGCTTCAATGACGTGTCCGCCAAAGGCTTGACCGATCGCCTGATGTCCGAGGCAGACACCGAGAATCGGGATTTTTCCGGAATAGGTCTTAATCACGTCGAGACAGATGCCGGCGTCATTCGGATTTCCCGGACCCGGTGATAAGATGATACCGTCGGGATGCAAGTCAGCAAGTGCAGTCACTTCAATCGCATCATTTCGGATGACCTGGATGTCATCGTAGACAGCCGCATATTGATACAGGTTATAGGTAAAAGAATCATAGTTATCAATCAGTACAATCATTTCCAAACCTCCAGTAGTGACTTCGCTTTGTGCAACGTCTCTTCATACTCCAAGGTCGGATCAGAGTCATACACTATACCTGCTCCGGCCTGAACATACGCTTTTCCGTGCTGGATGACCATCGTCCGGATCGCAAGCGCAAAATCAAGATTCCCGCTGACATCAAAATATCCGACGGCTCCGGCATACACTTCGCGCTTTTTTGTCTCGTATTGATTGATCAGTTGCATCGCCCGAATTTTCGGAGCTCCGGAGACCGTACCTGCCGGCAGACAAGAAATCAAGGCGTCTGCCCCTGTCTTTCCTTCCGCCAGTGTCCCTTCGACGACGGAAACGAGATGCATGACATTTTTAAAGCGTTCGATTTCCATTTGCCGTGAAACATGAATGCTGCCAATCTGACAGACTTGACCGAGATCGTTCCGGCCCAAGTCAACGAGCATCCGGTGCTCAGCCTGCTCTTTTTCGTCGTTCAGTAACTCATCCGCCAGTTGTATGTCTTCCTGTTTTGTTTTGCCGCGGGGGCGTGTCCCGGCAATCGGATTCGTCGTGACATGACGACCTTTGACTTGAACCAGGCTTTCCGGGGATGCGCCGAGGACGATGACTTCTCCCAAATCAATATAAAAGAGGTACGGGCTCGGATTGTCCTGCCGCAACTTCCGGTAAAAGTGGAACGGATCACCGGCGAATGTTGCGTCTAACCGTTGTGACAGCACCAGTTGGAAGACATCACCCTGCCGAATATGCTGTTTTGCCTGCTCGACGAGCGAGATGAACGTTTCTTTCTCAATCTGCGGTTGGTAGACGATATTTTCAAGCGGCAGTTCGATCCGCGTCTGTTGACCGGTTTGTTCGAGCTGCGTTTTACGGATATGCAGCTTCCGTACCATCTCCTGCCGGTCGGTCAGCCCGCCGAGTGACGTATGAATCAAATGCACGCGGTGTTCCAAATGATCGTATAAAATGATTTCGTCATAGACCGCAAGCAGTGCGTCCGGTAAATTCCGATCACTGTCCGGCACAGGTCCGATGTTTTCATAGGCCCGAATCGCATCATAGCCGACATAGCCGATTGCGCCGCTTAAAAACGGAAACTCGAAATCCGTTGTTCCCCGTGTCACAGACTGTTGCAGAAGTTGGACCGGATTTCCTGTCATCGTTACGGTTTCTTCCGTCTGAAGATGATGTCGTGTCACTTGACTGCCTTCCGCCCGAAGCAGTTCAACCGGATTAACGCCGATGATCGAGTAGCGACCGTTCCCACCGCTCGCCGAACTTTCAAGCAGACATTTCCGGTCTCCTTCCAGATGTAAAAAGATCGAAATCGGTGTTAACTCATCGCCGTTCATTTCGATTTGTTCGATTATCAATTGTTCTGTCTCGATCATCCTGTTCGCCTCCTGATATAAAAAAAGTCCTCCATACAGCAAATGCCGTATGGAGGACGATAGACTCGCGGTGCCACCTCACAATTGGAACGAAGTACGTTCCCACTCTTTCCGATGCGTCTTGACGAGACATCGTAGCCTGAGATAACGGGGGCTTCCGTCACGACCTACTTACCTTTCAGTCCTGCTCTCATGAGACCATTCATCACACATCCTTGTACGGAAGTCCCACCATTCTTCCGCTCTCTGAAACAACGATTTGTCTGATTACTTAACTCATTCATCGATTTATTTATTCAATTAAATACGAAAAGGGTTTTCCCGTCCATTCATGATAAACATGAAGGACGGGAAAACCCGCGGTACCACCTTCGTTGACTAATGCTAGTCCCCTCGAACGAACCGGTCACCCTGATTCGTCGTCCTTGATAACGGAAGGTACCCGTCAGAGCCTACTATAAGTTCGGTCTGATGCTCAGAAGTCCATTCACCTGTTTCCCGATACTGATTCGCACCATCCATCAGCTCTCTTGAATCGTTTCATAGGTTACTTCTCTTCGTCATTGCGTCTGTATTGTTTAATTGTTTTTTATATTACGTTGGAAACCGTTTTCTGTCAACAGATTTGTCTGAATCAATATAAAGACAGTTGATTCGGGTCAATTGATTCGAGTGACTGTTTGACTGTCTGCAGGAATTGACCGGCCACGAGTCCATCGAGCACCCGGTGGTCAATCGACATACAGAGGTTGACCATATCGCGTGCTGCGAACATACCGTTGATCCAGACCGGACGTTTAACGATCGATTCGACGGATAAGATTGCCGCTTGCGGGAAGTTCAGAATCGGTGCTGACTGAATCGATCCAAATGATCCGGTATTGTTGACCGTAAACGTTCCGCCCTGCATTTCGCTTGATGACAAGCGTCCGGCTTGCGCGCGTTTACCGAAATCATCAATCGACCGGGCAAGTCCTTTAATGCTGAGCTCGTCGGCATTTTTGACGACCGGTACGAATAGTGCTTCCTGTGTTGCGACTGCCAGTGACAGGTTGATCGCTTTTTTCTGAATGATCTTGTCACCCGCCCACGTCGAGTTCATGATCGGATGTTTCTTTAAGCCTTCAACCGTTGCTTTCATGAAGAACGGTAGGAATGTCAATTTTACGCCTTCTTGTTTGAAGAAGGCGTCTTTATGACGGTTCCGGGCTTCAACCAAGTTTGTCACGTCAACTTCAATCATTAACCAGGCATGCGGTGCTTCGTGCTTAGAACGGACCATGTTCGTTGCGATTGCCTGACGGACACCTGCTGTCGGAATTTCGATGTCTCCGTCTTCCGTCGTGCTTGCTGTTGATTTAGCTGCTTGCGGACGTGACGGTTGCGCCGATTCCCGTTGCTCAGCCGGTTTTGCTGCCGGAACCGACTCAATCGTCGGTGCTTCGACTGTATCCGGTTGCTTGATTTGTCCGGTTTCGACGATTTTTAACAAGTCTTTCCGGGTAATCCGGCCGCCGGCACCTGTTCCCGAAACCTGTTCCAAATCGATGCCGTGTTCAGCCGACAATTTCAAAACGGCTGGTGAATAACGTTTCTTCATCGACTGATCACTCGAGACTGGCGTTTCTTCAATCGCCGGAACAGCTTCTTCCGTTGCCGCGACTTCTGTCGATCCGCCGCTGACTTGCAAGGTTACGATTGCTTCCCCGACTTGCAGCGTATCTCCTTCTTCAGCAAGCAGTTTGTCGATGACGCCGTCAAACGACGACGGTACTTCTGCCGTGACTTTATCAGTAATGACTTCCGCAATCGGATCATACTTTTTGACCGTATCACCTGGTTTGACGAGCCAAAGGGAAATCGTCCCTTCCGTTACACTCTCACCAAGCTGTGGCATCGTTAATGTTTCGGTTTTCATTGACGTTTCCCCCTTAGTACGCGTGCAGCGTCCGGATTTTGTCCTCGATTTTTTCACTCGAGACGTTAAAGAATTTCTCCATCGTCGGAGCGTATGGCATCGCCGGTACATCCGGACCGCAGAGACGCTCGATTGGTGCATCGAGATCAAACAACGCTTCTTCCGCGATGATGGCAGATACTTCACTCATGACACTGCCTTCTTTGTTGTCTTCTGTAACGAGTAAGACTTTTCCGGTTTTCCGGGCTGCCGCGACGACCGCTTCCCGGTCAATCGGATAAACCGTCCGTAAATCAAGAATATGAACATCGATGCCGTCTTTCTCAAGACGCGCCGCTGCTTCAAGGGCAAACTGAACACAAAGACCGTACGTGATGACCGTTAAATCTTCACCTTCCCGTTTGACATCGGCTTTACCGATTTCAACAGTATAGTCTCCTTCTGGCACTTCACCTTTGAGCAGACGATAGCCGCGTTTATGTTCAAAGAACAGGACAGGATCGTTTGAACGGATGGCTGCTTTCAGCAAACCTTTCGCATCATATGGATTAGACGGAATGACGATTTTTAAGCCCGGCGTCGAATTGAACATCGCTTCGACGGATTGGGAATGGTAAAGGGCACCGTGAATCCCGCCGCCGAATGGTGCGCGGATGACGATTGGGCATGACCAGTCATTGTTCGAACGGTAACGGATTTTTGCCGCTTCACTGACGATTTGGTTGACGGCCGGCATGATGAAATCCGCAAACTGCATTTCAGCAATTGGACGCATTCCGTACATCGCTGCGCCGATTCCGACTCCGGCAATTGCACTTTCAGCGAGTGGCGCGTCGATGACACGTTCTTCCCCGAACTGCTCCAACAATCCTTGTGTCGCGCGGAAAACACCGCCGCGGACGCCGACGTCTTCTCCGAGGACGAAGACGGATTCATCGCGTTCCATCTCTTCTTTGATCGCACTGTTAATGGCTTCGATTAAACTTAATGTCGTCATTTCGTTTCCCCCTCATCGTACACGTAACGGAGTGCATTTTCCGGTGCATCGTAAGCTGCCGCTTCCGCATACGCCGTCGCTTCATCGACTTCTTGTTCGAGTTTCGTTTCGAGTTCCTGTGCCGTTTCTTCTGTCAGGACACCCATTTGAATCAGTTTTTCGCGGAACAGTTTGACACCGTCGCGTGTTTTCAGTTCAGCCAGTTCTTCTGCCGAACGGTAAGATTTATCATCATCATCGGACGAATGCGGTACGAGACGTTCGACTTCAACTTCAATCAGTGTCGGACCGTCACCGCGCAGACCGCGTTCACGTGCCTCTTTGACCGCTTTGTAGACAGCAAGCGGATCGATGCCGTCAATCGTCACACCCGGCATCCCGTATCCGATCGCCCGGTCGGCAACGTGTTTCGCCGATAATTGTTTCGAGAGTGGTGTCGAAATCGCATATTTATTGTTTTCACAGAACAGAATGACCGGTAATTTGTGAATGCCGGCAAAGTTTGCTCCTTCATGGAAGTCTCCTTGGTTCGACGACCCTTCACCAAACGAAACGTAGGCGACAAGCGGTTCCCGACGCATCTTCGCAGCAAGGGCAATCCCGACCGCATGCGGTACTTGCGTCGTGACCGGACTTGATCCTGTCACGATGTTCAGGGCACGTGAACCGTAATGACCCGGCATTTGACGTCCACCTGAGTTCGGGTCTTCCGCTTTTGCGAAAGCGGACAACATGATATCACGTGACGTCTGTCCAAAATGCAGGACAACTCCGAGATCGCGGTAGTACGGCAAGATATAGTCTGTTCCTTTTTCAAGCGCGAAGGCAGCACCGACTTGTGCTGCTTCCTGCCCCTGACAGGAAACGAGAAATGGAATTTTACCCGCCCGGTTTAATTTCCACATCCGTTCGTCGATTTTCCGTGCGCGGACCATCGTTTCGAACATTTGAATCGCGTCCTGCTCCGTCAAACCCAGTTCGACGAGTTCTTTGAATTCTATTTTTTCCATCTGTTTTTCCTCCTTAGGCGTGAACCGCTAATCCGTCGACTGCCAGTGCTGCTTCCCCGAACGCTTCTGAAAGTGCAGGGTGTGGATGGACAAGCTGTCCGACTTCCCATGCCGTTGCATTCAGCACAAGCGCAAGACCACCTTCACTGATTAATTCCGTTGCTTTAGGTCCAACGATATGAACGCCGACCAGATCATCCGTCTTGGCATCGGAAACGAGTTTAATGAATCCGGCTGCTTCCCCTTCAATCCGTGCTTTTCCAAGACCGTTAAACGAGAACATCCCCGTTTTGACATCGAGTCCTGCTGCCTTCGCTTCGGCTTCCGTCAATCCGACGGAGGCGGCTTCCGGCACACTGTAAATACAACGCGGAACAAAGGCATAGTTCAGCGGTGTCGTTGAACCGTTGACAATCGTTTCGACCGCTTTTGCCCCTTCTGCTGACGCGACGTGTGCGAGTTGCAGGCGTCCGATGACATCACCAATCGCAAAGATATGATTGTCCTTCGTGCGGAACTCATCATCGACTTGGATGAATCCGTTTTCGACGATGATATTCGTATTCTCAAGTCCGATTCCTTCGACATTTGCCATCCGGCCGATTGCGACCAGCAGCTTGTCTGCTGCGAGCGTCGTCTTGTCCCCGTTACGGTCGACATCGATCGTCACACCCGACTCGGTCAGCTGGAAGCTGTCGCTTTGCGCCGCTGCACTCGTCATGATTTTGACACCGCGTTTTTTGAGCTGACGGGCCACTTCCCGACTGACAGCTTGATCTTCCGTCGGTAAAATCCGGTCGCTGAATTCAACGACTGTAACCTCGACGTCAAAGTCCGTCAACATCGACGCCCATTCGATTCCGATGACGCCGCCGCCGATGATGACAATTGATTTTGGTAAAGCGTTCATGTCGAGTGCCTCATCCGAGCTGAGCACATATTCGGAGTCAAACGCCAGACCGTTTAACGGACGCGGTCGTGAACCGGTCGCAACAATCAATTGGCGCGGTAAAATCAATTCGCCGTCACCTTCTTCCGGCTCGACGCTAATCGTTCCCGGCATCGGTGAAAAGATGCTTGGTCCGAGAATCGAACCGCGGCCGTGAAAGACTTCGATTTTTCCTTTTTTCATCAGGTGCTGGATACCAGATTCGAGACCATCAATGATGTCCTGTTTCCGTTGTTTGACCTGTTCGAACCGTAAAAACGATTCCGGTACGTCGACGCCGTATGTAGCGGCGTGTTTTACTGTCTGATAGACGGCAGCCGACTTTAAAAATGCTTTGGATGGGATACATCCACGATGCAGACAGGTTCCCCCGAGTTTTCCTTGTTCTACGATTGCTACCGTCTTCCCGGCTTGCGCAGCGCGGATCGCTGCGACGTATCCACCGGGTCCACCACCTAGGACAACGACGTCGAATTCTCTAGCCATGTTAATTCGCCTCCATATTCCTTCACTTGTTCCTCTTGACGCAGTACACGTATTACGCCTTCTGCAAGCGCCCGTAACTCATCTTCTCCCGGTATCCGGATGATAGATCCGATATGGGCAATCCGTTCTTCAATCGCTTTCGTCAACCGATCACTGTATGCGAGACCGCCCGTTAAGATGACAGCATCGACTTGACCGTATAAAACAGCACTTTGGGCCGCGATTTCTTTTGCAACTCGATACGCCATCGCCTCATACAGTAGAGCGGCTTTTTCATCTCCGTCGTCAATCCGACGTTCGATTTCAACCGCATCATACGTGCCTAAGTGCGCGACAAGTCCGCCTGACCCAACGACCAGACGCTTCATTTCCTCGAGTTTATACTTGGTACTATAACATAGTTCTACTAGTTGACCAACAGGCAGGGATCCGCTTCGTTCCGGTGAAAAAGCCCCTTCTCCGTCGAGTCCATTGTTGACATCAATCACGCGTCCGTTCAGATGGGCACCGACCGTGATCCCGCCACCCATATGGGCAACAATCAGCCGTAATTGCTCGTAGGGTATTCCATTTTCTTTCGCATACCGTTTCGCGACTGCCTTTTGATTTAAGGCATGGAAAATACTTTTCCGTTCGAGTTCAGGCAATCCTGTAAGACGGGCAATCGGCTCCAGTTCATCGACGACGACCGGATCAACGATGAATGCCGGAATCGATAACGTTTGACCAATCTCATCTGCAAGCAGTCCACCGAGATTCGAAGCATGAATTCCGAATGTGCCGTTCAGTAAATCCTCACGCATTTCCTGATTGACGCGGTATGTCCCGCTGACGAGCGGACGAAGCAGACCACCGCGACCAACAATCGCCGTAAGCGCTTTCAAATCAATCTGTTCTTGTGCTAACACATCGAGGACGACTTGGCGTCTGATGTTCAGCTGATCTGAAAGCGGTCCTCCGACCGCTTCAGCTGAATGGCGCAACGTTTTCGTAAACACTTGCTCTGTTCCATCAAAGATTCCGATTTTCGTTGAGGTTGAACCCGGATTGATGGTTAAAATACGTTCGCTCATTGAAATCCTCCTCTGATTAACCGCGTGATCCTAAAATGTTTTTATCCCGGCGTAAGAACTGGCTGCGGGCACTGCCCATTGTCGCGATCCGTTCTTCTGCCATCTTCTCTGCTGCCCGGTAAGTCGGCAGATGGTCACGTTTGGCAATTTCGATGACTTTTGCTACCGCATCATAGACGAGTTCGACTTTTTTCATCGCCCGCTCACGGTTGTACCCGTCGAGTTCGTCGGCCACATTGATGACACCTCCTGCGTTGATGACGAAGTCCGGTGTATATAAAATACCGCGTTCCTGGAGCATATCTCCGTGACGATCTTCTTTGAGTTGGTTGTTTGCTGCTCCGGCAATGATTTTCACTTTCAGTTGTGGAATCGTCTCATCGTTCAATGTCGCACCTAAGGCACACGGCGCAAAGATATCGGCATCGACGCTGTAAATTTCATCCGGTCCGACGACGAGAGCGCCAAACGCTTCTTCTGCACGGCGTAATGCATCTTGATTGATGTCTGTGACAATCAATTTTGCGCCTTCTTCATGCAAGTGACGGCATAGGTTGAAAGCAACGTTACCAACACCTTGAATCGCAACTGTTTTTCCTCCGAGTGAATCTGTGCCATATACTTCTTTAGCGGCTGCCTTCATTCCGCGGTAAACGCCATAAGCCGTGACTGGTGACGGATTGCCGCTTGATCCGAATGCCGGGCTGACACCGGTTACGAAATCTGTTTCCATGTGGATATAATCCATGTCGGCGACTGTTGTGTTGACGTCTTCCGCAGTGATGTAACGTCCGTTTAACGACTGTACGTAACGACCGAATGCACGGAACAGAGCTTCTGATTTTTGCGTTTTCGCATCACCGATGATGACCGCTTTCCCGCCGCCAAGGTTCAGACCGGCTGCCGCATTTTTATACGTCATGCCTTTTGCCAAACGAAGCGCGTCGATCAATGCTTCCTCGTCAGACGCATAGTTCCACATACGGAGTCCGCCGAGTGCTGGTCCGAGTGTCGTATCATGAATCGCGATAATCGCCTTTAATCCTGAGACTTTATCGTGACAAAATACGACTTGTTCGTAATCTTCCATTGCCATCGTTTCGAAAATACTGAATCGTGCTTCTACGTTTGTTTCAACCATTGTTAGTTCCCCCTTAGATTGTTTGTTTGATTTTTTTGGTAGGTTGCGCATTAAGTAAAGCAAAGGCTAATGAATAGAGTTTCGCTTCCGCCGTGTCGGCTCGACTTGTTAAGACGACAGGTGCTTTAGCCCCGACTAAAATCGCTGCAACCGATGCCTGAGCAAAGTACATCAGGGATTTATAAATTACGTTTCCGACCTCGATTTGTGGCACGACGAGTAGATCCGCTGCCCCCGCAACGTCTCCTGTCAGTCCCTTTTGTTTCGCCGCTTCTAAATTGACGGCGTTATCTAGAGCAAGCGGACCGTCAACAAGGCAATCCTTGATTTGTCCGCGTCGATTCATTTGTGTCAGTAAGGCGGCATCAATCGTCGCCGGCATCGTCGGATTGACGACCTCGACAGCAGCAAGTACTGCCACTTTCGGCAAGGAATATCCGACGGCTCGAAGTGCGGTCACACCGTTTTCAATGATGTGGACTTTATCCTCCAGCGTCGGAGCGATATGAATCGCAGCATCCGTCAATCCAATGGCGGTCTCCCGTCCCGGTACTTCAAACAAAGCGACATGAGACAACACTTTTCCTGATCGTAAGCCGGTCTCCTTGTTCAAGACAGCTTTCATGAACGTCGCTGTCGGAACGAGTCCTTTCATCAAGACATCCGCGTCCCCTTTGCGGACGGCATAGGCGGCACGCTCTGCTGCTTCTTGTGCCGTAGCCGTATGCGTGATGACGAACTGTGATTCGCTCAACTGTCGATCTTGAATCATTTTTTGAATACGTGTCGCATCCCCGAACAAATGAAAACGGGCTAAATCATTCTCAATTGCCAACGACACTGCATCCATTACCTCTTCATCATCAGCGGATGCAATCGCAACGACTGCATCTTCAAGACCTGCTGCTTGTTGAACCATTTGTTCAAACCTCAAGCCATTTCCCCCCTTACCTGTCGTTCTCTTTATTTAATAGCAATTTCCATGCCAACTCTAAACCGACGGTATACCAACATCTTCGTCTTTATTTTTGCATGGAATTGCATTTATTTGCAATATATTGCACGCAACATTTTGCAAATCAACATTGGATGTTAAACCGTTCCACTTTGTAATAGAGTGCCCGTAAAGAGATGCCTAACTGTTTGGCAGCTTCGGTCTTATTTCCATTTACGACATCAAGTGCTTCCCGAATCAATTGTTCTTCGACGTAGGACATCTCATCCGACAGATGCTTGATTTCTTTTTTTGGACGTTCCGACCGTTTAGACGGTGTCGGGGAAACGAGTTGCAGGTGGCCTTTGCGTAAAACCTGTTCCGTTTTATCCGTAAAAATCAACGCGCGTCCGATGACATTTTCGAGTTCCCGGACGTTTCCTTTCCACGTCTGTTGTCTGATCGCTTCCAATGCATCTTCAGAAACACGTTCGACGGACCGGCCGTAACTTTGGTTCAATTTACGCAACAGATGTGTCGACAGCGGAGCAAGATCATCCGGTCGTTCGCGAAGAGCAGGAATATGGATCGGCAGCCGGTTGATCCGGTAATACAAATCTTCCCGGAACTCCCCGGTGATGATTTTCTGTTCAAGATTGGCATTTGTCGCGGCAATGATTCGGACATCGACCGGAACCGCTTTGGCTCCACCGACGCGAACGACTTCATTTTCTTGCAGTACCCGTAATAATTTGGCTTGGACATCAAGCGGCAGTTCACCAATCTCATCTAAAAACAAGGAGCCGCCATGCGCCTCTTCAAAATAGCCTCTTTTTCCGCCACGGCGGGCGCCGGAAAAGGCGCCTTCTTCATAACCAAACAATTCACTTTCAAGTAGGCTCGGCGCAATCGCTGCACAGTTGACCCGGACGAATTGTTCGTATCGGCGATCGCTTGCAGCATGAATCGCATGGGCAAACAATTCCTTCCCGGTACCAGACTCTCCCCGGATCAAGACATTGACCGGCATCGTCGCGGCAAGCTTCGCCTGATCGACGACAAAACGCATTGACTCACTTTCGGCAATGATGTCATCAAACGTGTATTTCGCCTCCAGTGTCCGGATTTTTTGTTTGGCCGCCTTCAATTCTTTTGTTAACGCTTTCATTTCTGAGATATCGCGAATGACACCGACTGATCCTCGTACTTGACCATCCACGACGACCGGTGCGGCATTGACAATGATATCCCGTCTGTCTTGACCAATCTTCATCCGGGCATCCCGAACACTTTCGCCTGTTTCGAGCACCCGTAAATGGACCGATTCCTGCATCCCGATATCTGCGCTTGCCGGCTTACCGATGACGTCTCCCTCTGTATATCCGGTCATCCGGGTATACGCAGGATTGATCAGCATCGTTTCCCCCGCCTGATTGGCTACTGAAATCGCTTCACTCGTACAGTGAATGATAGCTTCGAGCATCCGCTCTTTTTCTGCCAAACGCTCGAGTAACACACGGACAAACTCTCCCGGTAAAACCGCGGCTTCCGGAAAATAATGAATCAATTGCTCGAGCACACCGTGTTCTCCGGTCGCATCAATAATAAAGTCAATGGCCGTGCCTTGAAAAGCCGTCCATGTTTTTTCCACCCGGATATGTCCCCGTTTTGCGAGTTGAACGCCAATCGCGTGTTCGTCTGGATCGACGACCCCGATTACCGTCAACAAAGGCGAACGTTGAAAAGCATGTAATACTTCTGTTCCACCGCGCCCCGCACCAACGATCAAAAGATGATGCATTCTAATTCCCCCTTTGAAACTGCTTACATCTTTATCCTACCTGTATTAAAACAGGAGGGCAAATCGAATTCGCAGTCATATGGATTTTCTGATACAATACGCTTGGAAAGGGGTCACAATCATGCGAATCATCGGTCTATTATCTTTACTCATTCCGGGTATCATCGGTGCCATCGGCATCAAGCTGATGCGGGACAGTGTTTTCTTAAAAGCGCAATTCCCCTTCCGGTATCTAGGGGATTCTGCCTATGTATATGTATTACAAGGATTTTCCGGCCTGGCGTTAGCCATCGGCGGAATCGGCTTCGTCGCCGGTTATGTCTTTTACCGCGATCGTAAACGAGGCAAAGTATCGGAGCGCTATCAAAAAAAATAAACACACAAAAAGGTCCCCATCTCTTGAACTCATTTCAAGCGCGGGACCTTTTATTCATATAAAGTTGGTTTCACTTACGGATGAACTCCTCTCATAGCAGAACTATTCGTGTACTTCAAAACCATAGGTTGTCCTCTTAATGAAGAGGTTGAAAGAAATCAGATTTGGCTATCGAGCGATCGATAGAAAGGTAAAACTACTCCAGTATCTGACTTTACTTGGACCTAGGTGAAGCGTAATGTCATCCGCTTGTTGCAGTCGATCATTCGGTTGCTAACATTCACTGCTAGACAACACTCCTTTTCACGAACTGTACTTGTTACTGGTCTTGCTTGGTCTTGCTTGGTCTTGCTTGGTCTTGCTTGGTCTTGCTTGGTCTTGCTTGGTCTTGCTTGGCCTTGCTTGGTCTTGCTTGGTCTTGCTTGGTCTTGCTTGGTCTTGCTTGGTCTTGCTTGGTCTTGCTTGGTCTTGCTTGGTCTTGCTTGGTCTTGCTTGGTCTTGCTTGGTCTTGCTTTGGACGTTTAATTTACGTTACCCTTCACTTTTTCCTTGCTTCGAAATCATGAAGTCTCATATCTGTTTGAGATAAATCATCCGAAAAAGATATGAAATGCCTTGATAAGAATTCTACCAAGAGAATGTCATCCATCATTCTTGAGCCGTTTACAGGTGGCGACCTGAGATGAAATTCGTTGAACGGTTTTCCGGGAACCAATTCGACTCGACGTTCATCTGACGTCTTTCCAAATCATTTGGTACCTTTATTATAACAAACATTTCAGTTTGTGCAACATTTATTTAATGAATATTTAGTTTTTTATTTGTATTAAAAAAAACCAGGCTTCTCCGGATTTTCTTCATCCGTCAAAACCTGATTACCGCTCTATTAAGATCCGTTCATATGGTTCGATACATAAGAGATGAACTCGGAATTTTTCGGACTTTTCTCCTGTTCAATTCGTCCGTTAAACAATGTATGTTCATTCATGCCTTCTTTCCAGGCCGACTTAATCGCATGGCGCATCGCCCGCTCGACACGCGAAGCAGTCGTTTGATGTTTTCTAGCAATCGTCGGGTATAGCTCTTTTGTAATCAGCCCCAATAAATCTTCCCGTTCCAGCACCAACAAGACCGCCTCTTTCAAGTACGTGAATCCTTTGATGTGCGGCGCAATTCCGATTTCCCGGAGCGTGGTGCCGACTTTCGTTTCGACCGGTTCTGCTTGGCTTGGCTGTACGCCGTTCACGACCAGACGAATTTTGTTGACGAGTTGATCTAAACTGAACGGTTTCAATAAAAAGTAGGCAGCGCCCAGTGAAACAGCCTGTTGCGATACTTCATCCTTCCCGAACGCACTTAACATGATGACAGCCGGACTGCTCTTTTGGTTCATCAAGGCCTCCAAGACACCCAGTCCATCGAGATGGGGCATGATGATATCCAATAACAGCACATCGGTCTCGACATGTCCTAATTTTTCAAGACAACTTTCTCCGTTATAGGCAACGCATACTACTTCCATGTCTTCTTGGGCAGATAGATGTTGCCGAATCAATTCGACCATTTCTCGGTTATCATCCGCAATCCCGACTCTAATCAATTGTTACACCCCATTTTTAAGCGATTCCTTCATGTTCATTGCCTGTTCCATCAGTTCTTCCGCATGACGCAACGTCAAATCCGTCATATGTGTGCCGGAAATCATCCGTCCCAGTTCATTTCCGCGCTCGGAGTCCGTCAGTACGTTGACCTGTGTCGTCGTCCGGTCCGTTTCTTCGATTTTACGGATATACAAGTGTTGATCCGCAATCGATGCAACTTGCGGCAAGTGGGTGATACACAAGACTTGACTGTCGATTGACAGACGATAAATCTTTTCTGCCATCGCTTGTGCGACACGTCCGGATACCCCTGTATCCACTTCATCAAAGATGATGGAAGCCACACCGACCGAACGTGAGAAAATCGATTTCAGTCCGAGCATGATCCGAGACAATTCGCCGCCGGAAGCGACTTTCCCGAGTGATTTAAACGGTTCTCCGGCGTTCGTCATAATGTAGAACTCGACGAAGTCGATTCCGTTTTTACGTAAAGTCGGCGCCTTTCCATCTTGGAGGAAGCGGATTTCAAAGCGGGCTTTTTCCATATACAACTGACGGAGTTCAAGGTGAATCGCTTCACCTAAATGATGCGCTGCTTTTCTCCGGGCCTGAGACAGTTCTCCGCCGATGTCGAACAGTTCCGTCTCCAACTGTTCCACTTCTGTTTTCAGTTTTTCAATCCGCTCATCGCGATTCGTCATCGTATCCAGTTCCACACCGATTTTTTTACCGTAAGCGATGACTTCTTCTATCGTTGCTCCGTATTTCCGTTTGAGTTGTTGGAATACAGATAAACGAAGCTCGATTTCGTCGAGCCGGTTCGAATCAAACTCCAAAGTTTCAAGTTGATCCCGGACCGCATAGCCGACTTCCTCAAGCGCATAAAATGCATTGGCCAATGTATCGCTTTGACCCGAAAATTCATCATCGATACTTGAAGCCTGTTGCAGTTCACGCATGGCGTCTCCGACGGAATCAATCCCGCGCCGTTCGTCATGTAACGCATCGTAAGCGGCGCTGAGAGAAGCATGAAGCTTTTCAAAGTTTGCCAACCGGTTTCGTTCGCTCAATAAATCTTCTTCCTCACCTGTTCGGAGTTTCGCACTGTCGATTTCTTCCGTTTGAAAAGACAACAAGTCAATACGTTGGGCTAACTCCTGTTCACTTTGCGCCAGTGCCTGCAAGGCATCCCGTTTTTCTTCATACTGCTGAAAACGTTCCTGATACCGTTCGAGAATCGGAGCAATCGTCGCATGTCCAAAGTCATCCAAAATCGTTTGATGATACGTACTTTCCATCAGATGTTGATGTTCATGCTGACCATGGAGATCGACAAGAGCCCGGCCGAATTCCCGTAAAATCGTCAAGGTGACTAATTTATGATTGACGCGACAGACACTTTTTCCGGAAGCAAACAAATCACGGCGTAAAATGATCATGCCGTCTTCCATGTCGATCCCGTACTCTTCTGCTAACGTATAGGCCATATGACCGTCTTCAATCATGAAGAGACCTTCTAATTCCGCCTTGTCCTCACCGTACCGGACAAATTCAGCAGAACCGCGACCACCGATCAGTAATCCAATCGCATCCAGCACAATCGATTTACCGGCTCCCGTTTCTCCGGTCAAGACCGTCATGCCTTTTTTGAAATCAATCTGTAGCTGGTCAATGATTGCAAATTGTTTTATCGATAGTTCAGCTAACATCATGTCAACTCCTTACAACATTCCTAAAATACGTTCGGTCACTTCCGTTGCTGCTTCTTCATTTCGTGTAATCATCAGGATCGTATCGTCACCACAGACTGTCCCGAGTAACTCCGGCCAGTTTAAATGATCGAGCAAGACACCTAATGCATTTGCGTTTCCGGGTAAGACATGCATGACAATCAAGTTTTGTGCGGAATCAATCGAGATGAAGCTATCTCCGAGCAATCGGCGTAACTTTCCGAGTGGATTGAACCGCTGATCGGCAGGCAAGCTGTATTTGTATCGGCCATCATTGAGCGGCACCTTCACGAGATGAAGTTCTTTAATATCTCGAGAGACGGTCGCCTGGGTTACTTTATAGCCTGCATTTCGAAGTTCCTCGACTAACTCATCTTGTGTTTCGATTTCTGACTGCGTAATGATTTCCCGAATCTTGATTAACCGTTGCCCCTTTGTCATCCTTGCACCTCACAGTTTTTCTTCACTGATACTATTGTAATCCAATAATTCGATAAAAGTCCATGCTTGCCCTATTCATTCCTGACAAATCAAAAACAGACTCCATCATCTTTGACGGAGCCTGTTTGGAAATCGATTAGACTTACAACGCGGCATGGGCCAGACGAACGGTTTCAAGCGGATCAACCGATTCTTCCATCCCCGGTGTCTCAAGCTTGGCGTGCAGGAGAAACTCGATATTTCCCTCACCGCCGGTAATCGGTGAAAAATCCAATTGTTGAACGTAAAATCCTTCCCGGACAAAGAAATCTACCATCTCTTTGAGTACCCGATCGTGAATCCGCTCATCTCGAACGATTCCCTTTTTACCGACATCATCACGCCCTGCTTCAAACTGTGGTTTGACAAGCGCAATGACATCCCCGCCCTCAGCTAAAATCGCCTTTAATGGCGGCAAAATCAATCTCAGTGAGATGAACGAGACATCGATGGTCGCAAAGCTCGGCTGAACAGGAAACATATCTGGCGTCGCATGACGGAAGTTGGTTTTTTCCATTGCCGTCACACGATCGTCCGACCGTAATTTCCAGTCCAGTTGATTGGAGCCGACATCCAGCGCATACATATGGGCAGCCCCGTTTTGTAAGGCACAATCCGTAAACCCGCCTGTCGAAGAACCGATATCAAGACCAGTCCGTCCGGATACATCGATATCGAATACCGCTAATGCTTTTTCCATCTTGTATCCACCGCGACCAACGTATGGCATGACTTGACCTTTGACCGTCAAATCGATGTCTGATTTTACTTTTTCACCGGCTTTCTCCAGCCGTTCCGTGCCACTGAATACAAGACCTGCCATAATGGTCCGTTTTGCTTTTTCACGTGTTTCACATAAACCGCGCTCGACGAGCAGAACGTCGAGGCGGATTTTTTTTACAGTTTCCATTAATCGTTACACACTCTGTTTCTTTCCTTGATTGACAAATGAGCGGACTTCTTCCGCAATTTGTCCAGGTAATAATCCGATTTCTTCTAACAATTCGTTGACACCGCCATGCTCGATATACCAATCCGGGATACCAAATCGTTTGACGCGCGGGAAAGCTTCCTGTTCATTGGCATGTTCGAGAACAGCTGAACCGAATCCGCCCTTGAGCACCGCTTCTTCAAGCGTTACGAGTGGAATACCTTCCGCGTATAATGCATTCAACATTTTTTCATCCAGTGGTTTGATCGTCCGGGCATTGATGACCCGTACCGATACATCCCCTTCTAGAAGTTCCGCAATTTTCAAGGCGTCCTGTACTTGTGGACCGAATGCCATGATGGCGACATCCGTTCCTTCGCGTTCGACGTCCCATGTATCAAGCGAAATTTCATGGAGTGTCTCATCCATCGGAACACCGATGCCTTCTCCGCGTGGGAAACGGACGGCAATCGGTCCTTCGTATTTAACAGCCGAATAGAGAAGGTGTTGCAGTTCATTCTCATCTTTCGCCATGACAATCCGGATATTCGGTACGTGACGCATGAAGGCGATATCAAAGACACCTTGGTGTGTTTCGCCGTCCGCACCGACGAGACCCGAACGGTCGATTGTGAACGTCACATCGAGGTTCTGGCGTGCGACGTCATGAACGAGTTGGTCGTATGCACGCTGGAAGAAGGTCGAATAAATCGAGACGACCGGCTTCATGCCTTGTGTTGCCTGACCGGCAGCAAATGTTACGGCATGTTGCTCCGCAATCCCGACATCAAACATCCGTTCCGGGAATTCTTTTTCAAAGCAGTCGAGTTTCGATCCGACACTCATCGCCGGTGTAATCAGAGTTAACTTATCATCCTCACGGGCCATCTTCGTCAACGTGTCTGCCACTGTGAACGAATAACTTGGTGCTTTTGATTTCCCTTTGATGACTTCGCCTGACTCGATCTTGTACGGTCCTAGACCGTGCCATGTGCCGATGCCGTCGTATTCAGCCGGACGGTAGCCTTTTCCTTTTTTCGTGATGACATGAAGCAGGACAGGCCCTTCTTCTTTCTTCACATAGTTCAGCTGTTCGATTAAGTCCGTTAAATCATGACCATCGACCGGTCCGTAATAATTAAAACCGAGTTCTTCAAAGAACATACCGGGAACGAGTGCTCCTTTGACCGCTTCTTTCAGCTTCTCGCCGCCTTTTTCAAGCTTTCCGCCGATTAACGGGATTTTTTTAATCAATGTTTCGAGCTCATCTTGCGCGTAACGGACTTTGCGCGAAGAACGGATTCTTCCTAACATCTGATGCATCGCCCCGACATTCGGTGCGATCGACATCTCGTTGTCGTTTAAGATGACGATGACGTTTTGTTGTTCCGCTCCGATATGGTTCAATGCTTCGAGTGCCATTCCGCCTGTCAACGCACCGTCCCCGATAATGGCGATCGCCCGGTCATCATTACCTTTTAGTTCATTCGACACAGCAATCCCCATCGCTGCCGAAAGTGAGGTCGAACTGTGGCCTGTTTCCCAGACGTCATGAACGCTCTCGTTACGTTTCGGGAATCCGCATAACCCTTTGTGTTGACGCAGCGTATCAAACTGACCTGCCCGTCCTGTCAAAATTTTATGCACGTATGCTTGGTGTCCGACATCCCAGACGAATTTATCGTTCGGACTGTCAAATTCGCGGTGAAGCGCCAATGTCAGTTCGACGACACCTAGATTCGGTGCTAAATGTCCACCTGTCGTTGCTAATTCTTCAATCAAAAAGCGTCGGATGTCACCTGCGAACAGTTCTAATTCCGAGACTGACATACGCTTTAAAAATGACGGATCCTGTATCTCTGTCAACTTCATACCTTACCGCCTCTTTCCCTTGCATTCTTATATGGTTTGTACCCTACATTGTACTAGAACAATCTTGCGAACGCCACATTCCCGGCGCATAAAAAAAAGACGGCTTACTACGCCGCCTCTCTTAATGGTCACGCTTGACGACGAAGTCGAGCAAATCCTTAAGCGGTGTCGCTTCGACGGAAAGAGCCTCGATTGCTTCATTCGCTGCCGTCACTTGGGCTGCAAGTGCCCTTTTCGCCCCGTCAAGACCCAACAGTTTCGGATAAGTTGCTTTGTCATTTCCTTCATCACTGCCAACCGGTTTCCCGATTTTGTCAGCATCTCCGGTCACATCCAGGATGTCGTCTTGAATTTGGAAAGCAATTCCGAGATGACGGCCGTACCGTTTCAACTGTTCGAGATCCTCATCTGCGACTCCGGCTAAAATGCCGCCTGCTTCGACTGCAAAAATCAACAAGGCTCCTGTTTTCCGGCGGTGAATCGATTCCAGTTCTTCCGCATCACTGATTCCTCCGCGCTCTCCAAGCATGTCATCCAGTTGACCGCCGACCATCCCGGCTGCACCCGCTGCTGCTGCGAGTCGCTCGAGTAATTTCACTTTAACTTCCGCTGCGGCCATCGTTTCGAGTAGACACGTAAAGGCATTCGTCAGTAACGCATCCCCTGCGAGAATGGCGGTCGCCTCATCGAATTCAATATGATTGGTCGGACGTCCGCGTCGCATATCATCATCGTCCATCGCCGGTAGATCATCATGAATCAAGGAATATGTATGAATCATCTCAAGCGCCGCCGCTGTTGCGTCACCCGTCTTACGATCGACGCCGTAAGCATCGAGGACAGCATAAATCAATGCCGGCCGGACACGTTTCCCCCCTGCATCAAGGGAATACAGCATCGCTTCCCGCAGACGATCCGGTGCTTCGAGACGGTTCATGAAAGTTTCCAGTGCTTGCTCCACCTGCGTTTTCCACTCTGTTAAGACAATCATTGTGATCCTCCTTTTTCACGTAACGTGCCATCTTGTTCCAAGATTTGATCGAGCCGTTTTTCTGCCGTCGACAGCTTTCCTTGACAGAGTGCCGTCAATTTCACGCCTTCCTCGTACAAATTCATCGCTTGCTCAAGCGGTGCTTCACCTGCCTCCAGTAGTTCGACGATTTCTTCCAACCGCTCTAAAGCGGCTTCAAAGGATTGTTCTGTTTCCATCTTCTTCATCCTCTCGTTTCGCTAGGATACTCCCGTCATGAAACTGAACCCGGAAGGTCTGATCTGACAATTCTGTTACGGAACGGACGAGTCGGCCGTCCTGCTCGACGTAAGTATACCCACGCAACATGACTTGCGTCGGGCTGACCGAGTCAAGGCGGGCAATCATTTGATGCAACCGGTCCTGCTTCGTGCGGAGGACGGTATGGATCCGTTCCAGCTGTTTCCGTGTCCGGACCAACTGGCGTCCTTGTTCCGCCAAACGTTCCTGCATCGCGATTCGGGCAAACCGGTTCACCTGATCCGTCAAGGCTTGTTGCTTCGACTGCAACACCTGTTTTCCAATCCGGTTCAGTCCCATCTCTGCCCGGTCCAACCGTTCCTGTTTCAAACCTAACAAGACACGAGGAGACTTCAAGCCGTAACTCGTTGCCAGCCGCTGGACTTGATCCTTACGTTCGGTGATGTACTGGGCGTAATGGCGCGTCAATCTCCGATTCAGTTCATTGAGACGCTTCGCAAGTTCCGCTGCTTCCGGCGTCACGAGTTCTGCTGCGGCAGTCGGCGTCGCCGCCCGGACATCTGCAACAAAATCCGCAATCGTAAAGTCTGTTTCGTGACCGACTGCTGACACGATCGGAATCCGCGACTGATGAATGGCTGTTACGACCGGCATTTCGTTAAACGCCCACAATTCCTCAATCGATCCGCCACCGCGACCGATGATCATCACGTCACATGCCTGATGTTCGTTCATCCATTCAATGGCACGGACGATTTGGGGTGCAGCCTCTTTCCCTTGAACGAGAACCGGCGCAAAAACAATAGCGGCTTGCGGATAACGGCGACGTAACGTCGTCGCGATATCATGAAGGGCGGCTCCCTTCGGCGAGGTTACGATGCCGATTTTTTGCGGGAAAGCCGGTAACGGCAGTTTCTGTTCCGCTTCAAACCATCCGCGGGCCTCGACATCCTCTTTTAGCTGGACATAGGCTTCGTAAAGGGCTCCTACACCGTCTTCCATCATCCGTTCGACGTAAAGCTGCATCTCACCCGATGCGACATAAACCGAAATCCGAGCCGTAATGATGACACGGGCTCCGTCCCGGATGTCCGTCTTGACACGACTGGCATCCCGGGCGAACATGACCGCTTTCATCCGCGACTGTTCATCTTTCAACGTAAAATAAAGGTGACCGGAAGAGTGTCGTTTAAAGTTCGACACTTCTCCCACCACCTGGACTTGTTGGAGCAACGAGTCGTTCTCGAGTTCCCGTTTCACATATTGGACGAGTTCGGAAACCTGGAGAGGATTCGTCATTTCGCTGCCTCGATCGTATTGTGAAGCAACATCGTGATCGTCATCGGCCCGACCCCACCAGGAACTGGTGTAATCATCGAGGCGACTTCTTTCACTGCTTCAAATTCGACATCTCCGACTAATTTTCCGTCGACCCGGTTGACACCGACGTCGATGACGACGGCTTCCGGCTTGACCATATCGGCAGTAATCAATTTCGGCACACCGACAGCGACAATCAGAATGTCCGCCTGACGGGTCATCGCACCGAGATCTGCCGTCTTCGAGTGACAATACGTCACGGTCGCTGATTCATTTAAAAACAGCATTCCGACCGGCTTACCGACGATTTGGCTTCGACCGACGACAACGACATGACGACCGGCAATCGGAACATTCATTTCCTTGACGAGATGCAAAATACCATTTGGTGTACATGGCAAGAAAGTAGGTTCACCGATCATCATTTTCCCGACCGAGACCGGATGGAAACCATCGACATCTTTTTCTGGAGCGATGGCGAAGATGACCTTACTCTCATCAATATGTTTTGGCAAAGGTAATTGAACGAGAATACCGTGTACGCTGGCATCGGCATTCAGCCGTTCAATCAAGTGAAGCAATTCCGATTCTTTTGTCTCTTCCGGTAATCGGATCAAATCGGAATCCATCCCAATCTCCTGCGCCGCTTTTTCTTTACCACGGACATACGATTGACTGGCTGGATCTTCTCCGATTAAGATGACGGTCAGTTTCGGTTGAATACGTTCTTCTTTCAGACGTGCGACTTCTTCTTTCAGTTTCAAACGATACGATTGTGCGACTTGTTTCCCATCGATTACGACTGCCATGATTTTGTCCACTCCCCCAAAAATATTCGCTTCACTCTTTGCCTGATCAAACTTCTCTGTTTTTAAGTTAGTTGCTTTGCGGGTTTTCTTTCAAACCGTTTTGTTCCACTTCTTGCGCTACTTTTCCGAGCACACCGTTGACGATTTTTGTTGCTTCTTCATCGGCAAAAGCTTTCGTTAATTCGATTGCTTCATTGATGGTTACCCGGACTGGAATCTTCGCTTCAAACAACAGTTCATACACCGCAAGACGAAGAATCGTCCGTTCGATGTTTCCGATACGCTCAAATGACCAGTTCACGAGCGCAGCACGCAGCTTTTGATCAATTTCCGGTTTGTTTGCTTCGACTCCTTCAACCAATCGTGTCACAAACGTATCATATTCTTTACCTTCTACTGCGAATTCAATGGCTTCTTGTGCAGACAGATCCGAGAGTTCCATTTGGAACAAAGACTGTACTGCCAGTTCGCGTGCCATATGTCTTTTCATCATGATTTTACGTGCTCCTTTTTTTATCGTTCTCAATCAATTAGTTTAGCACATTCTTTTTTCAAAAAACATAGAGAACGGCAAAAAGACGGGAGTTAAATACAATCGACTCCCGTCCACGATTACTTCACGATTTCTGCTTTTAGTTCACGTTCTGTAAATTTCGTCGTAAACGTTCCACGACGGAATACGGGATGTGCCAACACTTGTTGATGGAAAGGTATCGTTGTTTTGACACCTTCAATCCAAAACTCGGACAATGCCCGTTCCATCTTCGCACAGGCTTCTTCACGCGTTTCGGCATGAACGATCAGCTTAGCGACCATCGAGTCATAGTACGGAGGAATCATATACCCCGGATATACGGCACTATCAATCCGGACGCCCATTCCACCCGGTGCGACATATTGTGTGACGCGTCCGGCATGCGGACGGAAGTCATGATCAGGATCTTCGGCATTGATCCGGCATTCAATCGAATGACCACGGAATTCAATATCCTGCTGTTGAACAGCTAACGGGTGATCGAGTGCCACCTGGAGCTGTGCCTGAACAAGATCAAATCCTGTAATCATTTCCGTCACCGGATGTTCAACCTGGATTCGCGTATTCATTTCCATGAAGAAAAATTCTTCCGTTTCTTCCACAAAGATGAATTCGATCGTCCCGGCACCGGTGTAGTCAATCGCCTTCGCCGCTTTGACTGCCGCTTCGCCCATCTTCAGACGGGTTGCAGGGCTGACAGCAGGTGATGGTGCTTCCTCAATCAGCTTTTGCATCCGGCGTTGGACGGTACAATCCCGCTCCCCGAGATGGATCACGTTTCCGTGACGATCGGCGAGTACTTGAACTTCGACATGACGAAATTCTTCGATGAAACGCTCGAGATACACTTCACTGTTTCCAAACGCCTGCTTTGCCTCACGGCGTGTTTCATCCAGGCCGGTTACAAGTTCTTCTTGTGAACGGGCGACACGGATGCCTCGTCCGCCTCCACCGGCAGTCGCTTTGATGATGACCGGATAGCCGATCTCATCCCCCAATTGTAAGGCTTCCTCGTCCGTGACCGTACCGGCAGAACCGGGTACGACAGGTACGCCGCAGGCAATCATCGTTTGTTTTGCGACATCCTTGATTCCCATCTGACGGATAGCAGCCGATGTCGGTCCGACGAATTTGATGCCACATGCTTCACACATCTCGGCAAAATCAACATTCTCAGCCAGGAAACCGTATCCCGGGTGAATCATCGTGACGTTCCGATTAGTCGCGACCGCCAGGATATTCGTGACATTCAAGTAAGAAGCAGTCGAACTGACATCTCCGATACAATATGCTTCATCTGCTAAACGGACGTGCAAGGCATCCCGGTCCGCTGTCGAATAAACGGCGACCGTCTGAATGCCAAGTTCTTTTGCAGCTCGAATGATCCGGACTGCAATCTCGCCCCGGTTCGCGATTAAAAGTTTTTCCATTGCCATCACCCCGCTCAAGGACGAATCCGGAAGAGAGGTTGTCCGAATTCAACAAGGTCTCCATCTGCGACGAGAATCTCGACGACTGTTCCGGCTACTTCCGAGTTCAGATTATTAAATAGTTTCATTGCTTCTAAGACACAGACGACTTGACCGACTTCGATCTTGTCGCCGACTTTGACGAACGAAGGTTTGTCCGGATTCGGACGCGAATAAAACGTCCCGACCATCAATGCATTGATCGTTACCGTGTCGGCTTCAACGCTCTGTTCTTCCGGAGCTGGTTCTGCTGTGACTGTCGCAGCTTGCGGCGCCGGCGTTGCCACGCGGGCCGGTGCTTCGTGTGAGACCACGATATTATCATTTTGTTTTTTTAATTTTAACTTATACGTATCGGTTTCAAGAGAAAGTTCATTGACACTCGATTGGTCCAACATTTCGAGTACTTGCTTCAACTGATCGATTTTCATTTTTCTTCATCCCCTATCTCAACATTCACCTTTATTATTATACTTTAATATTATACCAGGTGCTAATGCCTACTCAAATACTAATATTAACTGGTCATACCAAAGGACGCAAGTTAAGACAAAAGGAAAAAACGCCCATCCGTCCAAGTCGAGGAGGAATAGGCGTTTCGAAAACTTGATTATCCGTTGTAACGCCCTGTGAAATCACCAGTACGTGTATCAACTGTTACTTTTTCTCCTGCTTCGATGAAGAGTGGTACATGGATAATATGTCCCGTTTCAACCGTTGCATTTTTCTTAACGTTTGAAGCTGTATCGCCTTTGACGCCCGGCTCTGCTTCAACAATCGTCATAACGATCGTGTTCGGCAATTCGATTCCGAGAACTTCACCGTTGTAGATCGCGATTTGAACTTCCATGTTTTCTAGAAGGAACGGGAGTGCCGCTTCAACTTGAGCCGTTGTCAATTCAAGTTGTTCGTATGATTCTGTATCCATGAAGACATATGTTTCCCCCATCGGATAGAGATATTGCATTTTGTTGCGTTCGATGTGGGCACGCTCGACACGTTCACCACCACGGAATGTCATCTCTTGAATGTTTCCGTTACGGATGTTACGCATTTTCGTCCGGACGAATGCTGCCCCTTTACCCGGTTTAACGTGTTGGAATTCAAGAACCTGCCAAATCATTCCGTCTGATGTTTTAATTGTAAGTCCTGTTTTTAAATCGTTTACTGATACCATGAAAAGTTCCTCCTAAATGTTGATCTTGCCGTTTTACAGTGTGATGAGTTCTTTTGGTGAAGACGAAAGAATTTCACGCCCTGACTCGGTGATCAAGACGTCATCTTCAATCCGACATCCTCCGACTTGCGGTACGTAAATGCCCGGTTCAACCGTCACGATCATCCCAGGTTGCAGTTTCGTTTCAGAACGGAATGACAATCCTGGTCCTTCATGTACTTCCAACCCGATTCCATGCCCCGTCGAATGACCGAAATATTCCCCATATCCTGCATCCTTGATGATGTCACGCGTCAAAGCGTCTGCTTCAATTCCAGTGATTCCCGGACGTAACCCGTCAACGCCTGCGAGCTGCGCTTTGAGAACTGTATCGTAAATCGTTTGTAACTCCGGACTGATCGGTCCGACGGCCACAGTACGCGTGATATCCGAAACATATCCGTTCAACAATGCACCGAAATCAAGCGTCACAAGTTCACCTGACTGGATTACTTTCGAACTGGCGACACCGTGTGGCAACGCTGAACGATATCCAGACGCAACAATCGTATCGAATGACGACGACGTCGCACCGTGTTTACGCATGAAGAACTCGAGTTCGTTCGAGACTTCAAGCTCTGTACGGCCAGCTTGAATATACGTCAAGATGTGGTGGAACGTCGCATCTGCTAAATCCACCGCTTCCTTAATCATCTTAATCTCTGACGAATCCTTAATCAAGCGTAGGTTTTCAACGATTCCAGTCGTCGGAACCAATTCCACGGAAGATGCTTGATCGAACGCTTCGAATGCGCCGAGTGTCATTGCATCTTTTTCAACGCCAACTGCACGCACACGGGCTCCAGCCATCAATTCGCCCATCGTTTCAGGGATCGACCGTTCAATTTGGACGATTTCCATTCCCTTCACTTGATCCGCCGCTTGTTCCGTGTAACGGAAATCCGTCACGAAATAAGCTTGTTCAGCCGTCACGAGACATGCACCGCTCGAACCGGTGAATCCAGAAATATATCGGATATTTTCTGCCTTCGTCACAAGAAGACCTGGTAAATCACGTTCTTTAAGAGCTGTTTGAAGTGCTTCAATACGATGTTTCATGTCTGTTTCCCCCTTTGATTATGTAGACGGTTGAATCAATGCTTCGATTGCGAGCAAGTAACCTGTCATCCCTAATCCGCTGATGACTCCTCGGCAAACCGGTGCAAGCATCGAATGATGCCGAAATGCTTCGCGTGCATGAACGTTTGATAAATGAACTTCAATCGTCGGTACATCGATTGCCGCGATCGCATCACGCAACGCAACACTCGTATGCGTGTAAGCCGCCGCATTGAAGACGATTCCGTCATATCCGCGCGCTCCGTGTAAATAGTCGATCAGTTCGCCTTCATGATTTGACTGGGCGAACTGAAAATCAACATCTTTAAAACGAGTCCTGACCAGACTTTCCAAATCCGATAATGTTTGCGTCCCATATGTATCCGGTTCCCGTGTCCCGAGCAAATTCAAGTTCGGTCCATTCAAGACTAAAATCTGCATTTCATCACCTCCAGATTGTCTCTATTATTGTATCATAAGTCGTTTTCCGCCTCCTAAATTTTCGACTGCTATTAACAGCTGAGCATAGTGTTTTTCTCCTAAATCGAGTAAAATGACGGTACACGATATTTTATTTGAAGATGGGATGCGTTGCTCTATGAAAACTGCTCAAGCGCCCGTCGGTGGACAAGCCATCGTCGAAGGGGTCATGTTCCAAAATGCCACACATGCCGTCTCAGCCATTCGTCGAAATGACGATACGATTGAAACGTTCGAACAAAAAAAACCGATCCGGCCACGAATCGCCGTCGGTAAAAAAATCCCGTTGATCCGCGGATTGTTTGCCTTAGTCGAATCGTCCGCGAACGGGGCAAGTCATATGAACTTTGCCAGTGACCGGTACGGGGTCAATCCGGGGGAAGAAGAGCCGGAAGAGGCTTCCCAAGGTCAACTGACGAAATGGCTTGGTGTCGCTGTCCTCGGTGTACTGTCGTTCTTTTTCGGAAAGCTGATGTTTACACTACTTCCGGCTTTTTTAGCTTCTCTGTTCAGTTACTTCCCGGCGCTGTCCGGTCATGTGATTCAAAATGTACTGGAAGCTGTAATCAAGTTGACGTTACTTTTCAGTTATCTTTATCTGATTTCCTTGACTCCGCTCGTCAAACGGCTGTTTCAATATCACGGTGCCGAACATAAAGTCATCAACTGTGTCGAAAGCGGAAGGCCATTGACGGTCGAAAACGTCCGGACCAGCAGTCGCCTGCATTACCGTTGCGGTTCAAGTTTCTTGATTTTCACCGTCATCGTCGGCTTTTTCGTTTATTTAATCGTCCCGACCGACCCGTTATGGTTACGTCTCGTTTGCCGGATTGCGTTACTTCCTGTCGTCATCGGTTTATCTTTCGAGGTTTTACAATTAACAAATAAAGCCCAAAATATTAAAGGTTTACGCGTCATCGCCTTGCCCGGCCTGTGGTTACAGTACTTGACGACAAAAGAACCGGATGATTCTCAGATCGAGGTTGCGATTTACGCGTTTGAAGCACTCGAAAAACAGGAACATAACCTACATGAGAATGCACTTGGTTAATTGATAACAGGGGTGATAATATGATTAGACAACGGATTGGTTCTACATTCGCACTTGTCGTGTTACTGTTTGCGTTCGTCGGCTTTGGATATAAGCTCGCCAATGATCCCGGTAGTCTGTTTTCACAATTACTGTTTTTTGCGATTACAGCTGGAATCATCTTCCTGCTGTTTAAATTTTTAACACGCAACAGCGTCAACAGCAGCACAAATTCTCAATATCGAAAATCTGTTGCGCAGTCTAAAAAAATGTACGCTAAAAACAATCCTTCACCCCGCCGGACCGATTTTAAGAAGAAGCCGGTTAAAACAACGAAAACGGCTGCTTCTAGTAAAGTCCGCCCCCTTCGCGACCGATCAAAAGCACCACATTTGACTGTCATCGAAGGAAAAAAAGGCAAAAAGAAAAAACGTGCTTTTTAAACAAATCAACAGTAGCTGTGCGCCTTCGAGGCACATAGCTACTGTTTTTTTAATCCGTTTCAACCCAACCCACATATGGCAGATTCCGATACTCCTCGGCACAATCAATACCATAACCAACCACAAAATAATCGGGAATCTCAAATCCGACATAATCGGCATCGAGCGGTACTTCTCGTCGTGCCGGCTTGTCGAGTAACGTACAAATTTTCAAGACACCTGGTTTATGCAGCTTCATGTGTTCACACAAGAAACTTAAGGTATGCCCGGTATCGATGATATCCTCGATGACGACGACGTATTTCCCTTCGACATCAAGATCCAAGTCCTTTTTCAACTGGACGCGTCCTGACGAGACGGTTTTGGCCCCGTACGATGAACAGGCAACCGTATCGATTTGGACACTACCTTTGATTTCACGCATTAAATCAGCAGCAAATACCATCGATCCTTTTAACACGACGACTAAAACAATTTGCCGTCCTGCCGCATCACGTTCAATTGCAACGGCAAGTTCTTTTACTTTGGCGGCAAGTTCTGACTCTGATACCAACTTTTCCTTAATCACGATTTCCATAACCGGATGGATCCCCATCCGTCACCCCCTTCGATGATTTCACGGTCAGTATAGCATATTCGATGCCGATTAACCGTACTATAACGATTTTTTATTATATATCGTTCGTCTTTTAAGAATTTCCATACAAAAAAACAAGTACACTTATTCTTCCGGGTGTACTTGCTGGTGTTTTTGAAATTCTTCTTGTAATTCAGGACGTTCGGCAAAAAATTGAATCATCCCGTTGATCTTATCGAGCGCTTCAATACTGATGTGATGTTCGATCCCTTCCACGTCTTTGTAGATCAATGATTCATCTACTCCGACCAGGCGCAGAAAATCTTCCAACAACGCATGCCGTTCGACAAGACGTTTTCCGATTTTCCGTCCTTTTGCCGTCAGCATCAATCCGCGGTACTTTTCGTAGACCAGATACTCTTCCCGGTCTAACTTCTGGACCATCTTCGTGACAGACGACGGATGAACGCCTAACAGCTCTGCAATATCGGACACACGGGCATATCCTTTTTCTTCAATCAACATATAAATCTGTTCTAAATAATCTTCCATACTCGGAGTCGGCACGACATCACCTTCCAATCCATCTCTTTAGCGCTTCCAGTTCCATTCTTCACTACGATACTTCTCTGCTAACCGTTCAATTTCCTGCCATTGGGTGCTGTTGAACTCCAGCGGTCTGAAGGTCAGTTGAAGTGCGTCTTCAAATCCTTTTACAAAGGCAAGGCGGACTTCTTCGAATGAAACGGAGCGTCCCGCCAACTCATTTAAGGCAACCGCTTTTCCGGCAAATCGCGCTTTCATTCGTTCACGCATCGTCTCATCTTCGTAAAGAAAGCAATCAAACAATTCCCCTTCATCCACTGACAGCGGAACGGAACCATGTTGCAACACGACTCCTTGATGCCGGACTTGTGCACTTCCGGCCACTTTTCGTTTCCCGACCGCAAGTTCGTAATACGATGCCGCATCAAAACAGACGGCAGACTTCGGTTTTCGTAATTCTTCTTTTTCTTCTTCTGTCATCGGAACCGAAAATTCAACGGGAATGCCTAAATGATGGTACCCTTTACGGATTCCTTCTGTCAGCATCCGGTAACTTTCAATGACGGTTTTCGGGACCCCTTCCATCTGTTCGGGAAGAATCACACTGTACGTCAATTCATCCGCATGCAGGACGGCCCGGCCGCCGGTCATCCGGCGAACGATCGGAATCCCCAGCGCCTCGATCCGGTTTCGGTCAATATCTTTGGTCGCCCGTTGAAAATGACCGACACTTAACCCTCTTGGTTCCCATGAATAAAAACGAAGTGTCGGTGCCACTTCGCCGCGACCGACAAAACCGATTAAAGCTTCATCAATTGCCATGTTTAATGCCGGTTCCATTCTTTCAGTCGTCAATACTTGCCACTCTCTGATCAAGTGAACACCCCCAGAAACGTTTCCGTATTAGTGTATCAGACCCTTTCTATCCTGCGCAACGACGAGTCGATTGCCGAAATCGATTTCGTTTACTATAATGGTAAAGATGTTATATGAACGAAGGGGTTGGAACTTAGATATGGAAATCAGTACAATCATCACGATCGTATTATGGGTGGCTTTGATCGCTTATATCATATGGCGCTTCATGCCGGTCAAAGGAATTACAAAACTTTCACAAGAAGAATTCCGGGCAAATTACCGGAAAGCACAAATCGTGGATGTCCGCGAGACACAGGAATTCAAAGGCGGACATATCATCGGAGCCCGTAACATACCGGTCAGTCAGATGAAAATGCGTGCTAAAGAATTACGCAAGGACATGCCGATCTATTTGTACTGCCAAGGCAACATGCGTTCGTCGCAAGCGGCCAAAGTCCTGAAAAAAGCAGGTTATACAAATCTGTATCAACTTAAAGGCGGCTTCAAGCAGTGGACTGGAAAAGTTAAACGCAGCTGATTCCTCTTATTTCATAACAAAAACCATCCCCGTCAACTGAGACGCGGGATGGTTTTTTGGTTTAAACGTGTACTTCTTGTTTCGGCTGATAACGTAAAATCGGCTTGCGGGCCGCTAATGTCTCATCCATTCGTTTAACGACCGTCGTATGCGGTGCGTTCAAGACGACGTCCGGTGTTTCTTCCACTTCTTTTGCGATCTGGAGCATCGCATCACAGAAGTCATCAAGCGTCTCTTTCGATTCGGTTTCCGTCGGTTCGATCATGATACACTCTTCGACATTCAACGGGAAGTAAATCGTCGGTGGATGATATCCGAAGTCAAGCAGACGTTTTGCGATATCGAGTGTCCGTACCCCAAGTGCTTTTTGACGACGGCCCGACAGGACAAATTCGTGTTTGCAATAGACGTCATAAGGGGCATCATATGCGCCTTTCAGACGTGCCAACATATAATTGGCATTCAAGACGGCTTCTTTTGAAACGCGGGCAAGTCCTGCGCCTCCCATTGTCCGGATATAACTGTAGGCCCGAACGTTGATACCGAAGTTTCCGTAGAACGGTTTGACACGTCCGATTGATTCCGGACGGTCGTAATCGAGTACAAAACCTTCTGCTGTCTTGGCAACAATCGGTTTTGGCAGATACGGAATCAAATCTTTTTTGACACCGACCGGACCTGAACCCGGACCGCCGCCGCCGTGAGGGCCCGTAAACGTCTTATGGAGATTCAAGTGGACGACATCAAAGCCCATGTCTCCCGGACGTGCAATTCCCATGATTGCATTTGAATTCGCGCCGTCATAGTACAGTTTTCCTCCGGCTTCATGGACCGCTTTCGCAATCTCAACGATATCCGACTCAAACAGACCGAGCGTATTCGGGTTCGTCAGCATCAATGCGGCCGTATCTTCCCCGACTTTACTCTTTAGGTCAGCTAGGTCAACTAATCCGCGCTCGTCAGATAAGACGGTCACCGTATCAAAACCAGCGACAGAAGCCGATGCCGGATTTGTTCCGTGGGCGGAGTCCGGGACGAGAACTTTCGTCCGTTTAAAATCACCCCGGGCATGGTGATAAGCTTTGATCAACATTAATCCCGTCCACTCACCATGCGCTCCCGCTGCCGGTTGCAACGTCACTTCGTCCATACCGGTAATGACCGCAAGTTTTTCTTGTAAATCGTACATCAGTCCGAGAGCCCCTTGAACGCTCTCAACCGGTTGCAACGGGTGGATATGGGCGAATCCAGGGAGACGTGCCATATCTTCATTGATTTTCGGATTGTATTTCATCGTACATGAACCAAGCGGATAGAAACCGGAATCGACCCCGTGATTTCGGTTCGAAAGCGCTGTATAGTGACGGACAAGATCGAGTTCGGACACTTCCGGCAACTCGACGTCTTCCTGGCGCAGCAAATGGGCAGGCAGTAATTCTTCCGCCGCTACTTCATCAACCGTCGGAAGCGGTAAACTGTAGGCGACACGACCGGCTTTTGAGATTTCAAAAATCAATGTCTGTTCACTAGTTTTATGCATGAGTCAGTCCTCCTAACGCAGTCACGAATTGATCCAATTCTTCTTTTGTCCGTAGTTCAGTCGCACAAACGAGCATTTGGTTGCTCCGGCTTTCGTCGAACGTACCAAGCGGCAGTCCACCGATGATCCCGGCTTGCAACAACTGTTTGCCGGCTTCTGTCGCATCAATTGGCAATTCCACCACAAATTCATTGAAGCTCGGACCGTCGTCCACGATGTGGAAGCCTGCTTGAATCAATGATTTTTTCAAGGCGTAGGCCGTCTGGAGGTTGCGGGTTGCCAGTTCACGGATTCCGCGTTTTCCCAGTGCACTCATTGCAATTGATGCAGCCAAAGCGTTTAAGGCCTGGTTCGAACAGATATTCGAAGTCGCTTTATCACGACGTATGTGTTGCTCACGTGCTTGTAACGTCAGGACGAACCCGCGTTTTCCGTCCTCATCGACTGTCTGACCGACAAGACGTCCCGGAATTTTTCGCATCAAGGCTTTTGTCGTCGTGAAGTATCCACATGTCGGTCCACCGAAGCTCTGCGGAATACCGAATGGTTGGCAGTCCCCGATCGTAATGTCGGCGCCGAGCTTACCAGGCGCCTCTAACAAACCGAGCGCAAGCGGATTGGCCGAGACAATGAATAGACCGCCTTTCGCATGTGTCGCGTCCGCCAGTGCCTGTAAGTCTTCGACACGTCCATAGAAGTTCGGATACTGTACGATGACGCAGGCGACATCCTCCAGTGCATCCAGGTTCGCAATCGCCGTTTCCCCATTCACGAGCGGCAGCGTCTCCACTTCAAGCCCGGGACCGTTTGCATATGTCCGTACGACATCGTGTGCTTCCGGATGGACACCATCCGAGAGAACGATTGTTTTTTTCTTCTTGTGGGCACAGGCAAGCATCGCCGCTTCAGCCAGTGCGGTGATCCCGTCATACATGGAAGAGTTCGCGACATCCATTCCTGTCAGTTCACAGATCATCGTTTGGTACTCGAAGATTGCCTGCAGCTCCCCTTGCGAAATTTCAGGCTGATACGGCGTGTACGCCGTGTAGAACTCAGACCGGAGTAACATATGGTTGACGACAGCCGGTGCATAGTGGTCATAAATGCCGGCACCGAGGAACGACGGGTACTGTTTCGTATTCATGTTTTGATCGGCAAGTTTCGAGAGCGTTCGAATCAAGTCAGTTTCCGGTAACGGAATGCCCACTTCTTCCAACGTCCCTTGGTCGCGTACACTTGCCGGAATATCGGCAAGCAGGTCTTCTATCGAGTCTGCACCAATCGTCTGTAACATTTCTTTTTCATCTTCTTGCGTCATCGGTAAATAACGAAAATCCATCTTTTATGTCCCCCTTATTTGCTCCGGCGATAGAATGGCGTATCAATTCGTTTTGCTGCCAGTTTTTTTCCGCGTACTTCGATTTCAAATGTTTCCTCGGTCGCATATTCCGTCGGCACAAGTGCTAACGCAATGGCTTTACCAATTGTCGGTGGTAATGTACCCGTCGTAACGAATCCGATAGTTTCCCCATTTACCAAAACAGGAGCATCTTGACGAGCGATCCCTTTATCCGTCAGTTCAAGACCAATCAATTGACGACGCGGTCCGTCTTCTTTCTGTTTCACCAAGACTTCCGATCCGACAAACGACTTCACTTGCGGTTTAACGGCAAATCCCATCCCTGCTTCAATCGGTGAAATCGTCGCTGATAACTCGTGTCCGTATAACGGCAGGCAGGCTTCAAATCGTAACGTATCCCGGGCACCCAGCCCACACGGTACGACATCCGCTTCCAATAACGCATTCCAGACCGCTGATGCGTCTGCTGACGGCATATACAATTCGAAGCCGTCTTCCCCTGTATAACCGCTGCGTGATACAAGCATCTCGACTCCAGCCAATTCTCCTTGCGCAAAGCGGAAAAATTTGATGTCTTCCAGCTTGAGTGCCGTCAGTTCCTGCAACACTTCAACAGCTTTTGGACCTTGAACGGCAATTTGACCGTAGGCATCCGATTGATTTTCAAGCAACACGTCCCCCGTCAGATACTGACGTAAGTGTGCTTCATCTTTCTCGATGTTGGATGCATTGACGACGAGCAGGTAATCCTGTTCGTCCAAACGATATACCAACAAATCGTCTACTGTCCCGCCGTCTTCTTGACATAAGACGTTGTATTGAGCCTGTCCGATCGCAATCTTCGAGATATCATTCGACAGCGTCTGTTGCAAAAACGCTAACGCATCTGATCCGGAAACAAATAACTCGCCCATATGGGATACATCAAACATCCCGACACGTTCCCGCACCGCTGTATGCTCTTCCTTGATGGATGAAAACAGAACTGGCATTTCAAACCCTGCAAAATCGACCATTTTCCCCGTTGGTGCAATGATGTCGAACAATGGCGTTCTCTTCAATGTCGTCTGACTCATACTTTTCCCCCTAATTACGAACATTTTCAATTCCTTTTCTCTTTATTGTTCAACTTTCAATTACATTCTACCAATTTCGAATCTTTTATTCTAGGTTTATTCGGAAATTGAACAAAAGGAAAGAGAGAAAGGACAAAGTCCCTTCTCTCCTATTGTTTCATATTCAGCCGATGAAAGCCATTTCAAAATGGTTTGAGTCCGGCAGTATGTTCAACTTCTGTTTTAAGACGTTGCCCTTCAGCAATGAGTTGACGTCCTCCTTGCTCGACACGCTTCCCTTCCGCGACCAAATGATCAATGTTTCCTTTAATTTGATCGATCCGGCTTGTCGTATGATCAATGCCCGTCTGCAACGTTTGTTGACGAATTGAAAAACGTTCCAGCAGTTGTTTGAGCACTGCCACATCTTTTGAAATTTTCTTCTTGTATAAGCTTAACCCGAAAATCACCAGACCGATGATGGCTAAGACGATAATTCCAAGATTGATCCAAATCATACATTCTCCTCCAGTATCGATTCAATTTCTTTTGCCAGTTCGCGGACGGTTTTTGTTCCGTCCAAGCGGATATTGGCCAACCGTGCGTAAACGGGACGCCGTCTCCGAAATAACTTTTCGACTGTCATCCGTGATTTGACAAGTGGACGGGATGGATCTGTCCTGATCCGATTCCAGACCAGATGGAACGGCGTATCAATCCAGATGATGAGTCCCGATTCTTGCATGAGCGTCCGATTTTCCAAACGCTCGATAATTCCGCCTCCCGTGATGACAATCTCTGCTTCGCTGTTCCGTAACAATTCGACTTCCCGATCCCGAAATCCTGTTTCGCCGTATTTTGCGAAGAAATCCGTAATCGAACCGTATTCCTGGACGAAGCGTTCATCCAGTTCCTCGACATCGTAACGTGTCTGAAGGTGACGTCCAATCGCTGTTTTACCAGTTCCCATAAAACCAATCAAATAAACCTTATCCATTCGAAACGACCGCCTCGATTCTCTGTCCGTTATCTAGTATCGCTTCCATTTTAAAGCCTTTATCTGTCCGTGTACAGATAACCCGGCCAATCGGATACCGAACGGTTTCATCTTGACGGCAGTCGTCCGTCGCGGCTCGTACCAGCGACTCGAGTTGTAACGCCTCTTTCTCCAGTTGAATCTGCTTGACCGCTTCATCCATCTGATGACAGCCTAACAAGATGGCCACACCTATCCCGAGCAGGAGTAACAAGGTTTGAATCAGGATGAACCCGTGTTCTTGCACTGAACGGTTCGTTGACGCTGATTGAGCTCGAAAATCAGCGTCCGTCCTTCCTGCCGGACCTGATAATGCGTTACATCGTGGGCATAAGTCAGTTCGCCTCCAAATTCTTTTTTTAATCGGATTTGATTTTGGACACGGACGAGCCGCCACTTGATCGGCTCCTCTTCCGGATCGACGTCCACGCCGTGAACCTCATCCCCCTGCTTCTCACAAGAAGTACTTCGCCACATCAGCCGTTCAATCGTATGAAAAAATAACTCTTCATCCATCCGTTGTTCCTGATGTGCGGTACTGACGATTTGTGTCATAGCAATCAGACTAATCAATAAGAGCGGGCTCAGCCAAAGGACCAACGAAATTTCGAGGAGTGTCGTTCCGGATTGAGCTCGCCAAACAGAGCCCCTCACTACACCACATCCCTTCCCGGATATCGTATCCCGTTCTTTTTTCTGCAATTTGATCGGATGCCATTTGATCGAGCCGCCGCGTTTCGACCAGCAATTGATTTTTCTGCTTTTGAACAGACAACACAGGATCGATTGCGAGTATCAGGAAAAACGCGATGGCAACCATTGACAAGACGACTTCAAGGAGTGTGAATCCCTGTTGCTGAACACTTATATTTTTCACGGTTTTCACCTCAATTTTTGAATCAGCATCTGATAGTTGCCGAGTAAAAATTTGATTTCAAATGCTTGTGTCGTCGATTGACAGACCCAGGTCGAGGCATACGTCGAATGATAACTTTTAAAATAAATGATCCGTCCGTTTGAAGGTACGACACAGGAATGCCCCGGTTGAAACGTCCGTTGCCATAACAGCCGGTCATTCGCCATGACCAAATAACCTTTCCCGTCATTTTTCCAACGAAGCTGCATCTGATTCTGGTCACTCGTTTTAGAATACTGAATCAGTCGAAGTGTTTGGATATCCTGCTCGAGTATTCCAATGTCCTGTTCCAACGTATACAAGGCCGGCCGCCGCTCAATGACGGTCGGCAACAGTAACACTAACAGGCATCCGATCATTACGAGGACAACCGTCATCTCAATTAATGTAAATCCGTCATTTGACTTTCGTAAGTTCCCCAGTCTTCGCATCATACGTATAGGTCTCCTGATCGCAAGCAAGCTCGTTCGGTTTTTCCGCCGTTCCTCGATTGATGGTTTGCAGTGATTCTGGATATTTTTTCTCCTTGGCATAGTAAAGATTTACTTCGGAACGGATGACACGGATGTTTGCTTCGCAACTGACTCCTTTCGCCTGATCTTTCCCGCTCGTCATCGTCGGAATCAATACGAGTAAAAGCAAAGAAATGATCAGCAGGACAGCTGCCATTTCGAGCAATGTAAACCCTCGTTGATTTTGAATAAACCGTTTCATTTAATCGACTCCTCGTCTCTTTAAAATGGAAGTTGCTGAATCGCGAGTTGGATCGGATAATACAGAATCAAGAATAGTGTGCCTGTCATCACGGTTAATCCTCCGTACAATGCCGGTTCAATCAGCAACAGTTTCTTTTCGACTTCTTCCTCAATCGATTCATGTAACAATGCTGCCTGTTCCAGTAATAAAGGGCCTAAATCACCACTTTCCCGTGCAATATGAACCAATCCGACAGTTTCAACATCAATGATGTTTTCATCCTGCATCGCTTCCGATAATGGTTGACCGCTTTTTTGACGGTGATGCAACATCTGGTACATCTGTTTCTTTTTACCGGTTTGCCCTTGTTCCAAGGCATGAAAAGCTTCTTCCAATGAAAATCCGGCATCGATGAAGGAGCCGACCTCGATTGTAAACAGATAGCTGTAATACAAACGAAGCATTTTTTGAATCATCTTCATCCGCAACAGTCGTTTTATCGGTATACGGCGGATCAGAAGAATCAGTCCGACCATCGTTGTCAGCGGAGCAAATGCCATGACGTATTTGGCGGAAGGATGAATGAGGGGACGGACGAACGGAGGTAAGGTAGCCGGATTCGACATCTCGAGCAGGGAAGGAAATACGTAGAGGGCATAAAACATGAATAGCAACAGCAGACTGACAGCCAAGACAATTGGATAACGGGCCATCTTCCAAAACTTCTTTTTCATCTGACTTTCAAGCTCAAGTAATCGGATGACTTGTCGTAAAATCATCAGCGGACGTTCCGTTTGATCTCCTACTCTAAGTAATTGTTGTAACGCGGTCGGCAGGTTTAACGGTTCGAGGGCAAACGAAAGCCGGTTGCCCTGTTGTAATCGTTCTTGAATCTCACGAATGACCGGAATAAGCAAAGGGTCTTCAAAACGAATCAGTATATCGAGTGCCTCTTTTGTTGAGATTCCTTTTGACAAGAGGCGATGGAATCGATTTAAGAACCGACCTTTGCTAGCGCTTGTAAGTTTTCGACGGTACAGCGCACGTTCCCCTCCTCCCGATATAGATGA
Source organism: Exiguobacterium artemiae 255-15 (assembly GCF_000019905.1). Classification (GTDB taxonomy): domain Bacteria; phylum Bacillota; class Bacilli; order Exiguobacteriales; family Exiguobacteriaceae; genus Exiguobacterium_A; species Exiguobacterium_A artemiae. The sequence continues at coordinate 935,103 of NC_010556.1, read as the reverse complement.
ATGATTTTTTTGCATACTGATAATTCTTCTTTCGTTATACCTAATGTCCTTAATCGCAGCATCGCCTCAGCAATCGATCCTGCATGTAGCGTAAACAACACGACATGACCGCTCAGTGCCGCATTGATGGTCAATCGTGCCGCTTCCGCCGTTCTCACCTCACCAAAAGCAATCCAGTCCGGATCAGCCCGGAGAATTTCTTCAAAGCACCGGGTCGCATCAAAACCAGCCTTCGCATTTAACTCCAGCTGTAAAATTCCCGGTACGCTGCATTCGATCGGATCTTCGACCGAAATAATCCGTTTCCCTTCCATCGAGGCCATCAACGAGTAAAGCATCGTCGTTTTCCCCGCTCCTGTCGTGCCCGAAATGATAATGCATCCATGTGTTTGTTGTTTCATCCAGATTAAATCGTCTTCAGGATCAAGCAAACCGGCCGCAACTTTGTCAGACACGACCGCCCGGTAAAATCGCCAGGACATGGCATCACCATATCGGCTCGGTAAGATGGAAACACGCATCCCGTTCTCTTCCAGAGGATAAAGACCGCTTTGAGGAATTCGTTCATTCTGTTCCTTTAGGTTGGCTTCATAGCGAACGTGACTGACGATCGACCGGTACTGGTCAATCGGTATCGAGGATTGTTCGTTTAACCCGCCATTCGCCCGACAGATGACTTGTGCCGTTTGGTCACCTGGAATAAAATGCACATCGGTCGCTCCAACCGTTTCAAATTGGTGAATCAATTGACTGATCTGTTCTCTCAACCCAACACCTCCTTAATCAAAAAATACAAAAAAAAAGAAGCCGAAACAAATCGGCTTCTTTAAGATACTTGGGCAATAATTCGGTTTTTACGTTTCGCAAGTGTCTCGAGTCCTGGTTTATCGTATCCGATTACAAGTTGTTTACCGTCAGTAATGATTGGACGGCGTAACAATTTTGGATTGTCACTCATCAAACGAAGTAGTTCGCTTAATTTCATGTCATCGACATCAATTCCCAAATCTTTAAATGCTTGGCTGCGTGTCGCCAGTAAACTTTCGATTCCATCTGTTGAAAGTTTAAGCAATTCCATCAACTCATCTACTGTTGGAGCATTTCTGAACAGATGACGTTCCTCTACATCAACATGTTCCTCTTTTAACCATGATTTCGTTTTACGACAAGATGTACAGCTTGGATACGTGAAAAATATCAACTCATTCGCCATTATTGCTCCTCCTCTCAAAATCTACGCTTTTCATTACAGAAACTATACCACGCATTCTTCCTTTTGTACACCTTTTGTACAACTATTGTACAAGTTTTTTTCAAACTTCATCTTTTGTTCACAGTTATTCCTTAACAAACACTAGAACATGATGGACGGATGATTGTTTGCTTGGTAAAATAAGTACGTATATTGACTATCTGTCGGATTTAGGGGGTTATATGAATGGGGAGAATGTACCGCGTACTCGGATTTTGGACTGGCATCATTGCAGTCATGGCATTTATCGGCGCTCTAGGTGGAGATGCCAGCTCAAGTGAACATACGGATTCATTTTTAGTTATGGGCTTCGTCTTCTTGGCACAAACAGTATTTTTTGCAGCATTAGGCTATCTTCGCCTAACTGAAAAAACGTATGTCTACATTTTTGCAGCGTACTTAACAGTATTCTTTATCGTCTTCACGTATTGGTCCAACTTCCAAATGTGAACAAAAATCCCTCGCCTTCGAATGAAGACGAGGGATTTTTTCATTTCTTCAGAAAAAAGGATTGTGCTTGATTTCCTGACGTAACGTCGTTTCCGGTCCATGTCCCGGATAAAATGTTGTATCGTGCGGTATTTCTGCAATGACACGATCGATGGACCGCATCAGTACGTCTTGATCGCCGCCTTCCAGGTCCGTTCGACCGACACTTCGTTTAAAAATCAGATCCCCTGCAAATGCAACCTGCTCTTTTTTAAAATAAAACGTCACACTGCCCGGTGAGTGTCCCGGTGTTTCCAAAACATGAAACTGAAACGGACCAATTTCCAAAGAACCGCTTACCAACAATTGTTCTGCCGGCTTCACCTTTAATGGCGGCATGTTGAACTTAATCGATCCATTCAGATTCGGATTCGACAACCATTTCGTTTCATTTGGATGAATGTATGCCGGAGCCGACGTAAAACGCCGCAACATATCGACACCGCCAATATGATCGAAGTGGGCATGTGTTAAAAGAATGGCTTCGACCTTAGCATCGCGTTTTTCAATTTCATCAAAAAAACGCATATCTTCCGTTCCCGGATCAATCACTAAACATTTTCCTTCTTTAAAAAGAAGATAGCCGTTTTCCGAAGCCATACCTGAAGTAATACTTACGATTTCCATCTCATCAAACTCCTTTGTTGATATTCTTCTCTACTATACACGAAATTGTCGAAAGTTCGTCGTCCCCCCTCTCGACTTTATTCGCTCAGTCGGCTAAACTAAAAAGTGAGATTTAAGTGAAATCTTCGTGAACTTCATAACGTGATTTTTAAGGGGGAATACGTCATGCATTTGGATCAACCAATCGGTTGGCTTTTCTTTATCGTTGCACTCGTCGGCGTGTGGGCCGTCTTGCGTTCACTTAAGAAACGTCAAATGTTTCCACTCGTATTTGCTGGACTGACTGTTATCTTATTCGGTTGGTTTGGTATTGCGACATTGATTTTCGGCGGAATTCCGTCATAATCATGGTTTACACAAAAAAGGTCAGCATTCCAAATCGGAGTGCTGACCTTTTTTGTAGCCTGACAGTGTGGAAGTAATACCTCAAAAAAAAGACGGGAACGATTACACATCGTCCCCGTCTTTTAAATTATTTAGAAGTTTGAAGGAAACGTAACAGATCACCATAGATGACTTTATCCGATAAACCGAGTTCTTTCTCAGACTGTTTGACGGACTCTTTACAGATAGCGCCGTCTTTCTCGTCTGTGACTTCTTCACCGGTCTTACGGTCATAACATGTCTCTTGCGTGTAGACTGTCTTATCCGTTACGACAGAACCGTCCCGGAACAACGCATAATCTTTATGTTCTTTCGAGAACAGATCCGTTCCGAACAATACTTCATCTTTGAAATCGTAACCGAGCAGATTTAACAACGTCGGCTTGATATCAATTTGACTTGCGACCTCATCGTGTTTGACACCTTTGTCTTGTCCAGGTAAGTGGATCAAGAACGGTACACGTTGTAATTGAGCAACATCATACGGTGTTAACTCGTCTTTTTTCAACAATTCCGCCATCGCAGCATTGTGATTCGTCGAGATTCCGTAATGATCACCGTATACCATGAAAATCGTATCATCCCAAGTGCCGTCTTTCTTTAATCCTTCGATGAACTTACCGAGCGCCATGTCTTGATAAGCGAGTGCTTGAACATAATGATTTAATGTCGTCGAACTCGTTTCAAGCGGCGGTACGAGTTCATCTTCCGGTTTGGGCATTTCAAACGGATAATGGTTCGTCAACGTGATGAACTTCGAGTAGAACGGGCGCGGAAGATCTTTCAGCATCGGTAACGATTGCTCAAAGAACTTATCGTCCAGTAAGCCCCACTCTGTTAAATCTTCCGGATTACCTAAATCGTAATCTGTTTCCGAGAAGAAACGGTCCACTCCGAAACTGTTGTAAACAATATCACGGTTCCAGAATGACTTGTTGTTTGCATGGAAAACAGCTGAATAATAACCGTCTTCTTTTAACATCTCAGGTGTGGCGCGGAATTCATTTTCTCCATTTGTAAAGAATGCGGATCCACGACCGAGTGGATAAATCGAGTTTTCCAAGATAAACTCGGCGTCCGATGTTTTTCCTTGTCCAGTATTGTGATAGAAATTATCCCAATAGTGCGAGTCTTTGATCAGTTTATTAAGGTTAGGTGTGACTTCCTGCCCATTCGGTGCTTTTAAGCCGACAGCAAACGATTGAGCTGACTCAAATGAAATCACGATGACGTTTTTCCCTTTATACTTCCCAAACATCGCCGGGTTCGGTTCAGCGTACTTAGAATCTACAAACCCTTGCACTTCAGAGAGCTCCGAGCTGTCCGCCATTGCTTTTTGTGCTGACGTTTTTGACTGGATCAACGCATCGTACATATGGAAGTTAAACGTCCCGATATTTTTAACGAGAAGCTCGCGGTCAAACGCACGTGTCAATAGTTCCGGCCGTTCTGTTTCAGCAAGTGCCAGGTTCCCAAGGAAAACGGCTGTTGCTGCGACGAAAGCGAGAATCGCACGTCCGCGTGATGCAATATTTTTCGACATATCCATTTTTCGAAGGAAGAATGGAAGAATCAACAAGTCACCGACAATCAGCAAATCTGCCCATGACAATAATGAAGTTAGTGAAGCGGATACTGTCTCTGCGTTCGATGTCTGGAACAGAACCGGTAATGTCAAATAGTCATTGAAGAAACGGAAGAAAATGATATCCGCATACAGAACAAGTGTCGCAACGACAAGAGTTCCGTAGATGAACCATTTTTGAACGTTTCCGCGGAAGAAGAAACTGAATCCAAACATAAACAGTGCCGAACTGATTGGATTGATCAGTAAGATGAATGCCTGGGCCGAATTGGTGACCGGCACATTAAAAAAGAGCGTATACGCCAAATATGTTTTTAACCAAATCAGAAGTGTCGCAATCCAAAAGAGCTTGTGCTCCTTATACGTACTGCGTACACCTTGACCCAGCTTTAGCCGCATACGCGACCAGATGCTTGAGTCTTGCTGCATAAAAACCTGCCTCCTAATATACGTGTGTCCTTTTTGATTGAACTTTTACACGTCTTACATGTCTTAATCTATTTATACCCGTATCACGTGAAAATTTTACGCTTACTTTTACAAAAATGCAACCGGAATCCGGTCGATACTTTACATTCACATACTTTTATTACGTTTGTAAATAAAAAAAAGATTCAAAATATCGAATCTTTTTTTTAAAACATTTACTTATTATTTTTTCAGAAACATTTGTTTCGCCAACCAAGCACAGCCGATGACACCTGCGTCATTACCCAGTTCAGCGATTTTGAAGGTCGTTGATCCGAAGACCCGCGGCAAAGCAAATCGCTTAAATGTCTCTTGTAATGGAGCCATCAGCGCCTCGCCTGCTTTTGAAACGCCGCCGCCAATGACGATGATTTCAGGATTAAAGCTGTTGGCTAAATTCGAAATGGCGAGTCCAAGGTGGAACGTTACTTCTTCCACGACCTCGTTCGCTACCGTATCCCCTTGCGAATACGCTTCAAACACATCTTTTGCCGTAACCGCTTTGATGTCGTTCAAAGAAGTGACCTGTCCTTTTCGTTTTTCAAGACCAAGCCGGGCGACACCTGTTGCGGAAGCAATCGTTTCCAAACACCCTTTACGACCGCAACCACACATGACACCACCTTCCGGCAACATTGTGATATGACCGATTTCACCGGCCATACCGACTGTACCGTGAACGATTTGACCGTTTGTGATCAATCCGCCTCCGACCCCGGTTCCGAGTGTAACGGCAAGCAGTTCTGTCGCTCCGCTTCCGGCCCCTTTCCACATCTCACCGATTGCTGCTGCGTTCGCGTCATTCTCGATCACTGCCGGTAATCCGGTTAAACGCTCGAATTCTCCGACGAGTTCGAAATTGTTCCAACCGATATTGACCGCTTTTTCGACGACACCCGTGTTAAAGTCGATGAATCCCGGTGCCCCGATTCCGGCTCCAACAAAATCTTCAACGCGTTTATTGCTTTGCTGGCATTTTTCAAAGAAAGAATGGGCGATGTCTCCCGGAATTTGTTCCCCATCATTTAAGATAACCGTTTCGATTTCCCATTTTTCCACGATAATTCCTTGTAAGTCTAAAATCGCCATCTTGACCGTCGTTCCGCCGATATCTACACCCAGTAACCACTTCATCGTCATAACTCCCTTATGATAAAAGATTCTTCCCTTTTATTTTAGCTGATTCATTCACCTGTGCAAAGGGTTGCACAATATTTTCATGATTTTCTCGATTGTTGCAACTCGTATGCCAAAATCACTTTTGCAGAATCATATTGTTTTTTCTCCAGTACACCCGCCTGCTCCAGCTCATCGAGTTCCAGCATCATCATCGCAATGTCCGATTCCCGGTCACCGAGATAAACGATTGTCCCGTATGATTTGAGCAATTGCTGGACGTCATAAAGTGTTTTCATCGTTCATCGGCTCCTTTACAAATGCGTCCAGTAAATCGTAGGTCGCTTGAAGTGACGTTTCATGTGTCCGCTCATAAGAATGACTCGATTCAATTCCAGGACCGAGTAAACCGTGTCGGACATCATGTCCGGCATGAACCGCTGCTGAAGCATCCGAGCTGTAATACGGATAGATATCCACTTTGTACGGAATCGAATGCTGTTGCGCTAAACGTGTGAACTGGTGACGTAAGGCAAGATCGTACGGACCTGAACCATCTTTTGCACAAATCGAAACCGTGTACTCATCCGAATGTTGTCCTTCTCCGAGTGCTCCCATATCGACTGCGATATATTCGGCGACATCTTCAGAAAAACCGGCATTACCTCCAAATCCAACTTCTTCATAGTTCGAAATCAGAATATGGACAGGATGTGGCAGCGTCAGGGTTTTCCATTTTTTGACGAGCTCCAGTAATAAAGCGACGGACGCTTTGTCATCAAGATGACGTGATTTGACGAATCCTGTCTCCGTATGGACGAATCGCGGATCGAACGTCACGATATCCCCTACTTCAATTCCGGAAACCCGCGTTTCTTCTGCCGTCGTCGAACGGATGTCAAGACGGACCTCGATATTCGTCGCGCTCCGCTCTTCCGTATTTGTCACACGTGACGTGTGGACGCTTGAATGATGGAACACGATCGTTCCGGAAACCGTCTGTCCGTCCATCTTGTGAACTAAACAGTTTTCCCCCTCAATTGCTGTCCAGGCATAGCCGCCGAGCTGCGAAAGACTGAGGCGCCCGGTCGGTAAGATTTCTTTTACCATTGCTCCTAGCGTATCGACATGCGCCGTTAACAGCCGGATTCGCGCCGACTCGCCCGGCAACATCGCAAGCAATGCCCCTTTTTCTAATTTTTTATATGAAATACCTTCTTCTTTGAACCGGTTTTCTACATATGTAAGTGCGTGAGCGGTGAATCCGGTCGGACTAGGAATCTCCACTAAGTCACGAATCGTCTGAACAACTGCCTGCATCTGTTCCACTCCTTTTCAAATGTTTTTTCCCTCTCTATGATACCAAAAGATGGAACAGGCGGATACTGATTCACCGCTTCAGCCGTCTGCCCTGTCAATAAAAAAAGTCGTAGAGTCAATGTAAATTGACTCTACGACTTTTCATACGTCTACGCATAGACGACAATCCGTCTTTCCATCAGACGTATTTCTTCATCCAAATATCATCCCGGTACGTCCCATCTTCCAATTTAACGGAATCCGGATCTTCCGCGTATACTTCGAATCCAAGTGATTCATACAGACTTTGCGCTGCCTCGTTACCGGAAAGTACCGCCAAAATGACTTGTTCGACATCAGGAAGTTGTTTTGCTTCTTCAATCAAAGCTTCCATCAAAGCACGACCCGTTCCGCCACGATAATCCGGTGAAACATATACGCCGGAAATCATCGCTTTATGCGACTCCCGTGATAATTCGAACGATTTGACCTGTCCGAACCCGAATAATTTTTCACCGTCAAATATTCCGAGCCATATTTCATCAGAATCCGGACCGCCTTCCAGTCCTTCTTGAACATCCTGAATCGGTGTTTGTTGTTCATCATCAAACGAATGACCAAACGCATCTGGATGATTTTTTAATCCTTCCAGTCGAAGACTCCAATACTGTTCTGCATCTTCTTTCGTTAACTTCCGAAATGTATACATGACTGTCTTTCTCCCCTTTATCAGAATTAGTCGAGAATACTCTCACCTCTAATTGTCTCAGGCGAAGCCCAGCGTAGGTGGGAGATGAATCGCCTTCGGGCAAGGCGTGTCTTACGACACGTCAATTGCCCGACACGTTCTCGGTTTGAAAACACTTAAAACCAGGAATAAATAATATGTCGTGTTCTTTAAAAACTGAAGGTATAAGGTTGTGACAGGAAGTTCGTCTGTCACGTAAAATCTTCAACGTTCACCTTGCGGATGACTGAAGTAGCGAAAACCAAGCAGAGTAGGCGTCCGCACAAAAGAAACTGGCAAGATTAAGATCCAACCGTCGGGACGACGGGGTTAGCCTGATAAATTTCCGACCAATAGGTTGGATAACTCAGGAATCCTTCACCTCTTAGCATAGCGTAGATGGAGATAGTTCAAGCGTTTTTACTATTGAATGCGATGCCATCAAAAACTCTTCTATCCTTTACATAACCTTTTTCTAGTAAAATAAAACCTAGTTTAATCGAGATTCTTCCATACAAAAAGATCAGTCCTTTTTGTATGGCTAAAATGGACTGATCTTTTCATTTCAGGCAGATCGAAAGCAACGGATGGAGCATTTGCCTTCCACTCAGCGAAGGACAGGTTCCATCGTTTGCCGTAACACTTCTGCTGAGTGATGGAATTTTTTCAATTCTTCTTCCGTTAAAGAAACTTCAATGATTTCCCGGACCCCTTGCCGGTTGATGATTGCCGGGACGCCGATATGAATCCCGGAAATTCCATACTGACCGTCGACGTGCGCACCGACCGTCAAAAGACAGTTCTCATTTCCAAGAATCGCCCGGACGATTCGAACGAGTCCAAGTCCGATTGCATAATACGTCGCACCTTTTCGTTCGATGATATGATAGGCTGCATCGCGGACATTGATATAAATCTGATCAAGATCCGCTTGCGAGTATCGGTCATCTTCCGCTAACAATTCATCAATCGTTTTACCATAGATCCGGGAGTTGCTCCAGGCTGCAAATTCGGTGTCCCCGTGCTCACCGAGAATATACGCATGGGCATTACGGGAATCGATGTGGAAGTATTCACCGAGCATTTGGCGTAAACGTGCCGTATCCAGAACCGTTCCTGAGCCAAAGACACGGGATTTCGGAAGACCGGAATATTTCCAAGCTAAGTGGGACATGATGTCAACCGGATTAGAGGCAACAACGATGATGCCATCAAAACCGGACTCCATGATTTGACGCACCATTTCTTTCATGATTAACGCATTTTTAGCAACAAGATCGAGTCGGGTTTCACCCGGTTTTTGTGGCGCGCCTGCTGTGATGACGATCACTTCCGCTTCTTTGCAGTCTGAATAATCCCCTGCCCAGATCCGCATCGGAGAAGAGCTGAATGGTGTTCCGTGATTTAAATCCATCGCTTCGCCTTCCGCTTTGGCTTTATTTACGTCGATGATAACCAATTCTTCACACAATCCTGCCGTTGACATCTGATAAGCAAAGCTTGAACCGACAGCCCCCGCCCCAATTAACGCTACACGTGTCACTTTCGCATGTAATTCCATCCTTTATATCCACCTTTCTGATAGGTAATTTAAAAGTTTGTTAACTACCTCACAATTAGATTGTAACATCTTTCACAAAGTTTAGGAATTAATGAAATCGTTCACATCTTGTCTAAATTGTGTCAATAATATCCTAACATAAGGAAAAATGACATCTTCCATTTCAACTTACCACATTCGATGCCCTATAAAACCAATCATTCCGGCTAACGTACTCGATAAAAAGTTGACGGCGTCATTCCCGAGCCATTTCCACCCTTTTAAATAAAGGGTCGGTTGGTTGTGGTGCCGGCGTTTCTCCGTTTCTTTCGAACAGACGACACACCGGAATTTCCGCTGGACCGTCCCCCCGAATACGGTATCAAGCAGACTACCTATGATGCCGCCTGCTGCGATCAATAGCCACGTCCCCGTTGGTAAATCAAACAACAGGTCTCCCGCTGTCGCAATAAATAGGGCGCCGACGATCGTTGCCGATGTCCCAAGAAACGAAACGGCACCGCTCGTCCCGGCCGGTACACGCCGTCCCGTAAACAGGAAAGGATCTTTTTTTGATAACGGACCGATTTCAGAAGCCCATGTGTCCGCATTGGATGCTGCAAGGACAACCAAAAATAAGACGAGAAACGACGTGTGTTCTGTCCAACTGAATCCTATGGAAGCTAATGCTGCGATGCCTCCATTTGCAAGAACCTGCCAGCCGTCACGCGGTCCATCTTTTTCGACAATTTGATCCACTGATTGTTTTCTTCGTTTCCCGAGTTTCGATAACAAACTGGAACTGCCAAAAAAGAGCATTAACATGACAAGTCCGGGGTATCCGAAACCAGCAAGGACAAGCGAACCGACGACCACCGTAAAGAGACTGCCGCTGACGGTCAATAGACGAAACCGGTAACCGATATATCCGAGCAGCAAACAAAATACGACACCGTATATTACCGACATACGATGACCTTAGACTCGGTTACGATTTTTTGGACCGGTTGATCAAACGGTTCCACCTCAAAATCAGAAACGAGCTGACAGTCAAACGTAACCGCTACCGTATGCCCCGGGTAGTCAGTTAATGCCCGGTCATAAAAACCGCCGCCCCATCCGATGCGGTATCCTGCACGTGTGAAAGCCCGTCCAGGAACAAGACAAAGATCGACTGAACGCAAAGATTGCTCGTTCGCCTGGTCATCCGGTTCACGAATACCCATCTTCGTTTCAATTAACGGACTGTTCGGTACGTATTCAAAAAATTTCATTTCCTGTTGTATGACTTTCGGAATGACTACCTGTTTTCCGAGTTGCCAGGCTTTTAAAATAATCGGATCCGTCGCACATTCATTACGAAACGACAGTGTGACAGCAATCGATTGAGCATTTTTCCACTCCGGTAATTCAAATAACTGATCATAAATCTGCTGTTGCTTTTGTTCCCGGTTTTCCAACCGGTTTAACTGATCGGTGATCCATCGCCGGATTTCCTGCTTTTCCATTCTGCCAATCCCCCTTATTCAACAAAAAAGCCATCACACAAGGTGACGGCTTCCATCTCAATTATTTTACTTCACGGTGAAGTGTGTGCTTACGGAGACGTGGGTTGTATTTCTTCAACTCAAGACGCTCTGGGTTGTTACGCTTGTTCTTCTTAGTGATATAAGTACGGTCACCAGTTTCAGTGCAAGCCAAAGTAATTTTAACGCGCATGGGATTCCCTCCTATCTAGCTCTCGATGTATCAAGTATTTTTGCTTTACATAAGGTTAAGCATACTCAAGTATCGTACCAAGAAAGGAAGTGAATTGCAACTGTTCATCCGTTCTTTTTTGGATTCATTATATGCTGGTATGGATTTTCAAGGTCCACCTGGAATGTACGCAGTTCTTTTGCGACATGATAATCCTGTTCGATCCCGTTTCTCGCTTCTTCTCGTTCGAGATAAATGACGTCCGAATGACGTAATGCTTCGCCTTCCAGTCGTTTGATTGCTACGACCAGTCCGCCTGTTCCTGACGGAGAACGTTCGCTTTCCAAGTCATACACGTTGCTTACAAGTGGCAATCCGTTCATTTCCGCAAACGATTGGGCTGCTGAAGCCGTCTCCATATTAAAGTTATGGACAAGACGGAACTCGACGATTTTATTCAACGCCTGCGCTTGACGCAAGACTGCCAAATTTAAGCCGGCCAATTGATTATACGTCTGAACAAGCGGTAGACCATTAACTTCGACAGAATAGACATGGATACCATCCTCATGTCGATAGCCCGTCGCGCCTGATGTGATGACGTACACATTTTCACCGGATGCAGCTAATCGTTTTGCGTATTCTGCAACCGGACGATTCGGATCATCATATTGAGTGGTCACAAGTAAAACGGCCTCACTGTTCCATGATGCTTCCCGTTGAACCGCCACGTAGTAATCGTGCGGCGTCAAGAAGACATCCGGTTCAATGTCTGTATCGGCGAGGAACGGGTATTCTGCATACCGTTCTTCCAACCAATCCAGTGTCAGCTCTTGTGCATCAAGGCGGCGTTCCGTCTCTTCAAAACGTTTGATGTGTTCACGGAAGCGGTTCGCTGCATACTGTGCTGTCGTCTGTCCGTCAAGAATAAACGGCCAGTCACTCGAAACGGCAAGCAGATACTCCCGAATCAATTGGCGTTTGGCTTTCACCGTCAGCTCATCTTGATGACGATTACGGGCAACGACACCTGCCAACCGTTTTTCAAGTTGATGCAGGTGACGGATCATCCAATCATTCCGCTCATTGATCCAGACGTCGGCATAACCTTTACGTCCCCATGTTCCCATGGCAATGTGAACCGTTTCAATATCCTGGAAGTGACGTTCTAAGAACATCGCCGGAGAAATCGACTCGATGCCGTAGTCTTCGAATCGTTCCATCGTTTTTCCGAGGAAGTCCGGCCCCTCGAACCACCAATGTCCGAATAACTCGGCATCGAATGGTGCCGTGACGAGGAACGGCGGGAAATCTTGTCCGCTCTGCTCATCTAAATGGTTCGCAAGTGCTTCCGCAAAATCGTTCGCATGGACATCCGTCCGTTTCCAGGCCCAATCACGGACATAATATTCTTTTTGGTCCGACTCGCCCGTTACCCGGTGAAGTTTTAAGCCCGTGTCGTAACGGAGTCCTTCCGGATGCATGAATTCAGCAATTTGATCCCATTCCCGGTCATAGGCGAGATCACGATAAAACTCACGGTAATCCGGGTGTCCCGGATAACCGATGACTGAACTCCAGATCCGGCCCGAGATGATTTGATCACGCGGGAATAAAGCGACACCATGCGGCGAATAAACCGGTGCTCCGATACCGTGTTTCGGCGTAGGATCGGCATTCAGGATCGAATGTTCGTCAACGAACGTGTAACGGATACCTTCTTCGTACATGATTTTATCAAGACCCGGCGTATATGCACATTCCGGCATCCATAGACCGGTCGGACGATAACCGTAATGGCGTTCAAAACAGTTTAACCCTGTCTGAATTTCAGAACGTGCCGCTTGTTCCGACAGCATGTGCGGACTGAATCCGTGTGTCGCGGTACAAGTCATCAATTCGAGATAACCTTGTTTCTTGTAATGGCGGAAAGCATGGTTTAAGTTACGCCCCCAGTGCTCGAACGTCACTTTTAAATCATGATAGCGTTCTTTGTAAAAGAGTAAGGCATCACGTTCCTCGTTCACCAACTCGCGTTGTAACTCCTGTTCAATCAATCGTAACGTATCGTCCAGATGCTCCACATAACGATCTTGAATGAGCGAGTCTGCCAACATCTCGATAACTGGTGGAGAGATACTGATCGTCCAGCCAAGCGGACGCTCCAAGCGGTCAATTTCCCATAGTAATGGAATATATGTTTCTGAAATGGCTTCGTACATCCATCTCTCTTCTAGACGATGGGCTTCCTGATGTCGGATGTATGGTAAATGGGCATGTAAAACAAGTGAAAAATAACCTTTGCGCATGTCTGTTCTTCCTCTCCTTCTGCTGTCTATCTATTTTCTTCAGCGAATCCGATCAAAATAGGAGTATGGACGTAATACTTCCACCCATTCCGGCTGCTCGACTTCTCCATACTGCCAGCGCGCGACGACTTCTGAAAAACGTCCGTCTACGACAGGCTCGTCACGTGGTGTCTCGACCGGTTTTGACCGGAGAACAGGAAGAAAATCACCGTCGATTGTTTGAATGCCCCATTCGATGATGTATGTAGTATTTGGCATCAACGGACGGACAAACCATGTATTCGTCATTTCCGGCAGTTCAAATTGATAAGAACGGTTGACTTCACCTTTTTCATAATCCCGCAACGTCACATCAATGATGCGCATTTCTTTCCGGAACGAGTCGAATGATGCATGGTAATGTGTCTCAAGCATCTTTCGGGACAATTCAGACAATTCCCAGTAGACATAGACCGCTGTCGGAGATTGGACGATTGCATGGATGATGTCATCTTCATAATGAGTCGCCATTCCAAACGCATCCCGCTCTAATGAAGGGACAGCTGTTAATGCAGGTACGATTTCATTTTGTTTCGGAGCACTCACGGTTACGCCTGCCTTCTTCTTTTTAGGTTTAGCGACCGGACTCGACTCTGTTGAAACTGCTTTATTTTCCGTTAATGACTTCCGGTATTTACTCCAGGCATATTTGACCTTACCTTCTGTCGATTCGATCTTTTCCGCAATTTGTTTGATTGTTAGTCCTTGTTCTTTTAATTTTATGATTTTTTCAAGCATTACCTATCACCTCTTTCTCTTTATTCACTTCTTTCTTATTCTACAAACTTGTTTCAAAATCCTTTACAAAAAAAGTAGGCCGAGGATTTCCCTCCAGCCTACTGTACTTAGCTATTTAAATCATAGTGCTTTCCTTTTGCCATGTAAATCAAATGCTCGCCGACGTTCGTTAAATGGTCACCCATCCGTTCGATGTACCGGCAAATATTCGTAAATTGCATGATTTCATCAACGACAACCGGTTGCAGGGACATATGCCGCATATATTGCCGCAATGCTTTGTACGTCGTGTCATCAATGATGTTATCGAGATCGGACAGGGCTTTTGCTTTTTCGATGTCACCGTCACGGTAGGCGACAATCGCGGTTTCCGTCATGTCGAGTAACGTTTCAAACGCTTCTTTTAATAACGAGATGTCAATGACGTAAGGGAACGTCTCGACACGCAAGACGGCTTTAGAAATGTTACCCGCGTAATCCGCGATCCGCTCCAAGTCGCTCGCGATTTTCATTGCTGTGACCAACCGTCGTAAATCGGTGGCGACCGGCTGTTGTTTCGCAATCAGTAAAATTGCATCATCGTTGATCTCCAGTTCGAGTGCATCGAGTTCATTATCATTTTCGATGACTTTAAGCGCAATCTCACGATCATATTTTTCGAGGGCTTCTGCCGTCGTTGCGATCTGTTGCATTGTCTTTCGGGCCAATAAAAATACTTTTTGATCAAGTACTGCCAGGTTTTCTCCAAAAATCGTCCGGTTCGCTGCCATTGAAAAGTTCCTCCTTGTTATCCGAATCGTCCTGAAATATAGTCTTCCGTCCGTTTGTCACTCGGATTTGAGAAAATACGATCCGTTTGGTCAAATTCAACGACTTCACCGTTCAAGAAGAATGCTGTTTTATCCGAGACACGTGCTGCTTGTTGCATGTTATGCGTCACAATGATGATCGAATAATCTTTTTTCAATTCCTGTACCAATTCTTCGACTTTCAACGTTGAGATCGGATCAAGTGCAGATGTCGGCTCATCCATCAAGATGACATCGGGTTCGATTGCCAGGCAACGGGCGATACAGAGACGTTGTTGTTGTCCGCCTGACAGTCCATAGGCGTTTTCGTTCAAGCGGTCTTTGACCTCATCCCAAATCGCTGCCCCGCGTAAACTGCGTTCAACAATCTCATCCAGGATTTTTTTATTTTTGACACCGTGGACACGCGGTCCGTATGCGATGTTGTCATAAATCGATTTTGGGAACGGGTTTGGTTGCTGGAAGACCATTCCGACCGATGTCCGCAATTCTTCGACTTCGTAATCCTTATCAAAGATATTACGGCCGTGGTATTCGATGACACCGTTCGTCCGTACGATCGGAACGAGTTCGACCATTCGGTTCAACGTTTTGATGAACGTCGATTTCCCGCATCCTGACGGTCCGATGATGGCCGTCACTTCATTTTGTTTAATGTCCAGATTAACATCTTTCAAAGCATGATCATCACCGTACCATAGGTTCAAATCATTGACACGGTATACACTTTGTCGCGCAGCTACTGGTTGATTCATTGTTTTTGCCCCTTCTTTGGCTGGTTTTGTCGTCAGCTTCGTATCCATCATCTGTGTTCCTCCTTCATGATTCAGAACGTAATTCGTTATATAGGTGTGATTAGTATCGTTTTGAAAAACGGTTGCGGATCCAAATCGCCAGTGAATTCATCGTCAAGAGGATGACCATCAGGATGATGATTCCGGCAGCAGCCAGACCTTGGAAGTCAGCTTGCGGACGGCTTGTCCAGTTGTAGATTTGAATCGGTAACGCTGTAAACTCTGAGAAAATCCCTTCCGGTGCACGGGCGATGAAGATGGCAGCTCCGACCATGATGAGTGGTGCCGTTTCTCCGATGGCACGCGAGACGGCAAGGATGATTCCCGTGATGACGCCCGGAAGCGACGCCGGTAAAACGACTTTAAACGTCGTTTGCCATTTCGAGGCTCCGAGGGCGAGTGACGCATGACGCATCGCTTGCGGCACCGCACGAATTGCTTCTTGCGATGAAACGATGACGACCGGCAAGCTCATCAGCGCAAGCGTTAATGCTCCGGCGATCAACGTCGAGCCGAAGCCCATGTTCCGGACAAAAAAGGTTAAGCCGAGTAATCCGAAAACAATCGACGGAACACCCGCCAAGTTTGAGATATTGACTTCGATGAACGATGTCATGCGGCCTTTTTTCGCATATTCTTCCAAATAAATCGCTGCTCCGACACCCAAGATGAAAATCATCGGAATGATCAGGAGCATTAGGAAAATCGATCCCATCAGCGCAGGATAGATTCCGGCACGATCCGGCCGGCGGGATGGTGCATTTTGTAGGAAGTCGAGTGATAACCAGGCCGCTCCGTCACGAATGACACCAAAGAGCAGAATACCAAGTACGACTAAACCGAATAACAGTCCAATTAAGAATACGACTTTCGTGACATTGTTTACGACAAGACGCTGGCTGATTGATTTTTTCACAGCAGCAGGATCAATAAACTTTTTCTGTACAGGTTGTTTTTCTGGTAAGGCCATCTTAGTACTCCTCTCTGAAACGACGCGTGATCCAGTTCGCGAGTAAGTTCATCAATAGAGTAAAGACGAACAACAACGTACCGACAGCGTAGATACTGTAATATTCAATCGTGCCATAACCGGCGTCACCGAGTGCAACTTGAACGATATAAGCCGTCATCGTCTGTACCGGCTCTAACGGATTTACTGCAGCCGTTGGGTTTGATCCACCTGCAATCGTCACGATCATCGTTTCACCGATTGCACGGGACATACCGAGAACGATTGAGGCAATGATTCCGGAAAGTGCTGCCGGAACTACGACTTTTAAAGCAACTTCGAGACGTGTGGAACCGAGTGCAAGCGCACCGTCACGAATTTTTTTCGGAACAGAACTCATTGCATCCTCTGAAATCGACGCAATCATCGGGATGATCATGATTCCGACAACGATTCCCGGACTTAATGCGTTATAAATCGCAAGACCCGGAATAAGTTTTACGAGTAACGGTGTGACAAACGTCAAGGCGAAGAATCCGAAAACGATTGTCGGAACGCCTGCTAAGACTTCAAGAATCGGTTTAAGAACACGACGGGCGCGTTCTGATGCATACTCACTCAAATAAATCGCAGAAGTGAGTCCGATCGGCACGGCAACTAGCATCGCAATCACGGTAATTTCAAGTGTTCCGACGACAAGCGGCCAAATTCCGTACTCCGGTTGAGAGTTCAGCGGGTACCAGCTTGTGCTGCCGAAGAATTCTTTAAACGAAACAACTTCAAAGAAGTGTTCTGTTTCAATAACTAACGTGAGAATGATGCCGATGGTCGTAACGACGGATACGAACGCACAGAGAAACAATACGATCGGCATAATACGTTCCATGATGTTTTTCATACTAAATTTTTGTTGTCGGTTCTTTTGGATCAGCTCGCGAACCGATTTGTTTGATGATGGATTCACCCTTCTTCGCTCCCTACTTCATCATACCTACATAAGAACGTGGCCCCAAAAAAGGGAGATTCCCCTTTTTTCGGGCCGTCCTCGTGTAATGATGGTTATTTCATTGCATCTTCGATGGCTTTTGTGTTTTCATCGTAACGATCTTGCGGCATTTTGATATAACCGACTTCTTCTGATAAGTCTCCAGCATTTTCATTTGTGAATTTAACGAAGTCCGCGACTTGTTTTTTGTCTTTCAACGACTTGTTGTTGACGTACGTATAAATTTCACGTGACAGCGGGTAAGAAAGATCTTGGATCGTTTCCGGTGTTGGATCGACTGCGTTTTTTCCTTCAGCCGAAAGCGGTACTTCTTTTAACTTATCTTTGTTTTCCGCGTAATAAGCGTATCCGAAGTAACCAATCGCACCTTTTGTTCCTTCGACTCCTTTGACAAGGACGTTGTCATCTTCTGAAAGCTGAACATCTTTACGCATATCTTTTTTCTCAAGAACTTTTTCTGAGAAGAAATCAAATGTTCCGGAATCTTTACCCGGGCTGAAGAATTTGATTGGTTCTGCTGGATAAGAAGAATCGACATCTTTCCATGTCTTCACATTCGGATCCAACCAGATTTTCTCTAACTGGTCGAGTGTCATTTCTTTGACCCATGTGTTCTCTTTACTGATTGCGACTGTTAATCCGTCGTAAGCAAGAGCTAATTTTGTGTATTCAATGCTATTTTTTTCAGCTTCTGCTGCTTCTTCTTCTTTAATTTCACGCGAGGCGTTTGAAAGGTCTGTTTCACCAACGACAAAACGTTTGAATCCGCCGCCAGTACCGGATACTCCGACCGTGACATCAACGTCTGGTTGTTCGATCGAATATTCTTCACCAACAGCTTCCATGATTGGGAAGACTGTTGAAGATCCATCAATAGCGATCTTTCCTGAAAGATCTGAAGAACTTGAAGAGCCGCCTTTGTCATTACCGCATGCCGCACCGACTACTGCGATTGAAGCTACCGTTGTGATAAGTGCTGTTTTTTTCATCCAAGACATGATTAATTTTCCTCCTCGAAGTATGTCGCTGGTCACGCTACGACTTTATATCCGTTTTCCTTACAAGACTTATACTACCGATGAACTATTAAACCAAAATGAATCCAACGTAAAAGAATTGTAAAGTCGTGTATTTCCGCGTTTACAAACTCAACTCCATTAGAAAAACAGGTCAATCCATACAAAAAAAAGCGAAGATGAGTTTCCTCACCTTCGCTTCACTAGTTAATTTGGCTTAGTCTGCCATGGAACGTCTTTCACATTAAAGTACGCTTTCACTAAATCATGACCAATTTTCGAGTTGACGGTTTCCTGCTCCATATATGGAAGGAACACGGCCCATGCCATCTCCGGATTGTCGTACGGTGCCCAGCCGACCAAGTTCGAGTTTAATGAACGAACCGGTTGTCCGCTGCCGTCCCGAAGCGCAATGCCGTCTTCGCCGTATACACTGACCTGAGCCGTTCCCGTTTTCGCTGCCGCATCAATGCCGGTTTGGGCGATGATTTTGGCTGTCCCGCGTTCCCCTTTGACAACGCGGTGGAATCCTTCGCGGACATGATCAATGTTCGCTTGACTGACTTCAATCCGGTTTAAATAGTTCGTTTTAAAGCTGTAATCGACTTTTTTCGTTTCGTCTTCAATCGAGTTCGAAGCCAAGACTTCTTTTAAGAAGTGCGGTTGCACCCGGTATCCGCCGTTTGCGAGTGTCGAAACATACTGCGCCACTTGAAGCGGTGTAAAAGCATCATACTGACCAATCACTCGGTCCATCAAGAGTGTGACACGGTCCGGCGTCCCTTGTACCCCTTTGGCTTCGTATGGCAAATCGATGCCTGTCGTCACACCGAGACCAAACTGACTGTAATAATTCTGCATGATCGCTGCCGCCGCATCGACGCTTGCACCGGCGACACCGTTACTCGGATATTTTGCCATCCGCATCGCAATGTTAAACATGTAGACGTTTGACGAACGCTCTAGTGCCGTTAAGTCCGTAATCGGTCCCATATTCACATACGATCCTTTTTTCGTACCACCAATCGTGATCGGTGCATCATTGATGACTTCGTTTTGACGGATAACGCCTTCTTCAAGTCCCATCGCGACCGTTGCCCCTTTAATCGTCGAACCGATTTGCAGGGAAGTCAACACGTTATTGATCGCAACATCACTGAATTTATTGGTTGCCGTATCGAGCTTTTGACCGGACATGGCCAAAATCTCACCGGTTTTCGGATTCATGACAACGGCATATCCTTCTTTCAGATAACCGCTTCCCATGCCGCGGCCCATCTTGATCGCCTGCTGCAGGATTTGATCAACTTGTTTGTTGTATTCTGCATCAACCGTTAAGACGAGGTCTTTTCCGGACTCGCCTTCTTCCCGGTTCGGCTCACCGACCGGTTCACCGTTAAACGTTTCATAGACATCGTATGCCGGTTTCCCGCGGAGCAGGTCTTCATACTGCTGTTCAAGGAATGACGTTCCGACCCGGTCATTTAAACTGTATCCTTTTGCTTTAAACTCCGCCTGCTGTTCAGCGGGAATTTTTGAGTACTTCCCGAAGATGTTCCGCAGCGTTCCTTCATACGGATAAGAACGTTCATAAAACGGCTCTACCGATACACCCTTTAAATCTTCAAGGTTCTCATCGATAATCGCCATTTCCTTGGCGCTCGCTCCTAATTTAACGAGCTGCGGGTCAAGCGCATAACCGACTTCCATGTTGTGTTTGATAGCGATGATTTCCATCGTCTTATCATCAAAGTCGATATCTTTTTTCGTAATCGTATCGAGACGGATTTGATCCTGTTCCGAAATCGACAGCTTGTTCTGCTTTTCCGCATCTGGATAACGTTTTTCTACCGCCTGCTTATAGCGTCGATCTGATTCTTCACCGTTAACGGCTACCCAGTAATCTTTCATGTCGCGTTCCGTTACTTTCCAATCGTCTTTCGGAAGATTGATAATCGCCGCAAGACGAGAGGCGATTTCAATCCGTTCGTCGACTTTCGTATTTTGGGAACGACGGTAGACAATTGAATATTTCGAAATCGTATCGACCAACAACCTTCCGTCCCGGTCATAAATCTTTCCGCGGGGAACTTCATATTTCGATGCAATCATTTCTGTCTTTTGAACTTCCCGTGAAATCTTTTCACCATTCACAATCTGGACGACACCTAAGCGAAAGATTAAAATCGCAAACAATAAAAATACTACAAAAAACATTAAGTTAAGGCGAAGCGGCAGATGATTCCGCCGTTTTCCCTTCACCGTGATTCGTTTCGCCATGGCGTACTCCCCTATCGTTCAAAAAGTCATCTTGTTTCATTATATAGAAGGAAACTTTCCATAACAACCTATCCCATCATTTTCCGCATTAAAAAAAACATCGATTCCCAGAACAGGAACCGATGTTTAATCTCACGATTATTTTGCGTCAGCGTAAAGTTTTGCCACGTGATCCCAGTCAACGACATTAAAGAATGCGTTGATGTAATCCGGACGACGGTTTTGATAGTTGAGGTAATACGCATGTTCCCAAACATCAAGTCCAAGAATCGGCGTTTTCCCTTCCATGACTGGTGTGTCTTGGTTTGGTGTTGAAACGACTGCTAATTTGCCGCCGTCAACGATGAGCCATGCCCAACCAGAACCGAAACGTGTTGTTGCTGCTTTTGTAAACTCATCTTTAAATGCATCAAATGAACCGAATGCTTCATCGATTGCTGTAGCGAGTTCTCCAGTTGGAGCTGCTCCGTCGTTCTTTTTCAAGAGTTTCCAGAAGAACGAGTGGTTCCAGTGACCGCCACCATTGTTACGGACAGCTGTTTGAATGTTTGCAGGAAGTGAATCAAGGTTTTGAAGTAATTCTTCAAGTGATTTCCCTTCGTGCTCTGACCCTTCAAGTGCTGCATTCACGTTCGTGACATACGTATTGTGGTGTTTAGAGTGGTGAATCTCCATCGTACGAGCATCGATATGTGGCTCTAGCGCATCATAAGCGTAGCCGAGTTCTGGTAATTCAAATTTTGACATTTTCATGTCCCCCTTTATCCTATTTTCGGAATTTCAGTACTCTTTAAGACTAGCAAAAATAGTTGGTCAGGCGCAAGCAATGACCCTCAGAAATTACTGTTCGTCGCGCGGGGCGAATACCGAGACACCGCCACCTGGAACCGGGAAGACACCGAAACCTTCTTCATCGATCACAACAGGCTCTTCTTGGTGATTTGTATAATCGAACCACTCTTCTCCGGCACGCGTTTCGCCGACGAACATCCGTTTTTCACACATATCCGCATTTGAGAGCAAGACGGCACATCCCGAGTTCGGGAATTCTTCGACACCGCGACGGACCCAGCCGACGCAATGTGCATCATCCATATAATCTTCCTGTTCTCCGTATGCTTTATGGTAACGTGTATACAGCAATGCATCGATCATCTCTTTTTTACCTTCGACCGGATGCGGTCCTTGGACACCGTAGTAGTCTCCATAAAAGACACACGGATAACCGTCTTTACGTAATAAAACAGAGGCGTAGGCATGTTGTTTGAACCAATCGTCAATCCACGACTCAAGCGATTCGCCCGGTTGGGAATCATGATTATCAACAAATGTCACGGCATTCGTCGGGTGGGATTCGACGAGTGTATCCGCAAACAATGTCGTCAAATCAAAATCCTGCCCTTGTTGCGACGCTTCATGGAATTTATAGTGAAGCGGCACATCAAATAAATCGATGGTATAATCGACACTGTCTAAAAATTGACGGCAATCATCTAAATCTGATTTCCAGAACTCACCGACCATATAAAAACCGTCCGGATCGTCTCCGATCATCGACTTCGCGAACTCGTTGACGAATTCGTAGTTGATGTGTTTGATGGCGTCCAATCGGAAACCTTGGCAATTGATTGTCTCTTTAAACCAGTTTCCCCAGTTGATCATCTCTTCCCGCACTTCCGGATGATTGTAATCAATGTTGGCGAACATCAAATAGTCATAGTTCCCGAATTCGTTGTCGACTTGATCGTTCCAATCTTTATTTTTACCGGAAATCTTAAAGACACCCGTTTTTTCTTCCCGTGCATCAAAATCTGTTCCATTAAAGAATTCATGTGTCCAGATGAAATCCGAGTATTTACCGTTTCGTCCCGGGAACGTAAACTTCGTCCAGGCCTCGATTTCAAACTCTTCTGAAATTTCTTTCGAACGGTCTTCCGGATGTACTTCCACGACGTTAATCGTTTCGAGCTCATCGGCTGCCGCTTTATGGTTCATGACGACATCGGCGTAAACGGCGATATCATTTTCATGTGCGACTTGAATGGCTTCGATCAACTCGTCTTTTGTTCCGTACTTCGTGCGGACTGTTCCTTTTTGGTCGAACTCTCCTAAATCATAGACATCGTAAATGCCATACCCTGTATCTTCATCTGATTGTCCCTTTGACGCTGGTGGAATCCAAACAGATGTGATGCCTGCAGCACGCAGTTCCGGCGCTCTCTCTTTCAAGCGTTGCCAATGCTTCCCATCATTCTCTACATGCCACTCAAAAAACTGCATCATCGTATGGTTACGTTCCATCTCTCTTCGCTCTCCCTTAAATTGCCATAGTATGAATATTATTGTATTAACATTATTACAATATCTTTAATATTCCCCAAGCAACCAAAAATAAACGCACACCCTAAAAAAAGAGTGTACGTTTATACAATGGACCCTGCAGGACTCGAACCTGCGACCGGACGGTTATGAGCCGTCAGCTCTAACCAGCTGAGCTAAGGGTCCTTAAGTAATAGTAGCGGCGGAGGGAGTCGAACCCACGACCTCACGGGTATGAACCGTACGCTCTAGCCAGCTGAGCTACACCGCCATGATGGTTAAAAACAACTAATATTAGATTACTAAAATCGATCTGAAATGTCAATAAATTATCTTAAAAAAACAAAGAGGAATTTCTTTTCAGAAATTCCTCTTCTCTCATATTTTCTTTCATGCCGTTCCGGAACGTTGTTCAAGCACCAAATCCGTAATGTTAACGGCATGATCCCCGATCCGTTCCAGGTTCGACAGCAAGTCAACAAAAATCATACCGGCTTGACCTGTACATTCGCCTGCATTCACCCGTAAGACATGATGCTTGCGGAAGGAACGTTCCAGTGAATCGAGTTTCCCTTCCAGTTCAAGCACTCGGCGTGCCAATGAAACATCATCCAGTTCGACTGCTTTAATGGCGGTCTCAACGATTTTTTGCGTCAGGATGTACATTTCATCCAATTCTTTTTTCGCTTTTTCAGTAAACGTAATCCGGTTAACGATCTGGAAATCGACCAACTCGATGACGTTTTCGACATGATCCCCGATCCGTTCAAAATCGTTGACGGCATGCATGAGCAGGGAATGATCATTCGATTCCCGCTCGGACAAGTCATGCGCGGCGACTTTAACAAGGTAGCTTGTCACTTCCGTATTCAGATGGTTGATCGCATACTCAATCTGACCGGCATCCGAAACATCCTTTTTATCGTGTGATTGCGTATAACGATGTGCTTTTTCAAGTGCGTCTTTCGAGAATTCTCCCATCCGCAACACTTCCAGTTTCGCCTGGCTTAACGCAAGTGACGACGACTGGTTCAGGATATTTTGATCGAGGTGGCGCGGTTTTGAATCGACGGTCGTATCCGTTCCAGGGACGACTTTTTGGACGAGCCATGCGATTTGCGCGATGAACCAGCATTGAATCAGCGTATTGACGACGTTAAACGTTCCGTGGGCAAAGGCAATCTGCATTTTCGGTTCCAAATCAAGTGCACCTGTGATCCACGTTATGAAACTTGAGAACAGCGGTAAAGCCAGCAAGAAGATGACTGTCCCGACGATGTTAAAGATGACGTGTGCGGCGGCTGTCCGTTTTGCCGCAATCGAAGCCCCGAGTGCCGCAAGGACTGCTGTGATTGTCGTCCCGATATTATCACCGAACAAGACCGGCAATGCCGCTTTGATATCGATCATTCCGCCGTCATACAATTCTTGTAATATCCCGATCGTCGCAGAGGATGATTGGACCAACATAGTAAAGACCGTTCCGACAAAAACACCGAGCAAAGGGCTATCCGACATCGATACCGTCAAATCACGAAACCATTCGCTTGATTCAAGCGGTGCCATTCCGTCTCCCATGAGCGTCAATCCATAAAAGAGCGCCCCGAAACCAAAGAAGATTTGACCGATGTATTGAATCCGTTCTTTATTGAAGAAGAAAATCAAGAAC
This sequence comes from Exiguobacterium artemiae 255-15, assembly GCF_000019905.1. Classification (GTDB taxonomy): domain Bacteria; phylum Bacillota; class Bacilli; order Exiguobacteriales; family Exiguobacteriaceae; genus Exiguobacterium_A; species Exiguobacterium_A artemiae. The sequence goes on along the minus strand of NC_010556.1, from coordinate 909,990 downwards.
GCTCCGAGCGCAATCGCCGGAAGTGCCGCTTCCTTCACGTTAAAGCCGATGATAAAGGCAGTGATGGTCGTTCCGATGTTCGCCCCCATGACGACACCGATGGCTTGACGCAAGTTCATTAATCCGGCGCTGACCAGACCGACGACGATGACAGTTGTTCCGGATGATGACTGGATCAAGACCGTAACGACGATACCCGCTAAAATCCCGAGAAACGGGTTGGAGGTATATTTATCTAAAATGTACCGTAACCGGTCTCCCGCTGTTTTTTGAAGACCATCTCCCATATACTTAATACCGAATAGGAAAATACCGAGTCCACCGATAAAGGTGAAAATCATTTCCTGTAAATCATAGTTCATCTTGTCATCTCCTCATATAAAAAGTGGAATTGATTTGTTGTTAAGAATTCATTGTTTCAACCTCCCCTATTATGTAAAGGTCTGATGAACTTGTAAATAGTTTTTCACACATTCGATTGTTAAGGTTTTATTAATCTGTACCAAAACAGATAAACCCTTTAAAAAAAAAAGGTTTATAAATAATTTATTTGTTGTTATAAAACAGAAGAAAGAGTGATTGAATTGCATTTTTTAAGTCAACTACTTAATTACTTACAAACTACCTTAGTTCCAAATCGCGGTTTTTTAAAGACTCGTCTCGCTGATGTCTCCCTTTATTTTTGTGGATTAGCATGGATTTCCTTGTGGTCAACAATCATTGACAGCATCTTTCTCCAGCAGTCGATTCCGTTCATCATTTGGTTTATCCTGCACTTCATTTTTATCGCAATCGCGATTTTGTTGTACCTGTTATCCGTTTCCTATCTGAATCGCTGGTTCATTCAGTGGATTTTGCCAAGACCATGGGCGTTTCGCCAAGTATTTCCTTATACGGTCGCCGCAAACATCTGGACCTTTCCAATCGGTGTTTTTCTGTATCAGTTCGGCTATCCGACTTTAGGAGTTGTCTTCATCATTGCCGGGCACTTGATTTATTCGTTAACCCCGCTCCTGCTTGCCCGACTAAAGAAAAAATCATCCCGTCCGTCTTCTTGAAACTAGATGGATGAATCTGTTGAAGGAAAAAAACGTCCATCCGGCGACGGATTGACTTTCCACTATTCGTGTTAAACAATTGTAAATGTTCAATTTTCGTTCTTGTTTCTCGATTTTTAGGGAATAGTTCGATATGATAGTACAAGTAGTCACAAACAATCTGGCGTTATGCCACAAAAGGAGATTTTCGATATGCCGAAAATGGTCCATCGCTCTAAGACTCGTCCCGTTCGTGTTGGGGACCTTGTCATTGGTGGAAATAATGAAGTCATCATCCAAAGTATGACGACAACAAAAACACACGACGTCGAAGCGACTGTCGCTGAAATTTTACGCCTTGAAGAAGCAGGATGCCAAATCGTCCGCGTTGCTTGTCCAGAAGAACGTGATGCGCTAGCACTTGCAGAAATCAAGAGCCGGATCAACATCCCGCTTGTCGTAGATATTCATTTCAACTATAAACTTGCGCTCATGGCAATTGAGGCGGGTGTTGATAAAATCCGAATCAACCCGGGTAACATCGGACGCCGCGAGAAAGTCGAAGCGGTCGTTACCGCAGCAAAGGCGAAAAACATTCCAATTCGAATTGGTGTTAACGCCGGTTCACTTGAAAAACACATTCTTGAGAAATATGGTTATCCGACAGCTCGTGGGATGGTCGAAAGTGCTTTGCACCACATTAAGATTCTTGAGGATCTCGATTTCCACGATATCATCGTTTCCTTGAAAGCATCTGACGTTCAATTAGCGCTTGAAGCATATCAACTCGCTTCCGAGTCGTTTGATTATCCGTTGCACGTCGGAATCACGGAATCTGGTCCTTTACGGACAGGTTCTTTAAAATCAGCTGCCGGTCTCGGAGCGATTCTATCACGCGGTATCGGGAATACAGTCCGTGTCTCTCTTTCTGCCGATCCGGTCGAAGAAGTCAAAGTTGCAAAAGAAGTCTTGAAATCATTTGGTCTTGCTGCCAACGCAGCAACATTGATTTCGTGCCCGACATGCGGACGGATTGAAATCGATTTAATGGCGATTGCAGCAGAAATCGAAGATTATATCGATAAAATTCAAGTTAACATTAAAGTTGCAGTTCTCGGTTGTGCCGTTAACGGTCCCGGGGAAGCCCGTGAAGCCGATATCGGAATTGCCGGTGCCCGTAACGAAGGATTGTTATTCCGTCACGGGGAAATCATTCGTAAAGTTCCGGAAGCAACGATGGTCGAAGAATTGAAAAAAGAAATCGATGCGATCGTTCTTGAAAAAGAAGCGGAAAAAGAAGCCGCAAAAGCAAGCCAAGCTTAAGTCAAAAGAGCCCTCTTCCCGGAGCGGCTCTTTTTTTCGTCTCCGCATTTCGATTATGTTATACTAGTGGCAGAAAATTTATAGAATGTTGGTGATGTAAGTGAAAATCGGAATTGATATTGATGGAACAATCACTCATCCTTCTTCGTGCTTTAACTATATGAACAAATATCTCGGAACATCGATTGATTTTGAGATGGCCTCTGAATACGAACTTCATACCTATACGGATATGCAGCAAATCGAGTTTTGGGAATTCATGGTCAAATCGGGTCATGAACTCGGCATCTACCGTGAATCCATCCCGCAAGAACTTGTCAAACAGCACCTGTGGGATTTAAGAAAACAATATGATCTCCATTACGTGACGGCCCGGTCAGAAATCGTTCGTCCCGTAACGGAAGAATGGATTAAACAGCATGAGTTACCGCTCGATTCGCTGATCATGACCGGCTCACACGACAAAGTCCAAGTCGTCCGTGATTTGTCACTTGATCTCTTCATGGAGGATCGTCTCGAAAATGCGATTCAAATTGCAGAAGACACATCGATTCCCGTCATTTTGTTTGATGCGCCTTATAATCGTCGTCCCGTCCCTGAAAATATCGTCCGTGTCTCTTCCTGGAATGAGGCCGTTCAACAAATTCATAAATTTGCCCCAATTCGCTGAAACAATAAAAGCGGAAACGACATTATTCTGTCGTTTCCGCTTTTTTAGTTTCCAGTAAACAGATGATTTCTTCGAGAAGAACCGGTTTTGCAAAAAAATAACCTTGGAATAAATGAATTCCGATGTCTTTTGCAATTTGTACCTCTTCTCCCGTCTCAACCCCTTCGACGATACATTCCACATGCATCGATTGACTCAACTGAAAAATCGACTCTAAAATCGACTGTCTTTTTTCAGACTCTTCGACTTGTTCAATGAATTGTTTTGGTACTTTAAGCTGACGAAGCGGCAATAACCGTTCCAGAACATGATACGAAGCATGTCCTGTCCCGAAATCATCCAATGAGACCGGGAAATTCAATGTCTTAATCCGGCGTAATGCCCGGAGAATCGGTTGGCTTTCAAAATCCAAAGACTGGCTTTCAGTAATTTCAATTTTAATCTGCTTCGGCTTCAAACTGTATTTCAGCAGCATCCGCTCAATAAACGGCATAAACGACTCATCCGTCAATTGCCGCGGAGATACGTTGACCGACAGACTAAACTCTTCCGGAACGAGACCAATCAGCCGTTTTCTTGTTTTACATCCTTCTTCGAAAACCCACTCGCCCAACCGGATGATCAAGTCACTCTTTTCTGCGATTGGAATGAAAACCGTCGGACGTTCTGCTCCCGGAATGGTCGTATTCCAGCGCATCAAGGCCTCTAATCCAATGAAACGGTCCTGATTGGAATCATACTGCAATTGGTAGACCAGGTAAAAATCATGATTTACATCCGCTCGCGACAATGCTTTGGCGGCTTCAACGCGAAGCGATTGTTCTTTGCGCCATTCTTGATTCAGGCACATCACTTTTGCCGAATCCCGGATACTTTCCGGAAAGGCAGAGGTGATCTGGTGAATCCGTTTTGTCATACTGAGTTGATCGACTTCCCCGTCATCGATGACAATATAGAGATTAACATAAATTTGATGGTTTTCGACCTGGTACGGAGCAGACATACGTTGACTGAGACGTGTCATTTCCTCCTCACACGATACGCCGGGCGGTTTCTCCATGACGACCATCAGCGTTCCGCCTTCAACTCGCACGATCGTCAAATAAGGAGGTAATAATGTTTTCAGACGTTCGATACAATCAATTAAGACCTGTTGCTGAATTTCCTCTCCAAAATATCGTGCGAGTTCATGGTAGTTTTCCAGATGAACACCGACCAGTAACAGATTCTTCTGATCCACATGCAGAAATCGTTCTTCCAGTCCGCGGACATTAAGCAGTTGCGTCTGTAAATCGTGGCGGGCCGACTCATGCAATTGATCTGCCAGTTGTTGCAGGCGACTGAGATTACGAAGATGCAGATGATTGATGATCAAAGCGATACAGATGGCAATCCCGATCATCCCGAGCCTCGCGTAATGATCTGTCGGATCAATCTCCACAAGAATCGTATCTGAGCGCACCATGATGAATACGTTCGTCGCGACGATGAGGACAATGGCATACCAAATCATGATCCGGTCATAGGCAATCAAGGCGATCATTAAAAATAAAAAACAACTGGCCCAGACGGTGACTGAGGCATAAGGTAACATACTGATTGAAGCGAACGGAATACTCAGTAACATGACGGACAGAAAGTGTGATTTATGATGAGCTGTCAACCGACTGCGGCTGATCAAAAAGGTTATGATTCCAATAGAAAGCAAAACAGCCACAGTCGTCAACTGATTTAAATAGGCATTTCGAATGGTATGATCCGTCGTCCCTAAAAAAATCAGGGCGCCGACGCTCATTAAGAACAACGCAAAATTTCCGATCCAACGCTGTTGATTACGGACAATCTCATCTACTGTTTTAACAGGCATCTGTCTCCTCCTTTCTTAAGATTAGACTGTTTAGCCATTCGGCATCACTTCATCATACTCCTGCTCTTCCTCTGCCAGCAATTATTCTTTTAACAAAAGAGATCTACTTCTTTACAATTGAAGAAATAGACCTCTTTGCTCAGTTCTTTACTCGTCCAAGTTGATCAATCACATCTGTCGCCACGATACTGCTTGGATGAAGCTGTTGTTCGACCTGCTTGGATGCTTGGGCGTACCAGGATGCACCAAGTGCAATCAACTGTTCAACCGGGATGTGTTTAAAGTATTCTTTTTGACCAAGCAGACTTGTGAGGATACCAAACAGCGTATCGCCACTGCCTCCTTTCGCCAACCCGCTGGATGCTCCGTTGATCACGTAACCACCGCCCTCTGGTGTTGCAATGAGAATCACATGGGCTTTCAAGACGACGATCACTTGATGCAAGACCGCATATTCGCTTGCCTGTCCGAATAAGTCATCCTGGATTTCCCGGACAGTCCGTTTCGTCATCCGTGCAAATTCTCCGATATGTGGCGTGACGACAATCTCCGCCTTCCGTTCCGGATAGCTGTCGCGAATCAATGCCCCGGCATCAAGAACTACCGGAATGTCTTGTGCAAATAAGAGCTCGATCCAATCGGAAATCGAATCTGAAGTCAATCCGGGGCCGATTCCCGCGACATTCACCTGATCGAGCATCTCTTGAATGGCTGTCGTTGTCTGATTGAGAACCATCGCTTCCGGTGCGTTCATGATGAGTCCGACTTGTGCTGTCGGAACCGTTGCAACTTGTAATTTCCCGACTCCAGATCGTAATGCTGCGCGGGCAGCCAGTTGAATCGAACCGGGCATCGTCTCGCTTCCGCCAATCAACAGTGCCGTTCCGTATGTACCTTTATGACCGTACGGATCACGGGTCAATAACGGCGCAATCGATTCGGACATCAGTTGCCATCCCCCAAAAGCCGGCAATCCCAAATCGATCTTCTCCAGCTTCCCAAAGAACGGAGCCGTCTTCAACAAGAAGGCGGATCGCTTAAAGGCATGAAGTGAAAAAGTCACATCAGCCCGGATCGCTTGTCCGGAAAACCCGTTCGTTTGATCGGACGGAATGCCGCTCGGTATATCGATCGCGTATAATTTTGCTCCTTGTTGTTTTTGTTCACGGACCCAGTCAAATACATCATGGATCGATTTCGTCAGTCGGGATCCGTCAAATCCGGTTCCAAAGATACCATCGACGATTACGTCGTATTGTCCGCAGACTGCCTCCGTTGCGAGTCCGAAGTTTTCTGCATAGTGCTGATGCAGATGAGCCGTCGCGGTTTTCACCTCGCCGAACGGCGCATGCATCGTCACGTCGTACCCGTCCCGGACGAGTTCACGGCCAATCACGTAACCGTCTCCCCCATTATTTCCTGTCCCGCACATCACCAGAATCCGCTCTTCCCTCGTATGCCTGTTCTTGATTCGCTTTGCGATTTCACTACCCGCTCGTTCCATTAATACTTCCAGCGGTAAACCGGATGTCTTTGCCCATTCATCAATTTGGCGAGCTTCTTGTGCATCATAAATCATTTTCATCACCTCTGTTCGTCCTATTCCCGTTTTGTTTCATTTCAAGCCGGGACGAATCAAGAGATTTTCAGCAAAAAGAGAGGGCCGGATGCGATCCGCCCCTCTCCTTTATCAGTTGTCGCTTTCGTTACACTCTTCAAACGCATCCCGCTTATTTCTGACAAGCGGCACAGCGTCCGTAAATTTCAAACTTATGATCCTCGACCTCAAAACCAGAGTCCTTAATCGGCGAAACCCATTCCATCGGACAGACATCTAGTGTCTCCGTCTTGCCGCATGTCCGGCAGATCAGGTGATGGTGATGATGACCCGACTGACAGGCGGCTCGAAATTTCATTTCCCCGTCGAGTTCCGTCGTCTCCAAAATATCGATTGCCGCAAAATCATTTAAATTCCGGTAAATCGTATCGTAGCTGAGTGAAGGATGCGATACACGCAACTCCTCCGCCACTTCCCGTGCACTGACATAACGGTTGGCTTCAAACAGGTAGGCCAATAAATCGAGACGTTTGGGCGTCATTTTGAAACCGGATGCCTTCATCCGTTCACGCGCTTGTTCGATGTTTTTTTTCATGCAATTTCCCTCCGATCCAAAACCGTTCAATCACCATAATGAGAATAAGTTCTGCGACCGCCAGCATGACAATCATACCGCCCGGCGCTAAATCAAATTGATACGCCAGAATCAAGCCGGCAACTGTTGCCACTTCTCCAAACACGATGGCATAAAAAATCGTCGCTTTAAAACTTTTGGCAAGTCGAAGTGCTGCCGCAACCGGTAAGGTGATCAAACTGGATACCAGCAAAATCCCGACGACCCGCATACTAATCGCAATTACCAAAGCAACAACGATCATAAACAGAATATGCACCAACCGAAGACGAATTCCGGAAACGCGTGCCTGTTCCTCGTCAAATGATAAGAATAATAACTCTTTATAAAAGGCAATTACAAATAAAATGACGACACCTGTGACAATCAAAATCGTATAGACATCCGTCAAGGTGACAGCGGAGACCGTTCCGAATAAAAAGGACACAAGGTCCATCGAAAAGCCGTTTGCCAGGCTGATAAAAATCGCACCGAGTCCCATCCCCGTCGCCATGATGATCGGAATGGCAAGCTCTTGAAAATGTTTATACTTCGCGCGAAGCCAATCAATCGTCAACGCCGCGATGACCGATGTCACGATCCCGAGGTAAAGCGGATTCAAATCAGCAAGACTCGCCACCATCCCGGATATTAGCAGGCTGAGGGCAATTCCGGCCAGGGTGACGTGTGATAACGCATCCGCAATTAAACTCATCCGCCGGACGACGACAAATGAACCGATCAACGGAGCCGTAAAACCGATCAGGACAGCCGCGACAAGTGCATATTGCAGAAACTTCAATGTCATGAATGCTTCAATCACTGGACGACCTCCCCTTCGTGTATCAGTACACGCCCCGGAACCGGATACAAGGACCGAATCGTCTGTTCATCCAGTTCCCAGTATTCTTTAATACCACAATTACAACCGAGCCGTCCGTCGACGAGATGAATCACATCCGTCACCAGCTTGCTGACAAAGTGGATATCATGTGTCACAAGAACAAACGTCCGTTTGTTATCACGCCGCAGTTCTTCCAGGATTTCATAAAACTCTTTGACGTACCGCTGATCGACTCCGACCGTCGGTTCATCCAGTATCATCAGATCTGGATCATTAACGAGCGCACGGGCGATAAAGACCCGCTGTTGCTGACCGCCGGATAAGTCACCGACTTTCGAATCACGCCGATCCCACATACCGACGGTTTCAAGCGCCGTCCTTACTTTTTGGCGATCCTGTTTTGTCACGCGCCGAAATAATCCTTTTTTCGCATACAGCCCCATCTCGACGACTTCAGCGACCGTGACCGGAAACCCTGAATTAAACGATGCCGCTTTTTGTGAAACATAACTGATGCGCCACCAGTCACTGAAGGCCGCTTGATCTTGCCCAAACAACCGGATCGTTCCCTTCGGTTTTAATAAGCCGAGCATACACTTGATCAACGTCGATTTCCCGGAGCCATTTTCACCGACGATGGCGAGGAATTGCCCTTGTTGCACATTAAACGTCACTTCGTTTAAAACGCGCCGGTCCGGATAATCATATGTCAGTTGTTTGATTTCAATAATTGGTTCTGTAATTGGTTCGGTCATGTCTATTCTCTCCTTCCGTCTCGTGTTAAAACGGAATAATTACGTCTTATCAACTGTCTTATTATAGCGCCAGCCCCCCCTGCGTTGCAACCTATGTAACTTTTTTGTGAATAGACGGTTTTCCGGAGATGCACAAGGTACAATAAAAGGATACAAGCTGTCGTTTTCAGAATCCCCGATTCGGGAAAAGATGGATTGAGTACTCAAAGGGGGCGGTTTTGTTTTGAAAAATGAGTTAGCAGTCATCGATATCGGTTCCAACTCGATCCGGTATGTCATTTTCCATCCAATCGATTCCGGTCGATATATTGAAAAAATCAACGTCAAGGTCGTCGCTCGACTCTCCGCTCATATTGATGCGGAAGGTGCTCTCGATTCTGTCGGAATCCGCTTGCTCTGTGAAACACTGCAGCGTTTTCACGAAATCGGTATTACGCATCATGTCGAAGAAACGATTTGTGTGGCGACAGCCGCGATCCGGAATGCAAGTAACCGGCAGGACATCGTTCATGCTGTCGAACAGGAGACGCCCTTTACGATGCGGGTGCTGTCCGATGAGCAGGAAGCTTATTACGGCTATTTCGCCATCATCAACTCTACTTTCCTAACCGACGGGTATTCTGTCGACATCGGTGGCGGCTCCATGGAAGTCACGTTAATTGAGAACCGGGAAATGATTGCCTATCACAGTTTTCCTTTTGGTGCGGTCACACTGACGCGGCAATTCCTTTCCGGAGAGACCATGACATCTGGTGAACAAAAGAAGCTGATTAAATTCTTGCGGGAACAATTCGATGAAATTCCATGGTTGAAAAACAAAAAACTTCCTTTAATCGGTGTCGGCGGATCGGCTCGAAACTTTGTCCGCATTCATCAATCTACACTCGACTATCCTCTGCATGGTATCCACCAATACCAAGTCCGATCGAAAGAGTTGGGGAAATTGATTGATGAGCTCGAAGACAAAGCCCCTAAACAGTTAATGAAAGTCGAAGGATTATCTAAGGACCGGGTTGACATCTTCTTACCTGCATTAATCGCAATTCATGAACTGGCACTACATATCGAGGCAGAACAGTTCGTGATGAGTAATTACGGGTTACGGGAAGGCCTTGTCTACGAATATGATTTACACGAACAGGAACAGCGGCGGATCGAGAATGTACGCGAAGAAAGTCTGTACCAGCTGGAAAGTGATTACAAAGTCAACCGTGACCGGATGAACTATCTCGGAACGATCGCTAAATCAATTTACCGGCAACTGGTCACACTCGATATCATTCCGAACCGGGCGGCTGACTTACGATTACTCGATTCCGCCAGCCGCTTACTTTACTGCGGACAGTACATCAATCCGGATACCCGTTCCAACCAAACATTTTACCTTTTGACCAATACCGATTTAAAAGGAATGACGCATAAAGACCGGTTAGCTCTGGCACTCGTCAGTTCCTATTCTTCTTCGAAACGGATACAGCAACTCTTAAAACCGTTTAAGGACTGGTTTACGGATAAATCAATCGAACGGTTTGACTTACTCGGATCAATTCTCAAACTGACAGAAGCACTTGATGTGACAGAACGCCGCGCCGTCGACAGTCTTGAAATCGCACTTGAAAAAGACAAAAAAGATCTTCGGATCATTCTCGATACCGGTGATCATGATTATGGTTTCGAAGTCGAAAAAGCAGAAAAACAAAAAAAACATCTGGAGCGTATCATTGATCGGTCCATTCAGTTTGACAATAAAGGAGGCGGCCTTACGTGAAGATAGACTCCCCTGAGTTTTTTAACAACCGGGAAATCAGCTGGTTACAATTTAATGAACGTGTCTTAGGCGAAGTGACCGATACACGAAATCCCTTGATGGAACGATTTAAGTTTTTAGGTATCTTCAGTTCCAATTTGGATGAATTTTATATGGTTCGTGTCGGTGGATTAAAGGATGAGGTACTGGCAGGATTCAATAAACCGGAAAATAAACAACAGCTGACACCGAAACAACAGTTACGTGCCATCGCGACGAAAACAAAAGAGCTTGTCGATCAACAATACGAAGCCTTTAAAGATGTCACTCAAGCATTAAAGGCCGAAGGTATCTCTTTTCTGAAGCATGACGAGTTAAATGAAATGCAGTCAGAATATGTCAAAACCTTTTTCAGAGAACAGGTTTTTCCGGTTCTGACGCCGGTCGCCGTCGATGCGTATCGACCATTCCCGATGCTGTCTTCCAAATCATTGAATATCGCAACGGCTCTCGAAGCGGAAGACGGTTCCAAACGGAATCTGGCGCTTGTTCAGGTTCCGGCCGTCCTCCCGCGTTTCGTCGATTTACCCGTCGATGATGAAGAAACAACCGCTGTGATCTTACTCGAAGATGTCATCATTTCCTTTATCGATTCTTTGTTCAAAGGATATCACGTCCTGTCTGCGATGCCGTTTCGAATTACACGGAACGCGGATTTACCATTCCATGAAGAAGGAACGCATGATTTATTGAAGTTGATTGAAAAAGAATTGAAGAAACGGCGCTGGGGAGTCGGAATCCGGCTTGAGATCCAGAAGAATGCCATCAATACGAACTTGCTCAATATGTTACGTGATGTCCTCGACCTACAGGACCGGGACATCTATGCTGTCGATGGTCCGATCGATTTGACATTCGCTTTCGCTTTTTACAGCCAGATCGGTGTCGAGTATGACCATTTGATTTATCAGACAATCATGCCTGTCGAACCGCCGGCACTGGAGAAGTCCAAAAAACTATTTGATCAAATTCTGCAACAGGATTATTTGTTGCACCACCCTTACCATACGTTTGATCCAATCGTCCGCCTGATTGTTCAAGCCGCCAATGATCCCAATGTCTTGGCAATCAAACAAACGCTGTACCGCGTATCAGGAGATTCTCCGATTATTAAAGCATTGAAGACTGCTGCAGAAAACGGGAAACAGGTCACTGTCCTCGTCGAATTGAAAGCACGGTTTGACGAAGCCAAAAATATCGAGTGGGCGAAACAGTTGGAAAAAGCAGGTGCTCACGTCATTTACGGTTACAGCGATTTAAAGACCCATTCCAAAATCACATTAATCGTCCGATTACAGGAAGGCCGGATTCAGCGGTTCGTCCATCTCGGAACAGGTAATTACAATGACTCTACGGCTAAACTGTACACTGATATCGGTCTTTTGACGGCAAAGGAACAAATTGCAGAAGATGCGACAAATTTCTTTAACTGGTTATCCGGTTATGGGGAGCAACCTGAATGGAATGCCCTTCATACGTCACCGAACTCGATGCTCGAGAAATTTTTATCCTTGATTGATGAAGAAATCAAATATCATAAAAAACACGGTAACGGTCGAATCGTTGCTAAAATGAACAGTTTGACGGAAAAAGACATTATCGTGAAACTGTATCAAGCATCTCGGGCCGGGGTCAGAATTGAATTGATTGTACGTGGCGTCTGCTGCCTTCGTCCTCAAATCAAAGGCGTCTCGGAAAATATCCGGGTCACGTCCGTTGTCGATCGTTATTTGGAACATTCCCGTATCTTTTACTTCCATCATAACGGCGATGATTTGATTTATTGTTCCAGTGCCGACTGGATGACACGCAATATGCGGAAACGGATTGAAATCCTTTTCCCAATCGCGGATGAAGAACAGAAAAACTATATCAAGGATTGTTTGGCATTAACGATGGCGGACAACGTCAAAGCACGGGAACAAGACGACTCCGGTAACTATCATTACGTAACAAAAGGTAAACAGGAATGTGAATCACAAATTCTCATTCAGCTTTATACGAATGGGAAGCTAAAAGCAAAACCGTCCTTTGAACATCCGCTTGAGCAAAAATGGACACCGGTCGAACGTGCGGAAGAAAAGATCACCTTTGACCCGACTACTAGTAAAAAATAATCGTTGTTTAACGTCAGACATCTTCATATAATAATCTTGTAAGCGTTTTTTCATATGAAGAAAGGACTGGACCTCATGCTTCAACAAATTTTATTATCATTGCTAGCTGGTATCATCTGTGGTGTTGTCTTTACCGCTCTTAAATTACCAATCCCCGCTCCACCTGTTTTTCCGGCGATCGTCGGGATTTTTGGTGTCTTTCTCGGAATGAAGGTATTTTTATTCCTTGCGGATCGTTGGCCGTTTTAATGAATGGATTTATCTGATATCTATAAAAAGAGCGTTTTCCTTCTCGGCAAGAGAAGAAAAACGCTTTTTTTATTTCTTTAATGCTTCGGCAATGACTTTGTCCCAATTGACATCATCGCATGCGGTTTGACACGTCGGTTCCACTTCACACGTCGCACATTTGCCTTTTTTCGCTTTTTTCGTGAAACGGATTAATGAGAAACCGGCATATCCAAAGACAAGCAGACCAATTAAAATATCAATTCCATGCATCCTGCTTTCCTCCCTTTATGAAAACCCGAGTGCGTGCCCCGTTTGATAAATCAAAAATGAAATACTGTAAGCAACAAATAAGCCATACAGACTGGCAATCCACGTCCATTTTGCGCTGCCGACTTCCCGACGGATGACGGCTACCGTCGCAAGACACGGTACATAAAGCAAAACGAATGCCATAAAACTATAGGCACTGAGCGGTGTGAACTGACCGGCCAACTGCCGGCCGAGTTCCGATTCGTTGACGGCATAAATAATCGCCATCGTCGAAACCACTACTTCTTTTGCCAGGAACCCTGTAATCAAAGCAGCTCCTGCCTGCCATGTTCCGAATCCAAGCGGAATCAGTAACATAGCAATCAGACCACCGATCATCGCAAGAAAGCTGTCATTCATATTAACGTTAAAACCACCCGGACCGGTATAAGCGAGCAACCAGATGACGACTGATCCTCCAAAAATGAATGTTCCTGCTTTACGGACAAATCCTTTTCCTTTTTGCCACGTGCTGCGCCATAGTGTCAATCCTTGCGGCACACGGTACGGCGGTTGTTCCACTAAAAACAAGCTGGTCGCTTCTTCAGCTGCCAGAACCTTCGAAAATACTTTTGCTGCAAGCAAGGCTAAAACGATTCCCAGAATATAAAGTGACAAAACAATCATCGCTTGATTACTTGCAAAAAAACTTCCGGCGAACACGGCATAAATCGGCAAACGAGCCGAACATGACATGAACGGTGAAATGAATATCGTCACGAGTCGTTCACGTTCTTCTTCTACAGACCGTGCTGCCATGATACCGGGAACATTACACCCGAATCCAATGATCATCGGGATAAAACTTTTCCCGTTCAATCCGACCATCTGCATGAAACGGTCCATGACGATGGCGACACGCGCCATGTAGCCCGAGTCTTCCAAAAACGAGATAAAGAAAAACAGAACAAAGATTTGCGGAACGAAGACCAGGACACCCCCGACACCTGCGATGACACCATCAATCAACAAGTCCTGAATGAATCCGGATGCACCAAGTTGTGTCAGAACAAAGACGACTCCCGTCGAAATCGGTCCTTCGATAAACGCTCCCAATAAATCGGAGAGCGGGGCCCCCATCCAGTTAAATGTCACATGAAACAGCACGTATAGGACAGCAAAGAAAATCGGCAATCCGAGAATCGGATGGGTGACGACGGCGTCAATCCGGTCCGTCCATGTCTTACGGTCTGATTTCTCTTCGACGACCGAACCGGCACGAATCGCAACGGCCCAGTTTCGCCGACACTCTGTAATATGAGCATGGATGAATCGCCCAAGCTGACGTTCCAGTTCTTTTCGCACTTCGATGATTCGAGGGGATTTCTTCTCCAAATATTCTACGAAGACACGATTTCCCGCTAAATACTGAACAGCCATCCAGCGTTCCTGTTCTTGTAAATCGGCGATTTCGATGATCGCCGTAATCGCCTGTTCCGTTTTCTGTCCGTAATCAATTCGTAACGGCGTATATTTTTTTGCCGCTTCAGGAATCGATGACAGCAAAACTTCACAGCCGTCTCCCGTCCGCGCGACAATCGGAAACACATCGACACCGAGTTCCTTCGCTAGTGCTTCAGCATCAATCGTCGTACCGCGAGTACGGGCGACATCCATCATATTCAGCCCGATTTGAATCGGCTTTCCAATTTCCAAAAGTTGAGCCGTCAATTGCAAATTCCGTTCCAACTGTGACGCATCAATGATGTTGATCATGCCGTCAAACGACTCTTCCATCAAGAAACGTGCCACGACGGCTTCATCTGCAGATAACGGATCTAAGTCATAGACACCGGGCATATCAATCAATTGTCCACGGTTTCCATGTAATTTCCCGACTTTTTTATCGACCGTCACACCGGACCAGTTTCCGACATGGGCATATGACCCGGTCAAACGGTTAAACAAGGAGGTTTTACCGGTATTCGGATTTCCGAGTAATGCGATTTTTTGTGTCATGGTAAGAACACCCCGATGTTTTTCGCATCACTTTTGCGAATCGCAATCATTTGGTGATGGTCCCGTTGTTCTATTGTCAAAGGACCCTGAAAGCTGGCTCGTCTTCTGACGACGATGGGACATCCTTCATAAAATCCGAGAGCAAGCAGTCGTCTCCGGAGTCGGTCTTCTATTTTATTTAAATCTGTCATCACTACAGGTTTACCAATCGGAATCATTGCTAAATCAGTCATGCCTTTTCCCCCAGTTACTCCATTTTCAGTTACTCCATTTTCACTGATAATAATTATCAGTCTTGATTATATCATGGAGACGCTCTCTAAAAAACAGTAAGCACCTCAAGAAAACCCACTGAGGCACTTACTGTTCAGGTAAGGCATGATCTGACGTTGCGGCAACGTCTTCCCTTTTTTCAATTCCTTGATGCGCGAGCCGATGACACGTCGGGCAAAGTGTCTTGAAGTGTCCGTGATACTCATGCCATTCGAGAATCGATCGTTGTGTGTTTCCACACATCTCACAACACGCCTTTAGCGGCTCAAGATGATTTCGCTCGCGAAAACGTTCCATCCGGCGATTTTTTGCTTGATCAATCGTTGTCACATCTGATTCAAAATGACCGGCTTGCCAGGCTTCCACCAACCGTTGTCTGACTTTAAGGTCCGTTTGTCCGGGATTTACCTGTAATCCCGCTAAAGGCGATCCTAACAGTGGATGTCGTAAATCCACGCTGATTAAATCCAGGCAGGCATACGTGCGTTCTTGTTCATCCGCTTCTGTTAACCAATGAGGATCTGCCGGTCGTGTTGTGTATTCACTGAACAAAACTTCGGCATACGCAACGATTCCATTTTTCGTCGCCAAAAAGACTTCTTCCCCTTCTGCTAGCTCCGCCGGTAAATAAAACGGTTCTTTCGTTTCGTAATATAAGACGACCGCTTGACGTAAGGCAAATTCAGATTCTTCAATGACTAATAGATGGCACACGCGGCAGACACCTCTCTCGTTTAAATGGATGTACCGATCAGCGGCAAACGCCACTCGGCATCAAAGTTTCCGGAACGTAACATGGCAATCTCTTCACGATACGGTGCGACTTTCTTTCTCGGATCCAGTCCGATATAAGGTGTTTCGAGAATTTTTGGTAAGTGTGCTAAATCTCGGTGATGGACAATCCGATGCAACGGATCAAAACCGATTTCACCAAACCCGATATTTTCGTGGCGGTCTTTTTTAGCGCCGCGGATATTTTTCGAGTCGTTGACATGAATCACACCGAGACGATTGATGCCAACAATCCGGTCAAATGATTCCAAGACTCCGTCGAGGTCATGGATCAGGTCATAACCGGCATCATGGACGTGACACGTATCGAGACAGACGGACAGACGGTCGTTGTGCGTGACACCCGCAATGATTGCTGCAATTTCTTCGAACGTCTTCCCGATTTCTGAACCTTTTCCGGCCATCGTCTCAAGAGCGATTTTGACTTTTTCGTCTCCCGTTAATACTTCATTGAGGCCTTCAATGATTCGTTTGATTCCGACTTCTTCTCCGGCACCTACGTGTGCGCCGGGGTGCAACACGATATGTTTTGCTTTTTCGAGTGCTTCCGCCCGTCGGATTTCTTCTCCTAAAAACGAAACGGCCAATTCAAACGTTTCCGGCTTCGTCGTATTACCTAAATTGATGATATATGGTGCATGGACGACGATTTCTTCAATCCCGTTTTCTTCCATGTGCAGTAAGGCTTCCGGAATCCGCAAATCCGAGATGGGTTTCCGTCGTGTATTTTGAGGTGCTCCTGTATAGACCATCATAGTTGTTGCGCCGTAAGAGGCTGCTTCTTCACTCGCACCGAGTAACATTTTTTTGCCTGAAAGCGATACATGTGAACCGATTTTCATTAAAAATTCCACCCTTCTTCTGCTTCTAGTGTACCAAATGTCGAAAAAAACAAGAACCTTTAGCGATACTAAAAAACAAAGTCCACGAATGACATCGCAGACTTTGTTCAAACCGTTCAGCTTCAACTTGAACGCCGAAAACGGATTATTTGTTTTTACTTGCGTTTGCTTTACGTTCAGCGCGTCCGATTCCACGTTGTTCCTTGATCCGTTCGCGTTTTGCTGTTTCTTTCAGTTTATATTGGTGTTTCTTTTTGTAGCCTGGTTTGACACGTTTTTTCGCTTTTGCCGCTTCACCGGATAAACGGCTGTGGGCTGTTTTCGAAACGGCTGTCTTCATGTGTGGTTTAGCACGACGGCGTTCTTTCACTTCGCTGACTTGACCACTCTTGACATCAACGTTGATGAACTCGATGCCGCGGTCTTCGAGACGGTTGATCGAACCATTTTCGTGATCTTCAAATAAAGTGTAAGCCAATCCGTCCTGATCGACACGACCCGTCCGACCGACACGGTGAACGTAGAAGTCGAGATCTTTCGGAATCCCGTGGTTGATGACGTGGGAAACGCCTGAGATATCGATACCACGAGCAGCGAGATCCGTTACGATGACGTACTGATATTTCGCTTCGTTGATTTCTTTGATGGCTTGTTTCCGACGGCGGGCCGGTAAGTCACCATGAAGCGAACCGACGTTGAGTCCCGCTTCAAGGAAGAGAGCTTCGAGTTCGATTGCTTCCGTTTTTGTGTTCGTAAAGACGAGACAGATATACGGATTAAGAGCTTTCGCCAGTTTCAACGTCAAATCAGAACGATCGCGGTGTTTGACCGGAACCGTATGATGAACGATTTTTTTCGCCGTCTGTTGTTTTGGATCGACGTGTGCATAACGCGGATTGTTCATGTACTTTTTCAGGAACGGTTGCAGTTTTTCCGGAATCGTCGCAGAGAAGACCATCATCTGTAACTTCTCAGGAAGTGCTTGAGCAATCCGGTCGACTTCCGGCAAGAATCCCATATCAAGCATCTGATCCGCTTCATCGATGATGTAGTGTTTGACGAAGTGTGGTTTCAAAGCTTGCTCTTTAAAGAGATCCAAAATTCGTCCCGGTGTTCCGATGACGATTTGCGGTGAGACTTTGACACGGCCGATTTGACGTTCACGGTCCATGCCGCCTGTGATCAGGCTTGTCTTGATGTAATCCGGTTGTTTGACGAGGATCGATTTCAATTCCTCGTGAATTTGCCAAGCCAGTTCGCGCGTTGGTGCAACGATGATGGCTTGCATTTCCTGAAGCTCCGGATTGACATTTTGGACGATCGGCAAGAGGAACGATAATGTTTTCCCTGTCCCTGTCTGTGATTGTCCAATGATATCCCGCCCTTTGAGCGCTGCCGGAATGATCCGGGATTGAATATCGGTTGGTTTTTTAATACGTGCGTCTTCGAGTGCTTCGACGACGAACGGGTGCAAATCGAAATGGCTGAATCCATTCATATTTGTCACCATCCTTTCTCTACTCTTTAACAATTAAAGGCGAATCGTCCGCCTTCACCATCTATTTCTTTAGTTCAACATGGGTATTGGTCTACTACCGTCATACAAATATGAATACGTATAGAAACGATCGGGAATTTTTTTGTTTTTCGTATGAAGCTTCAACGCGCTGAAGGCGACTTTCATCATCTCTTCAGCGGACTGGACGACTGTTGCGTCCATCGATTTCATGTCAACAGCTTCTAATATAGCACGATTCCCATCGATTCCGACAACTATTTTTCCGGAAATCTTTGCTTTTTTCAATGCTTCGAGGACACCCATCGCAATATCGTCATTGTGACAGTAGACTGCATCAAACGGAATTCCGGAGTCAATTACTTGCCGCATGACACGTTCGGATGTGACCGGATCGTAGTTTCCGCTGACCGAATCGACGATGGAAAGTGTCGGCTCATTTTCGATTCCTTTCAAGAATCCCCGGTGTCGTTCGTTTGTCGTATAGACATTTGCCGTACCTGTAATTTCAACGATACGCCCCGTTGATCGACCGGTCTGCTTAATCAACTCATTCTTAATATAGGAAGCCAGTTGTTCTCCGATCATTTGATTATTGGAGGTAATCGAACTGACGACCGCATCCGAGCGAATCATGCGATCGATCGCAAATACAGGAATCCCTGCTTTCTTAGCTTCTTCAATCGCACTTCCGATATAAACATCATCGAGTGTCGTGATGAAGATGGCATCGACCTTCAAATGAACGAACTCTAAAATCTGTTCCCGTTCACTGATTCGGGAATTTTGTGACGTCGCTACTAGTGCTTCATATTTATTTGCTTTCGCTTCCGCTTTAAAGGCATTGATCAACCGCTGTGCAAATTCATGTTTGTCGTTAACAATCGTAAATCCAACGATATTCCGTTTAGGACTGGTTTCCTTTTGGACAAATAGATTGGAAATGACGAGGACGGATGCAATCCAAATGATTAAGACCAACAACCAGGACTTATTGAACCTCATGCCTGCTCCTCCCGTCTCGGGAAAAAGAGTTGTACGGTCGTACCGACGCCCATCTTGCTGTCGACTTCGATTCGCCCGTTATGCTGACGGACGATTTGATTGGACATGAACAACCCTAACCCGTTGCCATTAATCTTCGACGTATTGAACGCCTGACCGAGCATCTGAATCTGATATTCGTCCATTCCGACACCATTATCCTGGACGATAAACACAAACTGATCCGGATAGACATGAAGGTGAACGTGACAAATTCCGTCCGTTCCTTTTGATTCGACGGCATCCAGTGCGTTTCCGATACAATTCGATAACACTTGCAACAATCCGTTTTCCGAAGCATACAACGGCGGCATATGTGCCGGTGTATAAATCTTACAGTCCACTTCGTAAGGGTGCGATTTCGATTCGAGGATAAACGTTAACTTTTCCATCATTTTTTTCATATCAATCTGTGCCATCGCCAGCGTCGTTTTATCATTTTTGGATAAATCGAGCATCGTCTGGATCAACTGATTGGCTCGGTCCAGTTCGGACAAGGCGATATTCATCATATCCGGATTATTTTGTTTTTCTTCCGACAGCAGTTGCAACGCCATCTTGACCGGTGTCAACGGGTTGCGGATTTCATGCGCAATTCCTGCGGCCAGTTGTCCGAGTGAGGCCAGTTTCTCCTGATGTAAGATAACCTGTTGCTGACTCAACTGTTCAACCCGCGCATGTTCCATCCGTTGCGCATACTCGTTGTAGGCGGAAACCAACGTCTTGATTTCATTGGAACCGGATCGCTCCAAAGTGATCGGTTGAGGCGTAGTACTTTTTTCGATTTTTTGAACAAGTTCCAATAGAGGTGCGGTCAGTTGACGGGACATCAAATACCCGACAATCAGACTCAGGACCAGCGTGAGTGCCGCAATGACCAAATATTGTTGCCGCGTCGTATACACCGGTTCATAAAAGACACTCCGAGGTGTCCGTACTAATATCTTCCAATCCGTCACTTTCAAATCACGTGCGAAATAGTACATATCTTTATTCGTACTAAAGATTTCGTATGGCTTTGTACTTTTAAAAGCCCGGTCAACCACACTTTGACTCAACAGACGCTCTTGATCGGTCACAAGATTTTTCGAGGTTGCGAGCGGCTCTCCCTGACTGTTGAATAAATAAGCCATCGTATCATCATCAAATGATTCCAGTGAGTTGCGGAAAACGATGGAATTCATGAGACTGAGTCCGCCGCCGAAGACCCCGACCCGCTCATTGCCGTTTCGAACAGAAACATACATATACGTCAGAGAATCGTTCGCTATGTCATACCGCGGACTCATATGAAAATCCGTGCTCGTCAAAGCTTGTGAAAAAGAATCATCCCGGCGAATATCCGCATCCGGAATACGCCGGTCTTCACTCGAAAACCAGGTGATTTTATCCGTTTTACGGTCATAATAAAAGAAACTCTTAAATCCGGTATCGATATCCAGCAAATTCGTATCACGGATGGCTCGATCAAGATTGTCCATATTCGTGACATTTAATTGAAGGCTCATAATTTTTTCATGTAAGTTCCCGACGCTGTCTCGTAATGCATTACTTGAGACTTCGACACTTTTTTCACTCTGTTTTTCTGTCTGCTGTTCGACTCGCGAAATCGTGACACGGTCTGCTGTAAAGGCAAGTGCCGAGATGACAAGACAAATAATAATAAATAAAACAGCCGTGATTTGGAAAAAATAGGACCGCATCATCTTTTTCGTCTCCATCTTTTCACCCCTCCCTTATTTCTAGACAACTCAATTAGTATATCATGATATTCTCTTTCGGCAGACTCCTCTATTTTCATTCAACTTGAATCAATGGTACACTCTAAATAATCATTCTTTCCATACAAAAGGAGAATTTAGACTATGCTTGTTAAAAAAATCAGTCCCCGTGGTTATTGTTACGGTGTTGTTGATGCAATGAAGCTTGCTCAACAAGCTGCACTAAACGATAACTTGCCACGACCAATTCATATCCTGGGCATGATTGTCCATAATGCACACGTCACGCGTGAATTCGAACGGATGGGTGTGTTGACCGTAGACGGTCCCGACCGCTTGGAAGCACTCGAAACCATCAAAGAAGGAACCGTCATCTTTACAGCACACGGGATTTCGCCGGCTGTCTATGCCCGCGCTGCCGAGAAAAAACTGACTGTCGTCGATGCGACGTGTCCGGACGTCACCCGGACACATGACTTGATCCGCAGTGTCGTCGCGGATGATTATGAAGTCATTTATGTCGGCAAACACGGTCACCCGGAACCGGAAGGCGCCGTTGGTGTCGCGCCGGAACATGTTCACTTGATTGAAAAAGTCGAAGACATCGAAGCGTTGCCGGCTCACCTGGCCGACAAAAAAATCATCGTGACGAACCAAACGACGATGAGCCAATGGGACGTTCAGGCATTAATGGAACACGTCCGTAAAAAGTATCCGCACGTCGAAGTACACAATGAAATTTGTAATGCGACGCAAGTCCGGCAGGAAGCTGTTGCCGAACAAGCCGGTGATTGCGATCTCGTCATCGTCGTCGGCGATCCGCGTTCCAACAACTCGAATCGCTTGGCACAAGTTTCATTCGATATTGCCGCAACGCCGGCTCACCGGATCGGTGATTTAACGGAACTCGATCTATCGTGGCTCGACGGAGTCAACCAGGTCGGTGTAACGTCTGGTGCTTCAACGCCGACGCCGATCACTAAAAAAGTCATCGACTTCTTACAACAGTATGATCCTGCCGATATCAGCACACATGATAAGACGCCATTCCTCGAACTGCGCCGTATCTTACCAAAAGTTAAAATTCTTTAAAAAAAGATTCCCGACCGTATTTGACGGTCGGGAATCTTTTTTCATAGGAATTGAAACGGATTTGTATTCGTCTCTGACACAAACAATTCGACATCTTTGATGTTCTGTTTTTCAAACCGTTCTGTCAGCAGGTCAACGACACCCTGTTTCATGACCGACTCGACATGGTGGCCGGGATCAACTACGGCAAGCCCGAGTGCCATTGCATCGTGTGCGACATGGAAATATAAATCACCCGTCACCAATACATCTGCTCCGGCAAAGGCTGCCGTCGAAACATATTTATTGCCGTCTCCTCCTAATACTGCCACTTTTTGAACCAATCGATTCTCATCCCCGACAAACCGTAAGTTCTCGACGCCAAAAGCTGATCGTACCTGCTCGGCAAACGTCTTCAACGGAACAGCTTCTTCTAACCGGCCAATCCGTCCGAGTCCGAGAGACGGAGCTGTAAGCTCTTGACGTATCACGTCATACGCAACTTCCTCATACGGATGAGCTTGTTTCATTGCCCGAATGACCTGCTTTTGGTTTAATTCCGTGACAATCGTTTCAATCCGCACTTCTTTGACATGTTCTAGTTGGCCCGGTTGTCCTACATACGGATTCGCTTCCGCCGTTGCTTTAAATTGTCCGGTTCCCGTCGTATGGAACTGACAATCGCTGTATGCTCCGATATGGCCTGCTCCTGCTCGCCCTAACGCTTTCGAGACCTCTTCCACGGCAGATTCAGGAACGAAGACAACGAGTTTATAGAGGGTGTTTTCGAATGACGGAACGAGAACCGTTGTATCCGTGAGTCCTAATGCCGTTGCCATCAGATCATTCACGCCGCCTTGTGTGACATCCAGGTTTGTATGGGCGGCGTAGACAGCGATGTCGTGTTTGATACATTTCATGACGATACGACCCGCTGCTGATTGATCTGTCACTTTTGGTAATTTGCTAAAAATCGGCGGATGATGGGCAATGATCAAATCGATTTGTTTTTCAATTGCTTCGTCCACGACAGATTCAAGCACATCTAACGTAACAAGGACCCGCTTGACCTTTTTGTTAAGTGTTCCAATTTGTAAGCCAATCGGATCGCCTTCAAAGGCAAATTTTTTCGGCGCAAATGTCTCAAATTGTTCGATGACTTGTTGACCGTTTGCCATCAGTTCGTCACCTCTTTCATTTTTTCAATCAGCCGTTCGATGTTCGCCATTTTCTCCTGTAAGACGTCCGAATCATTTCCGCGTTGCATCTGTTCCAAGATGTATTGCCGCTTTTGCTGTTCCGTCTGCCACTTTTCAATAAATGCCGGTGCTTTTTCCCGTGTCAATTGCGGACCAAAATACAATTCCCAGTCCCGCTGTTCGCTATCGTCCGAATATAAAGATTCTTCTCCTTTTTCTGCGACAAGAATTTCATAAATTTTCTCATTTTCTTTAACAATTGCTTCCGAAAGCAGAGCATAGCCGTTCGCGAGCAACCATTTCCGTACATCGACCGCATCAACATTCGGTTGGAGAATCAGCCGTTCTTCTCCGGATAAGTGATTTTTACCTTCTTCCAAAATCGAAGCAATCAACGTACCGCCCATTCCGGCAATCGTTACCGCCGTCACTTCTCCCGGTGTCAAGACCGTCAGACCACTCCCAAGGCGGACATCGATTTTATCTTCCAATTGGACAAGCGCAACCTGTCCTTGCGCCGCTTCCATCGGTCCGACGTTGACTTCACCGGCAATCGCGCGTTCAATCAAGTTTTGTTGGAGACAGTAGCAAGGCACAAAAGCATGATCGGATCCGATGTCCGCGAGTACCGCCCCTTGTGGAATATAAGATACAACCTTTTGTAAACGTTGATCGAGTATGACGTTCGTTTGCATGTCTTTCATCCTTCCTGATTCATGTTCTCATTTAAAAATAGCGGACTTGGCGAAAAAAAGAAACCGTCGACTTGATTAAAATCACCACAAAAAAACATCCATCTCGGAGAAGAGACGGATGTTGATTCGCTTATTTCTTTGCAGCAAGCCATTTTGCTAAAGCAGCAGCTTCTTCGTCGTTCGCAAGACCGCCAGGCATTTGCCCTTTACCGTTCATAGCGATTTCTTTAATTTCTTCTTCTTTCAGCTTCGAACCGATCTTTGTTAAGTTCGGACCGACTCCACCTTCAAGATTTCCACCGTGGCATCCGGTACATCCTTTAGATGCAAACAGATCTTCCGGCTTCATTTCAGCTGTTGATGGACCTTTTTCAGCTTGTTTTACCTGATCGACCCCAAAGTATGACAATGAAATCATGGCGATGATGGCGATGATCGCAATCGATGCGAACGGTACTAACGGATTACGCATTTGGATTCCCCCCCATATTCTATACCCAACCAAGTTGGTGACTGAATGGTATTCCCCGTTACTATTCTACTGTAAAAAAAACAGAGAAGGAAGAAAAAAACAAAACTTTTTCTCCCTTCTCACTAAAATTTCATATTTTCTTCACACTTTGAATTAATCGAGGAAATCTTTTAGACGTTTTGAACGACTTGGATGACGTAATTTCCGTAACGCTTTCGCCTCAATCTGACGAATCCGTTCACGTGTAACGCCAAATACTTTCCCGACTTCTTCAAGTGTCCGCGTCCGACCATCGTCTAGACCAAAACGAAGGCGCAAGACATTTTCTTCACGGTCCGTCAACGTATCGAGGACATCTTCAAGCTGTTCTTTTAACAACTCATACGCAGCCGCATCTTGAGGAGCTGTCGCATCTTGGTCTTCAATGAAGTCTCCGAGATGTGAATCGTCCTCTTCCCCGATTGGTGTCTCGAGCGATACCGGTTCTTGTGCAATCTTCAAAATCTCGCGTACTTTTTCCGGTGTGATTTCCATTTCTTTCGAAATCTCTTCCGGAGTCGGTTCACGTCCTAAATCCTGAAGTAACTGACGTTGGACACGGATCAGTTTGTTGATCGTTTCAACCATATGAACCGGAATCCGGATCGTCCGTGCTTGGTCGGCAATTGCACGTGTGATTGCCTGACGAATCCACCAGGTCGCATACGTCGAGAATTTATAGCCTTTTGTATAGTCAAACTTTTCAACTGCTTTGATCAGTCCCATGTTTCCTTCTTGGATCAAATCAAGGAACAGCATGCCGCGACCGACATAACGCTTCGCAATCGAAACGACAAGGCGTAAGTTCGCTTCCGCTAAACGCTTCTTGGCTTCTTCATCATTCTGTTCGATTCGTTTTGCGAGTTCGACTTCATCTTCTGCATTCAACAGATCGACACGGCCGATTTCTTTCAAGTACATCCGGACCGGGTCATTAATTTTGACGCCCGGTGGGACCGAAAGATCGTTTAAATCCGCTTCTTCCTTGTCATCACCCGTTCCGTCATTGTTGACCTTGATGCCTTCAGTTTCGAGCAGTTGAAGGAATTCTTCGAATTGTTGTGCATCCATCGATTCAAACGAACTGAGTTTATCCTCGATTTTTTGATGCGATAGTTCACCATTCTTGTGTCCGAGCGCGATTAGTTCATCCTTCGCGAGACGGAGTATTTCTGCTTCTGATCTTGCTTTTTCTGCCATCGAACCATACACTCCTTCCACATCATGCAACAGGTCATCGATCTTTCAAACGCCGTTTCCGTTCGATGATCGCCTGCATTAGCTCCGCTTGAGCACGGATATCTGTTTGTTGACTTAACTGTGACTTTTCTTCGTCCAGCGTCCGTCGTTGTCGTTCATTTTGAACGGCACGAATATAATGACTCAATAAATCCGGATCGTATTCCGGCATTAACATAAACTCTAGATCCGCCACGATCCGCTGAAGCGATGCATCGTGGAGCATCGTCAGGAAACGATCGGGATCCGCTGGGGTGTTTGTTCCGTAAAATTCATATAGTTTCCCTGCAATCAACTGATGAGCCGGATCATTAAACGCCACACCAAGCTGATCACGTACCTCAAGACCCACTTCCTCGGAACGAATCATATAAGCAAGCAGAAAACGTTCAGCTCGTTTCCAATTCGAGAAGGTCCGGTCTTGAGGAGAAGAGGTCACGACTTGCGTCTCTTGCCGCCGCTCTTGTTTCGGTTTAGCTTGTTGCAGTTGCAACGGCTTAACTTGCGACAACAGGGATTCTTTCGACAAGTGAAACTCTTCCGCCAGTTTCCCTAAATAGATATCGCGTAACAATGGATTGGACGTTCGACCAATCTCCTCAAGCATAGTTTCAATATAACGGACCCGTTCTCCTTCTAATCGAAGGTTTTTTCCTTGGCGAAAATAAAAAGATTTGAATTCAAGGCTTGAAATCCGTTCCTGCTCGATGACACGAAGAAAGGTCTCTTCCGATTGTGCGCCGATAAAAGAATCGGGGTCTTCTCCATCCGGAAGACGAATCACAGAACAATCGACCGCAACATCCTCTAATAAGCGTAATGCTTTTAGTGTCGCGGCACGTCCCGCTTTGTCTCCGTCATAACAAACTATGACTTCATCGACGATTCTCCCTAAATTTTGAGCATGTACAGGAGTCAGTGCCGTCCCGAGAGAAGCTACCGTATAGGGTATACCCGCTTGAGCGACACGTACAACATCTAAATTCCCTTCCACCAACACAACTTGCTTATTTTTTCGCATGGCACCACGCGCCTGTGCGAAACCAAACAGCAATTCGCTTTTATTAAAAAGAGGGGTTTCCGCTGTATTGACATATTTCGGGTCTCTTCCGTCAATGGAGCGACCACTGAATCCAACAATCGTGCCATCACGATCTGAAATTGGAAATACGACCCGTCCGTTGAATCGATCGCGGTAATCGCCATCTCTGCCTATAGAAATCAGTCCTGCTTCGACCATCTCATCCAAGTCGAAGTTACGCCGTGCCAATGAATCCACCGTAAACCGGTCTTGATCCGGTGCGTAACCGAGTTTAAACTCCCGCATCGCGGATTCTTGGATGCCCCGCTGTTCAAGGTATTCTCTTCCGGCGTCACCAGCGGCTGTCTGCAACATGACTTCATGGTACAGATCCGCCACAATCCGATGCGCTTCCCGCATTCGGTATTTCTTTTCCTGATCGGGTGTTGACTCCGTTTGATCAGACCGTTCAAATTCCGGTAACTTGATGTCTGTTCGATCCGCCAGCTTGACGACCGCTTCCGGAAAACTCATCCCTTCCGTCTCCATGACAAAAGTAATGGCGTTTCCACCCGCTCCACATCCGAAACAATAATACATGCCTTTATCCGGAGAAACAGAAAAAGAAGGGGATTTTTCAGAGTGAAATGGACATAACCCTGAATAACGATTCCCTTGTTTTTTTAATTCTACACGTTCTGATATCAATTCAACGATATCCGTTGCTTGTCGGACTTGGTCAACCAATTCGTCAGGAAGCCGTTTCAATTGGTCACCTCTCCTTTCGAACGTTTATATACATATACCCGCAATGAAACGGAACGAATACTCGTTCCGTTTCATTAGAAAATTTGCATCATCTCATTAAGCAGCTAGATTAGTATACTACGTGAAACCATACTTTACTAGTCATGTGATTTGCCGGAAATTCCTGTCAAAATGAGATTCGCCGTTTCCTCAACCGCTTTGTTCGTCACATCGATGACTTGACAGCCGATCCGGTCATACAGTTTTTTCGCATAATCGAGTTCACGGTTGATTCGATCCATCTGTGCGTACGCCGCTTCCGGTTTCAGTCCAAGCGACCGCAGCCGTTCCATCCGGATATCAATCAACTTCTCTGGAGAAATCAATAATCCAAAACATTTTTCTTTTGGAATATCAAACAGTTCTTCCGGTGGAATCGATTCCGGAACGAGCGGTACATTCGCCACTTTATACCGTTTCAGCGCCAAGTACTGAGAGAGCGGAGTCTTCGAGGTGCGTGATACACCAATCAGAACGATATCCGCCCGTTTGATGCCGCGCGGATCGCGACCGTCATCATATTTCACGGCAAATTCAACGGCTTCAATTTTCCGGAAATACTCTTCATCCAACCGATAAATCAGTCCCGGTTCTTCTTTCGGCTGCATCCCGAGACGCCCCTCCATCGTATCCAGTAACGGTCCGAGTAAATCGATTGCCTTAACTTGATGGGCTTGTGCTGTTTCCGCAAGAAGCCGGCGATGGGTGGCATGAACGATCGTGTAGACGATTGTCGCCTGCTCTTCTTTTGCATGTAACACTAAATCGTAAATGACCTGATCGTCGTCCACGAATGGAATCCGGACCGTTTCAATCGCTTGCTCCGGAAACTGGATCGCTGCTGCCCGTACGACCAGTTCACACGTCTCACCGACCGAGTCACTCACTACATAAATACGTTGTCTCATCTGCGAACCTCCTCTTAAAGTTCTTCATCTCGTGTCAACGCGACCAATACTTTCGTCATGTTCGTCTTTGTCATCCGTCCGACGACTTTTAAGATCCCGTCGACCTGTTCGACGACCGGCATGGAATCGATCTGTTTTTCGATGAGTTTCATCCCTGCTCCAATCAACGTCTCTGATTTCTCACAAACCGTCAGATTCGGCATCCGTGTCATGATGATGTTAACCGGTAACGAGTCCAACTCCTGATTCCCGATTGCCGCCCGTAAAAAATCTTTACGTGACAGGACACCGACTAACGCATGATCTTTTCCGACGACGAACAACGAACCGACGTCTTCGAGGAACAAATGGACGATCGCATCATAAACCATCATCCCTTCATGAATGACTTTCGCAGAAGACATGAATTCGCCAACGGTCAACGTATCCAATTTTTCATGTAACATGGAGGTATTTTTTTTACCGACATACATATAACCGACGCGTGGACGTGCTTCCAGCATTCCAGTCATCGTCAAAATGGATAAGTCCGGACGCAGGGTCGCCCGTGTCAAGGAGAGTTCAGATGCAATCTGCTCTCCTGTGATCGGACCGTTTTCTTTGACGATTTGGAGTATTTTTTTCTGCCGTTCATTTAACTTCATCGGCTCATCCGTCCTTTATTCACACTAAAGTGAGTGCATTGAATCGTGCGACTTGTTCGATTGCCGTCGCAAATCGTTTCATCTCGCTGAGACGATTCGTGCGAACTGCTTCGTCATCCGCCATGATCATCGTTCCGTCAAAATAAGCCGTGATGGCCGGAACACTCGATTCAAGGACTTGAATCGCCTGGTCATAGTCAGAAGCTTGTACAGCGGCTTCGACTTTCGGAATCAGTTGCTCGATTTGTTCATGCAAGTCACGTTCGGCATCATTTTCAAAGAGCGCCGGGTTTACTGCAACAACCGTTTCGGCTTTTTTCGAGATGTTTAAGACACGGCTGAGTTGCTCCACGGTCTTCTTAAAGGTTGGTTGTTGTGTGGCCTGTTCAAGCATCGATGCCCGTTTTTCATTGGCTTCGACCGTCAGCTTCGGATCAAGAGCCGCTTCGATGACATCATGACGATATCCTTTTTCCGACAGGCGGAACTTCAAACGCTGATTAAAGAAGTCTTCCATTGCTGCTTTAACTGTTTCTGCATCTGCTTGATAAAGACCTGCTTTTAATTGAGCAGATACGACGAAATCAATCAGTTCCGACAACGTCATCTCAATCTGACGGTCCGAAAGAATCTGAACGATTCCTTGTGCCTGACGGCGTAAGGCATACGGATCAGCAGAACCGCTTGGAATCATACCGACACCGAAGAAGCCGCCCACACTGTCCATTTTGTCAAGAACCGCTAATACCGTACCGGTTGGTGTGCTTGGACTTTCATCTCCGGCAAAGCGCGGTAAGTAGTGTTCCCGGATTGCTGCCGCGACTTCAACGTCTTCGCCTTTCATGTTGGCGTAACGTTCGCCCATCATCCCTTGCAGTTCTGTAAATTCATATACCATCTGGCTGACGAGATCGAATTTATAAATCGTTCCCGCCCGCTCGACTTTCGTCGAATCGGCATTAAATCGTTCCGCCAACTGTAAAGCCATCTCACGCACACGACGAACTTTTTCACCTGTCGTTCCAAGTTTTTCATGGAAGACGATTTTATCAAGTCGCGCTGCCTGGGCATCGATGTCGGCTTTTTTATCTTCTTCATAGAAGAACTGGGCATCGGCAAGACGTGCCCGGATGACTTTCTCATTTCCGCGGGCCACATTCTCGATATGTGTCGCATTCCCGTTACGGACCGTAACGAAATAATGGAGTAACGTCCCGTCTTTTTTAACCGGGAAGTAACGCTGGTGTTCCTTCATCGTCGTAATGAGGACTTCTTCCGGAAGTTCGAGATAAGCTTCGTCAAATGCTCCGAATAATGCTGTCGGGTATTCGACGAGATTCGTGACTTCTTCAAGCAACGCCGGATCAATCGGGACTTCAAAGCCTTCTTGTTCACTGAGCTGTTGAATTTGCTCTTCAATCAGCTGACGACGCTGTTCATAACTGGCGATGACATGTTCTCCCGCCAGCGCTTCGACGTAGGCGTTCGGTCGTAAAATCGTAATATCCTGTCCGAGGAAACGGTGTCCGCGTGACGTCCGCCCGGTTGCCACATCTGCCACTTCAAACGGAATTACTTGATCGTCCAGTAAGGCGATCATCCAACGAATCGGACGCATGTAGCGTAACGATTGTGTGCTCCAACGCATGTTTTTCGGGAACGACATCGCTTCGACGATTTGTTTCAATCCCGGCAGAAGTGTTGCTGTTTCTTGTCCCGACTCTTTGCGGGTCGCGAAGATATACTCCACACCCTTTTCTTCTTGAAGGAACAGATCATCCGTTGTCAAACCTTTACCGCGCGCAAATCCTTGTGCGGCTTTTGTCCAGTTGCCGTCTTCATCCTGAGCAATCCGCTTCGCCGGTCCTTTGAGCGTCTCTTCTAAGTCCGTCTGACGTTCAGACATTCCGGTTACGAGAACGGCTAAACGACGTGGAGTTGAAAACGACTCAATCGTATCGAACGTAATGCGTGCTTCATTTAAAAATGTCGTCACACGTTCTTTTAATTGTGTCTCGGATTGTAAGACAAAACGGGCCGGCATTTCTTCAAGACCGATTTCAAGTAATAACTCATGCATGCGATTCACCAGCTTTCGATTTAATCAATGGGAAGCCTAGACGTTCCCGTTCTTCGATGAAGCTTTGCGCACAACGGCGCGACATGTTCCGGACGCGGTGAATGAACCCAGTCCGTTCCGTAACGGAAATCGCTCCTTTGGCATCCAGCAGATTAAACGTATGAGAACATTTTAAGATGTAGTCATACGCTGGGAAGACCAGGTTCTCATCGAGTGCCCGGTTCGCTTCTTTTTCATACTGATCGAACAATGTGAACAAGAGATCGACATCCGATGTCTCAAACGTGTACTTCGAATGTTCGAATTCCGGTTGATAGAAAATATCGCCGTATTTAAAGCCGTCTGTCCAAACCAAATCAAAGACACTTTCGACATCCTGGATATACGACGCGAGGCGTTCGATTCCGTATGTGATTTCAACGGCAATCGGATTACATTCAATCCCACCGACTTGTTGGAAGTATGTGAACTGTGTAATTTCCATTCCGTTTAACCAGACTTCCCATCCGAGTCCGGCTGCACCGAACGTCGGGTTTTCCCAGTTGTCTTCAACGAAACGAATATCATGTTCAAGCGGATTAATCCCGAGCAGTTCAAGACTTTGTAAGTACAGCTCCTGAATGTTGTCCGGCGACGGCTTCATGATGACTTGGAACTGGTGATGTTGATACAAACGGTTCGGGTTTTCCCCGTAACGTCCATCCGCCGGACGGCGTGATGGTTCTGTATAACAGACGTTCCATGGTTCTGGTCCAAGACTCCGTAAAAATGTCATCGGATTCATTGTTCCGGCACCTTTCTCGACGTCATAGGCCTGCATCGTCAAGCACCCTTGCTCAGCCCAAAATTTTTGCAGTGTTAAGATCATTTCCTGTACTGTCATCTTCAAGACTTCCACCTCCAAATTTATGCGGGAACGCAAAAACGTCCCTATGTACAACAAGGTTGTACATAGGGACGAGACGAGCCCGCGGTTCCACCCTACTTGCATGCGTCCGCATGCCACTCTTTGATCAGGAACACTCAAAAATGCCGTTCACACCTGCTTCATTTCCGGCTCGCACTATCCCGAAATCGCTTGACTGAACATCAGGTGTTACTCCTTTTTCTCATCGTGTTCGTTTAGTTAGTTCTTCCGCACTTATTCTACCGAACGTACGGCGTATCTGTCAATCGTCTCCAAGATTCAGCAATTGATCGAGAACCCGTTTTGAACGGAGGCGGAGTCCGCTGTACCGTTCCATGTAGGCATCCATGATTTGACGCAACAAACGTTTCGTCTCCGGCTTCACATCGACTGTCCCGATCCGGGAAAAATCATACACAGAAAAAACATACAGCATCTTGGCCACGGATTCCGTCAAAGAAACAGCATGTTCATCTTCCTGACGGTGTCGTCTGCAAAGCAAACCACCGTGGTTCAATGAGAAGGCGAACGGTGCTTCCACACTGCCGCAAACCGTACAGCCGTTTAAGTGCGGTGCGATTCCCAGATGACGCAGTAAGCGGAGTTCCACTATAAAGGACACGACATCCGGATCGAGCCCTTCATCCATTGCCTCAAGACCATCGACGAACAAATCATACAGTGCCGGTTGCGGCACCCGTTCATCAAGTGCTTTGTCCGCCAGTTCAAGGAGGTACATCGCATAAGCCATCAAAAAGACGTCCTGACGAATCTTTGAATACCCTGTGATGACATCTGCTGATTTCAATTGACCGAGACCCCGCGAACGCGGGTAGACATAAATCGCTCGGACGAACGGCTGGCTCGCTGCGTTAAAACGGCTGCCGGGTTTTTTAGCACCACGGGCCATGACGGCGAGCTTGCCATATTCACGCGTTAACAGTGTAATGATTTTATTCGATTCACCATACACGACCGTCCGTAAAACAAGCCCTTCCGCCTTATCAATCATCGCTTAATACTCGTCGTCGCGGAATCCAAGTTCACGCAATTGACCGGCTTTATTGCGCCAGTCTTTTTGAACTTTCACCCACAGGTTCAAGTAAACTTTCGTTCCGAGTAACATCTCGATATCCGTCCGGGCTTCTGAACCGATTTCTTTTAACAGGGCACCGCGTTTTCCGATGATGATTCCTTTTTGTGAATCCCGTTCGATCAAAATGGTTGCGTGAATATCGACCATATTGCCATCTTCACGTGTCTTGATTTGATCAATCGCGACAGCAATCGAGTGCGGTACTTCGTCACGTGTCTTTTGCAGGACTTTCTCCCGAATCATTTCTGAAATGATGAAACGTTCCGGGTGATCAGTGATCTGATCCGCCGGATAATACATCGGACCTTCCGGTAAAATCTTCGAGATTTCTTGTAGCAATGGTTCGACGTTATTACCTTGAAGAGCAGAAATCGGAACGACTGCTGCGAAGTTCAATTCATTTTGATACGATTCGATGATCGGCGGAATATCATTCGGATGAATCAAGTCGACCTTGTTCATGACAAGGATGATCGGTGTATCCAAATCCTTTAACTTCTCAATGATGAATTCGTCGCCTTTTCCTTTCGGCTCCGTCACATTGATCATAAAGAGAATCGCGTCGACTTCGCGTAACGCATTCGTCGCGACTTTCATCATGAAGTCTCCGAGTTTATGTTTCGGTTTATGAATTCCCGGTGTATCGATGAAAATCGTTTGCACGTCATCTGTCGTATAGACACCTTGAATCTTATTCCGTGTCGTTTGTGGCTTATCCGACATGATGGCGATTTTTTGTCCGATAACTCGGTTTAAGAACGTCGATTTCCCAACGTTTGGACGACCGATAATCGAAACGAATCCTGATTTAAATCCTTCTTTAAACATGAAGATCTCCCTTCGTAAATGCACCCGGTAAGAGCGCACCAACCGTCGTTTCCGTGACGTCACCCGTCAGGTTCGTTAAGTAAACCGGCATATCCGCGTCACACATTTCAAACAATACTTGACGGCATTGGCCGCACGGTGCGACAGGTCCTTCTGTATCGGCTACGACAGCCATCGCTGCGTACTCCCGTGCATCTTGTGCCCACGCTGAGAAGATTGCTGTCCGCTCAGCACAGTTGCAAAGACCATATGCTGCATTTTCGATATTACAGCCATGGAAAACCTGTCCGTCTTTCGTGAGCAGAGCTGCTCCGACTTGGAACTTTGAATATGGAACATACGCTTTTTCGCGTGCGATTTTAGCTTGTTCGAGTAATTGTTCTGTTTTCATGTCATTTTTCCCCTTTTAGGAACGGTATTGGCCTAAAAAAGGCCGGATTCTTATTGTACCAAATATGGAACGAAGATGCATAGTGCAATCGCAACTGATGTAAGCGCCAACACAAGAACTGCTCCGCTTGCGATATCCTTTGCCGCTTTTGCAAGCGGGTGCCATTCTTCCGTAACGAGATCGACAGTCCGCTCAAAGGCGGTATTGAACATTTCCGCACTTAGAACCGCACCGATCGTTAAACATAAAATCGCCCGTTCCATCCATGTCAGCGGTAAATACAGGGCAACCGCCAAGACAATCAGTCCAATCGTAAAATGGACTTTCATATGCCGTTCTTCCTTCACCGCCTGACGAATCCCGTTCATCGCATGGGTGAAAGGTAACCACCACGTCTTCACAATTTTCCTCGGTACAGTTCAAAGTGATGCAGGATTTCCTCCTGACGCTTCGTCATGATGTCTTCATCTGCTTTTTCGATATGGTCGTAACCGAGAAGATGCAGGAAGCCGTGAACAGCGAGAAATCCAAGTTCCCGTTCAAAATGATTCCCGTATTCCGCAGCCTGCTCACGGCAGCGTTCCACTGAAATGATCAGATCGCCGAGAACAACAGGCTCATCTTCAAGCAATTCAAAATCAATCTCGTCTTCTCCGAGCTCATCCATCGCAAACGAGATGACATCCGTCGCTTGATCTTTCCCGCGCCATTCCCGATTGATTTGCTGAATCTCATCATTCGTCACGAACGTGACGGATAGCTCACTGTTTGCTTCAATCTTTTCTTCTGTTGCCGTATAGACTAAAATCGCTTCCACTAATTTCAGTTGTTCTTCCGTCAACAATTTGCCTTCATCAGTCATGTAAATATTCATTTGAGTTCCTCTTTCTTTAATTCAGGATATTCAATCCGTTCATGGAATAACCCGGATAACGTATGGCAGGCACTCTCACCGACCCGGTAAATATCACGTGTCGTCATTTCACAGTCCGAAAATTGATCGTCGAGCAGTTTTTCACGGATGATTTTTTTGACCAGTTCCTGAATCCCTGATTCCGTTGGAGACTTCATGGACCGGACCGCCGCCTCGATGGAATCGACAATCATGATCACGGCCGCTTCACGTGTTTGCGGTTTCGGGCCTGAGTACCGGAAGTCCGCTTCATTGACTTCCCCTTGTTCTGTTGCCTTGACGTAAAAATAACGGAGTAAGGACGTTCCGTGATGTTCCCGGCAAATATCGACAATAACACTCGGTATTTTTGCTTCTTCAAGCAATTCCACGCCGTCATCGGTATGGGCAAGAATGACTCGGGCGGATTCGGGCGGCGTCAGACGGTCATGCGGATTGAGACCATGCTGATTTTCAATGAAATAGAGCGGACGCCGCGTTTTTCCTAAATCATGATAATATGCACCGACCCGTGCGAGCAAGCCGTCAGCGCCGATTGCTTCACATGCCGTCTCGGCAAGATTCGCGACCATCATGCTGTGATGATAGGTTCCTGGAGCCTCGACCAATAATTTTTTCAGCAGAGGATGGGTCGGATTTAATAATTCCAACAAACGTGTCGGGGCTAAAATACCGAACGTCATCTCAAGGAACGGCAATAATCCGATTGCCAAGATGGCACTGAAAACACCGCTGGCAACGGCAAATCCTATTAAAACCGCCGTCTCTTTTACTTCCAACTGTCCACTGCGCATGAGTACAAAAGCGAGGAAAACAGCTACGTTCGCTAAAGCAATCGTCAAACTGCTGACGAAAATCCGCCGGCGTGACAAGCTCGAACGCAGGAAGTAGGTCGCCACCAGTCCACCGACCAATAAGTAAATCGCAATGTTAAAACTGAAATTCTGATTCGTGCTGTAGAAAAAAGTTCCTGCCAGTGCCATGAACAGGGTACTCGATAATGCAATCCGCTCATTTAATAAGTTGCGTAACACTAATGCCGAAAATGCTGTCGGCGTAAGCAAATAAAGCGCCGGATTGATATCATCCGCCAAGAAGGCCATTCCGTACGTCACGACGAGTTGCAAAATAACAACTAAATAAACCAAACTGAATAATTTCACTTTACCCATCTTTGCATAACGTAAGTTGGAGCGACTGATGAATCCAAATAACAGCAACGTCATCAGCGCACTGACAATCAACGTTCCGAACAGAGGCTTCAGTGATTGACGATCAGAAATCAGACCAACGAGTTGCAATTGGC
Organism: Exiguobacterium artemiae 255-15; assembly: GCF_000019905.1. Classification (GTDB taxonomy): domain Bacteria; phylum Bacillota; class Bacilli; order Exiguobacteriales; family Exiguobacteriaceae; genus Exiguobacterium_A; species Exiguobacterium_A artemiae. The sequence goes on along the minus strand of NC_010556.1, from coordinate 873,096 downwards.
GGTAGGCATCCTGGGAAATGACTTCCCCCCGTTTGACGATGACTTCTCCTTCGGAAATCAAGACCGGCTCCACCTTATCACTTGTTTGCTTCCGCAACTGTTCTGTTTTCGCTGGATCGTAAACATAATTCGTCACGATTAATTGATCCGTCAATGTTTTTCCGACAGCCTTCATTGAAAACGACAAGGCAGACCGTTCAATATCGAGCCGCGCATTTTCCCGTGCTTCCGCCACTTCACCGCCATCGGAAGAAATCCGTTGACGCATCGCTTCCTCAATCGCTGTGATTACGACATCGCGTGTCGTCGTCCGTACAGACGAAGAGGATGTCGCAAGCAATCGTAATTCATCGTCTTGCAGTAAATCTGCAGCTTCCGTTCCGCGAAGACGTTGTTTGATCTGACCGATGTCTTCTGCTTTTTTGATTCCTTTGAGACTTGCAAAAAGCTGTTCGACTTTATCAATTTGTTGTGCCGCGTATTCCTGCTTAATCGTATACTGACTGTCAATCGCGGCTACCGTGTTTTCCTTTAGTAACCGGGTTGCTTCTCGATCCTCCATCGTCAACGGCGATCGAATATCTTCTTCTGCAATCGAAAATGGAGCTGCTGCCAAGGCTTCAGGCCGGACGCTGACATACATCATCGTCGACACGATGATGTAAAATGTCAGTGTCAGCAGACTGATCCACATACCTACTCTGCGCATCCGCTCGTCTCCTTTCCACTTCAAGACTCACCTGTTGCGCTTTACTCGAGTTCTTGACTGTACGCATCAATGATTTTCCGAACAAGTGGATGCCGGACGACATCAGCCGAGCTAAAGTGTTCAAAATGAATTCCCCGGACATGTCCAAGAAGATTCAGCGCTTCTTGTAAACCGGACGCTTTTCCGCGCGGTAAATCGACTTGCGTCAAATCACCCGTGACAATCATCTTCGAGTGAAAACCGAGTCGCGTCAAAAACATTTTCATTTGTTCTCTTGTCGTATTTTGAGCTTCATCCAAAATGACAAACGCGTGTTCAAGCGTCCGTCCGCGCATATAAGCGAGCGGCGCAATTTCAATCACGCCCCGCTCCAGCAAACGGGCTGTGTGTTCCACGCCGAGCACGTCATGTAGTGCATCATAGAGCGGACGTAAATACGGATCAACTTTTTCCTTCAAGTCTCCCGGCAAAAACCCAAGATTCTCCCCTGCTTCAACAGCAGGTCGTGTTAAAACCAAACGTTTGACGTAACCTTCTTTTAAGGCCTTTGCCGCCATGACGACCGCCAAATAGGTCTTGCCGGTTCCGGCCGGTCCGATCCCGAACGTCAAATCGCACTTTTCAATTCCCCGGACATAACGGGCTTGTCCCAGTGTTTTGGCCCGGAGCGGTTTCCCTTTATGGTTCGTATGAATGACCGTATCGTATAATTCGAGCAATTCATCGACCCGGTCTTGTCGTGCCAGTTGAATGGCGCTTGTTGCGTCACGTTCCGTCAAGACGGCTCCCCGATCAACCAGTTGTTTTAAGACACCGACGACCTGTTTCGCTAACACGACAGACCGTTCTTCTTCTGCCTGCGCCAACAATTCATCACCGCGGTGGGTGAGTTGGACTTCAAGCTCCGCTTCCATCGTTTTTAGTACGGCATCGTTCGGTCCTACGAATGCTTGAATCTGTTCTGAATTCGAAAATACGAATGGGATTCTTTCATTGAATATCACGTTATGATTGGCCTCCTAATGATGGATAACAGTACGTCATCTCTACAAATCTGTTCTAGTCCACTTTATCATTTAAGCAGAATAGATGGAAAGAAAAACCCATCCTTTAAGCGTGTTTTCCTCATTTTAACTGCTTCTTTTACCTGACCGAACATGCTTCGGATTTTTTCCTGCTGCGTATCTAAAAAAAAGGTCAGCTCTCATTGTAAACGAGAGCCAACCTTTACTTTAACGATGTGGAGATTTTGAAGACCGTTTCGAAACCGGCGGACCCAGGACTTCACTCCAGATCATCGCCTGGCGAATTTCTTCTTGTGACGTCTGCATTCCTTTTTTCCGGTTACGTCGTTTGCCAATTTCACCGCTCGCAATACTGCCTGTTATCTGGCCAATGTTTGATTTAGACTGTTTTTGTGCTTTCACACGATCCCGTTCATCCAAACGCTGTTGCAATTCGGTTCGTTGATGCTTAACCGGTTGCTCCGGCTTTGACTGCTTCCGTTTAATCGAAGGTGGCACATCCCGATCTTCCGGAAGTCGTGTTTCCACTTGGTCAACCATTTTCTTGACATAGTCCCCAAATTCTTTTGAAGGGACACGTGTCGTCGAGCTGGACTTTTTCTGATCAGACGCCTTCGAGATAACCGAAATCACACCAAAGGCAACCATCAGTCCGACCCAAATTAAGCTCCCCATCTAAATCACCCTTTTATTGTGTGTCGTTCGGCGAAGATTGACCACCAATCGCTTGACGCATCTTCGTATCAGCCGTCACGTTCAAATAGTTGGCGTAATCCATTACGCTGAAGTTGCCGTCACGTAATGCCTCGGCAATCGCAAGTGGAACTTCCGCTTCTGCCGCAACGACTTTCGCACGCATTTCTTCGACACGTGATTTCATCTCTTGTTCGCTTGCAATCGCCATCGCCCGACGTTCTTCCGCTTTCGCTTGGGCGATGTTTTTGTCAGCTTCCGCCTGATCCGTCTGAAGCACGGCACCGATATTTTTGCCGATATCGACGTCCGCGATATCGATCGAGAGGATTTCGAATGCTGTTCCTGAATCAAGTCCTTTTGCGAGGACCGTCCGGGAAATCATTTCCGGATTTTCAAGGACTTCTTTTTGATCTTGACATGAACCGATCGTCGAGATGACACCCTCACCAACACGGGCGATGACGGTTTCTTCCCCTGCACCACCGACAAGACGGTCGATGTTGGCACGTACGGTAATCCGTGCTTTTGCTTTCACTTCAATCCCGTTCATGGCAACACCGGCAATGAATGGGGTTTCGATGACTTTCGGGTTAACGGACATCTGGACGGCTTCAAGCACGTTCCGACCTGCTAAATCAATGGCTGCCGCACGTTCGAAACTGAGTTCGATGTTGGCACGGTGTGCCGCAATCAAGGCGTTAACGACACGGTCGACGTTACCACCGGCAAGATAGTGACTTTCCAATTGGTTTGTATTGAGGTTGATGCCGGCTTTGACTGCTTTAATCAACGGATTAACAATTTTTGACGGTGTAACACGACGAAGCCGCATTCCGACCAATGTAAAGATAGAGACACGGACTCCGGCTGCAAGTGAACTGATCCAGAGCGGGATCGGGACAAGTGTAAAGAAGATAGCGAGGAAAATAAGTATTCCTCCCGTTATGAGTAGAACGGTCAATAGTTCGGGTGTCATGTGAGTGACTCCTCCTTCGTTTTTTGGACTCGGACGATGACTCGTCCGTGTGTGACGTCTTGCACGACGACTTGCTCGCCGGAATTAATGAAATTGCCTTCCGTGACCGCATCGACGCGATTCCCATCAATTTCAATCGTTCCTGCCGGGCGAAGCTGCGTTAAACTGATTCCGACCTTGCCACGCAGTTGTTCTTTATCTTGATGAGAAAGATATCCTTTTTCCGACGATGTGGAATCTGTCAAAATCAAACCTCGCCATAATAATGATTGATTTGATTTGATCCGGCGATATGCCCAAAATCCGGCAGCGAGTGATAAAAAGACTGCCAAACCGACCGCTAGACCGACTTGACCGACCGTCGCACCTGCCATGATCAAACTGGCAAGGACTGCACCGATGCCAAGGACACCGAATATGCCAAACCCTGTCACGAATATTTCGACCAGCAACATGAGGACACCGATCATGAAGACCGCTAAAATCATCCCTAAGCTAAAAGACATTACTTCGTTCACCCCTTTTTCATCAGAATCAGACGACAACATGTTTCATCTTTCTGAACATGGCTCATTGTTACTTTTATTATATACGCTTTCATCTGAGAAAAGGTTTCATAACTTTTACCAATTTTCGAATTTTTCCGATTTTATCTCATGAAAAAAAGGCATCCCGGAGGACGCCTTTCAAAACGGGTTAATGTAGTTGTTGTTTAACAAGGCGATTAATTAGAGCACCGTCCGCTTTACCCTTAAGTTGCGGCATGACGACACCCATTACTTTCCCCATATCAGAAGGAGCTGAGGCACCCGTCTTCGCAATGGCTGCGTTGACGATTTCCTGAACTTCTTCTTCCGAAAGTTGTTTTGGCATATAAGCTTCGAGCACGATTATCTCTGCTTGAATCTTCTCGACGAGGTCGTGACGATCAGCGCGTTCGAATTCTCGGAGGGAGTCGTTGCGCTGTTTCATCTCACGTGAGAGTATAGTTAGCTCTTCCTCATCAGTTAATTCTTGCTTACCGAGTTTAATCGCTTCATTTTGCAGGGACGACTTCACCATCCGAATCGTCGTAAGACGATCTTTCTCACGCGAACGCATGGCTTCCTTCATATCCACTGTCAAACGCTCTTGAAGACTCATGAGGATACACCCTCTCTTACGTTAGAACTTCTTACGCTTACGCGCAGCCTCCGATTTAAGCTTACGTTTTACACTTGGCTTTTCGTAGTGTTTACGTTTACGAACTTCAGCAAGCGTACCATCTTTTGAAACACCACGTTTGAAGCGACGAAGTGCGTCTTCAAGTGATTCATTTTTACGTACACGAGTTTCCACTAGTTTTCCCTCCCTCCGATATTACCGACTAAAGGAAACGTGTCAGACACGTCATACAACATTATAGTAGGAATATACAAAATGGTCAATAGTTGATTAACCGGTTTTGCTTCACTCCTGATATGTTCCTCTTTGTTCTTTTCTATAGTCTCATGTTGCTTCCGTATTTACAACAAATTCATGATTATTCAACGAAAAAATTCGAAATATTTTGTAAGCGTTTTCTAATTTTTCATGAAATGTTTTGTCAAAATGGGGAATGATGTGTCAAAATAGACACAGTTATCTGAAAAAGGAGTTGTTCTGATATGAAAGAAGCCAAACGAATTATTTTCGGATTGATTCTCGGAGTCATCCTCGGAATCATTCTCGCTTTGTTACCAGACAAATCGATCTATGAAGGATTGAATAAGTATGCACTTCAACCAATCGGAACGATTTTCTTCAACCTGATTAAGATGCTCGTCGTCCCGATCGTCTTCTTCTCGATCTCCCTTGGTGTCATGGGACTCGGAAATCCAAAAGAACTGGGTCGCGTCGGCGGAAAAGCCATTACATATTTCATGACGACGACCGCTGTCGCCATCGTCATCGCTCTTGGTTTGTCATTACTGATCAAACCGGGTACGTTCGGGAACTTTGCGACAGACAACTTGAAGTATGATCAAGGCAACTTACCGGATACGAGTTTGATCAATACGATCGTCGGGATGTTCCCGACCAATCCGATCACGTCGATGGCAGAAGGCAATATGCTGCAAATTATCGTCTTCAGTGTCTTCATCGGTTTCGGGATCACATTCCTCGGCAACAAGGTCTCGACATTACGTTCATTCATCGAACAGGGAAATGATTTGATGACATATTTGATCGGACTTGTCATGAAGATGGCCCCGCTCGGCGCATTTGCATTGATTGCTTCCGCCGTCGGTGCACAAGGGTTTGATTCCTTAAAGGCAATGGGGCTCTACATGGCAGTCGCTATCCTGGCTTTGATCGTCCACTCCCTGTTGACGTACGGTTCGACCGTCTCACTGATCGGAAAAAATGAATCCGTTTTTCTTCTTCAAAAAGTTTGCGCCGGTCATGCTGTTCGCCTTCTCGACTTCGTCGTCGAATGCAACGCTACCGGTCGCGATGCAGACTGCACAGCGTGAACTGAAAGTACCGCGTTCCGTCTCAAGTTTCGTCCAACCGCTCGGCGCGACGATCAACATGGATGGTACAGCGATCATGCAGGGAGTCGCAACGGTCTTTATCGCTCAAGTTTATGATATCAGCTTGTCTCCGGCACAACTGGCAACCGTCGTCCTGACTGCCGTTCTCGCGTCCGTCGGAACAGCCGGCGTACCGGGTGTCGGGCTTGTCATGCTGACGATGGTGCTTCAGTCCGTCAATCTGCCTGTCGAAGGGATTGCCTTAATCATCGGGGTTGATCGTCTGCTTGATATGATGCGGACTGCGGTCAATATCACAGGTGACGCCGCTTGTGCAGTCATTGTCGCCAAATCAGAAGAAGGTAACCTGAGTGAAGAAGAGGAAGAAGACGAGCGTTACGCTTAACGTTTCCTCGATAAAAAAACGCGTCGCCTCCGTGAATCATTCACAGGGGCGGCGCGTTTTTGTGTTGATTATTTTTTTAAGACATACGAGCTGAGCGGATCAACCGTCACACTGCCCGAGACTTTTTTCAGTGTTTTCATTCCGGCGGTTTTCCCGTCGACGATGACACTCCATGTTCCTTTTGGTAACGTCATCTTGACAGCTTGACGTTTCGCATTATGAACGACGTAAAGATCCGTTTTTTGTTGGGGGGCATCGTCTGATAATTGATACGCCACCACTTGCTCCGGTACATCTTTAAACGTCAGGTAACGTCGGATGTCTTTTGCTGTCCCTAAATGAAGAACAGGGTTCGCTTTACGGACTTGAATCAGTCCTTTCATGTAATCGACGTCGGCTTGACGGTCCATTTTGCGTTTCCAGTCGAGCTGGTTGACAGCATCCGGTGATTTGTATGAATTATGATCGCCGCCTTTTGTCCGCATGAAATCTTGACCGGCATGAATAAATGTCGTGCCTTGTGAAGTCAGCAGAATGCTTGACGCCAAGCGGTGCATCTTGGTTTTCGTCGCATCCGTATCATTCGGATTCGTTAAGTTCAGCTTGTCCCACAGCGTGTGGTTATCGTGAGCTTCGACATACGTGATTGCTTGGTTCGGTTCTGCTGCGAAGCCGGTGATGTCTTTGTTGTACGCAATCTCACCGACGATTCCGCGTTTGATCCGTGTTTCAAGACCTGTTTTCCCGTTGATGAAACCGGCATCCGTGTCTTCAAAGACACTTCCTTTCAGTGCATCACGCAAGTTATCGTTGAAGTGAGCGATACCCGGCATCTGTTTGGCATTCGTCTGGTTGGCTTTGTCGGCTTCCGGAAGCGGTGTTCCGAGACTCCAGCCTTCTCCGAAGACAAGGATTGACGGATCAATTTTTGTCGTCGTTTTTTTGACGGCATTCATCGTCTTCACGTCATGAATCCCCATTAAATCAAATCGGAATCCGTCCCAACGGTATTCTTTTGCCCAGTAGCCGACAGAATCGACAATCAGTTTATGCATCATTTTCCGTTCAGAAGCGGTATCGTTTCCGACACCTGTGCCGTTGGCGAGATCACCGCCTTCCGTATAACGGTAGTAGTAACCCGGCACGATTTTATCGAGGTTTGATGCTTTCGCGTCAAACATATGATTGTAGACCACATCCATGACGGCGCGGAGTCCGTTATCATGTAGCCCTTGAATCATTTGTTTCATTTCTTTGATCCGGACTTTCGGATCGTACGGATTCGTTGAATAAGAGCCTTCCGGTGCATTGTAGTTTTTCGGATCATATCCCCAGTTGTATGTTTTGAGCGGATTCGTCTCGTCGACAGAAGCCGTATTGAAATCATAGACTGGAATGAACTGGACATGTGTGATGCCGAGCTCCTTCAAATGATCGAGTCCCGTTTTCGTCTTTGTTTTCTTACCGTCTTTCATCAGACGTGTTCCCGGCTTGACGACACCAAGATACTTCCCTTTTTGCTCGATACCTGAATCATACGTATCTCCCGTGACGTCAAACATCGACAGGTCACGGACGTGTGTCTCGTAAATGATGGCGTCTGTCGCTTGTTTCAGCGGCATTTTTGTTTTTGTCCAGCGTTTCGGGTTCGTCTCTCTCAAATCGACGACGACGCCTTGATCTCCGTTGACCGCCACAGCTGTCGTGTACGGATCGACGGCCCGTGTCGTTTCTTTGGCGTGCTTGACTTCATAGGTGTAGCCTGTTCCGTCGAGGTCACCATTGACTGTGATGCTGAAGACACCGCGGTCACCGCGGACCATCTTCACTTCACGGACGATATCCTTCGTTGTGGCTGCTTGTTTTTTCGGCAATTTGTAAAGTTCCAGTTCAACGGACTGCGCAGTCGGTGCCCAGACGCGGAATGTCGTTTTGCCTTTTTGATACGCCGTACCGAGTTTACCGTCGTACGCATATTTTTTGTCAAAAGCATCAGACCGCAATACTTTTCCTGCTTCTAAAATCCCTTCCCCGAATACCGGGTGTGAGACCGTGACGACATTTGCTAAATCAATATCCGACGCGACAGTCACGTGTAACGTCTTCGCGTCCACTTGTGTGACAACCGGATTGACCAGACCTTTGAATGTCAGCGTTTTTACATCTTCTGCTGCGATCGGTGAATTCGTTTTTAATGTCATCGTCTTAAAATCGTCTGCCAGGAAACTAGTAAACTTTGGTGTCCGATCGATATCCGGTTGGCTGTAATAAACGGTTTGATCGCCTTCAATCAACCAGATATCCTTGGCTCCCGCGTAGTAAAAACGATCAGCCCCGTCTTTTTCCGACCATCCTTCGATGTGAGGAATGATTCCGACGAGACGTTCTTTCGTCGTATTCGTCAAGGTGACGTTTGCTACAGCTCCAAACGCATCTTGTCCGTCAAATTCAAATCGTTTTCCGTCCTGCGCATTCGGCCATGCCCACACCCCGTACTTGTCGTAGTCATTGTCATAGCGGTAATAATGAATGTTCGTGTTGACGGACTCAACGTCACTGCCGCCTGTTGGATTGACCGGTGAAACGTCTTTGCTGCCTGATTCAATCCAGACTTCCGCCACACCGTCTTTGATCATGTCTTTTGTAATGAAGCGGTCGTTTTCTGACCCCGCATCTTTGTTCCAGGAATCATCGCGGACGATAAAACCGATTTTTTCCGGCTGATCCACCGGAAATTCGTAAGCGGCAATTTTCCCGTATGCATCTTGTCCGTTAAAGGCATGTGCTTTATTCGGGAAGTAATCCGGTCCATTTGCCCATAACCAGAGATTCCAATCTTTTGGTGCTGTTTTATCTTCCTTGTAGTGAATGATGACGAGTGTCGACTTCCCTTTTTCCAGTGCCAAACCGTTTACCGGGAATAAACTAAAGATCAGTGCAAACGTTAGCACAACTGCACAGACTGATTTCCATCGATTCATGCTATATCCTCCTTGGATTTATGTAATCGTTTTCATTTCCATTCTCCATTCGTTCGACTTATCTGTCAAAGCTTATTTTAGTTCACTAAAGAAAATAAGACTTTTGGACCAACAGCGACAAATAACAATAAAAAAAGAGAATGGCATGTCCGCCACCCTCCCACTGCTCATTTTGCTTGTTGATCCGTAATTTCATGGATTGTTTGTTTCGTGGCTTGCATCGAGTGATCCGAAGCAAAGAAGTACCAGACTCCGTCACTGGCGATATACCCTTCTCCTTCAAGTTTCAGCGGCTTCAACCGCTCGAATCCCGGCTGATTTTCCTGTGTGAGTTGGGCTGCTTCGGAAAACGTGATGTTTGTATTGAAATTGTTTTTCAGGACCCGGCTGACCTCTTCTAAGTTCGTCAGGATATCCGGTCCGGCAAGTTTCATACCGACGGCTTCAAGTACCTGACGTTGCCGGATTTGCCGGCCCATATCACCGAGCGGATCCTGCTTTCGCATTCGCGTGTATCCGCTCGCCTCGAGTCCGTCCAGTTTGATTTCCCCTTCCGCATAGTCCTTTTGTAAGCGTCGATCGTTCCAACTAAATGCGGACGGGTTATCCACGGTGACTCCGCCGACGGCATCCACAAGTTCAATCAGACCTTCCATATTGATTTTGGCATAGTACGGAATCTTGACATCAAATGTCTGTTCGACGGTTTCAATCGTCTCTTCCACCCCGCCATACGCATAGGTATGATTGATTTTCGTCTTTGCCCCATCTTTTAGTGTCACCTGCATGTCCCGTGGAATGGACAGCGACGTCGCCTGTTTTGTTTTCGGGTTAAACGATAATAACATGATCGCATCCGCCCGCCCCGGATCGTTTTTCCGTTCATCGACGCCAATCAGCAAGACATTGGCCGGTCGCATCGTTTCAAGCGGGAGCTTCTCTTTTCCTTTCAGCGGTGTAATGAAACCATCTGCTGTTTGTTGCAAGCGCAAAAAAGCATATCCTGTCGTGCCGCTCGCAATCAGGATGACGGCCAGTAACAAGGCACTGATCATACGCCAGCCGACCGAGGGCCGTTTTTTTCTTACACGTGATCTCACGGGGATACCTCCTATAGTTTCTGCTGATACGTCTTCATCAGTCCGGCAATATTGGAATTGTGTAAAAAGAGAACCGCATCAACGTTCTGTTGCTTCGCGAACTCGGAAGCATCAAAGTCTTTGTTGACGTACCGGACATCCACCACTTCGAGATTTGCGCTCCTCGCGAGAAACGGCAGGACGGGATTGGCAAACGAGTCCTTAAGGACAAGTAATTTAGGACCCTTCGTCTTTGAAGTCATCGATAAAATTCCATGATTACCGCGCATGAACACTTCATATCGATCGGCATAATCGCCCTCTTCCTTAATGAATTTTTCATCAATCAACGGCTGTCCGCATGTGTTGTCATAACAGACATCGATTCCTTTAAACTGATCCGCACCATAGTATTCAATCGTGTCACCTGTGCTTGCATATGCCAGTGTCGTCTTGCGTGCAAGGGATCCGAAGTACGGATGTTCCGAAGACCGTTTCGACCCGGGGTTCACTTCGACCTTTTTTAAGGCCGGTTCTGTTTTTCCGATGGTCCGCACAATCTCGTCATATGCTTGATAGGCACCGTCTATATTCCAGTGATGATCCGTTTTAAAATAATCGGACAACTGTAAACGGTCCAGTGAAATTGATGTGATGCCCGCTTTTGTAAAGCCGGCCTGCATCGTCTTATGCCGCTGTATTGCATTCGACGCGACATAATCCGGAATGATTCCATCGCGTTCCGCGACGACGGTTTTCGACGGTGCCAGGGCAAAGTAGACCGGACGGTCGACCTCTTGCGTGAACTGTCGGAAAGCGTCCGGGACGATCGGTTGCGCCGCTTGACTCGGCTCAATCAAGTAACCGTCTTCTGCCGTATAAATGCCGTTACGGAACGGTTGCCGAAGGACATTTTTTGATAATCGGGCCTGCATTTCAACAAACGTACCTCGAATCAGTAATTGATCAGTGAAATAACTTTCCATCTTCACCATGTCGTCACCCGAAATCACGCCTTGGACGGTCGGTTTGACCGCCTGTGCAAGGGCTCGATTTTCCAGTTGGGAACTGACGCGGTCTTCCCGAAGGATTGTCCCCGCGCCAATCGCCATCAAGATGACGAAAAAACTGATCGTCGTCAGCCACATCATCTTCCGTTCAAAGGATGAGGACGGTTGACCGTCCGCTTTCGGCTTTAATTTGCGTTCGATTGGTTGTGCCATGTCGTCTTCTCCTTTCTAGAAACGGAAATAAATAAAGGGATTAAATGTACTTGCGACGAGTGCCGATGTTGCGAGGAACAACAAGACCATCGCGTATCCATATTGCATCGTCTGTCCGACTTTGCCCGATGATTCGACAAATCGTTCACCGATCCGTTTTGGAATCGGGGTCGCAGCAAGACACGACAGCGCTAAAATGACACCATTTTGGACGAGCTGATAACTCGCTCGGTCATCCCACAGCACATCCGGGACGAACATCGCTTGAATGTACGTAATCGCTTCCGGGAACGTTTCCGCCCGGAAAAAGACCCACCCGACCAAAACGAGCACCAGTGTCCATACCGTTGCGAACACGGGAACCCGCGCCAATAATTTCCCGAGAAATGCTTTTTCGAGCATGATCCAGATTCCGTAGTAGACGCCCCAAGCAACAAACGTCCAGCTTGCGCCGTGCCAAAGTCCGGTCAATATCCAGACGATTCCGAGATTGCGATACTGTTTCCATGGCGACACCCGGTTTCCTCCAAGAGGAATGTAAACATAATCCCGGAACCAAGAGCCTAAAGAAATATGCCACCGGCGCCAAAATTCAGAGACTGATTTTGAGATATACGGATAGTTAAAGTTTTCAAGAAAATGAAAGCCAAACATCAACCCCAGTCCAATCGCCATGTCACTGTATCCGGAAAAATCAAAATAAATTTGCAGAGCATAGGCGATGATTCCAATCCAGGCGAGACCCATCGACAGATCTTTCATGTTAAAGATCGTATCCGCGACTTGTCCGCATCCATTCGCTAAAATCAATTTTTTGGATAAACCGATGATAAAGCGACGGACACCTTGTGCAAATTCAGGCAAGGTTTCCCGCCGGTGGTTGATTTCGTCCGCAACCGTCTCATAGCGGACAATCGGACCGGCAATCAACTGCGGAAACAACGCGATGTACAAAGCAAGATTGAGCGGGTTTTTTTGGACCTGTCCCGCTTGACGATACACATCGATGACATAACTCATCGCTTGGAACGTAAAGAAGGAAATTCCGATTGGTAAAACGACTTCCGGGACAAACAGCGTCGTTTGAAACGTCTCGTTGATTGACGTCACAAAAAAACCGCTGTATTTAAACCAGCCGAGCAATCCCAGATTGACGACAATCATACTGAACATGATCCATTTGACACCGATTCGTGTCCGGTACGCGTGGACGGCCAAGGCAAACAGGTAGTTGATCAAAATGCTCGTCAACATCAATAGGACGAATCTCGGTTCACCCCAGGCATAAAAGAAAAGGCTCGCTACCAAGAGCCAGCCGTTCCGAAACGTGCGTGGCAACAAGTGGTAGACAAGCAACACGAACGGTAAAAATAGAAATAAAAAAATCGTCGAACTAAATAACATGATAGGATTCCTCCTGCTTGATCGGAACAAGCCGGTTGACGTGTAACGCTGTCAACCGAACCCGCCTGTCCCCTTCGAGTAGAAACTTGAATGCAATTTTAAAATAGTCGGCGCCTTTGACTCGTTTCAGTTGTAAGGAACACGTTGTTTTTCCGTTTACCGTCAGCCATTCCGTCTCGGAATGCATCCGTTTTTTTTGCCCGTACTGCATCTTGAACATCTGAACGTCGCATGACGTTTCCGCTTCCAGTTCGCACGTCAATGTGACGGACTCGGCCTGTCCAAAAGAAGCGTCGGCACGATACAACTTCGAGGGAGGATATTGAAAGCCCTGATCAAACAATTGAATGTACAGCTTATCGGTCGGATCCGCCTGTTGAAAATCGAACCAAACACCGTCCGCATCTTCTTCGAGCAGAATCTTATCCCGGTCCCCTTGCGGAAAAAACTGATAACTTGCCAGTTCCAGTGGACGTGAACTCATACCGGTACCTCGCTTAAAATCGCATCAACAATACGTTCTGCCGCATGACCGTCTCCGTATGGATTCGCCGCTTGTGCCATCGCGTCATAAGCCCCTTGATCCGTCAGTAACAGATGACCCGTTTCATAAATACGTTCCGGATCCGTCCCGACAAGCTTCAACGTACCGGCCGCGACACCTTCCGGACGTTCGGTCGTATCACGCAAGACGAGGACCGGCACGCCAAGCGAAGGTGCTTCTTCTTGAATACCGCCAGAATCCGTCAAAATCAGTGTCGCCCGGGCTGCCAAGTTATGAAAATCAAAGACATCGAGCGGTTCAATCAATCGGATGCGCGGATGATCGTTCAACTGTTCCGCTGCCTCGAGGACAATCGGATTCGGATGGACCGGATAGACGATTTCAATATCCGGATGACTGTCCGCCAATCGTTCGACGGCATCAAAAATTTGCGATAATTGCAAGTGATTTTCGCGTCGGTGAACGGTCAACAAAACCAGTTTCCGTCCGCTTGCTGTAAGATCCGTCAACACCGGGTGCGTGTAGTCTTTCGAAACCGTTGTTTTTAACGCGTCGATGACTGTATTTCCCGTCACGATAATCGGACTCTGTTTGTTCTCGAGCCGTAGATTTTCTGCTGCCTGATCGGTCGGTGCAAAATGGTAATCAGCGAGTACACCCGTCAATTGACGATTCATCTCTTCCGGGAATGGGGCATACTTCTGATACGTCCGTAAGCCGGCTTCGACATGACCAACCAGAATCTGTTGGTAAAAAGCCGCAAGTGAAGCCGCGAATGTCGTTGTCGTATCCCCATGGACCAACACCAAATCCGGTTGCTCTTTTTCCAAGACACGACGCATCGCATTTAAAATCCGTGCCGTCATCTCTTCGAGTGTCTGACGTGGACGCATCAAGTCTAAATCATGGTCGGGAACGATCTGAAACAGTTCAAGGACTTGATCGAGCATTTCCCGGTGTTGTGCCGTCACGACGACGATCGGTTTGACCCCTTCTCGTTTTTCCAATGCTTTGACGACAGGCGCCATCTTGATGGCTTCCGGTCTCGTTCCGAACACTAGCATGATTCGTTTCATTCGTTCCATCCCCTATCCGTTATTCATGACGACAATTCAATCGTTTCACCGCGTGCCGAACGCTCGATTTCATCACTTCGTCCTGTTCTTTTTTTCATGACATAATGTGCAGCTTGTTTTTTCGTCAGCTGCTTGTACCAATATAAATATTTGTTATACTCCGCCATCGTTTCCGCTGTCGGTCCAAACATCCGAACTTCTCCATACTCGAGCCAAAGGATTTTTGTACAAAAACTTTTGACTTGATTCAAGGAATGGCTGACAAAAAAGATCGTTTTTCCTTGGTCGCGAAACTCCCGCATCTTATCGAGACATTTTTCCGTAAAGGTCTGGTCACCGACCGACAGCGCCTCATCAATGATCAGGATATCCGGATTGATATTAATTGAGATGGCAAAACCAAGACGCGCCCGCATCCCGCTTGAATATGTTTTGACGGGTTGATCGATGAAATCTCCGATGTCCGCAAACTCCAGAATTTCCGGTGTAATCGCCTGGATCTGTTTTTTGGTCAGCCCCATCATCAATCCTTTTAATTCGATGTTGTCCCGTCCGGTCAGCTGATTATTGAGACCACTGGAAATCGCGATTAATGCCGATTTACCGCCAAGCGTCACACGACCGTATGTCGGCGGCGTGACGTTGGCGAGCAGATGCGACAAAGTCGACTTCCCACTCCCGTTGATTCCGACCACACCGACGATTTCGCCTTGTTCGACGGAGAACGAGATATTTTTTAAAGCATAAAACGGTTTACCGCTGACTTTACCGAACAACACTTCTTTTAATTTATCAATTGGTCGGGCATACAAGACGTAGCGTTTTGAAACATTCTCGAATACGACGTGACTCATGTTTTTTCCTCCTAGACATAATCAATGAAGTACCGCCGGAACCGCAGATGAACTGCTGCTCCTACCACTAACAAAACGGACGTCACAGTCCAGAAGTAGACTCCATACCAGACGTGATCGAGCAGATAACCGGTCCCAATCAATGCCGAGCGGTATCCTTCGATCAAATAGACGAGAGGATTGATCATCAACAACGTCTTAAACAGACTGTGATCCGGCGGAATCCACATGATGGGCGTCAAATACATCAACATCCGGATCGCCGAAGTCACCATGTTTTGGACATCCCGAATCATCGTTGCCAGAGCAGACAACAAAAGTGAGACGGCATAGAGAAAAATCACACCCGCCGGGACGATATACAACAATTCAAACGTATGCCAGCCCGGAAAATAACCGAATGCCATTCCGAGAACAATCGTCAAGGCAATCATTGCGACATGGCGGTAAAATTGCGCCAAGATGACATAGGCCGGGATCGTACTGAGCGGAAAGTGCATTTTCGAAACAAGGGCGACCCGACCGTAAATCGATCGTGAGCCGCTTGGAATCGTACTGCCGATGAAAAACCAGGCAATTAGTCCACTGACCAACCAAAAGACGAATGGAATCCCGTCGACCGGATTTCCGCCACGGATTCCGAAACCGAACACGACCCAGTAAACGCCAATCTGCAGGAGCGGCGTCATGATTTCCCAGAACCATCCGAGATATTGCATGCTGTATTGACTTTTTGTTTCATAAAGCGAAAGGCGAAAGATCAGATAAAAATGATCTTTCAGCTCTTTCCCGATTGTACCGACCCCGTTCATATCGCCTTCGCATCCACTTCCGTCGTTTGATACGTATGCAGGTTACCAAAGTTCAGGACCGTGATGTCCTCAAGCGGTTGAACGATTCCTTTTGTATCAAACAAGACCGGTGTCCGCATCTGATTCGCAAGACGCCGTGAGTCAAACTGTTTAAACTCGTCATGGTCGACGAGCACCAGTGCCAGGTCCGCACCTTGGATCGCATCAATCTCATCGACAAGCTCAAAGCGTGACGAAATCGAACGTTCGACGTGTGAATCACAGACTGCTACATCCATGCCGCGGTCAATCAGTTGCTCGATGACATCGACAGCCGGACTTTCACGCATGTCGTCGACGTTCCCTTTGTATGTGACGCCGAACACTGCGATTTTGGGCCGGACGTGAGACGCAACTAGGCGCTCTGCCTGTTCAGCGACGAAGTGCGGCATGTTGACGTTTGTTTCCCGTGCCGTATGAATGATCCGGGCAAGGGACGGTGCCTTAGCAACGATGAAGTATGGATCCACCGCAAGACAGTGTCCGCCGACACCCGGTCCCGGATGATGTAGATTAACACGCGGGTGCATGTTCGCCATCTCGATTACGTCGAGCACGTTGATCTCGAGTTTGTGACACACTTGCGTCAGTTCATTGGCTAGGGCGATGTTGACATCGCGGAACGTGTTTTCCATCAATTTCGACATCTCTGCCGTCTTCGCATCCGTCTTGACGATTTCGCCCTGAACGAATGTTTTATATACCGCTGCACCTGCATCCGCGCAAGCCAATGTCAATCCGCCGACAATCCGGTTATTGTGAATGAGTTCATGTAAGATTTGTCCCGGAAGCACCCGCTCCGGACAATGAACGACGAAGACGTCTTGACCAATGACGAACCCGGCTGCTTCAATCAATGGTCGGACATGATCATCCATCGTCCGCGGAGCGATTGTTGATTCGACGATGATGACGTTGCCTTTTTGAACGTGCGGCAACATATTCTGAACAGCTGACAGGACATACTTCAAGTCACACGATTTATAGGTGTCATTTAAATTCGGTGTCGGAACAGCAATTAAAAAGACATCTGCGGGTTCCGGTGTCAGTGTTGCCCGAAACTTTCCGTTTGCGACGACACGCTTGATGACATCTTCAAGTCCCGGTTCTTCAATATGAATGTCTCCCGCATTCAACATCTTAACGATGCGCGGGTCGATGTCGACCCCGACGACGTCCGTTCCGTGATCTGCAAACATGGCTGAAGAAGGTAATCCAATATATCCGAGTCCGATTGTACAAAGTTTCATTTTGTCATTCCTCCATCTAGTTACGAGTTAGTCCTTCACGTCAGCAAATTACCGACTGTGTCGTGGCTGTAACTAGACCATAACGACAATTGCTTGTGTTTCCAATGGTTCTAACCATCTCTTAAACCATTCTTCACAGACCTTACATTCAAGGCGTTTCCTGTACTTTTTGTAAAGCTTGTAAATAATCAACAAACATTCATCGCATTCGGCAAACAAACAACCGAATCCGGTCACTTCCGCTGTTTCCTGTCGTGGATTTGCCTGCATCTGTCTTGTTCCATCTTCATTCAGTGTTTAATTACTTCGTTATTTCACGGTAAACGTCCAATAAATGATGTTTTTCTTTATCCCAGTTGTATTTCCGGCGTGCCTGCTTTGTCCGTTCTTTCATCGCCTGACGCAAGCCGTCTTCCTCAACGATTTGGTTCACGGCGACAGCGATCGCTTCCGGGGATTCAACGTCAACGAGTAAGCCGACGCCTTCCGTTTCGACGACACGCCGAATTTCCGGTAAATCCGACGCAACGACCGGCACGAGTGCCGCCATGTATTCAAACAGCTTATTCGAAGAAGCCGAATAGTGATTAAAGCAGATGTTTTGCAGAACTTGAAAACCGACCGTCGCAGCCGCCGTATAACTCGGCAGTTGATCAAGCGGTACTTTATCAATAAAATGGATCCGCTCCCGTTCCGGGGACTGTGCCGCCAACTCCTGGAGCCGCGGTTTGATTTTTCCGTCTCCAACAAACAGCAAAGTCCCACGCCGGACAAACGGCATCGCTTCAATCAGTCGCTCAAGTCCCCGCCCTTCCTGAATACCGCCTTGGTACAGCAAAATGGGTTCGTCCTCCTTGATGCCGATTTCTTGATGTACGGATCGCGGTTGTGGTACTTCTTCGTGATAAAACGGATAATTATGCAGGACAGCCGGCCATTCGCCATAAAGTGATGCGTGGTAGTCTGCCCGTGTGTCATTTTCAACCATCGTTCGATCAACAAACCGTAACAAGTAACGCTCAAACAACCCCTGTCCTTTTCCGTAACCTGTCCGGTCGGTCTGCACTTCATGCGAATCGTAAACGATCTTCGCCCCTCTTGCGGAAAAAATCGCTTGAGGCAACGTGTTTAAATCGTTCGCATGCATGATATCGTACGTGTGTTTGCGAGCCGCCCGCGTCATGCGGATGATTCCAAAGCTGTTGTACAGTGCATAGCGGACAAACCGGCTTTTCTGTAAGAGAAACAGTAGCACCAAGACCGGAATCAGCCATGGAAACAGCAAGAACACGCCTGCGCCGGCCATCAGCGTAAGAGGATTACGCTTCCGGATCCGGCGCAGCACGGATTCAAGTGGAGGTGTCCGATCGATTCGAAGAATCTGAAAACCTGCCTGGTGTCGTTCGAGTTTCGGCAAGCTCCCATCATTCAGGCAATACAGATCAACGTGATACCCGGCTTCCGAAAGCGCCGTACATTCCCGTAAAACACGTGCATCGTTCGTAAACGTATTCCAAACAAACATTCCAATCCGCTTCATTTACTCACCCCTAATACTCGAAGATCGGTTTGACGAATCGCCTCAAACAACCGCTCTTGATTTTGTTCCCAGTCAAAGTGCGCCTGGACATACTTCACACCGGACTGCCCCATGGCGCTGCGTGCTTCGGGATGTTCAGCCAAGTACCGGATATGCTTGACGATCTTTTCACGACTCCGCTCGCGGGAGACAAAACCCGCTCCCGCATCTTCGATGACTTTGGCGGCATGCCCCGAAACGGCTCCGACAATCGCACACCCCATCGCCATGTAGTCGATGATTTTTCCGGGTGTCACCGTGTCGAACGCTGTACTCTCGACCAACGTTGCAAAGGCGATGTCACTCTTCGCCAATTGTTTCAGCGCATCCCATCGTGGCATCGCGTTCATGAAGTGAATGTTCGTCAGTCCCCGCTCGAGAACATGGGCTTCGAATTTTTCCTTGTGATACCCGTATCCGACGACATGGAATTCAATGTGTTTATCCTCTTTTAGTTGTTCCGCGACATCAAGTAGTAAAAAAACATCCTGCGCCAGACCGATGTTGCCGGTGTAGACGACACGGACCTGCTCCGATACTTTCCGCCGTTTAATCAACCATTCATTTTCCTCAATCGAATTCGGGATGTAGTGAATCTTTTCTGGTGCAATCCCTTTCTTTTCGATATACGAACGAAACCCTTCACTGTTGATGACGATTTGATCGGCTTGGCGGTACATCCATTTTTCCAGCCAATAGAGTGGCGCAAGCAACAACCGTGATTTCGTAATCCCGACTCCGACCAGTGATTCCGGCCATAAGTCGCGAACGTCCAGAATCAGCGGTGCTTTTTTCAGGTGTTTGGCAACGACTCCGACAAGACCCATGAAGATCGACGGCGTCGTCGCATAGATGTAAGCGTATTGTTTAGTATCGTGCCGTACTTCCTGGACTGCCAGGACAAATTGTTCAATGAACAAACGGAGTCTGCGCCATAAATTCGTCGTCGCCCGAAGATCACGTGGTTGAATTCGGGTGATCTTCGCAGCATCCAGACTCGGCTCGTCCCAAAACATGGCATCCGTATACAGTTCAGCTGTCGGATAGAGTGGTTCCGACGTCAAGACGTGGACCTCACTCCCCTGTTGCTCCATCCGTTTGAAGATATTTTTCATCCGGTTCGCAGCACTCCCGATCTCCGGATAAAAATTTTGGCAAATCATCAGAACGTTCATCGTCTCCGGGCCCGTCGTTTCTTTACCTTTCGTCTGAACTTCCAGTAACGGATGACGATTTTTCCGAGCTTTGAATTTGCGAGTGACCGGTACTTTGATTTCCATTCTGCATTCGCCTCCAAGACATCCAGATTCGACACAAGCGCCCCTTCGTATCGCGCGAGCACCATTTGATACTGTTGCGTCAGCAACTCAATTTCGTCTTCCTTCTCTGCGAGTTGCCGCGTGAGCTGATCCCGCTCTGACACCAACTCCGCTTGTTCCTGTTCGATGTCCTGCTGTTTTTGCTGCTTCAATTCCCACTTTTTATTCAGTTGCTTCAAGCGGACGATTTCAGTAAGATGCAACCGTTCAACCGCTTCAAAAGCTGTTTCGAGCCAACTGACTTCTTGTTCCGTTACCGGGCGTGACGGTTGTTTCTCCGGATGAAGCGTCAACGTCACACCGAGCCATTTATCGATGCGTTCCAACTGCTCAATCGTCCCGTATGGTGTCAATTGTTCCAGCAGATGCTGTAAATAATACGTCCGTTTATGATCGGCATAATCGTTCACACCGAATGGAACGGTCACGACGAGCCGACCACCGGGTTTTAAGAACGCACAGGCTTTTTCGACAAACCGCTCCGGTTCCCCGATATGTTCTAAGACTTCCGTCATCAATACCGTGTCGAATCGTTGGGACGTTTGGAAGGTCATCAGATTGGCTTCTTCCAATTGAATCAATTCTTGAACGGAGTGTGCTTCTTCTCTTAGTGCCGCCGTCGCTTCCACGATTGCTTCCGGCGAGACATCGATACCGACTACCTGCTTGCCTTCGCGCCCGAGCAAAATCGGAACCAGTCCACCGGAACAGCCGATATCGAGAATTTGACTGCCTTTTGTTTCCCGGACGATCCAGTGGACCCGAGACCGGACCTTTTTCCCGAATGCGACGCCGAGTTGATCATAATAAGCGGCCCGAATTTCATCTTTCGGTCGCATCATCTGTTTTGTCTGCATCATCTGACCTCCTCCAGTAACAATGTTTGAATCGCATCCGTCCGTTTCATGTCCGCCAACTCCACGAATTGACGGATCAGCGGGTTCGTCAGGTTCATTGGTTCATAAAAAGCAACAATCATACGCAGTAATGCGACACTCGGGGCAAAATCCTTGTCGCTGCAATACCAAAGCTTCACTAAATACCAGTGTTCAAAGAAATGCTCAAAACGTGTTGTCTTATACGCATCGAGCACACCGTAACGGGCAAATTTCTCTGCCCGTGCCTTTTCCCGGACAACACTTCGTTCGAAGAAACGAACCGTCAAGGAGTTGACGGTTGAACCGGCAACCGCGGCATAGTAATAATGGATGACACGATTTACGAGCAAGACACGATTTGCGTGCAACATCATCTCTTGGAAAAACAGGGAATCTTGTCCGACGGCACCTACCACCTGCTCCAGCTGATGTTCCTGCAGAAAACGTCGGTTGACGACCAGCGCCTGAATACTTTGAACGGAAAAGCGATTTTCCAATAAGTAGGCTTTCGGTTGATCACACACCGTCCGTCCTTGTTTACGAATCTTCGGCAACGCAATGATGCTTGTTTTTTCCGCCAGTTTCTTCATGTGGCCGACAGCAAAGTCGAGTGTCGGATCTTGATCCAACTCAGCCAACAGTTCGGCATACCGGTCACTCAAGACTTCATTATCAGGATCAAGGAAAGCGATCCGTTCCGAGCGCGCCAGTTCCACCCCTTTGTTGCGCGGACGTGACGCACTGCCGCTGCCGCCCGTCGGAAACAGATAGGTCACGACATTCCCGTGACGTCGTGCCAGGCGGTCAATCGCTTGGCGGGTGAATCGATCCGTCGATCCATCGTCGACCAAGATAATTTCCGACTCTTCAAACCGATCCATCCGTTTGAGGCTGGCAAAACATTTATACGTCAAATGCCTGCCATTGTTGAAGATCGGGACGATGACAGACAGCACAGGAGCCTTGACCATTGCGGTGCCACCACCTTCGTTCCACTCCAGCGCGTCCAGGAACAACGTCTCTCCCTCAATCTTTCCTTCGGAGAACTGCTCATACGGGAACGCTTCAC
The DNA here is from genome assembly GCF_000019905.1 of Exiguobacterium artemiae 255-15. Classification (GTDB taxonomy): domain Bacteria; phylum Bacillota; class Bacilli; order Exiguobacteriales; family Exiguobacteriaceae; genus Exiguobacterium_A; species Exiguobacterium_A artemiae. The sequence continues at coordinate 850,721 of NC_010556.1, read as the reverse complement.
GCCAAATCATGGCGTTCACTGTCGACCCTTCCGCTTCCCGGATTACAAAATGAGCTTCTTCAGTCCGCGTTTTGCGGGTGATTGACACATCACTGTATTTGAACCCGTTCACCAAATCTTCCAAGTAGTACTCTCCGTATGATTCAGCCCCGTCGAGCACAGTGACGAGATCGGCTGAGACATAAAGCGCTCCGGTCAACTCTGATTCGTGACAAATTACATCAGCGGTGATTGATTGACGTGCGAGCAGTTGTTCAAGTTCCGGCGTCGCATTGCGTAAGACGACGAGAAGCGTCCGTTTGACCGGCGGCATGTCCAGTTGCAGAAGCCGCGTCAATTGATCAATCCGGTCATAGACCGTATGCAACGACATGACAGAACGAATGCCTTCAGCCCGGAGTCGATCAATCTCCTCTTGTGTCGTCCGCTCTAGAATCGCCTGTACTTCTTGGTGGTCATGGATGGTAAAGACGTTCGGGAAATCGTTATTGACGGCGATACTGTAGTTCGACAAAATCAGATTGCCGAGCGCTTGTGATTCATAGACCCGACGCGCACACATCGTCTTGCTGTACTTGATACTGTTTAGATTCAACACCCAGTCATAACATTTACTGACCTGTTGCAATGCGTCATAGGGAATCGCAGGAGCCACACGCGGGACGTAACGTTCCGGAAAATGATAGTCCGGTAGGTTTAACTGATAGTTGCGGTCAACGATATCGAGTGTATGATCTGAGCGTAAGACACCATCAAATAACATCTCCGTATCTTTGACACGCTCCGGATATTTCGCCATCCAGCTGCCGGCAAACAGCACGTGTTTTTTGCGGCTTCTCGTCGCTCCGACCGGATTGTGGATGATCGGATTAACACCAAACGACGTTGCTTCAATCCGGTCGTGTCCACAGAGTACTTGGTATTCCGGAATCATCGCTTCGTCTGATGTTAAAATATAGTCGGCAACTTTCGCCAGATCACTGAACCGGTCAAAATTGCTCGGGTCTTCCGTCGACTGGAAGACGACCGGGATTCCTTTTGCTTTCACCTGTTCCATCATGTCGAGCAAACGCTGCCGTTTTTTAGAAGTCGGCGTCGCGACTCCTTTCCAATCATCACCGTGCAGACCTTTCCAGGACGTGACGACAAGAAAGAGATCAATCGGCTTTTCAAAGACGTCCGTAAACGTTGCCGGATTAACATAATGTAAATGTAACGCGTCCTGATAGTAGGCATGCATGAACTCTGAGCACACGATCGCCACCTCAAGCGGGCGGCGTTCATAATAACGTGAACCGCCCGTCACAGGGATGTCTTCGTACGCAATCTCTTTCAGCAACTCTCTGTTGCTGTCCTGATGGTAACGCTTCGTTTTGGCTTCGAGTGGGGATGACTTAGGGCGAACCGTCGTTTTCATCCGCAAGACCTCGAGTTGTTTTAGACCCTCGATGGACGCACGGTTTGCTGCCGGTGCGGATTGGATTCGCTTCTGTTCAGTCCGCACCCAGTTTAATTGTTCAATGATACTTTTTTTCCACTTTTGTTCACTCACACGTATACACCCTTCCTTCATTCATCTCTGTTTCAGTCTACGAGACCAGTTCAAAGAGGACTTAAAGGTCATGCAAGGTTTTTGTAAAGAGTTGATGAAGCAATTGTCCTTTTTCCTTACATTCACCATCAAATGAAGAGGAGTTTGCGTGGAGTCGAGTTTGTTCGTATCTTGTTTTGCTACAAAACCTCAATCTCATCAAAGTGTCCGTTTCGTTTTTAGAATCGATAATTCGGGTACATATAAAATATCGAATACAAGGGGGATAAACACTCATGATGGATAAAAAACAAGATACACCAAACGAAACAGCGGATGTCGGCTTACATCCGGATCCAGAACCAGCCAAAACATCTGATCCGGGAATCAAACCGGCCGAAACACAGCATCCGGATCCTGATGTCGAAGAATTAAAAAAAGATCCTGCTGATCAATAAATTCAAGCACAAAAAAGGTGTTGCTCTCCGCTCAGGAAAGCAACACCTTTTTGACGTACTCTTATAATTTGACCAACAGTTTTCCCGTGTTCGACCCGTCAAACAGACCAAGAAAGGCGTCCGGGACTTGTTCAAACCCTTCAAATATCGTTTCTTCGTACTTCAACTCACCATTGCTGACCCATTTACCAAGTTGTTCCGCTGCTTCTTTAAACCGTTTGCCATAGTCTCCGACCAAGAAACCTTGCATCCGTGCGCGCGCAATGATCAATTTCGATTGGACCCGTGGACCTAAATCCGCCTGTTCGTTATAGCCGGAAATCGCCCCACAGACTGGAATACGGGCAAAAGGATTCAATCGATCAAGAACGGCATCCCCGATTGCACCGCCTACATTTTCAAAGTAGACATCGATCCCGTCCGGACAAGTCCGATCTAAGGCTTCGCCGATCTGCTCCGTTTTGTAATTGATGACTTCATCAAATCCAAGTTCCTCTTTTAGATACTGAATCTTTTCAGCACTTCCAGCAATCCCGACGACTCGTGCGCCTTTAATTTTAGCGATTTGACCAACAATTGATCCAACGGCTCCTGCTGCTGCCGAGACGACGACCGTTTCGCCAGATTGCGGGTTCCCGATGTCGAGCAGACCGAAGTAAGCGGTCATACCTGTCATTCCGAGCACACCCAGTGCCGTTGAGACAGGCGCCAATGTTGCATCGATTTTACGGACTTGTTTTGCATCGACCACGGATTTCGTCGCCCAGTCGAGCATTCCGACAACGGTGTCACCCACTGTTAACAGATCACTTGTTGATTCAACGACCCGCGCGACGACACCACCTTGGATGGGTGCATCCAGGTCGAATGGTTGCGAGTAAGAACGTGCATCATTCATTCGCCCGCGCATATAAGGATCGACTGAGATATAGAGCGTCTCTACTAAAACTTGATCCGCTTTTAAGGCGTCCAATTCGATCGTCTCATAACGGAACGTGTCCCGTGTTGGACGTCCCTCTGGTCTGCTGGCTAATACGATTTGTTGTTCTGACATAACTGTTCCCTCCCCGATTTTTTACCTCTCCACTCTAGCAGTCCTTTTGTTTCAGTGCGAATAGTTTGCTTTTATTTTTTCAGAAAATTCCATTTTCTGCTTGACGTTTTGAACGCTCTTTCGTATGATTAAACACAATTCATCACTTTTATACTGTTATGCATAAAAGCGATACATAAGGAGTGAATTTAGTTGAATACGACCTTAAAACGTTTTGACCGCCAATTCGGTGTCCATGTCTTAAACGGACTCAGTATCGGCATCTTAGTTGCTCTTATCCCGGGAGCGTTGCTTGGTGAACTTGCCAAAGCCTTGCTTCCCTATTTTTCTCCTGCGCAACATATCATCGACTCGACTGCTCTTGCGATGCGGCTCTTGCCGATGGTCATCGGTGTCGCCGTTGCCATGCAGTTCAAGGCAACCCCGATTGAAGCGACCTCGATTGGTCTTGCGACTGTCGTCGGATCCGGTGTCGCAAACCGAACCGAGACCGCCGGTTACTTATTCATCGGAACCGGTGATGTCATCAATGCCGGATTGACAGCCGCAGTCGCAACTGCCCTCGTCATCTGGCTCGGAAGTCGTTTTAAGACGTATACGGTTCTCGTCATTCCAACCTTAATCATCGTCGGAGCCGGCGGAATCGGTGTCCTGACCTATCCGTTTGTCACGAAGATCACGGCCACGATCGGTCAAGTGATTACACACTTTACCGTTCTTCAACCGGTGTTGATGGGCATTGCCTTAGCCGTTACTTTTTCGGTCCTCATCGTATCACCGCTTTCGACGGTCGGGATTGCAACAGCCATCAGTTTATCCGGTGTTGCAGCAGGAGCCGCTAACCTTGGTGTTTGTGCGGCAGGTTTCGGACTCGCGATTGCCGGGTGGCAGGCCAATTCCCGCGGCACGTCCATCGCTCATTTTTTAGGATCTCCTAAAATTCAAATGGCGAATTTCATTCGCAATCCGATCATGATTCTGCCCGTCATGTGCAGTGCCGCCGTACTTGGCGGACTCGCAGGTGTACTCGGTATTCAAGGGACCCCCTTCAGTGCCGGATTCGGTATGTCGGGTCTGATTGGTCCAATCAATGCGCTTCACTTGATGGCAGGAGGATGGACGTGGATCAATATTTCGCTTGTCTTCGGACTGTTTATTGTTTTGCCGGTGATCCTGTGTCTTCTGTTCCATCAGCTCTTCCGCCGTTTTCGTCCTTGGACGAATCACGAGCAGTACCGACTTGATTTTGATTAACAAAAAAAAAACAAGCAGACGCTGACTCATCAGCGCTACTTGTTTTTTTGCTCATTCCGTTATACAAACTTCAACAAATCAAGCGGTGTCTCCAGCTGATGGTCAGCCGTCTTCCATTCTTGTTCTGTTCCAAAACCGAAGCAACAAATCGCTACCGGCATATTTTGTAGTCTGGCCGCCTCAACGTCCGACGAACGGTCGCCGACCATCAGATAGTCGACCTCGCTAAACTCTTCACGATGTGCGGCTAAAATGTCTGCTTTTTGTTTCCCGTTCACCGACTCCAAACATTTTGGACTTGTAAAATAAGATCGAATGTTTTGGCTGTCGAGAACAAGATTTAAATAATGTACCCCGCAATTGCTTGCTGTTGATACGATATGTCCCTGATTCGTCAATTGTTCCAATAATTCTCGAATGCCATCAAACAGAACATCTTGATTCTGCATCGTTTGCTCCAAGTGATGATGACGTTTTCTACGAATCTCTTTAATGTCGTTTTCAGAAGCATCCGGGATTGCTTTTCTCCAAAAAGCATTACCCGCCAAACCATAACTCGACTGGACACTTGCTTTGGATGGTTTGACCAGATGCGGCATATCTTCCATCGCAAGATGAATTGCCTCTGTCATCTGATCGGTCGAGTCGATCAATGTACCGTCAATATCAAATAAAATCACTGCCATGTGAACACTCCTCTATTTTTTAGATATACTTTGTTTTTTCATGAGCGTTTTTTTTCGGAAATACAGATAACCTGCACCAAATACGATGAGACCGATTATCCAGGGAAGGTAATGGTGGAATTCAGGATGCCGCCCCATCATGCCATGTCCAAGTTTCTTTCCGCCCCAGATAAAAAAAGTGGACCACATAAAAAAAGAAATCGTCGTCGCAATCGTAAAAGTGAGACGCGAGACACCGGTCAACCCTGCCCCTATCGCAAATCCCATCCGCCACATCGGTGACAGCAATAAGATGAAACGACCGCGCGTATCCATTTGACGTTGGAATCGCACCATCTTCGTTTCAGAAATACGAAACCATCTAAAAATTCGTTTTAGTAAACGGTCACTTCCGAGACGCCCGATTGTAAAGAAAATATTTTGACTGATCACAAAACTCATGACGGCCACGATCAACATGACAATCAGGTTAAACTCCGTTGTGTGGACCAGATAGCCTGCATACGCAAGCGGCACTTCACTCGGTAAAAAGGGAAACATCAAACTCAACATGATTCCAAAATAACCGTATGATTCAATCCATGAATGCCAAGCCATTCCATACCTCCTTCCCAAAAAAGTTTCTCTGCTTCTAGTGTAACGAACTTTCAAGGACGCGTACAGAAATGACGTTTTTGTTTCCTGCAAAACAAGAGCTAGTTTCGATTGACCGCAAGTACATGAAACGAGGACTTTCATCCAAACGAAAACAGAAGGCGGATTCAAAATCCACCTTCTGTTTTATATGAGGACCAACTGTCTCAGTCCGGTTGTCTCATGAAATTAGTAAGCATCTTCACTTTGAAGCGGCTGCGTACTTGCTTTTTGTTGCTCATCCTGCCAATCACTGAATCGTGTCAACTCTTCGAAAATCGTTTTCGTCACGAACAGGATGATGGCGATATCATCCGCAAATCCGAAACCTAACACAAAGTCCGGCACTAAATCGATCGGTGAAACGAGATAAATCAAGGCCCCGATTACTTTCAAAATCGTCGTCCTGCGAATATTTCGGTATTCACCGGATTGATAGGCACGAACCATATCGATAAATAAACGGACGGGAGAAAAAACGATCGATAGCGTCGAATTCTTATTTATTTTTTCACTTGCACGTCGTAACATTGAATTTGTTTTTTTAGGTTGATTGATATACGCTTTAGCTTCATCTGCATATTTTTCTTGTTCTGTTTCGAGCTTTTGATTTGATAAATCCATCAAAAATCCCCCATTCAACATAATAGTAGCGTTAGCTACCTTTTATGTTCCCTAATGCCTATCTGGATAATCCTTTCTTCAAGGATACAATATGTTTTAATCGATTCATTTTCGGCTATCTGATTATAGCAGTCTACCCAACTACACATTCCCCAGGAGGAATTTACAATGAACCATATCAATCATACTGTCATCATCACAGGTGCCGCCAATGGCATTGGAGCAACGCTTGCCAAGACTTATACCAAAGAAGGCGCCACCGTCATTCTTGCCGACATTGATCAAATGACCGGTGACGATCTTGCGGCAGAAATCGAAGCTGACGGCGGGACCGCTTACTTTTATCATCTAGATGTCCAGGATGAAAAAGATGTCAACCTGCTGATTGATAAAGCCATTGAGCATACCGGCCGGATCGATATCGTGATTAACAATGCCGGCATCATGGTGCGCAAGTCGTTACTTGAATTAGAGCTTGAGGAATGGGACCGTGTCCAACATACCAATCTGCGGAGCATCTTTTTAACGACAAAAGCCGCGGCGCCTTATTTGAAGAAAAACCCAGCAGGCGGACGGATTGTCAATCTGGCCTCCACCCGCGCGTTCATGTCCGAGCCGGATACGGAATCTTACGCGGCTACCAAAGGCGGCATTGTCGCGTTGACGCATGCTTTAGCCGTTTCTTTAGGACCCGATCGGATTTTAGTTAATGCGATTGCACCCGGTTGGATTGAAACCGGAAATTACCATGAACTTTCACCGGAAGACCACAGCCAGCATCCGGCTGGACGAGTCGGAAAACCGGAAGATGTTGCCCGGGCTGCTTTGTTTTTAACGAATACCGATAACGACTTCTTAACGGGAGAAACGTTGGTTCTTGACGGCGGAATGACACGAAAAATGATCTACGAAGAATAAATTAAAACTAATTTGTATATCCTGTTTCTTGATTCATTAAACCCTTACTTTTATTCCTCTTCTTCATATTACAAAAACATATCAGCTCTTTTTTAGAAGTGAATCCTTGGATTCACTTTTTTTATTGTGTCTTCTTTCGCGGATTATCAACGGTTCTCTCACTTTTTTGAAAGTGTCTAAAAAATAATTTACATAAAGAATCTCGATCACCTGATAATTTCCATATAATATTTTTAACGAAACTGTAACGGTGATTCCCGTCATTTCTTGTTAGAGTAGAACAAGTAACATTTCAGAATATGTATCTGAATTCAGGAAGGAAGGAATGATTGATTCAACTATGAAATCATCTTTAAAACAAACACTCGGTCTCTCACTGATGACGATGACCTTACTTTTCAGCCCACTTGTCCACCCCGTCGGTGCAGCAAGTTCTTATAAGGAAAAACAGCAGCAAAATCAACAACAGCAGTCCAAGCAAAAGCAAGCCCTCTCGAAAAAGACCACCCAACTGTCCAAAGCACAGCAAAAAGTCTATGCGCTCGATCAACAGATTAATGGACTGACGTTGCAGGTCGTCGAAAACCAACAAAAAATTGATCAAAACCGTCAGCAGATTAAACGATTGGAACAAAAAATCGATGCCTTACGCGAAAAAATCAGCAAGCAGGAAAAAATGCTCGGAGATCGTTTAGCTGTCCGACAAGCAAAAGCAGATGACGATCCATTTCTCGAGGCTGTTTTTGGCGCTAAAGATGTCGGAGATATGATCAGCCGTTTTAATGCTTTTAATACGATTGCCGAAAGCGATGCTTCTTTATTAAAAGATTACGAACAAAACAAACATCAATTGGCACTGGCTCAAAAAGAATTGAAACAAACACGTATTGATTTGGTTGAGGATCGTACTCTTCTAAAAAAGAAACAGCGTGAATTAAAAGCAGAAAAGATTAAACGAACGGCCTTACTGAATCGATTAAAATCAGAAAAACGTTCCATCGAAACTAACATCTTGAGCTTAAAAGATGCTGCCGCTCAACTGAAGGCGCAGGAAGCTGCTGCCCGTTCAGCCGCTCGAGCTGCACGATTAGCCGAAAAACAAGCAGCCGCGCAATCGGCGCAACCTGCTTCTGTTACAAAAGCAAGCACAAAAGTCCTTTCAAAAGCGACAGGCAAGTTCATCAAACCGGCTGCTGGTTCCATTTCACAAGGAATGGGCGCTGCCAGTGGAAGTAACGGATACGCGTACCATAACGGGATTGACTTTGCCGGACCACTGAACTCCCCGGTCGTTGCTTCCGCAAGCGGAACCGTCATCCTGGCAAGCTCCGGCGGGCCTTACGGTAATCACGTCTATCTCTCGCACAACATCGGTGGAAAAACGTATACGACCGTTTATGCGCATATGAATTCTCTGACCGTCAAACAAGGTCAACAGGTGAAACAGGGACAACAAATCGGTAACCTTGGCAGTACCGGAAACTCAACCGGTCCCCACCTTCACTTTGAGATTCATGACGGTGGGTATCAGTATAATGCCAACGGCCGGACAAACGAATTGAATCCAAGTGACTTCTTCTAAGCATACTTGACGAAAACCCCCTCAACGGACTGACTCGCTGAGGGGGTTTTGCTGTTTGTTCATATTACAGTTTAAACTGGCTGGTTTGTTGATCCAGTGAAGTCGTTGTTTGTTCCAGTTCCAGCATCAGTTGATGAATTTGTTCGAATGATGCTTGCTGATCGCGCATCGACGCCGCCACTTCTTCGTTCCCGGCGGCTAATTCTTCCATCACGCCACTGACTGAGCTGACTTGATTTACGACCTGATTCGCCTGGTCTTTTGACTGAAGTAACTGTGTCGTCATGAACTGGACGGCTTCCGTTACATCCGTCACGTGACCACGGGTTTCCTCGAATGACGATGTCACCTCAGCAAAGTTTTGAACCTGATGTGCTTGCTCCTTTTCAGATTGAAGCAATGCTTCCTGCAAAATCGCTCCGTCTGCCCGAATCGAACGAACGAGTGAAAAGATGGAACGCGTCGCTTGATGGGTTTCGTCCGCTAACTTCTTCACTTCACTCGCCACGACGGCAAAACCACGTCCTGCTTCTCCTGCCCGAGCCGCTTCGATGGCCGCGTTTAATGACAGTAAATTCGTTTGCGCCGAGACACTTGAGACAAGTTGCGCCATCTGTTCGATTTGCTGGGTTTGTTGTAAGAATCCGGCTAGCTTGCGACCGAGTTCCTGATTTTGAAGTGTCGCTGCCGCCAGTGATTCCGCTTGTTCCTGCATGATGGTTGCACTTTTCCCCATCGTCGTATCCGCCAGTTGACCTTGACTCAATGCTTGTTGCGCCCGTTGTTCGCTTTGTTCAAACAATGTGCTCATATCCGTAATGGTACTGACTGTCGTTTGCAAATCATCCGAGACAGTTTGTGTCCCACTGGCCATTTCATTGATGGCATGTGTCATGTTGCCTGATACTTCGACGATATTGGCATTTTCAGCTGTCGCCTGTTCGCTCATCTGATTGATGGTCGTCGATGTCTGACTGATCGTTCCGATGACACCATGCAATGTTCCTTGCATCTGGGCAATCGCTGACTCGAGACGACCGATTTCATCCGTCCGTCCCGAGATTTGTAGTTGTTGTGAGACATCCCCTTGCGAAATCTGTTCCGCCGTCTGAACGACCCGGCTGATCGGACGGGTGATGCTCCGCGCAAAGTACCAGTTATAGAGTGCTAATGCAATCAGAAGAATGAATGTCGCGATTAAAACCGAGCGCGTCAGATTCAATGTCTTATCTTTTGCTTCCTGTTGCAATACATCGTAAAATTCACCATTTTTCGTATGTAACGTATATAAATCGCTTAATACTCCTTCCACCTGGGCTGCGTGGGAGCGGATTGCAATTGGATCAAGCTCATTTAATAAAGTTGTCCGTTTCTCCGCCAAAGTCGTATATTTCATTTTGGCACGATTCAAATCCGGTTTAAACCGATCAATCAAATACGTTTTTTGTAAGGAATCAAGAGCTTTTTCATTTTTTTTACTTAAGGCAAGTGCTTGTTCTTTTTGATTTTCTGAAGGCTGACTCGCTAACCGGTTCCAGGCTGCCTGCTCATACAGTAACTTAGTCTCCAGTTCTGAAATCTCGACCAGTTGCTTTCCGTAATCCTCGTTGTAGGACTGGATTTGACGCAGTTCAAATAACGTCCAGCCCATTAAGGCGACAACACTGACAATCGTCACGAGTGTCGAAACCAAAAATCGTTGTCGTAACGTCATTGGACCTTCACCTTGCCTTCCAGTATGTCTTGTTTCAATTGTTCGAGTCGTTGTAAATCTTTTTCTGTAAAGTTGGTATTACGAATCGGCGCGAGTTGAATCGCTCCGTCTTTCACGCCTAATACGATTTGACCGGCTTGAAGACCCGGTGCTTTGACGCTGTCGCCAATTTTCGTAATCGCAAGATCGACCTGTTTTAACATCGATGTCATGACTGCGTCCGGTGCAATCGCCGTTTGATCGCTGTCGACACCAATCGCCTTGTTTCCTTTTTCTTCTGCTGCCTCAAGAACGCCACTGCCGGTCAGTCCTGCTGCCGCGTATAAGACATCCGCCTCTTTTTTCATTTGGGCATTAGCGAGCTCACGTCCTTTATCCGGCGCCGCAAAGTCTTCTGCATAATCGACAAGGACACGGATGTCCGGATTAATGGCTGTTGCACCGGCACGGTAGCCTTTTTCAAACTTCTCAATGAGCGGTGATTTCATGCCGCCGATAAAACCAATCGTATCACTGTCGGATTGGATTGCTGCCGCTGCCCCCGCCAGATAACTGCCTTCATCTTCTTTAAATGTGACGGATAATACATTCGGTAGTTCCGACACGGCATCAATTAATGCAAACTGCTGTTTTGGATACTGTTTAGCGACTTTTTCCAAGTCCGCCTGTCCCATAAACCCAAGACCGACGACAACGGTCGGATGTTGTTTCGCTAACGTGGCAAATGCCGTTTCATATGACTTTGTTTCACTTAATTCTCTATAATCAATGAACCAGTCTTCTTTTTCACGTAGTAAAGACATACCGCTCATGGCAGCATCGCTGAACGACTGATCCCCTAATCCGACATCGGATAAGACGACTGCCATTTTCCGGCGCTCCTTCACTGCTTGTTCAGGATGATCGATGATACTGCCGCAACCCGCCAGACCGATGGTTAAGGCCAGCATGGACAAACTGAATCGTTTTGACACTTTTCCACTTCCTTCCCTTGTTCTACAATGGATTATCGGAAGGGTTGTCTGACTTCTTAACCTGAAAATCAAATTCAGAATTGTTTTAAAACAAAAAGTGGCTGAATCAAAAAAGAATCACTCGTTCTTTCACACCCTTTCCTCAGGCGAGACACAAGCCAGTTTCCCTGCCTTATTGAGGCAGGAAATCGGGTCTTGTTTGTCTCTGACAGCGCAAAATGCGCTTTTCCTGTAGGAGTTGCGTGAAGAGAGTGATTCTTTTTTTACGAAATCAGGGTGGCAGATTATCACTCCGCCACCCTGATCTTTATCGAGAGTGACTTTTAAGTCAGCCTCTGGTTTTATCAAATTAAATTAGTAGTCGCTGTCTGAAGTTCCACCTGTAACGATGGCAATTCCGGCAGAAGCACCGATACGTGTTGCGCCGGCATCGATCATTGCTTTTGCTCCTTCAAAATCACGAACGCCGCCTGAAGCCTTGACACCGATGTCAGGTCCGACTGTTTCGCGCATGAGACGGATGTCTTCTACCGTTGCGCCGCCTGTTGAGAAACCAGTAGACGTCTTAACGAAATCCGCACCGGCTTTGACTGATAACTCAGCAGCTGTTTTGATTTCTTCTTTTGTTAAGAGGCAGTTCTCGAAGATGACTTTGACGAGTGTGCCGTTTGCCGCTTCGACAACTGCACGAATGTCGCGTTCAACGAGTGAAAGGTCGCCGTCTTTTAATGCACCGATATTTAGGACCATATCGATTTCTGTTGCGCCGTTTTTGATGGCATCTTGTGTTTCAAATGCTTTTACTTCCGGTGTGTTTGCACCGAGTGGGAAGCCGATAACTGTACATACTTTGACCGCATCGTCTGATTTCAAGAGTTCTGCCGCGAGTGCTACGTTTGTCGGGTTGACACAAACACTGGCAAATTTGTATTCGAGCGCTTCTTTACAAAGTGTTTCGATTTGGGCACGTGACGTTTCTGCTTTTAAAGCGGTATGGTCGATCATTCCTGCTAAATTCATGATTCAGTTCCTCCTTAAGGATATCCCTTAGACTCTGTTTTCATTCTATCACGTGAGAGGTCAGACTTCTATCTTTTTACGCGACTTTTCGTAGCTGTTTTTTTCGAATCAGTAAACCGTTTAATGTAAAGACGAGTGCCGCGGACCAAATGAATGTAAACGCAATCAAGTGTGTTCTCGTAAATGGTTCGTTATACAGAAGAACACCGATCGCAAGCGACAAGGTCGGGGCAACGAATTGCAGGAAACCGACGACCGTAAACGGAATCCGTTGGGCACCAAATCCGAACAATAATAACGGAACGGCCGTGATGATACCGGTTAAGAAAAGTCCAATCATCACAAACGGAGAAGAGGTAAAGGTCTCTTGTCCACTGACCCCCATGTATCCTAAAAATAATAAAGCAATCGGTAACGGAGCCAGTGTTTCGATCGTCAGACTGACGGTTGACTCAAGCGGCCGTTGTTTTTTGACGACACCGTAAAAACCAAAGCTGAAGGCTAGTGCCAAGGAAATCCAAGGGAATTTCCCATAGCCGATCGTCAGGATCAAGACACCGATCGTTGCAAGCAGAATCGCAAGCCACTCGATCCGCGACAGTTTTTCCCGGAAAAAGAACACCCCGAAAATAATGCTGACAATCGGATTGATGTAATAACCGAGCGATGCTTCAACGATAAAATTATGATTGACCGCCCAAATGTAGATGAACCAGTTCATGCTGATGATCAGCCCGTTCAGGAAAAACAAACGCCGGGTAAAGGGATTCTTCAGCGCACCGGTAAACTTCGGCAATGCTTTTTGAAGTGATAATAATAACAATAAGAAAATAAACGACCAGACGATCCGGTGTGCTAAAATCTCCTCACTCGAGACGGTCGCAAGTAACTTCCAGTAGATCGGCAACAGTCCCCAAATGACATAAGCGGCTAATGTCGCGATAAAACCTGATTTATTCATGATTCATTTCCTCTTTTCTCGGTCACGATACTTTTTTCATTTTCATCCGTCCGTTCGATATCCCACTGATTGTAAATAACGCAACAGCCAGCCAAATGAACAGGAAGGCGATGAAGTGAACCGGTGTAAAGACGTCATTGAATAAAAAGACACCGAGAATCAGGGTCAAGGTCGGGGCGATATATTGTAAAATCCCGACGTAGACGAACGGAATTTTCGGCATGCCGTATCCGAACAACATCAATTGGACCGCAGTCGCTACACCAAGCATGACGATGGCAAACAGTGCTTCCGTCGGCAAGGCAATCGGATTTGCTCCGGTCAGACCAAGCGTCAGCACGGCAAACGGTAACGTCACGAGCGTCTCAAGAAACAGACCGGATAACGGTTCTGCCGCCGCCTTCTTTTTCAGCACCCCGTAAAAAGCAAACGAAATGGCGAGTGAAAAGGCGATAATCGGAAACTTTCCGTATCCGAATGTCAGAATCAAAACACCTGTCACGGCACTCGCCATCGCAAAAAGTTGAGCCCGGTTCAGGCGTTCTCCGAAAAACAGCAAACCGAACAGGACACTGACGAGCGGATTAATGTAATAGCCGAGTGAAGACTCGACGAGATACCCTTCACCGATTGCGTATAAATATAAGGTCCAGTTTCCCCCAAGGACAAGTCCTGCCGTTAAAACGGTATTCCGTTGACGTTTGCTTCGCCAAAGTTGCTTGACGTGCTTAAATTTCCCGGTCAGTCGCAATAATAACGTAACAAAAATAAAAGCACTGATGATGCGAATCGAGACGACCGTCCATGCCGGTACGTGATCCGCAAACAGTTTGTAGATCGGTAATAATCCCCCAATCACATAGGCGACGAAGGTCGCACTCATTCCCCGTTTATCCACGATGAACCCCCTTATATGTATACAAGTAAAGCCGCCATCATCATGGCGACTTTTTTCAGCTTATTGTTGATCGAGTGTCTCGAACAATGTTTTCATTTCCGACTCCGTCAAGTCACGCCATTCCCCAATCGGTAAATCACCGAGTTCGATGTTCATGATCCGGACGCGTTGCAGACGTTTGACACGGTAACCAAACTCTTTGCACATCCGGCGAATTTGCCGGTTCAAGCCTTGGGTCAAAACGATTCGGAACGTCCGCGACTCGAGCTGTTCGACGACACATTCTTTCGTCGTCGTCCCAAGAATATCGACGCCGCCCGCCATGCCTTCGATAAACGTTTCCGTAATCGGTGCGTCGACCGTCACGATGTACTCTTTATCGTGATTGTTTTCCGCTCGTAAAATCCGGTTAACGATATCTCCGTCGTTCGTCAGGATAATCAAGCCGTCCGAATCTTTGTCGAGTCGTCCAATCGGGAAAATCCGGTTCGGATGATTGACGAAATCAATGATGTTGCCTTCGATGTCACGTTCCGTCGTACACGTGATACCGACCGGTTTGTTTAAAATCAAGTACTCGAGATCCGGTTTTGGCTGAAGCGGCTGTCCGTCAATTTCGACAGCATCCGTTTTTTCGACTTGCGATCCGAGCTCGGCGACGTTGCCGTTAATCGTCACACGTCCTGCATCGATCAGCTTATCGGCTGCGCGGCGGGAACAATATCCTGTTTCACTGATGAATTTATTAATTCGCATATCCTTATCCTCTTTCTTTTGTGTAATCTTTACTCAGTGTAGCGTATCCGTTCCTTGAAAACAAAAGAATTTGTCGGACTGTAAAATAAAATCCGCCTTCCTGTAACCGGAAGGCGAATCCCTTTTAAATCGCTTGCTCTTTTAACGTTTCCATGACGCGGACAAATTGTCCGTCATTCATCGGATAACCCGCTTTGCTGATTTTGACGCGAACGAGTTGACCAATCAGTGATTCGTCGCCTTCAATCGCGACACGTAAGTAATTGTCTGTATAACCGACAAGACGACCGCCTGCCTCTTCCGAAAATTCTTCCGGAATGATTTCCAGCAGTTCTCCTTCGTACTTCGATGCATATTCCTTTGCCAGCTGATCCGACAACGCAATCAGACGTGCGACACGTTGCTCCTTCACCTGCTCATCAACCTGATCGTCCATCATTGCAGCCGGTGTTCCGGTCCGCTTCGAGTACGGGAAGACATGCAGTTCGCTGAACTTATGGTCGTTGATGAAGTTAAATGTCTCCATGAACTCTTCTTCCGTCTCGCCCGGGAAACCGACGATGACGTCAGACGTAATCGCACAGTCCGGCAGAACTTCTTTCAGACGTGTAATCCGTTTTCCGAACTCTGCCATCGTATATTTCCGGCGCATCCGGCGTAAGACCGTATCCGACCCCGATTGAATCGGAACGTGCAGGTGGCGGACGACGATTGGCGAATCTTTCAGAACATCCAGCACTTCATCCGTGATTTGACTCGCTTCAATGGACGAAATCCGGAGCCGTTCAAGACCTGTCACGGACTCGAGCGCTTTCAGCAACTTCGCCAAGTTGTAGTCTTTTAAGTCTTCCCCGTAACCGCCTGTATGAATACCGGTCAAAACGATTTCCTTATATCCGGCATCGACAAGTTGTTGCGCCTGTTTCAAGACATCTTCCGGTTGGCGGGAACGCATCAGACCCCGTGCCCAAGGAATGATGCAGAACGTACAGAAATTATTGCATCCTTCCTGAATCTTCAGGGAAGCCCGTGTCCGGTCGGTAAAGGCCGGCACATCGAGTTCTTCATAGACTTTCGCCTTCATGATGTTCCCGACGGCATTGATCGGCATCCGTTCTTCGCGGAACTGTTCGATATAACCGATCATCTTATGACGGTCCTGTGTGCCGACGACGACATCAACGCCTGGAATCGCCATGATTTCCGCAGGTGATGTCTGGGCGTAACATCCCGTGACGCAGATGACGCTGTCCGGATTTTGACGGATTGCCCGCCGTATGACCTGGCGGCTCTTTTTATCACCGGTATTTGTTACTGTACATGTATTGACGACGTAAACGTCGGCATGATCTGCAAAGTCGACACGTCCATATCCCGCATCCTTGAACAGTTGCCAGACGGCTTCTGTCTCGTAATGATTGACTTTACAACCAAGCGTTTGAAAGGCAACCGTTGCCATTTCACTCACCCTTTCAATTCAAAATGATACGATACGGCGGATAGGACGTAGAGTGGTGCCGTTTCTGTCCGCAAAATCCGTCGTCCGAGTGATGCCGGCACGAATCCGCCAGCGGTTAACCGCGTTACTTCTGTTTCCGTCAGTCCACCTTCCGGACCGATCACAACCAATAAAGAGTCGCCTGACTGAAGCCGGGACAACGTCGAAGCAAAGGCTGCCGCCTCTCCCTCTTTTGCCGATTCTTCATAGGCAATCAGACACGCTGTATAATCGGCAGCACATTGTAGGACTTCATCATACGTTACATACTCAATCGTCGGCAAGTGTGCCCGGTACGATTGTTCTGCTGCTTCTTTGCTGATTTTTTGAAGACGTTCGAGCTTCTTCGGAATCTTTTTCGCATCCCATTTCGAGACCGAGCGGGCCGACTCAAATACAAGCAGCCGGCTAACGCCAAGCTCTGTCGCTTTTTGGGCAACGAGCTCCACTTTATCCCCTTTCGGCAGGGCATAGGCAATCGTCACATGAATCGGAAGTTCCGTCTCAATCGGTAATTCTTCAAGCAGCTCTGCGACGGCTGTTTGCTTATCCAGTTGCTCAAGCCGGCAACGGAACAATCCCGTTCCGTCCAATACTAAAATCTCATCCCCGACGTCCATCCGCATGACGTTTTTTATGTGATGGGCGTCGTCTTTTGACAATGTGAAGGTATTTCCTGCACGTGCGGTCTGTTCGACGAAATATCGTTGCATCGGCTTACGCCTCGCGTTTCGCGATAATCGCGACCCAGTCTTCGAGTTTCGTCGTCTCAACGATCGTGAATCCGGCAGCGACCATGGCGTCACGTACCATCTCTTTTTTCTGACCGATGATGCCGGAAGCGATGAAGTGACCGCCCGGTAATGTTAGTTCATACGCATCGTTGACAAATAACAAAATCACTTCGGCCAGAATGTTTGCGACAATCAACTCGACCGGCTCTTTGAGTTCTTTCATCAAATCACCTTGGCGGACGGTCACTTGCTGGCTGACTTTGTTTAACGCCACATTGTCTGTTGCCGAACGAACCGCGACTTCATCCAAATCAAGCGCAAAAACATCCTTGGCACCGAGTTTGGCCGCTGCAATCGCGAGAACACCCGAACCGGTCCCGACATCGACGACACGATCGTTGTCTTGAAGATAGTTTTCGATGGCTTGAATACAGAGGACGGTCGTCGGGTGTGTTCCTGTCCCGAATGCCATGCCTGGATCGAGCTCGATGATTTTCTCATCCGGTTGCGGTGTGTACTCTTCCCACATCGGTACAACCGTCAAATGACGGCTGATTTTAACCGGTTTATAAAACTGCTTCCACGAATGGGCCCAATCTTCTTCATCGACTTGTGTCAGCGTGACAGTTCCTGCACCAATCGTCAGACCGAATTTTGTCAGCATCTGAATGTCGCGTTCGATTCCTTTGATCGTATCCGTCAAATCGCTGCTTTCCGCAAGATACGCTTTGACGAGGACACCGCTGTCCGGATATTCGTCGCGCTTCTTCTCATCCCAAATCTCACCGAAGTTATCTTCACGGTGTGACATCATTTCGAAATCTTCGACGTCCTCGATGACGACACCGCTTGCTCCTGCTTCATGTAAGATGTTCGAGACTGCTTCGATTGCTTCTTGTGTCGTATGGACACAGACTTCTGACCATTTCATTTCCTGTCACGCTCCTTTAGTGATCACCCTGTAAAGAATGTTTTAATCCGGCTGAATACGCCTTCGTGTTGTTCTTCGACACCTTTTTCATCACTGATCTCATTGAACTCACGGAGTAGTTCTTTTTGACGGTCTGTCAGATTTTTTGGTGTGATGATGACGACGTTGACATATTGATCCCCGTGATGGCCTGAACGGACGTTCGGCATCCCTTTGCCGCGCAGACGGAATCGTGAACCGGTTTGTGTTCCGGCCGGAATCTTTAAGCTGACTTTCCCATGAACCGTCGGCACTTCAATTTCATCGCCAAGCGTCGCTTGGGCGAACGTAAGCGGCATATCCATCACGATATGATCGTCGACCCGTTCAAACAATTCATGTTCGCGGACACGGACGACGACGTACAGATCTCCGAATGGTCCGCCGTTGACGCCGGCTTCCCCTTTACCTGCCAGACGAATCTGTTGACCGTTGTCAATCCCGGCTGGAATCTTGACACGAACATCTTTGTTTTTACGGACACGACCTGCTCCGCGGCATGTTTCACACGGTTCTTTGACGATTTGTCCACGACCGTGGCATGTCGAACATGTCGTTTGATTGACGACACGTCCGAACATCGTGTTTTGCTCGACGTTGATGTGTCCTGATCCGCCACAACGTTTACATGTTTCCGGATGTGTTCCCGGTTTAGCACCTGAACCGTGACATGTTCCGCAATCTTCTTCGACTGGAATCGTAATGACTTTCTCGACACCTGAGAAAGCTTCCATGAAGTCGATTTCTTCGACATATTGTAAATCCTGCCCTTTACGCGGGGCATTCGGATCTTGACGGCGTCCGCCGCCGAAGAACATATCAAAGATATCGCCGAAACCTTCTGCTCCGCCAAATCCACCACCGCCTTGCGATGGATCCTGGTGACCGAACTGGTCGTAACGGGCACGTTGATTGTCGTCTGACAAAACTTCATAGGCTTCCGATAACTCTTTGAACTTTTGATCGGCATCCGCCTCTTTATTGACATCCGGATGATACGTCCGGGCTAGTTTTCGGTAAGCTCGTTTAATCTCTGCTGCTGAGGCATCGCGCGCGACGCCTAACACTTCATAATAATCGCGTTTTTCCACGTGCATTCTTCCTCTCTTTAGGTCCGATTCATTTCATACTGTTTGATTTTACCGAACTTCAGGCGACATGGAAAGAGCCAAAGCGCGGATTACGCTTTGGCTCTCTCTAGCGCCCGAAAAATCGGTCGGTTACTTATTTGTTGTCTTTATCGTCGACTTCTTCAAATTCAGCGTCCATGACATTGTCATCTTGTCCACCAGCTTGCGCACCTTCAGCGCCCGCTTGTTGTTGAGCCATGTTTTCGTAAACTTTTTGTGTCAATTCTTGAACAACCGTTGATAATTCGTCTTTTGCAGAACGAATCGCTTCGACGTCTGTTCCTGCGAGTGCAGTTGTTACTTTTTCTTTTGCCGCTTCCGCTTTTTCTTTATCAGCTGCGTCAATTTGCTCGCCAAGATCTTTGACTGCTTTATCCGTTGCGAAGACAAGTTGATCCGCTTCGTTACGAAGTTCTACTTCTTCTTTACGTTTGTTATCAGCATCCGCGTTTGCTTCTGCATCTTTGACCATTTGGTCGATGTCTGCTTCAGTCAAACCGCTTGATGATTGGATTGTGATCGATTGTTCTTTGTTCGTACCAAGATCTTTCGCTGATACGTTAACGATTCCGTTTGCATCGATGTCGAATTTAACTTCGATTTGCGGCACACCACGTTGTGCTGGCGGAATGTCTGTCAATTGGAAACGACCAAGCGTTTTATTGTCTGATGCCATCGGACGTTCCCCTTGAAGAACATGGATGTCAACGGCTGGTTGGTTGTCAGCAGCTGTTGAGAAGACTTGTGATTTTGAAGTCGGGATCGTCGTGTTACGATCGATCAATTTCGTCATCACGCTACCCATTGTTTCGATTCCGAGCGAAAGTGGTGTGACGTCGAGAAGGACAACGTCTTTGACGTCCCCTGTCAATACGCCACCTTGAACAGCTGCTCCGAGGGCAACGACTTCATCCGGGTTAACGCCTTTGAATGATTCTTTGCCTGTGAAGTCTTGAACGGCTTTTTGAACTGCAGGAATACGTGTTGATCCACCAACGAGGATGATTTTGTCGATTTTGTCCGGTGTCATGCCAGCATCGCTGAGGGCACGACGTGTTGGAGCCATCGTCCGTTCTACGAGATCAGCTGTCAAATCGTCGAACTTCGCACGTGACAATGTCATTTCAAGGTGAAGTGGACCTGCTGCGCCAGCCGTGATGAACGGAAGACTGATTTGTGTGGAAGAGACACCTGAGAGGTCTTTCTTCGCTTTTTCAGCAGCATCTTTTAAGCGTTGAAGCGCCATTTTATCTTGGGCAAGATCGATGCCGTTGTCTTTTTTGAATTCTGCAACCAAGTGGTCGATGATTTTTTGGTCAAAGTCATCTCCACCAAGACGGCTGTCACCGGCAGTTGAAACGACTTCGAAAACACCGTCTCCGAGTTCGAGAATCGAAACGTCGAATGTACCGCCACCTAAGTCATAGATGAGGATTGTGTGGTCTTCGCCTTTTTCAAGACCGTAAGCAAGTGCTGCTGCCGTCGGCTCGTTGATGATCCGTTTGACGTCAAGACCAGCGATTGTTCCTGCATCTTTTGTTGCTTGGCGTTCTGCATCGTTAAAGTAAGCAGGAACCGTGATGACCGCTTCCGTTACTTTTTCACCAAGGTAGTCTTCCGCTTGTGCTTTGAGTTTTTGAAGAATGATGGCAGATACTTCTTGTGGTGTGTAGTCTTTGCCTTCTACTTCGACTTTATAGTCTGTACCCATATGACGTTTGATCGACATGATTGTGTTCGGGTTTGTGATGGCTTGACGTTTTGCGACTTCCCCGACTTGACGCTCGCCGTTTTTGAAAGCAACGACAGATGGAGTCGTACGGTTTCCTTCAGCGTTTGCGATAACGACAGGCTCTCCACCTTCCATTACTGCGACACATGAGTTTGTTGTTCCTAAGTCAATACCAATGATTTTTGCCATGATAAATTCCTCACCTTCGAATAGTTAGTAGTGTTAAATCAGATCGAAATGTAGCTTATTCTGCGACTTTGACCATACTTGGACGAATGACACGATCGTGTAATTTGTATCCTTTTTGGAATTCCGCTGTGACGACACCTGATTCGTGTTCTTCACTCGGCTCCTGAACGACTGCCTGATGCAGGTTCGGATCAAAGGCTTCCCCGACTGCTGGAATCTCGATGACGCCTTCATTTTGAAGTGTTTCCACCAATTGACGTTTGACCATCTCGACACCGGCAAGGACAGATTTTGTCTCTTCGTTGTCCGATTCGATTTGAAGTGCACGGTCAAGGTTATCGACCAATGGAAGCAATTTCTCGACGATTGTCTGAGAAGAATACTTCGCACGGTTTTCGGCTTCAATCCGGTTCCGGCGTTTAAAGTTGTCAAAATCCGCACGAAGGCGTAATTCTGATGCTTTTGCTTCCGCAAGTTGTGCTTCGAAGTCAGGTGCAGCCGGTTCTTCAACGAGATCCGCCTGAACGACTTCTTCTTCTGTTACTTCAACTGTTTCTGCTTCTGTTTGTTGCTCGGTTGTTTCTTCAGTATTGAGGTTTTGATTCTGCTTATTTTCTTCCACTCTGAATCGAGCCCCTTTCTATATTCAATCCAAGCTGTTCTTACGCAACTCGGTTTGGAATGCTTGTAAAAGATGAATGATCGAATTGATGCCTCGATTATAATCCATTCGTTTCGGCCCAATCAGGGCGAGTGTGCCAAGTGAGACGCCATCAACGGAATAATGGGCACGAATCACGCTGCAGTCTTTTAAGGCATCGACGTTATTTTCACTGCCGATCGTAATCAAAATCTGATTATCGAGACTCGGACTCAAGAAATCAAACAAGGCTTCCTGCTGTTCGATCAACTCGAGGACCGGACGCAATTTCGCGACATCCTGAAACTCCGGTTGATCAAACATGTTGGCTTTTCCCCCAAGGTAAATCAAGGGACGTTCCTCATGCTGATCCGTCAAGACGATATCGAGTGCTTTTGACAGCAGGGTCGTCTGTTCCGAATGTTCGGAACGGAACCGTCTGATTTCTTCGAGCAGACGGAGACGCAACTGCCTGAGCGGCGTTCCGCGTAGCGTTTGGTTCAACCGTTCCATCAAGCGGCTGGCCGCCTCACGTGAGAGGGCTTCCGCGAGCTGAAGTGTCTTATGTTCGACGTGACCGGTTTCTGTCACGAGAACGATAACGACACGTCCTTCCGCTAAGGGAATCAGTTCTAAATGATGGAGACGTTGTCCTTCTTCTTTTGGACCTAATACAAGCGTCGTATAATGTGTCAATTCGCTCAACAAGTCCGCTGTATGTCGGATTAACCGATCATTTTCATTCACGGAATGGGCAAATAACGATTTTAACGCTTTTGCCTCTTGCGGTGAGATGCTTTCCGGACGAATCAGATGATCGACATAAAATCGATATCCGAGCTCGGATGGAATTCGACCTGCAGAAGTATGTGGCTTTTCAATCAATCCCATTTCTTCGAGGTCCGCCATCTCATTTCGAATGGTCGCGGAACTGAACGTCACGTCACTCCGTTTCGAGAGCGTCCGTGAGCCGACGGGTTGAGCGGTTTTGATATAATCATCGACGATTGCACGTAAAATCAACAATTGGCGATCCGTCAGCACCTTCTTCACCACCTTATTTTGTTAGCACTCACTTTTAACGAGTGCTAATTACATCTTTACTATAAGGAATTGGCGAAATGATGTCAACCAATTTGCTGAACCCTTTGAAGACTTTCCCATTCTGCGATACAGTGAAACAAATGACGAAAAGGATGAGATCTATGCTCGAACTGTTTGCAATGGCTGGAGTGTTCGTTTGGGTGTTCATCGCAATCATCGGCACGACCGCCTACTTTTTACGAAAACCGAAAAAATAAAACGGCGCCGGATACTTTCGTATCGGCGCCGTTTTATTTCCTGCTGTTCTGTTATTCCACTTCTGCTTCGCCGATGAACTCGGCAAATACTTCGTTGGCGAGCGGGACACCGGCGTCCGTCAGACGAAGATGAGTCGCTGTCCGTTCGACGAGTCCGCGCGGCAATAATTTTGCAATTGTCTGTCCGAAGACCCGGTCGAGCGAATGACCGTATTTTTCTTCGAAGTGCCGTTCTGACACCCCTTCTTTCATCCGTAAACCGAGAAACATCTCTTCTTCCATCCGTTCGACTTCCGTCAACGGCGTTTCATTACGGACCGGTAATCCTTCCGCTTTAATGTAGTGCGGAATCGGTGCGATGTTTGCCCGCCGTGTTTTGTTGATATAACTGTGGGAGCCGGCGCCAAACCCGTAATATTCATCATTTTCCCAGTAGACGCGGTTATGCCGGCTTTCCCGACCCGGCAGAGAAAAATTCGAAATCTCATATTGATGCAATCCGCCGGCTTCAATCGTTTCAATCATCAAACGGTACATATCCGCTTCCAGGTCCTGCGTCGGTAACGGCAACTTGCCTTTTCGTTCTTGAATCGCAAAAACGGTATGCGGCTCAAGAATCAATGAATACGACGAGATATGCGTGATTGGCAAATGTAATGCCCGTTTGACATCATACCGGACTTGTTCGAGCGTTTGGTTCGGTAAGCCGAACATCAAATCAACCGAGATGTTATCAAAGCGCTTTGCCGCATGATCGAGCGTCTCTGCGACTTTCGCTTCCCGGTGCGTCCGGCCGATCCGTTCGAGTAATCCGTCGTCAAATGACTGGACACCGAAGCTGACCCGGTTGACGCCGCCCGCTTTCATGATATCGAGTTTTTCCGGCGAAACGCCGTCCGGATTCGATTCGACGGTATACTCAAGTGTCGCATCCGTCAGCGGCAGAAGGTGCTTCGAAATGATATCCATCAATCGTTGCATCTGAGCTTCATTTAAGGCAGTCGGTGTTCCTCCACCGATGAAGATCGTTTCGAGCCGATCCGTCGGATAGTGTTGTAACGTCAGTTCGATCTCCCGTTCCAATGCATCCAGATATTCTGCAACCGGCTGATTTTTTAAAAAGACTTTATTAAAGTCACAGTAATAACAAATATGCTCACAAAATGGAATGTGGACATATGCGGCGCGTGGTGTCATTTCGCCTCATCCTTTCTTTCTTAAACAGAAAAAGGGTGCGCCAGAAACGCCCCCTTTGTGTCTTCTTTAATCTTCATCCATCGACAGAACCGACATGAAGGCTTCTTGCGGTACCTCTACCGAGCCTACCATCTTCATGCGTTTCTTACCTTCTTTTTGCTTCTCGAGCAATTTACGTTTACGCGAGATATCTCCGCCGTAACACTTGGCGAGAACGTTCTTACGCAACGCTTTGATTGTCGAACGGGCGACAATCTTCGTTCCGACGGCTGCTTGAATCGGTACTTCGAATTGCATCCGCGGAATGAGTTCTTTTAATTTATCAACGATGACTTTCCCGCGTTCATACGCAAAATCACGGTGAACGATGAAACTCAGTGCATCGACGTTTTCATTGTTTAATAAGATGTCCATCTTGACGAGACGCGACTGCTGATAGCCGATCAATTCATAATCAAGCGACGCATAACCTTTTGTGCTCGATTTCAACTGGTCGAAGAAATCATAGACGATTTCCGATAACGGCAGTTCATACGTGATTTTAACGCGTGTCGTATCAATATATTCCATATCGATGAACGTTCCGCGTTTCTTTTGACAAAGTTCCATGATGGCACCCACATAATCGTTTGGTGTCATGACGGCTGCCTTAACGTACGGCTCTTCGATGAATTCGACTTTTTGCTGTTCCGGCATCTTCGATGGGTTATCAACATGCAGCACTTCTCCCGCAGTTGTTGTGACATGATAGATAACCGACGGCGCCGTCGTAATCATATCAATGTTGAATTCGCGTTCAATCCGTTCCTGAATGATTTCCATATGAAGCATTCCAAGGAATCCACAACGGAAACCGAATCCGAGTGCCTGTGATGTTTCCGGCTCGAATTCAAGGGCTGCGTCACTTAATTGAAGACGCTCGAGTGCTTCGCGTAAATCGTTATAACGTGCCGCATCAATCGGATAGAGACCACAGTACACCATCGGGTTCATCTTCCGGTATCCCGGTAAAGCTTCTTGAGCCGGTTGCTTCGCCAAAGTAATTGTATCCCCGACGCGGACATCGCCGACTGTCTTTATAGAAGCCGATAACGTTCCAACGTCTCCGACCGTTAATTCTTTTTGACGAAGTGGTTTTGGTGTCGAGACAGCAAGTTCCAAGACTTCAAAGTCTTTTCCGGTCGACATCATCCGGATCTTGTCACCGACCTTTACCGTACCGTTGACGACACGAATCGACGCCACGACGCCACGATAAGCATCATAGTAGGAATCAAAAATCAATGCTTCAAGCGGCGCTTCCGGATCACCCGTCGGTGCCGGCACTTTCGCCACGATTTGTTCAAGGATTTCTTCAATCCCGATACCGGCTTTCGCAGATGTCGGAACAGCTTCAGAAGCATCCAGACCAATTACATCTTCAATCTCTTGACGAACACGTTCAACGTCGGCTGAAGGCAAATCAATCTTATTGATGATTGGCAGGATTTCCAAGTCGTTATCGAGTGCCAAATATACGTTGGCAAGCGTTTGGGCTTCAATCCCTTGCGCCGCATCGACGACGAGTACCGCCCCTTCACAGGCTGCAAGAGAACGGGAAACTTCATATGTGAAGTCGACGTGTCCCGGTGTATCGATCAGATGGAGGATATATTCCTCACCATCTTTTGCCGTATACTTTAACTGAACGGCGTTCAATTTAATGGTAATTCCGCGTTCGCGCTCGAGATCCATGGCATCCAGTGTCTGATCTTTCATCTCACGTGATGTCAAAGCACCTGTTTTTTCTAAAATGCGGTCTGCAAGTGTCGATTTCCCGTGGTCAATATGGGCGATGATTGAGAAGTTTCGAATACTTTTTTGCCGCTTTAAACGATCTGCATTATTCATGTTTATAGTCACCTTACCTTATAGTCAAACGTACATATGCTTCATTATACCAAAAATTACACGTGGTGCACCATCTCGTTTTGTTTTACCGAAAAACAAAAATCGAAAGAAACACTGGAGCTGTTATTGCTTTTAAGAAAAACGTTTGCTACAATTGTGTTTGTTCTGTTGAACGATAAATGCAGATATGCGAATATAAATCTCGAATGAGTTTTCTTGGAGGTGAATCATCCATGGCTAACATTAAATCAGCAATCAAGCGTGTTAAAACAGCTGAAAAACGCCGCGTCGCTAACGTACAACGTAAATCGTCTATGCGTTCAGCTATCAAAGCAGTCGAAACTTTCGCTACTGAAGGCAACAAAGAGCAAGCGCTCGTAGCTTTCAACACAGCATCTAAGAAAATCGACAAAGCTGCTGCTAAAGGTCTTATCCACAGCAACAAAGCTGGTCGTGACAAATCACGTCTCGCTCGTCTCGTAAACGCACTTTAATTCTTCCTTGAAGGAATACAGTGATTGAATCACCACCTGGAGCCTGCTCCGGTGGTGATTTTTTTTATGTTTAAAAACCATCCGACGGTCTTGTCGGATGGTTTTGCTTTTTCTCAGAAACGATCCACCATGATATGATGCGGACCAATTCCTTCAATCTCAAATGATTCGCTTGCCACCGTCAAACCTAGTCTCTCATAAAAAGGAACGGCAACGAGTCGGGCGTTACACCACCAACCGTCTGCACCTTGTGCTTTCAGTCGATTCCGTGCCTCTTCCAACAATGCTTTTCCATACCCTTCACCACGGACAGCAGGACTTGTCGCCATCCCCCGTAATTGATAGGTCAATTCCGGATAAGTCTCATGGGAACGCTGTATGAAAGTACCGACTGCGACGATGTGTCCGTCCTTGATTCCTCCGAGGTGAAAGGTGCCTTCCCGTTGATCGTCCGGATACGTACACATCTCAATTGGTTGGTTCGGACGCAATACTTCATGTCGAAGTGAAATGACTTCAGGTGCTTGAATGATTCGAATCTCCATCTGTTTTGCCTCCTATAATGTAGCGAGCCGCACAATCAAGGCATCAAACAAAATTCGTTTGTCTCCTCTGCCCGTCTTCATCCCTTCATCCGTCGTCGTAATGGCGACCAACGCCTGCTCCAGCTGCGCAAACGTAAAGCGTTTCCCCGCCTGTAAAGCCAGTTTGATGGCATAAGGATGCGCTCCGACTTTTGACGCGATTTGCCGCTCCCCGTATCCTTGTTCCGCCAGACGTTTTGACAACAGCATCATCCGATACTGGCGTGCCATCAGTCCGAGTAATGCCAAAACTTCCTGTCCCTGTTTTTCAAGATCCCGAATCAAACGAATCGCCGGTTCCAGCTGACGCTTCATCAAATAATCCGTCAATTGGAATACATTATCCTCTAACGTCCGCGGCACCAGTAAATTAACATCTTCCAGTTCAATCGTCGGATGATCCCCGGCATACAGCATGAGTTTATCCAGTTCACGTGTCAGTGTCGCCCACATCTCACCCGTCAAAAAAATCAATCGTTCGATAGCCGGCCGCTCCATCCGGTATCCTTTGTCGTTAACAGCATCCATCACGAAACGAAACAGTTCTTCCGTCGTCGGTTTCTTCGCCTCGAGTATGACAGCCCGGTCCTTTAACCGTTTGACGATTGTTTTCCGCTCATCCAGTTTCTCCGCCTCGACGATCAACACGACCACTGCATAATCGGCAGGTTGAACGATGTATTCGGCTAACCGTTCCACATTATGTGTTTTTTTATCCTTTGCACCCGTTAAAAAAGTAGCCGGTTTGGCAATGACGACACGGTAATCACTTAAAAAAGGGACGGTTTCCGCTTCGTCCAGGACGGCGTCGAGCGGTTGGTCGTTTAAATCAATTTTCATGTAGTCAAAACGTTCACCGTCCGGTAAAGCGGCTTTGACGATTTCACGTTCCCATTCTTCCAAAAGATGTCGTTCCGTTCCATATAATAAATAAAGGTTCGCCAGTTTTCCGTTGACAAGCCAAGGTGTTTTCATCTTCCCCACCACATTTCACAGTTTGTTCTTAACTTCATCATAGATAATCCTCTTTTATTCCGCTATACTAGAAGCGGAATCTATTTTTAGGGGGAATGCAGCATGGCACATTCAGTACGTCCACCAAGTGAGAATGCGTTTGAAAACGACATTCAGTCAAAACGTAATGACGCGCTTGACTCAGCGGTCGGTTTTGGCGCATCGTTCGGCTTTTTCGCAGTCTTGTTCATCATTGGCGTTGTCATTAAATTCTTAAGCCTATAATCAATAAAACAGCAACCTTGGGGGGTTGCTGTTTTTTATTTTAGCATAGGTTCACAGCCCGTTGCAGAACAAGTTATCATTCCCGATTGATCGGTCCGCATGACGGTCCGGTCTCTTGTTCGTTCCAGTACTTCCGGATGAGGATGACCATACCGGTTGTTCCGCCCTGCCGAAATGATAACCAGATCCGGATCCGTTTTCTGCAGAAGCTGTTCTCCGGTCGATGTTTTCGAACCATGATGACCGGCTTTTAAAATATCGACCTTCTGGACGGACCACGTCTCCTCTTGATCAATACTGGCATCCCCCGTCAGCAAAACGCGCTTCCCCGCAACATCGGCAAGCAATACGACCGACCGGTCATTTTCTTCTTCTGCGTTTGTTGCCGGAGCCACCACTTCGAGCCAGGGACGAATCCGTTGTCTCGAATGAATGAATTGAATCCGTGTTCCTGTCGCTTCAATCTGATCAATCAATGCGCGCCGTTTCGGATCTTGATTATCAAACTGTCCCATATAAACCGTGTCTACTTGAATCTTCCGCAAGAGACCGACCAATCCGCCGATATGATCATGATCCGCATGTGTGACGACCAATCCTTCAATGTGTGTTTCTCCCCGTGTATGTAAAAACGGGGCAACGATTTGTCCTCCCGGATCAAACGGTCGTAACGGCGGACGGATGGATAAGGAAAACGCTCCTCCTGTATCAATGACAAACGTTTCCCCCGCTTTTTCAATGACCGTACTGTCTCCCTGTCCGACATCAAGAAAGGTAATTCGCTCCGGCGTCTGATGGTCCATATAGAGGCTTGCTGCAAGCAGGCCGACCAGCGGGACCAGATGCCCGAACCATCTTCGTTCGGCTAACCACCAGCCGCTAAGGACGGTTCCTGTCCCGATCAGAAGTACGGGTAACGAAAAAAGATGAACAGCAACCGTCGGGACAGGCAGCTTTTCCGCCCAAGCCAATGCTTGATCGAGAAAAGACGTCGCCTGACCATGCAGACGAATCAGATTATCGGACGATGGAATCAGTACCGCGGTACCGACCAGGAAAGACAGCGGTAAAATCACCCATTCTATCCACCCGCCAAGAAGAATGTTCAATAATGGCGACCACAACGAAACTTCCGTTTGTTGCGCCAGCTGCAACACAAGACTTGTCATGATTTGAGCCCAGAGGCTGATCAGCAGCCAGTTCCAAGGACGTTTGATTTTTTCCCACATCTTACGGGACAGGAGCAGAAAAATCGTCAGTCCGACAGTCAGTTGAAATCCGACATCATACAAAGATGTATACGAAATCGCCAATTGAAGCGCACCAATCAAACTGACGACCCACAAAGGATCCGGCCGCCGGTTGATCCGGTGACAAAACAGCAACACCATCGCGACACAGACCGCCCGTGTGACCGGGGCACTCCATTCTGTCAACCATCCATATAACGGCAAAGTCAACAATAGAAATTCAAATCTCCGCTCCCGCGTCAACCGCAGTTTTTTTAAGAACCACAAGACCGTCAAAATTAAAAAGGCAATATGTGAACCGGAGATGACGATTGCATGCAAGAGTCCGAACTTTTTAAAGCGTTCCATCGTCATCTGATCCATTAAGCGGTCTTCGCCTAACACTAAAGCTTCCACATACAACGCTTGTTTGACCGGAAGTTGTTCAATCCGTGTCATCCACTGCTGGCGAATCCGCCGCCCGTTCGCTCCCAATCCGGGAGTTTCGGTGCATTTGCCCCATTTCACGACCTCATATTTCCCCCGTAACTGTTCGGTGCGCATCCAACGGGCTTCATCAAATCCGCCCAAATTCACTCTCGGCAACACCGGCCGTTCTTCCAACTCGACTTCACAGCGTTGTCCGATCCGTTCATAGTCGCTCTCTGTTTTTTCATCCAATGTGGCGGCGACAACGATTTGTTGATTATGAGATTTTGCGAGATACCGGATTCGGTCCCCGTTCTGTTTCGCGTCCAGAATATCGATGACTGTGATCGGTGCAAGCGGCTGTTCTGTCGGCATACTCAGTAAAAACACGACCGTCAGTCCTAAAAGTGACAAAACAGAATACCTCGACATCGACCAGGACTTTAGTATAAGAATCATTGAACAGATTGCAACCAGCCACAGAGATTCCTTTAAGGCAATAAGTCCGATCATAAAAAACAACGGAAACAGCGGCATCAGTAGACAATGAGATATGCTTTCAGATTTTCAAGTGTCTTTGGTCCGAAACCTTTTACATCTCCAAGATTTTCATACGTTGCAAAACCGCCTTTTTCTTCCCGGTATTGTAGAATCGCACCGGCTTTAGCAGGACCGATTCCCGGCACTTCCAGCAGCTGTTCTTCTGTCGCTGCGTTTAAATCGAGCAGTCCTTTCGGAATTTCTGCCTGTTCAGAAGTTTCCGGTGCCGCCTTCTTGGATGACTTGGCCTTTTTTCTAGTCGGAACAATCACTTCCTGACCGTCAATTAAACGTGCTGCTAGATTAAGTTGTTTGATGTCCGCTTCCGCCGTCACTTCCGCTCGTTTAATGGCATCTTGAACGCGATCACCGAGTCGAAAACTGTATGGACCGGGCCGCTTGACCGCCCCTTTGATATCAACCATGATTTTTTTCTGGACGAGCGTCTGATCCGCCGAACGGTCTTCTGCCTGTGCTTCCTGTTCTCGTTCAACGACTGCCGGTTTTTCAACCAATGCTTCGTTCGAACATGAAGGCAGCGGAACAAATAAGATAACGAGCAGTAAGAGAACAACCGTGATCGTTGCTACTTGCTGTAAACGTGGAATCGTCATCCATATCCCTCCTGTCCCTTCGACTGTATCAATCTTTCCGTCGCTTCTGAACAGGACTAATCTTCATTATCCGGTGACGTGCCTCTCCTGACCGCCTTTATTCTTCCCTTTGATTCAATCATCCATCGGTTCACCCGAAAACAACGTCAAAAAAACCATCAACATGAGATTCGTTGATGGTTAGAGACCTTTATATTTTTTCAGCAACGAAAAAAATACGTTCGGCTGTTTCAGTTGGTGCATCGGATTTAAAATCACCGGTTACGGCACATACACGAAAACCTGCTTCGCGCAACCAAGTGATATATTGTTCCGGCGGATATGTCCGTTGATGATGTGTCTCGTCGACACGATCGTACCGGCCGTCCTCGCCTTCAATAAAGAAGGTCAGTTCATGAACAACCGATAACGGTTCTTCACCGGGATCTGCGAACCAGATATACGAACTTTGCTCGGCATGGGTGGCGTATGTTTTCCCGTTAAATAACGTCTCCATTTTATACGGGGAATGAACATCAAACAACAACTTTCCACCGTCCGTCAACAAACGTGCTGCACTGTCGAACGTCTGTTTGACATCTGCTTCCGTCTGCAAGTAATTCAAGGAATCACATAAAATCGTTATCGCATCCACCGGTTCCGGCAATTCCAGTTCCCGCATGTCCTGTACCCAAAAATCAACGTGCCGATTGGTCTCCATTGCTTTTTCTTGGGCAATTTCAAGCATCTCTTCCGATAAGTCGACACCGGTGACTTCATAATGGTCAGCCAGTAACAAGGTTGCCGTTCCGGTTCCGCAACCGATATCCGCAATTCGCTTGCCGGGCTCGACCTGTTCAAGTACCCACGCGACCCATTCGGGATACGGGACGTCTTGCATCAGTTCGTCATAGACATACGCAAACTGTTCGTACGCCATTAGTCAATCTCGACTTCGACTTTAGGAGCATCTGCCCAGAGCTTCTCAAGGTTGTAGTAATCACGGTCATCACGGTGGAAGACATGAACGACAACGTTCTCAAGATCTGCGAGGACCCAGCGTGCCGCGTCCATTCCTTCTAGTCGTTTGATCGGTAATTCATTTTTGTGCGCGACTTCTTTCACTTCACGCGCGATGGCTTGCACTTGTTTTTCCGAGTTCCCTTCACAAATTACGAAGTAATCCGCGATCGGTGAAATGCTCGACATGTCGAGTACGACGATGTCCTCGGCACGCTTATCATCAATTGCATTTACGATTAATTTTAATTCTTGTTCGACTGTCATAGGACGGTCCCCTTTCGTTTTTCCGGCACGAACGCATTATACGTCTTAATCGTCAACGGAAAAATCACTGTTTGTTTTTTGCATAAAAATGAAATCGTCTGAACAAGTGTCGCGATGACAGCTTGCGTCAAATCTTCCTGCGCGATTTGCCGAAGCTGTTCGACACCTGGATAATGACGATTCGGTTCAATCGCATCTGCGACAAAAATGACTTGATCGAGCAGCGGCATGTTCGGAGCACCCGTCGTATGGTTGGCGATGGCTTGATAAATATCAGCGTCTTCCACCCCGAGTTCCCGCTTGACGAGTTCTGCCCCGACCGGTGCATGCAATAATTCTTCATCATAATTGAGTAATTCATCCAGTCCAAGTTCCACTGCTACACGTTGCATCTCGGACACATTCCGATATTTCGCATAATCGTGCAGCATGGCTGCCAAAGCAGCCTTGTCTTCTTGAACTCCGTATTGTCGTGCCATTTGAATGGCGGTCTCGACGACACCGAGTGTATGGATGTAACGTTTTTCAGGCAATGTTTCCTTAATGATTCGTTTCGCTTCTTCAAGTCGCATAGAGGTTCCACTCCTCGATTAATTGTCGGACCGGTTCCGGAACGAGATAACGAATACTGCGTCCTCTCGCCACCCGTTGCCGGATATCGGTCGAAGAGACTTCAAGCAACGGCATATCGACTGCTGTGACACGCGCACCTTCCGGAATCAGATAACGACTGCCCGGACGTGCGACTGCCCCGAACTCGATTTCCTTGTACAACTTTTCCGACCGGTGCCATGTCCCTAAACTGACTAATGAATCCGCACCAATCAGGAAAAAGAATGCATGCTCGGGATAACGTCTCTTCAGTTCCCGGATTGTATCAAACGTGTACGATTTCGTTTCCCGTTCGAACTCAATCTCCGATACTGAAAAATCCTGATTGTCCCGGACGGCTGCTCGGACAAGTTCCAGACGTTTCGCCGCACTCGTCACGGTCGATTGTTTGTGCGGAGGCAGTTTTGCCGGCAAAAACCAGACCGCATCCAGTTGAAGTTGCTCTTTCGCTTGTTCGGCAATCAGCAGATGACCGATATGGGGTGGATCAAACGTTCCGCCCATCAAACCGATCTTCATCGCGGTAATTGAAGTGTCTTATTCTCTTTCGATTCCTTGTAGAGAACGATGACTTTTCCGATGACTTGAACGAGTTCTGCATTCGTTCCGTCAACGAGCTCAGCCGCGACATCTTTCGGAGCGTCGGCACAGTTTTGAAGCACTTGTACTTTCAAAAGTTCACGTTTTTCGAGTGCATCCATCAAGTCTGCACACATCGCTTCACCAACACCGTTTTTTCCGACTTGGAAAATCGGGCTTAAGTCGTGAGCCGTTGCGCGTAAATACCGTTTTTGTTTACCTGTTAACATATTATGATTCCTCCAATTGCTTTCTAATCACCTGCTCGCCGAGAGCGATGTCAGGTTTATGACCGGTGAAGCGTTCAAATGCTTCAGCCGCTTGTAGTACAAACATTAAAACACCATCAAGTGTATCAAGCCCGTTTGCGGTCGCTTCCCGCAAAAGACGGGTCGGGGTCGGTCGATAAATAATATCACAAATCAAGGCTGTCGTCGCTGTCAATTCAATTGGTGTCTGATCGATGGCAGGAGCCATTCCGACAGAAGTCGTATTGATGATGACATCATATGGCGTCAAATCAAGCGTCCTTGACCACGGAACAGCAGATTGTCCGAATTCAGCAGCCACCTGTTCAGCCGTCTGATTCGTCCGGTTCATGACAGTAACATGACCGGGAAGCATCGGAATAATTCCGCGGGCTGCTCCGCCTGCTCCAATCACTAAACTGTTTTTCGCATTCGTCCATGTCGCAAGGGCACGGGCAAACCCGGTGCCGTCTGTATTGGCACCGACCAGTTCCTCCCCGTCCCAGTAGACGGTATTGACGGCACCGGCGCGGGCTGCTGCCGGCTCCAGACGATCAAGAAAAGGAATGATGGCCGACTTATGTGGAATCGTCACATTGATTCCATCAAACTGCCGTTTTCTTACCTTCTGAACGAACGCTTCCAGCCCGTCCCCTTCGACATCTAACGTAGTATAACAACCGAAAAGCCCAGCCGCTTTCAGCCATGTTTCGTGCAACATGGGTGAAAGTGAATGGGCAATCGGATGACCGATGACAGCAAATTGCATCAGACAAGCGCCTCACGTAAGGAGACAGCAACACCTTTTGGTGCATAGGCAGCAACTCGTCCGCCTTTTCCGTGAACTGCCACCCAACCGAGTCCACTGAAAACGATATCCGTTTTCATGTTGTCGCGTAGACTGAACTCGTGTCGAACGAGCGGCGGAAGCATCTCAAGCGTCTTTTCATTCGGCGGAGATAACAATTCTCCGTTATGATTCGCATACAGATCGTCTGCTTTGTCGAGCTTCGTCCGGTGTACTTTTAAGTCATTTGACATATAGATGACGAATGACCGTTTGTTGCCTTCCATGTAGTCAAGACGTGCCAGACCACCGAAGAACAACGTTTGTTGCGGATGAATTTGGAAGACTTGCGGTTTGATTTCTTTTTTCGGCGTAATCAATTTCAAGTCTCTTGCATCCACATAATGTGCCATTTGGTGATGATTGATGATTCCCGGTGTGTCGTACAGATTACAGTTATCATCGAGCGGGATATCAATCAAATCAAGTGTCGTTCCCGGGAAGTGGCTGACTGTGATGACAGCTTCTTCTTCTTCACCGAAACGTTTGATGACTTGGTTAATCAATGTCGATTTACCGACGTTCGTACAGCCGACGACGTAAACGTCGCGTCCTTTACGGTAATAATCGATTTTTTCCGCCAACTCATCCACACCGTGTCCTTTTTTCGCACTGATCAGATGGACATCGACCGGACGCAGACCAAGTTCTTTTGATGTTTGGCGCATCCAGTTCATCAGACGATTCGGATTAAGTGATTTCGGGAGCAGGTCGGCTTTATTTCCGACGAGCAACACATCATTTTTTCCGACAAACCGGTGTAATCCAGGTAACCAACTTCCGTTAAAATCAAAAATATCGACAATTTTAACGACTAATGCATCTTTTTGACCGATTCCATCTAAGATTTTGACAAAATCATCGTCCGTTAATGCGACGTCTTGAATTTGGTTGTAATGTTTTAGTTTAAAACAACGTTGGCAAATGACCATTTCACGGTCAAGTGCAGATTTAGGCGCATAACCAGGTGCTTTTGGATCCTCTGTTTGGATCGCGACACCACAGCCTGCGCAATTGATTTCTTCCATGTGTGTGTTGAGCCGCATCGGGACTTTCCCTTCTCTATTCAACGTAGCGCCCTGCACGCCACTCCAAGAGCGTAACTTCCGACCTTTCGCCGTACATGTTGCGACTGCTGCCTATCCTTTCATCTACCGGTATGACAGGGTCATTGCTGCTTATCTTGACGAAGGGTCTCAATCGGGTGTTTTAACACTGCCGGATCTTCTTTGACACGTTGCGTCAATTTGTAGATCCCTTTGCGTTTCATCCGACGGAAAATTAACCGTTCCATCAAGCGATTAAATTTTGTGACGACACCGTCTGTCTTGACGACGGGTTGAACGTGAATTACTTCGATACCTACTGAATTTGCGCCTAACACATCTGTAAACAATTGATCTCCAAGGAAGACAACTTCCTTCGCGTGATAACCAAATTCCGTCAACGCACGTTTGAAACCAATCGGTAAAGGTTTACGGGCCGGTGCAATATAATGTAAGCCAAGTGGATCCGCAAATTTCTTGACTCGATCGCCGTTATTATTCGAGACGATGATGACGTCAAATCCGTATTGGTTATTCACCATATCGAGCCATGACACCAATTCGTCTGGAGCATCGGCAATATTCCAAGCAACAAGTGTATTATCAAGATCCGTCAAAATTGCTTTGACACCGTTTCGTTTTAACATCTCTAAGTCGATATCATAAATCGACGCCACAAAATGTTTTGGATAAAGTCGTTTAAACAAGAATAAAACCTCCAGATAATGGTCTAGCTCTATAGTTAAGTTTAAGAAACAGTTATGTTCTTATCGTTCGATTATAGCACAATCCATTTGATAGAGCGACGACCAAAAGAAAACGAAAGAGTACATGTCTCTTCCGTTTCAAAAATTTTCTTCAATAATAGCGGATCCATAAATAAAGTTGCGAAATAATCAGCGTTACGATGGTGATCGGAGCCCCGTAAAGTAAGAATCTTCCGTAGGTGAACTTCTCCCCTTGCCGCGTAGCTAATCCCGCGACAATCACATTGGCTGACGCGCCAATCAATGTTCCGTTCCCTCCAAGACATGCTCCGAGCGACAAGGACCACCATAAGACGTCGACTTGTTGACTGTCGGGTGACAATCCAATTCCTGTCGCCACATCATTGATCAATGGAATCATCGTCGCGACGAACGGAATATTATCAATCGTCGCACTGGCAATGCCGGATAACCAAAGAACAGCGGTTGCTGTCGTCTGGATGTCTCCCCCTGTCAACGTGATTGTTTTTTCTGCCAAGAAACGGATGACGCCCACTTCCTGAATTCCGCCGACTAAGATAAACAGTCCCGCGAAGAAAAAGATTGTCGTCCACTCTACCCGGGCGAATACTTCCTCCAATTGGTGGTTGTTTTCAATCGTCAGCAGCATTAAGATAGTCGCTCCTAGGATTGCGATGGCAGGTGCTTCCAAATGAAGACCGATTCGACTCAGTAACGGATGAATGACGAACAATGCAATCGTACTTACCAGGACGATACTGCTGCGCGTGACTAATTTACGGCTGACGATGTAGCTGTTTTCGTCAATCTCCATCAATTTTTGTTGGTCTTCCGGTTCCACGTGTAAGTGTTTGCGGAAAATCATATACAAAATACCGATTGTCACGATTGTAATCAGCACAATCACAGGTGCGAGGTTCAATAAGAAGGCATTGAACGTCAAATGCGGATTAGCGGCTCCAATCATGATGTTCGGAGGGTCACCGATCAATGTGGCCGTTCCACCGATGTTGGCAAACAGGACTTCCGCCAGTAAAAATGGAAACGGCTTGATTTTTAAGACCTTCGTAATCGAAAACGTAATTGGAACAATCAACAGGACCGTCGTGACATTGTCTAAAAAGGCAGATCCGAGTGCCGTCAATCCGGATAGTAAAATCAAGATTTTTACCGGATCTCCCTTTGTTTTTTTAGCCGCCCGAATGGCAATGTATTCAAACAATCCGGACTGATTGGCAATCGTCACTAAAATCATCATCCCGATCAATAAGACGATTGTTCCCCATTCAACGTATTCAAACAAGGCAGATTCCAACCGGACGATGCCGAATATCACCATTGCTAATGCACCTAACAGGGCGACAATTGCCCGACTAATTTTTTCACTGATGATAAATGCATAGGTCACTAAAAAAATGAATAAGGCCCCGTAAATTTGAAGCGACGAACCCGATGCTCCCGTAAACATTAAAACCTGCATGATAGCTTCCTCCTAAGCATGACGAAACGCTCCCTTCGTAACGGGAGCGTCTCCATTCATGAATTCCAATAACCGATGCGTTGCCCCATCAAAACCGGACCTTTGATGTCCGTTTCTAATGTGATGGCATCTTTCGGGCAAATCAAGACGACTGTTGAGCCGAATGAAAAATAGCCGAACTCATCGCCCCGTCTGACTTCTCGGTTTTGATTCGTTTG
This sequence comes from Exiguobacterium artemiae 255-15, assembly GCF_000019905.1. Classification (GTDB taxonomy): domain Bacteria; phylum Bacillota; class Bacilli; order Exiguobacteriales; family Exiguobacteriaceae; genus Exiguobacterium_A; species Exiguobacterium_A artemiae. Next base: position 812,224 of record NC_010556.1, on the reverse strand, counting down.
GACGATGGTGTTCACGTTCAAGGCACCGACCATGACATGCTCCAGTGCGTGTTTCCCGTGTGTGATACGGGTGACCCGGCGATAGTTTCGCGTCAGCGGCCGTTTTCCGTATTCAAGTCCGAGATCATTGACCGGTGCCGAATCACGGCCGAGTGTATAGCTCGTCCGAACGGTTCCGTCGATTGGTACATGCACCCGGTGATAGTTCTGTGGACTGAGGTAAAAAATCAATACCTTTCCTCCGATGTAGTGATCGGCTTCATGGTGCGAACCGAGCAACTCAGATACCGAATACGTCTGCCCTTTGACGGTAAAACGACTGTCTTCCGTCAAATCCTCGACAACCGATAAGACGCCGTCACACGGACTGACGACAGCTTGCTCCGACTGGTCAATCGGACGAACGGTTTCCTTTAAATTCCGGACAAACAAATCATGCAGCGTCTTATACGACTCAAGCGGCTGATCCGCCTCCTGCATCTGTAAGTCATACATTTTAACAAACGGTCGAATCAGCGGACGGCTGACCGGACTCATCGCAAAACGCCGCAATTGTTTTGCGACGGCCGGATGACCGTTCAGTTCAAACAGTTGTGTAAAGAACCATTTTTTAATCATTTAAATCACCTGACGACTCTTCCTCGGAATTTTTCACGGCTTTCCCTGCGAAAAATTCTTTATACGCGTCTTCTGTCTGCTCTCCGGATACGCGGCTGACTTCTTTTCCATCTTTGAAATGAACGACAGTCGGTGTGCCTTCGATTCCAAACGTGTCCCAAGCCGACTGTTCGACGGCTAAGTCAATTTGTTCAAATGGAATATCCTGTTTTTCACCGAGTGGTACTAAGTACGGTTTTACTTTTTCACAGTGTACGCATCCCGTCTGATAAAAATACGTATAAAATTCATCACCGGACTTCAGCTTATCCGACACTTGACTCGCAGTTAGGTTTCCGTTTTTAGAGGCGGTATCCTCTCGATCCGTAAACAGTAACATCGTCGCCCCGATCAAGACGATCAGCGCAATCACACCAGCCGTAATCCAATTAGCTTTCGATTGCGGTTTTTTGGTTGATTTCACACGGTTAGATTTCTTTGACACAGTATCCCTCCGTCATTTTGGCAACAGCCATTTTTTCTGAATCATTATAGCATGCCCCTCTGCAAGAATCGTATCGATTTGCAAAGCGTCATCAATCAGTAACAGATCGGCACGTTCACCTGGTTGGATGTTCCCTCCGGAAATACCATAGGCCTCGGCGACGTTTGACGTGACCGTCTGAATCGCGTCCTTGAAATGCACGCCATGCTTCACTGCTTCACGGACCGCATCCAACATCGAGGTCGGTTTTCCGGTTTCAAGACGAAGCAGTTTCCCGCTCTCGTCAAAGGCAGGCGGGCTTGCACCGGCGTCACTGGACATCGTAATCCGGGTCAAAGGAATACCGGCAGCAAGAGCACGGTGAAGCGCCTGTCCTGCTGGAATTTCCCCTTCTTTAATGAATGCTTCCGTCGTACAGGTCGTAAAATCAATACGCCCGCCTTGTTTCGCCCAACGTAAGCCGGCTTCAAAAATCCGTTCACTACGGTTGATGTGCGTTGGCAAAAATTGGGTAATCGGAATATCCGTCATTTCGACTACTTCTTCGAGCAGAGCAAGGGCGCGTTTCCCGTCGCCGATATGGACATTCATCGTTCCCCGCACTCCTTTTAAGAGACCGGCAATCCGTGCTTGCGAAGCAAGACGTGACAACTCATGGACCGTCGGTTGGGTAGAACGATGATCATTGATCGCAATCTCACCAATTCCGATGACTTCGTTAATCAACAGAATATCTTCAGCAATCGACGGCGTAATCGAAACCGGCGGGACGGCGTAACTGCCTGACAAGAGAAAAGAACGGATTCCTTGGCTCGTATAGCCCCGCAAGTGTGCGAGCAAATCGATTCCTGTTCGTGTCCAGCCATCTGTTCCAAGCAATCCGACGACGGTCGTGACACCTGCTTCGAGAAAATCAGCGGCCGAAAGCGGAGGTGTCCGTGTTGCAAAACCACCTTCCCCGCCCCCGCCGATTGGATGGACGTGTCCATCGAGCAGACCCGGGATCAGTTGTTTCCCCGTCCCGTCAATCGTCTGAGTAATCAGCCGTTCATCCACCGTATAGGAACCGATGGCAAGAATCTTCCCCGCACCAATCAGTACATCCGTCGCTTCACCGGCTACTGTCACATTTTTAAGTATTATCATCACTTGCCTCCCAAATCATAAAAAGCGAGCCTATCGTCCAAATGACGATATCTCGCTTTTACCTTATTCTGCCTTTGTCCCTTGACCAAGACCAAGATCTTCATTGACTGCATCAAGTGCGAAGACGACAAGTGAAGTCACGACTGACATAGCTGTCGCGAATCCGAAGTTATACGTGACTGCATCGACCGCTGATACGATGAACACGGCTGTGTTCACGAGTAAGAACGACCAGAAGAATGTAACGAGAAAACGCATTCTTCCCCCTCCATTTCTTAACTTACTTTTTAATGTCCTACGTTTCGTAGTATATCATTTTTTAAGGGAACGGACAGCTTTTCTCCGATTTTTTTAAACGCTTTCCCGAATTCAAAAAGCAGACAATTTTAGATATTTTTCGATGGATTATGCTACAGTAAGCGTAATGAATCCAGAGTGGAGTGAGTATCCCATGCAACGTCATCTGATCGCCGTCGATTTGGACGGCACATTATTACGCGACGACAAAACCATCAGTCAGGCCAACTTACACGCATTGAGAACGGCACGCGAGAACGGCCACGAAGTCGTCATCGCCACCGGACGTCCTTTCCGGCACGCGAAACGCTATTACGATGAACTCGGATTGACGACACCGATCGTCAATTTTAACGGCGGACTGGTTCACCATCCGCATGATCCACATTTTGAAGTCAGCCATCATCCGATTCCGCTGAAAACCGTCCAGCACATCCTGGAGTCGGTATCGGACTCGAAAACACAAAATATCGTGTGTGAGGTGACCGATCATGTTTACTTCCAAAATGATCCGGTCGGAATTTATGAATTCTATACAGATCATGCTTTATCCGTAACGACCGGCGATTTACGAAAGGTTCTGCAACACGAACCGACATCGCTCCTGATTCATGCGAAAGGTGAACATGTCCAGGACATCCGGTCCGAACTTTCAAGCATTCATGCGGAAACGGTCTTGAACCGTCAATGGGTCAAACCGGAATATATGGTCGAGGTCATGCGAAAAGGGACGAGTAAAGCAATCGGCTTACACCAAATTTCACGTCATCTCGGAATCGAACAAAAACAGATCATTGCTTTCGGAGATGAAGAAAACGACTTGGAAATGCTCGAGTACGTCGGGCATGGTGTCGCGATGAGCAACGCCATCGGAGCACTGAAACTGGTTGCCAACGGTACGACGAAATCGAACCAGGAAGACGGAATCGCTTATTACCTGAAACATGTGCTCGGCCTGATTTAATCTCATGAACAAAGCCGGCTTCTCTGTCCATCAGACAGAAAAGCCGGCTTTGTTGTTTCACCTTACCCTTTACGGAAGTAACCGACGACAGAGTCTGTCGCGACGACGTTGATGAACACCGTTTCGTCCGCATCGCGGCAAATCCGTTCAATATCGCGCAACTCATGCCGTTCGATGACCATCATCAGCGTCGACTTCTCAGCCCGTGAGTACGTCCCGATGGCCGGCATCTGAGTAATTCCGCGAATGATGTGTTGATGAAGTGCCGTCGTGATATCGTCGGCATGATTCGTAATGATGAAAATCGTCAACCGTTGATTGCTTGTATGAATTTCATCGACGACTTTCGACGTGACATAAATGAAGACAATCGTATACAGTGCCGTCGACCAACCAAACAATGCTCCTGCAAGGATTGCAATCAAAAAGTTCAATACAAACAGGTATAATCCCACGCTCCGGTCGGAGAAACGGGCAAAAATCAATGCCACGATATCAAAACCACCCGTAGATGCCCCGAATTTAATCGTAATTCCGGTTCCGATTGCCAGTAAGACCCCACCAAATACGGCATTGAGCGTTTGATCACCCGGAATAACAGCATACTGAGGAATAAGTCCGATAAAAATCGTTGTCGCCAAAACCGATATCAATGTAATGATGGTAAAACTGCGTCCTAGCATGATCCATGCTAAAACAATCAATGGCAGATTCAAGACTAAAAACCAGACGTTTTCCCCGAAAGCAAACGCCGTCCCTTGTAACACCTGCGTTAAAATCTGGGCAAGTCCCGTAAATCCTGTCGAGTAAACACCACTTGGAATCAAGAACCAGTTCATCGCTACTGCGATGACGAACCCGCCAATCGAGGCGACAATCACTTTTAGCATACTTTCCTTTACAACCGCTGTCACACCTTGTTCTCCTCTCATTCGTAAACTATCTTGGAACACTTTAGCACATAACAAATGTGTCCGGATAGTCAAGATGATGAAAGAATTACATTTCTTTTTTTGGTAACGCTCTCATTTTCAGAAGTTGAACACATTCTTCCTCAGACGAAAAAAGGGGGCAGATTTGACATCCGCCCCCTTTGTTTCATATCCGGTAAAAATCCGTCTTTTTTCGGGTTTTCTTAAACAGTCATCGAAGCTGGAATGGTAACCGCACCTTCTGCCGGGACTTCAACCGGTTCACCGTGAAGCTGTAACGTAAAGACTTCACCTACGTTTTGTTCAATGCACACTTCGTTCTGCTTGACCTGAACGAGAATGTGATGTCCACGCCATTGCATCCGGAACGAATAACTCGTCCAGCCCTTTGGCAACATCGGCTTGAAGGACAATGTCCCCTGCTCGACACGCAGTCCGGCAAATCCGTGAACGATTGACATCCAGGATCCGACCATCGACGTGATGTGGAGACCATCTTCCGTATCGTTGTTATAGTTATCAAGATCGAGCCGTGCCGAACGTTGATAGAGTTCCATCGCTTTTTCTTCATAACCGACTTCAGCCGCAATGATCGAATAGATACAAGGTGAAAGTGATGATTCATGGACCGTCCGCGGCTCATAAAAATCAAAGTTTTTCTTCTTCTCTTCGATCGAGAAACGATCCGTCAGGAAATAGAGTCCTTGCAGAACATCAGCCTGTTTGATGAAGACAGAACGCAGAACACGGTCCCACGACCAATTTTGGTTTAACGGTAGGTGTTTTGGATCAAGATCCGCGACCATAATCTGTTCCTTATCCATGAAACCGTCTTGCTGCATGAATACATCCGGAACAGAATCGTCTTTCGGATAATACATTTTCTGATCAATCTCGGCCCAGTGAGCTAATTCTTCTTCCGTGAGAGCCAATTGATGCATCAATTCTTCGAGGCGTGCCGGTTCTTCCTGCTCCAGGTGACGATAGACGGTCTGCGCATACTCGAGACACCAGGCAGCCATTAAGTTCGTATACCAGTTGTTATTGACGTTATTTTCGTATTCATTTGGTCCAGTGACACCAAGAATCATATAAACATCTTTATGCGGGACATAGTTGACGCGACTCGCCCAGTAACGTGCGATTTCAACGAGCACTTCAAAGCCGTATTGTCCGAGGTAAGAGGTATCTCCTGTGTAGTTCGTATAGTTATAAATCGCATGGGCAATCGCACCGTTCCGGTGAATTTCTTCATGCGTAATTTCCCACTCATTGTGGCACTCTTCCCCGTTCATCGTCACCATCGGATATAAAGCACCCTTCATTCCGACATTTTTATCCGCATTTTCTTTTGCTTGTGGGAGTTGGTTATGACGGTACTTCAACAAATTCCAGGCAACCTCCGGCTTCGATGTCGCAAGATAGAAGTTCAGGCAATATGCTTCTGTATCCCAGTAAGTCGCCCCACCGTATTTTTCTCCCGTAAATCCTTTTGGCCCAATGTTCAGGCGGGAATCTTCGCCTGTGTACGTCTGGAACATATGGAAAATGTTAAAACGAATTCCCTGTTGGGCTTCGATATCCCCTTCAATCTTCACGTCCGCTTCTTCCCAATGCTTCAACCAGGCCGCTTCATGTGCTGCAAGCACATTGTCAAATCCGCTCTCAAAAGCGTCATTCACGCGTTTCATCGCCTGTGCCAGCAAGTCTTCAATCTCATAATCACGATTCGTGACGAGGGCCACTAACTTTTCAGCCGTCACTGCTTCGCCGGCCGGTACCTGTTTCGTGAAACGATTGGCGACATATTGTAATGTACTTTCAAGCACTTCGCATCTCGCACCTTCGACATCGGTAATCATCGCCGCCGTGACATGCCAGTCCAACTTCTTCGTTTTTGACGTGACGTAAGCAAACCGTTCTTCCACGCCGTGCTCGACCGGAAGCCAGAATTTCTCGTCATAGTTAGAATCTTCGTTTTCGACGTCGGCGTCGAGATAGGATTCTATGACGACTTCCGCATCAAAGTTGACCGGTGTGACCGTGTAACGAAGTGCAGCTAATTCCTTATCAACGATCGAGAAGAAGCGTTTCGACTCAATTTTCGTTTCCTCGATTCCGTTTCGGATCAGCATCGTCCGTGTCAGAACACCGTGTTGCATGTCGAGTTCCCGTTTAAAATCGACGACTTCCCACTCGTTTAAATCGACATTCTTGCCATTGATCGAAACACGAATTCCCATGATGTTGACGGCATTCAAGACTTTGGCGAAATATTCCGGATAGCCGTTTTTCCACCAGCCGACCCGTGTTTTATCCGGGTAGTAGACGCCCGCGACGTACATCCCTTGATGCGTGTCTCCCGAGTAGTCTTCTTCAAAATTTCCGCGCATTCCCATATGACCGTTTCCGATCGCTGTCATCGATTCAGCAAGCCGGTTGTCTTCCGGATGAAAACCCTGCTCCGTAATTTTCCATTCATTGATATCAAACAATCGTTTCATGATTAGTCGCTCCCTTATTCTTAATCACATCGATGCTTAGGCATCTTTTTGTAAGCGTTTTAATTTTCTCTACATTCTTTATTCTACACATAATCATCGTTAATGCAATCGTTTGCACGAAAATAAAAATCTTTTTCCATTCGTCCTGTCTTTTTGGATCACGGAGAGCTTTCTTGTCCTTTTCCGCACAAGAAAACACCACCTGCCGCGAACGGACAAGTGGTGTTTTCTTGAATAACATTCATTTTATTTTGCCGTGCCGCCGCAAGATTGACGAACAACTAGATAATGAGGAACGATGACACGTTTTCCATAAGGTGTCGCCTCTTCGTTCATTTGTTCGATCAGACAGTTTGTTGCTTCAAATCCTAAACCGAAGATGTTAATTTCAACGGAGGTCAACGGCGGACTGGAAAATTCTGCGATGAACAGATTGTTGAAACTGACGACAGCCATCTGATCGGGTACGCTAATTTCCATCTCATTTAACGTACTCATGACACCAAGCGCCATCATATCATCACTGACGACGACAGCCGTCGGCGGGTGCTCAAGCGACATCAATCGTTTGACGGCGTCTGCTCCTCCGGTCGTCATGAACGGTGCACTGACGATATATGATTCGTTGATCGGAAGACCTTCCTCCATCAAAGCTGTCTTGTATCCACCGACCCGTTCCTGAGTGACGGCTAAATCCTGGGATCCCCCGACAAACGCGATGCACTCATGTCCAAGTTGATGTAAATATTTCGTGACTTCGCGCCCCGCAAGATAGTTGTCGGTATCGACATAAGTGACATGTGAGGAGTCACTGAATGGTTTCCCGACAACGACGAACGGAAACTTTGAATCCTGTAAAAACTGAACGACCTTATCATCTGTCCGGGAATACAAGACCACGACACCGTCGACCCGACGACCCTGAACCATCGAGACGACACCTTCGTAGACTTCTTCTTCCGAAACCCCTGTCGTCATATACAACGAATAACCGTTTTGATGTGCTTTTGTGCTGATTCCGCGAATTACTTCCGAGAAAAATGGATTTTGCAGTGTTTTTGTTGCTGCACTGGGCATGACAAGACCGATGGCCTGAGTCGTTCGATTAGCAAGACTCCGGGCATGGACGTTCGGATAGTAGCCGAGTTCCTCCATCGCCTGACGGACACGTTCTTTTGTTTTTTGACTGATGCGCGGACTGTTGGCAATTACACGTGAGACCGTAGACGGTGCAACGTTCGCTTCTCTTGCGACATCCTTGATTGTTACTTGCATCCCTTTCACCTCATCATTTCCCTACAAATGTATTTTAGTGTGTTTCCTTTGTCCGATTGATCCGTCGTCGATGGACGAATAAAATGATTAAGGCAAGGATCGGAGCGATTGAGCCGATCGCAACGAGCGACATCCAGTTGACCTGCGAATGTTCCACGACATATCCATTGGCACTGCCCGCATCAAGCGTTACTTCATAGGCATCTCCGTCTTGACGTACGACGTCAGAGAACAATAGCCCCCGCAGACGTTGATCGTCACCGATTTCTGATGCTTTCACGCGCAATGTCGTTTTCTTTTCCCCTAAATTGATGGCATATAGGACAGACTGATCTTTGACTTTTCGTTCGAAGACCGCCATATGGTCCGTTTTAGCCACCAACCGCTGTTTCCCAGTCTCAAAAGCAGGATAGTTCTTGCGCATCTTGTTTAATGTCTGCACATATTCCTGCATCTTATCGTTTTTATCGAATTCCATCATCATTCGGTTTCCCGGATCTTCTCCACCGGGCATCGCGACTTCTGTTCCCTGGTAGACAATCGGCATGCCGGGTGCTGCATATAAAGCGAATAACGCTAAACGCAATTGTCGTTCCTCATCCGCGGCTCCACCGATTTTCGCTTCCGTAATAAAGCGTTTTAAATCATGATTATCAATAAAGTTCGCTAAGGACATCGCTTTCGGATTAAACGTAGTATCTCGATTATAAACCGAATCTAATTCTTCCGCCGAACCATTTTTCCGGGCAAACTGATCCTTGATTCCGTAGTAAAACGGGAAGTTCGTCACAGAGTCAAATCCTAGTTTCGAATAGATCGCAATCTTACGCGGATCACCGTCAAATACTTCGCCTAATAAAAAGAGATCCGGATGCTCTTTTTTGACGGCCGGGATGAATGTTTTCCAAAAAGCCGGCGGAACATGACGGACCGTATCGAGTCGGTAGCCGTCGATTCCGGTCTCATCCACCCAGTAGTTAGCAACGTCAACTAAATACTTGACGACCTCTTTATTTTCCGTATTGAAATCCGGTAAATCAAACAGCCAATTGTTCTCGACTTCCGCCTGATTGTTCCAGTTCATGATGGTCTGTTCTTTATGGAACCAGTCCGGTTTTTCTTTTACGAGTGGATGGTTCGGTCCGAGGTGATTGACGACTAAATCGAGCACCACTTTCAGATCACGTTTGTGTGCCTCTTTGACTAACGTTTTAAATTCTTCTTTTGTTCCGAAATGCGGATCGATTTCATAATAATCATCCGTCCAATATCCGTGATAGCCGTTTGGCCGGTTCTTAAAAATCGGTGTCAGCCAGATTGATGTAAATCCTTGATCCTTGATATAATCCAGACGCTTTGTGACACCTGCTAAGTCCCCGCCTTGAAACGCTTTTGGATCATCGGGATTGGCCTCTAAGTCATTACTTTTGTCACCGTTTTCAAACCGGTCGACCATGATGAAGTACATTCGTTCCTTTTCCCATCCTGCAGCTTCGCTTGTCTGTGGAAATATTCCGATAGACAAGAGAAGCGGCAAGAGGAGAAGCATCACGCCTCGTCTCATGCCGCTGATTCCCCCTTGATTGATTAACCTTTCGTTCCGCCTGCCGTCAGTCCAGATACGAAGAAACGCTGGAATGCGAAGAACAGAAGAACGATTGGTACTGCTGATAATACGGCACCTGCCGCAAACAATGTGAAGTTATTATCGAATTGCTCTGAAACCATGTTGTACAGTCCAACAGCGAGTGTCTGTTTCTCCGGTGAGCGGAGAACAAGTGACGCCAGGATGAAATCGTTGAACGGTGCCATGAAGTTGAACAAAGCGATAACCGCTACCATTGGTTTTGCAAGTGGAAGAATGATCTGCCAGAAAATCCGAAGATGTCCTGCCCCATCCATCCGTGCCGCTTCATCCAGTTCTTTTGGTATTGTATCAAAATATCCTTTTGCAAGATACGTGTTCATTGGAATCGCTCCCCCTGCATACAGAAGAATCAATGCCAAATGCGTATCAAACAATTGCAACATGTTCAACAGAACGTAAATTGCGATAATGGCAACAAATTGCGGAACCATCTGCAAGACGAGGAACAAGATCAGTGAATTCTTACGTCCGACGAACCGGTAACGTGAAAAGATGTAACCCGTCAACGTAATCAGTGCGACGGAAACGACCATCGTAATGACAGCGATTTTGATCGTATTCAGATACCACATGCCATAATCCGTTTGTGTCGCATCAAATAAATCAAAGTAATGGATCAATGTCGGATTACTCGGGAAGATGTCCGAAGTGATGCTTTTCCCCGGGTTGAGCGATGTGCCGACAACCCAAAGGAGCGGATACACGATAATTATCGAGGCGATCGTCAAAATGAGGTATGACAACGCCATATTGATTCGGTTTTGTTTTCTCATTAGATCATATCCTCATCTTTGAATGATTTTGAACGTTTAAACTGAATGACGGCAATCGTCATGATGAAGAACGACAGCACCAGCGTAATCGCGGCAGCAAATCCGTACTGCGGATTCGAACCAAGTGACAGTTTGTAAATCCAGGAGATCAGGATGTCTGTTCCACCGGCCGATTGACCTGGAACAGCCGGTCCCCCGTTGTTAAAGAGATAGATGATGTTGAAGTTATTGAAGTTGAACGTATATTGCGTAATCAAGATCGGTGCTGTTGCAAACAAGATCATCGGTAATGTAATCAGGCGGAATTTTTCACCTGACGTCGCACCGTCAATCGTTGCCGCTTCATACAAATCTTCTGGAATCGACTGCAGAATCCCTGTCGTCAATGTCATGATATACGGGAAACCGAGCCACCACTGAATACCGATTAAAGCAAGCTTCGTATAAGTCGGATCTGTCATCCACTCGAGCCCGCTGTCAAGTCCGATCGCCGGTAGCAGTGTCGTATTAAAGACACCAAACGTCTCATTGAACATGGAGCGGAAGATGAGGATTGTGATAAATGCCGGTACAGCCCAAGATAAAATCAAAATTGAACGGAAGAACCGTTTTCCTTTTAACCCTTTTTGATTCAACAAGACCGCAAGACCAATCCCGATTGCGATGACACCTGTTGTCGAAGCGACCGTCCAAACGAGTGTCCATCCGAGTACGCTGACGAACGTTTCGCGGAAGATGTCGACCGTAAAGATGTTCAGGAAGTTTTGAATCCCGATCCAGTCGACGAGTTTCGCCGGTGGCGAATTATTGAACTTATAGTTCGTAAAGGCAATCAAAAACGTGAAAATCAAAGGTAAGACGACCGTAAAGACAAGGAGAACCAACGATGGAATCAGCATCGCGTACGGGAATCCGTTATCTCGGAAGTTCCGCAACTGCATTTTCAAAGAAGGAACTTCTAATTCCAAGTCACGGAGCTTACCAATTCGATACGCATCGATAAAGTTCCAAACGTAAATGGCGATACCAAACACAAGCAGAATCAATGCAATGATTCCCTCGACCATCAAGAAGATCGAGTGATCCCCCCTTACGCCTGCTACCTCACCGAGTGTAATCAATCCCCAGATCGCTCCGCGATCTCCGGGACCGTTCCCAGCACCTTTAAAAAACAGTTCGAAGTTAACTAAAAAATACGATAGGACGACGATAAAAAATGTCGCACCCTTTAAAAATTGTTTGTTGTACAGTTGTCCCATCCCTGGAACGATCGATATCGCTGCTGCAATCGTCCGGTGATTCGTTTTTGGCTTTGGTGTTTTCGTGGGTTGTGGTGTCGCAATGGCCGCCATCGTCTGTTCTCCTTTCCAAAGGCCATGTCTGACCTCAGGCTTCTCTTCCAACCATAAAGATAAGGGGGAATCCAAGATCCCCCTTTCTTTAATTCTGTGTCAGTCATTCAGTTGATTATTGATTGTTTGCTTCGATTTGTTGCTTGATTTGTTTCACAGCGTCATCAGCTGATTTTTGTGCATCTTGTTTGTTTGTTGCAACAAGTTGAAGTGCTGCTGCCATTGGCTCCCAAACTTGACCCATTTCAGCGATGTTCGGCATTGGTACACCGTCTTTAGACTGTGCGAAGACGGCTGCTGCCACTTCGTTGTCTTTGATCGTTGCATCTTCTTGAAGCGAAGTGACCGGTGGGATCTCGTTGTATTTCTCAAACATCGCTTTCGCGTTTTCTTCACCCGTTAACGATTTGAGGAATTTTTCTGCCCATTCTTGGTTTTCCGAGTAAGCTGAAACAGCATACGTCTTCACGCCTACGAATGTTTTGATTGCTTCACCGTTTGGAAGCTTCGGAAGTGCTGAAGCACCTAAGTTAATCCCTTTTTCTTTATAGCTTGCGACTGCCCATGGTCCGTTCATGACTGCGACTGCTTTCTTGTCGCCGAACAATTGGTCCATTGCTTGACCACCGCCACCGCCGATCAAACCTTTCGGGAAGAGCCCCTCTTTATACCATTTACCGATGTAATCCATTCCTTCAACTGCACCTTTGTTGTTGAGACCGATGTCAGCAGGATCAAGTTTTCCACCGTTATCTTTAAAGACGTATCCACCGTATCCACCGATTGGACCGTGTGCGAAGTAGAAGTTATCCCATAGTGCGAGGAAACCGTATTTACCGTCTTTTTTCTGCTCTGTTGAGATTTTGTACAGGTCATCCATTGAAGCCGGTGCTTCTTTTAACTCATCTTTGTTGAAAAGAAGGATTGGTGTTTCAACTGCTTTAGGATAACCGTAAACTTTACCGTCGAACGTAACAGCTGATTTAGCTGTATCGATGAAAGGTTCGAGTGCTTTTTCACCATCTTTGAGTTCAGCAATCAACCCTTGGTCAACAACTGTTCCGATTTGGTCATGTGGAAGAAGAATGATATCCGGACCTTTTCCTGCAGGACCGTCAAGAGCGACTTTCTTTTGTTGATCTGTCATTTTAACTTCTTTGACTTCAACTTTGACGCCTTCTTTTTCCTCAAATGCTTTAGCAGCGGCTTTAGTTGTTTCCGCTTTTTCTGTATCTTCCCAGATAACGATTTTCGTTGGTTTTTTACCGCCTTCTGAACTTGTATCAGAAGAACCTGAATCTGTTCCGCCGCCACATGCTGCAAGAGCACCGATTGCCATGACAGATACTGAAAGACCTGCTACTAATTTTTTGATTTCCATGTTCGAAAATTCCTCCCCAAGTTAACGTACGAATGATAAGTTCTGATGCACAACGTTTGCATAAAGGCACAACCATTTTCTCATGATAACAACTGAGCGGTTGTAAGCGTTTTATGAAAACGTTTGCATCACCTTTACATTTTTATTATACAATCTAAAATCCTTTTGACAAGTCCTTTTCTTTAAATATTTCCTTACATTCAAAAAAGATTTTCGAAAAGTATTCTTAAAAATCGTTCGGGCGCATTAGTTAAATGATTTTAAAAAGAAAACGTTTACATTTATCTGATTTGCACAACTAAGTGCAATCGATTGCGCTAATATAGGAGGATTCCCTGTCTCCTCTTGTTTTTTTCTGGAATTCCAATTGACTTTAAGAAAGCGCTTCACTATTCTTAGGTCGAGGACAATTATATTAGAATGCAAGCGATTGCACATAGGGAGTGACCAAAATGCTGAAAGAAGCTGTTTTCCACCGCGCGATGTCACCGTTCGTCTATAAGTATGATGACAAAACCATTCATGTTCGACTGCAGACGAAAAAAAATGACGTCGACCATGTTGATCTTATTTGGGGAGATCCGTACGACTGGCATACCGAAAACCCGGATGATGCCGATTGGAACTTTGATCCGTCCAAATCAAACTATTGGAATACTTTCGAAACCCCTATGAAACGGAGCGGGTCAGATGAGTTATTCGATTATTGGTTCATCGATGTCGTTCCTCCTTTCCGCCGACTTCGTTACGGATTCCGGCTTCACGACGGACATTCGAGTCAAGTCTTTACCGAACGTGGCTGGTTTGATGAAAAGCCGCTAGATGATACCGGATACTACTTCTGTGTTCCTTTTTTAAACAAAGTGGATGTGTTCCATGCTCCGGACTGGGTGAAGGATACAGTGTGGTATCAAATCTTCCCCGACCGCTTTGCCAACGGAGATTCGACGAATGATCCGGCCGGTACCCTTCCATGGAATAGTACGGCACCTACAACGACAAATCTGTTCGGCGGTGATTTTCAAGGCGTCATTGATAAAATCGATTACTTAGTGGATCTCGGCATCACAGGCATTTACTTCTGTCCAATTTTCGAAGCCAAGTCCAATCATAAATACGACACGATTGATTATTTGGAAATTGATCCGCAGTTCGGAACTAAAGAAAAGTTTAAGGAAATGGTTGATTTACTGCATGCAAATGGAATTCGCATCATGCTGGATGCCGTCTTTAATCATGCCGGTTTCCACCATAAAGCATTCGCCGACATTCGGGAACACGGCAGCAATTCTTCTTACCGGGATTGGTTCCACCTCCGGAACTTCCCTCTCGTAACCGAGCCGATGCCGAACTATGACACGTTTGCGTTTGTTCCGGAAATGCCGAAGTTCAATACGGAAAATCCGGAAGTAAAAGAATACTTACTTCATGTCGCCCGTTACTGGGTCGAAGAATTCGGGATCGACGGCTGGCGGCTTGATGTTGCCAACGAAGTCGATCATGCCTTCTGGCGTGACTTCCGTTCTGTCGTCAAGGAAGCGGATCCGGAGACGTATATTCTCGGTGAAATTTGGCACGATTCACAGGAATGGTTGCTCGGTGACCAATTTGATGCCGTTATGAACTATCCGTTCACGAATGCTGCACTTAATTTCTTTGCACTCGATAAGACATCTGCTTCCACCTATGCCAATGACATGTCGCATGTCTTATTCTCAAACACGGTCAACGTCAACGAAGTATCGTTTAACTTAATCGGTTCACACGATACGCCGCGTGCCTTGACCCGTGCCGGAAACGACAAAAACAAGATGCGTCTGCTGCTGTTATCCATGCTGACCTTCTCCGGAAGTCCGGTTATCTATTACGGAGATGAAATCGGACTCGACGGTGATCAGGATCCGGGTTGCCGGAAATGTATGCCGTGGAATCCGGAAGAGCAGGATTTGAATCTGTTGATGTACACGAAACATCTGCTTCAGTTACGAAAGCAGCACAGGACACTTGCCAATCACGGACAGATTTCATTCGTCCATGCCGACGATGAAACCAATACCATCGTCATGCGTCGTATGAGTCAGGATGGGACGTATTACGTCTATTTCAATAACTCGAATCATCAGGCGACAATCCCGGCTCCTCAGTCCGGCCAAGGAATGGATCTCTTTTCGAACACACCACTTCCTTCATTAGAAGTGACGCTCGCTCCGTATACAGGAACTATCATTCAAGTGATTTGATTTTCAGACAGACTTTTTGCCCCTCAGCAAAAGTCTGTCTTTTTTCATTTCTGTGACAAACCCGTTAAGGTGTTTGATTTAGGGTAAAGGAAAAAGAAAGGAGGGAAAACTTTCTCATGGAAATATTTCTTTATGCGGGATTGATTCTGATCGGCTTGTTCGTCGTCAGTTATTTCAGCGAACGGTTTCACCTCCCGAGCATTCTTGCCTTTATCCTGATCGGAATCATACTTGGTCTTTATTATGATTTGCCGGAAGAATTAAAACTCGGCGGAGAAGCAGGCATCATCGTCTTGTTTTTCCTGCTCGGTCTGAAGTTTTCGGTCGCTGATTTATTAATCCAGTTTCGCAACATCTGGAAAGCGGGACTGATTGATCTTCTGTTATCGTTTGGCGGTACCTTCCTCTTGACTTTGGCCTTCGGATTTTCGGTACCCGAGGCATTTTTAATTGGCTGTGTTCTGTATGCAACAAGTTCGTCGATTTCGGCCCGCCTGCTCGACCGCGAACCGGATAAACACAAAGACGTGAATCGGTTTGTTCTCTCGTTACTTATCTTCGAAGATTTAGCGGCGCCTCTCTTATTAACAAGTGCCCCCTTTGTTCTCGGAGCACAAGAGTTCACCTTCGTAAAAGTCGGAACGATTTTTCTTGGATTTATTTTCTTATTCAGTGCTCTGATTTTTTTAACGGTCTTCATCCGTCAAAAATCGAGAGTCGTCGATTCTCTTTACCGTCACCCGGATGCCGGCATCGGAATCATCGGCTTAATTTTGACTTTTTCAGGAATCGGGATCATGTTTGGTTTATCCGAAGTCCTGGGTGCGTTTATCGTCGGGATTTTATTAACGGAAATTAAAGAGACACGTTATTTAAAAAGACTGGTAACGCCTTTCCAAGATTTACTTTTACCCTTGTTTTTCATCTCGTTCGGCATGTCGTTTGAATTGACGGAAGGGCTCCCCTTGGATTGGTTTTTCGTTGCCCTCGTCGTTTGGGGACTTCTTTCTAAATTCCTGGTCGGTTTTTTAGGGGGACGAGCGTTTGGTCTTTCCAACTACCATGCGATTGAGTCCGGATTCTGTTTAGGACCACGCGGAGAATTCTCTATTTTATTCATCACGCTTGCGAGCGGAGCTTTTGTCACATTGACCGGATTGTATATTTTTGTTTCCGCTTTTCTTGGAATCATGCTATTTCGAATCTCAACCGGCCTGACGGATCGTACTCATGCGACTGCTCAAAAGATCAAACAAAAAATCAAGTGAATCATAATAGGACCTTCCGGCAGATTTCCGGAAAGTCCTATTAGTCGTTCACTCTGTCATCAGCGACCGCTGAAAACGGGCGCTTTTTTTTCTAGAAATGCTTGAACCGCTTGCTGGTGATCTTCTGTCTTTCCGGCACGGGATTGATAAATAATTTCCTGAGCCAGCATATCCTCGAGTGTCGATTCGGAACTTGCTGATTGCAACTGTTTGATATATCCGATGACTTTCGTCGGTCGGCTGGCAAGAAGTTTAGCAAAAGAAGCTACTTCCTGTTCGTACTGTCCGGCGTCCACACTTTTTGTCACTAAATGATAGTCGTAGGCTTGTTGCGCGGTAATTGTTTCACCTAATAAAGCAAGCTCGAGTGCTTTAGCTGACCCGATCAACCGGGGTAAGAAGTACGGAGCACCGGCATCCGGAACCAGTCCGATATTGATGAAGCCAAGTGATAATTTCGCATCATCGCGTACGATCCGGAAATCACAGGCTAATGTAAGAGAGAGTCCCGCCCCTGCAGCCACTCCATTAATGGCAGCGATGGTCGGCTTTTTCGTCGTTGCCAATGCCCGAATGACAGGATGGTAATATTGTTTTAAGTAGTCCCCGTGGTCCATACCGGGTTGTACGGTTTTTAAATCCTGGCCCGCACAAAATCCGCGCCCGGCCCCCGTCAAAACGATGACCCGAATAGTATTATCTTGATTCGCCTCTTCGATCGACTCCGCTAGTTCGGTTAAAAGTGTTGATGTGAGCGCATTCAGCCGTTCCGGACGTGATAACGTGATGGTCGCAACCTGCTCTTCAACAGCATAAGTGATTTCAGTTTTCATTCCATTCCCCTCCATTTCAAAAATGAACATCCATTCATTATGATGTATTCGTGATGTTTTATGAAAATCCTTTTAAATACTCTCTTTTTTTATGAAAGCTTACCTTTTGCTCTTTCATTATGAAAATCGAAGGCGTATAGTTTCCAAAAGATACAGAAAGACAATACGTTTTAAGGACTTAAAGGGGAATTAAATTTATGAAAACAGTTAAACAACAATCATTATTCCAAATTACATGGCCGCTATTCATTGAAATCGCGCTTCATATGAGCCTCGGGATCATCGCTACATTGATTCTCAGTTATTATTCTGACAGTGCAGCTGCCGCTGTCGGTGTTTCCAATCAGGTGCTGAACATTTTCATCATCCTGTTTAACATCACATCCGTTGGAGCAACCATCATCATTGGTCAATATTTAGGGGCGAAACGGGTTCAGGACGCCCGCCAGACCGCACGATCTGCTTTTTCCATCAATTTATATATCGGTTTAATCATTTCCGTTCTTGTTGCCTTGTTCGGAAAACAATTACTTGGATTCTTCTCTTTAGAAGGAGAAACACTCGTATATGGCGAAACGTTCTTAAAGATTGTTGGTCTCTTCTTATTCTTGGAAGCCATCTCTCTTACACTCGGTGCCATCTTACGCAGTCACGGTTTTACAAAAAATGCTATGTACGTCACGTTACTGATGAACTTCGTCAGTGCCTTTGGTAATGTCATTGCCGTCCTCGGATTATTCGGTATTCCTGTCCTTGGAGTCGCCGGAGTCGCTTGGTCGATCGTCATTGCCCGGTCTGTCGCCGTCACTTTACTCTTTTTCGTTGTTTACCGGAAACTTTCTTTACGATTTAAGTTAAAAGATTTGGTACAAATCAATCGACGCGATATTAAAAGTATCATGAACATCGGAATCCCTTCTGCCGGAGAAGGTGTATCGTATCAGTTTTCTCAACTGATCATTACCGGTTTCATCGCAACCATCGGAGAGTCTGCTCTCTCTGCACGCGTTTATGTCTCAAACATCACAATGCTTTGTTTCTTATTCACATTAGCCATCGCACAAGGGACACAATTATTAGTCGCCCGCCAAGTCGGGGCTCAGCAATTCGAAGCAGCACATGCACGT
This sequence comes from Exiguobacterium artemiae 255-15, assembly GCF_000019905.1. Lineage (GTDB taxonomy): Bacteria > Bacillota > Bacilli > Exiguobacteriales > Exiguobacteriaceae > Exiguobacterium_A > Exiguobacterium_A artemiae. Next base: position 793,382 of record NC_010556.1, on the reverse strand, counting down.
GCTGTAAAAACGCTGAAAATCGCTGTTTTTGCCAGTTTTGCCTCTGCTGTTGCACTGGCATCTGTCGGAACATCCATTCTGTCTATGTTCACATCAAGTCCGGAAATCATCGCCATCGGTATTCCGTTGTTATGGGCGAGTGTCATTCTTGAACCGGGCCGTGCCATGAATATCGTTCTGATGGGAACACTAAAATCAGCCGGGGACGTCCGTTTCCCTGTCGCAATCGGTATTCTCTCGATGTGGGGAATCGCTGTTGTGCTCAGTTATACACTCGGCTTGCAATATGGACTCGGTTTACTCGGTATCTGGATTGCCTTCTCTGCCGACGAGTGGTTCCGCGGTATCTTTGCCTTAAAACGTTGGAACAGTCGGAAGTGGGCTCAATATGCTGTCGTCAAAGGAGAACAACATGACCACAACGAACGTCGCGAGACTTCTAAAGCAGTCTGACATCCCGTTCGACTTGCTTTCCTATCCTGTTGATGAACAGGATTTATCCGCTCAAAATGTCGCTAGAAAGATTAATTACCCGCTTTCGTCTATTTTTAAAACATTAGTTTTAGAAACAGACGCCCATCAATATGTGTTTGCTGTCATTTCCGGCGAAGAGGAAGTCAGTTTAAAAGCAGTCGCCCGGGCGGTGTCTGCCAAGAAAACACATTTGGTGCCAATGAAAGATTTAAAGCAACTGACGGGGTACATCCGAGGAGGTGTCGCCCCGATTGGTGCGAAAAAACCTTTCCCGGTCCTTTTATCGCATTCGGCTCTGAATCAAGAATTCATCATCATTTCGGCTGGCAAACGCGGTCTGCAGGTCAAACTCGCTCCTGATGATTTTCTCCGCTTCACGAACGGGATTGTCTTCATGAACCGCTGATATCTATCAGTTGTTTATGATATGATGGATAGTATCGAAGAAGTGGCAGGAGGAATCATTTTGTGGAAAGAACGTGTGCGTAACTCTATTCCGAACCTCTTTACGTTCGGAAATTTATACTGTGGTTTTCTTGCCATCGTCATGGCGGCGCGGGGAGATTTTCAAAATGCGACCTTACTGATCGTCATCGCGATGATGCTCGACAGTCTGGATGGTCGGATCGCCCGTATGCTTGGTGTCGCTGGTGATTTCGGAAAAGAACTGGACTCACTCGCTGATGTCGTGACCTTCGGTGTCGCTCCAGCCATGATGGCCTATTACACTTATTTTTATGATTTTGGAGAAATTGGTTTGCTGATTGCGGCGTTGTTCCCTCTGTTTGGTGCATTCCGCCTGGCCCGTTTCAATCTGTCGGCCACTAATGTAGCTTCCGCCTATTTTTCCGGCGTGCCGATTACAGCAGCCGGAGGTATCTTAGCCGTCGTCACCCTGTTCAGCGGCCGTATGAATGATTTAATGGTGCCGCTCGTCTTTACGGCTCTCGCCTTCTTAATGGTAAGCCGAGTCAAAATTCCGAGTTTCAAGGATATTCCGGTACCGCGACATACATTTGTCATCACTTTTACATTGCTGTACGTAACCTACGTCATGATTGCCCGCAGCAACGAGTGGTCGACTTTCTGGTTCGTCGCCGTTCCTCTCTACATCGCCTTTTTGTTATTTTCGTTCATCAAAAAGAAAAAACAGAAAAATCATCAGATCGATTAAGCAGACCGGTTCATGCGGTCTGTTTTTTTTTAACTAAATTTAGCGAGAATTCTCCCACCTCTAAGCGTACCGGGACGAAGCCAAGCGTAGGTGGGAGATGAATCGCCTGTCTTGGCAAGACTAGAATCGTTTGATACAATCAGTGTGACTAACCAAAAGGACTGATATATCAATGAAAATGGACACAAATAAACATTCAGTCTTCCTTCTGAATTATCACCTTGTCCTAGTAGTGAAATACAGACGCAAAGTGATCGATGACGCCATCTCGGACTTCGCGAGACAGACGTTCGAACGAATCGGTGCATCGTATCACATCACGCTGAACGAGTGGAATCATGACGGCGATCATATCCATGTGCTCTTCAAAGCACACCCAAACACGGAGATGTCAAAGTTTCTGAACGCTTACAAGAGTGCAAGCAGCCGACTGATCAAACGAGACTTTCCGCATATCAAGAAACAACTATGGAAAGAAATGTTTTGGTCTCGAAGTTACTGTCTAGTGACGACCGGAGGTGCGACAAGCGACGTCATCAGACACTATATCGAAAAACAAGGAAAGGAGTGATTGCTTTGCTGAAGGCGCACAAGTTTCGACTCTATCCGACGAAATCCCAACAAGAATATTTCGTGAAGACGTTCGGTTGTGTCCGTTTCGTCTACAATAAGATGCTCGAAGAGCGGATCCGATTGTATGAAGATTCGAAGCTCAATCCTGACGCGAAGCAGAAGCTCCCAACCCCGGCGAAGTACAAGCCCGAATTCCCCTTCCTCAAAGAAGTCGACAGTCTTTCTCTTGCTAACGCTCAGATGGACTTAAACCAGGCGTATCAAAACTTTTTTCGAGATCAGTCTGTCGGGTTTCCGAAATTCAAATCGAAGCACAACGACCGAGCCTCTTACACAACAAACAATCTGAAGGGAAGCATCCGCATCGAAGATCGTAAGGTGAAACTTCCTAAAATCGGTTTTGTGAAGTTGAAACAACATCGTCCGTTTGATGGTGTGATCAAGTCCGCGACGGTCTCGATGACGAAGACGCGGAAATTCTTCATCTCCATCCTTGTCGATCAAGCCGAAGCGCAATTGATTCCAGCCCAAAATAAAGTAGGAATCGACCTTGGTTTGGAGCACTTCGCCATCCTGACAAATGATGAACGTGTTTCTGAGAAAGTTGACAATCCTCGTTTTCTTCGAAAGTCCGAAGAGCAGATCAAGAAGGCGCAACGCGCTTTGGCCCGCAAGAAGATCGGGAGTAAGAACCGAGAGAAGGCGAGGATCATCCTCGCCAAGAAACATGAAAAGTTTGCACATCAACGTCAAGATTTTCTTCATAAGCTTTCGAAACGGATGGTTGACGATAACCAAGTCATCGTCGTCGAGACACTTAAATCGAAGAACATGATGAAGAACCATAAGATCGCCAAATCGATTGGAGATGTCAGTTGGTATGGGTTCGTCCGACAGTTAGAATACAAATGCGCATTCTACGGACGAACACTTATCAAGGCGGATCAATGGTACGCCTCGACCCAAATCTGTTCTTCTTGTGGAGTAAAAGGTGAGAAGAAAACAATCGATGTACGCGAGTGGACATGTACTTGCGGTGCGCATCATGATCGAGATATCAATGCAAGTATCAACTTGTTGCTGTTAGCAGACTAAAAAACCTTCAGGGTGGGAACCACCCGATGAGCTTGGCAAATAATCGTAGCTCTTAAAAGTACGGTCTTCCCAAGAAGCTCCCCCTTCAATTTGCGAAGCAAATAAGTGGTGAGTAGTTCACTACCGTGAATTCCACCTCCATTCTGGCTCGACGCCCTTTGCTACAGGTATACTAATATCAGAATAGAAAGAGATGGAGGACGTACTCATGATGGATCGATTTCAAAAAAAACTCTGGTTATTTTTTACGGTCTGGTTTTTTATCGGACTGATTTTAGTCGGTTTTTCCTTACTTCCGCCTTGGCTGGAATGGGCAAACGCTGTTTTTTTATTTGCATCGGGTTTATATGCTGCGCTTTACCTGTGGGATGTCGTACCGAAAGGACGTTTTATCATTCCTGTCATTTTCTTCGGGTCCATCATCATCGAATCAATCGGCGTCCATACCGGCTGGCCGTTCGGTACATATGCCTATGAGGCTGATTTTGGCGTCCAGCTGTTTGGTGTACCAATCACGATTGGTGCTGCCTGGTTGTCTGTCATGGGAGCCAGCCTTGCCTTCTCACGACGATTTCCGATTCGTTTCAATACCGTCATCTTAGTCCCGTTATTTGCAATTTGGCTGGATATGGCCATCGACCCGGTGGCTGCCAACGTCAAATCCTATTGGCTCTGGCAGGACGGCGGTTTCTATTATGACATTCCGACACAAAACTTTTTTGGTTGGTATGGAACTGCACTCTTTTTCTCGCTCCTGATCGCCCGGTTTGAACAACAGTCTACCATCACAGCTCTTGAACGGAACAACCAGTATCTTTTTCTGATGCTTCATGCGCTGTTCGGTCTGACAGCAGGTGTCGCAGGACTTTACGGTGTCACATTAATCAGTCTCCTCGCTGGTATCACCTATTGGCTCACAAAAGGAGGCGTGCGTTTTGCAAAAAGCAAACAAAAGCAAATGGGCTGAACACACTTTTCATTTATACGTAAAAGAACGCTTAATCCGAAAACAGTTTCACCGTGTCCTGTACCGGGCAGATGATTTACCGACACCCGGCTTGATGCTCGCGACACACGGATCATGGTGGGATGGAATGATTTTATTTCATTTGGATCAAACAGTCCTGCGTCACGACCCTTACGTCATGATTGATCAGCAAGGACTGGAACGGTTTCCTTTTTTCACACGTCTTGGAGGATTCTCGATTGATCGGAGTTCATTTGGAGAAATCAAGCAAAGTCTCCAGTATGCAAAAGAGCGGTTGGCGGACGGAAGCAGTGTCTGGATGTTTCCTCAAGGGGAGGAACGGCATCAAGAAGAGCGTCCGCTCCAGCTCAGCAGCGGGGCGACACATCTTGCCAAAACAGCCCGGTCGATTTCCCTGTTTTCGTTTTATTATTCGTTTGGTCACGAACAACAGCCGGACGTCTACATACGGACCCGGACCATTACACTGCCTGCTACGCGTGCTTCGGAACAGTTGCGTTATCTAACGGATGCGATGACCCGGCTGTACGATGATGTCCGGACTGATGCCGTTGAAGAACGCGTTGAATCGTACTGTATATTGACCACAAGAAAGGAGCCGCTTCCGGTGAAGACGGAACAATGGCTACGGGCAATTCGCACATGACTGTCATACTGTTTGTTTTTGCTGCTCTCGTTTGTCTCTACACGTTCATTAATCTGTCTTTTTTACCTAAACTAAGTGAACCTCTAGTTCCTTCGAGTCTTGCAATCTGTATTCCGCTTCGGAACGAAGAACGGAATGTCGAGAAACTGATTCATTCCCTCCGACAAGCGCTTCATCCGAATATGCACGTCTATTTATACGAAGACCGCTCGACTGACCGGACCCGCGAGCTATTAGTCCGGCTGGTCGGCAAAGAAAATCAGTTCACAATCATTGACGGTCTTGACCTACCACCCGGATGGGCCGGGAAAGTCCACGCCTGTCATCAATTGGCACAGGCGACCCATGAAGAATACCTATTGTTCTTAGACGCTGACATCACACTGGCAGCAGACACGGTTCCCCGGCTCTACGCAACGCTTCAAAAAGAACAGGCGGTCTTCTTATCAGGCTTTCCGTCGTTCCCTGTTCCGACTTTTCTCGGAAAGTGTCTCATTCCGATGCAACATGTCTTGATCGCCCAACACCTTCCGATTGCTTTTCGGAAGGTCAAGCATCCCGCCTTTGCAGCAGCAAACGGGATGGTCGTCCTTGTTGAACGGCATGCTTATGAACAAGTCGGCGGACATCAGGCGATTCAAATGGCGCTCGTCGACGATTTGGAACTCTGCCGGACGTTCAAACAAAACGCCTTTACAACAACGCTCGTCGACGTGGCTCCTTATGTCAGCTGTGACATGTATGCGACCAACCGTGACGTCTGGCAAGGTTTCCTGAAAAACGTCTTTCGTGGTATGAATGATTCCTATATCGCCGGCAGCTATTTCCTGCTGTTTTACTTGATCCAAGCGGCCGCTTTACCGCTTGTCTTCTTCTTCCCGTCCATTTGGACGCTCGGAGCCTTTCTTTTGATGATGATTGCCCGTTACCGCATCGATCGGAAGGCCATGATTTCTCGTGCTTGGTTTTGGCATCCTGTTGCGTCCATTCTTTATGTCGTATTACTCGCGACAGCGATGATTCGAAGACTGAAGAAAAGGGAAATCAGTTGGAAGGGTCGGACATATTCTTAAGGAGGTTTCATTGTTATGAAACATATCGCAGTCATCGGAGCGGGACTCGGCGGTTTGAGTGCCGCCATCTCACTTGCTTCAAAAGGATTTAAAGTCACCGTCATTGAACGTAATGAACACATTGGTGGAAAGATGATGCCTATCACATCAGAGGGACACCGTTTTGATTTCGGTCCCAATACGATCACAATGCCTGAAATCTTTCAATCCGTCATTTTGGAATCGGGAGCAGATCCTGATGACTATTTTACTTTTGAAAAATTGACGCGTCATACGGTCAATCATTTTCCGGACGGTCGTTCATTGACATTTGCCAGCGGCCGTGAAGCGATGCGGACTGAAGTTGACCGTTTCACGAAGGGACAACTTGCCAAAAATGATATTACGGGTTATCAAGATGAAGTCCGGGAACTGTACAATATCGCCAAACAACAATTTTTCATCAATATCGACTCTTATTTTAATTTTTCTTTATTGCGTGACATGACGAAGGTCCATCCCTTTAAGACACTTCATGGGCTACACAAAAAATATTTTAAAGATCCCCAGCTGATCCAAGCACTCGATCGGTATGCGACTTACATTGGAAGCAGTCCGTTTCAAGCGCCGGCAACATTCGGTTTAATTGCCCATCTCGAGCTGAATGATGGTGTTTATTTCACACGCGGCGGAAATACCGCCATTGCCGAAGGATTTGCCCGTCGCGCCCGTGAACTCGGTGTGACGTTTCGGTTAGGTGACGAAGTGACACAGATTGAAGTGACCAATCAGTTGGCAACGGAAATCGAACTCAATCATGTCGATTACCTGTCTGTTGATTTCATCGTGTTAAATGGTGACCTGCTCACCCAATATCCGCGGTTGATTTCAGAAACGGTCCGGCCTGACTTCAAAAATCCGACTCCTGCGCAAATGGAGCCGTCGATTTCTGCTTATGTCCGGTGCATCGGACTCGGACGCCGTATTGCCGGACTTGCCCATCATAACGTCTTTTTCTCTTCCGACTATGAAGCCGAATTCGAAGCGTTATTTAATCAACATCGCTATGCAGAAGAGCCGACCATCTACATCTCGAATTCCTCGGTCACGGCACCGGAAATGGGAGAAGCCGGTGACAACCTGTTTGTCCTTGTCAATGCTCCGGCTACCCACAAAGGATCTGCCGTTGATTTTGACACGTACGATAAAATCATCGATCAACGCCTTCAACAGTTCGGAATCGATATTACGTCTGACGTTTTATTCGAACAACGGATCACACCACAGGATATTGAACAGAAATTTTCAGCGTATCATGGTTCGCTGTATGGTCTTTCTTCGAATGGTACACGGGGAGCTTTCATGCGTCCAAGTAACCGTTCAAAGAATGTTCACAATTTGTTTTTTGCCGGCGGATCGACGCATCCCGGTGGCGGTAGTCCAATGGTGACGCTTTCAGGAAAACTGGCAAGCGAACGAATCGTGTCTGCAGTCGCTGCCACCCTGTGAACGTTATGTGAATTGCATATCAATTACTTGTACGGACAACTTAGATTTGATACGATTACTTCGAGTTCAAGAGGTAGTGATTGACCCCACATCCTCAATCAAGCGCATGGTGACTTCCCCGAGTCAAACGCGTTTAGGAACTTAACATATCTGTTTCGTCTGAATCATTTGTTCAAGACCCACTTGTTCAATCGATACACCACTGTAAACGGTTCGGCATGACTTACGACGTTCCCCCTTAGATCGTCTCATCCCGATTCGTTTACGGACAGCTCAATCATCATCAGATCCATCCCCGTGGATCGCGACCTGTCTTGTTGGAACTCTGTATCTGATTTTGTACAAACAGATTTTAGTTTAGACTCCCCGGTCTAAACTCCATAAAAAAAAGACCTTGGTCCCCGCCGAGGTCTTTTTTTTATGGAGTTTTTCGTCAAATCGTAGCGAGCAACTTCATCTTTTGCCATCGGCTGACATAAGCACGTTTCGTGAACACATCGTATTGATTGTCACGTGCTGCGTCGAGGATTCCCCGGTACAGTAAAGCCGCCACTTTCAGTGCACGACGGCTTTCTTTCGGATAGCGGTCAAACGAAGGCGTTGCTGCATCGTATAAATGCTCGGCTCTTAATGCCAATGCTTCCCACAATCCGGCAAAGTCGCCGGAAGGAGTTCCCGCCAACAACGATTCCGTTGTCACACCATACTGGTCCATCCAATCTTTCGGTAAATAGATACGTCCCCGCTTTGCATCTTCTCCGACATCCCGAAGAATGTTGGTTAATTGCATCGCGATTCCGAGTTGAATGGCGGACTCCCGTAAATCATTTTGTTTCGGTGCAAGAATCGGCAACAGCATCAAGCCAACCGTACTCGCGACATAATAACTATATTTCTCCGTCTCTTCCAGCGAGTGGTACCGATTTTTTTCGATGTCCCACCGCATACCTTCTGCCAGTTCTAAAAACGGCGTCTCATCCATCTCATACCGTTTAAAGACATCTGCGAGTGCAATCCATAAGGGTTTATTGATCGAGTTACCCGACCGGAATAAACGAAACTCTTCCAGGAATTCCGCTAAGCTTTCTTTTGGTGTCGCTGATTCATCCACCGTATCATCGAGATGACGACAAAACGTATAGATGGCGTAGACTGCCATCCGATCTTGCTTCGGCAGTAAAGAGAAGGCTTTATAAAAGGTTTTTGATCCACCTTGAATCGTTTGTTCACATACTAGATATGCGTTCGTCACTGTATCCATTTTTCCACCTCATCTCTTGTTCCATTCGATTGACAAGTAATGTCGCTCCCATCATAACGATCGGAACGCCTCCACACGGATGGACAGATGCGCCTACTGCATACAACCGTTCAATATCAGCATAAGGTTTAGCTTGTGTTTTTAAAGCAGCCGATTGGCGAATCGTCGGTGCGATGCCAAAACTTCCGCCTTCATACAATCCAAAATCTTGAGCATCTTGAGGTGTACGTATTTTCATTTCGGTAACTTGACTTTGGAATCCAGGAAGATGTTGCTCAATTTTGTCTAAAATCTGATCAATAAATCCGTGCGCTTCATAGTTAGCCTGATCAAATCCACGTGGTGACGGAACCAACGCATAGACGACACTAGTACCGGATGCCGTCAATGCGTCATCAATCTTACTCGGATTAAATAAATAGACGGCAGGATTTTCCGGCAACTCATTTTTCTTGAAGATGGACGTCATCAACGGTTTTAAATCACTTGGCATTAAAAAACGATGGACAGGTAAATCAACTTTTCCGTCAATCTTAAAGTACAGCAGTAATGTTCCGCCGGACGGCACATACTTTTTCGGTTGCTTGCCTTCAACCAAATATTCCATCAATGGAAACTCTCCGTTCAGGACAACCGTATCATATACGTACTCCTGTCCTGCAGCGACAAGTCCCTTCGTCTGACCTTGCTGGATCAAGACGCGGTCGACCGGTTGATTGAACTTAAACGTAACGCCCCGCTCAACTAACGCTTCATACATCCGCTCGGCTAAAGAGAAGTATCCGCCTTTAACGTACCAGACACCCTCTTCCTGTTCCCGGTAAGGAATCAATCCATAGATGGAAGGCGTCGTGTAAGGGTTACCCCCGATGTAAAAGGTCGGAAAACTGTAAGCCATTCGCAGGTGTTTACTTTTAAAGAAACGTTTTAAGTGATCATGTGCCGTTTCCATCGCATGCATCTTCACTAAGGGCGCTAACATATCCGGGTGCAACAAATCCCGTTTACGTGAATATGTCCGCTCTAAAAATTTCGATACGCTGACGTCATAATCCTTTGCTTTTTGTTGCATAAATTCTTGGAACCCGCGACCTTCTCCGAATTGACGTTCAATCGCAATCGTTTGATCAACTACATCCGCCTGTTTTGTCACAATCGTTCCGTCGTCGAAATGAAGGTCGTATAAAGGATCAATCCGTTCCAACTCAACACCTTCAAGCCCCGCTTCTCTTAATTGTTCCTGCAGTTTTCCGGGCATCAAGACAATCGTCGGCCCCTGATCAATTCTTCCGCCTGTCTCGAAATCAACGGAGGCGAGTCGACCGCCTGCACGTGACTCTTTTTCAAAAATCGTGATTTCGACTTCCGGATATCGTTTCGTTAGTAATAAAGCGGCGTGGAGTGTTCCGACACCTGCTCCGACAAATCCAATTTTCATTTTCCGACACCCACTTCACTTGTCAATAAGTCCGCCGTGATCCGAGCTGATTCAAAGATGGTCGGAAGGCCGCTTCCAGGATGCGTTCCGCCTCCAACCAGATAGACATGCTCCAATTCTTCAAACCGGTTATGCGGTCTAAAATACATCATTTGTGTTAACTGATGTCCCAAATTAAAAGTTGCTCCCTGGTGTACTCCCATCGCTTCCCAATCATCCGGTGTGAACATCTCTTCCACTTCAATCGCTGCTTCGACACCTGTATAAGGCGAACGATGTTCCAAGGCATCGAGGACACGACGGCGTAATTTCGGTCCTTCAATCGCCCAGTCGAGTTCAGAGTAATTATTCGGAACCGGTACTAACACGTACAACGATGATTTCCCTTCAGGTGCCAATGTACTGTCGATGATTGATGGATTTTGGACATAAAATGAAAAATCATCGGATAATTCCAATGTCTGGGTCATCTCACGGACATTTTTTTCATAATCATCGGCAAAATAAATCGTATGGTGCGGAGCATCAAATGATTTATTGACACCTAAGTACAGCATAAAGGTCGAACAAGAAAACTTCTTCCGGTCAATTTTCGGACGCGACCATTTTTTCAGGACACCTTCGGGAACAAGATGATTCATCGCATGGGCAAAATCTGCTCCGACGACAACATCATCGTATAAAACATGTTCACCAGACTCGAGAATGACGCCGGTCGCAGTTGTTCCATCTAAAATCAATTGACTGATTCCTGTATTGAGATGGACCGTCCCCCCGAGCTCTTCCACTGCCCGTTTCATCGCTTCCGGAATTTGATTCATTCCGCCGATCGGATGATGGACACCATATGCATGTTCCATATAGGACAGGATAGAAAAACCGCCCGGACATTCCCATGCTGACATCCCTAAATACTTCGCTTGGAAAGTAAAAGCGTACTTTAATTCTTCACTCGTAAAATAATCGGACAGGACATCGTATAACGAACGCCCGAGAGATAGACGCGGGAGCGCCGTGATGACGCGTGGAGACAGATAGTCCGTTAATTTATCGTGTTTCGTCTGCAAAATCGGCATCAGTTTTGCCAGCTTCAAGGCTTGTTCTGCCATGAAACGATCATATCCTTCCCCGTTTCCTGGGAAATGTTGCTCAATCGTCTGTTTCATCCGATCACGATCCGTTGTCATCGTAAAATGATCTTTCCCGCCGTTGAAATACAGTGTGTACATGGGATCAAGTGCTTTTAAGTCCAAATAATCCTTCATATCCAAATCGATACTTGTAAATAAGTTTTCTAGGATATGCGGCATATTTAAAAAGGTAGGACCCCGGTCAAACTGGTAATCCCCGACCTGCACGCGAGAAGTTCGCCCCCCGACAATCGGTTGTTTTTCATATACGGTGACATCTATTCCTCTGCCTGCAAGCAACATCGCACAAGCGAGCCCTCCAGGTCCTGCTCCAATAACGGCTACACGCTGCTTCACACGAATCTCTCCCTTTTTCTCTACTCGTTTTAACTATTATACTAATCACATACTACTCCCCACAAATTTGAACTGCCCTAAAACTGTAAAAACGCCAAGCTTCCCTTAGGAAGTGGCGTTTGCAGTCACAATATACCAGGCTCCTTCTTTTAAAAATGGTGAAATCGACACATTTTTAAAACCTGCAGCATGAAGTTGTTCTGTTAGTTCTTCTTTACCCGGCAACGGATAAAGATTTTCATGTAACGTCATGAACGCATTGAATGCGGCAGAGAATGGCGCACCGTGTTCACTGCCACGTAATGGCGTGACTAAAATGACCGTCCCGTCATCCTTAACGAAACGCCGGACCCCCTCGAGAAGACGAAGACGTTCTTCCTTCGGGAAATAATACAAGATGTTATTCATCATGACGCCGTCATATGTTTCTTTGACATCAAAAGTTTTAATGTCACCGACAGTAAAGTCGATTTCACCGGTCGTATCCCGCCGTTTCGCTTCCGCGATGACCGATTCCTCAATATCAATTCCTGCCAGTCGCAGTTCAGGCAAAGCTTCGTGAATTTTACGTAAGTAACCGCCGTAAGCACAGCCGATGTCTAGCAATGATGTCACGTTTTGACTGCGGATGATATGACGGACGGCAGGAAACGCAACGGTCTCCACTAATGCGGATGTTTCTGCCACAATATCGCCGTGTTCTTCCCCATCGAACTTTTTCTGCTGGCCATGTTCCAAAAATTGTGGATAAGAGAACAACGCAGGCAGATGCAGTTCCATCAATTCGGATAACATAAAACCGATACTTCTTTCATCTGTTTTAGATAATTCCGGCAATACGTGACGGGTCGCTGTATATCGTAAGTCTTTCTTTTTCAGATGTCCTACCGCCAATCCGACTTCAAACCAACGGGATAAGGCTTCTGTCGTCAATGGTTGCTTGAGACGAACCTGAGCCTCAGCTTGCGTCGCCCCTGATCCTAATACATCAAAGAGACCGTATTTATACCCGATGTAACCATGCCATAAAGGTAAAACAGGTTCAGCTCGTTTCATCCACTTTCTTGCCCGGAAAACTTTCGTCCATTCTTTCAACTGTGCCACAAGCGTTCCCCTCTCGACTGCGTAATATATCCCTTTTCCCAAATAACAACAGTTTGTAAACACAAAAAAACACACGTTCCTCTTTATGACGAGTAACGTGTGTGTAATCCGACCAAACGGATTGTCTGATTGATGATTGACCTGGGTCGGATTAAAAAAATTGCATACCGTACGGTAACGAATATCCAAGGAAAATCGTTACGAGGACGAGTACCGCAAATCCAAGCAGGAAACCGGAATAGGATTTCCCTTTTTTAAGACGAACAAGTGTCAGTTCTCCAAAAATCAGGACAAGCAGACCGGCTGTGATTTTCGCATGGTACAAGCCATCCGGATTAGCAGACTGTCCCATGATCGTGATGTAGAGATAAAGACCCGTCCCAAACGTCAAGAGCAATAAGAGACGGAATGCCATGTGAACGCCTTTCGCAGCACTTTTTCCGTTCTTATACATCGAGAACGCAACAAAAAATGTAACAAGCAGTAAAATCCATAATAAAACGTGTGTGTGTACAAATGCAGTAATCGGCATTTGATTTCCCCCTTTGTTCATTCTTCATTCATCGTATCTGATTTTTCACTTCAGACATAGTATTATTTTTCCGACACATCAAGTCCGTCAGGAACCACCATGTATTCCTGGACACTCTGCGGCAGCTTGACAGTAAACGTGCTTCCCTGCTTTTCGACCGACTCGACTGTAATCTCTCCATCATGTCCTTCGACGATTTCTTTACAGATAGCAAGACCAAGACCGGTTCCGCCAATTTTCCGGCTGTCCGAATTATCGACCCGGTAAAATTTATCGAATAGCTTCGCCAAGGCAGACTTCGGAATCCCGATTCCTTCATCCCGTACTGCAAACTGGACATGATGATGGTCCGCTTCCAACACGACTTCGATGTTACCCCCGAACGGAGAGTACTTGACGGCATTGTTCAACAGATTATTCATCAGTTGCTTCATTTTTTCCTCATCCGCTTCAATCAGAGGACAAGCATCGGTCAGGGAACGGAACGTGATCGTATGATTCGTTGTCGATGCCGCGTAGAATTGCGTCGTTTCTTCTAAAAGCGGTTGTAGATTCAGTAGTCCTTTTTGATAGGATTGAATTCTCGCTTCCATCCGTTGGACATCCAAAAAATCATTGACCAGATTCGATAAACGTTCCGTTTCCGAGTGAATGGTTTTTAAATACTTATCTTGTTTCGAAAGATCCATCTTCCGATTCAACATCAGTTCCGTAAAACCGTAGATCGAGGATAACGGTGTCCGCAGTTCATGCGAAACGGTCGAAACCAATTCCGATTTCAGACGGTCCATCTCGGTTTCCTTCGTCACATCACGCAAGACAAGCATCGTCCCTTTCCGGATCCCTTCCACTTCAATCGTTTCCACATAAAATTGAATGAATACGACTTGCTGATGGATCGAAAATTGCAGACTGTCCTTCGGAACTTCCCCTCGTAAAATACCTTCCATGTACCGGGCAAAGATTTCAGGTTCATCGACAACCGCACGAATCGTATTAAGGCATCCTTGCAGCGTTTCGTTTTTGGCCGCGCCATATTGAAGCTCCGGAAATAGATCGTACAGCGGACGATTGACGAACACTTCGTCTTTTCCCGGTTCAATATAGATGACCGCTTCGCGGATTGAATCCAAAATGCGTTCGGTTTTTGTTTTTTCACGGTTCATCTCATCAAATAATCGCATTCGCAACAAGGAAAGAGACAACTGGCGTGAAAACGACATGATATCGCGCATCTGTTCATTCGTAAACTGATCCCGGTAACGGACAAGATAAATGAATGCAATGGCTTCTTCCGATGCCGGATCAAAAATCGGAACTGCCGTCTCATACATATAGTACGGATACGGCAACGGATGATCGCTCGCGACTTGCTTCGAGGAATGAACGGCTTTTTTTAATGACTCCGCACGTTTCAACAAAGACAGATCACTTCCGAGCAATCGTTCTGACAGTTCTTCCGTCATCCCGTGCGTTACGATCGAATACGCAGATCCTTCATCGACAAACACAAGGGCTCCGATTTCGGAATCCGTAATGGCAATCAGCTTTTCAATAATTTCCGGATATGCTGTCAAGGCTTCCCGAGCTGCCAACGTTTCCGTCAAATCATTGCGATATTGCAGATGTTGTTCATTCCGCATCGTTAACTCAAGCGCTTCCTCAAGTTCCTGTTGTTGCGCCTGCAGTTCTTCCTGCTGTGCCTGCAATTCTTCCTGTTGCGCCTGCAGTTCTTCATTTTTAGCCAAGAGATGCTGTTTATTATCTGAGATGGAACTTGCCATTTGATTAAATGACAAAGCTAGAATTCCGATTTCATCTTTCCGTCCGGATACTTTGACATGTTTGATATCTTCGCCGCCGGCTAGACGCTGGCTGTTTTTAACGAGTGACAACAGTTCTGCCGTAATTTTCCGGATGAACGGATAGACGAAGAAAATCAAGACCCCGACTAATACGATGATGTTCGACAGCCAAATTAGTTGGGTCGTCTGAATTTCCTGTTCCAACTGACGGCTCGTTTTTTCCGACCAGTCTTCGAGGAAGTCGCGATACCCGCCAAGCGCCAACTCGCTTTTGTTGATTTCCGATAACACATCAATGTTTCCGGAAGCGTCTAATTTGATTTGTCCATTTGCCAGCAATTCTTTACCGAGCGGCAACGATGTTAATGTCTTCCCTTCCAAAAAGGATTCCGTGACTGTTCCGGATGACTTCGCTTCCACATACGATTGAATCAACGGCAAAATCGCTTCGAAGTAATAAGCATAGAGTTCACGTGAAGAACGCGAATAATCTTTTCCTTGCTGATAAATCGCATTTTCTTCAAACCAACGTGTCTGCTCATCGATCGTTTTGCGTTGGTTGATCATCTTCTGGTAAATATCCTGATCACCAATCAGCGCATAACCCCGCATGTTGAACTGCAAATCCTGCCATTCTTCCCATAGTGCACCCGCACGGGCGCTGCGCTCTCTGATGTCTTCCAGTTTCAATCGGGTTTCCTGCAATTTTGTATCCGTATAAGTATAGACAACCAGCGAAGAAATCATAAGTGTCGTTAACACGATATAAAAGGAAGCCATTAACTGGCGTCCGATTTTTCGATTAATCCACTGGATGATCACTCAATATTCCTCCTACGACATCAATCAATTCGAGTGGACTGAATGGTTTCGAGAAGAAATAATTGGCTCCGATTTCTTCCGCCCGTTCCCGGTCAGATTGTTGACTTTTTGCTGTCAACATCATGATTTTTAAATTTTGTTTATCTGGATGACGTCGTACTTTTTCGATGACTTCGATTCCGGTCATTCCAGGCATCATATAATCCAGTAAGACAAGATCGTAATGCTGACTCATGATTTTCTGATACGCTTCATCACCATCTGTCGCTTCGTCAATCGTATACCCTTCGTCTTCTAACGTATCGAGCACCAGCATACGTAATACATCTTCATCTTCCGCTAATAAAATCCGTGCCATCTATAAAACCTCCTATGGTATCCGGTTATTCTTTTACATACCTTTTCATTTTACACAGTTCTTTCATATTTAGAAATGAAAATCGTCTGACGAATCGGTTCTGCTCACTGAATATGTGACAGAATCGATTCTTCAGACGTAAGATCATCAGTAAATTTCAATCACTTCATGAAGAGCAAACGCATAAATCAGTTTCCGGCTGATCCGGATGTGCAGGATGGCTTCCAGTGCCTCTTGATATAAATTTAACTGGGTCGCATAACGTGTCCGCAACACTTCAGCTTGATTTTGATTGTCGGTCGTTTCAAAGACCTGGTCCGATTTATAATCCAGCAGAATATATGTGTCTCCGTCTCGAATCAGGCAGTCGACAATCCCTTGCATGACGGCTTGGTCACTCGGACCGTGCCAATCGGACCGGAATCGGGCTGAATCGATCTTATAGGTAAAGGGGAGTTCCCGGTACACTTCCCCTGCCAGAAGACGTTGCTCAAATAACTGTCCGGTATCAGAGGCAAGGAACGTCGTTAGTTCAGGAATAGCTTCCCGCATTGTCTGTGCCTCGAGACTCGAAATACGTTCCGCCTGTTCCCAGTCGAGAATCTGTTCCTCAAACGAACGACCGGATTCGTAAAGCTGCATCGCTAAATGCAGAACCGTTCCACGTTCGGCACCGGTCAAGGTCGGACCTAAAAATTGCGGAGTCCGGTAATAGGTCGACTGACGATGTGTCGACTCAAAGGCAGCCCGTTCTAACTGTTCTGTCCGTTTCAACTCTGTCACGGTTTGTTTCGCTGCGGTATCTGTTGCGACTTGATACGGATATTGATATGCAAAAGCCGCTTCAATTTGAATATTCAGCGTCTCGTCACCGGCATGATCAATTTTTTCAAGAACACGGACATGTTCCAGTTGTTCGACCATCTTCGTCAGTTCTTGATACGGGGCAATCTCATCGAGCGCGATGATCCGAAATGACCAGCGCGGCCCATCTTCGCTCAATAAGAAATTGCGCAGGACGGCTGGTACTACCCAGTCCGCATATGTCTTGGCATTCCGCCGATCCATTTCCGGCAACAACAGTTCATCGAGCGGCTGATCCTGCCATTTGATCAACTGATCTTCCAGACCTTTAATCGCTCCGACAAGAATCAGCTTTTCCTTCGCCCGTGTCATTGCGACGTAGAGAACACGCATCTCTTCCGCCTTCATTTCCCGGTCCATTTCCCGGCGGATGACTTCTTTGAGAAGCGTACCGGAACGCAGGCGTTTAACAGGATCAATGGCATCGAGGGCGATACCATACGTCTTATGCAGCTGGATCGCCTGAATTTGATCCTGTTTATTAAACTGCTTGCCTAATTGGCTGACAATCGTTACCGGGAATTCCAGTCCTTTCGATTGGTGGATCGTCATGATCCGGACGACATCTTCGTCCTCGCCTAACGAACGGGCTTCCGAAAAATCTTCCCCGCGTTCGACTAAACGATGAATCAGACGCAAGAAACGGTATAATCCCCGATAACCGGACGCTTCGTACTGATGGGCGCGTTCATACAAAGCATTTAAATTCGCCTGTCGGCTCCGTCCGCCGTTCAGACAACCGACGTATTCGAAGTAGCCAGTCTGATCAAACAAGGAACGGATCAGACTTGCGAGCGACTTTCCGCGTGCTTCCGTCCGCCAGTGGTGCAGTTGATTAAGCGCTTCATCGACACGCAAACCGAGCGGTGTCTGTTCTTTCGCCACAAGTATAGCGGCTTCGTAAAACGACCCGTCTTTTGATTTAGCACGAATTCGACCTAGATCCCGATCCGTCAAACCGAAAATCGGTGACCGCAAGACACTCGCGAACGGGATGTCTTGCAACGGATTATCGATTGTCTTGAGCAGCGACATCATGATTTGAATCTCAGTTGCTTGGAAATAGCCGCCCGTTGTATCCGCATAAACCGGCAGTTCGTATTGTTCAAAAACGTCGACGAGTGCCTGAACCCGTTTTCCCCTCGATCGGACGAGGATGACGATATCACGGTATTCGCACTTCCGGAATCGTTTTTGTTTCGCATCAAAGACGAGATACGGATTCTCATCGTTTACCATCTCGATGATCCGTGTCGCTATGACTTGCGCTTCGAGTTCCTCTTTGTTTGTATCGGTCTGATCGACTAACAGTAGTTCGGGATCAACTTGAGTCGAATCAACATACCCAAGATTCCCTAACCGCAAGTAAGCCGCTTCATCATAATCAATTTCTCCGACGGCTTCGTCCATGACTTGACGGAAAATATGATTGGTTCCATCCAAGACTTCCAAACGGCTCCGGAAATTTTTCGTCAAATCAATGCGTGTCCCGACTTCGGTTTGTTGGAATCGTTTAAACTTATTCAAAAATAATCCTGGTTCGGCATGACGGAATTTATAAATCGATTGTTTGACGTCGCCAACCATAAACAGATTCCCGGTGGCTTCATCTGATTTGGAGACAAGTCGCAGGATTCGTTCCTGTACTTCGTTTGTATCCTGATACTCATCGACTAACACTTCGATGAAACGTTCTTGAAGAAGACGGGCGACATCCGTCGGCTCGCCGTTTTCTTCCAAGATGGCTAATGCAAAATGTTCAAGATCGGAAAAATCTACGATTCCCCGCTGTTGCTTCGCTTCGAGATAAGCTGCCGAGAAACTGCGGACAAGCGTAACAATCATCTCGACATGTCCCAATTGCGAACGTAAATCTTCCAGATAATCGACCCCGTCTTTCTCAACAAACAGATCCCGCATTTTTTTGAGGTCACTGACAAGACGCGTCCGCTCTGTCTGGAATTTTTTCATTTCCTCGTCTCCACGGATTCCTTTCCAACGGCCGAACTCGACAGCTTGAAAAGCCAGGGCAACGGTGGTCCAACGATCCTGTTCCGGATTAATCCGCCGGACCGGGGTGACATCCTGCACTAACAGATCTGCCATCTCGTCGTATCCGGACTGCCGCAGGCGATACGATAATTCCATATACCGATTAATGACCGGGCCGACCCGTTCCCATTCCAGTTCAAATAATCGTGTCAACAGACTGGATTCATCCGGGTCAATCGGTTGATC
This sequence comes from Exiguobacterium artemiae 255-15, assembly GCF_000019905.1. Taxonomy (GTDB): domain Bacteria; phylum Bacillota; class Bacilli; order Exiguobacteriales; family Exiguobacteriaceae; genus Exiguobacterium_A; species Exiguobacterium_A artemiae. The sequence continues at coordinate 773,962 of NC_010556.1, read as the reverse complement.
GTATTGAGCAATCAAATGGTCATAAAATGCTTCCGGATCCGGAAGTGATCGAGAAAAACGGTATAAATTCGAAATAAGTGTCAACATCGCCTGATCGTCCCGATCCGACGTATAGCTATCGATCAGTTCATAAAATGCCGGATCTGCCGAAGCATAGAAGCTCTCAAACACTTCCTCCAACACGTCATCCTGCAACAACAACAACTCTGCTTCCTCGGCAATCCGAAACGCCGGATCAAGACCAATCCTGTAATAGTTTTCACGTAAAATCGATAAACAAAAAGAATGAATGGTCGTAATTTGAGCACGATTCATCATTTGCCGTTGTTTCTTTAAATAAAGATCATCCGGGGCCACTTTGATTTTCGCTTCGATGGCTTCGATGACACGCGTCTTCATCTCTTTTGCTGCCGCGTTCGTAAACGTCGCGACCAGAATTCGGTCCGCTGTCAATGGATCCTCCTGATTGATGACACGTTGCGTCAACCGTTCTACTAATACTGCTGTTTTTCCGGAACCGGCGGCGGCGGATACTAAAATATGCCCGCCTCTCGCATCGATTGCCCGTTGCTGTTCATCCGTCCACTGCACACTCATTCCGTCTCCTCCTTCAACCGTTCCAAGACTTCTTTTTCCGACAACGGATTTAATTGCCGGTAGTCGTTTCCGAGAGATTGATCAAACTGGCAGACGGAACGATACTCGCAGAATGTACAAGGCGTCCGCTCCTGGTAATCAAACGGATCAATCGCAATGTCTCCTGCATACATTGATTGACTGCTCGTCTTCAACTCATCCCAGGCATGATCCATTAATGCCGTCAATTCTTCCTCTTTGACGACACCTTTCGTATGTGACTTATGAAGACCGGTTTTGGTGAATGTTACTTTGACGAGCGGCGATTTTTTACGTTCATCGTACGCAATCTGATCCATCGCCCGTAATACTTCATCATTTTCAACGATAACCCCTTGCATTTGGTACGACTCGAGCAATAATTGGTTCCGTTCGATTTCGTCCGCCGACAAATCTCCGCGCATCATCGGATTTTTGACGTGGAAGTACAAGGCCCCAGCCGGTTTAGCCTGCTGATTAAATAGCACTTCCGACTGTTCAACGACCGTTTTTAGATATAACAACATTTGAATTGCCAACCCATAATAGATTTCGGCAAAATCCAGCTCTTTGGCGCTCGATTTATAATCGACGATCCGGACGTATAATTGATCGCCGATCGTCGCCTGATCCACGCGGTCAATCCGGCCTGTAAATTCAATTTCGGTGCCGTCCGGTAAGGTAAATCGAAGCGGCGGGAACATGGCGTTCCCAAAACTGATTTCAAACAAATCAGGTTCGAACTCGGAACGTTCCGCCTGTTTAACAAGCATTTTGGCTGTCTGCTCGACGACATCCGTTAATTTTTTCTTGATGTAACCAAAACGGTTCGAACTCATCAAAATCGCATTTTGAATTTCCGGCGTCACTTTCTCGACAGCTTCTTTCGCGAGATTGCTGCACGATTGGTCATCCAGTTCACGCCAACGTTTCCCCGAGGCTTTGATGTTCATCGATAAATCATTGAGGGCTCCGTGGAACAGGTTGCCGATGTCCGGTGCTTCGAATTTATATAATTTCCGTTCTTTTAACCGTAGTCCATACCGGGCAAAATGTTTATAGGAACAGGCATTGTAGGTCTCAAAGCGGGAGACGCTGGCTTTGATCGTGTCACCGTACAGATTGCGTGCCAGATCCTCTGGCAACGGTTCTGCCTGGTTTTGATAAAACAAGGCATTGGAGAACAGGGCCATCCGTTCGCGGCCCCGTCCGTTCTCAAGCAACCGATTATACACATCAAACCAGGACGGTTGAATCGGATAACGACGTTGCAGCCGTCTCAACTCGATTGCCGCTGCCGCTGCCGCCCGTTCCGGACTCGTCACGAACTGAAGCTGATCATCCGGCGCATGATCCCCTGCTTCTGCAAAGTATGTTTTTACCGGACGATCCTGCAGCAGTTGATGTTTGATCTGCTTAACGATTGATGCCGGCTGAAGCGCCTTTCCGTCCTCATCCACAAGTGCATAACTGATATGCAAAGATTCACTTGGTGCCGTCACCCCTTGATAGAGGTAATACAATTCGTCGTCAAATACATCCAAGGATGCTTTGCCTACCGGAATGCCCTGATCATGCAGGAAGTCATGATCGCCTTCTGACAATAGTTTAGACTGGTCTTCCACAAGTGGAATCAATCCGTCATTGGCACCGAGTAAAAAGACCACTTTGACCTGTTGTAAACGTCCCCGGACGTAATCCGTTGCAATCACTTGATCGAGCGAAGGGGGAACTAGTGAGAAGCGGAGACTTTCAAGCCCGGTCTCGACCATTTGGACAAACAGTTCCGTTGTCAACGTAGCTTCAGGTGCCGCAGCTTCCAGCTGTTCAAAGAGAAGCAGTACCGCTTCATACACTTGATCATGTTCACGTGCCTGACTGAGTTCGTTGACTTCAAGCGCTTGTTGCTTCCACACCGTCAACCGGTCGGTCATATGATGTTCTTCCAGGAAACGGTACAAAGCGCGTGTATATTCACTCATGGTCTTAGAGGCCTTGAATCGCTTTTCAAGCGGTTCGATCGCCTCGACCAGAAATTGACGCCATTCGTTCAGCTCGAGTTCCTCTTGTAATTCAGCATCCGTCAAACTGATTTCATCGGCTAAACGGCGCTTCAGTTGCCATGGTTTTTTCCACATCGAACCCTTGATTCCGCGCTCCAGCACAAATGTTTCCAGGCGATCAAGTGCTAACCGCGGATCTTCTGCCGGAAGTGGAATCAGTTCTGTTTTCAGCAGACGAAAAACAGATTCTTCCCGGTAACCCGTCATCACGATTTCGAGGACGGCATGGACTAATTCGACGATCGGGTGATGCACCATCGATTCCCGTTGATCCAAAAAGTACGGAATATCATACAGTTGAAAAGCGCGTTCCAAGTGATCGGCGTATGGCTCCAGGTGACGGACAAGAAAAGCGATATCCTTGAAACGATATCCGTCATGACGCACGAGTTGAATGGCTTTTCTGACGGCGGCTTCCGTCTCGACTTGACGATTGACGGCAGCAGAAACCGTCACTCCCGTCACCTCTTCATCCGTTGGCGGGTAGCCGGGCGACAGAAGTGCTTGTTCGAGCATCCGCAAGCCTGTGCTCTGAAATTTAACGGTCTGTCCATAATAAATGTCTTCATGCGCAATCTGCCGCTCTTTCATCTGTTCAATCAACTGCATGTAACAGCGTTGTGAAACTCCAAACTCAGACTGTTTCGTATAAACGTCTTCGACATCGAGTGTAAAACTCAGGTGCATATCTTTCGTCAATTCCATCAATCGGAGCAAAACTTGCTGTTCCTGTAACGAAAATTCATAAAAACCGTCCACGAATACAGAAACGTCGCTTAAATCAGCTTTTGGTAACAGCTCGATCAAGGTCGTAAAATAATCGTCAGCATGAAGGGCCTTATCTGAGATTCGTTCAGTAAAACGTTCATAAATTAGGGCTAAATCATTTAATTTCGGTGAGCGTTCCGGTGACGCTCCACTGATTTGACGTAGCATATCCGGATTTACTAAAGAACGTTTAAACGAGGCAATCAATTCGTCTAATCCTTTGTAAAAGCCGGGCATATTTTTCGTCCGTTTAAAGATTTTCAACTCTTCTTCCGCCTCTTCAACAACTTGGCGTAATAGTAGTTGTGTCCCCGTTTCATCTAAAAACGGAATCACCTGGTTTCCGTAATCCCGGATCATGTGGAAGGCAAACCGGCGTAAACTCATGACTTCCATCCGGACAAGACCGGACAGCCGGGGATCCGTCGCAATACGCCGTTCCATCTCAAAGGACATCTGATCCGGTACGATGAAATAAATCGATGGACCAAGCGGTTGTTCGGTCAGTTGATCGATGACCCGTTCAATTAATTGTGTTGTCTTACCGGTACCGGCACGACCTAAATGCATGTAATTCATTCTGCCAAATCAGCCTACACCCATGGTTGTAAACTGATCTCCACCTCCTTTAATTAGTATTGAGGCGTTTTATTCTGTTTTTCTCTCCCCATGTCAAATGAGTGTTGAAAGTAGCAGAAAAGACCCCGCGTGCAAGACGTAGCATATGTATGATTATCTCACAAATACGAACAAACGTCCGTTTTAAATTGAGATTACATTTTTTCTTTCTGTGCTCGTTTTATTCAGTTTGAATCATTTGTCAATTGCTTTGTATGGAGTTGCAAAAATCGGGTAAAGATTGAGATAATGGTTGTCTTCATCAGACTGAACAGAAAGAGGGACAGACATGCTTTATGAAGACCTTGGTCAAAAACAAGCAATCGAACAGCTCGTCGCACGCTTTTACGAGCGTGTGTATGCAGATCATCTTCTCCGTCCTTTATTCCCATCCGACCGCCGGCAGGTTGAACAGGCGCAAACCCGGTTTTTAATTCAACTTACAGGTGGTCCGAAACAATATGAATCATATGATGAACGAATGAATCTTGCCATGATTCATCGTCTATTGCCTATCACGGAAGTACATGCCATCCGGTGGATTGAACTGATGACGATGACCATCGAAGAGACCATTTCTGATTCAGAGGCCGCGACGCGTTTAATCGAACGTTTACGAATCGGTGCACTCAATGTTCTCCGGATTTGTGATGCTCATCAGAATCGATAAGGGATTTTTCTTTCTCATCGGTACATTTCAAGGTAAAATAAAAATTGGAGGCGATAACCATGACTGAAGAACAAGATAAAAAGAGTGAATTAGTAAAAAGCGCACTCGAACAGGCTGAAGCAGCCAAAGCGACAGAAGAGCCTGTCGAAGAAGAAAAGTCAGACGAACAAAAACGATTAGAACACATCCGGGCACTCGTGACGCTCGAACGCGGCTCTGATTATTACCGGGTTGTCTTCTACGACGATCATAAACATTTGATTTTCAAAGAACTGGATTATGACCGGGTTGAATTTGTCGGCCGATTCTACAATGACAGTTTTGATCCGACAAACCAAACAGAACTGGAAGAAATCTCTGAGAAGGCGCTTGCGACATCGATTCGCAAACGTTTCTTGTAAGAGCTGTCGTCTTCCTCATATAAAAGCCGTGTCATCCTCATGTATTCATGGGGAGAGCACGGCTTTTGCTGTAGGCAGACAATACGTCGTTTGCTTCAGGTTATAGTTGTTCTTTTGTATTTCGTTTTTTACGGCGCATGACGTAAGCAAGCACTCCGCCGGCAACGGCCAGTCCTGTTGCTGCTAAGACAGGTAAAAGAACTTTTTTCGACGTTAATTTTTGTTTTACTTGTTCCAAGCGGGATTCCGTCACTTCTTTTTGGACAACCGATGCACGACGATTGATTGTCATGTGTTTTGCAGCATCTGTTACGACGATTCGTTTCGTCACCCAGCGTCGATTTCCTGACTCGTCGACGACAAGCTGACGGGCACGTTTAATGCCTTTGATCCGTTTCCCCGGTGTATTTTCCGGTCGGACGATACGTGAACTGATGAAACGACGTCCGCCGTTCACACCAAATCCGGGTTGTAATTTTCGTCGGTTTAACCATTCGTATGATTCATTCATTGTGCAGCGGTCTTTCGACCGCTTCACCTCCCTTTAATTCTCTCTCTCGCATCTTACTGTTTATTCGCTGTGTTACGTAGTGATTCCTGTTAGAATGTTCCACTTATCGCGCTTTATTAAACGTCATCGGCCGTTCTTCCTGAAATCTCCGTTGCATTTCATACGCCAGTTCCAACGTCTTGATCCGTTGTCGTTCGATACTATAGGCCGAGGCATCCGTATCAATCCGTTGTCCTGTTTGAAACTCCACTTGAACAGTATTCCCCTTTTTTTGAACAGTCTTCATCTGTTTAAAATTGATCCAAATACATTCCGCCTTCTCTTTTGCGGTCGTCGGGAAGAAAATCGTTTGCGCTTTCCAATCGATCAAAACCGGTGTCTTTCGATTCGGTCCCAGGATATGTCGAGCCGCTTCGATTCTTCCGCGCATAGATGAACCAAAATATAAACAGGATTCTTCAATCAGCTTAATTGGATGGCCTTCTAACACGACTTCCGACTGTTCTTGAATAAGTAAGGTTTGCGGTTCCCCGTACGGACCATATTTCGGTACGAGAGCCAATGTTTCTTCTGTAATTTTATGTCGCATCCTGATTTCTCCTTTCTTGTATTAGTATCGTTATATCAAATTCCAAATGACTTCGTATGAACGTTCTCATTATTTCCCAAAATAAAAAACGAGATATGACTATCTCGTTTTTTAAGATCTTATTTTTTTCCGGACGATTCTTCCTGAAAATGTCGTGGAAAATTAAATTTCACACAAACTTTATTTTGTTCATTTCCCGCAATGAGATTTTCAATCGTCACTTCTCCTTCATGCCGTTCGACAATCCGTTTGACGATATATAATCCAAGCCCAAACTTACCTTCTTTTCCGCGTGAAAATTGATGGAACAGCGGAGAAGACGCTTCTAACGGCGGACCGTCATTCAAAATTTCAACAGTAGCCGTCTGCCGGGTACCGGAAAGGCGAATTTCAATGGTCGACTCCGCATAACGAATCGCATTATCCAGCACATTTTCCAGAGCCACACGCAATTGTTCCCCTTCCCCTAACACGATGCCCGCTTCGCCAGTGATTTTCCACGTTAAGGCTTTTGTCCCGACAAACCGCTTTTGGAGCAGGTGAACCATCCGGTCCAGATCGACATGATCCCATGTTGAACGATCCAGTTCAAAATAATCCAGTTTCGTTACATACAACAAGGCCGCGACTTTTTTCTCTAAGCGTTCTGCTTCCTCTTCGATGACGGAAACAGAACCTGTCAAATCACCGTCCGGATAAATTCCGTCCGAAATCGACTGGGCGTAACTGCGAATGACCATGATCGGCGTTTTCAAATCATGTGAGATATTTTGAAGCAGGGATTTTTGCGCTTTATCCTGTTTTTCCAAATCCATTCGCATTGCGTCGACTGACCGGGCCAATCGTCCGATTTCATCACCGCGATCAAGAGGAAGAGGCGTATCCCACTTCTGTGCCGCTATCTTGCCGACCGCCCGCTCAATCTCGATTAAAGGATGGGTCAATCGTCTGGCAAGCCAAAAGGCGATGAACAAGGTCAGGATGCTGACGATTGCGACCACCCAACCGATTTTCGAAAATAACTGCGTGATCAGTTCCTGGCGATATGCATCCCAGACGTACGAAACACGGTAATAGGTCTCGCCTTTAATCTCCATCTTTAAGATGCTGTAGTAAACATCCTCTTTATCCAGACGGGTCGTATATTTTTGCATTTCTTTTTCCTGGTCAATCGCATCACGATACATTTGATTGACCAGCTGTTGCGGTGCCCCGCCATAATACAACTTTCCATTTTTCGATAACAATAAGACATTGACAGAGCGTGATTCCTGTTTCCGTCGATCGAATTCAATCGGATTGTCTTGTAACATCTCGATGACAGAGGCATCTTCCGAGAAAAAGACTTCACTGTTTTCTAACGTCGCATAAACTTGCTCATCAATGAAATTACCAATCGATGAGCGCATGACGATTAATATGACAATGGAGAGTGTTGCAATGACGAGCAGGAACATCGCCCAGATTTGAAAACCCAGACTCCGATTTTTCATGCAGCCACCAGACGGTATCCAATCCCGTAAATGGTTTCAAGTTCCAATTTGGAAAGTTTTTTTCGGACCCGTCGGACAAGGTCATCGACGACACGATCCGATCCAAAGTAATCGTCTCCCCAGACGCTCACTAAAATTTGTTCCCGCGACATCGGTGTTCCGATTTGCGTAGCAAACAGAATCAATAAATCATATTCTTTTGAGGTCAAATCAATTTCCTGACCATTTTCTTCGATGATTCGTTTTTCCGGATAAATCGTGTAGTCTCCATACCGGATGAGACCAGTTTTAGGAGTCGCATATGCCCGTGCTAAAATTTTCTTTACACGAATGACGAGTTCACGCGGCAAAAACGGTTTTGCGATGTAATCATCCGATCCCATCTCAAGGCCGATGATTTTATCGATGTCTTCATCCCGGGCTGAGATAAAGATGACCGGTGTGGTCTCGTCGTGGGCTTTAATCCGTTTGATCAATTGAAACCCGTCGAGGTCCGGTAACATGATATCAAGGATCCATAAATCAGGTTTTTCAATGATGGCGGATGCTGCCGCTTCCCCGGACGTAAACGATTTTACTTGCCAGCCTTCCTGTTCCAAATACTTGACCAAGACGCGGTTCAAGTTCACTTCATCGTCAACTAAATAAATCGTATGCATCATCATCACTCCTGCTTAAGTTCTTTTTTTCAGTGTAACAAAGGATTTCCGCAGAATTATGGGAGAATCTAAAATTATACAAAAAAACGCTCTTTTCTAAAGAAAAGAGCGGCGTACGTTAGACTTAATTATTTTACAAGGCGCAACGATGGATATGTCGCACGTTCTACCTGTGTTTTTGTATTTGCTGATACATGACGACGTTCCGTTTTCACGATGTGTGTCAGGAACGTGACACCGCCACCAAGCAAGACGGTCACACCAGTCATTAAAATAATCTCCATTGTTTTCGCCACCCTTTTCTATCGCAATTGATAATCAGTATCATCCTCAAGATGACTATATCATGCTTGATAGAAAATGAGAAGCATTCTCAGAGAATTAATCGGTTAAAAATTTCCGCTGTTCTTCTTCATGACGTTTCCGAATGATTTCCCGCCATTGAAACTCTCCCTGTTCCAATCCGTTTATCAAAATTTCGGCGGTTCCGACATTTGTCGCAAGCGGCAAATCGTAAACATCACACAAACGAATTAACGCCGATACGTCCGGTTCGTGGGGTTGGGCGGTCAGTGGGTCCCGCAAAAAAATGACGATATCAATTTCTCCACGGGCAACCATCGCCCCGATTTCCTGATCGCCGCCGAGCGGTCCCGACTTACAGCGGTGGACCGTCAATGCGGTCGCCTCCATGATCCGTTGCCCTGTCGTACCCGTGGCATATAAGGTATTTTTGGCAAAGTAGGCTTCATATGCCCGTGTAAACATCATCATCTCGTCTTTTTTCTCATCGTGTGCAATTAAGGCAATATTCATTTGCTCTCCCCCTCTTTACCTATATGCACACAAAAAGAACTTCAGAAACCTGAAGTTCTTTTTTCTACAGTAGATTTACGAATTGGTCGGTTGTTTTTTCAAAACTGTCCGTAAAATCTTACCGGTCGTATTTCGCGGCAGTTGATCAATGAATTCAATCCGCGTTGGACATTTATACTTGGCAAGTGAAATGGCACAGAAGTCCATGATTTCCGATTCGGTCAATGGTTCACGAACGACAACAAACGCTTTGACTGCTTCTCCCATTTCTTCGTCCGGTACACCGATGACGGCTGCTTCGACGACTTTCGGATGCTGGTACAATACTTCCTCGACTTCACGCGGATAGACGTTATAACCGCCGACGATGATCATATCTTTTTTCCGGTCGACGATATAGAAGTAACCATCCTCGTCCTGTCTCGCCAAGTCACCGGTATAGAGCCAGCCTTCTTTTAACGTCGCTTGTGTTTCTTCCGGCATTTTGTAATAACCCGTCATGATGTTTGGTCCACGGACAATCAGTTCACCGACTTGTCCGACCGGAACTTCCTGCCCGAGTTCGTCCACAACTTTATTTTCAACATTCACGATCGAAGGGCCGATCGAGCCCGGCTTTTGAACGCCGTCGAGCGGATTAAAACAGGTGACGGGAGAAGCTTCTGACAGACCATATCCTTCAAGGATATGACAGTTAAAGGTTTCGTCAAAGGCTTGCAATAACGGAACCGGCAGACTTGCTCCACCCGATACGAATAAGCGGATGGATTCAAATGCACTCGTATATTCCGGATGCGCCTTAACCGTCTGCAACAGGAAATTATACATGGTCGGTACACCGGCAAAAATCGTCACCTGTTCCTTTTTCGCCAGTTCAAATGTCTCCTGAGGTGAAAAACGTGAAGCGATGATAATGGCTGCGCCGTGTGCAAGCGATGCATTGACGACGACCGTCAGACAAAAAACATGGAACATCGGTAATACAGCGAGTGTCCGATCCTGTTCCGAAACATTTAAGTACTCGCCGATGGAACGGGCATTCGAAGTCAGGTTCCGATGTGATAACATCGCTCCTTTTGGTTTCCCTGTCGTCCCGCTCGTATAAAGAATGACGGCTGTCTCATCCATTTCATACGTTACTTCCTCGATCGGATGTTCAATCTCCAACCAACGTTCAAGCGTCGTGAATTGAACAGTTCCAAGCTGTTCTTCCGGACCGACTTGACCGTTAAACGGAACGGACACGACGACGGCAAGATGCGGTAAATGAATCAATCGCTCTTTTGCCGCTTCGACAAGCGGTGCAATTCCGAGAATCCCTTTGACATCCCCGTTCATCAGAATATAACCGAGCTCATCCGGTGTATACGTTGGATTGATCGGTATCGCAATTGCCCCTTGCTTCATCACGGCATAATATCCGATCAAAAAAGCCGGACTGTTTCCAAGGATTAGAGCAACGTGATCTCCTTTTCGAATTCCATGTGATTCGAGTGCTCCGGCTGCCCGGTGAAACTTCTCAACAAATTCACGATAACTGACTGCGACATCTTCAAATACGTAGGCGATGCTGTCCGGACGTTGCCGAGCCGTTTCTTCCACCGAATGAATCAATCCCATCATAACTAGCTTCCCCCTTCGAATGAATAACCGTTCATTTTTAGCGTAAAAAAAATCCATACATGACGTGTCCGCCTGTATGGATAGTGTAGCATTTTATGGGAACGTTTTCACGTTCTTTCTTTTTAACCGTTGACGATGACGCCGCCGTTTAGATGCAAGACTTGACCCGTCATATAACTCGAATCGTTACAAGCCAAGAAGACGTAAGCAGAAGCCATTTCTGCCGGTTGTCCGGGGCGATCCATCGGCGTGTTTTTACCAAACGTTTTGACCGATTCATCCGGGAACGTATCTGTGATCAATGGTGTCCAGATTGGACCTGGGGCCACTGCATTGACGCGGATCCCCTGTTTCGCCAGGTTCATCGACAGACTGCGTGTGAAGCTGACGATGGCTCCTTTCGTCGACGAATAATCAATTAAGAGGGAGTTTCCTTCATATGCTGTCGAAGACGTCGTATTGATGATAGCTGAGCCGAGCGTCAGGTGAGGCAAGGCTGCCCGTGCTAGACGCATCATTCCGAAAATATTTGTTTTGAATGTTTTTTCCATCGATTCATCTGTGATGTCGAGCAACGAATCTTCCGGTTTTTGCATACTCGCATTGTTGACGACAATATCAAGACGACCAAAACGGTCGATCGTTTTTTTGACGAGTTCTTCACAATAGGCACCGTCTCCGATGTCTCCTTGAGACAGCAACACTTCGCCGCCGAGCTCTTCAAGACGAGCTTTTGTTTCTTCCGCGCCCTCCTGATCGCCGTAAAACGCAATGACGATTTTGGCGCCTTCCAATGTATAGGCGATTGAGATCGCACGTCCGATTCCTGAATTACCACCCGTTACGATCGCGACTTTTCCTTTCAATTTCCCGGCAGCGCGGTAATCATCCCGTTCATAATACGGCAACGGCTGTTGATCTTCCGTTTTTGGCAGACCTTCCGAAACTTTTTCAAAGTTGATGAAGTCGTTTAATGTACCCTCTAAAAAGTTATCTTTGTTGTAGCCCATGAAAAAAGCTCCCCCTATGCAAGTTGATAGAGAGAGTTTTCCCAAAAAAGCTTATGCTAAAACGTCAAGCACTTCGTCCAGCTCAACAGCTCCGAAATATTTCTTCAATTCGTACTGACTCAGGACTTCACGTAATGAAGAGCGGTCATACCGTTTTCCTTCCAACGCCCGAGCAATTTCCGAAGCATCCTCGACTCCGAAGAAGTCGCCGTAAATTTTCGCTTCTTCGATGATTCCCTTTTTCACATTCAGGCGGAAATCAATCGTTCCGATCGGGAAACGTTTTTTATGAATCACATCAAACTTCGGTGATTTACCGAAATTCCAATCCCAGTTTCCGTACCGTTCAGCGGAAATCGCATGGACTTTTGCCCAGTCTTCATCGGTTAAGACGTACCGCTCCATCTCTTTTCCTTCATAAATCGATTCCAGGAGATGCTCGACGAATTGATCCATCGTCAACGGTTCCGTCAAAAATTCAGAGATATTCGCGACCCGGCTCCGGACCGATTTAATCCCTTTGGAACGCATTTTTTCTTCACTGACGACCAAGGCATTGACGACTTCCTCGATGTTGGAATCAAGCATCAGTGTTCCGTGGCTGAACATCCGGCCTTTAGTCGTAAATTGGGCGTTCCCGCTGATTTTCCGGGTTCCGACATGGATATCATTGCGACCTGACAACTCTGCTTCGACTCCGAGTTTGTGTAAGGCTTGCACAACCGGTTCCGTGAACTTTTTGTAGTTGTTAAATGAATCACCGTCATCTTTCGTCAGGAAGCTGAAGTTTAAGTTCCCGTGATCATGATAAACGGCACCGCCACCGGACAAACGACGAACGACATGAATTCCGTTTTCCTCAATGTATTTCAAGTTGACTTCTTCACTCGTGTTTTGATTTTTACCGACGATGATCGATGGACCGTTAATATAAAACAGGAAATAATCTTCTTCGTTGACGTTCAGATTATTTAGGATGAAGTCCTCGACAGCAAGATTGATCCGTGCATCGTGAATATCGGGATGGAAAATGAATTTCATAAGTTTCTTGTACTCCTTTAGCAATCAAATTTAGTTACAGCCGTCGACTCCACACGCGTCACCTTCAGCTACGATTTCCACTTTTTGTTCTTGCTGGATCCGTTCCAGCACTTGACTGAATGCTTCAACAGGTTGTGCGCCTGAAATGGCATACTTCCGGTCAAATACGAAAAATGGCACACCCGTCACACCAAGTTCACGGGCCATTTCTTCTTCTTGACGTACTTCATCGGAAGACTCCTCTGATGCGAGAAAAGCTTCCACAGTTGCAGGATCCAGTCCGACAGCAGTCGCGATTCTTGTCAAAATCGAGTCATCATTTAAGTTCTCACCGTTCATGAAATAGGCTTGGAATAATTCTTCTGATACCTCGTCCATTTTATCATGCTTTTTCGCAAGTTGGGTCAGGCGGTGAGCTTTAAATGTGTTGGCAGGAACAACACGGTCCATCTCATAAAACAGACCATCCGTTTTCGCGGCATCCACGACGCCTTGCGACATTGATCGGGCTTGATCGACGGATGTCCCGTACTTGGATGCCAGGATGTCGTACAATCCCATTGTCGGTGTTTCCGGTGATGACGGATCGAGTTCAAAACTTTTAAATTCCACCTCGACATTTGTCGCTCCATTCTCCTGAATGGCTTTTTCCAAACGTTTTTTACCGATATAACAAAACGGGCAGGCATAATCTGACCAGACTTCAACTTTCATTTCGTTCCATCTCCTTCATACTAGTTATCATGTACATTTAGCATAATCGTCCGGACAGTTGCTTGCAATGAATCTGATTCCAGACGCCAGCAAAAAGGGGCTGACTCAAAAAAGAAACACTCATTCTTTTGCGCCCTTTCCTCAGGCGAGACACAAGCCAGTATTTCTGCCTCGTTCAGGCAAAAACCCGGGTCTTGTTTGTCTCTGACAGCGCAAAATTGCGCTTTTCCCTGTAGGAGTGGCGTGAAAAGAGTGTTTCTTTTTTAACACAAAAAGGGTGGCAGATTCCAATTCTGCCACCCTTTTCTTTGTAGAATCTGACTTTTGAGTCAGCCCCTTTTGTCGAACTAAGATTTATTCTGTGACGAGTGCGTGCGCCGCATCTTCGATTTCAATCTCGAGTTCTTTTGTATACTCTGCTGTTTGTGCAGCTGTCCAGTTCAAGTGACGAGCCATCTCTTTGATGACGGCTTCTTTGTGCTGACGTGCCCATGCAATATCAAAGAAGACTGCGCCGGTCCGACGGATGAAGAAGTCGATTGGACGGGCTACCATCTCATGATTGATACCGTAATGGAGTTGTGCGTAAACATCACGCGGTAATTCTGTTTCCGCCGCATCATACTCTGCCGCATATTCCAAAACAACCGGTACGTTTGAACCATAGCGTTTCGCAAGGAACAAGACTTCTTCCGACGTTAATCCGTTTGCCGGTGCTTGTGATTTCAAGAACTTCGCGTATCCGGCTGCTCCTCCGACATGACCGCCTGAAATCGGCATGTTTTTTGTTGCACAACGGGCATACGCGACATTTTCTTCTTTTTTGAGAAGTTTTGCGACGAGATCGACGACATGCTCGCCCATTTTACGGTAGCCTGTCAGTTTTCCGCCGGCAATCGTAATCAAACCGGATTCAGACTGCCATACTTCGTCTTTCCGCGAAATTTCAGACGGGTCTTTTCCTTGTTCATAAATCAATGGACGAACACCAGCCCAGCTTGATTCCACATCTTCGGCTGTCACTTTCACTTCAGGGAACATGTAATGAATTGCATCGAGAACATATTCCTGGTCTTCGACTGTAAATTTCGGATGTGATGTGTCTTTGTCAAAGAACGTATCCGTTGTTCCGACATACGCTTTTCCGTCACGTGGAATGGCAAAAATCATCCGGCCATCCGGTGTATCGAAATAGACGGCTTGTTTCAGCGGGAATTTTGACTGGTCGATGACGACGTGAACCCCTTTTGTCAAACGGAGTTGTTTGCCGACTTTCGAACCGTCTTTTTCACGCAATTCATCGACCCAAGGGCCGGTTGCGTTGACGACTTTTTTCGCACGAATTTCATGAACGTCCCCTGTCGCGAGATCCGTCACGCGCATCCCGACGACTTTTCCGTTTTCATACAGAATTTCTTCCGCTTTCGTGTAGTTGACGACACGTGCTCCGTGAGCAACCGCTTCTTTCATGACTTCGATCGTTAAACGGGCGTCATCTGTCCGATACTCAACGTAGTAGCCGCCGCCTTTTAGACCGTCTTGTTTCACAAGCGGCTCTTTTGCCAATGTTTCTTTTGCCGACAACATTGAACGCCACTCTGAACGCTTAACGCCTGCCAAGAAATCATAAACACGTAACCCGATTGACGTACTGAACGGTCCGAACGTACCGCCCTTATGCATCGGTAACAACATCCATTCCGGTGTCGTAACGTGTGGTCCGTTTTCATAAACGATGGCCCGTTCTTTCCCGACTTCGGCAACCATTTGGATTTCGAATTGTTTCAAATAACGTAAACCACCATGAACCAATTTCGTTGAACGGCTTGACGTTCCCGCTGCAAAGTCTTGCATCTCAACGAGTCCAATCTTCATGCCACGTGACGCGGCATCAAGTGCGATCCCAGCTCCCGTGATTCCTCCACCTACGACAAGTAGATCAAGTTCTTCACGCGTTAATCGATTGTAGACCTCTGCACGGTTTTTGCTTGAAAATTGTTGGTTTGCCATGAATAGTTCCTCCTGTATGGGTTCGAAAAAAAAGAGACCACAACAAACAGACTGACGGTGTCAACTGTTGCTGTGGTCTCTCCATATTCTCCGACCGGTTTATTAACTTGTACCTAATATAACATATGTCACATCATTTAAACAACATCGCCGCTTGAACAGCTTTTTTCCATCCAGCGTAAAGATCTTCGCTCTCTGCTTCCGCCATATCCATCTCAAAGCGACGATCCATCTTCCAGTGGGCTGAAATCTGTTTTTGATTCTCAAAGAATCCAACAGCTAGTCCTGCAAGATATGCTGCCCCGAGGGCCGTCGTTTCATTAATTTCCGGACGCTCGACCGGTGCCTGGATGATATCACTCTGGAATTGCATGAGGAAATCATTTTTAACGGCACCACCATCGACACGTAAGGCAGACATTTCGATTCCGGAATCCTGTTCCATCGCTGTCAAGACGTCACGCGTCTGATATGCCAGCGATTCAAGTGTCGCCCGGATGAAGTGTTCTTTTTCCGTTCCCCGCGTCAGACCGAAGACTGCACCACGGACATCACTGTCCCAGTACGGTGTCCCGAGACCGACGAATGCAGGAACGACGTAGACCCCGTCTGAAGACGTCACACGCGTCGCGTAAGCTTCTGTTTCCTTCGCATCGTTAATCAGGCGAAGACCATCTCGTAACCATTGAATCGCTGAACCGGCGACAAAAATACTGCCTTCGAGCGCATACTGGACTTTTCCGTCGATTCCCCACGCAATCGTCGTCAAGAGACCGTGTTCCGATGTCACAGCTTTGTCGCCCGTATTCAGCAACATGAAACATCCTGTTCCGTATGTGTTTTTCGCCATTCCTTTTTCGAAACAAGCTTGACCGAATAAAGCGGCCTGTTGATCTCCGGCAGCTCCGGCAATCGGAACCGATTCACCGAAGAAGTGATAGCCAGCTGTATGCGCATAAACTTCAGAAGACGGACGGACTTCAGGAAGCATGGCTTTTGGAACATCGAGGAGCTGAAGTAATTCGTCATCCCATTTTAGCTCGTGGATGTTATACATCAACGTCCGGCTGGCATTGGAATAATCCGTGACATGGGCTTTACCGCCTGACAACTTCCAAATCAACCAGGTATCAATCGTTCCAAACAACAGTTCACCACGTTCTGCCCGTTCCCGGGAACCTTCAACGTGATCAAGAATCCACTTGACCTTCGTTCCGGAGAAATAGGCATCAATCAACAAACCTGTTTTTGCACGGAACAATTCGGCATGTCCTGCACTCCGTAACTCTTCACAAATTTCAGCTGTTTGTCTCGATTGCCAGACAACTGCATTATGAATCGGTTTTCCAGTCTCTTTCTCCCAGACGACCGCTGTTTCCCGTTGGTTCGTAATGCCGATTCCAGCGATTTGTGTCGCTTTGACGTTGGCTTCCGTTAAACAGGTTGCAACGACCGAAAGGACACTTCCCCAAATTTCATTGGCATTGTGTTCGACCCAACCTGGTTTTGGAAAGTACTGCGTAAACTCACGTTGTGCGGAATGAACGATTTCTCCGGAACGGTTGAATAAAATCGCCCGTGTACTCGTTGTTCCTTGATCTAATGACAAAATGTAGTTCTCCATCTCTTCCCCATCCTTTGTATCTAGTAAGTTAAGCTTAAGCTGACTTCGACTTCACTGACGTTGATTTATTCGGACGAACACCGAATTTATAGCATAAACCTAATATGACGATTGTCACAAGTCCGACAATCACAAATGCCGGTGTATCTTTCCCGGAGAAGACGGATCGGTAAAACAATCCACCAAGACTTCCGCCAAGAACCGGACCGAGCACCGGAATCCAGGCATAACCCCAGTTAGAAGAACCTTTTCCTGCAATCGGCAGGATAAAATGCGCAATCCGTGGACCTAAATCACGTGCCGGGTTCATCGCGTATCCCGTCGTCCCCCCAAACGACATCCCGAGACCGACAATCAAGACACCGACGACTAATGGATTCAGACCGTCTGAAAACGTATTGGCTCCAATTGATAAAATCCCAATGACGAGTAAAAACGTCGCAATCAATTCACTCATGACATTCGCAAATGTATGTGGAATCGCAGGCGATGTCGCGAAAACACCTAGTTTTGCCGCCGGGTCTTTCGTTTCTGCCCAGTGTGGCAAGTAGTGAACGAATACGATACTCGCTCCAGCAATCCCGCCTAATATTTGCGCCACGATGTATCCCGGAACATCCGCCCAAGCAAATGATCCGTCAAAAGCAAGACCAAGTGTTACGGCCGGATTCAAGTGTGCGCCACTGAATTGACCGACTGCATAGGCAGAGAGTGCCACCGCAAAACCCCAAGCTAACGTAATGACGATCCAGCCGGCATCTTTCGCGTAGGATTTCGATAATGTGACACCTGCTCCGACACCATTCCCGAACGCCACGAGAAGTGCTGTCCCTAAAAACTCTGCTAATACCGGTGACATATAATTTCCCCCTTTGTATGTGAAAAAAGCAACAAAAAAAGAGATTCGCGCCTCGGCTTTTTGAATGTTCTCAAAAAGCATGAAAGCGTGAATCTCCGATTTCTCCGTCACTTCGTATCAACTTGTTTTCACTATAGCAATCGATGAAAACGCTGTCAAATGATTTACGTGATATTTATCATAGCGTTTTCATTTGTTTGATTCAAAGTATTTCCACAACTCTTTATTGGATGTCGTAATACTCGATGCTCCAGCTGCGATTGCTTGCTCCACTTCCTCAACGGTATCAATCAGTCCACCGGCGAATACGAGTTTGCCGGTTTTCCGTTTCACCTCTTCAATATACTTCGGCATCAATCCCGGTAATACTTCGATATAATCAGGTTGCGTCCGCTCCATCAGATGATAACTTTTTTCAAGTGAACTCGAATCAAGTAAAAACATCCGTTGCATCGTCTTGACCTTTTTTTGGCGGGCTTTTACGATGACACTTGCCTTCGTCGAGATGACACCATAGGGCTTTAATTCCTGGCAGACATATTCGGTCGCAAATTCATCGTTTTTTAACCCTTGAACTAAATCCATATGCAAAAACATTTTTTTATCATACCGATGTGCCAATTCATAGACGGCCTTTAAGCGCGAGACGTGCATCTCGAGTAGTACTCCGTACTCATAAGGACTTTTCAACATTTTTTCAAAGTCTTCTAACTTTCTGACAGACGGCAGAATCTTTTGACCAAAGTACGTCATATAGCGTCCTCATTTCTTTGATTTGTTCTTAGTATGTCGCCTCCGCAATGTTTTTCGCAATCCTCTTTTTATGAAAACAAATGAAAAGAACGATTAAATTAGGGTATAGCTTAACGATACTGATTTGAAATGGAGGTGAGAAGCATAGGGAAAAGGTTCCCTGTGCCTCGCATGAGTCAACAAAAAAGAATCATCATTTATTTATTTTCCATCCTCATCAATGCCCTCGGCAACAGCTTCATGGTCACGGCCGCCATCGGGAGTGCCCCGTGGACATCTGCCAGTGAAGCGTTAGCTCGTATTTCGCCGTTGACCGTCGGACTCGCTATTGTCGTTCTGCATGTTTTTGCACTCATCAGTGCTTTGCTTCTTGGCAGCCGCTTCAGTTGGTGGACGATTTTACTTAGCTTTTCCCTTGTCGTCCTGTTCGGGACAGCGATTGATTTCTTCTTATCGATTCACCAGCTCCTCTATACACCGATCGCCCTGTGGGCACGTATTTTGTATATGGTCATCGGGATGCCGTTGATTTCGCTTGGACTGGCCCTGTATCTGCAGATCGGCTTTGTCCTGATGCCGCCCGATTACTTGATGAAATCATTGATCAGCCGATTCAAAAGTACTTCGATCGGTGCAACGGTCAGCCTGGCGATTCCATTCCTGATTGCGAGTATTTTGTCGCTCGTTGAACACGAACTGATCGGGATTGGTGTCGGAACGTTCGTCTTTCTGTTGTTAAACGGTCCACTGATTGAATTTTTCCAAAAAACATTCCCCATCACCCGTCGTGTTACCTGACAAAGAAAATCCTGTCTCCACTGTGAATGTCACATCACAGTGGAGACAGGATTTTTTTAAAATTTAAAGATATGATTTTTTTTGGAAAATCAAGATTGATCCACCGAATAAAACCAAGATGTGCGCCAAAACGAAGATGACAGAAAACGTCAACGTCGTTCCCATCGGTTCTGCCGTTCCGTATGTCAACGCACCTTTGAAGTACATCGACCAGTCCAAATGCATTAAAACAATCCACTTCGCGATTTCCGGTTTGAAGGCGAGTAACACATTCCCGGCAATCGACGTAAAGAACTGAGCGAGTACGGTAAACCCGATAATCATTCCGACAGATCGGAAGATAAGTGAGAAGAATAACGTCATGAAAATTGTGAAAACCGGACTAACGAGCGAAAACACTGTATCACGCCACTGGATGCTGTCACCGGCTTCAGAAAATGCAAACGAAGCAGCGTACGTAATGATCGCAATAAAGATGAATTGTCCAAGCATGACTAAAATCGAGAACAACAGTTTCGAGAAATAAATCATCATCCGCGAATACGGACTCATCAAGAGATGCTTCATCGTATCGTAGCGGACTTCGTTCCCAACGGTCTCCGCCGTGAAAACAATCGTAATGATGCCAAGCAAGCCGAATAAAATCGTCGAAACCAACGTATAATATTCACTGCGCGTCATGTCAAAATCATTCATTTTTGTGATAATAACAAGTCCGACGGCGATCAGAACGTATAGCGCCAGGACGATTTTTGATTTTTTCATCGTCCACCATTTCATCCATTCATTTTGTATGAGCGAAAGCATGTGAATCCCCCTCTTTTTTCGTCACTTGCAAGAATTGTTCTTCGAGTGTCATTCGTTTCACTGTCAGTTCATGTAAATCAGCAATCGGGACGATTAATCGGGCGATGGCCGGTGTCTCGGTTTCAGGTGCCGTGATAATGATGTGATCGTTTAAGCGTTCTGCCGGATAGTTCGCAATTCGTAATGCTTCAATCACATCACGTATATTAATTTCAGGAACACGAATCATGATTTTGGCTCCCGTCTCATTCCGGACAGATTCGACTGATTTGATGACACCTTGGTCGATGATGGCATAGCGGTCACTGATCTGTTCCATTTCCCCCAACATGTGACTGGAGATTAAAATCGCAATATCCTGCTCACGGGCCATTGCCCGGAGATATTCACGCAGTTCGGCAATCCCTGCCGGATCCAGGCCGTTCGTCGGCTCATCTAAAATCAGCACCCGTGGATTATGTAACAAGGCGCGGGCAATTCCGAGACGCTGTTTCATTCCTAGTGAATATTCTCCGACTTTTTTAGACAGTTTTCCTTCAAGTCCAACGAGTTTCGCCAGTGCCTCATAATCGACCTGAGTCAAACCCGGAATCAGATTCTTTGCATGAACCAGATTTTGTTTGCCTGTCATGTATGTGTAGAAAGCCGGATTCTCAACGATTGCTCCGATTTGTGTCAAAGCTTTTGAGCGTTCATGGACGACGTCGAAGCCATTGACGGTGACCGTTCCCTCATCTTGCTCAAGTAATCCCGTTATAATTCGGATGGTCGTTGTCTTCCCGGCCCCGTTTGGTCCAAGAAATCCAAACACTTCTCCCGGTGCCACTTCAAAGCTGACATCCTTTAAAATCTGCTCTTTGCCTAGACGTTTTGATACGTGTTCGATTTTCAGCATCTTTTTTCCTCCTCTTGCTGTTCTTCTTACTTCAGTGTACGCGATATCCATTAAAAAAGTTCCTATCCTTACAATTATGTAATCCGTTTCCAGTTTGAACTTGTATACTAAAAGAGGTGTAGGACTCTAACTGACAGGAGGAAACCCGATGCCATTGCAGTTTGTTCCGGTGACAAAAAAAGATTTTCCGATCATTCAATCGATTTTTGCTGAAAATCCGCATTATGTGCAACTCGAAGACCGAATCTATCTTTTATCGGATGACGAATTAGAAGAAGAATTTTTAAATGCTGATACGATTAGTCTGCTCTGTATTGACGGTGACGATGTGCTTGCCCTCATTGATTATTTACCGGAACATCCAACCGACCACTCCACCTGGATCGGTTTATTCATCATGTCCGAACGACTTCATCGACAGGGTATCGGTTCGATGATCTATCGTATGTTTCACGAACAGTATCTACAGGATTGTCCTGTAATCCGACTGGCTGTCCTGCCTGAAAATGTATCAGGACGTCGCTATTGGGAACATCTTGATTTCCGCTTCGAACGACAGGGTGTCTCCGACTGCCATCAACCCGTCGAAGTTTTTCTCAAAATAAATTCATCAGATGATCGTATGTTAAAATAATGAGAAGCATTCTACTTATTGTATTAATTGAATTGGAGTTTATTACATGAAGAAATTTTCTATCCGTTTTGATGCCTTACTTGCTTTATTGATTGCCGGTCTTTTTTTCGTCATGACACTTTCTCTGACGTTTTTAATCAGTAATCGTGCAACAGACCGCCTAAAGGATGAGGTGGGAACAACCTTGTCCGCCACAGCTTATCAATTATCCGATAAACTCGATCACTACATGTGGTCCCGTACTGCCGAAGTCAATGTCTTACGGACTTTGCCAACGATTCGGGACGGGAAAAATCCGGCTGAAACACGGAATACGCTGGAGCAGTTGCAACAACAAATCCCTGACTTTTCCTGGATTGGTGTAATGAATCCCGATGGCCAAGTCATTGCTTCAACAGGGAAAATATTAGAGGGCCAATCAATCAAAGCACGTCCCGTCTTTCAGGAAGCTCAAAAAAAGCCATTCATCGGTGATGTACATGACGCTGTTCTACTGGCCAAACTGCTTCCTAACCCGAGCGGCGAACCGCTGCAATTCGTCGACATCAGCACACCATTGTTCACGAACGGAAAAATGACTGGTGTTCTCGCCACTCACCTCAGCTTTGAGTGGGCCAAGGAAATCGAACAAAGTTTCCAAAGCTCTACGGCGCAGATTAAAGATGTCGAATTCCTCATCGTCAGCAAACAAAACCGGACCGTTCTCCTCGGTCCGAAGCAGTGGCGCGGAAAAAATTTGCCGTCTGATTGGCTAGCCGGAAATCAAAAAGGATACCGGATCTCCAACTGGGAAAATGATCAAGAATACTTAATCGGCGTCGCCGAAAGTAAGGGCTACAAAAATTACAACGGACTCGGCTGGACGGTTCTCGTCCGCCAACCGAGCCAAATCGCCTTTTCGGACGCAAGCACTTTGAGAAACTACATCCTGATTGCCGGATTAATTGCTTCTTTGTTGACGGCCATCATCGGTTGGTTCGTAGCCAGACTGTTGACCCGCCCCTTAAAGAAAATCACACTGGCAGCAGAAGCTATGCAACATGATCGGTCCAAGTCGATTCCGGCACATACCGGGATTCGGGAGATCGAAGTCCTGTCCGTCGCCTTGCGTGAACTGACGACAAAATTAACCCATACCGAGCAAGAACGGACAACGTACGAGTCACTCGCCCTTCACGATGCTTTGACCGGTCTGCCGAACCGGAATGGTCTATCGGAATATTTGGATGGGCTGTCGCGTAAAACGCACGACCAGATTTATCTGTATCTTGATTTAGACGGCTTCAAAGCTGTCAATGACCAGTATGGTCATGCCATGGGTGATTTATTGTTAATCGAAGTCGCCGATCGTCTTCAAAAATCCTTACGTTACGAAGGTCTTGTGGCACGGCTCGGTGGCGATGAGTTTTTAATTATCTTGAACGAGCCGATTACGACAGAAGAAATCGACCGATACGGAAGAGACATCATTCATACACTTTCTTATCCTTATCTTTTGAATCAACAAACTATATTGATTGGAGCCAGTATCGGCGTCGCCATCCGTTCGGCGGAAGAATCGATCGAACAGGTGATTCACCGGGCAGATATTGCTTTGTACGATTCAAAACACCAGGGCAAAGGATGCTTGACCTTCCATTACTAAGAGACGTTATTGACAAGATCACCGCTACTCCGTAATGTGAACGCATAGAAGAAGCAATCCCCAACTACTTACAACAAGGAGCTGACAACATGAATCAGTGGACACGCGAAGCACGTTATCGCCCGCTTTCCGATCTTGCACCGGAAGTGTATCAACTCATGAAAGAAGAAGTACGGAACTCACCTTGGCGGTTTTCTTTTCACATCCAACCTCCGACCGGTTTATTGAATGATCCGAACGGATTTGTCTATCACAACGGGACGTACCACCTTTTTTATCAATGGTTCCCGCTCGGCCCCGTCCACGGATTGAAGTATTGGTACCATATGACTTCAAAGGATTTAGTGCATTGGTTCGATGAGGGGGCAGCTCTTATTCCAAACGATGATCCTGATTCACATGGTGCTTACTCCGGAAGTGGTTTCGTCAAAAACGATCAGGTTCATGTTATGTATACAGGAAACAAGCGGGACGCCGAATGGAATCGCCATACGAGTCAAATCGTCGGTCACCTTCGTTCGGACGGTCGGATTGAAAAACATCTGCCTCCTGCCATTCCAGAGGTTCCGACCGGTTATACCGAGCATTTCCGAGATCCTAAAGTATTTCAGCATCACGATACATGGTATTGCATCATCGGAGCTCAACGCGATGATTTAAGCGGATGTACGGTCATGTACCAATCGCTGGATGCGGAAAACTGGACATTCATGGGTGAACTCAACACCGGATATGATCAATTCGGTTATATGTGGGAGTGCCCCGATTATTTTGAACTCGACGGAAAAGGATTCTTATTATTCAGTCCGCAAGGGATTTCTCCCGAGAACGACCGATATCAAAACATCTTCCAATCCGGATACTTGATGGGACAGCCGCTCGCCCTACCGGAACTCACTTTCCAACATGAAGATTTTGTTGAACTGGATTTCGGATTTGATTTTTATGCGCCGCAAACAACACTGGCAGCAGACGGACGCCGGATTCTTGTCGGCTGGATGGGATTACCGGACATCTCGTATCCAAGTGACCGGTTTAACTGGGCACACGGTTTGACATTGCCCCGAGAACTGACACTCGAAAATCAGCAATTGCGCCAAAAACCGGTCCGGGAACTGATATCACTCCGTAAAGAAACGTTGTACAAACAGGAACTGGAATTGGTCGATCAACTCCTGCCTGCACAAGCAGAAATTTTCGAGCTCGAGTTGTCCCAGTTGCAACTTTCTTCTGATCAATTGGAAGTGAAGCTCCGCGTCAGTGACCAGGAACAGACGGTTCTGCGGTACGATCAACAAACGAGACGGTTTACAATGGACCGCGCGTCATCAGGTGCAGAAGTACCGGCACTCGACTACGGAACTACTCGTTCGGTCACGTTGACTGAACCATTGCATACGTTACGTGTGTTCGTCGATCGTTCGTCCGTCGAAGTCTTTCTCAATGACGGAGAAGCCGTGGCTTCCGCCCGGATTTTCCCGAAGACGACGAGCCAAGGCATCGTTCTGACCGGTGACGCGACGGCGCATTTGGCGATTTACAGCCTCTAATTTAGCTCAAGACAGAAAAACACATTCCTCACAGACAATCAACTGAGGAATGTGTTTTTTATTGCGGTGCCGTCTCTTTTTGAAGATCAAAGGCTAATATGTGTTGTTCGCCGATCGACCCCATGACAGATTGTAAGGTATCCACGTAACCTGTTTTGAAGTACAAGGATTTTGCTGCGATATTCTTTTTATTGACCGCTAACGTAATCGCCGTCACTTCCGGAAAATATTCGTTTACGAAGGCAGGAAGTTGCATCATCGCTTCTTTGGCATATCCTTGCTGTTGGTGTCTGGCATCAATCGAAAAAGCCCGCAACAGGACACTGCGTTCATCCGTCCGGTGGGTTTTCGGAGGATTTAAATGCAGGATGAAAAATCCGACGACTTCCGTTTCTTTTTTAATGACGACCGGAAACTTGTCTGGATTACTTAATGCTTCCGACACGACCTCGGTCGGAAATGTCGTAAATTGGATTTGTTCCTCCGGAAGAATAAACGCATCACATTGTTCATAGTGTTCGTTGGTATACATAAACAGCTTTACTTGAGACATACTTTTTCCGCCTTCCATTAGTCAAGGAGACACAACACTCCCCTTACATCTATTTCCATTTTACATGTTCTAGATGTTTTAGCCAATGCTTCAGGAACGTTCGTGTAAAAGATTTTATCTTTACTTATATTCCACTTCTTGTGTAGACTTAATCAATTGTCCGACTGAAAATGCTAAACTAAGAAAAGAAAATTGAGTTTATAAAGGTAAGAGGTGAATAAACCGATGTCCCCAGACTTTTTCGAGCGGATGGAGATCGAAACCGGAACCAAATTAAATGCGGTCCAGCGCCAAGCGATTGAGCACGATCAAGGTCCGCTCTTATTACTCGCTTCCCCGGGTTCAGGAAAAACGACAACATTAAATTTTAAAATTGCCTATTTGATCCTTGAGAAAAAGGTGAATCCCCGGTCCATCTTGGGATTAACTTTCAGTAAAGCCGCTGCTCATGAGATGGCAGAACGTTTTTATGACTGGTTTCATCATTTAATCGGAACAACGGCTTCTTTCTCGACCATCCACAGTTTTGCTTTCCAAGTCGTCCGTGACTATGCGTCAACACACCGCCTTCAGTATACGATCATCGAAGGCGCCATTGAAAAAACGGCAACACACCGTCCGGAGCAGCCGTTGCATAAACGGATGATTCTTCGCCGGATTTTCCAGGAAATCAACCGGAGTGTCATTACGGAAGATCAGATGGATGAATTGCTACGTATGATTTCCTTCGTGAAAAACCGCTTACTGGTTACGAAGGACATTGAAACATTAAAGACGACCATTAAACATTTTCCGGAGATTTACTCCGCTTATGAGCAATTTAAGTTGCGGGATCCGCTCCATCCACTGATGGACTTCGATGATATGCTGACATATGCCAATACGATTCTTTCGCAGGATGCGGCACTACTTGCCTCGTATCAACGCCGCTTTGAATATATTTTAACGGACGAAAGTCAGGATACTTCTTTGGTGCAGCATCAACTTGTCGAAAAACTGGCATTGCCTCACAATAACCTTTGCGTCGTCGCCGACGATGATCAAACGCTGTACAGCTGGCGCGGTGCAGATGTATCAAAAATCATCCACTTTAAGGATACGTATCCCGATGCGACTGTATTGTACATGGAACAAAACTATCGTTCCTCTAAAGAGATCGTCGAAACCGCCAATCGGTTCATTCAGCGGAATAAGGTCCGTTACCCGAAGAAGATGTATACGGAAAATCCGTCTTCCCGTGCCATCACCGTTGAAACGTTACCGGCGTACGAAGACCAAACGCGGTATGTCATTCGTCAATTACGCGAGGAAACGAATTTTAAAGAAGTAGCGATTTTATACCGCAACAACTCGTCCTCGATTAATATCATGAATGCCCTTGATCTAGCCGGTATCCCTTTTTATATCAAGGACGTCGACCATAAATTCTTTAGCCATTGGGTTTTAAAGGATGTCTTACATTTTATCGAACTGGCAAACGATCCTTCTGATGTTGAGATTTTAGCGCAAATTCATACGAAATTTGCAGGGTATATCTCAAAAGTTCAATTACAGCGTCTTTATGAACTGCAGAACGGTGAAAACGTCTTTGATCTGTTGCTTCAACATGTCGAGATGAAGTTTTATCAAAAAAAACAGTTGAAAACCATTAAATCCGTCTTCGCTGCCATACAAACCGCCCGTCCGGCTGCCGCTTTGGCAATGATTCGCAATGAACTCGGTTATGAAAAAAATCTTAAAAAAATGAGTGACAGTCTTGGATTCAGCATTGATTTTTTACTCGAGATGCTCAATACGATTGAAAATGTCGCAAGTGATCTTCCGACTTCCCTTGCCTTTAAAGAGCGGATTTTGCACCTCGAACAACTCATGCGTCAAGCGAAGTCGAACAAACATCAAAATGCTGTCACCTTATCGACTTTTCACAGTGCTAAGGGACTCGAGTTCGATCGTGTCTTTATGATCGATTTAATCAACGGTGTGCTTCCATCGTCGGATAATATTAAATCTTACAAAGACGGACAACTCGAAGAAATGGAAGAAGCCGTCCGTCTATTTTATGTCGGAATGACACGGGCACGTCATGATCTTCACCTGTTGTCTTACCGGTATAAGTCAAAACCGGTCGAGGAATCCTTATTCATCGCAAATATCCGCCAGATTCTTAATCCGGATCAAAAGGCACAAAAAGAAGCCCGTTATGCTTCACGTTTGAATGAAAAACCTGCCGGGCCACTTCTTCAAGTCGAGAAAAATATGCGGATCCGGCATACATCCTTCGGTGAGGGAACGATTGTTCATGTAATGGACGACGTTCTTGAGATTCAATTCGATAAAGGCATCGATAAGCAATTGTCCCTTCAAGTCTGTTCTGAAAATCATCTGTTAACGATTTTATAAAAAAAGGCGCACTTACCATCCGGATCATGTTCCGGAGTAAGTGCGTCTTTTGATTACTCATTTCATTCGTTCATTCTGTTGACGGACCAATGCATCACGGATTTCCGTGAGCAGTTTTTCTTCCGTCGTCGGAGCTGCGACTTCTTCTGTCGTCTCCTCTTTCCGGCGAAAAGCATTGATGCCTTTGACGAATAAAAATAACGCAAACGCAATCAAGATAAACTCGATGCTTGCTTGCAGGAATTGACCGTATAACAAATTAGCATTTCCGACCTCGACCGACAATCCTTTGACATCAATTCCACCAATGATGATACCGATCAATGGCATGAAGATGCTGTCGACCAGCGACTTGATGATACCGCTGAAAGCCGCCCCCAAGATGACCCCTACTGCCAGGTCGATGACATTTCCGCGAAATGCAAACTCTTTAAACGCTTTGAACACTGCCGGTTGCCCCTCTCATTTTACGTCCATGCCCGATCAGCCAACTGACGAATCGCATAGCCAACCCCATTTTCATTATTTGTTTTCGTCACTTGATGGGCAATCGCTTTTGCATCGTCATGACCATTCCCCATCGCAATCGCCATACCGGCCACTTTGAACATCGGAACATCATTCAAGTTGTCCCCGATGACGGCGACTTCTTCGATCGACACTCCAAGGTGCTTTGCCAGTGTTTTGACCGCTGTTCCTTTATCGGCACCAAGTGCCATGACTTCGATATTGTCATGCCCGGATGATGTCACGTATACACCCTCCACTTTTTGTTCGATTTCTTCCCAAATTTTCTTCATCAACTCTTGATCAAATGAGAAAGAAATGAATTTAAAGACTTGTTTGGTCTGGTTGCGGATGAACGAACGGAAACCGTCAATCATTTTGACATCTTCGTTGACATAATACCGGTCATGGAAAAATTCCAGGACATTTTTGGCCCGGTCGCTTTCCTGACTCATTTCTTTCAGCGAATCATAAGCGGCGTCAATCGTCGCTCCTTGCGCTGTGACCAGTCCTTTATCACAAAACATCTCGAAGAAAACTTCATACTGACTGATGATACCGTAAATTTGTTGCGCCTGTTCCGTCGTCAGTGTCGTTGCACTCAGCTCTTCGCCGTCAGCAGTCAACACACGTGCTCCGTTAGAAGCGATGATCGGACACGTAATGCCCGCCTCGTCCGTCAGTTCTTTTGCATTTAAGTAATTTCGTCCTGTCGCAATCGCAAAATCAATGCCTTGTTCTTTTGCAGCTTCAATTGCCGCAATCGTTTCCGGTTCTATTTTCTGTTTGCTGGATAACACCGTACCATCCATGTCTGAGATCAATAATTTGATTGCTTTTGCCAAAACGTTCACTCTCCTTTATCTTTTTCCATTTTACTATACCATTTTCAAGACGATATTCCTGTTCCGACCCTTTTGATGCCGCTCAAAGGATCGGAGACAACAAGCGGGAAATACTTTCTTTAAACTTAACGAACCGGGATCGTTCCGCATATTTTTCAGCGGTCAGTTGCTCACAGACAAGACAATCCGCTTCGAACAAACGGGCTAATTCTTCAGCAACATGCCGGTCGTAGACGATCGAGTTCATCTCAAAATTCAATCGGAAGCTCCGGGCATCGATATTCGTCGTTCCGACGGAGGCGATTTCCCGATCGACGACAATCGTTTTGGCATGAAGAAATCCGGGTTCATACGTATAGATTTTCGCTCCATAATCAATCAGTTCTCCGGCTGCCGCTGTCGTCGCCCAGTAAACAAACGGATGATCCGGTTTGTTCGGAATCATGATCCGGATTTCCACACCCGACAGCAATGCCATCTTACAAGCGTCCATATAACTCGTATCCGGGATGAAATAAGGTGACTGGATATAAATCGAGTATTTCGCGGATGAAATCATTTTAATCAGCAGATTTTTGAGATGTTCCGTTTTCGAATCCGGACCCGACGTCACAATCTGCATCGGCAATTCCTGTTCAATCGAGTGGGCGCCATAATAAAAAGTATTTTTAGGCGTATAGCTGTCGCTGGCCTGGTTCCAATCCAAGATGAATCGGTCCAGTTGATCGTGAACAACCTCTCCTTCCAACCGGAAATGCGTGTCGCGCCAGTAGCCGAATTTTTCATCAATTCCCAAATACTCTGTGCCGACGTTAAAGCCGCCGATATAACCAATCTTCCCATCGACGATACAGGACTTCCGGTGATTCCGGTTGTTGAGACGGAAATTGATCAAACCGATTGTCGGCGGGAAAAAGGCGTACACTTCTCCGTCATGTTTCATTAATTCCTTAAAGTCGGACCGTTTTAAATCGCGGGATCCGACCGCATCATACAGCAACCGGACTTTGATTCCCTGTTTCGCTTTGTTCGTCAAAGCGGCAATCAAGGCCTGTCCCAGTGAATCCTTTTGAATGATGTAATACTGGATGTTGATTTCGTGTTCCGCATTTACGATGTCGGTCATCATCCGATTAAATTTTTGCTCGCCGTCCGATAAAATGACGACCTCATTTTTAAAACTAAGCAACGCATCGTTCGAGACTAAATTCATCCGGATCAGTTGGTCATACCGGACGATAGCAGGATGACGCTGTTGTGTCTCATGCTTGTCGAGCTCGGTCAGTTGCAAAGCAACACGGCGTGACTGCTCTTGTTGTTCCGTTTGTTCGACGTGATAAAAATTTGTTTTTTTCAAGAGACGTCCAAAAAATAAATAAATCAGAAACCCGATCAACGGAACAAAATATAAAATCAAGACCCACGCCCACGTTGCGCCGACATCCCGCCGCTCTAAAAAAATGACGGTGATGACCGCCAATACATTAACGATAATCAAGCCGTAAGCCAATATGACGAGCATCGTACTCAACACGTCAAGCACTGGATCTCCTCCTTTGTTCTACCTGTCACCTTTTCCCACTGCAATGTATAAGGTATTCCTTATTTTCAAAGTAAATAAAACAAAAAAGTGCAGGAAACTCCTAAAAAAGATGGAGTTTCCTGCACTGGATAAGATTTTATGTTTCATTGACGGATTCATCTGTATGGGATTGTTCGAGTTCAATCGATTCAATCATTGTTTTCGCACTGGCTACACAATCCGGCAATCCGACCCCGTCATAGGCAAGACCGGCGAGATAAATGCCCGGATATTGTGCCAATACTTCTTCCCGGACACGCTGAATCCGGTCGGCATGACCGACGGTGTAAGCAGGAAGACCATCCATCAAACGGCTGATGATGACCTGCTTCGGCTCTAACGTCCGACCACAGATCTTTTCCAAGTCCTGCAGCACGGCCTGTTGCAATACCTCATCTGATTCATGAACCAGATGGTCATTACCCGGTCGTCCGACAAATGCCCGAAGGACCGTGTGATCGGGAGCCGAATGATTCCATTTTTGATCAATCGCCGTACAGGCCGTAATCGAGTACGGTGCCCGTCGATTGACGACAAAACCTGTTCCTTCAATTGGCAGCGACTGCTGTTGATCAAAAATCATTGTCACCGTTGCCGTCGAGTGGGTCGTTAACTGCTCAAGTTCCGGTAAATGAGCATCCGGTAACAGTTGAACGACTTGCGGATGCGGAATCGTCAAGAGGACATAATCGGCGTACTCTGGACCGTGGTCCGTTTTCAGCCGGTATCGTCCATCTTCACGTGAGATCGCCAGTAATGGGGTTTCGAGACGAATTTCCGAGCGTTCGAGCACCTCTTCCAACCGTTCAATCAACGATTCGAGTCCTGTTTCAAGCGATAAGAACTGTCCCGTTGCCTTAATTGTTGTCTGGGGAGTTTGTGGCAATTGATCGAGCGGACGCATCAGACGCATTCCTTCAAACAATGAGCCGGCTTTTTGTTCGTTGGCGACGAACTGCGGATAGGTCGCAAACGTACTCATCTGATCGATATTGCCGGCATAAATTCCGGACAGCAACGGTTCAATCAGTTTTTCAACTAATGCATCACCGAGCCGCGGACGCAAATATTCCCCGAGCGGAATGTCCTGTTCCGGAATCCTCAGACTGTCAGACGGATGCAACAGCAAGTCTGCGACTTCCTGTTTCTCCTCTTCTGTCAGTAACGTCGTTTGCCGAAACAAGTCAAGATCCGTCGGAATTCCCATGACCGCACCCTTAGGAATCGGATGAAGGCCACCCGTATCCAAAATGAACGCTTGGGATGTATTGTTTCGGACCAGTTTTTCACCAAGTCCGATTGCTTCAATCAAATCCGTCAAAATGTGTTTGCGGGCGACGTAAGAATCCGGTCCACGCTCAATCGTAAAACCGTCTTCCCGGTACGTCGCGACCTTCCCGCCAAGACGTTCTCCGGCTTCAAGCAATGTAATGTTCAAATCGGGAAAGGCACGTTCTGCGTAATAGGCAGCGGCAAGACCAGTAATACCACCGCCGACGATGACGAGACGTTTACTTGACATAACTGCCAACCTGTTTTGAAACAGCCTCAGTGACCGCTTTCATGAAGGCAGGATCTGCGTTCGGCATGATCGGACGTGCGTAATGAATGCCCAGTTCGTCACAGACGACTTTACACTCATAATCATTGTCGAACAGGACTTCCAAGTGATCGGCGACGAATCCGACTGGAACATAGACGAATGCTTCGTATCCTTCTGCTTCATAGACGTCACGCGTCAAGTCTTGTACATCTGGTCCGAGCCAAGGTTCTGGCGTTTGTCCGGCTGACTGCCAGCCTGTGATCATATGCTTGACACCGGCGCGGGCCGCAATCAAATCTGCTGTCTCTTTTAATTGTTCCGGGTATGGATCACCGTTCGCAATGATTTTTTCCGGTAAACTGTGGGCTGAGACGACAAGGACTGCTCTATCTTCCGGTACCGGTAACGCATCAAATGTTTTCCGGATTTCCGTGCCCCACCAGTCGATGAAAGCTTCTTCTTTGTACCATGACTCAACAGAAGCTAAATGGATACCGTGTTTGTCTGCTACTTCTTTTGCACGACCGTTGTATGAACGGATGCTGAACGTCGAGTAGTGTGGTGCCAGTACAACTGTGACCGCTTCCGTGATACCGTCTTTCGCCATTTGTTCCACGGCGTCTTCGACGAATGGTTCGATATGCTTCAGACCGAGATACAGTTTGAATTCGATTTCGCCTGCATATTTTTCAGTCAGTTGGCGGTGCAGTTCTTCCGCTTGATCAATCGTGACTTGTGCCAGTGGTGAAACACCACCGATTGCTTCATACCGCTCTGTCAGTTCAGCCAATGCTTCTGGAGACGGTTTCCGCCCACGGCGAATGTGTGTGTAATACCGTTCAATGTCTTCCGGTTTGTACGGCGTACCGTACGCCATGACGAGTAATCCTAGTGTTTTCATTTCGCTACCTCCATTTTTTCTTTCGAGTAATCATGGATATATGCAGTGAGACGTTTTAAGACTTCCGGATCCACTTCCGGGAAGATACCGTGCCCTAAGTTAAAGATAAAACCAGGGCGTTTCATGCCCATATCAAGGATTTCTTTTGTTTTGGCTTCAAGAATCTCCCATGGAGCGAGCAGATAAGATGGATCAAGATTTCCCTGCAAGGTTTTTGTCAGTCCGCGTTCACGTGCCGCGTCTACCGACAAACGCCAGTCGAGTCCGACGACATCAAGCGGAAGATCATGCCATTCTTCTGCCAAGTGACTTGCTCCGACACCAAACATAATCATCGGAACGCCTGTTTCTTTTAATTCCGTGAAAATACGTTCCATCGTCGGTTTGATGTAAAGGACATAATCGTTGCGACTCGTCGTACCGACCCACGAATCGAAGATTTGAAACGCTTGGATACCGGCATCAACTTGTGCTTTGATATAATCGATGACCATATCTCCGAGTTTCTCCATTAAAGCATGCCAGACATCAGGGTGACCATACATCAATGCTTTCGTCTTATGATAACCTTTTGACGGTCCGCCTTCGATCATATAACTTGCTAATGTAAACGGTGCTCCCGAAAAACCGATCAACGGTACTTCAAGACGTTCGCGCAATAATTTAATCGTCTCGAAAATGTAGGGAATATCTTCTTTTTTAAAGGTTTGGAGCGCTTGAACATCATCCATTGTCCGGATTGGATTAGCAATGACAGGACCGATGCCGCTTTTGATCTCGACGTCGACACCCATTGAAGGCAACGGCGTCATAATATCTTTATAAAGGATTGCTGCGTCGACTCCCAACTGTTTGACCGGCAGTTCTGTCACATAGGCGCACAACTCAGGATCATGTGTAATCTCAAAAAGTGTCCGTGTCTTCTTGATTTCACGATACTCGGCTTGATACCGACCTGCTTGCCGCATATACCAGACCGGTACATGGCTTACTTCTTCGCCACGAATGGCCCGCAAAAATGTATCATTAAAGTTTTTCATCATAACTACCCCTTTTACTCGTTCTAACGCCCCAAAATAACGCACGATAAGTTTGTGAACACAGAAACATTATATCTGAAATTCAGAACGGTGTGCCAATAAATCGTTTACAAAATTACAGTTCTGTTACCCGTTCATCAAATGTTCACCGTTTCTTGTAGAGTCCGAAGGCCGCATTCAACTGTCCACGAATTAAATCCGAACGTTGTTGTTCTGTTACTTTTCGTTCCTTTTCACGGATTTCGTGTGTCCGCCACCCGTCTTCAATCTTTTCTGCGACTTCTACTAGTCGCTCGATATCTGTAAAGGAATACTTTCGGGTTTTTCCGTTCGTCCGCTCCGGAAAAATCAATTTCCGTTCTTCGTAGTAACGAATTTGCCGTTCCGATAAACCGGTCAATTCGCAGACAATCCCAATCGTCATCACCTTCTTCTCCCGGTAGTTCATCTTCGTCACTCCTTTCCTTCAAAATACCATGTCAGATTTTCTGACACAAGACGTTTCTTGGAAAGGATTTCCGTCTAAAGTAAACACATACTTTAAATTGATAAAGGAGGAACGACGATGAAATTAGAAGAAATGTTAGTTTCGGTCGATACGTTTTATGTCTTATTCGCTACTTTATTAGTCTTTACGATGCAGATTGGATTTTTATTACTCGAAACAGGCATGTTACGGGCGAAGAATGCCGGACACGTTGCGGTTAAACAATTAATCAGTTTTTCCGTTGCAGCTCTTGCCTTTTGGGCAATCGGCTTCGGACTGACGTTCGGAGACGGACCCGGTTTGATTGGGACCGAAGGATTTTTCCTTCATGGCGGATTTTCAAGCCTTGACTGGTCAAATGTAACCATCGATGTCAAATTCCTCTTCCAGTTATCCTTTGTCGCAGTATCCCTTGCGATCGCTTGGGGCGGTTTTGCGGAACGGGCAAAATTGTCCGTTTACCTATTATTCGGAACATTCTTCGTCGCTGTCATCTATCCGATTATCGCCCGTTCCGTTTGGGCAGGCGGTTTCCTCGGTTCCCTCGGGATGCAGGATTTTGCCGGATCGACGGTCGTCCACTTACAAGGTGGAATCGCTGCTCTCGTCGCTGCTTTAATCTTGAAAAAACGGATTGGAGCAGAAAAAACACCGTTACTTGGTCATAACGTCATCTATTCCGTCGTCGGTGCGTTTATCCTTTGGTTATGTTGGTTTGGATTCAATGCCGGCTCGACGTTAACGATTGCTGACGGATTCTTCAGTTATGTCGCCTTGACGACTTTACTTGCGACCGCTGCCGGTGCGCTTGGTGCACTCGCCATTTCCTTCTGGCACCGTCGGGTCGCAGATATCCCGTCAATCATCAACGGCGTCCTGGCTGCTCTCGTCGCCATCACAGCCGCTTGTGCTTTCGTCGAACCGTGGGGAGCCGTCGTAATCGGTTTCCTGGCCGGAGTCATCACGTACGCAACAAGTATCCTGCTCGCTCGTCGCGTTGATGATCCGTTGTGTGCGTTCTCGGTTCATGGTGTTGCCGGGATTTGGGGCACACTCGCTACCGGATTCTTCGCTTCACCGAGACTCGTTGAAATTACAGGCATCGGACAAGCCGGATTATTTTACGGCGGCGGTTTTACACAACTTGGGGTGCAAGCACTCGGCGTCGTCTTTGCCGTCGTCGTCGTCAGCGTCCTAAGTTATGTCTTCCTCAAGTTACTCGATGTAACAATCGGTCTCCGGATTACACGTGAAGATGAACTCCGTGGACTGGACGTTGCCGAGCATGGACAAGCTTCTTACGACCTCCCTGCACCGGTCAGCAAAGAGTCGCATCCTACGTATGAAGAAGAATCGACTGAAAAGGTCAACTGAATTTCACCGTCAAACACCCCTTCGCCGTGACGGCGAAGGGGTGTTTTGTCTTTGATTCTACGGTTACTTTTTCCTCGCGTAATATTCCGCGATGACGAGTGCTAAAACAGCGCCTGCGATAACAGTCGGAAAACCGCTGATCCCATACCCGATTCCCGTTAAAACCATCACTTGTAAAAATGAAGTGGTTCGAAGGACTTTCCGTTTTGATGCCGTTGCGTCTCCAAACGGCAATAGGCGGGTCAACAGATGGGAATCGATGGCCCGGGTGAATGGCGCCAATTGAAAGCTGGTCAATCCACTGAAGGCGGGTAAGGCAAGCACCACTAACCATTCATTGTCTTTACCAAGCCACATAAAGACGGCGCCGATCAGTGTCAAACGAACGATTAAACCGATTCCATCCGTACTTCGAATGAATTGTTTCATGTACAGGTAATCAAACGTCCGGTTCCGGTCAAATCCGATTTTTTCGACGAGATGACTCAACAGTCGTCGCCGTTTGTATGTCGTCGACAGGCGTGGTACATCAACAAACCAGTTTGCAATCCGGTAAAAGCGATCCCGCGATTCCTGTTCCAGCGCAATCCACTCCATCAACGGTAGCTGATCCTGTTTCTTCAAATGAAGCGTCAACAACAGAAGACCCGTAACCACGATGCTGAATGAACCCATTCCGAGCATAACAAGAATTCCGGCACCGGTTGCGTATAAGAGGACCAGTCGATGACCGACTCCTTCAAGTTTTGATAAATTGGCAGCCGCACCGATCATGCTTAAGGCGACAAACAGAATGAATAATCCGATGGGTGAAGTCTCTTCTGTCCGCACATATAATACAGAAACCGCGAGAAACGGGATCACTGCCCGGATCATACCAAACAGAGCGTTATATACCCGGATTCGCTTCATATACCCTGCAAGGTGCGGCAGACTCGGAAGCAGGAAGACTTGGTCCGCCTCGGTCAAAAACGTCCGTGTCGAGCGGTAAAACGCCAACAAGATGAACAGGCTGCCCATGACCAGATTTCCCGGAAACGATGGATCGAGCTGATCCAAAAATCGACCGTACACGACAAGACCGTATAAGACGACGAAATAGACCGTAAACAGCAATCCGCCGTTCGCCATATACCGGGTATACTTCGTCATCTCCGCCATGGCAGCCTGGTATCGTGTACGCCATAAAACAGAACTTGTCATCGTTCTGCCTCCTCGATGGCAGCGACGTAAATGTCATCAAGGGAACCGTCCATCAAATCGTAGCGATTTCGAAGATCTTCCGTCGTTCCCTCCGCTGCAATCCGTCCTTCATGCAACAAGATGAACCGATTGCAATGACGTTCTGCCGTCTCTAAAATATGTGTCGACATCAAGATTCCTTTTCCGTCCGCTTTCAATTCACTGAAAATCGTCAACAGTTCCCGAATTGCAAGTGGATCGAGTCCAACAAACGGTTCATCGACGATCAGTAGCTCACTGCCTGTCACCAGGGCGCAGAGGATCATCGCCTTTTGTTTCATCCCTTTGGAAAAAACACTCGGAAACCATTCCAGCTGTTTGGTCATCCGAAGCCGTTCTGCGTAATGATTCATTTGTTCTTGCGCCTGCTTCTCCTCGACGGCATATCCTTGCGCCATCAAACGCAAATGTTCGCGTAAAGTCAATTGTTCATATAACATCGGCTGTTCCGGAATATAAGCGACTTGTTTCCGGTATGTTTGTTCATCCTGTTCTAAACTGACTCCGTTGATCAGAACTTCTCCTGACTTGACCGGTAACAAACCGAGGATATGTTTAATCGTCGTCGATTTACCGGCACCGTTTAAACCGATTAATCCAACAAGTTCTCCTCGATTTACCGATATATTAATGTCATGGAGAACTTTCTTTGCTCCATATCCTCCAGATAAATCATTTATTTTTAACAACACACTCATCGACTCCCTTCATTAACCATCCTAGACAATTCATTCTCACTTTTCTAGTTTGAGTCATTTTTTTATGAAGAAAAGGTTTGAATACATCTTTTTACGGTAATTACTCTAAGTGTAATCGTTACATCAATATATGAAAACGACTTACAAAAATTGAAAGTAGCATTTTAAATACGAGTTTCGTTAAGAGGTAACTGGTATAATCGTCTAGCCATTTTAATTTTAATGTTTTTACCTCACTGGTTGAAATGATTATTTAAAGGCTTTCATCTTTCAATGTGTTTACAACTGCCTGAAAACAGGTAAATCTAAAGTAAGAAAAGGAGGGTTCCAAATGGGATTCTTATGGGCTTTAATCGTCGGTGGATTAATCGGTTGGGTAGCTAGTCTCATCATCGGGAAAGACGTACCAGGCGGCATCATCGGTAACATCGTTGCCGGGTTTGTCGGAGCAATGATCGGTCAAGCAATCTTCGGTTCAATGGGACCGGATATCGCTGGTTTCGCAATCATTCCAGCTATCTTAGGTGCTATCATCTTAATCTTCATCGTGTCATTGATTCTTCGTTCAGTACGTCGTAAATGATTTATTGAGATAATGATCAGTACGTAAATTTTATTAAAGGAGTGTTTTTAAATGGGATTCTTATGGGCTTTAATCGTCGGTGGATTAATCGGTTGGATCGCTAGTCTAATTATTGGTAAAGATGTACCAGGAGGTATCATCGGTAACATTATCGCAGGTTTTGTTGGTTCAATGATCGGACAAGCTATTTTCGGTTCAATGGGACCTACTATCGGCGGATTTGCAATCATTCCAGCTATCTTAGGTGCAATCATCTTAATCTTCATCGTATCGTTGATTCTTCGTTCAGTACGTCGCAAATAATCTAAACTACTAAAACTAAAAGGAGTGTTTTAAATGGGATTCTTATGGGCTTTAATCGTTGGTGGTATTATTGGTTGGTTAGCAAGTCTTATTCTCGGTAAAGATGTACCAGGTGGAGTTATCGGTAATATCATCGCAGGTTTTGTCGGTTCAATGATCGGACAAGCTCTTTTCGGAAGTTGGGGACCGTCAGTTGCCGGTTTCGCAATCGTACCAGCTATCCTTGGTGCCATCATCTTAATCTTAATCGTATCGTTCATCCTTCGTGCGGTGAACAAACGATAATCTAATGTACAGCAAAAACCACGGGAGATATAAAATCCCCGTGGTTTTTTATATGGGTTGCACTTTTTTAATCACGCAACTCGAGCCACATTTTACCGGATCGTTCAATCACCCGTTTTTCCGACTTGATATTCAGCCATCCGAGCAAGTCGTCAAAAAAGCTTGATGGATATTTCCAGACCGTCCCGATGGTTTCAGTGGATTTAGACTCCGGCTTGCCGGCGACGGCTTCCAGTTCAGATGTTGTTTTATTCAAATCAATTAAGATACTGCTCACTTCCTGATTCTCGTACGCTACTTCAAACCCGTCATAGATCGCCTTATTGGCAATCCGGTTCGTCGGAGGGCCAAATGATTTTTCCACTTCCGATTGACTTTTACCGAGATAAGCCGTCATCTGTTCCACGGTTTTACCGGTTCTTGCCTTCACTTCTGCTTCGAGTAACTTTTCGATATCGACACCGTATTGTTCCTTTTGATCCGGCGCAACTTGTTGCGCCAGTTGAAATACTACCGTCGTTTTTCTCTGATCCCCCAACTGAACCGTTTCGCTTGCTTGTCCCGTCTTTCCGTTCGCTTCCACGCGCGCCGACACATCATACTCGCCCGGAAAACGTTCGATGATTAACGGAGTTTGTTGATTCGCCTTCCCCGCCGGTGCATCATCAACTGAGATGGATGCCGTTTCCGTATCCACTTTCACTTCCAATGTCTGTTTGTTTAAATGAAGCGTATACGTATCAAACCAAAATCGTCCGGGCTGTTTTTTGAGCAGGAACAGATCCTGTTTTGCTATTTTCCCGATTTTTTCCGGATAATTTTTTTGATCCGACTTAATTTCAGCCAACGTTCGTTCCAGGCGCTCCGGATCCGCCTTAAACCATGTCATGAGCTGATTCGTTTCTGCCAGCTTTAACGGTTTACTGTTAAGGTACACGAGCTGCTGAAACGTTTCCTTGTCTTGTTCCTGCAAGGCCTTTTGAAATACTTTGTCGGTCTGTTGCCGTTCGGCGGCCGGTTTGATTTGACTCCAGCCAATCCAAGCAATCAGACAAACGAGTACGATGATCCCTATGATGAGTCCGATCCGCTGATTTCGTTTTTTCTTTTTTTCATATACAGTGATGCGAGACGGCATCTTTGTTTCCCCTACTTTCATGTTTTAGGATTTCCTTTAGTTTAGAAACCCTTCATATCCTTGTCAATCGCCCGCAAGACTGAGTTGGTCGAGTATACTGAAGCTATATCTATCTAAAGGAGTGAGTCTATTGCAAAAAGAAAACTGTATTTTCTGTAAGATTGCCAATCATGAAATCCCGAGTCATAAGGTTTTTGAAAACGAAGAAGTGTTGGCTTTTCTTGATCTCTCACAAGTAACGAAAGGTCATACGCTTGTCATTCCAAAACAACATGCCGATAACATTTACGATTTATCATCAGAAAGTGCACAGGCTGTTTTTGCGACCGTTCCGGAAATCAGTCGGGCTATCCAACAGGAGACCGGTGCTGCCGGAATGAACCTTTTA
Source organism: Exiguobacterium artemiae 255-15 (assembly GCF_000019905.1). Taxonomy (GTDB): domain Bacteria; phylum Bacillota; class Bacilli; order Exiguobacteriales; family Exiguobacteriaceae; genus Exiguobacterium_A; species Exiguobacterium_A artemiae. The sequence continues at coordinate 732,927 of NC_010556.1, read as the reverse complement.
TCAAATACCGGAAAGGTTGCCGGGCAGTCCGTTTCCCATTTCCACCTCCATCTCATCCCGCGCCACGATAAACATGACGGATTTGGTGCCAAATGGGAAGTACACAATGAAGAATATACGGCGGATGAGTTAGCAACGATTGCCGAATCCATCAAAAATCGTCTTTGATACCTCAAAAACAGTCCGATTACTGACTCATTTTAAAAATATTGCCGAAATAGGTTTCTAATATCGAATTTTCGGTAAAATAATATGAAACAAATATTTTAGTATCGAAAGGAGGTAAACTATGTCGAAGCGTCCCCATCGTAACTGGGTCGCTTTTGGTGCTACGCTGTCGCTTGTGACTTTTTACGGTTTGAAGGCGCTTCGCCAAGGTACTAAAAGTGACTCTTCGAATGGTAAACAACGTCGAAATTCTTATTCTACAATCGTAACGAGTATGCAGGATTTAACGCAGGAGGGAAAGAATCTAATAGAGACAGCCAAACTTTCTGGTACGGCTTTTAAAGAGGAAGTTATAAAAGACGTCTCTCAGTACCAATCAGAGGTTCAAGAATCACTCGCTCGTCTTCAAAAGTTTGCTGATGAGGCAAAACAAGACGTCGATCATCTCACTCCCCAACAATAACGGTCCGCTGCTTCGATTTGTTTTTGTATAGTTTGCATTTTGCGCGTTTGAGCCATTGTCACCTTTCGAAAGGATGAGTCAGATATGGAACACGAAAAATTATATCCTGGACAAGAAGCACTGTTATACAGTCATAAAATTGTCCAATTAAGCAAAGCACTATGGAAAACGGTAGAAAAAGATTGGCAAAATTGGATTAAACCATTTGATTTAAATATTAATGAACATCATATTTTGTGGATTTCTCATGCACTGGGTGGTGCTTCGATTTCTGAAATCGCAAAATACGGTGTCATGCACGTCTCGACTGCATTCAACTTCTCTAAAAAATTAGAAGACCGTGGACTTTTGACGTTTTCAAAAAAAGAGACGGATAAACGAAATACCTATGTTCAACTGACACCGGAAGGCGAAAGTCTCCTACTTGAGACGATTCAAGCATTCCGTCCGGAAGAAAACGGAGTTTTCCGTGCTTCCCTACCTCTGCAGGAGCTGTACGGGAAATTCCCAGAGCTGACGGACATCTCAGCCATCGTTCGTCGCCTTTACGGTGACAGCTTCATGGACATCTTTGCCGAGACATCGAAAATGATTACGGAAGAAGCGGACCGCCGTCCGCAAGACCCTGTCATCGATTCCATCAAAAAAGCATGACCTTTGAATGAATTCAGGAAGTTAACGTTCTAAGCCTTGAGGCCTAGGACGTTTTTTCTGTCTTTATGCACATGACGTTCCCTTTACCATTCTGTCTCAAAACGTTGCGGCACCTCACAATTTCCCACAAAAATAGTCCTCTCCTCCTGTACTTGATGTGATAGCATAGTGTAAGAGCAGATCACTTTCGATTTTGCGGAAAGCTGTCAAGATAACGAAGATATGATATGATAGAACGGTTGAAATAAATGGTAAATTAGGGGTGTATGTATGAAAAAGAAACTTTTAAGTGTAGCAGCAGTGGCAAGCGTATTCACATTAGCAGCATGTGGTTCAAATGACGAAGCTGTCATCAACTACAAAGGCGGAGAAGTCAATAAAGCGGACGTCCAAGATGAGGCGTACCAAAAAGCAGGCGCACAAATTGCTTTCCAACAAACGATGAACAAATTGCTTGAAAAAGAATACGGTAAAAAAGTAACGGATAAAGAAGTAGAAGCTGAAGTCAAGAAAACAAAAGATCAGTTCCCGGATAAAGAACAGTTCAATACGACTCTTCAAACAGCCGGTATCAAGAACGAAAAAGAATTTGAAAAAGTTCTTCGGACACAAATGCTCCTAAAAGAAGCGAAATCAGCAAAATCAAAAGTAACGGATAAAGAAATCGAAGACCGCTTCAACCAGGAAAAAGTGGAAGTAAAAGCGAGCCACATTCTTGTTGAAAAAGAATCCGAAGCAAAAGCAATCAAGAAACAACTTGATGAAGGCGGCGATTTTGCTAAAATCGCTAAAGCGAAATCAACAGATACGGGTAGCGCAACAAAAGGTGGAGATCTCGGATACTTCACAAAAGGTAAAATGGTCGAGGAATTCGAAAATTATGCGTTCAAGGATGGCGTTGAAGGTAAAATTTCTGACCCGATCAAAACACAGTTCGGATACCACATCATTAAAGTGACAGACCGTAAAGAGAAAAAAGACTTTACGCTCGAAAAAGAATCCGATCGAATCAAAAAAGCCTTAGCTGAAGAAAAATCAGCTCAAGTCAATCCAAACGATATCTACCGTTCATTGATGAAAAAGTATGATGTTAAAGTCGAAAACAAAGACTTCAAAGATGCTTTTGACCTTGATAAACAAGAGCAGCAACAAATGCAACAACAGATGCAACAGCAACAACAATAAGCGTAAAAATCCCTGCTTCCATCATGGAAGGCAGGGATTTTTTTTAGCTCTGATTCCTATTCTTTTTACCGAATCGGAGCCCGTTCATATTGCTTTGGTAAACTGACCTCATCCTTAAGTTCCGCTGCCGCATGATAAACCCAATACGGTTGACGCAGAAGTTCACGTGCAAGCAGGATGACGTCCGCCCGTTCGCTGCGGATGATTTCTTCCGCGAGCGTTGCCGTCGTAATCAATCCTACCGCCCCTGTCTTGATGCCGGTTGCCTGTTTGATTTCCGCTGCATACGGTACTTGGTAGCCGGGATAAACTTCCGGAACGGCATTGGCAACAACGGCTCCTGAACTGCAGTCCAGCAAGTCGATGTTCCGCTTTAACAATTCCTCGGCCAGCGGGATATAATCCGCCGCCGTCATTCCACCCGGTGCATGGTCTGCTGCCGAAATCCGGACCCATAATGACAGATCTGACTTCTCTTGAATGGCGTCAATGATTTCAAGCAAGAAGCGCATCCGGTTTTCCATCGATCCACCGTACTGATCCTGACGTTTGTTGGATAACGGGGACAAAAAGGTATTGATCAGATAGCCGTGTGCTCCGTGCAATTCGATGAAATCATAGCCCGCCTGTTCAACGCGAAGTGCCGCCTCGACGAATTGTTGTTTGATGACATCAATTTCTTCCACTGTCAATTCATGCGGATGATCATATGAATCATCGAATCCGATTGCTGATGGTGCGACAGGCGGTTTAGCCGTTGTGCTTTTCCGTCCGGCATGCGCCAGTTGGATTCCCGCTTTTGCACCGGCCGCTTTTACTTGATCGGCAATGCGGCGAAGTCCGTCAATATGATCATCCGACCAGACGCCTAAATCACCGGCTGAGATTCGACCGTCCGGTGTGACAGCTGTTGCCTCTAAGATGACACCACCGACGCCACCGACTGCACGTGAGGCGTAATGCGTGACGTGCCAATTGGTTACGAGTCCATCTTCTTTTGCACTATACATACACATCGGTGCCATGATGACACGATTCCGGAACTGAAGTCCCCCGATTTGGATTGCTTCGAATAGTTTGGTTTTCATGAATTCCACTCCTCTGATCAATTTCAAATCCTGTTGAATCTTTTTACGTCATCTTTTTACAGCTTGGGACGATAAAATGAACGATTATCCAATGCGAACGATCGTTCAGAAAATTGGCCGGGTTCCACGTACTCGAGCAAACGATCCATCATCGTCATCCGCGCATCTAGATTATCGATCAGGAATAATACCTCGGCTTCACGCATCTGTGGTGCCACTGCCGATCCCCACTCCGGACGCCCATGGTGGCTTAAGACGAGATGCTGTAAGACCGTCAAAACTTCTGCGTCGATTTGTAACTCTGCCCCGACCTTTTCTAATTCTGCGACCATCAATGAAATATGCCCGACAAGCTTTCCGGGAAGCGTATATTCCGGTGTAACAGGATCGGATAATTCCTTGATTTTGGCGTAATCATGCAATACGACACCTGCAATCAACAAATCACGATTTAATGTAGGATACAGACGGGCAATTTGATCCGCCAGTTTTAACATCGACAGGACATGATAGGATAAACCAGAATAAAACGCATGATGGTTTTTGACCGCTGCCGGATGTGTGAAATACGCGTCGAAATCTTTGATGACAAGATGTTTGACCAGCTTCTTCATCTCGGCATGTTGAATCGATTCGATGAAACCGAGTACTTCCGTTTCAATCTGTTCCCGCGGAAGTGGTGCCGATTGAATGTAATCTTCTACATTCGTTTCGTCCAACACGGTGATTTGCTTCAATTTTAATTGTGTCCGTCCCCGGTAATCCATCACTTCACCAGCTGCATGGACGATGAATTTAGGAGCATATTTTTCAAGATCACTCGTGTCCCACATCTTTGTTTCAATTTCTCCCGTCTTATCTGCTAAAATCAATGTCAGATAAGGTTTTCCGTTTGCGGCGATTCCTTTTAACGCCTGCTTGATCATGACTCGTTGATCGAGCATTTCACCAATTGCCAACTGACCGATACCTTTCATTTCACAACACATCCTTTTTATTTATCTGGACTCATTTTGATTAGAACTGTTTACATATTTCTCTGACTGTCAGACGTCACTCTACCATTCTACTATATAGGAGCTCAAAACATGGAATCCGACTCACTCTTTAGCTGGCATCGTTTTTTAACGCTTGCCGAATTTGAAGAATATTTTCATTCTCAAACACCGACCGACGCTTTTAAACTGGATTGGCTGAATCAACTGTCTACTAAAGATATGAACTTCACACGGGTCGAACTTGATTTACTGTACGGCTCCATCGTGACTTGGCAAAATCCGGCTGATAAAAGTGACCGCCGTTCCATCTGCTATTATCTTTCACCGACGGAACTGATTACAATCGGCTTATCGGAACATGTCGTTTCCTTAATCGAACCTTTTGAAACGACGACCCCTTTCGAAGCTTTTTATGCGCTGTTATCTCTGCAAATGAATACTTACTTCTCGGGAATCGATGCTTTTGAAACCGAACTGTTTTTAAGACAGGATGAGCTTCGGGGAAGTATCGATGAGAATTCTCTCGACAGCATTTTCGGCCTGCGGGATACGATCGAAAATTGGTCGGATCTGATTGTCCCGTTCCGTGAACTTGTACTAGCGGGACCTGAAGCTTTTGTTCGCCAAAGTACCTATACGGATGCCTTACCTTACCGGTTGGCCGAAAAGCGGGTCGAACGTCTGCTGATGCTGATTGAACACTATCAAAAAGATATTGAAGTATTGCTTGATCTATCGACAACCGTCTCGAACTTCCGGGGAAATGAAATCATGAAAGCCTTGACGATTTTTACAGCTGTCGCTACACCGATGATGGCACTTGGTGCAATTTGGGGAATGAACTTTAAAAACATGCCTGAGCTCGACTGGAAATACGGATATGCCAGTTCCCTGTTTTTGATTTTCCTTACGACCGGTGGAATCTTTTATTGGATGAAACGCCGTGGCTGGTTAGGAGCACTTGTGCGCATGCCAAATAAAAAGTCGCAAGTAAAAAAATAGATGTAAGAACATAAGTTCGTTATACTTAGTGTAACGAATTCACGGATTGAAAGAAAGGAGGAGACGATGGTGGGAAGAAAAATCATTCATGTCGACATGGACGCTTTTTATGCTTCCGTCGAACAACGTGACCGCCCGCATCTAAAAGGTGTCCCCGTCATCGTCGGAGGCCCTCCTCATGCCCGGGGTGTCGTCGCCACCTGTTCGTATGAAGCACGCAAATACGGCATTCACAGTGCCATGCCATCACGACGGGCATTCCAACTGTGTCCGCGGGCCGTTTTCGTACGTCCGCGTTTTGAAGTGTACCGGGCTGTCAGCGCCCAAATCATGGAGTTGTTTCTTGAGGTCACGCCTCTTGTCGAACCGTTATCTCTTGATGAAGCATATCTCGACGTCACGGAAAATAACCTGCAAATGACGAGCGCGACGCATATCGCCCAATACATCCTGGCTGAAATTAAACGGCGGACAGGTTTGACTGCTTCCGCCGGCGTATCGAACTCAAAACTGGTCGCTAAAATCGCTTCCGGTCATCAAAAGCCGAACGGGTTAACCGTTTTGCCTCCGGATGCCGTGTTACCGTTCTTATCCGGATTAAAAATCGGAGATTTGCACGGAGTCGGAAAAGTCACGGAGCAGACGTTGCAGAAACACGGTTTTAACACGGTCGCGGACATTCAACAATCACCAATCGCCGAACTGCGGGGACTGCTCGGCCGGGACCGGGGAACCGAGCTGTATACGATGGCACACGGTGAGGATGAACGAATGGTCCGCCCGCACCGGGAACGAAAATCCATCGGCTCCGAAAGTACATTCGAAGAAGACACAGAAGATATCGATACCATTTTCGAAACGCTGAAACGGGAAGCGCTGTCCGTCGTCAAGACACTGAACCAAAAAGAACTGGTTTGCCGAACCGTTACGATTAAATGGAAGACGGAAGATTTCCAGTCCCGTTCTAAACGGTATACCTTTTTAGAAGAAACCGCTGATGAGGACACGTTGCTCCGGGTTACAACTAAGCTGTTTAATGAAATTGAATTCTCAGGGCCGATCCGGTTAATCGGTATGAGCGTCAGCCACCTTGAGGCCCCTCCCCTTTCCAAACAATTGACGTGGCAGGACATCGATTCTTACTTGTAAAATGAATGACTATTCATTACACTTAAGTTAGTCATTTCGGACAAGGAGGAATCAGCCATGCTTTATACGATTACTGCATTTTCAGATCGGGGAGAAACATTACTTGATGATACATTTGACGCTTCATCTGATGCGGAGGCACGCCAGGAAGGCATTCGCCGTTTGAAAGAAGCTGATTTGGAACACCGCGGGGCACGTGTGACCCGTTCCGGACAGTTGATCCATTTTGAACGGGCTTACCTTCCCCGTCTTGTTCCAACAGAAAAAACATCATGAAAAAAAGCCTCGGTCCAATGAACTGGCGCCGAGGCTTTATACATGATTTTACTGAACGTCGTCTTGATTTTGTTCCATCATCGGTGCGTACAGCTCTTCAAGCGGTTTCATGATGATTTGTGTCACTTCCGTCAACATCGTGTGCATACGTTGTTCTTCCTGCATCAGTTGACCAATCAACGGATTGTTTTGGACTTCCAGCATCTTCGCTTGTGCCGATGCCATATCTTCAGGTGTGATTTCTTCACCTTGCATTTGTTTTTGTTGTAATTCGAGCTGTACGTTGCGGAATGAAGCGAATAATTCGTTTGACATTGGATCCGCATTGACTTGCGCATATAAATCCTTCAGTGTCGTGTACTCTGACGTTTCGCGAAGCGCACGCTCGAGTGTGTAGGCATGATCGTATAAGTTAGTTTCAGACATGTGTAAACCCTCCAATTTAGTTAAACGATAAGAAGTATCGCTTGTATCATCCCAATTAAACCACCTAATAACCCTCCAAGCCAAGTAATAGCCCGGAATTCCCGTCTTGAAATCGATAAAACGATTTCTTCCAGATAAGCGGTATCGAGTAAATCGACTTCTTCCCGGACAATCGTTTCGAGATCGAGTGTCGCCATTATTTGCTCGACCTGCTCGATCAGACGATTCACCATTTGTTTAGAAAGCATCGGGACCATTTCTTGACTGATCCGGACTTCAAGCGGTTCTAGAAATTCATGTAATGGCGTATCCAGTAATGCTGCCAGTGGAATACGCGTTACGATCTCCGATTTCATCCGTTCGATGATTTGCCGTTCCGCCTCCGGCTCAAGCAGCGACCCCACCGTCCGTTCCAGTAAGGTATGGACTTCCTGTTCGACCATTTCACTGATGAACTGATGTGTCGACTTTCCTTGTATTACCCGTTTGAGTTCCGGTTGAATCATTTCGACGATATTGACATTGGCAAGTAGCATTCCGAACATGCCTCCGCCTAATTTACTTTGAATGAACTGGGCGACCGTTTCTTCGAGTTTCATTTTACCGGCAGGACTGTCAAAATACTGTTCGGTTTGATGAAGTAATACTTCGACCATTCCGGGAATCGCCGTCTTAATTTTTGTTGTTCCGCCCTCACCGAGGACTTCTGTTAACCGTGCCGTTTTGATCGCAACTGCCATCGATTCCAGTTCCTGATCGATTCGTTGTTCGATTTGTTGTTGTAATTTCCCTTCCGGATTCGCAACAAACCGTTCGGCAATTTCACGAATCGTTTTCGTCGATCGCGTCCATTTCTGTACCTCCTGCTGAATCATCCGCGTAATGGCTTGATAAACAATCGGTTGCTGAAGCCGTTTGCTGATCCCTTCCGGAGTCAATAAATGTTTAACAACCGTTCGTCCGAGATTTGCCGCTAATTCGTCACGCCGTTTGGGAATTAATCCCGGTGTAAACGGAATTCGGTACTTGCCGATATACTTCGCTTCGAGCGGACGAAACAGCATCCGGATTGCGAGATGATTGGTGACTGCCCCAATCAAGGCTCCAATGACAATCATCCCGATCATCTTTATGACTAAATCAACTTCCACTTGCATAGATCCTCGTTCCTTCCGATTTTGGTATTGTGGTAAAGTCTTAGTAGGACTTTTTAGGGAGGCGCCTTGTATGTTACATCAATTAACCGTCTTATTTAAGGATCATCTCTCCACCGATCCTACCGTGTACTGTACCGATAAGTATACCGTATATCAGTTAGCCGATGGACTTCGTTTCGGGATTGAAAATACGATTCTCACCCCCCGCGAACTGGACTTGCTCAACCTGCTTGTCGAACGGGTCGTCACCTCGGAGTCGGATCAGATCGTCACGTGGCGCCGCCGGCTGGAACAACCGTCCAGCGAGGAAGCCCATCCGTTTCGGATGATTCATTTTTTATTTGAACAACTCGATGTACGGACCGGTGAAGATTTACAACAACTGCTGACATCTTTTTTTCATCCGTCGAGTTGGATTATTCCGTTGACGTCCAATCGTCTTGTCGTCATTGAACGGGAAGACTCTGTCTCAGAAAATGATTTACACGATTTTTTCACAGCTCTCCAGTCTGATTTTCTGATGGACGGCAAAGTACTGATCGGACAACAGCGCCAATCCGGAGATTTGGCAGCACAGTTTCGATTGGAACAAGCTGCCTTGCGTGAACTTCCCTTATTACACATCGAACGGTTTCTGCCTGCCTTGATGCGTTTGACGTTACTGTCAAACGAAGTTCGTGACGATTTGATTGAACGGTTCATCACACCGCTCGAACGCGAATCACGCGAGACGATTGATGCTTTTTGCCGCGCCAACTTAAATGTTTCCTTGACGGCTAAACATCTCTTTTTACATCGAAACAGTCTGCAGTACCGACTCGATCGACTGACGGAACAGACGGAAATCGATATCAGGTCATTTGAAGGAGCCATGTTCCTTTATACGTTGCTTCTCGTAGCATAGTGACCAAATGATAACGGTTACATTCAGTCATGTTGTCCATATGATTTTCATCCTGTATCTCCTATACTGAATCTTGTAAGCGTTATATTAACCGATTACTTAATTTACAGGAGGATGTACACATGGCAGATATTCGTCTTGAGCATATTGATAAAGTTTATTCAGGAACAGCAAAAGCAGTGGATGATTTTAACCTTCATATTAAAGATAAAGAATTCATCGTCTTCGTCGGCCCATCAGGTTGCGGTAAATCGACGACATTACGAATGATCGCCGGTCTTGAAGAAATTTCGGGCGGAGATTTTGTCATCGACGGAAAACGCATGAACGACGTAGCGCCTAAAGATCGTGATATCGCGATGGTCTTCCAAAACTACGCCCTCTATCCACATATGAACGTCTTTGATAACATGGCATTTGGTCTGAAACTTCGGAAGTTCCCGAAAGATGAAATCAAACAACGTGTCGACAATGCAGCACGTATTCTCGGACTCGAAGAATATTTGGAGCGTAAACCGAAAGCCCTCTCTGGTGGACAACGCCAGCGTGTCGCGATCGGCCGTGCCATCGTTCGTGATGCAAAAGTCTTCTTGATGGATGAGCCGCTCTCAAACTTGGATGCAAAACTCCGTGTTCAAATGCGTAAGGAAATCATTCAGTTGCACAAACGTCTTGAAACGACGACGATCTATGTGACCCACGACCAAACGGAAGCGATGACACTTGCGACTCGAATCGTCATCATGAAAGCCGGTCTGATTCAGCAAGTCGGAACTCCAAAAGAAGTATACGATCACCCGGATAACATGTTCGTTGCCGGTTTCATCGGTTCTCCGTCAATGAACTTCCTGACAGGTAAACTCGCGGAAGACGGTCTCTTCCACGTCACGGGCACAGAAGAGAAATTCGAAGTTCCTGAAGGTAAAATGAAAGTTCTCCGCGAACGCGGTTACACAAGTAAAGATCTTGTTCTCGGAATCCGTCCGGAAGATATTCATGCTGAATTGATCTATCAAGATACAAAAACAGCACACCGTTTCCCGGCCCATATCGAAGTATCCGAGCTCATGGGAGCCGAGTCTTACCTCTACTCGAAAGTCGGCAATCAAGCGTTCACAGCACGTGTCGATTCGCGTTCACACGTCGAGATGGGTTCAGATTTAGACCTCTTCTTCGATATGACAAAAGCACATTTCTTCGATGCGGCAACAGAAGCAACAATCCGTTAATTTTTAAACGTTCAGTAACTGCAGTCAGGCTGTCCATTTATGGGCAGTCTTTTTTATTGACAGACGTTCCTGTAACTTTGTATGATACTGCTTGTAGTCTTAAATTAATCCTATTCGAAAACTAGGAATTGAAATCATTTTATTTATTTAAAGGAGAGAGCGCTATGAAACACGGACTAAAGCTAGCAGTAGCAGCACTATCAACAGCGGGGGTGTTAGCGGCGTGCGGCGCTTCTAACGAAGAAGCAAACAAAGATGAAAAAGTCGTAACGGTCGGAACAGAAGCAACTTACCCACCATTTACGTATAAAGAAAAAGGTAAATTAACAGGTTATGATATCGATGTCATGAACGAAGTCGCAAAACGTGCCGGCTATAAAGTCGAGTACAAAGCGATGGACTTCAAAGGTTTGATTCCAGCACTCGATTCAAAACGAATTGACGTCATCGCAAACCAGATGGGTATCACAGATGAGCGGAAAGAAAAATATGCGTTCTCTGATGCCTACACAGTTTCCGGTTCAACAATCATCGTCAATAACAAAACAAATGACATCAAGACGCTTGAAGACTTAAAAGGAAAAACTGTCGGTTCGACACAAGGTTCGCTCTACGCGAAAACAGCAGAAGAAGCCGGTGCGAAAGTCAAGTACTACAAAGGCGCAAACCAAGTCTTGAAAGATCTTGAAGCAGGTCGTGTCGACGCTGCCATGAACGATCGTCTGTTTGTCCTGACAGAACTTAAAAAAGCAGGATACAAAGTAAAAGCTGTCGGTGAGACGTTTGATAAAAACGAATCAGGTCTGATGATGGCAAAAAACAGCAAGTATGCTGAAGACTTCAACAAAGCACTCGCAGAGATGCAAAAAGACGGTACACTCGCAGATCTCGGAAAAAAATACTTTAACGAGGACATCAGCAAGTGATGGATTTGTTTACAATCGTCCGCGATAATGCGGACGTTTACGGAAAGGCGATTGGCACTACACTTCTTGCAAGTGGATTTGCCATCGTCTTTGCGCTTTTTCTCGGTCTGATTCTTGCCGTCATGCGGGATAGCCGTTTTGCCGTCTTAAGCGGTTTCGCACGATTGTATGTTTCTTTTTTCCGGGGAACTCCACTGTTGCTGCAAATTCTGATTTTATATAATGGTTTGGTCGTCCTGCAATTGACGGGCTTCCAGGCGTTGGCATTCGGTCTGTCGCTTCACTTCTCCGCCTATATCTCGGAATCCTTCCGGGCAGCGATTTCGTCTGTCGATCGCGGACAATGGGAAGCAGCAGACTCACTCGGCATCCCGCGTCGGAAGACGTTTAAGGATGTCATCCTTCCACAAGCTCTTTCACGTGCCATTCCTCCCCTGTCGAACTCGGTCATCGATATCATCAAATCGACTTCGCTCGGGACAATCGTTGCCGTTGAAGAACTGACGTATGTGTCCGATCAAATTTCGGCGACGACGTATCTCGTCATGCCGTTACTGCTGTTCTCAGCTGCGATCTATTGGATTATGTCGACCTTGATTCAAGGGGTTCAGCATCGTCTCGAAGCACGATTCAGTATTCCGGAATAAAATTAAGAACACTTGGAATGATGACACATTCCAAGTGTTTTTTTAATCTTTTTCAGGTTTAATACTAGCCAGCACGGGAATAATCAAGTATACTAATAAAAATCAGAATTATCTGATAACTTCAAAAGGAGCGTGGCCGAGATGAAACAAGTAATTGAAGCTTTCCGTAGACAAGATGCAGAGCAGCGGATTCCAGTGCTACGCCTCGAAATCGATTATGAGCTCAGTACGCTCTTCGATGCTATCCAAGTCCATGATCAAGCAGCTGTCACTGCCAGTAAAGAACGCTTAGATAAATATCGTCAGGAAATGCTTCGTCTCGAAGCATGACCCCATAGATACTCCCATCTCAACTCCCCCTTGAGATGGGAATTTTTTTGTAAAAAAAATAGACCGAAGGCTATTTTTCAATCGACGTCCCGTCCACGGGAAGCTTTTAAAATTTCAAACCATTGCTCACGTGACAGTTCAAGACGCGTCGACCGGACAGCTGATTCGATGCGATCAATTTTTCCGGAACCCACGATCGGCATGATACGCGCCGGATGTTTCAATAACCAGGCATAGGCTACTTCATCGATAGCTTCTGCACCGATATCACGTCCGATTTCCTCGAGCTTTTCACGAAGCGGTGCAAACTCCTCGTCTTTGAACAATCGCCCTCCGGCAAGCGGACTCCACGCCATGAGCGGCATTTCATTTTCGTGGCACAGATCAACAGAACCATCTTCGAAGTGCTTCAGTTCGGCGACAGACAGTTCGAGCTGGTTGGTGACGAGCATGAACGGCAGTCGTGATTGGATGAGGCTTTGCTGAGCCGGTGTATGGTTTGACAGACCAAACGTCCGGACTTTACCAGACTCCTTCAGTTCAACGAATGCTTCTGCAATTTCGTTAGGGTCCATCAATGGATCCGGACGATGAATCAATAACGTATCAATGTAGTCGACACCCAGTTCCTTTAATGAACGTGTCGCATGTTCGATGATATGTTCTTTTGTCGTATCGTAAAATGACAGTTTTTGATCAGAGAAATGGTTTCCCTTCATCTTGATGCCTGTCTTCGTAACGATTTCCATCCGTTCGCGCAGCTCCGGTTTTAATGCCAGTGCTTCGCCGAACAATCCTTCATTCGTGTAGTCGCCGTAAATATCAGCATGATCAAACGTCGTAATGCCTAGTGCTAAACATTGCTCAATTAACTCCAGTCGCTCTTCAACCGTCATGTTCCATTCGTTTAGCCGCCACAGACCGTGTATGACTCTTGAAAATGAAAGATCTTCCGTTAAGTGTATGCGTTCCATCATTACTCATCTCCCTATCTCTGTATGGTGCTTCAACGTTCACTTTACATGAATTTGGTAACGGTTGCACGATTTACGTCTTTCTTCCTGACGGGTACTAAAAAAACGGCAGAGCATCAATCATGCTCTACCGTTTTCCCACTTTCAGTTTTAATGCTTATTGAATTTGTTCGACTTCTTGCATTACTTCATCTTCAATCATCTGACGTTTACGTGTTGTTTCTGCAGCGTCAGGTGATGTCACGCTGAAATAGAATTTGATTTTCGGTTCAGTCCCTGATGGGCGGAGGCAGAACCACGAACCGTCTTCTAACGTGAATTTCAAGACATTAGATTTCGGCAGATTGATCGGTGACGGCTGATGCTTCACCAAATCATGCGAAATGCTTGCATCGTAGTCTTCAAATAAGATGACTTTTTCACCCGCTACTTGTTTTGGCGGATGCTCGCGGAACGTATCCATGATCCGGCCGATCTGCGCGACACCGTCTTTCCCTTTGAGCGTCAACGAACGGAGTGATTCTTCAAAGTAACCGAACTGCTCATAGATGGCTTGTAATGCCTCGTACAGCGTCCGTCCTTCTTTCTTGTGATACGCTGTCATCTCGGCAGCAAGCAGGCAGGCTTGGACGGCATCCTTGTCACGGCAGAAGTCGCCGATCAAGTAACCGTAACTTTCTTCATAACCAAACAGATATTCATATTCACCAGATTCATTATATTGCTTGATTTTTTCACCGATGAATTTAAATCCTGTTAATGTATTTTCAACGTGTAAGTCATAATGTCTTGCAATCAAGGCTCCGAGTTCCGATGTAACAATCGTTTTTGCTACAAAACCGTTTTTCGGCAATGTGCCTTGAGCCGCTTTTTGTGACAAGATGTAGTCGAGCAGTAACGCGCCGGTCTGGTTCCCTGTAAGAACGACCCACTCTCCGTCCGCATCACGTGTCGCAACACCGACACGGTCGGCATCCGGATCCGTCGCGAGTAACACATCTGCATCGACACGGTCTCCGTATTCGATGGCTAACTTAAATGCTGCATGTTCTTCCGGATTCGGAGAAGAAACCGTTGGGAACGCGCCATCCGGCTTCGCTTGTTCTTCGACGACCGTCACGTGTTCAAACCCGTAACTCTTCAATCCGACTGTGACCGGTACAAGCCCTGTCCCGTGAAGCGGAGTAAAGACGATTTTTAAAGGATCCGCCAACTCGTCTTGAATCGTCGGTAAGACACGAATCGTTTTCAATTGTTCCTGATAGGCGTCATCCAGCTGTTCGCCGACACGAACGATCAATCCGTTTGCACGCAAGACTTCTTCTGCTTCCAGTTCAATTGAAAGTTCATCTGCCACTTGATCGACATAAGAGACGAGGTCGTCCGCTTCTTTCGGCGGTAATTGGCCGCCGTCATTCCCATAGACTTTATAGCCGTTATATTCCGGTGGATTATGGCTCGCCGTAATGACGATTCCCCCTGCTGCCCGAAGTTCACGCACGGCAAATGACAGTTCTGGTGTTGGACGAAGTCCGTCGAACAAATAAGCTTTGATTCCATTACTGGCAAGCGTCTTCGCTGCTTCTAATGCAAACTCCGGAGAGTAGTGACGGGAGTCATGGGCGATGACAATCCCTTGCGCGACCGCTTCATCGCCTTCCGCCTTGATGAAGTCAGCAAACCCTTGTGAGGCTTTACGTACCGTGTAGACATTCATCCGGTTCGTTCCGACACCGATTTCCCCACGCATACCGCCTGTCCCGAATTCCAACTCTTTGTAAAAGGCTTCCTCGGCTGCTTTATCGTCGTTCGCGAGTGCCGTCAACTCTTCTTTTAGTTCCGTTTCCAGGCCTGCAAACTGATTCCATTTTTGATAGGTCTCTTTCCATGACATATAGTGTCCACTCCTTTAAGTTTGTCTGCATGAGATATTTGTTACGACTTGCGATAAAACGGTACCTTTCATATGATTACCTTAGAAAGGGTCAAGGTGATGTTCATGTTTCCAACCATTCAAATGACTGACTTGCAGCAACTTGTCCATACGGATCAGATTCGCTGGTTTGATTGTCGCTATGATTTGCAACATCCCGATTATGGTCGTGACGCGTTTAAGGAAAGCCATGTCGCGGGCGCACAGTATTTAGATTTATCAACTGATTTATCCGGACCGCGTTCTAAAACAGGCGGACGTCATCCACTCCCGTCCAAGGAGCAGTGGATCGGCACATTAGAGTCGCTCGGGGTCGAACGTGATGATTTTATCGTCCTGTATGATGACGGCTTCCCTTACGCCGCTCGTGCCTGGTGGCTCTTTAAATGGGCCGGACACGAACGTGTCGTTGTTCTCGAGGGCGGACTGTCGTCTTATCTCGCGTTCGACTTCCCCATGAGTACGGAATCAACGGTGTTTGAAAAGTCCACTTATCAAGCCGACTTTAAAGATGACATGCTCGTTCAGTATGAAGAAGTTAAAAATCGATCGGCAGAAACGTATCTCGTCGATTCCCGCTCACCCGACCGGTTCCAAGGTCAAAACGAAACGATTGATCCGGTTGCCGGTCATATCCCGGGTGCCGTGAACTGTTTCTTTGAAAATGCGATTTCACCAGACCGCCGCTTAAAAGATGCGGAAGATTTGAAAGAACTGTACGCTGATCTGCTCGAAGCGGATTCACCGATTCTTTATTGCGGCAGCGGTGTGACGGCTTGCGTCAATGTCTTAGCCCTGCACGCTTTAGGTAAAACCGATGTCCGGCTCTATGCGGGTTCTTACAGCGACTGGATCAGTCAAACCGATGAGGTCGCACGATAACGTACACGAAAGTCCGATTCTCATCGGGCTTTTTTTTAGATTTGGACCGGTTTAATGTTCCAAATCGCATTCGCGTACTCTTTAATGGTCCGGTCGCTCGAGAAGACACCGGATTTCCCGATATTCATGATGACCATCTTGTACCATTTTTCAGGATCCTGGTAAGCCCGTCCGATTCTTTCCTGTGCTTGTTGGTAAGACAAGAAGTCTTTTAAAATCAGATATTCATCATTGTACGTCAACAGAGAATCATAGATGGCCTGGAACTCGCCTGTCGGGAAGAGCGAACCGTCCACCAGTCCGTCAATGACGCGACGCAGTTCAGGCTGTGCGCTGTATTGATCGTACGCACTGTATCCGCCGTATTTTTTATAGTTCATGACTTCTTGCGGTGTCAGACCGAAAATGAAGATGTTCGGGTCTTCGACTTCATCCCGAATCTCGATGTTCGCACCGTCCAGCGTGCCGACCGTCAATGCCCCGTTCATCATGAATTTCATGTTACCGGTTCCTGACGCTTCATAACTTGCTGTCGAAATCTGTTCACTGACATCACTGGCAGGGAAGATTTTTTCTGCAAGCGACACACGGTAGTTCTCAAGGAAAACGACTTTCATGTAAGGACTGACATCCGGATCCGAATTAATCAGATTCGCGAGAGCATTGATATAACGGATGACCTCTTTTGCATAATGATAACCAGGAGCCGCTTTCGCACCGAAAATAAACGTCCGCGGTGTCATCTGGAACGATTGATCTTCTTTTAGACGGTAGTACAAAGAATGAATATGAAGCGCGTTAAGTAATTGTCGTTTATATGCATGAAGCCGTTTGACTTGGACATCGAAAATCGAATGCGGATCCACAACGATTCCCGTCTCGTTCTCAATCAACTCTGCCAATTCCTTTTTACTCGCCAGCTTAATCGCCTGGATGTCCTGCTGAAGCGTACGATCCTCTGCGAATTTCGTCAGCTTTTGTAAATCGGACGGATGATTGATCCAGCTGTCTCCGATTGCTTCCGTCACACGGTTGGCAAGTGCCGGATTCGATAACAGGAACCAGCGGCGGTGTGTAATCCCGTTCGTTTTATTGTTAAAGCGAAGCGGGAACATCTCGTAAAACAACCGCATTTCGCGTTGCTTGAGAATTTCCGTATGGATTTGAGCTACACCGTTCGTTGAATGGGTACCGACGACAGCCAAATTCGCCATGTTGATCATCCCGTCTGCGATGATGGCGATTTCGCGCATGTTCGCTTCCAGATGCGGATAGTTATCAAGGACATCCTTACAGAACCGACGGTTGATTTCTTCGACGATCAGGTAAATACGCGGCAATAGATTGCGGAACAGATCAACCGGCCAGCGTTCCAATGCTTCCGAAAGCAACGTATGGTTCGTAAAGGACATGACACTTTTCGTGATCCGCCATGATTCTTCCCATGAATATTCTTCTTCATCAATCAATATCCGCATCAATTCAGGAATCGCAACGACAGGATGTGTATCGTTGATATGAATCGCGATTTGATTTCCCAGATGTTTCAGCGACGTATTTCGTTTTTTATGTGACAACAGGATACTCCGGAGTCCTGCCGAGACGAAAAAGTATTGTTGTTTCAGACGTAAGACTTTCCCCTCATATGTCGTATCATCCGGATATAAGAATTCGGAAATCGTCTGGATTGCCTGTTTATGGCTCAGCAGGTCTTTATAGTTACCTCGGTGTTGGCTTAACAGTTCATCATCGTCATACGGTGATTCAGCACTCCACAGACGCAAGTTATTGACGATCCCGTTCTGATAACCGACGATCGGCATATCATACGGGACAGCACGAACGATTTCTGCCGGTTCATGATGGACACGATACTTACCGCTTTCGACTTCCTCAAGCCAGACGTTTCCGCCAAACGGAATGTCGACCGCTTTGTCCGAACGGCGGATTTCCCACATGTTGCCGTTCTTCAGCCAGTTATCCGGAAGTTCGACTTGGTAACCGTCGATGATTTTTTGTTTAAACAGACCATACTGATAACGGATACCGTTTCCGTGCCCCGGCAAGCCGAGTGCAGCGAGTGAATCGAGGAAACAGGCTGCTAAACGGCCCAGCCCTCCATTCCCAAGACCCGGTTCCGGCTCTTCCTCCGTCAAATCAGCCAAATCATAGCCGAGTTCCGTAAGACCGCTTCGCACTTCTTCCAACACATCGAGACTCAACAGGTTATTGTAGAGGAATCGACCGAGTAAAAATTCAAGTGAAAAATAATAGACTTGTTTACTTTTTTTGTGGATGTAGGTTTCTTTCGTCCGCATCCAGTCCGTCGTGACGTATTCCCGCACCATATAGGCCAATGTTTGGTACACATCATTTTCCGTCGCATCTTCAAGTGCCTTGCCATGCATGGAAATAAACCGTTCATTAAACCTCTTCTTGAACTTCTCTTTGTCTTTAAACATCCCAAAACCCCATTTCCCGTAATCTCCTTCAGTCAGCAGACGGTGCGATTAAACGATAGAGCGCCAAATATTCATCAGCGGATCGAATCCAGCTAAAGTCTTCTTGCATTGCTGTCTCAATCAGATGCTTGAATACAGGTTTATCATGATACGTCTCAATCGTCCGTTTAATGGCATCAAGGAACTCTTGCGCATTATAATTCGAGAACGAGAAGCCGTTTCCCTCTAAAGTGAACTGATTAAATGGTTGAACCGTATCACGCAAGCCGCCGGTTTCGCGGACGATCGGCAATGAACCGTACTTCATCGAGATCAATTGACTGAGACCACACGGTTCGAAACGTGACGGCATCAAGAAGGCGTCACTTCCGGCGTAAATCCGTTGAGCGAGTCCGACATCAAAACCGATGTAGGAAGCTACCTTATCCGGACGAATTGTTGAAGCATGCTGGAACAACCCTTCGTACTCCGCCTCTCCCGAACCCAAAATGATGAACTGGGCATCGAGTTCAAACAGATCCGGCAAGATATGGGCGAGTAAATCGATCCCTTTTTGGTCGACAAGGCGCGAGACAAAGCCGAATAACGGAACATCCGGATTGACCGGTAAGCCAAGTTCCTGTTGTAAGGCTGCCTTATTGGCTGCTTTTCCTTCTTCAACCGTCTTCACATCATAGTTCTCTACCAGATGTTCATCCGTCTCCGGACTGAACTGCCGGTAATCGATGCCGTTCAAAATCCCCCGGACATCGACGGCACGGTGTTGCAAGACGGGTTCGAGTGTTTCGCCGTAGTATGGATCCATGATTTCATCGCGGTAAGACGGACTGACGGTCGTAATTTGGTTGGCATGGACAAGTCCTGCCTTCATGTAGTTAACGAGTCCGTTATGGGCGATACCTTCTGCCGTAAAGTGTTCATGGCTGAGCCCGAGCAGGTCGCCAAGTACTTCTTCCGGGAACACCCCCTGATATTGCAGGTTATGGATCGTAAAGACCGTTTTGATTTCCTGATACCGGTTGAGGTGCTGGTAATGAATCCGCAGGAAGGCCGGCAGGACACCTGTCTGCCAATCGTGACAGTGAATGACATCCGGGACTTCTTCTGCGTCGACACGCTGAATCATTTCAAGGACGGCTCTTGAGAAATAGGCAAAACGCTCCGCATCGTCATAATGTCCGTAAATGACCCCATCACGCTTGAAGTAATATTCATTGTCGATGAAATAAAACGTGACGCCATCTTGTTTTAGACGCAAGACTGCTCCAAACTGCTGACGCCATCCGACCGGAACGATGAAATCAAATAAAAATTCCATTTCCAGTTTGTATTGTTCTTTAATTTGACCGTAGTTTGGTAAAATGACCGAAACTTCCGCACCCTCTTCAGCAAGCGCTAAAGGGAGCGAGCCGACGACGTCAGCTAGCCCCCCTGTCTTGATGAATGGTGTCGCTTCTGTGGCAGCAAACCATACCTTCATGATGACATCCCCTTTAAACGATTGTTTGTTTTTTAATGACAATCGGTTCTTCCGCAGTTCCGCGGATGACTTGTCCGCGCTTCACTGTTACCTCTTTGTCAAGGATCGCGTATTCAACGACTGCGCCTTCTTCGATGACTGATTTTTGCATAATGATCGAGTTTTTGATCCGCGCATGTTTCCCGACTTTGACGCCACGGAAAAGAATACTGTCCGTTGCTGTTCCTTCTAGCTTACATCCGTTTGCGACAAGCGAATTCTTGATGGTCGATCCCGGTAAATAACGTGTCGGCGGTTCGTGTTTGATTTTCGTATAGACGTGTTGGAAGTCATTGATGGCTCCCCACTGCTCAAGCAACAGCATGCTTTCACGGTAATACGAGCGAAGGGAATGAATCACCTGTGATGTCCCTGTGTATTCATAACCGTGAACATGAAGTCGGTTTAACTGGGAACGGATGATGCTTTGCAGCAAATCATATTCCCCGCGGCCGATTGCTTCGTCAACGAGACGGACAAACAAGTTTTTCGACAGGACAACCGTTTCCATGTAAAATGTCTCGTCCGATGGTTCGTATCCGCGTGAACCGATTGCCGTCACGCGATTTTGATCACTGAACCGAATCGGACGGCAGTAGTTACACGGCAAGTCACGTTTCGTATAAACAACCGTAATATCAGCGTTTGAGGCTTTATGTTCACGCAAGACATCGCGGTAATCGACCGCAGATAAAATGTTTGATCCCGAAATCACGACGTAGTTCTCTTTACTGCGCAAGAAGAAGTCGCGGTGCAAATGGAAGTTTGATAAATCACCACGGAATTCATGGGCATCTTGTGATAAAGCCGGCGGGAAAATATAAAGTCCGCCGTTTGACCGGTCCAAGTCCCACTCTTTGCCGGATCCTAAGTGATCCATCATGGCGCGGTATTTTTCAAGTGTAAAGACACCGATATTCGCAATCTCATTTTGAACCATGTTCGTTAATGTGAAATCGATGAGCCGATATCGACCCGCGAATGGTACGGCAGCTAAGTTGCGGTGTTCCGTCAATTCTTTAAAGAACCCTTCTTCACCGCTCAGATTGATGACTCCTAGTAAATCTGCTTTCATCGGTACTTCCCCCTTATTGGATCGCTTCTTTGACGACTTCATTTTTTGGAATGACACTGTTTGCTTCGATGACGAAGACTTCACCATTCGGTGTTCCGATTGTTGCTCCGTCTTCTACAACGACACCGTCTGCAAGGATTGCCCGGTGAATCGTGACATCTTTACCAATCTTAACGTTCGGGAAGATGACCGAATCTTTTACAAGCGAACCTTCTGCAACATCAACGCCGTAAAAGAGAACCGAATGATTGATTTCGCCTTCAATATGGCATCCTTCGTTGATAATCGAAGTCTCAATGGAAGCATTGTTCCCGATGTATTGCGGTTGTTGGTTCGGGTTGACGGAATGTACTTTCCAAGACGGTTCGTAGAGATCAAACTCCGGATCCGCTTCAAGTAAGTCCATGTTGGCTTCCCAAAGTGATTGGATTGTTCCGACGTCTTTCCAGTATCCTTTAAATTTATAGGCGCGAATATTTAAGTTTTCGTATAACATGTTCGGAATAATGTTTTTCCCGAAGTCAAAGCTTGACTCGGCATCCCCGGCATCTTGAATCAGGTGACGTTTTAAGACATCCCAGTTAAAGACGTAAATCCCCATTGAAGCCAGGTTCGATTTTGGATTTTCCGGTTTTTCTTCAAACTCATTGATTCGAAGATCTTCGTCCGTATTCAAAATTCCGAAGCGCGGTGCTTCTTCCCAAGGAACTTCACGAACAGAAATCGTAACGTCTGCTCCCCCTTGACGATGTTCCTCAATCATTTTTTCGTAATCCATCTTGTAAATGTGATCCCCTGACAAGACAAGCACATAATCTGGATCGTATTGGTTGATGTAACTCATGTTACGGTAGATGGCATTCGCCGTTCCTTCATACCAATTTTTCCCGTTTTGGGCTTGGTAAGGAGGCAGGATCGTTAAGCCACCGTTCCGGCGGTCAAGATCCCAGGCACTTCCGATTCCGAGATAGCGGTTCAGTTCAAGTGGTTCGTATTGCGTTAAGACTCCTACTGTGTCGATTCCTGAGTTCGTACAGTTGGATAACGGGAAATCGATGATTCGATATTTCCCTCCAAACGCGACCGCTGGTTTTGCTGTGTGTTTCGTAAGTGCTCCTAGACGTTTTCCTTCTCCGCCAGCAAGCAACATCGCGACGACATTCTTTTTAGCCATTTCGTCCCCTCCAGTTTGTGCTCTTTTTTTACATCAATCATGTGCTCTAATTTATACAGATACTCTTATATACCCACCTTTTCTCTTTTTAATATAACATTCCTGCAAAATAGGTTTATTAAAATACAAATTTCTTAAATTTTTCTACTGTTTTCTCCAAAAAAGACCGATAATAGGAATGAAATGCCGTTTGAAAGGAGTTTTCATGAGAATCACGACAGGATATGCCCTAGTGTTGGCTTTAGCTTTTAGTTTAGTACTAACACTTTTTTCAGTGCGTAATCAGTTGGATCTTGCACAGGATTTGTTCAGTTGGGCTGATCAAAAAACGACTGAACGCCCTCTTGCTTCCTATCAACCGATTACTGTCACGTATCAAAAAGAGCGCCTCGAACTCTATGACGGACTTCGCCGGAACGATTTAAAGGCAAGTGCTCTGCCGCCAAAGGTAGCACAGGCTTTCATCGCGATTGAAGACCAGCGATTTTATCAGCATGACGGTTATGATATCACCGGTATTTTGCGAGCGTTTACAGAAAATCAGTCCGGTGATAACAAAGGTCAAGGCGGAAGTACGATCACCCAACAATTGGCACGGATGACTTATCTTTCCACCGAGAAAACCTATACTAGAAAAATAAAAGAAATCTTAATTGCAATGGAACTTGAGCAAAAATATTCTAAAAAAGAGCTTTTAACCGCATACGTCAATCAAGCGTATTTCGCGAATAATATTTACGGTATCGAGCTCGCAGCCACATCGTATCTCGGAAAACATGCGGAAGATTTGAGTTGGGCTGAAGTCAGTTATTTGGCTGCGATTCCAAATAATCCGTCTCTTTACAATCCATTGCGGTTTCCAAAAAACACGGGCAAACGTCAACAGCGTATCTTAAAAGCGTTGCAACAGACACAGGACATTCCAAATAAAGTCCGAAAACAGTCCATCAACGTTTCGTTCAATAAGCCGATCATCCGTTATCCTGATTACATCGATGCCAGTGTATCGGAAGCAATCCGCCAGACAGCTGACTTAAAAAATTTGAACATGTCACAGGCTGAGCAGTATTTACATCAACACGGTGCCGTCATCCAGACATATCTTGATCCTACAGAGCAGACGCGGGCCAAACAAGCGATTCAACGACTCCCTCATCCGATTGAAGGTGCTTACGTCGGAATCGACGGGGATACACGCGGTGTGACGGCACTGGTCGGTAATAAATCCAATGTACCGGGTCAGCTCAATCGGGCGGTTCAATCTTATCGTCAGCCCGGCTCCACCTTAAAGCCGTTGCTTGTTTATGGTCCTTACCTCGAAAAGACCAAAAAAACGTTAACGAGTCGACTAGATGGAAGTCCTGTTTGTTTTGACGGATACTGTCCGCAAAACAGCAGCAACCGGATTCTTGGCAGCGTGACGATTGCCGATGCGATTGCATACTCCTACAATACACCGGCCTTACGTGCTTTTTCTGTTTCGTTCAACGAGGGATTAAAGACCATCCGACCGTTTCGATTCAGTCAGTGGACCGAAGAAGATAATTCATACAACAGTGCGCTCGGCGGGCTAAAATACGGTGTCAGTCCACTTGAACTCACCAATGCCTACACCACCCTTGTCAATGATGGACTGTACAGTCCCTCCTCGATGATCCGCACCATCACGACGGATCAGGGAACCCTTTACCGTCATGTGATGTCAACGGACCGGATTTGGTCGAGTCGAACAAACCAGTTACTGCGTAAAGGGCTCCATAACGTCATGACATACGGTACAGGGCGGTTGGGTTACGATCACGCCCCGGCTTATATCGGAGGCAAGACAGGTACGACGAACGACAATAAGGACATGTGGTTTGTCGGTATGAAAAATCAACATGTCGGCGGAATCTGGATTGGGGCGGACATCCCCCGTGCCTTCCCGAGTGAAGCCAACAGTACGTTACAAGTCAGGACATGGGCTTCGATCGTCCAGTGACTTATTTCGGGAAAAGAACAGCCTGTCCAAGCGAATTAAACAGGCTTAGTCCGACCCATGCCAGTCCGGCAAGTAACATGCCCCATGCCAGGAAAAGAAAGACGACTAATCCGATGGCCCCTGCAGAGGAAGTCATTTTACTGATTTGAAACACGTAAAAGAAAAAATAGATTAAAAAAGAACCGGCCAGTACGAGACAGACTAACGGAAAAGATGTCATGAACGCAAAACTAATGCATCCTCCAACCAACAGGAGAATACTGCCGGGACGTAACATACTCAACGTCGTTCCGACCTGTTCTTTAATGAAAAACGCAAACCCAAGCTGATTAATCGTGTCTGAAATCAGTTTCAAGGAACTGAAAATCATAAAATAAATGATTAAAAAGCCGAGCCATACGAGTAACTTCGTGTTACGTGCACTGAGTATTTGCAGTAACTCGTCGTAGACCCCGACGTTGTTCAGCCATGTCAGTGCAAGCTCTGACGTAGCAATCGCAAGAGACGTACTAAACAGCAGGATGCTGATCAGCGGGGCATAACTCAATAAGTAGACGTTCGTCCGCATTTCGAATCTCCATTCATAGAAATTTCATATGTAGCACACAATTACACTAGCAAGTATACTATAATAGATTATATCGGTTATTGAGACTAAAGGGGGAAGCAAAAATGGCATTTATTTTAATGGTAGGCGTTAGTCTCGCTTTCTTGACAGCGATTTTCACTGCAGGCTACAATAAAAAACCTGAAGGTAACGAATAAAACAAATCCCCCTGCCCGGTCATTCGGGTCAGGGGGATTTGTTGTTTTACAATAGATTGGCATATCCTTGTTGTCGGAGCGCTTCATACACGATGATTGCGGCCGTGTTCGAGACATTAAGCGAACGTACAAGATTCGATTGCGGAAGACGGATGCATCGTTCCAGATTCTCATCGATGACGTTTAACGGCAATCCTTTTGTTTCCCGTCCGAAAACGAAAAAGTAGTCTTCTTCAACGTTCGACAAATCGACTTGGCTTGGATATTTCTCTCCATACTTCGTAATATAGTAGAACGTCCCATCCGGATGTTTATCCCATAATTCTTCCAACGAATCATGATACCTGACATCAACAAACTCCCAATAATCAAGACCTGCCCGTTTCAACTGTTTATCATCCGTTGAAAATCCAAGCGGTCGGATTAAATGCAAGACGGAATGCGTTGCTGCGCATGTCCGTGAAATGTTACCTGTATTTTGCGGAATTTCTGGTTGATACATAACGACGTGAATAGCCATATTAATTCTTCTCTCCTAACTCATGCGCAAGCAGCGCTTCTTTATGGGCAATACCGCTGGCAAACCCCGTCATTTTACCGGATGCCCCAATAATCCGGTGACACGGATAAATCAAAGCAATCGGATTCCGGTTCAAGGCCCCACCGACGGCACGGGCCACCTTGTCGGAACCAATCATTCGTGCAAGTTGTCCGTAACTGGCTGTCTGTCCGAACGGAATCGATCGTAAAGCCTCCAAAACACGGTGCTGAAAAGCAGTCACTTCCAGGCGACAAGAGATGGTATTCAATGCTTCCGGCTGTCCCTGTTCATAGGCATCCAGTGCGTCGGCCAGAAAATCAGGCAACGATGCCTCATAGTAAGCAGCCGGATCAAGATACTTCTTCAGACGAGCCATATCATGTCCAAAATCAAGATAGACGACTTCCTCTTCTTCCCAACCGATGACCAACTCACCAAACGTATATGACATCTTTTTATATGGCATGTCCGTTCCCCCATTCCTCAAGCAAACGGTTCCCTTCCACTTGAACATCTTCAGCAGAATCCGTCAACAGTCGTTTTTGAATGTAGTCTTCCGCTTCTTGACCGGCAATCCGACCGACAGCCCAAATCGCAAGCGCCCGCATATCTTCGCGCTGATCGGTTTCGGCCATCAACCGTAAAGCATCAAGTGCCGTCCGGTCCTGGTAATGAACGAGCGCACAGACGGCATTCCGTTGAATCGGTTTTTTTCCGCGCCATGCGCCCGACAATGAACCGAACCGTGATTTAAATTCGCGATTACTGAGTGAAAGCAACGGAATCAATAACGGTTTGACCTGTTCCGGATCGGGTTGCAGTTCGCTGTGCTGTGTCGCATTTTTCTTGCGGTTATAGGGACAGACTTGCTGACACGTGTCGCATCCGTATAGACGATTCCCTAAAGCATATCGGAAATGCTCGGGAATGAGTGTCTTCGTTTGTGTAATAAAGGAGATACACCGTTTTGCATCGATGACACCCGGTTCAATCAGTGCATCCGTCGGACAGGCATCAAGACATTTATTACACGAACCGCACAGTTCTTCCACAGATTCATCCGGCGGCAGATATTGATCTGTAATCAGTTCCCCGAGATACAGATAAGAACCATGCTCCTCACTGATGATGGAACAGTTTTTCCCGCTGAAGCCGATACCGGCCCGTTCTGCGACTGCCCGGTCCACCAGTTCCCCCGTATCGACCATCGAACGGGACCGGGCTCCGGGTGACAGCTCCTGAATTTTTTCTTCGAGCAGCGTCAAACGCTGTTTTAAAGCTTGATGATAGTCAAGCCCCCAGGAAGAGCGTCCGAAGATCCCACGCCGTTCTCCTTCTTTTCCGCGTGGTGCGTCTTTTAGTTTACTGGGATAAGCAACAGCAATCGCAATGATGGAGACAGCATCTTCAAGCAATAATGCAGGTGTCGTCCGACGTTCGAGATCCGGTTCTTCAAACCCGGAAGCATATCCTTTTTCTTGCTGTTCCATGAGCCGTTGCTTCATAACTAAAAATGGATCGGCTGTCGTCACTCGAAACTCATCAATTCCGATTTCTTTTGCATACGCTTGTAACTCTCTTTTTAACATGTCTCCACGCATCTGATCTCTCCTTTCCCTTATTGCTTTGAATAATATAATGGCTAAACAAAAAGAGCAAAGTGTCAATTAAAACGACACTTTGCTCTTTTCAGGTAAGCGGGTGAAGAGAATCGAACTCTCATCATCAGCTTGGAAGGCTGAGGTTTTACCACTAAACTACACCCGCATAATCAGATAATTCTTGAATGAGATTGTAAAAAGGTAAAAGCGGGTGAAGGGAATCGAACCCTCATCATCAGCTTGGAAGGCTGAGGTTTTACCACTAAACTACACCCGCAAGATACCGGTGGTCGGAATCGAACCGACACTCCAAAGGAACACGATTTTGAGTCGTGCGCGTCTACCAGTTCCGCCACACCGGCACAATCTCTTGCAAAACTATTTAATTAAAAATGATTGGAGGCGCCAGTCAGAATCGAACTGACGATAGAGGAGTTGCAGTCCTCTGCCTTACCACTTGGCTATGGCGCCATTTATTGGAGCGGAAGACGGGATTCGAACCCGCGACCCCGACCTTGGCAAGGTCGTATTCTACCACTGAACTACTTCCGCACAAAAAGCTGGGCTGGAAGGGATCGAACCTTCGCATGCTGGAATCAAAATCCAGTGCCTTACCACTTGGCCACAGCCCAATAATAAAAGGGCGACTGATGGGAATTGAACCCACGAATGCCGGAATCACAATCCGGTGCGTTAACCACTTCGCCACAATCGCCATAATAAAACAGGGGCAGCAGGAATCGAACCCGCGCTGACGGTTTTGGAGACCGTAGTTCTACCGCTAAACTATGCCCCTAAAGTGGTGGGGGGGGGCGGATTCGAACCGCCGAACCCGAGGGAGCGGATTTACAGTCCGCCGCGTTTAGCCACTTCGCTACCCCCCCACAAATGGGAAAACATTTAAAAATCATATGGTGGCTTTGGACGGAATCGAACCGCCGACACGAGGATTTTCAGTCCTCTGCTCTACCGACTGAGCTACAAAGCCTTAACAATGGCGGTCCTGACGGGATTCGAACCCGCGATCTCCTGCGTGACAGGCAGGCATGTTAACCGCTACACCACAGGACCGTATGTAATAATTGCGGGGGCCGGATTTGAACCGACGACCTTTGGGTTATGAGCCCAACGAGCTACCAGACTGCTCCACCCCGCGATGATAAAAAATGGTGACCCGTACGGGAATCGAACCCGTGTTACCGCCGTGAAAGGGCGGTGTCTTAACCGCTTGACCAACGGGCCATCTCAATAATTAAAAATGATATGGCGGAGAGCAAGGGATTCGAACCCTTGAGACGCTTATGACGCCTACACGATTTCCAATCGTGCTCCTTCGGCCACTCGGACAGCTCTCCATTGCATGTGGTGAAGAAGTAATTAATGGCTCCGCAAGTAGGATTTGAACCTACGACCTACCGGTTAACAGCCGGTTGCTCTACCACTGAGCTATTGCGGAACGATCGCCTGGCAGCGTCCTATCCTCACAGGGGGAAGCCCCCAACTACTTTCGGCGTTCAAGTGCTTAACTTCCGTGTTCGGCATGGGAACGGGTGTGACCACTTGGCTATCGCCACCAGACATCTATTATCTTAACATTATGTTTCCATAACGTCAAGCATTTTTTTGAAAGGCTCGCGCCCTCAAAACTGAAGTCATCAACAATGCATCTGCTAGAACAAGGCCTCGACCGATTAGTATCACTCAGCTCCGCATGTCGCCATGCTTCCACCCGTGACCTATCTACCTCATCGTCTCTGAGGGGTCTTTCTTGATTACTCAAAGGGAAATCTCATCTTGGAGGGGGCTTCATGCTTAGATGCTTTCAGCATTTATCCCGTCCGCACGTAGCTACCCAGCGATGCTCCTGGCGGAACAACTGGTACACCAGCGGTGCGTCCATCCCGGTCCTCTCGTACTAAGGACAGCTCTCCTCAAATTTCCTGCGCCCACGACGGATAGGGACCGAACTGTCTCACGACGTTCTGAACCCAGCTCGCGTACCGCTTTAATGGGCGAACAGCCCAACCCTTGGGACCTACTCCAGCCCCAGGATGCGATGAGCCGACATCGAGGTGCCAAACCTCCCCGTCGATGTGGACTCTTGGGGGAGATCAGCCTGTTATCCCCAGGGTAGCTTTTATCCGTTGAGCGATGGCCCTTCCATGCGGAACCACCGGATCACTAAGCCCGACTTTCGTCCCTGCTCGACTTGTAGGTCTCGCAGTCAAGCTCCCTTCTGCCTTTGCGCTCTACGAATGATTTCCAACCATTCTGAGGGAACCTTTGGGCGCCTCCGTTACTGTTTAGGAGGCGACCGCCCCAGTCAAACTACCCGCCTGACACGGTCCTCCAGCCGGATGACGGCTGCGAGTTAGAGACTCTATGCATGAAGGGCGGTATCCCAAGGGTGACTCCTCCGAAGCTGGCGCTCCGGTCTCGACGTCTCCCGCCTATCCTGTACATCATGCACAAAGCCTCAATATCAGGCTGTAGTAAAGCTCCATGGGGTCTTTCCGTCCTGTCGCGGGTAACCTGCATCTTCACAGGTACTATGATTTCACCGGGTCTCTCGTTGAGACAGTGCCCAAATCGTTACGCCTTTCGTGCGGGTCGGAACTTACCCGACAAGGAATTTCGCTACCTTAGGACCGTTATAGTTACGGCCGCCGTTTACTGGGGCTTCGGTTCAAAGCTTCGCTTGCGCTAACCCATCCCCTTAACCTTCCAGCACCGGGCAGGCGTCAGCCCCTATACGTCATCTTGCGATTTAGCAGAGACCTGTGTTTTTGCTAAACAGTCGTTTGGGCCTATTCACTGCGGCTCTACTCATGTAGAGCGTCCCTTCTCCCGAAGTTACGGGACCATTTTGCCGAGTTCCTTAACGAGAGTTATCCCGCGCGTCTTAGAATTCTCATCCCGCCTACCTGTGTCGGTTTACGGTACTGGCACCTTCCACCTCACTAGAGGCTTTTCTTGGCAGTGTGAAATCGTGACCTTCGTCCCTACGGGACTCCGCATCGTTCCTCGACTTTGATGCCTGACGGATTTGCCAATCAGACGGTCTCGAAACTTACACATGCACTTCCATCCGCATGCGTCACTATCCTCCTGCGTCCCCCCATTGTTCAAACGGTGGATCGGTGGTACAGGAATATCAACCTGTTATCCATCGCCTACGCCTTTCGGCCTCGGCTTAGGTCCAGACTAACCCTGAGCGGACGAGCCTTCCTCAGGAAACCTTGGGCTTTCGACGGAGGGGATTCTCACCCCTCTTTTCGCTACTCACACCGGCATTCTCACTTCCAAACGCTCCACTGCTCCTTCCGGTACAGCTTCACAGCGGTTTGGAACGCTCCCCTACCATTCCTTACGGAATCCGCAGCTTCGGTGGTATGTTTAGCCCCGTTACATTTTCGGCGCGGCGCCACTCGACTAGTGAGCTATTACGCACTCTTTGAATGGTGGCTGCTTCTAAGCCAACATCCTAGCTGTCTAGGCAGCGCCACATCCTTTTCCACTTAACATACACTTTGGGACCTTAGCTGGCGGTCTGGGCTGTTTCCCTCTTGACTACGGATCTTATCACTCGCAGTCTGACTCCCGAGTATAAGTTGCCGGCATTCGGAGTTTAACTGAATTCGGTAACCCTGTGGGGGCCCCTAGTCCAATCAGTGCTCTACCTCCGGAACTCTCAACCTCGAGGCTAGCCCTAAAGCTATTTCGGGGAGAACCAGCTATCTCCAGGTTCGATTGGCATTTCACCGCTACCCACACCTCATCCCCGCACTTTTCAACGTGCGTGGGTTCGGACCTCCAGTCAGTGTTACCTGACCTTCATCCTGGACATGGGTAGATCACCTGGTTTCGGGTCTACGACAACGCACTATGGCGCCCTATTCAGACTCGCTTTCGCTACGGCTCCGCCTCATCAGCTTAACCTCGCGCGCTATCGTAACTCGCCGGTTCATTCTACAAAAGGCACGCCATCACCCGTTAACGGGCTCTGACTACTTGTAGGCATACGGTTTCAGGATCTATTTCACTCCCCTTCCGGGGTGCTTTTCACCTTTCCCTCACGGTACTGGTTCACTATCGGTCACTAGGGAGTATTTAGCCTTGGGAGATGGTCCTCCCGGATTCCGACGGGGTTTCACGTGTCCCGCCGTACTCAGGATCCACTCTGGAGGGAAAACAGTTTCAGCTACAGGGCTGTCACCTTCTTCGGCCGACCTTTCCAGATCGTTCACCTACTGTCTTCCTTTTTGACTCCGTATAGAGTGTCCTACAACCCCGGAGAGCATGCTCTCCGGTTTGGGCTGTTCCCGTTTCGCTCGCCGCTACTCAGGGAATCGCATTTGCTTTCTCTTCCTCCGGGTACTTAGATGTTTCAGTTCCCCGGGTCTGCCTCACGCTACACTATGTATTCATGTAACATGTCCCATCCCATTACGGATGGTGGGTTCCCCCATTCGGAAATCCTCGGATCAAAGCATACTTACTGCTCCCCGAAGCATATCGCTGTTCGTCGCGTCCTTCATCGGCTCCTAGTGCCAAGGCATCCACCGTACGCCCTTCATACCTTGATCTAGCATTTTGGTATTCTAAGAACACACGTCTAATGACATGGTTATAAAAAGTTTGATGTCTTGTTGATGTCTTCAGTTTTCAAGGTGCGAGTGTCTCTATCGAGACGTTGAGAGACGAGCTCTCAAAACTGAACGATGGGCATGTCCCGTACGGGACGTTTTCCTTAGAAAGGAGGTGATCCAGCCGCACCTTCCGATACGGCTACCTTGTTACGACTTCACCCCAATCATCTACCCCACCTTCGACGGCTGGCTCCTTGCGGTTACCTCACCGGCTTCGGGTGTTGCAAACTCTCGTGGTGTGACGGGCGGTGTGTACAAGACCCGGGAACGTATTCACCGCAGTATGCTGACCTGCGATTACTAGCGATTCCGACTTCATGCAGGCGAGTTGCAGCCTGCAATCCGAACTGGGAACGGCTTTCTGGGATTGGCTCCACCTCGCGGTCTCGCTGCCCTTTGTACCGTCCATTGTAGCACGTGTGTAGCCCAACTCATAAGGGGCATGATGATTTGACGTCATCCCCACCTTCCTCCGGTTTGTCACCGGCAGTCTCCCTAGAGTGCCCAACTAAATGCTGGCAACTAAGGATAGGGGTTGCGCTCGTTGCGGGACTTAACCCAACATCTCACGACACGAGCTGACGACAACCATGCACCACCTGTCACCCTTGTCCCCGAAGGGAAAACTTGATCTCTCAAGCGGTCAAGGGGATGTCAAGAGTTGGTAAGGTTCTTCGCGTTGCTTCGAATTAAACCACATGCTCCACCGCTTGTGCGGGTCCCCGTCAATTCCTTTGAGTTTCAGCCTTGCGGCCGTACTCCCCAGGCGGAGTGCTTAATGCGTTAGCTTCAGCACTGAGGGGCGGAAACCCCCCAACACCTAGCACTCATCGTTTACGGCGTGGACTACCAGGGTATCTAATCCTGTTTGCTCCCCACGCTTTCGCGCCTCAGCGTCAGTTACAGACCAAAGAGTCGCCTTCGCCACTGGTGTTCCTCCACATCTCTACGCATTTCACCGCTACACATGGAATTCCACTCTTCTCTTCTGTACTCAAGCCTTCCAGTTTCCAATGACCCTCCCCGGTTGAGCCGGGGGCTTTCACATCAGACTTAAAAGGCCGCCTGCGCGCGCTTTACGCCCAATAATTCCGGACAACGCTTGCCACCTACGTATTACCGCGGCTGCTGGCACGTAGTTAGCCGTGGCTTTCTCGCAAGGTACCGTCAAGGTACGAGCATTCCCTCTCGTACTTGTTCTTCCCTTACAACAGAGTTTTACGATCCGAAAACCTTCATCACTCACGCGGCGTTGCTCCATCAGACTTTCGTCCATTGTGGAAGATTCCCTACTGCTGCCTCCCGTAGGAGTCTGGGCCGTGTCTCAGTCCCAGTGTGGCCGATCACCCTCTCAGGTCGGCTATGCATCGTCGCCTTGGTGGGCCATTACCCCACCAACTAGCTAATGCACCGCAAGGCCATCCCAAGGTGACGCCGAAGCGCCTTTCATCATCAGACCATGCGGTCTGAAGAACTATTCGGTATTAGCTCCGATTTCTCGGAGTTATCCCAATCCTTGGGGCAGGTTCCTTACGTGTTACTCACCCGTCCGCCGCTCATTCCCTTCACTTCCCTCCGAAGAGTTCCGTGAGCTTCCTGCGCTCGACTTGCATGTATTAGGCACGCCGCCAGCGTTCGTCCTGAGCCAGGATCAAACTCTCCATAAAGTGTTTGACTTGCTCGTTTTTGTGACCGGAGTCACGTTGACGAAGCTTGCGCTTCATTCATTGTTTGTATCCGAAGATACGTTTTTTGCCTCATCGTTCAGTTTTCAAAGTTCGTCGTGTCGTTTTCAGCGACTTTAATAAGATATCACGGAATAACTTATGCGTCAACCGTTTTTTTCTTGTTTTTTTCATTGCGTCAATGGCGTGTGCCTGTCGACATGTATTAATATACTATCTCGAGATAATAACGTCAATGCTTTTTCTTAATTTTTCTTTTCGTTATTTTTTTCTTCTATATATGCTGGTTCTATATTTATTAAAAAAAACAAAAAACCGGTCTATCACACGACCGGTTCGTATGTCACGAGTTCCACACCAAGTCCTTTTGTCCGTTGATACGAAATTCGGATCAATCCTTTCCGAATGAAAAAATCAACTAGGCTCCCTAAATCAACCTTCAATTCTGTCAGACGACTTTCTTCCATCAATTCATGCATCGTCCAAGGACGATCCCGCTCTCGCATGACTTCAAATAAGTATTTACCACCGGACAAGACTTTTGACTGCAACAGATGTTCTAATCCGATTAACGCCAAGTGAATCCGTTGTTCCAGTGTTTCTTCACTCAACAGAAGTTGTTCATATAACTTATAGACATCCGGATCGTCCAACCGGGCCTGTTCCCAAACGACGACTTCCGGATGCGCTCCCTTTTCGAGAACGGAAAGCCGGGCCAGATGATGCAATGCATGATGGACATGCGTATAAGCATCATAATAATTACCGCGGCTGAATAGATTCCGTCCATCCTGAAAACGACGCAGTAATTTAGCGAATGACAACGACATCTGTAAGCAGCGTTCCGTCTCCGGGAAGTTGCGTAATTGTTTTTTCAAATCCGTTAAGTAGTCATTCCGTTCAAAAATGATGGTTCCTTCCGACACCCAATGGACGGCCCGGCGATTTGCATTTAAGATTAACCAACGGGAGAGGACTTGTTCATGCACAAGATGTAATGAAACCCGCAATGTATTCAATCGATAATGCTTAACGGTCCACTCGACGGAAGGATCTCGTGTAATGACTAACAGTAAAACATCAAATTGATCGGTTAAAGAGTCTCTCGGTTGTCTTTTCTCAACGGCGATGATTCCCTGTGTCTCCGGATAAGCCGCATATTCTGAATAAATTGTTCGTGTTGCCTGTTCCATTTCCTTCTCACCCTTCTCTACTCCGTACTCGTTACTCTGATCATTCGTCCGTTACCATTTTCGACAAAAAATCAATCGTTCCTGCTTCTGACTCGATCCCACAATATGCTAGACTGGCTACAGGGGGAATTCATGTGAAAAAACAACGTAAGAATAAAATAAACCGGGCCCGTAACTTGGCAATGTTCCTCGTATTCGGCGGAATGCTTGTCATGTATGGCGGTCTTTTGTTAAAACAATTCGAAATCATCATGGTCATCCTAATGCTTGTCGGGTTTGTCATGGTCCTTGCCAGCACAGCGCTCTATTTCCTGATCGGACTTACTTCGACGAAAGCTGCCGTCGTCACCTGCCCGAATTGCGGTAAAGAAACGAAAGTCCTCGGACGCGTTGATTTATGTATGCACTGCGACGAACCTCTGACGATGGATCGTAACCTTGAAGGAAAAGAATTCGATGAAAAGTACAACAAACACAGTAAACGAGCTCCCCGTTAAAAGGAAGCTCGTTTTTTTAATGCACGTTCGATTGGCAATCCGGGCAAGTCCCGTAAACCTCAAGACGGTGGCGGTCTACTTTAAAGCCTGTTAAATGCGCCGCAACAGTCTCGACGTCATCCAGGACAGGGTAATTGAAGTCGACGATTTTTCCGCATCCTTCGCAAATCATATGGTAATGACGCGTCGTGACGAAGTCAAAACGACTGGAAGCATCTCCATAATTCATCTCTTCTACGATTCCTTTTTCACGGAAGACCCGTAGATTATTATAAACTGTCGCCACACTCATATTTGGAAAACGATGTTCGAGCGCACGATAAATTTCATCTGCCGTCGGATGTGTATGTCCCGTCGTTAAATATTCCAAAATCGCATGACGTTGTGGTGTCATCCGAACGCCTGATTCACGTAAAGAGCGTACTGCATCATCTAGCATCTCGTTCGCCACGTCATCCCCTCATTTCTATCTTTCATTGATTATTAGATTGTAATCTTTATAATTAGTCTACCTACATTCTTCCTTTCCGTCAACGGCTCTGCTCTACGTTTGACGGACATGATACAATCATATCGTGATATTTTTCACGTATCAATGATTGGAGGAATCATCATGTCAACTCATACAAAACGTCCTACTTCGGAATCCTTATATGAAGTGGCCCAAAAATGTATCGTCGGAGGTGTGAACAGCCCATCTCGCTCGTATAAAGCAGTCGGAGGCGGTGCGCCCGTCTATATGGAACGAGGAGAAGGAGCTTACTTCTATGATGTCGACGGCAACCGTTACATCGATTACTTAGCAGCTTACGGTCCGATCATTACCGGTCACGGGCATCCACATATTACGGAAGCGATCACGAATGCTTCACGTAACGGGTTATTATACGGAACACCCCATCGTCTGGAAATCGACTTTGCCCATAAACTGCAACAGGCGATTCCTTCTTTAGAGAAGGTCCGGTTCACAAACTCGGGGACGGAAGCCGTCATGACGACGATCCGTGTCGCCCGCGCCTATACAGGACGTGAACTCGTCGTGAAATTCAGCGGCTGTTATCACGGACATTCCGACTTGATGCTGATTGCAGCAGGAAGCGGTCCGGCAACACTCGGTTCACCGGATTCGGCCGGTGTGACGAAGGCAACAGCAAAAGAGGTCATTACGACCCCCTTCAATGATATCGAATCTTATCGTCAAATCATGGCAGAATGGGGCGATCAGGTCGCCTGCGTTCTCGTCGAACCGATTGTCGGGAACTTCGGCATCGTCGAACCGCAACCCGGATTCCTCGAGGCTATCAACGAAATTACGCATGAACACGGCGCACTCGTCATCTATGATGAAGTCATCACAGCTTTCCGCTTCACGTACGGCAGTGCCCAAGAACTTCTGAACATCCGTCCGGACATGACGGCACTCGGAAAAATCATCGGCGGCGGTCTCCCGATCGGTGCCTACGGCGGACGCCAGGATATCATGGAACACGTCGCTCCGCTTGGTCCGGCGTATCAAGCAGGTACGATGGCCGGAAATCCGGCTTCGATGGCAGCCGGTATCGCCTGCCTCGAATTACTCGAACAGCCGGGCGTGTATGAAGAGTTCGACCGCCTCGGTGCAAAACTCGAACAAGGCATTCTAGAAGCTGCCGACACACATGGCGTTACGATCACAATCAACCGTCTCAAAGGTGCATTGACGGTCTACTTCACGGACGAAACGGTCGTTGACTATTTGGGCGCCGAACGTGCCGACAGTGAAATGTTCGGTCGGTTCTTCAAATTAATGCTCGAACAAGGCGTCAACCTTGCTCCTTCGAAATACGAAGCCTGGTTCTTGACGACAGCACATACTGAAACAGACATCGACGAAACCATCGCTGCTGTCAATCGTGCGTTTGCCCAACTGTAAAACAATCATTCCTACAAAAAAGGCTGTTCCGATTTTTTCGGAACAGCCTTTTTTTATTCAACCAGCTCTAAATTTTGAATCGCATACAGTTCAAAGTAAGCGCCGCGTTTTCGCATCAGTTCTTCATGACGTCCCATTTCCGTAATCTGACCATTTTCAATGACGACAATTTTATCGGCATCTGTGATCGTCGAAAGACGGTGGGCGACGGTAAACGTCGTCCGCCCTTTCGCGAGACGCGCAAGTGAGTCCTGAATCATGGATTCACTTTCCAAATCCAGGGCACTCGTCGCTTCATCCAAAATCAAAATCGGCGGATTTTTAAGGAAGACCCGGGCAATCGCCAGACGTTGTTTTTGGCCGCCTGACAATTTGACACCCCGTTCGCCGACCGGTGTTTTATAACCGTCCGGCAAACGTTCGATGAATTCATGGGCATTGGCCGCCTTCGCTGCCGCGATGACCTCTTCATCCGTTGCCTCGGGATTCCCCATCTTAATGTTCATTTCGACCGATTCACTGAACAGAATCGATTCCTGCATGACCATCCCGATTTGATCACGTAAACCACGCAACTTCAAATCGCGAATATCGACCCCGTCAAGCGTGATCCGTCCGGACGAGACATCGTAAAATCTAGGAATCAGACTGACGAGCGTTGATTTCCCGCCACCCGACATCCCGACGAAGGCAATCCGTTCTCCCGCCTGAACATCAAGTGTCAACCGGTCAATCGCCCGTTCGCCACCTTCTTCGTACGAGAAGCTGATAT
Source organism: Exiguobacterium artemiae 255-15 (assembly GCF_000019905.1). Taxonomy (GTDB): domain Bacteria; phylum Bacillota; class Bacilli; order Exiguobacteriales; family Exiguobacteriaceae; genus Exiguobacterium_A; species Exiguobacterium_A artemiae. The sequence goes on along the minus strand of NC_010556.1, from coordinate 694,710 downwards.
TTTCAAACTGGACGTTCCCTTTGACATGAACCGGATTTCTCGCATTGGCTTTTTCCGTAATATCATATGGCTCATCGAGGAATTCAAACATCCGGTCCATCGAGGCAATCGACTGCGTCAATGTCGTCGACGAGTTGACAAGACGACCGAGCGGTGCGTACAGACGATCGATATAAGCGATGAAGGCGACCATCGTCCCGAGTGATTCCTGACCGTTCAGCACAAGGAAAGCCGCTGCGCCGAAAATCAGAATCGGGGCAAAATCGGTAATCGTCGAGACGACGACGTACGTCCGGGCATTCCAGTTCGTTTGACGTAATGCTGCCGTCAAGAAGCCATCGTTTTGTTTCTTGAACGCCTGATTTTCATGGGGTTCAAGCGCAAAACTGCGAATGACCGCCATTCCGTTGACCCGCTCCGTCAAGTGCCCCTGCAGCTCAGCAAGTGCCGCCGAACGGTCACGTGTCAGACTGCGGAGTCGTCCATAAAAGAACTTGACCGCGAGTGCATAAAACGGCAACGGAATGATCGCAACGAGCGTCAGCTTCGGATCGATTGTCCACATGATAGCAATCGCTATCAAAATCGTAATCATGTCGAGCCATAAGTTCATCAACCCGGTAACAACAAAATCCTTTGTCTGTTCGACATCGTTGATGATCCGGGAGATGACTTCCCCGGTCTTCGTGTTCGAATAAAAGCGGAGTGACAGCTTCTGGACATGATCAAACAGCCGGTTCCGGACATCAAACAAAATTTTTGATGCCGACCACTGGGCCAAATACTGCCGGATGTATTCAAGCGGCGGTTTGATGACGAGAAAAACGAAGAATCCGGCGCCGATCAAATAGGCAAGTTCTTTACTGCGTTCCGCGAGCGGAACCGTTTGATTATCGAGCAGATTGTCGATGATGTACTTGTAGAGAAGCGGCAATCCGAGCGGAATCGAAAACTTGATGATCCCGACGAATACCGTCAAAAGAATTTGTTTTTTATACGGTTTGACGAATTCCATGTACCGTCTGATGGAACCCTTCTTTTTTAACTGTTTTTGCTTTGCTTTACCCATGTGTTCCCCTTCTTTCCACTAAAAAAAGACGATGGCGAACCATCATCTCCGATACCTTGTTTCGTATTCACGATACCACGTTTCAACGAATGCCGGGTTAAACGGACCCTTGCGACTGCGGATCCATTGAATCAAAATCTGAACGTTGTCTTTCAGAATACGATCAATCGCTTTCGGATAGTTCATCTCCCGGCGATGTTTCTCGTACTCATCCTCATCCAAAATCATGTAAGACATGTCCGGATAGACTTTGATATCTAAATCATAATCAATGTACTTGACTGCTCGATCCTTTTCATCAAACGTCGAAGGTGAACCCAAGTTGCAGTAATAGTAGATACCGTCTTCACGAATCATACAGATTACATTAAACCAAAGTTCTGTCGAAAAATAACAAATCGCGGGTTCTCGTGTTCGCCACTGACGACCATCCGATTCACTGACCATGATCCGGTCATTGAATCCAATCAATTCTTCTTCCGTCGATTTAAGCACGAGCGTTTCTTCCCAAACTCTGTGTAAGCTGCCGTTATGTTTGAAACTTTGAATCTCAATCTTGCTACTTTCTTTTGGGAATCGACTCATGTGCTACTCCTTTCTGAAGCTTTTTATTCAGTTTTTTCAATACTCTCGTGCTTATTATACCCATTTTCAGAACACATGAAAAACGAAAGGCTACTTTTTCAGAAAAATGACTGGTATTTAACTTGAAAAATGATGTAAAATCGCCTGTTTCCGTTGCTGAAACATCGGTTTCAAAATAAATAAATCCACCAGTACTTTCGGTAAATACGATTTATAAATTAAGTCATCAATCATATAGACACCGTCCGGGCGCTCTTCGACACGGTGTGTATGACACCACGCAGAGAAAGGAAACGGTACCTTCACTCCGACGTCAACAAATGCATCTTTGCCGACCATCGGGATGATCGAATCCCATTTTACAAAAAACGGTGGAACACCGACCTTCAGCTGAATTGTATTGCCGGCATATGTCCGGGTGTCCCCGATGGTCTGCACTTTCGGAAACGTCGTCATTCCCGTCAAGGCTTTGGCATCACTTAAAAAGAACCAGGCTTGGTCTTTTGTCGCCGGCACTTTCGTTTCTGAATAAAAACGATTCATCAGAGTTCCTCCTTTAATAGGCGATCAATCTTCATTTGGGCGACCGAAATCGGTTGCTTGTCATATGTCTGTTCATCCATCAGAACGGTTCCTTCCGGTTGTGTCGCAACACGATAAACCGTAATATCCCATATCCGGTGCGAAAAGATGTGTTTTACACTGCCGATTTGCATTCCGGGTTGCTCTTCCGTCGATTCCACTAACGGATACTGCCACATGCCGGCCAACAGTCCCGTTTCCGGACGTTGCATGACGGCGACTTGTCCGTTTTCTTCATAGACCAATGCATCGTACCGGATCGTCTGTGTTTTACCTTTTTTTGTTTTGACAGGCAATTCCGCCTGAACCGAGCGGTCGTAAGCAAAACAGACATCATTGACCGGACACAGTCCGCACATCGGTGATTTCGGTGTACAGACCATTGCACCGAGTTCCATCAACCCTTGATTGAAGCTTGACGGATCCGCATGATCAATCAATTCATGAACGGCCGCTTCAAAGACTTTTCGTGTTTTCGGTGCGGCAATGTCGTCATAAATTCCGAGGACACGCGATAAGACACGCATGACGTTCCCGTCGACGGCAGGCTCCGGGTGGCCGTAGGCAATTGAGAGAACCGCACCGGTCGTATAGGGACCGACTCCCCGTAAACTTTCAAACCGTTCTTTTTCATCCGGTACGATCCCGTCATATTTTTCAACAACTTCCTGAACTGCGATTTGAAGGTTCTTAACCCGGGAATAGTACCCTAAGCCTTCCCAATATTTTAAGACTTCACTTTGGTCGGCCGACGCCAAATCGTGGGGTGTCGGAAACCGTTCCGTAAACCGCTGGTAATATGGAATCACTGTATCGACCCGTGTTTGTTGCAGCATGATTTCACTGATCCAGATATGATAAGGATTTTTGGTTTCACGCCACGGTAACTGTCGTTGTTCCCGCAAGAACCACTGCACCAATTCCGTCGTAAAATGCTGTTTATTAAAGTTTCTGAAATATTCTGTGACAAGAGTCAAAATATTACCTCTTTTCTGTTTGATACGTTATAGTAAGTTCAATTAACCTTAAAAATTAAAATCAATTTACGTTTATTATGATTTCGAATACTTTGATAGAGGAGCGAATTTGCATTGGATACTGGGACGCATATCGGAATGGGACTTTGCCTCGCCGCCATTTCCACACTTGAACCGGATATCGCAGCAAGCGCTACGCTGTTTGCGGCTGTTACGACTACGGCGTTGGTCGGTTCCCATGCTCCAGACTTTGATACTGTATTTAAATTTAAAGGCAACAGTGCCTACCTGAGACAGCACCGTGGTAAATCCCACGGTCTGATCGCCTTGATTGCCTGGCCGTTGTTACTGTCGATCGTCATCGGCGCCCTGTTCGGCGTTCCGCCTACTTCATTATGGCTGATGGCACAGATTGCTGTCGCCCTTCATGTCTTCGTCGATCTGTTTAATGCTTACGGCACGCAGGCGCTTCATCCCTTTAAGAAAACCTGGATTGGTTGGGGCGTCATCAATACATTTGACCCTTACCTGTTCACGATGTATTACGGGGCGTTCGGCATTTGGCTGTTGACCCGTGCCACGATCGTCATTTTCCCGATTTTGATTGCGATCGTCATCATCTATTATGCGGTTCAATTTAAGTTGCGTAACGATGCTTTGGCGACGGCCGCTCGTTATTACGGCGGAGCACACAAGCTGTTCATTTCTCCCGGCATGAAATGGGATGAGTGGCATGTCGCAGCACGTCTTCGAAATGAATATGCGGTCGTCAAGATTAATTCCGGAACAGTCGTCGAGTGCGGTAATTTCCGGATCAAAAATGAACCGCATGGGGATGAATTGTATGACATCGTCAAGGAGAACGCGGATCTACAGGCGTTCCTTGAATTTTCAAAAATTCATACGTATACGGTTTCCCGAAAAGACGGAATCGTCGAATACCGGTTCACGAACTTACGTTATTTCACGAAAGAAGTCTATCCGTTCGTCGCTGTCGTCCGGATTGATGCAACGTCACGCCAAATTGTCAGTTCCTATACAGGATGGGTTTTCAGCGAACGGACGTTGCAAAAAAAATTGTTTGTACCTGCATTATAAAAAAAGGACTCGCCATGTTCGGAAAATTTTCTTTTCCGAACCGCGAGTTCTTTTTTAATTGATTGACTGATCGTCGCGCCCAATCATCAAATGCTTGAACTTCTCGTTTGTTGTATTAAAACGGTGAAGCATCGGACCATGTTGCTTGATTTGTTGCTGAACGAAACGAACGGCAACTGCCTCACCCTGATATTTTTCTCCCGCCTTTGCAAGCGTCGCTTCGAAATCTTCCCATAAGACTTCGACCCACGTCAAGGCTTCAAGCGGTGTCAAGGTCTCGTTGACTCCTTGTAATTCTTCCGCCAATTCGTTTAATGCTTCCGTACGATTTTGATCCATCGTCATTCCTCCTCTTCCTGAATCAACGCAAGTGGAATCGCCACTTCGTTGACTGTCCCTTCAAAATGTCCCCAGCCCATTACACCGTTGACGAAATGCAGTTCAAATCGTGTCTCTTCTCCATCAATCTGGTAAAAGCGACCCGTCTCGAACCGGCTTGTGTCGACGAGATAACTTTGGGCAATCGCAATCTTGCGGATGATCACCTCGACTTCACTCATGTTACCGTGTTGCTCCGCTTTACGTTTTTGCTCATTCAATTTCGTCACGAGCATCTCTAATTCATATTTTGATAACTGACTCATTCGTGTCTCCATAAAAAAACTCCCCCTCTTCGTCATTAGTATATACGAAAAGGAGAAGAAAAATGATGGAGTTAGCTTGATTTCAATTCGAGATTGCGTTTACTTTGCAACGCATACATTTTGGCATAGATTTTTTGTTTTGCGAGTAACTCTTCATGCGTTCCGCGTTCGGATATCCGTCCATGGTCGAGGACGATGATTTCGTCAGCGTCTTTGATCGTCGACAAACGGTGGGCAATGATGAAGGTCGTGCGCCCTTTCGTCAACGTCAATAAGGCGTCCTGAATCATCGCTTCCGTTTCCGAATCGACGCTTGCCGTCGCTTCATCGAGAACTAAAATGGCCGGATCAAACGCCAAAGCCCGGGCAAAACTGATCAACTGCCGTTCGCCGGCAGATAAGGTCGCGCCTTTTTCGATGACGGGTTCATCAAGACCTTTAGGAAGACGGTCGATGAACCGGTCTGCCCCAACGGCGACGATCGCTTCCCGAATCCGTTCCTCGGAAATCATCGGATTGCCGAGCGTGATGTTCGAACGGATTGTTCCCGTGAACAAAAACGGATCCTGCAGGACGATGCCCATATGATCGCGGACCGCCTGTTTCGGCAGTGACGTGACATCCTGTCCATCAATCAGCAATTGACCGGACGATGGATCATAAAAACGCATCAGCAGATTCATGATTGAACTTTTCCCGCTACCCGTATGTCCGACGAGAGCGATTGTCGCTCCGGGACGGGCATCAATTTCGATGTCCTGTAAGACAGGATGACCCGGATCATAGCTGAAACCGACCTGCTTGAACTCCACACGTCCGGCGAAACGGGGTAAACGTCCCTTTCCGACGTCTTCTCCCTTTTCGTCGAGCAGTTGGAACATCCGGTCTGCTGAAACGAGTGCTTGTTGCAACGGCGACAACTGATTCATGATTTGTGTGACCGGTTCAAAGAGACGCGAGACATAGTCGATGTAGGCATATAAAATCCCGAGCGATAAAAAGGTTCCGTCGGTCAGACTTTTACCCGCCACGACCCAGATCAATAAGGCCAGCGTCAGGTTTTTCAGGAAATACGATAAGTTATGCGACATTAAGGCATCAAGCCGCAACAACTTCGAACGGGTTTGATAATTCTCTTCATTTTTTTGTTCAAATTCCGCCAACACTTCTTTTTCCCGCGCATACGCTTGAATGATCGGCATCGTTTGAATGTTCTCGTTTAACTGACCATTCATATCTGCGACAAGCGACCGGACCTTGAAGTTATTTTCCGTTGCAAGTTTCTGGAACAGCTGAATCCAGAAGTAGACGATCGGAATAATCAACAGCGAAACGAGTCCGAGACGGACATCGAGGAAAAACATCGCCACTAAAATTCCGGCCATCGTAATCAATCCCGAAAAGACGCGTGCGAGCACACCCAAGTACAAATCGCGGATTGTTTCCGTATCGTTCGTGACACGACTGACAATCTTTCCGATCGGTGTCTGGTCAAAATAGCGGACCGGTAACCGTTGTAAATGTGTAAAGACATCGAGCCGCATCCATTTGACGATTTTATGCGCCGACCGCTGAAGCAGGATTTGTTGGACCCAGTTCAAACCGGCCGCGATTAACAGCAGGACGATATACAGCAAAGACAGCCAGCCGACCGCTTTTAAGTCAGAGGCATAAAAATCATACACCTGTCCTTGCGTCAGCTTCTTGACGCCCGAATAACGAAACGTTTCTTCCCCACGCGTGACGGTTAACGTTCCACCGGTCACGTTGCGTTCTCCTCCGCTGACGACTTGTTCGGGCACAAAATAATAACCGCTCTTCGATTGAACAACTGAAATCGCTTGAATGACATCGGAAGACGGCACATCCTGCTTCTTCGCAAACTGGCGCCCGTCATACTCGACCCTTCCTCCGTCCTTCACTTCAACCCAATCCTTTTCAATCGCAACAATATGTTCATCGATGATGACTTTCGCAATATATGGTCCGGTCAATTCTGCTCCGACTGCCAGAATCAAGAGAAATAATCCGAGGAAAATTGCTTGTTTTTCATACATCGCATAACGAACAAGTGATCGAATCGTCGTTTTCCGACGAACGGGATCTAATAGATATAATTCTTCTTCCTTCACGTTCGACACCTCCTACCTTACGTTTCTTCACTTTGCCGTTCGAATTGTTCGGCGTACCACCCTTTATGATCCATCAACTGTTCGTGCGTACCCCGTTCTGTCACTTGACCGTCCTGCAAGACAAGAATTTCGTCCGCATGGGCAACGGCAGACAGACGGTGTGCGACAATCAATGTCGTCGCCTGCTCCCGATTGGTTCGAATCGCTTCAATGATATGCGACTCGGTTTTTGCATCGACCGCAGACAACGAATCGTCGAGCAATAATAATTTCGGTTTTTTCAACATCGCCCGGGCAATCGACAGCCGTTGCTTCTGACCGCCGGATAACGTGACACCACGTTCACCGACCAACGTCTCAAGACCTTGATCGAGCATGGTAATGTCCGTTGTGAATGACGCCAGACGAATTGCTTCCTGCAGTTCGGCTTCCGTTGCCGTTCCGGCGCCAAAGAGGATGTTATCCCGCACTGTTTTCGAGAACAAAAGGTGTTCCTGCGAAACATAACCCGTCCATCCCCGGACCGTTTCCAAAGCGACGTCTTCATAGGGAACACCGTTGACTTGCAGCATATGACGGTCAAGTGGATATTCGCGTAAAAATTGGCGAAGCAACGTCGTTTTCCCGGCACCGGTCGGACCGACAATCCCGATTGTCTTTCCTTGTTCGATCGTCACGTTGATTCCGCGCAATGCGGGCTGTTTCGTTCCCGGGTACGTAAACGTCAAATCCGATAAAACAATCGTTTCAGGAGTAGTAATCTCTACGACCGGAGTCGATGAAATCAACGGTTTGACCCGCATCGTCGCCTGAAGACGATCGAGACTCGCTGTTCCGCGCTGGATGACGTTGATCAGCTCTCCGAACGCATACATCGGCCAAATCAACATTCCGAGATAAATATTGAAGGCGACGAGTTGTCCAAGCGTAATATCGTTCGTAAAGACGAGGTACGTCCCGAACGATAGACCGATCAAATAACTGATTCCGACGAGTAATTTAATAATCGGCTCGAACAAGACATCAATTTTTGCGACATGCATGTTTTTATCAAATACATCCGTCGTGACATCATCAAATTTTTTAACATCGATGTCTTCCTGAACGAATGAACGAATGACCCGCAGTCCGGAAATCGACTCCACGACTTGATCATTCATCGTGCCAAAGGCATCCTGTGCTGTCATGAAGCGGCCGTGGATCTGACTGCCGAGTTTATTCATCGCGTACGCAAGAATGGGCATCGGCAATAAGGCGGCAAGCGTCAGTTTCCAATCGATCGCTACTCCCATGACGACAAGTGTAATCGCCGTCATATTCAGCGAGTCAACGAGCGTCAGGACACCAAAACCGGCTGTCCGTTCGACCGCTTTCAAATCATTGGTCGCAAGCGCCATTAAATCCCCTGTGCGGTTACGTTGATAAAAGGTCGGGGTTAACTTTAATAAATGCGTAAAAAATTGACTTCGTAATGTCCGTTCGAGTAAAAAGGCTGTTCCGAATAATTTCGCAAGCCATAAATACGTCAGAATAAAGGACATAATGGAAATAACGGTCAGCCCGACCACATACTGAATCAATGTCGTCCGATCCATGGATCCGGAACGCAGTCCGTCAATCACCTTTCCGATCAACCATGGTGGTGTCAAGTCGATGAAGCCGGTCACAATCAGCAATAACACGGCAATCAAATATGATTTTTTATGTTCCTTCAGAAACCAGCTGAGTTGGCGAAACAATCGCACGATGGTTCCCCCCTTTGTCGTTCATAATGGTGTTACGTTGTTTCCAAGCACGCAAAAAAGGCAGACGGATTTCCGGAGCAGTCCGAGAATCCATCTGCCTTTCTAAAGACGATGTGAATCGACGATATGGTCTGCGTGCTCGGGGAACGGATTCCCTGTCAATCGCACACTGAAAATAGTGTTTATACGAGTTCGAGAGTCTCCGCCATATTCAGCTGTTTGATAAGTGCGTTTACAATTGGCTGTTTCATTTGACGGTTCCTCCTTTTCTTAATCTGAGCGTAGAATAGCATAATTATCGAACAATTGTCAATTTTGTGTCTAAACTTTTAAAATGAAGCCGAAACTTATATTCCGTCCGCTTCTTCCTGCTTGACCTGTTCGATCACTTCCGACACGAGTGCATACGGAAATCCTTTTCGAACCAACGCCTGTTGCGTTTTCTGCACCCGGGCGAACGGTTCCAGATTCCGGTACTTCGAATAGTATTTCCGCGCTTGGTATAAAGCAGCCGATTCTTCCGTCTCTGCTTCGATCTCTTCAAATACGAGTTGAATCCCCTGTTTTGAAACCTCTGATGAGAATCCGCGTTGCATCAATGTTTGTTGCAGTTTTTGTTTCAGTTCCCGAACCGACCGGCGGGCAAGTTCTTTTTGTTTTTGCTGGAGAAATTTCAATACCTTTTCTAGTTCCTCTTCTTCCGTAAATGATTCCAGCGCTTGATCAATGTACGTTTTGTTCACTTTCAGCGCTTCTAAATCACGCCGGATTTTTCCGGGTCCCTGCGGTGTCGTTGCTTTTTTTGTCGCTGTATACGCCTCGGCAAACTGTTGATCGTTTAAATATTTTTGGTCGGTCAATCGTTTGATGGCATGTTTGACGGCATGTTCCGGGGTCTCTTTTTCCATCAAGTAAGCTTCGACTTCGCTCGTCGCCCGCATTCGGTATGACAAATGATTGAGTGATAAACGGTATGCTTTTTGCTGTTCTTCCGCTGTCAGTACTTCTTTGACGAAATCATCGTCAAGCTCCTTGTCCCGTTGCAGGTTATACTTGATCAAGATATCGGCATCGACGGCAAAGGCATATTCTTCCTTACCTTCACGTTCAATATAGATATTGAAGCGCTCCGTATTTTTCTTTTGGGTCGAAATCCGTGTGATTTTCAAGTCGGTTCCTCCTTTTTTTATCTTCTCTTGCAACGATAACATGTTGAATCAGGTTTGAGTGAAACAGAGAAACGGGAACATATGTACAAGTATTACTACAGACAGGACGAGAGGATGATTCACGCCATGAAAATCGCGATTACAGGCGGAACCGGAATGATTGGACAGGCACTAACGAAACGATTACTTAACGAAGGCCATCAAATTGTTATTTTAACCCGTTCACCGAAAGCTGCGGCGGGAGCCGTCAGCTACGTTGAATGGTTGACGGATAAAGCAACACCGGAGCAAGAACTGAATGATGTGGATGCCTTCATCCACCTGGCAGGTGCTTCAATCAATGAAGGACGCTGGACAGAAGAGCGTAAACGCGTCATCTTGGAAAGCCGCATCGACTCGACGAAAGAACTCGTCCGGATTGTCAGAGCACTTGATTCCAAACCTGACGTCGTCTTATCAGCTTCTGCCGTTGGAATTTACGGTCAGGACCGCCATCAAACCTTTACGGAAGAAACGGCACTGCCTCCGACTGCCGACTTCCTCAGCCATGTCTGTGTCGCTTGGGAAGAGCTTGCTCAACCGATTGCCGAAAGCGGTGTCCGGCTCGTTCATCCGCGGATTGGGGTCGTCCTCAGTACAGAAGGCGGTGCCTATCCATTAATGCGTTTGCCTTATCAATTATTTGGCGGCGGGACAATGGGCGACGGGAAGCAATGGGTTTCCTGGGTTCATATCGATGACCTCGTCGAAATGTTCCTGTTCGCACTGACGACCGCTTCTGTAGAAGGTCCTCTCAATATTACAGCCCCTCATCCGGAAACGATGCGACGGTTCGGTCAAACGATCGGAAAAGTGTTGCACCGTCCGCACTGGTTACCGGCTCCACGCTTCGCTCTCGAGCTGGCTCTCGGAGAAAAAAGTGTCATCGTTCTCGAAGGCGCCCGTGTTATTCCGAAAAAAGCTCTCGAAAACGGCTACAAGTTTCGGTATGCTGAACTAAAGGATGCACTGCAGAATCTCGAGCACACAAACTAATACAGGGGTTGAAAAATGTTGGATGTTTTAATACGAAATGCACATATCTTTCCCATCACATCAGATAATTTTTATGGCGATATCCGGATCAAAGACGGAAAGATCCATGAAATCAATGAGTTGCTGGATGCCGAGGAGCACGAACGGGTCATCGAAGCAGAAGGACGTTTCTTGCTTCCCGGCTTCATCGATGCTCATACGCACCTTGGACTGTACGATGAAGGAACCGGAACGGTCGGAAACGATGCCAACGAAACCATTTTCGCGATGACGCCCCACTTGCGGGCCATCGACGGCGTCTATCCGCTTGATGAAGGATTCAAGGAAGCCATCGAACACGGTGTCACGACGGTCCAAGTCATGCCGGGCAGCATGAATATCATCGGCGGTGTCACGAGTGTCATTAAAACACACGGCCGTTTTATCGATGACATGATTTTACGGAAATATGCCGGATTAAAAATTGCGCTTGGAGAAAACCCGAAACGTGTCCATAGTGCCGGTCGTGCCGGTGAACTGACACGAATGGGCATCATGGGAATGCTGCGGGAAGCATTTCTTGAAGTCAAGATGCAACGGACAGCTGATACCTTTGCCCACCGGATGATTGAACGGGTTCTCAAAAAAGAGATGCCGCTTCGTGTCCACGCGCACCGGGCCGATGACATTTTATCGGCGATTCGTTTTGCCGAAGAGTTTGAGCTGGATGTCCGGATCGAACATTGTACAGAAGGTCATCTCGTGGCGAAAGAATTGCAACAATTACCGATTGAACACGTTACAGTCGGTCCGACCTTTACACGAAAGTCAAAAATCGAACTGAAGAACAAGACCTGGGAAACATATCGTATTCTTCATGAGCACGGTCTTGAAGTGTCGATTACGACCGATCATCCGTATACACCTGTTCAATATTTAAATTTATGTGCCGGTCTTGCTGCACGTGAAGGACTGCCGGTCGACATCGCGCTTCGCGCGATTACGATTAATCCGGCCCGTTCGATCGGCGTCGCAGACCGTGTCGGCTCGATTGAAGTCGGCAAAGATGCCGACCTCGTTCTTTGGAGTCACTTCCCGCTCGATTATCTCGCGAAGCCTTTGATGACGATGATTGATGGAAAAGTGATTTTTGAACATACTCATCTGACATCCATGTCTTAAAAAAAAACCTATGATTTTAACGGAAAATCGTTGAAAATCATAGGCTTTTTTTATTATGAAAATGAGGCTTTTTCATTTGCAAGAAATGCCTTATTTTCGTATGTTTTTTCACAAAAATTATTTACTTGCTTTTTTAAAAAAAGAAGGTAATATTATCTTATCCGACAACTGAAGAAGGCATACCATGCGCGGTTCAAACGAGTCAGACAGGTAGCTTTCGACAATCATTCTAGCGGTCTTAAGAAGGAGGAATGGAAGTATGCTCAAGCAACGGGAGCTGAGCGACTGCGCTGATTTGTTCGAACTGATGCAGCATCAAGACGTATATCCGTACGTCCGCCAAAAAACACGGTACTTTGATGAATTTCTGTTTACTACAAAGCAGGCAATCGAAGAGGAAGAACGCGGTGAGCTCGTCTCACGCACGATCCTAGACGAATTTGACCAACCAATCGGTACAATCAGTTTACTCGATATCGAAGGACAGTATGGGTTTCTCGGTACATGGTTAGGTAAACCGTATCATGGGAAAGGTTATAACAATCTTGCAAAAGAAGCATTTTTTGCAGAACTATTTTTTGACCTTGATTTCGAAAGTGTCTTCATGAAGATCCGCAAGACTAACATCCGTTCACAAAAAGCAGCGGAAAAACTGCCTTATGCTTTTTGCGCCGATGCATTACGACCGGCATTACTGGAACAGCTGAATACCGGAGAAACTCAATTTACACTCTACGAAGTCTCCAAATCAAGTTTTCAAATGTATATCCACGGCCGCGAATTCGAAACGGTCTACGAACAACAACTCGAAGCATGAGAGGCACCTGCCTCTTGTGCTTTTTTGTTCGTACTTTTGATGCGGATCGAAAGCTTCAAATGGTATGATAATAAGGAAAATTCACCTGTCGGAAGAAGCCATCTCTTCTTCCCATATGAAATGGAGTGATCAACTGATGCCAGAACAATCCTTTAAAATACTTGTCGTAGATGACGAAGCACAAATGCGTGATCTGCTTGTCTCAAATCTTCAAAAAGAAAACTATCAGACGACGACGGCTTCGAACGGTCAAGAAGCACTTGATTTAATGCAACGTGATGCCTTCCATCTCGTTTTGCTGGATGTCATGATGCCGGAAATGGACGGTTTGACGGCTTGCATGCGAATCCGTGAATTCTCGAACGTCCCGATCATCATGCTAACGGCCCGTTCGGACGAACTCGACCGGATTCACGGTCTGAAAATTGGGGCCGATGACTACATCACGAAACCGTTCAGCCCTCGTGAACTGTTGGCCCGCATCGAAGCGACGTTGCGACGTTCCCATCGTTTTACAGTCGATCAATCGGCGACGTTGACGATCGGCAAACTGGAGCTTGATACAGAAAGCCGCAGTGTCCACGTCAGCGGAAAACCAATCAGTTTAACGCGGAAGGAATTTGACTTACTCCATTTGTTTGTCCAAAACAACGATAAAGTCTTTTCACGCGAACAGTTGCTCGATCAAATTTGGGGCGCCGACTACATCGGAAATCTGCGGACTGTCGATACCCACATCAAAACACTTCGTCTGAAACTCGGTGAAGCCGGCGGCTCGATCCAAACGGTCTGGGGCATCGGATATAAATTCGAGGAAGTATGATTAAGCGGTATACCATTCGCCGCCGGATTTGGATTACGATTTGGTTCACAAGCGTTTTTTCTGCCGTTTTGTTCGTATTATTGACATTTTATCTGTACGATCGGTTTTACCTTCAAACGCAGGAAGATTTATTGCTCAATCGGGGCGAAAAATTGATTAACATTTATGAATCAGAAGGACTATCCGGTGCGTTTTATGACGGGATGACGTATACGAATGAATTAACGGAATCCAAAGTCTTTTTCATCGACTTTCTGAAGAAAAATCCGGCCGGACTCCGGTTCTTGACGAATGCGGATATTGAACAGTTACGCAATGGTGAAACCGTCGTTTCCAGTCGAACACATCCGATTGAAGGAACGGACATCCTGATGACCGGTTTTCCCATCATTGAAAACAACCGGCTCGTCGGGACGTTGATTCTCTATTTGGAGCTCGGTCAAATCAGTGAACCGTTCCGACCGCTTCGCCTGATGATTTTCTTCATGATTGGTCTGATTGTGTTGAATCTCGTCATTTTCGGTCGGCAGATCATTGATACGATCATCCGTCCGCTGATTGACATGAAACGGGCCTCAACCGTCTACGCCCAAGGAGATTTTGCCTATCGAATTCCGATTCAATCCGATGATGAAATCGGCGAACTGGCAGAAACCCTGAATAAGATGGCAGAATCCCTCGGTGAAGTGGATGAACAACGTAAGGAATTTTTGGCGAACGTCAGTCACGAATTGCGGACGCCCCTGTCCTATATCCGGGGATATACGGAAATGATGCAGGATAAAGCACTCGATGAAAAAACACGCGATCAATATTACCAAATCATCGAACGCGAAACGGAACGGTTGCAACGTCTCGTCAACGATCTGCTCGACCTTGCCCAGTTGGAACGGGATTCGTACCCGATGACAAAACAACCGCTTGTCTTCAGTCAGGTTTTAGAAGATGTCGTCTACCGGATGGAACCGATTGCGAAGGCGAAAGGTGTCTCCATCATCACCGACTTCGATCCAAGTCAAATCGTCCTCGGTGACAATGACCGGCTTGAGCAAGTCATCGGAAATCTGCTGGACAATGCCTTACGTTACACGCCTGCTTCAAAACATATCTATCTGTCGACAAAAACAGACGGCGAACAGACGATTTGTTCGATTCGGGACGAAGGAGAAGGCATTCCACCAGAACATTTGGAGCGTTTAACGAAACGGTTTTACCGTGTTGATAAATCCCGGACACGAAAGGACGGCGGAACGGGTCTCGGTCTTGCCATCACAAAA
Source organism: Exiguobacterium artemiae 255-15 (assembly GCF_000019905.1). Lineage (GTDB taxonomy): Bacteria > Bacillota > Bacilli > Exiguobacteriales > Exiguobacteriaceae > Exiguobacterium_A > Exiguobacterium_A artemiae. The sequence continues at coordinate 679,596 of NC_010556.1, read as the reverse complement.
CACATCATCGACCGGCACGACGGAACGATCTCCTTCGAGTCCGTGCTCGGACAAGGAACAACTGTCTTGATTACGTTACCGTTGTTGCCGGACGAAGACGACGGATTTTCCTAATAACATTTCGTAAGTCCAAAAACGATGTTGACTTGATGTGTTAAAGGTTGAAAGGAAGTCTTACTATCGAAGCCACACTCCTTGATTGGTTGCAACGGGCAGAAATGTTTGCTGTACCGATCAGTCTTTTAGTCAGTATAGTCATCAGCTTGTTCGGTGTTTTGCCAAGCGCTTTCGTCACGGCAGCCAATCTACTGTATTTCGGTTTTTGGCAAGGCTTGTTGCTGTCGTTTCTCGGCGAAGCCCTCGGTGCCGGCATTGCCTTTTACGTCTATCGTTACGGTGTCCGGCGCGTCGAACCATTGATTCAATCCCCGTTCGTCTTGAAGTGGCTCGGAAAACTGACGGCGCAAACCGGTTGGGATGCCTTTTGGACCATCATCTTTTTGCGGCTGTTGCCGTTCGCCCCTTCCGGAGTCGTCACGTTTCTAAGTGCGACAAGCGGCGTCTCACCGGTGATTTTTTTAACCGCCAGCACCATCGGGAAAGTACCGGCACTTGTCATCGAAGCTTTTGCCGTCAATGAATTGATTGAACGGGATTCCATGCTTCCTTGGTTGATCGTCGGACTGTTTGCGGTGTTTTACCTGATGTATCTTTATAAAAAACGGTTGCATCGATCGAGGGATATCGATTGATGCAACCGTTTTCTTCGTATACTGTTAGAGAAGTAATTAAAGGAGGAAACAGCATGGAATTACGTTCATTCGGCAATACGGATATCCAAGTCTCCCCTCTTGGATTTGGCGCCGGTCATATCGGTTCCGATGACTTATCCGATCAGGAAGCAAGTTATATTCTCCATCAGGCATTGGATACAGGCATTCGTTTGTTTGATACCGCCCGCGGCTACGGCTTATCCGAAAAGCGGCTCGGGCAATTTTTAAAACAGCGTCGTCACGATGTCGTCCTGTCGACAAAAGTCGGGTATGATGTCCCGCGCACGGAGGATTGGACGTTCCAAGCTGTCGCCGGCGGGATTGACCAGGCTCTTTTGACGATGCAGACAGACTTTATTGATATCGTTCATCTACATTCCTGCAGTAAGGAAATACTGGCTCAAGATGACGTCATCGAGGCACTCGAACGGGCAAAACAGGCCGGAAAAGTCCGCCTGATCGCGTATTCCGGTGACCGGGAAGACTTAGACTACGCCATCACGACAGGACGATTCGACAGTTTTCAAACGTCTGTTAATTTGTACGATCAACGGGCATTGATGGATTCGGTCCCGCTGATTCATCAGCAACAAAAAGGTATCATCGCCAAACGTCCGATTGCCAATGCACCATGGCGGTTTGCGTCCCGGCCGGTCGGGCAATATGTCGAACCTTATTGGGAACGGGCACAGCAACTCGATTTCCCGCTTGAAGAAGCTTCTTGGCTTGAAACCGCACTCCGGTTTACCGTTTTTGAACCCGGTGTCACAAGTGCCATCATCGGAACAGCAAATCCGGAGCATCTGGTCCAAAATATCCGCTTGTTGGAAAAAGGAGCTTTACCGGCAGAACGGGTCGCTGATCTTAAACGACGTTTTCAGGAACAGGATGAAAATTGGCTACAACAAACTTAAAAAGATCGCGAGACAAAACAAAAAGGAAAACGGCGACTCAGCCGTTTTCCTTTTTGTCATAGAGATCGGTTCTCCTAACCGTTCGATCCGTTTAAAACTTTTTCTTTTTCTTTTTTTCCAATACGACGATGGCTTCGACATGTGCCGTTTGAGGGAACATATCGTACGGCTGGATATAGCTGACTTTGTAGCCAGCTTTCATCAGATGATCGCAGTCACGTGCCAAAGTTTGCGGATTACATGAAACGTAAATGATTTTTTTCGCTTTTGACGAAATCATTGCGTTTAATAGTTGTGTATCACACCCTGAACGAGGTGGGTCGACGATGAAGACGTCCGGAATCCAGCCTTCTTTCACCCAACGCGGAATCCAGGTTTCTGCTTTTCCGACCACGTACTGGGCATGGTTAAATCCGTATTGCTTCATGTGTGCCGTTGCATCTTCGACGGCTTCCTCGACGATTTCCATGCCGCGGACTTCTTTTGCACCGTTTGCAATCCAAAGACCAATCGATCCGACACCTGCATAAGCATCGACAACACGTTCTTCGCCCGTCAAGGCTGCCGCTTTGACGATTTCACCGTACATCCGCTCGGCTTGTTCCGGATTTAACTGGAAGAAGGCACGCGGTGACAATTGATACGTGAACTCGCCCATTTTTTCTTCGATCCGTTCTACGCCACGTAAAATTTCCGTTTGTTCTCCAAAAACGCGTGATGTCATCTTATCGTTAATATTGAGTGCAACGGAAATGACGCCGGGAATATCATAAATATCGCGTGATAAGCCTTCGAGATCCTTAAAACCGTCTTTAAATGCAACCAGGACGACTTGAATTTCGCCCGTCTTGATGCCGGTCCGAACGACGATATTCCGGATGACACCGTCTTGTTTTGCTGAATTATAGACCGGTACATTGTAGTCATTTAAAATCTTCGTCACGGCTTTATTGACGCGTAACGTCTCTTTGTTCTGGACGATACACTCGTCGATCGCCACCAGACGGTTCGAGTTCGCTGAATACAATCCGCTGACGATTTGTGTTCCTTCTTTTCCAACGGCAAATTGTGACTTATTCCGATATTCCCATTCCGTCGTGCCAATCGTCGGACGGATATCTGATTTCTCGACATTCAACTTCGTTGATTTTGTAAACGCATTTCGGACCATATCTTCCTTATAACGGAGTTGTCCTTCATAACTCATATGTTGCAACTGGCATCCGCCGCATTGGCTGTAGATCGGGCATAACGGCGTCACACGGTCCGGTGAACGGACATCACGTTTTAAGATTTTTGCATTCGCAAAATTATTATGGATTTCCGTAATCTCAATTTGAGCCGTTTCTCCGACCAGCAAACCTGGAATGAAGACGATTTGTCGTTCGAGTGTCGCGATTCCTTCTCCATTGATTCCCATACGTAGGCAGGTTACGGAGCGAACTTCGCCTACCTGTAATTTAATTTTAGTTGTCATCTGATTCATCCTTTCCATGATCCAAATCAAAAAGCGGTCATTTCGAACCGCTTTCTGATTCCTCATGTTCCTTCATATCTTTTGCATAACGAAGCACCTTGGCTTTCAACTGATCCAAGGAGACGGCTAAACGTTCCAAATCCTCAATATCTGATGTTTCATCCAATGAATCGATCGTATGGCATAAAAGCTGCATTCTTGATTTTAGCACATTCATCTGTCCAAGTTTATCAGTTCTTGCTTTTCCCATTATTCTGACTTCCTTTCTTGTTCTTTATTCCTGTATACATTTAGCATACGATACGTAGTGGAGCCTAAAAAGGAGGAAAATGTATCATGTCATTAAAATCACCCATCACCATCAAAAATGATCCGTGGGAAGCGTACCGTGATATCGAACAGTATGGACAAGCCCGACTGACGAACATCGAAGTCACGACGACAACCCTTTGTAACATGCGCTGTGAACATTGTGCCGTCGGCTATATGTTGTCGAACAGCGAAACACCCACGATTCCGGTCGAACTGCTTATCAAACGACTGGATGAGATTGAACATCTGCGTGCCTTTTCGATTACAGGCGGCGAACCGATGCTGTCGATGAAATCGGTCCGGGAATATGTTGTGCCTTTACTTAAGTATGCCCACGAACGGGGAGCTAAAACCCAAATCAATTCAAATTTAACACTTCCCCTTTCCCGGTATGAGCTGATCATCCCGTATCTTGACGTCTTACATATTTCTCATAACTGGGGAACCGCAGACGATTTCATTGATGGCGGATTTGCAATGATGGAACGGAAACCGTCGCGCGAAGCACGGACAAAACTGTTTGAACAGATGAAGGAAAATGCCCGGATTCTGAATGCACGCGGGGTCCTTGTTTCTGCCGAGACGATGATTAACAAACGAACACTGCCTCACCTCGAAGCCATCCACCAGGAAATCGTCGAAATGGGATGCGTCAGGCATGAAGTGCATCCTATGTACCCCGCCGATTTCGCCTCGATGATTGAAGCCGCGAGTCTGGATGAAATCCGTGACGGCATCCATCGTCTGCTTGATGTCCGGGATCCGGACGTCTGGATGCTGTTCGGGACACTGCCGTTTTATGCCTGCTCGATGAAAGAAGAAGATTTAGCGCTCCACCGCCGCCTCCGCCGGGAACCAAATGTTTCCGTCCGAAATGATCCTGACGGTCGTTCACGTCTGAACGTCAATATCTTTGACGGTGAAATCATCGTGACGGATTTCGGCGACGAACTCGCTTCACTCGGAACGATTCATGACACATCATTTAACGAAGCTTATGCGATGTGGCAACAAACAGAACTCAATCAGAGGTTATCCTGTCACTGTCCTGCCGTTCAGTGCCTCGGTCCAAATGCACTCGTCAAAAATGCCTATTATCCGGAAGTCGATTTCCTGAAACAATCCAGTCGCCTGTAAGCAGGTTTGAGTCTCTTTTAAAACGGGAAAAGTTTGTCACAAACTCGCCACACTTTCCTTGTTCGAAGGGGGTTTCAAAATGGAATGGCTTGTTGGAATCGTTGCAATTATCGGGATGTTCAGTATGGTACTTGGAATCATGATGATCGGGATTCGGGCGTCTCACAGTATCGAACACGACGAAGTGTTTGACCAAACGGACTGGGACGAGCACCTTTTACACATGCCCCGCCCGACACGCTTTGAACAAAATAAACCATAACACTGTGACATGCCCCGGTGTACAATCGTACAGCCGGGGCATGTTATGCTTAAACAAAAAAAGGAAAGGCAGTTGTTTGTTTTGTCACGTCGTTTTGCTCTGATTCTTTCGATTGTATTTATTTCTGGTTTTACTCAAGGGTTACTCATCCCTCTTCTTTCCATTTTGCTTGAACGTCAGGGAACACCTGCTTACATAAACGGACTGAGTGCTGCTGTACTGTATGTCGGTGTCATCGTCGCAGCGCCTTTAATGGAAAAGCCGTTACGCCGCCACGGGTATGTTCCTGTCATCTCGTTCGGGCTTATCTTAGTGGCTGTTGCCGTCTTTGCTTTTCCGCTCATCCCAAGCGTTCTCGCTTGGATGGTGTTACGATTTGCAGTCGGCTTCGGGGATCAAACCCTCCATTACGGTTCTCAAGTATGGGTCACATCGATTACACCCAATCATAAACTCGGCCGGACGATGTCTCTGTACGGTATGGCCTTTGGTCTCGGTTTCGCTCTTGGTCCACTCGCAGCGCCGCTTGTCGACTGGATCAGTTGGCTGCCGTTCGTTCTGACGGGAACATTAACCGTTCTCGTTTTGATTGCTTTAAGACGGTTACCGAATGAAAAACCTTCTGATATCATGCCAGAAGAACTTCAGTCCGCCGCTTCCCGTTACCGTCTTGTCCTGACGAGCGCTTGGTTTACATTGTTGCCCGGCTTCACCTATGGTTTTTTGGAAGCAACATTAAATGCCAGCTTCCCGGTCTTCGCAACACGAAACGGTTATGAATTATCTCAGACAAGCAGTCTAATTACGACATTTGTCGTCAGCTCTTTATTGATGCAATTACCCCTCGGACGTCTCGCTGATCATTTCGGAAAACGACGGACGCTGATTACCGTCCTCAGTATCGGAGCGTTTGCGTTTTTGGCAGCCTGTTTTTTCTTTCAAAGTTACGGAGCATTATTTATGATTTTTGCTGTCAGCGGTATGGCACTCGGCTCGACTTATTCGCTCGGCGTCGCTTACATGACGGAACAGTTACCCAGTCATCTGTTGCCGACCGGTAACCTGCTTGCCGGGATTTCCTTTAGTCTCGGTTCGATTCTCGGACCGATTTCCGGTAGTTTGTTCGTCATGTTACCGCCGGGATTCTACTTTATTTTGTTCGTCCTCGTTCTCGCGACACTCGCCTATCTTCTTTTTCAGTCAAAGACTCCCCGCTCGTCGTAAACAAACAAAGACGATCGTCCCATGCGGAACGACCGTCTTTTTATTTCACGATTCCTTCTTGCCGAAAACTGAGCCAGAGCTTATCGTCGATTGCATACGGTTGTTCTTTTGCCCGTTTCAATTCTTCCGTTTCCAGCAAGACGACGACCTCTCGACCGTTGATTGACCAAACGGAGTCGTATCCTCTTTCCGCCTCAACGATTTCCACACCGACATCTCCATGCGTCTCCTTTAATTGTTGACTGACACAAGTGACGACAAACCGGGCAAACTCATCCCGCGGACGACGGTTGGCAATGATCTTTCGAACGATCTCATTCCGTTCCACTTCTCTCATCTCCTCTCGTTTTTTAGTTGCACTAGCCTTTGCAGCAAGGCCGAATCGGTGGTTTTATGACCGTACAGAAAAAGCCGAACGAGTCGGCTTAGCAACGAACGATTAAAAATAACAGATTGATTGAGACTATTTTTGCACGATTCAGAATCTTCGTCAACTACGCTTTTGAAACCAAATCGGTAGATAGGTCGAGACCAAAATACCGGCGACCACAAATACTAATCCAAGGAATGCCTGGGGTGGAATCGATTCACCGAGAATGAGTGCGGATAACGTCACACCATAAATCGGTACAAAAAACATGAACAATGACACCCGGCTGACCGGATTGTATTTCATCAAGAGATTCCACAATGTAAATCCCGTCGCTGACAAGAATGCTAAATAGATCAGCATCCAGACGGTCGTACTGGTAAAGTTAAACGGGAACCAGTCTCCATTCAGGACCGCTCCGACGGTGAATAAGCCGATTGATCCAATGACCATGGCCCAACCTGTCATCGGTGCGACCGGATAACTGGCTGAATATTCCTTGGCGATCAAATTTCCAAATGCCCCGGAAATCATCGCTAAAATCAACAGGATTTCTCCGGCACCAAACGAGACACCGGCAGACCCTTGCGGCCAGTTCGCTAAAATAACGCCTGTAAATCCTAAAAATAAAGCGAGTCCCTTGAATCGATTTAACCGGTCGTCTTCATACCGGAAATGAGCGAGCAACATTTGAAAGAAGGAAGTCGATCCGGCAATGATTGATCCTTGCACGCCTGTTGATAAGGAGAGCCCGATGTAAAAAAACACATACTGGAGAAACGTCAAGAAGAAACCAAGCCGGCTATAAGCGAGTGTCCGCTTTTTCAACGTAATCGGCTGTTTAAATATCAGGACGCTGACAATTAATAATAAGACACCGGCGAGGAAAAAACGGTAACTGGCAAACAACAGCTGTTCTCCATATTCGGTTGAGGTGATGGAAAGTAAAGCATAACTTTTTTTAATGAAGGGAAATGCACTTCCCCAAAGGAATGTCGTCACTAAAGCGAGCACAACCATACCAAATCGATCGGTCAATATTTTTTTCATTTTTACTGATTCCTTTCCTGTTCCTTTTGACATAGACATGGTATAGTAGTTTTACAGATAATAATTATTATAATCTAGCGACAATGAAACTCATTATCATTGATGAGAAAACGTTGGTAATTAACATTCTCATTGTTTTAACATAATGATTTCTTTTCTCATTTAGACTTGAAAGGAGTTTTCCCATATGACTACCTCTACTACTACTGATGTCCATCAGCGTTCCGCTCTCCGCCATGCTTGGGAGGAACATCACGAATTGATTTTAGCACTCTTTAGTGGAATATTGATTTTAATTGCCTACACACTCGAGAAGCTCAACATTCCGGCTACCGGTTATGTCACGCTTTATCTCTCCGCTTATTTGATCGGCGGTTATGCGAAAGCAAAAGAAGGTTTAACCGAAACGTATCATGATAAAACCTTAAACGTAGAATTGTTGATGATCTTGGCTGCCATCGGTGCAGCGGCGATCGGTTACTGGATGGAAGGTGCTATCTTGATTTTCATCTTCGCTTTATCCGGTGCCCTTGAAACCTATACGATGAATAAAAACGAACGGGCATTACAAAGTTTGATGTCCCTGCAACCGGAAGAAGCTACTCGTTTAAACGCTGACGGTAAGCTTGAAGTTGTCGGCCTTGAGCAATTGATTGTCGGCGAACTGGTCTATGTCCGACCGGGCGAACGCATCCCTGTCGATGGAACGATCATCCGCGGTCAAGCCGCCATTGAGGAAGCCTCGATTACAGGCGAATCGATTCCTGTCGAGAAACATGTCGGGGATACCGTCTACAATTCAACCGTCAATATGAACGGTGTTTTGACGATTGAGATGACAAAAGCTGCAGACGAGTCGTTGTTCCAAAAAATCATTCATATGGTTCAAAACGCTCAAAGTGAGCAATCACCCTCTGCACAATTCATTGAACGGTTCGAAAGCCGTTATGTCAAAATCGTCTTACTCGTCGTTGCTTTGATGATGGTCGTTCCCCACTACTTAATTGGTTGGACATTTGAAACGAGCATTTACCGGGCTATGATTTTGCTTGTCGTCGCTTCTCCTTGTGCTTTGGTCGCTTCGATTACACCAGCTGCTTTGGCAGCAATCGCTGCCTCTGCCCGAAACGGTGTTTTATTTAAAGGTGGTGCACACATCGAGACACTCGGACAAGTCGATACGATCGTCTTTGATAAAACCGGAACATTAACGACCGGAAAACCTGTCGTCACGGAAAGCCATTATGCTGACGGAGTGGATGCATTCGCCGTCAAACAAGCGGTCGCGTCCATCGAAGCACAATCGAATCATCCGCTCGCACAAGCGATTGTCACGCATTTGAAAACGGATATCATCGACCCATCCACTTTTAAGGATGTGACCGGCTACGGAATCGAAGCCACGGTTTCCGGTCAGACATACCGGATCGGAAAATATGCGTTCCACGAAGGATTAATTGATCCTTTCCTATCGATGGAGCAAACCTTAAAAGAACAAGGAAATACGATGGTTTATGTCAGCAACGGACAATCAATCATTGCGCTTTACGCATTACGGGACACGATTCGTCCTGAAGCCAAAACAGCCATCACCTCTTTAAATGCTCTCGGCATCACAACGATCATGTTGACCGGGGATAACCCGGTGACTGCCGCTGCGATTGCGAAAGAAGCAGGTCTGACAGATTATGTAGCGGAATGTCTTCCTGAAGACAAAGTCCGTTATATTAAGCAGTATCAGACTGAAGGAAAAACCGTTGCGATGGTCGGAGACGGAATTAACGATGCTCCCGCCCTTGCCTTGGCTCACGTCGGGATTGCAATGGGTGAAGGAACCGATGCTGCTCTTGAGACAGCCGATGTCGTTTTGATGAAAAACGATTTAGGACGCCTCGCTTACGCTGTCAACAAAGCGCGTAAAATGAATCGTGTCGTCAAACAAAATATCACGCTCGCCATCGGCGTCATCCTGTTGTTAATCATTTCGAACTTGTCACAGTTCCTGATCATGCCGTTTGCAGTAGTCGGTCATGAAGGTTCTACAATCCTCGTCATTTTGAACGGATTACGCCTGCTCCAAAAAGATACGCCGTCTCAGAAAATTCACGCTCCGCTTTCAAAACAAGCGGCAGCTTAATCCAATCAAAAAGCATCTACCGTCGGATTATCGACAGTAGATGCTTTTTTGGTACGGTCGCTCAAAATACGGGACGATTAAAATCAGCCAAACGTATTGGTCGGAATCGAGTCCAGATCCGCCTGTTCTTTTAATCGTTTTTCTTCCATTTTTTGCGGATCTGCTTTTTTCATGAACCGTTCCCACGAGGCGTTCAGTTCAGATCCGAGTAAAATGATGAGTCCTGTAAAATACAACCACAACAGTACAATGACGACACTTCCGAGTGAACCGTACGTTTGGTTATAGTTCGAAAAATTCGAGACATAAAATCCGAATCCAACCGATAACAGTTGCCACACGATGACACCAAAGACAGCTCCCGGAATGGCTTCCTTAAATGTAATGGGACGTTTCGGCGCAACACGGTAGAAAATCGACAAAATCAGAATCAACAGTACAGTGGAAATGGCATACCGCAATACCGTCAGGAGAATTTTTTGTCCCATATCAATCGGAATGACAAAGTTGGCTAAGTAGCTGATAATCGGACCGCCCAAAACGTTCAAGACGATCAACAGCAACATGCCGATACCGAGAACAATCGTTAAAATCAAGGCGATTCCACGGGCTGCGACGAATCCGCGCGGCGAGAAATCTCCGTACGCATGGTTCGCGGTCGTAATCAGACGATCGACACCTTTTGACGCCGACCAGATGGCAAGAATCGCACCGACGGACAGGAGACCGCCCTGTGGTTCTTTAATGGCCTGGAAAATGACATCAGTAAACGTATTCACCGACCCACCCGGCGCTAAATCACGAATTTGGGATTCAAGCGTCTGTTGATCAATGTCAAAGAATGATAATACTGAAATAACAAAAATGATACCTGGAAAAATGGATAAAAACCAATAATATGCAAGTGTTCCTGCATAATCCGTAATGTTGTGATCGGACATCCGTTGCTTTAGATTCAAGGCTAATCCTTTAGGATCACGTGTATGCGCCATCGTCATCTCTCCTTCATAAAAAAGAGGCAGTCTAGGACCACCTCATTGTCTTACTATACTTTTCCCTGTTTATTTCAACTAAAACCTCAATTATCCTTGAGCTCGATATTATAGAAACGATCCGTCATCTTAGTCAATTCCTGCACAAGCGATGTCGGACGAATCGGTAAATCGGTTAACGCTTCGCGTTTGATCCACAACGGTGTATACCCGGACGACTCATCTTCGAATTCTTCTCCGGTTCCCGTCCCGAATACACCACCCGTTATTTTTGCCCAGTAATACGGATTTTCCAAGCCGTTAAAGTGAACGTTCGCAGCAACACCTTCAAGTTCTACGTCCACACCAAGCTCTTCATGGGCTTCCCGAATCGCCGTTTCTTCCAGTGTCGCTCCGGCTTCCCGTCCACCGCCGGGGAATACATAATACGTCTCACCCGGTTTATCCCGACGAATCAAGGCAACTTCATCTGCTTCATTAATTAAAATAATCGCACTTCTTTGAATCGGCATTGATTCTCCTCCTCACAAGCTGAGGACTCAACGAAGGGTCTCAAGCATTTCCGGAATCAGTCCGTTTTCCGTCGATGCAATGACTTGTGCGGCAACTTTCATTCCAAGCTGTAGTGCCTCTTCTGCCCGCTTCGATTCCGTCAATTCGGAAAGAACAGCGGAAAAGAATGAATCTCCTGCACCTGTTGAGTCGACTACTTTCACTTTTTTTGTTCCGACATGACCGGAAGTCGCCGTCCGGCGATCGACATAAACAGCACCTAACTCACTCATCGTGACCACGGTGAAAGGGGCTCCTTTTTTCGCCAGTTCGTTCGCTACATGGATTGCGTCTTCTACCGTCACAATCGATAAATCCGATAAAATTTCAGCTTCTTCACGGCTGCAGATGAATCCTGTGAATCCTTGCAACAGATGACGGTTGCGTTCAATGACACTCAAATGTCCACAGACACCATAAAGCGGCAACTCCATTTTGCGGCAGATGTGAATCAATCGTTCAAGCACTGTAACCGATAAATCCAAATCGATTGCGACTGCGTCCACTCCGTCCAGCGCATAGACAGATTGGCGAAGAATGGCTTCTTCAAGGAGTTTGGCGTCCGGTTGTTTGGAAATCGACGTCTGCAAATCTCCTTCATTGTCCATCACTGCAAGCCACATTCCCATTCCATGATCTTCGAGCATCTCTACATGATCGACGTTGGCGCCGTAAGATTTTAACTCTTCAAGTACCCCGACACCAATTTGATCGTTCGTAACCGTCGAGATAAAACGAACATCATTTCCGAGAACAGCTAGATTTTGTGCTACGTTTCGTCCTGTACCACCGTTCGAGAAGGTGATATCCCCGACGTTTTTGGCATCCTTATGCAAAGGCGCAAACGAAGTTCCTTTTATGTCGACGAATACTTTTCCGATTACCGCAATTTTATTCATTCCTGTTCCACCTCTAAAAAAATTTCATGAACCCGAAGGATTTTATACGCGTTCTAGGCACATTGCTTCCATTATAGTAAAATTTCAAAACTGTTACAACCAATCAAACCATTGACTATACCAACAAAAAAATCCCGACGAAGACAGTTTTATCCGTCCATCATTCGGGATTCCGTTCATAAAAACAGTTTTCCGGTCACAAGTTGGCAATCGTCAAACTGATCGCAAGCAATAATCCGAAAATCGTATTGACCTTTCCGGTCTGAGCCATACCCGGCATCAATTCCTGCGGTGGCAGATCACGCCAGAATAATTTTACGGCTTTGATCATCAGCGGAATGCTCAAAAGAGCAAGCAATGCCCACCAGGTGACGTTAAAGGCCAGTACGGCAATCAAAAGTGAGATGATTGCAGCGGCAAAAAAGGCAATCAGGACATAAACGGCTTTTTGATGCCCGACTAAACAGGCGATTGTCTTTCGGCCGTTGACTTTATCATTGTCGAGATCCCGTATGTTATTTGCGAGCAAAATCGAGCCGATTAAAATCGATACCGGAATCGAAATGGCGATCGCTTCCGTCGGAACATACCCGATCTGCAAATAAGCTGAAATCGCGATGATGACATAGCCCATGAAGAAACCGGCGACGATTTCCCCGAATGGTGTGTAGGCGATCGGTAACGGTCCACCCGTATAGATGTAACCAACGAACATCGACACGATGCCGATTAGTAGTAACCACCATGTTGTTTCAAGGCACAAATAGATACCAAGCAAGGCCGAAATACCATACAACGAGAAGGCAAACGCCAAAATCGTTCCCGGTTTAAAACCGTCACGGACAATCGATCCGCCGATGCCCACCGAGTCTTCCGTATCAAGCCCGCGCTTGTAGTCGTAATATTCATTAAATAAGTTCGTCGCAATCTGAATCAGCATCGATGCGATCAACATGGCAAAAAACAGATCCATCCGTAACGATTCGATCCGCGGTGCCACAATGGCCGTTCCTACGACGACAGGTACAAAACTTGCCGTCAGCGTATGTGGTCGTGTCATTCGCCAGTATACAGCGATTGATTTATTCATATAATAAACCCCTTTCCTGTCTAAGTGTATCGGGTTTCGTTTTTTACTGTCAATGCTCAATCCAAGATAGCTTATTCCTTCTTTTTTTCACATAAAAAGTTTACACTGAGAATAAGTGAAACGTATCACAGTATCTTTAGACTAGGGGGCAATGAGCGGTATGGCCTACGCTCAACATGAGCTTAAACAATGTATTGAACGTGCTGTTGGTCATGCGAATGCATATCAACGGTCTATCCTCGCCGCGTATTCTTGGAATGTCGAGGCGCAGGATGTTAGCGCGCTGTCATTCGGGACGGAAGAACGCTTTTATTTTACGACACCTGATCGATCGATGCGCGCCATCGGTTTTGGTATTACGCAACAATTAAAAACAGCAGGACAGGACCGGTTTTTACAGATGCAGTCCATGTGGTCAAATTTGAATCGGGATCATGTCGGCACCGATTTATTTGCCTTTTGCGGCTTCTCTTTTTCGGAACTGAAACACACTGAATTTCGTTGGTCTTCTTTTGGGGAAGCTTCAATGACCATTCCGAAGTATCTTTATCTGGAACAAGATGGTCGTACGACGGTAACGGTTTTTGCGTTCGTTGAACCGCAATCTAACGCAGAAAAAATCCTCAATCAGTTGGCTGTCGAATATGCAGAACTGCATACTCCAAAATCCGACCGGTTCGTGACCCGGATTCGACTGACGCGTGACGGAAATGATGCTTTCGAAGCTTCTTTCCATCAAGCGACACAACTCTTAAAAACATCACTCAAAAAAATCGTCTTGGCCCGTGAAGTCGTCTACGAGCTTGATCAACCGATCGACTTGGCCGGACTTGTTCAGGAACTCGAATCATCGCAGCCAGGCAGCTATATCTTCTTCTTTCAACCGACGGCAGACGAAGCTTTCCTTGGTGCGACACCGGAACGATTGATTTTAAAATCCGGTCTTGAACTTAAGACAGCTGCCGTCGCCGGATCTGCTCCTCGACATGCCATCGAGACGACAGATACCGCACTCGGACAGTCGCTGTTACAGGACGACAAAAACCGTCATGAACATGCGATTGTCGTTGATTCAATCGAACAGACACTCCAAGGACTCTCGACGACGATCGACAAACCGGATGAACCGATGTTGCTGAAGAATCGTCACATCCAGCATCTGTACACTCCGATCAACGCTACGCTGTCACCTGAAGTCAGTCTCTTTCAGCTGATTGAAAAACTTCACCCTACACCTGCTCTCGGTGGAGAACCAAAAGAGGAAGCCGTCGCCGCCATCCGCGAAATTGAAACGTTCGAGCGTGGCTGGTACGGTTCTCCCGTCGGTTGGATGGACGGACAGGAAAACGGTGAGTTCATCGTCGCCATCCGCTCCGGTCTGTTTACCGATCGCTCGGCTGTTCTTTATGCCGGTTGTGGACTCGTCGAAGGATCCGTTCTTCACAGTGAACTCGAAGAAACCGAAACGAAACTATCACCGATGCTGCAGGCTCTGTCGCATCTCTGTACGATAGAAAAGGATGATATTTATGTTGAGTAAATGGACGCACGCATTAATCGATAATTTAGTGAAAAGCGGTGTCCGGGATTTCGTCATCAGTCCCGGATCCCGTTCGACACCACTTGCCATCGCTGCCTTTCTTCACCCTTTTAGCCGTACCCACGTCCTCATCGACGAACGGTCGGCTAGTTTTTTTGCCCTTGGTTTGACACGGACGGAGGATGTCTTGCGTCCGGTCGCCCTGATTTGTACGAGTGGAACAGCAGCTACGAATTATTATTCGGCCGTGACGGAAGCCAATATTTTCGAGCTGCCTTTGATCGTATTGACGGCGGATCGCCCCCACGAGTTGCGTGGTGTCGGCGCACCCCAAGCAATCGATCAAGTCGCTCTCTACGGAAAACAGGTCCGCCATGCCTTTGATTTGCCGTTACCGGAAGAGACTGCTCTTCCTTACGTCCAGCACGCGGCGGAACGAGCCGTTCTTCTCGCGCTTTCAGAGCCCGCCGGTCCGGTTCATATCAATATTCCGCTTCGGGAACCATTAATTCCCGAACTGGATCTCTTACAAACGGGTCAGCCTGTCGGACAACTGAATCAACCACAGGCGGAAAATCCTACCGAAAAACTCATTGAAATTTTATCAATCTCGCGTCTTTTGATTGTCATCGGACCTCAAATTTCTCTTGCCGATACACAAATCATTCTGGACTATGCAAACCGTGCACGAATTCCTGTTTTGGCCGATCCGTTGAGTCAAGGCCGCCGTTCTTCCAACGATACGGTTTTCGGCTATTACGATACGTGGTTAAAGGCAACAGCGATTCACGATAAAATCCACCCGGAACACATTTTACGATTCGGTGCGATGCCGATCTCAAAACCGTATCTGCTTTGGTCAAAAGGAATTCCGACGACAGTTCTCGGCCATCCCGGAAACTGGCGCGATCCCCAGTTGCAGGCTCATTTTTTAAGCGGTCATCCGAGCCAACTGAAAACCGCTCCTGTGACCGTGCATGAAACCTCTTATCTCGAGACCCTGCAACGGGCAGAGAACACCGTACAGACTGTTTTTTCTTCTCTGGATGCCAATCAGCTGACGGAATATAATGTCGTCCGGGCATTAAATGATTTAACAGACGGCAGTCTGTTTGTTTCGAACAGTATGCCGATTCGGGACTTGGATACCTTTTTACCGATGGGGACACCGCTTCGTATTCTTGCCAACCGGGGTGCCAATGGCATTGACGGCATTCTTTCAAGTGCTCTCGGCGCGACCTATGAAGCCGAAAACCGTTATCTGCTTGTCGGTGACCTGGCGTTCTTGCATGATATCAACGGATTGCTGATGGCGCAGACCGTTCCGATTACGATTCTGTTAGTGAATAACACGGGTGGCGGGATTTTCAGTTTTCTGCCGCAACAAAATCTCGATCCGGCGTTGTTCGAACCTTTATTCGGAACAGCACAAGACGTTGATTTCAGTCATCTTGCTGCCGGTTACGGTGTCGAGTATGAACGGATTTCCTCGATTACGCATCTTCATTCGACCCTGCAACAACAAGCGACTGCGACACGGGTCTTGGAAATCGTCACCGATCGTCCGGAGAATGTCCGCCTGCACCGTTTGATTTGGGAGCAGACAAACGAGGCACTGCAGGAGACGTTCCGATGAAACTGCGGCATCAGGAATACCATGTCGAGATCAGCGGAAGCGGTCCGCCGCTTTTGCTGTTGCACGGTTTCACCGGTAGCAGTGCCACATGGGATCTGTTCGGAAGCCGGTTGCAGTCAGACTATACCGTTTACCGGATTGATTTGCTCGGCCACGGCCGTACCGCATCCGCATCTTATCAACGTATGCGCTTGACGGAACAAGTAAAAGATTTAAAAAGTTTGCTTGCGACCCGTGAGGAAGACTGGTCCGTTCTCGGTTATTCGATGGGCGGACGAATCGCGCTTCTGCTTGCTGCGACATCGAAACAGGTAAAGCAGACGATTGCTGTCAGCACGACTCCTGGTCTCCGGTCGGCACATGAGCGACGATTACGCCGTCAAGCCGACCGTCGTCTCGCTGATCGTTTACTGACAGATGGTTTAGCCGATTTCATCGATTATTGGGAGTCGCTCCCGCTGTTTGCAAGCCAACGTCATCTGCCGGTTGAAGTACAAGAATCGATTCGCCGTGGACGCCTTGCCCAATCACCGGAGGGGCTGGCCGCTTCTTTGATCGCTCAAGGAACCGGCAATATGGCTCCGGTCTGGCATTTACTTGACACCTCCTCGATTGATTGGATTGTCGGAAACGACGATGATAAATTTAAAAAAATTGCCATCGAAGCCGCTCCATCGGAAAAAATTCATTTAATTGAAGGTGCATCACATGCCCCACATATCGACCAACCGGAAAAGTTTGTTACAATAGTAGAGAAACTACTCTTAATTAATCAAATGGGGGAATTGAAATGAGATACGTTCCAGAATGGGCAGCTGCCCGTAGCTACGAAGACATCAAGTATGAAAAATGGAATGGGATTGCTAAAATTACAATCAACCGTCCAGAAGTACGGAATGCTTTCCGTCCGAAGACGGTTCACGAATTGATCGATGCTTTTTCACGTGCACGTGACGATCAAAACGTCGGTGTCATCGTCTTAACCGGTGAAGGCGATCTTGCTTTCTGTTCAGGCGGCGACCAAAAAGTTCGCGGACATGGTGGTTATGTCGGTGAGGATGAAATCCCGCGTTTAAATGTCCTTGATTTACAACGTCTGATCCGTGTTATTCCGAAACCGGTCATCGCTATGGTAGCAGGCTATGCAATCGGTGGCGGACATGTTCTTCACCTCGTCTGTGATTTGACGATCGCAGCAGACAATGCCAAATTTGGACAAACTGGTCCTAAAGTTGGTTCGTTTGATGCTGGTTATGGTTCTGGTTACCTCGCTCGCGTCGTTGGTCATAAGAAAGCACGTGAGATCTGGTACCTTTGCCGTCAATACGATGCCCAACAAGCACTTGATATGGGTCTCGTCAATACGGTCGTTCCACTGGCTGATTTGGAGCAAGAAACAATCCAATGGTGTTCTGAAATCCTTCAGCATTCACCAACAGCACTTCGTTTCTTAAAAGCTGCGTTTAATGCCGATTCAGACGGCCTTGCAGGTATTCAACAACTTGCAGGTGACGCCACGTTACTGTATTACACGACAGAGGAAGCAAAAGAAGGCCGTGACGCGTTTAAAGAAAAACGTGATCCTGATTTCGGACAGTTCCCACGATTCCCATAATACAAAAAAGGTTCAATGTCGAAAGACGTTTGAACCTTTTTCTTATCATCATTCAGAAAGGAAGTGACAATCCGTGTATCCTTGGATTTACACGCGTGCCAAAGAACAGCCGGACGATCTTGCCCTCATCACGGACAACGAGCGTCTGACCTGGTCTGCCCTTTATACAAAAGCGCATGAACTCGCCAGTTCCTGGGCTCCCCTGCTGTCACGCGGTGACCGCATCGCTTTATACGGTCCTTCAAGCAGCAGCTACATCATTGCTGTCCATGCGGCTCAATTGCTTGAATTGACGATTGTTCCGATCAATATTCGTCTGAGCCAAGCGGAAGTCCATATGCAACTCCAACAAGCCGATATCCGATTCGTCATCTCAGATCGTCCGATCGATGCGCCGGTTAAACGGCTGCCGTTTCATGTCGTGAAGCCGGCACCTGATGTTCTCGTCCGGCATATGCCAAAACATTATATTCAGTCGATGTTATTTACAAGCGGTACGACCGGGCGGCCAAAAGCAGTCGAACAGACAATGCTCAATCATTTTTCAAGTGCCATGAATGCGGCCCGCCATACCGGTTCCTATCCGGATGACCGGTTCCTAGTCGTCACGCCGTTATTTCATATGAGCGGTCTCGCCGTCGTTTACCGCTCCGTCATCTATGGTGTTCCGCTTATTCTTGAGCCTCATTTTTCACCGAACAAGACCATTACATGGATCCAGACAGAACACATCACACATATTTCTCTCGTTTCCGTCATGTTGGATCGGTTGCTCGAAGCCGGATTACGACGGTTTGATTTACGCGTTGTTTTGACGGGCGGAGGGCCTGTCCCGTTACCGATTCTGACACGGGCGTTAGACCGCGGCATTCCCGTCATGCAAACATACGGTATGACCGAAACCGCTTCACAAGTGGCGACACTCCTGCCGGAAGAAGCGATCCGGAAAATCGGTTCTGCCGGTAAAGCCATCGCTCCGACGGAAATCCGGATCAATCGGTATCAGGAAATTGAAGTCAAGGGACCGACTGTCATGAACGGATATTTCGCTAATCCGGAAGCGACAGCCGCCGCTTTTACTGCTGACGGTTATTTGAAGACCGGTGATCTCGGACGGATCGATGCCGACGGTTACCTGTATGTATTAGATCGAAGAAGCGACTTGATCATTTCCGGTGGTGAAAATATTTATCCGGCAGAAGTCGAAGCCGCCTTATTATCAATCTCCGGGATCACGGAAGCCGGTGTCGTTGGACGGTTTGATCCGGTCTGGGGGCAGGTACCGGTTGCCTTCATCGTCAGTACACTGTCAGAAACTGATGTCCGGCAAGAAATGGAACGCTTACTGGCCAAATATAAATGTCCCGTCAGCTACTTTTACCGTGATACATTACCGCGCAATGCAAACGGTAAACTGATTCGGCGCCAGCTCAAGGAGTCGCTATGACGACCATTACCCTGCGCAGTGCGGAGCTGTTTGATGTCTATCTGACGTTTCGCCAGCCGATGCAGACCGCCATCTCTATCTTGTCGAAACGACGGACGACCATTTTACGGCTGACCGATCAGGAAGGACGCATCGGCTACGGGGAAGGCGTCGCTTTCGAGACACCTTGGTACACGGCGGAAACGCAGGATTCTCTTCGTGCCTTGTCCCCGCTCCTGTACCGTTTGCTTGCTGCAGCACCTTTATCCTCACCCGCTGCCGTTGCTGCACGCTTTCAGCCGATTAAAGGAAACCAGATGGCAAAAGCCATGTTCGACGGGGCTGTTCATGAATTATTTGCCCAAGCGGAGCAGACCTCTCTTGCCGCTTACCTCGGTGGTGACGAAAACCGGTCGATTCCGTGCGGAAAAGCACTCGGTCGCTCCTCAGCCGAGCAAACGGTGGAAGCAGTAGGTCAAGCATTAAACGATGGATTCGAACGGATTAAGTTGAAACTCGCTCCGACGGATACTGCGGTTTTGGAACAGGTTCGCAAATCTTTTCCGGGTGCTCCGTTAATGTTTGATGCCAACGGAAGTTTTCAGGTAGCTGATTTACCGCTCCTTCAAGAGTGGGATACATTTTCGATGCTGATGATGGAACAGCCGTTTCCCGCTGACGACTGGTTAAGTCATCAGCATGCCGCCTCCTTACTGAAGACACCGCTTTGTCTCGATGAATCCATCCAGACGACACAGGATGCTTTACTGATGCGAACATTGCAGGCGGGTCAAATCATCAATATCAAGCCGGCTCGTCTCGGCGGTCTGACAGCAGCGCTCGATGTGCGAAGCATTTCGCCATCGTACTGGTTAGGCGGCATGTTCGAGAGCGGGATTGGACGGCGCCAAACGTTGGCATTCGCCACCTTACCGGGACTTGCTTATCCGATTGATATGTCTGGAACCGATCAGTATTTCATTGAAGATTTACTCGAACAGGACTATATCGTCGAAAACGGGTCTATCCGATATGCTGAACATTCGGTTTCCCAGGAACGGCTCGAACGATTGGCCGTTTCAACAAAAAAACTTTAAAAATAGGAGTATCAAATGAACTGCTCCCCGTCAAGTAGACAGGATAAATAATAAAAATCTCTTAAACGGCTTGAGCTCTGTATTCTAATGGAGCCAAGCCGTTTAATCGTTGTTGGTACCGTTCTTCATTGTAGAAGTGAATATACTTCTGAATCGCAAGCTGGAGTTCGTCGAACTCCGCAAACTTATGTAGGTAATAACTTTCGCATTTCAAGGCGCCCCAAAATGATTCCATCGGACCGTTATCAATACATTTACCAACCCAAGACATACTTTGTGTAATGCCTGCCACGCGTGTCATGTGTCGAAACGCATGTGAAGTATATTGAAACCCTCGATCACTATGAAGCAAGGGACGACTTCCGGATGCGCCCTGCAGGGCGAGTTCGAATGTATCAAACACGAGCTGATTATTGTTAGAGTGCCCTAGAACGAAGGCACGGATGGAGCCGTCATATAGGTCCAAGATGGCGCTCAAATACGCCTTCTGAGAGGCACCGTACTTCAATTCCGTGACATCCGTCACCCATTTTTGATTCGGTCCTGCCGCGTTGAAATCACGGTTCAGAATGTTTTCGGCAATCTGTTGAGGACGATCACGAATGTACAAAGGACGTTTCCGGCGTATGACACAATGAATACTCGCGATGTGCATCAGGCGCCGGACACGCTTCGCATTAACGTTTCTTCCGAAACGACGTTTCAAGTTCAATTTCATTCGTCGATAGCCATATATTCCTTTCACCGAAAGGTGGATCTGGTTCATCTCTTCGATGATTTTCATGTTCTCAGCCTCATGTGTTTTCGGTATACCTATACGACGCAACCACTTGTAGTAGGCAGCACGCGAGACATCCGCTAGATGACATAGGGCGATGATCGGATAACCGAATTGCTCTACCGATGATTGAATGGCTTCATATTTATCTTGAAGACGAATTTGACTTAACGTGACCTCCTCTCGATCTCCTCTAACTTTTTTAGGAAATCGTTCTCCATGCGTAGTCGTTCATTTTCTTTCTCTAGTCGTTTCAGTTCCAACGCAAAACGCTCTGTATCCGTCAATTCTGCTACCGGCTTCTGACGTCCGCGACGATCCATCAGTGCGTCCATTCCGTCCTTCTCGAACTTCCTTACCCAGCTATAGATTTGTTGATAGGAGACCCGATGGGTCTTCATGATGTTTTGATAGTCTTTCCCATTTTGTATACAGTCCATAACTGCCTGGACACGCTCTTCAAACGTAGTGGTTCTACCTTTAATCATAATGGATCGCTCCTTCAATGGTTTCCCTTGAGTATTATGACTAGTATACTTCCGAATCCATCTTGCAAGTACGCTTAAACTCGAAATATTAAACTGTACTGTAGCGCTAGTGAGCGATTCCTCTTGAGTCAGAACTGCGCGTACAGCCTCCATTTTTAGTTCTTCTGGATAACCTGTCCATTCTGTTCGATCACGGAGTGACGAGGAGCCGTATGTACGATATTTTGCTCTCCATCTATTCAAGGTCGTGACTGAAAGCTCGAAGAGCGAGGCAATCGATTTTATCGAGTCCATTCTATCCTCACACATCCTAATGATCCGTAATTTTTTATCCGGCGAAAACTTAGATTTAGACATAGAAATAGCTCCCTTCAAAAAGTGGACAGTTTTTGTTATTTCAACTGTCTACTTTTTGGGGAGCATATCAAAAGGGACTTGATACTCCTGTTTATTTTCAGCAGTTCATAAATTTAGACTCAATCGACTTTCGTTAAAATCTCATATCCGTCTTTTAAGACGATGACGCTATGTTCAAATTGCGAAACGAGACTTTTATTTGGTGTATATAAGGTCCAGCCGTCTTTCTCGTCTTCCATACAGAATTCGTCGCCGGTCGAGATAAATGTTTCGACGGCAATGACTTGTCCTTCTTTCAACAAATCATTTTCCTCACGGCTGAAGTAGTTCGAAATCGATTCCGGCTCGCCGTGTAATGTCTTTCCGAGACCGTGTCCCGCCAAGTTCCGGATGACGGTAAAGCCGCTTTTCCGTGTCTCGGCATAAATCGCTTTCCCAATCTGATTGACCTTCGTTCCGGCCTTTACTTTCTCCAATCCTTTTTCAAGGGCAGACAACGAAACTTCGACCAACCGAACATCTTCCGGACGACGGGCTTGTCCTGCGATAACCGTTTTGCCGGTATCGGAGTAATAACCGTTCTTTACGGCTGAGACATCAACATTAACAATATCTCCCTCTTTGATGACGTACGCTCCCGGAATACCATGTGCCGCCACTTCATTTACACTGATACAAGTTGCTCCCGGAAAGTCATACATGACGATCGGTGCCGATTCCGCCTCGTGTTCTTTCAGAATCCGTGCCCCGATCTCATCTAATTCCTTCGTTGTAATCCCCGGTTTGACGGCATCTGCCATCTCATCGCGTGCAATGGCGACAATCCGGCCGATTTCACGTAATGCATCGTAATCATAATCCAACATCATTCATTTCCTCCTCATTCACTCAATCGTTCTTGATATAAATAGTCTGCTGAAATATCAGCAAATAAGAACATCCCATTATTCAGCGGCATACTGAAAGTCCGTGTCTGCTCCCCGGAACTGAAGTCGACGTACCGGTCCGATAAATAGCCGGTATGCCGTCGTTCCATCGCTACTGTCGTACGGATGAAATACGGTCGGAAACTCCAATTGTATCCTTGGTAAAACGAATAACGTTTCCATTCGCCGCTTTTTTTACTGATATTTGATGACTGCTGGAACCCGTTGGCATCCGTAATATAGAATCGAATGAATTCCGGCTCCATCTTTTTCGCTAACATTAACAACCAGCTGTCGAGGTCTTCCTCCGGCCTGACGGACTGGCAATATTCGTTGAATCGAACGGTCCAGTCCTGTTCGAGCTGAAACAGCCGGTTCATTTGTTCCCGGTCATATTTATAAAACATCGGAACCTCATGCAGCAAAATGTCCATTCCCGGGCAAGTCGTCACCCAGTCCGGCGTCGTTTCACCGAGCAGGTTCCCCATGTAATAACGTCCGCCGTGCTGCCAGGCATAACGCAACTGACCAAGGTGGCTGATATTTTTGTACAGCAGCGGAGCACCCAGCTGATCGCAGAGATGTTCCATCGTCTGCAATAAATGCGGGTAACTGGCCGAGACCGTTTTTTTCTCAATCATCGATGCCAAATCGACAATCAGCATGTCCGGTGACATCGAAAATACCCGTTCGAGACTCGTTGCTTCCGCCCGATCGAGCGCTACCTTCAAACCGGAATTTTGATAATAGGCGACAATCCGGCCGAGGCGGTCAAAATCATCGACCTGAACATCTGTTAATGTCACGTATAACCGGTCTTCCGGGAAATCAATCTGCGCATCACGCAGAATACTTAAAAAATCTTCGCCGCCGTTCTCAAATAACCAGGCCGGGCGACAGCGGACCAGAACAAACGAATGGGCATCCGTCGGTACTTTTTGAAAGGCATGTCGAATGACATGACTCATCACTTCGAGTTGGTATTCGATTGGTACATCATCTTCTTGAAAAAACGGTTTTAACGGTTCTCCCCGGAAATGGGATTGAATTTCATACCCTTCTACTTTAAAAGGCGCCGCTCCGACAATCGGCTGAAACCAAGCTTCAATTTGTTCGGGATGAACAATGACATCTAAGGCATCCATTCTTCTGCCCCCCTTTTCTCTTGTTCCATCTTATCAAAAAAAGAACCCCTCTGTAATCAGAGAGGTCCTGTCTTTAAAATAAGGTCGTATCTTTTCTGACTGCGATGTACAAATAGACACCAAATGTCGCCGTTAAATAGATGATACTCAGCACGCCGTATTGAATACCGGTTGCCCCACCTTTTCCAATCGCCAAGACAAGAAAGATAATCCCGCCAAACAGAAGGGTTGCTAAAGGAATATAACGGAAGTGCCCTTTCGTCGTCCGCTCACTGATCTGTTTTGTCGCGACGACTAGCACAATGAGACAAATAAATGCCAAAGCGTAGATAATATACACAAAATTCCGCCCTCTCTATATCGTTCATTGCTCATTTTAGCACGAGATTTCATAAAAAAGAACCGACTTGTCTGTGACAAATCGGTTCAAACTTCTTACTTTTCAAAACGTGGTTTACGTCCACCACGGTTGCGATCACTTTCACTGCGGTTACGGCCAGCGTATCCACCTTCACGGCGATCTGATGACGCTGATGAAGAACTACGGTTTCCTTCAGAAGGACGACCGCCTTCACGGCGCTCCCCACCACGTGGGTTGCTGCCACGGTATCCGCCACCACGGTTAGAAGAAGAACCAGAACCTGATCCACCTTTGTTGCCGTAAGGACGACGGTTACCACCGCCACCGTTGCTGCCAAAACGTTTAACACGGATTGGTTCGATTGACGAAATTTGAACTGGCGTTGCATCCGGCTCTTTCGTTAATCCTTTAAGCGCTGCTGCGATTAATTCAACCGCTTCATACTCTTCAAGAAGTTCTTGAGCGAGTGTTGTATACTCTTGTGAGTTTTTCGCTTCTACACGTTTGATCAACTCTTGTGCAGCAAGTTTCAAGTTGCCTTCCAAGATTTCGTCAAGCGTCGGTGCATGACGACGTGACATTTTTTTGTTTGTTACACGTTCGATTGTTTTGATTTGACCAAACTCACGTGGTGTAACGAATGTGATTGCTGATCCTGTTTTACCAGCACGACCTGTACGACCGATACGGTGAACATAGCTCTCCGGATCTTGCGGGACGTCGAAGTTGTAGACGTGTGTAACGCCTGAAATATCAAGTCCACGTGCCGCTACGTCAGTTGCAACAAGGATATCGATTGTTCCTTTTTTGAAGCGACGGATGACTTGGTCACGTTTTGCTTGTGTTAAGTCACCGTGTAAGCCGTCAGCTGTATAACCACGTTGGATTAGACCTTCTGTCATCTCATCGACACGTTTTTTCGTACGACCGAAGATGATCGAGAGTTCCGGAGAATCCGTATCAATCAAGCGGCAAAGGACGTCGAATTTTTGGCTTTCTTTTAATTCGATGAATGATTGGTCGATGTTTTCGACAGTCATTTCTTTTGCTTTTACTTTGATGTGAGTCGGAGTCGTCATGAAACGATCTGCGATTTTACGAATCTGCGGCGGCATTGTCGCAGAGAATAAAAGTGTTTGGCGAGTTGGCGGAAGTGTACCCAAGATTTTTTCGATATCTTCCACGAAGCCCATGTTCAACATTTCATCTGCCTCATCCAAGATAACTGTTTGGACGTGGTCAAGGTTTAATGTTTTACGGTTCATGTGGTCCATTAGACGACCAGGTGTAGCGACGACGATTTGTGGGTTCTTACGAAGCGCACGAATCTGACGGTCGATTTGCTGACCACCGTATACTGGCAATGCATGAACACGTTTTACTTCACCAATGCGGTTAAGTTCTTCTGCTACTTGAATCGCAAGCTCACGAGTCGGTGCAAGGATCAATGCTTGGATATAACGTGATTTTGCGTCAAGACGCTCAATCGTTGGAATACCGAATGCAGCTGTTTTCCCTGTTCCTGTTTGTGCTTGACCGATTAAGTCAACGCCGCTAAGACCGACTGGAATTGTTTCTGCTTGGATTGGAGTTGCTTCTTCAAAGCCCATTTTTAGGACACCTTTGATAAGTGCCTCACTAAGATTTAATTCACGAAATGTTGTCAATGCTAAATACTCTCCTTTGTCATATGAAAAGCGTCTGCCACTAAACAGACGCTACCGTAACGAATACAATCGACTACCTATTATAGCAGAACCTCTTCCTTAAAGATAGGGGCTATTTCTGCGTATAATAATGTTTAGGGAAGTCACCATCATAATCGTTGCCATAAGGGCGAGGGAAAGGCATGATGCCCGGACCGTACAACGCTTGAATTCGCGCCGTTTGCCCCCACTAGTGATGGGGTTTTATTTGGAAATGGTCGCCGGTAAGTACCAGCCGCAACCACCAAAATGATGAATTCCTAACTATTTATTCGAAACGTAGGCTTAAGTTGGTTAACTTATTTCGTTAACCGAATACCCGTTTCATGTTTTTCTATTTTTTTGTCTTTCAACAATCGACCTAAAGCACGTTTGAAGGCAGCCTTACTTAGGCCAAATACCTCATCAATCGTCTCAGGAGGTGTCTTATCACCATACGACATATGACCACCATGTTCAAGCAGGTGATTCATGATCAAATCCGCATCGATGTCGATTGCCTCGTGAGCACGTGGTCTTGCTGAAAGTAATACTGTACCATCTGGCTTCACATTTGTCACCCGTAATTTCATAACTTCTCCAAGTCGCGGCCACCGTTCCATCTCTTGTTCATGGAGAAAACCAATCGTCTGTTCATTGACCCAGACGTTGACGCCGGGATCCCGCTGAGCAAAGACAAGTCCTTCGACATCCATGTTATTCCACTCTTCCGGTGCCGGTTTTGCCCGTAAGTTAAAATACGCATAGGGAGCCGGATCTCCGAGTAAACGAAGTTTTTGGTCATGTTTGAGACGAATGTAGAGTTGATCTCCTTCTTCCGGCCAAAATGTCCGGCGTTGCGGCAAATCATCAAGAGATACTAACACGTCTTTTTGAATACCGATGTTTGCAAATACGCCTGTATTGTAACGCGTACCGTTAATCGTCGTTTTGACGTAGTCTTCAAACGATGCTTCCGGAATCGTCATCGAAGAAGCGAGACGCCCTTCGTTGTCCTGATAAAGAAAGACTTCCACTTCTTCGTCAAGTTCGAGCTTTTTTGTTTGTTCATTATTATGAAGTAAGATGTCCTCTTCCCCGTTGCTTAAGAAAACACCAAACTCTGCTTCTCGTTCTACTTTTAATGTGACAACCTGTCCTGCGCGTAATGCCATGAGTGGTCATCTCCCTTCTGTTGTTTCCATCTGTTCCTGCGTATCACCTATCATACTATACTCTTTTTCCTCCCCTCTCCGACATGAAGCAAAAGTGACCAAATATGACATTTTTGTGAACGGTTCTGATTTGAGTGATTTTTTTGAAAAAAAGATATATGATAAAACAATTAGGAAAAAGAAGGTTTAGTTTAGTTAAATATGGGGGAAAAACATGTTTCATAACATTCAATCGCGTTCTTTCGCAAGACGCTTCACAAAAACATTGGTATTTGCTTTTTTTGCATTCCTCGCAACGATCGGAATCGTTTTTGCAGAAGGTTCGAACAGTACAGACCTGTCTCCGAAGACACCTGCACTTCAACATATTGACACTCCATAAAATCTACACTAAGCGTGTGGATTTTTTTATTTTTCCCGAAGTTTTACAGGACGATACAGGAAATCACGGTTTCGTCACGAATTCTTTAGAAGATGTATATCATCTAAATAAGGAGGGCGTGTCATGTGGTTTTATCTTTTCACGACGTTTACAGGTCTCATCAGTACATATTTGAGTTATACGACCGGCTATTATACAGATTCAATCGGTGTATTCGTTTTTACACTCGCCATCTGCTTATCGCTCTCTTCCTTCAGACAGCTCCTTCGGACATCTCACCAGTCCTATCATGAATATGTGCAGCATCGCCGAGTCAAAAAGCAGTATGAACGGATGAAAAAACGGGAACAGTCGTATCAATTGTCTTACGATCAACGTGAATCCATTCCACCACTTGCATTATCGGCGACAGAACAGCATGATAAATAAAGAACCGCTTTAACTTCGTATGATTAGGAGGAACTGAGTCATTATGAATGAAATTCCCTTATCCAACGGTTGGACCCTTCGTTACTCGCCTGTCATCGACCTGTGGTTAAAAGAAGACGGCGTCCTGCTTGTCGATCACGAAGATAAGGTCCGACTGACATTGATCCTTGACGAGGAGTCGATGGAAATCAAACAGATTGATAATACTAACGCTTCTTTCTCGATTGACCCAACGACCCGTCGTTTGACGTTTGAACTTGGAGAAACCGAAGAAGAGTCGGAACCTCGTTATTGGGAATAATGACGAAGACTGGGTGCGATACCCGGTCTTTTTTTGTACAATAATCATTGAAAGCAAAAAAAGGAGTCTGATGCCACTATGTTACGCACAATCATCTGGTTCATTCATTTTGGACTGGTTCTACCCCTTACATTACCGTTTCTTCCAGGGGCAAAACGTCGAACGCACGCTGCACGCTACGCCTATACACAAAAAGTGGCTCATGCCTGGGCAAACTCATTACTCCGGCTTGCCGGAGTCAAGGTCCGGATGACGGGTCAGGAACACATCCCGGCCGATCAACCAGTCGTCTTCATCGCTAATCATCAAGGTAATTTTGATGTTCCGATCCTCCTCGGAAAAATCGACAAACCAAAAGCCTTCATCTCAAAAATTGAAGTGAACAAGATTCCCATTGTGAATGTCTGGATGAATCTGATGGGATGTGTCATGATTGACCGCAAAGATCGCCGACAGTCTCTCAAAGCTATCCGGGCCGGAATCGACACGATTAAAGATGGTCAATCGATGATTATTTTTCCCGAAGGCACACGTTCTAAAGGAGGACCTGTCGCCGAGTTTAAGGCAGGCAGTTTTACACTGGCTACATCGAGCGGAGCATTAGTCGTTCCGATTGCGATTTCAGGAAGCTATCGTGTCATGGAGGAAACCGGACGCATTCGACCGGCGACCGTCGATGTGACGATTTTAAAACCGATCGACCCGACATCCATGTCGCAAAAAGAACTGGTCGTTCTGGTCGAACAACAAATCAAGGAAATTGTAGAAGGAGTCTGACATGTTACTTAAAGTCGATCAACTAAAAAAAGAATTCGCCGATAAAATCGTATTCGAGGATGTCACCTTTTCCGTGAGTCCCGGTGACCGGATCGGAATCATCGGTGTCAACGGTACCGGAAAATCAACGTTGCTTCATATCTTAGCTGGACAAGAAACACCGGACGCCGGTGAGCTTCAACATCCAAATGACTACCGGATCCGCCTGCTTTCGCAGTCAACGGATTATCCGGAAGATCAAACAGTCATGCAGGTTTTGTTATCCGGCAATACCCCCACCATCAATGCGCTTCGTCATTATGAAGTTGCACGGTTGGCTCTTGAGCAAGATCCGGCAAATGAAACGTTACTGACACGGTTCATCAGCGCACAAACAGAAATCGATGCCGCGAACGCCTGGGATACTGAGTCCCGTCTCAAAATGATTTTAAATAAACTCGGCATCACGAATCTTGAAGCTACGATCGGTTCCTTGTCAGGCGGACAACGAAAACGGGTCGGACTGGCTGAAGCGTTGCTCGACGAAGCCGATCTCTTACTCCTCGATGAGCCGACCAACGAACTTGACGCCGAGACGATCACTTGGCTTGAATCGCAAATTAAGGAATATCGCGGGGCGATCTTACTGATCACCCACGATCGTTACTTCTTGAACCGTGTCACGAATCATATGATGGAAATCGCGAATGGAACAGCTTACTTCTATGTTGGCAATTATGAATCATTCCTCGAGAAACGGGCGGAGCGCCGGGAACGGACAGCCTCGATGGAAGAAAAACGACAAAACATCCTTCGGCGGGAACTCGCCTGGCTGCGTCGCGGGGCGAAAGCACGGACGACCAAACAAAAGGCACGTATTCAACGGGTGGATGCTCTGCAAGAACTGTCTTACGAAGAAGACGAAGCAGCGCTCGAAGTTCAGGTCGGCTCCACCCGACTCGGGAAAAAAGTCATCGAAGCGGTGGATGTCAGTCAGCAATTTGGCGACCGGACGTTGTTCAATGATTTCAGCTGGTTATTTGGCCGGAAGGAACGATACGGAATCGTCGGACGAAACGGGAGTGGAAAATCCACTTTGTTATCAATTCTTGCCAAACGCCTGGAACCGACGAGCGGTGAAGTTATTCACGGCGAAACAGTAAAAGTCGGCTTTTACGGTCAATTCGCAGAATTCAGTCACCCTAACCGCCGGGTCATTGAAGAAGTCGAACGGATCGCCCAAGTCATCACGACCCTGGACGGTCAGGAAATCACGGCAAGTCAGATGCTTGAACAATTTTTGTTTAAACCGGAAGCACAATATAAACCAATCGGTAAATTATCCGGTGGTGAAAAACGACGGTTGAAACTGCTCACGATTTTGATGGATGAACCAAACGTTCTTTTCCTTGACGAGCCGACCAACGATTTGGATACGGAAACGTTATCCGTGTTGGAAGATTATTTGGACTCGTTCCCGGGAACCGTCATCACAGTCAGTCACGACCGCTATTTCCTTGACCGTGTCGTCAACCGGTTATTAGCATTTGAAAACGGTGAAATCGTATCGTACTACGGTCAATACACCGATTATTTAGAGCAACGGGAACTCCCTTCCGTCATCGAGGCACCTATCGTAAAAGACGTGCCGACCGTCGAAGCACCGCCTGCCGAGACACCCAAAAAACTAAGTTATCAGGAACAGCTCGACTGGAAGACGATTGAATCTCAAATCGAGGAAGCGGAACTTCAGGCGGAATCTCTTGAGCAACAACTGGCTTCTTCCGGAAGTGATTTAGGTCAGGTCAACGATCTTTATCAGCAAATCGAACAAGCGAAAGCAAAAATCGATCAGTTGATGGAATACTGGACTTATTTATCCGAAAAAGTCGAGGCATACGAAAACTATAAAAACTAATTTTTTTCTTATTGAATCGTATCCATTCGTCAATACGACGGACGGATACGATTTTTTTTGATTCACATGAACCGGACAAAAGCAGTGTATGATAAAAAAAGGACAACACACTTCAAGTGAGGAGGCAGTTTCATGCAACGATCACCCTATTTCATAAAATGGTTTCCACCGTTGCTGATCATTTCTACGCTACTCGTAGTGATTTCCTCTGCAAACGAATCGATTCCCAACCTTGTCGTCGAACAAATTCTGCAGTATCTGTCGATGATCTTGATTACCTTTTTCATTTTGGTCGCCTATAAAAAAGAACAGTTTCTCATCGTTCCCAGACGGAATTTCTGGTTGCTTGCGCTTGGTTCTTTATGTCTATCCGTTATGGGATCCGTCTTAGAAACGATTCATTTGTTCAGTCCGCCCGAAAGTTTTTCCGGACTCTACAGCCTCGCTTTATTTTCCTTGTCTCATTATTTATTTTTGTATGCTATTTTTTACCGGATTGCTTCTAAAAAGAGTTTCGGTCAGCATTTTTTGGCTTTTATGGATGCCATTATTTTAGTCATCTTTCTTGCTTTAGTTGCGTTTCATATTCTGAATGAACTGGTCGATCCCGCTGTCAATCCGTTCCCTTATTCGCTTGTCGTCATCATCAATACATCACTCGGTCTGTTCGTGTTCTTTTACTTTTTCTTTATCCAGGACACCCACTGGGTATCCCGGACGACACTATTTTTACTGTTCTTATCGATTTTCATTCGAGGTCTGTATGAAATATCGTCCGTTTATTTTCCGGCATTTACGATGCAGTATCTGGTTTTCTCGCCCATCCTTATCCGTTTGGCTCAGAGCGCAGCGATCCTTTGGCATATTGACCATATCGCTGAAGGGGTTAATAAGTCGCCGATCGTCCAACGTGCTTGGCTCCCGCTGTTATCTTTACCATTATTCCTTCACTATTTCCTGGATGAGGACGGACAAAAACAGGATGTCTTTATCATCTTATTTTTATTGATTGTTCGCCAGATTCTTATCACGCGCCAACATACATCGATCGTTCGTCAACTCGATACCCGAAATGAACAATTGGCGATACGGGTGGATCGACGAACTGAACAAATCAAAGCCAGTGAACAACAAGTCATTCCGCTGTTCATGGGACATCCTGATCCAATCGTTCGCTTTAATCAGAATCAGGAACCGACTTATGCGAATCAGGCTGCTCAACGGATTTTTGGCCTTTCAGACATGACGATTGATTATGTGACGGACGAACTGCACCATGTTCAAACTGCCTTGAAGATAGGGACGAATCATTATCAAAATGAAGCGAATCAACAATTCGAATTAATTCCGATCCCGATTCAGATTGGCGATACTGCCTTTGGTCATTTCTTGATCCTCCATGACGTAACAGAGCGGATGGCACGTCAACAGCAAATCGAATACCATGCCTATCATGACGGTTTAACCCACATCGGCAATCGCCGATCGTTGGAAAAAACGTTTCATGAAAAAACAGTTACCTTGAATTATCTCGCCCTGATTGATCTAGACGGCTTCAAACAAATTAATGACACGTACGGTCATGAAGCCGGGGACTTTATTCTGATAGAAGTCGCACGACGTCTTGCCGGAGAATTATCCGCTGACGAATCGGTTTACCGGCTCGGTGGAGACGAATTTGCTCTGCTGACCTCGGCGAAAGATGAAGTTTCCTTAAGAAGACGCTGTAAGATTTTCTTGAATCAGTTGTCGAAACCGTACCAGTATCACGGACAACGGTTACGTGTTTCTGCCAGTGTCGGTGTCGCACGCCACGATTTGGAATCCGATTTAGAACAATGGCTCAAACAGGCGGATTTAGCCATGTATCGTGTGAAGCATCAAGACAAAAACGGGATTGGTGTGTATCGTTCCGAAATGGAATAATGATTTCCACTCAAAAAAACCGGCCCTTCCGAATGAGTACGGAAAAGCCGATTTTTTTGTTATTCCGGGCGTGGGGCGATGTTTCCTTCTTCAATATCGAGCAATAAATCAATTAACTCGGCACAGAATTCAGGATATTGGCGTAACAAGGCATCTTCTCCTACCTCATCCACGAAATCTGCCAAAAGAATCCGGACTTCCGGCACTAATGCTTTGGCGACTTTCATGTAAGCAATCGCAAAACGCCATTTCCCCGAGATATAAAGAAGTTTACCGACCAGTAAATCCCCCGGTTCGACTTCAATTTCTCCTAAATCCGTCTGATAGGTCTGCTTTGACATGATGTCGACGACCCGGTCTTCCTCAACAAGAAACAGAGAAGGCACCGGATCCGCCAACCCTCTTAAAGCACGGTATAAACTCGGTGACATGTCTTCCTTGACCTGTTCTAAAAAACGGCCGTGCGGTGTTTTGCCTTGTTCGTCCGTTTCATAGAAAATGGCCCAATCGACGAATAGATCACGGAATAGTTCAGCGTCCTTTAAATACCATCGTCCTTCCGTTGCAATCTCTTCGATGAATGCGACCCAATCCGTACTTCTGGCCGTTGCGGCTTCCTGGTACATCTTTTTTAATGCCGTATTCATCTCCGCTTCCGATACGGTCGTTGGAAAAGGAATGATCTTTCGCTCGCTTTTCATCGTGTCGGTCCTTTCCGGTGTGGGTTCGCCGGGCGTTTAATGGTTTTTGGTTCAGTTTCTTCCCGTTTCGGAATCACTTCCCCACGGTAAATCTCCATTTCTTCTAGTTCCACACCCATTTGTTTAGTCAATGTCTTCAGGTGTTTCAAATCGTGATCCGTCACAAGAGCAAGGACCATACCGGATGCGTTCCCGCGTCCTGTCCGTCCTGAACGGTGAACGAAATCATCGAAGGATTCGGGTAAATCATAATGAACGACATGCGTGACCGCTTCGATGTCGAGTCCACGGGCTGCAAGCCCCGTCGTGACAAGTAACGGGAACTCTCCACGTTTGTACGAACGAAGCGTCTCCATCCGTTCACGTTTTCCTTTTTCGGCGTCAAGAATGCGGTACTTTAAGGAAAATTTACTCAGTTCACCGTTTAACGGTCCGAGGAATGAACGGTTGTTGATGAACGTCAACACTTTCGCTCCCTGCATGTTGGCCAGGCGGCGCAAGTATTCCGGTTTGAGGCGGCGTGACATCTCGATATAACCGAACTTCACTTGCGTACTCATGACACGCTCTACTTTAATCCGTTCCGGCTCGTTCGCAAATAACGTTTTGCCCCATTCAGCTGTTCGTTCCGGCAACGTCGCCGAGATGAACGCCAGCTGACGATCACGTAATGCACTATTGGCAATCCGTGTTGCCGAAGCGCTCATTCCGCTCTCATAGATTTGATCGGCTTCATCCAAAACAATCAGTTTCACTTTATGCATCTTCATTTTTTTAGAATCAATCAGTTCAACGAGGCGGCCCGGTGTTCCGACGATGATTTGCGGTTTTTTCTTCAATCGTTCGTGCTGGCGTTTGAGTTCGACACCACCGATGAAGGCTCCGGATTTAATACCGCTTCCTTGTGAAAACAGTTGAATGACTTGATGAATCTGCATGACCAGTTCACGTGTCGGTGCGGTAATCACGACTTGGATGTGCGGCTCATTTTCATCAATCAATTCCAGCGCCGGGATGACATAAGCCAATGTTTTCCCGGTTCCGGTCGGTGCTTCGACCAACACATCTTTTCGTTCGCGTAATAATGGAATGGCCTGTTCTTGAACCGGCATCATTTTTTCGAAGCGGGCGCGTTCCCATGCTTCTGTAATAAAAGGTTTCATAAAGTCCATAACGTGTATTCTCCTACTCTCTTCTGCATCAGTCTGTGACATATTCAAATTGATCGTTCGTTTCGTCACGCGTCCCGCGCAACGTTTGCGTATATTCGTTTCCGGCGTCGATCAGCCGGATGTGATAGACCACTTCCTGGTCACTCTTTATTTCTTCCGTCAAAATATCGAACCCTTGAATGACCCGGTCTTGAAGTTCATCCGCCAGTTTCGGAAACTGACTGAGTACCGGGTAATCGGACCGGACATCACTCGGACGACGGATCAGCTTCGCCAAGTATTTTTCGTTGTATCCGATGAAGTCTTCAAAATCAAAGTCATCTTCAAAACGAATCCAAAAGCCGTCTTCCTCAAACTCCGTAATCATACCCGTTCGCGGCGTTCCCTCAGTTGATACCTTTAACGTCACCCAATCACCTGCTCTATAATCGGCACGGTCTTCCAACATTGAAAAATCCATTTTATGCACCTCCACGGTCTATATTCCCTTTTTCATTGTCAACGATACGTCATAAAAATACAAGATAACCCGGTGTGACTTTTATCACGATTCAAACTGTCTTGTTCAGAACAGGATGAAAATAGTGATACAGATTTGAAAAAACGGCTGAATTTCGACGTTTTCCTGTTTTTCGACCCTCTTCCGACTACTGGTACACATTTGAATAATTCCTTCTATACCAACGTTTTTGAAGTCTCTTACGCTTTCACCGGGATGTAAAACTCTTCCCGCTTTATGTTTGTTACACTATTCACATAAGGGATGTATCTTGCACTGTTCACCTTACAACCAAAGGAGTGTTCATGATGTTACTTGAAAAAACGCCAGCATGGCAACAATTCGAAACAGGCGCGTGGAACAATCAGATTGACGTGGCTGATTTCATTCGCCGCAACCGGACAGAGTACCGGGGAGACGATCAGTTTCTCGCCGGTCCTACCGTTGCTACGGAAACACTGTGGCAACAAATCATGAATTTAACAAGTGAAGAACGTTTACGCGGCGGGGTCTATGCCGTCGATGCCTCGACACCTTCAACGATTCTGTCACACGGTCCGGGGTATCTCAACCGCGAGCTCGAACAAATCGTCGGTCTGCAAACCGACGAACCGTTCAAACGGTCGATTCACCCGAACGGCGGCATCCGGATGGTCAATGATGCCTTAGAAGCTTATGGTTTTCAAGCGGACCCGCTCGTCACCAAAACGTTCAGTGAATACCGGAAAACACATAATCAAGGTGTATTTGATGCCTATACTCCTGAAATGCGTGCCGCCCGTAAAGCCGGGATCATCACCGGTCTTCCGGATGCATATGGACGCGGGCGGATCATCGGTGACTACCGACGGGTTGCCCTGTACGGTACCTCCTTCCTGATTGCACAGCGAAAACAGGATTTACAGGACCGTGGCGGCTTCTTATCGGAATCGATGATTCGCGACCGCGAAGAGATGAACGAACAAATCCGGGCGCTGCAGGAACTGACCGAACTCGGACAACGGTATGACTGTGATTTATCCCGTCCGGCCGAAACCGCACAGGAAGCGTTCCAGTGGGTGTATCTGGCTTATCTCGCTGCCATTAAAGAGCAAAACGGCGCCGCAATGTCACTCGGTCGCGTCTCGACATTCCTTGACATCTACATTGAACGGGATTTACAGACCGGTCGTTTGACGGAACAAACGGCACAGGAACTCGTCGATCATTTTGTCATGAAACTGCGCATCGTCAAATTCCTCCGGACCCCGGATTATAATGATCTATTCTCCGGCGATCCGACCTGGGTCACGGAATCGATCGGCGGAATGAGTGAAGACGGCCGCTCCAACGTCACCAAAAGTTCGTTCCGCTTCCTGCAGACACTCGTCAATCTCGGTCCGGCTCCCGAACCGAATCTGACGGTGCTTTGGTCGACAAAACTGCCGCGCGGATTTAAAGAATTCTGTGCCAAGATGTCGATTCTCTCCAGTTCGATTCAGTACGAGAACGATGATTTGATGCTGCCGGTTTATGGCGATGATTACGGCATCGCGTGTTGTGTTTCCGCCATGAAAATCGGGAAACAGATGCAATTTTTCGGCGCACGGGCGAACCTCGCAAAAGCATTACTCTACACGTTAAACGGCGGTATGGATGAAAAACTCAAAATACAGGTCGCTCCAAAGACCGACTTGATTCTCGATGACGTCCTGGATTATGAGACGGTCATGGCTGCTTACGACCGCCAGCTCGACTGGTTGGCGGAACTTTATGTCAATACACTGAATGTTATTCACTTCATGCATGATAAATACAGTTACGAACGTCTCGAAATGGCATTACACGATCCGGAAATCTTACGGACGATGGCTTGCGGTATTGCCGGTCTGTCTGTCGTCGCTGACAGCCTGTCCGCGATCCGTTACGCTACCGTCTCCCCGATCCGCGATGCGGACGGAATTGCGGTTGATTTTAAAATCGAGGGCGACTTCCCGAAATTCGGCAATAACGATGAACGAGTCGATCAGATGGCCGTTGATCTCGTCAAACTGTTCATGGAAAAAATCCGGAAACATCCGACGTATCGTGATGCTTTACCGACTCAATCTGTCCTGACGATTACTTCGAACGTCGTCTACGGCAAAAAAACCGGTAACACACCGGACGGACGACGGGCCGGTGAACCGTTCGCACCAGGCGCTAATCCGATGCACGGGCGCGATACGAAAGGGGCTGTCGCCGCGTTGACATCCGTCGGCAAATTACCATATGAACATGCACTCGACGGCATCTCTTATACGTTCTCGATTGTCCCGAAAGCCCTCGGGAAAGACGAACCGACACGAATCCGCAACACTGTCGGACTGCTCGACGGCTATATGGGCGGAACTACTTCAAAAGGACATCACTTAAACGTCAACGTCTTTGACCGGGAAACGTTGCTTGACGCGATGGAACATCCGGAACTTTATCCCCAGTTGACCATCCGGGTTTCCGGTTACGCCGTCAACTTCATCAAATTGACCCGCGAACAACAAATCGACGTCATCAACCGGACATTCCACGGTGCACTTTAACTGAAAGAAAGGACTGAAATGGCTATGACACACGGAACGATTCATTCTGTTGAATCCTGCGGCACGGTCGACGGACCGGGTATTCGCTTCATCGTCTTCACACAAGGCTGTCCTTTACGTTGCCAATACTGCCACAATGCGGATACGTGGGAATTCGGGTGTGGTCGTTCCGTCTCGGCAACGGAAATCATTGAAGAAGCGGAAAGTTACCGATCATTTTTCGAAGCAACAGGCGGTGGTATCACATTTTCCGGTGGAGAACCCCTTGCCCAACCGGAATTTTTGGAAGCGGCACTTCGGGAAGCAAAACAAAAAGGCATGCATACCGTCATCGATACAGCCGGTTCGGTCGTTCCTAAAAATATCGACCGGATTCTTGATTACACGGATCTCGTGTTACTCGACATTAAGCATATCGATGATGCGACCTGCCGGATTCTGACGGGGCGCAGTAATGCCAATACACTTGCCTTTGCCAAACGCTTGGCAGAACGGAACATTCCCGTCTGGATCCGTCACGTTCTCGTGCCCGGTTTGACGATGACGGAGACGTTCCTGCGCCAGACCGGCGAATTCATCCGGACACTCGGTAATGTCGAACGGATCGAAGTACTCCCTTATCACCAGCTTGGCGTTTACAAATGGGAAGCACTCGGTCTCGACTATCCATTGGCGGATGTTCTGCCACCGAATCCGGAAGAAGCCGCTGCGGCTCAAGAATTGCTCGATTCTTACTTGTCTTGCTGACGACAAGTTGCTACATTGAACACATAGTCTATGAACAGGAGGTACAATACCGAAATGAAGCATTTACTCGCTACTGTCTAATGATGAAAGAATTCATCACTTTCGCAATGAGTTGCGGATGACTGACGCTACGAGTCTGCTCATTTTCGGTATTTCCGTCATGCGGGATATACCTTCTTTGATTTGCACTCCTGCACACCATCCGCTCGCTTTCGGATGGTGTGTTTTCATTTCATCACAATTTGAAATGAACCCCAAAGGAGCTGAACCTATGCCTGCTGAAATCTTATCCATTCATGATGTCCGCTTTGATCTTCCAGAGCAGACGCTGTTTCAACACATTTCATTTTCGATCCGTCCCGGTGAACATGTTGCTTTAGTCGGTGCCAATGGTGTCGGTAAAACGACACTCTTCCAGCTGATTTTAAAACAGCTTCAACCGACGGAGGGAAACATCTTCCGCGGCTACACGACGATCGGTCACGTCGCCCAGCATCTCACCTCAAGTGCACCTGCCATCCGGCTCGTCGAACAAGCCGACCGACTCCGGTATCAGGCGCGGGAAGCGGCGCTGCATGCCTCTTCACTTGAAATCTACCAAACGGCACTCGATCTCGATGCGTTTTCTCTTGAGGCGGATGCGGCACGGGCTTTAAAAGAAGTCCAGTTACCTGAACATGTCTGGCTTCATTCGTTTGACACACTCAGCGGCGGTGAACAGACCCGGATTCAGCTGGCCTGTCTGTTGGTCAAGCAACCCGATTTCATTCTGCTCGATGAACCGACCAATCATTTGGATTCGGAGACGCTTGATTGGTTGATCAACTGGATCAATCAGACAGCGATCACTATTTTGTATGTCTCGCATGAGCGGGCTTTCATCGATGCAACAGCCGATGCTGTCATCGAACTGACACCGCATCAAGCGACACGCTACAAAGGTAATTATCAAGCATATCGTCAGCAAAAAGAACAGGAACGCCTGACCCAGGAACGCGAGTATGAAAAGCAGGAAAAAACACGGAAGGAACTCAAACGGATGATCACCCAGTATCAAAACTGGCATCAACAGGCTGTTGCTCACGCCAGCGAACGGGATCCTTACGCCAAGAAAAAAGCAGCGAAACAAGCCAAGAAATTTAAGGCAAAAGAAAAACAACTCGAACAGACAATCGATCACCGGGTCGCCAAACCGGAACATCCAGCCTCCGTTCATGTGGCATTCGAAGCAGCATCCTTTGCCGCCAAACAACTGTTTACATTAGACAAAGTCGCTTTTTCGTATGACGGTCGGACGCTATTTAAAAAACTGACCTTTTCCATGCAACAAGGCGACCGGATTGCTGTCATCGGCCGGAACGGATCCGGCAAGACGACCCTGCTCCGGCTGATTCAAGGGGAGCTCGATCCGATGGAAGGAACAATCACGCGCCATCCCGCGCTGACAGTCGGCTACTTTTCACAGGCTCTTTCCAATTTACCGGTTTCCGGTTCCCTGCTCGATGCGTTACTACAGGAGACGACGATTTCCGAAACCGATGCCCGGACGCTGCTTGCGTGTTTTCTGTTTCGCCGGGATCAGGTGTATAAACCGATTGCTGAAGCCAGCATGGGAGAGCGATGCCGGATTGCTTTCTTACGACTTTACTTTTCCGGTGCCCGTTTGTTGATTTTGGATGAACCGACCAACTATCTTGATTTGACGACCCGTGAACAAATTGAAGCCGCCCTTGACGTCTTTCCGGGTGAACTGTTATTTGTTTCGCATGATCGTTATTTTAATAATCGTCTTTCGAACCGGACTATTACTTTAGATGGGGATGCGA
Source organism: Exiguobacterium artemiae 255-15 (assembly GCF_000019905.1). Lineage (GTDB taxonomy): Bacteria > Bacillota > Bacilli > Exiguobacteriales > Exiguobacteriaceae > Exiguobacterium_A > Exiguobacterium_A artemiae. Next base: position 638,963 of record NC_010556.1, on the reverse strand, counting down.
GCGTTCATCCGATCGGTACGAAACCATTGCGGGAACAGCAGCCCAGTGACATTCAAGCCATTCAACACGATTTAAAGCGTCTTGATGATTTGACGGGAACAATTTATTTTGATTAACAGCTGATTCAATGAAACGAACGACGCCTCTCTGATTTATCAGAAAGGCGTCGTTCGTTTCATTACTACATTCCATCATCGCTTTTGATATTTTAATTTCGTCCGTGCCTGTGCCTGTTTGTGAATCTTCTTCCACTTTTCTTTTTCCTCCGCCTGAAGAACTGCGTTTTGCTTTCGTTCTGCATAGGCAACTTCGTGCTTCAGTTTCAGGAAGCTGCCCCACCGTTCATGTGACAGCGTGCCTTCTGTCAGCGCCGCTTGGACGGCACAGCCCGGTTCTTCGCCATGCTGACAATCCCGGAAACGGCAGGATTCCGCCAGCTCCTCGATATCCGAGAAGGTGGACGTCAATCCGTCCGTTCCGTCCCATAGTCCAAGTTCCCGCATCCCCGGTGTATCAACGAGTAACAATCCGCTCGACAACCGTTTCAGCTCCCGGTGTGTCGTCGTATGCCGGCCCCGTTCATCATCTTCGCGGACACCGCCCGTTTCCATCAACTGTTCTTCCGCCAACGCATTGACGAGCGTTGACTTCCCGACACCGGATGATCCGACGAGAACAATCGTCTCGTTTGGTCGCAATGCTTCACGTAAATCATCTAATCCTTCTCCGGTCAGCGAGTCGACAGCAAAATACGGTGTCCCAAAGGCAACTGCCTCCACCTCGGACAGGAATTCGTCAGCGGACGCTGTCAGACTCTTTTTCGTTAAGACGATCACGGGTGTGGCGCCTGCTTCCCATGCGACCGTCAAATAGCGTTCCAGGCGACGAACGTTAAAATCGTGCCCGAATGCCATGACGAGTAATGCAATATCGACATTCGCGCAAATCACCTGTTCCTCGGTTTCCGTTCCGGCTGCTTTTCTGGAAAATTGCGTACTCCGCGGCAAAACACGTTCGATTCGTCCCTTACCGGCTTCTCGTCCGCTCTGAATCACCCAGTCCCCGACGGCCGGCAGTTCAGCTTTCGTTAACGCTTCAAACCGCAGCTTTCCGGATAATTCACTTAGCGTTTCCCCGTCAGTCGTCATCACACGGTACTGTTTTTGAAAGACTGCCGTTACACGGCCTAACTGTTCATTTGTTCCGGTCTCATACGCCGGTACTTTACCCCATTCGTTCAAATGGTTTCCTCCTCTGATTTAAGGGAGGGAAACCCCTCCCTGTGTTCCGATATGGTTTTCTTTCATGTGGCTGATTGCATACATAAAAACACCACTCCTCTCGTTTCTTATCGCCGTATTTTACCATATCTCATTTTACCGACCTAGCAGAATCGTTAAGGTCAGACTTCCCTACTCCGCCTCAAGTCGGAGACGATTCCGGTCCGAAGGGCGTCGTGCCTCTTCTCTTCTTCCCTTAAGATAAGAATATCAAGAAAAAGGAGGCTTCATCATGAAGCAATCAAAAGGGAAACAGGTCTTGATGGCACTTGCCGGTCTCGCCCTTCTCGCTGTCGTCATCGGTACATTACCGCATATGATCGGACTCGGGCTCGGTGCACTGCTCGCTTTTTATGCCATCAGTAAGTTTATCCAAACCTCAAATGTTTTTGCGAAAATCGGATTTGGACTGCTCGCAGCAATCGGCATCGGTTTTGCCTTATCGAACATTTGGGCCGTTTTAGGAATCGCCGCCGCACTGGCACTTTACATCGGATACATGCGTATGAAAATGCAACGGGTCGATTTAAACCAACTGTTCGCCCGTCGTCGCAAGACCTCATCGGCACACTTTGAAGCTGACTGGAAAGATCTCGATAAAAACCGTTACTGAGTCATTCCGTGTTATTTAAACATATTACGTAGATTCAACATCCAAGGAGGAATTTTTGATGAAAAATGTATTTGATCAATTAAACGAATTTGCGAATCAGATGATGACAGAAGTCAAGAAAGCAGCGGATCAAGGGGAAGCACCCGCTAAAAAGCTCGTCCGTCACATCCGGACAACCGAATCAGATTTAAAAGAAATCGACCGTTTACTCGAACGTCAACGGACATTACTCGCCGAATTAACACAAAAGCAGGATGAAGCGAAGGAACTTGCGGACAAACGTTTTGCACAGGTCGAAATCGCCAAAGAAGCAGGCGAACAGGAACTGGCAGAACGGGCTGCCATCGAGTCGAAACATTACGGGGAACAATTCCGTTTCTTTGAAGAACTGATCGTTGAAACGAAACGTGAATTGAATCAGCTCGAACGGGAAGCACTGGAATTGAAACTGAAGCTTGAAGACTTGCAAAACAAACGGTATGAATGGATGATGCGGGAAAACGTATCAAATTTAAAATCAAAGATGAACCAGGTGCTAGAACGCGAACCAAATGCTACTATTAAACAAGAACAACATCCATTCACAACAGAAGAACCTGAATCGAATGAAGAGGAAGCTCCGATCGCAGAAGATGATATCGATGCGCGGATCGCCGATCTCGAACGTCGATTCCAAAAATAAGTATTTGGACGAAGGAGGCATTCTTGCCTCCCTTTGTCATGTCAGGAAGGAGATTGCCCGTGCGACGATTAAGTACAAAACAACTAGTCGGCTACGTGTCGATCCTGTTTGCTCTCGGACTATTCTATGATTTGATGACAGGCGCGGGGAATGTATTATTCGGGGTTCTCTTCCCCTTCCTCCTGTACTATGTCGGTATTCATTTCCGAAAAAGAAATCATGAAAAACTGGCCATCCTGTTTTATATCGTCGGTACAATCATCTTAGCCGGTGTCGTTCTTAGTTCAGCAGCAATCGGCTTCGTCATCGCCGGCATCCTGCTGTATCTCGGAATCATTCTCGTGACACGCCATTCTGTCCGGGAATTCTTTTTCTCAAAAATTTCCCCGAGTCTTTATGAAGAGGAAGGGATCAAGATCCAGCCGGCCTATTCGTTTGCGACCCAACAAGAACTTCCGTATGTCTTAAAGGATTTAAGCGAACAGTTCATCGTCCGTGATCTTGAAATCGACTTGACGCATGCGTATGTTCCGGAAGGTGAGACGCTGATCGTCGTCAGCGGTGTCGTCGGCGATGTCCGGATTTTATTGCCTTCCGGTTATGACTACACGCTCGACACATCGATCGGTTTCGGGAGTGTCAAAACCGATGTCCGTCGTATTCCTACTTTCTTCAACCGCCGGATCCAATACCGGGCCCCCGAATATGACGAGGCTGTCCGGAAAGTCCGGATTCATGTCATGCTCGGCATCGGGAATGTGGAGGTGACCTCGATATGAAACGCGATCAATTTCCGCTTGGTGTCATCGCACTTCAGGTGATGACCGGTTTTTTGACGGCCGTGATGACGACGTTATTATTTTTAAGTACACGCCAAGTCAATTGGCATGTACTTTTCGTCCGTCAACAAGACTTTCCTGTTTTCCTGCTGGTCATCGGCTTATCGCTTCTGCTGCCCCTGGCAGTTGGCAGTATCCATTATTTCTTTTTACGGCGTGATTTCAAGAGAGTCACTACGGCCATTATTGAACTGGAGCAGGGAAAAGAAGTGACGATTGTCAACGGTCCCTATTTCCATACGCTGACACGTCTGTCACGCATCGGGAAACGAATTGATGAACAGGTTGAAACCGTTCAAAAAATCAGTACCCGTCCGCAACATATCGAACAAGTCCGTGTTCAGGCCATTACAGAAGAACGCAAGCGCCTTGCCCGTGATTTACACGATTCCGTCTCCCAGCAACTGTATGCCATCTCGATGATGACGACTGCAGCCAAACAGACGATTCTGACGCAACCGGAAACAGCAGCCAAACAAATCGATTTGGTCGAAACGATGGCCCAGACGGCACAGTCAGAAATGCGTTCTTTATTGTTGCAGCTGCGCCCGGTAGAACTGGAAGGGATGACCCTTCAGCAAGGTCTGACTCAATTGCTGGAAGAATTATCGAGAAAGCAGTCAACCGAACTCAGCTGGAAGCTTGAAGTCATTGAACTGCCCCGCCCGATTGAAAACGAATTGTTCCGGATTGTTCAAGAAGGTTTGACCAACGCGTTGCGCCATGCAAAAGCGTCACATATGGACATCGAGTTGCGTCAATTTAATGATACGGTCATCTTAAGCATGAATGATGACGGTGTCGGCTTCGTCGTCGACGAGAAAAAACTGGCTTCTTACGGCATCAACTCAATGCGGGAACGAACGGCTGAGATGGGCGGAACAATCCGCCTTGTCAGTGTTCCGGGACAAGGAACACAAATTGAAGTAAAATTAAGAAAAGATCGGATGGTGCAAGTATGATACGAGTGTTATTAGTCGATGATCACGAAATGGTCCGTGCGGGTGTTTCTGCCTTTTTGTCCACTCAACCGGATATCGAGGTCGTCGCAGAAGCATCGGATGGACAAGCAGGTGCCGAGCTTGCGCTGAAACATCGTCCGGATGTCGTTTTAATGGATTTAGTTATGGAACCGGTGGACGGGGTCGAAGGAACACGGTTGATTCGAAAAGAATGGCCGGAAGCCAAGATCTTAGTCGTCACAAGCTTCTTGGATGATGAAAAAGTCTATCCGGTCATCGAAGCCGGTGCCATGAGTTACGTCTTAAAAACAGCAAGTGCCTTTGAAATTGCGGAAGCGATCCGTAAAACAGCAGACGGTCAATCCGTCATGGCGGCTCAGGTCACCGGCAAGATGATGGAACGATTACGGAAACCGACCAGTCATCTGCATGATGATTTGACGGAACGCGAACAGGAAGTCTTGCAACTGATGGCACGCGGCATGGCGAACCAGGAAATTGCCGATGAGCTGTTCATCTCTTTGAAGACCGTCAAAACCCACGTGTCGAACATCCTGTCGAAGCTCGACGTCGTCGACCGGACGCAAGCTGTCGTTTATGCCTTTAAACACAATATCGTCAAGTGATCTTTAATATTTTTTATACTTAACAGTGCTCTTATACTCGATAAAAATGACCGGGTTCCTCCTGTATCACAAGAGGAACCCGGTCATTTGTTGTTTTTAGTTGGGTCACCAGAGTTTCCAGCCCGGCGCACCCGGCGGCGCATTTTCAATCATATGCCAAATCGGAACCGTATAGGCAAACGCAATTAACGCAAACGTCACGAAAATCCAAAGTTTCCAATTCTCGAAGAACAGCGGCGTCTGCATTGCCGCTTCTTCTGTTTCAGCGACAGGAAACTCTTCTGTCCCTTTCGGTGCCCGGAAAGCGAGCTGGAACATCGCAAATAAGAACAGCAGAATCGACAGGAATAAAATCGTTCCGCCGATCGCCATCGCCACATGATAAGGAATCCAGTCGGCGACAAGAGAATCCTTAAAGTAAGCCGCAGGACCGGTCCGTCTCGGGTTACCGAGTAGTCCTGAGATGTGCATCGCTGTCGACATAAACAGCATACCAATCGTCCATAACATCGTTTGAACCAGTCCGATCCGATTGATTTGTTTCGTCAACGTCCGTCCTCTGAGCAACGGCACCAGCCAGTAGGCCGTTCCAAAAAACGTCAGTGCAACGGCCGCTCCGACTGTGATATGAAAATGTCCTGTCACCCACAGTGTGTTATGGACGACGATGTTTAATTGATGGGACGCATTGATGACCCCGCCGGCTCCGGCCGGAATGAAAAATAACATCCCGATGAACGGCGCTAAAAAGCGAACGTCCCGATACGGCATTTTCTTGATCCACCCGAATAATCCGCTTGCACCCTGTCGGCGCCCCGCCAGTTCAAACGTCGCAAACATCGAGAATGCTGTCATGAGTGACGGAATGATGACCAAAAATGTGAGAACAACCTGAATGTATTTCCAAAAGGCCGAGATACCCGGCTCCAGCAATTGATGATGAAATCCTACCGGGAAAGAAAACAATAAGAATAGTAAAAAGGACATCCGGGCCAAGGCATCAGAAAAAACCTTTCCGCCGACGATTTTCGGAATGACGGTATACCAGACGATATACGCTGGCAGCAGCCAAAAATACACTAGCGGATGCCCGAAGTACCAAAAGAGTGTCCGGGACAACTCAATTCCGACTTTGTCTGTCCAACCGAGTGACAACGGTAACAGCTGAAATAGAATCGTTGCAGCGACACCGAGTGTCGCAACCACCCACAATAACACTGTCATGATACTCATGTAGGCCTGCAGCGGCGGATGGACACCTTTATGCTCCCGTTTATAATCCGCGTACATCCGGAACATCGCACCTGAAGAGATCCACGTCCCGACAACGAAGATGACGAGTCCGATATAGAACACCGGGTGTGCTTTTAACGGTGCATAAAAGGTATATAAAACCGAAGCTTCTCCTGCAAGGACCATCCATGTGACAAGGACAACACCCAGCATCATGAACCAAAAGCCGACCCAACCGAGACGTCTTGGGAATTCCTCAAAACGACCAAACGATTGTCCTAAAAAGGAAAATAATAATCCGAAAATAAATAAGGTCGTAAACACAATCGCCAGCATTAATCCGTGAGCAGTCAACAATTCGTAATAACCGATGCCTGCAATTTCCGGGATGACACCTGTCCGGACGAGGGTTTGCAACAACCCGCACAATCCACCGATCAGCAACGCCACCAGCGAAAAGCTGACATGGGCAAAGGCCAGTTTAGCTTCCTTCAATCCAATGGCTGTAGCGGGAAGACCACGCTCCATCTCAAACTCCTTTAACTTCTTGGAAATGGCATTCATTTACTCCACCACCTTAATTTTTGTTGACATCATATGATGACCGCTTCCGCAATATTCATTACAGACAATCAAATAGTCTCCGGCTTTTTTAAAGGTGTATTCAATCGAATTGATATGACCGGGTACGACCATCATATTGACGTTCGTCTTGACGATTTCAAAGCCGTGAACGACATCTTTTGATGTCACGAGAAAATCCACTGTCGCTCCTTTTTTGATGACCATGTCCTGCGGAGTAAACTGAAATGCTTGTGATACCATGACCGCTTCATAGCGGTTGTCGTCAATTTTTTTTAAGCCCGGTTTATCAAATGGTTTGGTCTGATCCACTTGAGTCGGATCAATCAACGTAGCATCGGACGGTGGTTGATTGCCGGAGGCGAAAGCAGAAATACCGATGATGACTAAAAAAACGGCTAACATCACACAGCCAAACACCAACCAAATTTTCTCCAAACGATGAATGTGCATTGTCTTTCCTCCTTATCTCGAACTAAATAATAGAAAAATCGATCCCCACATCCCGATGATGACTGAAGCAACAATAAAGACGGCGACGATCGTTCCTGATAAATTCGGCTCTGGTTTACTGCTCATAATGTCCGGCTCCCTTCTCATTTCAACTTGATGTCTTGTCTTTATTCTAGAAAAGACAGATCCATCTAGAACGTGATAAATGTCACACCATTTGTGACGATTTCGCGCTTTCTCTTCTAAAAACACACATAAAGTTCACATATTAGTGCAGAAACGAAAAAGGAATCGACTCAAACAGGAATCACCCGTTCTTTTCCGCTCTATCCTGTAAGAGTCGCGTCAAAAGAGTGATTCCTGTGTAAACGAAAAAAGGCGGCAGAATTGTCATCTGCCACCCTTTTTGTCGGAGAGACTGACTCAGTCCCTCTGTTCATTTATTAAATCCGACACACCCCTACCGGGCATCCTTCACAATGACACAAATCTCTTAAATAGTTCGCATCATGGACGATGATTTTGGTTGTCGTCGATGAAATGACCTTGTCTTTTTTCCACTGGGAAAACATACGATTGACCGTTTCACGTGGTGCCCCGATCAACTGACCGAGTTCGCTGTCGGACGGTCGTTTGGATATGACGTAATCTTCCCCGACTTGTTTCCCATGCATGGCAATCAAACGAAGTAAGGTCGAAGCCAGTGCCCCTTGTTTCCCAAACAATAACAAGTCACGCAATTTCGTTTCGGACTGCTTCCGCATCAAGGCTTGCCAGCGCATGATTTCCAAGGCAAACACACCATCCTGCTTCATCAATTCCTCAAGCTTACTTTTCGAAATGACACCCAGTATACTGTCTTCCATCGTTTCAATGCTATAAGAACTGGGAAATGCTTCACCGACATCAAACTCACCGAACAAATCTCCTTTAAAGTATAAAAACATCATTAAAGGACTGCCTTTTTTCGTCAGTTTCGATAGTTTGACACCACCCTGCTTCACGTAAAACAACTTATCGTTTAACTCACCTTCCCAACAAACGATGGAATCCTTTTTAAACGTCACCTCTGTCATGAAGTCTTCCAGTATCATTCGTGTTTCTGCCGATAAGACAAACGTATTGGCTTCAGTCGTTCCGCAAGCAAGCATTTCGCATTCTCCTTTCCTGATTCCTTCTGTCCTTAGTATAAAACATCACAGTTCAAAAAAACGTTTTTTCAAAAGATTGTCAAACATTGTTCACTTTTTCACAAAAAAAGATAGATAAAAAAATGACCTCTGTTTGTTTAAAAACGGAGGTCATTTTTAGCTTCAGCGTACTTTTCGATAATAATGATCGACAATCCGGCGCGTTGCTTGACCAGGTTGTTCCGTATACCAGATCGTTTTGAATTGTTCCATCGCCATTCGACTTTCCTGCAATGATACATCCGAATTAATCCAGTTCAACATGATCTCAAACTGATCGGTGCAAGTGACCGGTAACGGATCCGGATAGGAATCGATGATACCGGGAATTTGCCGATACGTGTCGATGTCCGGTGTATACAGAACGGTCGGAACACCGAGCAGACAACTTTCAAAAGGAATCGAGGAATAATCGGTTACCAATACGTCGGTAATTAGTAAGTAATCATTGATTGAATATTCATCTGTCACGAAATGGACATGCGCTTTTTGATGCGTGAACATGGAACGGACCGTCGGATGTAATTTGACGAGAATCGTCCATCCTTGATCAGTCAATTGTTCGAGTTGACGAACCGTCTGTCCTTCCATCCCATTATATTCCCGGTAAGTCGGTGCATATAATAGAATACGCCGCTTCGGTTTGACATAGATGTCGGAAAGTTGTTTTTTTACGGTCTGATGTTGCTCGTTAAACCAATAATCCGTCCGGGGAACACCCAATGTTTTAAAAACTGTCCGGTGAAGATCGTGCGGTGCCATGAATTGTTTCGCACATGCTTCTCCAGGTACGATGAAATCCCCATAACGTTGATACACCCGTTTGAAACGTCGCAGGACATGTTTCGGCACCATCAAACTCCTCGATGACGTCAGTCCGAATTTTTTTAGCGTTCCTGCAGCATGCCATAACTGAATCCGTTTTGTCCCCTGACGGATCGGAGCGACACTGTATTCACCGATATAGTTATCGATGAATAGGTGTTTCGATGTCGCGAGAAGATAAGCCAGTCGAATAAAACGCAGTCTGCGGTAAGGCAAAGCATATTCTGCCGACCAGGCTTCCGGATTTTTCACAAATTTTTTATCATACACCAGATACCTTTTCTCTTTCGGGAATTCCGTGAGGAGCGCATCATTAATCGGTTTCACGTTATCACCGTAAGTGACCCAAAAGAGCGTTACCGGTCTCAGAGGTAACAAGCAGAAGATTCGATAGAAAATCCGAAAAAGCAGCAAATAGATTTGCACGATACTCTCCCTCACGTTACTCCCCCCTTTCCATGAAGAAAGACCGCACGCGAGGTGTGGTCTTTTTTCATCAACCTTTTCCTAACTCCGTTTTAATCTGGCTTGTCGAAATGCCTTCCGTCCGGCTAAGGTAAACGACTTCACAATATTCTTTCAAGAAGTCGAATTCGCCGGCCCAGTCGTCACCCATGACGAATGTATCGATTTGGTGCTCTTGTACATCCGTGATTTTTTGATCCCAGTTATTTTCGGCAATGACTTCGTCCACGTAGCGAATCGATTCCAAAATCAATTTGCGGTTTTCGAAACTGTGATATGACTCTTTGTGTTTTAAGCGATTGAACTCGTCCGTAGAAATCGCAACTACTAAATAATCGCCCATTTCCTTTGCCCGTTTGAGGATGTTGATATGTCCCCAGTGCAGTAAATCAAATGTGCCGTACGTGATGACTTTTTTCATGATGATTCTCCTTTATGCTGATTGCTGACAGGTTGTAACAGACGTTGATAGGCTTGTACAGACGCGGTTCCGTCATCCCACTGGCAAAATTTCTTTTCAAATGCGTCAAATGCCGGACCGTATCGATCGCTCCATTCGTGCAACCGGTCAATCTCTTCAAATAGCCGTGATTGCTGTAAAACAAGCGGACCCGGGGCTTCCTGCTCAAAGTCAAAATAAAATCCGCGCAGTTGATCCCGGTAGTGTTCTAAGTCATACGTGTAAAAAATCATTGGTCGTTTCAGATGGGCATAGTCAAACATGACGGATGAATAATCCGTGACCATGGCATCTGCCGCAATGTACAGTTCTGAAATATCCGGATAATCCGAAGCATTACGGACAGAAGGATAACCCGCCGTATCGACTTGATCCGCTACCAAATAATGCATCCGGATCAATAACGTATATTCAGTACCAAATTGTTTCTCAAACTGCTCCAGCGAAAACGGCAGCTTAAAGGAATAAGACCCTTTCGCCACGTACTCATTGTCTCGCCATGTCGGCGCATACAAAATGATTTTCTTCGTCCGGTCGATGTTGTAACGGGAATAGACCCGTTCGCGTATTTCCGGATGCCGTTTCGTCTCGTAAAACAAATCATTCCGCGGATAACCGATTTCGAGCAATTCACCGGAAAAATCAAATGCCCGTCGAAAAATCCGACTCGAATAAGCATTCGGTGAAATCAACAGATCCCATTTGGATGCTTCACGTGCAAAGTCCCGCTTGTAGCGTTCGGTCGTCGTATCGGCCATCTGTACATCATCCATGTCGAGCGCCAGTTTTTTAAGCGGCGTCCCGTGCCACGTTTGTAAGTAGATGGTCCCTTTACGTTTGAACAACCAGGAAGGAAGCCTGCTGTTCGAAACCCAGACCCGCGACGTGGCGAGCAGATAAATCCAACGAATCGTCATCCGATTAACGGTCCGAACACTTGGATCATCGAAGACACGGTGTCGATCTTTACTGAAGATCAATTCATATTCCGGATGGTCTTTTTTCAGCGCTTCGTAGATCGAACGTGGATTGTCACTGTATTGTTTCCCTAAAAAGCTTTCAAACAGGAAACGATTTGGATGAACCGGTAAACACGCAAATACCCGCATCACGAGATGCAATCCCGTTTCGACCAGCTTCGTTCTCTTAATCATCCACTGACGTAATTGACGTTTCAAAACTTATACCCCTTAATTTAACAAAAAATTTACTTTTATAGAATTTCATATAAATCAAACCTCAACCATCATAACAAAAAGCGCATCCATTTGGAATCAGTATTTGAACGCATATAACGGAATGGTAAATCAAACTTCGTCGTATTGTGCACCAGCCCTTTTCGATGGCTGAACGTTTCGAAACTGTATTTGCCGTGATATCCGCCGATTCCACTGGCACCGACACCGCCAAACGGTAAATTATGCTGTGCGACATGCATGAGTGTATCGTTCACGCATCCGCCGCCAAAGGAAATCCGGTTCAAGACACGTTCCTTCACGAATTCATTTTCTGTAAACAGATAAAGGGCCAACGGTTTGTCACGATCCGTGACAAAGGTGATGACATCTTCGATTTCGTCATATACGAGCACCGGTAAAATCGGACCAAAGATTTCTTCCTGCATCAATTTCGAATCAAGAGGAACGTTCGTCATAACGGTCGGAGCCATTTTTCTTGTTTCCGGATCGACTTGTCCGCCGAATTCGATGTTTCCTTGCTCGAGATATCCTGTCAATCGTTCCAAGTGACCGTCCGAAACGATTTTGACATAGGACCCCACGCCGACTCCATTGCCATACTGGGAGAACGCCTCTTCTTCAATCAAACGAAGAAATGTTTCCTGGACGTCCCGATGAACAAAAACATAGTCCGGAGCGATACATGTTTGCCCGGCATTTAACCATTTTCCCCAGGCAATCCGTTTGGCCGCGAGTCTTAAATCTGCATCCTTGTGGATAATCGTCGGAGACTTGCCGCCCAGTTCAAGCGTGACCGGCGTCAAATGTTTGGCAGCTGCTTGATGAACGATTTTACCGACACGAGTCGAGCCGGTAAAGAAGATATAATCAAACTTCTCTTCCAACACAGCTGTACTTACTTCCGCGTCGCCTTCGATCACGACACCAAAACGCTCATGAAACGCCGTCTCAAACACTTCCCGCAACACACGCGAGACGTTTGGTGTCAATTCCGAAGGTTTTAGAACAACGGTATTCCCAGCTGCAATCGCACCTACGACAGGGGCAAGGGCCAGTTGGAAAGGGTAATTCCAAGGTGCGATGACGAGCACGTTTCCGTAAGGCTCAAAACGGATTTCGCTTTTTGATCCGAAATGCAACAACGGCGTTTTGACTCGCCGTGGTTTTGCAAGACGGCGCAATTGTTTTTCCATCCGATTGATTTCGCCGTAGACAAAACCGATTTCTGTCGTAAACGCGTCTTGACGTCCTTTATTCAAGTCGACTTTCAAGGCATCGTAAATGGCTTCTTCATGTGTTTCAATTGCTTGTTTCAAGAACGTCAACATACTTAAACGAAAAGCAATGCTTCGTGTCGCGCCTGTCTTAAAGAAACCCCGTTGTACTTCAATCTGGCGTGCTACATCCAATCCCGTTGTCGTCAATCCCATCCTTAAATCCCCCTTGTGAGCTCATTCATTTCTACCTTCTCATTCTACCATAGCTGTCAGGGCAAATAAAAAAAAGCGGAGAGTCTTTTCTCCGCCTTTCGTTTACAGTTGGATTGCTGTTTCAAGTGCGACTTTCATCATGTCGTTAAACGTCGTTTGACGTTCTTCTGCTGTTGTCTCTTCACCCGTCAACAAGTGATCGGAAATCGTCAAGATCGTCAAGGCGTTGACTTTATGTTTGGCCGCAAGTGTGTAGAGGCCTGCCGCTTCCATCTCGATTGCGAGGCAACCGAAGTCCGCCCATTTTTTGAAATGGTGGAAATCATCTTGATAAAATTGATCTGTCGTAAAGATTTGACCCACTTTTGCGTCGATTCCGTGCTCTTTCGCTGTCATATACGCTTTGTGCAATAAGTCAAACGATGCTGTCGGCGCGTAATCGAGTCCGTTGAAGCGGACGCGGTTTTGTGCCATATCGTGTGATGCACTCATGGCGATGACGACGTCGCGAACTTTGACGTCCGGTGTAATTCCGCCGGCAGTACCGACACGAATCAGGTTTTTTGCGCCGTATGATTGAACGAGTTCATTGGCGTAAATCGACATCGAAGGAACGCCCATACCAGTTCCTTGGACCGAAACTTTTTTACCTTTATACGTTCCTGTAAATCCATACATTCCGCGGACTTCGTTATAAAGAACGACATCCTCTAAAAATGTATCGGCAATATATTTTGCACGAAGTGGATCTCCTGGAAGTAATACGGTTTCTGCAATCTGACCTTCTGCTGCGTTAATGTGTACGCTCATGTACGATTCCTCCTCTAAATAGTGACTAAACCGACAACAACTCTCGGAACTCATTCGGAGTCATTCCGAATTGCTTTTTAAAGACTTTCCGAAAATATTTATCATCATGGTATCCGACTTCAAGCGCAATCTCGTAAATCCGGGCATCCGTCTCACCCAGCAATTCTTTTGCCCGATTTAAACGGATGGTTTGAATATAATCCGATAGATTAACGGAAAAACGCTGTTTGAATCGTCTTGAAATGTATTCTCGACTTAGATAAAAGCGTTCACTCATGAGTTGAAGCGTTAGTTCTTCCGCATAATGTGTCGAAATGTATTTTGCAATTTGATCAATCGCTTCGCCTTGTTCTTGAACAGGACCGATCAATTCCATCGCGCGCCCGAGAGCATCATTCAAAATATCAGGATCAATCGGCTTAAGTAAGTAATCAAACGATTGGTGCAAAATCGCCCGACGCATATACGTATAATCATCATACCCTGTCAATACAATCGTGACGACCTTTGGATGATGATTTTTTGTCCATTCGAGTAAACTTAGTCCGTCGAGTCCGGGCATTTCGACATCCGTCAACATCAAATCGATTTTTTCCTGTTCCAAGAAACGTTTGGCAGTGACCCCGTCATCCGCTTCAAAGATATTACCAATCTGCCAGGTATCCCATTCTCCAAGCAATTTCACCGCGTCGCGCACATGTTTTTCGTCGTCTACGATCAATACATTCATCATAGTTCCTCCTGTTCAACGGGAATTCGAATGACGATTCTAAAACCACCTTCAGCCGGAGACTGCAGGATCATGCTGGCTTCTTCTCCATAAAAGATTAATAGACGTTCGTAGATGTTGTGAAGACCGATCCCGGACGTTTGACGGTCTTCCGGTCGGCGGTGCATCCGCATCGTTTGATCAATACTTTCTAGTTTTGCTGCTTCCATGACTGAACCGCTGTTTTCGACTTGAATGATGAGTTGGTCACCATCGCTTCTGACTTTATAGGCGAGGTAATTTTCCGTCGCATCTGCCTGTTGATTAAACGCATGCTTAAAATAATTTTCAGCAAAGGGTTGTAAAATCATTTTCGGGATCTCAATCGAATTCATGTGCCACGGCACATCGACGATATAACGGAACCGATCCGGAAAACGTTGCTGCTGAAGACGCATGTAGGATTGAAGATGATCGACTTCCTGCTTCAGCGTGACAATCGTCTGTTCATTATTCATGGAATAACGCATCATCTGCGACAATCCTGTAATCGAACGATATGCGATTTTCCGGTCACCCTGTAATGTAGTCGTTCCGATCGATTGCAAGGCATTAAACAAGAAATGAGGATTTAATTGAGATTGTAAAGCCCGCAATTCGTTTGTCCGGTTTTCAAGTGCCAGACGGTATTCCCGTTTGATCAGCCGGTCGATTCGTTGAATCATCCGCTGGAATTGCCGATTCAGCAACCCAATCTCATCGTTGGTCGTCGCAACGAATTGTGCCGATAAATCACCCTGTTCGACACGCCAAACGTTTGCTGTCAGCTGTTTGATCGGCTTCGTGATTTTAAGGGCTGCAAGACTGGCCGCGATAATCATCAAGACTAACGAGCCGATTCCGATCAAAATTAAAATCAGCGCTGTTTCATTGGCACCTTTGACGACCGATGCATATGGGGTCGTCTTGATCAGTGTAATGGGAACTCCTTGTGTTGTCGTTTTGGCATACACGATAAAGGAGTCTCCGACGCGCATGCTCCCACTCTTGCCCGTCAATCGGTCATTCGTGACCGGAAGTTCTTTGCCTGTTTTCGCAATCAGTTGGTTTCCATTCAACAACCAAAGCGATTCACCGGGAAAATTTTCGAACAGCTTCAATTGTTGTTCAAAGACACTCGTCGGAATGTCGACTGAAAGAAAACCGAGCGGTTCATCCGTTTCCACCCGATTGATCCGGTAACGGAAGCTGACGATTTCTTTCTCATCCAAAATCATCGTATGTGTATTATAGGCGGCAATCTGATGTGCCGGATCAATCAGCCATCCGTTTTTTTGTTTCATCAAACGAAAATAATCGGTCTCCTGCAGCCAATCAAACTTTCCCCGGCTTGATGTTTTCATGTTATAGACCGAGTACTCCGAATTTCCTTTTAAGATGACAAAATGAAGCTGCTCAATGTCTTGTCTTGATAAAAAAAGTCCGAGCAACGCCCGTGAAATCACACCTTCCGATTCACTGAGCTCGGCATCTGCGCCGACGTTCATAATATTGAGTAAGGAGCGATTGGCATACAAACTTGTCGGCAACCGTCTTACATCTTCCATATAATGACTGATTTGGTTGCTTCCTCTTTTCAAACCGCTCAAGCTCGAACGTTCCGCCTGCTCGATGTTCTGGTGGCGCACATAGAGATAAGAAGCTGATGTAGCAAGCGTCGTCGGAATCAGAATTGCTAAGACGACAAGTCGGATCAAACGTGTTCGGATGCTCTTCATCGCCGTCTCCTCCATCCTTTTTCTTCTAATAAGTAGTATAGCATAGCTGTATCCGCTTACATGTATGTCTTTTATTTGTTTATACCCGTTGTCATTTACTCCAATTTAGATTAACCGAAAAACAATACTTGATTCCGAATGAATATTGATATAACATCGTTAATGTTCGTTTTTAACAAACTTTTGAGATTAAGGTGGTCTTTGACTCATGTTTAAACTTTCAGCACACGATACAACGGTCAAACGTGAAATTCAAGCTGGTTTTATTACGTTCATCACGATGGCCTATATTCTTTTCGTCAACCCGACTATTTTATCGGAAGCAGGCATTCCGCAGGATCAAGCTTTCTCGGCAACGATCGTCGCTACTTTGATCGGGACATTGTTGATGGGCTTTTATGCCAACCTGCCGATTGCGGTGGCACCGGGAATGGGCTTAAACGCTTATTTCACTTATACGCTCGTCATCGGCGAAAAAATTCCTTACCAAACAGCTTTATCCGTCGTTTTTGTCGCCGGAATCATCTTCCTTTTGTTATCCTTGTCTCCTTTACGGACGAAATTAATCGAAGTCATTCCAACTACGATTAAGTTAGCTATCACCGGAGGAATCGGTTTATTCATTGCTTCCCTCGGTTTAAAGATGTCCGGTATTCTTGTGGCCGATCCGGCTACCTTGATTACAATCGGCTCTTTGACGTCACCGGAAGCCCTGATTACGCTGGTCGGATTACTCGTAGCCGCCATTCTGACGGTGAAACGTGTTCCGGGTGGTCTATTGTATGCGATGGTCCTGTCCGGAGTACTCGCTTTCTTAACAGGTGAATTGACGTTCTCAAAAACCTTGATTGCTTTGCCGACTTTACCGGAAGGAATTCTTGTCGCGAATCCGCTCTCTGCGGTTCAAGACGTCATTCAATATGGTCTATTCAGTGGTGTCCTTTCGTTTGTCCTCGTCACGATGTTTGATACGACCGGAACAATGGTCGCAGTCGGCGAACAGGCCGGACTGATCGAAGAAGACGGTTCTCTTAAGAACAGCGAACGTGCTCTGTTGTCTGATTCAACGGCAATGATTGTCGGATCGATGTTTGGAACCAGTCCAACGACGGCTTACGTCGAATCTGCTTCCGGTGTCGCAGCCGGTGGACGAACCGGATTGACATCCGTCACGGTCGGCATCTTATTTGCGCTCTCGGCAGTGTTCGGTCCAATCGTTCAATCGATTTCAAGTGTTCCTGCTATTACAGCACCTGCATTACTCCTGGTCGGTGCCTTGATGCTTCAAAATATTAAACAAATCCAGTGGGAAGATTTCAGCGAAGCCTTTACAGCGTTCATGATCATCATCATCATGCCGCTGTCCGGCAGTATCGCAACAGGGATCGCCTTCGGATTCATCATCTATCCGATTATGAAAGCTGTCCAAAAGCAACGCGTTCACTTTTTGATTTATCTGTTCGCTGTTCTCTTCTTCATTCAATTGTTTTTCTTACATTAAATAATAAAAAAACGTGTTGATTCCATTTATTGGAAACAACACGTTTTTTATTATTTCTTCATTTTTTGCCAAGTCTTCGTAAAGTCTTGTAACATCTCTTCTGATGTTTTTTGTTTTCCTACGTATGCCTGCATGATGGCACCAAATTCGTTGACAGCACCGTCCGGATATTTAAACCAGTTCCATGAGATGGTTTTATCTTCTTTAGAGTACTTGATGATATCGTCAGCAAGTGGTCCAAGATCGGCTGCTTCGATTGATTTGAACGCCGGGATAAACTTGAATTTGTTGACCATATAATCTTTTCCTGTATCAGATGTCGCCATCCACTCGAGGAACTTTTTACCTTCTTCTTTATTTTTCGAGTTTTTGTTGACGACCCAGTTATTCGGTACGCCGACCGGAAGTCGATCCATTTTTTCTTTGTCATCATTGATCGGCATCGGAATGAAGCCCATCTCGATATCCGGATTGACATCCGTAATCAATTGTTGCGCCCAGTTTCCTTGTTGGATCATTGCTGTTTTTCCTTCAGCAAACTGTGAAACTTGTGTATTGTAATCTGTCGTCAACGGATTTTTGTTTCCGTACTCGATCGTTAAATCAAACAGATTCATGAACTCTTTAAATTGTTTATTGTCTTCGAACTTCCCTTTGCCGGAATTCAGATCGGCGATGAACTGATCCGGATCATCCTGTTGGGCCATCGGGATATTCATCAAGTGATTTCCAAGAATCCACCACTCGCCGTATCCGATCGAGAATGGTGTCACGCCGTCCGCTTTCAGCTTCTTGGACGCTTCTGTTAATTCTGTTAACGTTTTCGGCAACTCTGTAATACCGGCTTTCTTGAAGATTTCTTTGTTGTAAATGAAACCGTAACCTTCCAAGTTCATCGGCATACCATACAGTTTCCCGTCAATTGTCATCGGTTCTTTTGATAGGTCTGTTAAATCACTGACCCACTTTTCATCCGAAAGATCTTCCAGCTTATCTTGCCATGTTTTCGCTTCTGTAAATCCACCGTTGTTGAAAACATCCGGTTCGTTACCCGAAGCAAACTGAGATTTCAAGGCGGCGCCATAATCCGATCCGCCGCCGACTGTTTGAACGACGACTTTTACGCCCGTTTCTTTTTCATACGCCTTTGCCATCTTTTCCATGTCTTTTGCGATTTCAGCTTTAAATTGGAATACGTTGAGGGTCTTCCCGTCCTTAGAAGAGCCACTGTCCTTTGAGTCATCACTATTGAGTGTTCCACCGCCACCACATGCTGCAAGTGCTACGACCATTGCGGTCGTCATAACTGGTAGTGCTGCCCATTTACGTTTACGCATTCGGATACCTCCCTGATTTTCGAGTTGATACTCGTGCTACGCTTTTACAATAAATGAAAACGCTTGCAATAAAAACGGATAATTTTGTCCGGTGCGGTGGAAAATATTGAACAATCGTTATCCGACAAAAAAACTCGGGATTAGTGTATGATGAAAGTAGTTATGATATTCCATGAAGGAGTCTGATGCAATGTCCCTACAGTTCACGATTTTATTAATTGGCTTATTGTTGTTTACAGCAGTCTGGACGACGAAATTGTCGAGTCGTCTCAATATTCCGGCTCTCCTGATTTTCATTGCCCTTGGCATGATTGCCGGCAGTGACATTACCGGATTCATCCGGTTTGATGATGCCGAGCTGGCACAGTTACTCGGTACGGTGGCGCTGATCATCATCTTATTCGAGGGAGGTCTTCAAACGGCTTGGAAAGAAGTTAAGACCGAACTCTCACCCTCTCTGTCACTTGCCACGTTTGGTGTCTTCATTGCGACGACAATCGTTGCCGTGGCGTCCCACTACATTCTCGGCTTCAGCTGGGCTAATGCTTTTCTCCTTGGTGCCATTGTCGGATCAACGGATGCTGCCGCGATTTTTTCAGTACTCAGCGGGCAATCCGTCCGGCGAAAAGTCGGTTCAACGTTAGAACTCGAATCCGGGACCAATGATCCGATGGCTGTTTTTTTGACAGTCTTCTTCCTGGAATTCGTGACGAATCCAAAAGAGGCTTCACTCGTTTCCGGCTTAACTTCGTTAGTCTGGGAAATGGTGATCGGTCTACTGCTCGGTCTGTTCATCGGCTGGATTGCTTCGACACTACTTAACCGGATTGATCTCAGTTCCTCGAGCTTTTATCCGATTCTTTTAATGTCGTTCGCCTTTCTTTCGTTCGGTATTGCCGATACGATTCATGCCAGTGGTTTCTTAGCCGTCTATGTGACCGCCATCTACATCAGCAATCATGAATTGGTTTACCGTCAGACGCTTGTCCGTTTTACGATGAGTATGGCGCACTTGGCCCAAATCGGGATGTTTATCGTGCTCGGATTACTCGTCTTCCCGAAGCAGTTGCTTGATCCGCAGGTGATTCTATCCTCGATTGCCCTTGCATTGATTTTAATCTTCATCGCCCGCCCGGTGTCGGTCTGGCTCAGTCTGCTTCCCTTTAAATATTCTTGGCAGGAAAAAGTGTTTGTTTCCTTCGCCGGTTTAAAAGGAGCAGTTCCGATCATTCTTGCGACGTATCCGCTTGTCGCCGGCATCGACAACGCCGGAATGATTTTTAATATCGTCTTTTTCACCGTTCTGTTATCGACGTTAATTCAAGGGAGCATGCTGACGTTCCTCGCCGATCGCCTTCATTTGAACGACACGGGTTCTTCCGCCATTCAAACGGTTATCGAGTTCATGTCGATTGGGAAACCGAATGCGGAAATCATCGAATTGACGATTCCGAATTCCCATCCATTCGTCGGGAAAGCCATCATGGATATTGATCTTCCGCAGGAATTTTTAATCACGGCAATCATCCGGGACGACCAAATCGTGACACCTCGTGGAGACACGCTTTTTGAAGGTCGGGATCAGTTGCTTCTATTAACTCCGAAACACCGGATTAAAACGCTCAAACGATTTTTATTCCCTAAAACTCCATGAAAAAAGGGCTGACTTAAATAGTCAGTCCCTTTTTGTATTCTTAACGCTTCGATTTCAAGCGGCGATACATGATGTAGCCGATGATTCCAACGACAATGATGCCGAGAATCCACCATAATTCCTGTTCAAGCCCCTTCAGCATGGACTCTGCCCGTTCCACCCCAAACTTCTCTCCCAGCCAAACATAAAAAAACGAAACCGGGAACAAACCAATGCTCGAGGCGAGGACGTATCGTTTGAACGACAAGTTAAACAGACCACACGGAATCGAGACGACCGAACGGACGACCGGGAAGAAACGACCGAACAAGGCAGACCATGAACCGTATTTCGATACGATTCGTTCTCCCTGAATGATTTCCCGTTCCTTGATCATCAACCATTTTCCGTAGCGAACCAAAATCGGACGTCCGGCGTAACGACCGAGAAAGTAAAATAGCGTCGCGCCCATCAGACTGCCGATGAAACCGATTAGGACAGCTGCCGTCCAACTGATCGTTCCGTTTGAAACATACAGACCGAGTAACGGCAAACCGACTTCAGCCGGAATTAATTCCGTCCCGAGTCCAAGAATCATAATTCCTAAAAACAGCCAGAGATTCGACTCTCCGGCTGAGAATAACCATTCCAGCATCCAACCACTCCTCTAAATCAGCCTCGTGCAGGACGAAGAAGATAATAAATGATGACGACGAGCGTCGTCCAGACTCCTGTAAAAATCCCGATGATTCCGACGATAAAGAAGCCCAGTGCCATCATTGATCCTGTACGCTTGTAATCACGCCACATCGTCCGCAATCCTTTGATGTTAAACCAAAGGAACGCGACGAACAGCAAGGCAAACACTAATCCTGTAATGAGTATCGCTGACATGTCTTCACCTCTCTCTTATTAGTTCATATGCCCATTATAACGTGTTTTCACACGTCTTTCCTCAGTCTGAGGTCGGATGAACTTATTTTGACACATAGAAAAACCGTACTGCCATCCATAAAGTCATGGTCAGCAGTACGGTTTGTCATTATATCTATCAGTACATCACTCGTTCTTACAGCAGGTGCACACCTTGCTCACGGTACGACGCGCGTGTTTCTTCCGACCAGACCGACGCCTGAACTTCACCGATGTGACGTTTCTTCAAGAGGAACATCGCCATCCGGGATTGTCCGATTCCGCCGCCGATTGTCAGTGGAAGTGTTTCTGCCAGTACCCCTTGATGGAACGGGAAATCGAGTTTCGCATGCTCGCCTGTCGTCTCGATTTGTGCGAGTAACGTTTCACGGTCGACACGAATGCCCATCGATGAAAGTTCAAATGCACCGATTTCCGGATGATGGACTAGAATATCGCCGTTGAGTGTCCAGTCATCGTAGTCAGCCGCTCGGCCGTCATGTTTTTCTCCGGACGCTAAGGCTCCACCGATTTGCATCAAGAAGACAGCCCCGTATTCTTTAGTCACTTCCGTCTCACGCTCTTTCGTCGAAAGCGTCGGGTACGCATCTTCCAGTTCCTGTGTCGTCATGAAATGGATCGTTTCCGGTAAGATCGCTTCAATCGCGAGCTGTTCTTCGACTTCACGTTCCACTTGACGAATCGATGCGTAAATCGCTTGCACCGTTTTCTGCAAGTAGTCGATTGTCCGCTCTTCTTTTGAAATCACACGTTCCCAGTCCCACTGATCGACATGGATCGAATGCGTTTCATCCAATACTTCGTCGCGGCGGATGGCATGCATCAATGTGTACAAGCCTTCGCCTTTTGCGAATCCGTATGTGTGGAGTGCCTGGCGTTTCCACTTCGCAAGCGATTGAACGATTTCGAGTTCTGCCTGATGATCAATCGCATCAAAGCGGATGACGCGTTCAGTTCCGTTCAGGTGATCGTTGACTCCGAGTGTGCTTTCGACGAATAACGGTGCTTCGACGCGTGTCAATCCGAGTTGGGCTGAGAATTGCTCCTCAAAGCGTTTTTTTACAAGTGTGATAGCTTCCTGTGTCTGTTTCATCGATACGAGTGTTGTCATGGTAATCTTCCTCCTCAATTGTGTGTTTGAAAAAGAAGCCATAAAAAAGAGCCCTTCTCTCCCAAGAATATGGGACGAAAGACTCGGTTCCGCGGTACCACCCATGTTAACAGCTCAGCTGCTCACTCAAAAGACTGATGATCAATTATCATCTCAATCTTCGGCCATATGATAACGGACAGGCAACTCCGGCTACGCCTACTGACTTCAGTGTTCGGGTAGCGACTCCGGGATGTTCTTCGCAACTTGTTTCCGACTGGGCTCTCACCGCCCCCAGCTCGCTAATCCGGTTTTACAAGATGTTACTCTTCCCTTCAACGTCGTTGTTACAATTGAATTGAGAACATCGTACACCATCCGGCAAGTATTTGAAAAGCCTTTTTTTCAAAAAAAAAATAAAATAATCTGACTAATCAGATTAACCAATCAAAACAAAAACGTTCCCGCAGAAGCGAGAACGCGCTTACATATCACTTGATGGAACCACTCGTAATTCCTTGAATAATTTGCTTTTGCATGGCGAAGAAGAACAGTAACAACGGAATGATCCCAAGAATCAGTCCGGCTAACGCCAAATCCCATTGCTTTGTATATTGGCCGAAGAAATAGAATGTCGCAAGCGGAATCGTCCGCAGTTCGACATCACGTAACATCAGCGATGGTAACAAGAAATCATTCCAAATCCATAGTGTGTTCAGGATGACAATCGTTACCGTGATCGGTTTAAGCAACGGGAAGACGATCCGCCAAAAGACACCCCACTGCGAACAACCGTCGATAATGGCTGCCTCTTCAATCTCTTCCGGAATCGATTTCATGAATCCATGATACAAGAAAATCGATAGACCGGAACCAAAGCCGAGATACATTAAAATCAGACCCCAATAACTGTTTTGCAGTCCGAGATCCCCTGACAGTTTGGACAATGGAATCATAATCGACTGGAATGGAATGATCATCGCGGCGACAAACAGGAAAAAGATAATCGTCGACAGACGGCTTTTGGTCCGAACGAGTTTCCAGGCGGCCATCGAACAGAAAATCACGATGACGGCGTTGGCACCGACCGTGATGATGACGGAGTTCAGGAACACTTTCCCGAAATTCATCGCTTCCCAGGCATTCGTATAGTTTTCCGTAATCCATTCTTTCGGAAGACCCGATGTATTCGTAAAGATATCCCCTTGCGTCTTAAACGAGTTCGAAATGACATAATAAAACGGAATCATATACAACAAACCCATCAACAAAGCGGCAATCTCCACGGTTCCGAGTCGTACGGAATAACGGCCGCGCTTTTTCGGTGCCGGTTGCTCCGGCTTGAGCTCCGGTTTCGGTAAAGGTTGTGCGGTACTCATGCTTCCACCTCCCGTTTTTTCGTCAAGTACACTTGGGTGACGGTAATCGCGGCAACGACCACAAAGAAAATGATGGCTTTGGCGGAACCGAGACCCAGATTATTGTTTGTGAATGACTCTTTATAGATGTTCAGCGCCAGCATTTCCGTTGATTTAAACGGACCGCCGTTCGTGAGCGATAAGTTCGTATCAAATAGTTTGAAGGACCAGGAAATCGTCAGGAACAGACAGATCGTGACCGACGGCATGATCAGCGGAATCGTAATGTTCCGTAACGTCGACAGGCGGTTGGCTCCGTCAATTTTGGCTGCTTCGATCAGTTCCTGCGGGACATTTTGCAAGGCCGCAATATAGATGACCATGATATATCCCCCACCTTGCCAAATCGAAACGATGACAATACCCCAGAAACCGGTTCGAGCGTCACCAAGCCAAGGAAGTTCGAATAAACTCCAACCTGTCAGTTCTCCAATCGAAGCAAATCCTTTAACGTAAATGAACTGCCAGACGAATCCGAGAATCAATCCGCCGATTAAGTTCGGCATGAAGAAAATCGTCCGTAAGAAATTTCGAGTCCGAATATTTTGCGTGAGTAAAAACGCTAAGATAAATCCAACCAGATTCGTTAAAACCACGGCTACGACGGTGTATTTCGTCGTCAGCCAGAAGGACTGTTGGAACTGTTCGTCCACCGTGAACAGCCGGACATAGTTGTCAAACCCAATCCAATTTAACTCACCGGTAATTCCGTTCCAATCCGTGAATGAATACATGACACCATTAAAAAAAGGTACGAGAACGATTACTGCGAACACCAAAAAGACGGGTCCGACAAACATCCAAAATTCAAGTCCGCGCTTTACTTTTTTCTTATTGCTTACTGCCATTGCTCATCCCTCCTCTATCCCTAGACTACGCAACTTTCCATAAAATGAAAACGCAACCATTTGACCCATTGGGTGGAATATATTGAACGATTATTTGGCGTGTCCGTTTCAGATAAGCTACTATTAAGGAAATATAGAGAAACTCATCTTGAGAGGAAGATTACGCCATGGAAAAAACGATTCGTTCTGATTTAGAAATTGCCCAGCAAACCATCCTACGCCCCATCTCCGAAATCGCCGAACATATCGGATTAAATGACGCGGATTATGACACGTACGGAAAATACAAAGCAAAGTTGACAGACGGACTGGTGAAACGATTGGCGACGAAAGCAGATGGAAAACTGATTCTTGTCACGGCAATCAATCCGACGGCTGCCGGAGAAGGAAAATCGACAGTCACGGTCGGACTGGGTCAAGCGTTACACCGACTCAATCATAAGACGATGATTTGCTTGCGCGAACCGTCACTCGGACCAACGATGGGATTAAAAGGCGGAGCATGCGGCGGCGGATACAGCCAGGTCTTGCCGATGGAAGAAATCAACCTTCATTTTACAGGTGATATGCACGCCATCACTTCAGCCCACAACACAATCAGTGCCCTGCTCGATAATCATCTTCATCAAGGCAACGACTTACGGATTGATCCGCGTCGCATCACGTGGAAACGTGTCCTTGATCTGAATGACCGCGCCTTGCGACAAATCACGATTGGACTCGGCGGACCGGCCCACGGCGTTCCGCGTCAGGACGGGTTTGATATCACGGTCGCTTCGGAAATCATGGCTGTTCTCTGCTTAGCGGATTCCATCACGGATTTAGAGAAACGCATCAGCCGAATTGTCGTTGCCTATTCGTACGACCAACAGCCGGTGACAGTCAAGGATATCAAAGCTTCCGGTGCTGCGACATTACTCTTAAAAGAAGCCTTCCGTCCTAATCTTGTCCAGACGGTCGAAGGCACACCGGCTCTAATCCATGGTGGTCCGTTCGCAAATATTGCCCACGGCTGTAACTCGCTGATTGCGACACGTACTGCCTTGAAGCTGAGTGATTATGTCGTTACGGAAGCCGGCTTTGGCGCCGACCTCGGTGCGGAAAAGTTCTTTAACATCAAATCAAGGATTGGTCATTTACATCCGGACGCCGTTGTTGTCGTCGCGACCGTCCGTGCATTGAAAATGCATGGCGGGGTGGCAAAAGATCAATTGGCGGAAGAAAATTTAGCTGCTTTAGTCGAAGGGCTGGCATTGCTCGAGAAACACGTCGAGACAATGGATCTGTTCGGTGTCCCGGCCGTCGTCGCCTTGAATCGTTTCGCAACCGATACCGATACGGAACGCGAGACAGTGCTTGAATGGTGCCGTGAACGGAACATCCGTGTAGCGGAAAGCGAAGTCTTCAGCCAAGGGGGAGCCGGCGGAGAAGCTTTGGCTGAACAGGTCTTTGAGGCTTTGGAGGAAGAGAGTCAGTTTACTCCGCTTTATCCGGCCGAACTGCCGCTGACACAAAAAATCGAACGGATTGCCAAACGAGTGTATGGTGCAGCAGATGTGCATTTCGAAGAAAAGGCATTACGTGAGCTTGAGCGTTGCACCGAACAGGGACTCGGCCATCTGCCGATCTGCATGGCAAAGACTCCCTTCTCGTTGACGGATGATCCAAGCAAGTACGGACGTGTCGAAGGATTTACGATTACTGTCCGTGAAATCAAACCATCCATCGGTGCGGGATTCATCGTCGCCTTGACCGGGAATGTATTAACCATGCCGGGTTTACCGAAAATACCGGCTGCCAATAAGATGGGAATTTCTGAAGACGGAACGATATACGGACTTTCTTAATCAGGGAAGGATGATAGATGTGACAATCGACCATACACACTGGGTTGCATCAGACGGCTATACGACGACGATGCATCTGTTAGAAGCTACTGCTCCGAAAGGGGTCGTCATTGTTTTCCACGGCATGATGGAACATGGCGCGCGCTATCAAGAGTTTGCTGAATTTCTTTATGCCCACCATTATCACACGATCATCCCGGATTTACGTTGTTTCGGTGCACGTGCGCAGCAACTGGAGTCACTGGGGCATTTGGAGCCGAATCATGGTTTTGCGCAACTGATACAGGATGCTGAAGAACTGGTTTACGATATCAAGGACCGTTATCCGGATTTGCCGATTTTCGTATTCGGTCACAGTTTCGGGTCGCTTATTTCAAGACGCCTCGGTCAGACACTTGGTCATGAGCTGGCAGGTATCATTGCAAGCGGTCCTCCGACGGACAGCGGTTTACTTGGAACCGTCAGTCAAAAAATTGTCGGACGTCTCATCGAACAAACTTCTTCTCAGCATCCTGCTGAAGGAATCAGTAAGCTGATTTTCGGACGGTATAACTTACGTTTCTTCCCGGCACTCTCTTCGAATGCCTGGTTATCCTCCGATCCTCAATCGGTCTTACGTTATGATGAAGATCCGTTATCGGGGCAAACCGTCACACTCGGCTTTTTTAACGAATTACTGTCGGCAACCAAATCCGTCAACTCATTGGCTTATCTGTATCAACATCCGCGTCATTTACCGTTGCTGCTGATAGCCGGCGAAGATGACCCGGTCGCTTTCGACGGCAAAGGAATCCACGCCCTGTTTGATGCCTATAACCGGGTTCGTGTCGAAGGGGTGCAACTCACGGTCTACCGTGGATTGCGGCATGAATTATTCCACGAGTTTGAGCGAATCCGTGTTTTTGCGGATATCGCAGGTTGGCTGAACAAGCAGATCGGCTCACATCCGCTTTCTTCACTGCGGAAACAAGGACATCAATAATGAACAAAAGCGAGGTGCGCTCAATTGAGGGCACCTCGCTTTTGTATTAGTGAATCCAGTTCAATGATAAGATCATCGCTTCAATTTCTTCCAATTCCAGTGACTCGCGATCTGCAGAATACGTTAATAGAACAAGTCGTTCCCCGTCTGAATATGCATAAATCCGGATGAAGACCTCTTCTTCTTTCCCGTCTACAGCAAGAAGTGCTTCTTTGGAAGAATTCCGACGTGCTTCAAGTGGTCCAGTCAGTTCAATACCAAACTCTTCCACCAATAAGTTGATTTCCTGTTCTGCCGCTTCAAAAGGTGTCAGTTCTTCTGTATCCGACTCGTAGATGGATAACTGTAACGTCCCCATCGCATTTTCTTCCGTCGAATAAAAACTAACAAATGTTTCTTCTTCTTGATATTCAAACGTTTTTGGATATTGCAGTGTAATCCAATTATCGACCGTGTACTGTTTCATATAATTTCCTCCATTCGATTTATCTCGTCAAAATGTATGCCTGTCACGGCTAGTTGCTGGAAACACCGTGCTAGCGTATCCGAGAGGAAAATACGTTCCGTACGTTCATCCCGCAAGATGTGGTGGGGACCAAGCGATGTACTGACGATTCGCTCCGTCATGAAGTAGACTTGTTTTTTCCGAAGCGTGCGGAAAATCTCCGTCTTATGTAGATGTTCCACCCGTCTTACCGCTAGAATATTGATGAGATAGTAATTGATGAGTCCCGTTCGTGTCTTCAGCTGGACACGGAGACATTGGACGGAAAACGGTGTCAGCCGCTCCAATATCTGTTTCATCCGTTCAGATACTAATGGGATCTTCAATTCGTTCGGAAGCACGTCCGGTAGCATATCTGCATCCTGTTCGATTGAAAAGGCAAGTAAGCTTGCGTTCAGAAACCACTCTCCTGTCGTGAAGCGATAACGATCGATTTGATGGTGACATGTCGCCATCCATCCTTTTCCCATCAGCTGTTCGCTCCAAACTCGAACTTTGTTCACCAGTCATTCGCTCCTCTTTCCATCTTCAGCCACTCACTCTCGTTACAGGAAGCTTATGTAAACGATTTAGCTCTTATTATTGTACACATAAAATCAAAAGAATTACCTTTTTTCATAAAAGTTATGGAAATAAACGCTTTGCTATGCTACTATATTTCATGTAGCAACTCTTGCGGGTGTAGTTTAGTGGTAAAACCTCAGCCTTCCAAGCTGATGATGAGAGTTCGATTCTCTTCACCCGCTCCAATTTATGACATAACATAGGTCACGACACATAGGTCAATGACTTTTATGCCTTCGAGGGCAGACGGCTTGCAACTTGCAAGTCGTCTTTTTTGTTGTCTCCAGGATAGATTTCCCCTGCTTTCGGGTATAGTTCGATATAAAACGTTACATCCTAAAAGAGGAGGACTCTCATGATTCAAATGAAGATGCCCGGCGTCATGGTGTACCAAAGTACATTAATGAAAACGACCTCGACTTTGATTGAGACTCCCGATTGTCTGATCGTCGTTGATCCGGGTTGGTTACCGGACGAGATCGCAACGATCCGCCGTGATGTGGAAATCATCCGGCACGATCGGCCTCTCTATATCGTGTATACGCATGCTCATTTTGATCATATTCTAGGAGCTTACGCTTTTAAAGATGCAATTGCGATTGCTTCCCGTCGTTTCGTGGATGTCGACCGGACAGCAGCGCTTGAAGAAGTGCAGAACTTTAATGACGAGTACTACATCGAGTCTCCCGTTCTGTTTCCGGATATCACACATGTCATCGAAGAATCCGAAACGACGTTGACGATCGGTAAAACCAAACTGATTTTTTTCCTGACTCCCGGTCATGAATCAACCCATTTGTCTTTTGTCGTCATGCCGCTTCATCTCCTTGTCTGTGGTGACTATGCCTCCGACGTCGAAATTCCGTTGATTGAACATGATTCGAGTGAATACTTAACGACCCTTGAATTACTCGAATCCTTTATTTATGAATATGAGGTAAAGTTACTTATTCCGGGACATGGTCATATTTGTGACGTTCGCACGGAAATGATTGAGCGGCTTCATTTGAGTTACGACTACATCTTGGCCTTACGTGCACACAAAGAGTCGGACTGGTCGCCGTCGTGGCAACGCACGTCCTTCATGGGACGTCTGCACGAAAAAAATAAACGCCAGATTACGAAAGAACAGACCGAGCAACTCGCCCGGCGGCAATACGATTAAAACAAAAAGACAGGCTGTTGTTTCCACAAAGGAACAGAGCCTGTCTTTTCTGTTAATCCATTACTCCAATCAGTTCAATCATTAAAGCTTTTTGCGCATGAAGGCGGTTTTCCGCCTGATCAAATACAAGGGAGTGACTGCCGTCAATGACTTCCGCTGTCACTTCTTCCCCGCGGTGCGCCGGAAGACAATGCAGGAAAATCACATCCGTTGCTGCTGACGACAACAACGTTTGATTCACTTGATAGCCTTCGAATGCCTTGAGACGTGCTTCCGACTCCTCTTCCTGACCCATACTGGCGAATACATCACTGTAAATGACATCAGCACCGGCAACCGCTTGAACAGGATCCGTATATTGTTCAATCTGTCCTCCGGATTGTTGTGCCAGCATCTTCGCCTGGTCAATAATCGTTTGATCCGGTGCATAAGCAGCCGGACTACAAATTCGAACGGTCATTCCACTTAACGCGCCGCCTAAAAGCAACGAGTGCGTCATGTTGTTTCCGTCCCCGATATAAGCCAATATCTTTCCTTTACGTTGACCAAAATGCTCCTCGATCGTCAATAAATCTGCCAAGACCTGACACGGATGATGGAGGTCCGTCAATCCGTTAATGATCGGAATCGTTCCGTGCGCTGCCAACGTCTCGACCGTTTCATGTGCAAACGTCCGGATCATCAAGGCGTCGACATAACGGCTCATGACTTGAATCGTATCGCTGAGGGACTCTCCGCGACCAATCTGCATATCCGATCCGTTTAAGACGACCGGATATCCTCCCAATTCGACGACACCGACCTCAAAAGAAATCCGTGTCCGCGTCGATGCTTTTTCAAACAGCAACGCGACTTTTTTTCCGGCAAGTGTTTGGGCATATGTCGCTGGAGAAGCTTTAACATCTTTCGCCAGTTCCAATAGATCGGTCAGTCCTTCTGCTGTCAGTTCTTCCAGTGTCAGCAAATGCTTTAATCGTTGTGTAGTCGTCATTGGATTCGCTCCTTTTGTGTCGTCCATTCGGATAATGGCTTAACGGTACACATCGGTATCGTTTGGACGGATTCGAAGTATTGGGCAAGATGTTCTTCAGTAATGACAATCGCTCCTTGGGCCAGCGCTTTTTCCCGTTGTTCCCGTTCTGATTCTGATTTCGAGAAGAACACAAGACACGTATCAAACTCGGTATCCGGCTGAACTGCCGCTCCTTCTGACCACGCGTCTGTTCCCGCTCCACAGATTCGAAGCGTTCGCTTGGCCATCGCTGTTTTCGTCGTCTGGTCGAAGACGAACCGTTCTTTGGCAAGTCCCGCTTCCGTCCACTGCAATGTTTCCCCGGTCGAACGCATGACAGGACCTGTCATCGGATCGACACCACGCAGCTTCAGCGTTGAGAATACCGGTGTCTTGACCGCATGGAACGGTAACGTCAACCGGTTTGCCGGCAAGGCTTCAACCTTCATCCCGATGGCGGCTTGAACCGCCCACTCGAGCAACGGTTGTCCCGTCACCTTTGAGACAATCGGCAAGGTACGCGAAGCCCGTGGATTAATTTCGAGAACATAGACGGTTTGATCTTTTACGACGAACTGGATGTTGAAGGCACCTTGGTAATCCAGATGTTGACCGATTGTTTGCGCAATCTGTTCGATTTCATCCTGTAAGCTTGCCAGAGCTGAGACAGGCGGCAAAATCATCGTGGAGTCGCCGGAGTGAACACCGGCGGCTTCGATTTGTTCCATGATGACCGGTACGTAGGTCGTCGTCTTGTCTGAAATACAATCGACTTCGAACTCGTGTCCTTCGATATAGGCATCCACCAAAATCGGAAACACCATTTCCGGCAATAGTTTTTCTAAATCGGTTGCTGTCGTTAACCGGTGCATTCCTTTTCCACCAATGACGTACGATGGACGGATCATCAGCGGATACCCCAGTTCCTTGACGATTGCCGTCAATTCTTCCTCGTTCGACACTTCCTGACCCAGTATACGGTCAATCTGAAGTCGATCCAAGAATTGATAAAAACGATCACGGTCTTCCATTTCGTCAATCGTGTCGGCTGTCGTTCCTAAGAGCTGGTATCCTAACTCTTCGAGTTCTGCAGCAAGCGTAATGGCTGTCTGTCCACCAAACTGGACAAGCACCTGCCGGCATTGTTCTGCTTCCAGTACATGAACAACATCTTCAATCGTCAGCGGTTCAACGTAAAGACGGTCCGCCACTTCAAAGTCGGTCGAGACGGTTTCTGGATTGTTGTTGATCATGATGGTTTCATAACCGGCTTTCTGTAAAGCACGAACAGCATGAACCGAACAATAATCGAATTCAATTCCCTGTCCGATCCGGATCGGTCCGGCGCCGAGAACGGCAACCTTTTTCCGACTGGACGGAGTCACTTCCGTTCGGCCGGACCAACTGCCGTAAAAGTACGGTGTCAGACTTGAAAATTCCGCCCCACACGTATCAATCATTTGAAAACTTGGTTGAATTAAAAAAGTATTCCGTTGCTGTTGCACGACTTCAAGTGGAACGTCGGTAATCTGTGCAATCTGCTGGTCTGTAAATCCGAAACCTTTTGCCTGTTGAAGCGATTCTTTGGATTCCAAATCCAATGATTCCTGCATCAAAATCAATGTCTCGAGCGTCGTGAGGAACAGAGACTGGATCTGCGTTTTTTCAGCCAATTCTTCGTGCGTCGCCGCTTTTCGATCGAGCAATGCCAGCATGGCCAATAACCGGCGATCCGTGATTTGATTGACTTCCTGCCACAAGACCTCCGTATCGGCCTGCTTCATCCAATTCGGATATAACGGCGCTTGTTCGATTCCGGCACCCCGCCATGCTTTTTGCAAGGCTTCCTCGAGTGTCTTGCCCATTGCCATGCTCTCTCCGGTCGCCTTCATCTGTGTACCGAGCGACCGGTCACTTCCCGGGAAAAGATCAAACGGGAAACAGGGCACTTTAGCCGTGACATAATCCAGGACAGGTTCGAAACTGGCCATCGTTTCCTTTGTCACCGGATTGATGCAGTCATCAAGACGCTCACCGAGCGCAAGACGGGTCGCTAATTTTGCAATCGGATATCCCGTCGCCTTGGAGGCTAAAGCAGAAGACCGACTGACGCGGGGATTGACCTCAATGACATAGTAGGTCTGTTCTGTCGGATGGATTGCAAATTGGATATTACAGCCACCGACGACACCGAGCGCAGAAACGATTTCCCGCGATGCCGTCCGTAAGATTTGATTCATTTTATCAGAGATCGACTGGATCGGTGCAAAGACGACCGAATCTCCCGTGTGCACGCCGACCGGGTCGATATTTTCCATATTGCAGACGATGATTGTCGTATCAAAGGCATCCCGCATCACCTCGTACTCGACTTCCTTATAACCAGCAATGCTGGCTTCGACGAGACATTGTGAAATCGGACTGGCCTGAAGTCCATTCGCCGCAAGTTTACGGGCTTCTTCTTTTGTTTGAGCAATCCCGCCACCGGTTCCACCGAGCGTAAACGCCGGACGGACAACAAGCGGGACGCCCGCTTTTTCCATGAACCCTTCCAGTTCCTCCAACGTCTCGATCGTCTGACTGATCGGGAGCGGTTGATCCAGTTCCAGCATCCGCTGTTTAAATCGTTCACGGTCTTCCCCGTCTCGGATCGTTTCAAGGGATGTCCCGAGCAGTTTGACTTGATACTGATCCAGTACTCCTGCTTCTTCGAGCGATAGTGCCAGGTTCAAGGCGGTTTGGCCGCCGACTGTTGCCAGTAAATGGGTCGGGCGTTCACGTTTGATAATGGCCGTCGCTTTTTCAAGCGTCATTGCTTCGATATAGATATGGTCCGCTGTTGAGGGATCCGTCATGATCGTAGCCGGATTCGAATTCATCAACATGACCTCGCATCCCGCTTCCCGAAGTGTCTGACATGCCTGTGTACCCGAGTAATCAAATTCCGCTGCTTGACCAATCACGATTGGGCCTGATCCGATGACCAGGACTTTTTTAACTTCCTGCATATGCTACCTCCTGCTTTAAGATGCCCGCTACGAATTGATCAAATATCACCATCGCTTCCAGTGGACCGGGATGAGCTTCCGGGTGAAACTGAACCGTCAAAATAGGATGCGTCGGATGAAGCAGTCCTTCAATCGAGCCGTCATTGATATGTTCATAAGCGACGTTCAGTTCAGAATTTTGCACGCTGTCCGCTTGAACGACATAACCATGATTTTGTGATGTCATGAAGACACGTCCGGTTTTCAACTGACGGACCGGATGATTTGCCCCACGGTGACCATGGTGTTGCTTTTCGATTCGACATCCGAAGGCCTTGGCAATCAGTTGATGCCCCATGCAGATGCCAAGCGTCGGATAGGCAAGTGCCAGTTTATTGATTTCTGGAATCAAGTGATCGAGTTGGCTCGGATCTCCGGGTCCATTCGAAAAAAGTAACCCGTCAGGCTTTAATTCATCGATGACTGTTTTCGGTGTATCGAACGGCACGACCGTCACTTTCATCTGACGCTCCTGCAAGGCTTCAATCATCGATTTTTTCACCCCGTAATCGAGACACACGATATGTCCGGCCTCGTAATCGGTTGGATAAACCTCCGGCTGTTTGATCGAGACGGTGGCAATCAAGTTCGACTGTTCCTGAACAGATGATGTCCCGCATGTGAGGATACCGATCTGATCCCCCTGATTGCGTAAATGATGGACCAATGCCCGTGTATCGACTTGTGTTAAAACTGGGATATCCGATGCTGCCAACCAATCCGCCAAGTCTGACCGTAATCCGTTGTTCGCTAAGGTCTGAACGACTACACCGGATACTTGAATCTGACGGCTTTCTGAATCCTGTTCTGAAATTCCGTATTGTCCAATGAGCGGGTAGGTAAAAACGATGATTTGTCCCCGGTAGGAAGGATCGGTCAATACTTCTTGATAACCGGTCATTCCCGTGAAAAATACAACTTCTCCTTGAACGGACGAGGAACCAATCAATTCACCTGGATATACATGTCCATCCGCTAATGTTAATGCCCCTGTTCCTTTCACATCATGACCTCCTGTTGACATACTGTTTTGATTTTTCCGACCGCGAGATCAAGCTCCTGTTCCGTGACGCACAATGAAGGTAACAACCGAATGACATTCGGTCCCGCGCTGACGACGAGCATTCCGGCTTGTTGCAACGCTGTAATCAGGGATGAAACCGGTTCATGAAATTCAATTCCGATCATTAGTCCGCGTCCCCGCACATCAACGACCATCGTCTCCGGTAATTGCTTCAGTTGTTGCATCAAATAAAGTCCTTTTTGTTGAACTTGTTTCATTTGTTGCTCGTTTAGCAAGACGTCCAGTGTCGCTTCTGCCGCTGCCATTGCCAACGGATTCCCTCCGAACGTCGATCCGTGGGTACCCGGTGTGAAAACAGCCGTTGCTTCCGGTGTTGTGATGATGGCTCCGACCGGGAATCCGCTTCCGAGACCTTTTGCCACGGTAATGATATCCGGCTTTAGCGGCGTCTGTTCAAAAGCGAAACGGGATCCGGTTCTTCCGATTCCTGTCTGGACTTCATCGATGACTACCTTCACATCATACTGTCGAGCTTTCTCCATCAACGCTTCCAACCAGGCATTTTCCGCTACGATGACACCGCCTTCTCCCTGAATCACTTCAAGCCAAACGGCAGCCGTCTGATTCGTAATCATTTCAAGACTGTCAAAATCGTTAAAGGTCAGATGCTTGAAATCCGGAACCATTTCTCCAAAACCGGCTTTAATCTTGTCTTGACCCGTTGCTCCCATCATGGCAAAGGTTCTTCCATGAAACGACTGACTGAACGTCAGGATTTCTTTTTTCTGTGTCCATTTCCGAATCAGCTTAAATGCCCCTTCATTCGCTTCCGTCCCGCTGTTACAAAAAAACACATGGCTCAAATGACTGTTTTCCGTCAACATCGCGGCAACACGTTCCTGTTTACTGCTCATGAATAAATTAGACGTATGCCATAATTTTTGAAGTTGTTCTTGTAACGCCTGTTCCACATGCGGGTGTCGATGACCGGTGTTGCAGACGGCAATTCCCATCACGAAATCCAGATAGTTTTTGCCTGCTTTGTCTTGTACGAACGATCCGTTCCCTGCGACCAATTCAATGTCATGACGTAAATACGTCGGTAGTAAAGCGCTCATTGGTTTCCTCCTTGATCCGTGTCCCTTGGCTCGTCACGTCGTGTCCGGAACGAATCTTGACCTGATGTATCCCTTGTCGGACCGCTTCGATGACGGCTTCGACTTTCGGAATCATTCCTCCGTTGATTTCCGTTGATTCGATTCCCTCCTCCAGTTCCGCGACCGTCACCTCTGACTGGAAGGTGCCATTCAGCCGGACACCAGATACATCCGTCAGTAGTTCGAATTCATCGACAGCGAGTCCTTTCGCTACAGCAATCGCACAGGTGTCCCCATTACAATTCAACGTCCCTTCCGTCCCTGTAATCAGGGAGGTGACGACAGGAAGGAATCCCGATGCCATCAATGTCGTAAATAACTTCGGATTAATCTGTGTCACTTCTCCGACTGCTCCGAACGCCGGTTGCTGCTCCCCCCGAATACTGGCTCCGTCAATTCCCGTCAAGCCGATTGCCGGCAGCCCGTTTTCATTCAGTTCATAGACGATTTTTGATTGCACTTCTCCTCCAAGCACCCGTTCCGCTCCCAGCAGAACCTGCTCTGTCGTCACCCGGATCCCATTGTTGAATTCCGCTTTAATATTCATGTCCCGGCAATAAGCCGATAAAGCCGGTCCACCACCGTGGAGGATGAT
Source organism: Exiguobacterium artemiae 255-15 (assembly GCF_000019905.1). GTDB lineage: Bacteria > Bacillota > Bacilli > Exiguobacteriales > Exiguobacteriaceae > Exiguobacterium_A > Exiguobacterium_A artemiae. The sequence goes on along the minus strand of NC_010556.1, from coordinate 602,169 downwards.
CAATTCATTTTTCTCGGCAAGCCACTGACCCCATTCTTCGTAATAACGCGGGTCCAGCTGTTCGAAGACACTTCCGCCCAGTTTGATCAATTTACGTTTCGTCATGTCCGGTAACTCGCATTGATTTTGATATAGTCATACGTCAAGTCACAACCGAAAGCATGACCGCTGGCAGGTCCTTGATTTAAATTCACTTCGATTTCCACAACATCTTGCGCCAGTTCACGGGAAGCCAACGATTCGTCGAATAAAATCGGCATGCTGTGACGCAGAACCCACTGGGAACCGATCCGGATATCAATTTGTCCGACATCAATCGGTTCATCGATACTGCCGACCGCTGCGATGATCCGGCCCCAGTTCGCATCTTCACCGAAAATCGCTGTTTTCACGAGGGAAGACCCTACAATCTGTTTGGCAATTTTCCGGGCAGTCCATTCGTTCGCCGTACCATGGACGTTGACTTCAATCAGCTTCGTCGCCCCTTCTCCGTCACGTGCAATTTGTTTCGCTAAATCTTGACATACTTCCTCGACCGCTTGTTGGAACTGCTCGATTTCGTCCGTCTCCGGTTGAAGCGGCTGTGTTTGTGCGGCTCCACTTGCAAGAATCATCACCATGTCATTCGTCGAACTGTCACCGTCGACGGTGATACAGTTAAACGTCCGGTTGACCGCAGACTTCAAGATGTCCTGTAGTAACGGTGAAGGAATTGAGGCATCCGTCGTTAAAAAACCAAGCATCGTCGCCATATTCGGATGAATCATACCCGAACCTTTGGCCACTCCGCAGACCGAAACCAACTCGCCGTCTAACCAGATTTGACGTCCGGCCGTCTTCGTACCGGTATCGGTCGTTAAAATAGCCAGGGCAAAATCATCGGCTTGTTCTTCACCTTCATCCGGCTGTAGCTGTTCAATTCCTTGAAGTAACGTATCGATTGCGAGCGGCTGTCCAATGATGCCGGTCGAAGCGATGACGACATGTTCCTGTGCCAATTGAAACTGATCGGCAATGGCTTGTTGGGAAGCATAGGCATGTTCGAGTCCGAGCTGACCTGTACAGGCATTGGCATTCCCGCTGTTGACTAAAACGGCATGGACTTTTCCACCCGATTTCGATATCGCCTCTTTCGTTACAGTAATCGGTGCAGCCTGGACCTGATTGGTCGTGTAGACAGCTGCCGCATCGGCACCCGCTTCACATAATAAAAGAGCTAAATCTTTCCGTTTGCGTCTGAGCCCGACATGAACTCCCGTCGCCTTGAATCCTTTTGGTGTCGTCACGGTCAATGGTGATGTCAGTTGTATATTTAACATATTCATGGTCCCCTCTATATAAAGAATGGCTGTTGTGTCAGACCTAGTGTTTCTGGATATCCGCCAATGACATTGGCATTTTGAATCGCTTGTCCTGCTGCGCCTTTTTGCATGTTATCCAGCACGGATACGACCGTCAGTCTTCCCGTACGTGTATCCAGATAGACCGAAATGTCACAATAGTTGCTTCCGGCTGCCGATTTGATTTCTGGATCCGTTTGTCCGACACGGATAAAGGATTCCTGCTTATATTTTTCAATGAACCATGTCCGCCACTCGGCTTCCGTTTTTTCAACGAGGGGCTGCAACGTCATCGTCGCCATGATGCCACGGTTGAGTGGCACGAGATACGTCGCAAGTGACACGGTGATCTGTTGTCCGGTGATGTCTTCAGCAATCGATTCGATTTCCGGAATATGTTGATGTTGGTTCATTTTGTACAATCGGACATTTTCGCTTGATCGAACGTGGTGTGTTTGTTCCGTCAATGTTTTTCCTGCTCCCGACAAGCCGGAGCTCGCATGAATGATGATTTGCGACGGATCAATCACCCGCTCTTCTAATAACGGTAATAACCCGAGTAAGACAGCCGTAGCATAACAACCCGGATTGGCAATTAAACGACTGTCCTTGATTTGCTCCCGCTTCCATTCCGTCAGTCCGTAGGTTGCTTTTTTTTGGAGAACCGTATCGACGCTTTCATGGGGATACCATTTTTCATACAATGATTTTTCAAGACGCAAGTCTCCGCTCAAATCGATGACCGTTCCTTTCCAGTCATCCAGCTGTTTCAGATATTTCGTGGAAATTCCGCTCGGCGTCGCTAAAAATAAAAGATCTGTTTCCACCGCTTCAATTTGTTCCAGTGAAAATGCTGTCAGTACAGGAAATTGTTTATTATTCATGAAACTGTATAAATCATTCATTTCCTGATTGGTTTGCGAATCGCTGATCAATGAGACGATTTCCAAATGAGGATGTAATTCAATCAGGCGTATCAGCTCAATCGCAGCATATCCGGTCGCACCTACAATCGTACATTTCATCGTCGAAACCCCTTTGCCCTTAAATGATAACTCGATTTAAACATATGTATTTTTATACTGTCAAATGAATTTTTATTTATTTTAAACATAGAAAAAAGGCTTTGATCAATGACATCTCAATAGATGTGACTGATTAAAGCCTTTTTTTATCCGAAATGAAATTATCTTTTTTCCGCCCGTTGAGCAACCATGTGATCAATCCCGTAAACGCTGGCTCCCATTAATGCAATGACCACGACAAAAATTGCAGTAAACATATGTATCTCCTCCTGTTCACAAAATCGCCATCTCTTATTTCCTATTGTGCAAGATTTCTGCCGAAAAAGAAAGCGTTTACGACAAATTTTCGTCACATTTTCTATTTATCCTGTCATTTAGAACGGAATCCAGATAGTTGACGAATGAATTCATATCCTTTAACATAACAACTGTTCTTCATTTTACTTTCGTACGTAAAAGCAAACAAGCATAAACGCAACATAGAATTTAAGGAGGTGGAAGCATGCGTATGTCTTTTCGTGAATCCGCAGCTGTCCTAGGAATTAGTATCATTATCTTATTATCCGTTATATTCGGTGCTAAAGCCGAACCGCATCTCGCTATCTTATCCAGTTTGATTTTTGTCGTCGCCTATGCCGCTGTCCGCGGCTTCCGTTATGAACAACTGGAACAACATATGATTAACGGAATTCGTGAAGCCATCAAACCGATCTTAATCATGTTGCTTGTCGGTATGACGATTGCCGTCTGGATGATGAGCGGAGCTGTTCCGACACTCCTACACTACGGACTGGAAACACTTTCTGCAACATGGTTCGCACCAAGTGCTTTAATCATTACGATGATTGTTTCGACGTTTACCGGGAGTTCCTTTACAACAATCGGAACGGTCGGTGTTGCTTTGATGGGAATCGCAGTCGCACTTGGTGTTAATCCGGCCCTTGCCGCCGGTGCCATCATCAGCGGTGCCTGTTTCGGAGATAAGATGTCCCCTTTATCCGATACAACAAATTTTGCACCTGGAATCATCAATGTCTCGGTCTTTGATCATATTCGTTTTATGATGGGCACAACAATTCCTGCCATTACAATCACGTTCATTCTGTTCTTTATCTTCGGACGGGGAGACGGTTCGATTGATTCACAAACTATCGGCTCCACCCAACAGGAATTGACGCGTCTGTTTAATCTCTCACCATGGACACTGCTGTCACCGTTACTCGTAATGATTCTTGCATTACGTAAAACACCCGTCGTTCCGACTCTGATTGTCGGCGTCCTGAGCGGTCTCCTGTTGACTGGATTAACACAAGGCAACTGGAACATCGGACAATGGATGAGCGTCATCCAAAACGGATTAAAGATTGAAACAGCCAATGACACGGTTGCAAGTATCGTCAGCAAAGGTGGTCTCCAGTCGATGATGTGGTCCGTTTCACTTGTCATGCTTGCCCTAGCTTTCGGTGGTGTCCTTCGTGGAATTGGCGTCATCGATGTCATTATCGAAAACACGGTTTCAAAATTAAAACGGGACGGCAGCATCATCTCATCGGCTGCACTCGCTTCAATCGGCGTCAACTTCATGGCCGGTGAACAATACTTGTCTATCCTGTTACCCGGTCAAGCGTTTAAACAGATCTTTAAAGACCGTTCGATTGATCCGCGTTTTCTCTCACGGGCTCTCGAAGACGGTGGAACTCTTGTGAATCCGTTGATTCCTTGGGGTGTATCCGGTGCGTTCTTCGCCTCGACACTCGGTGTCCCAGTTACTGCGTATGTTCCATTCGCCTTTTTCTTGTTACTGTCGCCTTTCTTCACTTTCGTTTTTGCCTTTACCCGCCCTACAAAACAAGCTGCAAAAGATTTGGCAGCTTAATCGACGGATTTCCTGAAGCAGAACTGAACAATCAGTTCTGTTTTTTTCTTGAAGATTACTTGAAAATATATTTCTTTTCACTTTGTTTAACAAATATTGTACAGAATTCAGCAATTACAAATAAACATGTGTAAATTCAAAAGGAAATGGGAATATACCAAACATAAGATTAAAAAATTACAGCGAATTATAAAAAGAGAAACTTGCACCTGATCCTAAGGATGCGTTCGATGTAATTTTGTAGGAGGAGTTCGATTATGATCAAACGTGGCACACTGGAACGGCTTGATGGCAAATATGCTGTTCTTCTCTGGGAGAATGGTTCAAGTTTCATCCCACGCCGCTATTTGCCTACTGAAGCAAGGCTTGGTGATACAATATTATTCGACGGATCTAATTATTCAATTGATGCAACTAACTCTACCCAGTCTTCCTTTCAAACGTTTTCGTTTCGGCAAATGGGTTGACACTTAAAAAGCCATCTGACCGCTTAAAATGACTAGCAGACACGTTGTCTCGAATAGTCGTTTCTTGCGACAGATGGCTTTTGTCTGTTAACGAATCTGGAGCGTCTGTTCAGCGCAGCTTGGACAGGGCGTTTGGGTGAGCTCATCCAAAGAAAGTCGAACCAAAACAGAATTATCTTGTTCACAGCGATGGACCGGTTCAATGATTGCCCCTTTCAAAAACAAGGCGCACCAAAACCGGGTGGAGATTTGCTGACAGGTCGGACACTGAAAGACATCATATTGATGCGGTACCCATCCGTCTTCAATCTCCTCAATATGGGCATGGTACGTCCGAATCAACTCGGCCCGTATCCGGTCATCAATTTTTTGGCGACTGACGAGCGGCTCTTGATACGGTGGAACAAATAAAAAAGGCAATGCTGATGCGTAACTTTCCATCCCATACGTCAACACCGACGGAAATCCTTTCCACTCTTCCTGCTGACCGATTTCAATGATTTGACGATACGTACATACCGCACAATATAATTCCATCCGGTTATCCTCCGATCTTCCGCACCATCTCTTTCAACATCTCTTGCGTAACGGGTCCGACATGTTTTCCGACAATCGTCCCTGTTTGATCAATAATGTAAGTCGCCGGCATCGCCACTAACTGATACGTTTTTTCCGATTGTCCTTTCGTATCATAAAGTACCGAGTACGTAATCGGTGTTTTTTTCAAAAACTGTTTTACATCACTCAACCGTCTTTCCGCAGTCGTCACGTTGATACCGTACACCGGGATTGATGTCGATTTGGCAAAGGCATTTAATTCCGGTATTTCCTGCTGACAAGGGGGGCACCAGGTTGCCCAAAAATTAATGACGATGAGCTGATCCGTTAAATCAGACAAATGAATCATTCGACCGTCTTGTTCTATTTCGAGGTCAGGCGCTTTCATTCCTGTTTCAAGTCCACCCTCTGCTTGTTGTTTTGCTTTCATTTGTTGTTGGTCCTGTTTCGTCTGATAGGCGCTGTAACTTGTATAGGCAATTCCCGAAATGATGATTGCTGCCATCAGATACACTACATATTTTTTCACTGATCTCGTCACTCCTCTATGTATGTAGTGTAGCAGAATCGCCCGCTTGATTTGTGACAAAAAAGGCAGACTGGTGCTGACTTTTTTTCCGCTCGGATGAAATATATTTGACGTACAAAAAAACAGGAGTCGGATGTTCTCCAACTCCTGTCAACGATTTTCACATCGTTTCGTTTATTAATTATAACGCGGCAATTGTTTTTTGACCTGACGGTTATCTTTAACGCTGCCAACCGCCTCATCTCCGCCAAGTGCTTCGTTTAATGTCGTTTTACCTTCTTTGACTTCCAGTCGGCGATTAAAGAGCGCCCGATTGTCGACGGCAGCGACGAGGATAGAGGCAACATCTGTTTCGGAAATCGTGGCTTCCTTGACATCCTTCAAGTCTTCATCGGCCTCAATCAATCCGCGTCCTTCTCCGTCAACGATGTTAACCGGACAAATGATCGTATATGTGAGTCCACTATGTTCAATCTGTTCTTCGGCTGCATTTTTGGCAGCGTAGAACGGATACATCTCTTTTTTAAATTGGTTCGGACGATCAGCACCATAGGCACTGAGGAGGACGAAATGACGAACACGCGCCTTTTTCGCAGCATCAATCGTTTTTAAAGCAACCGTCCGGTCCAGTAACTCGATTTCAGTCGGTTCCCCGTCAACACCGGCTGTCGCTGCACAAATGACAGCGTCTTGACCGGAAACACCCTGTTCGATGACTTTTTCGAGTTCTGTTTCGATATCGACATAGTGCGCTTTAACACCAAGTTTTTCAAATCGTTCCACTAAATGCTGATGGCGGACGATAACCGTGACTTGATGACCTTTAGCGAGCGACTTGACGACACGAGCTCCGATTGTACCTGATGCACCTACAACTAATACTTTCATATGATAGGTCCCTCCTCGATAGTTTAGTCACCTTTACTAATTTCCACTGTTCGAGAAAGAACAAACCCGTTTTGAAAAATTAATCGTTTTTTAATGTCCCATAAAACGTCGTGTCGAGTTTCGCACGCAAGTCCTTCAATTCTTTTTCCTTAGGGAAGTCATAGAAAATACCATTCATCCGCTCACTGACACCTTCGACTTCAAGGTGTTCCCGTTTCGAGAACAACGCGAGCGATAGCCCCGCCGTCATCATCTGACGGACGCTGACATCGAGATTCATTTCTTCCTTCATATACCGGTGTGCGCCGGGAATACTCGACCATCCCGTCGGTTTCATCAAATGTGTCGCCACGGCTTGGATGACTTCCGACTGTCGGTTTGCCCGTGCCACGTCTGTATCCGTTTTACGGTGACGGGAATAGGCTAACGCCATTGCCCCATCCATGTGATATTCTTTTCCTTTTTGGAACGAATACTGATTGGCTTTTCCACTCGCATCTTGTTCCGAGAACGTTCCTGTCGACACTAAATCGACTCCTCCGATTTCATCAATCAATCCGATGAAGCTGTCAAATGAAATGACGATTTTACTGTCAATGTCTTGATCGAGAAGTCCGCTGACTGCACTGCTCGTACAATCTTCGCCGCCGTATGCAAAGGCATGGGTGATCTTATCCTTTTTGCCGTTTTCACAGGCAATCGGCGTATACGTATCACGAGGAATCGACGTCAATTGAATCGTCCGTGAGAGCGGTACGAATTGCATGACGGACAGTGAATCTGATCTCGAACCGCGTAATGATTCTCCCGGCCGGGCGTCACTTCCGATCAGAAGAAACGTAAACGGTTGTGAACTAAAAAGAACGGCTGCAATCAGGACGAGTAATAATAAACCGAACAGCTTTGACTTGAAGCGACGTTTCTTTTTCGGAACAGGCTGTTTTTTCAACCGCTGTTCAGCTTCTGCTTCACGCACCGGCTCTTTCGTTCTGTTGCTCCTTGAAGCACGACGTTGGCTGAAACGATTCAAGGTCATACTCGCCAGTCTTGTTCCTGAACGCACGATGATTCCGGCTCCGGCCTGCAAGCGCTTTGCAGATGGTCTTGATACCTCTTTCCGGGCAGGCGTTCTTTCCGACGGCTCATCTAAATACCGTTGACTGGCAGATTGTTCTCTTTCATGATTTTGATCCATGGATTCGCGGGATGCTTTCCCCTGCTCCATCTTCTCTGATTCACGCAATTCTTCCTGACGTCTGCGCTCTAAACGGGAACGTCCTGAATGAAATTCTTCCATAGGTTACCTCCGTATCAATCTCGGGCTAAGTGTTTTTCCTGTAAAAAGTCATGCATATATGTCCGTTTCGGCTCCCTCATCGAAGCAGCCATCTGATAGACCCATCCTTCCGTCCGGCGTCCATCTGTTCGTTCTCCATAATACGTAGACGTTTCTTCTTCATATTGCGACAACAATTCACGCATCGTGTCGTCATTAGTATACGTATTCCGGTGGAAGACCGCATCCATCGGAAGGCGGGGTTTTTTCCCCGGCTGTTGGTCGGGAATACCGACTGCGACTCCAAATAACGGAACGACATGATCCGGCAAGCCCAACAGTTCACTCACTTTGGCAGCGTCATTTCGTAATGAACCGATATAGACGGTGCCGTATCCTAACGATTCCGCTGCAATGACTAGATTTTGGGCGGCTAAACCGGCATCGACCGCACCGACAATCAAGGCTTCCGTCGTTTCGACCGTCCGGTCCACGGAACCGGATGCGATTTTCGCTGCCAGGATGTGTTTATGATAATCGATACAAAAAACGAAAAAGTAACTGTTCTCAGCGACGTAAGATTGACCGCTCGCTACATCGACCAATTGTCGTTTCAGTGCTTCGTCCTCCACGCCGATGATGGCATAGGCCTGCTGATAAGAAGACGTAGAGGCAGACTGGGCCGAACGGACGAGCGTTTCGACTGTCTCTTGATCTAATTGATGAGGCTTGAATTTACGGATAGACCGGTGGTTAAGTAAATGTTCGATTGTTTCATTCATGAATAATCGCTCCCTTTTTGTTAATGATTCTCTTAACGATAGGCAAACCTTTCTGGAAGTGCAAATGTTAGCTACCCGTGTTCCGAAACAATCATTTTTGAATTCCATGCACTGCCGATTACTTCTTAAAAAAATCGGGAAAAGGATAGAACTACTATTGTGTCTTTTTTGTCGAAGGAGGGCGATCATGAGAATTCGTAAACTGCGTCTTTTACTTGAACAATATGGCGATACGACCCTTCGCGACATCATCGTAGAAATCTATCGTCAACTTCCGAAACAAGTCATCGAAGAAAAAGATCTTGATTTGATGTTATCCCAGTTTGCGAAGTATAAAGGATTACAGAAAGAACAAGATCAACCGACTGTCGAACAGGCGATCGAGCAAACAGAACAATTCATTCAACTCGCATATGATTTACAGTACTTGGAGCCGAATGAGCTGGTCTCCGTCCGCGAACAAAAAAATTGGTACGTGGCGGCGAAACGCCTGCTGAAACATTTACGCCATTATATCGGTCGAAAAAACGGAACACGGGTTGCTTTTGAAGAATTCTTTTTTTTACTTTCTTCAGCCGCCGGAGAAGAACCGCTTTTTTTAAGTAACGATCCCTTCCGATTGATTAAGGTCACACAAGTCGAACTGTTCGAAGAACTGGTCGGTTATTACAAACTGGACGCATCGGATCAGACTTGGATGCAACGCGCCATCTATACTGCCGTCAAGGTACCGATCGATGTCGACACGGAACGAAGCGACCTCTTCCTCGCCGTCCTCACACATTGTACGGACGTCAGTGAACGGGAGGCTTATGTTGCCTTATTAAACACGCATGCCAAAAAACTCCGGGCGAAAGTTCGTGTCGATGCGGACATGCTGGTCTTGTATCAAGAAATCCGTTTTGCCGAACTGCATGCGCTGATCGCTTTACGTGAACTCGAACGTGCTGAAACGATGTTGTTTACGGAGTATATTCCTTATTTCTCACATCGTTCGACGCCCTTCCGGTATTATCTTAGTTTGCTTGAACAAGCCGGATTAAAGGATGAACATGATCGGATTGAACGGGTCGGACGACGTAAACATATTCACTTTTAAGCTGAAATCCCTGCAAAAAAAGACGAAACGTTCTTCGGCAAGTCCCGAGAACTAATCGTCTTTTTCTTTAATCTGTCGCATTTACGATTCCTAATCCAACTGTCGCAAGCAAAGCAATGCAGGCGAATAAAAAAGCCATATCGTTTGGAGAGTCGAATCCGTCATATGTCGGTTCCTTTTGATCCGTGATAATCTCATCCATCGTCCCGTAACTGCCGTATGTGGTAGATTGCCGGACTGTCGTTTCTTTTTTTTCAATTTCCTGTGCGTGAACAGGATTCATACCGATCAGGATCAAAAAAAGACCTGTCGCCATCAGTAGTCTCGTCATCTCATCACCACCTGATTATTTACCTTTAATTTCAATTTAATACATTAAAATACCATATTTTTTGTTATACTAAATGCACTGGCTTTCATTTTTTCTGAAAGGACGTGCACGTGTTGAACATTTTATCGTACGACCAATTATCTCATCCACAACGGCGTTTGGTCCATCGCTTACTCCGTACCACTCCGTCTTCCCCGTCATCATTTTCCTACCCACCGATCGAACACCAGCAATGGACGATTTGGCATGAAGATCATGTCCAGGCAACTCTCGGATTTCATGTTTTCGAACATACCGTTCAACTTTTAAATGCTTCCTATACCGATCTACAGGCGTTTCAAATTCTCGCTCACCATGTCCATTTGCAGGCACTCTCGTTTTCTCCCCGTCATATCGATGTCCAAATCATACCGCCGAACGACTTTGGATTCATCACGACCTGGAACGCTTTAGGGTACTCTTTGTCCTGTGAACAATTTCGGCTGATTGGTCTGACGCGTGGCCGACCCGTCTCCGTTCAATTTAAACCACTTTCCTTGCGCAACCGTCAATTGTTCTTGACGATTCGCAATGACGCAATCCGTTATTCCGACTTTCTTTTCCCTTATGATGCTATCCATCTCGATTATTTAGTCGATCAAGGTGTCCTGCCCTACCTCGTCTACGACAAGAACACTGTTGTTGGAACCCTTCTGATTGAACAGCATAAGCAGGTCGTCCGCCTTTTGGAAATCACGTGTTTACCCCAATTAAAAAACCAGGGATACGGGCGCCGGATTCTCGATACGTTCCAAATGAAATTACATAAGAAAAATATCTTATCTTTTGAAGTGTATTGTTTTTCGACCCATCAAGAAGCTCTTCGCCTGTATCAACCGACAACTTTTTGTGATATTCAAATTTTTTCGAATTGGCACCGTTATTCCTGTGAACCGGTTTCGTTAACTACGTAACCGTTGAACGATTTCCGAGTATTCGCTGAGTATATATTGATCATCCAACGTATTGAAATCGATACCCGCCTGTCGCTTTAAATGGTCGCCGATGACAAATAAACTTTCGTAATAATCCGTTCCCATACTTGTTGCAAGACCCGGTTGATGATTATGAAATGCCAATAAGGCATCCTTTAGAATTTCTTCCTGATTTTGTTCCATCAAAACAGCGTCTAGCATCTTCGGGAATTGTTCCGTCTGACGACCGACGATCGCATAAAAAAGCGGAAAATGTTTGGCATATCGAAATGTTGTAACATACCGGGTGTTCTCAATGATGGATTGCAGGCTTTCAAACTTCGCTCGTTGGAGCCGTTCTGCCAGACCGACTGTCGCCGGATGTTGAAACAACGGAAGACTCTGTTCATCCGGTGCCTGCTCATGCGTCAACAACAACACGATGTCCAGGGTATTGATTTCATCCGTTTCAAGAAAACGGTCACTCCGTTGCAATGTCGTTGTGTAGTTTAGGTCCAACCCCGAATCGACGGCAAGTTGAAACAAGACGTGGTCATAGACTGTATACAAGCCTACAGGAAAAGATAACGGCTGTCTGACAAGCGACCGGTGACCTTCGACTGTGATAAGTTGATTCAGATCGAGACCGGATGCAAGCAACTGTCGAAACAGCAGCGCGCCCTGCTCGATTTCCGTCAATTTCATCAGTAAACGGTCCATCTCAATCAACGGCTGTTTCGTCTCAAGAGCTAACGCGAGATGTTTGTCCGATTGAAGCGCGACCGCCCGTCCGACAAAATTCAAAGCTTGCCGCTCCTGTGCTGTCAGCAATTGATTATATGTTTGAAAGGCTTCGTTCTCAAGTGTAAGAAAAGCATTCAGCGCCGGAGCGATGGCTTCGTTTTTAACAAATCTTTTCATAAATTATTGTCCCCCTGCATGATGTCTCTCTTCGTAGTGTACGCAATATTGAATCGTCTTGAAAGGCTCAAAAAAAATCTTGGCAGCTTCTTTATGGAGAAAGAAGCACCAAGATTTTTATTTTTTACTTAACTGGAGATGTGAATTCCGGAATGCTTCATCCTGTTTTCCGGTTTTTTCAACACTGGTTCCAACCGAGCCGCTGTATTCAATCTGTTGTTTAGGCTGAATGAATTCATAAGTAATTGCCGGTTCACCGCGCAAACGTACTTTAATCACTTGACGATGTTGAATGGAAAAAGAAGCCTTCACTTCCAGTAGTGACGTTTTATCGATGTTGTGCTGTGTCTGCAACATCTTCGTCAACTGTTCTTCTGCACTGCGTTGACTACTTTGAAGTTCAGCGTAGGAAATTCCGACAGCAAACGACAATACGCCAATCAAACTTAACGCGAGAATGACCAGTACTTTTTTCAATGACTGACTCACCTCCAGACAAAGTTCTTCCTGCTTTCTTCATCGGTTCGTCCGTCCTATTCCTGAAGTCTTTTTGAATCTTCCCTCAAGTTCATTTGCATGTCTAGATGAGGAATTCCGTCCTCTAAATAGACATCGGACGTTTCTTTAAAACCAAAGGAACCGTAAAACCGTTTCAAATGTGCCTGAGCCTGGAGATCAATCAATGATTCCCCTTGCTTCTCGATGTGAGTAATCGCTTCGTTCAACAGTTTTCTTGCTACGCCGTTTGACCGGTAATCCGTTTGGACCGCTACCCGACCGATTGCAACGGCGCCTGACGACTTCCTCGGCAAAATGCGCAGGCAACCAATCAAACGTTCGCCGTCATATGCGAGACCATGCAGGGCATCTTGATCACGGTTATCGAGTTCCGGGTACGGACAATTCTGCTCCACGACAAATATATCTGTTCTTAATTTCAATAATTGATACAAGCTTGTATTATCCAACTCATTGAACCCCATCCACTTTGTCTGATACATACCTGATTCGCTCCTCTTGGCTTCTAAATTCAACCTCTGAACAATCGGGACAACCGGCAGGAATAGATAACGACCGGAATTCCGTTGAACAACGTGTCTTTTTCCCATTGTAACCCATTCGCCCGCGCAACATTTTGCGAAGAATGATTTTCCGGATGAATGATGGAAATGAGACGGTCATGTCCCCGCTCGAATGCTTCGCGCATCAGTCGTTTGGCTGCTTCCCGGCCATATCCCACTTTCCAATGAATCGGCGTCAACCAGTAGCCGACTTCGAGTTCCTCGATTCCATCGACTGTTTGTAAAAGCAGTCCGGCAAATCCAATCGGTTCATTCGTCTCTTTTTTGATTAACAATAAAAATCCGGTTTGCCGCTCATCCTTGTAGCGATCCAGTTGACGCTCAAACCAACTCCGCGCCTTATCCTCGTCTAAGACGACACCGCCGTTGATGTAACGCATGACCTGCTCATTTTGAACAAGGGTTTTATAAAACGTAAAATCCTCTTCTACGAACGGTCGCATTTCCAGTCGTTCACTTTCCATTTAAATCCCCTCTTTCCGGATGACAGTCGTTTCTTTAATTTTCCCTTTTTTACTTTTATTCATTCACAATCCGCTCATTTTTTATAAAAAGAAAACAACATCTACATGTTGATTCGATTACATTCTTCACGAACAGCTTGCTTTTTATCTGTCAACTCTGTATTTTGGGAACAGTATGCTAAACATCAATCACGGAATTAGTGTAAAATATATTTTGAGCGTTTTTTGGCTGAATGGAATTTATGAAAAAGGACTGAGACATGATGACTGAGCAATTATTAGCTGGATTATATGAAGGTATTGCAAAAGAAGCTGTTTTAATTAATGAACCCTTAAAAAACCATACGTACACCAAGATGGGTGGACTGGCAGATTTATTCCTCATCCCGTCGACATACGAAGAAACTGCATTCGCTGTCCGGTATGCCTATGAACATGACCTCCCGTTGACGATGCTTGGAAACGGTTCGAATCTCGTTGTCCGCGACGGCGGTATCCGCGGCATCGTTTTATCCTTTGAAAAATTAACGGATATTTCGGTTGAAGGACATGAACTGATCGCGCAGAGCGGTGCGGCCATCATCCAGGCTTCACGTATCGCCTACGACCACGCCTTAAGCGGTCTTGAGTTTGCCTGCGGTATCCCGGGAACGATTGGCGGCGCACTCATCATGAATGCCGGTGCCTATGGCGGAGAAGTAAAAGACTGCCTCCACAGTGCAACGGTCTTGACACGTAAAGGTGAGCTGTTAAACATCTCACACGAAGAACTTGAGCTCGGGTACCGGACAAGCTGTTTTTCGAAAAAAGAGTACATCATTCTCGAAGGACGTTTTTCATTAACAGAAGGCGACCCTGCTTTAATCAAGGAAATGATGGACGATCTGACGCATAAACGTGAGACGAAACAACCTCTCGAGTATCCTTCATGCGGGAGTGTCTTCAAACGTCCGGAAGGATATTTTGCCGGTAAACTGATTCAAGACAGCGGCTTGCAAGGTGCACGAATCGGTGGCGCGGAAGTGTCACAAAAACACGCTGGTTTCATTGTCAATATCAAGGATGCCACAGCGACCGACTACATCTCGCTCATCCGCCACGTTCAGGAAACCGTCCAGGAAAAGTTCGGTATCTTACTGGAGCCGGAAGTAAAAATCATCGGCGAAGAAGCTTGATTCCTGTTCATCCCATCGAACTAAACAAGGGAGCACCGCGGCATGTTAATTCTGCCCGGGTGCTCCCTTGTTTTTCTTTCCGTCAAAATTCCTGCATTAGATTGCCCAGTTTCCGTCACGCATCAATGGTTCGCGTGTCCCGTCAGACAACTCACCGTCAATCGACATCTGACCTGAACCGATCATGAAATCGACGTGTGTCATTGAATCGTTTGCGCCTTGTGCCGCCAATTCTTCATTTGATAAACTCGGACCGTTTTCGAGACATGTTGAATACGCACGACCGATTGCCAAGTGACACGAAGCATTTTCGTCAAATAACGTATTGTAGAACAAGATACCCGAATCTGAAATCGGTGAGTGGTGAGGTACGAGGGCCACTTCTCCGAGATAACGGGCGCCTTCATCCAATGAGATGAGTTCATCAAGCGCTGCCTGCCCCTGTTTTGCCTCGGCTTTGACGATTTTTCCGTCTTCAAACCATAATGTGAATTCATCAATCAGATTCCCGCTGTAGCTGAGCGGTTTCGTGCTCGAAACATAACCGTTGACGCCTGTTTTCTTCGGTAACGTAAATACTTCTTCCGTCGGCAGATTGGCGATGAAGTCAACACCATCCGCGTTTGGTCCGCCGCCACCTAACCAGACGTGACGCTCCGGCAGTTCAATCGTCAGTTCCGTTCCGGGTGCTGAATAATGCAACTTGTTGTATTTCTTTTCTGTCAGGAAGGTTGCTTTCGTCCGCAGGTTCGCATCATGTTGCTCCCACGCCGCGACCGGATTGTCCTGATCGACACGTGTCGCCTTCAAGATAGCTTCCCACAGGTCTTCTACAGCGTGTTCCGAGTCCGGGAATACCTTTGCCGCCCAGGCATCTGACGGCGCGGCAATGACGCACCAGCTGACGTTATCACTCATGACGAACTTACGCCAATTCGCCAACGCCACCCCTGCAGCTTTATTCGCCCGGGCAATCCGGCTGGATTCGACGCCGTTCAATAGGTCAGGATCTTCACTGACAACGGACAGGAAAGCTGTTTTTTCTTCTGCCAACTGATCAAACCGGGCTTTCAGCCAATCCGGGAACGCATCAAATGAATCTTCCGGTGCGTCGAAGTAACGGATTTTCGTCATTTCATCATCTGACCACTGGACGTAGACATTCGAAGCGCCCACTTCGTAGGCAACACGTGTGATTTCACGGACTAGCGGTGCATTTTCAATCCCCGCCCGAATTTCGAGTTGCTGACCGGCTTGCAGGTTAATTCCTGTACGTACCGCAAGTGCGGCATATTTTTTTAATTGTTCTTGAGTCGGCATTATGTAATCCCCTTTCAACTATTACTCTTATTTTCACGAAATAGTTGCAATTTTGCAAGAAATAAGGTGAAACTAGAGATACAGAAGGAGTGTTGATGATGGAATTTACACCAGGCGATTTTAAATCCGCTTACACCTATTTTCACCGCCAAGCGTTAAACGCGGTCGGAAATGCAAAAGCGCAAGAAGACTTATTGATTCAAGGGGAACTCGGATTAGCCCGATTGACGACAGATCTTGCCTCTGAGGACGGCTCGGATGTCGAACGCGAAGCAGAACTTGTTCTTTACTTCCAGCTCAAGCAGTTGCTCGAGATGTTACGTGCTTTGTACAACAAACGTTTCGAAATGCAACCAGAACAGGAACAACTTTTATTGACGGCCGTTTTGTACTTCACGTCTCCGGTTGATGCCCTGCCCGATGAAAATATTTTAGGCCTGTTCGATGATGCTCAAATCGTCGAAGCCATTTATGAAGAACTAGCAGCAGATGTCGATCGTTTTCAACATCTCGAATAATGACACACATCAAAAAAGAAGGATCCGATTTTTTTTTGAACTGCTCCCCGTCAAGTAGACAGGATAAATAATAAAAATCTCTTAAACGGCTTGAACTCTGTATTCTAATGGAGCCAAGCCGTTTAATCGTTGTTGGTACCGTTCTTCATTGTAGAAGTGAATATACTTCTGAATCGCAAGCTGGAGTTCGTCGAACTCCGCAAACTTATGTAGGTAATAACTTTCGCATTTCAAGGCGTCCCAAAATGATTCCATCGGACCGTTATCAATACATTTACCAACCCAAGACATACTTTGTGTAATGCCTGCCACGCGTGTCATGTGTCGAAACGCATGTGAAGTATATTGAAACCCTCGATCACTATGAAGCAAGGGACGACTTCCGGATGCGCCCTGCAGGGCGAGTTCGAATGTATCAAACACGAGCTGATTATTGTTAGAGTGCCCTAGAACGAAGGCACGGATGGAGCCGTCATATAGGTCCAAGATGGCGCTCAAATACGCCTTCTGAGAGGAACCGTACTTCAATTCCGTGACATCCGTCACCCATTTTTGATTCGGTCCTGCCGCGTTGAAATCACGGTTCAGAATGTTTTCGGCAATCTGTTGAGGACGATTACGAATGTACGAAGGACGTTTCCGGCGTATGACACAATGAATACTCGCGATGTGCATCAGGCGCCGGACACGCTTCGCATTAACGTTTCTTCCGAAACGACGTTTCAAGTTCAATTTCATTCGTCGATAGCCATATATTCCTTTCACCGAAAGGTGGATCTGGTTCATCTCTTCGATGATTTTCATGTTCTCAGCCTCATGTGCTTTCGGTATACCTATACGACGCAACCACTTGTAGTAGGCAGCACGCGAGACATCCGCTAGATGACATAGGGCGATGATCGGATAACCGAATTGCTCTACCGATGATTGAATGGCTTCATATTTATCTTGAAGACGAATTTGACTTAACGTGACCTCCTCTCGATCTCCTCTAACTTTTTTAGGAAATCGTTCTCCATGCGTAGTCGTTCATTTTCTTTCTCTAGTCGTTTCAGTTCCAACGCAAAACGCTCTGTATCCGTCAATTCTGCTACCGGCTTCTGACGTCCGCGACGATCCATCAGTGCGTCCATTCCGTCCTTCTCGAACTTCCTTACCCAGCTATAGATTTGTTGATAGGAGACCCGATGGGTCTTCATGATGTTTTGATAGTCTTTCCCATTTTGTATACAGTCCATAACTGCCTGGACACGCTCTTCAAACGTAGTGGTTCTACCTTTAGTCATAATGGATCGCTCCTTCAATGGTTTCCCTTGAGTATTATGACTAGTATACTTCCGAATCCATCTTGCAAGTACGCTTAAACTCGAAATATTAAACCGTACTGTAGCGCTAGTGAGCGATTCCTCTTGAGTCAGAACTGCGCGTACAGCCTCCATTTTTAGTTCTTCTGGATAACCTGTCCATTCTGTTCGATCACGGAGTGACGAGGAGCCGTATGTACGATATTTTGCTCTCCATCTATTCAAGGTCGTGACTGAAAGCTCGAAGAGCGAGGCAATCGATTTTATCGAGTCCATTCTATCCTCACACATCCTAATGATCCGTAATTTTTCATCCGGCGAAAACTTAGATTTAGACATAGAAATAGCTCCCTTCAAAAAGTGGACAGTTTTTGTTATTTCAACTGTCTACTTTTTGGGGAGCATATCAATTTCATCGAATCCTTCTTTTTTGTTTTTATAACGACGTCCTTAACGATTTTTAAGCTTTTTGTTTGGAAGCGATGTTGATTGTCGCTGCCTGTTCGTTTGACTGTTCTACTTCCAGCTTTGATTTATTAAGCCATGTGTAAACCATCCCCATGAACAATGCTCCGCCGATGATGTTTCCAAGCAGTGCCGGAACCAGGTTATGGATCGCACCGGCAAAGGAAATCGCTTCCGGATGCGGAACGACTAAAGCCAGTGAGAACAAGGCCATGTTGGCAATGACGTGATCAAAACCGGAGGCAAAGAACACAGCAACTAAAATCATCATCATCATGATTTGTGCCAGTTCGTTTTTCATATTTTTCGGAATGAAAATCGCTAGACAGACCATCCAGTTACAGAAGATGGCTCGTGTGAAGATCTCCCATGTCGTATGATGAATTTTCGTTTCGGAAACAGCAAACAACCAGTTCTCCATTCCGAGCTCCTGGATAATTCCTGTCTGTGAAAAGAGTAAGGCGAAGGCAAGTCCACCAAGACCGTTTCCGATAAAACATAGTGTCCATACTTTCAATGTATCCATTTTCGAAGTAAAACCACGCATGGTCGACGTCGTGAAATACATGGTGTTTCCGGTAAACAATTCTGCTCCGCCGTAGACGATCAAGACGAGTGCGACACCGAATGTCAATCCACCGACAAGCGTCGTAACCGGTGATTCATTTAAATATAAACCGTTGATTGCTTTGAGTGTAAATATGATGGCAAAACCAATGAATACTCCAGCTAACATCGCTCGAACCAAATATTCCAGCGGACGCATCCGTAGCATTTGTGTCGATTTGACAGCTTTTTTTCTTAACCCTTCTAATGCTTCTACTTCATTCATTGTAGAAACCCCGCTTTCTTTTGTTCAACACTTCACAATGTCTGTTCATTTATTATCATACTTCCATCTTATAAGATGTTCAAGTCATAAATAGACACTATTTAACGTTTTATTAAAAGAGCAGGATGTAAACGATACCATTGTGTCAAGTTTGTGAAAAGTGCCTTTTCTTGGTGAATACAACTAGTTTGAAGGAAGGATTTGCAACGCATCCTCGAATTTTTTAAAGAATACCGACCGTCTGGATTCGACCAGTACATAGTCTTCGACAACGACGCGGTTAAATCTGGTTGCGGAAGAAGTAGCCCGTTCAATATCCCGCGGTGTATAGTCTTCAATCCGTTGTCGGTCCGTCTCAAACGTGACGTCAGAAACTGTGTCGGTGTAACGGATTTGAAGTTCAGATAAATCAGAGACACTTAAAAAAAGTGCTAATGTATGATGCATGATCAGCTTGGATAATCGGCTCTCGAGAAAAGAAGTGCCAGCAGACCGGATTGTCTTTTCATTACTGCCTGTCCAGTCCGCCTGTTCTTTTCCGGCCGGTTCGTATGTCATCTTCACGGACGTCCCCTCTATCGATACAGCAGTCAACGCTTCGGAAAATGGCAACTGCTTAACTAGCTCTTCAATCGCAGCCGTATTGGAAACCGATATCCCGACATGACGCGCAATCACCTGACCATCCTTAAAACGCTCTTCTTCCGGTGGCTGCTGTAAATTCAGAACAAACCATGATCCTGCCGATAATCCGAGTCCAATGCAGAGAATGACCAGTATGATTTTTTTCAAAAAAATGGTCTCCTTTCTGAAAAACAGATGGTTTGATTGTTCTTTTTTCAAAACAGGGGTTGAATTAATCCTCATATCAGCGTACTCTTGCAGGCAGATACTTTATGGAGGAGGAGCATGAGATTACTCATCAATCAACATGAAAACTAAACAGCCCGCAAAGAAAAAACGTACAGAGAAAATCGGTTTCCTCTTGATCGGGACGTTGCTGTACTCGTTGTACATCAGTCTTCTCTTATCGCCGAATGATATCGGATCCGGCGGAATCATGGGAATCACACTTATTGTTCAGGAATTATTCCACACGCCAATCGGCTTGACACAACTGGTCTTGAATATTCCACTTTTTTTACTAGGATTTCGTTTTTTGAGAAAACGTTTTATGTTTTTATCCGGTCTCATCGTCTTGGCTTCATCATTCCTGATTGACTGGATTCCGACTCAAATCGTTCCGGAATCTTTAAATGATCCACTGGTCGCTTCCATTTTTGCCGGACTTGTCTCCGGTTTGGCAATGGCTTTAATCTTCTTTGGCGGCGCCTCGACTGGCGGTCTTGATATTCTTGGAAAGTTCTTTTATACCCGCTTCCACAATTGGCCGCTTCCGCGTATTTTTTTAATGCAGGATTTAGTCATCTATGTACTTGTCTGGTTCGTGTTTGATTTAAAACATGTCATGTATGCTTTAATCATGAGTTTCGTTCGAGCAAAAGCACTTCAGACAGTATACAGTTTTTACTCTGCTTCTAAACAATGTATCATCATTTGTGAAAAAGCCGATGAAATCAATGATGTCATTACAAAAGAACTTGGGCGCGGTGTAACGATTCTCGATGCCCGCGGCGGATATTCGAAACGAACGAAAAAGATGGTCTATGTCGTTGTTCAGAACAATGAAATTCTTAAGCTTCAGGAAATTGTTTCCTCCGTCGAATCAAATGCCTTTGTTACATTTTCTGAAATTCACACGGTCTTCGGTAACTATAAAGAGCATTCCTATTCTTTTTAATAGCCTTAATTCTGTCGCCGCTACACTCGTTGTAGCGGTTTTTTTGTGTATAATACGCAAATCCAAAGAAAATGTTCCACATTTTTCTGAAGAATCCTTCACTTTTTGGGAAATAGTGGTTAAGCTAATGACATTACGTTTTGTAAAAAAAGGACGGATTGTATGAATCAATTATGGCGTCACCGCATCATCCTTATTCTAGTCGTCAGCCTGTTTGCCTCGATCCCCCTCCTCTACGCTCTCAGCGGGTATCGTACGATTTCGAAGCTGACGGCAGAGATGCATACACAGGACATTCCAATGATTAAACAAGTGGACCAACTGATAGAGCATAATCGCGACCGGGCGAATGCTGTTCGGGGACTGCTATTATACGAAGATGATCGTTACATCGAACAATACTATTTTTCCACCTCTAAAGTTCATGATTTACGGCGATTACTGAATTCCTCCAATCAGACCCCCGGGGCAGTAAAAGATTTATTGTCACGCAACAATACGTGGGAAGAAGAGATTCAAGAGGTGTTTACCGTCTACGAAACAGATCATCCGCAACGTGCGAAAAAGTTGGCGAAACAAACGACTCAAACGACTCAAACAATTCTTGAAGATCTGTCGCAGATCAAAGACAAATTATATCGTGATCTGGAGCAAAAACTGGAATTGACTACTGAAATGACGGCAGAATATAAACGGATGTGCTTCAGCTTATCCATTTTAGCTTTTTTGTTAATCGCAACGACCATTATTTTATTTCACCGGTCCAAACCAATTCTCGAAAACAAAACAAACACGTACCGTCCGTAAGAACGATGCGTGTTTGTTTTTGTGATGGAGCAGACTTATGAGGACGCTTTCCCCTCGTTTACATGCTCCATGGCCAGATGGACGAGCGATGAGATATGGTGATCGTCCAACGAGTAGTAGACGACCTTACCTTCTTTTCTATATTTCACCAAACCTTGTTTCAGCAAGGTGCGGAGATGGTGAGAAGCTGTTGCAATCGAGCAATCTACCGAAGCCGAGACATCACAGACGCAAAGTTCCTCTTCTACCGTTAAGGCGTAAGCAATCCGCAGACGCGTGGCATCTGACAGGACTTTGAATAACTTTCCGATATCTGTCGTCGGAATCGTATCGACGACTTGCTCAATCTCTTGCGCACGTACCTGATCAATCGCAATCGTTTCACAACGTGGTGCATCCACAGTCATCACCTCTTTCCCTTTAATTCCACCATCGTTTCAAATGAATTGCAAGGAAATCACTCCAAGACTCCAACGACTGACTCCTTTAAATCCGGTAACTGAATATCGAAAAACAAAACAGGTCTGCTTCCCGTTCATCCAAAGCGGAAAGCAGACCTGTTCATTTGTCACGGTTTCGTCTTGAGACGGCATAAAAGAACCAACCGCCCAAAAAATTTCCGATATCCCATACGATACGATTGGAATCGACGGCACGTACACCGATATCAATCACACCTGTACTTTTCAAACGCTCCTGGTAACGTTCCCGTAAAAAACGGGGTAACGGAAGCGGCAGCAGCATCCGGTAAAAAATGTCCAGATGTGTGTGTCCCCAGATTTCCGTTGCGATGGAACTCGTTTGAATGAGTAAGGAACGTTTATACTGTTGCTGGTATTTATTCTTTAATAAGACCGCCAGTTGATAGGAATAACGATTCGGGAAAGGAAATAGAGCTGCCCCTAAATGATATTTCCCGCGATTTTCGACTCGAATGATTTGCGGTTCGATTTTATATCGAATCCATCGTCCTCGAAATCGAACAGACTGCCATTTCACGACCATCACCTCTAGAAGGATTATACCCTGTCTGAAACGCTCTGACGCACTTGTTCGACGGTCTGTTTAAACTTTTTCGTCGTTCGTTCAATTTCCGGATTGGCAAACAAAGCGGACACCACGGCATATCCATCTACGAGAGAATCAAGTAACGATACATTTGTTTCACTAATTCCACCGATGCCTACTAACGGGATGCGAACGGCTTTCCTGATTTGCTCTAATGTCACACGTGACATGAATGTCGCATCTTGTTTCGTCGCCGTCGGAAAAAGTGACCCGACTCCTAAATAATCTGCACCGTCCTGTTCTGCTGCCACAGCCTGTTCGACCGTTGAAACGGAAACACCGATCGTCGCCGTCGGTAACAATCGACGTGCTTCCGTTAAAGGAATATCATCTTGACCGATATGCAGGCCCGCTTCGACTAATAAAGCGATATCGATCCGGTCATTGATAATCAACGGAATATTATAACTGGCAGTCAGATCCTTCAGTACAACGGCTGATTCGAGAAAATTCTTACCCGACATCTCTTTTTCCCGTAATTGAACAATCGTTGCACCGCCCTTAATCGTTGCTTCGACAGCATCCTCCAAGGGAAGATGCGGGTGCAGACGTCTATCCGTCACTGCATAAATCAAGTATTCACTGTCCATTCATCTGCACCTCCGGCAAACTTTCCTCTGTCATCAGACTGACCGCATCAAACAATCCGGTCCGAAAACTGCCGATACCAGGACGATTTCCGGCCGTTTCCCCTGCTTTTCCCATGGCGTACGTCCCAAATACAGCTGCGTCGAAACGACCGTATCCTGCTCCCAGAAACGTCGCAATTAAGGAAGCGGTCATACATCCTGTTCCTGTCACTTGACCGAGTCGTTTTGTCCCGACATCCAGATGATGTTGACGGACTCCATCCGTCACAAAATCAACCGGTCCGGTGACGACGATGACTTGTTTCGTCTGGGAAGCGAAGGCGTGAACACTTTGAAGATCGAGTGATTCCCCTTCCGCTACATCGACCCCTTTCGTTCGAGCGGCCTGTCCGAGCAACGTCTTGATTTCCGAAGCGTTTCCTTTGATGACCGTAAAGGTGATCTCCTCCATCAGTTGTTTCATAAAATCCGTTCTTAATGTCGTGGCTCCCGCGCCCACCGGATCCAAAATGACCGGTTTCCCCAGTCGGTTAGCTGTTTTTCCTGCTAAAAGCTGTGCTTTGCGCATGTCCGGATTGATGGTTCCTGTATTAATCACGACGGCGTCTGCAAGACCAACCATCTCTTCGACTTCGAGCAGGTCCTCTGCCATGACAGGAGATCCCCCAAGCGCAAGTGTCATATTGGCACAATCATTGATCGTGACAGTATTCGTTAAATGATGAATCAACGGTTTTTTATCATGGATGCGTCGTAACATGTGTATCCCTCCAAAGTTCATGAAAATGATGTGTCGGTCCAATTCCGTGTCCAAGAGCAAAACCGTGACGAATCGCTTCGGTCACATAACGTTTCGCATAACGGATGCTGTCTTCCAGTGAATGACCAAGAGCCAGATTGCCGGCGATGGCAGCGGACAACGTACAGCCTGTCCCATGCGTATGGCGGGACGCTATCCGTTCTTGTTCAAAGACGACATATCGTTCGTCCGTATATAAAAGATCAGTGGCGTCTTGTCCTTCCAAATGCCCGCCCTTGAGCAACACAGCTCCTGCCCGACGTTCAGTCAGCTTTACCGCTGCTTGCTTCATATCCGCAAGTGAGTGGACCGTTCCGCCGATCATCCGCTCGATTTCAGGAATATTCGGTGTCACAAGAGTCGCAAGTGGTAACAGCTGTTCAAGCAATGCCTGTTCCGCATTCGGTTGTAACAAAGCATGGCCGCCTTTTGCGACCATGACGGGGTCAAGAACAATCGGCAGAGAATACTTTTCCAGTTGTCGGGCAATCACTTGAATCGTATCCTGATTAGAAACCATTCCGATCTTGACGGCATCGACACGGATATCTGAAAAAATCGAGGTTAACTGCGCTTCCACAAGCTCGGGAGATACGTCTTCAACCGCTTGAACACCCAGTGTATTTTGTGCCGTGATCGCCGTGATGACACTCATTCCATATACGCCGAGTGCTGAAAATGTTTTTAAATCTGCCTGAATCCCCGCTCCGCCTCCGGAGTCGGATCCGGCGATTGTCAATACGTGTTTCATTCCAATTCCTCACTTTCCTGTGAGCAAATAAGGAGAAAACGGACAACAAAAAGCGCCGTCCGCTGTAAAAAAGCAGACGACGCCATGAATAACCAGGTTGACCGGCTAAAGTACTCATGTCTTCGATCTCAACTTTCCTACGCTGGTATTATCCAGTTCAGGTGACAGGGTCGAAAACAGAGTGGTTTTCCTCTCAGCCGGACTCCTCCAGCTCCCCTAGTTGCTCGTAATTTAAATTCTTTTTCACTGTATCACAGCACCATCAAAAAAACGAGCCGAAGCTCGTTTTTACAAGTATCCAAGTGGGTTAACCGTGTTAGCAGGTCCTGACGCGCTATATTGATATCCACCAATATGCAGTTCAAAGTGCAAATGCGGTCCTGTCGAATTACCCGTACTCCCAAGAGTACCAAGCGTTTGACCTTGAGTGACCGTTTGACCTGCTGAAACCGATAACGAATTCATATGACCGTACACCGTTGTATACACTTGACCGTCAAGGAAATGGGAAATCATGACGTGATTCCCGTAAGGTCCGCCGCTTCCGGCCGTAATGACTGTTCCGGAAGCCGCCGCACGAATTGGCGATCCGACAGGTCCGCTGAAATCGACACCGTTATGGAAAGTATAACCGTTCGCTCCACTGGCCGGTCCGAATCCTTGTGAGACACCACCCGAAGCCGGACGAACAAACTTCGCCGATCCGGTCGGTCCACTGCTGACAGGAGTCGGAACAACCGTTGATTCACTTGATTCAGGCTTTGATTTTGCTGCTTCTTTTGCTGCTTTTGCTGCTTTTTCCGCTGCTGCCTTTTCGGCCGCCGCTTTTTCTGCGGCGGCTTTCGCTGCTGCTTTTGCTGCCGCAATCGCTCTTTCTTGAGCTTCTAAAGTCGCCTGTAATTCTTTGGCACTCAACAGTTTTGTCGTAAACTTCGTCTTCCCTTTACGTAATTTTTTCAGGGTTGCGCTCCGTTCTTTCATCTGTTGTTTTAATTGTTTCTTTTGAATGAGCAATGATTTTTTTTCTTGAACACGCTCTTCTTTTTTAGTGATGAGGTTCTTTTTCATTTCCGCCAGCTTTTCCTGTGTTTCCAAATAAGCAGAAATCATTTTATCATCTTGTTCGGCGATTTTTTTACCGGCCATGACACGGCTGAATAAATCCCCCAGGTCTTTCGAACCAAAAATGACTTCTTCCCATTTGATCGAATTACCGTCGTTTTCTTGAAGTACACGTAACCGGTCTCCGAGCAACTCTTCTTGACGTGTGAGCATGATTTCATAGCGGACGATTTCCGCTTCCAGATCTTCAATCTGAAGGTTTAGTTGTTTAATCTGCTTATTTTTTTCGGAAATCCGGAAAATATTTTCATTAATCGCTGCATCAATTTTATTGATTTCGCGTTGTTCCGCCGATATTTTGGCTTCTTGATTTTTAATGGCTTTTTCCAATCGACGCTGTTCTGTCGCATTTTGAGATTTCTTTTCTTTAATCGTTGCAGCATGACCAGAAGTCGGCGCAGTTGATACGAGCAACACTCCTAACAATACCGTTGACAACAATTTTTTTAACATGTCTCATTTCCTCACTTATGTATGATTTCTTATTTGAAAAGTAGTTAATTCAAAGTATTTATGTCTGAGATTGATTATAGCATCGTAATAGTTTCAGTAAAATTTCATTTATGTTTCAAGTGAAAGCGTTTTTTTGTAATATAACATTTTTCATTTTGATCAAGACACACAAAAAAAAGCGATTGCCATAGCAATCGCTTTTTCCGTAATTATAACATCGACATTGGATTTACAGAATTCGCCGGTCCTGAAGCACTGTAGCTGTAACCACCTACATGAATTTCAAAGTGTAAGTGCGGGCCTGTTGAATTCCCTGTGCTGCCAAGGGCACCGATTTGTTGTCCTTGACTGACACGTTGTCCAGCATGTGCATTTAATGAACTCATATGCGCGTAAACCGTTGTATATGTTTTTCCATTTAATTGGTGTGCGATCATGACATGATTACCGTACGGACCACCACTTGATGCAGTGATAACCGTTCCTGTTGCTGCTGCAACAATCGGCGTACCGACCGGCGCTCCGAAATCAATTCCATTGTGGAAAGAATAACCGTTCGAACCGCTTGCTGAACCATATCCTTGTGTGATTGATCCACTTGTCGGGTGAATAAACATAGAAGAAGATGATGGAGCAGGTGTTGGTGCTGCCGGTTCCGGTGTTGGTGCCGGTGCTGCTTTCGGCACAGTCACAGATGGCGTAGATTGTTTCGTCGACGTAGCAGGTGTTGACGATTTTTGTTCCGCTTTGGCTGCTGCTTTAGCAGCGGCTGCTTCTGCCGCCTGTTGTTCAGCTGCTGCTTGTGCTGCCTGTGCTTCTGCACGTGCTTTTGCTTCACGTGCCGCTTGCGCTTGACGCTCTTTTTCGATTCGTGCTTCACGTTCGCGAGCTGCTTTTTCAGCTGCAATTGCTTGCTCTTGCGCGATCAAAATTTGTTGTACTTCTTTTGCATCCATCAACTGAGTTTCAAATTTCTTTTTCTGTTTCCGGAGTTCTTTTAAGCGTTTGTTACGTTCTTTGAGCTGTTGCTCAAGTTCCGCTTGTTGACGTTTCAACTCTTGTTTCTCCGTCACAAGTTTTGCTTTTTTATCTTTTAATTCTTGTTGAGCAGCTGCTAATTTTTTTTGTGTGTTTTGATAATCGGTAATCATTTTATCATCTTGTTGTGAGATGGATTTCCCCGCTAAAACGCGGCTGACCAGATCCCCGACATCTTTTGATCCAAAAATGACTTCTTCCCATTTAATGGAGTTCCCATCATTTTCTTGCATGACACGAAGACGGTCACCAAGCAGTTTTTCTTGGCGTTTTAATTTCGCTTTGTACTTTTCGATCTGCTTTCCAAGTTCAACGATTTCTGCTTCAGTTGCTTTGATCTGACGGTCTTTTGTTTCAACTGCAAACATTTTTTCGTTTAATGCTTCGTCCAAGCGGTTAACTTCTTGCTGAGTCTTGGAAATTTTTTGTCCTTCTTGATTAACGGACGATTCTAAGTTTTTTTGTGTTTTGGCATTTTCTTGTTGCTTCTGTTCGTTTTTAGCTTTTTGTTCACTTAAGTCATCTGCTGCTACGAAGTGAGAAGTCGATGAAAGAATAAGTGCCGAAACGATGAGCGACGCGAACGTTTTTTTCATGTAGTATTCCCTCTTTTTCTGTGTAGTTTATATAAGTAATCGAATGATGATATTTAAATTTAGTAATACTTTTTAAAAATTATAAGAACGTTTTTGATTATAGCATTCATTTTCCTTGTATTATATTTCAGTGAGATGTCATTTTGGATAAGTTCTCTTTTCGCTCCTATCCAGACACCCCAACCGGATCTTCTTCATTGCGTGTTGGAAAAGAGTTTGACACACTATGACTATCGAAGTAAAGGAGGAACTGTTATGTATTTAGATCATACCGGCATCGCTGTTCGGGATATGCAGGAAGCGATTACGTTTTATACGACCGTTTTAGGAGGAACGTTAATTCGTGAGTACAGCAATCCGACACCGGGGGTTGCGTCTAATATTGCTGTCATTGAATTTGAAGATGCGCATATTGAATTGTTGACTCCGACAAGTCCGGAAAGTCCGATTGCCCGCTTTTTAAAACAACGGGGAAAAGGCGTTCATCATATTGCCTATCGTGTTGATGATTTGGACCAAGCCATTTTGGAAGCAAAACAACGGGGAATTACATTTTTAGAGGACACCTACCGTCAAACTCCGCTCGGCCGACGATTAATCTATATGGACCCCCGTCATTCGCATGGGGTCATTACGGAACTTTGTGATTATCCGGAAAACTAAAAAATGAGCGTCCGCTGATCGAAGTCAGCGGGCGCTCATTTTCACTTTAAGCAGTTATCCTAATTTAGCTAGCATTTCGCGATTAAATGCCGGAATATCATCCGGTTGACGGCTCGACACGAAGTTGTCATCGACGACTACTTCCTTGTCTTCATACGACACTCCCGCATTCTCTAAATCGATTCGAATCGATTTATATCCTGTCATTTTGCGTCCCTTGACGATTTTCGCGTTAATCATCAATTGTGGACCGTGACAGATTGAGAAGATTGGCTTTTTAGATGTATCAAACTCTTCCGTAAATGTGACGAAACGATCGTCTTCACGGAGTAAGTCCGGAGAAAAACCGCCTGGAATCAATAGTGCGTCAAAGTCTGAAGAAGATGTTTCATCAATCGTTACATCGACTGTTACTTTTGCTTCTTCTTGTTTCCCGACGAGTTCTGCACCTTTTTCTGTTCCGATGACTGTTACTTCATGACCAGCTTCTTTTAACGCATCGACAGGACCTGTAAACTCGACATCTTCAAAATGATCAGCAAGCACGACTGCTACTTTTTTACCCATTGTTGCTCATCCCCCAAATTAAAGTTTTTGTTACTTGTCCATTCCCCGGTCTCGCGGTGAAACCGGATCGTCCGGCATCTCGTCTTTTCCTTTTAATACTTCTTCCTGTTGTTCGGGTGAAAGCTCACGTTCCTTGTCCGTCAAACGTTTTCGTTCGTCTTCAAACTGTTCGTTTGGTCGTTCCGTTTCTTTTGGAGCCATCTGCTTCCCCTCCTTCAACGAGGATAAAATTTTAGTTGTCTAAAGAATCCACGACTTTTACTGACAAATCCACATCGATGTTGCCGCGTGTTGCTTTTGAATACGGGCAGAACTGATGCGTTTTTTCCAGCAAGTCCTGTGCTTCTTCTTCTGTTACGCCAACTACTTCGACAACAAGTTTAGCAGCAATTTTGACGCCGCCTGCTTCTTCGTCTTCAAGTAAGCTGACTTCAGAATTCGTACGTGTCTCAACACGTTTTTTATCTTGGCGAGCCATCAGGTTGAATGCCCCGTCAAAGCATGCAGCGTATCCTGCTGCGAATAATTGTTCTGGATTTGAAGTAGGAATATCTTCTTTGCCTTTCGTACCTGGCATGACAAGATCTAAATTAATTACGTTATCGTCAGAGGCGACCTTTCCATCGCGTCCCCCTACTGCAGTTGCACGTGAAGTAAGAATTGTTTTCGTCATGAATAAGAACCCCTTTATCCGCTAATTTTAGTAGCTTGTTTCGGCCACATAGACTGTATTACCACTGTCTCGACAAGAATAAACAATGAAAGGTGTTCTTTTTCACAAAAAAAGACTACACCGAAGTGTAGTCTTCCGTCTTACATTCAAACGATTTCTTCCGTCACCGGTTCTTTTTCCGGCAACTGTAGATAAATCGATTTAACTTGATGATTGTCGACTTCCATGACTTTGACCGTATGGTTTTTATAACGGAATTCCTGACCGCTCGATACTTCCGTATCCTGTGCCATGACCCAGCCGCCAATTGTATCAATGTCTTCTTCTTCAATTCCGAGATTAAACCGTTCGTTCAAGTCGTCAATCAAGACACGACCTGAAATCCGGTACAAGCGCTCATGAATCTGTTCGATGTCCGCTTTTTCATCTTTATCAAACTCATCGCGAATTTCACCGACGATTTCCTCCAGGATATCTTCCATCGTGATGACGCCGGCTGTTCCACCGTACTCATCGATGACAAGCGCCATCGGTGTACGTTCGACCTGCATCTTCAGCATCGCGTCTTGTAACGGAGAATATTCCGATACAATCGGCAGGTTGTGCACATAAAAGCTCAGTGCTTTCCCTTTGTTCGCCATATGATCCGTGAACAATTGTTTCGCATTGATAAATCCTAAGATTTTATCTTTGTCGCCTTCTTCTGCAACCGGATACCGGGTGAACTGGTATTCTTCAACAAGGGCAATGATGTCCTCCATCGATGCATCGTTTGAGATCGTAATCAGATCCGTCCGCGGCAACATGATATCTTTCGCGATCCGTTCATCAAACGAAAAGATGTTTTGCATGTACGACAACTCAGTTTGATTGATTTCACCGCTTTTGTAGCTTTGTGTCATGATGATTTTGATTTCTTCTTCCGAGTGAGCGTCTTCATGACCAACGGGTTCGACACCAAACAGGCGCAAGAAGACCCGTGCTGAGCCGTTGAGCAGCCAAATGACGGGTTTCATTACTTTCCCGAACCAATAAAGCGGAGGGGCAAGCAACATCGTAATGGCTTCCGTTTTTTGAATCGCCAGTGATTTCGGTGCCAGTTCTCCGAGGACGACGTGTAAAAATGTCACGACGGAAAAGGCTAACGTAAAGGAAACGACCGTCGAGACGGATTCCGGAAGTGCAATCTCCTTGAATACCATCGCGAGAATCGCACCAACCGTCGATTCGCCTAACCAACCCAGTCCAAGGGCCGTCACGGTAATCCCGAGCTGACAGGCAGATAAATAATAATCCAGGTTGTCTAATAATTTTTTCGCCGTCTTCGCGGTTTTACTGCCTTCTGTAATCAATTGATCGATTCGGGACATTCTCATTTTGACAACTGAAAATTCTGCTGCGACAAAAAAAGCGGTCAGCACAATTAAAAGTGCAATAATCAAAAGCCGAATGATAATCGTTGTTGTATCGAATGTCTCCACTGCGTGTGTACTGTCCAATCGTTTCCCCAAACTAAGGGGATTCACCTCCATTTAAATTAAGCCGATCAGCTTCTCATCGGTCTTCTCCACCAAAAAGAAGCTTGTTTTTAATGAACAAGCTTCTCTACTTTTTCATATTCATACTATAACGGAACTCTCGGAAAATGTGTACTTGCAGATAATCTTTCTTTTCCCTTACACGACATACAGGATGAATACGACAATCATTAACAGCATGGCGATCCCTTTTAATAAGGCACTCGACAGAATGCCCAACACAGTCCCGATTCCGATTGAAACAGAATCCTTCCATGTTTTCTTACTGATGATTTTTTCCGTTAAAATCGCAAAGACGAACGGGAAAATCAACAATCCAATCCCAGGCAGGATAAAGGGACCGGCAATCAAACCGACGGTCGTCGCGATTTTTGCGGCCTGTGAACCGCCGCGTCGATCAACGGTATAAGAGCTAACCAAATAATCTAACGTAAATAACAGGATAACGAAGATAGCTTGAATGACCCAGAAACTGACGGTCAACTCGGTAAAACCGAATCCAAATCCATAAATCAAAAATCCAATGATGAGTAACGGTGCACTTGGAATGACAGGATAGACAAGTCCTGCGAACGCAACCAAAAAACAGACTGCAATCAAACTCCATAATATGATAGTCATGCCAATCTCCTACTTTCTGCTGTTCTTTCTTCTCTTGATTACGTTAAAAAGCTGCGACTGGTTTCATGAAAGTGCCCTTTTTTGAGCCTGCTCCAAATGTTGACGGTCCCAGTCGTTTAATGCCGACCAGTCGACCTCCGAGCAGACAAATGGAATGAACCGGTCAATGCTCGCTCTATGTTCCGGTAAAGCATTCCGTTTCATGATTTCAAGTGACTCAAGCATCGTCGAAAGGACTGAAATATCCTCTTCGCCGTAATGCCGCAGTTGATAAAACGTCAAGTACAACAGTTCAGAAAACGCGAGCCGCTTGACTGTCACCGACCCTTCCCCGTTGACCAGGAGATTACCGTCCAGAAGCATGGTGTACCGTCTGAATAAATCACCGATTTGCCGCATCGCATGGCGTGCTGTATTCGGGTCATTGATACCGGGTGAAATCGCCCGAAGTGCCACCTCAGACAGCTTTTGAATCACAAACGCAAAATCTTGTTCTGCCGAACGCGTTGGGCCGACAAGAATTCCTTGTTCCACGTTCTCTTTTTCGGCACTGCCGATCCGTTGTCCTTGCGTGACGTAACTTCCGATCGTCACCTCAATCGCGACGCGTTCACCTGACTTCATCAGTAATTCATAATCAATTGCCTGTAAATAACCGGTTTGCAGAGCGGTAAGTCCGAATGAATACGTCGACCGGTTTTCCGGCACCAATTGATACTGACCTCCGTTTATCGCTTCCACATGCTCTTCAATCAGCGTACAGCCTTCTTCATGTAAACGATCGAGTAACGTCGTGACCCGAATCGATTGACTGACGATATGCACGAATGCGACAAAGGCAATAACCGCGATCAATACAACGATGACGGCGACGGCAGAAGCGACGACACTGTCTTTCAGCGACGATCGCATGAAGAACAGCATAGTAATCGAATATGTGACGGTTCCGATAAAAATCCCGAAAATATGTTGAACTTGTCGATTTTCAATAAAGTTCGGTAAGGTGCGGGGAGAAAATTGTGAAGAATAGGTTGTCAGGACGACCAAAATCGTCGAGAACGTAAATGTCATCATCGTCAATAATCCGGTAAAGACTGCACTGTGAATGGTCTGAGCCAAACCGAGTGTTGTTTTCCAGTCATTCGGAAACAGTTCTTTTGCATACAAATCCACCATCAGAACAACCGCCGTCAATACGGCTCCCCCTACTCCATAAAGGAGCGGCCACCACCAATTCGTTTCCCGGTACACCAGTTTCAGCTTCTGCACATTTCATCCACTCCACTCTAATATATCGGTATATTTTTTAATTCCTGTTTCTTCATATAGTAAAACGTCTTCGCCTCATCTTTTTAAAAATCCGCCGAGTCGATTCACTTTGTGAAAGTGTCGGTTTGTGTTTTACTTCTTCACATAACGTGAATAACTTAAGTGTTATCAAAACGAATTGGAGATGAAAACTATGCAACAACATACAAAATCATCACTCAATACAGACTTCACTAAAATTTTCATTAACGGTCAGTGGCGCAAAGGCGCAAGTGACAGCAATATGACGAATACGAACCCTTTCACGGGCGAAACGCTGTTTGAGATTTCAGCAGCTAACAACGATGACTTGGATGATGCTTACCAATCTGCCAAAGTCGCCCAAAAAGAGTGGGCAAAAGTGCCGGCACTGAAACGCCAAGGATTGATTGAAGAATTTTTAAAAGTCATGTACGAAGAAAAAGAAACAATCGTCAATTGGCTGATTAAGGAGTCCGGCAGTACACGCATTAAAGCTGAAGGCGAGTTCCTTGCCTCTGTCTTGATCGTCAAAGAAGCTGCTACTTTCCCATTACGGATGCACGGCGAAATTCGTCCGTCTGTCGTACCTGGCAAAGAAAACCGGATTTACCGGAAAGCGCTTGGTGTCATCGGCGTCATCAGCCCATGGAACTTCCCGTTCCACCTTGCTGTCCGTTCAATCGCAACAGCTATCGCTATCGGGAACGCGGTCGTCGTCAAACCGGCAACTGATACACCGGTTTCAGGCGGTTTGATTTTCGCCAGTCTTTTTGAAAAAGCCGGCTTACCAAAAGGTGTTTTAAACGTCATCGTCGGTCGCGGATCAGAAATCGGCGACTCCATCGTCGAGCATCCGGTTCCACGTTTGATTTCATTCACGGGTTCTACTGAAGTCGGCCGTCACATCGGTGAACTTGCAGGAAAACACTTGAAAAAGACAGCGCTTGAACTCGGCGGAAACAATGTATTCGTCGTACTGGACGATGCTGATCTTGATCGTGCCGTCGAATCAGCGGTTTACAGCAAGTTCTATCACCAAGGTCAAATTTGTATGTCGACGAACCGGATTTTGGTTGCTCAATCCATTCATGATGAATTCGTTGAAAAATACGTTGCGCGTGTCAAAGAACTTCAATTTGGTGATCCATCAAACGGACGCACACAAGTCGGACCGTTGATCAACCAATCGCAAGTCGACCGCATCATGGAAGAAATCGAAAAAACTAAAGCAGCGGGTGCAACAGTCCGTGTCGGCGGTGAAGCAGACGGAAACGTCATCGCTCCTACGGTCGTAACAGGCGTTACAAACGATATGCCGCTTGCTAAAAACGAAATCTTCGGACCAGTCGCTGTCATCATTCCATTTAAAGACGACGCAGAGGCACTTGAACTCGCCAACTCACTTCCTTACGGATTAAGCGGTGCTGTTCACGGTTCTTCAATTGAACGCGCAACAGAATTTGCACTTCAGGTTGAAACAGGCATGATTCACATCAATGACCAATCCGTCAACGATGAGCCGCATATGCCGTTCGGCGGCGAAAAAGACTCAGGTCTCGGCCGCTTCAACGGAGAATGGGTCCTTGAAGAATTCTCGACTGTGCAGTGGTTGTCTGTCATGCACGAACGCCGTCAGTACAAACCATTCTTTGAATAAGATAAGCTTAAATATGAAGTACGGGGTTTCCCGTACTTCTACATATAGATAGAAAGGAAGATGACTATGCCACTACTGCGTTTTGATGTCATTGAAGGGCGCTCGGATGAAGAACTGAAACTTTTACTCGATACTGCCCATGAGGCGATGCTGGAAGCTTTTGACGTACCGGAACGGGATCGTTATCAAATCGTTCATACGCATAAAGCGAACGAAATGATCATTGAGGATACCGGACTCGGGTTGACACGTTCCAATCAAGTCGTCGTTATCAGCGTGACAAGTAAAACACGGACAGAGGAGAAAAAGCAGGCACTCTATCGTTTACTGGCTGAACGGTTGGAAGCTGTATGTGGACTCTCGCCTGCTGATCTGATGGTCTCAATCGTCGAGAATGATGCAGCTGACTGGAGTTTCGGTTTAGGAAAAGCACAATTTTTAACCGGTGATTTGTAACATTCAAAAAGAGTCTGAACTCGTTTAACGAGCTCAGACTCTTTTTGAATTACTTTTGATGTTCTGCCGGGTTTTCCCGTTGTAACGGCGCCTTCCAGTCAAATGTCTCCGGTACAAAGTCGAGTCCGCCCGGATGAAACGGTTGGCAACGTAACAAACGACGGGTCGTTAAATAACCGCCTCTTAAGGCACCATGCTTCTCGATTGCTTCTTTTCCGTAATGCGAGCAGGTCGGATAAAATCGGCAGGTCGCCGGTTTCATCGGCGAAATCACTTTTTGATAAAAATGAATCCCACCGAGTAGGACTTGTTTCAATGTGGTCTCACCTTCTTTTCCCTTACTCTAACGCATATGAAGAGGATTTTCTGCTTAAGTGAATTATACTACCTTTGACAACTACTAAAAAGGACGTGTATTTACCATGCGAGCTCTTAGATTTCGTACCTTCGGAGATTCGAGTGTACTGCATTACGAAGAATATCCGACTCCTGAAATCAAGTCGAATGAAGTATTAATTGAAATGAAGGCCATCGGATTAAACTTTGCCGACATCTACCGCCGGAAAGGCAATTATCATTTGGAAGGCACGCCGCCTTACCTGCTCGGTTACGAGGGTTCAGGGATCATCACACAAATCGGTGCTGCTGTGACTGATCTTCAAGTCGGGCAACGGGTAGCCTTTGCCGACGTCCCGAACGCGAATGCCGAATTCGTTGCCGCACCCGTCGATAAAGTGATTCCTTTACCGGATTTTGTTTCGTACGAAACAGCGGCTTCCGTTCTATTACAAGGTTTGACTGCGCACTACCTGACACGGGACAGCTATACCATCCGGCCGAAAGATTTGGTATTGGTCCACGCAGCAGCCGGTGGCGTCGGTCAATTGTTGACACAGATTGTCCGATTACACGGAGCCATTCCGATTGGTTTAACGTCATCGATGGAAAAGGCGGATATCGCTAAACAAGCCGGTGCCGAACATGTCTTTTTATATTCGGATAACTGGGTCGAACAGATTTTAACACTGACGGATCAGCGTGGCGTCGATGTCGTCTACGAATCGGTCGGATCGACGTTGATGAACAGTTTCGAAGTGACGAAAATCCATGGAACAGTCGTCTTTTACGGCATGGCCGGCGGTGATCCGGTTTCTGTCGACCCACGGTTCCTGATGGATACTTCGAAAACACTGACCGGCGGTGATTTATGGAACGTCCTGACGACTCGTGAAGAACGTATCCGTCGGGCCGGAGAATTGTTCAGTTGGTTGGAATCCGGTCAACTGCAAATCGCTTCTCCGACTACCTTCTCCCTCTCGGACGGGCAACGGGCTCATGATTACTTGGAAAGCCGTCAGAGCACCGGAAAAATCTTATTACTCCCTTAATCTGAAATGCACTCTTCCTTCATTAGGTTGGGTGTTTTTTCGTCTGGAATGATTACAAAAGAGAAACAATTCTTTTTCTCAGCAATTCATCGACTTAAGTAGTTGCTTTCCTTCATAAAAAGGCGTAAAGTAAATTTCATCAAAACCAGAAACTTAAATTAGTTTTTAGTTTCAAGAAGGAGATTTGATTTATGTTTC
The DNA here is from genome assembly GCF_000019905.1 of Exiguobacterium artemiae 255-15. Classification (GTDB taxonomy): domain Bacteria; phylum Bacillota; class Bacilli; order Exiguobacteriales; family Exiguobacteriaceae; genus Exiguobacterium_A; species Exiguobacterium_A artemiae. Next base: position 564,888 of record NC_010556.1, on the reverse strand, counting down.
GTTCAGAATGGAAAAAATTAAAAAGCCCGATGATGATCATCGTGATTCTTGCACTTATCCTCGTCCCGTTTCTTTATAACTCGATCTTTTTATCTGCTTTTTGGGATCCGTATGGTAAGACAGAAAACATTAAGGTCGCAGTCGTCAATGAAGACAAGGCGACGAAGTTCGAGGGAGAAAAAATTGATATCGGAAATCAGTTCGTCAAAAAACTGAAAAAAAATGATGACTTTGACTGGCAGTATCTCTCACGTAAAGATGCGGCTAAAAAGCTTCGCGCCGGTGATATTTACATGACAGTCGTCATCCCAAAGAAGTTTTCTCATAATGCGACTACTTTACTCGACGATCATCCGAAAAAAATTGAGTTGGAATATTATCTGAATCCAGCCAAAAACTATTCCGGTACGCAGATTTCCAGCGCTGCCGCTAAGCAATTGAACGAAAAAATCCGGAAATCCGTCACGAAACAATACAGCAGTGCGATTTTCGGATCCCTTAAAAAAATTGCCAAAGGACTAGAAGATGCATCCGAAGGTTCAGCCAAACTGGAAGATGGCGCGAAGAAAACGACAGATGGCGCAAAAACACTGACGACGAATCTCAGTAAACTAACGAGTGGGACAAATGAGTTGTCCACGAATTTAACAAAAGCCGCGGACGGTTCCGTCCAGCTTACAAGCGGTCTCAACACGTTAAGCGGTGGAACAAAAACACTGGCAGAGAAGTCCGGTGAATTATCGAGCGGCCTCAATCAACTCGATGACAACAGCGGAAAGTTAATGAAAGGTTCAGCCGATCTACAGGCCGGATCGACAAAACTCCGCCAAGGTCTCGAAAGTTCAGCTGCCGGATCCACAAAACTTCGTCAAGGTCTCGAAAGTTCAGCTGCCGGATCGACGGAACTCCGTCAAGGTCTCGAAACAGCTTCGGCCGGTGCGTCGAAGCTCGACAACAACCTGCCGGAGTTCACAGCCGGTCTCGATCAACTGAACGCCCGGGCTCAAGAAGCCAATGCCTCGCTGGTAGCAGTCAACGATGCGGCGGATACGTTAAAACAAGAGTTAAGTACTCGTCGTGAAGCACTTGAAGAAAATATCGCGAGTATCAAGGCAGTCATTGCTTCATCTGAAACTTTAACGGAAGAAGAAAAAGGTGCTTTGCTTCAATCCATCGCAACGATGGAACAAAACGTTCAAAATTTAGCACAGCAAGAATCGATACTTGATGCAAGCCTCGCTAAAGCGAATGATGCAACAGAAAAAATTAATCAGCTTGCGGTTGGTGGTCAAAGTATTGCTTCTGCCGTCTCGCAACTCGATGGTGGGCTCGCACAACTGCTTGACGGTTCAAAACGATTGGAACAAGGACAAACCCAACTACTTGCTGGTTCAAAACAATTAGAGCAAGGACAAACTCAACTACTTGCCGGTGCAAAAAGTCTCGAACAAGGACAAGGCACGCTCACGCAAGGTTTGACGGCCTATACAGACGGCGTGCATAAAGCAGCTGTCGGAAGCACCCAATTAACGGCTGGTGCCCAGCAACTGGCAACCGGTGCGAACGATGCCAGTACAGCATCCGGTCAATTGACTTCTGGTCTCGGTCAGCTGTCAGACGGTGCCGTCGCCATTTCTTCCGGTGCCGGTCAACTGACGGATGGCGCTTCACGCTTGGCAGATGGAAACTCGAAACTTGCCGATGGTGCCAACACATTGAAAACCGAACTCGGTAAAGGCGCGAAAGATGCGACTGTCAAACCATCCAACGCCCGGGACAACATGCTCGCTGAACCGGTTGTCTTAAAAGAACATGATTATTCGACCGTCAACAACTACGGATCAGGTCTTGCGGCTTACATCCTCAGCATCGCCTTGTTTGCCGGTGCCTTGATGTTCTCTTCTGTTTACCAGATCCGTCCTGAACATGGTGAAACATTAACGTGGCGGTTCCTCGTCGGAAAACTGTCGATCATCTTACCGATTGGTGCGTTACAAGGGATTGCGGCTTCCGTCGCCATTATTTATGTACTTGATGCGGATGTTGCAAGCACCCCTGCACTGTATGGTTTCGCTGCTTTGACAGGGATGACGTTCATCACACTACTCTTTATGTTAACCATGCTCTTTGGTCGGGTCGGACAATTCAGCGCCTTCCTACTGTTGTTACTGCAAATTGGCGGCAGCGGCGGAACATTCCCGGTCGAAATGACTCCAAGCTTCTTCCAAACGATTCACCGCTTCCTGCCGATGACTTACTCGGTCACAGGTTTCCGTGAGGCACTTGGAATCGGAGTTACCGATACACTCATCACAAACGGTCAGATTCTTGGTTTGATTCTGTTTTCTGCTCTCGCTATCAGCTTCGCTGGTGCATTAGGTGGAAAACGCATCTTACTCTCAACGAAAGCGAGAAAACGCCATGACACTGTCTGATAAAGAACATCTCATTTTAGATGCGGCGATGGCCTGCTTTTCAGAACTCGGATATAAAGGAACGACTATCGAACGGGTTGCCAAACGGGCTCATGTCGGAAAACCAACCGTCTATCAATTGTTTGAAAGTAAACTTGATTTGTTTGAATCCCTCGTCACACGGGTGTTGCAGGAGATGAAGGCAGAAGCGGAAAATGCCTATACGACGACAGCTTCGGTCGAAGAAAATAAACAGGCGATGATTGATGCCATTGTCAATCATCAACAGCAGCATCTGTTTATCTTACAAATCACACAAGAAACCCAGACACTGAAACTTCAGGAGATGTCGGAGCTACGGATTCGAATCGAGCAGCATATCGTCGAATATATAAAGAATCTGCTGGAAACACGGTTGGAACTTGAAAAACGTTCTCCGGCCGTTCCGGTCGAAGTAACTGCGTTCTTACTGTTCAAGACGTATATTGCCTTGATTTCTGAATGGCCGCTGATTGGGAAACCGCTTGATTTAAAAACAATCAGTCAAGCGATGTTAAAATTGTTATAATGAAAACAGCCTCTCGATGAATGGAGAGGCTGTTTTTGCGTGATCGATCCTTACTCGTACTTGAATGGAGTGTTTTATTTGTCCCAGCTTTTACTGTCCAATTTTCTGTTCACGTTAGCTTTGCTGGTCTACGTCATTGTATCGCTCGTTGATATGTGGAAATCGTACACCCGCACCAGCTCCAAAACAGATTTTCTGTTTTTCATTTTAACATTGATCACCTTATTTATCGGATTTCTTGTATCCCCTTTCCTTGCGCTTGCCTTTCAATGGAAACGAAGCCGGACGAAACGGATCATCGGGATTTTACTTATCGCCGTCCCTTTAATGCTCGTTCTTGTAAGCCGTTTTTTATAATCACATGTGTCATCCATCGAACGATCCGTGCTTATTCAAGCGGATCGTTTTTTCATGTTCTTCCGCCTAAAAACAGTTTACGCAACAGTTCTTTTTCCGGCATCGGTGCCGCATTAAACGCTTCAAGGTACGGTCGGTCATCGTACTTCACTTCAATGACATTCACGTTCCACTCTCCGCTGTTCAGTTCGACTACCGCAAATGGTGCTACAGCTTCCGGCTGACAGCCTAGCGCCCCCGGATTCAGGTAAGTTATCCCCATCGCCCGGACCAACTGTTTCGGATGATGATGCCCAAAGCAAATCAGACTCGCCTGCTCGCCTTTAAAGAGCTCGGGCAGGGATTGTTCTGTTCCGTCCACCGTATCTGCCAACGGTTCCTCTCCAATCGCTTTTGTTTCATCCAGATACGCATAATGTGTAAACAATGCTTCCTGTTCCGAAAATGTTTTTCGGACGGTTCTTGGGAGCTGCTCCAAAAAACGTTGATTGTCCGGTGTTAACTGATCGGCAATCCATTGATGATGTTTTTTCGCATGACGGTAACTATCCGGATATTTTTGACCATGGATCAACGCAAGGACATTTTCGTCATGATTTCCGCTGATGGTCGTCATGTGTGGTGTCGATCGCACAATTTCGATGACTTCATTCGTTTGTGGTCCGATGCCAATCAAATCTCCGAGACAGAAAATTTCTGAGACATCTGCTTCTTCCGTTATTCTTTTTAAAACTGCTTCTAATGCCGTTGCATTGCCGTGAATATCCGTAATGACTGCAAATTTCATGAAACCGCCTCCAATGTTCAACTTATGCCATTCTTATCTTTCCCCTGATTTTAAGTTCAAAAATCACGAAAAATAAATTGTCAGAAAATATTGATTATTCATCTTACCCGTGTTAGGCTTAGAAAAATTCACGGAGAGGGGAATACACTTTATGTATGTAAACCACATTGCTGGCCGACTGATTATTCTATGCTCGAGGGACTGAAACCTTTTCCGCTGATTTTCGGAATTGATTTTGGGCCCTCCTTTCGATGCATCGAATGAGGCGCCCGCAGGAATACTGGCGCCTATCCGATACCGGATAGGTTTTTTTCATGGCAAAGCGAAATAGATAGAGGATGAGTGAGTTGAAAGAATATGCGATGGATCGAATGGTGAAAGTATCTGCCGGGATGGCAAATGCCGTGTTAGTGACGTTAGGGGTAGGATTATTGATTGAGACGTTCGGAAATCTCTTACATATTGAAATGTTACTGACAATCGGCGGCGTCGCCAAAGTCTTACTCGCCCCCGCACTCGGAGCCGGAATTGCTTATCAGCTTGGCGGAAACACCTTAGTCTTATTCAGTGCGATGATTGCCGCGACGATTGGCGGAGCCGCACTTCAACCGACGGATGCCGGTCTTGTCCTCGTACCGGGTCAACCAATCAGTGCGTTACTCGCAGCTGCTGTGGCCGTCTTCGTCGGAAAACGGATGACAGGGAAAACAAAATTCGACATGATGGTCATCCCGGTCAGTGCTGTTCTCGCCGGCGGTTTTACCGGTCTTGGTGCCGCTGCCGTCACAACACCTCTCCTCACACGATTCAGCGCAATGGTTACTGCGTCCGTCGAGTCTTCACCGATTGCAACATCACTTGTTATTGCTCTTATCTTTAGTGTCTTATTGATGTCACCCGCTTCATCGGCTGCACTCGCAATCGCCCTTCAACTCGACCCGGTCGCCAGTGCCGCTGCTTTAATCGGTTGTTCAGCTCAGTTTGTCGGATTTACATTGATGGCATATCGTCAAACAGATCCCGGCGGTTTGATTGCTTCGTTCTTCGTCACACCAAAGGTTCAGTTTCCGAACATCGTTAAGAATCCAAGACTTGTCGTCGCTCCGTTCCTGGCCGCGATGATCTCGGCACCCATCGCCACACTTGTTCTTTCACTTGAAGTCCCTTATGAACTTGCGGGTCTCGGATTAAATTCAATGATTGCCCCACTCAACATCTTCGTTAATCAGGGTTTTAATGCGTTCCTGATCTTTTTTGCAACCGGCGTCGTCCTTCCCGGTGTCTTGACGCTCGTCTTTTACCGCATGACGACGATGGCCGGTTGGACAAAGATGGGCGACCTTCGATTAGAAATTCAATAGATGCTCACGTTGCTGTTCCCTCATATAATGAAGGAACAGCTTTTTTACATGAAAAAACTCCCATTCATCGTGTGATGAACGGGAGCTCGGTATGATTCTGACTGGGCTCGAACCAGCGACCTCTACCCTGTCAAGGTAGCGCTCTCCCAGCTGAGCTACAGAATCATGATCGTGTGTCCTGGGTATATGTTTATTATAGCAACATATTGAAAACTGTAAAGACTTTTCTCTGATTTTTTTTATTATATTTTTTCTTTCTGCTCTACAGTTCAAAGTTGCAGGGTTTCGTTTCGTCCTCTACTATGTAAATAAGCACATATAAAATAAAGGAGGGGTAACTGTTGAATTTTTTAACAAGGTTTAGTTTAAAGAACTCTGTCGCTGTATTTATTATTGCTATTTTATTAGTTTTGGGCGGCGTATATTCGTTTTCTCAGCTTAAAGTGGATCAATTTCCTGAAATTGAATTTCCTCAAATTTCAGTAGAAGCTGTGTATCCAGGCGCATCTCCGGATGATGTCGATAAACAGGTCGTCTCAAAACTCGAGACAGCACTGAAAGGGATCGAGGGCTCGACAAAAATCACGAGCTCTGCTTATGAAAGTATCGGGATCATCAATATCGAATTCCCATTTGATACCGATATGGACAAGGTCGAACAACAAATCGATGCTGCGATCCAGGATGCTAACCTTCCGGAAGAAGCGACAACGAAGTTAAACCGCTTCTCATTTGGATCGTTCCCAATCTACAACATTTCCTTCTTTAGTAAAGACGGAAAAGAGATTGAGTCCCTTCTAAAAAATGAAATCGAACCGGAACTGAATAAAATTCCGGGCATCAACAGTGTTTCTGTTGGTGGTTACAAAGATGATTTAGTCCAGATTACTGTCGACAACAAAAAGGCAACAGCGGCCGGTTTATCGTTATCAAGCATTAAAGAACAAATCAATGCCAAATATGTTTCCTTCCCGTCTGGTCAGCTCGCAGAAGGTGATTCGAAGATTCCGATCCGGGTCGAAGAAAAACTGGAAAACTTGGATAAATTAAAAAATCTTCAATTGACGTCAAGTGTTGCTTCCGGTGCTGCTTCCGGCGGCCAGGGTCAACCTGCCCAATCAGGACCCCCGGCTGGTGCTACCGGCGAAACGGGTGCTCCGACAGAACAAGCGGAACCGGTTCGTCTTTCAGACATCGCTACCATTGAAGCTGTCTCGAAGCAAAGTGAAAAAACACGTTATGATTTAAAAGATTCTCTCTCGATGGCGATTACCAAAAAACAAGACGCTAATACGGTTGAAATTGCTGACGGCGTCACAAAAATCTTAAACAAATATGATGACCAAATCGATTATACGATTGGTATTGATTCTGCGAAAGACATCGAAGAATCCGTCGCTACGCTTGTCAAAGAAGGATTACTCGGGGCCTTGTTCGCTTCACTGGCTGTCCTTTTGTTCCTACGGAATATCCGGGCGACGATCATTGCAATCGTCTCAATTCCGCTGTCACTCTTGATTGCGGCCATCTTCTTGAACTGGCAGGCTATTTCATTAAATATCATGACACTCGGTGGTATGGCAGTTGCTGTCGGCCGGGTCGTCGATGACAGTATCGTCGTCATTGAAAACATTTTCCGACGGGTCCGAAAATCAGATGGCGGTATGACAGATGAAGTCATCGAACAATCAACAAAAGAGATTTTAAAAGCCATCACGTCTTCGACGCTTACGACCGTCGTCGTCTTCTTGCCGATCGGCTTTGTCGGCGGTATCACAGGTAAATTCTTCTTACCGTTCGCCTTAACCATCATCTTCTCGTTACTCGCTTCCCTACTTGTCGCGATTACAATTGTACCGATCTTAGCGAAGTTCGCCTTTAAAAAGGTACCGGCGGAAGAAAAAGAAGGCGTCTTACAACGGTGGTACGGCACACTGATTGAAAAATCATTGTCGCATAAAGCGATCATCTTAGTTGTTTCCTTCTTGTTACTCGGTGGTTCGCTTGCCATCGTACCGCAACTCGGCTTTACGTTCATTCCGAATGAAGCTTCAAAAACATTGACTGCTTCACTGGAGCTTCCTGCTGCAACGTCGCTTGAGAAAACAAGTGATGTTTCGCTGAACATGGAAAAAATGTTTGATCAGGAAAACGCCATTGCTGATGTCACGACATCCGTCGGAGCACGTGACTTCACGACCGGATTGCGACTTGACAACAAAGCCAGCTACTTCTTGAATTTAAAAGACGGGGCTGATGTCGAAAAAACGATCAAATCCCTCGAAACCAAAATGGATGATATCGCAAAAGAAGATGGTGTCGACGTCAAAATCAGCGTTGCTGAACTGTCGACAGGTGGTCCCCCATCCAATAATAATGTAGATGTTGATTTGTTCTCGACTGATTTAGAAGCGCTCCAAAAAGCAGCTAAACTGGTGGAAGACAATATGAACAAAAACAATGATTTGAAATATGTTACGAATAACTTTAGCGAGAAACAAAAACAATTCCTTGTCGAAATTGATTCTGAAAAAGCCAGTGATCGTGGTTTATCCGGCTTCCAGATTCTTGGTACGGTCAACGACCAGACTAAACCTGTCACGGTCGGTACACTGAACCTTGATGACAAAGATCAGGACGTCCAATTGTCTTACAAGGAAGACTTGACGTCGAAAGAAGATCTTGAAAATGTCCAGCTCTTCTCGGCTGCCGGTCCTGTCGCCTTAAAAGATGTCGCAACCGTCAATGAAGTCGATACCTTCACATCGATTCAAAAACTGGACGGTAAAGTCTATGCCCGCGTTTCGGGTCAAGTCAAAGGCGATAACGTCCAAACGGTCTCCAGTGACGTCAAAGCTGCTGTCGAAAAAATTGACTTGCCGGACGGCGTTTCCTTAACAAGTGGCGGCGGAAATGATGATACGGTTGAAATCTTCCAATCTCTCGGAATTGCCATCGTCGTTGCCATCGGTCTCGTTTACTTGACGATGTTAATCACGTTCGGAAAAGCACGGATTCCGTTCATCATCTTGTCATCGCTCATTTTCGTTCCGATCGGTTCGCTCGTTACACTGTTCCTAGCTAACGAACCATTGTCTGTCAGTGTTATGATCGGATTCCTCATGCTGATCGGAATCGTCACGACCAACGCGATTGTGCTTGTTGACCGGATTGGTCAGAACATCACACGTGGACTTCCGGTTCGGGAATCCTTGATTGAAGCCGGTAAGACACGACTTCGTCCCATCCTGATGACGGCATTCGCTACTATCATGGCGCTTGTCCCGCTCGCGCTGACAACGTCATCCGGTACCCTGATTTCAAAAGGTCTCGCCTTGACTGTCATCGGCGGATTGACGACGTCAACACTCTTGACGCTCATCATCGTCCCGGTCGTCTACGAGCTCTTCTTCTTCAAAAAAGTAAAAAAAGAACGTCAATCTTAATCTAAAAAAATCCTCCCCTCTTGATGAGGGAAGGATTTTTTTGATTATTTTTCGAGCAATTCATCTGTCCGATCAATCGTTCCATTATGTTTCGCGACCAGTCCATCCAGTACGGATGGTTCGAATTCTTCCCCGATTGCAATGATTCCCGTCTTACCAGGTGGAATCACACCAAGTGTCCGTTTAAATGTTTCTTGAACAGCTTGATTCTCTTTTTAAGTCTTTTGATCCGCCAATCAGCATCCCGGTCATCGAACCTAATAAAATACCGAACGGTCCCCCGAGAATCCCGACTGCCATACCGATTAAAGAACCTTTAAAGGCTTTGTTGGAGCCGCTCAAGTCGACAGCATCTTCAAAGGAAAAAGCTCCGCTTTTCACTTCGTTTAATGACAGCGATTTGTTCAAAATCGACTTGGCCATTCGCATGATATTTCTTTAATTCACTGAATACCTGATACGAGGTCGCTTCTTCTTCAAATGTAAAGGTCATGATATGGTGCTTTTCTTCTTTTTTCGCCACAACTTTCCACCTCTTTCGAAAAAAGGCAGACCGCTGCTGCTGACGATGAGGAATACACCATTTCTTTACCATTTAAAGCTTAAAGTGAAACCTGTTACGGTGTACTTGGTTTACCCGGTGCCAATTGATAGTATTCTTCCATTGTCAATCCGGTCATTTTCAGCTGCGCCGCAAGCGTTGCTCCGACATAACGGTAATGCCAACTTTCATATGTGTAGCCTGTCCATGATTCTTTTCCGAGCGGGTAACGGAGATGGAATCCAAAACGGTGGGCATTGGCAGCCAGCCATTTTGCTTCTTTTGTACTTGAGAAGCTGAACTTGGCATATTTTGATGAATCGGCGCCTCCGATATCAAAACCCAGTCCTGTTTGATGTTCACTTTTTCCCGGCTGGGCACTGTACGTGCTGGCTTTCTCAAAACCATCCCGTGCCACATATTTTTCAAATAAGGCTTTTTGATACGCATATGAACGGTATGTACTGAATGCGACCAGCGTAATCTTTTCCGCTTTGGCAGCCCGTTTCATTTTTTCAAATGCGGCCCGTGCAACTGTACTTTCTCCCGGCGCATACGTCGAACGTAACGGAAGATTTGGATTAACGATTAATGTCTTGCCGATGCGTAACCCACCGATTTGTTGATCGGTCAGTAAATATTTTGTACTGGCATACCCTGTCTGTGTTCCATAACGAACTTTTGACCATGTCCCGAGTCGGCTGATTTCATTGACATAGACAGTAGTCGGAATCACTGCGACGACTGCTTTTGTTGTCGAAGCCCCGCTTCGAAGATTGAGCGGTGTTTTCGCCTGGCGGTAACTGGATGCTTCTGCGGCCAGTGAAAAACTGACGAGTGAGAGGAGAATCGCCAGTAACCCGATCACCGTTTGCTTTAATTTTTTCATATCTCTTAAAACTCCTTTTTTCCAAAACAGGGTAATTAGTCTTTAATTTTAGAATAACATTCATTTCAAAATGCCACCATTTTTTGTACAGGTGTAATCAAAATGAATTAATTCTCAGTTTGCCAAAAGAAGCTGGATTGTCCGACACAAGGATTGAATGTTCAGCCTTTCGGGTAAAGATTTCTTGTATGCGTTTTCTTTAAATAATGATTAGTATCAGTCAGGGGCGAATCTTATGACCATTTTAGATAAAGTGTTCATTGCCGTCTCTCTTCTTTGGTTATTCGAATTGTTTCTGTTCCGAAACCGTAAGAAGGAACCTTCTCCACTGGAAGAACGGCAAAGTTTTTATTGGATTTTAGCTACGTTAATCACCACAATCCTTTTTTCCGTTCTGTTCAGTGATTCAATTCGACTTCCCTTGTCACGTGAAATCGGATTGCTCCTTTTGACTTCCGGTGTCGTTCTGCGCTATTGGGGGATTTATCATCTCAAGCATCAGTTCACCCGCCATGTTGCTGTCAATCCGGGCGACCGGCTTGTCAGCACGGGTCCTTATCGGGCATTACGCCACCCCCTCTATTCCGGTCTGTTTTTTATCACGTTAGGTTTCCCGTTATACTTCGGGAATTTGTTTGTCACGTTATGTGCCGGAATCCTGATGTTCATCGCTTTGCTTCACCGTATTCGAATCGAGGAACAGATGTTAACCAAAGGATTTGGTCCTGCTTACACGGACTGGGCCCGCAAAAGAAAACGTTTGATTCCGTTTATTTACTAAAACATAAGGAGATGTGATTTTTTTGAAGAAACAGGCAGTCGTTATTGGAGCAGGTTTAGCAGGTATGTCAGCAGCAATCCGCCTTGCGGGAGACGGTTATGAAGTCACGATGCTAGAACAAAATGGAAATGTTGGCGGGAAATTAAACCAACGTAGCGGCCAAGGATTTACGTTCGATACCGGTCCTTCAATCTTGACGATGCCTTGGGTACTCGAACAATTGTTTACGAGCGTCCACCGTCGACTCGACGACTATTTGGAAATCGAACGCATCGAACCGCAATGGCGGACTTTCTTTGAAGACGGTACACAACTTGACGTCAAAGGCGATCTCCCGGGAATGCTTGAGGAATTTAAAAAAGTTTCCGATCAAGCGGATTTCGTCGAATTGTTCAGTTATTCTAAAAAGATGTATGACCTGTGTTTAGACAGTTTCTACAAATACAGTCTCGAAGATTTAAAAGACTTAAAAAAATACCATACGATGTCTGAATTACTTAAGATGGATCCACTCAATACAGTAGCAAGCGGTACAAAAAAACATTTGAACAACAAATATCTGGAGCAGCTGTTTAATTATATGGTCATGTACGTCGGATCCAACCCTTACGAAGCTCCTGCTGTCTTCAATCAAATGATTTATGTTCAGATGGGTCTCGGCATCTATTATGTCAAAGGTGGTATGTACAATATCGCCCGTGCCATGAAGACGGTGCTTGACGAACTCCGGGTGACCATTCACGTCAACACACCTGTCGCACGTGTCGTCACAGAAGGCAAGCGTGCAATCGGCGTGGAAACGACAGACGGTACATTTTATCCGGCTGATGTCGTCGTCTCGAACCTTGAGGTCATTCCGACCTATCAACATCTCATTTCAGAGAAAAAAGGACCAAAACAGGCTAAAAAATTAAATCAGTCATTCGTGCCTTCCGTTTCCGGTCTTGTTCTGTTACTTGGGGTTAACCGTGAATACAAAGACTTGAAACACCATAACTTCTTCTTCTCTGATGATCCGGAACGGGAATTTGCCCAAATGTTCAAGGATGGTGTTCCGCCAGAAGATCCAACGATTTATGTCGGTGTTTCTTCTAAATCCGATGCGTCACAGGCTCCTGAAGGAAAAGATAATTTGTTCGTCTTGACACACGTGCCACCACTGACGAAACAAGATGGAAAAACCGATTGGGATGCGTACCGTGAAGTCGTCCTCGATAAATTGGAACGGATGGGACTGACTGATTTACGCGAATCGATTGAATTTGAATACCGCTTTACACCAGAAGACTTGAAATCCCTATATGGTCCGAACGGTGGCTCGATTTATGGTGTGGCAGCCGATCGGAAAAAGAACGGTGGATTTAAGATTCCATCGAAGAGTGATCTCTACGAAGGTCTCTATTTCGTCGGTGGTTCCACACATCCAGGTGGTGGTGTCCCGATGGTCACCTTATCAGGTCAGCTGACAGCTGATTTAATCCAAAAACATGAAAAGGTAAAAGCATAATCAAAACAGGAGAAGGTCCCTTATCGAAGGGACAATCTCCTGTTTTTTTAGTTATGCTGACAAACTTCTTCAATCTGAAGGAAGGTTTCGTCTTTAAATGTCATTTGATACACAGCCGGCATCTTTAGCGTTTTCCAGAACGCATATCCATATGCCGGATCAAAATGTTGCATTAATAACACCATGATATTCCCGTGTGTTCCGATGACGACGGTTTGATCTTTATGTTTTTCTAGTAATCGTTTGATTTCAGGCACGATCCGCCGTTGTGCCGTAACGTTTGATTCACCTCCATACGGATTTTCATCCGGATGTTCCCATACATAACCGACAGCCTGTTGAAAATCCGGCAGTTCTTCGGGCGCCAATAACCGTTCTTGAAAAGCCGCTGCTTCTTGAATGACTAATCCATATTGTTCTGCTAAAGGCTGGACCGTCTCAATCGCTCGCCGATACGGACTCGCGTAAATCTGGTCCGGTTTAATCCCTTCAAAAAGAGTCGTCAGTTGTTCCGCATCGTATCTCCCTTGTTCTGATAAAGGACGCGCTTTTTCGTCTGTAGAATAGGTCGAATGCGCATGACGGACCAAATAAATTGTCGTTGTCATTTCAATTCTCCTTTTAGCTGTCTTTTGTCTGCTCCAGTAAACGATAACCCACACCTCGGACAGTCTCCAAATACTCATCGATTGGAAAGCCGGAACGCCGCAGTTTTTCACGAAGGTGGCGCATATGAGAATCGATGGTTCGTGGTTCAATCGATTGGTCGTCACTCCAAAGCGACCGCACTAATTGCTCTCTCGATAAGATTCTATTTACGGAAGCCAGGAGTTTTCCTAACAGCTGAAACTCTGTTTTGGTCAGTAAGATTTTTTGTTCATCAAAACTACAATCATATCCCTTAGCATCATAATGCAGACCATGAAATGTATACTGTTCCCGCTTTTCTCGTCCAATCAATAACTCAATCCGTCCTAATAGTTCACCTTCATGAATCGGTTTCGCCACATAATCATCGGCGCCGACTGTACGTCCCCGAACGACATCTTCCATTTGATTCCGTGCCGTTACCATGATGATCGGGAAATCAGCGATTCGTCTTATATTTTCACATAGTGTCCAACCATCCATTTCAGGCATCATGACATCCAGTAAAGCGATATCAATCGGAACTGTTTTGACGATTTCGATTGCTTTTTCAGCGGAATCGACCAAATGGCACGTATGACCATACGGTGTCAAATATAATTTCATTAATTGAAGCATCCGTTGTTCATCATCAACGATTAAAATTCGAGCCATTTCTTCACACCTTCCATTGAATCATCACACTCGTCCCGGCATTCTTTTCACTCTTGATATCTAATGTCGCATCGTGTGCTTGAACGATTGCCAAGGCAATCGTCAAACCAAGCCCTGATCCGCCCCGGCTTCGTGATCGTGACGGTTCACTGCGGTACAGACGTTTTGTCACATGGGGTAAACTTTCTTGGCTGATGCCGCTTCCTGTATCACGTACTTGAAAATACGGTCCTGTTTCATTCCTGCCGTATCGGACGACGATTTCACCGGTTGCTGTATATTTTTTTGCGTTATCCAATACATTTATCAGCACTTGCTTGAGCCGAATTTCATCTCCTGCTATCTCTACCGGTTCCCCTGATACATGCAAATGCAGCCCTTTTTCTTCAATTGCAGGTCGCATTTTCTCTGTCGTCGAGACAATCAATTGATCGAGCGCAAGCGGCACTCGTTCGACTGAGAATGCATTCGTATCGGAACGTGCCAGTAACATCATCTGTTCAATCAATGTGCTCAAATGATCGCTTTCTTCTTTGATAATCGACAGATAAGCTGTTTTTTCAGATTCCGGCAAGTTTGGACGATGTAATATATCCGCATAACCCTTCATGTAGGTCAGCGGAGTTCGAAGTTCGTGCGAGATATTTGCTAAAAATTCTGTCCGTTCACGATTCAAAAAATCAAGATCTTTTGCCAACTGTGTGATGGAGCGTGCCAGTGCCCCAAGCTCATCCGAGCGGTTTACCGGTAAATCCACGTCAAGGTTTCCTTCTTTCAACTTGGCCGTCGCACGCTCCATCTCAATGAGTGGTCTTGAAATCAATCGTGTACACAGCACGACAGTCGTAAGCGACAGAAGGACGGCAATGATACCAACTTGAATGAATTGTTGTCTTAACGGGTCGACGACTTGTTGAATTAACGTTTCCGGAGCAAACATGAAGACATGCCCACGATGAACACCTGAAATCGTGATTGGACTATCTGTCATAAAAAAACCCTTCGTTTCCGCTTGAGCTCTTAAAATCCGATCTTTTCGTTGTGTTTGAAATTCCGTATGGATAAGCTCTACTTTCATTTTGGGAGTAAGTGGATGCGAAGCCTTTAAAATTTTTCCTTTTTGATCCGTGATAACGACGGTAAATTCGGATGCTGATTCCATCAAACTGACATGTTCCAATGTTTCTGCATTAAAAGATTCCTCGAGGACATCACGGTGTGTATTTCCCCGGTTCAACAAACCAAGGACCACTTCGTCCGTCCGTTGATTCACAAGATTAAAGTAGAGGGTACTGAACAGAATACCGCCGATGACAAGAATCGCAGTCAAAAAAAGCAGACCGATGTAGTAAGAAATATGTCGCATGTCCCGCCCCCTCCTCTCTTCACTCTTACGATACACTTTTTTAAAAGCTTATTCAGTCAGACCATTGAATCGTCACCTTTTCTGCACGGTTTCTGCACAAAACATGGGTATAGTAATGACATAACCAGATTACTTACAGGAGGTCATTTTTCATGAAAAAACAACTGTTCGTCACATCACTGGCACTTTCTGCCGTCATAGGTTTAAGTGCTTGCGGATCTGATTCGAATTCGTCTAATTCGCACGATATGCACGATGATATGAAGGATTCTCACGCAGGAATGATGCATTCAAGTGACGGAAAAATTCCAGCCGGACTCAAACAAGCCGAAAATCCAAAATTTAAGGACGGTGCGAATGTCGTTTTATCGTCAGATCATATGAAAGGCATGGACGGCGCAGAAGCAACCGTCGTCGATTCATTTGATACGACGGTCTATGCCGTCAGCTTTACACCAACAAACGGCGGAAAAAAAGTCAGCAATCATAAATGGGTGATTCAGGAAGAACTGAGTCCGGTTCCGGATTCACCGCTAAAAGCAGGTGACAAAGTGACGTTAGCGGCGGACCACATGAAGGGCATGGATGGGGCTAAAGCGACGATTGATCAAGCCGATGAAACAACCGTGTATATGGTCGATTTTAAACCGACAACTGGTGGGAAAACCATTAAGAACCATAAATGGGTGACGGAAGACGAACTTCAAGCCAAAAATTAAATAAAAAAACTCCGTTCATCCAAGGATGAACGGAGTTTTTGGTATGATTCTGACTGGGCTCGAACCAGCGACCTCTACCCTGTCAAGGTAGCGCTCTCCCAGCTGAGCTACAGAATCATGATGCAGTACGTTATGTACTTGCTAGGACATGTATTAATATAGCAAGAAACTAACCATCTGACAAGTACTTTTCTAAAAAAATTAAAAATAAAAATGAACGGGACCGAACCATGATTTCGAGTCGGTCCCTTCACATTTACTTATAGAATTGTCGTGACTTGATCAACCGGCAGACGAAGGGCCGGACGTTTTTTCGCATCTTCCACTGCTTTACCGACGGCAATCAACATGACCGGAACATAACGTTCATCTGTAATAAACGTTTCCGTAAAGAGTTGGTGATTGAATCCCCCCATCGCAAGTGTTGATAATCCTTTTGCTTCAGCGACCAACATGAGTTGCATCGCTGCTAGACTTGCGTTTGACATGGCTGCATCTCTCGCATAAGCCTCGCTTTGGTAAGCTCCTTCCACTTGTCCTTTGATCGAGTCGAACAAGTCTTCCGTCATACCTCCTGCTTCTACGGCTGGACCATAAACCGGATTATAGTTTCGGTTTGCCTGTAAATCCCCTAGTACGGCAATGACGACTGAAGAAGAACTGATGGCAGGCTGATTGTAAGCGATTGGAGCCAATTGCTGCTTCGCTTCTTCCGAATGGAAGGCGACGAAATGCCAATGTTGCAAGTTCCAAGCACTTGGCGCAGCTGTCGTCAATTCAATCAATTCTTGTACGTCTTCATGCGAAAGCGTGAATGTCTCATCGTAATGACGAACTGAACGGCGTTCTGTCAAAAGTGATAGTGTGTCGGATAGTGTTTGATTCATAATGATCCCCCCTTAAGTACATCTGTTTACTTTGTTATCGTATCACCCTCTGCGCCAACTGTCATACGACAAGACTCGCTGATATTCTATCTGTTATAAAACAGTGATTGACATACATATTCTGTACTAGTACAATAAAAGAAATTCAGTGTTTCTTGCTGCCAGATCCATACATTAAGAGGAGGAATATAATCATGGAACAACCCTTTTACCAAGAAACTTCTCCGGAGTTTTACCGTCAACTTCCGGTCAAGACCTGCTCTCATTGCGGAAAAGAAATGGATGAACAGTGCGAATCATATAAAACAGAATGTGATGAGTGCGCTGTTACAGAACACTGATCGAGAATTATCCGAAAAAAGAAGTCTCCGATAACGGATGGACTT
Source organism: Exiguobacterium artemiae 255-15 (assembly GCF_000019905.1). Taxonomy (GTDB): domain Bacteria; phylum Bacillota; class Bacilli; order Exiguobacteriales; family Exiguobacteriaceae; genus Exiguobacterium_A; species Exiguobacterium_A artemiae. The sequence continues at coordinate 547,577 of NC_010556.1, read as the reverse complement.
CTTTTTTTGTTGACGGTTTGTCAAATTAAGTGCAACACTTCTTCCGTGAAGACCTCGTATGCAGTTTTCCAGTTAAGACATTTTCGTGGTCTCCCATTAATCCAGGCGAGCGCTTGAGCGATTTCAGAACGACTGACCTTTCCGAAATCTGTCCCCTTCGGGAAAAATTCACGGAGAAGACCATTGGCGTTCTCGTTACTACCACGCTGCCAAGAAGAATACGGATCTGCAAAATACATGGGTAAGCCTAACGTGTCACGAATTCGTTCATGACAGCTAAACTCTTTTCCACGATCTGTCGTCGCAGTTTGGAACGTTCCCAACGGGAAGGAAAGATGTAATGCTTGAATCGCAGACTCCATCGATTGAGCGGACCGATTTTCCATCGGTACAGCGAGATAAAAACGACTCTTTCGCTCGACGAACGTTGCGACACAGGCTTTTGACGTTCCTCTACCCGATACAACAGTATCAAGCTCCCAATGTCCAAACGTTTGACGCCCTTTGACGTCGGACGGACGTTTACTGATTGGCAGTCCGACGTTGAAGCGTCCGCGCGTCTCACGTGGTTTCTGACGCTTTCCCTTTTGCCGAAGAAGTCCAGAATCGGCCTCGACGAGGCCACTATAAATCCAACGATAAATTGTCTTGAACGAGAGTCCTTCTTCTTGGAATAATCGTCCGGCAATTTGTTCAGGGGACCACGTCTCCCGTAATTTTTCGAGGATGCAGATTCCTTTTTCGAGCGTAAACTTCGTACGTGCACCGCACTTCTTTTTTCGCTCCACATAACGCTGGCCAGCATGAGAAGAATCGTAATGAGGATTTCGTTTCAATTCTCGTGAAATCGTAGAAGGTTGACGCCCCAGGCGTCCCGCAATCTTTCGGACAGAGAAACCTAGCTCGAGATACGTCTCTATTTTGACTCTTTCTGATATGGTAAGATGAATATAGCTCATAACGAATCCTCCGTTGAATTTTGTGTGGTAACTCTATTCTACACGAGGCCGTTATGGGTTTTTTTTGTGTTTTCAGCTAGGTGTTGCACTTAATATTACAATTCGTCTGTTAAAAAACTTTTTAGTTTTCTATTTTAATAACGTTTTTTTAGATTATAGCTCTACGAGTCATCTCTTTGTAACATATTTGTTACAAATGAAACAGACAAAATGTTACATTTAAGTCATAAGATTTTCCGTAAAGGAGCTCAGACATCAATGGATCCATACAACTCAGGCAATCCCCTCGGACTTGGTCCAAGGCATCGAAAACCAAAACGAAAATATTTCGCCAAGCTTTTTATTCTAATGGCACTTATCCTTCTTCCGCTTGGTGGTTATATCGTTTATCAATACCTGACTTCAACACAACAACAAGCGGATGTAAAATCCGTTCAATCTTTACAGGAAGTTCCGACTCCGAACCTGGACAAGGCACGCGTCGAGAAATGGAACGGGATTACTAAAAAAGTGGCGTATCTGACATTTGAAGACGGACCGACCGCTTTGACTTCAGACATCTTGAAATCATTAAAAGAACAAGAAGTTAAAGCGACTTTCTTTTTGATCGGAAGTAACATCAATGAGCAACCGGATGTCGTCCGCTCGATGGCAAAGGCTGGACATTACATCGGACCACACAGTGAAACTCATGATTACGACACGTTGTATAAGAAAAAGCAGTATGTTCCCGAGATGCTGCGGGTACAGAAACAAATCAACCAACTGACGAATCACAGCCCGTTGTTGACACGTCCTCCTTATGGATCAACACCCGGCATTACCAAGTCGATTGCAAAAGAGATCGAACAGGCGAAACTTCGGGTGTGGGACTGGTCGATCGATTCGATGGACTGGTACTACAAAGATAGTGCCAAGGAAGTTGCCAACACTGTCATCAGCCGTGCGGAAGGCCCGGTCGAAATCATCCTGTTGCATGAACAACCACAAACATTGCAGGCATTGCCTGCGATTGTCGCCGGATTAAAGAAAAAAGGCTATCAATTTTCCATCTATGATGAAGATTTTCATGTCCCGTATAATTTCGCAAAATTCTCTAATTTATAAGGAGTTCCTTTCATGATTAATAAACGGATGATCCTCACCAGTTGTTTGACCTGTCTCGGCCTCTTGTTTCTCAGTGCCTGCTCGAGCGATCCCGCTGCTTCGATATATAACCAGTTGGAAGAACAGGCCAAGTCTGAACGAAAAGCCGCAGCGATTGCTGAACAACGGACGCGCCAAGACGAAATTTCCGTTAATACGTATCAAGCCGTTCTCGAAGCCGGAGCCGATGACATCAAACGGGCACAAAATGAACGGGAAGAATTAACCGCTTTGAATCAAAATCGTGCCGATTTGTTAAAGCAGGAAAAAACCATTCGTACCCGTGCTTTTGATAAGTTGGATCTTTCGGAACTAACGGGCAGTTTATCTTCGTTACCCGCCGCTAAAAAAGACGGGACCGCTCTTATCAAGGTCTTTAAAGAGCGGGAGAAAGCTTTTGATACGTTTTTAAAACGTTACACGGCAGCAATCGTGTCAGAAAAGAAAGTGCTTTCCTACTTGACCGAAAAACCGAACTTCGTTAAGATTGACGAAGCGACAGCTGATTTAAACCGGACTTCCCGTCAAGCGACAGAAGCACTCAAAACCTTTAATCGATTGACCGTCCGATACAATGAATTAAAGCCCACCTTTTATAAAAAGGCTGGACTCAACATTAAATAACTCACACAGGTTGCAACCAAACCCTGTCCAAAAAACCTGGACAAGGCCCCGTTGCAACCTTTTTTGTGCGTTCTAAAACATGGAGGGATCTGTATGAATCGTTCAAAAGCAACACTTTTCGTCTTAATCGGCGCCATCAGTTACGGCGTTCTGTCGACTATCGTCAAACTGGCTTACGGTGCCGGCTTTGACTCCGCCGCTGTTTCCGGAAGTCAATTCTTCTTCGGATGGTTGATGATTTTTGTCTTGGCCCTGCTGTCAAAAAATCTTCGTTTACATCCGAAAACAGCTCTTACTTTAATGGCCATCGGAATTTCAAGCGGGACGACCGGTTATCTGTATTACCAAAGCCTACAAACTGTTTCCGCTTCAGTTGCCATCATTCTCCTCTTCCAATTCACATGGATTGGTGTCGTGATTGATTCAATTTTGGCAAAACGTCTGCCGTCGCGTTCTCATTTCTTATCTGCCGTCCTATTGATCGGCGGTGCCGTTTTAGCCAGTGCAGCTTATACGAGTGCCCTTGATGTGCGCGGTACGTTGTTCGGACTCGGCGCAGCCGTCAGTTTCTCGATCTTCCTGCTTGCGAGCGGACGGGTCGCAAACCATGTACCGGTCATAAAAAAAAGCTTTTACATGATGACAGGCGGACTTCTGTTCGTCATGATCATGTATCCGCCGACGACTTTCCTGACTGCAACGAATTTCGAACAGGGACTGATCTGGTACGCACTTCCACTCGGTCTGTTCGCCTTGATCCTACCACCGCTGTTATTCGCAGCAGGTGCCCCACACTTAAGCCCGGCCAGCGTCTCTTTGCTTGGTGCAGCCGAACTGCCGACTGCCGTCATTTGTTCCGTCCTCATCCTCGGAGAGCATCTTTCCGGTTCACAGTGGATCGGGATCATCATCATCCTGATCGGGATTTTCTATCCGATTTATGTCAGCAGTCTGAAACAATCGACTACTTCTGTTCCACGTCAAAACGACCTCTCCTGAGCAATCAGGAAAGGTCGTTTTTTTTTGTAGCATTATTTTTGACGTTTCATCGCATCAGCGACGAACTCAACATCCGTACCGATGATGATTTGGACGTTTTTCGCGCCCATCTTCATCACACCTTTTGCGCCGGCCGCTTTAATTGCCGCTTCGTCAATGATCGTTGAATCTTTTACCTGGAGACGGAGACGTGTCGCACAGTTATCAATCGCTGTGACGTTGTCCGTTCCTTGTAAGCCTGCAAAAATCCGCGCTGCTTGTTGCTCGTACTTATCGTCTGATACACCCGTGACAGGGCCTGCATCCGTTACAAGTGATTCATCTTCACGACCCGGCGTTTTCAGATCAAATTTCGTGATCATGAAGTAGAACAGGAAGTAATAAATGACGGCGAATACGAGACCGACAACGAGTAAAAGCAACGGTTTTGTCGCGATTCCGAAGTTCAGGACATAGTCAATGAAACCGGCAGAGAAGGAGAACCCGTGCAAGATACCGAGTAAATTGACGACTGCCATGGAAACACCCGTCAACACGGCGTGCATGACATATAAGACCGGTGACAAGAACATGAATGAAAACTCAATCGGTTCCGTAATCCCTGTCAGGAATGATGTTAATCCAAGACCAATCATCGCCCCTGCGACGGCTTTCCGATTTTCTTTGCGTGCCGCCATGACCATGGCTGCTGCTGCAGCCGGTAAAGCGAACATCATGATCGGGAAAAATCCGGCTTGATAAATACCGGCTGTCGGATCTCCAGCGAAGAAGCGTGCGATATCTCCATTCGCAATTGTTCCATCCGCTTTTTCATATGAACCGAAGACAAACCAGAAAATATTGTTCAAGACATGGTGAAGACCGACAGGAATTAACAGACGGTTGAAGAATCCAAACAGTGCGGCCCCTCCTGCTCCAAGGCTGACCATCCATTCTCCCGCATTATTGATTCCGTCTTCAATGAACGGCCATAAGTAACCAAAGACAAACGCTAAGACCAGCATAGCGGCTGACGTGATGATCGGAACAAAACGGCGTCCGCCGAAGAATGCTAACCAATCCGGTAATTTAATATTGTAAAATCGGTTGTACAACAAACCGGCGACAATACCGGCAATGATCCCGCCGAACACAGCCATATTGACCATCGAACCTAAAGTTGCCTGATTGGCAATGGAACTTAAGGTCGCCCCATCCACTTTCGTCGAGGAGTCATTGACAATGGCGGCGATTGCATCGTACTTAGCCTGAATTTGAGCGTTCGAATAATCCTTGTTCATGGAGTCGACACCCGTTTTTAAGACCAGATACCCGACTGCTCCTGCCAAGCCGGCAGCGCCACTTGCATCAATCGATAATCCGATCGCGACACCAATCGCAAAAATTAGTGGAAGATTATCAAAAATCGCACCACCTGCTGCCACCATTAACGGAATATCCAACATATCGGCTGAACCGAGTCGAAGGACAATTCCCGCGGCTGGTAAAACGGCGATCGGCAGCATTAAAGCTTTACCGATTCGTTGAAGAAACTGCAACATATACTTCATCCTTTCCTAAATAAAAACAAATAATGACATGACGATGAAAACGCTTTAACATCTATTATTATTCCACATACACGTCTAAATGACTAGACCTTTATACATATTTTTTCATAAAAAAAGATCCCTTTAGATAAGGGACCTTACGGGTACAGATTAACGACGATTCGTATCTTCGAGATTCTGTTGAACATTACCAACTGTTTTTTTAGCATCGCCTTTAAGCTGATCTTTTTTGCCTTCACGTTCTGTTGATTTATCTCCTGTTGCTTTTCCGAGCGCTTCTTTCGCTTTTCCGGCAACTTTATCAACTAAACCATCAGCTTTTTTGTTTAATCCGCTATCATGTGACATGTTCATTACCCCCTATTTTTTTAACGCATAGTAGTATGTTCCCACCTGAAACAGATTCAAACATTTCTCTGCTCTCATTTGCTCCCAGTCTTAGGGGTCCATCAATCGAAAAACTCCCTATCGCTTTCCGATAGGGAGTGGACTGTCACTGTGCAACCGAGACGCCGAGGACTTGTTCAATCCGTTCGAATGCCCAGTCTAATTCTTCTTTTGTAATGACGAGTGGTGGTGCAAAACGAATGACTGTCTCATGTGTTTCCTTGCAGAGCAATCCTTTTTCTTTTAATGCTTCGCAATACGGACGAGCCGCTTCTGTCAATTCGACACCGATGAATAATCCGCGCCCACGAACTTCTTTAATCATCGGATTGTCGATTTCTTTTAGACGGTTCATAAAGTATGTTCCGAGCTCTAGTGAACGTTCCGGTAACTTCTCTTCTTCCAAAACTTCAAGTGAAGCGACAGATACCGCACAGGCCAATGGATTTCCGCCGAATGTCGAACCATGCGATCCCGGATTAAAGACACTCAGGATATCGTGGTTGGCAGCCACACAAGAAATCGGGAACACGCCGCCCCCCAGTGCTTTTCCTAAGATGTACATATCTGGTGTTACATTGTCCCAGTCCGAAGCAAACCATTTACCCGAACGGCCCAGTCCTGATTGGATTTCATCCGAGACGAGCAATACGTTTTGTTCCTTACAGACGTCCTGGGCATCTTTCAAGAATCCTTCGTACGGAATCAGGATACCCGCTTCACCTTGGATCGGCTCAACGATGAAGGCAGCTGTATTTTCCGTGATGGCGCCTTTCAGTGCTTCCAAATCCCCGTATGGAATCGTTTTGATGCCCGGTAAGAGTGGTCCGAATCCACGTTGATACTCGGCTTCTGTTGACATCGAAACAGCCGTCATCGTCCGACCATGGAAGTTCCCTTCGCAGACGATGATTTCGGCATCTCCAGGAATTTGTTTGACTTCGTACGCCCAGCGACGTGCTGCCTTAACTGCCGTCTCGACCGCTTCCGCTCCCGTATTCATCGGCAGGACCATATCTTTTCCTGTCAATTGCGCGACCTTCTCATAAAAGAACCCCAACTGGTCATTGTGAAACGCGCGCGATGTCAGCGTAATTTTATCCGCTTGCCGTTTTAAGGCTTCGATGATTTTCGGATGACGGTGTCCTTGGTTCACAGCTGAATAGGCACTAAGCATATCCATATATTCGCGGCCTTCAGGATCTTTGACGAACACCCCTTCTGCCTCCGAGATGACGATTGGAAGCGGATGATAGTTGTGTGCCCCGAATTTCTCTGTCTGTGTAATGATTTTCTCTGTTTGATTCATGATAAATCCCCCTTTTTCGCTTGGAAAACGCTTTCATTCTGATTATAACAGATTCACACGGATAATCTTCAATCGAAATACAGGATTTATTCGCATGAAAATTGAATATACTGGGAATAGACAAGACAAGTGAACCGTCATCTCTGATCATTTAAAAGGAGTGTGCGTCCGTAATGGATCGTTCGACCATTAGTTCCTACGAAACTGTCATGCAAGGATTTCCTTTACCTGCATTTATCCTACACGTCGATTTAACCGTCCATTCTTGGAATGAGGCTGCCGAATCCTGCTGGGGCTGGTCGGCACAAGAAGTTACCGGACAACTGGTCCCGCTCCTTGACCCGGAAGATGCTGCGTTCAGCCGGCAAATCTGGTATTCATTTTTAGAAAAGCGGCAATCGATGCAATTACCGAATACAACATTTCTTCATAAATCAGGTGACCGTTCGACATCGACGTTGCTCGTCTCACCGCTCTTTGATGAAAAAAACGAACCTTCTGGTGCTTTTTTCTGTCAGCTGCCTTCTTCCACTCAACAGAATGCAACCAAACCGTTATTTCAAGGATTGATGGACTTACGCTATGCGTTTGATCAAATCGCTTGTGTCGCAATATTCGACGCACGGGGAACGATTCAATACGCCAATACCAATTTGACGGATATTACGGGTTTTTGCCCACACCTGTTGCTCGGTCAACCTTGGACGATATTACTAGATTCGTCTGAAGACGTCCTTCCCATGATTCGCTCTCAAATCAAGAAGAAAAAAGCCTGGTCCGGGAAGCTGTCCATATCGACACAGGATGAGTCTAAAAAAGTGTTTCATGCCACTTTGATTCCGGTTTATGACGTAAACGGTGTCCGTTTCCAACATCTTTTCATTGGTACCGATATTACGGAAACCGAACATCTCGAACAGGAACTTGATTTTTTAGTCCATCATAATGAATTGACCCATCTGCTGAATAGACGTGGCTTTCTTCGGGAAGGTCAGGTCTTATTCTCCAAAGCATCTGATGATCTCCCGATCTCACTCATCTTATTTGATATTGATCGTTTTAAAGTCATCAACGATTCCTTCGGGACACATGTCGGCGACCAACTTTTACAAGCGTTAGCCAAACGTTTGTCCGAACATGCAAAACAGCTGTTAACGTTCCATCCGACGAGTGACTTGTTTGGTGTGGTGCTCGAAGTCACAGACCGGAATGCCTTGTTCCAATATGCCCGGAAACTGCAACAAGTATTGCAACGTCCCTATTATATTAATGGGCATTCCTTAATCATCTCCTGTACGTTCGGAATTACCGTCTATCCTTCGGAAGCCAAATCACTTGAAGATTTGTACCGTCGTTCGGAGATGGCCCTGTATGCCGGAAAATCAATCGGCACAGGAACAATCCAGTATTTGACCCATGAAATGGATGAGCAGTTCACCCGGAAATTACAGCTCGAACGCTCATTATTTACGGCTTTAGAGGATCAAGCCCTTCATTTGGTCTATCAACCCATCATCAACTTGAAAACCAAGCATGTCGATGGTTTTGAAGCGCTGTTGCGTTGGAATCATACGGCACTCGGGAGCATTCCTCCGGATGAGTTCATTCCCCTTGCCGAAGAAGCGGCTTTGATTACACCCATCAACAACTGGGTCGTCATCGAAGCCTGCGAACGACTCGCACTTTGGCAGAAACAGATTGCACCTGATTTGACGATGGCCATCAACATTTCACCGCATCAGTTCCAAAGCGATTCGTTTGTCCGGACCTTACAGCATGTCGTGTCTCAAAAAAAGATCGATCCCCGATTCGTGACACTCGAACTGACGGAAAATATCGCAATTTTACAGACACAGCGGACAATTGAACGGATGCAACTGATCCAAGCGCTTGGTTTCCGATTATCGATTGATGATTTTGGAACAGGTTATTCTTCCTTACAATATTTGCGTGCTTTTCCGATTGATGAACTCAAGATCGATAAAGTCTTCATTGACGGCATCGATTTAGGAGAAAACGGGTTGCTCGACTCAATCATTCAACTTGGTCAAAACTTAAAGTTGAATCTGGTCGCAGAAGGCGTCGAAACGACGACTGCCCTGAGTTATCTGGAAGCGACCGCCTGCCAGCAGATGCAAGGATTCATTTTTTCCGAACCGTTGTCTGTTGAGGAAGTAGAACTGCGTTTTGGTTCATCCAATCCTGAAGAACCGGACAATAAGGACAACTAAAAAACAGGAGCCGGACTAGACTCCGGCTCCTGTTTTTCGTATAAAGACGGTTTTTGAAGTCCGCCGATGAGATTCGTCCATTGTCTTACAATTGAATTTGTCCACCGATCATCCCGTAAACTGCAACCGCAGCTAAGATAATTAAAATTCCACTCGCAATCATTTCGTAACGCGACATACCGCCCCGCTTCTGCTCCCGCTCCGCCATCAGATAGGCGATGATACCCGGTGCATAGACGAGGGCTGCGATGACGATATACCAAATCCCTGAAGCGTAGACGAGCCACAGTGAATAGGCGGCGGCAATCGTCGAGAAGATCAGCATCTTTGTATTGCGTTCTGCCCGTGAAAAACGGACACTGTACACGGCAGACAACAGATACGGCAACAATGCACAAATTCCGGCAATACTGGATAAGACTAAATACGTCTGTGCAGAAAATAAGGCGATACCTGCAACGAACTGGGTCGCAATTTGAGTGATCAGCAACGCACCGACCGGCGCCCCTTTCCGGTTCGTTTTGGCAAAGAACTTTGGAAAAGCACCGTCTTTAGCCACGAGATAAGAAATTTCAGACGCCAGAATCGTCCATCCGAGCAGTGCTCCGGATAACGAAATGATCAGTCCGACCATAATCAACGTTGCTCCAAACGGACCAATCGCAGCTTCGAGCACATAAGCCATTGTTGGTTCTTGTAATCCTGCTAACTGTTCCTGGTTCAAAACACCGAGCGATAAGACGGAAATCAGGATGTAGATGACAAGTACTCCGACAAGCCCTACGACTGTCGCCTTCCCGACATCACTCCGTTTGTTGGCGCGTGTCGACAAGACGACAGCCCCTTCAATCCCGACGAAGGCCCAAAGCGTCACAAGCATCGTTCCTTTGACTTGCGTAAAGATACTGCCTAATTCCGTTCCTTCTCCCCAAAAATTCAGGTTAAACGTCTTCACATTAAAAGCAATTGCTACCAATAAAATAAAAATCAAAATGGGAACGAGCTTTGCGATCGTCGTAATCAGGTTGACAAGTGTCGCTTCTTTAATCCCGCTCGAGACGATGAAAAACAGTCCCCATACGACAACGATACTCATCACTAACAAAAATACACGATTTTCTGATGAGAAAATCGGGAAAAAGTAACTGAGTGCATTAAAGACCAACGTTATGTTGGCAACTGTCCCGATCCAGGCCGAGACCCAATATCCCCAGGCGCTGTTAAAACCGACAAATCGTCCGAATCCTTCACGGGCATATGCGTAAATGCCGCCTTCAAGTTCCGGTTTACTGTTTGCCAAGTGTTGAAAGACCAGCGCCAGCATAATCATGCCAAGACCAGTAATTCCCCATCCGATTAGAATCGGACCTGCACTCGCTTTTTGAGCCATTGCTCCCGGCAGATTGAAGGCACCTCCACCGACCATCGATCCAATGACCATTGCGGCTAAAGCAAAAAAGCCGATTTTTTGTTGATTCATCCTCTAACACGTCCTTTATTTCTTGTATATCTATTCATATCAAATGTATATTAATTCGAAAGACACAAAATTCATTATAACAAAATCAAAGCCATTGTAAAGAAAGGATTTGATCAATATGAATTGGATCCATTCGTTCCAACTAGAGGACTTTTTTAAATTGATGATAGCCGCACTGTTCGGTATCATCATCGGATTCGAACGCGAAATCAAAAATAAGCCTGTTGGTATACGTACTAGCCTCGTAATTACCCTGATCAGTTGTCTGTTAACCATCGTATCCATTAAGTCTGTCGTGCTGTACAGTACGATTGCCCCCAATGCCCAAATGGATCCGATGCGTCTTGTCGCTCAAGTCGTCGCCGGAATCGGCTTCATCGGCGCCGGCGTGATTTTAAGACGTCCGCACGATATCGTCAGTGGTTTGACGACTGCTGCCATCATTTGGGCAGCCAGTGGAATTGGCATTGCACTCGGAGCTGGCTTTATCCTAGAAGCCACGTTTTTAGTCCTCTTTTTATTTTTTTCATTGGAAGGACTGACTTGGGTCATGAAGCGGGTCAACAATAGCCGATTCGAAGCTAACGTCATCGTTGCCCACCTGACTCTCGCAGCGGATACGGATGCTCAAACGGTCAAAACAGCATTAGAAAAAAAAGGAGTCCGCATTACTAATATCCGGTTACGCGGTCATGCGCGGCAGTTGACTTTACGGATGTATTCTCCTCATAAACTGACGATATTCATACTTTATGACTACTTGAAAACACTCGGAATTGAGCATATAGACCTTGATCAATAGAAATTGTCAGAAAATTTGTGTTGCATTTTTACTCGCTTTCACTTAAATTTACATTATGTTCACACTTTTCTGAAATCATTTCAGTCTAATCGGGGGGTCATCTTTCACATGAAGAAACAAACTAAAATTGCCTTTGCTGGACTATCCAGCATGGCGCTGCTCGCAGTAGCAGCTTGTGGCCAAAGCAATGAATCAGATGGAAACTCTTCTTCCTCAAAAGAAAAAAAACAAGAGGTGACACTCATCTCGACTACGGATGTGCCACAACTTGATCCAACAAAAACAACGGACTCAACATCCATCATCGTTACGAACAACGTCTTTGAAGGTCTCTACCGTCTTGACGGCGACAACAAACCGACTGCCGGAATCGCAGAAAGTGTCGAAGTATCAGATGATAAGAAAACATATACATTTAAACTCCGTAAAGATGCCAAGTGGTCAGATGGTTCAGCTGTTACGGCAGACGACTTCATCTACTCTTGGAAACGTGCACTCGATCCAAAAACAGGAGCAGAGTACGCATACATCCTTCAGGATTTAAAAAATGCTAACAAAATCTTAGCCGGTGAAGCAGAACTCGATTCGCTCGGTGTCAAGAAAGTAGACGATCAAACTCTTGAAGTGCAATTGGAAGCTCCTGCTCCATACTTCCTCGGATTGACAAGTTTCCCTACTTACTTACCACTCAAGCAATCGTTTGTCGAAGAAAAAGGCGACAAGTTTGCGACAAACGTCGACTCGATGCTCTTCAACGGACCATTCATTTTGGATAAGTGGCAATCTAATTCCGGTTGGACATATAAGAAAAACCCGGATTACTGGGATAAAGCAAACGTCAAAATGGAAAAAATCGATGTAAAAGTCGTTAAAGAAATTTCGACTGGTGTCAACTTGTTCGAGTCGAAAGACGTCGACTTCGCACCTATCACATCGGAGTTCGTCTCACAATACGAAAAATCCGACAACTACAAGACACGTCCAGATGCACGGATCAACTTCCTCCGATTCAACCAAAAAAATAAAGCACTTAAAAACGAAAACATCCGTAAAGCGCTTGCACTTGGTTTTGAAAAACAAGGAATTACAGACGTCATCTTAAATGACGGTTCAAAACCGGCTAACTTCATCGTCGCAAAAGACTTTACATTCACACCGGATGGGGAAGATTTCCGTGCCAAATATCCAGATCTCCAAAGCTTTGATGCAACAGAAGCGAAAAAAGCATGGGATTCCGGCCTAAAAGAACTCGGTGTCAAAACAGTAGAACTCGATATGTTGTCACGTGATGAAGATGCCTTCAAGAAAGTTTCTGAATTCTTAAAAGGTGATCTCGAGAAAAACTTACCGGGTCTTACGGTCAACATCAAGCAACAACCGTTCAAAAACTTCCTGGACCTCGAGTCTAAAGGCGATTACGACATCTCTGCTGCCGGTTGGGGCCCTGACTACCAGGATCCAATGACGTTCCTCGATATGTGTTTAACAGGCGGAAGCTTTAACCGTATGGAATACTCGAACAAAGAGTTCGATAAGATGATTAAAGAAGCTAAAGCAGAGCCGGATGAAGCAAAACGTTGGTCGACGCTTCAAGAAGCTGAAAAAATGCTCTTGGCAGAAGACTATGCGATTGCTCCAATCTACCAAAAAGGTGAAGCATACTTGCAACGTGCGAATATCGACAAACTATATCGTCACCCATTCGGAGCAGACATGAGCTTCAAATGGATGGAAGTAAAATAAGTATCCTCCTACCGGTTACCAGGCTTCCCTTGGTGACCGGTTTTTGTATACAACAAAGACCCCTTCTGCCGGAGCCGATCGGGGTCTTTACTGTGCGATTTGTTTATAAAATTCGATTTCTTCCCGCTGTCCTTCTTCGACAGCACGGAAAAATTCAGCAAAAAATGCGTATAAGACGGTTCGTTCCTGATAGGTCGGACCAGCCTGTCGAATCACTGAAAACGCAAGATTTCGTAACTGACGTTTTGTACGCCGGTTGTTTGGTAACTCATGAAACTGGTCGATAAACGAACGGTATACATCAGCAATCAACTTTTCATGACCTTCAAAATATGACTTATCCATTGAATCTGTCCTTTCTGATTGTTCTCTTCTTTTCTACGGAGTATCCTCCTGAAAAGTTTCATTAAGCTACACTTTTCACAAAGATATAAGACCTACTATAACAAGGATCAAATAATGATTCAACCGGAAAACTATTAAGAAAAGGTAAAGTCCACGTCATCACCTTTCGTGGACTTTACCTTTTCATTTAAGCTTGTACTGCAATATGTTGGAACGTTTTAACGTCAAACAATCCGCTGTCCGTTAACTTCAGATTCGGGATGACAGGCAAACAGAGGAACGACATCGTCAAGTACGGATTAAAGGAACGGTCGGCTTCTAATACATCAAGTGCATCATTGAGCGCTTCGAGTGTATCTCCGACTTCCTGGAAAGGACGACTCGTCATGAGTCCCGCGATTTCAAGCGGCAACTCCGCCAGAACTTCTGTCCCATTGACCGCAATGACACCTCCACCCGCCTTAATCAGACGCTCTGCCGCAAGTTTCATCTCGGCATCCGATGTTCCGACGATGACAAGGTTATGCGAATCATGGGCGACCGTCGCCGCAATGGCACCTCGCTTCATGCCAAACCCTTTAACGATGCCGACTGCTGAGAAGTTGGTCGCATTATGACGCTCGATGACGGCGATTTTCAATAAGTCTTGTTCCGGGACGGGGACAAATTTCCCGTCCTGTAAAGGCACATCCAAAATCAAATGTTCCGTGACAATACTTTTCGGGATGATTCCGATGACATGCGCTTTCGTTTTTTCTAATACGAGTTCAAAAACTTGATCCGTGATCGGCTTCGTTTTCAGTTCGCCGCGCAATGTCGACGGGACCGCTATCTTTTGGGATGAGATGATTGTTTTACCGGCTCGGGCGACCGGCTCTCCACTGACAAACACTTCATCAATGATCACTTGATCGGCATCCTGCAAGATGACAAAGTCGGCACGACGTCCCGGGACGATTGCTCCACGGTCATTTAGTTGATACGCATTAGCTGCATGAAGAGAAGCCATTGCATAGGCCGTTTCACGCTTAATACCGTGCTGTATGGCATAGCGGATATTATAGTCGATCGTTCCTTCACGTAACGTGTCGTCCAGGTGCTTATCGTCCGTACAGAAAAGGAATCGACCGGCATTGCTTTCCGTGACCGCATCAAGCACTTCCTGGAGATTCCGGGCAGCCGATCCTTCCCGGACTTCGACGTATAATCCGCGACGTGCCCGCTCAATTGCCTCTTGTTTACTGACTGCTTCGTGATCCGTCCGAATACCTGCTACACCATAGATATTCAATTCACGTGCGCCAAGTCCTGCGGCATGACCATCGACCAGTTTACCAGCACTCTCGATTTGTTCAATTTTTTTCAGCATATCACGATCAGCCCGTTCGACAGCAGGATAGTCCATGACTTCCCCTAAGCCATGCACTCCCGGATGCTTAACAAAAGGTGCGAGTGCCGCTGCATCGAGCGATGCCCCGGCATGTTCAAATGATGTCGCCGGAACACAGCTCGGCAACATCATTCGCACGTCAAGCGACAGTCCTGCTGCATCGTCCAACATGAACTGGAGCCCTTCCGCTCCCTTTACGTTCGCAATCTCATGCGGATCGGCAATGACGGTCGTTACACCGAGCGGTAAAATCGCCTGTTCGTATTCACTTGGTGTCACCATCGATGACTCGATATGGACATGGCCGTCAATGAAACTCGGCGCAATGAATTTTCCTGTTCCGTCAATCATTTCAATTCCTTCATATCCGTCGCCGACAGCGGCAATGTAGCCGGAATCTACCGCAACATCCGCTTGATACGTCTCACGTGTCATGACATCGATGACCTGAATGCCTTGATAGACGACCGCTGCTTTCTCTTTTTTGGCGGCAATGGTAATAAGTCGTGCCCGAATTGTCTGATTCATCCTGTTTCCTCCTGGTGTGAACGGTATTTTTACCATCTTACAATTAGTATGTAAGCAGTTGCAATTTATTTTTCCAACAGTCAAGATGAAAACGTACACTTGAAAGTAAAAGGGAGGAACAGACATGAAATATCGTGTAGGTCAATTGGTTCCAAACGTCGATCCGAGCGTCTACATCGCAGACGGCGCCAAAGTCATCGGAGAGGTCGAAATCGGTAAAGATTCGACTGTGTGGTTCAATACGGTCATCCGGGGAGATGAAGGTCCGATTAAAATTGGCGAGCGTGTCAATATTCAGGACGGATCCATGATTCATCAGTATGAAGGGTATCCGACCATCATTGAAGATGATGTCACGATCGGACACATGGCAATGATTCACGGGGGAATCATTCGCCAAGGCGCTTTGATCGGGATGTCGGCGACGATTTTGGACCAAGCTGAAATCGGAAGCGGTGCATTCGTTGCAGCCGGCAGTCTGGTCCCACCTAAAATGGTCGTTCCTCCGAATTCGATGGTCATGGGCGTTCCGGCAAAAATCGTTCGTGAAATCAGTGATCATGACCGGTTCATCATGGAACGGACGATCCGGAAATACGTCAAACGGGGTCAACAATATGCTGCTGACTGCACGCCACTCGAAGAAGATTTGACGACAATGTGAAAACGTTTACAAAGTTCACCTGTTTTTAACAATTTACCTCTCGTTTGTTTACATCTCTCCCTTACACTGTAGAAGTAAGGCAGGAATCACGACGGGGGAGGATTTAAAATGACACCATTATTCGAAGAACGGTTGATGGCTGACTTGTTTTCATCCACAAATAATCCGAGTTACGGTTTGCCGACTTTACCTGTATACGAAACAGATGGGTTGACGAAAGAGTTGCAAGCACGTATTGTTAATGATGCCGAGCAAAAATCCTTGAGTTTAGGAATAATTCAATCAAGAGAGGAAGAACATGTATGATTCAGCAAAATACAGTTCGCGCTTGGCTCGCTAGTCGAATCAAAAAATAATGATCTACCAGGATTACCTATTTTCCAAAACGATATAGCGCGTCAGCGCGCATGATAAAGAGACGAAGCGGATTCCCGCCTCGGCTCTCTTTTTTTACTTTTTAATGAGTTCTTCTTCAATCAAGAATTCACGTGCCACATCTTCCGGGCGTTCTTTTTCAACATCGGCTTTAAAGTTCAATTCCTGCATCTTTTTATCCGTAATCTTATCTTTCAACAGGTTCAGGACTTCTTTTAGTTCCGGATGTTCTTCGAGTGTTTCTTGACGTACAATCGGGACTGCATAGTACGGTGGGAAAAATTCTTTATCATCTTCAAGAACTGTCAGATCAAACTTTTTCAATAAGCCGTCTGTCGAGAAGCTGTCGATGACATTTGTTTTTCCATTTGTCAATGCAGTATAACGAAGACCACCATCGACAGGCTGAACATCTTTGAATTTCATATCAGGATATTTCTCTTTCAATCCGAGGTATCCATCTTCGCGGTTCGCAAACTCAATCGTCGATCCTAAAATGAGGCGATTACTGACGCCCGCCATATCAGAGACCGTTTTTAAATCATATTTTTTGATATCTTCTTTTGTCATCGCAAGAGCGTACGTGTTGTTAAAGCCGATTGGCTCCAGAACATCAACCTGGCTCTTTTCCGGAATCATTTTTCCGACCTTCTTATAGACGGCTTCCGGATCGGTTTCCAGTTTTTGTTTCAGGACATCAATCAATAATGTACCGGTATATTCGACATAGGCATCGATTTCACCCGTTTCAAGCGCTCCATAGGCAACTTTTGTGCCTCCGAGATTGAGCTGGCGTTCGACTTCCAAATCGGTTTTATCTTCAATTAAATCGGCTAACATATTTCCTAAAATCAATTGTTCCGTAAAGTTTTTTGAACCGATGACGATTTTATCCGTTTTTAAGAACGAATAGGCAACGGTTCCGCCAATCAATAGGAAAACAATCGCTGCAATTGCAATTTTCTTTCCGGCCGACATTGCTTTCCGGCGTTTACGGGCTCTGCTTTTCACCCGACCGTCCGCAAGCGGAATTCCGTTCGGCGCGACGGAATACTCAATCCGGCTAACGATGAAATCAATCGCTAATGCTAAGATGCCTGCAGGAATGGCACCGGCAAGAATCTGATTGTTATCAACAGTTTGAATACCGGAGAAGACCAGATACCCCAGTCCACCTGCACCGATGAAGGCAGAGATCGTCATCAGACCGACAGCCGTCACGGCAGAGATCCGAATTCCGGCCATCATGATCGGTAACGCCAGTGGAATTTGAACTTTACCCAAAATCTGACGATCCGTTAACCCGATTCCTTTCGCTGCTTCCAGCATGTCTCCCGGAATACTTGATAACCCGGTGTACGTGTTTTTGACAATCGGAAGCAGTGAGTAGAGAACGACCATGATAATAGCAGGTGTTGAACCGATTCCGATGAACGGAATCAGGAATCCGAGCAAGGCAAGACTTGGCACAGCTTGGACGACACTTGTCAATGCAAGGATCGGCTTCGCAAAACGTTGATACCGCGTGATGAGAATACCGATTGGAATTCCTAGTACAACGGCAATGACGACTGCCAACACAGTCAACTGTAAGTGTTCGAGCAATAAGTCAAAAATTTGACCGGTATTATTTTGAACATAATCTAAAAATCCATTCATTGAACTTCCTCCTCCTGAATGAACTGCTCACTCAAGACGGAAAGCAAGCTACTTCTTGTAATTAATCCACGTAATTGTCCTGATTTATTTGTTACCGGCAGATACCCTGTCTCTTCATGGTTCATGACTTCAAGTACATCAAGCAAGGAGTCCTGCTCATCAACAGCAACCAGCTCCCCTTCCATGACGTCTTCAATCCGGACACCTTTATCAGGAGCCGTTTGAATGTTCTTCAGTTTGACGATTCCCTGGAGGATACGATCGCGGTCTGTGATCAACAGGCTGTCGACTTTACGTCCCCGCATGATTTCAATCCCCTGCAACAGAGTCCGTTTCCCACTGATCGAGACAGGATCTTCAATCATGATGTCCTCTGCTTTAATGAACGCCGGACTGCTCCAAATCTTATTTTTCCCAATAAAGGATTCGACGTATTCGTCTTTCGGATGACGTAAGATTTCTTCCGGTGTATCAAACTGAACGATTTCCCCATCGCGCATGATACAAATCCGATCAGCCAGCTTGATCGCCTCATCCATATCATGTGTGACGAAAACAATCGTCTTCTTGACTTCTTCCTGGAGGTTGAATAATTCTTCTTGGAGGTCATTTCGTGTGACGGGGTCAAGCGCACTGAACGGTTCATCCATCAGGATGACGTCCGGGTCATTCATTAAGGCACGGGCAAACCCGACGCGTTGTTGTTGTCCACCACTGAGTTCACTCGGATAACGGTCAATGAATTGTTTAGGATCAAGACCGACCATCTGTAACAGTTCTTCCGTCCGAACATCCATCTGATCGTGGTCTTTCCCTTCAAGCCCGGCAATCAATTGAATGTTCTCCCGGACAGTCATGTGCGGAAAGAGACCGGTCTGTTGGATGACGTATCCCATATGACGACGCAATTCAATCGTATCCGTCTTCATGATGTCCTTTCCGTTGACTAAAATCGTTCCTGACGAGGGTTCAATCAAACGATTGATCATTTTTAAGGATGTCGTTTTCCCACATCCACTCGGTCCGATGAACACAACCAGCTCGCCCTCTTTGATTTCGAGAGTTAAGCCTTTTAAGACAACGTTGTCTTTAAATTGCTTCCCGACGTTTTTAAATTCAATCATTCGTTTCCACTCCTTTTACTATTTCCATATACCATATGTTCCCTATTCATTTCAGGGCTAAACAATTATTTAAGATTAATCCGTTTAGACTCATAAAAATTCGGGAATTATTTCCCTATTTTTTAGTTTTTTTGCTCAAAAAGGGTAATAGATAAGTAGAGTCAAGTGAGAGGCAGTCATCCTAGAAAAAG
Organism: Exiguobacterium artemiae 255-15; assembly: GCF_000019905.1. Classification (GTDB taxonomy): domain Bacteria; phylum Bacillota; class Bacilli; order Exiguobacteriales; family Exiguobacteriaceae; genus Exiguobacterium_A; species Exiguobacterium_A artemiae. Next base: position 528,071 of record NC_010556.1, on the reverse strand, counting down.
GAGGCGACGTACACATGCACGGGAAATGGATTCGGATCATAATGATCATGTTAATATCGCTTTTTCCTTTCTTTAGTTACGGTTTGACGGCAGATGCAGCCAGTTCGACGTTTGTCACAAAAGGATCGACGACGAGTAAAGTCGTCGCACTGACGTTTGATGACGGAGCAGATGGTGGAAACATCACTAAGATTTTGAGTATCTTAAAAGCCAACAATGTCAAAGCAACCTTTTTCTTAACAGGTACCGGTGCCAATAATCATCCACAATTGATTAAAAACATCGCCACTGCAACTCCGACGCATCAGCTTGGAAATCACTCCTATACGCATCCTGATTTTACGAAATTAACCGCCACTCAGATGACGAGTGAACTCTCAAAAACCGAAAACTTAATCAAGTCATTGACCGGACGGACGACTAAACCGATTTTCCGCGCACCATTTGGCGCGAGCAACAGCGCTGTCCTTGCCGCCGTCGGGAATGCCGGATACACGAAAACGATTCAGTGGAACATCGATACAACTGACTGGAAAGGTATCAGTTCAACAGCCATTTTGGCGCGTGTCGTTCCGAACATCGTCCCGGGATCCATCGTTCTGATGCATACGGGGGCTGGTGCACCCGGTACACCGGTTGCACTTCCATCGATGATTTCGCAACTTAAAGCGAAAGGCTATAAATTCGTCACAATCTCCGAATTATTAAAATTGCCTCCAAGCGGCAGTAAAACGTATACGGTTAAATCGGGCGATACCCTTTATAAAATCGCCAACCTCTACAATGTCACCGTCGCTGCTCTCGCTAAAGCCAATAACATCACGAACTACAATCTGATCACTGTCGGACAAGTGCTTGTCATTCCGGGAACGACACCTCCTCCGCCAACAACAGTCACCTATACCGTCAAAGCCGGGGACACGCTCTACTCCATTGCAACGAAGTACGGCGTGACGGTCACCGCGCTTGCCAGTGCCAATAAAATCACGAATGTCAATTTGATTTCCGTCGGGCAAGTCCTTGTCATTCCGAAGTAACACAAAAGCGTCCCGGTCTTTACGACCAGGACGCTTTTGAATGGTTTCAGTTCTTAAGAAGACGGGATATTTTCAAGACCCAGATCACATTGAATTAAATCGGCGTAAGTCTGGCGACGGACAACTTCACGCGATTCACCTTGATTAACGAAAACAACAGCCGGTCGTAAAAATTGGTTGTAGTTGCTTGCCATCGAATAGTTATAAGCGCCTGTCCCGAAGACCGCTAATGTATCTCCACTGACGGGTTCTGCTAAATCAGCAGACTCGGCAACCAAGTCGCCGGATTCGCACGCTGCACCGACAACTGTCACATGACGTGTTTCTCCTTTGATTCGATTGGCAATGACGGTTTCGTACACCGCTCCGTATAGAGCAGGCCGGATATTATCCGCCATTCCGCCGTCCACCGATAGGTACGTTCGTACACCTTGTACTTCCTTGATAGCACCAACCGTGTACAGCGTCGTTCCGGCATTTGCGACGACCCACCGCCCCGGTTCAATCCCGATTCGCGGACGATCGATCGCAAGACGCGTTGTTTCTTCATCGATGATCGCCATAACCCGCTCCATCGTTTGTTCGAAATCAAGCGGCTGATCATCTTGCGTATAGGCAATTCCAAATCCACCGCCGAGATTGACTTCGCTTGCGACGAAAGAAGTCCGCTCGCGAATCGTTTCGACGAATCCCATCATCGTCCGAGCCGTCCGCTCAAACAGTTCAATTTCTTGAATTTGCGATCCGACATGGCAATGAATACCGAGTAACACCAAATGTTCCGCTGCTAAAACAGCTTCGACGGCTTGCAGGTACGAATCATCATGCGTCGAAAAACCAAACTTCGTATCGACACCACCGGTCTGGATTTTCGTGTGCGCACCACCGATGACTTGCGGAACAATCCGGATCAGAACCTGAACGGTTTGACAGGTATCGCCCGCAATCTGGTTGAGTTGAGCGATTTCCCCGTAATGATCGATGACGATTTTCCCGACACCCTCTTTGACGGCATACTGTAAATCCTGCGTCGATTTATTTGAACCGTGGAAATAAATCCGTTCCGCCGGCACACCGGCTTTACGGGCGATGAACAGTTCGCCGCCTGTGACGACGTCAATGCCAAGACCATGTCGGACAACTTGCTGGTAAACGGCACCGATTGTCAAGGCTTTAGAAGCAAACGAAGCATACGTATTCGGATATTTCTTTAAAAAGGCGTCGCGTACGGTCGCCAGACGGTCCGTCAATTCACGTTCTGCCATGACATAAAGCGGTGTCCCGTATTGTTTGGCAAGCTCTGTTACTGCCACCCCGTCAATCTGTAGTTCATTGTTTTGTTCCGTCAAATAGCGGCTTCCGTACATCTTGCTTCCCCCTTATAAATAACGATGTGTTAAACGCCACGAACGGGCACACATCTGTTCCGAATTATTGGCTGTCCCGGTCCGGGTGATGTCATCAATTTCGATGCCGTCTCCGTACAGAACAACTTTATCACCGATTTCCACCGTCGAATCGACGGCGATGAACGTATGACTCATAAATAACTTACTGATGATCGGATAACGTTTTCCGTTGATGATGACCGGCAGTGACGACCGTCCGCGGACAACCCCGTCCCCGTAGCCGACCGGCAGAACGGCGACACGAATCGCTGTCGGTGCCGTATACGACGTACCGTAGCCGACATGTTCCCCTGCTTCCACTTGACGAATCTCAACGACTTCCGTCGTCATCCGGAGTGAGGGGACGAGCCAATCCATTTTTTCGATCGGCGAATAGCCAAACAGGAATATACCGGGCCGGACGTAATTGCAACAGGCGAGGCGCGGATCATGCTTGACGATCGTTGCACTGTTTTCGGCATGGATATAAGTAAAGCTATGTTTCGCCTGTAACGGATTTCCGATTTCAAGGAACCGTTCAACCTGACCGTCGTGATCGGCTCCCGGTTCATCGGCAAGCGGGAAATGCGTGTAGAGCCCTGTTAACGTCAGCTCTTGCTCCCGTACGGTTTCAAGCACCGCTAATGCTTCTTCGAGCGAACTGACACCAAAACGGTTCATCCCGACATTTATTTTTAGATGCAGTTCAATTCCCGATAAATCCGCCTGATGACGTGTCAGCCAATCGAGCGAAGGAATTCCGAGCGCTACTCCATGCAAGCGGACCTCTTTAAAATCCGATGCCGGATTCATCGCCAGGACATAACTGTCTGGAAAATTCGTTTTGATTTCAATTGCTTCATAGACTTCCGCCACTGCGAAATGCCGGACACCGGCTTCCATCAATGTGGCGACCATTTCAATCATCCCTAAGTTGTAAGCATTGTTTTTGACCACGGCAAAAATCTGCTTGTTAGACCGGGCGAAAACCGATGCGACATTATGCCGCACCGCTTCCCGATCAATGGTAACGACAGTTCTTGAACTCATTCGGCGACAGCAGGTGTCACATGTGTCAACCAGTCCGCATATTGCGGCAATTGACCTGAGACCGTCTGTCGGTAAAGATCAAGCAACTCATCCGCGACAGTCCGTGTTCCGCCGTTGATGACGATGTGATCAATTTCTCCGACACTTGTAATTTCTGCTGCTGTACCCGTCAAGAAGATTTCGTCTGCGACGTATAACTCATCACGGCCGATATGACGCTCGACGACCGGATACCCTTGATCCTGCGCCAAACGCATGATGACTTGACGTGTGATGCCGTCTAATACCGAGCAGTCGAGTGAAGGTGTATAAATCGTGCCGTTTTTCAACATGAACAGGTTGGCGACACTCGCTTCACTGACGTTTCCGTTCATATCGAGGGCAATCGCCTCGTCGAATCCGTCACGTTGTGCTTCGCCTTTTAAGAGCTGCGAGTTCATGTAGTTGGCGGCAGCTTTTGCCTGCATCGGCATCATTGTCGACGAAACGCGGCGGTAAGAAGCGACTTTCGCGCGGATACCGGCGCCTTTATCGAAGTACTCGCCCAGTTCCCAACAAGAAATTCCGACGTGAACCGTCGTATCTTTTGCCATCAATGCCTGCCACGGTGTACCGAGGAAAACAAACGGGCGGATGTAACAAGATTCAAAGCCGTTTTTGGCGACCAGATCAATTGTCGCTTGGACAAGTTCTTCCACTGTATAAGGAATCGTCACGTGATAGAACGCGCAACTGCGGAACAGACGTTCAATGTGTTCCGTCAATTGGAAAATCGCCGGACCATCCGGTGTCGCATACGCACGGATACCTTCGAAGAATCCGCTTCCGTAATGAATCGCATGGGACATGACGCTCGTATTTGCCTCTTTTGGATCATGAAAAACTCCGTCTAACCAAATTGCTTCTCCATACTGTGTATCCACTGCCATGTGTTTTCCTCCTCTTCGACGTCAATCAGAGTGAACGTAAATCATCCACCAATTGCGTCTTCTCTGCTGTTTTTTCGTCTTTCTGTTTGATGACGCGTGCTGGAGTACCAGCAACTACGCTACCGGCAGGAACGTCTTCTGTGACGACACTGCCTGCTGCGACGACGGCATCTTTTCCGACGCGGACACCTTCAAGAATGACGGCATTCGCTCCGATTAAGACACCATCTTCAATGATGACCGGTGTTTTTGAAGGTGGTTCAAGAACCCCTGCGACCACGGCACCGGCGCCGACATGAACGTTTTTGCCGATTGTGCCACGTGCTCCGACAACAGCGTTCATATCAATCATTGTACCATCTCCGATTGATGCACCGATATTAATGATTGCGCCCATCATGATGACCGCGTTATCACCGATGACGACATGATCGCGAATCCATGAACCCGGTTCGATCCGGGCATTCAAATGACGTGTATCAAGCATCGGCACGGCACTGTTGCGGCGGTCATATTCGACATGCACTTCAGTAATCCGGTCTGCATATTCTTCTAAGAAAGTTGAAGCAAGTCCTGCATCCGCGAAGAAAATTTTTGATTGATCCGTTCCGAATGCCGTCGCTCCTTCAATCGTCAGTCCTGCCAAGTCACCATTGACGTATAGTTTAACCGGTGTTTGTTTTTTAGCATCTTTAATGAATTTTGCAATTTCATAAGCATCAGTTAATAACATGTGAATCCTCCTGTGTGTAAAGCGTCTCCAGTGTATAGAGTCCCGCTGATTTTTGAATGAGCGCTTCCGCTGCCTTGATCGCACCTGAAGCGAATACTTTTTTTGATAACGCCGTGTGTTTGATTTCAATCAATTCATCGACGCCCGCAAACAATACTTCATGTTCGCCGAAAATCGTTCCCCCACGCATCGAGTGCATCCCGATCTCGTTTGGCTCCCGCTTCTCACGCGTCGACTCCCGTTCGTAGACCGGTTGGACATCTCGTAAATCCTGGATGGTCCGGAGCAACAGCTCCGCCGTCCCGCTCGGTGCATCGACTTTTTGATTGTGGTGTTTCTCAAGCAGTTCGATGTCGAATGCTCCGGCGAGCGGAACGAGTGTTTTTAACAGCTGTTGCATCATCGCGATCCCAAACGACATGTTATACGATTGGAAAATCGGAATTTGTGTCGAAGCATCGCGAATCGTCTGCAGTTCTGCTTCCGAGAAACCGGTCGTCGCAATGACGAGCGGGGTTTTCGTTTTGATCCCGTAAGCAAGCAAATCCGGTAAGAGACTCGGATGTGAAAAATCAATGATCGCATCGACCGACTCCGTCATTTCGGCGAGCGTGCCGTATGAGGGCACCTGTTCCGCTGTTTTCGTTTTGTCGATGACGGCGACGACGGCATCCGGTGCCAGTTCATGCACGTAATGTCCGGTCGCTCCGTATCCGTGAATGGCGAGTCTCATCCAACCACTCCTTTGTAACTCCGCATCGTCTCAAGCAGATGGGCATGACCGGCTTCCGACTGGCGAACAAGCGGCAGACGAGGTGCCCCGACAGCAAGGCCGATTTCTTCGAGTGCTGCTTTGACGGGAATCGGATTGACATCGCTAAACAATGCTGAGATAACAGGCATCAAATCACTTTGAATCCGGCGTGCCGTCGTATAGTCATTCGCAAGTAACGCTTCTGCCAAAGCTTGCGTTTCTGCCGGGTATGGATTCGACAAGACGGAAATCACGCCTTGTGCCCCCCATGCCATATAAGGAAGAATTTGATCATCGTTACCGCAGAAGACTGCAAAGCCATCTGGTAAGGCCGTCATCAATTCCCCCATGAAACTGACGTCTCCACTTGCTTCTTTAAACGCTTGGATGTTCGGATGTTTGGCAAGTGTGACGGCTGTTTCGACGGAAATCGCGACCCCTGTCCGTGACGGAACATTGTAGAGCATGATTGGCAAATCGACTGCATCCGCAACCGCCGTGAAGTGGGCGACGAGTCCTGCTTGTGATGTCTTATTGTAGTAAGGTGTGACCAGCATGGCAGCATCAGCACCAAGTCGGGCTGCCGTCTGTGTTTTTTCAATCGTTTGAGCCGTATTGTTCGTTCCGGTCCCGGCAATGACCGGTACACGTCCGGCTGTCACACGGATTGCCGTTTCAAGTAACGTTTCAAACTCTTCATTCGTCAACGTTGACCCTTCTCCGGTCGTTCCCCCGACGACTAACGCTTGAATGTTCGCTGCGAGTTGTTGTTCGATCAGTTGTTCAAATACCGCTAAATCCAGCTCACCGGTTGATGTAAATGGTGTAGCCAGTGCTGTTCCTGCTCCTTTAAACATATCGGATTCCTCCTCGTTTCTTACGAATGGATTGAACTTTCAAGTGCTTGCCGTGCTACCTGGACAGCGTTCGAAGCGGCCCCTTTACGGATATTATCGGCGACACACCAGATGTGGAACGTATTGGCGAGACTTTGATCCTGACGAATTCGTCCGACATAGACGTCGTCTGTTCCGCTTGCATCAAGCGGCATCGGATATTGATTATGACTGACATCATCGACTAAAACGACGCCAGGTGCTTCGGCCAGAGCAGCACGAATCGCTTCAACACTTGTTTCCTGCTCAAACGTGACATTGATGGCAACGGAATGTGAATTCGTGACCGGGACACGGACACACGTCGCGCTGACGGGCAACTCCGGCAAACGAAAGATTTTCCGAGTTTCGTCAATCATTTTCTGTTCTTCCTTTGTATAACCGTCCGGTAAGAACACATCGATATGCGGCAAAATATTATCATGAATCGGGTGTGGATAGTTGACCGGTTCTTCGCCGCGACTGCCGCGGGCTAAATCCTCGATTCCCTTTTGACCGGAACCGGATACGGCCTGATACGTCGTATAGTTGACGCGCTTCAAACCAAATGGTTGAAGCGGTGCCAAGGCGACGACCGATTGAATCGTTGAACAGTTCGGATTGGCGATCAAACGATCGTTCGGTCCGATTGCCTGCGAATTTACTTCCGGTACGACAAGCGGAATATCTGCCTGCATCCGGAACGCACTGGAATTATCAACGACGAGTGTTCCTGCTGCAGCAAGCAACGGGGCATACTGTTCACTGATGGTACCGCCAGCTGCGAACAGTGCGACACCAATCCCGTCTTTCGTGATGTTTTCCGATAACGCTTGAATCGTGACGTCCTGTCCTTTGAACTGAACGATTTTCCCGGCTGAACGGGCTGAAGCATAAGCTGAAATCTGACGGACCGGAAAATCGTGTTCCGCCAGGACTTGTAACATTTTTTGACCAACGGCGCCGGTTGCGCCAATGACTGCGACATGATACATATGATTTCCTCCTTACAGATCGAATGCTTTTGCGATTGCTGCGACAGTCCGTTCGATATCGGCCTGGGCAATCGTATATGAGATGCTGATTTCTGATGTCGTGACTTGATAAAACGTGATGTTTTCCGCCCGGAACGTCGCAAACAATTTCGAAGCGACCCCGGTTGCGTCCCGCATCCCGATTCCGACGACGGATAACTTGGCATGCTGGTTATGACGGTCGACTTTGACCGTCGGGAAACGATTGATGATATCCTGCAGTGCTTCTTCCAAAAACTCTTCTTCATCCAGCGGACAAGAGAAGGAAAGGAAGATGTCACTGTCAAACGTCGTCTGACTGATCATATCGATGTTGACGTGACGTCCTGATAACAGTTCAAAGATATCCGCGACCGCCGAGTTCGTCTGCGGTACATGCTTGATTGACACCGTCAACACGTTTTTCGTTACACTGACGCTCGTGACCGCTTTTTGTTCCATCGTTTCCGTTGCCTCCATGATCCAAGTCCCTCTTTCCGATTCTAATGTTTTTCCGACGAAGATGTGGACGCCGTATTTTTTACCGAGTTCGACACTGCGCATCTCCATGACTTTTGAACCGAGTGCACTCATTTCCATCATCTCATCGTATGAAATGTGTGGAATCGGTTGTGCCGTTGCATGAATCCGTGGATCAGCTGTGTAAACACCGTCGACGTCCGTGTAAATTTCACATCGTTTATCAAGAACCGCGGCCAATGCGACGGCTGTCGTATCCGATCCGCCGCGACCGAGTGTCGTGACATCCCCGAGCTCATTGACGCCCTGGAAACCGGCGACGATGATGACGTCGTATGTCTCCAGTTTTTTCCGGAGCAATTCGCCGTCAATCTGTTTGATTTTACTTTTCGTGTGCAGTCCCATCGTGCTGATGCCTGCCTGGGCCCCTGTCTGCGACAAGGCTTTTATCCCGAGTGAGTTCAGGGCGATGCTGAGTAATGAAATCGTCTGTTCTTCACCGATTGCAAGCAGCCGGTCCAGTTCGCGTCGTTCCGGACGGTCCGTTATCGCCTGCGCCTGAGCAATCAATGAATCGGTCATTTTCCCCATTGCCGACACGACGACGACTAATTTTTCCCCTTGTTCCGTCCGATTCTTCAAATAATTCGCAATTGACTGAATCTGTTCGACAGTCGCAACCGAACTACCACCAAATTTAAGTACAGTTGTCACAATCCTATCTCCTTTTGTCCCGAAACAGAAAAAAACGACGGGCCGGTAGGAGCGTTCCTACGGCCCGTCGTTATCACGATCGGACAAACGATGACAGCGTCATACGTTCTTTTACGTAAGATAGCGCTCCGAAACGTGGGTTTCGGCAGTACAACGGATCTTAACCGTTGTACCAGCAATCAAGAAAAAGCATTTTCTTGTTCACTTCGGCGGATTTCCCCTTTCACATCACTTGGCATGCTTGCCTTGAATAAGTGTTGCTACTGATGTCATCCGCGCCTCTATCTGTCGGTTGTTAGTTACAGTTATAGCAAACATTTTTTGTTAAATCCAGTGATTTGCCAAACTTTTTTTGAATTTTATAATTTTTCAAGTTGCTTCTTCGCTAATGCGAGTTGATCCCGGACGGCCGTAAAACCGGTCCCGCCGTAACTTCCCCGTCGTGCGACCGCCTGAACCGGATCTAACAACGGATAGACATCTTCTGCAATGACCGGATGGAACGTCTGATACGTGGACAGCGTCAAATCTTTTAAGAAACAGCCGCTTTGGACACAATGTAAGACGGCTTTCCCGACGATTTCATGTGCTTCCCGGAACGGAATCCCTTTTGTGACCAGATAATCCGCCAGTTCCGTTGCATTCGAGAAGTCTTGCATCGTCGCCTTCTTGAGCGCTTCTGTCTTAAACGTAGCCGATTCGATCATGCCTGTAAAAATTTGAACGGATTGTAACACGGTATCAGCGGTGTCAAAGACACCTTCCTTATCTTCCTGCATATCTTTATTGTATGCGAGTGGTAATGCTTTCATCGTCGTCAGGAAACCCATCAGATTTCCGTAGACACGACCTGTTTTGCCGCGGATCAGTTCCGCGAAATCTGGATTTTTTTTCTGCGGCATCATGCTTGATCCCGTCGAAAACGCATCGGACAGCTCAATGAACGAAAATTCTTGCGACGCCCAGATGATGATTTCTTCGCAAAAGCGTGACAGATGCATCATGACCGTCGACGCGATGCCAAGGTATTCAATCACGAAGTCCCGGTCTGAGACCGCGTCCAAACTGTTCGGATAGACCTGTTCAAACCCAAGTAACTCGGCTGACTTGAAGCGGTCAATCGGGAAAGTCGTTCCCGCCAGTGCCCCGGCACCGAGCGGCGACATCCGAATCCGTTTCAGGTTATCGGTCAATCGATCGGCATCCCGTTCAAACATCCAAAAATAAGCGAGCAGATGATGCGCGAGTGAGATCGGTTGCGCCCGTTGCAGATGGGTATAACCCGGCATGACCGTCTCCACATGTTGCTCCGCCTGTTCCGTAATGACGGATTGCAGGTTGCGAAGACTCGACAGGAGTTCTAAAACATGCTGTTCCATCCAAAGGTGGAGATCAGTCGCGACCTGGTCATTTCGACTGCGGGCTGTATGCAGTTTACCGGCGACCGGACCAATCTGTTCCGTCAGTAACCGCTCGAGATTCATGTGGATGTCTTCATCCACTGTCGTATAGACGTGTTGCTCGAGTGTCGTTTGCAACTGTTTAAGACCGGCTTCGATTTGTTCCCACTCGGTCTTTTCAAGAATTCCCTGTTCATATAACATCTGCGCGTGCGCAAGACTCCCCTGTAAATCAACGGCTGCTAATTTCTGATCAAACGAAATCGATGCTCCGAAGGCCTCCGCTTGAGCGGAAGCACTTTCCGTAAAACGTCCGCCCCATAGTTTCGTCATTTTTTCACGCCTTCCTGACGATGGACACTGGCATGTGTCGAAATCGCAAGACCGTGTAATTTGATGAATCCTTTCGCTGCTTCGTGATCAAAGGCATCTTCTTTTGTATACGTCGCGAGTTTCTCATCGTAGAGCGAAACTGCTGACTGACGTCCTGTGACGGTTGCGTTCCCTTTATACAGTTTGACACGGACTTCACCGGTCACGTCCTGTTGCGTTGCCGTCAAGAACGCTTTGAGGCCTTTTGTCAGCGGGGCATGGAACAATCCGTTGTAAATCGTTTCTGCATATTGTTTGCTGAGAATCGGTTTAAAGTGGGCAACGTCTTTCGTCAATGTGATCGTTTCAAGTGCTGCGTGGGCTTTGAGTAAGACTGTCGCACCCGGGCACTCATACACTTCACGTGACTTGATGCCGACCAAACGGTTTTCGACATGGTCAATCCGTCCAACACCGTGTGCACCGGCAATGATATTCAGTTCTGTAATCAGCTTCGCCAGCGGATACGCTGTCCCGTTGATCGAAACCGGAACACCTGCTTCAAAACCGATGATGACTTCTTCCGCTTGATCCGGTGCGTCTTCCGGTGCGACCGTCAAAGCGTATGCATCTTGCGGCGGCTCTGTCCATGGATTTTCAAGGACACCACATTCGTTACTGCGTCCCCATAAGTTCATGTCGATTGAATACGGGCTGTTGAGATTAATCGGAATCGGAACGTTGTTTTCTTTTGCATAAGCGATTTCTTCTTCACGTGACCATTTCCATTCGCGAACCGGTGCGATGACTTCGAGCGACGGATCAAGAGCAGCAACCGAAACTTCGAACCGGACTTGGTCGTTTCCTTTTCCGGTACATCCGTGGGCGACTGCTGTGGCACCTTGGGCATGTGCCACTTCAACCAGTTTTTCAGCAATCAACGGGCGAGATAAAGCGGAAATCAATGGATACGCACCTTCGTAATGCGCACCATATTGGAGGGCCGGCAAAACAAAGTCATTTGCGAATTCATCTTTGACATCAAGAACAATCGATTCGATCGCACCGACGAGTAACGCTTTTTCTTTGATGACCGACAAATCTTTTCCTTCGCCGACATCCATGCACAATGCGACGACGTCATAGTCCTTGCTTAACCATTTGATGGCGACTGAAGTATCCAGTCCACCCGAATACGCTAAAATCAATTTTTGTTTTGTCATTCTTATTTCCTCCTTGAATTCGACTGTATCTGTCTGTATAAAAATTCACTATGAATTATATATATACATAGACTTTCAAAAAAAGAAACCCTTTTTTCAGGATTTCTCAAAAAAATCAGCATTAAATTTTTTTCTCCATCGTCCGGTGCGGAATGCCCGCATCGTCAAATTCATCGGAAACAATCGCATAACCAAGCCCTTGATAAAACGGAATGGCCTTTACTTGGGCACCGAGCGTTAAAATCGTCCGGCCTTCCCGGCGGGCAATCCGCTCCATCGCCTGCATCAGCTCGCCGCCGTATCCTTTTCCTCTTGTCGCCGCAAGGGTCGCGACGCGTTCGACCTTCATCCGTTGCTCATCGTACGGACGGGTCCGCCCCGTCGCAACCGGACGATTCATCTCATCGAGGACAAGCAAGTGAATCGCTGTTTCATCATGCGTATCATATTCCAAATGGCTCGGAACGCCTTGTTCCTCGACGAAAACCCGTTCCCGGATCATTCGGACCGCTTGTTTTTGTTCGGTTGTTTTTACTTGAATCACTGTCATGTATGTAATTCCTCCTTTAATGCTTCTGCATAAGCTTGTGCCTCTTCATACGTTTGGAATACTGCTTGGGCATTGTTTTCACTTCCGCCGCCCCGTCCATTAAACTGCTTTAAATGGGTTTTGGCAAATTTTCCGAGATGAATGGATCCAGCGCTGCACATGAATAATTTTTTGGCGTTTTCGTTCCAGACGAATCCTGTCCGTCCTGTTTCAGCCAGGGCTTTCAACAGTTTTTCTGAAAAACGGACATCCTCTTGATCATGCCGTACGGTGAGAACCGGTTCATCCGTTGCGAGCAACTGTTTTAAGACCGTTTTGACATGCAGATCTTCTGCCTGTCCGATTTGACGGTTCAGACGGACTTGCTCCTGTTTCAGGTCTTCCACAACAAGATGGACCTGATTTTTTTTAGCTGATACTGCACGTGCAGTTTCTGTCAGGACACGCCGTTCGGTCGTCAGTAATCGAAACGCTCGGTCTTTTGCAACGTACGCTAAACGAATATTCCCGCGAACCTTTTCAAGTCCCGTGAATAAAATCAGTTCCAGTTCCGACGTCGAGGCGAGATGCGTTCCTCCACAGGCACTGTAATCCAGTTCACCGATTTGAACGACCCGGATTTTTTCTGTGACTTGTGGTGTTTTTCGTAACGGTAACTGCAATGCTTCTTCTTCTGTATATTCCGTTGCCGTAATCAAGAGGTTCGCTTGAATCACCGTCCGTAAACGTTCCTCCAAACGACTTTGAAGCGTCTCATCCCAGTCACCGAGATCGAGATCAAGCGTCGATTCTTCTGTGCCGGTTCGGAAACTGACTGTCTTGATTTGAAATTCGTCTTGAAGAATGGCAGAAATAACGTGTTGTGCTGTATGTTGCGCCGCATGATCCGTTCGAATGACATCATCGACCTCACCTTGCACTTCGTTTTCAAGAAGCGGACTGTCGAGCAGGTGCCAGACATCCCCTTCTTGAAGCTGGACATCGAGGACGGAAACCCCGTTGAGTGTTCCCCGATCGGCAGGCTGCCCCCCGCTCTCCGGATAAAAGTAACTTTGTTCTAATCTTACCCAGTAGCCTTGTTCTTCCTTCGTACCTGTCACGATTGATTCGAAAGTCCGGACGTCCGGATAAATTTGCTCTGAACGCATCTTCATTCCACCTTTTCAGCACTGAATTTGCTTCTATTATGACACAAATCACTTACAATCGTTTGTCGACATCTCCATTTCCTAGTACACTAGATGAAAGACTATCGACCGCGAAGGGACGAAATGCCGTGATTCAGCATATCAATAAAAATTCACCACTTCCAATCTACTACCAAATCGAGGCTGCCTTGAAGCAACAAATCGAGGAGGGTCTGTTACAACCCGGCGATTTAATCCCCTCGGAACGCGAGTTTGCCGAAGCCCATCAAATCAGCCGGATGACTGTCCGTCAAGCCATCTCGAATCTTGTTAACGCTGGTTATCTCATTCGTCAAAAAGGACGCGGCACATTCGTCGCCAATAAAAAAATCGTCATGCAACTGTCCGGATTAACCAGTTTTTCTGAAGAGATGGAACATCTTGGTTTGGAACCGGCGAGTGAGCTGCTGTCTTATCAAACGATTGCTGCTGAAATGACGATTGCGAATAAACTCGGGATTCGTGAAGGTGCCAAAATTTATGAATTAAAACGGTTACGCATCGCAAACGAACAACCGCTTGCGCTCGAAACTGTTTATATCCCAGAACAGCTGTTGCCGGGTTTGAACCAGGATGTCGCCATTACGTCCCTTTATGCCTTTGCTGAAGCCAGTGGACTCAACCTGGGTCGCGCCAGTCAGACTTTCGAATCACGTCTCGCGACAAAAGAAGAAGCACAACACCTCGGTCTGTCGGTCAGTTCACCTGTTTTGTCCGTCGAACAACTGACTTTCCTTGCCACCGATCAACCGTTTGAGTATGTCATTTCCGCGTATCGCGGCGACCGGTATACGTTCACGGTCGAAATGGAACGGCAACGCTGATTCTGATTTGAATACAGAGGAGAACTCATCTTCCTTTCCGAAAAAAAGCACATGTTTCAGGATACTTTTCAAGAAAGTATCTGAAACGTGTGCTTTTTAACATCACCCGTTAGCGTTACTGAACGGGTTGCTCGACTGTCGTCGAATCATCTGTTGTTGTCGGGTCCGTGGCTCCCGGTGTCCCTGTCTCTTCTTTCATCAGTGACACTTCTTGTCCTTGCATCGCCTTGGCCAGGTTGGCTTTCACCCGGTCAAGTTGATTCGGATCCAGATGGTACTCCCATTTCCCGCTGATTCCAATGTATCCTTCACCTGCGAGCTGGTATTCTGTCGTATTCCGTAAAGCTGTCGTAAAGTCAGCTAACCGGAGATAATCGTTCGGACCTAAGTTCGTCTCGACGTTGTCGCCGACAGCGTCCAAGATGTCACGGTACGCCCCGAGCGAACGGAAGCTTGCCGCTTCTTTTGCAACAGCTTGGATGACCTGCATCTGCTTTTGTCCCCGGCCGATATCCCCGAGTGGGTCATCATGACGGTTTCGAACGTAAGCGAGTGCCTGTTCCCCGCTCAAATGCTGCATTCCCTTCGGAACGGTAATCGTCCCTGCTTTACGCGCCGAATCCTGTTCCTTGAAGGCATAACGGACATCGATATCGACTCCGTCCAGTGCATCAATCAACTGAACGAATCCTTGGAAGTTAACTTTTACGACATGGTTGATTTCAATACCGAGCAGATTTTCGGTTGTCTCACGTGCCAGTTTGATTCCGTTGTATGAACTCGATTTGTCCATTGAACCGAAATAATGAGCATGAGTGATTTTATCCTGCTCGACACCTGTTTTCCCGTACGGCACATCATATTTGGAATAATCGATATTGACGAGTGAGTCCCGTGGAATACTTGTCAGTACCAATTGTTCGGTCTTCTTATTCAGGACACCGACAATCATGACATCCGATCGTGCCGGCTCATGCCGGTCTTTACTGGCTTTCGTTTCATCCGTTCCTAAAATCAAGAAAGATTCGGACGGCACATCATCATATTTCGAACTGACTTTTGAACCCGGAATGTTGATTTGTGTTCTTGCCAGCGTTTCCTGTGTTTTAATGAAAACCGCTCCCGCATAACCGGAACCGATGACGGTCAAAAGTAATAACAAGGCAGCAATCACTTTGATGAACATCTTGCCAGCACTTGGTTGCCTCTTTCTTGCTGATCTCGTCTGCATCTGTACGCCCTCATTTTCATGTAAATTTTCTGTAAAGTTCACTATTCTCCATTATCCCGACTTTTATTAAAATGTCAATTTACGATTCGATTAAGATCATGTGATTTCACTGTTTTTACACTCGCACGACTTGACGCATACAAAACAAAAAACCCGTCTGTTGAGAAGACCGGTCTGAAGCAGTCCGGTCTCATCAGAGACGAGTCATCGATTCATTTCATGAAGTTCGTATAGGCAGCTCGCCCTGTACGTTTCGCTTCGTCCGATAACAAGCTTGCCGCTTCTTCGTCCAGAACGACCATGACATCGGCGTGCCGCTGTAAAATCGTTGCCGGACAATCCGTCGTCGCCGGACCTTCCATCATGTCGCGGATCGCCTCCGCTTTCCGCTCGCTTGAAGCAACCAATAAAATCTTCTTCGCTTCCATGATCGTTCCGATTCCCATCGTGATCGCTTCGGTCGGCACATCCTCCAACCGGTCGAAAAAGCGCTGATTGGCCTGTCGGGTCGACTCGGTCAGCTTAGTCACGTGGGTTTTGGCATCAAACGGAGTACCGGGTTCATTAAACGCGATATGACCGTTCGAACCGATACCGAGCAGTTGAATATCAATCCCTAATTGCCGGACAAGCGCTTCATAGCGGTCACTCTCTTCCCGTGGATCCGCCGTGCTTCCGATCGGCACATACGATTCTTTAAAGTCGACCGCATCAAACAAGTGCTCCTGCATGAAGGTATGGTAACTGTGTGGATGATCCGGACTGAGTCCGACGTATTCATCCAAATTAACGGTCGTCACATGCCGGCAATCCACTCGATCTTTGCGCCATTCTTCATACACACCGAGCGGAGAACTGCCGGTCGCAAGTCCGATCGTTAATCCTTCCGGGTGTCTTACAATCTCCTGTTTGAGCAGTTGATACGAAACATTTGCCAATTCTTCTGCTTTTTCTACAATCATCCATTTCATCAGTTGTTACCCCTTTCCGTTTGTAAATCGGTGCACTTTCCCGCGGTGAACGGTTTGTTCCACTTCCAAGTCTGCTGTCAATACGACAAAATCGGCATCCTTGCCCTGCTCGAGTCGTCCTTTATGTGTTAAGCCGAATTCCTCTGCCTGATTAATCGACGTCATCTGGACGGCTTGTTCGAGTGAACAGCCAGTAAAGCGGATGATATTGCGTAGCGCCTGATCCATCGTCAGGACACTGCCGGCTAAGTTCCCGCTCGCAAGACGGGCAGCTCCGTCCTTGACGTGTACGGTTTGTCCGCCGAGTTCATATTCTCCATCCGACAATCCTTTTGCCCGCATCGCATCGGTGATGACCGTCAAACGGTCTGGTCCTTTCATCCGGTAAGCGAATTCGACCATCTCTTTTGAACTGTGAATCCCGTCCGGAATGATTTCCGCAAAGACTGATCGTTCGAGAAGACAATATCCGACCGTCCCTGGTTCCCGGTGATGCAAGGGACGCATTTGATTGTAGAGATGTGTCCCGTGGGTGACATTACCTAAATGATTTTGGTCAAATGTCGCATCGGTGTGTCCGGCAGATGGAATCGCCCCCGTCTTTCGAACCGCCGCTTCAAAATCACGGGCACCGGGCTGTTCCGGAGCGTACGTGACGAGTTTGATCTGATTTCCGGATGCCTGTTGCCATTTTAAAAACTGATCTGCATCGGGTTCGACGATGTATTCAAGCGGTTGTGCTCCGGCATAATCCGGATTGATGAACGGTCCTTCTAGGTGAATCCCTTCAATCGTCGTCTCCCGAGAGTCGATGACATCGCGCGCGACTTCCAGGGCCCGCGTAATCTGATGCCAGTCTTGGGTGATCGTCGTCGCAAAAAAGGACGTGACACCTTCCGCAAGCATGGCTTCACTCAATCGGTACAGCGCTTCCGCACTTGCGTCCATCGTATCGACGTCGTATCCGCCATGGATATGGACATCAATCATTCCTGGAATCAATCGTTTCCCCGCAAGATCAATAACTGTTTCGTCACGCTCTGTGTACGCGGACATCTGCCCGATTTCCTGAATCGTCTCCTCAAAGCGGATGAATCCATCGTGAATAACGGTCTGTCCCGTATAAATTTCGGCATGAATCATAGTTGGCATCTTGTGACTTCCTTTCTCGTTTGAATTCCGGCAAATAATCTCTCTTCCCTTTTAGTATACTGCTGTTCATTCTAGTTGTATAGACCTTTATACATTTAACCGATTGTGAAAAAGAAGATTCCGGCGTCTGATCCGGAATCTTCTTTAGTCACGGCAATAAAATCCGGTCTTTTTTCTTCGAAATCAGACGTGTCGCTTTTAAGATCGCAATCGTCAGTGATTGGCGTTTACGGTAGGCGAGGTAACGTCCTTCCCATTTCGGATCGTATTTTTCCTTGTATCGTCTCAGTCCTGTAAAGCTGTACATATACCGGATGTTATTGAACACATCCGCTGCCACGCGTTCCTGCCAAAATGAGGTTTCGTCCTCACCAACGGACGAGAGCGGAGCCATTCCCATATTAAAGGTGTGGTAGCCTTGCTCAGTTGCATAGTCAAACAAACGGATGAACATGGCATCCATGATTCCGTTCGGACCATCCGGACGAAAACGCATCAAATCAATCGAGAGAACACCTTCCTGATAAGCCGGCATGAACGTCATGAAGCCGAGCATCTGCTGATTGGCATCACGCATGATGCCGATCGGCGCTTGATTCAAATAAGACTCGTTGAAATAACCTAATGAAAATCCTTTTTCGGATTTCCCTCCCAACCACTCATCCGAGACGTCACGTAATTGATCCAATAACGCTTCACTAAACGGAGGCGATACGACTTCAAACGTCATCCCTTCCCGTTCAAAACGATTTTTAATGGAACGTAAGCCGGCCCGTTTTTTCCCGGAAACGGTAAAGGTCGTCATGTCGACGATCGCCTCTTCACCAAGCTTAAAGAAATTAAAGCCGAAATCATGATACAACGACATGTTCTGTGCCTGAATCTGATAGATGTTCGGGATATAACCTAAATCCTCGACACGCCGTAAGAAACAGGCAATCAACTGGGAATGCTCTTCCGGATTTCCGCTCGGATCACCAAGCATCATAATCCGGTTTCCGGTCTGACTGAACTGAATAAATGAACGTCCGGATTCGGAGAAGAAAAAGCGTTTATCGCCGAGAAAAGCCAGGTGACTTAAATAATTTCCCCCTTCTTCCGTCAAGACATCCTTAACTTTTTGCATATCTAACTTTTCACCCAAGACCGGCTGATTAAAGGTATTGAACAAACGAATGAAGACGAGTGTGTAGACAAGTGCAAAAATCGCTGCACTCGCGGCAAACATGAAGATCTCATGGGCAGGATAAACCTTTGTCCCGTCAGCCGAACCGAGTGTGTAAAAGGCGTATCCGAAAAAGATGAATCCACCGAGGTATAAAAAACCGGCAAAAGCGGCCCGGATCAGTCGAGTCGTCGTGATCAGCGTCCGTTCACGATGAAAGGCACTTCGTGACATCGTCACTAAAACCAGTACGATCAACACGACAGACAAGGAAATCAAGTTAAATCCGCGCAGTGCCATCCCGATCAAAGCAAAAGCCGAAACACCATAAATCATATACAGTGAACGCTTCGTCCGTCGGTACAGAGACGGGGCAAGCAGGACATACAACAAGCCGGCCATCAAAAAGAAACTGTTCGCAAGCAACAACAACTCATGCGGCAGACGGGCTTCCAAATATTCATACTGTGTCGAGTTTGGCGGCAAAATCGCCAGACCCCAAATCGCGATGCCAGCGAGTAACGTAATCAAGGCCAATGTAAAATGTCGGACTTTACTTAAAAAACGTAACTGAAGCCGCCAGATGACGCCGCCGACTTCAACCGACGGGCCGACAATCGGTTTATCCTCAATCATTTTGACGACCGGACCGCTGAACTCACGTGCCGAGAAAATGACTCCGATCACGAATGGAATCAAATAATACACAAGACGATAAATCAACAATCCGGTAAGGACAATCCCTTCTTCGACGCCGGCACGCTGCATACCGATCAAAAAGACCAAGTCGAACGAACCGAATCCACCCGGTACCATCGAAATCAGACCGGCTGTCGCGGCGATGATGAAGACGCCGATGACTTTAGAAAAACTGACATCCGTCCCGAGGGCCGCCAAAATAAAATAGACGACGACTCCCGCACTGAACCATTCCGCAAGCGATACAAGCGAATAGAGGGCGATCGACGACGGACGGATACTGCTGCTCCCCCGTCGGAAAGTAAACAACAGATAGACCGGGAAGAAGAAGGCAACACCGATGATGACCGGCCATAACCATTTCTTTAAATCCAACACTTCAAACGCCGGAAAGACATTTAATAAGGATAATGCCGATAAAATCGATAATCCGCTGATCAGTGTCGGTGCCATCCAACCGATGGCTTTCAATAACCGGGTTCCTTCGACGAACGGTCGATAAAGGGCGGTTCTGACGCCCATTCCGGCAAGTCCGCCGAAACCGATGATGCCGTTAAACGAGTTGGCAATCCAGGATGCCCGGAAAATCAATCCGATCGGAACCTTCACTTGAAGCGAACGCAATAAGAAGAAATCATAAAAGAACATCGTCGCGACCGCTGCAAGCCCCGATACAATCAATAAAATAAACTTCCAGGACGGAATTTGCTGAATCGCCCGAATCGATTCCTTTAACGACAGACTTCTTAATTCGTTTTGACCCTGATAAAAAATGAATGCAATCAAGATAATCGGCAAAATGATTTTCGCCACTGTCAACACACGTTGTTTATTGAATCTCATTTCACGACCTCCTTTGATTTTCTGACAAGATGCATCAGGCGGAGCAAGAGAAGACTGGCTCCGACGGCAAGTCCGATGATCAATCCCCACCAATACCCATCCGGTCCAAGTTCCGTAAACCGCTCAAAATAAAATCCGAGTGGTAGTCCGATGACCCAGTACGCGGTAATCGTCAAAATAAACGTGACGTTGACATCTTTGAATCCGCGAAGTGCCCCTTGAGTGGGTGCCGCGACTGCATCGGATAATTGAAAGAAAATCGCTAAAATCATGAAATGAGCCGCCATTTTGATGACTGCCGGATCGTTGCTGTAAAGTGCCGCAATCCGTTCATTTTGAACGTACAGCAGTCCACCTGAAAACAAGGAAACGACCAGACACAGCAACAAGCCGATCCACACGTACTGGACGGCGTCCTTGACCCGCTTGGCTCCCATCTCGAACCCGACCGTAATCGTCAGGGCTGATGCGGCCGAGAGTGGAATCATATAAACGAACGAAGCAAAGTTGATGGCTGCCTGATAGGCTCCAATGACGACATCGCCGTAGGCGCCAAGCAGCAAAGTCACGGCTGAAAAGATACTGACTTCCGAAAAGATTGCTAATCCAATCGGTGCACCGAGCAAAACCAATTCTTTGATTCGTGTTACATCCGGTTTATAAAAACGACGGAGAATCCCGAGTCGTTGAAACAGTTCACCTTTCAAGACAACACCAATAACCGCGATACATAAAATCCAGTATGTGATGGCTGTCGCCACTCCTGCTCCAATCCCGCCCAGTTCCGGAAAACCGAACTTTCCGAAGATAAACAGATAATTGAAAGCCACATTAATGGGTAAAGAGAATAATAATAACGTCATTGTGATGTTCGATTTGCCTAACGAATCGATTAAGGTGCGCAGGACAAAGAAGACGAACATCGGAATGATTCCAAAACCTAACATGACGAGATAGATGCGGGCAACATGACGTGCCTGATCCGATAATTCCATCTGGTTCAAAATCGGATTCACAAGTACAAGTCCAAGCAGAACCGTCAAAACGATGATGACGACGGAGACATACAATGCCTGAATCACGATCCGCTTCACTTCCCGTTCTTTTCGTGCCCCCATTGCTTGGGACACAAGTGGCGCCACGGCTAATAAAATCCCCGTCAATCCGGTGTAAACCGGTGCCCACAGACTGGCTCCGACGCCGACGCCCGCTAAATCAGCCGATCCATATCGTCCGGCCATGACCGTATCAAAAAAACTAATTAAGTAAAACGCTACCTGTGTGACCAGAATCGGAAAGAAAATCTTCATGAACTGTTGAATCTTTCCCGATAGCGTAGTTGTCTCTAACATTGTTCCACCACATTCCAGGGCAACCTGCGCCCTATTTTTATTGAAGCATTCAAGTTTGCTATTTGTTCTACGTAAATTATTTAAGGAGGGATTCATTTGAATCATCGTGATGCGGAAAATTTAACTTTTGAATTACTTGAAACCTGGTCGACATTTAATCATTATGCCGAGGAAGCCCAAACATTTAAAAACCCGGAAGACGTTCACCAGGCGCGGATCCGTTTACGTAAATTAATCACCTTCGCGAAGTTAGTCGATCAAACGGAGGAACCAATCTATCTCATCTGGAAACGATTGATGGCTGCGTTCGGTCAAGTCCGGGATCTTGATGTTCAACTCAGTCAACAAGGTGTCACTTCTCCGATTGAGCAGTTGTTCGCAGAACACCTCGCCTTACAACTGCAAGGCAAACGGGCCACGTTACTCGAAACGATGCATCTGTTGATTTCCGACGAACTCGACCGCTCCGTCCGTCGATTTTTAGCCGGTCGCTTGACGAAACAATTAAAACGGATTGATGAAAAAGATCTTCTTCAGACAGCTGAAAAACGATTCGACAAAAAGAAACTTCATTATGAAAAAGTTCAGCATAAGGAAGGGAAGAAGCGTATTCAGATGATGCATGAGTTACGGCTTGCAACGAAGTTCTACCGCTATACGGTCGAGTATTTACGTCCGTATACCGATTTCCCGAAATCGTCCGTCGACCGGTTAAAACGGATTCAAACCCAATTAGGTGACATCAATGATACGTATAACCGCCTCGAACGCTGGCGTCTTTTCAGCGTTCCTGACGACCAGCTTGCGCAACAACAAAAAGAAATCACCCGTCTTGAGAAAAAGCTTTCGAAACTGCTCGATCAACTGTCGTTTGATTAAGGATGACGCTGGACGAGCAACTCCAGCATCTTCGTTCCGGCAATCGAATTTCCTTTCAGGTCAAGTGCCGGTCCGAAGATACCGATTCCAAGGTCCGCCATGTCGAAGTCACTGCGACCGCAGGCAACGATCGCACCCGATACCCCGCTTTTTCCGGGTAACCCGACCTGGACTGAAAATTCACCGGACGCATCGTACATGCCGCATGTCGTCATGATCGCCCGGATGATCCGTGCATTCCGGCGGGAGATGACTTGATTCCCGGATGGTGTTTTTCCGGATTGACTTAAAATTTTCCCCATCATCGCGAGTCCTTTACAATTGGTCAAAATCGCACACTGTTTTGTATAGACATCGATGATTTCTTCGACGTTCCCTTCGATGACTCCATGATACCGCATGAAGTACAGCAGAGCCCGGTTTAAGTCGGTCGTCTCGAATTCGGACTTCGCGACCTCTGCATCGTATTTGACCATATCGAGTTCGATATCCAGCAGATCGGCAATGAATTGGCGTAACCGGTTCAGCTTATCGGCTGCATCTTCCCCCGGTAACATGCTCGTCACAGCGAGTGCTCCGGCGTTGATCATCGGATTCAGGGGTTTCGTCGGAATCGTCTCTTCAAGCTTCGCAATCGAGTTGAACGCGTCTCCCGTCGGTTCCATACCGACCTTCGAGAACACGTAATCTTCACCAAATGTCTCGAGGACAAAGGCTAACGTGATGATTTTTGAAACACTTTGTAAGGTGAACATCGTTTCGGCGTCTCCCGCGGATACAAAACTGCCGTCTGCATTACAAACAGCGATTCCGAGTTGGGTCGGTTCCGATTTTGCCAGTTCTGGTATATAACTCGCCACCTGCCCGAGCACCGTATAGGGGCGGCATTCAGCGATTAATTCTTCTAGTTGTTGTTGCGTTACGTTCATCGGAGTCCCTCTTCCTGTCGTTTTCATTAGCTTATCATGCTTTTTCGTCACGAGGTATGCCGTTATTCTTTTTTAGTTTTCCTTCTCATTCAAAAGGTCGTCTCTCCCCTGACTGTCAGAGGATGAGACGACCTTTTAAACTATAGTTTAGCGGATAACGAGTTCTGTACCGTCTGTATCGATTGCCACATGCGAACCATCCTGGATGGATCCACTAATCAGAGCCCGTGCCAGTTTCGTTTCAATCGTCCGCTGGATATACCGGTTAATCGGACGGGCACCGTACTGTGGTTCAAACGCTTCATTGAAAATTAACGTTTTCGCCGCTTCTGTGACATCAATCGTAATTTCACGACCTGACAGACGTTCTGCCATCTTGCTGACGGCCTTGTCGATGATCCGTTCGATTTCCGCCCGGTGGAGAGGATGGAACAGAATCGTGTCATCAATCCGGTTCAGGAATTCCGGCCGGAAATACTTTTTCAGTTCTTGGCGGACCGCTTCTTCTTCGGCCGCATCAATATCACCGTCTTTTGCTGCTTCGAGTAAAATATGCGATCCAATGTTCGATGTCATGATGACAATCGTGTTCTTGAAATCGACCACCCGTCCTTGCGCATCGGTCAAACGGCCGTCGTCCAGTACTTGAAGTAAGATATTGAAGACGTCCCCGTGTGCTTTTTCGATTTCGTCAAACAACAGCACCGAATACGGACTCCGACGGACGGCTTCTGTTAATTGACCGCCTTCTTCATAACCGACATAACCGGGAGGTGCTCCGACAAGGCGGGAAACGTTGTGTTTCTCCATATACTCGGACATATCAATCCGGACGATGTGTTCTTCACTGTCAAACATGGCGGCTGCAAGAGCTTTCGCAAGCTCCGTTTTCCCGACTCCTGTCGGTCCAAGGAACAGGAACGAACCGATTGGACGATTCGGATCTTTGATTCCTGCACGCGCCCGGATGACAGCATCCGAGACCAGCCGGACTGCTTCATCCTGACCAAAAACACGTTCATGCAACGTATCTTCTAAATACAGTAACTTTTCGCGTTCCCCTTGTGCGAGACGGCTGACGGGAATTCCCGTCCACTTCGACACGATATCGGAAATCTCTTCGTCCGTCACGGCTTCCCGGACGAGTTCATGCGCGACGTGTTCCGCTGATTCTTCCGCCACTTTCAACTGATTTTCAAGTGCCGGAATCTGTCCGTATTTGATTTCCGAGGCTGTATTCAAATCATACCGTCCTTCAGCTTCCTGAAGAGCCAGTTTTGCTTTTTCAAGATCTGCCCGCAACTGCTGGACATTTTGGGA
Organism: Exiguobacterium artemiae 255-15; assembly: GCF_000019905.1. Taxonomy (GTDB): domain Bacteria; phylum Bacillota; class Bacilli; order Exiguobacteriales; family Exiguobacteriaceae; genus Exiguobacterium_A; species Exiguobacterium_A artemiae. The sequence goes on along the minus strand of NC_010556.1, from coordinate 503,061 downwards.
ACTGTCTTTCTCGCGTTCCCATCGTGTCCGGAGCGCACTTTCGTCTTCCCGGACAGAACTGAGTTCCTGTTGCAGGGTCTCGAGTCGTTTCCGGGATGCTTCATCGGTTTCTTTTTTCAGTGCGGCTTCTTCGATTTCAAGTTGCATGACACGGCGGACGAGTGAATCCAGTTCCGCCGGCATCGATTCCATATCGGTCCGAATCATCGCACACGCTTCATCGACTAAATCAATGGCTTTATCGGGCATGAAACGGTCCGTGATGTACCGGTCTGACAGGATGGCTGCCGCAACCAGGGCATTATCATGAATCCGGACACCATGATGGATTTCAAACCGTTCTTTCAGACCACGTAAAATCGAAATCGTATCTTCGACATCTGGTTCCGCGACCAGCACTTGTTGGAAGCGGCGTTCAAGTGCAGGATCTTTTTCGATGTACTTCCGGTATTCATCTAAAGTCGTCGCACCGATACAGTGCAGCTCTCCGCGGGCAAGCATCGGTTTCAGCATGTTTCCGGCATCCATCGCGCCTTCGGTCTTCCCGGCACCGACAATCGTGTGCAATTCGTCGATGAACAACAGAATCTGTCCTTCTGCTTCCTTAACTTCATTTAAGACCGCCTGAAGACGTTCCTCAAACTCTCCGCGGTATTTTGCACCCGCGACAAGCGTACTCATATCGAGACTGAACAACTGTTTGTTTTTCAGACTTTCCGGGACATCTCCCCGGACAATCCGTTGCGCCAGACCTTCGACGATTGCGGTTTTCCCGACACCCGGTTCCCCGATCAAGACCGGATTATTTTTCGTTTTCCGGCTGAGAATCCGGATGACACGACGGATCTCGTCATCTCGTCCGATGACCGGATCGGTTTTCCCGGACCGGAAGTCTGCGACAAGATCGCGGCCATATTTCTTCAAGACGTCGAAAGTCGCTTCCGGATTTTTAGTCGTTACTTTGCGGTTGCCCCGCATTTCGATGATTGCTTCCCGTAAGACCTGTTCAGTTACTCCCTCGTTCCGCAAATATTGTGTCGCCGGACTGGATTGTTTCACAAGACCTAACAATAAGTGCTCGACAGAAACGTAATCGTCTTGCATCAAACGGGCTTCGGTTTCTGCTTCCGTCAACACCTGCAATAAGGAGTTGCTGATTCGCGGCGTCGAAGATTGACCGAGCGCCGGTAACCGTCCGAGTGCTTCATTGACGCCCGTCTCCAACTGGTCGATCCGTTGATCGAGTTTCTCAAAAACAATCCGTGCAATGCCTTCTTCTTGTGAAAGCAAAGCCAGCAACAAGTGCCACTCTGTAATCTCACTGTGTCGACGCTGTTTGGCAATGGCTTGTGCCGATACGATGGCTTCATGTGCCCGGTCCGTTAATTTTTCGAAATCCATTTTCCCGTCACTCCTTCACAGATAAACGATTTTCCCACTCTTCATAAAACGATGGTTCCATTTCCGGTAATTTGACTTCTAGTTGAACCAGCAAGGCACCGCGGTGTCCCTCCCGGTTACTGAGTCCCCGATTCGGGATCCGAAGACGGGCTCCCGGTTTTGTGCCGGGCTTGATTTTTAATTTGACACGTTTTCCTTCCAACGTATCTGCCACGACTTCTCCACCGAGAACAAATACCGTCGGATAGACACGGACAGTCGAGATGACATCGGTTTCCTGCCGGCGGAATTGATCATCATCCTTCAGGTGAATCGTCACGTACACATCTCCCGCAATTCCTTTACGGTTGCGTTTCGAACTTTTCCCGCGTAACCGGACTTTTTTCCCGTCATACAAATCTTTCGGCAGACTCATTTGAATGGCTCCTGTCGCCAGTCGGATCGTCACCTTGTCATTCTGACTGAGATGACTTAACGGAACCGTCAATTCGAGTTCTTCGTCCGTTTCTTCCGGTTCTTGACTAAAAAACGAACCGAACATATCTTCAAATCCAAACGATTGCCCTGCCGATCCCGCCGTCCGGGATTGACGTCCGTTGAATTGGCGGAAAAGATCGTCATAGTCGGCTGACTGTCCATACCCCGCTCCAGCCATCCGTTCATAGTTACTTCCATATTGATCATACTGTGCCCGTTTTTCTTCATCCCCGAGGACATCAAACGCTTCCTGGATATCTTTGAAGCGCTGATCCGCACTCGCTTCCTGATTGACGTCCGGATGGTATTGTTTCGCAAGCTTTCGGTAAGCCCGCTTGATTTCCTGGTTCGATGCCGTCTTCTCGACACCAAGCGTTCGATAATAGTCTTTCGCCACGCTGATCACTCCCTTAACTTTTTGTTCTGTATCTTAATTATAGAATTGGTCAGTCAATTGGTCAAATATAGTCAAACTTTTTTTGACGATTCTTTTGTTCTTTTCACTTTACGCATTTTCCTCAAACAAGTTTCGCTCCAGGAAACCATGATATACTGACAACTAGCATTATGAAAAAGGAGCGATCAAGACATGGATGGTAAAAAACGCGCCGATGTTAAAATCGGACAACACGTCAGTATCGTATTAAAACAAGACCAGCGGACAGGTAAACGGACGGAAGGAATCGTCAAGGATCTGTTGACCAAGTCGCCGAATCACCCGCACGGAATCAAAGTCCGTCTCGAAGACGGACAAGTCGGTCGGGTTCAAGAAATCTTATAAGAGAGCACATGAAAAAGACACCCGTCTTCCGGTCATCATCGGCCGGAAAACGGGTGTCTTTTCGTCAATTACTGGACTCTTCGAGATAACGTAAGGTCACTTCGATTAAAATACGGGCTGCATGCTGCATCGCCTGCTCTTCAAAGTCAAACTTCGGGTGGTGATGGGGATAAAAGGTTTCGTCCCCTGCTCCCGTGAAGAAAAAGGTGCCGGGTACTTGTTGCAGATAATACGCGAAGTCTTCGCCGCCCATCGTCGGAGCAATTTCAAAGACGTGATCCGCACCCATGATGTCAGACGCAACGGTCCGTAAAAGGTTCGTTTCTTGCGGATGATTGACGACCGCCGGATATCCTCTTTCGTACGTAAACGAATAGGTCGCCCCTGCCGCGTCACACACGCCTTTAATCGTCCGTTCCATTTCGTGGACGATTTGCTCAGCGACTTCCGGATCAAATGTCCGGATTGTCCCGGTCAGTTCCGCACTGTCGGCAATGACATTAAACGTATTCCCGGCATGCAGTGTTCCGATGGTCAAGACCGCTTGCTGAAGGGGATCGAGTCGGCGGCTGACGATACTTTGCAACTCTTTGACGACCGTCGCCCCGAGTACGACGGCATCAATCGTTTCGTGTGGCTTCGCGCCATGTCCCCCGCGCCCGAACAACGTCAACTCGAACTTATCGGCCGCTGCCATGACAGGACCGATCCGGTAACCAATCGTTCCAAGTTTCGTCGTCGACCACAGATGGGTTCCGAAGATGACATCGACACCGTCGAGGCATCCGTCGGCAACCATGTCCCGTGCCCCGCCCGGAACGACTTCTTCCGCGTGTTGGTGAATCAAGACGACGTTCCCTGCCAACTGTTCTTTCTGACGGACCAGAATTTCGGCGACGGCAAGTAACGTCGCTGTATGGCCGTCATGTCCGCATGCATGCATGACACCGGGCACGGTCGACCGGTAATCGACGGTTTTTTCATCCTGAATCGGCAACGCATCAAAGTCTGCCCGCAGTGCGACCGTTTTTCCCGGTTTTCCTCCGCGAATCGTTCCGACTACCCCCCGGCCACCGACACCGGTCCGGATTTCAATCCCAAGCTCCGTCAATCGATCCGCAATGAATTGCGGGGTATCGACCTCATGAAACGACAACTCAGGATGTCGATGTAAATACCGACGCCGTTCGACCATCACTGGAAATAACTGCTCCACCATCTCTTCCACTGTCTGTTTCATTATGTACGCCCCCTATTTTTTACTGTGCAACATCTTGACGCTTTCCCGTGTATACTGCAGCCGTTCGATCGTATCGTCATAATGGACGGCAGCATAGGATAAAAACAACACATCAATCGCAAACAACTGGGCGAGACGCGAACTTAAGGCCGCACTGCGTAACGGCGCTTCCGGCGCCCGTGACGTCCATAAGGCGATATCCGCCAACTGGCTGACCCGGTTATCCCCGAACCGCGTCAAACTGATGACTTTCAGCCCGCGAATCTTGGCAAGCCGGATTAACTCGACGACTTCCTCGGTTTCACCACTGTAAGAAATCGCAAAAAAGACATCATCCTGACTGGCGTTCGCAAGAATCGTCGCGACGAGATGTTGATCCGATTCCTGAATCGTCAGTTTCCCGACGCGTGTCCATTTTTGTGCAGCATCCAACGCGACGACGTTCGATGCCCCGATTCCGTAAAAGTAAATTGCGCGTGCCTGGTCCAAGACATCCGCCGCTTCGGCAATCCGGTCTTCACTCAATTGTTTCGCCGTATCTTGTAAGGCTTGAATGCTGTTGCTGACCGTTTTTTCCACTAAGTCAGCAGGCCGTTCATTTTTTTCAATATCATGATACCCCTTTAAATCGGTTCGTGCCGTATCCGCTGAAATCCGCATCCGCAGTTCTGGATATCCTTTTAAACCGAGTGCCCGGCAAAAACGGACGACCGCTGCGGCACTTGTTCCCGATTCCTCGGCTAAATGATGAATCGTCATCCCCGCGATTTCATTCATATGCGCTAAAACAAAATCAGCGACTTTCCGCGAAGAAGAAGGCAACTCTTCGTGGACGGCGCTAATCTGTGAAAAAATACCACCTTTCATGCGACCCGCTCCCTTACCATGGATTAAAACAGGCGAATCCAGCGTGTCTCTGCTGATTCGCATGATGCTTCTTTTCTATTATGCGCTTTCAAGACGGCTTTCGTAAATCTAAAGAAATCTGACAATAGTAAATCGTTGTTTTGTTGTGCTTAAAAGTCAGCTTAGACTCAACAAAAAAGACTCCTGCTTGCGCAAGGAGCCTGTCTGTTCAAATGAAATCAACGGATTTTGACAATCGGTTTTTTCGTATCCGGCTCGATGAATAACATCGCTTCCGTATCGCCGTTCAAGTTCGTGACGGTAATCGTTGTCGGGACATTCCGATTGTATTCCCAACGATTTTCGAGCAAGTAGGTCACATATTGAATGAACGCTACGAGTTCTGCTTTTCCGTAAAACTGAACCGGAATCTTGATTTCCAACTTCTTCAGTTCACCTTCCTGATAAAAGCCTTCTCCCATCATACCGGTGTAGTTCGGGAAATAGTCTTCGAGGCGGTCCTTGAACAAATCAAACTTCGCGGCATCATCACGGACATCGTTCGTCGCGGCACCCGATGGGTAGTAATAATATTTTTCATCATAGTTCTTCCAGTCGTTCGAACTGATCTGATTGCCGCGCCCGATAAAGGCGGAAGATACATAATGTCCGGAAACCGGTGACCCTTCACTTTCCTGCAAATACAAGGCGACGTGGATCGGTGTCGTTTTGATACCGTCCGTTTTCCGCATTTTCTTGACCAATTCATTTGCCATCCGTTTTCCTTCTGCGATGACTTTTTTCTCGTCGAGTTTCACGGTATAGGTCGGACCGTAGTTTTCATCCTGGAAAACATATTCGCTGTTTAAGACTAAAGCGACGGATGTCCCGCCGAGTTCGAGTTTTTTATCTTCTTCCAACATGTAGTCCTGTTCCAAAATGTGCGATAGAATCAAAGGAGACTTTTGGTTTTTTTCTTTGTAAGACTTTCCGGTCGTATAGGCAGGGTTCAAGCCGTTCGGATCACTGACACCATCCACGGCTTTTCCTTTTCGTAACAACCACTGGGCAATTTGATCGGCCTCGAGCAGTTGTCCTTCTTGATAATAGTATTTATCAGGAGCAAAAAATTGAGTGGAGTGACGCATCAGGCCGGTCTCGATTTCATCCAGCTCCAGGCGGGAACTGACCCGCTTTTGTGTCATCCCGCGGGCGACACTCGGTCGGAACGGTAAGACGGTCCGATAATAGGAATCGGTTGTATCAATTGCCGGACTGACGACGGCTTGGACTTCTTTTCCTTGTTCGCTCTCTGTAATGACTTCTTTTGTATCGCTTTTCTGTGACAAATCAAACGAACACGCGCCGAGGAATAATGTACTCGTCAACGTCAACGCTGCTATTTTTTTAGATTTCATTTCTTTACGCACCCCATGTTTTTAAAATCGTTCTCTCTATCATAACAGAATAGTTTTCCATCCGGGAAGGTGTAGTTTTCCCCTGATTTTCAAAAAACGATCCTGCTGAAACAGCAGATGAAAGGATACTTCATGAAACGACAAAAATTTTTAGGCCTGCTTCTTCTGATTGCGGGCATCCTGCTGATTCTCTGGCCGCTGTATACCAACCATCAAAAACAGGCGGCCGCGGAAGAGCTGAAGCAACAGTGGACACAAAACTTAAAAGCGGTCGATGCAAAGGAAACGAAGCAGCCTGTCGCAACGAACGGCAGCGGATTATTGACGATTCCATCCCTTAATTTTGAGCAAGTCATTTTAGAAGGGGCTTCGACGGCTGTCCTCGATCAAAGCATCGGTCATCTGAAAGCGACCGGCGCTCCCGGTAAAGGCAATTACGCTTTGGCGGGACACCGCAGTTTCACAAAAGGACTGCATTTTAATCGTCTGCCGGAGTTGAAAACGGGTGCACATGTCATCGTGACGACAAAAAGTCATCGGTATACCTATCAAATGAAGACCTCACAACTTGTCAAACCAACGGATTTGTCCGTCTTAAATCAAGACGTCAAGCAAGCAACCCTTACACTGATTACGTGTGATCCGCCGGAAACGGCAACCAATCGGTTAATCAAACAAGGGGTTTTAATCAAAACCGAATCGCTGTAACATACCATTTCAACAGCAAACAGGGAAGGCGCCGTGAATCATGCGCCTTCCCTGTTTTTATTTAAATCATCCGTTTGATGGATGTTTGGTTACCCTTCGTATTTCGCCAGCTCTTCAAGCAGTTGTGTTTCATTCCAAATCTCGATTCCGAGCGACTCGGCTTTCGTTAACTTCGAACCGGCCTTTTCTCCGGCTACTAAAATGTCCGTTTTCTTACTGACGCTGCCGGTCACGTCCGCACCAAGCAACTCGAGCCGTTTCCCGGCTTCTGAACGCTTCAGTGATTCGAGCGTTCCGGTCAACACAATCGTTTTACCGGCGAGCGGTGCATTCGATTGATCGACCCGTTGTCCGAGAAACTGTTGGTTCAGTCCGAGTTCTGCTAAGTCCTTGATCAAGGCTTGCGCTTCCGGATGTTCAAAATACTTCGTCACAGAATCGGCAATCTTACTGCCGATTCCATCAATCGCTAAAATATCTTCATATTCCGCCTGTGCGATGCCGTCGAGTGAATCAAACCGCTCTGCCAGCAGGTACGCCGCTTTTTGACCGACCAATCGAATCCCGAGACCAAACATCAACCGTTCCAAAGAATTTTGCTTCGACGCTTCAATCGCAGTCAGAAGATTATCGACCGACGTTTCACCCATCCGTTCATACGTCAACAATTCATCCCGGTCGAGGCGGTACAAATCGGCGAGCGTCCGGATGGCTTCATGTTCATACAATTGACGCACGACTTTTTCGCCGAGACCGTCGATATTCATCGCTTGACGCGAGACGAAGTGAATGATGCCTTCGACAAGCTGGGCCGGACACTCCGGACTGACACACCGAATATCCGCTTCGCCTTCCAATCGAACAAGTTCCGACTCGCAGGCCGGACAATGAGCCGGAAATTCGATCGGTTGTTCGTTCCCTGTCCGTTCTGAAACGACGACGCTGACGACTGCCGGTATGACGTCTCCGGCTTTTTTGATGATGACTTGATCGTGCAGTCGAATATCTTTTTCCGTGATGAAGTCCGCGTTGTGCAATGTTGCATAACTGACGGTTGATCCGGCGACGACGACCGGCGCAAACCGGGCGCGCGGCGTGACTTTCCCTGTCCGTCCGACACTGAAATCAACTTCTTCGACTGTCGTCATGACTTCTTCTGCGGCAAATTTATACGCCGTCGCAAAGCGGGGACTTTTCGCCGTGAAGCCAAGTTCTTCCTGATCGTCATACCGGTCAACTTTCAGGACGATACCGTCGATTTCATACGGTAAATTAGAACGTTCCATCGTCCAGTGGGCAATGTAGGCTAAAATCTCTTCGACCGTCTCACACGTCTGCATCTCCTTGTTCGTCGGTAACCCGAGCTCAGCCAGCTGAAGCATCGCTTCGCTGTGCGAACGGGCACTCAGTGTATTGACACCGACACCGTAGACGAATAAGGACAGATTGCGGGATGCCGTAATCGACGAGTCGAGCTGGCGTAAGCTCCCTGCTGCTGCATTACGCGGATTGGCGAACAAGGCTTCCTCACGTGCTGCCCGGTCCGCATTCAAGCGTTCAAATGATTGTTTCGGCATATAGGCTTCCCCTCGGACTTCGACCGTCTCATTTCGACGTAACCGAAGGGGTAAGGCTTTGATTGTCCGCAGGTTTTGTGTAATATTCTCGCCGACCGTTCCGTCGCCCCGCGTCGCACCACGGACAAGTTGTCCGTCTTCGTACTTCAAGGAAATCGCAAGTCCGTCAAACTTCAACTCTGCCACATACGTCGTCGACCGGCCGAGTGAGCGTTCGATGCGGGCGACCCACTCCCGGATTTCTGTTTCGTCAAAGACATTGCCGAGCGATAGCATCGGTAAATCATGAGTCACCTTCTCGAAGGCATCGAGCGCCGCAGCACCGACGCGTTGCGTCGGTGAATCTGGCGTGATCAGTTCCGGATGTGCCGTTTCAAGTTCCGTCAGTTCCCGTAACAATTGATCATAGGTGCTGTCCGGAACAGTCGGTTGATCCTGCACGTAATATTCGTAACTGTATTGGTTCAACTTTTGGCGTAATTCCTCGATTCGTGCCTGTTCTATCATCTTGACGCCTCCACTCATACCTTTTTGATTGGTGCGAATTTCGCAAGCAACCGTTTGACACCGACTTCCGGGAAGGCGATATCGATTTCTAAGCTGTCCCCTGCTCCGCGTGTCTGAACGACGGTTCCGCGTCCCCATTTTCCATGTTCCGCTTTGTCACCGACGTTCCAGCCGAGTGATTCTGCGCCTGATGTCTTCATCGCTGTCGGTTTCGTGACCGATCGGCCGATGACGGCTTTTCCTTGCGGTACCGGTCGATCTTCCCATGGCAATGGCTTCGGTTTTTTACCGGTCCGTTCCAATACTTCCTCCGGTAATTCGGCAAGGAAACGGGATTCGAGATTGGCATTCGTCCGGCCATACAGTGAACGCATCCGCGCGTGGGACAAGTACAATCGTTTTTCAGCCCGCGTAATTCCGACATAGGCGAGACGACGTTCTTCTTCCATTTCGTCTTCATCCTGCAGGGAGCGGCTGTGCGGGAACAATCCTTCTTCCATCCCGATCAGGAAGACGATCGGGAACTCGAGTCCTTTTGCGGAGTGTAACGTCATCAAGGTGACCTGTTCCCCCAGATCACTCTCATCCAGTGAATCGACATCGGCGACCAGCGTCAAATCCGTTAAGAACGCGATGATCGTTTGGTCTTCCGGATCGGCTTTTTCGGTCTCTTTTTCAAAGTTTTGTGCGACTGTGATGAACTCGTTGATGTTCTCGAGACGACTTTGTGCTTCGAGTGTTTTGTCTTCTTTTAAGACTTGGCGGTATCCGGTTTTCTCAAGGACTTCTTCCACCAGTTCGGACAGGCTGATGAATTCCTGCATTTGCTGTAAGCCAAGAATCATTGTCCGGAAATCCGTCAGTTTCGCTGCCGTTTTCGGGGCAATGCTCGACAATTCGATGTCGCGGATCGCTTCCATCAAGGACACGCCTTGCAGGTCGGCAAAATCACGCAGTTTATCAATCGTCGTCGCTCCGATACCGCGTTTCGGTTCATTGACAATCCGGGCAAACGATAAGTCTTCGTTCGGATTTGAAATCAGGCGCAGGTACGCCAGGACATCCTTGATTTCTTTACGGTCATAGAACTTCGTGCCGCCGATCATCTTGTACGGGACATTGGATTTCAGCAACGTTTCCTCAATCGCCCGCGATTGGGCATTCGTCCGGTACAGAATTGCGACATCGTTTAGTTTCATGCCGTAACGCAATGCATTCCGGATTTCCTGGACGATATAAAACGCTTCTTCCCGCTCATTTTCCGCTGTATGGACAATCAGTTTTTCGCCTTCTGCGTTTTCCGTCCACAGTTTCTTATCTTTCCGGGTACTGTTGTTTTGAATGACATGGTTCGCTGCATCCAAAATTCGTTTCGACGAACGGTAGTTTTGTTCGAGCAGGATGACTTTCGCTGTCGGATAATCTTCCTCAAACGACAGGATGTTTGCGATATCGGCTCCGCGCCAGCGGTAAATCGACTGATCCGAGTCCCCGACGACACATAAGTTCTGGTGGGCTGCTGCCAGGAGATTGACGAGATCATACTGGGCTTTGTTCGTATCTTGATACTCATCGACATGGATGTATTGGAACTTTCGTTGATAAAACGACAGGACGTCCGGATTTTGTTTAAACAGTTCTGTCGTCTTCCCGATCAAGTCATCAAAATCAAGGGCGTTGTTGCGACGCAGGACCGCTTCGTATCCTTTATAAATCTCAGCAACCGTTTTTTCATACGGATTCGTGACGATGGACGCGTAGAACTCGGCACTGCGCAGTTCATTTTTTTGACTCGAGATGATCGACAGCATCGACCGGGGATCCCACTTCTTCGGATCGAGGTTCTGTTCTTTTAAGACGAGCTTCAGTGCTGACTGTTGATCGCTCGAATCAAGAATCGTGAAGTTCCGGTTATAGCCGATTTTTTCGATGTCACGCCGTAACATCCGGACACACATCGAGTGGAAGGTCGAGACCCAGATGTCATTCGCGACACCGCCGACGAGCCGTGAAATCCGGTCACGCATCTCGCGTGCCGCTTTATTCGTAAACGTAATCGCGAGGATATTCCACGGCGCAACTTGTTTTGCTGCCATCAAATAGGCAACGCGGTGTGTCAGGACACGGGTTTTCCCGGAGCCTGCTCCCGCCATGATCAAGAGCGGTCCATCGGTGTGTTTGACTGCCTTTGCTTGTTCCGGGTTCAATCCGCTGACAAGCTGTTCACTTAAATTAAACATCTAAATAGCCTCATTTCTATATTCCGAACTTTTGTTCTTATATTTTATCGTGTTGCTGCGACAGTCGCAAGTGCCGCTTCTAAATTGTCATAGATGATGTTGCCGACGACGATCGTATCGGCATGTGTCAACATCTCCTGTGCCCGTTCGATGGAATCAATACCACCGCCGTAGAACAGACGGCCTTGCTTCAAGACCCGTTTGACGGAGGCGACGAGTGACGGATCACCATACATACCGCTGTACTCGAGATAAATGATCGGCATCCGAAAGACACTGTCCGCCAGTTGCGCGTAAGCGACCACTTGATCATCATTAAGAAGTTTTGCTTGTGTGACACGGGCGACCTTGGCGTCAGCGTTCAGGACGATATACCCTTCCCCGACCAGATCTTGATGCGCGAGCATATGTCCGACTTCTTCCAGCGCTTCGACTTGCTTGTCAATCACGTGCTCAAGCGTTCCGCTGTTGAGGACACTCGGCGTCAAATATGCATCAAATCCCATCGTCGCGGCCTCAAGCTCCGATACTTCCAGTGCCACAGCGACCGGATACCGCCGCAAGCGCATCAGTAAATCCAGTGTCGCATCGAGGGTGATATCATCGGTCCCTCCGACGATGATGGCATCCGTTCCCGAAGTCGCAATCGCTTGAAGAGCAGCCTCTTCAATCTCTTTTGCCGGATCGAGTTTAAAGACATGACGCCATTCATTATAAGGTAACAACATGTTCGTTCCATCCTCTCTTCTCATTCTCTTTCCCCAGTATAAAACAAAAACCCATCCCGCGCAGAGCGAGATGGGGCAGATCGATCAAGTACGGGTCCGGCGCTTCGTCAACAGCGTAGCGAGACCGAAAGCCAAAAAAGCATAAACGACGGCAAACGCCCACGGTTCTGCCAGGAAAAAACCCAGGACCGGGATATCCAGTAACGGGGAATCCGGCGAACAAAGCGCCCGTCCGTTGACGAGTGCTAAAAACGGTAACGCCGGCACCATAAAGATATAACCAAAGTTGATCCAAAATGTCCGATTCACGTCACAACCTCCTTAACCGATGATGACTGATTCTTTCGGATAATTGTAATTCCGTTTTGGTTGATTCGCCTTCAGCAACAGGACAAACGAAATAACACCAATCCGTCCGATGAACATCAGGACGGATAAGGTCCATTTGCCGACATCGGATAACTCATTTGTAATTCCAAGCGACAATCCGGTAGTTCCGAACGCGGAACAGGCTTCAAAAAACAGCACGAGGAACGGGGCATCTTCAAAGATCAGCAGGACAATCAGTCCAATCATCGTTACACCGGTCGAAACGACGATGACGACAAAGGCTTTCCAAATGTCCGACTGTCCGATCTCGCGTCCAAAAATCTTGATGCCGTATTCGCCGCGAATAAAGGCGATGACACTGAGGACGGCGACGGCAAATGTCGTCGTCCGAATCCCTCCCCCAACGGAGGACGGCGACGCTCCGATGAACATCAGAATTGACAAGACAAAAATCGAGGCTTGCGAGAACGACGTAATATCGACCGTCGTCAGTCCGCCGTTTCGGGTCGTCACCGATTGGAACAAGGCATCGACCATTTTTTCATTGACCGGCAATCCTTTAAACGATTGATTCCACTCAAACAGCAGCAGACTGACCGTTCCGAATAAAACCAGGATGAAGAACGTCGATGCGGTTAATTTCGTGAATAATGAAAAGTGATACGGTTGACGGGTCGCTTGACGGGTCGCCCGGTACGAGATGTACCGCCGGACTTCAACGAGGACCGGGAAACCGATCGCACCAAGCGTCAACAGTAAAATCTGCATAAAGACGACAAATAAATCTCCCCGGAACGGCAGGAGTGATTCTCCGGTAATGTCGAACCCGGCATTGGTCGTCGCGCTGACAGAACCAAACAATCCTTGCAGCATCGCTTCGCCGAGCGTCGGAAAATATTTCGTATAATACAAACCTAAAATAAGAGCACCGATGATTTCAATTGACAGGATGATGATGATGACTTCCCGAATGTATTTGACGACCCCTTGCATCGTCGTCTGGTTCTGGTCACGTACGACAAGTTGCCGCTCCCGAAAGCCGATCCGCTTGCCAAGGATGACCCACATCGCAATATGCAGGGACATCAAACCGATTCCGCTGACCTGGACCAAAATCATGATCATAAAGTACCCAAACGTCGTAAATGTGTCCGAGACGGAGACGGTCGTCAATCCGGTCACGCTGACACAGCTGACGGCCATGAATACGAGATCCGTGAAATCCCAGTCGTAATTGCCTTTTGTCGACCAGGGTAACCCAAGTAAAATGACACCAATGATGACGGCAACAAAATAAATGATGACGAGTGACTGGATCGGCGTCAGTTTTCGAATGAAGTGTTGCAGTTTTTGTTGATACGCTAAATCCATCCGGCTTCGTCCTCCTTCACAGAAATAGCGGATAACCAATTAGTTATCCGCTACTTCCTCCTCTACGAGACCTAATCGTGCGAGCGCCAAGTCGTAGCCGCCGGAACCGTAGTTCAGGCACCGTTTCACACGCGAAATCGTGGCTGTCGAAGCACCTGTCGCCTTTTCGATTTTATGATACGTATTGCCTTCCCGTAACTGACGGGCGACTTCGAGACGTTGTGCCAAGGCCTGAATTTCATTGACCGTCGCCAAGTCTTCAAACAGGGTATAACAATCTTCTAATGAATCCATCTTCATGATGGCTGTAAATAATTGATCGAGTTCTTTTCCACGCAATTTATCGAGTTGCATCGTCTAACTCCCTTTCCCATTTGTTGCTCTTTAACAGTTTAAAGTGCGACGTTTTAAATTTCAAGCGTCATCGCAAAATTGCCGGGAAAAGTACTTTTTTCCGTAAGACTTCGTAAATTCCTTGCGGCGTAATCCGGACATACGGCAAATGGGTCGACGCCAGGAACAAAAGCGTATAAATCGGATCTTCAAACTGATAGCCACGGGCGAACAGTGCTTCACGGAGCGCCGTTTCCTGAACGATCAAATCTTCAAGCGGTAAATCGGACGTCTGCCCCATCAAGGTCAAAGGAACTTCTGCCACCACTTCGCCGTCTTCGACGAGAACCACCCCGCCGCCGAATGCTTTCATCCGATCAAAGGCAATCTGCATATCCCGTTTCGATTTTCCGATCAGCAGGATATCGCCGCTGATCGAATACGAACTGACGAGCCCGCCGACATGGGTCGCAAAATTTTTCAGCACGGTATTCAGACGCCATCTTCCTTCCCGGTCAACGAGCATCAAAAATGACTCATTGCATCCGGCAGGCAGCACCTGCATGCTGGTATCGTGTTCGACCTGATAGAGCTTCATGATGACCGAATTGACCATTTCAAGGCCAACCGGCATGCTGAACGAAAAGTCCTGTTCCGTCAACTCAAGACCGACTTGTGAAGCCGGCATCAAATCGATCGCCCGATCGAGCGCTTCGACCGGATAACACGGGATATCGTTTTTGCGGACCCAGGTCCCGCGGGCGACGACGTCAACCGGTGTCGGCTTGTCTTTTGCTTCGAGGATGTTTAAATGGGCAATCCGTCCCGGAGCGATACTGCCAAGCAGATGATCGAGGTTAAAGTGACGCGCTGCGTTGTACGACGCAATCCGGTACGCTTCTTCCGGCGCAATCCCGGCGGCAAGCATCAGACGGATTGTCTCATCCATCAGACCGGCTTTATAAAAGGATGGTGTCGAGCCATCTGTCGTCACCAGTACCTTCTCGTAATTTTGTAATCCCGCTTCAACGAGACCGGCAAAGATATCCGGTAAATCCGGACGGATCGAGGAATAGCGGATCGTTGTCGTGTAGCCGAGTTCGAGACGCATCAGCGCTTCTTCGACCGTCATCGCTTCATGGTCACTCGTGACACCGAACAACGCCATTTTCGTTAACGTCTTTGCAGAAGCCCCCGGGAAATGTCCTTCAATCGGTTTACCGAGCTTCATCGCGTCCTGCATCCATTGCAATAGCTCATCATCACCTTGCGACAGTCGCGGCCAGCCCGTTAATTCACCGGCTTGGATGACTTGTGGATGTTTCAGCCACGCTTGAATTCGTCGGTTATCAATCGTGATGCTGTCGGCATCCAGTTCTGTTTGAGCATCCAGTCGCGCCCACCAGTACATCGATGTTGGAAGGTCTGCCAGTGCGTCGACCTGCGCAAACGCTTGCTCCGTCGGCTCTAATAAAAGCAGCATATTATCGTTGACGAGTGTCGTCGTTCCGCGCTCTGCCGCAAATTTTGCAAGTGTCGCCGGATTATACAATTGGAACGGATGGGCATGCGGTTCGATGTAGCCGGGGACGATAAATTTTCCCGTCGCATCGTAGACTTCATCCGCCGTTTCCGGCATGTCCGGTCCGACGTAGATAATCCGGTCGCCGCTGATCCAGATGTTGGCTGTCCGCCATGTTTTGAGTCCTTGATTTAAGTACGTCGCATTTTCAATCACGAGTGTAGGTGCAAGCTTTCCGTTGATGACCGCTTGATGCGTGCGGACTTCTGTTTTCGTCCATGGGGACCGTCCACAATTTTTTTTCATGAAAGCTCGACCTCCTTTATATTTGAAAACGCTTTCTTATAGTTCTTATACTAAAATGTTACCGGAAAAGTTTCAAGCTTATTCGTCGTCAATTCGAGTCATTTCGCCAAAATAACACAAAACTGCCACGGAAGACAAGTTACGTTTTGTCTCGTACCCGTCAAAAAAGCCGGTCCTCTCACACTGATGTGAGCAGAACCGGCTTATGGAAAGTAAGAAATTATATCGTGCGAAATGCTTTTTTGGCGATATCCGTCCGGTAAAAGAAGCCAGTCCGGTCAAATGAATCAAGTCCACTGTAAACGCTCGCTACGGCCTGCTTCATGTCTTTTGCCTTCGCCACACAGACGAGGACACGTCCTCCGGCCGAAAGAATCACATCATCATCCCCTGCGGCCGTGCCCGCGTGGAAGACAAGGAGATTTGACCCGATTGTATCTGTTGGGACAGGCTGACCCGTAACCGGTTGTTCCGGATAACCGTTCGCCGCGATGACGACACCAACGACCGCTTCATCCGACCAGGCGACTTCCGGAATGTCACCCTGCATCAATGGCATGATGACGTCAAGCAGCTCCGTTTCAAGCCGCGGCAAAATTACTTCCGTTTCCGGATCACCGAAACGGGCGTTGAACTCAATGACGGATGGTCCGCGACTTGTTAACATCAGACCCGCGTATAAGAAGCCGGTAAACGGAATCCCTTCGCTTGCCATCTGCTCGACAAGCGGACGGAGGACACGTTGCATCGCTTCTTCCGTCACGGCCTGTTCGTCAAATTGCGGCAAGGGACTGTACGCCCCCATTCCGCCTGTATTCGGGCCGGAGTCCCCGTCAAAAGCCCGTTTATGATCTTGCGACAAGACCATCGGAATGACGGTTTCTTCATGTACGAAAGCCATCAGCGAACATTCTTCACCGACGAGACATTCTTCAATCACGACACTGCTCTGCTGACCGAAATCGCCGCCAAAAATTTCGTCAATCGCTTGAACAGCCTGTTCAATCGTCGTCGCAACCGTGACACCTTTCCCGGCTGCCAGTCCGTCCGCTTTGACGACGATCGGTGCACCCTGCCGACGGATGTAAGCAGTCGCTTCAGCCGCTGATGTAAAGACGGCATGGTCCGCCGTCGGGATACCGGCCCGGTCCATCAAAGCTTTCGCAAATTGTTTACTGCCTTCAATCGCTGCTGCTTCGCGGGACGGTCCGAAAATCTTTAGGCCGGCTGCTTGAAACGCATTGACGATTCCGAGCACAAGCGGTCCTTCTGGTCCGACAATTGTCCAGTCGATCTGCTCTTCCCGTGCGAACTGAACCAATTCTTCAATCGCGTCTTCCCGGATCGGCACACAGACCGCTTCCGTCATCCCGACGTTGCCGGGTGCTGCATACACTGTCTCGATCCGGACATCCTGTACCAATTTCCATACGAGCGCATGCTCGCGTCCACCTTTACCGACTACTAATACTTTCATTCGGCTCGCCTCCGCTTAGTGTTTAAAATGACGCACGTTCGTAAAGATCATCGTAATGCCATGTTTGTTGCAGGCATCAATCGATTCCTGGTCACGGATCGAACCGCCCGGTTGAATGATTGCTGTAATGCCTGCCGTAGCAGCTGCCTCAACCGTATCGCCCATCGGGAAGAACGCATCCGAGCCCATTGCGGCACCGACTGCTTTAGCACCGGCTTGGGTAATCGCGATATTGGCTGACCCGACACGGTTCATCTGCCCGGCACCGACGCCGACCGTCACTTCATCTTTCGCGATGACGATTGCATTCGATTTAACGTGTTTAACGGCACGCCAAGCGAGTTTTAAGTCTTCCCATTCACCTGCCGTCGGTTTCCGGTCTGTCACGACACGTGCTGACGCGTCATCGAGCGTCTCGTCGTCACTGTCTTGAACGAGCATCCCGCCGGCAACTGCCGTATACCGGATCGATTGAACCCGTTTGACGTCCAGTTCCAGTAACCGGAGATTTTTCTTCGCTGCAAGCAACGTAAACGCTTCTTCCGTAAAGGATGGAGCGATGATGATTTCGAGGAAGATCCCACTGAGTTGTTCTGCTGTCGCAAGATCGACTTCCCGGTTCAAGGCGACGATTCCGCCGAAAATCGAGACCGGATCCGCGGCATGGGCACGACGGAACGCTTCATCAATCGTCGGTCCGACCGCGACGCCGCACGGATTCATGTGTTTGACGACGACCGCTGCCGCTTCACGGAACTCATCGAGAATCTCAAGTGCCGCATTGGCATCCTGGATGTTGTTGTAAGACAATTCTTTGCCGTGGAGCTGCTTCGCGGACGCGAGTGAAGCCCCGCGGTAGATCGGTGTTTTGTAAAAGGCCGCTTCCTGGTGCGGGTTTTCTCCGTACCGTAAGTCCTGCACTTTTTCGAGCGTAATCGTCAATTGATCGGGGAACTTTTCACCCGTCTGCGTCAGGAAGTAATCGGCAATCAACGCATCATACGCCGCTGTGTGACGGAATGCTTTGGCTGCCAGCTTTTGACGGGTTTCGAATGTCGTTCCACCAAGATGAATTTCCTGGATGACCGCCTGATAATCTGCCGGATCGACGACAACCGTCACGGCGGCATGATTTTTGGCAGCCGAACGGATCATGCTCGGTCCACCGATATCGATGTTCTCGATCGCATCGGCATACGAGACATCTTCATTCATGACCGTTTCTTTAAACGGATAGAGGTTGACGACCACAAAATCAATCGGTTTGATCTGTTGTTCCGCCATCTGTTCGCGATGACTTTCAAGGTCTCGGCGTCCGAGCAGTCCACCATGGACCATCGGATGGAGGGTCTTGACCCGGCCGTCGAGCATCTCCGGGAATTGTGTGACTTCACTGATGCCAATGACCGGAAGTCCTGCTGCTTCAAGGGCTTGATGTGTTCCGCCTGTCGAAATCAATTCAATCCCGGCGTCATGCATCGCCTGTCCGAGTTCGACGATACCTGTTTTGTCTGATACGCTGATTAACGCTCTCATACGTTTGCCTCCTCTTTCATCCACTCTTCGATGACTTGCGGGTACAATCTATGCTCCACCTGCTGAATCGCTTGTTGGAGCGTTTCCCGTGTCATATCCTCTGTAATCCGAACCGCTTCTTGGGCGATGATTGGTCCTGTATCCATGCCTTCATCGACTATATGAATTGTAACACCTGTGATTTTGACTCCGCCACGAAATGCTTGCCCGATCGCATCTTTTCCCGGAAATGCCGGGAGCAACGACGGGTGGATGTTGACGATCCGTCCAGCATAATGCGACAGCAGGACGTCTCCGATCAAGCGCATATATCCGGCTAGGATAATCCGTTCCACGCCCCGCCGCTCCAGTTCCGCAACGATTTCCCGTTCAAACGACGGTTTATCCGGGTAGTCTTTGGCTGTGAAGACGAAGATATCACAGCCGCGGGCCTGAGCCCGTTCAATCACTTTTGCTTGTTTTTGATCACAGACGACGAGTTCAATCGTAGCCTGCAGACGTCCTGTTTCAACTGCTTCGAATAAAGCTTCGACATTACTGCCACTTCCCGAGGCAAAACAGGCAATCTTCATTGGTCGACTCCAAGAATCCGGACACCCGGTTCACTCGTCACGGTCCCAATCGTATAGACGGTCTCGTTTTCACGAGCAAGTCGTGCCGAGACTGCTGCGACATCTTCCGGTTTGACGATCATCATGTAGCCGATCCCCATGTTGAAGACATTGTACATATCGTGACGCGGAACGTTTCCAGCCTGTTCGAGCCAGTCGAAGACCGGTAACGTCGGCCATTTTTTCGGATCAAACGTCGCCCCGCAACCTTCCGGAAGCACACGCGGGACGTTTTCGTAAAAACCACCGCCCGTAATGTGGACCATCGCCTGAATTTTTTCTGTCTCAAGCGCGGCTTTGACCGCTTCGACGTAAATCCGTGTCGGCATCAGCAACGTATTGCCGATCGTACTGCCAAACATCATCAACTCATCTTCGTATCGCAGACCACTTTCGGCGACGATCTTCCGGACAAGTGAAAAGCCGTTCGAGTGAACGCCCGACGAAGCGAGACCTAAGATGACGTCTCCCGGTTGAACGTGTTCTCCTGTGATCAATTTTTGTTTTTCGACGGCACCGACGGCAAAGCCTGCAATGTCGTACTCACCGTCGGCGTACATGCCCGGCATTTCTGCCGTTTCCCCGCCGATCAGCGTACAGCCGGACTGGACACAGCCTTCCGCGACACCGGCAACAATCCGCTCGATCTTAGCGGGAATCGCTTTTCCGAGAGCAATGTAATCGAGGAAATAGAGCGGCTCCGCCCCTTGGACGATGATGTCATTGACACACATCGCGACACAATCGATTCCGATCGTATCGTGCTGGTCGAGGGCGAAGGCAAGCTTCAGCTTTGTGCCGACGCCATCCGTCCCGCTGACGAGAACCGGTTCTTTTAGATTTAATTGGCTGAGGTCGAACATTGCACCGAAACTGCCGAGTCCCGTCATGACTTCTTTGCGCATCGAGCGGGCCACGTGTTTTTTCATGCGGGAAACGGATTCGTATCCTGCTGTCAGGCTGACACCTGCTGCTTCGTATTGTTTACTCATGCTTTGTTCCCCCGTCTGTTCAAAGTTTGGCTTCTAGTTCTAATGCACCGATTGGTGTTGGATATTCGCCTGTGAAACAAGCCGTACACTGACCTTTTAATGGTCCGTCAAACGGGCGGTCGATTGCATTGACCATTCCATTGACCGTCAGAAACTCAAGTGAATCCGCTCCGATTTCCTGGCAGATTTCACTTGGTGTCAACCGGGCGGAAATCAATTCATCTTTTGAAGACGTATCGATCCCGTAATAACATGGATTCGTAATCGGCGGTGCCGTGATGCGGACATGAACTTCCGTTGCCCCGGCTTCCCGTAACAGTCCGACAATGCGGCGACTCGTCGTCCCGCGAACGATTGAATCATCAACCATGATGACCCGTTTGCCATTGACGACACCCCGTAGCGCCGATAACTTCATTTTGACGCCGCGTTCGCGCAGTTCCTGTGACGGTTGGATAAACGTCCGACCGACGTAACGGTTTTTAATCAATCCCATTTCATATGGAATGCCGCTTGCTTCCGCGTAACCGATCGCTGCCGAGATGCTTGAATCCGGCACACCGGTAACGACATCGGCCTCGACCGGTGCTTCTTCGAACATCTTTTTACCAAGTGCTTTTCGTGCTGTATGAACATTGACCCCATCGATCATCGAATCGGGACGGGAAAAGTAGATGTATTCCATCGAACACATTGCCCGTTCATGCGGTTCCATATACTGGCGTGATGACATACCGGACGTCGTAATCGTCACGAGCTCCCCCGGCTCGATATCACGGATGAACTCGGCACCGACGATGTCAAAGGCACATGTCTCGGATGAAAAGACGATTCCGCCGTCCGGTGTTTTACCGAGCGACAACGGCCGCAGACCGTGTGGATCGACCGCAACATACAATGTATCTTCCGTTAAGAACAAGAAGGCGAATGCACCGACGAGCCGGGCCAGACTATCGGCAATCCGGTCTTCAAGCGTCGGTAACTTACTCCGTTTGACGAGGTGGGCAACGACTTCCGTATCACTCGTCGTTTGGAAAATCGCCCCTTCCGCTTCAAGTAAGTGTTTTAACGAATCGGCATTGACGAGGTTTCCGTTGTGCGCCAGCGCCAAGTCGCCTGTTCTTGATTTAAAATGGAGCGGTTGTGTATTCTCGAGCGTATTTCCCCCGGCCGTCGAATAGCGGACATGTCCAATGGCATGGTGCCCCGATAAGGAATCAAGCGTCTCCTGCGAAAAAACTTCCGTGACGAGTCCTTGTCCGCGGTGCGGCAGAAGCAGTTTCCCGTCGCTCGCGACGATTCCTGCCCCTTCCTGTCCCCGGTGTTGTAAGCTGTGAAGACCATAATACGCAAGTTGCGCGGCTTCCGGTTGTCCGAAAATCCCGAACACCCCACACTCTTCATTTAATCCTTTGATGTCATATAACACGCGATCGCCCCTTCCCAGTCGGCTTGCAGTGTTGAACGTGTTGCTTCGATGAGTGTATCGTTAGTCTTAATTTGCAAAGCATCTTGATCGGTAACGTATCCTAATTTATACGCTCCTGTCTGCTTGACGAAGGCTGCTTCCTGTTCCGGCTTCACCGTCACGACGAAACGTGATTGCGATTCACTGAACAGGTGCAGGGCTGGTCCGTCAAATATCACGTCAAGACCAAGCGTCGTCCCGAATGTCATCTCGGCTAAGGCAACGGCGAGACCACCTTCTGCCACGTCATGGATCGCCGTGACAAGTCCCGCTTGAACCGCCGCTTGCAAGGCGAGTAACCGTTCTTGTTCGACGGCTAAGTCAATGTGCGGTGCTTTGCCGAATGATTTTTCGAATTGCAGGTATTGCAGTTCACTGCCGCCGAATTCCGCTGTCGTCTCTCCGAGTAGGTAGACAGCGTCGCCTGCTTGCTTGACGTGTTGTGTCGTAATCCACTCCGTTTGTTCGTGGAGACCGACCATCCCGACGACCGGCGTCGGATGAACTGCTTTTCCGGCAGATTCGTTGTATAAGGAAACATTCCCGCCGATGACCGGCGTCTCGAGCACACGACACGCTTCGGCCATTCCGGCCGTCGCTTGCTGTAGTTGCCAGAAGCCTTCCGGTTTATCCGGATTCCCGAAGTTCAGGCAGTCGGTAATCGCCAGTGGTGTCGCACCACTCGCAACGATGTTGCGGGCTGCTTCGGCGACGGCAATCTGTCCGCCGACAAACGGATCGAGGTAAACGAACCGGCTGTTGCAGTCGGTTGTCATCGCGAGTGCTTTGTTCGTTCCGCGAACCCGGATGACGGCTGCATCAGACCCCGGTGCGACGACCGTTGACGTCTGAACCATATGATCGTATTGATCGTAGACCCAACGTTTTGAAGCAATCGTCGGCTGTTTGAGCAAGGCCCGCCATGTTTCAACAGCATCTTCGACGACCGGTAACGTTTCATCCATTGCTTGGAACTCTTCATAATAAGCCGGGACACGGGATGGTTTGTTATAAACCGGTGCTTCTTCCGCGAGTGCATCGACCGGTACTTCAGCGACAATCTTACCGTGGTGAACGAGACGAAGCACTTTCTCGTCGATAACTTCTCCGACATGCACCGCATGGAGTCCCCATTTGCTGACGATGGCTTCGATCTCTGCTTCGCGTCCGCGTTCGACGACGAGCAACATCCGTTCCTGTGATTCCGATAACATCATTTCATAAGCTGTCATCCCGGTTTCCCGTTGCGGGACGTCATCAAGATGCATCTCGATGCCCATACCGGCTTTCGAAGCCATCTCGGCTGACGAGGACGTCAGTCCGGCGGCGCCCATATCCTGCATCCCGACAAGTGCCGGATGACCGACGATTTCAAGACAGGCTTCAATCAACAACTTCTCCATGAACGGATCTCCGACCTGAACAGCCGGACGTTTCGCTTCGGTATCTTCCCCAAGATCTTCTGAAGCAAAAGTCGCTCCGTGAATGCCGTCACGACCGGTTGCGGCACCGACGTACATGACCGAGTTACCGGCGCCTTTTGCGAGACCCTTTTGAATGTCTTCGTGGTTGATCAAGCCGATACACATCGCATTAACGAGCGGGTTGCCTTCATACGAATGATCAAATCCGACTTCTCCTCCGATGGTCGGAATCCCGACACAGTTCCCGTACCCGGCGATTCCGGCGACTACCTGTTCAAACAGTTGATTGACACGCGGCGTCCCGAGATGACCGAACCGAAGTGAATTCATCAACGCGACTGGACGGGCTCCCATCGAGAAGATATCACGGATGATGCCACCGACACCGGTTGCTGCACCTTGATACGGTTCAACGGCTGACGGATGATTGTGGCTCTCGATTTTAAAGACAACGGCTTGATTGTCACCAATGTCGACGACACCTGCTCCTTCACCGGGACCTTGCAGGACGCGTGGACCTGTCGTCGGAAACTGGCGTAAGACTGGCTTCGACGTTTTATATGAACAGTGTTCCGACCACATGACGGAAAACAAGCCGATTTCCGTATAGTTCGGTTGGCGTCCGAGTAAGTTGACGACCATCTCGTATTCTGCGTCACTAAGTCCCATTGTTGCGTAGATCCGTTGTTCCTGAATTTGCTCCATCGTTGGTTCAGACTGTTGTTTTAACATGGTGTGCCCCCTGTTTGACGAGTGAAGTGAATAACTTAAGTCCATCCGTTCCGCCGGTCAGTAGCTCGACTGCCCGTTCTGGGTGCGGCATCATGCCGAGGACGTTCCCGGCTTTGTTCGTGATGCCGGCGATGTCGCCGCGTGATCCGTTCGGGTTATCCGTATACGTAAAGGCAATTTGACGGTTCGTCTGTAGCATCGCGTATGTGGCGTCATCACAGTAATAGTTGCCTTCTCCGTGTGCAATGGGAATCGTTATCGTTTCCTGCGCAGCATAGTCTGATGTAAAGCGTGTCTCGTTGTTTTCGACTTTCAGTTCAACCGTGCGGCACATGAACTTCAGTCCCGTGTTGCGGTGTAAGACACCCGGGAGAAGTCCGGCTTCAACAAGAATCTGGAACCCGTTGCAGACGCCTAGAACCGTTTTGCCTTCTGCCGCAAAGCGTTTTACCTCTTCCATGATCGGTGAGAATTGAGCAATCGCTCCACACCGGAGATAGTCCCCGTAAGAAAAGCCACCCGGCAACAAGACGCCGTCATATCCTTCGAGAGACGTTTCCGTATGGAAGACGTATTCCACTTCTTCACCAAGCGCATCTTTCACAGCATGATACATATCTAGATCACAGTTAGATCCGGGAAAAACGATAACGGCAAACTTCATGCGGTCGTCACCTCTTCTACATCAAAACGATAATCCTCCATCACAGTATTAACGAGCAGCTTCTGACACATCTCATGAATCATCGCGTCTGTCGTTTCATCCGCAACGAGCAACTCGATCCGTTTACCGATCCGCACTTCTTCGACACCCGCAAAACCAAGCTGAACAAGACCGCCTTTAACCGCAACACCTTGTGGATCTAAAATACTCTCCCGTAATGCGACCGCTACTGTAACCTTTTTCATTGTCCGTTTCCCCCTAGGCGATTGAATAGTGTTTGGTACGTGTCGATGAGTGATCCGATATTACGGCGAAAGACATCTTTATCGAGATGTTCGCCTGTTTCCTTATCCCATAACCGGCATGTATCCGGTGAGATCTCGTCTGCGAGTAAAATCTCGCCAGCCGGTGTTTTACCGTATTCGAGTTTAAAATCAATCAATGTGATTCCTTTTTCATCAAAGTAAGGACGTAAGACATCGTTGACACGGTTGGCTTCCTGTTCAAGCAAGGAAAGCTCCTCCGTAGTCGCAATCTTCAGTAAATTGATGTGTGCCGGTGTGACAAGCGGATCGCCTAAGCTGTCATCTTTATAATAAAACTCGACGATCGGTGTTTCGAGAACCGTTCCTTCTTCGATGCCCAGCCGTTTACTCAGGCTGCCGGCGACGACGTTTCGAACGACGACTTCCAGTGGAATGATCGTGACACGACGTACGAGCTGTTCGCGCTCCGATGTCTGTTCAATGAAGTGTGTCGGAATTCCTGCCGCTGCGAGGACCTCAAAAAAGTGGCTCGTTAAGCGGTTGTTCAGTTCTCCCTTACCGGCAAACTCTGCCTTCTTCTCTCCATTAAATGCCGTAGCTTCGTCTTTATAGACGATGCGGAGCACATCCTGATCCTGCGTCGTGTATAATCGTTTTGCTTTTCCTTCATAAAGTGGTTGCATCGATTTCGTCCCCCATGATCCTAAGATGTAGACGGGAGTCAGACTCCCGTCTCAGGTTGATTAGTTCAAGCCACACCGTTCAAAGATTTCATCGACCCGGCTCGTATGATACGTCGGATCAAAACAAGCATCGAGTTCTTCTTCTGTAAAGAGTTCTTGAATATCCGCTTCCTGCCATAAGACATCGCGGAACATGATTTGTTCTTCCCATGCCTGCATCGCCCGCGGTTGGACGAAGTCGTACGCTGCTTCACGTGACCAACCTTTTTCAATCAAGGCGAGTAAGACGTGACCGGAGAAGATGACACCAAACGTCCGGTCCATGTTGCGTTTCATATTTTCCGGGAAGACCGTCAGATTTTTAATGATGTTACCGAACCGGTTCAGCATGTAGTTGAGTAATCCCGTCGCATCCGGCAAAATGATCCGTTCCGCAGACGAGTGGGAGATATCGCGTTCATGCCACAGCGATACGTTTTCGTACGCTGTCACCATATGGCCGCGGATGACCCGGGCAAGACCGGTCATGTTCTCCGAACCGATCGGATTCCGTTTATGCGGCATCGCCGATGATCCTTTTTGACCTTTAGCGAAGAATTCTTCGACTTCACGGGTCTCCGTTTTTTGCAGACCACGAATTTCCGTCGCCATCTTTTCAATCGATGTCGCGATTAAGGCAATCGTCGACATGTAATGGGCATGACGATCACGTTGCAGGGTTTGCGTCGAGACCGGTGCCGGTTTCGTACCAAGCTTCTCACAGACATATTTTTCGATGAACGGGTCGATGTTCGCAAACGTTCCGACCGCTCCCGACATCTTGCCGTATTCGACTGTTTCCCGTGCTGCCTCGAACCGGACTTTATTGCGTTTCATTTCTTCATACCAAAGGGCCAGCTTCAGACCAAACGTCGTCGGCTCGGCGTGTACGCCGTGTGTACGTCCCATCATGACCGTATATTTATGTTCGTTGGCTTTGACTTTTAAAATCTCGATGAAACGATCGAGATCGGCCGCCAAGATATCATTGGCTTGTTTCAACAGATACGATAACGCCGTATCAACGACGTCCGTTGACGTCAGTCCGTAATGAACCCATTTGCGTTCTTCGCCAAGTGTCTCCGATACGGCACGTGTGAAGGCGATGACGTCGTGTCGTGTCTCCTGTTCAATCTCATTGATGCGGTTGACATCAAAGGAAGCTTTTTCCCAGAGCAACTGGACATCTTCTTTTGGAATCACGCCAAGCTCACTCCAGGCTTCACATGCTAAAATCTCAACTTTCAACCAGGCTTCGAATTTGTTCTGTTCTGTCCAGATCGCTTTCATTTCAGGACGTGTATAGCGTTCGATCATCTAACCGTCTCCTTCCATATCTGCAGGCGCTCAACTTCGGCTAACGCTTCTTCGACCGAATCAGCCAAGATGTTCAGATGCCCCATCTTCCGCCCCTGTTTTGCGTCCTGTTTTCCGTATAAATGGACTTTCGTCCGCGAGGATAACATCGGTAATGCCTCGTCTAATGCCGTGATATGCTGACCTAGGATGTTCGCCATGACGACCGGTGTCGTCAAGCGGGTGTCGCCAAGCGGCAGTCCGCAGATAGCGCGGATGT
Organism: Exiguobacterium artemiae 255-15; assembly: GCF_000019905.1. Lineage (GTDB taxonomy): Bacteria > Bacillota > Bacilli > Exiguobacteriales > Exiguobacteriaceae > Exiguobacterium_A > Exiguobacterium_A artemiae. The sequence goes on along the minus strand of NC_010556.1, from coordinate 475,808 downwards.
GCTGCTCGAACTGTGACGTCTCACACGCATCAATCGAATAATGACCCGAGTTGTGCGGGCGCGGCGCCAGTTCGTTGACGATCAGTTCGGAGCCGACGACGAACAGTTCGATTGCCAGTGTGCCAATCAAATCGACATCGTTTGCGAGACGTGTCGCCAGTTCAATCGCTTTTTGTTCCAAGTCGATTGGGATGCGGGCGGGAACGATTGACAGATGCAGAATGTTGTCTTGATGGATATTTTCACTGACCGGGAAGACCTTCGTTTCCCGCTCGCTTCGCATGACGATGACGGAAATCTCCTGATCAAACGGTAACCATTTTTCAGCAACATATTCGGTTGCTTCAAAGGTCTTCATCGCTGTTTGTAAATCCAGCTCTGTCCGAATGACCGTCTGGCCTTTCCCGTCGTAACCAAAGCGGGCTGTTTTCAAGACGAATGGGAAACCTAACTGCCGTTTGGCTCCAAGGAGATCTTCACTTGTCTGAACTCCCTGATACGGTGCCACCTTGTAACCAAGCTGTTCAATCAGTTCTTTCTCCCGAATCCGGTGTTGGGTCCGAAACAAAAGCTCTGTCCCGTGAATCAGTTTATAACCGATTGCTTCCGCTACTTCGTGTGAGATATTCTCAAACTCATAGGTCACGACGTCTGATTCAGCAGCAAGTCGCTTTGCGGCCTCGACATCCGTGAACGGTGCTTGAATCTGTTGATCCGCTACTTGCGCACACGGTGCGTTTTCAGTTGGATCAAGTGTGATGAGCGAATAGCCCATTTGGCGTGCAGATAAAGCCATCATCCGACCTAATTGACCTCCACCTAAGATACCAACCCGTTTCATGTCAGATACACCTCGGAAGCGATGACGTCTCCTTCCAGTTCGACACGCATATGATCAAGAGCTCGGGCAATCCGTTCGTCAACCGTTCCAAGAATCTGAGCAGCAAGTAAACCCGCATTTTTGGCTCCGGCGTCACCAATTGCAACTGTCGCGACTGGAACACCACCGGGCATTTGGACAATGGAGAGTAAGGAATCGATGCCTTGAAGTGCTTTGCTTTGAATTGGGACACCGATTACCGGTAATGTCGTCTTCGCAGCAACCATTCCCGGAAGATGAGCGGCTCCGCCTGCCCCGGCAATGATGACCTTGAGCCCTCGTTCCCGGGCTGACTCGGCATATCGAAACATTAAGTCAGGTGTCCGGTGTGCCGATACAACTTTCTTTTCATAACCAATGTCCAATTGATCCAGTACATCACACGTTTTCTGCATGGTCACCCAATCCGATTGGCTGCCCATGATGACTCCGATTTCTACCTTACTCATCTGCGTCTCCTCCTCTTTTTGCATAAAAAAAGCCCAAACCACGTCTAAAAGGGTGGCTTAGGGTATAAAAAGGTACGCCAAAGAATTATCGACGAACATCCATATACCCCATAGTCCAACGATTTAGGGTCGTCGGGTAGAAACTTGCAAGCCATATCCCTGCTATTATACGAGGTGTTATATTCAATCTTCCTATCACGCCTTCATCTTAACAAGACTTCGGTCCGTTCGTCAACCAAAGGCGAACAATTTAATTATCTGAAAATTCATCGTTCGGTTTTATGGATAAATTGTTGAATTCATTTCGTTCAGCATTCGGAAATTTGAAAAGCATTCAACACGAACGACAAGAAAACCACAAAAAAATACGACCCTTTCTTTTACGAAAGAGTCGTGTGTTTGAGAAGAGACCTCGATTCAGACATTCTCAGCTTCGAGCTTCGGTTTGCAGTCAAAAATGATTTGCTGACGGATGGGATACGGTTCATCATTCGCATCCAGTCCAAAAATCGGTTCTTCCCGTCGGACGGTCGGACGATAACCCATGGCATCGATCCGATCCAGACAATCACTGATCGTTTCATTTTCTTCTACGGCAACGCGCATTTTTTGTTTTTTTGCCATGAGTATCACATTCCTTCCTTATTATATATGTGAAAAAACCAAAAAAAGTCCATAAAAAAGCGGCGGCCCTTGAGCGTATGCTCCAGAACCACCGTTTGCCTGGCAACGTCCTATCCTCACAGGGGGAAGCCCCCAACTACTTTCGGCGTTCAAGTGCTTAACTTCCGTGTTCGGCATGGGAACGGGTGTGACCACTTGGCTATCGTCACCAGACGACGGGCTCGCGCCCTCAAAACTGAAGTCATCAACAATGCATCTGCTAGAACAAGGCCTCGACCGATTAGTATCACTCAGCTCCGCATGTCACCATGCTTCCACCCGTGACCTATCTACCTCATCGTCTCTGAGGGGTCTTTCTTGATTACTCAAAGGGAAATCTCATCTTGGAGGGGGCTTCATGCTTAGATGCTTTCAGCATTTATCCCGTCCGCACGTAGCTACCCAGCGATGCTCCTGGCGGAACAACTGGTACACCAGCGGTGCGTCCATCCCGGTCCTCTCGTACTAAGGACAGCTCTCCTCAAATTTCCTGCGCCCACGACGGATAGGGACCGAACTGTCTCACGACGTTCTGAACCCAGCTCGCGTACCGCTTTAATGGGCGAACAGCCCAACCCTTGGGACCTACTCCAGCCCCAGGATGCGATGAGCCGACATCGAGGTGCCAAACCTCCCCGTCGATGTGGACTCTTGGGGGAGATCAGCCTGTTATCCCCAGGGTAGCTTTTATCCGTTGAGCGATGGCCCTTCCATGCGGAACCACCGGATCACTAAGCCCGACTTTCGTCCCTGCTCGACTTGTAGGTCTCGCAGTCAAGCTCCCTTCTGCCTTTGCGCTCTACGAATGATTTCCAACCATTCTGAGGGAACCTTTGGGCGCCTCCGTTACTGTTTAGGAGGCGACCGCCCCAGTCAAACTACCCGCCTGACACGGTCCTCCAGCCGGATGACGGCTGCGAGTTAGAGACTCTATGCATGAAGGGCGGTATCCCAAGGGTGACTCCTCCGAAGCTGGCGCTCCGGTCTCGACGTCTCCCGCCTATCCTGTACATCATGCACAAAGCCTCAATATCAGGCTGTAGTAAAGCTCCATGGGGTCTTTCCGTCCTGTCGCGGGTAACCTGCATCTTCACAGGTACTATGATTTCACCGGGTCTCTCGTTGAGACAGTGCCCAAATCGTTACGCCTTTCGTGCGGGTCGGAACTTACCCGACAAGGAATTTCGCTACCTTAGGACCGTTATAGTTACGGCCGCCGTTTACTGGGGCTTCGGTTCAAAGCTTCGCTTGCGCTAACCCATCCCCTTAACCTTCCAGCACCGGGCAGGCGTCAGCCCCTATACGTCATCTTGCGATTTAGCAGAGACCTGTGTTTTTGCTAAACAGTCGTTTGGGCCTATTCACTGCGGCTCTACTCATGTAGAGCGTCCCTTCTCCCGAAGTTACGGGACCATTTTGCCGAGTTCCTTAACGAGAGTTATCCCGCGCGTCTTAGAATTCTCATCCCGCCTACCTGTGTCGGTTTACGGTACTGGCACCTTCCACCTCACTAGAGGCTTTTCTTGGCAGTGTGAAATCGTGACCTTCGTCCCTACGGGACTCCGCATCGTTCCTCGACTTTGATGCCTGACGGATTTGCCAATCAGACGGTCTCGAAACTTACACATGCACTTCCATCCGCATGCGTCACTATCCTCCTGCGTCCCCCCATTGTTCAAACGGTGGATCGGTGGTACAGGAATATCAACCTGTTATCCATCGCCTACGCCTTTCGGCCTCGGCTTAGGTCCAGACTAACCCTGAGCGGACGAGCCTTCCTCAGGAAACCTTGGGCTTTCGACGGAGGGGATTCTCACCCCTCTTTTCGCTACTCACACCGGCATTCTCACTTCCAAACGCTCCACTGCTCCTTCCGGTACAGCTTCACAGCGGTTTGGAACGCTCCCCTACCATTCCTTACGGAATCCGCAGCTTCGGTGGTATGTTTAGCCCCGTTACATTTTCGGCGCGGCGCCACTCGACTAGTGAGCTATTACGCACTCTTTGAATGGTGGCTGCTTCTAAGCCAACATCCTAGCTGTCTAGGCAGCGCCACATCCTTTTCCACTTAACATACACTTTGGGACCTTAGCTGGCGGTCTGGGCTGTTTCCCTCTTGACTACGGATCTTATCACTCGCAGTCTGACTCCCGAGTATAAGTTGCCGGCATTCGGAGTTTAACTGAATTCGGTAACCCTGTGGGGGCCCCTAGTCCAATCAGTGCTCTACCTCCGGAACTCTCAACCTCGAGGCTAGCCCTAAAGCTATTTCGGGGAGAACCAGCTATCTCCAGGTTCGATTGGCATTTCACCGCTACCCACACCTCATCCCCGCACTTTTCAACGTGCGTGGGTTCGGACCTCCAGTCAGTGTTACCTGACCTTCATCCTGGACATGGGTAGATCACCTGGTTTCGGGTCTACGACAACGCACTATGGCGCCCTATTCAGACTCGCTTTCGCTACGGCTCCGCCTCATCAGCTTAACCTCGCGCGCTATCGTAACTCGCCGGTTCATTCTACAAAAGGCACGCCATCACCCATTAACGGGCTCTGACTACTTGTAGGCATACGGTTTCAGGATCTATTTCACTCCCCTTCCGGGGTGCTTTTCACCTTTCCCTCACGGTACTGGTTCACTATCGGTCACTAGGGAGTATTTAGCCTTGGGAGATGGTCCTCCCGGATTCCGACGGGGTTTCACGTGTCCCGCCGTACTCAGGATCCACTCTGGAGGGAAAACAGTTTCAGCTACAGGGCTGTCACCTTCTTCGGCCGACCTTTCCAGGTCGTTCACCTACTGTCTTCCTTTTTGACTCCGTATAGAGTGTCCTACAACCCCGGAGAGCATGCTCTCCGGTTTGGGCTGTTCCCGTTTCGCTCGCCGCTACTCAGGGAATCGCATTTGCTTTCTCTTCCTCCGGGTACTTAGATGTTTCAGTTCCCCGGGTCTGCCTCACGCTACACTATGTATTCATGTAACATGTCCCATCCCATTACGGATGGTGGGTTCCCCCATTCGGAAATCCTCGGATCAAAGCATACTTACTGCTCCCCGAAGCATATCGCTGTTCGTCGCGTCCTTCATCGGCTCCTAGTGCCAAGGCATCCACCGTACGCCCTTCATACCTTGATCTAGCATTTTGGTATTCTAAGAACACACGTCTAATGACATGGTTATAAAAAGTTTGATGTCTTGTTGATGTCTTCAGTTTTCAAGGTGCGAGTGTCTCTTGCGAGACGTTGAGAGACGAGCTCTCAAAACTGAACGATGGGCATGTCCCGTAAGGGACGTTTTCCTTAGAAAGGAGGTGATCCAGCCGCACCTTCCGATACGGCTACCTTGTTACGACTTCACCCCAATCATCTACCCCACCTTCGACGGCTGGCTCCTTGCGGTTACCTCACCGGCTTCGGGTGTTGCAAACTCTCGTGGTGTGACGGGCGGTGTGTACAAGACCCGGGAACGTATTCACCGCAGTATGCTGACCTGCGATTACTAGCGATTCCGACTTCATGCAGGCGAGTTGCAGCCTGCAATCCGAACTGGGAACGGCTTTCTGGGATTGGCTCCACCTCGCGGTCTCGCTGCCCTTTGTACCGTCCATTGTAGCACGTGTGTAGCCCAACTCATAAGGGGCATGATGATTTGACGTCATCCCCACCTTCCTCCGGTTTGTCACCGGCAGTCTCCCTAGAGTGCCCAACTAAATGCTGGCAACTAAGGATAGGGGTTGCGCTCGTTGCGGGACTTAACCCAACATCTCACGACACGAGCTGACGACAACCATGCACCACCTGTCACCCTTGCCCCCGAAGGGGAAACTTGATCTCTCAAGCGGTCAAGGGGATGTCAAGAGTTGGTAAGGTTCTTCGCGTTGCTTCGAATTAAACCACATGCTCCACCGCTTGTGCGGGTCCCCGTCAATTCCTTTGAGTTTCAGCCTTGCGGCCGTACTCCCCAGGCGGAGTGCTTAATGCGTTAGCTTCAGCACTGAGGGGCGGAAACCCCCCAACACCTAGCACTCATCGTTTACGGCGTGGACTACCAGGGTATCTAATCCTGTTTGCTCCCCACGCTTTCGCGCCTCAGCGTCAGTTACAGACCAAAGAGTCGCCTTCGCCACTGGTGTTCCTCCACATCTCTACGCATTTCACCGCTACACATGGAATTCCACTCTTCTCTTCTGTACTCAAGCCTTCCAGTTTCCAATGACCCTCCCCGGTTGAGCCGGGGGCTTTCACATCAGACTTAAAAGGCCGCCTGCGCGCGCTTTACGCCCAATAATTCCGGACAACGCTTGCCACCTACGTATTACCGCGGCTGCTGGCACGTAGTTAGCCGTGGCTTTCTCGCAAGGTACCGTCAAGGTACGAGCATTCCCTCTCGTACTTGTTCTTCCCTTACAACAGAGTTTTACGATCCGAAAACCTTCATCACTCACGCGGCGTTGCTCCATCAGACTTTCGTCCATTGTGGAAGATTCCCTACTGCTGCCTCCCGTAGGAGTCTGGGCCGTGTCTCAGTCCCAGTGTGGCCGATCACCCTCTCAGGTCGGCTATGCATCGTCGCCTTGGTGGGCCATTACCCCACCAACTAGCTAATGCACCGCAAGGCCATCCCAAGGTGACGCCGGAGCGCCTTTCATCATCAGACCATGCGGTCTGAAGAACTATTCGGTATTAGCTCCGATTTCTCGGAGTTATCCCAATCCTTGGGGCAGGTTCCTTACGTGTTACTCACCCGTCCGCCGCTCATTCCCTTCACTTCCCTCCGAAGAGTTCCGTGAGCTTCCTGCGCTCGACTTGCATGTATTAGGCACGCCGCCAGCGTTCGTCCTGAGCCAGGATCAAACTCTCCATAAAGTGTTTGACTTGCTCGTTTTTGTGACCGAAGTCACGTTGACGAAGCTTGCGCTTCATTCATTGTTTGTATCCGAAGATACGTTTTTTTGCCTCATCGTTCAGTTTTCAAAGTTCGTCATTTCTTTCGCGTCGTGTTAGCGACTTTAATAGATTAACAGGTTCTTTCGATTATGTCAACCACGTTTTAGAAAAGATTTTTCAGCCCCAACAAACCGTTTATAAAAGGCGTCTCGCTGGAACATTTATTAATATACCAACAAAATTCGACAAACACAAGCATTATTTTAAAAAAACTTTACAAAGGATTTAAAAACCCTTTGTAAAGCCTTTAGAGTCTTAACATGCTCATTGCCGTGAAGCCGATGTTGGCCGGTCGTTCCGCCAAACGTTTCATCAGATACGTATACCAGTCGACACCATGAGGGACATAAATGACGACACGATATCCTTCAGCTACTAATTCCTGTTGCCGCCTCGGCCGCATCCCTTGCAGCATCTGGAATTCAAATTGATCGAATCCAATTCCCTGTCGGTGGACGAATCGAATGACTTCTTGAATCATATCTTCGTCATGTGTCGCGACTTGCGTATAACAGCCTTGCAAAAGATTTTGTTTCACGAGTTGTAAATACGTCGCATCCACCGTTTCTTTCCGCTCGATATAAATATCTTCCGGACCGGTATATGCTCCCTTGACGACACGAACGGTGGATTGCAAGCGTTCAAGATCAAAACGCGTCCGGTATAGATTGGCTTGCAATGCAATTCCGACATTTGAAAAACGACGATGCAATTGTTCAAAAACTTGAATGATGCTTTCGCATACGGCTTCTTCTTCCATATTAATCGTGACACGCAAATTAAACGTTTCTGCTGTTTCCAAAATCCGTGTCATCTGCGCAACTGCAATTTTCGGATTTAACCTTAATCCGACTGAAGTCAGTTTCAATGAGACTTGCGCATTCAACTTTTCTTCCGAAATCCGATGAATGACTTTGATACATTCATCAGCAATCCCGATTGCATCTTGTTCCTTTTCGATGAATTCACCGAGACAATCAACCGTTACCGCCCGTCCGTCTTCATTTAATTCCCTGACCGTTTGGATCGTCTCTTCCGTTTCCTGCCCTCCAACAAAAAAGGTTCCGCCTAACGGCAGCCCCACCTTCCGCGCCGTTTCAATCAACCCTTTATGCTCCGCCAAGTATTCAAAGACAGGACCTGTAATCTTTTCAATCATGGAAACACCTCCTCTATTTCCCTTTCCCTTCTGCATAAAAAAAACGCCTTTCTTCTATATAGAAGAAAGACGTTAACTAGAAAAGAAAACTCAGTGTAACCAAATGAAGTAAGCAAGGAATCCGAGTGACATGGCGTACATGATCGGATGGACTTCTTTTCCGCGTCCTTTTGCAATCATCGTGATCGGATAGAACAAGAATCCGAAGGCGATTCCGGTTGCGATCGAGTACGTCAGCGGCATCATGATGACTGTCAAGAAGGCCGGCACTGCGTACTCGAACTTCTTCCAGTCAATCTGGAGAAGAGATGAAGCCATCAATACACCAACGATGATTAATGCCGGTGCTGTTACCGGTGCCGTGATGATGGCAAGTAATGGCGAGAAGAATAATGCAAGTCCGAAGAATAAACCGGTAACAATCGCCGTCATTCCTGAACGACCGCCTGCTGCGACACCCGCACTTGATTCAATGTAAGAAACCGTAGTCGAGGTTCCGAGAATTGAACCCGCGACCGTTGCTGTTGAATCTGCAATCAAGGCGCGACCGGCACGCGGGACTTTATTTTCTTTAATCAATCCTGCCTGATTTGCAACCGCAACAAGTGTTCCGGCTGTATCGAAGAAATCAACGAAGAAGAATGTCAGGATGACGACTGCCATCTGGACTGTGAAGATTTCGTCAAAGTGTAAGAATGCTTGACCGAATGTCGGTGCGATACTTGGTGGTGCTGAGACGATTTCACCTAGACCTGACGGGACCGGAATTAAACCAAAGATCATACCAGCAATGGCTGTGATGATCATCCCGAAGAAAATCGCGCCTTTAATGCCGCGTGTCATCAAGATGGCTGAGATGACTAAACCGAAAACAGCAAGTAATGTCGTCCCCTGCCCCAGGTTACCGAGTGAGACGAGTGTTGCTTCATTGGCAACGACGATACCGCCCGTTTTTAAACCGATGAAAGCGATAAATAAACCGATTCCGGCAGCTACTGCCATTTTAAGAGGTTCTGGAATCGCATTGATGATTGTTTCCCGAATACCAGACGCTGTTAACACCATGAAGACCAGACCGGATACTAAAACACCGGATAAAGCCGTTTGCCATGGGATCCCCATTCCGATGACGACACTGTAAGCGAAGAACGCATTCAGTCCCATACCTGGTGCCAAAGCGATTGGGTAATTAGCGAGTAAGCCCATCGTGACCGAACCGATGATAGCAACGAGTGCTGTTGCACCGAAGACCGCTCCCGCATCCATTCCTGCTTCTGCGAGTGTGTTTGGATTGACGAACAGGATGTAGGCCATCGCGAAGAACGTCGTCATCCCGGCGATGAACTCTGTCCGCATATTCGTACCGAGTCCATTAAAATCGAAGTAACGCGCAATCGCATTCTCCTTTTGCTTTGGTTGTTGCGGTTTCATCTGTGTGCTCATGATTGCCCTCTTTCCAAATAAGCCGTCTCAAGAAACGAAAAAAACGGCAGTTACCTGAGCGGTAAAAGCCGTTTCTTTAAGCGCACACCGGAAATCAGTGCACGCCGTAGTAGGAACCTTTAAGGTGTTCCTGTAGAGACTTCCGGGCCATATCCCCAGAATTATACGGCATTATTTTTTGTTTTTTAGTGGATGATTAAAATAAGAACAGACACATCGTAGCACGCTCTAAATCACCGGTCAACCATAAAAACGAAATTTAGTCGTTCAAATAATCCGAACGTTCGGTTTTGGAAGCGTTTTTTTCGATCAACTCACTTTTTCTACGTTTTTCTGATTACGTCTGTCGTTCTGTGAACTACTCACCACTTATTTGCTTCGCAAATTGAAGTGGGAGCTTCTTGGGAAGACCGTACTTTTACGAGCTACGATTATTGACCAAGCTCATCGGGTGGTTCCCACCCTGAAGGGGTTTCAGTCTGCTAACAGCAACAAGTTGATACTTGCGTTGATATCTCGATCATGATGCGCACCGCAAGTGCATGTCCACTCGCGCACATCCAACGTTTTCTTCTCGCCTTTCGTTCCACAAGAAGAACAGCTTTGTGTTGAGGCGTACCATTGGTCCGCTTTGATCAGTGTTCGTCCGTAGAATGTGCATTTATAGGCCAACTGCCGAACGAACTCATACCAACTGACGTCTCCGATCGATTTAGCGATTTTATGGTTCTTCATCATGTTATTCGACTTCAGTGTCTCGACGACGATGACTTGGTTATCGTCAACCATCCGTTTCGACAGCTTATGAAGAAAATCTTGACGTTGATTTACAATCTTTTCATGCTTCTTGGCGAGGATGATCCTCGCCTTGTCTCGATTCTTACTCCCCTTTTTTTTTGCGGGACAAGGCAAGTTGTGCTTTCTTAATCTTCTCTTCAGACTTTCGAAGGAAACGAGGATTGGCAACTTTTTCAGAAGTCCACTCGTCGTTTGTCAGGATGGCGAAGTGTTCCAGACCAAGGTCAATTCCTACTTTATTCTTAGCGGGAACCCATTGCTCTTCGGATTGATCGACAAGAATGGAGATGAAGAATTTTGAGGTCTTCGTCATCGAGACCGTAGCGGACTTGATCACACCATCGAACGAACGATGTTGCTTCAACTTCACAAAACCGATTTTAGGAAGCTTCACCTTACGATCTTCGATTCGTATGCTACCCTTCAGATTGTTGGTCGTGTAAGAGGCTCGGTCGTTATGCTTTGATTTGAATTTCGGAAATCCGACAGACTGATCCCGAAAAAAGTTTTGGTACGCTCTGTTCAAGTCCATCTGAGCGTTCGCAAGGGAAAGACTATCGACTTCTTTGAGGAAAGGGAATTCAGGCTTGTACTTCGCTGGGGTTGGGAGCTTTTGCTTTACGCCAGGGTTCAGTTTCGAGTCTTCATACAATCGGATTCGCTCTTCGAGCATCTTATTGTAGACGAAACGGACACAACCGAACGTCTTCATGAAATATTCTTGTTGGGATTTCGTCGGATAGAGTCGAAACTTGTACGCCTTCAGCAACGCAATCACACCTTTCCTTTTGATTCGTTACACTGATTTTATCAAACAATCTCAGTCTTGAAAAACAGGGCGATTCATCTCCCACCTATGCTGGGCTTCGCCCTGAGACGCTTAGAGGCGGGAGAATTCTCGCTAAATTTAGTTAAAATAAGCAGTGGCAATGAGTCCTTTCACAATAAATCCATGAAGTATGTAAATGGTCAGCGTCTTTGTTCCAAGATGAGAAAGTACGAATGGTCTTTTCGGCAACAAGGTAAAGAATGCCATGATCATCATCCACTGAGTCAGATATAGAACAAGTCGTACGATTAGACCAGTGTCGTTTAATCCAATTTTCGCATACGAATTTGCTCCACTCACTAAGTTAAACTGAAAAAGATCCGGCCAAATCCACATCATCAGAGCACCAGCCAGCATGACCGCTAAAGCCATCCAGCGGTTCGGGAACACCTGATAGATGATCCATCCACGACTCTTGAAGTAATAGCCGAGCACAAAAAACGGAAAAAAGACTACAATGCGTGATAAGCTCCATGCCCAACCGATTTGGTCGATGTAGCCGGCTCCCAAAGCGACCAGTACACTAACCAAAAAAACGCGTCCGATTCCGATCTTGACGGATCGCCCCAGCCAAAGAGCAGCGGGCAGCATTAGACTCCAGACGAACATCGCAAACAGATACCAGTAAATATAAGCGGGTTGTACCGTCAAGAATTGGTATTGATCAATTCCGATCCCTTTCATAACCGCTACAAATACCAGTTGTATCATGATGAATAACACGAAATAGTCCAAAGAGAGTTTCAAGCCGGTTCTAAACGTTAACTTCCCCTTTGTAAAATAACCGGAGATGAAAATGAAGGCTGGCATATGGAATAAATATATAAAATTAAATATACCTTCCAATCCTCGGCTTTTTGAAATAAAGGGCTCGATTATATGACCCAAAACCACTAAAAAAATCAATATTAATTTGGCATGATCGTAAACCCGATCGCGTCCATTCATTATCTTCCTCCACCTCCTTCCACTTTTCATCGGTTAATTGATACATCTCTTTTTTTACGTTACTAAAGTCTATGCTCAAACACACGGTTTTTCGAAGAAAAGAGATAAAAACATGATATATCGTATCGCATGCAAAAAAGAGAGTAGCTGATGAGCCACTCTCTGTTAACAATTAACTATAAAATTATCTTCTCTCATCTCGATCAAGATCGTTATCTCGGTCAAGTCTGTTATCTCGATCATTATCTCGATTAAGATCATTTGTCATGTTCGTACCATCATTGATGTCCGCTTCTTCACGACGGACTGTTTCCGAGACGGTTTCCGTATCCTGAACTTTCCGTTTCCCGACGACAATTTCTTCAGTAACAACATCTTGTTTTGAAACGACAACGCGTTCTTCAGAAAGTGGAACATGAATCGAATCATTTTCATCTACAAAAGCATCTGTTCTTGTTTCGCTCTCGTTGACCGGGCGACGTTCCACATATACTTCTTCGCGTTCAACAGGCACTTCGATGGATTGTTGATCTTCGACAACACGTTTGCTGACATTTACTTCTCCAGTTTGAACTCTTTCTTTATCAACGTTCAAACGTTCTTCATGCAAGCGAAGACGTTCTTCCTCTGTTCCAGCATCTGGTGCAATAGAAGATGTCCGATCCGTTTTTGAAGAGTTATCATAATCCTGATTCCGGTCCACTCCGGAAGTCGTACCGTATCCTTGATCCCCGTTCATATCTGAAGCAACACCATAACTTTGATTGTGTTTTTCGTAAGAATCCCCATACTCACTGTCTACATACAATACTAATTTGCCGTTTTGTACTTGACGGCGGTACTCTTCCGATTCAGTACGATCCAATCCCATACCACTGAATGCTCCCGCGGAAGAATCTTCAGAGAAGGCGGCCATAAATTTCCCCATGAACCCTTGATGCTGCTCTTCACCTGTAGTATCCACATGGACGTCTGTCTGGTCTTTTAACATAGAAAACGAATCTTTATCTTGTGCGACGACATACATATCGCTTTCATTGTAACCCTGTGCCTTTAATTCATTCACTTTACTTAATACTTCCGCTTGGGTATTAAACACGTCGATAAATGTATTTTCTTTTCTACTCATGACCTTCTCCTCCTTTGGGATAAACAGCGTTTAAAATTCAATGTTAAAATCAAATATCAAACGCTTACAAGTAATTTTAAGTGCCAACATTTTGAATTTGCCCTATTTCTTTTTTTATTAAACATTTTTTTCACATGTTTAATTAAAAGAAAGTCCGCGCTGGTTTAGCAACAGACTTTCTTCTGGCATTCCATGTTTTGCATTAATCAACAAAAAAACTAATATTTCGCCTTAACCCCTCTATACTTCTTCACATTTTTTATACATCAGATCTCATGCAAAAAAATTGAGGATTAAAAATCATCTGGAATGTTAGCTAAATATACTTTTAAAGTACTCAGACAGTAGGCCTTCTCCTCTAAATCGATCTTCTAAAACAGGTTTTACCCGCTTTAATTCATTCTTACTTGTTCGACGTGTTCGATAAGTATTCGTGAAAGATCCTAAGTAAGAATATTTATATATAGGTTCCTCAGGATACAATTCATAAGCATGCTTTAACATGGAAATTCCTTTTTCTTCCCACTGTTCATAGTCTCCAAAGTAATAAGGAAACATGGAAATCATATAACCAAAACACCAGAGAAAATCTTCATGCGTTATAAAATGAGCCAAACCGAAATTTGTCACTTCAGTCAAAACAGACTCTAATTCATCCGTATCTATATCTGCATCTGTAATCCCAAGCGGCCCTTGTTCGACTACGACATACCAACAAAAAAAGCCAAGTCGTACAGTCGTTTTTAAGTCCGTCGGATTTTGTTGCCATGCTTTTATAAGATATTCTTTTGCTTCATTCCAATTCTCTTGATGCTCTAATCGATCAACTTCAGGCCATGTCCAATCAATCATAGTGGTTCGCCACCTATTCCATTTCATTACTGACTTCATATTATATCAACTGTACGATACACAGCTCGGTGTGTCTTATTTTACTCCTTAGAATTTGTTGGTTCAGTTTGACGTCACTTAACAGTTCCATAATTTTGGCCAAGAAAAAAGCCCCCTTCCATTCACAAATAATGCGAACAAAAGAGAGCTTCATTTTTAAATATAATTGTTGAAGGTGAAACGGACTTCTTTTCACCTGTCCCCTTTAAAGCGTTGGTACGACAGGCTTCATGAGACGAATCCCCTCAGCAAGTCTAGTTCTTATTCCCACTCAATCGTTGAAGGTGGTTTCGACGTCACATCGTACAGGACGCGGTTGACGTTCTGAACTTCGTTGACGATCCGGACAGAAATCTTCTCGAGCACGTCCCACGGGATGCGTGCCCAGTCCGATGTCATCCCGTCGATTGATGTAACGGCACGGATTCCGACGGCATAGTCGTATGTCCGCTCGTCACCCATGACACCAACTGAACGAAGTGGCGGCAAGACTGTGAAGTACTGCCAGATTTCGCGTTCAAGACCGGCTTTTTTGATTTCATCACGGAGGATGAAATCGGATTCGCGGACGATTTCAAGTTTCTCGTCTGTGATTTCACCGAGGACACGGATCCCGAGACCTGGTCCCGGGAACGGCTGACGCCAGACGATTTCGTCCGACAAACCGAGTTCTTTTCCGAGTTCGCGGACTTCGTCCTTGAACAGCGTGTTGATCGGTTCGATCAACTTGAACTGCATGTCTTCTGGCAATCCACCAACGTTGTGGTGTGATTTAATCGTTTGGGCCGTATCTGTTCCGCTTTCGATGATATCCGTATAAAGCGTTCCTTGAGCCAGGAAGTCCATATCCGTCAGCTTCGACGCTTCTTCGTCGAATACATAAACGAATTCGTTCCCGATGATTTTTCGTTTTTGCTCCGGATCCGAGATCCCTTTTAACTTGTTGAGGAAGCGGTCCTGCGCGTCAATCTTGATGACGTTCATGTGGAAGTGATCCGCAAATGTTTTCATGACACTTTCGGCTTCCCCTTTACGCAAGAGACCGTGGTCGACGAACATACATGTCAACTGGTCACCGATTGCTGCGTGAATGAGTGCCGCGACGACAGATGAATCAACACCGCCTGAAAGGGCGCAAAGGACCTTTTTATCGCCGACTTCTTCTTTAATTTTTGCGATTTCGATTTCGATGAAGTTTTCCATCGACCAGTCGCCCGTACACTGACAGACTTCGAAGAGGAAGTTTTTCAAGAGTTCTTTACCGAACATCGTATGGTTGACTTCCGGATGATACTGGACGCCGTACATCTTTAGCTCTTCGTTTTTGATTGAAGCAATTGGGCACGAGACATTTGTTCCATCGACGACGAAACCGTTTGGTACCGATGTGACGAGGTCACTGTGGCTCATCCAAACCGTCTGTTCGAGCGGGAGGTTCGCATACATCGGCGATGGATCGTTGAGTGTCAACGTCGCTTTTCCGTACTCGCGGTGTCCGGCGCGTTCAACCGTTCCACCAAAGTGTTGCGACATCAATTGCATACCGTAACAAATTCCGAAAATCGGAATGCCGAGGTCAAAGATTTCTGGATCACAGCGGTACGCGTCTTCTGCGTAGACACTCCGTGGTCCCCCGGAGAAGATGATACCGGCTGGTGCGATGTCTTTTACTTCCGCTGCAGTGATCTTATGCGAATGCAGTTCACTGTAAACTCCGAGATCACGAATGCGGCGTGTGATCAATTGATTGTACTGACCTCCAAAGTCGAGGACGAGGATCATTTCTTGGTCCAAATGTGCTTCCAAATCTATTCCCGCCTTTCCAATTTCATGCGTACCCCGATGAAAAAAGCCCACTCTTCCCCCATAGATAAATGGAAAAAGAGCAGGCCGCTTCACAAAAAAGTGTATACGAAGGGTCTGCTCCTTCATAGTCAGGTCGTTTAAGGTGACCCGGTAGAGACTCTCACGCCATATTCGCGAGTATATACAAAGGAGATGCATGTATGATTTACGTTGTTCCCATTGTAACTGTATCAATTCGAAAATATCAACCCTCTATCCGTCGAATGATATTTTCGAAATATTCACGTTTTTTATCAACCGATAACGATTCGCCTCCGTAGACCATCCGTTCATAGGCATCCGTCAACGGACGCATCGCATACGTTTCGTAATATCCGTCAACCTCATGCGCAAGTTCCGTCAGTGTCCGGCCGTCCTTGTAGTGGAAGCCTTGTTTGTCGAGACGGCGCAATAAGAAACGGTACATCCGCTTGAATCCTTCCGGACGATGAAGCTGGTTGCGGAAAAATAAAATCGCCGCGGTCCGGGTCAACGGTTTCCGGAACAGATACAAGAATACCAGTCCGACGATTACACCGACAACCGGCCAAATCGGAAACGATTGTTGTTCGGTCTGCGCTGCTGTCGTCGTTTGTTCTTCATCCAGCAGATTCTCCTGCGGACGTTCCGGTGTTGCGGTTTCCGTATCGGTCTCCGTATCGCGTTGCGGATTCGCTTGTTCGGTCTCATTATTCGTTTCCTGATCAATCGTATATTGTCCGGCTCCGTCAAAACTGACGGTCGGTTCGAGCGGTACCCAACCCGGTCCTTCGATATAGACTTCGACCCACGAGTGGGCATTTTTATTGCGGACCGTATAACTCGTCACGGCTGCCCCGATGACATCCGATTCGCCGCCCGTAAATCCTTTTACCCAGCGGGCCGGCAAACCGACAGCGCGTAATAACACGGTCGCGGACGTCGAAAAATTATCACAGTAGCCGAGTTTCGTCTCAAATAAAAATTGATCGACATAATCCTGATTTTCTTCCGGTACGGCGACTTCTTCCGTATTGTATTCGAAGTTTTCCTGCTCAAAATAACTTTCGATCGCCTTCGCTTTGTCCCACGGACTGTCTTCGTCCGCGACGATCTCTTCCGCGAGATCTCGGACACGATTCGGTAACGTATCCGGTAACTGTAAATACCGGTCCTGCTCCATCTCCGACAATGTAATCGGCTCATCCGTCTGGAGCAATTCTTCCGTAAACAACGGATACGTGTATTGAATCTGATAATTTTGCTGGCGTTCCGCATCATCCAGGTACGAGACCTTTTGATTTTCCGGATCAATCAACAGATTTTGCCGTTGCTTATCGACACTCAAACGGACATTGTCCCCGTTATACGGCACAAAAGGCAGCTCCCGTGACAGTTCAAATGTCGCCCGTTCTTCCCGTTTCTTGACATCATCTCCGAAGTGCGAGAAAAATCCCCGCGAATCAATTTCCGGTTCTGATTTCGACAGGACCCAGCCTTTTCCGGTATAGACGTCTTTTGTCTCGACACGCCAGTAGCGGCTGCCTTCACTTTCAACCTGGAAGACTTCCCGGTCGTCCATTTGGAACGGACCGCCGAGTTGCTCGTCGTTGTTGCCGTATCCGACTTTTTGGATCTGGCTCGACGACGTGCCTTCACTTTCAAAACCGTCCGTCCAGTCGTACCAGCTGTCTTGCCATGTCGCCGTGATGACGGGACTCTGAACTGCGGCAACCACCGTCGCTCCAATGATCAGCAAGGCGCTGAACGGACGGACATACGATGCCATCGGCCGTTCACTGACTTCTGTCGCATATAACAAAAACAGAGCCAGCACAATCGGGTAGATGATGAACTGTTCGCCCGAGTAATCCGTCCACGTGTCGCAATAGGCAATGAACCCGATGACACCAAGCGCCAGTCCGAAGACGAATCCGCGGTTTGGAAACGTCCGCCGCGCCAGATAACCAATCAGAAAACTGATCAGTCCAATCGAGAACGCAAATGCCGGACGTCCCGGTAACTCCCCGTTGATGACACGGTTGATGTCACCGGCAATTTCACGGAACAGGTTCCACGGTGCTTCGCCGGGAATCAAAATCAAATAGAACGAAACGAGCAATGCCAGTAAACTGCCGAGTAAAAACCAGCTGCGTCGGACATGCGACAGCAAAAGTGGTGTCAACAGAAGCGGCAGAAACGGAATGACACTCTCAAACGTCGTCAGCTCAAGCAGCGGCGGCATGAAACTCGCGAACAGCAGCCCGGCGAGCAGATTCCAAATCAGTCGTCGCATCATCCGGTCGTCCTCCTCTCTGGTGTATAGACATGAACGCTTGCTTCCTGCCGGATTTTCGAAATCCACATTTCATTGTTGGATTCAAGGTCCGGTGTGATGAACAGGACATTTCCGCTCAGTCGTAACGCTTTTGAAGAATATTCCCAGGATTCAATGAACGACCGGGTCCGGCTCGGTTGCGCCGTCATCAGGTAATGCGTCAGTTTTGCGCCTTCAAGCGGCAACGATAACGACTGGACGCCATGTCCGACAAGATGAATCCGGTAATTCAGATGACGTTTATTCAATTGATCCGTTGCGGCAGCCAGCATGGAAATACTTTTTTCGAAGTTCTCATCGCTGACGGTTCCTTCGTTAAAGACGATTGTCGTCTCGCGTTCCTGTTCCCGCTCAAACGTTTTCGTCATCAATCCTTGGCGTTTCGCGGTTGATTTCCAGTCAATCTGATTCATCCGGTCTCCGCTGACGTACTCACGGACACCGACGACCGTAAAGGAGGATTGCCGGAGATCCAGTGAAACGGGAGAAATCCCGCCGTCGCCGCGATCGTCTTCATGCGGCAGTTGGACCGCTAACCGGGCCGGTTCGACGGCCAGATACGTTTCGACCGGATAGAGTTTTTTCCGCATGAACAAGCCGAACGGATCACGGATTTCGAGCACACAGCCGGGAATTTGATACAGTCCCCGGCGGATGGAAGGAATCAGATAATCGATGTGCTCGACTTTCCGGTAATGTGCCCGGAGCGGATGCCGGATATCGAGCGGTTCTTCACTGAGTGTGTCCGGAACGGCTTCCGTGACATCGACGGCACCGATGAGAAACGGATATTTCCGCCGGACTCGAAGTGAAACCGGAAGATCGGTTCCGGCAATCAACATCTTATTTGAAACTTCCCGCGTCGCGATTGCTTGTGTGACCGGCCAGATCAAAAACAGCGTCCAGTAGACGGTTAACCCTGCCATGATATAAACCAACAGTGAAGCGACGTTTCCGCCGTCAATCCGGGCATAGATCCACAGAGCTGTGACTGTAATCAGCAAGACGGCGTAACGCCAACCGATTTGCCATTTTGTCATAAGGACTCCACGTCTTGCTGGATCGGCACGGCGACTTCTTTTTTCACTTGTTCCAGAATTCGTTCTGCCGTCTGCCCATGATAGCGGGCATCCGCCGTTAAGATCAAACGGTGCGAGAGTACGGGAGTCAGCAGTTCCTTGACGTCATCCGGTAAGACGAAGGACCGTCCTTCCATATACGCCCACGCTTGTGCCACTTTCATCAGGGCAATCGAAGATCGTGGACTGGCTCCGAGATAAAGCGAGGCATGGGTCCGGGTCGCCTGAACCAAATGAACGATATATTTTTTGACCGGTTGCGAGACATGCACAGCCTTGACGTCTTCTTTCATCCGTAACAATTCGTCGCGTGTGATGACGGACTCCAGCGTCTCGATCGGTTCATCCCGCTCGAACCGTGTCAGTAGCTTCATCTCCTGTTGAAAATCGGGATACCCCATCTTGACCTTAATTAAAAACCGGTCGAGTTGGGCTTCCGGAAGCGGATAGGTCCCCTCGTGTTCAATCGGATTTTGGGTCGCCATGACAAAAAAGGGATTAGGAAGCGTGTGAATTTCTCCATCCACCGTTACGTTCGCTTCCGCCATCCCTTCGAGTAAGGCTGATTGTGTTTTCGGTGAGGTCCGGTTGATTTCATCTGCCAGGACAATGTTTCCCATCAAAGGACCCGGGCGATACTCAAATTGACTCGTCTTCTGGTTGTACATCGAAACCCCCGTCAAATCGGACGGCAACAGATCAGGTGTGAATTGGACACGCTTAAATGTCAAACCGATCGAACGGCTGAATGCACGAACGAGCATCGTTTTCCCGACACCCGGTACGTCTTCCAGTAAGACGTGACCTCCGGCAAGTAACGCGGCTAAAGATTGTGTAATGACATTCTCTTTTCCGATAATGACTTTTTCTACGTTGTCGATGATCGCTTGAATCTCCTTCGTATATGTTCGCATTGTCTGGCCCCTTGCTGTTTAGTAGTTGAATTTTCTGACTTTTTATATCATCTCATATTTTTCAATGCTTTTAAAGGCATGGGGGTAGCTGAATACGCACAAAAGGGGGCGCCGCTGTTCGCGACTCCCCCTTCCTGCTTTCAGGAACGATCACATATCGTAAACCGTTCTTGAGCCGTGCAATCTGCACGTAAAACACGAATCACTTCGTGTCTATTGTCATGTTGCGTCCGTCAAGTCCGGTGATCCTCTTCTTCTCGAAGCGACATGCGATCGTTCCCTATACATTGATAATCATTCATGTGCATCACCATCCTTTCATATACTGAATATTACCGATTCTATTAGAACTTAAACCACTTTTTTTAATTTTTTTTGAAACGGTAATAGGTCGACGCTAAAGCAATCGCCAGGACGGCGCCTTTGATGATGTTTAGGGAATAATATGGTACCGATAACATGACGAGTCCATTCTCGAGAATTCCGACGAGACAGGCACCGACGAGTGTGCCGAGCGCATTCGGTTTCCCTTGGCCGGCAAATGAGGAACCGATGAAGGCTGCTGCGACAGCCGGCATCAAATAACCCGATCCGGCGTTAATTTGGGAAGAACCGACTTGTGACGCCAGTAAAATACCGCCAACGGCCGCCAGTAATCCGGCAATCAGATACGCGACTGCGCGATACCGGTTCACCCGGATTCCCGTCAGATGCGCTGCTTCCGGATTTCCACCGATGATATACAAAAAACGTCCGTGCCGTGTGTGGTTCAAAAAGACATGTGTCACCGCTACGACGACAAGCATTATGAGGATGATCCAAGGCGCCTGACTGATTTTTAAGAACGATTCCGGGATCAGTCCGACCGTTGGTGTCCCGTCAAGACGTGGCATCCCGGCACTGATCGAGCCGCCGCCGGTATACGTCATCGCGACACCTTCAAAAATGAACATCGTCGCAAGCGTTGCGAACAAATCCGGAATCTTGAACTTCACGATTAACAGAATGTTGACGAGTGCGACCGCCAAGGCAATCACGAGAGCCAGACCAATCGATACGCCGAGCGGCAGACTGTACCAGACAAAAAACGAGACGACTAGTGAACTGGCAAACGTCGCGGTCGAACCGACGGATAAGTCAAACCCGTTGACTGTCAACGAAACCGTCAAGCCGATGGCGATGATCGTCACAATTGAAATGCTTCGTAAAATATTGACTAGATTCGTCCCCTGTAAAAAGTTCGGTGCCGTCATGGCAAAGAACAGAATAAGTGCAAGAATCGCGAGGACGATGCCCCAGTCATTCAAGAAGCGCAGCACCGGTTTTCCCGCTGCTGTTCGCGGCGCTTCCGGCTGTGCAGCCGGTTCGTGCAATACATCATTCATGTTGTTGTCCTCCTGTTGCATACCACAATAATTGTTCTTCGGTTGTTTCCGAAGTGGTCGCCTCGAATACGATCTGTCCGTCATACATGACATAAATCCGGTCGGTTACAGCCAGCAGTTCATCCAGTTCACTCGACGCATAAATGACGGCTTTTTGTTCTGCTGCCAGTTGATCAATCACTTGGAAAATTTCCGCTTTCGCCCCGACATCGACCCCTTTTGTCGGTTCATCCAATACGAGGACGGAAGCGTCGGCCAGCAACCATTTCCCGATGGCAACTTTTTGCTGGTTACCACCGGACAACTCAGCGGCACGTTGTCGGGTATCACTGACTTTAATCGACAGTTGCTGTACGATCCGGTTTGCCGCTGCCCGTTCTTTTTTCTTCTCTACAAACCCGAATCGGTTGACGAATTGTTTGAGGCTGGCCGCCGTCATATTTTGTTCAATTGGATCCGCGACCAAAATTCCTTCTTTCCGTCGTTCTTCCGGCACGAGTCCGATGCCCAGCCGGACCGCATCATACGCCGAACGGATACGCCGTGTTTCTCCCGCAAGACGCATCAATCCCGAAGTGACCGGAATCGATCCGAAAATCGTTTTACACAGTTCTGTTTTTCCGGCACCGACCAATCCGGCAATCCCGATTACTTCTCCAGCACGGACCGTTAACGAGATCTCGTCCAGTTGTCCCGCGACCGTGATACGGTCAAGCTCAAGTGAGGGGGCACCAGCCGGACGCGCCTCGCGGCTGCTTTTTTGCAAACGCCGGCCCAGCATCTGTTCGACGACCGTTTCTTTCGTTTGTCCGGCAAGAAGTTGCCGCGATACCATCTTGCCGTCGCGCATGACGGAAATCGATTCACAAATCTCAAACAACTCCTGCAGACGGTGAGAAATGAAGATGACACCCAGATGTTCCTTCTCCGCCAACTCGCGAATGATCCGAAACAGTTGTTCCGTTTCCCGGCCGCTGAGTGGAGCGGTTGGTTCATCCAAAATCAAAAACCGGCTTTCCTGCACGAGTGCACGGGCAATCAGGACGAGTTGTTTCTCGGCCAACCGTAACTCACTGACCCGTTGGCGGACATCAATCGATGCTTTCAATTTTTGTAAAGCACGCTCGGCTATTTCTTCATACCGCCGGCGTCGGATGACTCCTTTCAACTGTCCGCTCGCCAGCATATCGAGACAGATGTTTTCGGCGACGGTCAAATAATCGACCAGTGCCGTATCGACTTCCTGATAGACGATTTCAATCCCGGCCCGTTTCGCGGCATTTGGTGAATCAATCGCAAGCGGTACACCGTCGAACAAAATCGTTCCTTCGTATGACGCATAGGCGCCGGCCAAGACTTTCATCAGCGTTGATTTACCGGCTCCGTTCGCTCCGACAAGCGCGTGGATTTCCCCGCGTTTCACGGAAAAGTGAACGTCATCCAGCGCCTTGACACCGGGGAATTCCATTGAAATCCCCCGCATTTCCAGTCGTTGTTCGTTCACCGGAGGCGTCATTTCCCGTCATTCGCTTTCCGCAACTGATCCATCCACGGCTCATTGAATTTTTCGGATGTACTCCAGCCTTTGATGATGGTATCGAGATTGTACATCGTCGTATCCGCCTTGAGTGCTTTTTGTTCGACCAGTTTGGCATCGAGATCAAAACTATCCGGTGTTTTTTCGCCGGCCAGCTTTTTCGCAAGCAGGCGCATATCTGTCTGCCCGATCAAATGCGGATCAACGGCACTCGTTGAGACCCAGTTACTGCCCTTTTCACGCATCAGATTGATGTCCTGATTCGAGACATCGATCGAAATCAGCGGAATTTCCTGACGCTTGTTGTCTTTTAAAGACTTATAAGCTCCTTTAGCGACTTCATCCCAGGCGCCCCAGACGGCATCGATGCTGCCCTTCGGGTACTTGGCGAGAATCGCGTTCATCTTCGTCGCAATATCCCCTTGGACATCCTGGAAGTTCGTGGGTCCGACGGTTTCAAGCGTCTTGATTTTTCCGTCCGCTTCATACGTTTTGTAGATTTCCTGACGGCGGTCAAGCGGGGCAAATCCCGGACCAAACCATAGTTTGATGACACGGACCGGCTTGTCGTCCTTCACTTTCGTCACTTCATCGAGCGACAGCTGGGCCAGTTTATGGTCATCCTGGAATGTCTCTGTGATACCTTTTAATGTCTGGTCTTTTTTCTTCGTCACCGTATCAAATGTCACGACTTTGATGCCTTTGTCGATGGCCGGTTTGATCATGTCATAGGCATAATCCTCTTTGCCGTGCGAGATGATCAATCCGTCATAATCCTGCTGAACGGCTTGGGCGACCAACTCCTTGAACTTGACGTCATTCCCTTCCGAGATAAACGTGTTGACTTGAAAACCAAGTGCTTCCCCTTCCGAGCGGGCGCCGTCCAAAAACTGTTTTGTATGGTCGTCGGAAGCAAGGTTACGGATAACGGCAATCTTGACATCACCCTGAACCCCTTCCGGTACACCGCTGATTTTTTTCACCGGTGTTGCTTCACTGTTCGCGCAAGCAGCCAGTAAGACCGCTGGTGCCAGTACAGCCAATGCTAATTTCTTCATCTCAATCTCTCCTGTCTGTTTAGTGTGTATGTTGTCCGATTGTCCGTTTGATTGTCTCCACATCCGGGTGTTCAATGACTCCGAGCTCCGTAATGATGGCGGTGATAAGGTCGTGCGGCGTCACGTCAAACGCCGGATTAAAGACCGGTACGCCGGCCGGTGCCGTCGCTTTTCCGGCAAGCTGTGTCACTTCACGGGCGTCGCGTTCTTCAATCTCGATTTCATCTCCTGACAGACTTGTAAAGTCAAACGTCGACAGCGGTGCGGCGACGTAAAACGGAATTCCGAAGGCACGTGCGAGTAATGCCAGCTGAAACGTCCCGATTTTATTGGCCGTATCCCCGTTCCGGGTAATCCGGTCCGCTCCGACGATGATGGCGGTGATCTGCTTTTCCTTGATCGTATGCGCGACCATATTGTCCGTGATCAAGGTGACGTCAATCCCTGCCCGTTGCAACTCCCATGTCGTCAAACGTGCACCCTGCAACAAAGGCCGTGTTTCCGACGCATAGACGGATAACGGGATGCCTTGCTCCTTGGCGAGATAAAACGGAGCGAGCGCCGTTCCGTAAGCTGCCGTCGCAATTGATCCGGCATTACAAATCGTTAGTACCCGGTCACCGGACTCGAACAATTCCAGTGCATGAACCCCGATTTGACGGGATGTTTTGGCATCCGTCTGATAAAGTTCCAATGCCTTTTGTTCGAGACGTACCGGCAGTTCTTTCAGCGTCGTAGCGGAAACAATCAGCTGATTCAGCTCATCGAGGACATTTCGCAGATTGACGGCCGTCGGACGGGTCGCGAGTAATTGTGCCGACACCTCCAACAACTCCTGTTTTGCTTCAGCCAGCGTCCCTGTCGTCCGAAACGCTTCCTGAACGAGGACGAATCCGCCGAACAGACTGATGGCCGGTGCACCACGGACTCGCAATTGTTTGATGGCGTCAATCGCCTGCGCCAAGTCATGGATGATTTCATAATGTTCTTCTTCCGGAAGACGGGTCTGATCCAAAATTGTCACCGTCCGGTTTTCATAGATGATGCTCTGAACGAATTGGCTCATCGGCTGAGTTCCTCCGTCACGTCAAAATTCCGCAGATCGGTAAACGTCTTGCATTCCGTCCGGCGTTTAATCAAAGCAGCACCAAGCCGCAATGCATGGCGTTTTCGTTCAAGGCGAACGGTCGAATCCGAAATTTGCTCCAAGTCTGCAACTAATGCCAATCCAATCGTCCGGCGAATCAGTTCACAACCGGCAAATCCGAGTGCGTCCTGTAAAATCGTGCTAAGAACATCATCGACCAGTCCGTCTGCCTTCCGGAACGGCTCGACCGCTTCCCGTTCCCATAACGCTTTGAACGTCGAAGCAAACGTCAGCCAGAATGTATCGATATCCTTGATCCGCTCATCCCGCAACCGGTCATAGTCCGGATACGCGGCAAAAAACAGATGTGCGATAAATTGACCGACATCAAATCCGAACGGTCCATAAAACGCAAATTCGGGATCGATGACTTTCGTTTCTTCCGCCGAGGCAAAAATACTGCCTGTATGTAAGTCGCCGTGCAACAATGCGTCGCCCTTCGTGATGAACAAGGCTTCAAGCTTCGCGACTTCCCGTTTCAGTTCCGCGTCGTTCCAAATCCGGTCAACTTCCGCTTCGAGACCTGCTTCAATCGCATTCGTTTCTGCATCATAAAACGGATCCGTGAAGATTAGTTTTTCCGTGATATCGCACAGATCCGGATTGTAGTACTGACGGGCAATCTGTTTTTTCGCGACCGGTCCGACGGCAAAATCCGACGTATAAAACAGTGTCCGCGCCAAATACGAACCGATGTGTTCCGCGAGCAACGGATACTTTTCCCCTTCAAGCAGTCCACCCCGGACGATTGTCAGATGTGACAAGTCTTCCATCACCGTGAACGCTTCTTCTTTACTCGCATGGTAGACATGCGGGACAAACGGAACGGCGACTTTCGCGAATTCTTTTAAGGCCGATTGTTCAATCCAGGCCCGTTCGAGCGACAGCGGCCAGCTTTCCCCGACGACTTTTGCATAAGGTAACGCCTGCTTTAAAATCAGCCGTTTTTCCCCTGCCTGAATCCGGAAAACGAGATTTAAATTTCCATCTCCGATTTCCTCTGCCGTCACCGGTTCATTGCCGATCAATCCGAGTGTCCGGACCCGTTCAATCGCGTCCTGTACTGTAAATGCTTGATATCCCATTCTGTTTTCCTCCTTGGTGATCACACGAAAAAACGCCTCTTTTCGTCAAAGAAAAGAGGCGCGGCAGAATATTCCGTCCTCTTATCTCTCAGACGAATGTCTGTTGGATGTAGCACCGTGCCGGATGGTCGGTTGCTGCGGCGTCTTCGGGCCAATTCCCTCTGCCAACTCACGATAAGAGTCATATATAGTTGTCGTATGATTGATGTTGATTTGAATACTACGTGCGTTGCTAGCCGTCTGTCAATTCCATTTTTTAGTGAAATGTCTTCAAAAACGAAACCGTCTATAGAAGAAGTATTTTCAAAAAAATAAATTTTCGAAATATAGTTTGACAAGTGACGAATCTCATGTAAGAATTGCAATTAGATTTCACAATTTCATCCAATTCTTATCAAGAGCAGACGGAGGGACGAGCCCTACGATGTCGCAGCAACCGACCACTTGGCACGGTGCTAATTCTTGCAGCTATTACGCTGACAGATAAGAGTCCACGCGCAATTTTTCATGGTCTCTTGTCATTGACGAGGGACCATTTTTGTATTCTTCAACAAGGGAGAGACAGTCGATATGACGTATATTACCGCAACCTACCAACTCGGAACGACGGATCAGTTACCAAAACGGGCAGAACAAATCGCGCTCGGTTTGACCGTCGGTTCCTGGACCGATTTAAATCATTTGGAACAACAGCAGCTTGAATCGTTCAAAGGACAAGTTGTTCATACGGAAGAACACGACGGAAAAGGCTACATCACGATCCGTTATCCGGAACACAACGTCTCCCGTGACTTTTCAGCAATCTTAACGACCGTCTTCGGCAAGCTGTCGCTCGACGGACAAATCAAATTAACGGATTTACAGCTTCCGGCTTCGTTCACCACGGACTTCCCCGGTGCCAAATTCGGCATCGAGGGCGTCCGGCAGTTGATTCAAGTCCACGACCGTCCTCTGTTGATGAGCATCTTTAAAGGCGTCATCGGTCGGGACCTCACCTTTTTGCGGGAACAACTCGAAGCGCAACTTGCGGGTGGCATCGATCTCGTCAAAGATGATGAGATTTTGTACGATAATCCGTTGACGCCGGCACTCGACCGGGCGCGGATCGGACGCGACGTCCTAAATGCCCATTATGAAAAGACCGGCAAACGGGCGCTTTACGCGATTACGCTGAGCGGTTCCGTCTTCGGCTTGAAGGATCAGACGAAACGTTTGATTGAAGCCGGTGCGACCGCCTTTCTGCTCAATACGTTTACATACGGACTCGACGTCTTACGCGAATTAGCGGCTGATCCGGACATTTCCGTTCCGATTTTTAATCATCCGGCCTTAAGCGGTGCCTTGATCGCAAGCCCGGAATACGGCATTGCAGCCCCTGTTTTACTAGGGACTTTACCGCGGCTGGCCGGTGCCGATTTGACGTTGTTCCCGTCGCCTTACGGAAACGTCGCCCTCGCCAAAGACTTGGCGCGCGGAATTGCCGTCGAAGCCACACGGATCGGAGAAACGAAGACGATTCTTCCGGTTCCCTCGGCAGGCATTCATCCCGGTCTCGTCGCTCAGCTCGTTCATGATTTCGGGACCGATTCCGTCATCAATGCCGGTGGCGGCGTTCACGGTCATCCGCAGGGCGCGGCGGCCGGTGTGCTCGCTTTCCGTCAGGCCCTCGACGCAGCACTTGCCGGTGAATCGTTGACGAGTGCCGCAACGCGGCAGGAAGAGCTTCGGGTCGCCCTCGACGCCTGGGGGATTACGAAATGACGATCCGGATTTTATGTGACTTTGACGGGACCGTGACTGAACACGACAATATCATTGCGTTGATGACAGAATTCGCTCCCCCGGAAGCGTTTGAACCGTTGAAAAAAGGTGTCCTCGATCAATCGCTGTCCATCCAGTCCGGTGTCGGACAGATGTTCCGGTTGCTCCCCTCGGATCGCAAACAGGACTATATTGATTTTTTGGAACAGCGGGCTGTCATCCGTCCCGGCTTTAAGACCTTACTCGCCTTTGCCAAATCGAACGGGATTGACTTTGCGATCGTCAGCGGCGGAATCGACTTTTTTGTCCAACCGATTCTTCAAGAGTTACTGACAGATGAAGCGATTTACTGCAACGGCAGTGACTTCAGCGGGGAGACGATTCGTATTGAGTGGCCGCACACTTGCGATGCAGCATGCAACAATCAATGCGGGTGTTGTAAAACGTCGATTGCCCGGAAGCTCAAGCAGGATGGCGATATTATCGTCACGATCGGTGACTCCGTGACGGATTTTGAACTGGCGAAACAAGCGGATCATGTCTATGCCCGCGATTATCTGATTACGCTGTGCGAACAGCACGGGATTGCATACACACCATTTGAAACATTTTACGACATTGTTGATCATCTGCAGACAACGGAGGTGTACGCATGACATTTTTGACACGATACGAAGAACTCCGCGCCATCAAACAAGAGTTCGCAGCGCGGGACTGGTTTCCCGGTACAAGCGGTAACCTCGCTATTCGGACAAACAGCAGTCCGACGGAATTCCTTGTGACGGCAAGCGGGAAAGATAAACGGCAGGACACGCCGGACGATTTTGTCCATGTCGACGCGACCGGTCAATTGATCGGCGAGCAAAATGGACGTCCTTCCGCCGAGACGTTGCTGCATGTCGAAGTGTTTAACCGGACGACAGCCGGCTGCTCGCTTCATGTCCATACCGTCGACAACAACGTTATTTCGGAACTGTACGGAGACCGCGGGGAAATCCGGTTCCGCAGTCAGGAAATCATCAAAGCACTCGGCCGTTGGGAAGAAGATGCGGAAGTCATCGTGCCGATCATCACGAATCATGCCGACATCCCGACTCTTGCCGCTGACTTTGCCAAACACATCCGGACCGAAAGCGGCGCCGTTTTGATTCGCAATCACGGCATCACGGTTTGGGCACCGACTGCTTTTGAAGCCAAAAAACAGTTGGAAGCTTTTGAATTTTTGTTCAGCTACACCTTAAAACTGCAAGCGTGCCGACAGGCGATTTATTAAAAGGAGGAATTTACAATGGCAACAGTACTTTTCCAGAAAACAAACGAACGGTATACGGATCAAAATGAGGTATCTGCTTTTCTCGCTTCACGTGGTGTCCTGTATGAACAATGGGATGTCTCGAAGCTTCCGGCTGAACTGGTCGACACGTACACGTTGACGGATGCGGACAAACAAACGATTCTTGATACATTCCAATCGGAAATCACCGATGTTTCGGAACGACGCGGTTATCAGACGGCTGATATCATCTCCCTGTCTGACGCAACACCGAACTTGGATGAGTTGCTCGTCAACTTCCAAAAGGAGCATCACCATACGGATGACGAAGTCCGGTTCATCGTCAGCGGGCACGGTGTGTTTGCGATCCAGGATGACGAAGTCGGCTATTACAACATTGAGTTGAACCCGGGTGATTTGATTTCCGTACCAGTCAACACACGCCATTACTTCACGCTCCAAGAGGATCGAAAAGTTGTGGCGGTCCGGATTTTCGTGACAACGGACGGCTGGGTTCCGATTTATGAGAAGGATCCGATTGAAACAGCAAACTAAGAAAATATCCTGAAGACAGACGGTCCGAATCATCCGGCCGTCTGTTTTTTCGGTCCCATTCCTATCCTACAAACATACCGCTTGTTTCCCCTTCCTCCTATATAATGAAGAAAAGACTTATTTTAACTGGAGGTCACGTGTATGATGATTCGCCCTGTTAAGGAAGACGATTTAAAAGACATCCTTGCCATCTATAACGAAGGCATCGAAGACCGGATCGCGACGCTTGAAACGGATACGAAGGAATTGTCTTTCATGGAAGACTGGTATCGGGAACGGACACCCCGTTATGCCGGTTTTGTGGCGTATGAAGGAACAACGATTCTTGGCTTCATCTCACTTGACCCTTATAACCCTCGTCCCGTCTATCAATCCGTCGGTGAACTGTCGGTCTACATCACCCGGACCCATCGCGGACAGGGCATCGGGCGTCAGCTGTTACATGTCATCGAAGAACACGCGATTACACAAGGTTTCCATAAGTTGATTCTGTTTACGTTCCCCTTTAACAAAATCGGTCAAAAACTGTACATCCGGTCCGGCTTCCGGATTGTCGGAACGTTTAAGGAACAAGGTATGCTCAACGGATATTATGTGGACGTCCTGGCGATGGAGAAGCTGCTCCCGAAAACCATCGACGATCAAATATGATTAACACGGCGTCTGAATGGGAAATGAACGAACAGTGAAACATTCCCAACCCGAAAGGAAGACTGCCCGTGGATATTCAACAGATCCGTAATGCGACACTCGTCGTCAACTATGCCAATCAAGTATTTTTGATCGATCCGTTTCTCGGTGAAAAAGGATCTCTTCCGCCGTTCGGAGAGACGCCGAACGCCGTTCCGAATCCGCTCGTCGACTTGCCCGTTGATGTCTCGACACTGCTTGATCCGGATGCGATTTTCGTCACCCACCTCCATGCCGATCATTTTGATGAGACAGCAAAAGAAATTCTGCCGAAACAGATTCCGCTGTATGCACAAAACCAGGCGGATGCGGCGACAATCCGCGAAGCCGGATTCACGAACGTCTCGTCGTTTGAAAACGGACTGGCGCTCGGTGATATCCGCGTTTACCATACGTCAGGCCGGCACGGTGTCGGGGAAATCGGTCAACGGATGGGCACCGTCTCCGGTCTCGTCTTGACGCACCCGGACGAACCGACACTTTACATCGCCGGTGACACGATTTGGTGTGAAGAAGTTGAGACGGCAATCGAGCAGCATGCGCCTGACATCATCATCGTCAACAGCGGCGCGGCACAATTTTTGACCGGCGAACCGATTACGATGTCCCAGCGTGATTTGCTGGCTGTTCATCAGGCGGCGGCTGAAGCGACTATCATCGTCTCTCACCTCGAGTCGGTCAACCATTGCCTGTTGCGCCGTGATATGATTGCTGATTTTCTGGCCGCCCACCATCTGTCCGCTCATTTTCTCATCCCGGATGACGGTGAAACCATTTCCTTTTAAACGAAACGAAGTCCACTCTCCCGAATACGACGGGGACAGTGGACTTCGTTTTTTTTACTGGTTAACCATGACTTGGAATGACGAGTCCGAGTAACCGGGCAAAGGTGATAGCCTGGCTTTCCGTAACGATGGCCCCCGGCAAAAAGCGTGGATCAATCGTGATGCCGGATAAGTCGGCTTGTCGCAAATCCAGTCCTTTTAATGCCGTCTCGACCCATTGACTTTCCGACAAATCAACTTCATGCAGTCGGAAATCGATTGGCTTCATTTCAAAGAAATGACTTTCCCGCATCGATGTCTGTTCCAGTGTGACATGACGCAACGCCGTCCGGATGACTTGGGCGTAATTGGCCTGACAGTCTTTGATTGTTACGTGATCGATCGTGTTCGACTCAAAATGAATTCCGGTCAGGCGGCAATCCTCAAAAACAACCCGATGAAAACGACTGTCCTGAAACTGACATCCTGTCAGGTCACATTGTTCAAAACGGACATTTTCAAATGAAGCCCGCTCAAAGACCAGTCCTGCAAACGAGACATTCCGAAAACAGACTTGATTGACGTCGAGCCGTTCCGTCAGTTCGACCGGCAACGTCTCTTTCTCATACAACGTTTGATACAGATACGGATCATCGATTTCAACATCCGCAAAGGTTTCCGATGTCAACTGTTGCGGTAACTCGGGTAATTGAATGATTTGTTTTTTCATGTACTTCCCCTTCTTTCCTTTACATCGCATTCACCTTTTCCAGTGTAGCAAAGATTGACTCTTTTTTTATTTTTTTGATTTGAGACCGCTTGAGACCATGATATAGTCAAATCAAAAATAAGAACAAACGTTCTTTTATGTAGTAAGGAGTGTTTTCTATGAATCCGATCCTACCTTTTCCGGACCGACGGATTTTTTGTGTCGACAGTGTCTCTTTTTATGCCAGTTGTGAATGCCGTTATCGAAATTTACCTCCTTTAACGACGAAACTTGCTGTCGTATCGGACTTAACCCGATCCGGATCGGTTATCCTTGCGGCCAGTCCCGCTTTAAAACAACTCGGAATCAAGACAGCTAGTCGTCTTTATCAGATTGAGCAGTTGCCTTATCGTGAGCGGAAACAGATTGTGCTCGTCGAACCACGGATGCTGGCATACATGAAAACATCGATCGAAGTGCTGGACGTCTTGCATCAGTTTGCGCCGCCCGACGCAATCCGGATTTATTCAATTGATGAAAACTTTGTCGACATGAGCGGAACGGAACGGCTTTTCGGATCAGACACGGAAACAGCCTGGAAAATTCAGACGGCAATCTGGCAACAGACCGGCATTCCGGTCCGGATCGGAATCGGTCCGAACAACGTCATTGCAAAGCTGGTCCTCGATTTACGCGGAAAACGTGAAGGTATCGCACAATGCGGTTATGCGGATGTCTCTCGGTTGTTGCATGATTTTCCGGTCCGCAAGATGTGGGGCGTCGGACGGATGATGGAGCAACACTTGTCGGTAATGGGAATCCACACCATTGGGGACCTGGCAGCAGCCCCGGTCGAAGATCTGCACGAACGGTTCGGCGTAATCGGGGCAGAACTTTGGCACCATGCCTGGGGAATCGACGGTTCTCCGACAATCATTGATCCGATGACCTTGTTCCGGACTGCACCGGATACCAAACGAACGATCGGACATGGGGTGACCCTGATGCGTGACTATTACCAGTACGAACAGATTCGTTTAGTTCTCGCCGAATTAGCAAGTGATGTTGCGGCACGGGTCCGTTTTTCCAATCAGGTCGGTTGGACGGTCCATCTTGGCGTCCGCTACTCTCGACATGTCGCCCGTGACGGCTTTTCAAAACAGCTCCGATTGCCTTATCCGACCGCCGATGAACGGCTGTTATTACGTCATATTCTTCAATTGTTCGAACCGAATTGGCTCGACGGTGAACCGGTTCGCTTTCTATCGGTCGCTCTTGGACAACTCACCCCGGATCAGGGAACACTTCAATTGTCCTTGTTTGAAGACAATACAAAGGTCTGGCGCCGAAAACGGTTATTAAAAGCCATCGATCACGTCAATTTACGTTACGGTAAAGGAACGATCCGTTTGGCGGTGTCATTCCTCGATACAAGTGTCGCGAAACGCCGGCTCCGATTCGTCGGCGGACATCCGGGAGGTGATTTACATGACACGTTATCGTGACCGCGGAAATCTCAAATGGCTTCCCTTTTTGATGCCGGAACACATTCAACTCCTCAAAGCCTACTATCTTGAAACACATCAAATCGATTTTCCTGTCATCGATGAACAATTGCAGTATCCTTGGCAGTTCTTACTCGAACAAGCATTAATAGAAGGAATCGAGCTCGAAATCACGTATTATAGTGAAAGAGGCTATGTCACGACATCCGGATTCATCGAGCAGGTTCACCGTGAGCGCGCGTACCTTGTTTTGCGCGGGTCCTCACGGATTGAAATTCCGCTCGGACGAATCATCCGGATCGAAAACGGGTAGAAGAGACAGAAGCTGCTGTACGATACGCACTTATTTTAAGAATTGTCATTGAAAGAAGGATTGATTGGTATGATGGAATGGTTTACCGGACTTCCGGTCGTCATGCAAGCCCTGCTTGCCGGTATGATGACCTGGGGATTGACGGCACTCGGGGCCGCACTTGTCTTCGTCTTTACGACGATTGAAAAACGGGTCATGAATATGATGCTCGGCTTTGCAGCCGGTGTCATGATTGCGGCGTCGTTTTGGTCCTTGCTTGCCCCTGCAATTGAATTTACGGAAAAAGATGGTGGGATTGCCTGGTTGCCGGCCGCAATCGGTTTCCTCGCAGGCGGTTTTTTTGTCCGCCTCCTGGATTTTGTAACTCCCCATCTGCACTTATCCGCTCCGCTCGAAACCGCTGAAGGTCCTTCGACCGGTCTGAAAAAAACAACATTGCTGTTTCTCGCGATTACGCTCCACAATATCCCGGAAGGACTCGCGATCGGTGTCGCTTTCGGTGCCGCCGCACTGAACATGGATGGTGCGACCGTTGCCGGTGCCTTGACACTGGCACTTGGAATCGGGATTCAAAACATGCCGGAAGGGGCTGCTTTGTCGATTCCGCTTCGCGGAGAAGGCATGTCACGTCGGCGTGCCTTTAACTACGGACAATTGTCGGCGATCGTCGAACCGATTGCCGCTATGGTCGGAGCTGCTGCCGTCTTCTTTATTCAACCGCTCTTGCCGTATGCTTTGGCGTTTGCCGCCGGCGCAATGATTTTCGTCGTCGTCGAAGAATTGATTCCCGAATCACAGGCTGAAAACGGATCAGACTTGGCAACACTTGGTCTGATGGTCGGTTTCACTGTTATGATGATTCTTGACGTCGCACTTGGCTGATGTAACATCAATAAAACCTCTCCCGTGTAAATATGGGAGAGGTTTTATTTGTAGATTGAATTCTTATTTTCGTAAAATCCGCATCGCGTTTAAGACCGCGAGCACCGTTACACCAACATCGGCAAAAACAGCTTCCCACATCGTCGCAACACCAAAGGCGCCAAGCAATAAGAACACGCCTTTGATACCAAGTGCAAATGCAATGTTCTGATAAACGATCCGGCGTGTCGCCCGGGCAATCCGAATCGCTTCGACGAGCTGTTTCGGTTCATCCGTCATCAGGACGACGTCTGCCGCTTCAATTGCGACATCACTTCCGAGTCCACCCATCGCAATCCCGACATCCGCCCGCGTCAACACGGGAGCATCGTTGATTCCGTCGCCGACAAACGCGACCCGGCCGTTCGCTTGATACAAGATAGCTTCTAATTGTTCCACTTTTTGATCCGGTAACAGTTCCGCCTTCACTTGCGTTATCCCGATTTGTCGCCCGATCTGCTCCGCCGTTTCCCGGCGGTCGCCGGTCAACATGATTGTCTGACGAATTCCGAGTGCTTTCAGCCCGTCCAACGCTTCTACCGTCGTGTCTTTAATACGGTCGGCAATCCGGATAAATCCAAGGTAGCTGTCATTTTGGGCCACATGTACGTAGGTCCCGTCTTCGGTCTGATCGAGCGGCGTCAAGCCGAGTTCTTTGAACCACCGGGCATTTCCGGCCTGAATCTGATCCGTGCCGAACCGTCCGGTGACGCCGGAACCGGCTACTTCCTGATAGTCTTGAACAGCGGTCGAAACAGAAGCGTGCCGGGCATACATCCGCTGAATGGATTTAGCAATCGGATGATTGGAATGTTGCTCAACGGTCGCTGCGACGCGAAGCAGTTCGTCTTCCGATCCATGCACGGCTTTCAGTTCGACGACTTCAAACACCCCTTCCGTCAACGTTCCCGTTTTATCGAAGACGACCGTATCGAGTTGTTGTAACGCTTCGAGATGATTTCCGCCTTTGACGAGAATACCGCGTTTCGAAGCGGCGCCGATTCCGCTAAAGAAGCCGAGCGGAATTGAAATGACGAGCGCACACGGACAACTGATGACAAGGAACACCAGTGCCCGGTAAATCCAGTCACTCCACGTCGCTCCCGTCACGACAAGCGGCGGCACGACGGCAAGCAGTGTTGCCACCAGAACGACAATCGGTGTGTAAACCCGTGCAAATCGTGTGATGAATTTTTCCGTCGGTGCTTTATGACGTGACGCATTTTCCACTAAATCGAGAATTTTAGCGACGGTCGACTCATTGTACGGCCGGTCTACTTGAATCAACAGATGACCGTCAGTGTTGATTGTTCCGGCTAAAACCGGCTCGGTCGGACGGACACGCCGCGGGACGGATTCCCCCGTCAACGCGGTCGTATCAATGAACGCTTCTCCTGTCAGAACCGTTCCATCGAGTGGAATCTTCTCCCCTGCCCGGACAACGATCCGTTGACCGATATTGACCTGTTCCGGACTCACACGTCGTCCATCCTCAAGCGTCGCAATATCTGGCCGGATATCCATCAGCGCAGCAATCGATTTCCGCGACTGATCGACAGCACGGTGTTGGAAAAACTCCCCGACTTGATAAAACAACATGACAGCGACGGCTTCCGGATACTCTCCGATTAAAAAAGCACCGACCGTCGCAATGACCATCAAGAAGTTCTCGTCAAACACCTGACCATGCCGGATATTTCTGACAGCGGTTTGAAGGACATCCCAACCGATTAAAAAATAGGCAACCGCAAAAAATAGAAGGTCAATTGATCCCGGAACAAAAAAAGCACTGATGAACGAGATCATACCGACACTGTATTGTATTTTTTTCGTACGGTTCAAAAATGGACCATGATCGTGCGGATGGCTGTGGTCATGTCCCGCGTGTTCACGCGGATCGACGGCTTCTGTGGACGCCGTCCGGACGAGGTGGACATCCGGTTCAAGTTGCTGAATCCGTTCGACGACTGCCTGATACGTATCGTCGCTTGCAGCGCCCTTTTCATATGTCAGATAGAGTTTCTGACCGGCAAAATCCAAATCAGCTTGTTCGATGCCTGCCACGCTCGCGACACCCCGTTCCACCTTCGCCGCACAGTTGGCACAATCAATTCCTGTAATTTTCAGACGTTCTGTTTTCGCTTCCATTCCCTCACCTCATTCAAACGTTTGTTTGATTATAAGTTCAGTGTACTCTTTTTTGATGCTTGCAACAAGCCGGATTTCTCTCAGTCCTGCGCCCTATATTTCGATTCGTTCTATCTCAGAAGAATAAAACATGATATGTTTTTATTTAGAATAATATAGAAGGAGAATAACATGACTATCATTGAATTACTTAAAGCACTTTTACTCGGTTTCATCGAAGGAATGACGGAATTCGCCCCTGTCTCCTCGACCGGACATATGATCATCGTTGATGACATGTGGCTTCAAACAACGGACTTCTTAGGGAAGTACTCGGCGAACACCTTTAAAATCGTCATCCAACTCGGTTCGATTTTAGCCGTCATCGTCGTCTTTTGGAAACGGCTGTTCAGTTTAATCGGTCTTTATAAAATCGAAGGTGAACATGATGCATCGGGTACGCATAAATTAAAATTACGCCACGTCCTGATTGGTTTACTCCCGGCAGCCGTTCTCGGTCTGTTGTTTGAAGACTTCATCGACGAAAATCTTTTCTCGATCGATACAGTCATCATCGGTCTTGCCGCCGGTGCGATCCTGATGATTGCCGCCGATAAACTCGGACCAAAAGAACCGAAGACAACGTCGCTTGATCAAATTTCGTATCGTCAGGCAGCACTCGTCGGTCTGTTCCAATGTATCTCGCTTTGGCCGGGATTCTCACGGTCCGGCTCAACGATTTCCGGTGGTGTTTTCCTCGGAATGAATCACCGGACAGCAGCGGACTTTACATTCATCATGGCGGTTCCGATCATGTTCGGGGCAAGTGCCTTGTCACTCGTCAAGAACTGGGAATATATCAATGTCGGAGATCTTGGATTTTATGTAGTCGGTTTCATCGCTTCGTTCGGCTTTGCGTTATTGTCGATCCGCTTCTTCCTGAAACTGATCAATAAAATCAAACTCGTTCCGTTTGCGATTTACCGTCTTGTCCTGGCAGCGGTTCTTGCCGTTATCGTCTATATGTAATCCCAAAAATCATCAGCTTTTCGCTGATGGTTTTTTTATTTTTTGAAACTTATTGTTGCGGATTAGGGTATAGATAGTTGAGATACAGAAAAAAGGAGTGGTCATCAATATGGCTCGTAGAAATCGTGGAGGTTCCAAGTTACCTCTCATCATCGGGATTGCAGTCGTCGTCCTGATTGCCTTTTTAGCAATCGGACAGTACAACAGTCTCGTCAATGTCGAAGAAGATGTTTCGAATAAGTGGTCGCAAGTCGATAATCAGATCAAACGCCGGGCGGATTTAATTCCGAATCTCGTCGAAACCGTCAAAGGGGTCGCCGGTCAGGAACAAAAAGTTTATGGGGATATCGCCGAAGCACAAGCCGGTCTTGCCCGTGCCGCTTCGACGGAACAACGGATTGAAGCCGATCAACAGGTCACGTCTTCACTTCGCGGATTGATTGCGTTGCAAACGACATATCCGGAATTAAAATCAAGCGAACGATTCCAATCGTTAATGGATACACTAGAAGGCACGGAAAACCGTTTGGGTATTGCTCGGAAAGATTATAATGATGCCGTGACCGTTTACAATAAAAAACGTCGCAGCTTCCCGACTTCGCTTTATGCTTCGGCATTTGGTTTCGAGAAAAAACCATATTATGAAATCTCGGAAAGTGACCGTGAAAATCCAACGGTCGACTTCAATAGTGACTCGAAATGATTTGGCGGCGAACGCGACTGCTTTTTACCGCGTTCCTCGTCTTCTTCCTTCTGACTCCGACTGCCGAAGCCGTGTCAGAACGCACGGGCGCAGCGTTCTTCATCCAGGATGATGCACAGCTGCTGACCGCGTCGGAAGAAGCGGAGCTCGCTCGTCTCGGGCAAGAACTCGAACAATACACGACAGCACAGGTCGTTCTCAAGACGGTGCCGGATTTAAAAGGACAGGATTTAAGCACGTATGCCAATGAAACGTTTCGGGCTCAAGGCATCGGGCAGGCCGGAAAAGATAACGGGATTCTCGTCGTCGTGGCACCAAACGAAAAAGACCGGAATTTTCGGATTGAAGTCGGCTATAAGCTCGAAGGAATTCTGACCGACATCACAGCGGGACGGATTCTGGACAAATACGCCGTTCCGTATCGGGATCAAGGTGATTATGGCAAAGCAGCATCCGAAACGTACAAAGCGGTCGTCAGCGTCGTGTCAAAAGAACAGTCGCTTGAATCGCAGGATCCGGTCAAGAAAAGTACGGACGGCGGTTTGAGTACTTGGGCAAAAGTCCTGATCGGTGCCGGTCTTGTCCTCTTGCTGTTCCTCGACATGAAGTTCACCGGGGGCATGTTCTTCTTTGCCATCATCAATATCTTTTCCGCCATCATGCGTGGCGGTGGAGGTGGTGGCGGTGGCAGCCGGGGTGGCGGCGGAAGTTCCGGCGGCGGCGGCGCGGAAAGGTAATAAACAGACATGACTATTTTTTCAACTATCGCTGCCTTTTACGGCATCATGACCGTTGTCGGATTTATCTCGATGTGGCGGGATAAACGTAAAGCCCAGCAACATGCCTGGCGGACACCGGAAGCCACCTTGTTGACGATTGCTTTTTTGGGCGGCGCGCTCGGGACGCTTTTAGCCATGCAGCTCGTCCGGCATAAAACACGGACCGCCAAATTTCAACTCTTCGTACCGCTTGCGATTTTACTGCATGCGACGCTGTGGATTTTTTGGATTCGGTCATAATTCTTCAGATTATGTATCAATTAACCGATAAGAGAGACAGGATGATTCGTCATATGACGAACCTACCTGTCTCCTTTTTTAGTTTGGTCAATAGAAGCGCAAATAGTTGATATTAGGTTTATCAATAGATTACGTTCGGGTAAAGAATTTAACCAATTTAACAAATACATGTTTAACATGTATTTAAATCAGAAAGGTGGACATCCATTCATGTGGCATCCTTGCGCCGAATGTACAACAACAATCCGATTTATCGAAGCAGGTTCTTTACATATTCAATCGCCGACACCGGAAGTATTTTCTTACAGTTCATTTGAGCAGTTGGAACAAATCCTTAGCTCTACGTTACAGATTGGGGATTTTCCGGTTTCCTGCCGGGCGAAAGGATCACGTCTCGTGACACCTGTACTTGCAGCTTCTGTTTTGCTCGAACAGTTGAAGAGCCGACAAGCCATTGATTTCATTCAAAATGGAGTCATGACGAGTCATCTGCAACCCATATTCAATATCCAGGACAACAGCTTATTCGCAAACGAAGCTTTGCTCCGGGCCGCCGATCAAACGATTCCGATGTCTCCCGGCCTCCTCTTTTCGACGGCTTCAAAAATGGGACTTCATTCCCGCCTCGATCAACGGGCGCGAGAAGAAGCCATTCGGGCAACACATTTGGTTGGAGGAACACAGAAAACATTCATTAATTTCCTTCCTTCAACCATCTACAATCCGGAATATTGCCTGCGTCATACGTTCGAAATCGTCGAACGGTATAACGTCGATCCAAGCCGGCTCGTGTTCGAAGTCGTCGAAACCGAAAAAATCGAAGACGTCAATCACTTGAAACATGTCTTCGAACAATATAAAAAACAGGGCATTCAAGTCGCACTGGACGATGTCGGTGCCGGCTTCTCGACGCTTGATATGTTGTCGTTACTCCAACCGGATTACGTTAAAATTGACCGCGCCTTCATCTCAAACTGTGACACAGTAGCAGAAAATGAAGCGTTCCTGCGAAAAGCACGTCATTTAACAAAAGAGATGGGGATTCAAATTCTTGCAGAAGGGATCGAACGTCAGGAAGAACTTGAGCTCTGCCGCGAACTTGGATTTGACTTCGGTCAAGGTTATCTGCTCGGTCACCCTGCCCCTTATTCGGAGCTGGCAAAAGCACAATGAACGTAAAGTCCCGCTCCTCAAAAACGAGGAGCGGGACTTTGTCTTATATCACCTTCAAGGTATGAGAACGGCTTCCCGGTCATTTTTCATTAAAGTCGAAAGAACGGTCGCTTTCGACCAATCCGTCTCAATCAATTGACAGAGTGGTTCTCGACCAATTCGTTGCGCCAAGTCGGCTCGCTCCGCTTCCGTCAATCCAAGCGCTGTACTCGTCGTCGGTTGTTTGTTTTCCATCAAATACTGTAGCAACTCGTTATAGAACACCGTTTCATCTAACAACAACTCTTGAATCAATAAGCCGTAACCGACTTTACTTCCGTGTAAAATCCGGTTCGTCGACGGGAACGGAGATAACGCATTATGAACACCGTGACCAATCGCCCCACGTGTTGCTTCGTCACCGAATCCACCGACACTTCCGGCAAGCGGAATGACCGTCTCCACCAGATGTTGAATCGGGGACGAATACTCCTGAAATTGTTTTGGACTGATCGGTGTCTGCAAAATTAATCGTTTACAGTGTTCTGCCATCCGTAAGGCCGATTCGACGACAGGATGGTCAGAAGTCGATCCGCTCAGCGCCCGGGCTTCGTACCATTTCGCTAATGTATCGACCAGTCCGGCAACAAAATAATCATATGGACTGGCTGCTAAAATCCGATAGTCGAGCAATAATGCTTCAATGACGACAGGAATCGTGTCAAAACGAAGGTACCGACCCCGTTCATCATACATGACACTAAGGGGTGTCCACGGGGCACAGTTCGAGACGATCGTCGGAATGACAATCAACGGGTAATTTCGTTTGACGGCCACTTGTTTGGCCGTATCAATGACGGACCCGCCGCCAAGAGCGATGATCATTTCGTACGCGGCACATTGTTCTGTAAGCTCTATTACCTGCTGATCTGTACAATGTCCGGAAAACAGCAGCTTCGGCAATTCCGGCAAATACTGTTCGGACGATTTTAATGCCTGTTCACCGTGAATCAGCACCGCTTTTCTCCCCCGTAACAATTCTGAAAGCCGATCGACGGCTTGTTCTTCGTGTATGTATTGTAAAACGGCTTGACGAATCATCCTGATCCCTCCCATTATTTGTTAACGCTCAGTATACGGATTTCCTTGCGCCAATTCAACCCTTCCTTTGATTCGATTTTCGAAAGTGAAAAGCGTAAACTGGGTAAGACAGGATTATTATCTTAAGGGGGAATTCAAATGGAATTCGTTACGTTGAACAATGGGCTGGTCATGCCGCAACTCGGATACGGTGTGTTTAAAGTCCCGGAACAGGAAGTGTATGAAGCGGTGCGGGAAGCTTTACGGGTCGGCTACCGTTCCATTGATACGGCAATGATTTATGAAAACGAGGCCGGTGTCGGTCGCGCCTTAAAGGATTCGGGGATTCCACGGGAAGATATCTTTTTGACGACAAAGGTTTGGAATAAGGATCAAGGTTATGAACGGACACTGGCCGCGTTTGAAACCAGTCTCCAAAAGCTCGGGGTTGATTACGTTGATTTATACTTGATTCATTGGCCGATGCCGGACGAGGATTTGTATATGGATACGTGGCGTGCTTTAGAACAGCTGTATCGAGATGGCAAAGCAAAAGCGATCGGAGTATCGAATTTCCACATTCCGCATTTAACACGGGTATTGGAAGAAGGAACCGTCGTCCCTGCCGTCAATCAAATCGAACTGCATCCGTTCTTAAGTCAGGAAGCGATTCGCGCATTTTGCCAAAAGAACGGGATTGTCGTCGAAGCCTGGAGCCCGTTGATGAAGGGACGCGATGCCTTAACAGACCCGGTCATCACAGACATCGCGGCACGTCACGGTAAGACACCTGCTCAAGTCGTTCTCCGTTGGCATCTTCAGCATGACATCATCGCGATCCCGAAATCCGTCACACCAAGCCGGATTCAGGAAAACTTGGACATCTTTGATTTTGTGTTATCACCGGATGACATGCGACAAATCGATCAGCTCAATCGGAATGAGCGGACCGGCTCGAATCCGGACGAGATGCATAAAAAATAAGACGAGGCTTACATCAACGTAAACATCGCCCCATACAAAAAGGCTGACATGAGCGTCAGCCTTTTTGTATGCATTAACGATCCAAATCATTTCCGTGATCTTGTTTTGCTAAATCATCGGAATGATCCGCAGAACGGTTCGGACGGTGGATATCGTCTTTTTTCCCGTCCTGCTGTTCTTCGTGACGTACTTTTTGTTCTTCCCACTCCGGACGCTTAAAATCATCGTCCCGGCGCATCGCGATATCCGGTTTACGATCTTCTTTTAACTTGGCATGATGAATGGCTTCTTCGTCTTGCGGCATCTTATCCGTACCGGCACGGTGCAAATCAATCTCCGCGTGTTCTTCTTTTGAGTCTTTATCGACATCAAGCGGATTTCCCGATCCGAGTTGGGCATTTGAATTGGCATCGTCCGATGTATGCGTTTCTTCGTAACTGCCGTAACGTACTTTGACGTCAGGATGTGTATTGTCCGTGTTTAAGTGGGGATCGAACTGAATGTCCTGAACTTCCAGTAACAGAACGAATCCACCGCCTTCGACTTCCGTCTTATGGACCTCGACTTGATCCGCCGGTAAATCGAGTGAACCAAACAGATCATTTACTTCCTGATCACGTCCCTGATTCCCGCGAATCCGGTCAATCCACGACGGTTTCGTCGTCGCGATTTCCGCGTCCATCTGACTGCGGACCAGTTGAAGATTCGATTTTTCTTTAACGATGATATAAAAATCTTCTTCGCGATGACCTTGCTGATGCAACTCATCCATTTTTGAAATCAGTTCTTCCTCTTTATAAAACGTTCCGATATACTGTTTCGTTTTCATATCCATCCATCCCCTTATGCACGATTTTAATGACGTACTTGTCTTATAAGGAGTATTTCCTTTTTTCCGCTAAAATATGCCACCAAGTCGGCTCGGACAGGAAAAGTAATCTAAATGATATGTTTATTCGCCTGCAAGCTTCAAGCCGATTGTCGCACTGAGAATCAAACCGATACAGACAATCCGTTTCCAGTCCTTCGCTTCGTTGTAAAAAATCATGCTGAGAATCGTACCGCCTGCCGCTCCAATGCCCGTCCAGACCGCATAGGCTGTTCCCATCGGCAACTCATTCATCGCCAAGGTCAGGAATAAAAAACTGAACCCAAAACCAGCAAACATCAGCAACAGATTTTTAACGTTTTTTTGTTGATTGTACGTATTGATCAAAACGACACCAAGCATTTCAAACAATCCGGCCAGAATCAAATAAAACCAACTCATTGTTTTTCACCCTCCCCGCTGACTAATTTCAAACCGATCACCCCTACGAGCAAGACCGCGATCAAGATCAACTTGATGACGGATGCGGACTGATCAAACAAGACGATATCCGTCACGACCGTTCCTGCTGTGCCGAGTCCGACGAAAACGGCATAGACCGTTCCGACCGGCAGATGATTACAGACCTTGATTAACACCGTGAAACTGATAATGATACTGACCACAGTCGCCGCCCATTCAAGTGGTGTCGTAGCGTGCTTTAAGCCGATGACCCAGCCGACTTCAAAAAAGGATGCCAGAATGATGCTTAACCAATATTTTGCCATGTCATTTCCTCCTTCA
This sequence comes from Exiguobacterium artemiae 255-15, assembly GCF_000019905.1. GTDB lineage: Bacteria > Bacillota > Bacilli > Exiguobacteriales > Exiguobacteriaceae > Exiguobacterium_A > Exiguobacterium_A artemiae. The sequence goes on along the minus strand of NC_010556.1, from coordinate 431,108 downwards.
GTTCGAATCAAACAAAAAAGCCCGGGAGCAAGCGTAAAAACGCTTTACTCCCGGGCTTTTATCCCTCCGTTGCATAAGGTTTCCCTTATGTTCCTCCCTTGGTCCAGCCGAACGGAACCCTAGAGGATACTTATACTGTTCATTCGATACACCGACTTTAGCACGCTTGATTTTGCCTGTCAAACAGGAAAATCGGGCTGAACAGCTAATATCTTATAGAGAGTCCACTACAGAGGAGGAGTCCATCATGCGCTATAAAATCAACGAGCAACTACGAATCCGTCGTTTCACTCCAGAAGATTTAGAAGCTGTCCATGCCTATGCCTCAAAACCGATTGTCAGTCAGTATCAATCGTGGGGACCCAACTCCGAAAGCGACAGTAAACAGTTTATTCATGATGCTCTCGAGAGCGAACTTGAAAATCCACGCCGCCGTTATGTCTTTGCCGTCACCTTCCCGGACGACCGTGTCATCGGAGCCGGTGAACTGGTAATCACCGATACCGAACACAAGATTGCCGAAATTGGTTATATCCTGTCACCCGATGAATGGGGAAACGGCTATGCAACGTCCGTTGCGGCATTTTTACTCGAATTCGGATTCGAAAAACTGGAGTTACACCGGATTACTGCCACGTGTGACCCGCGAAATGTCGCTTCAGAACGTGTTCTTCAGAAAGTTGGGATGACGAAAGAAGGACAGCTGCGTGAAACCGTCTATCTCGAAGATCATTGGCGCGATTCGCTCATTTACGGCATGCTCGATTGGGAATGGCAAGTCGATCACGAAGACGATCCCGCATAATTCAGACGGTGCCTCTTTAACACGAGGTACCGTTTTTTTAACGTCATACCGTCTCTTGTATCATTTGGATGATGATTTACTTTTTTTGATATCTTTTTACACCATTAAAAATGAACATGGTAAACTTAGTTTTAATTGGATTAAAAATTAATTTTCTATAGAAATGGAGTTTTATATACGATGCCTCTTTCAAAAAAATGGTTCACATCACTCGCTGCTTCCGTCATGCTGTTCAGTTCTTTCCCGATCAGTCCGCTGGCATAAGGAAATGATTCAGCCGCCGTTGTCGACGAACAAACAGAAGTGGCGACCGGTAAACAGTTTACCCAGACTGCTACCCCGGTCTTTGAAACAACGGAAAGTACAGCCGCAGTCAGCACTCTGCCTGCCGCTACTGAAGTCGAGACGTTCGGAGTCGAGGGTCTCTTCACCCGGATCCTGCTCGATGGCGTCTACCGTTTTGTGAAGACAGACCAACTGGCGGATACTCCGACGTATCCGAAAATTGACAGTCACTATACAAATAAAGTGACAGCCCTGTATTCATCGGCAGATTCGTCGGCAGCAACCGCTCAGACATTTGCGCCAAACAGCAAAATCGATACATATGGTCAGGTCGGTCTCTTCACCCGCGTCAAACAGGATGCCGATTATCTGTTCGTCCTGACGGCGGATTTAAGTACAACCCCTGTCTATTCGGCGACAGGAGAACGGTTCGTCCAACAGAAAACGTCGGTTTATCCAACAGCTGATACGGTTGGAACACCTCTCACCACGTTGAAACAAAATGATTCCATCAAGACATTCGGGACGTCAGGGAATGTTACCCGGATTGAGTGGAACGGTACATATGCTTTCGTCTTAACGGCTCACCTCGGGACAAAACCAGTCGTCTCCTATGAAGCAACCGGTAAAAAGTACAGCCAACAAACTGCCAACGTTTATCCAACCGCCGCAACGACAGGGACACCACTCGGCATATTGTCCCAAAATCAACTCGTCGACATCTACGGCGTATCCGGTGCCTATACACGCGTCCGCTTAAATGGCGTCTATGGATTTGTCCTGACAGCTCAGTTAGGCAATCTGGAGTTTTTTGCGCAGACAGCCCGACTTTATGTCCAGTCACCTACTCCAATCCGCCAAGCACCTAACGCATCGAGTCCCGTCTTAAAAGAACACCAGACAAATACCTTGCTGACGGTATATGGCACAAGCGGTACCTACAGCCGGATTTTATTCAACGGACAGTATGCCTATGTCCTGACGAGCGCACTTGCTCCTTTAAAAGTCTATGCCAAAACAGCTCGTTTATACGTCCAGACACCGACGGCAATCCGTTCCGCACCTAATGCATCCAGTCCCGTCCTCAAGCAGCATCAGATGAACACGCTGTTAACGGTCTACGGAACAAGCGGTGCCTACAGCCGGATTCTGTTCCGCGAACAATACGCCTACGTCTTAACGAGTACGCTTGCTCCGACAAAAGTCTATGCCAAGACAGGTCTCCGGTATGCGAGCAAATCAACAGCGATTTTTAAAGACACGACGGCAAAAACGATTGTCCGTACAATGAAGCGCGCAGAACAGATTGACATTTATGGCACAAGCGGTTCCTACACACGCGTTAAGCTTGGTTCCGTCTACGCTTACGTCAAGACAGCCGATCTCGTGACGAAAAAACCGGATTTGTATGATGTCACCGGAATCCGTTACGTTCTCGATGATAAAGTCGTCGTTCATCCAAAAGCCAGTCTGACAGGAAAAATCGGCACCCTGAAGAAAAATGCACAACTGTCGATTTACGGTACAAGCGGCTACTACACACGGGTCAAAATTGGAACGACATTTGGCTTCGTCGACTCGAGTAGACTTGGCTTAAACAAACCGGTCGCGCGCCCGAAAGTCGGCACCGTCTTTTATGTCCACTTTGATCAGACGCCGCTCTTCTCAGCCGATGTCGCTTACAGCCGCCCTGCCGGTTATTTGAGTAAAGGCACAAAGTTGATTGGTCTGAAAGCAATCGACGATGACTTTTGGCAAGTCCGCTTGCCGAACGGAACAACCGGTTATGTCATCAATCCGTACATCGGAACAACAAAACCGGATATGCGTTACACCCAACAAGCGATTAACCGTCAAAAAATCTATACGGTCAAAGCAACATCGTCTTATTTTGCGACACCGGTCAGTCCGAAAAGTGCCGGATTGGTGGAACAGGGAAAACGTGTTTATCCCCGGTACCGGGTCGGTAATTTTTATGTCATCCAGTCCGGCTGGTCCCCTGTTTATCTGCCGGTCAGTGCCGTCACGGTCAAGACGGATACACGGATTGCACAGAAAAATACATCGCGCGGTGAAAAGTTGATTCAGGCAGCCGCCAAACACTTGGGAACACCATATACATGGGGTTCGCAAACAGCAGCCAACGGTGGGTTTGATTGTTCCGGACTGATTCATTACGCGACGAATGAAGCCGGGAAATACGGTGGCCGGACGAACGTCAGCGGCTACTGGTACGGGGCGTTCTTTACGAATCGACGGACGACAATCAGCAGCGGGAAACGGTCGGATATCGTCTTCTTCGAAAATACGTACACGGATGGACCGTCACACATCGGTATCATGCTCGATAATGAATATTTCATTCATGCCGGCGGCTCACAACTGCAAATCAATTCGATTTACGAACCACGTTGGCAGGAACATTTCCTCGGCTTTAAATCGATGTAACAACGAAAAAGGCGTATGGACCCTTTCGGATCCATGCGCCCTTCTTTCCTTGATTTAGAATGTCATCTCGACGTACTTCGTCACTTGACGATCCTCCAGGTATAACTCGATTTGTTCCCGGTATGCTTTATAATGATCAGATGCGATATGCGCTTCCAGAGCCTCTTCGTCCCGGTACACTTCATAAAGCATGAACTGATGTTCATTTTCAATCGATTGATGTAATGTATAACGCAAGCAACCCGGTTCATTTTGTGCTGCTTTGTAGACTGTGCTTAAAATCGGAAAGACTTGATCGGCTAATCCTGCTTTGACTGTAAGAACGGCATTGACGATGATTTCACCCATATGTTGATTCCTCCTCTGATTGATTACCTCTATCTGTACCCGTTTTTACTCAAGACATACCGAAAAGGATGATTTCGATGCAAGAAAATTTATTCACCTACTTAACTGAGTATGAATCAGAGATGATTCGTTTACGCCGCGACTTTCACCGCCATCCGGAATTATCGTTTCAGGAAGTCCGGACTCCCGCTAAAATCGCCGCTTTTTATGACGCCCTCGGTATTCCTTACCGGGCGAACGTCGGCGGCAGCGGAATCGTCGCGACGCTGACAGGGACACGTCCCGGAAAAACAATCGCCATCCGGGCCGATTTTGATGCGTTACCGTTGCAAGAAGAAACCGAGTTATCGTTCCGTTCGATTCGTCCCGGCGTCATGCATGCCTGCGGACACGACGGTCATACGGCGATTGTTCTCGGACTGGCCGCTGCTTTTCATGCCATACAGGATGAACTGGCAGGTACTGTCGTCTTCATTCATCAACACGGGGAAGAAGTGTTCCCCGGCGGGTGCCATCCAGATGATTGAGGACGGTTGTCTCGACGGTGTCGATGCCATCTTCGGCACCCACCTCGAAAATGATCTTCCGGTCGGATCAATCGGCTATCACAGCGGTCATACGTTATGTGCAATCGATGAATTTGAAATCGTTGTTCACGGTCAAGGTGGTCATGCCCAGGCGCCGCACCGGACACAGGATGCACTCGTCGCCGGTGCCCAGCTTGTCTGTAATCTCCAGCATCTCGTCAGCCGACGGGTTGATCCGTTTGAGCCGGCTATCGTTGCGATCGGTTCGTTCCACGCTGGAACGGCACCAAACATCGTCACCGGTGAAGCCCGGATCGTCGGAGAAATCCGGACGTTCAATGAACAACTCCGGCACCAGTTACGCCAACAGGTGGACCTCGTCGCCCGGACGACCTGCAGCGGAGTCGGCGCTGATTATTCGATTGATTTCACGACCGGTTATCCGTCGCTTTGGAATCATCCGGATGAAACACAGCTCGTCCAGGAAGCCGCCGGTTTTTTACCGGAAGCACAGGTTCGCGAGATGAAACCGATGATGGCAGCGGATGACTTTGCCTATTACCTCGAAAAAGTACCGGGCAGTTATTTCTTCACGGGCTCTGCAAAAACGGATGGGCGGACGATTTATCCGCAACACCATCCGAAATATGAAATTGATGAGCGGGCTCTGCTGATTGGAGCCAAAACGTTAGGAGCCACCGTTCTTCGTGCCTTACAGACATAAGGATTGACTTTCCACTTTTATGAATGGTATTATCATCCCAATGATAACGAACTTACATCAACTTCATATAACACTTATCAAGAGTGGACCGAGAGATCTGGATCGATGACGTCCCAGCAACCTGCGCACAGCAAGGTGCTACGACCAGCAAAGCGAAAGCTTTGGTTGATAAAAAGCGGCGACTCCTTTTGCAACCAAGCAAAGGAGTCGTTTTCGTTTTCTCGCTGTCAGACATGACAGGATTACGGCTCAAGCAGCCAAGGGAAAGGGAGAGATGACATGGAAAAAGCAACATTTGCAGGAGGATGTTTCTGGTGCATGGTGACACCATTTGAGGAACTGCCGGGGATTCACAGTATCGTATCCGGCTATACAGGAGGACATGTCGACAACCCGACATACGAGCAAGTCAAAACCGGAACGACCGGACATTCCGAAGTCGTCGAAATTACATTTGACCCGGCCCTGTTCTCATACGAACGGTTACTCGAACTGTACTGGCCGCAAACGGATCCGACCGATGCCGGCGGACAATTCCAGGACCGCGGTACACAGTATGCTCCGGCGATTTTTTATCACACGGAAGAACAACGCCTTGCAGCAATTGCTTCGCGTGACGCCTTAGCGGCGACAAACCGTTTTAAACAACCAATCGTCACCCGGATCGAACCGGCACACGCCTTCTATCCGGCGGAAGAATACCATCAGGACTTCCACAAAAAAAATCCGGCGCACTACAAAAAAGACCGGAAAGCATCCGGTCGCGATGCCTTTATCGATGTCGCCTGGAAAGAAGAAGTCACTGTCTGATTCAGCTTCAAAAAGAGATCACCCTTTCACGCACTTTACCAGTAGAAGTGGCGTGAAAGAAATGATCTCTTTTTTTTATCTTTTTTTCTTCAGGAAATGACTTTAACATCTTCCACTTCTTCTGTATCCTCTGCGACCTGATACCGTTTCAGGACAAAGATGCCGCTGAGCATGACGGCCAGACCGATGATTTGACCGAACGACAACTCGACTTTCGGTAAACCGAACCAGCCAAAGACGTCGACACAGAGCGCAAAACTGAGTTGCGAAATCAGGACGACGGAAATCGCAATCGACGGTCCGAGCAACTGAATTCCCCGCATGACACAAAAGACAACCCCGACACCAACGAAACCGCCAAACAGATAAAGCGGTTCGACTTCGGCCAGCCCCGCAAGCGTTCCACCCCGAAAGAAGATCAATGCGAGCAACGACCCGAGCAGTCCGACAAAAAAGACTAATGTCGTCGTCGCCCAAGCACCGAAGGCATGACTCATCCGTGCATTTAAAACGGTCTGTAAACTGATCATCATTCCTGCGACGATGGCACAAAACATTCCGAGTCCCATTCTAATTCCTCCTATTCCATTCAGGCAAATGAAAAAATCAAGACGCCGGTCAACATCAAGCCGACACCGACCCACTGCCCGGTATTACTACTTTTTTTAATGACTCCAAACCAGCCGTTCAAATCAATCACAAAGGCACACAAAATCTGGGCGACAAGCAACAGCGACATCGCCCATGTCATCCCGAGCAATTGAATCGACGTCAGTTCCGTCACGACGACGAGGACACCAAGCAATCCGCCGCTTGCGTAAATCAGCGGCAAAGTGCGGAAACCGCCGATTTTTCGGTCGCGGACAAATCCGTAAATTAATAAACAGCCGATCAGACCGACGAAATGGACGATCGTCACGGAGATCCATGGCCCTACCGCGTCACCGAGCCGGGCATTAAAGATCCCTTGCAATGCGATGAACAATCCGCTGAATAAAGCAAAAACGATTCCTTTCATCTTCATCCTCCTTTTTCTCTAATTATGAGTAGAACGTATTTTACACTCATTTGAAAGGACAAATGTCCTGAACCACAAGAAAAAGAAGCAGACCAGATCGGTCGGCTTCTTTTTCTTGTACGCTACTGGAGTGTCCGGTACATGCGTTCGATCCGTCCGAACGCATCATCCATCATCCGGTTAAACAGCTCCGCGACGGTCGGAACATCATCAATCAAACCGGAAATCAGACCTGCATTGACGTATCCTGCCGTCTCGTCCCCCTCAAGGGCTCCTTTGATATGAAACGATTCGTTTGTCTGTTCCTGAAAAGCCGTGAGTGACGTCGGCTGCAGTGCCTCGACATACGGTCCGTTCAACACCCGCCGAACCTGTCCGACTTCACGACCGATGATTCGTGTTTCCAGATCGTCTGCCTGCACAAGATGTTGTTTATACTGCTCATGCACACGGGATTCCTGTGTCGCAATCAATCGGGTGCCGAGCTGCACACCTTCTGCTCCGAGCATCCAGGCAGCGGCAAGACCACGCCCGTCGCCGATGCCGCCGGCGGCAAGGACAGGAATCGTGACATGATCCGCAATTTGTGGAATCAAGGTCATCGTCGTCAACTCAAGCGGTGAATTGATGCCCGCTGCTTCGACGCCTTCCGCCACCAGTACATCAATCCCTGCCTGTTCAGCTTTAATCGCCTGTTTGACCGAAGCAATGACTCCGATCGTCTGGATCCCCGCCTGCTTTAACTTGGACAAAAAAGGAGCCGGATTACCGGCCGACAAGGATATGACCGGAATCCGTTCCTCAATCGCCAACTCAACCAACTGTTCGGCATGGGGCGAGACGCGGATCGCGATGTTGAGGGCAAACGGACGTGATGTCAAACGGCGTGTTGCTTCGATTAACTGTCTGACTTCAGCAAGTGTCATCGTCCCGCATCCGATCGTTCCAAGCCCTCCGGCATTTGAGACGGCTGCGGTCAGTTCGGCATGGCTGATATTCCCCATCCCGCCTTGAATAATCGGGACATCAATCTTTAATTTGCTGCATAGACGAGACATGGTCTCCCTCCGTTTCCGTTGTCAGGAATGGTATACTAAGTAAGATTGAATTTTAATTCATTTTTTAGAAAAGAGGCGTTTTCATGAAGATTCCGTACCGTGATAGTTCTCCGCAGCTCGCCACAAATGTCTTTGTCGCTCCTGGCGCTTTTTTGATCGGCGATGTGACCGTCGGGGAAGAGTCGACGATTTGGTTTAATGCCGTCCTCCGCGGCGATGAAGGTCCGATCACGATCGGCAAACGTTGCAGCATCCAGGACAATGCGACCATCCACCTTTACGAGGGAGCACCGGTCATTGTTGAAGATGAGGTGACGGTCGGACACAACGCCATTTTACACGGTTGTAAAATCGGCCGGCGCTCAATCGTCGGGATGGGGGCGACGGTTCTCGATCATGCCGATATCGGGGAAGAATGTATTATCGGTGCCAACACCTTAATTCCGTCCGGCAAAAAATTCCCGCCCCGTTCGCTCATTATCGGGTCACCGGGTAAAGTCGTCCGTGAGCTCACGGCAGCCGATCTCGAGATGATTCAGGAATCGATCGATTCCTACGTCGATAAAGGATATGCCTTCCGAAAACAGCTTGCTGACAATTGACGATCTGCACGAAAACGCTCATCTCGTTTCTTCGGGATGAGCGTTTTTGTTTTAGCGTTCTGCGAACAACGGATGTTCCGAAGCATCATAATCGGCACTTTTTTGCGTCACATCGTGGGTTTCACGAAAAATGGATTCAAAAAACCGGCTCGCCGGTTCTGCGAGCAGCCGGTAGTATTGTTCAAACAACAAGGCCGCGTGATGACCGCTCCACTCATCCGGCAACAGCTCCTGCGGCAGTCCGGGATCCGTAAATAAAAACTTCCGGTATTCATGGACGAGTGTCGTCCGTTCGACAAAACACTGTTCCTCATCCATTTCACCGAGCTGGATCCGGCTTTGATGGACGATGTAACGCCGGCTGTACTCAGCAATGAACTGTTCATATCGTTCCTGTAATTCATCGAGCGGAAAGGCCCGTTCGACCAGTGATTGATCCTGTTGCGGTCCGTGGTATTCGCCGACAAAAAAGTCGATATACGCCTTGATATCATAAGCTTCAATCAACCGTTCCGCTTCTTTTTCGAGTGGGTTCGGCGAAATCCAGACACCGTTCGATAAATTTCCGAATCCGCTCCACGACAACTCTTTCCGCAATTCATCACGGATTTGCCGTTTGTCTTCCGGAATCGTGTACATCAGCGTCCGCCATTTTCCGTCCCAGACATGAGGTGTCGATTTATAAATCCGCCGGGCGGCTTCTTCCATCCGCTCGACACCACGCGGGGTCAGCGAATAAAAACTTTTCGTGCCTTGTTTTTGTGAGGTGAGCCAGCCTTGCTTGACCATCCGGGAAACCGCGACCCGGACCGCCTGTTCATTATGACCAAACTCTTTGAGCAGACGAATCAGACTGCCGACCCAGATTTGATTGCCGTAATGACGGATGTAATCCCCGTAGACCGTAAAAATCATCGATTGTGTATTCGCACTCATGTCATTCACTCTCTCTTTAATATAACGTTTTTTTGTGTACCGTTAGTATACGTGTTATTTCAGAGAACGACCATCCTCATTTTCCTTGAAACTGCGGTGTCCGTTTCTCGGCAAAAGCACGTAACGCCTCCAAGCGGTCTTCCGTCGGGATGACGGTTTCATAGGCAGCTGTTTCAAGTTTCAAGCCTTCTGAAAGCGTATGATCAAGCCCTTGGTCGATTGCCTGTTTCGCCTGCCGGATGGCAATCGGTCCGTTGCGCAGCATCTCGTCGGCAAAAGCCAGACAGACTTCCATCAATTCTTCGACGGTCGGAACGACACGCGAGACGATGCCGTAACGTTCCGCTGTCTCCGCATCGATTTTTTTTGCGGTGAAAATCATTTCCTTTGCCCGGGTCTCCCCAATCAACCGGGGCAGACGTTGTGTCCCGCCGGCGCCGGGAATGATCCCGAAACTGGTTTCCGTTAAGCCGACGAGCGCACCGTTGACGATGATCCGGAAATCACAGGCGAGCATCCATTCGAAGCCTCCTCCGAGCGCATGACCGTTGACGGCAGCAATCGTCGGTTGCGGCAAACGGGCAATATCTGCGAAGACGTCACGAATCATTTCGACGTTCCGTCGGACTTCCGTTTCGTTTAACGTCACCCGTTCCTTTAAATCCGCCCCGGCACTAAATGCTTTCCCCGTTCCCGTGAAGAGAACGACCCGGATATCCGGCTCGCGACGGACGGTTGCGACGAGCTCTTTCAATTCGACCAGCGTCGGATAATCGAAACAGTTCAGCCGTTCCGGCCGGTCCACCCGAATAACGGCGACGTGATCCAAACGTTCCAAATGAATCATGTCAGTTCCTCCCGTTCAACAATGAGTGCAATGCCTTGTCCGACTCCTACACACATCGTTGCGAGACCATATGTCTGATTCGTCCGGCACATTTCGTGGATTAACGTCGTCAAAATCCGTGCCCCGCTTGCGCCGAGTGGATGACCGAATGCGATCGCACCTCCGTTGACATTAACTTTTTCCGGCGGTAATCCAAGCTCGTTCATACAGGCGACGCTTTGTGCCGCAAACGCCTCGTTGAGTTCAATCAAGTCCAGCTGCTCCACCGTCAAACCGGCCCGTTTCAAGACTTTCCGGGTCGCGTCGACCGGTCCGATTCCCATGACAGCAGGCTCGACACCGGCGACGGCACTGGCCCGGTAATAGGCAAGCGGTGTCAGACCAAGATGTTCCGCCGTTTCTTCGCTCATCAACAACAGCGCAGCTGCCCCGTCGTTGACACCCGATGCATTTCCCGCTGTAACAGTACCGTTCGGAAACAGGCTTTTGAGCGTTCCAAGCTTTTCACGGCTTGTGTCGGGACGCGGATGTTCGTCCGTATCGACTTCGATGACCTGACCTTTACGTGTCGTATACCGGACCGGCACCAGCTCGGTTTGAAAACGATGTGTTTCCATCGCCTGCTTCGCCCGTTGCTGACTGGAAAAGGCAAAATCGTCCTGCGTTTCCCGCGAAATGCCGTACCGGGTTGCAACGTGTTCCGCCGTTTCCGGCATCGAGTCCGTTCCGTACATTCCTTGCAGCTTTTCATTGACGAACCGCCAGCCGATTGTCGTGTCATACAGCGTCGGATTCCCGCGGGCGAAACCCGTTTCCGGTTTGCCCATGACGAACGGAGCCCGGGTCATGCTTTCCGTTCCGCCGGCAATATAAATATCGCCTTCGTTCATCGCAATCGCCCGGGCTGCCGCAATGACGGCATCCAGTCCGGAACCGCACAGCCGGTTGACGGTTGTTCCCGCGACTTCTACCGGCAGACCGGCGAGTAAGCCGGACATCCGGGCGACATTCCGGTTATCTTCTCCCGCCTGATTGGCATTTCCGAAAATCACTTCTTCGATTTGCTTCGGATCGACATTCGGATTGCGGTCAACGAGGGCTTGAATGACACACGCCCCTAAATCATCCGGGCGGACGTCTTTCAGTGCCCCGTTATACCGGCCGATTGGTGTACGGACCGCATCAATGATCGCTACACGTCTCATCGTGTCTTCACCCCGCTGTCGGAATACTCATAGACACCGCGTCCGGTTTTTCGCCCGAGCCGTCCTGCTTTGACATACTGTTCGAGCAGTGGTGCCGGCCGGTATTTTTCACCCAATTTTTCATGCAGATACTTCAGATTGTTTAAACGGGTGTCGAGTCCGACGAGATCCCCGAGTTCAAACGGTCCCATCGGATAGTTCAGTCCAAGCTTGATCGCTTTATCAATTTCTTCCGGTGTCCCGAGTCCTTCCTGGAGCATATAAAACGCTTCATTTCCGACAAGGGCACTGATCCGTGACGTAACGAATCCGGGAAACTCCTGAATGACAACCGTCTCTTTTCCCATCTGTTGCGCAACGGTTTCGCAGATCATTACCGTTTCGTCCGATGTCTCAAGACCCCGTGCCAGTTCGACGAGCGGCATCCGGTGGACCGGATTAAAGAAATGCATCGCCATGACCCGTTCCGGACGTTTCGTAAACGACGCAATCTCGGTCGGGCTCATCGTCGACGTATTGGTCGCAAAGACACACTCCGCCGGCGCATGACGGTCCAGTGTCTCAAACACCATTCGTTTGATTTCGAGTCGTTCCGGAACAGCTTCGATTACGAGATCTGCTTCTTTGACCGCCTCTTCTAAATCCGTTGCATAACGCAAACGGTCGAACAGTTGACCGACTTCTTCCGTCGTCATTTTCCCACGGCTGACACCTTTATCCGCAATCGTTTCCAGTTCTTGCTGCGCTGACGCAAGCAGTTGTTGCTCCACATCGACGAGCGTCACGTCAAATCCGCTTGCTGCTGCGACGTACGCAATCCCTCTTCCCATCACACCTGATCCTACGACAACCATCTGTTGAACCATCATCTGATTTCCCCCTTTAAAAAAGCGTCCGGACGAACGTCCGCACGCTTTGGTTTTACAGTCCGAACGGATTAAGTGGACGACTGCCGTAGTACGACAGGATACTTTTCGTTTCCGTATATAAATCAAGCGTCTCGATGCAGAGTTCACGACCGAAACCAGATTGTTTGTAGCCGCCGAACGGTGTGCCCGGGAAGGCCGAGAACGGACAGTTGATCATGACGATACCGGCTTTGATTTGATTCGCAATCCGTGTCGCCCGCGCTCCGTCTTTTGTCCAAATCGCTGATCCGAGTCCGAACTCCGTATCGTTTGCGAGACGGACGGCTTCTTTTTCGTCCTTGAACTTCATCACGACGACGACCGGTCCGAAGATTTCTTCCTGGACGGCTTTCATGTCGTGTGTCACATCGGCAATGATCGTCGGTGCATACCAGAAACCTTCTTCAAAGCCGGCTACCTTCTCGACTTGACCCCCAGTCAAAATCGTAGCACCGTCCGCTTTTGCCGACTGGACATAACCGTCGATGACATCGAGTTGCTGTTGATCGATGATCGCTCCGACGTGTGTGCCTTTGTCGAACGGATTACCGAGCACCAATTGTTTCGTTTTCGCGACGAATTGTTCCATGAACGTATCGTAAATGTCTTCATGAATATACAGGCGTGAGCGCGCTTCGCACGACTGACCGCTGTTGTAGAAGATTCCGAACAACGAACCGTCGACAGCTGCCGTGATATCGGCATCCTCAAAGACGAGGTTCGGTGATTTACCGCCAAGCTCGAGCGTGACGCGTTTCAGACTTTCCGACGCCCGGCCCATGATATCTTTTCCGACTGGTGTTGAACCGGTGAAGGCCACTTTATTAACATTCGGATGCTCTACCAAATGATTGCCGATTTCACGGCCCGATCCCGGAATGACGTTGACGACGCCCGCCGGTACACCGGCTTCGAGACAAATTTCACCCAGGATAATGGCTGTCAGTGGTGTCAGCGTCGCCGGTTTCACGACAACCGAACAGCCGACGGCAATCGCCGGTGCGACTTTCCACGCCGCCATCATCAACGGATAGTTCCACGGAATGATTTGGGCACAGACGCCGACCGGTTCTTTTTCCGTGTAGTTATGGAATTGACCCGGCACGTTATTGACGGATCCGCGGTGACCGACGATGGCACCGGCATAAAATTCAAAGTCTTCAATCGCTTGCGTGATTTGTCCCTGTGCCGCAGCGAGTGATTTCCCGGTATCCAGAATCTCGAGTTCCACGAGCTCATTAAAACGTGAACGCATGATGCCGGCAATTTTATTCAGCACTTGTGACCGGCGACCGACCGGCCACATTTTCCACTTCCCGTGATCAAAAGCATCACGCGCCGCCTGGACAGCACGATCGGCATCGGCTTTTGACGCTTTTGCGACTTCCGCGATGACTTCGCCCGTCGCCGGATTATACGTTTTGAATGTCTCGCCTGATGTCCCTTCGACCTGTTCGCCGTTGATGACCAGATGATAGACGGAACGTTTCATCTCAATTGTTTTTTCATGTACCGTTGACATAGCTCCCACTCCTTTTAGTTTCCTTTGAATGTCGGTTGGCGTTTTTCAACGAAAGCTTGCATGCCTTCCGTTTGATCGTTCGTCCCGAATAGTAAGTAGAAATTTCGTCGTTCATGATCCATGCCGTCTTGCAACGACAGATTCCCTGCTTTATCAACCGCATCTTTAATCAGACGCACGGACATCACCGGTTGCGCTGCAATCCGCTCGGCCACTGTCAACACATGTGCTTCAAGCTGATCCGCTTCCACGATCCGGTTGATGATCCCGAGTTGCTGTGCTTCCGATGCCGGCATCCGGTCTCCCGTCCACAACCATTCCAGTGCCCGTGTCCGACCGATCCGTTTCGTCAACCGTTGTGTCCCGCCGGCTCCCGGCATGACGCCGAGTCCGACCTCCGGAAACGCAAACTGCGTCTCGGGTGTCGCATAGATTAAGTCGCAGGCGAGAGCCAGTTCAAACCCTCCGCCGAGCACAAAGCCATGAACGGCCGCAATCAACGGTTTATGCAGCCGGCTGATTCGGTCCCAATCCGCAAACGGATCAAGCAATTCCATCGAAACCGGGGTTGCGTCGACCATCTCCTCGATGTCGGCTCCGGCGGAAAAGGATTTTCCTTCACCGTTCAGGACGATGACCGCAACCGTTTCATCCTGATCGAACCGCTCCATCGCTTCGACGATTTCCCGGATCATCGCCCGGTTTAAGGCATTGTAACGCTCCGGACGGTTCAGCCGGATCCGGCCGATCCGACCGTCGATACTCGCCTTAACGTACTGTGGCGTCAGCATGGACTTCTTCACCAATCATCAGCGTTACAAGATCTCCCGCAAAGCCCATCAAATCTTTCCCGGATGCTTTCCCTTCAAGCGAACGCATGCCGGCTTTCATCGTTTCATGGCTTTCGTAGACCATTTCGCACATCAGATAATATTTCCCGTCTCCGCCCATCGGTGAACCGACGATTTTCGTGACCGTCATCTGTTGCAGACCGGGAATCTTGGCCGTCAGCGGACCATGGACATTAAAGTAATGCTCGTCAAACTGTTCCTTGTTTTCCGGATGTGTATAAAGCGCGATTAGTTTTACCATAATGATTACCTTCCTTCACATGAGAGTAGAGACGGGTTTCATCGCCTCGAATGGATTTTTGCATGATTTACAGTATAAAATGCTGCGACAAGCCGTCGGACCAAACAGATTTTCAATCGAGACGAACGTCGATCCGCAGTACGGACAGTCGATTTCCCATTTCCCATCGACGACCCGCGGCGGGGCAATCCCAAACGACTTCAGACCGGCAATCCCTTGTTCCGTAATCCGGTCCGATGTCCAGGGTGGATCAAACAGGAAGACGACATTGACCGTATTGACCCGAGGTACTTGCAACAACGCGGATTCCGTATTTTTTTGAATGATATCAAGCGCCGGACATCCTAAAAATGTCGGCAGCAGTGTCACCCGGACATCGTATCCGAACGGTGTCTCCGTCCATTCCGTCGCTTCGACCATCCCGAGATCCAGGATACTGACCGCATCGATTTCCGGATCCTTGACCGTATCGAGCGCCTGCCGGATCTCCTGTTCTAAACGTGTCGTCATCTGCCGTTCCCCTTTCACCATACCGCTGACTGATCGAGCAGATACACTTCCCCGAGCGTCGATAAGGCATCGTTCAAATCAGGCGAGTGCTCACCGTTTCGTCCGTTGTAGGTCATCTTCATTTCCGGCAACGTGACGTTTAGATCGACGAGCACCGGCGTCAGTGCCTGATACCAGCGATCCAGTAAAATCCCCTGACCTTCAATCAACCGCATTTCATCAATCAGTTCTGACGCTTCCCCGTAATCAAACAGATCACCGAAGTCTGCCAGCACCCGTTCAAGCGCCGCATCCATTTTCTGACGGGCTGTTTCCGTCGATTGATACAGCTGGGTGAACCACGTCTGCCAGTGCAGCAGATGATAATACAACTCCATGTTGACCTTGACGGCGAGGGCCGCAAGCGGCGTATAACTGCTTTTTTTCAACGAATCAATCCGAACCTTTTTCGCGAGCGTGTAACAATAGTTGCGGACAACGGCGTAGGCCCAGTCGTATTCCGGGTTTTCCATATAATAGCCCGGTCCGTTGACGCGTTCGACGAGAACGGAGTTTTTCCGTTCGTGCGCAAGCCGGACGTGTGCGAGTGCATCGGCTTTTCCTTCTCCGATTTCTTCAAGCAGCTGATAGTACATCGCCGCATGCCCCATCGAATCCTGGGCAATCGAGGATGACGCGACATCTTCTTCGATATGCGGAGCGAGCCCTAACCACTCTGATCCCCGGTAGGCGTATAAAAAGTCATCATCCGCCAGTTGATAGAGCAGTGAAGCCAACGCTAAACGTTCTGTTTCCGTCATTTCGAATCGCCTCCTTGCCAGGACATGATTTCTTTTTCATCGAGCATCTGTTGCTCATAATGACGCCATTTTTTCTTCAGGTAACCGTACCCTTTCGTCGTCCGGTAATCTTTGTTGTCGAGCCGTTGCAGCATCAGCTTTTCATCCGGTGTCATTCCCCGGATATCGGCCCGTTTGACGACCCAGATGTCGACGACCGGTTCGCGGCGCATGAAATTTTCCTGCGCCATCAGTAGAGCCATCTCTTTATTCGGTGCCAGTAAACTGAACTGATGCGTAAAGGCTGCATTCGGCGTCCGTTTACTGAACACTTCGAACTCTTGATAAAACGTTTCCGTCATGGTCTTTCCTCCTTCAGCCGATCGTCTCAGCAAGTGCCTCGCGCACCCAGGCATTGTTTTGATATGAAGTTTGGCGTAAGGCGAGCCGTTCCTTCGAACGGGGACAGCCGCCCTGAATGATTTTCTTGAATTCCGTCCAGTCCGGCTGGGCGTAAATCCATTGTCCGGTTTCCTCATCAAACCGTAATGTCGGATCCGGAATGATGAGACCAAGCGAACGGATACGGGGAACATATTTCGTAAAGAAATTTTGCCGCAACTCTTCGTTTGTCTTCGTCCGGATTTTATAAGCGATCGTCACGTCCTGTTTGGACGTACCGGTCGTTTCTTTTGATGCCGGACCGAAGAACATCAACAGGGATTCCCACCACTCGTCCAGCGATTCCTGAATCATTGCTTTTTGTTCCGGTGTCCCTTCTGCCAGAGCCATGATGATTGATTCGCCGTGCTGGGCATGGAACACTTCTTCGGCACAAATCCGTTGCAATGCCCGTGCATACGGTCCGTAGGAAGCTCCGAGCATGTTCGTCTGGGTAATGATTGCTGCCCCGTCGACGAGCCAGCCGATTGTCCCGGCGTCTGCCCAGGAACGGGTCGGCATATGGAAGACGTTATGGAATTTAAGACGTCCCGTGAATAAGTCATCCATCAGATCCGCCCGTGTTTTCCCGTACGGTTTCATCAAGTCCTCAACGACCCGAAGCAGGAGTTGACCATGTCCCATCTCATCCTGGACTTTTGCCATGATACCAAGTTTCCGGCGTAAGGACGGCGCTTTCGGCACCCATTCTTTTTCCGGTAAGGCGCCCATGATTTCACTGATGCCGTGCATCGAAATCAATTTGATCAGCGTGTCCCGGTAGAAATCAGGCATCCAGTCGTCGGCTTCAATTTTTTCCCCGTTTTCGATCCGTTCTTTAAATCGTTCCATTTTTTCCTCTTCGGTCATGACCGGTGGTTCAAAAAGATGCGTCGCATCGTACATTTCATTTCCTCCTTTGCTTAAACAAACTTCTTCTCAGACTCTGTGCGACGGTCGATGATTCGAACGGCCTTGCCTTCAGACCGCGGAAGTCCATATGGCGGGTGACAAATCAGATCCACTGATATCAGACATTCTGTTTTCATCGCATGACAGATGACCCGCTTCAGCTCTTCGGCAACCGTCCCAGCTTCGAGCTCGATGTGCAGTTCCAGTGCTTCAAGTCCTGCCCGTTGAATCCGGTGAATTTGATAGTGCGGTGTGACACCCGGTTGTTGCAACAGCACCCGTTCGATTTCGGACGGGAAAACATTGACGCCCCGGATAATCATCATGTCGTCCGTTCGTCCTTTGACCCGTGACATCCGGGTCGTCGTCCGGCCGCAGGCACAGACTTCTGTCGTCACGGATGCCAAATCCCCGGTCCGGTACCGGATGATTGGAAGCGCTTTCTTTTTTAAGCTTGTAAAAACGAGTTCCCCGACCATTCCTTCTGGTAGCGGTTCGCCCGTTACGGGATCAATGACTTCTGTGATGAACAAATCATCCATCAGATGCAATCCGTTTTGTTCCTGACATTCCATCGCGACACCGGGACCCATGATTTCGCTGAGACCATAGATGTCAAATGCCCGAATCCCCCACTTGTCTTCGAGGGTCTGCCGCAGCTCTTCCGACCATGGCTCGGCTCCGAAAATCCCGTACCGGAGGCTGCTCATCTTCGGATCGAGACCCTTCTCTTCCATCCGTTCCGCCAGATGCAACATATAAGACGGTGTTCCGCAAATTCCGCGCGGCTGAAAATCTTCAATCAATGTGATTTGCCGATCCGTATTACCGCCGGACACGGGAACAATCGTCATTCCCAGCTGTTCAGCTCCGCTGTGCAAGCCAAGTCCGCCGGTGAACAGACCGTAGCCGTAGGCGTTGTGCAACAAATCGGTTTTTTCAGCACCGATGGCGACCAGACCACGTGCAACAGCGGTCGACCAGTCATCGAGGTCACTTTGTGTATAACCGACGACGGTTGGTTTTCCGCTTGTTCCGGATGAGGCATGGATCCGCACCGCTTCATGCGGCGGAACGGCAAACAATCCGAACGGATACTGTTCCCGAAGGTCACTTTTATACGTGAACGGCAACTTTTGGATGTCTGCCATCGTTTGCAGTGCTTCGGCATCAAGTCCCCGTTCCTTGAAGCGGGTTTGATAAAACGGAACATGTTCCATCACATGACGAACGGTCTCTCGTAGACTTGTCAGTTGTAAGCGCGTCCGTTCTTCCGCTTCCATCGTTTCCAGGATTTCGTTATACAAGTGGCACCCCTTCCCGCGTCTATATAACACAATAAATAAACGTTCGTTTTAAAATGGTTATACCATTAAACTACGATACGTTCACAATGTTGTCAATCCTTCATTTTGTTAAAAGCTCCCAACTTTCTTAAGATCCGTCTTTATTTCGATTAAATATGTGAATAAAGACCTTTCCTACAGAGAAACTCAAAAAACGATATTTCTTTTTGGAAAATATTCCTGAAATTGTTTGCTCATTTTGTAACTGATTGATAAAATATCGTGTGACAAGTGTTATACTGTTTTTGGTAAGACCAGCTCTGGTCAGGGGTAAGGGGGAATCGACGTGAAAAACGGTTTGTCGCTCGGCGACTCTGCGGTGATCGAGACGACTGTCACAGAAGAAATGTTTGCACAGTTTGAGGGTGTGGTTGTCCATCCCGCCTATTCGACCGTCTCGATGGTCTATCATATGGAATGGGCTGCCCGAAAACTCATCCTTCCTTATCTGGAAGAACAGGAGGAAGGTGTCGGTGGAGCTGTTTCCTTAAAGCATGTAGGAATGGCGACACTCGGATCGAATATCCGGATTGAAGCCGTTGTCAGTGAGCTTACCCCGGGTCGCGTATTGGCAAAAGTCGAAGTCAGACACGGCAATCGTGTCATCGGTCTTGGGGAAGTCAAACAGATTATCTTAAATAAGCAGCTGATTCAGGAAAAGTTGACGCCGCATGTTTTTTGAACTTAAAAATGAAAGCGCTTACTAAAGTTAGGAGGATGTTTTTATGAACATGTTGAACCCATCCACAAATCCATCGCTATCGATCATGGAAAAAATCTCAGGTCACGAGCAGGTCGTTTTTTGTAATGATCCTGTGTCCGGTCTGCAAGCCATCATTGCCATTCATGATACGACACTCGGTCCCGCCCTAGGTGGTTGCCGGATGGCACCGTATTCGACCGTCGATGAAGCTCTCGATGATGTCTTGCGGCTGTCACGCGGCATGACGTATAAATGCGCTGCAGCCGACGTTGATTTCGGCGGCGGGAAAGCCGTCATCATCGGCAATCCGGCAACAGACAAAACACCTGAATTGTTCCGTGCTTTCGGACGATTCGTCGATTCGCTCGGCGGACGGTTTTATACCGGAACGGACATGGGCACGACGATGGACGATTTCGTCCATGCCAGCCGGGAAACGTCACGGATCGTCGGGATTCCGGAAGCCTTCGGCGGCAGCGGCGATTCATCGATTCCGACGGCAGAAGGTGTCATTTACGGTTTGCGGGCAACTGTCGAAACCTTATACGGATCCGATGACTTGAGCCGGGCCAGTTATGCCGTCCAGGGACTTGGAAAAGTCGGCTATAAAGTTGCCGAACAGTTATTGTCCGCCGGCGCGAATCTGTATGTATCCGATTTGAGCGAAGCCGTTCTCGCTGCTCTCGTTGAGCAGGCGGAAAAAACACCGGGAACGGTCCGTGTCATTGCTGCCCATGAAATTCATCTGACAGATGCGGACATCTTTGTCCCGTGTGCCTATGGTGGTGTCATCCAGGCGGCGAATATCGGACAGTTGCAATGTAAAGCCATCTGCGGATCGGCCAACAACCAGCTGGCCGACGATGCGCTGGCACTCGAATTACAGCAACGCGGGATTTTATATGCACCCGATTATATCGTCAACGGCGGCGGTCTGATTCAAGTCGCTGACGAACTGTACGGGGCAAACCATGAACGTGTCCTGTTAAAAACGAAACATATCTATGATGCGGTGCTAGAAGTGTTTAACGAGTCGCATGCAGAATCAATCACGACACTCGAAGCCGCCAACCGGATGTGCAACAAACGGATTCAGATCCGGTCTCGTCATAACAATATCTTTACGAATACGATCAAACCGAAATGGAACATCCGTAACGACTAATGGAGGTGACACCAATGGAAACCGAATTTCCGATTTACCGGATCCTTGATGATGCGGGACAAGTGACGGATACATCTAAAACCGATTTGCTGACAAAAGACTTGAGCCTCGCCTTATTTACACATATGAACCGAATCCGGACGTTTGACCGGAAAGCGATCAATCTCCAACGTCAAGGGCGGCTTGGCACCTATGCACCGTTCGAAGGACAGGAAGCCGCACAGGTCGGCAGTGCGTATGCGTTGCAGGACAAAGACTGGGTCTTCCCGACATACCGGGATCACGGAGCAACACTGACGTTTGGCGCCGACATGGTCCGGACGTTCTTATATTGGAACGGACGCGTCGAAGGCTGTGTCGCGACGGATGAGTTGCATATCTTTCCACCCGCTGTTCCGATCGCCACACAAATTCCGCACGCAGTCGGTGCGGCATGGGCGGAAAAACGAAAAGGATCGACCCAAGTTGCCGTCGCTTACTTTGGCGACGGAGCGACGTCGGAAGGTGATTTTCATGAAGGCATGAATTTCGCCAGCGTCTTCCAGGCTCCGGTGATCCTGTTTAATCAAAACAACGGCTATGCGATTTCCGTCCCGATTCAAAAACAGATGCATTCGGAAACGATTGCCCAAAAAGCATTGGCATACGGTATGCCAAGTGTACGGATTGACGGCAATGACGTGTTCGCCGTGTATTTCACGATGCAAAAAGCACTGGAGCGGGCCCGTTCCGGTGGCGGTCCGACATTGATCGAAGCCGTCACGTGGCGCTTCGGTGCCCATACGACGGCGGACGATCCGTCGAAATACCGCGATCAGGAACGCTCCCGGGACCGAGTGGATCCTCTCGAGCGACTAGAAGCATTCATGAAGGAACAGGGCTTTTATGATGAGCAGGAGATCGAAACGATTCGGTCCCGTCATCAGGAAGAAGTCGAAGCCGCCGTCAAGACGATGGAATCCTTCCCGCCGCCTGACGTCAATGATTTATTTGACCATACGTTTGCAACATTACCGGACGATTTAGTCCGTCAAAAAACGGATTATCTGACTGCAAGGGGGAATTAACATGGCGACACCTATCAATCGGCAAACAGAGATGACGCTTGTCCAGGCTGTCACCGATGCTTTACGGACAAAACTGACGGACGATGAGACGACGCTTGTACTCGGAGAAGATGTCGGAAAAAACGGCGGTGTCTTCCGGGCAACGGACGGTTTGCAGGAAGAGTTCGGGGAAGACCGGATCATCGATACGCCGCTTAGTGAAGCCGGCATCGTCGGAACATCGATCGGTCTCGCGGTCAACGGATTTAAGCCGATTGTCGAAATCCAATTTCTCGGTTTTATCTATCCTGCTTACGAACAGATCATGACCCACGTCTCACGGATCCGGATGCGGACAATGGGACGTTACGGTGTACCGATGGTCATCCGTGCACCTTATGGAGCCGGCATTCGGGCACCGGAAATCCATTCCGACAGTACGGAAGCGCTGTTTACTTCGATGCCCGGCCTGAAAGTCGTCTGCCCTTCGACGCCGTATGATGCGAAAGGATTATTGATTGCCGCCATTGAAGATCCGGACCCGGTCCTGTTCCTCGAGTCGATGCGGAGTTACCGGGCCTTTAAGGAGCCGGTTCCGAGTGAAGCGTATACGATTGAAATCGGTAAAGCCAACTGCATCACCGAAGGGCAGGACGTGACCCTGATTGCCTGGGGAGCAATGGTTCAAGTCGCACAAAAAGCCGCGACGGAAGCCGCGACCCGTGGTATCTCCTGTGAAGTGATTGATTTACGGACCCTTTATCCGCTGGATCGTGAAACGATTTCAGCATCGGTCCAAAAAACCGGCCGGGCTGTGATCATTCATGAAGCCCAGGCAACGGGTGGTCTTGGAAATGATCTGCTTGCGCTGATCAACGATACTTCGTTCTTATATTTACGGGCACCAGTTGCCCGCGTCACCGGGTTCGACGTTCCTGTTCCATTATTCGCCCTGGAGGACCATTACATCCCGACGCCGACGCGTGTGCTTGAAGCGATCCAGCGTACGGTCGATTTTTAAGGAGTGAATGTGATGATTGAAGTAAAGCTGCATGACGTCGGTGAAGGGATGACGGAAGGTGAAATCGCGAACTATCTGGTCCGGGTCGGGGATCGTGTCACAATTGATCAGCCTGTCGTCGAAGTGTCGACCGATAAAATGGTCGCTGAATTACCGGCACCGGTTTCCGGTGTCGTTACGGACCTCATCATCCCTGTCGGTCAAACCGTCTCGGTCGGTACGGTCCTATTATTGATTGAAGCCCTTGAAACAGAAACGGCCGTAACTGCGGAACAACCGATCCAGCAGACGACGGAACAAATCAAAGTCCGGCCGCCTGTTGTCACACCGGCTGTTCCGTCAAATAATCGGCGTGTCTTGGCTACACCGTACACGCGTAAAATCGCACGTGAACATGGAATTGATTTGGAACAAGTTCCGCCTTCCGATCCGTCAGGTCGTGTGACAGAGGAAGATGTCCGGCGGTTCCTTGATGCCGATACTTCCGTCGAGAAAACCGATGTCGTCGAACAGACAAGTACACTTTCCGCTAACCCGGTCGAAACGATTCCGTTCCGAGGCATCCGGAAGCAGATCGCTAAAAAAATGACACAGTCGCTCTTTACGATTCCGCATGTCACGCATTTCGAAGAAGTCGATATGACCCGCCTGCTCGCCTTACGCGAAGAATTAAAGACGGCCGGTAAACCGATCAGCGTCAACGCCTTTTTCATTAAAGCCTTGATCTTCGCACTGCAAGACTTCCCGGTCTTTAACGCTAAACTTGATGAGGCCAACGAACAGATCATTCTCGAGCAACAGTTTCATATCGGCGTCGCAACCGAGACGGCGGATGGACTGATTGTGCCGGTCGTCCGTGACGCTGACAAATTGACGATGCAACAGTTGCACACGCGTGTCGCAGAACTGTCGGCCCGTGCCAAGACAGGCGATTTACGCGCTGCAGACCTGAAACCAAGCACGTTCACGATGAGTAATGTCGGTCCCCTCGGAAGTACGGGAGCGACGCCAATCATCAACTATCCGGAAACTGCTTTGATTGCCTTCCATAAAACAAAAAAACGGGTCTGTGTTGACGACCACGATCAAATCGTCATCCGTTCGATGATGAATCTCTCGATGTCCTTTGATCACCGCGTCGCCGACGGCGCAACGGCCGTTGCTTTTACGAACCGGTTCGCCGGATTGATCGAACACCCCACTACTTTATTGATGGAGCTGATTTAAATGGTCGTAGGTGAACTGACGCAAGAACGTGATTTAGTGATTCTTGGCGGTGGTCCAGCCGGTTACACCGCTGCGATCCGTGCCAGTCAATTGGGTCGAACCGTCACTTTGATTGAACAGGCACAAATCGGCGGACTTTGTTTGAACAAAGGATGTATTCCGTCTAAAGTCGTTGCTCATGCCGCAGAAGTCAAACTGCAAACGAAACATATGACTGCTCTCGGCTTCTCGTTTCATCCGACACATGATTTCAGTCAATTGGTCGAGTACCGGGAACGGACCATCCGTCAATTACGAACCGGAGTCGAAGCGCTCTGTCAGGCCAACGCAATTGAAGTCGTTCACGGAACGGCTTCCTTCTTGGCGGATGACCGGATCGGTGTCGAGCTCGGGCATCAGTTTGATACGTACCGGTTTAACGATGTCGTGATTGCGACCGGCAGTCACAGCATCAAGCAAGATGCCCCTTCCGTACTGAATGCCGAACAGTTATATCAATTGACCGAGTTACCCGAACGTCTCGTCATCATCGGACAGGACTATATCGCGATCGAAGCCGCCATGAGTTTTCAAGCCCTCGGGACGTCAGTCACACTGATTGCAGATGCATTCGATTTTGATCCGAGTCTCGACAAAGAGTTGCGGCGTCTCTTTAAAAAACAAAAAATCCAGTTGGTCACCGGTACCGTCACGGCAATCGAAGCTCAGGAGGACGTGACCGTGACTGTTGTCAAACAGGGGCAGGAAACGACCTGGTCCGCTCCTTTCCTGTTTCACTCGTTACCCCGGGTTCCGCATACATTGGAGCTTGGGCTTGAACGAATCGGTGTGACGTTAGCAGAAGACGGAACGATTCCCGTCGATCCATTCGGACAGACGAACCGTCCTCACATTTATGCCATCGGCGATGTGACACCCGGTCCCGCTATTGCAACACGTGCCATCCACGAGGCAAAACGGACCGCTGAACATCTGAGCGGACAGTCGGCTGATACGACGGTTCCCTATTATCCGACCATCATCCGCTCCCTTCCGCCCATTGTCTCGATCGGCTTGACGGAACAAACGGCGACAGACGCCGGTCATTCGTTCCGGACCGCGCAGTTCGCACTTAACGCCAATGGAGCGACGACCATCGAAGGAGGTAGCGGATTCATCAAAGTGATTTCCGATGCGACGACCAGTCTCATCCTCGGTATTCATATGATCGGCGAAGGTGCGATCGAATTGGCCGGTGTCTTTGCTCAGACGCTTGAACTGCATGCGAAAGAAGAAGACGTCCGCTTCCCGGTCATGCCGCATCCAAGTCGAAACGAAGCCTTTACGGAAGCTATCGAAGCCTTGCTCGGACAGGCAATTCATTTACCGCCTCGTCAGCAGGATGTCTTAGCGAAGTCGTAAGTTGCAACCGGACCGTTCCTTTTCCTAGGTAACGGCCGGTTTGTTGTTTGGATTTTTAGTGCGAAGGAGGTTAGACGATGGAAGTCTACTTTACACGGTTGAACTGGAACGACACATCCTTTCCCATTGCGGCATCGGAAACCGGACTCTGTTATGTCGGTGCGTTAAATGAACCGTCGGACTTATTTGACGACTGGATCCGAAAGCATTTACCCCGGGCTGAACTGATTGAGCATCCACGTATCATGCAACCATACCAGGAACAACTTCTTGAATACTTAAACGGGGTACGGACCCGGTTTTCCCTCCCGCTGCATTTGATCGGTACACCCTTTCAATTGGAAGTCTGGCAGGCTTTATGTCAGGTTCCGTACGGTGTGACGGTGACGTACTCCGATATCGCTAAGCAGATCTATCGACCGGGTGCGACGCGTGCTGTCGGAACAGCCATCAGTAAAAATCGTGTCCTAATTGTCGTTCCCTGCCACCGCATCGTCGGCAAAAAAGGCGACTTAACCGGTTACTGGGGCGGTCTGAACATGAAACGTCAGCTGTTGGAGATCGAACAGGTCTCGTCCTCGAAACTCCCTTTCCTGTGATTGAAGAATATCGGGAAACACTTGGTTCATACACAAAAAGGGACTGACTCAAAAGTCACTCTCTATAAAAATCAGGGTGGCGGAATGATAGTCCGCCACCCTGATTCCGTAAAAAAAAAGAATCACTCGCCTTCACGCGACTCCTATAGAAAAAAGCGCAAACTGGCCGGTGTCTCACCTGAGGAAAAGGCGTGAAAGAAACAGTGTTTGTTCGCTCGAAATCGCTTCCTAGGGAAAAACAAGCAGGAGCGACCCAGCAGCAAAGCGATGCGGCGCGATGCTTGTCCCAGGAAAACGATTCGAAGCGAACAAAAAAGCGGTTCTTCTCGATCAAGAGAAAAACCGCTACTTTGTCTTCAGTCTGAGGCGCCGGATTTTACTCCGACGCCTCTGCTATGAAAAAAGATAATCCCGGGTATCCCGTTGGTTCAATCGTTATTTACACCAAACCGGTAAGTCATTTCCCAGTGGTAGATCTGATTTGGTTTAACCAAAATATCCGGGAAACTAGGTTCATTCACTGCATTCGGATGAACCTGCGTTTCAAGACACAGTCCGAGTGAAGGACGGGAACGGACACCGCGGATTTCATAATCCGTCTCGAGTTGCGTCCCCGTATAGAGAATGACGACGGGTTGATTGGTTGTCACTTCAAGAGACCGGCCACTTGCCGGGTCTTCCAACCGAATCGGCTGTCCCGAGAGCAGAAACGGATGATCGTACCCATGTCCAGCTGCGACCGTTTCCGGATGATCGGACTCCGCACCATTGCGGATCGAACGTCCGGAACGAAAATCAAGGGGAGTCCCCGTCACGTCCCGCAACTCACCGGTTGGCAGTAAATCCGCTCCGACAGGCAAGTACATCTCACTTGGGATCGTCAATTGATGGTCGAGGATATCCCGTTGTAAGTTCCCCGACAAATTCCAGTACGTATGATTCGTCAGATTCAACGGTGTCGTCTGATCCGTCGTCGCGTGCATCGTCAGCGTCAATTCGAGACCGTCCAGCTGATAGATGGCATCGAGCGTGACGTTCCCGGGGTACCCTTCCGTTCCGTCCGGACTGACCAACCGGAGGTGAAGCCGGTCCGTTGCGGCTTCGACGATGTCAAAAAGTGTTTGATCAAATCCTTTGATGCCTCCGTGCAGATGATGCCTGCCATCATTTGCTGCCAGTGGATAGACGGTTCCTTCCACTTCCATTTGCGCTTGTCCGATACGCCCGGCGACCCGGCCGACGATGGCCCCGAAATATGGAGAATGGTCCCGGTACTCCTTTAATGTGTCAAAACCCAGAACGACACTCTCGATCCGGCCATCCCGATCCGCAACACGAATGTCATTGATGATACCGCCATAATTCCAAATCTCGACTTCGATTCCCGGTTGCGTCAGCGTGTGACGAATGAGATCCGTCTCCCGGATCAATGCTGTCTGTTTCGTCATCGCCGATCACCTGCCACTTGGCGGCTGACCTTTTCAAGAAAGCGGTCAAGTCCCGCCTGCCCGTCCGGCGTCTGTTTAAAGACACCACAATCTTCGAGTCCGCGGACAAATTTTGCTGCGACCGCTTGGCGGACATAGTCCGTCACGTCTTGTCCGGTGTAGGCCGCCTTCAATTCCGTTGCCCATTCTTGATGCGAAGGAGCTGTCGAATCAGCCGTCCCTACGATAAACTGTTCGACTTGCTCAAGTTCACTTAACAGACGGGCCGGCAACACCGCGAGACCCATTACTTCAATCAAACCGATGTTTTCGCGTTTGATATGGTGAATGTCGGCATGCGTATGGAAGATGCCGTCCGGATGTTTTTCCGATGTTCGGTTGTTGCGCAAGACGAGATCAAGTTCAAACCGTTCGCCGCGCATCCGGGCAATCGGTGTCACCGTATTGTGGCGGACACCATCCGTCGCTGCGAGAATCTGATGATCGGTATCTTCGTACGTCAACCAGGTCTGATAGACCTCGTCCGCCGCATCGAGTAGTGCGTCAGCATCGGTACTGCTCAACCGAACGACCGTCAACGGCCAATGTAATGTTTCACCGGCCACATCCGGATGATCCGGTAGGACGAACTCTTGGAGCGTCTTCGCCCGGTCCATCGCAAATTCATACCGTCCGCCCTGATAATGATCATGCGTCAAAATCGATCCGCCGACGATCGGCAGGTCCGCATTGGATCCGGCAAAATAATGCGGGAACTGGGCGACGAATTCAAGCAACCGCGCAAAGGCTTGACGGTTAATGACCATGTCCCGGTGCTCCTGCGACAAGATGATGCTGTGTTCGTTGTAATAAACGTACGGCGAGTATTGTAACGCCCAAGATTCGCCACTGAGTGTCAGCGGTACAATCCGGTGATTCGCACGGGCCGGATGATTACTCCGTCCGGCATAGCCGACGTTTTCAACACACAAGAGGCAGGTCGGGTACGTTGATTCAACGATTTCTGTCTGGGCCGCCGCAATTTCACGGGGATCTTTTTCCGGTTTTGATAAATTGATCGTAATATCGATTTCCCCGTAGACCGTATCCGCCTGATACTGAATATTTTTAGCGATCCGTTTTGTTTGGATGTAATTATTCGCTTGACTGAGCTGATAAAAATAGTCAGTCGCCTGTTGCGGATGTTCCGCGTACAGCTGATGGAAAGTCGAAGTGATCTGAGACGGGCGATCGACGAACACATCCATCAATTCTGCCGCTAACCGTTCTTTTTCGTCCAGACGTGGTGCCAGCTTCCCGGCCGTGATCTGTTGTTCAATCATCTCTTCCAAAAGATCAGGAATCGGACGCGTTCCGACGGTTCCCGGATCCACGTATGCAGCTTCCCCGAGCAAGGATAAGAGACGGTTTCTTGCGTAGACCGTATCTTCCGGTTCGATCAACCGTTGACGGACCGCCTGCTCTGTTAATTGTTTGATGAGTTCATTCATCGCCATTCACTCTCCTAACTCTCTCTTTACCGTACAGGTGTTTTGTAGCCTTGCGGACGCTGTTCATGCCAACGCCATGCATCTTGAATGATGGTGTCGATTTCTGTCCGGCGCGGTGTCCAGCCGAGAACCTTTTTCGCTTTATCAGATCCCGCAATCAATGTACTCGGGTCTCCGGCGCGTCGTGCGACAACCTGTTCCGGAATCGCATGTCCCGTTACACGGCGTGCCGCTTCAATGATTTCCCGGACTGAAAAGCCGCGGCTTGAACCGAGATTAAAGACGTCACTCGTGTTGCCTTGTTTTAAATATTCCAGTGCCAACAGGTGGGCATCGATTAAATCCTCGACATGGATATAGTCACGGATACACGTGCTATCTTCCGTCGCATAATCATCGCCGTAAATCGAAATCACCGGCCGCTGCCCGTTGGCGACTTCGAGGACAAGCGGAACCAGGTGGGTTTCCGGTGTATGATCTTCTCCGATTTCACCCGTTGCGCGTGCTCCGGCAACATTAAAGTAGCGGAGCGCGACATAGTTCAGACCATATGCCGTTTCACACCAACGCATCATCTTCTCCATCATCAGCTTCGTTTCACCGTAAGCATTCGTCGGATTCGTCGTGGCCGTCTCAAGAATCGGCATCTGTTCCTGTTCACCGTATGTCGCAGCTGTCGACGAGAAGACGATTTGCTTCACGTCATGTGCCATCATGGCTTCGAGCAACACTTGTGTGCCGTAGACATTGTTATCAAAATAAGCGAGCGGGTGCTCCATCGATTCGCCGACTAACGAAAAGGCCGCAAAATGTACGACCTGATCGATTGTTTCCTTCTCAAACACCGTGTCAAGGAAAGCACGATCCCGAATATCCCCTTCGTAAAAACGGGCTTTCGGATGAACCGCTTCCCGGTGTCCCGATTTTAAATGATCGATGACAACAACATCTTGTCCGGCATCGACCAGTTGATAGACTGCGTGTGATCCTATATATCCTGCTCCACCTACTACGAGTACTGCCATTTAGATAACCTCCTGTTCGACTTCTCGTGCTCCATCGCCAACGGTTGCCGTATAAAACGATGCCGGATAACCGATTTCGGTCTCATACGCGTGTCCGACTGCCGTCATGAATGTTTCCACTGTGTCGTCTTCAACGATTGCAATCGCGCAGCCGCCAAAACCGGCACCTGTCATCCGGGCACCGAGAACTCCCGGTTGCGCCCAAGCGGCTTCGACCAATGTATCGAGTTCTTTCCCCGTTACTTCATAATCGACCCGTAACGAACGGTGGGAAGCGTTCATCAGTTGACCAAATGCTTCGAGCCGGTCTTCTTTGAGTGCATCCAGTGCCTGCAATGTCCGTTCATTCTCAGAAATCGCATGCCGGGCCCGTCGTTCCAATCGTTCGTCCTCAAACGAAACCGTTTCGAATTCATTCATCGACCATTGGCCGAGTGAGGCATACGGACGGTACTGTTGCAGATAAGCGAGCGCCGCTTCGCATTCCGAGCGGCGTTCATTGTATTTTGAATCGGCCAGTTCACGGCGTTTGTTCGTATTCATGATGATGATCGTATAACCGGATAAATCAAGCGGTGCATACGTATAGTCAAGTGTCTCACAATCCAGTAACAGACCGGATCCCGCTTTGCCCATCCCGATGGCAAATTGGTCCATGATGCCGCTGTTGACGCCGATGTACTGGTTTTCGACCTGTTGACCGTATTTAACGAGGTCAATCCGATCGATATCCAGATTGTACAGTTTATCGAGTAAGACACCGATGACGAGTTCGAGTGACGCGGACGAAGATAATCCGGCACCATTCGGGATATCACCTTTAATTAAAATGTCGCACCCTGTATCAATCCGGTAACCGGCTTCCCGTAAGACATGAATCATTCCTTTGGCATAGTTGGCCCAGCCATGGGCAGATTGAGGCGTCAAGTCATCACCTGCGACTTCAATGATCCCGTCATCTTCAAAATTCAGCGAATAAAACCGAAAGACCACATCGTCCCGTTTTCGGGCGACCGCATGGGTGCCGAGCGTCAAGGCACACGGAAAGACATGACCACCGTTATAATCTGTATGTTCTCCGATCAAGTTAATCCGGCCCGGTGCAAAAAAACGGTGGGTCGACGATTGACCGAATTGTTGTTCGAAAATCTGTTCTAATGTCTGGTCTGTCATACGATCGGCTCCTTTGACTCTGATGTAGGTATGCTGCGATGAACCGGTTGGATCCGCAGGCAACGTGCTTCATAATCGTTCGTGTAGTTCCAGGTCAGACCTTGTTGCATCAAGTAAGCACCACTCAGTTGACGATCTTCAACCTGATAGAGTGTGGTTTCCTCAAGGCCGGCTAACCGGAAATGGTAGTGACCGATTCCGTGTTTACGCATCGGGGCGACCGCCAGAATCACCGTTTGATCGTTTGAAGTATATTGCATGAGGGAAGCCGCCACGCGGTCCGCCTTCAACCGGTACTGACGACCGAATTGAACGGTTTCCCGAATCGTCTTGTACGTCGCAATCCATTCAGCTGCTTCCGCCAATTCTTCCGTTGTCCATTCGCTTAAGTTACCGCCGATGCCGAGTGTTCCCTGCATCGAAGACACGAAGCGTGTTGCAAGCGGTAAGTTCCGACCGTTGAGCCAGTTCGGACCATCCGTCACCCAGCAACTCATCATCTTCGCATTGTAGGCAAAGGAGAAATCGTGTTGGATCGTCAAGCGATCCAGTGGATCCGTATTGTCACTCGTCCAGACTTGTTCCGTCCGTTTGAGAATTCCGAGATCAATCCGTCCGCCGCCTCCGGCACACGCTTCAAAATCAACTTCCGGATGACAGACGCGCAATCTGTCAAAAATCCGGTACAGCGCATCGACATGCCGCTTCCATAATTCCTGTTGTTCTGCCGGTGTCGCACCCGGGAGAGCCGGTTCCGAAAATGCACGGTTCATATCCCATTTGATGTAATCAATGGCGTGGGTTGCGAGCAGTTCATCCATCATCCGGAATACGAATTGTTCCACTTCCGGCAAGCCGATATTCAAGACAAACTGATTGCGTGATGTCGTCCGACGGGCACCCGGACTGTGATAAATCCAGTCAGGATGGGTCCGGTATAAATTTGAATCCGGATTAACCATCTCCGGTTCGACCCAAAGTCCAAATGACATGTTTTGTTGTTTCACATAATCAATCAACGGCGTTAATCCGTTCGGAAACTTCTCCGGATTGACGACCCAGTCGCCAAGACCGGCCTGGTCGGAGTTCCGTTCACCGAACCAGCCGTCATCGACGACAAACAGTTCACAGCCGATGGCAGCGGCTTGATCCACCAGTGTTCGTTGACCGTGTTCCGTCACGTCAAAATAGGTCGCTTCCCAGGAGTTATAGAGCACCGGCCGAACCTTGTTCCGGTCCGATTCCGGCATGATGACGTCCCGCTGGAAATCGTGGGCGCGGGCACTCATCCCGGCAAAGCCGTCTGGCGCGTATCCGATATAAAATTCCGGTGTCGTAAGATGCTGACCGGCTTCAAGTCGCCAGCTGAAATCAAACTCATTCATCCCGCCCGATAGCTGGACGAATCCGAAGGCATCCTGCTCGAAGTGCATCGACCAGTTGCCGGAATAAGCGAAATGTCCGTAAATGACTTCGCCGGCTGATTCCGTTGCGCCGTGTTCCAAAGCGAACCACGGATTCGCCTGGTGACTCGTCACACCCCGTCGGCTGTCAATTGTCTTACGTCCCGATGTCAGCGGTGTGACTTGTTTTTGGAATTCACCGGTCCATGTTCCCGCGAAGTGGTGTAAGTTCAAGTCCGGTCGTTGTAAAATCCCCATCGCAAACGATTGGGCCGTCGTCAACCGGACGGATTGTGTTCCTGTGTTTTCAATCACGAGTGATCGCCCGATCATATCGTACGTTTCGTACAGGTCGTATTTGATACCGACCCGGAGTTCCTGTAACGAATCAAACAACCATAAGATCAATCCATTGCCGGATTGTTCGGCGCGTTCAAAAACGAACTGACTGATTCGTTGCCCGTCCTCCCGTTCTGATTTTAAAGTCGGTTCTGTGTAGACCATCTCACCAAATGGAATGAAGTCATAGACCGCAACCCCGTCCGGCGATTCAAATGAGCTGTGTGCCAGGACCGGATTCGGTAAGGCTTCATAGTCGGATGGGTACGGCAGACGCGCTCCAAAATACGTATGCAACACTTTGCCGTGCTGTCCGATTGTCACGACATGCGCGACGTGTTGTCCTTCGAGGACGAAACGCTGATTCGGCAGTTCAAGAATGGCCATGGTCGTTCTCCTCCTTACGTTGTCAGAATCAGCGTCTCGAGTGGGGCGAGCGTCACTGTTCCACTATATGTCTCGTTCGTATTCAACTCTTGATAGGCAGCATCGAGCACAACGTCCCGGCTTGCTTTCGTATCGTGATTCATCAGGAAGAGGAAATCACGTGTCTCACCATGACGGCGTACAATCTCGACTTGATCCGGTGCTTCAAACGTTTGAACACCGGCATCGAGAAACGCTTGACGGTAAATCGTATCGATCATCGCATCGTCAATCGATGCGCCGATATAGGTAATCATTCCTTTGTATTCGTTGCGTGTCACGGCAGCGACGCCGTCATAAAACGTATCGCGGTAGACAGCAAGCGGTTCGGCTGTCGTCGGTGTAATCAAATCACACCAGAGACGGGCCGGTGAGCCTTGTCCCGCGAATTTTCCGATCCCTTCCACCCGGTTTTCCTGCACGGCTTGCAACGATTCGTACTCATCGATTTCAATCCCGGCATACGTTGCGAACTGACCAGGCAACGTCAGTGGCAGGACATTGTTGTGCGGATCCTTGACGCCGGTCCGGTACGTGAAGATGACGTGTCCGCCCTGCTCCATGTAATCGATTAACGCTTGATCGAATGTCGGATTCGTCAGGAAGTACAGCGGAACGATGATTAATTTATATTGATCCAGTTTGTCTCCCGGGAAGACGATATCCGTCGACGCTTGACGCCGGACGGCACCACCGTAGAAACGGACGAACTCGGTCCGGAAATCAAACGCATCACTGTGCGGCTGATGGGTCCAGGCCCAGACGTTTTCTTGATCGAAATACACGCCGACTTCCGCCCGATAGCTACTCGCGTTAATCTCGTCACCAAACGTGTTCAGTTCGGTCATGATTTGTTTGACTTCGTTGAATTTACGCTTCGGTTTTCCGTCGTGATCGATGATCCCATGACAAAACTCTTCCGTTCCGAACAACGCCGCCCGGAAACGGAAATAGACGATCGCTTCGGCACCGCGCGCGACAGCCTGATACGTCCACAACCGGATATGTCCCGGGCGCGGCAAGTAACCGATTTTGCTCCAGCCTTGCGCTCCGCTGAGCTGCTCCATCACCCAAAAACCTTTCCCTTGTTTTGAGGAGCGGCAAAGGTCATGATCGCTCGCCATCTTCTCGAAACGGTTCGGTTCCGGCAAACCGCCCCAGACCGGATAGTTATCAAAGGCGACATAATCAAGATCCTGTGCCATCTGCTGCTGATTGACGGCCATGTCGCTGTACACGAGGTTATGGGTAATGAAGGCCTCCGGATGGATGTGTTCCCGGAGCGCATCGACTTGCAGTTTGTTGTAATGGTTGTAACCGTCGGCACAGAAACGGTCGAAGTCGACAAGTAACGATGGATTGTGTTCCTGATAGACTTTCCGCGGCACCGGGATTTGCTCCCATGCCGTATAGATTTGACTCCAGAAGACGGTTCCCCATGTTTCATTTAACGCATCGAGCGTGCCGTAACGGTTTTTGAGCCAGACCTGGAAAGCAGCCCGGTCGACATCGCTGTAGGAACGGTCTGATTTCTCATGACCGTATTCGTTGTCCGTCTGCCAACCAATGACACGCGAGTGTTTTCCATAGCGTTTCGCCATTTCTGTCGTGATGGCAACGGAAAAACGTTGGTACGTTTCGCTGTGAACCGTATAATGGCGACGGGCTCCGAAACTGATTGTCACGCCGTGCTCGTCTGCCGGAAGAATCTCCGGATACTTGTGACACATCCAGGCCGGTGGTGTTGCCGTCGGTGTCCCGAGGACGATGTCAAAACCGGCGGCACTCAAGCGTTCGATGATATCGTCCCAAAACCGGAAATCGTAAACTCCTTCTTCCGGCTCCATCATCGTCCAGGCAAATTCCGCCAACCGAACGACGTTGACACCAAGTTCTTTCATCAATCGGAAGTCTTCCTCCCATAACGCACGTGGAGTTTGTTCCGGGTAATAATCGACGCCTAAATACATTGTGCTCCCCCTGACTCAAAACAAATTATTTTACTGCACCTGCCGTCATTCCTTTTTGGAAGAAACGTTGGAAGAAGATATAGAAGACCATTGTCGGTAAACTGATTAATACGAGTGACGCATAGATTTTCCCCGGATCACCGCCGAGCGCATCTTTGAAGAAGCTTGGTGCCATCGTGACCGTTTGATAAGCCGGATCCGTCATGAACGTCAAGACCATCAAATACTCATTCCACGAGTTGAGGAAAGCATAGATTAACGCTGTTGCCAGTGCCGGTTTCGCAAGCGGCAACATGACTTTAAAGAAGACTTCCAGAATCGTCGCGCCGTCAATGTACGCGGCTTCCATTAACTCATTTGGCAGCTCGTCAAAATATCCTTTAATCAGCATCAGACCGAACGGCAGGAAGAACGCGACTTCCGCCCCGATCAAGCCCCAGTGGTTATTCAGACCGTCAAACGACCGTAATGTGAAGAACAATGGAACGATCATGGAAGCGACCGGTAACATCAGACCGGCAAGTACCATGTTGAACAACAGACGTTTTCCGGCGAATTCGAGTTTTGAGAACGCGAATGCGGCAAACGCAAGAATCGTGATCGAAATGATGATCATGAAGAAAGCGACAAAGAAACTGTTAAAGACGAATGTCGGGAAATTCGGGTTTTGCAGCGTTGCGATATAGTTTTCAAATCCGTTGACACGTAAGCTTTCCTTGAACATGACGAAGATCGGGAACAGCCATACGATCGAAGCGAGCATCAGGACAAGGTTGATGACCCAACGACTTCTTTTAGATTCTACATTCATGGGACGTTCCTCCTTAGTTATCCATTTTCTTTTGCACACGTAACTGGAAGTACGTGATCAGTAAAGCGATTGTCAGCAGGATGATGGCAACGGCACTTGAAAAACCGACTTCTTGTTGCAGCATCGATTTACGGAACAGGTACGTCGAGATGAATTCCGTTGAAGAACCGGGTCCGCCGGCTGTCGTGATCCAGACTAAATCAAACGTCTTCAGACCACCGATGACTCCGAGAATTGATAACGTAAATGTCGTTCCTTTTAAGTTCGGGAAGACGATGCTCCAAAGCGTCCGGAAGAATCCGGCTCCGTCGATTTTAGCAGCTTCAAAGATTTCTTTTTCAATCGTCAGCATCGCCATGTAGTACATGACCATCGATGAACCTGTCCACTGGAAGATGTTGATGGCGATGACCGAATAAAGCGCGATATCCGGGTCGCCGAGCCAGTTTTGCTCCAGGCTGCCGAGACCGATTGCACGGAGAAACTCATTGATGTATCCGAACTGGAAGTCGTAGATTTGTGAGAACGCGGCTCCAAGAACAACCGGACTCAGGACAACCGGGAAGAAGAAGACCGATTTCATCGCCGTCCGCAACGGTCCCTGTGTGTGCAGGAAGTACGCGAGAACCAAACCGATGAAAGCTTGAATCGTAACCGTCAAGATCGTGAAGATGAATGTATTTTTAAGCGAGAGGTAGAAATCCGGATCACGGAACATTTCCGCGTAGTTTTCAAACCCGACGAAGACTTTATCAAACGAAATGCCGTCCCACGAGAAGAACGAGTTATAGGCGTTATAGAAAATGCCGTAATAGATAAACGCGACGACAAACAGGACGATGGGACCTACGAAGGCCCAACCGACCATGTTTTGCTTCATTTTGCCTTTTTTCTTCTGTTTCGGAACGTTCGGACGTGGTGCTGCTTTCAGCGTTTCCGCTTTCGGTTTGATCGGCAATTCTTGTTGCTCTGTCTGCATAACGATTTCCCCACTTTCTTGATCTTTAAAAATCAGGAAGTGGCACGCTAGGCGCACCACTTCACTGTATCGTTCTTATTTTTTCGATTGATCGGCTGCATCCTGAACACGTTGGAGTGCTTCTTTCGGATTTTGACCCGTCGCGATGTTTTGAAGTTCCTTACCGAGGATATCGTTCAGTTTTGTATCACGGATACCACGGCTTGCTACAGCTTTAGAAAGTGTTTCGTTAAGCATTTTGTACGACTCTTTTTCCCCTTCAGATGTGAAGGCTGCATCTGAATCAATTTTGACATCCTTGATTCCCGGTGCCATTTCGAACTCGCCCATGTAAACTTCTTGTCCTTTACCTTGGCTCATGAAGGCAACGAATTCAGCTGCACCTTCTTGTTGTTTTGATTCTTTGTTGACGGCAAGCGCCATATCGATGGAAGCGATGATCGGCTGTTCTGTTCCGCCTGCAAGGTTTGGAAGTGGTGTGAAGCCAAGCTCGTCTTTGATTTTCCATTTGTCTTTTTTCTCAGCTGTCGTCATCGAGTGGGCTTCCCACGAACCGATGACCCACATCGCTGCTTTTTTATCGAAGAATTGGTTCATCCCGTCATTGTATGTCGCAAGTCCGAGTGCCCCTTCTTGGAAGACTTTCTTTTCAAACAGATCTTGCCAGATTTGCGCTGTCTTGACCATCTCGTCGTCTGTCCATTTCGCTTCGCCAGATAAGACCTTTTGGATGTAACCAGGTGCTACCTGGTGGCTTAATACGTTGTAGACATCAATGTCGATCCAAGCATCTTTTGCACCGAGCATCAATGGAATGACTTTATCGCCGGACGCTTTGATTTTCTTGACAGCGTCGACTGTTTCTTTGTAGTTTTTCGGTGGTGTTACGCCGTATTTATCAAGCATCGTTTTGTTGTACATCAAGTAGGCTTGCCCCGTAAATCCGATTGGAACTGCATATTGTTTGCCGTCAATCGTCGTTTGATCAATTCCGAGCTCAACGAATTTATCTTTCCATCCTTTGCCGGCTGCTTTATCCATGTAAGAATCGACCGGTACGACACGGTCTTTGTATTGTTGAATCATTGGTTCTTTTAAGCCGATGATGTCTGGTCCCTTACCAGATAACATCGCGACTTGAAGTTGCTTTTCGTAATCTTCACTGTACCGTTTGAATTCGACGACGTATTTGTCCTGTGATTTGTTGAAGGCATCGACGACTTCCTTACCGGCTTCAGGCTGAGGTGCCCAACCCCACCAGGAAATGATTGTTTTGCCGTCTTTGGTTGTGGCTTGTTTTTCATCTTCGCCGCCACAAGCAGCGAGAAGTGCCGATAATGTCAGAACTGATGCGGCTGCAAGTACTTTGGTTTTTTTGAATTTCATGTGAGTGATCCCCTTTTGTATGTGAGTGGTCAAGCGTACTTTCTAAGCTGTTACCCTTCAAGCTGTGCGTGTTGACACCATTGTTCGATGACTTCCATGCCAATCGGCATCCGTTGGAGTTGAATCAAGACCCGTGCAATCAGTCGTAGACGATAGTCGAGCGTGTCCACTTCCGGTGTCACGAACAGATAAAATTCTCCACCGAGCGTCAAACAACCGGCTGTGCGCATATGTTGCATCAACACCCGTAACTCGATGTATCCGTTCTCATTTTTTCGAAGATGAAGTTCTGAAGACCGAATCGTCAGTACCCCTTGTACGGACGACATTCGAAATTGAAAGACTCCATCTTGTCGTGGCCGAACGAGAACGCCGTCCTGATCTGCAGACCGCTTATCTCCCGGCTGTTGTTCCGTCATATCTCCTGTCAAACGGTTCACGTAAAAGCCACGGATTGCTCCGTAACGCCCGAAAGCTTCACGGTAGGAAACCCATAAATCCTCTGTTTCCATCTGCGCGACGCCCCCTTCTTTCTGTTTCAGCTTAACCGGTCCCTGCCGGTCTGCATCCACCTCCACTAGTTGATGAAAACTTAGTAAATTAAATTTATTATCTAACTTTAAGAAAACTA
This sequence comes from Exiguobacterium artemiae 255-15, assembly GCF_000019905.1. Lineage (GTDB taxonomy): Bacteria > Bacillota > Bacilli > Exiguobacteriales > Exiguobacteriaceae > Exiguobacterium_A > Exiguobacterium_A artemiae. Next base: position 391,742 of record NC_010556.1, on the reverse strand, counting down.
TAGCACATCCTGTTTTGTTTTGTAAACGGTTTCAAAAAATATTTTTTTCGGCATTTATTCCCATCAAAAAAGCTTGTTGAATCCGGTAAATAACACCGTCATCCAACAAGCTGATTTTAAATCGTTTGAAAAATACTGTTTGTCGCGAGTGCTGCTGCACTGAGTGCCCCTTGTTTTTCACTCCAAGGAACCATCTTGACGTCGGTTTCACGTGAAGCGGTCGTCAAAGCCGTGTGCTCGACCCGTTCTTTAATTTGATCGACAATGGATGGTGCCAGTTCGAACATCGGGCCCCCGAGTAAAATACGTTTCGGATTGATCAGATGAATCGTATTCAGGACACCGATTCCGATATACTCGCCCGCCCTGTGATATGCCGCCGTCGCATGCGGATCCTGGTCCGTCAAGCGTCGCCGGAGTTCCGTTAACGTCTTGACTTGCGGATCAACAGCTTCAAAATCACGTAATAACGCTTTCTCACCGGCTAATGCTTCAAGGCAGCCACGGTTACCGCAGGAACAGATTGGTCCGTCCAAATCAAGCCGCATATGTCCGACCTCACCGGTAATATGATTTTCGCCGTCAATCAGTTTCCCGTCAAGGACATATGCTCCCCCAATTCCTTCTCCGGCATACAAATAGAAAAATTGGTCGACCCCGACGCCTTCTCCGAATAACAATTCAAACGAAGCGAGTGCCCGGACATCATTTTCAATGAACACCGGATACGCAAAACGCTGTTCCAAATGTTCTTTTAAGGCGACATCATGGAGGTGAAAACGGGGAGCAAACAGAATGACCCCGGTCTCCGGATTAACCATCCCGTGAACGGATATACCGATTCCATGAATCGTTCCGACCTGATCGGTTGCGTCAATCAATTGTTGACACAATTGAACGACAGCTTCCATTAATTCTTCATTCGTATCAAATTTCCCCATCGTTTCCACTTCGTGAATCGTATTCCCGCTTAAATCCGCGATGACGCCGATAAAACGGTGACTGGTTGCATCGATCCCGATGACGTATTGTTCTTTCGCCACGAGTTCGAGTAAAATCGGTTTCCGTCCTCCGTTTGAGACACCGAGTTCACGCTCCATCACGAGTTGATCCGCAATCAATTCTCCGACGATATTCGAAACGGTCGGTTTCGTCAATTTTGTCTGTTGTGCCAGTTCCACCCGTGAAATCGGTTGATGCATCCGAATCAAACGTAATACAAGTGCCCGATTGTAGGAACGCATCCACTTTGAATTTCGTGGCATCTCTTTCACCATGTTCGTCCCGCATCCCTTCCCTTTTTGTCTCTATTCCTATTCTCGCATATTTTGTAAGGGATTTCATGATTAGCTAAAGATTCGTCCCTTTTAACTTTTCTCAGAAAAAATCCCCGGTATCCTCATGGGAAAATTAAGCTTCATCGTATGGCTGCTCAATGACAAGGATCCGGCTTCCATCCGGATTTTCTGTCAGTTCCATTTCGATAATGGCTTTACCGACCAATAAGACAATCGGCAGATTCGAATCCGTTTTCCGGAAAAATCCGACCCGTCCCTGATACGTATCCATATAGTCTGCAAATAAAAAGGTACCGTTAATATGAATCTCATCCTGATTCGGATTAAACTCAAGATGAGGAACCTCAAACCGGGCTTCTCCATTCAAATACAACAATGGTTTTTTCCCGATCACTTCGCTTGATTCCCGCCGCATCTCAATTGCTCCTTCCGTCTCATAGTACAATCGATCGGTTCCTCTCGTCGCAATGACAATCGGATTTCCCTGATATAAAACGATTTCTAAAATTTCATCTGCTTGTTCCACGTAGTAACCTGTTGCATCCGCTGTCGCAAAACCTATCGTATAGAGTTGCATCCAGGCGACGATATCCGGTACTTCGACCGGTTTTAAAAAGAGCGCGGATACGAGATGCGCCCCTTCAGAAGTCATCACAAGATTGACATAAATATCTGCCAACTGTATCGTCCGTACTTGGGTCGAAGGATACAATTCATCATAGTTTGATACCAATACCGCTTCGTAATAGTCATCCATCTCTCGTAGTTCAAGTGGTGGCATTCGACGATCAAAGTCGGCAATCTGGATGCGTTTCATTGTTGAAGTGCCTCCTTTTAAGTGAGTTTTCTTTGTGCCCTCAGTTAAGGATTACCCAATATCTGGTTCGCTTGCACTCCCCTAAAACGAAAAAAATCACCCTGAGCTACAGGGTGATCAGTCATTTCACAAAAAATTGATACAGCAGGTATAAGGCAAAGCCAATCACTACAAGGATCGTGAAAATGTTAGTTGTTCCAAAAAATACACGATTGGCCGTTTCATTCCGATCTTCAGGCTTACGATCCATTGCGAGAACCCCTTTGCTAAAATCCGTTTTTTCCATCTTATACTTAAGGAATTCTCGAATGAACGGTTCAGCACCTGCTGTTTTAATTATTTTTTCGCACCATTCGCAAAAAATACGAGTGTTTCTTCTTCGTCTGTCGTCAAGTCCCGTCCGACCAGATCACGATACAGCCGGCGCATCTCCGATACATGTCCTTCTGCTTGTTTTGTCACTTCGATGATTTGGCGTAAGACGTGTACCTCTTGCTCAAACGCGTCTTTCGCCATCGCTTCGCCGTGAGACCAGACATAATAATCCGCCTCGTATTCAGCAATCGTATCTAACAGCCGCGTTGTTTGATTGACTGTATAATTCCACTTGTCGGAGAAAATATCCGCATACATGGCATCTCCTAAAAATAAAACCCGTTCTTCCGGAATATAGACAAGAGCACTCCCTGGTGAGTGGTCATTCTCGACTTGTCGTAACAGACACGTCACGCCCCCGAGGTCGATTGCAAGTTCTCCCGTGAAACGAATCGTCGGCAAGATGACTTCAATCTCCCGGTCCTTCCCGAACTCCAGTTTGATCGCATCCGCACAAAACGGAATTTCAATGCCTTGACGAATCCGTTCCTCGAGCGCCTCATCCGTCCATTCGTAGTCCAGCATTTTCTGAATTTCTTCGACTGTCCGGTGCGTCGCAATCGTCGGTACCGCCATCTGTTTTATACCGAAAATATGATCCCAGTGCCAATGCGTCAATGCGACGAGATCCGGACGTCCGAGCCCCTGATTCTTCATCTCCTCTAAAAAGAGTGTCGCGTGCTGACTTGAGTTTCCGGCATCAATTACAAGACTCCGGTCGTCGCCCGTAATGACGGCAACGATCGGCCGATCCGTTTCACTGACCGGCGTTTGATACCAGATCCGGTCCGTTAATTGTTTAAACTGTTGCATTTCCATCGCCTCCTGTTTGTAGTATAACGAAAAAGTCCATCCGGATGATTTCCGAATGGACCAGTCGAATCGACTTACTTCTTATTTTGCTTTTGACGGAACGGCCACCAGACACCCGGTCCGAACGATACCGTGATTGCCGGAATCAGGAGCGGTAAGACAATTAATCCATACAGGAGCAGACCCGTGATGACGATTGTTGCAATCTGAACCAGACTCAGGACACCCGACGGCATCATCGCACCAAACGTTCCGGCAAGGATGATGGCAGCCGTGATGATGACAGATCCCATTTTCTTCATCGAAACATACATCGCTTCATTCGTCTCGAGTCCATTAATCGTTTCTTCCCGGAACCGGTCGAGCAGGAAGATCGAGTAATCGATACCAAGAGCGACGAGCATAACGAATCCGAAGAACGGAACGGCCCAGCTGATGCCGTCATAACCAAGACCGTTGACGAAGATCAGTTCAGCAATCGACACCGACGTATAGTACGTCAACAGGAGCGAACCGATCATAAACAGCGGCATGATCAATGAACGGAACATGATCGCAAGAACGATGAACAAACTGATGATCATGATGACGACCGTCCGAGAGAAATCGGCTTTTGACGTATCATTTAAGTCACTGTTGATGCTTGAGATTCCGCCGTAAGCAACCTGTGCCTGTTCAAGCGGCGTATCTTTCAGTGTACTCGCTGTCGTTTTCTTGATCGCAGCGACCGTTTCGATCGCCTCCGGTGAATAGGGATCATCATCCAGAATCACTTCGAATTTCAGACCGGTCTTGTCATCAATCGTATAGCGGTCGATGACAGGCTCAAAGTCCTTGCTTGATAAGGTATCTTTCGGAATGAACATCCCGGTACCGCGAATCGTTTTCGAGTTGCCCATCTCTTTTAGGAAATCGGCTGCTTCTTTTAAACCGTCTTCGATTTTACCAAGCCCATTGTTAGCAGATCCGACACCATCAGCCAGTTGGGTTAATCCGTTACCCAGTTGACCGGCTTGTGCGCCTTGCGTTTCAATTCCGGTTGCCGCTTGTGCGATTCCCGTTTGCACTTGTGTCAATTGACCGGATAACGCTGTCAATGTCCCGACAGTTTGCGGAATGTTTTCCGCTGACTGTAATCCTTGACCGACAAGCGTTAACTGCTGATTAATTTGACCGAGACCGTCTGCGGCCTGCTGCAATTGTGCTGCACCTGCTGACGCCTGGTCACCGGCCGGAAGCTGACCGCTGATTGTCTTCAGATTATCTTCCACAGTCTGTAGACCTTGGCCGACTTCACCGAGCCCGTCTTTGGCATCCGTCAGACCGGATGCGACTTGTTTCAGTTGTTGATCGACGTATAAATCGTCAATGACTTCGCCCGTCGGACGCGAAATCGAGCGAACGGCTTTGACCCCGTCCAGTTTAACGAGTTCACGGCTCAACTGTTCTGCATATGGAACCGTTTTTTCAGTCACGATATTTTGATCGTCCTTCAGGATAATATTGACCGGTAATGACTCACCGGCACCAAAGCCGTCTGAAATGGCATTTAATCCTTTGACCGTTTCATATTTCGCACCAATCTCATCGACAGTGTTGAACGACAGATCGTCATCATACGTGAACAAGGTTGGAATCGTCACGACAGCGACGATGGCCATCGCAAGTAATGGACGACGAATCGATAATCCGCCGTAGCGGGCCCACAAACGACTGTCTTGGTGACTCGCCGCATTTTTAGACGGCCAGAACAGTTTCTCTTTTAACGTTGCCATGAAAAACGGTACCAGTGTAAAGAGAACCAGTAACAAGACTGCAATCCCGACCGCAACGGCGACCGATGATTTAAAGATCGGGAAATCAGCGAAACCGATCGCCGAGAAGCCGACGAGGACGGCAAGACCACTGATGAGCAGGGTCCGTCCCGCTGTTTTATAGGTGTTGACGATGGCTGTCTCGACATCGTGTCCGGCAGTCAATTCTTCTTTGTACCGGCTGAGAAGCAGAATACAGTAGTCCGTCCCGATCCCGAAGAGAATCGCAACAAGGAAAATCTGCGTGAAATTCGAGACAGGGAATCCGAACCAATCAACGAAAAAGGCCACAAACGATTGGCTCATTAAATACGTGACACCCACCGCAAATAACGGAACGAATGGTGTGACAATCGAACGGAACACGATTAACAACAGTCCAAAAATCAGACCGACTGTGATCAATTCGGTTCGTTTCAATCCTTCTTGTGAACTTTTATTAACATCGGCATTAATCAACGATTCACCGGTCAGATAAATCGTCCGGTCGTCCGGTAAGAGATCACTCCGGATGTCCTCGGCGAGTGCCGTGATTTCTTCCTGCGAACCATCAACGGTAATCGGAACGAGGACCGTTTTTTTATCTTTTGAAATCAATTGTCCTTCCGTTTCCTTACTTTCAAACGGATCGAGAACTCCCGTCACCGGTTGATCCAGTTTCTCCAAATCTTTGACGATTTGACCGATTTCGGTCCGATCTTGTTTCGTGACGGCTTCCTTTAACGGAATAACCAGCGAAATCGTTTCTTCACTTGCACCGGCTGCCTTTAAAATATCGGCTGCCCGTTGTGAATCCGTGTCACTCGCGAGCTGAATGGCACCCGCATCTTCCGCCTGTTTTGATAAGTTTGGTGCCGCTAAAAATAATCCGACTGTCGCAAGCAACAAGACGATTACGATCGGCCAACGCCATTTGACGATTTGTCGCATTCCCGTTCCACCTCTTCTGTGTCTGTTTTTCTGACTTAATCTTCAATCTTTAAAATGGCTTTGACTTTTCGGAACGTCTCGATGAATTGTTTAATTTCGTCATCGTCGACCTTGCCATCAATCAACTGTTCCAAATAACTGTAAATCGCTTGATCGGATGCTTCGACAACTTCTTTTCCGGCATCCGTCAAAATAATCCGCTTGGTCCGGTGATCATCTTCTGAACGTTCGACTTCGACCAAGCCGTGTTCATTTAACTTTTTCAGACGATTGGAAATCGCACTTTTATGAACTCCTTGGATGACGGCAATCCGCCCGGAAGCAATCGGTCCATATTTATCGACCAGCTTTAACAAATGCAGCTGCTCCGGTGAATAGAGACGCCACACCGGTGAATCAACTGATTTCAAGACACGTTCCGTCCCGTGAATCATCACCTCTTCAAATAATTGAACGGCTTCCCTCAGATTTTCTTTCATGATTAGTTTACCCCCTAAACTCATATCAGTAGTTTAGCCCCTAAACCAGATGGCGTCAACTCCAAACTGTCACAATTATTCTGACATGTAAATCCAATTTTCGTTATGATGGGAGAGAGGATTTATATTACTGAAGGAGGGCTAAACATGACCGTCTTATTTTGGATTGCTTTAGTAATCTGTGTACTTGGACTTATTTTTACAGTAATGGTCGGACAGAGTCGAAACGAAGAAACGTACAGCAACAGCCAGACAGCCAAAAACATGTCCTGGATGTATTTAGTCTTGTTGCCAGTCATTTTGATCATCTTAGGCATTTTTTATTATTTATTAACTTAAAAAGATCACTGAACATCAAACAGGCTGCTTCGATTCTTCATCGAAACAGCCTGTTTGTGTGGTATTCACTTGAGTGTTTTCGGACGAACGATATAGATATCACACTTCGCATATCGGGCAATGTTTTCAGAGACACTCCCGATCATGATTCGTTCCATTGCATTCATTCCGACAGCACCACAGACGATCAGCCCTGCCCCGACACGCGGTGCGATGACTTTCGGAATCAGCGTTTTCGGCGACCCGCTTTCGATGACCAGTTCAACTTCCGCTACGCCTTCCTCGACCGCCCGTTTTTGATATTTATCAAGCAGTTCCTGGGCGTATTCCGTGACATTTTGATCGATGAAGCGCTGGTTCGCCCGGACATTCGCAAAGGTTTGAATATCGATGACATGTGTGATGACGAGTTTCGCTTGATCGAGCTTTGCGAACTGGACGGCTTTTTCAAAAGCTAAGTCTGCTGTTTTGGAGCCGTCGACTGCTACTAAAATCGTGTGATAATGGCTATCCATCGTCGTTCACCCTTTCCACTCTGGCACGGTTACAACATCCGGTCGTTTTCGTTCTCAAGTGCCCGGTTTTCATGGTCAAGCTTCCGCTCAGCCTCAATGCCTTCCGGTTCACTCTCTAAAATACTTTGGGGTTCTGGTTTAGGGCGTCTTGCCCCTTCTTCATCCGCCAACAGAACATAAGCCCCGTGTTTGACGCTTGCTACATGTTGTTCCATGTCACCTTCCGGCAAACCTAAAGATTCGAACGCTTCACGGGTCTCTTCCTCTGTCACCGGCTTCCCTGTAAACCGTTCAAATAATGTCCGTTTTCCCGAAACAAGCTGGGCTGCCGATTGGCCACGCAACATCGCCATATCGGTTTTATCCTGCAGAACGACATATAAATCTTCTTCCAGGTATCCGGCAAAGTGTAAATCTTCAATCTGGCGAATCAAATCCGTCTCATTCTCATATGTTCCGATCAACTGTTTTTTCCCCATTGGTCATTTCCCCCTTTTATACTTCTATAAGGGATATACCCCAAAAACCGAAAAGCAATGACACCAACTGCCGCTTTCTTATGAAACCGGTCTTTTTTCCTCGGCAAACAGCCGGTCGCGTTTCCGAAAGACCAGAATGACCGCTGCCAGAACGGCAATCAGACTAAAGACCGCCACGCCTTGCTGAAAGTCCGTCAACCGACCATTAAAGAACAGACCGACGTAATACCAAATCATGACGAGACCAAATACCCAATCGGTGTGGACGAAAATAAAAAATACGATGCCACAGGCAAATAAAATCAACATGATCGTCACCCACTCCGACGTCATCAGTCCAAACAAATCTTCAAACCGGAAGTCACGCAAAATACGAAATGGTAAGATTAGAATCTGGATGCTCGACCAGGCGAGAAATACGGAAAATGGGGATCGCATCCACGGGGAACGGTTCGGATGATGTTGTACTTTCATATAGATGATACATAAACTGATGAACGAAATCGTCGTCAACACCAGTTCCCACGGCGGACCGACGATACTGCCCGCCCCGTACCCGAGCATCGTCAGCACAAACCAGCCGCTGATATCAAAAATCAACGTCCGGTCAGCGGGATAGGCTTGTACAGGCCGGATACACCAAATCAGCAAAGTCGTATAGACAACACCAAACACCGCATCCGTAAACGATGCCGGCACAATAGCAAGAGGTTCTCCGGTCGGTGCCTCATACCAGAAGACACGTGCTAAAAGGACAAATAAAAAGCTGATTAAATTTAACAGGCGTAGTCCGGTCAATGCTTGCATTCCTGTACACCTCCTCAGGTATTTATTTCCCGTGCACTGCTTGAAGAAAACAAAAAAATGCCGTTTCGATGAAAGTGTTTTCGTGAATACAGAACTATAAAGGAGCGATGGAAAATGGAACCTTTCATTCAGCCATTTCAGTATAATTTTATCCGCAGCCAGATCGACTCGATGATTCAACAGTTAAGCGCTGTCCATGATCCGGACGTCCGGGACGCCGTCATTTACAGCGCTTCTAAAAAAATCTTTGATTTGCTTCCGGTTTTGACTGCCGAACAGGAGGCGTTATTGATGGTCGTTCGAACCGTTCAAACCGAGGCGGATTTCGCCCGGTACCTTGAGGATATCCAACCATTCGTCCAATCCTTCCCGTCGATTACCGAACAGCAACTGCAGCAACTGTTTCGAAAAACGAAGAAGTTACGGCACCCGCCCCTTCACTCAATCGATTTTCTTAAGACGACCTATTTAAGTTGGAACGACACCGGGAATAAAAAGAAATTTTTTGTCTATCCTTTAAAAGGAGAATGGATTGGAATCGAAGGCACGTATCTTCCGACGATTCAAAAAGGCATCTGTACCATCTGCAATCAATACAGTGATGTCACCCTTGTCTCCGCCCGGACGAATCAATCAGCTGATCAATACCGGGCAATCGGAAATTATATTTGTATCGACAGTGACCATTGCAATGAGCAGGTGACTGACCCGATCGCTTTGGAGAAACTACTGAGTAAGATGAAATGAGTCAAAAAAAGTCCCCGACAGTTGTCAGGGACTCTTTGCTTGATTCAGACTTCCACATGAAATTGATTTTTCCCGCGCCGCTTCGCTTCATACATCGCGACATCCGCCTGTTCGATTAATGCCGTCCGGGAAGTCGCATGCGTCGGATAGACAGCGCCGCCAATGCTTGCCGTCATGAAGACAGGCGTGTCCTTCAGAATGAACGGTCGTTCGAATAACTGAACCAGCTGTCGGCCACATGCTTCGATGTCCGATTCGTCTTTGACATCAAATAATAGTAAAACAAACTCATCCCCACCTTGTCGGGAGATGACCGTATTATGCGGCAATTTTTTTTCAAGACGGTTGGCGATATCAATGATCAACTGATCTCCAATTTGATGGCCGTATGTATCGTTCACTTGTTTAAAATGATCAATATCGATGAAAAACAGACCGACAAATCGTTGATGAATTTCCGCCCGGCGAAGTTCCTCCTTGAACAAGCGGGCAAACAAATACCGGTTCGGTAAATTCGTCAGTGCGTCATGATAAGCCATATGCTCCATCTCTTCCAATGCCTGTTCGAGTGCTGCCGTCCGCTCCTCGACTTTCGCCTCAAGATTTTCCCGCAACCGTTGATTGTCCATCACGATCCGAACCTGCCTTGAAATCAATAAAGGAATGGCAATCATTAAACCAATCGTTAAACCATTCCAACTGACGGCTTGACGTGCCATTGTCACAAACAAAATCAACAGGAAGACATACGGTGTCACGAGACGAATCCCGTCCAGAATCCGCCGGTTGACGTTAAATCCAATCGGTCGTTCATCGACATCAAATAACAGTCCTGCCCCGCCAATTAATAAGACGGTCGCAATCCAAATCGGATCCAACCACATCAAAGAAATCGGAAAACTGGTTCGATCCAAAATGACGTATAATAAATCCGCAATCAACTGCAGATGAAAACCAATCAATATCATCAGAAGCGGGATACTGTTTCCACGTTTCATGACACCAAAGAACAGGATCAGCATCCCACCCAGTAACAACAGATCTCCTAATGGATAACGGAGTAATAACAGTGTTTCCATGCTGAACAGTTCCGCCTGTTCCAAATACGGCGTGACGAGATAATGCCAGGAAATCGCCCCTGTCACAATCAAAATGATGAGTTCATCAAATAGGAAAAATCGTAAATTCACTTCTGAACGGCGACTGATTAAAAAATAACAAAAAGCCAGCAAATAAAATCCGATTTGCAGACTGAATATTAAATCAATTCCATCAAACATTCCGGAACGTTCCAAGTGCTGTTGGGACACGATCAATTCTGCCGTTTCGCCCATCGCCAGCGACATATTTCCGAATAAGAGCAGTAAAAATAGACGTTGCGTAATGGGACGATTCGGATGACGCCGCGCCGCCGCTACCAACATGATCGTCGAAAGGACCGCGCCTAGAATCATGAACAGGCTGTTCCCTGTTCTCGAAAGATCCGATGATGTGCCGATGATTCCTAACCATAACAAATGAGACATCACCCATCCGCCGATGATGGTATAGATTAGTTTATGCATCGTCCACGCCCTTTCTTTTGTCCTAGTTCGTTTGTCCTATATGTTTATCGGCAAATCTTTCTGTTTTTTAACTATCTCTTCATTATATTTAAATATTCGCTGAACGTCTTGTGTTTTTTCTCAGCGTTTGAAAAATTATTGTAAAACAAAAACAGGTACCGATTGCCGAAGCAATCCGATACCTGTTTAGATTAGACATTTTCCAATGCGTGCAACGGCAGGGCGACCGTAAAGGTACTTCCCTTTCCGACAGTCGATTCGACATGAATCACACCGTCATGTTCTTTGACGATTTCCTTACAAATCGAAAGACCAAGTCCCGTACCCCCGATTCGTCGTGTATCTGAATTATCCACACGATAAAATTTATCAAACAGATGGGCAAAGGCATATTGTGGAATCCCGATACCGTGATCGGTAATCTGAATCGTCGCATTTTCCTGATCCGTGCTGACTGTAATGTCAACCTGTCCACCGTCCGGTGAATACTTGATGGCGTTGTTGACTAAATTGTTCAGCAACTGCTTAATCCGTGTTTCGTCTCCAATAATCGCCGGTCGTTCTACACTCAACAAGTGAAGCTGAATATCGTGAAGTCCGTTTGACGCCTTATAGACACCAATCACTTGATCGACAATCGAATACAAATCAAGATGAGCCATTTGGTAACGTTGTCCACCCGATTGCATCCGTTGAACATCGAGGAAATCGGTCACCAAATTCGACAGCCGTTCCGTTTCATTATGAATCGTCGACAAATATTTCTGTTGTTTTATCGCATCAATCTCCCGATTGAGCATCAATTCCGTGAATCCGTAAATCGAAGACAAGGGAGTCCGCAATTCGTGAGACACCGTCGAAACAAGTTCGGTCTTCAGACGGTCTGCTTCTGTTTCCCGGGTAATATCACGGATGACGAGGATGACCCCTTTCCAACCACCTTCAATATCGATTCGTTCTGCATATACTTCAAGATGTGCGGAATTACCACGGACATCAAATTGAACTTTATCCGGAGAAACTTCCCCGGACCGGATCAAGTCCAAATAATCGTTAAATCGTTCGACATCATCGACGATATTACGCATCACTTCAATCACATAACTGGCCGACGATAAAGTCCGGTCCCTCGTAAATTCGGATTGCAGCTCCGGTATCAGTTCGAACAACGGACGGTTGACGTATAATTCATCATTTCCGTCTTCCAGATAAATAATTGCTTCCCGGATTGAGTCAAGTACCTGCTCGGTCTTTTGTTTTTCCTGCTTCATCTCGTCATATGAACGCGTCCGCAACAGGGATAAAGTCATCTGTTGCGAGAACTCACGCATATCCGCCAACTGTTGCGACTGGTATGGAGACTGATAACGAACCATGTAGACGGCAGCCATCAACTGATGCGTCGATGGATCATAAATCGGCAAAGCAACTTCATACGTACTGAAGCTGTATGGTGTGTCGTTTGTCCGCGAAACCCGTTTTTCCGACTGAACGACTTTTGTCCCTAACCGCATCCGGTTCAATAAGGAATTCTCATCATCCAGTAAGGATTGAACCTGTTGTATCTTCATGCCGTTCGTCGTCGCACCGATGTAAACGCCATCGTCATACAACAACAAGGCTCCATATTCGGATGAAGTGATATCCAACATTTTTTGAACAATCGCCGGGTACGATTCGACTGTTTCCCGGACAGCGAGTGCTTCCGTTAATTCGCTGCGCATCTTCAGCTTCTCTTCGTTTTGTTTCGTCGCCTGATACGCCTCTTCGAGTTCTTCTTGTTGCGATTGCAATTCTTCTTGTTGGGCCAGTAATTCTTCACTCTGCGCCTGTAATTCTTCGTTTTTATTTTGCATCTCTTCTTTATGCAGACCGGTTGTCACAGCCATCTGATTAAAGGAAGAACGCAACATGCCAATCTCATCTGCCCGCCGCTCCATAACATCCATCTCAATCGGCTCGTTCCGCGACAGCTTTCGATTGTCCTCAATCAGGCGTAATAACTGTTTCGTCATTCGTTTCAGGAACGGATGAACAAACAGTAAAATAAAGATAATCAGGACAAAGATACTCGAAATCCAGATCCATTTCGTTTTTGCGACTTCACTCCGGAGGTTGGCAACGGCCGTATCCTGCTGTTGTTGTAAATTATTCCGGTATTCATTTAATGCCGAAGAGGCTTTTTCAATATCCGGTTCGACATCAATCGAACCGTCCGCTGTTTGTTTTAATTGACCTTGTTCCACCAATCGTTTGGCAATCGGTAAAGAGAACAGACTGTCACCCTGTAAAAAATCTTCATTGATTTGATTCGCCTTTTTTTCATTTACGTATGACTGGGTCAAAGGAAACAAGGCCCCATAATATAAGTTGTACATATTCGTCATTTGAGCGGCAAATTCTTCTTCTTCATCCGTTTTGGCTTTACGGGTAAACCAATCCGTTTCACTTTTGATTTCTGTCCGCAGCTCCTGGATTTCATCAAAACGTTCCTGGTTACCGAAAATAACAAATCCCCGCAAACCAAACTGGACATTCTGCCAGTTATCCCATAAATGATCCGCACGACGATTTTGTTCGCTGATGACTTCCAAGTTATCGCGTGATGATTCGATTCGATTTTCCATGTAACCATAAACCAAAAAGGAAGTCATCGAAACCAAAAACAGTAAGACATAAAATACTGCCAATAATTGCCGCCCGATTCGTCTCCGAATCCAATTAATCATGAAATATCCTCCTCATCATTCGATTAGAATGATGCTTTTCTAAAAATAATAGAATCAATTAAAAATAGCATATTTTCAAAAAAAATACTTTAAAAGTAAGACAACCCCTCAAAAAAAAAGCAGCCTTTTTCGTTTTACCCGAAAAAGGCTGCTTTCAAGACTTATTTCTTCGCTTTTTTGACGACAACTGCTGTTTTAGGACTCGTTTGTTTCAAGTCATTTTTAAGGTAGACATACAACTTCGCTCCTGCTTTTTGTTTCGCAATCTTTACAGAGAACGTTCCTTTAGAAGTGATCGTTCCTTTGGCAATGACTTTTTTCTTCGCATTTTGGATATACACATGCGCTTTTTTCTCACCTGTACCGGTTACTTTCGTTTGACCGGCTGTCACCGGCTTCACTTTTGGTGCTGCCGGTGGCGCAAGGACCGTCACGACAGTCGCTTTGCTTGAACGGTTGGCAATGTCTGTTACCGTAACTGCAATACGGGTGTTTGGTTGCAATGCTTTAACTTTGACCGTAAACTTCCCTTTGCTGTCGACAACACCTTTTCCAACCACTTTGTTTTTCGCATCTTTAATCGTAATCTTACCGTTCGCAATCGCGGTACCGGTTACTTTCGTTGCTCCGGCCAACACACGGTTGACTTTCGGTGCAGCCGGCGCCTTTCCTGGCAAGACTTCCGTCCGTTCCGATGTCACGTCAAGACCGTTCGCATAACGAATCGTCAAGACAGATGTTTTTTCCTGACGGGGAATCGCCACACTGTATTTACCGGCTGTTGCTGTTGTTTTTGCCAACATTTTTGCCGTATCTTTTGTATCCGTCAACTTTTTCGTCGACCAAACTTCAACTTTTGTACCCGTTTTAACTTGTCCGCTGACAACAAGCTGGTTGTCATAAACCGGGTTTACTTTTCCGTTTAGGTGTAATTGCGAGATCGCACGTGTGATGTTGACTTTTCCATATCCCGATACCGGGCTGACGAATGCCGGGAAGTCCGGTGTCATTTCTTTTTCATATCCCGGTGGATACTCATCTTCCATATCGTCTTCATCATCATCCCAATCATTTGGATTCTCAAAGGCAAGCGGTTCAGCACTTGTCCGTAAGATCGACTCGATTTGTTTTGGTGTCAATTTGGAATTGAGTGACGCCAGAATCCCCGCAACTGCTGCGACGTGCGGTGACGCCATGCTTGTTCCGTCCATGTAGACGGTATTACCGTCCGGAACAAGACTTGCAATTTTTGAACCTGGTGCGACAACATCGAGTCCGATGCCGTAGTTCGAATAATCAGCAACCATACCGAGCGGGTTTGTCGCTCCGACGGAAATGGCATATTCTGAACTGGCCGGGAAACCAATGGACATATCGTATTCGTTACCTGACGCTGCGACGACCGTTACACCGTGATCTGCCGCATATTTCATCATATATGCCATCGTCCGGCTTTCCCCGCCGCCAAGACTCATATTGATGATTTTTGCCCCGTGATCAACTGCATACTTAATTCCGAGTGCAATCGCATCTGTTTCCCCTTCACCGTTAGCGTTCAAAACCTTAACAGGAAGAATTTTCGCCGACTGATGGATACCGCGAATGCCGTAATCATTTTCAAGAGCTGCTGCAATGACACCTGAAACGTGTGTGCCGTGACCGTTATCGTCAAGTGCATTTCCGTTCCCGTTCACATCGACGTAGTTCTTTTCCTGGGCAATATCAACTTTCCCTTGTAAATCCTTCAGGCGGTAATCGACCCCTGTATCAATAACTGCAATCGTGACTGGTTTTAACTTTTGACCGGCATTATTTTTCAGGAATTTTTCGAATCCGATTCCCGCATCCGGGAACTGTTCGACGCTCGATTTTTGGTTGAGCGACCATTGGTAGTCATAGTTGATGTCACCAGTTGCACGGTATGTCTGAACTTCTTCGACATACTCAACAGCACTTGATTTTTTCAACGATTGTTTCAGGACTGCTGCCGACTGATTTTTAACCGTCGGATCTTCCGTGACGATGACAAACTGACCTGTTTTACCAAGCGATAACTTCTCAACGTCTGTTGCCTGTGTGCCGGCGATTTTCATCGTCCGCTGCGTGTGACCCGGTTTCAACTTAACGATGAACCGTGTTTTCGCTTCTGACTTCACTTGAATCCCGAACGGTTTGAATGCTTCTGTTAAATCTGAACCGCCGATGCTTTCAATGTTCGCCGTTTTTGCGACTTGATTGATTTCCGTTGCGATGACTTCCGGTGACGCGTCACGCGTCAACGCGTATAAACGGTTGACCGCTGCTTGATCGGTTTTCGTCAATGTGTATGATGTACCGTTGACAAGAGCAGACATAGCCGGCTTCAGTGATTTTAAATCTTCATATGCTTGTGTCCGTTTGTCTTTGTTGAACAACAAGGTTTTGACGACGTATGGTGATGCCTTGTAGTACAACGACGTTAAACTGCGTCCTTGTTCCGACTGGCTCAACACTTGTTTTTGAATCGCATGCATCAAGGCAAGCATCGGCTTTTCGTCCGATGTTTGTTTCAGTGCTTCTTCCGCCATACAGCTGATATCGCTGATTGGCTCATATTCGACAGCCAGTTTGACATTATTGTACGTCAAGTTGACGTTTGCTGGTTTGACCGTCTTATCTTCTTCGATTTCCGGATAATAATCGACTTTGACGTAATATGGTCCGTCCCATGCATACGGAACAGCGATTTTCGTGACGTCCTTATCGTTTGGTTCTGCATATCCGCGGTAACGGTCAAATGTCTCATCTTTTGATGCCATCTCTTGACTCGGGTAAGCCGTTACTTCGATCGGCTGATCCGTATCAATCGATAATTCAAAATGTGTCGCCGTTTTTTCAATTCCGGCTTGATGATCGACCTTATACCAATATGTATTCGTTTTATTCGTTCCTGTTTCCAGAAGCGTTTCCTGTCCTGCCTTTAATAAGACAGCTTCCGACAATTCATTTGCCGCTGCTGTTTTAACAGCTGATGGTCCGATTCCGAGCGTCAGAATCAAACAGCTAAGCATGAGCCAAATCGTTAACTTTTTCACAATGTTCCTCCTCAAGATATGATCTTACATTGTGTCTAGTATAAACAATATTTGGATAAAATGGATAGTTATTTTTAATGCGGTCACCTTACAGTTTCGAAAGAAAAGGGACTTTCACGAAAGTGAAAAATCCCTTTTTAGCTGATTATTTAAATTCGGAAGCATACTGACCGTAACCTTCTTTTTCGAGGTCGGCTTTCGGCACAAACCGTAAAGCAGCTGAATTCATACAATAACGTAAACCAGTCGGCTCAGGACCATCGTTAAAGACATGACCGAGATGGGCATTCCCGTGCCGGCTTCTGACTTCCATCCGCTTCATCCCTAACGCAAAATCACTTTTCTCAATGATATTTCCTTTTTCTAACGGTCGACTGAAGCTCGGCCAGCCGGTTTTCGAATCATATTTGTCATTAGAAGAAAACAGCGGTTCGCCGGAAATCAGATCGACATAAATCCCGTCCGCTTTCAAATCGTGGTACGGATTATCAAAAGCCGGCTCCGTCCCGTCTTCCTGGGTGACCTTATACTGAATATCCGTCAATTTCGCTTTGATTTGATCATCGGTCAATTTCGAATACTTTGGTACATCCAGTTTGGGCTGATCATTCCAATACTGATTAATGAATTCATCACGTTCGGATGCAGAGCGGTAGAATTTATATTTCTTTTCGCTCTTCAAGTAATAATCTTGATGATACGCTTCCGCCTCGTAAAACGGACCGGCTTCAATCAACGGCGTGACAATTTTTTTGTCAAAGATGCCGCTCTCGGCCAAATTTTTCTTCGACTGTTCCGCAATCTGTTTTTGTTCCGCATTCGTATAGAAGATTGCCGTCGTATATGATTCGCCTTGATCGACGAATTGACCATTCGGATCGGTCGGATCGATTTGGCGCCAATAGACATCAAGTAACTGTTTATAGGAGATAACAGCCGGATCAAACGTAATCAGAACCGCTTCCCGGTGACCGGTCGTCTCTGCGGATACCTGGTTATACGTCGGATTTTTCACATCTCCACCGGTATATCCGGAAATTACGGATTTGACCCCTTTTAACTCTTCGAACGGCGGCTCCATGCACCAGAAACATCCTCCGGCGAGAATCGCCGTTTCTTCTTTGGCATAGGTTAGTTCTTTGCTCCCACTCGATTTTGCCTGTTGTTGCTGGAAAACAAAGTAGCCGCCAATCATGATCGCAATCAATGCTACGACTGATACAATCGTCAACATTCGTTTCTTCATCTCCCTCCGCCTCCTTTTTTAAGCTTACGTCGTTCATTGTCTGACGGATGTCTTTTTTCTAATGTACCTTGATTTCCCACAGTTTGTCGCCCGGTCTGCTCTCATTCGGCACATTCAAAAAAAGACGATTCATCCTGTCAAAAGAGGGAAATAAATTTAAGACATCAAAAAACCGGGAGGGGTATTCATGTTTGACTACACGGTCAGTTCCAATCATTCAACGGAAGAAACGATTGAACGTCTGAAGACAGCACTTGCTGAGATTTCGTTCGGTGTCTTATGGGAGTTTGATTTGGCGAAGAAATTCGCTGAAAAAGAATTACCGTTTGACGACCAGTATCATATCCTTGAAGTTTGTAACCCGATAGAAGCCCATCGTGTCTTGTCGGCGGAACGGCGGGCCGGCTACTTTTTGCCGTGTAAACTCGCTGTCTATACGGAAGATGGACAAACGAAAATCGGCATGCCGCGCCCGACCTCACTGATTGGTCTGGTGGAAGAAGACGAGTTAAAACAAGTCGCACTCGATGTCGAACGGCAACTTGTCGATGTCATTGAAAAAAGCCGTTTGTAGCTTCATCAAAAAAAGCGATACTTTGCTGACGTACAGGCAAAGTATCGCTTTTTTGTACTCTTTCATAAAATATCGAGCCAGATTTTGACGGCTGTCGCTAAAATCAGGACAGCGAGAATGATTTGCAGTATTTTCGTGTTCATCTTTTTCCCGGCGATTGCGCCGAGCGGTGCCGCAATCAGACTGGCGACGACCATGACAGCCGCCGGTCCCCAATCGACCTGCCCTGTCGTAATCTTTCCGACCGTTGCGCCGATTGACGAAATAAAGGTAATCGCGAGCGACGAAGCAATCGTCATCCGGGTCGGGATTTTTAAAACGACGAGCATAATCGGAACAAGTAAGAATGCTCCCGCCGCACCGACGATTCCGGCCCCGACTCCGACGATGAACGCGCTACTCGCCGCAATTGTTTTGTTGAACCGAACCTGATCGAGCGGAATATCATCCAGTCCTTTTTTCGGAACGAACATCATGACCGCTGCCGTTAACGCCAGTATTCCGTAGACGATATTGATGGTATCTTCCGCCAAGACATTTGATCCGTAGGCACCGATAAAACTTCCGATTAAAATGGCGCCACCCATACTTACGATTAATGACTTGTTGAGATAACCGCCTTTCCGGTAAGCCCAAACGCCGCCAATCGTCGCAAAAAAGACTTGAATCGCACTGATTCCCGCCACTTCATGGGCCGAAAAGGCAGCGAATCCGAGCAACGGCGGAATGTATAACAGCATCGGATATTTGATGATTGAACCGCCGATTCCGAGCATTCCGGAAATGTATGATCCGACAAAACCGATCAGGAAGATGGTTACGATAAATCCGATTTCCATTCGATTCACTCCTTTAAAAATGGAGGACTGTCGCCAGCCCTCCTTCAACTTGAATTACCCTTTTTGGATCCAGAATTTTAAAACGCTGGCATCTTCTTCGTGTTTGACGAGCTCATGGCCGCCTGATTTTGCCCATGCCTGTAAATCGTTTTTAGCCCCTTTATCGGTTGCGTGGATTTCAAGAATCTGACCGGATTCGAGTCCCGCGATTGCTTTTTTTGTTTTAACGATCGGCATTGGACATGCAAGTCCTTTTGCATCTAATACGAGTTCTGATTTCATAATTGTAATTCCTCCTGAAGTGATTTTTTTAGTTTAGCGAACGGCACAGCGGTTTGGACCGACTTCCATCTCACGTTGTGCTTCGCGATCCGGTGTCTGTTTCCCCATGTTCGTCTCACGGATTTCCTGGTACGCATTCGGTTGCGGCGGCAAGTTTTCTGTCACCATTTTCCGGAATGTTTCTTCGTCTTCGATGTTCAAGCCATGATTGTTGGCAAGTAATACATCCAGTTTTTCTGCGACGCTGCCGTCTTCGTTTAATTCTTCGATTAACATGAAGTGAGCAGGCAGAACAATCAGATCTTTCGACAGTTCACGGTACGTGTTGTAGAGCGAGTCTCTTAAGTCACCGACCCAGTCTTCTGCGAGACCGGCTAAATCAGGACGCCCGATTGAATCAATAAACAAAATGTCGCCCGTCAGGAGATAACGATTATCGACAACGAACGAAGTCGATCCGATCGTATGTCCCGGGGAATAAAGTGCCCGTACATCAATTTGTGTATCTCCTACCTGAACGTGGCTTCCATCTTCGAGCGCTGCATAATCAAATGTGACGTCTGGCGCGTCTTTTGGTGGCAACCAATATGTCGCGCCTGTTTTTTCCGCAATTTCACGTCCACCTGAAATGTGGTCGGCATGAAGATGTGTATCAAAAACATGTGTGATTTCAAGCTGACGTTCTTTTGCATAGTCGAGGTAAACATCTGTCATACGCGTTGCATCCACGAGGACGGCTTCGCCTTCCGAGATAATCATGTAAGACAGGCAGCCTTTCCCGATGCGGACAAACTGAACGACTTCTCCACGATCTGCACCGGTTTCATTTAATGATCCAAGTGAGATTGGTTCGAGGTGTTCGCTCCAGGCTTTCATTCCTCCTGCGAGATACGAGACCGTCCGCCCTGCTTCTTCCAACAAATCCGCAACGAAAATCGACGATCCTTCCTTTGCACAGACGACGAGTACGTTTTGATCGGTCGGCAGTTGATCCAGTATGTCTTCCACACCATCAAGTAAATCAAAGTATGGAACGTTCAGATAAGAAAATTGTTCGCCTTCAATTTTCCAGTCTTGAAACGCGTCTTCATTCCGGACGTCCAAGATAAACATTTTTTCACGGCGAATGATTTTTTGGGTGACTTCTTTTGTAGTCATTGCTTGTGCCATCTGTCTGATTCCTCCTGATCGTAATTTACGAATTAAACGGTTTGATTTGTGTCGTATTTCCAGTCACTCATACCCGGAACGACGTTTTGAACGTTAAATCCTTTAGCGTCGAGTTGTTGGCAAGCTAAGTCACTGCGGTTTCCTGTCCGGCAGACCACATAAATTGTTTTCGACGAGTCGAGTTCTTCGATACGTTCTTCCAGTTCACCGAGTGGAATGTTGACGGCACTCGGGATGTGTGAAAAGGCGTATTCCGCCGTTTCCCGAACATCCAGAATCATTATATCCGCGTTGCCGCAAACGGCTTCGACCGTCTCGTTGTTGACGACTTTTTGAAATGCCGGCGCTTCCTGATCATTACCGGAAGCTTTCCGGACGTAATGACGTAGAACATCGCCGTCTTCAATCGTTCCAAGGTATTGGTTGCCTGTACTGTTGGCCCAGGCCCGAAGATCAGCCGTCGATCCTTTATCTGTCGCTTGAACTTCTACGACTTGACCCGGTTCCAGTGTCTTCATCGTTTTTTTCGTCCGAACAATCGGCATCGGACATGCTAAACCACGTGCATCAAGTACGATATCTGTTTTGATTGTCTGCAAAAGTATTCGCTCCTTTTACCTCTAGGGGTATAATTAAAATTAAAAAAATTAGTTGGTTTTACCTTCGTACGCCATCATCCCGCCATCCATATTGATGACATCATAGCCTTGTCCTTCAAGATACGTTGCGGCACGGCCGCTGCGGGCACCGGAACGGCAAACCATGACGTATTGTTTTTTCTTATCGAGTTCGTTCATTTTGAATTCGACGAGACCGAGTGGAATATGAATCGCATTTGGAATTTTACCTTCTTTGACTTCATCCACTTCACGGACATCAATAATGTTAAGTTGTTCTCCGTTCTCTAGCTTTTCCTGTACTTCTTTTGCTGTGAATCGTTTCATTTGTTATTCCTCCTCGTGTTTTTTAACGCCAAGCATTCATTCCGCCTGACACTTCCGTTACTTGCGTATATCCGGCTTTTTTTAATTGTTTGACCGCTTGTTTACTGCGCATTCCGCTTTGACAGATTACGATGACTTCTTTGTCTTTCGGAATCTTATCGAGTTGCGTCGGCAAGACTTGGAGCGGAATGTTCTTAAATCCTTTAATGTGATTTCCTTTGAACTCACCCGGTGTCCGGACATCCAAATAAAACCGGGTCCGGTCGCCTAACCGTTGCTTTAAGTCGGACGCCGACAATTTGTTGACACCTTTTGTCGGGGCGAACATCCGGTAAGCGAGAAAAGCGACAATCACTAGAAATACGATGTTCAAGATATCCACTTGCATCAATCCTCCTCGAAATTAGATGAACAGGTTGACGTTTCCGTCTTCAGCATCAGCAAGATACGCTGCTACGCCGGCATATTCGATCCCATCATGCAATTCTTCTTGCTTTAAACCGAGCAGATCCATTGTCATCGTACATGCAACCAACTTCACGTCTTGTTCTTTTGCCAGTTCAATTAAATCGGGAAGCGGCATTGCGTTGTGTTTTTTCATGACGTTTTTGATCATCTTCTGGCCGGCGCCACCGAAGTTCATTTTGGAGAGCGGCATTTTGTCGGCACCGCGCGGCATGAATTTGCCGAACATTTTTTCAAGTAATGTTTTATCCGGTTGAATCGGTTCATCTTTACGCATTGCGTTTAATCCCCAGAATGTATGGAAAATCGTCACCTCATGGTCGTAAGCGGCTGCGCCGTTGGCGATGATATACGCTGCCATGACCTTATCGTAATCTCCACTGAACAAGACAATCATTGTTTTTTTAATCTCTGACATCTGAAAAATTCCTCCATCTATTTTACCCTAAGGGGTATTAATCGTTGTAAATTTTTTTATCTACTTTTCAGTAATAGTTGAACCGCTTCTGCTACAGCCTGTTCATGGTTATCGTCGGTTTCGTCATTCGTGACACACTCAATTAGATTTTCACTGACGACAAGTCCAATGACACGATCAATGGCGCTTCGTGTCGCACTGAGTTGAGTGACAACATCTTTACAGGACGCTTCTTCTTTCATCATCCGGATAATACCGTGAAGCTGACCTTCAATCCGGTTCATCCGGTGAATGATTTTGTCTTCATACACTTTTTCCATGCGAAGAACACTCTCCTTTTTCCGTGTGACCTGTGTCATATCTGTTGGCTACATTCCATACAATAATACCTACAGGGGTATATGTCAACGAAAAAGTTTTTAGTCGGATCCACCGTGTTGATTGATCCATTTTTGGGACAGACGGGTTGTCTCTCCTTTAAGCGTAATGAATTGAAACATCCTTGGATCAATCTGCGAATCATCATATGTCTGAAACCGTTCTGATTCGAGCAGGCTTCCCGCCAAACGTTCCGAAAGAATCGAGATTCCCGTTCCATTTTTGATTAACTGTTTAATTAACCGGTTGGAATATACCGTGATTATCCGCTTCGGAACAATTGCTTGTGTCTGCAGCCACGTTTCCAGTGCTAAACGTGCGGCTGATCCCTCTTCCCGGTAAATCCAGGTTGCCTGTTCCGGAACCAGATGATGATGACCGATGATGCGCAGTCGATCTGTCGCAAAAGGAATGGCTTCGATTTGGTGCGAGCGATGCAGTCCTTCTACCATACCTAAATCAATCTCGTAATGGAGCAAGGCCTGTTCGACTTGTTCCTGATTCATGACGCGCGCATCGACGGAAACATCCGGATAGACCAGCAAAAAGTCGTGAATCATCTCTTCTAACATCGCTTCGTAGATCGTATGTGTGGCCGCGATTCTGAGCGTCCCGCGTGTAATGCCTTCCAACTCATCGATTTCCTGCTCGAGCCGGATCGCTTGGTGCAAAATTTCCTTAGCATGCCGGTACACAATCCATCCCGCTTCCGAGATTTCAATCGTTTTATTAAAGGTATGGCGATGAATTAAACTTTGTCCAAAATGTTCTTCCAAATGTTTTAAATGGAGACTGACCGTCGGCTGTGAAATGTATAGGCGGTCCGCTGTTTTCGTAAAATGTTTTGTTTCGACCAACGCGACAAAGGTCTTCAGTTCATTAAAATTCATAGATTCACCTCATTTATTTTTCTAATCGTTACGATCAGTATAATTCATTTTCCTAATCATTACTTTCCCCGTA
Organism: Exiguobacterium artemiae 255-15; assembly: GCF_000019905.1. Taxonomy (GTDB): domain Bacteria; phylum Bacillota; class Bacilli; order Exiguobacteriales; family Exiguobacteriaceae; genus Exiguobacterium_A; species Exiguobacterium_A artemiae. The sequence continues at coordinate 367,682 of NC_010556.1, read as the reverse complement.
GAGTCATCTGTATCACTTTATAGAAAGAAGGAACACTCTTGGATTTATTACTTTTTCTTGTACTCGGAGCCGCAATCGGCATTCTATCCGGTTTTTTCGGAATCGGCGGGGGCATCATCCTGACCCCTCTTTTATTGATATTAGGATACACTCCGAGCACCGCAATCGTCTTAAGTTTACTTTTGACACTCGGTTCGACGGTGACAGGCACCTTTGCCCATCTCCGTCAAAATAACTTTCACCTTCGGGATGCTGTCACGATTGGCGTTTCCGGTATCATCGGCTCCGCTGCGATTACGCCTGTCGTCTTTTGGATGGAACGGCACAGCGGTGCCGATACGGTCATCTCCACCCTTTACATCGTCCTGCTCCTGTTGTTTGCCATCCAGTTTTTGAAACCGGCTAAAAAAGTGGTTCAGGAGACACCTGTGCCGCACGCCTCGTTCTATAAACTGGTCGCAATCGGTGCCGCTGCCGGAATCCTGTCGTCCTTGATGGGCGTCAGCGGTGGATTTTTATTGACACCGCTTTTGATGGGATGGGTGCGTTTCCCGCTGAAGCAAGCAATCGGAACAAGTATTGCGGCAGCTACGTTGATTGTACTCGGCGGCGTTACGAGTTATTTCATGTCAGGTACACAGGCTCCGCTTGCTTTAGGGATTGCTTTAATCATCGGAGCACTCATCGGCTCGCCGCTTGGCGCATCATTCCTCAATCTCTTCAGCAGTCAATTCGTCAAAAAGAGTCTGGGCAGTTTTTATGCCGCCGTTGCAGCCAGCGTGTTCTTAAAAACTACGCACTATGAACAACTCTCGTTACTTCTGCTCGCCTTGTTTACGACCGGTTTGATCGGTGTATTCTTCTATCAAAAAGTAATTCAACGTCAAACAAAAGACTGCCCTTAACGGACAGTCTCTTGTTTGATTTTTTCAGGTTTTAAGACTTTCGCTTCTTTCTTTTGACGCATCCGTTCGGCGTTCATCAATCCACCGAGCATCAGGACGACAGATGACAAATAGAACCACGTCATCAGGACGATAATTCCGGCCAGTTGTCCATACAGACGGTCGTAACTGCCGAATTCCGCGTAATACGAGAAGAATTCAGAAACAGCCTGCCAGGCGATTGTCGCAAACAATGCACCCGGTAAGACTTGACGGACTGTTAACCGGACACTCGGTAGAACACGATACAGCAGAATGAAGAAGACCAACAGGAACAGTGATCCGAGTCCCCAACGGAATAAAAACCAAATCCAGGAGTAGTTCGTGACGACATCATTGACGATCGCAAAATGCGTGATGAAACGCCGCGTTAACTTTTCAGCAACCGGAACGAGAAGCGACATCGGTAAGATAATCATCATTCCGACCGTAAAACCAAAGTCCTGCAGTAACCCTCTCCAAAACGGCACTTTCCGCGTGACTTCTAGCGCATCATTTAACGAACGGACCAGTGACTGGACCGACATCGAAGCGAGCCAAAAGGCTGCCAGGAAGCTGATCGAGGCCAGTTTCAGGCCCCCGTTATCAAAAATCCCGACGACATTTTTCCGGATTAAATCATAGGTTTCCGCCGGAGCAAACGGACGGATCAAATCGAGGACGTCACCCGATGTGAACGGTAAAAAAGACACAAGGCCCACTACGAATAATAAAAATGGGAATAAGGACAACATCAGATAATAAGCAAGCTGAGCCGATTTATCAAAAAAGGCTTCGCCAAAAAATCGGGCAAATACAGGTTTTAATAATGACATAACAATTTCCTCACTTTCGAATAGTTCTCTCCTCTATCCCCCTTTCCATACACTTCCTAAACTTTTAACGTCTTTTGAACTTGTAAGTAAGCGTTTAACGATTATCGTTTGGCACAAAGCGCAAGCAAACGGTACACTGAAGCAAGAACCATCGTCGTGTTGGATAAAGAAAGGATTTACGCCGTGTCTACTTTACTCACTGAAGCCGAACGCTTTTTTCATGACTATATAGAACAATACCCGCAAGAGGCACATCGCCTGCATGAAGTCCGCGAAGAAATTTTGCGGACAGGTACGTATACGCAAACGCTTCAAGAACTTACGTATGGAGCAAAACTCGCCTGGCGGAACAGCAACCGCTGTATCGGGCGCCTCTTTTGGGAGCAACTTCACGTCATTGACGCCCGGGATGCCCTGACTGTGGAATCGATCCGCGACACCTTGTTTCATCATATGGAGTACGCGACCAACGATGGACGGATCCGTTCGACGATTACGATTTTTGATCCCGACCGGGTCCGCATCTTGAACCATCAATTAATCCGTTATGCCGGTTACGACACCCCGGACGGTATCATTGGGGATTCGGCTTCAATCGCCTTCACTCAGTTGTGTGAGTCGTTCGGATGGAGCGGATCTAAAACCGATTTCGATATCTTACCGTTACTGATTGAACTTGACGGCCAAGTCAGTCTGCATCCGATTCCGGATGAACTGGTGCTGGAAGTCACGATTCAACATCCCGAGCAAAATCTGTTTGGGGACCGGACAATCAAATGGTATGCCGTGCCGATGATTTCCGATATGCGGCTTGAAGTCGGCGGTATTTCCTATCCGTGTGCTCCATTCAACGGTTGGTACATGGGAACAGAAATCGGTGCCCGAAATTTGGCCGATACTGACCGCTACGATCTTTTGCCGCTGGTCGCCAAACAACTTGGACTGAATACGTCACGGGAGCGGTCGTTATGGAAGGACCGAGCACTCGTCGAGCTCAATTATGCCGTTCTTGATTCGTTTGAACGGAGCGGTGTGACAATCGTCGATCATCATACGGCAACGAAACAATTTGCCCGGTTCGAAAAAAATGAAGCGGCCTGTGAACGGGACGTAACCGGAGAATGGTCCTGGCTCGTACCGCCCATGAGCGGTGCCGCGACGCATGTCTTCCACAAAGATTTCGATCCGACCGTCAAACGACCGAATTTCTTCGCCCGTTCTGCTCCTGCGGAAGAACCAAGCGTTCCAAGCGGCTGTCCGTTTCATCAGGAGGTGTCCCGATGAACTACGTGGAAACACTCCGTAAACAGGTTGGACATACCCCGCTAATTCTCGTCGGTGCCGTCGTTCTCGTCGTCAAGGACGGACATATTTTGCTCGAGCAACGGAATGAAACACAGGCCCGGTTCGGACTGCCGGGGGGTCTGATGGAATGGGCTGAATCAACAGATGAAACCGCACGCCGTGAATTGCTAGAAGAGACGGGACTTATCGCCGAAAAACTGACTTTGCTTGGTGTCTATTCCGGAAAAAATTATGTCACGACGCTTGCGAACGGCGATGTCTTTCAAAGCGTTTCGCTCGCTTACGTTGCTTCCGAAACGACCGGAACGTTGCGGATTAGCGCAGAAAGTGTTGCGTTAACGTATTTCTCTTTGAAAGATTTACCGGAGCAAATCGTCGGTTCGCATCGGGTGATGATTGAGGACTATTTAAACCAAAATCGACCTAAATTTTCATTGAGTAAATGACCATACACCTTCTTCAGTAAACGAAAGAAAGGCGTTTTTGGTTTTAATTTTTATTTTTTAATTTCTCAACAGCTTCATATGTTATAAAATGGAATTAAAATATGATGACTTGGAGATGTATTATGAAAAAATTACTTGTATCCGCTTGCTTATTTTCGGTTTTGAGTATTCAACCTCTACATTCTGAAGCTGCCTCTTACTCTAAAAAAATCAAACAAGACTTTACTATCTATGATCAGGCTAAGAAAAAGTATACTGTTTCAATGCGTTCATCTAAAGCAAGTTGCCACAAAGCTACTTCAAATGATATTTGGTGGATTAAAGGTAAGGACGAGTTATGTAGCGGAAAATTTGTTCTTTATTTGAACGGGAAATCTACCAATTACAAATATACGTATACCAAATCAAATCCTTATGTATTCAGTACGACAGATGCCAAAACAAGTGCCGTTCTCAAAAACAAAACAGGATACCCTACTGTTTTTTCGCTGACAAACAAAGAAACTTATTCGTTTCTTAACCTAAAAACATACACAGTTTTAAATAAAAAACTCACAAAACAAAGTAACACTCTAACGTCGTATGCAATCAAACCAAAGATGAACGGCAATTTAGTACAGGCTCCTATTTATGATAATGGTGGTTATGGATTCGGTTACGTCTTTAATGACCTTACAGTAAGCGGTACAAAATGGATTGATGAACGTTCACACGATTACATCTCACAAGATCCAAACAGTAAAAGATATAAAAATGGTGTAAGCGAAATGAAAAAATATCAAAATTCATTGAGTTATTTTGTAAAATAACTGTTAGGGGAAGAATTGAGGTTTTTTTAATGATGAACAAAATCATGCTCGTCATGCTTGGTGGTACAGGGATCTTATTTGCGATCTTTGCCGTCATCGTCATGATCAGCTTATGGATGTAACAAAAGACGGGATCTACAGAGTCGCCTCAAAGGCCGTTCTGAAGATCCCGTTTGTTTAGACACTGATTGGTTTTTGCATGATGAATTGTTTGAGGTCCCGTTGTTGCCACCCGGCTTTAAGTAATTCTTCCCACACCTGCTGATTCGTTGATTGTAGATGGTAGAGTTCGCCTGCCAATCGGCGTGTCGCTTCGGTCGCGACACGGGCCACTTCTTCCTCATCTGTCAAAATGGCAAAAATTGATTCATTGACTGCGGCAATAAAGGCACCATCAAGTTCGTAGTAACGGGCTTTCGCCAGTTTCATAACACCCGGATCCTGTTGCCAAATGTATTCGTCCTGCTGTATGTACCGCCGTTCAAAAGCCACTTGATCAATTTCAACAAGCGGTTCAACCTGTCCCGATTCTTCTTTATGAAAATAACCGAGTTCACTGACAGTTTGATAACCGAAACTCTTGTATAAGGTAATCGCCGGCTCATTTCCTTGAATGACTTCAAGCATCAAACAGTCGACATTTAACGACTTGGCATAACTCAGTTGCGCATCATACAAGGCTTTGGCAATTCCAAGACGCCGGTACTGTGGATCGACCGCCAGTCCGCCACAACGCATGACCGTTTTTTTCTTGATCGTCTTCAGCCCGTTCAACCAAATCGCGACCGGTCGTTCCCCGTGATAGGCAATGAACGAATGTTCCAGTTGGTTGCCGTCACGTTCTAAGATTCGTTCCTGAAACACTTCAGGTGAAAGACCTAGTGGAATCATGTAATCGCTGAAACCTTCCTTCATGACTAAATATGCTGTTTCTGTATCAGGTGCCCGTTTAATATGAATCATTTCGGATCGCCCCTTTCTTTACAACCGTTCGCCTTTTCCGGTGTTCATTCCTGCCGGCAGCAAACAAAAAAACCATCCAAAAATAATCCTGGATGGCATGAGTGTTTATTGTTGTAATTTTGAACGTGATCTTCCGTATCCGAAGTAGACGAGCAGACCGATCGCTGTCCAGATGAAGAAAGCAATCCATGTGAATGTTTGAAGGTTCAACATCAACATGATGCAGGCAAGGACGGAAAGAATCGGTAAGAATGGAACCCATGGCACTTTGAACGCCCGCTTCAGATCAGGACGCGTTTTCCGTAAGATGACGACGGCAATTGAAATCAGAGCGAATGCTGCGAGTGTTCCGATATTGATCAATTCTGCCAATGTACCGAGCGGCACGAAACCTGCGATTAAACCGGCTGTCGTTCCAAGAATCCATGTTGCTTTGACAGGCGTATGTGATTTTTCATTCACGTCCGAGAAGATTTTCGGCAATAATCCGTCACGGCTCATCGCGAACAAGAGACGTACCAGACCAAATGTCATAACGAGGATAACCGTTGTCATACCAACGATGGCACCTAAGTCGACGAAACCTGCAACCCAGTCTTGACCGGCTACTTTTAAAGCTAACGAAACCGGACTGTCGACCCCTTCAAACTGTTTGAATGGTACGATTCCGACCATGATGGCGGATACGACGACGTATAATACGGTAACGATGGCAAGTGATCCTAAGATCCCGATCGGTAAGTTACGGCCCGGATCTTTTACTTCTTCTGCTGCTGACGTAACGGCATCAAAACCGAGGTAAGCGAAGAAAGCGATGGCTGAAGCCTGCAGGACACCACTGATACCGAACGGTGCGAACGGTGTATAGTTGCCCGGCTCGACATACCAGATCCCGACGACGATGAACAAGACAACGACGGCTACTTTTACAAGAACCATGATATTGTTGACGCGTTTTGTTTCTTTAATACCCATTGAGAGCAACAGCGTGATGACCATCAAGATCAAGAACGCCGGTAAGTTGAAGAATGTTTCGCTTCCCGGTACAGCACCCGGCGCTGCCGTTAACGCTGTCGGCAGACTGATTCCGAATCCGGATAATAGTGATTGGAAATAACCGGACCAACCTGTTGCAACGGCACTTGATGCTAACCCGTATTCCAGGATCAAACACCAACCGATGATCCAGGCGACCAGTTCCCCGATCGTGGCATACGTGTACGTGTACACACTGCCTGAGACGGGAATCATCGATGAAAACTCAGCGTAACAGAGAGCAGCTAATGCACAGACGATAGCAGAAATAATAAAGGCAACCGGTAATGCGGGTCCTGCATACAATGCTCCTGTTCCGGTCAGGACAAAAATCCCTGTTCCGATGATTGCACCAATCCCAAGTAACACTAAATCAAAGCCTGATAAATGCCGTGCCAGTTTAGAATGGCTCTTTTGATCCATCATCACACTGACATCTTTCTTACGAAGCAAACTCATAAAACACCCTCCGAAATTTCTCTTTTTTCTGAATATTCAAATCATTTTTCTAATTGACCTTTTCATCATAACAAAGGATGTCAGCTTTTATAAGCAAAAGTTTCTGTTTTTTTTCACAAATTGGTCAAACCAGTTTTGTTATTTTACTACAATACAAATATGTAGATATGCATTAACGTACTAAAAACTCCTCCACCGCTCGGTGAAGGAGTTTTCGTTTTCGTTTTCGTTTTGGTTACGGACGATCATTCGGGTGATCTAAGTTCGGACCACGGTTCGTGTCCGGACCGATCGGGTAATCGTCTTGTTGTGCTAAATCATTTTTAGGAAGTGCCCCTTTTGGTGTACCGTGTGTCGGGTTCACGTTCAAAGAAGATGATGGTTTAGACGCTTTTGGTGCTTGATCTGGTGTGACGTCATCTGCTGCTTTTGACGCTGCACCTTTTGCTGCTTCTTTTAAGCTTGGCTTCGTCGAAGCAGACGATGTGTTGTTTGACGGCAGGTTCGATGTGTCGATATCTGCATTCTCTGCTTTTTTCTGGAGACGGTCGAGGTAACGTGATGCATTATCACGGCCACCTAAACCAAACGCGAGTCCGAAAGCAAGAGCAACAGCACCGAGAATCAAGATGAACGCTGAGTTAACGATTGTAGCAGCAACACCAAGTTGATCAAGTGCCATGAAGACAGCAAGAGCAAGGATGGCATATTTCGCGACGCTTGAAAGAACTTTTAAATCCGAGTTAGCAAACAGGCTGTCCATCGTGCGTTTCACCAAGTTGCTGATGATGATACCGATGGCCAAGATGATGATCGCTGTCAAGACGCTTGGAAGGAAAGCAAGAACCGCGCGACCAAGATCAACCATGAAGTCAAGACCGATTAAGTTGAAGGCTTCAACGACGAACAAGACGACGATGACGATTTCAACGAGTGATCCAACGATTGATGATGGTGATGTCGATGCATTGTTTGCATCCCAGTTACCGATTTTCAAGTGACGTGTTAAGTTGTTGAAACCGAGACGTGACAAGAGATCTGCAACGAATTTCTTAACGAAACGACCGACATAAAGACCGACAAGGATCAAGACGACACCGATAATGATGTTCGGAATCATACCAAGAACATCGTTTAACATGTTGATGGCTGGTCCTGTAATACCTTTGATGTTGAGCTGGTCAAGTGCCGAAATCGTGATCGGGATTAAGATCAGGATGAAGACGACTGTCCCTAAGATTGAAGAAAGTGATTTTGTATCTTTTTGTTCGTTTGTACCGATGTTGAAGCGTGAAGCAAATTTGTCTGTACCGACTGCATGCAGGAAGTTCGTGACGATATCGCGAACGATTTTCGCAACGAGGAATCCGACGAAGAAGATCGCTGCTGCAGCAATCAGACGCGGAATGAATCCAAGGAACGACGAGAGTAATTGGCTGAACGGCTCAGAAACACTTTCAATGTTGAGCGCACCAAGTACACCTGGTAGGAACAGTAACAAGACAAGATAGAAGACGATTTCGCCTGCGATCTTCGGATAGTTCGAAAGATCCGTTTGACCTTGAAGCATTTTGTTCGAACGGACTTTTTCGTTCGACATCAACTTCGTTCCGCCTTTGACGATGATCATGCGGAGTACAACCGCGATGACGTAAGCAAAAAGAAGAATCAATGCTGCTTTCAGGATATTCGGGATCGCTGCGAGCAATGTGCTCATCGTATCCGCAAGTGGTCCTGCGATGATGTTCAAGTTCAAGATGTTAAAGACTAGGATAAGAACAAATACCATCAAGACCCAGAAAATGACTGTCCCGATAATTTTTTCAGGTGTCCACTTTTTCTTTTGTGGTGGTGTACCTTCTTTTTGTGGTGACAACTTATTAACGACACCAGACTTTTCTAATGCCTTTTGAATACCGTTTGCGATCAGTTTCGCAATCAGCCATCCAATCAGGAAGACGATAAGTGCTCCTAAAATGTTTCCGAGAGTCCCTAGAATCCCGTTGACGTCAAATGACGTCGTGTTCCAAAAGTTTTTCATCCTGCCACACTCCTTCATCTCTAAATAGTATATTTCCGACACTTCTTTAATTTCCCCAGCTAAAGGAATTGCTAAACCACTTTTAACCTGAAAGTGGCATTTTGTGAATAGTATTTAAAAAAATGGATGATTCTGATTAGAACCATCCATTTTGGAAAAGCTATTTTTTTTAGTATCGTGGTGTCATTTTTCTGTTAACGCCTGTCGGTCAAGAACCGGCTGAAGAGCAGCATACCCGCCGTCAATATTGATGACATTCTTCATGCCCAGTGATTGTAAGACACTGACTGCCATTCGTGACCGGACACCGGAGGCACAGTGGACTGCGATCGGACGATCGACCGGAATTTCTTTGTAACGCGAGGACAGTTTACCAAGTAAAATCCGTTTCGCCTGCTCATAATGGCCCGCATCCCATTCTGTCTTATTGCGGACATCGAGGACAACCACTTCACCGGCTTCCGCTGCTTCAATTGCTTGTTCGGCACTCCAGTCCGGATACTGTTCCGTCAATTGTTCGGGTGACAAATCCGCTATATCCACCAATGTGACGAACCGGTCGAGACCGATCGACTGTAAATCGGTCTGGATTTCTTCCAGTAAACGGAACTCGGCAATCACGGCAATATCATGATCAAAGTCCAGTAGCCAGCCGGCCCACGTGACGAATTTTGAATTGTACGGAATGTTGAGCGCCCCCGGCACATGTCCCGAAGCAAACGATTTTCCGCTACGTGTGTCAACGACCTGCATCGTATTGACAAGCGTTTCCAGTTCAGTCGCCTCGGCGACACGTGGTTTCGAAAGCGTAGGTGTGGCGACAATTCCTTTTTTGTTGACCCGCTTCATCATCGCAAAATAGTTCGGCGGTTCCGGTTGGTCTGTCGTCAACTCTTTGACGAACGCCGTTTCGTCTTCGACTTGAAGAGCCCAGTTGGTCTGTTTTTCATACCCGACTGTCGTCGTCGGAACCGCACCGAGGGCTTTCCCGCACGCACTGCCGGCTCCATGACCCGGCCATACTTGAACGAAGTCCGGTAACGCTTTGAATCGTTTAAGTGATTCAAACATCTGTTTTGCGCCGACAGCTGTCGTCCCTTGAATACCGGCTGCTTCTTCGAGTAAATCCGGGCGACCGATGTCGCCTACAAAAACAAAGTCTCCTGTAAAAATGCCCATCGGAACCGTTTGATCGCGGTCATACAGTAAAAATGAGACATGTTCCGGCGTATGTCCCGGCGTGTGCATGACTTCAAATGTCACGTTCCCTACTTTAAAACGATTTCCATCCGTCACAAGTTTGGCATCGATGTCAGCTGCAAATTCGTATTTCCAGTCGGCATCACCCTCGTCAGACAGATAAGCCGTCGTATCAAACCGTTCAGCAAATTCCCGTGTGCCGGATACAAAATCCGCATGGATATGCGTTTCCGCTGTCGCGACGATGTGTAATCCTTCTTTTGCCGCTTCTTTAAGATATCCTTCGATGTCACGCGACGGATCAATGACAATCGCTTCACCCGTCATCTGACAACCGACCATATAAGAAGCTTGTGCTAATTTTTCATCGTAAAAGTAACGTAATAACATGGAAGTTCCCCCTCAAATTGTTGAAATGAATTATTTCGTAACGTCGCCTTCCCAGCTCATCATGCCGCCGTCGACATTCGTGACATCAAAACCGGCTTGTTCGAGATAGGTTGAAGCATTCATGCTGCGTCCCCCGGACAAGCAGATGACATGTAACGGCCGTCCTGCATCCAATTCATCCGTCCGCTCTGACAGTTCGGATAACGGAAGATTTTTGGCCTGCTTGATATGACCGACTGCGTATTCATCCGTTTCGCGGACATCAATCAGTTGAATCGTTTTTTCTTGTTGCAATATCTCTTCTAATTCGTTTGTTGACATGTTTTTCATCTTGTTGGCTCCTTTACTGAATAAGTTTCTGCCATTAATATACCCCCTTAGGTATACGAGTGCAAGAAAAAAGATTCAAAAAAAGACAGCATCCCCATCAGGATGCTGCCGTTGATTTGTTTGCAGTTGAAATCAGCTGTTGTTACACGACTTCTTTTTCCGAGAACTGACTGTTGTAAAGATCGGCATAAAAGCCGTTTGCTTCGAGCAAGGCTTCATGTGTGCCCTGTTCAATGACCCGCCCTTGATCCATGACCAAAATCAAATCCGCATCTTTAATCGTCGACAGACGATGGGCGATGACGAAACTTGTCCGTCCTTCCATCAAACGTTTCATTGCCTGTTGAATAAAAATCTCCGTCCGCGTATCGACGCTTGACGTTGCTTCATCGAGAATCATGATCGGTGGATCGGCGAGGACTGCCCGGGCAATCGTCAACAGTTGCTTTTGCCCTTGCGAGATATTCGACGCTTCTTCGTTTAGGACGGTATCGTAGCCGTCCGGTAATGTCCGGATGAAGTGATCCGCATGGGCTGTTTTCGCGGCTTCGACGATGTCGTCTTCTGTTGCCCCGGTTTTTCCGTACGCGAGATTGTCACGGATTGTACCGTTAAAGAGCCACGTATCTTGCAGGACCATACCGAACGTTGTCCGTAAATCTTCGCGTGACATCTTCCGTGTATCGATCCCGTCGATTCGGATGACACCACTGTTCAACTCGTAAAAGCGCATCAACAGATTGATCAGTGTCGTTTTCCCGGCACCGGTCGGACCGACGATCGCCACCGTTTGTCCCGGTTTGACATCGATGTTCATGTCTTCAATCAACAACTGTTCGCCGTAACCGAAGTCGACATGCTCGAACGCAACGGCTCCGTCGGCTTTTGTTAAGTGATGCGTCGTCACTTCCTTGACTTCCTCTTCTTCATCCAACAATTCAAAGACCCGTTCAGCAGCTGCGACCGTCGACTGAACGATGTTCGCGATATTGGCCGTTTGTGTGATCGGTTGTGTGAATTGGCGTGTATAGGTGATGAACGCCTGAATGTCCCCGATCGAGATGCTGCGCTGGGTGACTAAAATCCCGCCGACGACACTGATCAGAACATAGCTGATGTTCCCGATGAACATCATCATCGGCATGATGATTCCGGAGATGAACTGGGCTTTTCGTCCCGCTTCATATAACTCTTCATTCACGGCATCAAATTGTTCGACCGCTCTGCGTTCATGACCAAACGCTTTGACGACCGGATGACCGGTATACATCTCTTCGACATGACCATTCAGTTGTCCGAGTGTCCGTTGCTGATCAGCAAAATATTTTTGCGACCGTTTCAAAATCGGACGAATCGCAAAAATCGAGATTGGTAAAGAGACAAGTGAGATCAACGTCAATAGCGGACTGATCGTCAGCATCATGATTAAAATGCCGACGATCGTCACGATCGACGTAATGAACGACGTCACGCTTTGTTGCAATGTACTTCCGATCGTATCGATGTCATTCGTGACCCGGCTGAGCGTTTCCCCGTTCGGTCGGCCGTCATAATACTTCAGCGGCAACCGCTCGAGCTTCTGATTTACATCTTCCCGTAAATCATAGACTGTTTTTTGCGCGATGCCCGACATCAGATACTGTTGCAGATAACTGAACAGACTGCTGACGACATACAGTCCCGCGAGCAACAACAGGATCTGTCCGATTTTCGTAAAGTCGATTGCTGCTCCCGGTACACCCTGGAACTTGGCATAGGCGCCTTCAAACAGTTCCGTGATCGCCGTCCCCATGATTTTCGGTCCGGCAATCATGAAGATCGTACTGAGAATCGCCGCGACAAAGACCGCTATGAGAGCGTTCCGGCGTGGTTTCAGGTAACCGAGTAACCGGCGGAACGTCGCTTTAAAGTTTTTCGGTTTTTCGCCCATCATCATCATGTTCCCGCCGCCGGGACCTCCACCGGGAGGGCCGCCGGCAGGTCGTTTCGTATTACTGGTACTCATGCGATTTCCTCCTCGGACAGTTGAGATTTAACGATTTCCTGATAGACTTCGTTCGTTTCGTACAGTTCATCGTGTGTCCCGATTCCGGCCACACGTCCTTCTTCCAGGACAATGATTTGATCGGCATCCATGACGGTACTGACGCGTTGCGCGACAATCAGAACGGTTGCGTCTTGCGTTTCCTGTTTCAAAGCTTTCCGTAACGTCGCGTCGGTTTTGAAATCAAGCGCCGAGAAGCTGTCATCAAAGACATAAATATCCGGTTTCCGGACCAGTGCCCGAGCAATCGACAAGCGTTGTTTTTGACCACCGGAGACGTTGGAACCGCCTTGTTCAATCATTGATTCATATCGGTCCGGCATCCGTTCAATGAAATCAGTTGCTTGAGCGACTTGTGCCGCATGCCGGATTTCTTCGTCCGTCGCATCCTCTTTTCCGAACCGGATGTTCTCCGCGATTGTTCCCGTAAACAGCAACGCTTTTTGCGGGACAAAGCCGATTTTCGAACGCAATTCTTCCTGCGGGACGGCTTGGCTGTCGACGCCGTTGACTTGGATGCTGCCTTCCGTCACGTCATAAAAGTGCGGAATCAAATTGACGAGCGTTGATTTTCCGGAACCGGTTCCACCAATCACAGCCGTGATTTCACCAGGTCGGGCAGTAAAGCTGATATCGGACAGGACCGGTGCCTCGGCTCCCGGATAACTGAACGTCACCCCGTCAAAGACAAGCGTACCGCGTTCTTGATCCGCAGAAGCCGTTCCGGCATCGACCATCGTCGGCTCCATTTCAAGGACTTCATTAATCCGTTTCGCCGAGACGGCCGCCCGGGGAATCATGACGAACATGACGGACGCCATGACGAGAGCAAACATGATTTGCATGACGTATTGAATGAACGCCATCAAATCCCCGATTTGCATCCCGCCGTTATTAATCCGGATACCGCCGAACCATATGACACCGACGACCGTCAAGTTCATCACGAGCATCATGACCGGCATCAAAAAGGCCATGATTTTATTGACCTTGATCGAGACGTCCGTCAAATCGGCATTCGCTTTTGTCAGCCGGACTTTTTCCTGGGATTCCCGGTTAAAGGCCCGGATGACACGAATCCCGGTCAGGTTTTCCCGCAAAACGAGATTCAAGCGGTCGAGCCGTTTTTGGACTTGGCCGAACAACGGGACCCCTTTCCAAAGAATCAATAAAATCGAAATGACCAACACCGGCATCGCCGCGACAATGACAAGCGACAGTTTGGCATCTTTCGAGACGGCCATGATCAGTCCACCGACGAACATGATCGGCGCACTGACGACCATCCGCAGCATCATGATGACGACCTGCTGGACTTGGGTGATATCGTTTGTCGTCCGTGTGATCAATGAAGCCGTTCCGAGTTGATCAAACTCCTGTAGCGTAAACCGTTCGACGTGGTTAAAGACTTTCCGGCGAATGTCGCGGCCGAGTCCCATCGCGGCTTTCGAGGAATAGTAGCTGGCAGCAATCGCCGCGAGCGCGCCAAGTCCAGTAATCCCGAGCATGACGGCCCCGATTTTCCAAATGTATGCCGTATCCCCCGTCACGACTCCTTTATCAATGATGTCGGCCATCAACGTCGGTAAATATAAATCTGACATCGACTGGGCGAAGACGAGGATCAAGACAGCAAAAACTGCCCATTTATAGGTCGTCAGATTTTTGAGTAGCTTAATCATCTGTACAGCCTCCGTTTCCTGGTGACAAAATTTCTTTTAATCCTTCTGCAATCTGCGCATGGGTCTGCAACATCTGTTCAAAGACGGCGGGATCGATCTGATCGAGGACCTGCTCGAGCCGTTGTTGCATCCCGGCCTCCTGTTGTTTGATCGTTTCGACGAATTGCCGTCCGTGATCACTCAAACGTAAAACGACTTCCCGCCGGTTGTCCGGATTCGTTTCCCGGATGACCCACTCCGCTTGCACCAACCCTTCTATCGATTGACTGAGGGTGCTTTTCGGTAAATGCGTATGCGCGGTAAGTTCCTTTTGTGTGATTGGACTTCTTGGGGCAATCGTCATCAAGCTGTGAAATTGCGGTAAACTGAGTCCATTTTCCTGCGCTGTCTGATGCGCCGCGCGGACAAGATGACGCTGCACATTCCAAAACGACTGCATCATGGCCGTTGAACGAACCGGCTCTTTTTGCTCTGTTTCCATCCTTCCACCTCCGTGTTCCATTTTGAATCATTCCATATCGAACGATTATCTATGTAAACTAAAATTACGCCCATTCAGACCGAATGTCAACGCAGAAACAATGTGAAAACGCACATAGTATTTTAAATGGAAATTTCCGTCTTAAGGTATGATAAAGCTTTTCCATAATCAAGAAATTATCAGAAAGGAGTCAGGCAGATGTTACATAACATGGGGCTATATGAAGAACCCTTCCATTCCATCCAAACAGGCAAAAAAGTTATCGAAATTCGCCTGAACGATCAGAAGCGTCAAGCTATCAAGGTCGATGACCTGATTGAATTTAAAAATTTGTCTAACGGTGAACAGCTTACTGTTCGGGTCACAAAACGCGAAACGTTCAAAGACTTTCAATCTCTCTATGAAAAAATTTCACTTGAAGCGATCGATTGTATTGGCTGGTCGATGCCAGAGTTATTGAAAAGTACGTATGCCATTTACTTGAAGGAAGCCGAACAACAATTTGGTGCACTGGCCTTGACGATCGAAATCATAGAATAACAGAAAGCGACCGCCCCTCAGTGAAGGACGGTCGCTTTCTGTTATTCCGGCTCAACATGGACATGAATATCGTAGACACCATATTCATTCGTCAGCGTATCTTCGACTTTCGTCGCGATATCATGGGCTTGATGGACGTTCAATTGCGAGTTGACGAGAATCACGACATCAACGACTTCATTATTTCCATAATTCCGTCCCTTGATCGACTTGATTCCTTTGACACCTTCTAAATCAAAAATCACATCTTCATACATCTTCAGCTTCTGTTCATCAAACCCATCCGACAATTCGTGGGAGGCTTCCGAGAAAATATCCCACGCCGTTTTACAGATTAAGAATCCGACGACAATCGCTGTTACAATATCGAGCCACGGCATCCCGAACTGGGAACCGATAATCCCGATCGTTGTTCCGATACTGACCCAGGCATCGGATAAGTTATCTTTCGCCGCTGCCATGACCGCTTTACTGTTAATTTTCCGTGACAGATTCCGGTTGTAACGATAGACGAAATACATCACGACAGCGGAACCAATTCCGACATAAGCTGCGACGATATCCGGCGACTCCTGCTTTCCTTCGAACAACGTCGAAACCGTATCGATTAATACCTGTAGTCCAACTGCCATCATAATGAAGGAAGCGACCATCGAGGCAATCGTCTCGCTTTTCCAGTGTCCGTATTTATGATTATCATCTGCCGGACGTCTTGAAATCCGTAATCCGATCAAAACGGCAATCGAAGCGATGATATCGGTCGTATTGTTTAGACCATCCGCCCGTAAGGCCGCTGAATCCGCCGTGTAGCCGACAACTAATTTAATAATTGATAAAACAATATAGGCAATGATGCTGATGATTGCACCACGCTCACCGAGCTTTAAATTATCGTATTTTTGCTGATCCATTTCTGTCGCCCCCACTCGCTCTGTCGATTAGCAAACCTCATCGTAACAGGTCAAAATCAAGTGGGTCTATAGAAATCATTTTGCTTAAAACTAGTTAATTAACAAAAGACCAATAGTTTTTACTTAAGGCAAATCATATTTAATCTTTTATTGGCGCTTCTTGTGCAATTTGCGCATACTTTTGCTATTTTCTTCTACAACATTTTTGCAGAACGCGGACCTTCTTCAATCATAATCCGTGCATCTTGTGCTTGGAATCAGTAGACTAAAGATACACACCAACAACAGGGGGAACTAACACATGAGTAACTACATTAAGAGTGAAGATACATTCAAAGAGTTAATCGCAAGTGAAACACCGGTCATCATTAAGTTCGAAGCTGACTGGTGCCCGGACTGCAAACGGATGGACTACTTCATGCCGGACGTCGAATCACAATTCAGCGAACTGCCGATCTATACGATCGACAAGGATGAATTCCCGGAAATCGCTTCTGACAATGTCGTCATGGGGATTCCAAGTTTACTCGTCTTCCAAAACAACGAGAAACTCGGTCACTTGCACAGTGCTAACGCAAAAACACCGGAAGAAGTCACGGACTTCCTCAAAAAAAACTTCAACTAAACAGACGAAGACCCGCTTTCCAAATTGGAAGTGGGTCTTTTTTTTAACGTTCGCAGGCGATGCCGTCTTTGTCACGGTCGCTTTTCGTATTCAGTTTGTATATCGCTAAGCTGACATAGGCTTTGTATTTCGTATCTTTGTAGATCGCCTTACCTTTTTTGTCGTACCCCGTCCGGTTTTTGAGTCCAGCTTTCTTCGAAACGCCGCCTTTGTATTTCTTATGCATCTCCGTACAGTTTTGGAATGCCTTCGCTTTGGTTGCTGCATGGCTTTCAGCCGATGTCACGCTGATCAAAGAAAGGCTAAGTACACCTGTAATGATGAGTTTCACTGCTTTGTTCATGTCCATTCCTCCTTGTTTTTAAAATACCAAATTTTAGCGATAATTTGATTATAGCGATTTTCATTAGAATTTGTTTTTAATTTTTGATTTTTAGAGGGATGATTTGTCAGACAGTTTTTATGAACGACGAATTGTAATATTAAGTGCAACACCTAGCTGAAAACACAAAAAAAACCCATAACGGCCTCGTGTAGAATAGAGTTACCACACAAAATTCAACGGAGGATTCGTTATGAGCTATATTCATCTTACCATATCAGAAAGAGTCAAAATAGAGACGTATCTCGAGCTAGGTTTCTCTGTCCGAAAGATTGCGGGACGCCTGGGGCGTCAACCTTCTACGATTTCACGAGAATTGAAACGAAATCCTCATTACGATTCTTCTCATGCTGACCAGCGTTATGTGGAGCGAAAGAAGAAGTGCGGTGCACGTACGAAGTTTACGCTCGAAAAAGGAATCTGCATCCTCGAAAAATTACGGGAGACGTGGTCCCCTGAACAAATTGCCGGACGATTATTCCAAGAAGAAGGACTCTCGTTCAAGACAATTTATCGTTGGATTTATAGTGGCCTCGTCGAGGCCGATTCTGGACTTCTTCGGCAAAAGGGAAAGCGTCAGAAACCACGTGAGACGCGCGGACGCTTCAACGTCGGACTGCCAATCAGTAAACGTCCGTCCGACGTCAAAGGGCGTCAAACGTTTGGACATTGGGAGCTTGATACTGTTGTATCGGGTAGAGGAACGTCAAAAGCCTGTGTCGCAACGTTCGTCGAGCGAAAGAGTCGTTTTTATCTCGCTGTACCGATGGAAAATCGGTCCGCTCAATCGATGGAGTCTGCGATTCAAGCATTACATCTTTCCTTCCCGTTGGGAACGTTCCAAACTGCGACGACAGATCGTGGAAAAGAGTTTAGCTGTCATGAACGAATTCGTGACACGTTAGGCTTACCCATGTATTTTGCAGATCCGTATTCTTCTTGGCAGCGTGGTAGTAACGAGAACGCCAATGGTCTTCTCCGTGAATTTTTCCCGAAGGGGACAGATTTCGGAAAGGTCAGTCGTTCTGAAATCGCTCAAGCGCTCGCCTGGATTAATGGGAGACCACGAAAATGTCTTAACTGGAAAACTGCATACGAGGTCTTCACGGAAGAAGTGTTGCACTTAATTTGACAAACCGTCGAACAAAAAAAGATCCATCGCTTCGCGACAGACCTCTCTTGAACATCCAATTGAATTATCGTGTTCCTGCTAAATACATGATGACAAACATCAAGATTAACGGGGTTACCAAGAGGATCAAAAGCGTCAACCACAACCCTAATGCAAAAGCACCCGAATCACGTAATCAAATCGTCTTCCGGGACTTTGCTTTTCGTTCCCCGCTTTTTTCCTCACGTTCACTGACTGGACTAAACATCGCTTCTCTCCTTTTGAATCGGATGAATGAAATCATCTGCCCGGCAAAGAATCGTCACCGACCAGTTCGGGTGAATCCGGAATCCTTGGACAGGACGCGAAGAATCAGGAGAAGAAATAGATGTCGATTCAATCAAATTCAACGTAACAAACTGATCACGAATTCTCCGGATTAACTGACGCATATAGTTGTAAGAAATCCTTTGTCCCCCTAATTCAGACAAGGCATCCTGTAAAACCGGATACGGTTGAAATGATTTTTGATTCAGTAACACGAGGGTCAAGAACATATGTAGGTTTAATGATTCAGCTGGTTTTCCGAACACCTGCAATGTTTTCCCATCATCCGAACTTCGGAGTAACAGCTCTCCTTTATCCGGACGGATGTCGTAAAACTGTTCTTCATTGATAATCGTTTCATGGGCTGCCGTGATTTTCCGATAATACAAACGGTCTAACATATTTTCTTCCTGGACAAGCATTTCAGCCCGGTAGCGTTCAATGCGTTCCTGGTCTATCTCTCCTTCGATCCGAAATTCCAAGTCCTCTAACTCACGCAAGGCCTCCCGTGTAATCGCCATTCCGCAATTAACGAGAAAGGTATTGGCTAACATCAACTGTGTCTCACTCAAGACATCGGTCTCCGTTCCGTCAAGCGCCGTCTTAAAATGATAAACCGCCAGTTCGTACTGGTGCTCACGATAAAGAAGATATCCCAGTCGATAATTGGCGATCGGATGATTCTTTTCTATACGTAGTGCCTGTAACAACCACTTCTTTGCTTGAACAAAATCCGGTGTTTCCGACAGCTTAAAAAACTCGGCTTGCCGGACAAAATGGTTAAGTCTCATCTTACGTCGGAGTTCCATCTCTTCAACTGTCCTTCTCGGAAATCTGTGTCCAGGCCGTTTTTCTTTGAGATGTTCGGATTGTTCCATGCTTTTCCTCCTATTTTTGACGTGTGACAGCCTGTCACAGCTCCCTTGCTAAACTGAAAACAACTTATCCAACAAGGAGCTGTTTTTATATGACAAACGCAACGATTCTGTTAGCACGACATGGTCTGAGCCGGGACGATCAATTCAATAAAACACACGTCGCTTGTTTGACTGACTCCATTTTACAATATCCGGTAGTAGACTGGAACGACCGTCAGCTGATCGAGTGGATTCAGCAGGTCCCTTTCGAGAACCTACCCGGTCGTGAAGCAATGATTGATCCCTCGACGAATGATTTACCGTATCAATCCTTTGATCCATACATTCGGGGAATCGTCCGTTGGCTGAACGCACTCGATATCCCAACGTTGTCTTGTTGTGACGGCCATGGTCGGGGGCGGGCATCAGTTGTGTTGAAACAAGCCCCGTCGCTTAAGCAGTGGCAACTTCTTCAGCTTGCCCTGCCCTATCAGATGACGATGGGATTAACGCAACTGACGTTACATCTTGACTACCGGAAAAGCGGATTTCCTTCTTTATTGTTGTTGGCTGAACGTCTTTACCGGTTGACCGAAGACCGGACTTATCTCGAAACCTTACGACTAGAACAATTTAAGCACCGTTTGTTGACATGGCTCGATATCCCGGGCGTCAGCAAACGGGAACGATTGGTCGCAATGCACCTCCGCAATCATTTAAGATCGAGCACAGATTTCCTCTACACCGACAAGCGTGGAAATGTACTGGCGACCATCCAGTGCGGCGTTGGTCCGACCGTACTGTTGTCTGCTCATATGGACACCGTGGAATTAATCGAAGAAGACCGTACAATTCTTGAAGACGGGACGACACTCCGCAGTTCAAGCGGCATCCTTGGAGCCGACGACCGGGCCGGCATCACAGCGATCCTTGAAGTCCTTGACCGCGTTCAAAATACAAACTTCTCCGGAACGCTGAAACTCGCGTTTACCGTTCAGGAAGAAATCGGATGCCGCGGCGCGGAAGGAATTGATCCTGAATTCCTCCATGATGTGGATGGCGCCATCGTTGTCGACCGCCGCGGAACACGCGATATTGTCACGGCCTGCCGAAATCAAATACCGTTCTGCATACAAGAGTTCGGTCAGCTGTTCGAGGAAGCCGGATGTCTCGCTGGAATGACCGACTGGCAAACGACAACGAACGGCGGATCAAGTGATGCCAAGGTGTTTGCCGGCTTCGGCATCCCTTCTGTTAATCTGTCTGTCGGATACACGCATGAGCATACCGAACACGAAACGGTTGATTACGCAGCAACCTTCGAGACGGTCACTTTGATTGAATCTGTCCTACACCATCAGCTCATTCCGCTCCGTACCTGAGCATCTTACAGAAGTAACCGAAAAAAGCGCGCCGCGGCGCGCTTTTCAACTATCTGGCAATCAGTACCGCAACCGCTTCGCCTCTATTTTTTTAGATTGGACACTTACGCCAATCGCCAGCACGATATAAGCAAACCCGGCAAACAGCGCAAACTGTCCATACAAGACGTCAAACCAGGCATTGAACCCAAACAGCGGGACCGCAAACAGATAATAAAACGGATATTGAATAGCGGATACGATATCAAACCAAAAGTCCCCTAACCAGTACCGCTCAAAGAACGTGATCAAATAGACCACGGTGCCGGCAACAAACCCGAAGCTTAGATAATAGAAAACAAACAAAAGCGTCTTTTCTTCCCGAATAAGAACAACGGAAGCCGTCAAAAAGATCAGCCAAACAAAGGATGCTGCGATTTGAAGCAGACCAATCGAACCGTCCGGATAAAGACTCGCCGGCCAGGCATTGATACTGATTATTGCGATCAAAAGCACGACAAACAACGCGACATACTGTTTCGTCGAACGAACCATGATGGTGTTCCCCCTCTAAAATTGCATGGTATATCCTTTCTCCGAATTGGATTTAAATTCCTTTTTTACATGAAAATAAAAACGTCCAGAATTCTCTTCCCCTTCAACAAGCGAGGAAGTTATTCTGGACGTTTTGTATAAAGAAATTTAATTCGTGTTATTTCACTTCCAGTTTTACATCATCAATCGTTACGTCATGGGCCGCAAACGGAGAACCGGCTGCTTTCCCAAGCAGGAATTTCAGTCCGGCTGTATCGTCTTGACCGAGCGTAAAGTCAAACTGATACGTTTTTGCTTCCGTTCCGAGTTCAACGATTTGACTGAAGTAACGTGTGTACGCTGCATTTTCGACCGTCACTTCAAGTGGTCGGGCAACTGTCGACGATGCCTTAAATGTCAGTTGGTACGTCTGCCCTTTGACGAGCTGCAAGTTCCCTTGCTCGAGCAGAACGCTCCATGGTTCCTGTCCTTCTGATGCGATGGCGAGTTTCGCGGCGTCATTGACCGTTGAAACGACCGCTTGCGCATCATAATGGACGTATGAACTCCAGAAGTTCAGTCCGTCCGTGAACGAACCATTTTTGAGCGGTGACCGATCGACTTCGATCGGTGTGACATCCATCAACTCAACGTCATCGAGCGTCACTTCGCCTTTTGCCGTTCCGAAGTTGAACTGAAGTTGGCTGTTTAAATCCGTCGCTTGTGTCATCGTAAATGGAATATCAACGGTCGTTGTTTGTTTGGTCAACGGCACGTCATGCGTCGGCAAGTAGGCTGTTGTTCCGTCCGCATTTTTCGCCTTGACTTGAATCTGTTTACTTCGCTTGCTGTCCGCCTTGAAGCGAAGCACATACTGATGGTCTTCTTGCAGTTGGACACCACGTTGCGTCAGCGTCGCCGTTTGTCCCTTTTTCATCTGTGCCTTTGCCTTGAACGTAAAGTCACGTGTCACCGGGTCGACCGGTTCACGGTAGTCGCGGTTCGTCAAATCATAGACCCGGACATAATCGACAGCATACGTATGCCATTGTTCAAGCTGTCCGCTGTCCGGGAAGTGGTAGTCCTTACCGGTGTATTTATTAAAATCAGGTGAGGATACTCTCACTTCTAAGCGTTAAGGGCGAAGCCCAAATGAAAGCGGGAGATGAATCACCAGCTTTCATTTCGGGTATATTCTCTTTAAGGAGGTGAAAATCATGTTGAAATACAAGGCTTACAAATTCAGAATATACCCGACAAAAGAGCAAAAAATTCTGATTACCAAAACGATTGGTTGTTCACGCTTCGTCTTTAACCACTTCTTAGCGAAGTGGGAAGAAACCTACAAAGCGACAGGGAAAGGACTATCTTATGGTTCTTGTTCCAAAGAAATTCCGATGTTAAAGGAAGCGTTCGACTGGTTGAAGGAAGTAGACAGCACTTCCGTGCAAACTAGCGTCAAGCATCTGGCTGATGCGTATGATCGCTTCTTCAAGAAACAGAACGAACGACCTCGATTCAAGTCGAAGCGAAAACCTGTTCAATCCTACAAGACGAATATCCAAGGAAAGTCTCAACTTCCTGAAATCTCGATTCATGCAAGCAGACTCAAACTTCCTAAGCTTAAATGGGTTCGTTTCGCCCACTCCAAGCAGGTCGAAGGACGCATTTTGAACGCCACCATACGCCGTAATGCTTCAGGAAAATACTTCGTCTCCCTGCTCGTCGAGCAGGAAATCAACGAAATGCCGAAGACGGGCTCATCCGTCGGAGTCGACGTCGGACTCAAGAACTTTGCCATCCTGTCGGACGGCACGGTGTACAAGAACGACCGCTACTTCCGCACGCTCGAGAAGAGACTAGTGCGTGAACAACGTAAGTTGTCCCGTCGTCAGCTCATCGCCCTGAACAAGAAAGTGAAGCTGTCCGAGGCGAATAACTATCAAAAACAAAAGCGGAAGGTCGCCCGTATCCACGAGAAGATCGTCAACAAGCGGACCGATTTCCTGCACAAGGTTTCGACCGAAATCGTCAAAAACCACGACATCATCGGCATCGAGACCTTGCAGGTGAAGAACATGCAGCAGAACCGCAAGTTAAGCAAGTCCATCTCTGAGGTCAGTTGGTCGGAGTTCTTCCGTATGATCGAGTACAAGGCAGATTGGTACGGGAAGACCGTCGTGAAGGTCGGGAAGACGTTCGCCTCGAGCCAACTGTGCTCGAGTTGCGGCCATCAACACAAGGACGTGAAACATCTTGGCTTGCGTGAATGGACATGCCCGAGTTGCGGGATCCATCACGACCGTGATGTGAACGCAGGACTGAATCTCAAACAAGAGGCCGAGCGTATCTTGGCTTCTTCAACCGTCGGGACGACGGGGTTAGCCTGATCAAGTTTCGATCGATAGGTCGGATAAATCAGGAATCTTCCACATCTAAGCGCAGCGTAGGTGGAGGTAGTTCAATCTTTGACGGCACCAGCTGAGATGCTGCTGACGATGTATTTCGATAGAAACAAGAAAGCCATCATAATCGGTACGGCGAAAATCGCGATCCCAAGATAAAACGAGCCGAGATTTTCTGCGACTTGTGATTCTTTAAGGAAGCCCATCAAGACCGGTAATGTGTATTTTTTTCGGTGAGAAAAACAGGACGAGCGGCATGATGTAGTTCTTCCACGAACCGATGAATTTAAAGATCCACATTGTGGCGATTGCCACCGCTCGTTTTTTCCTCTTCGCCGCCTGAACATCCTGCTAAAACGCTTGCTGTTAATGCGCCGACTGTTAATACGCTGACTAACTTCTTCTTCATGTCATCCCATCCTTGTCTGGTTTTAGTAGCCCCCTAAGTAAGCGGTCTCATTTATTATTCAAAAATATCGAAAGCGCTTTCGTAAATGGTCTGAAAAAAGTTCCGAAAGCCCTTTCGGAAACGTACAAAAAAATATAGTATGGATTTCGAAACCGCTCTCGCGTTTTCTCGAAGACAACCTGCGAGAGCGATTTCGAAAAGGTATTATGCTTTGACAGGTCCCGTCGACTGGCGGACGATCAAGTCGACCGGAATGATATCCGTCGTCATGACCCGCTTTTTATTGACGATCTGTTCGATTAACAGTTCTGCTGCATGCTGCCCGATCCGTTCCGTGTCTTGCCGGACCGTCGTTAGCTTGGGTGTAACGTATTTCGACATCTCGATATCATCGTAACCGACGACAGAAATGTCGTGCGGCACCTGGAGGCCCGCTTCATGAATCGCTTCCATCGCGCCGATCGCCATTTGGTCACCTGCGACGAAGACTGCGGTCGGACGTTTCGGTAAAGCAAGCAACGTCTGCATTGCTTGTTTTCCTTCTTCGACCGAGAAAAATCCTCCGTTGATCAGATAGCCGTCCGGAATCGGTAACGCCAGTCGATCCATCGCCTGTTTGTATCCTTCGATTCGTGCGAGTCCCGCATCGATCGTCATATCCCCGGCAATATGGGCAATCAAACGATGTCCCAGTTCGTAGAGATGGTTGACGGCGAGTGTCCCGCCGGATAAGTTATCCGAGAAGACGACACTGCAATCGGTGCTGTCCATGTCGACGACAACGATTGGAATCGAACTTTGAATCAGTTCCTGGACATGCTTGTCCATTTGATCGGAACAGATGACGACGATGCCGTCGACCGCCCGATGCTGGAAATGCTCGAGGTAACTCATGTCCCGATTACGCAGATTCCGCGAGGCGAAGATCAAGTCATAGCCTTGCTGTTCCGTTGCTTTCCGGAAACTTTCGATAATCGCGTTGAAGAATGGATGCATCATCCCGACTTCGTTTGCTTCCGAGAACATGACCCCGATCGTCCAAGATCGTTTCGTCGAGAGCGACTGAGCGTGGGCGTTTGGCAGGTAGCCCATATCGGCTGCCGCCTGAACGATTTTCGCTTTTGTCTTCTCACTGACGTCGGAATAGTTATTTAAGGCTTTTGAGACCGTGGTGATCGAAAAACCGGTTATTTTCGCTAAATCATAAATTGTACCCATGTAACCACTCCATTTCACCGAAAGCGCTTTCGATAAATTTAGTATAGACGGTGATTTGGAAAGATACAACCATTTTTTTAGAATTTAATCGGAATTCGAAAAATAAATGATACCGCTTTCATTATTTATCCCGAAAACCTTTAAATAAGAACAAACGTTTGGTATACTATAAGTATCAGCCAACCGTGCTTAAAATTGAGAGGAGCATCTATATGCCGATTACTCCCTACCTTGTGTTCAACGGCAATACCCGCGAGGCAATCCATTATTATGCCAAAGTCTTTGGGCAAGACGTTCCCGATATCATGGAATTTGGTCCCGGCAATGGTCCGGACGGTCAACCGTTTGAAAAAGACGTCCAGTCGCTTGTCCTACATTCGCAATTGATTGTTCACGGCACACGAGTCATGTTTTCCGATGCTATGCCGCATGATCCGGTGGCGATCGGACAAAATGTCACGCTGGCTCTGCATCTGCCGGACATCCAAGTCATTCACGAGACATTCGATAAGCTCGCGCAAGACGGCAATATTATCATGCCGATTCAAAAAACGTTTTGGAGTGAAGCCTACGGCATTGTCAAAGATCCGTTTGGTGTGCAATGGCAGCTCAACCATGAGGTGAGTGAAATAGCGGAATAAGCTGCTTTCATTATTATAAATTTTTTAAAGGCGATTTATAGTAACAACTTTATTGCAAAAAGTAAGTTCTGACAGGTTTCTTCAGAGCTTACTTTTTATGAAAACTATACAATTAAATTATCAGAATTTATATAAATATGTTGTATTTTTTAAATTTTATATCATAACACTCAATAGTTGTTTTTCCCTTTTTAAAATGTATTTTACAAAGTTCCTCCCACTCTTGTTATTGGAGTGTATGAAGAATTATAGCAAGCTTTACTTGTCCCTGGAAAAGCATCAATAAACCTTTTAAGCATGTCTATATCATGTAGAAAGACAGTCATCCAAGTTGAAAAAAAACCCGTAGAAAGTGCTGTATCAACGATTTGTTCTCTCATTGATTCGGTGTTATTCACAAATAAATTTCTCTTAGCGCGTTCAGCTTTTTCAAAGGCTGTTCTTCTCTCGCTCCAACGCCTATCTTTCATTTCTGGATTTAGAAATGGATCATCACTCGGAACACGATCTAAGCCTGTTAATTTAATTGTATTTTCAGCTATTTCAATAACCTCTGGATTCAGATTCGGAGAAACATTAATTAATCCACCTGTAATATAAATAAACGCTAAAGTTGTATTATCTTTATCTGGCCATAAATATTTATCCAATTCAATGGATCTATCGCCTTTAATTGAATTACAGTTATTACATGCAATTAGAAAATTGTCCCATTCTAATTCTAAGTTGGATTCCTTTGATTTAGGGCGTACATGTTCTACTGCGATATTTCCACCAAGATATCTCTCACAGTAGGAACAGTAGCTTCCTAATCTAGTTAGTAAATGCCCTCTGGATTGTTGATAAAAATTGAACTCGATCTCATTCTGGTCTCTATCTAAAGGAATAGATCCTCTTTCAATTGGTCTCATCTTCTTCTCTCTCCAATCCAGCTGCCTTTCTTTCCATTTGTAAAAATGCGTAGTACGCTATATCTTCACTATATAATGATTCTAGATCATCCAGTTTGTTTTTTATATTCTC
Source organism: Exiguobacterium artemiae 255-15 (assembly GCF_000019905.1). GTDB lineage: Bacteria > Bacillota > Bacilli > Exiguobacteriales > Exiguobacteriaceae > Exiguobacterium_A > Exiguobacterium_A artemiae. Next base: position 340,394 of record NC_010556.1, on the reverse strand, counting down.
TACTTCATCGCTAGAAATATTTTTCCCTTCTTTTAAAAGTTTATAGTATTGCTGAGCTACATTATACATTTCAATTTGTTTTTGACTTCTTTGAACATACGGAATTTCCATAACATTTTCAGTTATATCTTCAATACTTCTGTTCACAAACTCTTCTCTACTAACAACCTCATCATCATCTTCCTCATGTAATCTTCTTAGTTCACCCTCTTCAAGTGACTGAATGATAAATGGAGAATGAGTAGTAGTTATAAATTGAACTTTAGGAAATGTACGCTTTAAATCACTAATAATTCTACGCTGCCAACTTGGATGTAGATGTAAATCTAATTCATCTATTAAAACAACACCTGGTGTTAACTCCACAACTGATTCTTTTAAAGCAGGGTTCAATTGTGCCATTCGGTGTGCAAGATCTGCAACCAAACCTATCGTATTACGTATACCGTCACTAAGTAATCTAAAAGGGATTGCATTATTATCTTTTCCGATTACTCTCAGTTCTTCAGAGTCAACATCAAATTCAAGCGTTTCCCAATCTTTCATACAAGTAGAAATTGCCTTCTTAACCGCACTAAGTACGGTAGGTGCTTCCTTTCTTTGCAATTCTATATAAGTCATTTTCTCAATCCACTTCAAGAAATGTTTTTCATGGGAAGCAGGGTCTAAACAATACGAATAACCTTCTAATCTGTTACTCTTTTTTTGCTTTTCATTTTGGTCTTTTTTTTGTACCCATAGACGTCCAGTCCCATAATAAGAAATCACTGGTAAAATAGCAGATTGTCCTTTGCTGACCATCGACTGAATTTTTGATGCGTACTCCATTATTGGTTTTGCTTCTTTACTAGTATTCGATCCCTTTTCCGAATTCACAGATCTAGACCACTCTAAATATTCTCCTTCAACATATCCTCTACAGGAAACTGTGACTGGAAATTGCATTTGTATATCAGACAAACCACCATGTATATATATTTCACGGTATATTTCATCACGCTTAATGTGTCTAGAGTGGACACCGTTTAACCCACTTAAATAGGATCCTAGTGCTACTGCTAATCCATCCAGTACTGCTGTTTTTCCCGTACCATTATTCCCTACTAAGACAGTAAATTGATCTGAAAAAGTAATATGCCTTTCTTTAAATCCATGAAAATTTTTCATTGTGATTTCTTTGATAATCATGTAAATCACTCCTCTAGTAACCTTCTTTTTAAGATTACTTATTTTCATTTTTTTATGATTTTTCTAATCAATTTAAAACATCCCAAAATTAAAAAAACATTTATTAAGGAAATTCCCCAAAAACCAATTCAATAAAAACTAAGATTTTTTAAAATAGTAGGTTATTCAGTTTTTCTACACTATTTTTAAAAATAACTTTAATAACTACGTATTTTTAGCTATAAATAATATTGATATTCCACAAGTTAGAACGTGGAAATGATACAAACAATATACTTCAATTCACACCAAGTGCTTTAAACACAGCATCTGTCGGATCTGCATAAAACACTGGTTGTACTTTGACTAATAAATCAGGTGGAACAGTTTGTAAATCCATAACAGATGATGCAGGGATTAATACTTTTTTCGCTCCCGCATCGACACAGACTTGTAAGACACTTGCAAATTCTTCAACCTTTGCGATTGTTCCCCCAACAGTCATATTACCAATAACGACTGTACTTTCTTGAACCGATTTGTCCAATGCTGCTGAGCATAAGCCAATTAGTTCCGCAATCGCAAGTTCATTCGTTAGTCCAATTCCTTGAAGATCACTAATATGCATCAAATAATCTTTTGTTTTGGTACTAATCGTATTACTAATACTTTTACTGTTAGCTGTGAAGAAACGAAAAGCTGTGTCTAAGCTTTCTTTTGTCTCTCGAGAAGAACCAACACCCGATTTATCAAACTTACCCGTTCCACTGACAACTTGATTTTCGAGTTTGTAAACGCCTATCATACCTGAGTTACCATGCCCTACGACATAGATATGTCCAGACTTACCCATACCTTCAGGAATGAGCTTTCCGCCACCTTGTTCTGGGACTGAAACATGCTCTTCTTCCAGCGTCTCTTTATCGATATAAGAGAACATCACATCATAAAATTCCATACCACCAATTTTCTTTAATTGTTCTTTGACTCGGCGACGTCCTTCTAATGCATAACGCAAAATTTCTTCAATATCTTCTTTCGTATAAATTCCATTTGGATAGATGAGCTTTACCATCCCTGATACTGTTTTACGAACGGCTATAGTATCTCGTTGGTTTAAGTTATTACCCAATTTAAAATAGCGATCTGTTGAATCTGCAAACGAGCGCTTTCTCATTTCTCTAAAGAATTCAGCGATATAGTCTACAATGAATCCGTATTTATCAGTAAAGAAGTCTGGTCGCATTTTGGGAATTTCCCAGCCCGGCATATAATAATGCATTCGATCAAAAAATGCCGTATCATTTGCCATTTCTTCAGGGAATGGTGCAAATAAATGTGAGGTTTTTAATAAGACATCTAAACTTTGATTGATATTACCAACAAACACCATAGAGGCCGAAGCATTTTTTTCTTCTTTACCTCTGGCAAACGATCCTGAAGCCATGTAATCCTTCATAATTTGAATGCCATCTTTGTCTTTAAATCGAATACCTGCGACTTCATCAAATGCGACGCAATCCCACATTCCAACCAGTCCAACTTTTCGAGTAGACATATTATAGAACAAATTGGCTACTGTTGACTGTCCACCCGATACTAAGATGGAGTTAGGTGAAATTTCTTTGTATACATGTGATTTTCCTGTTCCACGAGGTCCAAGTTCACACATGTTGTAGTTGTTTTCTACGAGAGGTACCAGTCGTAAAAGTAAATGCCACTTTACACGTTCCTCTAATTGTGTCGGTTCCATCCCAGTCGATCGAATCAATGCATCGATCCATTCATTTTTTGTAAATTGCTTGCGCCCTTCAAATACCTCATTCATGTCCATATTCGGCATTTGAATTGGCTGAAGACTGCTAACACTAAATGGATTTGAAGCTCGCCCTTCTTCATCGTAATAATAATCAATCTTGACCATACACCAAATGCCACCGACAAGAAGTTTATCAAACTCTTTTACAAAATTAGAAGGAATCGGAACACCTTTTAATCCAAGATTCGAAAACTCTGCTTCATACGTATCAATCTTCGGATTTAAAGCTACTGTCACTTTATCAATAATTGAATATTGTCCCAATTCACGAATTCTAGATTTGATCTTTTCTGATTCGTCTGGACGAACAAAGTTGTCAGTCAAGATTTTTTTTACCCGGTCCACACCTTCTTGAATGCTCTGCTCATCATCAGTCGCTGCATACATTCCTAACAAATACTCAAGTACATATACAGGAACATTTGCACCTTCTTTAATGAGTTTAGTTAAGTCTTTACGAACAACTCGCCCAGCAAATATATCATTTAATTTCTTATCAAGATCTAATGTCGAAGTCCCATCTGTTTCTTCTGCCACAAGTACACCTCCTCAATTAAAAGTCAAAATCACTGACAATTCCTAGACTAATGGAGAATGGTATCTTCTCTGTTACAACTCCTGTTTCTAAATCTTTTACAAGTAAATAATACATTTTGTTACGATCATACGAAATACTTTTTAAGACAAATTGAAGCTTAAATATACGATCTCCAGGGTTATCAAATGTACGATCTCCAATAATTGTTTCTTCATTGGACAACACCGTTCCATCGATATCTTCGATACAAATAACCACTGTACGCGGAATCATCTTATCTTCAACTTTTTCTGTTTGGAAAAAATTCAAATTGAAAATACTATTCGTAATTTTGCGTGTCGAACTTGTGAGTTTAATGTCTACTTTTTGGAGAGCATAAGATCCCTTTTGACCAGCTCTTTTGTTTTTGTAGACAACTAACGGAACCACAACTTCTTGTAAACTTGCACCACCATGAACAAAGTTGACGCCAGTTCCTTGCATGCGATTTCGAATCGTCCCATTTGGTACATAGGCTGTCAGTTGCTCTTCATTATCCACAATTGAAGACAAGTTAATACCAAGCTGTCCAGAAATTTTGCGTTTTTCTTTCGACAATACATAACGACGTTTTACTTCGACCGCATTTAATACTTCATTACTTATTTTATCGCTGTCTTCTAAGGCATCACGTTGATATAAAAAACCATGGTCAGCAGTGACGTAGATGTTCGTTCCACCTAAGTCATCGCGAATCATTTTAACTAATGCCTTTAACTGATTTAGGGATGTTTCAACCGCATTGAACGTATAAATTTCAGTAGAAGCTTTATCGCCCATCGCATCAATTGTGTCGTGGTAAATATATACAACGCGTTTCCCTTTAAACGTTTCTCGACGAGCCGCTTTATTCATGGCAAGCATATCTTGGAAATGAATGGCTAGACTATCTTCTACATAAGACTCGATAATTTTTTTGCGATTTTCGAGTCCTGCTGAATCCTTTCCGTCTACTAAGACGCGACCATTTTCATCAAAATCTAACTTACGATGTGGTAATAGTGCTGCCATACCTAACTTCGTTACAGAAGGAACTACGCCAAGCATGGATTGCATCTCACAAATACCTGTCGTTTCAAAGTTTAAAAGATCTATTAGTTCCAATCCCACTTCATAACGCATAGCATCTGAAACAATAACGAAAACACGTTCACCTTTTCGAACATGCGGAGCAACCGCTGACGAATAAAAACTTTGCTGACTTGTAATTCCTGGAAGCGACCATTCCTCAACCATTTCTGACTTAACTGATTGTGACCAATGAGAGCTCAATTCACCGATAAACCAGTTGGTATACAAGTGTTCAACAAGTTCTTTTAACTTTTTCACTAACTCGTGATTACTTTCTTCATCATAGGCCACATAGAATTTCCGGTAATATGTATCCATAACGAAATACTCATCACGATAAGCTTTGTACAAATCAATAACTGACCCTTGTGAAATTCCTTGTTGATGTGCTTTATAAAACTCCTGCATTTTTACTGTGTAATAAAGAGCTTCATATATCGATGCATACTTTTCGTAATAATGTTTTACACGTCTCAATTTAATCAGCTTCGTGTACTCCTCATAATCTTCAAGCCTCTCCATTAAGTTATTCGCAATGTAGATAATAATGACTTTATCGATATAAGGGAATGTATCAGCTTGTTTAAACTCATCTACCGGAATATCTTGTAGAATACTTGGCAGTTTAATTTCCTGCTCTACCATTTCAGCATACTGATCAAATACTATACTATCTGTTTTATGATGCATCCAGTGATCGATAAACACCAATGCATTTGCTTTGTTTCGTACAGCTATAAAATCCTTTACACTCGTTAAATATTCATCGCTTATAGAATGTGTGAACGCTGTGACGGTTAAATGAATAAACAAAGTCTTCAAGGTCTTGGTTTCGCGCACATAGCCATAGTAATTTGCGACATATCGCCAAAATATATCCATATCAAAAAATCGTTCTAACTGAGATAAGAGTTTGTTTTCACCCTCGTCAAGCGTATCTATTAAAACTTCTTTTAACACCGCTTCAAAATCTGGTGTTTTTACATTACACAGTACGCTCATAATCGCCAATTCAATCGTTTCTTCCGAGTAAGACTCAATAGCAAATGACTGAAATTTACGGAAGCGTTCTTTATTGTTAAAAAATCGTTCGTGTTTCTTAATAATCGCTCTAAGAGAAGAATCTATCTGAAGTTCATTTAAGATAAGTGAAATTCGATCTGCGAAAAATGTCTTAGAATAAAGTACTGTATCTACTAACCAATTGTCTTCTACACTTAGTTCTAGGGTGGTATAGATCAGATAAAAGGACGTCGAATCTTCTTCTTCCAACAAATGCTTTATATAAAATGAATTTCGATCAGATAATGCTTGGACTTTAACATTTGGTAATGCTAATTGACCAATTTCCTCCGTAAATTCTTCATCCTTATCCACCCAAAACACAAGCTTTCGTTGTTCGCCATCTTTTAACGGTTCATTAAAAATGTCTTGTAGTGTGGACTCAATTTGTGCCATGTTCATAGCATTTACCTGCCTTTTAATTACTTCAGACTATATCTTTGCCACTAAACCCTTAAATTTTTCATAGTTCACTTTCACACCATCATCTAGGTCAATTTCAATTTGCATATCTGCCATGTGATGAAGTAACTCGTCGTAAGCTTTCAGTTCATCTATTTTTTTGTCGAGCGACTTAAGTGCTTTCTTAGCACTACTAATTTCCTTCGTAGTCAAATCTCCTTCAATAACATTAAGCAAGTCTTTCTTTTCCGCATCTAAGCGAATTTGAACTTCGTGTAAATAGTCCGTTCGCATGCGAGAAAGCGTCGTTTTATCATAGCGGTGCATATAGATTAAGCAGTTGAATGCCTTTTCCTTACCTGATGTGAATAACCAGTAAATTGGTCGTTTCTTATATACTTGCACATGATCTTTATAAAAATCATTTAGGAAGTAGCGACGCAAAGCCTCTCTTGCTGTTTCATTTTTCTTTCGACCGATTGCCACTGCAATAAAGTCTAGATTTTCTTCAAGTGTCTCTTCACTAAACGTTATTCGAACAAAGTCGACAAATTTTGTAACGATATCATCTTCGAAATAAGTACCGGATAGAATGGGAATAATATTGTCTTCATCTGCTGGGAATATCTTGTATTGAGACATATTAAACTCTCCACCAGCATAGATTAAACTATCTTTATCTAGTGAATAGCGACCAAAAGAACACCCAATTGCATAGGATATGAAGCTTTTAGTGTCTCTTCCTAAATCTGCTTTATGAATGGTTATATCATTATCCTCTATTTTAGATGTAAGCTCGTCTTCTAAGCCATAAATTTCAATGAAGATATAATCAATTTCTTCTTCATTTAACTTTAATTGATTAAATTCAGTTTCTGCAATCCGCTCCCACTGCTCAAATGATAATCTAAATGATTTAGTATCATATTCTATCAACGGATGTTTTTTATAATCCCAGGAAGTTTCATAACAGTCCCAATTTCGTTTGGAAATAGCTATGCTATTTGTAACTAATTTTTCAATAATATTGTGCTTCTCCATTACTTCTTTATAAAAAGGAGTCTTTATTATACTCCCTGGGAGTATATTCATTGTTTGATTTGTTAAAGAAAGATAAAATTCTCCAACTACCGAATTTAACAATGCCAATATAGGAAAAAAGTTTAACTTATTATTTACCGAACATAAAGGTCCGGCATCATCAAAAAGATATCCAAACGGTACAAATCTAAATGCAGGTGCTCCTGAGGTAATCTTTGTCCAAGTAATTGCTTCATTGAAAGCATACATACCATTATAATTATGCGACTTCACTCTTCCATTAACAGAGTTATCGTGTATTATTTCATGCCCATCATTCTCCCAATTAACAATATATTCATTGTTACCATACCATTTTCTATACGTTCCGCCCTTTTGATACGGAAACCATTTTCTTTTTGATTTTTTTGCATCTAATGAGCTACTTGCTCCAAAATTTATTTTCTCATCCGCAACTTCAAACCACATCCTAAGAAATCTACCTGTATCACCCGTAACCAGACCTATTCTCGGATTAGCTATTTCTCCAAGCAAAGTATTTTGAACAAAACTTTCCGCTATTTTATTTCCCACCCAATATGCAATGGGACTTCCCGGGATTTTTCTAAAGTTCTCTTGGCTGAAAGAATAGCGATATGCTATAGAAGAATTTTGAACAGCTCCAATCACTTTGTCTCTTTTCTCATCCGCTGCTCTATTTCCAATTAATCTTAAATACGTACCTTTATAATCTCGTATTTCAGTATTTCTTAGTACAAATGCTGTCGATTGAACAACTTCTCCACCGATTTCCTCAAATGCTCTTGGTCCTAAATGTAACATTGTGTCGATGGATTTTCTTTTAATGACTTTTTCTCGTAGTTTCTCGTAGCTGGACAAAAACATCCAAGATTGTTGATTAATCGCAGCATAAAACGCATTCTGTTTTAAGTAATGATCTACTTCCATAAAAGCAGCAAATAAATCTGCTTTTGAATCAGGATAGTTTTTTATAAGAAAGTCTGATAATTCTTTGTTCATACTACCTGACCCCATATATGGTGGATTCATAACAACGATATCGTATTGTTTACTCATAATTTTCGTTTGCTTAATCAGAAGTGGTAGTGCAGTTATTACTTGATCACGCTTTTTAGTCTCAAAGATATCTGCTATCGGATTTTCTTTGATTTCTTGTAGTCTCTTTTCTAAATACGTCAAATCAGTTTCTTTCGCTTGAATAAGCGAACCAAAGGTTTTGGCATTTTTATATTCTTCAAAAAATGCTTTAGTTGAGGAAATCCTCGTCTCTTTATCGTCTCCAGCCACATAAGAAATGACATCGTCACTCCAGCTATTCGTTTCCTGTATAGCTGCTAAGTTTAATATAAGTCCTTCTTTTTCAATACTTCTTAGGAAGCGTCTATTGTATTGTAATGCTTTCATAACCATTGAAAAACTTGCTAATTGATAAGCACGATCATCAATATCTAACCCATACAAATTGTTTTCAAGGATTAGTCTTGGGATTTCTCGTTCTGTGTAACCGCACTTACTATAAATCTCATATAACACATCAAACATGTACAACAGAATATGCCCACTGCCCATTGCTGGATCGAAACATTTAATTTCTTCTACGTTTAATTCTTTATTTACATACGGAGCAATTTTTTCTTGGAAATCTTCTTGTTCATGTTTCAAGAAAAACTCCCAATTCGCTATTAAGTAGTTATGTTCAGGATGAGCTTCTGTCCAATAACGTCCGAGTGAATTTTGCACCATATATTGAACAATCCAATCGGGTGTAAACAGTTGTGTCGCAAAAGGGATTTCTTCTGCTTTATACTTATTTTTAGCTTTGAAAACTCGATCTTTTTCTTCTGCAATATAGTATTGGTACAGCCACCCAATGACCTCTGTTTGTTTCCAATTCTCTTCTGGTATAAATTCTAAATTTATCATTTGACTAATGAATGAATCTGTTCCAAGTAATCCTTCAGGGAAAAGAATTTCAGAATAATCTTCAATCGTCTCGAACATAAATGGCATATAGCGATTCAAGTCATTGCAATGCATTTTGATCAAGTATTTAAATAACTCATCTGTTTTATTATTCAGTTTTAAGTCATACACATAGTCTTTATCCAAATTTAAATTTAAAGACAATGCTTCTTTCATCATGTCGGGTTCTGCGCTATCTGAATTGGAAGAAAGCACACGGACTTTTGTTGGAAGGTATTCATTTACTTCCATATAACGCAATGCAACAAAACGATTGAACCATGTGTATGCTGTTTCACCCATCACACGGTCAAAGCCTATATCATTGATTCGAGCAATAAGTTTGTTTCTTTGCTTTCTTTCTGTATCTGAAAGCTGTCTACCTTCGATAAAGACAGCGTCTGAACTTTCTACACTTACTTTTTGAATTGACTCCGCAGTAATACCCAGTTTTCTAGCTTGAAGTTCTACTTTTTCAAGTAATTCTCTTCTTGCTTCAATTGCAAATTTTTTTAATGCCGATTTATTCAATACATTCACTCCTTATGAAAATTACAGACACCGACAAACTAAATTTTGTCGGTGTTGATGTCTGCTAGAATTCCATGCGTTAATCTATAAATTTGATCTCTTTATTTGATTTAATGATTTGTTTTAACTTATGAGATAAGGCATTAATATACTTGTCTACATCTTGTTCTGTCTTTAATGTATTTATATCAACTAAGTTTTTTACTTTTACACTTTCTGTACGAATTTCTAGTGGGCTAATTGGTGGATCAACAACCTCATCGCCATGTCCTCCTTGATGCTCTTCTTCTTTCTTACGTTGCCATTCAGCAATTTCTCGTTTAATGCTAAGGATACTTCGTTCTTTAAAACTTGTACTTTGGGCAATAGTTGCATCAACTTTATAAATATCGGTAAATGCATCTAAATTAGTTTGAAAGCTAGTATAACGTTCTTCGATTTGCTGCGTTGTTTCGTTAGATACTCCGTATTGTCTTGCATGTAGAGACAATTCATCATTATCGGCTTTTAGCTTTTCTTGAACGTTATTCTTTTTCTCAGATAAAAGAGACGTCATTTGCTTTTCTAATTTGTAAATCAATTCTGGAATTTCTTTAATCTTACGATAAGGAATTGGATTTTGGATAATAGACTCGAGACTCGTCATAGCCACTGTTACGATTGAGTCTGTCAAATATGCTTTATTTTCTTCGTACTTATTCAATCCAGCTAAACCTTGATCAAAAATTTCTTTCTGGTTTGTGTCAAAGAAACTTTTCACATAAAAAATATCTTCTTCCCAGTCAATCAATTCTTCTTCAAGCTCTGTTAATTTGGTGAAAAATGTAGCGTTATCAATCTTTTGCTCAAATTGAGTAAAATACTCCAGCCCTTTATCAAGCAAACTCATTCCTGGATATTTCCGTCCTTCGTAACGTACTTTATATAAATTAATTTCGTCTATTTGTTTGCCAATGAGTACACGAATATCTTTGACAAGACCATCTTCATCATCTGCTAAATCAGTTGTATTAAAAACTTCTCTACATACCCGTTTAGCTGTCTGAATGAGTGCACCGTCAACTTTCACCCGTTTAAAGATTAGTCCTTTTCCTAATTCGCTTGCTTTTCCTAAGACTTTTATTAATTTATCTGTATCTACCTCAGGTTCTAAGTACTCTGAATGATAGCGAATACGAATACGCTGTTCTTTTAATAACTCTACAAGCAACCCAGCAATATCTAGCTGCTTCCATCCAAAGGGTTTATCTTGGAAACGCTCATATATCGCTTTCACATAATTTTGTTTTTGGGCCTGATTTTGCATATCGATAAATTCATAGACTTCTCGTTTAGCTAATTCATTTGGTTTTGTCACAATGCTATCGTCTAGAGACAGCTGATCATTGATTGAAGCTAAAATAACGATCAATTGCTGCTCATTCTCTATATGCTCTTTTATATATCCTAATTTGAAATATACATTATCGATTAATTGTTTAAAGGCAAAGTTAATTTTTTCTTTTACGGAAGAGCCTTTACTATCCATTTTGTCTCCATTGACAAAGAAAGACCCGTTTTTAATCGCATCATCTAACAGTTCACGTACTCTTCGTCTTCTTTCACGTACTTCAGCTTGCTTGTTGTTTAAAATGTTTTGAATATTTTCTGGAAGCTGTGTAATGTTCTTTTTCTTACGAAATTCTTCTATTTTAAGTGCTTCTTCTATTTCCTCAATGTATGCTTCACTACCACCTAATTTAATTATCATTTCACTACTGTCTGAAGTTATCATCATCATTTCCTGATCTGACTTTTGATAGTTGTCTGATAGTGGAGATAAGATATGCAACCCGATACTAGATGTCTGAGCTCCATAATTTTTTTCGTCCATTTTTTGATTAAAACTAAAGGAGTGAAATTTATTATAAGTGAATCGTTTATCCTCGTATAAATCTTGGAATATATAGTTGGCTAACTCACGTTTAATAATGTCTTCATCAATATTCATTTGTTTAATTTCACGGTTAATATCTTGTTCATCATCTGTTAAAAAGAGATAATGATCGCCATTTTTTTGAATCAAGGTTTGCCCGATTAGCTTTCTCAAAGAAGCTTTAATTTTTTCTTTAAGTTGAAGCTTATCTTCATCAATATGGGCAACCATAAGTGTTGCAATATTATCAATGCTTGCTGGCAATTCTTTAATGTATTTAATCATGAACAATACTTTCAATAAATCCTGATTAAATCGATCATCTTTCAAAACCGAATTCTCTGTTGCCCCTTCGATAACTCTCGATATCGACGGGTTTAAAAATTCTTTGATTGTATCGTAGAAGGCATAAAAAGGGATTAGAGAGCCTTCCTCTTCGTCTTTATACCGTAGTCCTGCTTCTTTAAAAGCAGAAAGCATCGAGCGTTCACCTTCAGATAAATGCTTGCCCGATGAGCCATGTTTACGTACTTGTTCAAATACATTTTGCAATAACTTAAATTGGTACGGGACGAACGGGTAAACTTCAGCAAACTCTTGCTCATTATTGTATCCTCTAAGGTCCGCTGTACTACCAGTAAAACTGATGAGGTTTTTTAAAATTGCGCTTTTTTCAGGGTATAGCACTTTTAATTTGTCATTAACGTGCTTATGCTTCTCCAAAATCCGCTTTTTAATAACTTCATCGACTGATATCGAAGATAACGATAGTCTTGTATCAAAGCGTCCTTGAATACGAGAAAAATCATCACCTTTAACTTTTACGATGGAATCAATACTTTCTTGTGATGTCACCATGATCCACACTTTTCCTTGCGCATGTGTCCCTAAATCCTCTGTTAGTGTTTGCAAGTTAAGCATTAAATCACGACTGTCTCCTATGTATTGACCAATCTCATCAACTAAAAATACCAAATGAAATTTTGGTCCTTTTTCATCGATATACTCTTTTACGTCTCTTGAGAATTTTTCAATACTAATTTCAAAATTGTTTACACCTTCATTAAACCAGTCACGTGCAGTTTCTTCCGACATATCTGTCGCTTTGGTTAATGCCCCAATGATATAATCTGCATCGAAGTAGAAGCTGTTACGACGTTCATCCCACATCTCACCTGCTAACGTATAGAATTCTTGTTTAAACGTTTCATAAAAACCTCGTTTATCCAGGTATTTCTCCATTTCAGCGACCCCTGGAATATCCCCATAGTAGCCTCTATGATCGTAAAATACTTTCATAAAAACGCGCAAAATAGCATCTTCTTTTGATTTGCTACCTAAAGAACTTTTAGAATCGATGTTAAACAAAATTACTTCTGTGTCCACATCAGCAGTACGTTTCATGTTGGAATAGACTAATGTATCTTGTACTTTGTTTTCAAAGAAATCGATTGGATGTTTTCCTTTAACAGACTGATTCTCTAATAGGTATGCGAGAATTTTAAGAAAGTGAGATTTACCGGATCCGAAGAATCCACTAATCCAAACACCCATTTTATCTGTCTTGCCGTTAATTCCTTTTTGGTAATTGTCGTAGAACTTCGAGAAATGTTTGTGCAACTCTTGAGTGACCACATATTCATCAAGTTCTTGATAAATATCCTTTTCATTCGTTTGTGCGACTTTAATAACGCCACGTATATCACGTTCAATGTCCTTTAAGAACATCTCTTTTAGTAGCATGTAAAATCCTCCTCGTCTTATATAAAAATCAATTAATTACTGTATTTTCTTAATCAACTAAGCGAAATGCTCTATAATAATTATCGTCTTTAAACTTACTGAATAATTGCAATGATTGACCATCGTATGTTCCAGGGAAAAACATTACCACGGGTGTCTTATCCAATACTTCTTGAAGGTTATTTAAAATATTGTGCGAACGTACAAATGGATACACTTTCCCGATGCCAGTGAGAAATACAACATTGTGATCGTCTAGCTGTTCCTTGATTTTCTGTACAAATACTTCCGGTTTGGCAAACGCGGTCATAGCTCTAAATAAGGCATCTTTTCCTTGATGTTCTTCCATATCAAAGACGCGATCAAAGATACGCTTTTCTTTTGTAATCTCGATAAGCATTTTGTACAAATCGAATTCAATGATACTTCTATCAGTTCCCTCATAATTGAACTCTTTTTTTATGTGTTTTACATAATCTCTAACAATAAGTTCATCCTTTGCTTCATAATCAAAAACATAAAAACTAATTTCATTCCCTAAGCCGCGCCCATCAATAAATTTTTCTTCTTTGATTTTTGGAATGATACTATCTAGTCTTGCATTTAAATTCGCCATACTTTCTCCTCATTCACCCATCGCTCGTACATATCGAACATCGCCTATACGGTTAAGGTATTCTTTGATTTGTTCGTCGATGATGATGTGTCCTAGTTCTTTGCTTTGTCGACTTTTGAGAAATCCACTTTCGAAAAGGACCTGCATAAACGCTCGCTTTAACTTTTCGATATTAATATCGCTCCAACTCGATATTTTTTCACTCTGCTCTAACTTTGCTTCGAAAAAGAGGTTGATATCCTTCTTCTCAATCAAATAATCGCCATTGCGTAACTTTTCACTAATTACTTCATCCATAAATTCAAAAAAAAGAAGATCGGTCTTCATAATTGCATACAAATTAATTACTTTACTCATTTCAATAGAACCCTCTAGCATAAGAATTGCTAGAGCCGAGTCAATTACATGAGCTCTTTTCATCACTGATGGTAATGTGCGCTTGATTCTCCCTTTATTTTCAAACTGAAATAAATTTTCATCCACTACTTTGCTTCGAATTTCTTCAATAGAAAAACCTTCTTGTTTCAATTTGACTACTTGTTTCAGTTCAAACAGTAAGTACGACGCCCCGTTCATACTTGAAGAATATTCTAATTCTATTGTCATCTAACCAATCCTTTCATACAAGACTACAAATCTCATTATTTTACAAAATCCGTTTCATAATAACTAATCTTATTTTTCTGTTTTTCGCTAAAAAGTTTTATAACGCTTTATTTCCTCAAAATTTGACCTTTGTCTTCCATTTTTACTTATTTCTCATTTTAGTCTTACTTCATTATAGACAATGGAGGTCAAGGTAGTCTTTTAGCTATATCATATATTTTAAAAGTAGTAAATTAATAATGAATACATAAAAATAGAACGACTTCATGAAGTAGGTACCATCCTAGTCAAAATGAAGTTAACACTTCAATTAACAGAAACCACTGTAAAACATTTTCTTCCGAATTCTTTAAGAGAGTCAGGATATAGCTAAATTACTTATGAAAATACGCTTCAATGAAAAAATGATGATCGAGGGGACCATTTAATAGCCCGTTCTCATAAAAATAACGATATATCTATCACGGTCTTCTCACCCGTCCAGATATATCGTTATTTCCGTGTATTTTTATACTGCTCTTAATTTTATCGTTCTCATAACTATAAAAGTCTGTTTCCTCAGAAGTGATACTAGCCTTAATCACGTTTTAATTTATACATGTTCTACAGTTTTAACGACTTCCCCACTCACATAAAATTTTTCATCATTTCCTCGAACCTTGATATGATCTTCCCAGATATAAAATCTCCATTTTTCATCTTTTGAATAATCCAAAATCATATCCGCTGTCATTAAACGTCTCAAATTTTTGAATTCTACAAAATACACCTTGTTACCTTCAATTCGAACGGCCATGATCGCCATATCTGCACCATCCAAAATTTCAACTTGCTTCGTCGACAAGTCAAACCAACCGTGCTCTTGATTGTGCAGTTTCGTTTCTGGTGTACATAAGACTACTGATTTGTCATTACGCGTTGTTCCTTCGTACATGATTTTCTTTTGTTTCATAATTGTAAGTGCACAATTGTATCTTTCACTAATCATTTTAACAACAGTTTCTTTTTCTGGTATCAACATCTATAAAACTCCCCGTCACGTTTAGTGAATTATTTTATTAAAAATCAAATATGTATTACTATGTTATCATTTTTACTAACTTTATTAGCCTAGCTTGAAAAATAACTTTCAATTCGAAAATGAACGATATCCGTTATCCATTTCATTAATATCCTATTGGTGGTTTTAAGGTCCTTTTGGATATATAACGTTTTCTGATCTTCCGTCGTTTCAAACGGATATACCATCTTCGGAAACGGTTGTTGCTTCAGCAATGTCACTATTTTGGATTCATTGTATCCATTTTCAAATACTTTTCCTTGCGCATCCTTCACTTCCCGATACTTCTCTGCATGCAAATACTCATAAAAAAATGGCGCCACTTCTTCAGCCGTAATCGGCTCCATCCAACGTCCTTCCCCCCGCTCAAGCATCGCCAGCAAGACAACCATCTTGTAACTCCGGTTCATCACCGTCTTTTCGACCTGTTCAATCAGTTCACGGTTAGCATCGTAAGTCTCGATTTCTTCATCCGTCAATTCACCTTGTTCCTTCAGGAAACCAACGTACGAGCTCCACTCTTGTTTATAGCCAGTCGGCACGGCTGTCAGTTGACCAATCTCAATGTAGGTTGGACGACGCCCGAGATCGAGCTTCAATTGTTCGTAACTCTCAATCAATCGGAGTTTCCGCTGATTCGGTTGACGCATCCGATGAATGATATTCAGCGCTTGTGTATCGAACTCGATGATGCATCCCTTTGGTGGGGTAATCGGCTCCTTATCCCCCCGCTTGAGCTTGTCTTTTACTGTTCCAAGCAACATCAGCTTCGTTTCGACGTTTTTATAGTTCCCAATCAAATCGATGATGACACAATGTGATTTCTCATTCGCTAAACGTAAGCCCCGTCCAATTTGCTGGGTGTAGATTGCGATTGATTCCGTCGGCCGGCAAAACAGTAACGTATCGACTTTCGGAATGTCGACTCCTTCATTAAACAAATCGACCGTAAAGACGATCTCTACCGTTCCCTGTTCAAACTCTTGGATCCGCTCCCGTCGATTGATGGTCTGTCCGGTCAAGGCAATCACTTGGTGTCCCATTTCCCGGAACGTCTGCGCTAAGTATTCGGCTTGACGGATCGACGAACAAAAGCCGATCGTCTTCGTCTGCCGGTGCTTCGACCAGGCGGCATAGATGTTTTCAGAAACTGTCCGATCAATCTGCGCCTGTTCCAGTTCCATCGCATCATATTTCCGTCCCATCCGCCGCAATTGCGAATAGTCGATGACGTCATGAATCCCGTAATAATGGAACGGTGTCAGGAATCCTTCATTGATCGCTGACGTGAAGTGCATTTGAAACGCAACATTATTGTCGCACAGTGCATAGACGTCCGCTCCGTCCATCCGGTCCGGCGTCGCTGTCAGTCCGAGCAAAAAACGGGGTTCGAAATGCGCCAGAACTTTTTGATAGCTTTTAGCTGCTGCGTGGTGAAACTCATCGATGATGATCAAATCAAAATAATCTTGTGCGAACCGTTCAAGATGCCGGTTTTGGGATAACGTCTGGACTGATCCAAACAGCACGTCCGTCTGTTCATCATTCGTGCGGTCTGATCCGATATAAAAGGCTGTCTGCCAATTGGATTCGACCTTCTTAAACGAACGTTCCGCTTGTTCCAGCAACTCACGTTGATGTGCGAGGAACAGAATTCGTTTAAAATCACGCGCAAAGAACGCACTGAGATACGTTTTCCCAAGTCCGGTCGCAAGTACGGTCAAGGCACGCGTCCGTCCTTCTTCCATCGTTTCCCGGAGTGCACGTAAGGCTTCCTCCTGCACCCGGTGCGGTAGAATTTCTTCGGACATGACGAGCTGTTGCTCCGCATAATCAACTTCCGGTTCCGCAACATATTGCCGTGCGTCATGTTCTTGCCGGTACGCTTCGAGGACAATCGGATTCAGGTCTTGGGCTGCTTCACTTAAATAAAGATCCATGAATGCCTCAATCGCCTCATCCAAGATATGCGGTGCCACGGCTTGCGGCAAATGGAGATTCCACTCAACACCGGTCCGAAAAGCGCTTTTTGAGATATTCGATGAGCCGACAATCGACAGACCGGTCTCTGCGTTGCGGAACAGATAGGCTTTCGGATGAAACGCCCGTCCGCCGGAGCGATAAAACCGGATCGACAGACCGTCCAGTTTCAATAATTCTGCCAACGCCTCCGGGTCCGTAATATGTAAGTAGTCACCAATCAAAAAATGAACATCAGCGCCCCGTTCGACGGCGTGACGTAACGCCGGTAACAACAGTTCGACACCAGAACGTTGCGCGAAGGCAGCGACGATATAGACTTCATCCGCTTGGTCAATGGCATCGACCAACGACGCATACAAATCGTGTGTCGTCAGTTTTGCGGCCGGAATCAATCTTCGACCTCAATCAAGTACAACTTGTCATCAAAGCCACCGCGCTTATCGTTTTTCTTAAGCCGGATTGCTTCAAGTTGTTCCGGTGTTGTTCCATGCGTCCGAGCCAGCACGTGAATTAGTTCCAATAAATCAGCAAGTTCTTCAACTGCTTCTTCAGTCGTCGTTGCTTCTTCATATTCGGCTACTTCTTCATGCAATTTCCGTTTCGCTTCGACGAGGAACTCTTCCTCGTTAAGGGTCCGGAATGTTGCTTTTTTTCCGTTCCGAGCAATGATAGTTGGAATCTGATCCCGGACTAATTTATGATAAAGAGGCATTGGATTCACTCCTTGTAAGTATGGTGATGATGTTGTAAAAATTATCCTATAGTTCAAGGCAGATAGCACGTTCTACATACGATTTATTTTAAATTAGAGGAGGAGTTTTCATGAGTTCATTCCAGAAAATCGAAACAACTAACGCACCCGCTGCAATCGGTCCTTATTCGCAAGGCTTCATCGCAAACGGTACGTTATATGCATCCGGTCAAATCCCGATCAATCCTGCGACGGGTGAAATGGTCGCCGGTGGCATTACGGAGCAGACGGAGCAGGTCATGAAAAATGTCGATGCCATCTTAAAAGAAGCCGGTCTGACACCGAATCGTGTCGTCAAAACGACGTGTTACTTAACGAGCATGGATCATTTCGCTGCATTTAATGATATCTACTCCGATTACTTTGCTCCGCACAACCATTTCCCGGCACGATCTTGTATCGCCGTCAAAGAGTTGCCGAAAGGTGCTTTGGTTGAAGTTGAGATTTTAGGATTAGTCTAATACTTTGGAACACGTCACGTTTGGTGGCGTGTTTTTTATTACTTTGTTATTTTCTTTATCCGCTTTTTCGCCTCCAGTGACATCGCTACCACTATCGCAATCAACTGTGGAATAAGCATCAAGAGACTGACGAGCAGAATCAGTTGTTCCGCCGTCAACGGTTTGAAATAACCGTCCCATCCGAAAGTATCCATCCGACCTGCAAAGTATATCGATATGAAATAAGACACGATATTACCGGCAACCACAAACAGCAGATGACCCCACCGCTGACCGATAAAAGCAAGAACCGTGAATCCGACAAGTAACAGTAGATAACCAAGTAATGTCCCTGTCCTGAAGTCTTCGAGCAATGCCAGGTAGACGAATGGAATACAATAGCCGCCTAAGACAGCTAACCCGATCCACCACTTCTTCATCTAAACTCCTCCTTTTCAAACTGACGGTACAGCCAATCCCGAAGCAGTTCCCAGTGTTCCGGATAGGCGTTATTGCCCTGAGACGCTCCGTTTCCCTCTGATCCGCTCCAACTGATTTCCCAATAGGTCCCATCGAGAATCAGCCATTCCGTCGTGTATTCCGGTTGCCAGTCGATGACCCCGGCTTTCTCTAAACGACGTGTCAGTTCCTGCTGTTGCCGTCCTGACAAGAGAACAATCGTTTCTTCTCCCGTCCCCTCTTCTAGCTGCAATTCCCGGGTCGCAACCGTCCACGTAAATAGTTGTTCTTCTCCCATACCGGACTCCCGGTAGCGGAATTGATGGATGTGATTGTCGCTCATTGTCATCTGTCCTTCCTCGTTCACTCCTGTTATTTCCAGTATAATTCATTTTCCGTTTTCTACCTATCTCAAAAAATGATTAGGTGCTGCTAATGGATTGATTTCCAATCGGCAGTTGCATTTCCATCTTTCTAACCCTATACTGTTAACGACAGTTAAGTGTTAATAACAGTTATAAATATAACCGATCAGGAGGGATTTACATTGAAACATACCGGTCGCCACACAGGCGCTTTTTTACTCTTATTCCTTGCGAAAGGTCCCACCTATGGCGGGGATCTGCTCCAACGCTGCGAGCAGGAATTGCCGTTTAATCCAATCGACAGTGCGATTCTCTACCGGACACTCAAAAAACTTGAAGAAGAAGGTTTTGTCACCTCTATCCTCACGACGTCTCCTCGAAACAAGATGGTGAAAATGTATCAGATAACATCGTCCGGTCGGGCACAGCTCGATCGCTTTCATGAGGACATCGAACAAAAACTCCAAAATCTGCTGTATTTCCAGACGCATTATGCAAAACAGGTGAAATCCGATGGGTAACAGCATCGTGCTCTATGGACTGGTGCTTCTTCTGTCCAGTTTCTCCTTCTACAAGGACAAACAAAAGACACAGGCGGCGTTTGCGAAAGCCTGGAAAATCTTTACGAACCTGTTGCCGGACCTCCTGGCCATCCTGTTGTTCGTCGGTTTGTCGTTATCGATTCTGTCGCCTGCTCAAATCTCGGCCTTACTCGGACAGGATGCCGGATTTCTTGGTATCATACTGTCGCTCGTCATCGGAGTGATTGCTCTGATTCCGAGCTTTGTCGTCTTTCCGCTCGGCGCGACCTTACTTGAAAACGGTGCCGGACTGGCGCAAGTCTCGGCTTTAATGGCTTCACTGATGGCTGTCGGAATCATGACGATTCCGCTCGAGAGCCGCCTGTTCGGCAAACGGTTTGCTTATGCGCGCAATCTGTCCGCCCTTATGATGTGCCTGTTCTTTTCGTTACTCGTCATGGAGGTGCTTGGATGAAACGACTCAAACCATATCGCTTCTTCCTTACGATGGCCGTTCTCTTACTCGGACTTCTGCTGATTGATCCCGTACGCGGTCAGCATGCCGCCCGGCTCAGTTTGAAGAGTCTGCTTGATATGCTGCTTCTGTTACCGCCGATCCTCGTCTTGGTCGGTCTACTCGATCAATGGATCAAAAAAGACACCCTGCTGAAATACATGGGACCAGATGCTGGGGCTCAAGGATATCTATATATCTTATTACTCGCTGCCATCGCCGCCGGTCCGCTCTATGTCGCTTTCCCCGTCGCCGTCCTCCTGCTCGAAAAAGGAGCCAGCGTCCGGTATGTCGTCTTTTTCCTCGGAGCGTTCACGACGGTCAAGTTACCGGTCCTGCTGTATGAAATCTCTTCGTTTGGTCTTATCTATACAGCACTTCACATCGGATTCGGTCTGCTGTTCTTTTTCATGACGGCCCAACTTTTTGAACGGTATCAGACCGCTTTGCAGATGAAATCATTTTAAACAGAGGAGGTTTTTTCATGAGAGATCAACAACTGTTTCTCTTTGGCGGCGGTCCGCCGTTCACCCCAATGCTTTGCCGACAATTCGTCTCTTGTCTCAAACAGTCAGGACCGGTTGCCTTACTATATGTACCGCGTCCCGGCTCAAACTGGGACGATTATGCCCCGATTTATACAGATGCCTTAACAGCAAATGGTGTAACAGATTTTTTCCACTTTCCATTGTCTGCGCGTCCGACATCTGAACAACTCGAACAATTAGCCGGAAGTGCCGGGATCATCATCTCGGGCGGAGAAACGGAACGGTATCAACAGTTCATCGTCGGTACGCCGATCGGCACCATCATTCAAGAACGGTTTCAGCACGGTGTTCCGGTCGCCGGGTTTTCAGCCGGTGCCTTACTGACACCGGACGAGTGTCGGATTCCGGTAATCGATCAACGAAACGGTCAAGCGTTAGTCCTGAAGGGTCTCGGACTGTTAACGGACGCTGTGATTTCCGTCCATTACGATACATGGCAGGAAGAGACAAACTTGTCCGATGCGTTCATGAAGACAGCAAGTAATTTCGGCTACGGTTTACCGGAACGAAGCGGCATTCATCTGAAGAATGGTCAGCTGATGCAACAGGAAGGTCCGGAAGTTGTTCTACTCAGACAAAAGGGGGAATACATATGACAACGATCGTAACAGCTGTCAAAGGCATCGTGCAGTACGACAACCGGATCTTAATCGTCCAACGCGCCGCTGCCGACTCCGGTGGCGGAACATGGGAATGTCCAGGTGGGAAAATTGATTTCGGTGAGCAACCGGAAGACAGTCTGAAACGGGAAATCGAGGAAGAAACGGGACTGGCGGTCACTGTCGACCGGATTGCTTATGCCTCAAGCCTGATGACGCATCCTGACCGGCAAGTCATCCTGCTCGTTTACTTCTGTACGGCAACAAACGATGCTGTCCAACTATCCGACGAACATGACGATTATTTGTGGGCAGATGACGCGATGTTTCGTCAGAACATCGCGCCCAATATCCTGACTGATTTTGAACAACATCACATTTTCCGGAAGCTGCTTTTGTCTTAACGGTCCTACTGCCTGAACTACGTCCAACACTGGAATACCCGTTCCAACACGTCAGCTGTCTGCGGCGTGTTTTTGGCGTGTACTTTATTTTTGAACCAGTATCCTAAAACACCGGCATTTTTGGCGAAACGGCTTTTATCATATATTTAATTTGGTTCATTATTCAAAATCACCTTGTATTCGAAGGGAAAGATTCCTAGAATGGACAAGAATGTCATGTCAAAGGAGTCGAATCATGAAACACACACTTACATATCTCAGTTTACCGTTAGCTGCCCTTCTGTTAACGGGATGCGCGGCGGAAGAACCGGTATCGCAAGAGCTGAAAGTTGAACAACAGAGCGAACAGAAAAAAATTCCTGAGCAGACAAAACCTGTCCAGGAAAAGCCGAAGACGACGGATGCTGATTCTGAACAGACAACGGGCGCAGCATCATTGAAACCGGCCAGTCCGGCGGCAAAGCCGTCTGCAAAAGAAGCTCTTTTTTCCGGTTACAAACAGATTCAAGTCGACGGCGGTGACTTGTCCGGTGACCGGGAACCGAACGTCGTCGTCAACATCGGTTTTGGCGACCGCGAGTACTGGGCCTTTACGAACGAACATGCACAACTGGTTAAAGTCGTCGCCAAAAAAATCACCTTACAAAATGATGCCGAGGAGACGACATCTTCCGGCCGTTATTATTCGGATGAAGCGAAGGTTCCCGGTGTCGAGAGTCCGCAGCTTGACGAGGGACACGTCATTGCCGACTCACTCGGCGGAGTCTCAAACGCTTATAACATCACCCCGCAGGACAGTACGCTCAACCGGCACGGCGATCAGGCGTATATGGAAAACACCATCCGTAAGGCCGGTGCGGTGACGGACTTTGAAGCGACCATCACGTATCCGGATACGACAACACAAATCCCGTCGCATTATCACTATACGTATACGTTGCGCGGAAATAAAATCGTCGATGATTTCGATAACGTCAACCCAGATGAAGTGAATGCCGAACTCGGTCTGACCGAAAACAAAGAAGAACCGGCACCAGCCCCTGCTGATCCGGAACTGACTTCGGACACAACGGGTGACGTCTCGACCGTTGATACGAACGGCAACGGACAAGTCACAATTCAGGAAGCAAAGGACGCCGGATTCAGCATGCCGATCACGGATGACCATTGGCTTTATCCCTATATGCGGGACAATGACCATGACGGCATGGTCGGTGAATAATTTTTACGTGCAGCATAAAACAGGCGGGCTCCCCGGAGTCCGCCTGTTTGTATTGGATTATTCTTCACTGTATGCGACGACCTTATTCCGTCCTGTCTGTTTTGCTTGATAAAGGGACTGATCGGCCTTTTGGATGACTTCAAATGATGTCTCGCCTTGGTCCGACGAGGCCGCCCCAATCGATAACGTGACATGGAATGCCGGATACGTACTGAAGACAAAATGTTGATCGGCACAGGCCAAGCGGATTGTTTCGCCGAGCCGGACGGCATCTTTAAGCGGTGTGTCCGGTAACAGGACGACAAACTCTTCCCCGCCGTATCTGCCGACGAGCGCCTGATCCGGACAACAGTGTTCGAGCAAGTGGCTCAATTGACGTAAGACGACATCGCCCCCGTCATGGCCATATGTATCATTGACCGACTTAAAAAAGTCGATATCGACGATCAAGACGGAAAAGGCAAAACCATATTTGTCATAAGACGCTAGGGTCTCGTCGAGTTTCCGCCGGTTGGCGAGATTCGTCAGACCGTCCGTCAAAGCAAGCTCCTGCTGGGTTTGGACGAATTGGAAGTGTTTGCGTAATTCCTGCAGGAAACTGTACGTGACGTAACCGCCCAGTAAAATGAAAATGATATAAACCAAGGCAATTTCAAGAAATCGGTTAAACGTCTCCGTCAATAGATAAAGGGCGGGTAAACTGTAGCCAATTCCGATCCCGATCAGGACTAAATAATCTTTCAATGTATGCGACGCAAAGCGGCGGTAAATACTTGCCGTGATGAGTAACGCGATACAAATCAAGCCGGTCAGGATCAACCCTTCGTAAGCCCCAGGCGGTGTAACCGCAAACCGGGCACCGAGAATGGAGAGTGTCGTAATCCCGCCACTGACCCAGCCGCCATAATAATATGCCGTGACAAGCGCGACGAGCCGTAAATCAATTTTTGCCCCGTCATACGTAATACTGTTCAGGACAAGTAATACACTGATAAATCCGGCAATGAATCCGATCAGGATACGAAGCTTGACCGGTGACGCCGGTGAAATGAGTTTGACGTGGCGGAGTGGTAAAAAGGCAAATAACAGTGATGTGATCAATAACGAAAAATTTAACAGAAACTGATTAAACTGACTCAACATGCTGCACGCCCCTTAATGTAAAACTAATTCCCTACACGTTATAGTTCTTTATCGGACGGTTTCTTACCTGTTTCAAGCACTCTGACAGGTTTCCATTTTTTGCATCAGGGAATCACTTCAAAGAGACTGTTTCTACTTCATAAGGGGGTAATCGCATCATGGATATGAAAGAGGAAAAAAAGAAAAGCAAGATGCCATTTTTCGTCATTCTCGTCATCATCATTTTTGTCGCCGTCGCCGCTGCCCTGATTATTTATGTTACGTCCGAACCAAAAGAAGAAACTCTTCAGTTCATGCAAATGACGACGAGTTTCGTCTCGGCTTATCTGCCTGTCGCAAGCTAATTTCTTATAAAGTAGAAGGCAGACTCGATTGATTCGGGTCCGCCTTTTTTGATGTTTGTTTCGGATTCAGATGACATACTGCGCTTCCTTTTTGTCGATAATATTGCGGATCCGATTTTCCGTCACCTGATACGTCAGTGCCAAGCGTCGGATTGACTGTCCTGTTTGGTAACGGTAGCGGATAGCCCGAATCTGCCGGGGAGATAATTCGATGTGTTGACTGAGCAATGATTCGAATTCGTCGAGCAGTGACGCGTACGCTTGACTCACGGTCGGTTTGACCGTCAGATTGTCAACCTGGTCGTTCAGTCGATTGCCGTCTGCCCGGATAATCCGCTCCTGCACTGCCTCACCATCAATAAATGTTTTTACGACAAGTTCTCCGACATAATACCGTTCGCCCCGTCCTTGCTGGTATAACGTGACTTTCCGGTAACCTTCCTGATTGATCCGCGGCCGTAAGACGACGCCTTTCCGTCGTTGTTTAACCCCCCGGCTCGTCTCGATGATCCGGTCGAGCGAGCGGACGTTCCCTGCTGTCGAGACCTGATACATGCCTTCATATCCTTCTATCATCTTCCAGTGTTCCATATGATAAATGACCTCCATTCGGTCGAAAAAAAACAGCAGCATTTCTTACTGTCATTATATCATTTTACGAACAAACGTTCTAATATGAACACTCTGTTTTTCTATGCTAGTATTAACAAAAAAAGGAAGAGGTGTCAGGGATGAAGTTTGTCATGTTACTTGGTCCGCAAGCCGTCGGCAAAATGACGATTGGTCAGGAACTCGAGCAAAAAACAGGAATGAAATTATTCCATAACCACCAGACGATTGACCTGCTGCATCCGTACTTTGACTTTACGAAACCGGCGCACCATAAACTGAAGGACTTGATCCGGCGGGAGATGTTTAAAGAGATGGCCGTCAGTGACCTCGAAGGGGTGATCTTTACGTTTTTGTGCCTGTTCGGCGTCGAAGGCGGAGGGATCGAATTCATCGAAGAGACCGTTCAACTATTTGAAGAAGCTGGTGCCGAAGTGTTCATCGTTGAACTCGAAGCTGCCTTGTCGACCCGTCTTGCCCGGAATCAGACGGAAAACCGCTTACTACATAAGTTTACGAAACGGGACATTGCCGCGTCGGAAGCCAACCTGCTTGAAACAGCCGAACATTACCGGACGCATTCACTTCCGGGAGAACTTCCGTATCCCAACTATCTCCGTCTTGATACCGAGGGACGTTCGGCCGGCGAAAGTGCCGAAACGATTTGCCGACACTTTAATTGGTCGACGAATCTGGTCGAACGATGAATCAATCCAAGCAGACATACTTGCCGGTTTTCTTGACGCTTGGTTTGCTTCTGTTCAATATGCTGACGTCCTACTTACTGAGCGGACAATTTTTTCCGAACCTGAGCCTGTGGGTGCCGATCGGTCTCAACGTGTTGGTCGGACTCGGCTATATCGTTTCGCTGGTAATGGGTCTCCGGTCGACAAATAACTACGTCAAATGGTTCAGTATGTTGGCGAACACCGCCTTTTTGCTGTCACTATCGGTCATCACCTTTATGTTATTACTCGCAAACGGCATTTCAGAGCCTTAATACTGCACACGAAAAACCGTCTGTTCAGAAGCTTATTTTCTGAAGAGACGGTTTTATTTTGATCGATTCAAAAAAATCGTCGACTCCACTCGACTTCTACAGGAAAAGGAAGCGCGCTTCCGTCAGGAACAGGCGAGACCCGGTCGTCCGAGGACGACCGCGGCTTGCGTTCCGCCTGAGAAAAGCGAGTGGTGGAAAAACGATTCTGGGCTCTCTTTGTTTAATGATTTTCACCACTTCAATGCGTCAAGTCACGACGAAAAACCGGACCGTCCTTATAAAATCCATTTTCAAGCCAAATCTCTGCTTCTCCGCCCTCTCCTGTCACGAATGGCAACAGCAACGTCCGCGCGAGATACGAAAGGATGACGGTCAAGGCTTCTTGGATATAGCCGTCACGGTCGGACGGATCAATTGCGTCAGAGCTGAGCTGCTGACCGGTTAATTGAATCAGAGCGACCTGTTCGTTCTCTCTTTTCTTCAGTACCCAGATACATCCGTTGGCAGTATCCGTAGCTGTAATCGATAACCGGGATGTCGTAAAGTCCGGATGGCGACCTTTCATGTTGTTTCCTCCTTCGTGACATCAAACTCCGTCGTCGCATAGGCTTCTCCGTTAATTAAAATCGTCACTTGATGTGTTCCCGGATAATGGACCCGTGTCGTCAAATTCCGGAACGACTGCCGCTTCGCAAACGTCTCCCGTCCCGTTACCTGCCGCTCACTGATCCGAAAGACTTTTTGACTCGTCCCCCGTTTTTTGACGTAGTCGATCGCATATTCAATCCGTAGGACTTGCGGTTCGGTTGTCGTCACGTGAAAGGAAAAAGCCAGTTCTCCGCCAATTGCCAGTGTCGGTGTGACCGTCAGTTCGTCGACGGTCACGGTTCCCCGCGTAACGAGACCAAAGGCTTTTAAGACATCCCGGTGGCCTTGTTTCAACAGAGTTCGTGAGGCATGCCGTAAAATCCAGTCCGTATGCGAATGCGTTCCGAGCCGCTCCAATCGTTCAATGACGAGTTCCGGATGGGTCTTTGCGATATCATTCAAGTGATTGGCAACACTTTTTCGGACGTATAAGGCGTCGTCTTCAAGCAATGAATCGAGAATCGGCAGGACCGGTCGCGGATCGGCAATCAGTGAGGGAATCATCTGTCCCCACGGCAAACGCGGACGGGTTCCTTCCGACGCTAAACGTCGGACATGTTCGTCACTCGACTGACTCCATCGCGTCGCCCCCTCTAAAAACCGGTCCTGATCATCGAGCAAAAACCGACGGACGGCAAATTCCGATGTCGAATGCGGTGTTAATCGTTCGAGCGCCAACATAGCCCGGTCCCAGTCGCCTTCTTCCGCCTGGATTTCAATATAATCCGGAAACACAATTCCGGGTAATCCCGGAAAGTCCGGAGCAATCGTCTCGAGCCGGGTCGCCGCCTGTTCAAATTCAGCCGGTAGATGATGCTCCAGTCGGGTCGCAATCCGACGGACCCGTTGTTTAAACGCCAGTTCCTCCCAGTCCTCCTGTTGCACCGTTTTTCTAAAATCGGTAGCGTTTAACGCCTTGCCCAACCGGTCGAGCCACTCGTCCGTAAAGACATCTTTAATCAAACTCATCTATGATTCAATCCTCTCTTCGTCCGTTCTAGTTTGAGTAACGCAGCTTTTCGCGCCAAGCCGCCGGCGTAACCGCCAAGATCTCCGGCCAGCCGGATGACCCGGTGACAGGGAATCAGAATCGCCAGTTGATTGGCACCGTTCGCCCGGGCGACGGCGCGGACGGCTGCCGGATTTCCGACACGGACGGCCAGTTCCTGATACGAAATTGTCTCGCCCGCCGGAATTAAACACAATTGCTCCCAGACCTGCCGTTGAAACGGCGTCCCGTAGAGAACGAGCGGAAGATCAAATCGGTCGCGCGTTCCGGCAAAGTATTCTTCCAGTTGAACCGTCACCTGTTCAAACACCGGGGCGTCACCGGGAATGATCACAGCCCGGGCTGTCAGCCGCAACCGTTCCACTTCCCGTTCCAGTCCGCGTCGATCGACGAACTCGAGTAAGTGCAGTCCTCCTTCATCGGCAATCGCCAGCATCGGTCCGAGCGGCGTATCGAGCCACTTCGCCTGCAGATAGGCTCCACTCCAACGTTTCGGTGTCTCGCCCAAAATGCGGGCAAAGGCATCGCGGAAACCGCTGCTCGATTCATAACCGCTTGCCAGTTGGACCTCGATGACCGGTTGCCCCTTCCGGATTTCCTTCATCGCCAGTCCCATCCGGCGTGACCGAGCATATTCGACGAACGTCATCCCGAATCTTTTTTTGAACTGCCGTCGTGCGGTCGAGGCATCGAGTCCCAGTTCACGAAAGTCGGCGTCTTTGAAGCGTTTTTCGGGATTTGCTTCGACCGCTGCAATCAAGCGGGTGATGACCTCACTGTCCCCCGGGTAAGCGAGCGGTTTACAGCGTAAACACGGCCGGTACGAAGCCAGTAACGCCTCTTTCGCCGTCTCAAAAAACTCACAATTCTCCTGCTTCGGTTTCCGTGCCGGACAGGTCGGCCGGCAAAAAATCCCCGTCGTCTTGACCCCGACAAAAAATGTCCCCTCGTACGAACCATCACGACGGACGAGCGCTTCATAATAATCCGTTTCCGGTAAGGTATTCATCATGTGTCCCTCCCCTTCTTTTCCTCAGTATACCGAGTTTGCCGTTAGTCATGTCGCCGAAAATCAGGCACGGATGTTTTCTTAAGACAAACTTAAGAATTCTCTCCTGTTTGTGAAAGATATGACCTGTATCATCGGTGATATACTCAAGAAGAAAGTAGGTTTCATATGTTTGATTTTTTAAAGGAAGCCATCCAATCACCCAAAACGATTGGCGCGATTGCCCCAAGCAGTCCCCGTTTAGCACAAATGATGGCACAGCGGGCAGTCGCCGATCATCCGGACGTCATCATCGAAGTCGGCGCCGGTGACGGGGCGATTACCCAAGCCCTATTGCGCGCGCGTCACCCGGAAACGACTTATCGGTACGCAGGACCGGCTCATTTGAGCGTTCAAGCTGCCCCGAACCTGTTGCGGCGCTTGATCGAAAATCTTGTACGTAATGCGACACTTCACGGAACAGGTGATTTGTCGTTCGAAGTGCTCCAAGAAAGCGGTCACTTGACCTTCCGTTGCTCCAATGCCATTCCGGAGACCTTAACGCCTCATCAACTCACGGAACTGGCAACCCCTTTCGTCACGTCCGACATGTCACGGTCCAATGGTGGATCCGGCATTGGTCTGTCGATCATCGAACAAATCGTTGCCCGGCACAACGGGACGATGCAACTAACGTCGGAACAAAACCGGTTTATCGTCTCGGTTGTCTTGCCGGATGCTTATAAAGAGGGATGACGGTACAGGATGAACTCACAAAAATTTGAGTTCATCTTTTTTTGGTTGTTACTGGTTCGACACTCCTTCTGAAATGGAATTCGATATACTAGAGAATATCATTCTTTAGGCACAGCCATGGAGGAGCTCCTTACTTATGAAATCATTCAACCGTTCGACCACATATATGCCCGGACTCGATGGTCTGCGTGCGTTCGCTGTCATCGCTGTTATTTTGTACCATCTGTCAGTACCGATGCTGACCGGCGGGTTTCTCGGCGTGGATGTGTTTTTTGTCCTGTCGGGTTACTTGATTACCGGCTTGTTGCTCAGTGAGTGGCAACAGACCGGTCGCATCGATTTAAAACGGTTTTGGGTGCACCGGTTCCGCCGGTTATTCCCGCCGCTGTTCGTCCTGCTCGTTCTTGTCCTCAGTTATGTCACAGTGTTTGAGCGGGACTTGTTACATATGCTTCGCCAGGACATCATGGCTGCCCTCGTCTACATGACGAACTGGTGGTATATCGTCCATGACGTCTCTTATTTCGAATCGTTCGGCAAACCGTCACCGATTCAAAACCTATGGTCGCTTGCGATCGAGGAACAGTTTTACTTGATATTTCCGATTGTGCTCAGTTTTGGGCTCGCATCAAAACGGCTGTTGCTCCGGGGAATCGCACTGCTTGCCCTGCTGTCCGCACTCCTGATGGCGATTTTGTTTACACCGGGAATGGATCCAAGCCGTGTCTATTACGGAACCGATACCCGGTTGTTTGCCTTGTTGATCGGCAGTCTGCTTGCCTTTGCTTGGCGACCGGAACGGTTTAAGAAAGAGATTCCGTCACGGGGTGTCCGGTTATTGAACGTGACCGGTGCCGTGATTGTCCCGGTGCTTGTTGTGCTGATGCTCGTGACAAGTGAGTACGGTCGTTTTCTGTATTATGGCGGATTTGTATTCGTCGCTGTTCTTGCGGCGTTACTGATCGCCGTTGTTGCTCATCCGGCGTCTTTTTGGAGCCGGTTATTCGCAGCCCAGTGGCTGATCGCCATCGGTAAACGGTCATACGGTCTGTATTTATGGCATTTCCCGCTGATCACCTTGATGACGCCCATTGAACAAACCGGAACATTTTCCTGGCTCCGGAATCTCGGGATTCTCGTCATCCTGGTCATCGTGACCGAACTGTCCTATCAGTTCGTCGAACGTCCGGTCCGCCGGCTTGGTCTGCTTGGATACATCCGGCAATTTCAGATTCACCCGCGGACCTTCCGGCAGTTTTCCCGGACGAAGTGGGTCTCTGTTTCCCTTGCCAGTCTGCTTCTCCTCAGCTTCATCGGGAATTTATCGATTCTTGCCGTGTCGGACGAACCGGCTCAACAATCGATTCCGACAGTCGCGGCGCCGCATTCCAAACCGGTACTTGTCAAAAAACCGACGAACCCGGTGCCGGAGAAACGTACACGGTCGATGTGCCGCCCGACGCTCGCGATCGGCGACTCGGTGTTGCTCGGAGTGGAAGATTACCTTGGCAGTAAGCTTCAGCAAGTGACGATTGACGCCAAGCTCGGACGTCAGCTCCGGGAAGCCATTCCGCTCAGCACGAAGTATGCGGCGTACAATCACACCGACCATCAAGTCATCCTGCACCTCGGGACAAACGGCAGTTTCCGTCCCGAACAGTTAGAGGAATTACTCGACCGGTTCGCCAATGCCGATCAGGTGTATCTGGTGACGACACGGGTGCCGCGTCCGTGGGAACGAGAGGTCAACACAATGCTGAAGCAAGCCGCTGAACGCAAACGGGTGACGCTCATTGATTGGCATGCCGTTGCCGTCAAACATCCGTCGTACTTCGAACAGGACGGTGTCCACTTGAACATCAAAGGTGCCCGGGCTTACTCGAAGCTGCTTGCCAAAGCGACAGGGTGTGCCCCTACAACAAAATGACAGAACACAGCCACCATTCTCCGATCGTTGAGAAGGTGGCTGTTTTAGAACGTATACACGAGTCCGATGTAGAGCAGGCTGACACCAAGGAGACAGAACAGACTGCCGAGCAGGAACGGCAGGCGTTTTTGATAGGTCAACAGCAACAGTCCGATACTGACGCAACCCGATAAGAGCAGGACACGGTTCGACCAAAGAATCGGCTTGACTGCTCCAAGCGTGTTCAAATCCGGCGATTCTAGTACGCATGTTCAGATAGAAGCTGATCGAGCGTCGCTCGCAAATCCGATGCGGGAGACGAGAAATCTAGAGATACTTTGCCTGAACTGTGGGACATCTTGCTATGATCTTCATGACCATGGGCACTGACGCCTGCTGCCGGAATCAATAATGCGGCACTGAGTGGGACGGCGAGATACGACTTTTTCATCTTCATCTTATGAACACCCCTTTGTTTTTTTAAACTACACACAGATAACGTAAGGAGTTCACAAATAGTTTTATGTTTTTAATTTTTTTATTCGAAATATTTTTATTCGAAAAACAAATACTTTTAACTTCAGATTTCCATTAAAAAAAACAGGATGATGGATTCAAATCCATTACCCTGTTTGACTGTTCTATTTTTTTAATGATGATGCCCGCTGCTTCCACCAGCCGGTTTCGCACCGCCTTGCAAGATTTTTAAGTCGTTGGCGGACAGTTCGCCGACAATAAACTGTCTGGTCGGCATAATCATCGCCCCGTTACTGCTGGCGTGAACTTTGATGTAATACAGACCTTCCTTCGGCAATTTCTTCTCAATCGAGTAAACTCCCGGTTTCGTTTCATCTGCCGGTTCCATACTGTACCGAAGTGTTCCATCTGCTTTCCAGATTTCAAAATGGACATATTCCGCTTCTTTAACTGCTTTTTGATCCTGCCACAGTGTTGCTCCGAATCGGTACTGTTTTTCCTGATCAGCTTTCAGTACTTTCGGAATTTCAAACTTTACAGACAGCGGTGCTGAGACTGCGTAATGTTCTGCCGCGTCAGACGTAACACTACATCCTGCAAGACCGGTACTGGTGACAATCAGTCCACTTACTAAAAGACCTTGGATGGACTTACGCATTCAAAAACCTCCTTAGAACCGCAATTCGCCGGATGATGATGAAATCCACCAGCCAGACCACAATTAACGACAGACCAACCAGCGGGAACAGGACACCGAGGATAATCAGCACGAGAATAAACCATTTGATGGATTTCGCCGGCGGTCCTTTCGGTGCCCCCATCCCTTTGCCCGGTTTCCGTTTCAACCATAGATAGAATCCACTGACCGCTACCAAGATGATTCCAAGACAAATGGCTAAACTGATCAATTGATTGATCAGACCGAATTCAGTTCCTTTGTGCAGCGTGATACCGAGTGCAACGATTTTACCGACAAGCCCATAGTTAGCAAACCGGTAATCCGCTAAAACAGCACCAGAATATTGATCGAGATGAATCGTCGCTTCATTTTCCGCTTTCGCCGGGTAGGCCGACAGTGTGTAGACACCTGCCGGATCACTCGGAATGCTGATCGCGAAGCTTGGATCCATCCCCTGTTGTTTGGCGATTGATACAATGTCATCGATTGATGCCGGAACAAGTCCTTCGACGTTTGATTTCGGCACGTCAAGCGTCTCCGCTGCCCACGGGACTTCTGCCACATCTTTCGTTTGAACGGCTGATACCGGCGCATCTCCTCCCCAAATCGATGGTGGATAACCAAGTCCTTGATTGGTTGCAACTGATTGGAAATTGGCGCCCCAAAAACCGGACCACGGCAATCCCGTCAAAATCAGGAATAACATCCCGGCCGTAATCCAAAAGGCCGGCACCGCGTGCAAATCACGTCGGAAGATTTTTTTCCCCTGGCGCAGACGCGGAATCAAGACACCACTCCAACCGGCTGCTTTTTTACGCGGGAACCATAAAAATAATCCTGTTACGATTAAGACAATCGCCCAACAGGCAACAAGTTCAACGATCCGGTCTCCGATTGTCCCGGCCATCAATTCGCCGTGGATTTCTTCGACTTTATTCATGATCCGGTCATCATCCGCCAGTTCGCCGATAATTTTTCCGGTGTACGGATTGATGAAGACCGTCGACGAGGCCTCTGCCGTCGCAATCTTCACTTCACTCGACCGTGCATCGGTTTCTCCGGGGCGGTACTTCGTAATACTTGCGTCCGGATAGTTTGCTTTGACAGCATTGATTTGTGCCGTCGCTGAAATCCGGTTTTCTTGCGGTGTCACTTCATAATACTTCTGATATAACACATTCTCGATTTGTGGTTTGAATAAGTAAATCGATCCCGTCACGGCAAGCATGACAAGAAATGGTGCAAAAATCAGTCCGGCATAAAAGTGCCAGCGCCAAACCGTCCGGTAAAATGATGATGCGGAACGGTTTTCCGTTTTCTGTTCTGTTCCCCTCGTCTCGAGTTGATTCATGTTCAATCCCCGCTTCTTCGTTAAGTAGATGTTCTCATGACAATATGTAAGATGAGTTATGATGGCACACGTGTTGTCACGAGTCTGCTGTCTTATTCTACGTGTTCTTTTCTCTCCCCACCCCTTCAGTGATTTCAGTTTTCCGTACATCCGTGAAAAATATGTCCAGCTGGTGAACGCTTATTAAGTATAAGCGGTTACACAATTTGCGGACCGCTGACACTATGGCGATTTTTTGCCAATCCGGTGATATCTCTGCGTGTTAATTAAGTAGTTGCTTCGTTAAATTCCACACAATAATTTCGTACATATAATAAGAAAACACTTAGTTTCTTTACAAGTGAGTTAAATGATTTTGAAATTTTTTCATATTTTTTAATCTTTTTTAAATCCAATTCAAAACCGGGTGCGTATGCTGTTCAGAACGATGAGGAAATGAATTACCAGATTGGTTAAAATAAACACCTAAATTTGAGAGGATGAGACAAGATGAAAAACACGAAAAAATTCGCAGCAACAGCCATGGCAGCAGCACTCGTATTACCAGGAACGGCAGCATTCGCTTCCGGTGGCGGAGACGACATGAAACACGAGGAGAGCGCGAAGAACGTCACGGTCAAAACAAAAGCCGCTGACCTCCGTGCAACACTCGATCAGTTACTCTCAGAGCACTTCGTGCTTGCCGTCATGGACATGAAAAAACAATATGACGGATCAAAAGATGCTCAGTATTATGAAGCGGCACTGAAACAGAACGCACTCGACATGACACCGGCGATCGCTTCTGTGTACGGCGACGAAGGCGCAAAACAATTCGAAAAAATCTTCGTTGACCACAACAAATACACAACGGATCTCGTCAAAGCCGTCAAAGCGGACGATCAAGACGGCATCAACGCGTCGAAAGCGGAAACAGAAGGGTTCGTCCAGGACCTTTCGAGCTTCCTCGACACAGCAACAGAAGGTAAACTGCCGAAGGCAGCAGCGGAAGAAGTTCTCCGTGCCCATGAAGCGGACGTCTATAAAACATTCCAACAATATGCAGCTGGTGACTACGAAGGATCGTACAACACGTTCCGTGAAGGTTACAGCCGCATGTATGATATCTCAAAAGCACTCTCCGTCGCGATCACAACACAGATGCCTGAGAAGTTCGACAACACGAAAGCGGACACAAAAGCCGCTGACCTCCGGTCAACACTCAACAGCCTCGCAGCTGAACACGTGGCACTTGCCAACATCAGCATGACAGCCGGCGTCGACCAAGCGAAAGACTACGATGCAGCAAACTGGGCAGAAGACATGCACACAGCTGACTTCAAAGCGGCTATGAAATCAGTCTACGGTCAAGCGGGCGCGGATCAATTCGAGCAAGTTTGGACGAAAAACCACATCGAAGCGCAAGCAAACCTCGTCACAGCAGCGATTAACGATGACAAGAAATTGATGGGTGACGCGCAAGACATGCTTAAAATGTTCTCAAATGACTTTGGTGCATTCCTTGGCGCAGCAACAGAAGAAAACCTTCCGACAAAAGCAGCACAAGAAGCAGTCTCTGGTCATGAGACATACGTCCAAGATACATTCATGCAGTATGTCGAAGGCGACTACAAAGGATCAGCTGACACATTCCGTGAGTCGTATGCTTACATGTACGGCGTCGGTGAAAACCTCGGTGAAGCGATCGTCAAACAATCACCTGAGAAATTCATGGACGGTACACCAGGTTCAATGCCGAACACAGGTAACGGCGGCATGAGCGACAACAATACAGCAGGTACGACTGGTGCGATCGCACTCTTCGGTCTCGCACTCGGTGCAGCCGGAATCGTCCTCGCACGCAAACGTCAAAACGCATAAGAATGTACACCTAAACAATAAACATCCCCTTCAGAACTCATTTCTGAAGGGGATGTTGTTTTGTACAGAACAATCCTGTCGAATCCTGGATGTAAACAGTATTCAACAGCATTATTCCGTGACAAATTCTTCTTCTTTTTTTAAACGATTGCGTCGTTTCGCGTGCACGACACCGGAAATAATAATCGTCAATAATGCCGCAATAATCAGAAGTACCATACTTGGATGTTCACTTAACCACATTCCCAGTTCCGACCAAGTGACCGTCTGCCCGATTCGTACGATTAAAAAAGTCCATAATCCGGTGTACAGCCCTGCCGCAACGAATGTCATCGCCAAATAACGGGATAACGGATAACCGAGTAATCCGGCAACATAATGGATCGGATGGCGGACTCCAGGTAAGAAAAAGGACAAACCGATCGCCCATAATCCACGGCGTTCTAAAATCGATTCAGCCTGCTCCAGGAATTTCGATTTCATCAACCGTTTGACGAGTGGAATTTCACGGAAAAAGCGTGCCAATAAGTAAAACCAAGCAAAGGCAATGAAAAAGACAGGCCATGCGGCTAACCAAATCAAAACCGGATGCATGCCTTCGCGGATCCGTAATGCGGCATATCCCATCATCAATACATCGTCGGATAGCGGCGTAAACATGATACCTCCTGCCAACCGGACCAATGCCATAACATCCACCATTCTCTCACGTCCTTTTTTTCTCTCTATAATTAAAGTATGCCCGAATTTCCTTGAGTTGAGCCCTCTTCTTTTCTTTAGTTTTTCTTTTCTCGCAAAATGTATGTCGAATTGGAGGAACAGGCAGGGATATGCCACCTGATGCGAGAAGGTAGTCAAGGAACCTAACTGCTTAAAAGATAGAGGAGGAATTTCCATGTTACATCGCCGGAAGACCTACACAATCCGCCCGGAACGACTGCAGGAATTTACCGAGTTCTTTCACACGTATCTCTACCCTTTACAAATCAGCCACGGCGCCCGCCTTGTCGGTCGTTGGGTGAATGAAGCAGAAGATGAAGTCATCGCCATCTGGGAATACCGTGATCGCGAACATTACGAACAAGTCGACCGGGACGTCCGTGGCAGTACGTTACGCCGCGAAGCCATGAAAAAACGCGCCCGTCTCGGAAAAAACCTTTATATTAAATCAACGGAAGATTTTTTGACAGCAACCGGCGTCTATGCTCCGCCACGCGCCATCGTCAGTGTCACCGCTTATATTACAAATGAAGCCGGCGAAGTCCTGCTCGTCCGCAATCTCCATCGTGGTGACACGTATGAAATGCCGGGCGGCCAGGTCGAGAACCATGAATCGATTCTCGATGCTGTTAAACGGGAAGTCAAAGAAGAAACTGGAGCGGATGTCACGATTGAAGGCATTACCGGTATTTATCAAAACGTCTCAAGCCACGTCCTGTGTGTCGCCTTCCGCGGTACGTATACCGGCGGAGAACTCCGTCCGCAAGAAGGGGAAACGGCAGAAGTCGGTTTCTTCGACTTGAACCGGGAGAACATCGACACGTATATCAAACGGGAACACTTCCAGTTGCGGACGCTTGACGCGATGGATCCGCATTACTTCCCGCATGCCCTTTATAAAGTCCGTCCTTACGAACTGATCAGCCGTTATGACGGCAATGCCCCATCAGCTTTATCCGGTCAAAATTAAAAGACGTCAAAAAAGCGATTTCGTTATCGAAATCGCTTTTTTCTATGGTGATTATCCTTTAGAGAGTAAACGGGCGGTAATGCCGGCATCATCCGTGACGTAGACTGCATCCTCTTGCCGGTTGACTTCGTAAGGAGATTGTTCGAGTGCTGCGACTGCCGTTTCACGCGAAGCCGCGTCTGGATAAATTAACGTCCAGTATTTTAAGCCAACCGCATCAGCCGGTGTTTTCGGTGCATCAACCCCTGACCAGACGTTCGTTCCGATATGGTGGTGGTAGCCGCCGGCAGCAAGGAACAATGCACGCATCCGGGAAGCATCCGCTGCGACATCAAATCCGAGTGTCTCCACATAAAACTTCCGCGCTGCTTCAAGTGACTTCACATGGAAATGGACATGTCCCATGACGGTCTCTGCCGGCATGCCGTACCAGTCTTCCTCTCCCGCCTCGACGAGCATACTTTGCCAGTCGACCGGATCCGTCGTCATTTTGACGTCTCCATTTGCTTCATACGTCCATGTATCACGCGGACGATCGGCATAAATCTCAATCCCGTTTCCGTCCGGATCTGATAAATAAAACGCTTCGCTGACGAGATGATCCCCTTGCCCGAGTTCAATTCCTTGGGCAATCAAGTTACGAATGACGAATCCGAGTTCTTTCCGGTTCGGTAATAAAATCGCGAAATGATACAGACCCGCCACTGAATTTTTCGGGAGTTGTTTTGCCGTACTGTGTTGCTCCAGAATGACGA
This sequence comes from Exiguobacterium artemiae 255-15, assembly GCF_000019905.1. GTDB lineage: Bacteria > Bacillota > Bacilli > Exiguobacteriales > Exiguobacteriaceae > Exiguobacterium_A > Exiguobacterium_A artemiae. Next base: position 301,780 of record NC_010556.1, on the reverse strand, counting down.
GCGGTGTCGTCTTCGCACCAAGTGTTGCCGTCTGTTCGTCTTGTCTTAAAACCGTTAAGCCTAGTGCATCCCGGTAAAACGCAATCGATTGTTCCAGATTGGTAATCCGTAAGCTGACCGGTCCGAGTGTAATGTTTGGATTGATGTTCATTTTGCTTCCTCCTCATAAGTTCGCTTCGTATCTTCATTATCAATCAGAAGTGACAGGAACGGAAGTAGGCACAAAGAAGTGGTATAGTATCCTAAACGATACCATGAAGGAGGAACCGCCATGGAAGAGACACCAAGCTGCCGCGTCGAGACGGCACTCGAAATTCTGACCGGGAAATGGAAACCCTCGATTTTGCTCGAACTGATCACGCATGACACGCTCCGATTCAGTGAACTGAAACGGAATCTCCCGAACATCACGCAAAAAATGCTGACAGCCCAGCTTCGGGAACTCGAGCTGAACGATATCGTCCATCGCGAAATCTATCAGGTGGTCCCGCCGCGAGTTGAATACTCGCTGACGGATTACGGAAAAACATTGATTCCTGTTCTGAACGCTATCAATGCCTGGGGCGAAAAACACGTAGAACATTTGGCGCAGAAAGACATGCTTCAAGATACGACACCAACACTTGCTTCTAGTACCAGCGATTCATTTTGAACGAATCGCTCTTTTTAATGGAATAATCTCCCTTATTTCACGTATACTGACGGAATAGACTATATAAGGGAGCGAGCCCCATGCATCAACTTCATGCGATTGAACAGTTAGTAGCACGTTTACGGCAAGATCCGGCTGTCGAAGCGATTTTTTTGAAAGGTTCATTTGGACGCGGTGAAGAAGATGTCTATTCGGATATCGATCTTTACTGTTTAGTATCCGAAGAACGGATGGCGAAATTTCTAACCCGTCGACTGACGCATCTGTCCGTCTATCGCCCGATCATCTGGAAAGACGATATCTTCATTGTCGCACCGCAACTAATTGTCGTGTACGATGATCTCCTGCATGTCGACCTGTTTACGGTGACGCGCGAATCGTTGAACCATTCCGATACGATTCGTGTCTTGTATGATCCGAAAAGACAACTCGATGCGTACGTCGAGACTTCTTCTTTGGCACTCGGGACACAAGAAGCTGCGGATGAAGCGATTGATTCCGTCTGGTTTCTGTTCCAGTATCAAAAAGCAGCCGGTCGCGGGAATGGATTATGGGCGGTCGAGATGTTACGGAGTGCACTAATCAAATTTGCCAAAGTCCTGTTGCACCGGTATGTTCCTGACCGGGCGCAACTCGGTTTAAAAACGGTTCCTGACTATTTACCGGAATCTCCACGTCTACGTCTTGAAGCGATTTATAACGTCCTCGTCCCGGCAACGCATATCGAAGCGGCACGTCTCTACCGGGAATTCTTACAGGAAGAACGGTCGCACTTGCAACAGATGCTGATTAATCAACCGGACACGTTACAGTTACTCGACCGACTGTTGGCATCCGAACAGGTGTATTGAGACCATCAAAATCCAGCTTTATGCAAAAAGCCGATCCCTCTTCTTTTGAAAAAAAGGGATCGGCTTTCTTGTGTGATTTTCAATAGCTTGTTAGAGAAGCAGGCAAAACGAAGACTCCTACGGGAAAAGCGGAACCGGTGAGACCCCGCAAGTCGCGCATGCGACGAGGAGGCTCACGTTTCGCCCGAGGAAAGCGAAGTCTTGCCTGTGTATCTCATAGATTACGTAAGCTATTGACTTTCGTCTATTTGAGAGCGCGTTCTGTTTTCTTGCTCACTTCACTTTAATGACGATTTTCCCTTTCGCATGACCTTCTTCTCCGTAATCATGCGCTTCTTTAATTTGATCTAAATCAAAAATCCGATCGACAACCGGTTTCAACTCTCCCCGTTCCACTGCTTGAGCGATATGTTGCAGCCGCTCGCCTGTCGGTTGCATGAAGACATAGGCGACGCGTGCCTGTGCTTCCTTCGCCTGATCTTCGTCCGGTGGTGTTGAAATCGAGACGAGCATTCCGTTTGGTTTAAGCATCTGGTACAGCTTTGCTTGTCCGTCGCCGCCCATCGTATCAAACACAAAATCAAGATCACGGACACGATCTGCCGGATCTTCCTGTTTGTAATCGATGACTTCGTCTGCTCCGAGCGCTTTGACCCAGTCGACGTTTTTTGTGCTCGTCGAGGTGATGACATGCAGCCCGTGCGCTTTCGCGAGTTGAATCGCGACTGTTCCGACACCGCCTGAACCGGCACCGATAAAGATTTTATCCCCTGCTTTCGCGTCCATCACTTCAAACATGACCTGCCATGCCGTGTGGGCGACGAGCGGCAGTGATGCTGCCTCCTCAAACGTCAGCGCTTCCGGTTTCTTGACGACAAGATGGGCGTCGACGGCGACATATTCCGCATAAGTCCCTTGACGGGCAATATCCGGACGGCTGAACACTTCATCACCGACCTTCAAGTCTGTCACGTTCTCTCCGACTTCTTCGATGACACCGGAGACATCCCAACCAATGACGAGCGGCATATCGTAACTGAGCATTTCCTTTAAGTATCCTTCACGCAACTTCCAATCAACGGGATTAACACTTGCTGCATGCACCGCAATCAAGACGTCATCTGCTCCGACGATCGGACGGTCCAGTTCCCCCACTTTAAATTGTTCCGATCCACCGTACTGTTCAATATAGGCTGCTTTCATGTGATTTCCTCCTCTGATTGTTGTACCTCTTAGTTGTTCCCGTTCACCACTTGCGACAAACGAAAAAAGTGCACCGACTCTTAAGAATCGGTACACAGGTGTCAGGCATGGGCCGTCTGTTGAAGGGTTAATGCGGTCTCGTTTAGTGTATGAATCGCTTGCTGTAAATCACCAATTTGTTCGACTTGCGACCGCGTCAGACCGGACAGTTGATCACTGCTCGTCAGTAACAGATCCATGAAGGCGTCGAGTTGTCCGGTAGCCTGTGCGATATTCGAGAGACTATTTGTAATCGTCGCGAATTGCTGTTGCGCTCCGCTGATCGCCTGCACGGAATCATTGGAGTCTGCCGCAATCGTCTGCAACGCGATTTGACTCCGTTGCATCCGCGCTTCCTGCTCCCGCAGTAAATTGGTGCTGGCATCAATCGAATTACCGGTCTGCATGACATCACGATCAACCCGTTCGATGATCTGATTGATTTCCGTCGAAGCCGCTGCCGTCTGCGCGGACAAATTCCGGATTTCCTGGGCGACGACGGTGAACCCTTTACCGAATTCACCGGCACGTGCCGCTTCGATTGAGGCATTTAAGCTCAATAGATTGGTTTGTGTCGCAATCGCATTGATGCTCGAGGTGATGCTGACGATCTCTTTGAAGCGTCCGGCGAGCTGTCCAAAGGCGGTGACCGATTCATCCATACTTTCGGTTAATTGCTGTAACGACTCGCCGGCCTCGCTGATCGTAGCCTGGCTTTGCTCGGCCGTGACTTTTGATGACGAACTGAGGACAAGTGCCCGGTCGACGGCTGTCGCGACATCCGTCATCAACTCGACGTTATCGGTGTTCATCCGTTTGATCTGTCGGACGGATTGGGCATTTTTCGAAGAATTATCAGCCAACATCTGCATCGCCTGATCAATTTTCTCAAACGAGACTTTTGCCGTATCGACCGTTTCACTCATCTCTTCCGTGAACGTCGTGACATCCGTCGCGGTCGCCGCTGACTGACGAAGCGTCAGTTGAGACGTCTCCGCGTAATGTTCGGCTTTTTCTTGTTGACGTTTGACTTCCCGCATGACGTTTCGCCCAAATACGGCGACGAACGTCGCTGCCGAAAAGATCATCAAGTAGATAACGAAAGCGACGATCATGTCAAACGTGTTCGTAAAGACGATCGTTCCGAGCAGCGTAAAGAGAACCAGTTCAAACAATCCGAGGACACCTGCGAGCACGACCAGGTGCGGGATGAGATAGACAATCGAGATCGTCAGATAGAGATAGGCAATCGTCCAGATGCTTTGGGACGGTAAGGTGATAAGCACCAGTGCCAGGACAAGGTACGTCAAGACGATTTGAATGTATTTCCCACTTGGCTTTTCACCAAAAAACTGATTTCCGGCAAGCAACGCGATTGTTAATAACAGTCCACCGGCTAAAAATTGGTAAAAGACGCTCATCGGGACATAGCCGATTTGGGCAAAAATAAAAATCAAGGGATGGGCAACTGTGATCAATACAGGAATCAGACGAGAGAGTATTTTTGTACTCAATCGTTCAAGCGGTGAGACCATCTGCAAAACTCCTTCTATTAGATTCGTACACTTTTCTTATCGTCCAATTTTAAGATGACGTTTAGTCTCTATGAAAATTTTCATGACTTGACGCATGATTTCTGAAAAGCGTATGTTGAATACAAAAATGAGTGGAAGGGGGCTCCTTATGCTCTATCTATTAGTCGGGCTCGCCGGCATACTCGGCGCCTCTGCCCGGTATGGTCTTGGTCTTCTCATCGGAAATGTGGTGGTGGGTGCGTTCCCGTGGACGACGTTAACCATCAATTTAATCGGTTGCTTCGTATTAGGTTACGCGACACATTTTTTATTTAAGACGACCTTACTGCATCAGTATGCAATGACGGCACTCGGAACCGGTTTTGTCGGTTCCTTCACGACCTTCTCGACGTTCAGTGTCGAATCGGTTGAATTGTTGCGGGCTGGTGTCTATAGTTATGCGTTCGCCTATATCAGTCTCAGTTTGTTTGGGGGCTTATTGTTGTCTTACGTTGGTTATCTACTTGGAACACGCCGGTTACGCCGCTTTCAAAAGGAGGAGGTCTCATGAATTTCCTCGCGCTTGCGACCGGTGCCTTTTTTGGGGCAATCAGCCGCTTCGCCTTAAGCCAATGGACCAAAACGGTTTGGAAAAAGGATTTTCCGCTGGCGACCTTCATCATCAATGTGCTCGGTTCGTTTTTACTCGGTCTTGTCATCGGCTCCCACCTCGATTCGACCTGGACGTTGTTGCTCGGGACAGGATTTCTCGGCTCATTTACGACGTTTTCGACCTTTAAGCTGGAAACGTTACAGCTCATCCAGAATCAAAATCGAAAGACACTGGTTTTGTATCTCGGACTCAGTTACCTCTGCGGAATTGGTGCCGCTTTTTTAGGAATTATTCTTGCCTGAAATACAAGAAAAAAACCAGAATCTGTTCCCTGTCTCAAGGAATCGATTCTGGTTTTTCATTGTTTTTTAGTCATTCAGCCAGAACAAGCCGACTGTTTCTGCTCCGGCGTGTGTTCCGATTGCCGGACCGAACGTGCCGTCGAGCACCGTCAGTTCCGGGAATTTTGCTGCGACTTGTGTCCGTAAATCGGCTGCCATCTCTGGTGCCATCGTCGTCGCGACATAAATCCGGTTTTTATAAAACGTATGCTGACGCATCGCTTCTTCGACCTGTTTGATGATTTCGATGTACGCCTTTTTCAGCGACCGCGCTTTTTTAAACGGGACGATTTTTCCCGCTTCATCCGTCGTGATGATTGGTTTGATGCTGAGCAGGTTAGCAAGGAACAAATCACCGGACGAGACACGTCCACCCCGGCGCATCGTCTCCATGTTCCCGACGATCATATAAAAATGTGTCTTCTTTGCCAATGCATGCAAGGCAGCCGTAATTTCCTCGACTGACTTGCCTTCTGCTTCAAGCGCCATTCCGATCCGGATGAATTCCTGCTGGTTCTCAAACGCCGTATGGGAATCGATGATATGGACCGGGAAGCTCGCTGCTTCCGCTGCTGAAGCGGAACTTTGGACTGTACTCGACAGACCGTTCGTACAGTGAACCGCAATCGCACAGTCGTATCCTTCTTCTTTCAAGCGTTCATACGTTCCAACGAATTCCCCGAAAATCGGTTGTGAGGTTTTGGCGACTAACTTCTTGTCTGCCTCAAGCGCCCGGAATAACCGTTCGACGGTAATCGTGTCTTCATTGTAGGCTGTCTCACCAAGTAAAATTTGAATTGGTACGACATTGACACCGATGGCTTCCGCTTCTTCCTTTTTGAAATAGGCCATACTATCGGTCACCCATGCTATTTTAGTCATTTTCCTATGCCTCCGTTAGATTCTTCTCGCTTTATCCTACCACATTCGCTTCGGATGTTAGCAAAAAAACGTTACTGCACTCGACTAAATTGGAAGGTTGTCCGCTTTTCATAGACCTCGCCTGCCCGCAAAACGACAGACGGAAAATCCGGTTGATTGATCGCGTCCGGCAATCCTTGTGTCTCAAGACAAATCCCGAGATAGGGTGTCGCCCGGCGCCCGGCGATTGTAAAGTCTCCTGCCAAATGATTTCCCGTATAGACGACGACACCCGGTTGATCGGTTTCCACACGTAAAATCCGGCCACTGACCGGTTCCTCTAAGACGATTTCTCCGCCTTCTTTCAGTAAAAACGGGTGGTCAACACCACTGCCGGCCTGGCGCAACGCTTCGTCACTCGCATGCGTCACTTCATACAGAGAACGCGCTTTGCGGAAGTCAAAGACGGTCTCGTTGACGGATAAAATCTCGCCCGTCGGAACCGACTCTTCATTTAGCGGTACGTAAAACGGTGCATCCATCCGGAGACGATGTTGCTCAATCGTCGTTTTCGCATTTCCTGTCAAATTAAAATACGTATGATTCGTCGGACTGAATGGTGTCGATGCCGTCGTCGTCGCGTGATACGTCAAAATCAGTACATCTTCGTCCGTCCAGTCAATCGTCAACCGGACATCCAGTTGACCCGGATAGCCGTTTTCTCCATCCGGACTCGTCAAGAGCAGATGTAACAGCTCACCGTCGATTTCATAATCAAAAAAACGATTCGACCAGTTGACGCTCCCTCCATGAAGGTGATGCTCTCCTTCGTTTTGCTCCAGGATATAGTTCATCCCTTCTAATGCAAACGCTCCGTTGGCGATCCGCCCGCCGACCCGTCCGATTGTTGCCCCTAAATGGTGGGGATCTTCTAAATATTCTTCCATATCATCAAAGGCTAAGACGACATTCTCAATTGTCCCGTGTTGATCCGGAACACGGATTGCCGTGATTTTCCCGCCCAAATTGAGTAATTCCACGCTGTGTCCGTTACGATTCATCAATGTAAAAGCGATGATCGGCTGCTCGCCGGAAAAACCGACTTCTTTTGTTGTAATCATGCGCTTATCCTCCTGTATCGATCTACTCTTGCTTTCATTTTTACCCAGGATTGGCTAAAAAAAAACAATCGTTCGATTCCGGTAATCCGAATCGAACGATTGTTACATCTGATCGGTCGTAAGGGGCAACGTCAGTTTCAGGCGTGTTCCACCCGGTCGGGAATAAATCGTACACCCCGCCTGCTCACCGTATCGCCGGTGAAGAGCACGTCGTAATAAAAACAAATTACTCGTTTGCGTCTTTTTATCCTGCTCCCAGCGTTTTAAGAATTCGGCCGGTATGCCGACTCCGTTGTCCGACACTTCAAGCACCCAGTGTGTCTCTTCCTGAAATGCCCGGACATCAATCCGGTGATACGGACCGCTTTGGGGAAAGGCATGGCGTAACGCATTATCGACAAGCTGTGTCACGAGCAACGGAAAGACAAAATGTTCTTCAACGGCCGTTTCGATATCTAAATCAATCGTGACCGCAGCCGGTGTCAATGGATGATGCCGGCGGATTCCTTCCAGCGACAAGTAAGATTTTAAGGTCAGTAATTCTTCACGTAAGGGATACATGTCGAGTCGTCGTGCTGTCGTAAGCAGTTGTCGCAAAGCTCCGAGCTGTTGTTTGACCGGGGTATCCGGATCAGCCGTCTGATGGATTTCATCGACGATCCCGAGGAGGTAGTTCGGACTCAGGATCGGTTTAATACTGGTGTTCGGAAATTGATTCAGTTGTTCCTCTTGGTGAACGACAAGTTCGCGTGCCAAAAGATCCACCAACTGTTCCATCGTTCGCTCCATCGTATCATCGAACAGATGGACCGGAAACCAACAGACAATGCCAGCTTTCTTCCCCTCGACCTGTAAAGGATGAAACGAGATGATTTGACGCGTCAGCTCATCTTCCGACCGGTAAACGGCAGCCGTCTCCACCCATTCCAAAATCGTCTGATGCTGGAATAAATCCGCTGTATCGTGTCCCGTCCGGACATCGGCCAAAATCCCATCCGGTCCAAGTAAAACGACACGGTTGATTTTCGTTTCTTCCAAGATTGTCGATCCGATTTTCCGGGCGACATCAACCGTCATGCCACTTTTACGCAACGGACGAATCGCATCCAATAAACGATAGGAACGTGCGGATTCGCGAACGAACAATTCATTCTCAATTTTCAACTGCGTCCGTAAGATCGCAATGAAGACACTGATTCCGACTGCATTCGTAAACAACATCGGAAAGACGGCTTGACGTGTCAATTCCAGTACAAGGGCTTGGTCCGGCGCCAACATCAATGCTACACCAATGTCGAGGATGACAGCAGTTAAGACGATACCAATCGGTTGGAGCAAGGAATAACCGTCTTTCCTGCGCCACTGGCGGCTGTACAGTCCACTCAACAATCCGGTTCCGACCGCAATGATCCAGGCCGATTCCGCACCGAATGCACCGAGATAGTAGCGGTGAAATCCGACGAGTACTCCGGTCAGACCGCCGATGAGCGGACCACCGAGCAGACCGCTCGTGACGATGATCGTCAACCGCGTATCGATAACCCACTGTTCCGGTGAAACGGCTAATCCGATCAACGGATCAATCGTTTCGTCCGTCGAAAGACCGATTCCGGCATAGTTCATCAGAATACCCGATACGACAAACACACCCAGCAAAATAAAACGATGACTGCGGCGCGATGACGTTTGAAACAAATGGCGTGATATCCGCCATTGCGACAATAAAAAAGCCAATAAGGCTAACATGCCTAAACGGCTGAGTAAAAACGGGATTTGCTCAAGCACTGGACGTCTCCCTTCTCAAAAAAAAATAATCTCTCGTCTCTTTACTCTTTCCCGCTTCCTCCCTCGTTTCCCTACTACGATTTGTCTTCTTTACACAATCAGTCGGATTTTCAATTTTTGACTGATGACTTGTCCTAAAAAAAAAAGCACCTTTCGTACAGGACGAAAGATGCTGTCGGTTATTCCGCTTGTTCAAGCGGATGTAACCATAATTTGATCTGATTGATTTGATAGTTCTCCATCTCGATCACTTCGACCGAGAAGGCTTCCGTATCAATGTGTTCTCCCGGTTGCAGGTCGATGTTATGCATTTGGATCCAACCGCCGATCGTATCGACGTCTTCGTCGTTCGTAAACGTCATACCGAACCGGGCTTCGAGATCTTCAAGCAAAACGGTTCCCGCGACCAAATACTCATTGTTCGGCAACTCTTGAATTTCTTCGACTTCATCCGTATCAAACTCGTCCCGAATCTCACCGACGATTTCTTCGAGTAAGTCTTCCATCGCGACGATGCCGGCTGTTCCGCCATACTCATCAACGACGAGGACGATATGTGACCGCGTCTTTTTCATCTTCCGTAACGTGTCCTGGAGCGAAGTGACTTCCGAGACGACCGGTAAATCCTTCACGTAATGTGTGACCGGATGATGGTTTCCATTGGCGAAGTCCGTCAACATCTCCTTGACGTTGACATAACCGAGAATCCGGTCCTTATCATTTTCTTCCGTGACCGGATAACGGGTAAACGGATTATCCATGAATATTTCCATCAGCTCGTCTTTTGACAATCGTTCTGAGATCGTCGCCATTCGCATCCGTGGAACCATCAAATCTTTGACGATATGCTCGTCAAATGCAAAAACATTCTGCATCAGTGCGAGTTCCGTCTGATTGATTTCTCCGCTTTGAAAACTTTGTGCCATGATGATTTTCAATTCATCTTCTGAGTGGGCTTGTTCGTGACCAGCCGGTTTGACACCGAATAATCCAAGGAAAAAGCGGGCTGAACCATTGAGTAACCAAATGAACGGATACAGGATTTTCCCGAAGATATACAGGGGACGGGCAAACAATAAGGTCATTTTTTCCGCATATTGAATCGCTAACGTCTTCGGAGCAAGTTCTCCGATGACGACGTGTAGGAACGTCACGGAAACAAAGGCAATCCCGAATGACAACAAAGTCGAGACGGCAGCCGAGACGCCGAATTCATCAAACACCGGGTGCAGGATTTTTTCGACGGTCGGTTCACCGAGTGCACCAAGACCAAGTGCCGTTACCGTGATGCCAAGCTGACAGGCAGACAAGTAATAGTCCAGGTCCCCGGCAATCTTCTTCGCGAGGACGGCACTCTTATTTCCTTCCTGAATCATTTGATCCAGACGCGACATCCGTACCTTGACGACCGCAAACTCTGATCCAACAAAAAACGCGGTCAACACGATCAATAACACCACTAAAAATAAATTGATAAATAATATAGTATCCAAAATCCCCTAAACAGGGGTCACCTCCATTTTGTTGTTACAGCTGCGCAATCAGGGAAGCAATCAATGTCAGACGTTGAGACAGTTCGAGACGAATCTCCTGTTTCTCATAGTCGGTCGATTGCAATAAACGCTGTTCGAGACCGTTGACGCTTTCTTGAAGCTGCTGTACTTCTTGATAAATGGCATCACCCGTTTTGACTTCACGCTCGGTGAAGAAAGCAAGAATCTCTTGCAGGGAAAGCCGTTGTGTCTTTAAATACTCAATCTTTTGAATATGCTGGACGACATCTTCCGTATACAAACGATAACCAGCTGGTGTCCGCTCTGTTGTTAATAAACCGAGCGATGTATAGTAGTCGATGGTCCGTTTTGATAAGCCGGTGGCCTCCGCGACCTGACCGATTTTAAGCAACGCCTTCCCAAAGATCCTCACCTCCCTCTCATTAAATAATGCTTTTATCATACCACGGTTAAACCGTACACAACAACGTTATGCTTATTAGGCACCTTTAAAAAACGCCCCCTCTTTCTTAGAGGAGACGTTCCGTTTGCTCAAGCTATTTTTTAAACTTAGTTTGTTACCGCTTCCTTCATTGGTGTTCCGACGATTGACCGTTCGAGCAGTTCGACGACATCATAGGTCGCGACTTGCTCGTCGACCTCTTTCGCCTTCGTTCCGTCGCTGAGCATCGTCAGGCAGTACGGACAAGCTGATCCGATGACGGATGGTTGCACCGTCAACAACTGTTCGGTCCGTGCGACGTTGACCCGTGCGCCGACTTTTTCTTCCTGCCACATCATCCCACCGCCGGCTCCACAACACATTCCTTTTTCCCGGTTGCGTTCCGTTTCGACAAGCGTGATACCCGGAATTTTCTCTAAGATATAACGTGGTGCATCATAAATGTCATTGTAACGCCCGAGGTAACACGAATCATGGTAGACGACCCGTTCACTGACCTCATGAACCGGTTTAATCCGTTGATCATCAATCAACCGGGCGAGCAGCTCCGTATGGTGATACACTTCGACGTCCGGGCTGAGACCAAAGTCCGGGTACTCGTTTTTGAACGTATTGTACGCATGCGGATCAATCGTGACGATTTTTTTAACATCGTATTTCTCAAACGATTTGATGTTTGCTTCCGCGAGTTCTTGGAACAGAACTTCATTCCCGATGCGGCGTGGTGTATCACCGGAGTTTTTCTCATCATTTCCGAGAATCGCAAACGAGATGTCCGCTTCATTCAGGATCCGTGCAAACGCCATCGCGATTTTTTGACTGCGGCTGTCGTACGAGCCCATCGCGCCGACCCAGAAGAGGTACTCGAACTCTTCACCGGCTTTTTTCTTTTCTTTTGCAGTCGGGACGACCAGCTCTTCGCGCGTTTTGCGCCAGTTTTCGCGTTCTTTCCGGTTCATCCCCCATGGATTCCCCTGGCGTTCGATGTTCGCCATCGTCCGCTGCATCTCGGGATCCATTTTCCCTTCCATCATCACAAGGTGACGACGGAGGTCGATGATTTTATCAACGTGTTCGTTCATGACCGGACATTGGTCTTCACAATTCCGGCATGTCGTGCAAGCCCAAATCTCTTCTTCAGTGATGACGTTACCGATCAACGAATCCGGAACGACATCCATCTGTCCGGCCGCAGCAAGTGACGCAATCTGATTTCCCTGTGACCCTTCAAAGGCAAACGCTGGTGCCCACGGAGATTTTTGGGTGATCGCCGCCGTCTTCATATTCAGGTGATCACGCAGTTTAACGATCAGGTCCATCGGTGACAGCATTTTTCCGGTTCCGCTGGCCGGACACATATTCGTACAGCGGCCGCATTCGACACAGGCATACAAGTCAACGAGTTGCTTTTGATTAAAATCTTCAATCCGGTTAACACCAAAGCTGAATTCTGCCTCGTCGTCTTCTGCTTCTTCCATGACTGACAGATCAATCGGTGCGAGGCGTCCGACTTTTGACGTCCGGCCGAGCCAGACGTTGGCTGTTCCTGCAATCAGGTGGGCGTGTTTGCCTTGCGGGATATAGACCATGAAGCTGAGTAAGAACAGTAAGTGCGCCCACCAGAAGAAGACAAACAATCCAAAGGCGACTTGTTGCGGTACCCAGCTGAATAAAAACGCAATCGCCGATGCCACCGGTTCACCGAACGTTGAATGATTTTCATAGACGAGGAAAAATCCGTTTCCAAATAGGACCGCGATCATTAATCCACCGATGAAAATCAAGGCCAGTCCGGCCATGAAATTTCGTTTTAGACGGACCAATTTTTCAACATAGCGGCGGTAGAATCCCCAAACGACCGCCACCAGAATGACGAGCATAACGATTTCCTGGAAAAATGTAAAAATCGGATACAGTGGACCGAGCGGGATGTGCGGGAAGCGTTGTCCGACTGCGAGCCCCTTCCAGATGAAATCAATCGCTCCAAATTGAACGAGTAAAAATCCGTAAAACATCATGACATGAATCGTCCCGCTTTTCTTGTCCTTCAGCAGTTTCTTTTGCCCAAAGACATTGACGAGAACCGCGTTCAGACGTTCTTTGTTCGTCAGCGTCCATTCCGCTTTTTTCCCCCGGCGAATCGCCTCGTACCGACTCTTGACAAGCGTCACGAATAAATAGCCCGCGTACCCTGCGACAAGCAGGAAGGCGATCCAGTTAATCAGTAAAAATGTCCCCATAAAACAAGCCCCTTTCCCCCTAAAGCCATTATTTGATATGAGTATAGCATATAATGAATGACTATTCATTCATTATTTTACTGTTTTTTCTTCTATCTTAATCATTGACTATACCTTACAAAAAAACCGTTTAAATTGAAAAATAAGTAGGTTAAAATTAAAAAGTTCTAATATATGTATATTTTATAGGAGGTAATTGGCTTTGAACGGAATTTTACAACATTCAAGCGGCTTAATTAAAGAAGTAAAAGCAGGATTCTCATGGACAACATTCTTTTTTGGATTCTTTCCAGCATTTTTCCGAGGCGATATTAAATGGGGATTGATTCAATTGATTGTCGGTATCGTCACTACACTTTTGACTGCCGGTTTCGGGGGATGGATTGTCAATATCGTCTTTTCTTTCTTATACAATAAAATTTACATCAATGATTTAATCGAAAAAGGCTATCGTCCGATTGACCATTCATTCCAACAAGCATTAAAACAACGTGGAATTCATGCAAAGTTGTTATCTGAAACTCCGACTTCACAATCAGCAGTGTAATACTCTTTCCTGTAACTATCTCTAAAAAATAAGGATGACGGATGCGTCACTCTTCATATTCAAAGAGGACACCGGATTTCAATTCCGGTGTCCTCTTTGAATTATCGAGAATTTATTCGCTTCCCAAGACTACTCCAGAAAAAAACTATATGCTTCAATCCGCCTTCAGTATCAACACGATTTTCCCGAGTTTGCCTGTCTCTTTAAAATACGACTGGGCTGCCGCCGCTTCCTCAAGCGGAAACGTCCGATCAATGACCGGTTCGAGTTTACCGTCAGCAATCGCTTCAAGCATCCGTCCGAACTCGTCACGCGTTCCAAGCACTGAGCCGTAAAATGTTAAGTGCTTCAGGTACAGCATCCGAAAATCGAGGTTCGTCTGTTGTCCGCCGGCAGAACCGGAAATACAGAATTTACCGCCGTTTTTCAGAACCACCAAAGCCGTCTTAAATAACGCATCCCCGACGACATCGAGTACGGCGTCAACTGGTCCGCTGTTAACAGCTAGGATGTCTTCTGTCAATTGATCGGAACGGTAAGACACGACGTATTTCGCCCCAAGACGCTTCAATTCCTGTTCGATCTTCATGTCGCCGACGACGGCAATCACAGTTGCTCCAAACACCCGCGAGGCGATTTGAACGTTCAACGAGCCGACACCGCCGCTTGCTCCGGTTACGAGGACGGTTTGTCCCGGCTGTAACTGGAGTTGTTCGTTCATATGCCATGCCGTCAAGCCACTGACGGAAAAAACAGCACTTTTGACGTAATCGTCAAGCGGCATGTCGTAACAGAGCGTTGCCGGCCAGACGACATACTCGGCATATCCCCCGTCATACTCCGATCCGATGAACGACATATCTTCACTGATGTGTTCCGTTCCATCGGCGCCACTTGAAGTAAACGGAAACAGGACGACATCTTGACCAACCCGGGAGGGATCAACACCGCTCCCGACTTCAATGATCCGGCCGCTGATATCGGAACCCGGGACACGGGGAAACTGAACGCCCTCCGGTTTCCAACCCGATTTGTCATCCGTTCCGTAGGCGCCTTCTCGCATCCAAATTTCTGTGTTGTTGATGCCGCATGCTTTCACTTCGACCAGGACTTCCCCAGCGCGCGGTGTCGGGACCGGACGTTCCACGACTTCGAGTTGCTCGACACCACCATATCCATTGACTTGAACAGCTTTCATCTCATCGCCTCCATCGCTTAACTTTTCTATCTCTTTTACCCGATTACCAGACCATCTGTTCATACAAATAATAAGATTTAGATGCTTTATTCAAATAATCCTGCAACGGTTCAAGCACATCACGATTCAGGAGATAGTCCCCCAACTGTTCGATCGGCACCCACTGACTGTCGACGACTTCTCGGTCAGGATCATTTGGTAACAATTCGCCTCTGATCGTACATTCAAAATAGGTAACGAGACTGTGGGCGTCAAACTGTTCGATGAAGTTTTCTGTCACGTATGCCAGTTCGAACGTCTCGACGGACAGTCCGGTTTCTTCTGCCATCTCCCGTTTTAAAGCGTCCGCCAGCGTCTCGCCAGCTTCAATCACACCACCCGGCAGACTCCACACCGCTCTTTCCCCATCCGCCTGATTTTTGACCAACAGCAACTGATCCCCCTGTCTGACAATCCCGACGACAATCCGGTATAACGTTCTCATGCTGATTCCCCCTTTGTCATGAACATCAAAAAAAGCAGCCCGTTCAAATATCCTTTGAATGGAACTGCTCTGGCACGTACTTATTCTAATCCAAGCGATTGCGGTAATTTAACGGCACGTGCATATGCTGTTTTGTAATCTTTTTTCGACACGGCCTGTTCGACTTCACGGAGCGCCGGATGATTTTCTTCTGAAAACGCCCCTAAAATCGTCAAGTAACGTTCGTAGACCGAATCATCTTCCTTGCGTGCATGAAGTAACGCTGTGTAGAGCATGACCGTATCTTCTCCGTACAAGACCGGTAAATCTTCGTTGATCAATAATAACGAATCAATCGCATCGGAATCGACTTTCGAATTGTATTCCGTCATGACCTGTTCTGCCAGTGCTTCGAGTTGATCGCGCCATTCATTGTATTTCGGCTCGTCATTCTCTAACCATTCAAACCAATCTTCTTCGAGCATCTGTTCCATTTCTTTTACGGTTTGTTCAAACGCCATGTGTTTCACTCCGTTCCCAAGTTAATTCAATCGTATACAGACCGACCGGCTGATGATTCATCATCAGATCGTATTGGAATTGCATACGTTGTTCTGTCATTTCAATCGTTGCCGTTTCCGTCTCCATCACCATCTGACCAAACTGACTCTCATAACCACTTTTGGTTTTTTGACCCAAAATGAAGACATGGTGCATTGAGACCGGACCTTTCCGGTTCAGGGCAACTTGATCGTGCGACCACTTGATGGTCGTATCAATCGGTTGTTCATCTTCTTGCATGAACTTCAGGGCAAACCCGTCTTTTGTTTCAAACAAAGTCCCGTCTGCTTCTAATTCAACGGACTCCCGCATCGCGTCATCCTGAATCGATGTCACTTGTCGCAGGCGGACCGGATAACGTACTGGTTTCACTTCTATCACCTCATCGTCTAGCGTACACGATTTTCTTCTGTCCTGCATCTTCTTGATTTCTTTTTTAGCGACAGCAAAAGCTGGATTCGGCATCTGCCAAATCCAGCCTTGTTTTAACGTACGCGGTACAGGCGTGCTTCAAAAGGTTGAAGCGTGAGTTCGGTTCCTTCATGATACGTTGTCTCATAGTTCGCAAGCATGATGTTATCCGAATGGAGGATGATGTCGGTGTCGACTTCCGCCACTTCGTCTTTCAGGTTCGTCACAATCAGGAACTGTTCGTTTCCGAGCGTCCGCGTGTAACCATAGACTTTTGTATCTTCCGGAAGAATGAGATCGTATTCTCCGTAAATCAACGTCTCTTCCATCTTCCGGATTTGAATCATCCGTTTATAGAAGTTCAGGATCGAATCCTCATCGGCTTGCTGCGCCGCCACGTTGATGTCGGCAAAGTTCGGATTGACACCGAACCATGGGGATTGTTCCGAGAAACCGCCGTTTTGTTCATTTGTCCACTGCATCGGTGTCCGGGAGTTATCACGCGACGAGTTCCAGATGACTTCCATGATCTCTTCATGTGTTTTCCCTGATGCCAGTTGCATGTTGTACATGTTTTTCGTCGCGACATCATCGTAGTCGGAGATATCCGGGAACTGGACGTTCGTCATCCCGATTTCTTGTCCTTGATAGATGAACGGTGTTCCTTGCATGAAGAAATACATCATCGCAAGTGACTTCGCGCTTTGTTTCCAGTATTGTCCTTCATCACCCCAAAGGGAGACGGAGCGGACCTTATCGTGGTTTTCAAGATACAGTGCGTTCCAGCCTGTTTCTTCAAGTCCTTTTTGCCATTTCGTCAAAACTTGTTTCAGTTTGACAACGTCGACGCCTTTTTCCGCGTCAGCCCGCCACAGGTCCATGTGTTCAAACTGGAAGACCATGTTCATCTTACCGTTTTCTTCTCCGACCCAAAGATCGGCTTCTTCAGGCGTTACACCGTTCGCTTCACCGACTGTCATGATGTCGTATTTTGAGAACGTCTCGTTTTTCAATTCTTCAAGGTATTCGTGGATTCCTTCGACATTCATGTGCATCTCAAACGATGGCACATGCGGCATCCCGAGTGGATTCGGAAGATCCGCGTACGATTGATCTTTGTTAATGTGGCTGATGGCATCGATCCGGAATCCGTCGACCCCTTTATCGAGCCACCAGTTGATCATCGTATAGACGGCCTGACGCATGTCTTTATTACGCCAGTTCAAGTCCGGCTGACGGCGTGAGAAAACGTGGAGGAAGTATTGTTCCGTTTTTTCGTCGTATTCCCAAGCCGATCCTCCGAAAATACTTTCCCAGTTGTTCGGTTCGCCACCGTTGACGGCATCTTTCCAGATGTACCAATCCCGTTTGTCGTTGTCTTTTGACGAACGGGATTCGAGGAACCACGGGTGTTCATCCGACGTGTGGTTGACGACCAAATCGAGTAATACTTTAATGTCACGTTTATGTGCTTCTTCCATTAATAAATCAAAATCGGCCATCGTTCCGAATTCGTCCATGATGTCTTCATAATCACTGATGTCATATCCGTTGTCATCATTCGGTGATTTAAACATTGGGCAAATCCATAATACATCGACTCCGAGATCTTTTAGATAATCCAACTTGGCAATGATACCCGGGATATCGCCGATTCCATCATTGTTTGCATCATAAAAGCTGCGCGGATAGATTTGGTAAGCAACGGCTTCTTTCCACCAAGCTCGTGTAAGTGTTTTTTGTGCCGTTTCCGGACGCGGTATCATTTGTGTCATTATGGATAAATCCTCTCGTATTTCAGTCTTTGTTGTCCGTTTTTTTATAGTAATTCTCGATGTTTTATATCGTTTCTCGGTAGATTTCATTTAAGCGCAACCGATTGCGCAATTACCCTATATTCATCTTATCAAACCTAGTTGGAATGTCAATGATTCAAGACATTCTCCATCACTTCACATACATGCAGAAATTTCATTTCTTTACGAATTATTATCGAGAAAATACATTACATTTACTGAATTATCCTACACTGTTTATCGATCAATTTCTAGCCTTTTGCACAACCTTTTTCGGAAAAGAGAATCTTTTTTTCAATCTTCGGGTATATCCTTAACAATGCGAATTAAAAAGGGGGATTCTGTAAGATGAATGGGAAGTTTTTAATCAATGGACAGTGGCTCGATCAGGGACGTGAACGGACGGATGTCAAAAATCCGGCGACAGGTGAAGTCGTCGGCAGTGTACCAAACGGAACGAAATCTGACGTCAACGATGCCGTCGAAGCGGCTCACAACGCTTTCCCCGACTGGTCGAAACGGACCGTGTACGAACGAGCAGCTCTTCTTGAAAAGTTGTATGCGAAGATGCTCGAGAAAAAAGACGAATTGGCCCGCTTGATGACACTCGAGATGGGAAAACCGCTTGCGGAATCGGAAGGTGAAGTCGAATACGCAGCAAACTTCGTCAAATGGTTTGCGGAAGAAGGAAAGCGGGCCTACGGGCGTATCATCCCGTCACACGATGCGACGAAACGCCTTCATGTCATCAAACAACCGGTCGGGGTCGTCGCTGCGATTACCCCGTGGAACTTCCCGGCTGCGATGATTACCCGAAAGTTAGCCCCGGCGCTCGTCGCAGGCTGTACGTTTGTCTTAAAACCACCGACGGCTACTCCATTGACGGCACTCCGTCTGCTCGAGCTCTGCCAGGAAGTCGGGATTCCGGACGGCGTCGTCAATGCCGTGACCGGAAGCGGGAAAGACTTAGGCGAATCGCTGGCGACACATCCGCATGTCGCCAAAATCACGTTCACGGGGTCGACGGAAGTCGGTCGGACGTTGATGGCTCAAGGTGCGGAGACCATCAAAGCGATGTCTCTCGAACTCGGTGGACATGCTCCAATTCTTGTCTTTGACGATTGCGATCTCGATCTTGCCGTCAGAGAAACGATTAAATCGAAGTTCCGTAACGGCGGCCAGACGTGTGTCTGCGGTAACCGGATTTATGTTTCGGACTCGATTTATGACGAATTCGTCGAAAAGCTCGGTCAGGAAACAGCAAAACTGAAAACCGGCAACGGACTCGATCAGGAGACGAAAATCGGTCCGATGATCAATAAGGCCGGATACGATAAGGTCAAAAAACATGTCGATGATGCCACCTCGGCCGGTGCCCGCATCGTGACCGGCGGATCCGGACAAACCGACGACGACAATGATGTCTACTACTATGAAGCAACTGTACTCGCTGACGTTACGCCGCAAATGCTGATCATGAACGAAGAAACGTTTGGTCCGGTTGCGCCTGTCCAGCGTGTGAGTTCAGATGAAGAAGCCGTTCATTATGCCAATCAAACGCCGTTTGGCCTCGCCTCTTATGTCTTTACGAACAACTATGCCCGCGCTTTTAAAGCCATCGAGCATCTCGATTACGGAATCGTCGGATGGAATGACGGTGTGCCTTCAGCTGCCCAGGCTCCTTTCGGCGGCATGAAACAGTCCGGCGTCGGTCGTGAAGGCGGATCGGAAGGTCTCGAAGCCTACCTCGAGACCAAATATGTATCGATTGGCGGACTCGATCAATGAACGCGGCGGAACGGTTTGTCCAGTGTCTGGAAGCGGAAGGCGTAACCCATATCTTCGGTGTGCCCGGTGAAGAGAACATCACGCTGCTCGAAGCCATAAGTAAATCGGATATCACGTTCATCACGACACGTCATGAGACGAACGCCGCCTTCATGGCGTCGATGTTCGGTCGGTTAAGCGGACGTCCCGGTGTCTGTCTGTCGACGCTCGGTCCCGGCGCGACCAACATGATGACGGGGATCGCAAGCGCGACAATGGATCACTCCCCTGTCGTCGCCATCACCGGACAAGGTGCGACGTGGCGCCAGCATAAAGCGTCCCATCAAATGTTTGATTTGGTCGAGATGTACCGGCCGATTACCAAATCCAGCACATCGATTGTTTCCGGCGAAGTCATTTCAGAAGTCGTTCGTCAGGCTTTCGCAAAGGCTGTTTCCGAAAAGCCCGGTTCGACCCATCTGTCGTTCCCGGAAGATATTGCGAAGGCCGATGTCGATGCCAAAATGTCCTTTTTACAGGACAGTCCCCCGACTTTTCTGCATCCGACATCCGTGGCTGATAGTGATGTCCTGTTACGAATCGAACAGGCAGAACGTCCGGTCGTGATTGCCGGATTCGGAATCAACCGCAGCGGGGCGACAGAGGCTTTCCGCGCTTTCGCCGAACGATTGGGGGCTCCCGTCGTCGAGACGATGATGGGAAAAGGCGCCTTGTCTTCGTTACACGAGCTGGCCGCCCATACGATCGGCTTGCCGAACGCTGATTACAATCAACGGATTCTTGATCAAAGCGATTTAATTATCGCGGTCGGCTACGATATCACGGAACTGCCACCTTCGAAATGGAATCCGGAACGGACACCTGTTTTGCACATTGATACCAATCCGCATGAAATTGATCAATTTTATCCGGTTGTTGCAAATTTGATCGGCTCGATCCCGGATATTCTGCACCTGCTTTCGGAAAGCATTCCGAATCGTGCCTGGACCGGCTGGCAACAGGACCGCGACCGCTTGCGGCAAGAAATCCAGGCGACGTATTCCCTCGCTCTCCCGCTCCATCCTCAAAGCATCGTACGTGAACTCGAGCAGGCAACCGGCGAGGACGGCATGATTTTTTCCGATGTCGGAGCGCATAAAATATGGCTCGGACGACATTTTCAGACGACCCGTCCCAATCAATTGTTCATCTCTAACGGGTTTTCTTCGATGGGCTACGGCTTGTCGAGTGCGATTGCCGCTAAACTGTTGCATCCGGAACAACGTGTCCTCTGCGCTTCAGGAGACGGTGCCTTTTTAATGAACGGCCAGGATCTCGAGACGGCTGTCCGGCTCAAGTTGCCGATCGTCGTCATCATTTGGCGCGACGGTACCTACGGGTTGATTGAATGGAAACAACAGCAAGCTTACGGTCGTGCACCTTATATCGAATTCGACAATCCGGATCTCGTTCAACTGGCTACCGCCTTTGGTGCACTGGGTCTGCGTGTCGGGGAACACGGTACTCTATCCAGTTGTCTCGAACAGGCTTTTCTGAGTGACGGACCCGTTTTAATTGACTGTCCGGTCGATTACAGGGAAAATCTGAAGTTAAGTGACCGTCTACGGACTTATGGAGGCTGATAAAAATGACTCAACTCAGAAAACTACAATCGATTTCCGATTTCGACCAATTCGTTTCCGAACACCCAACATTTGTGATTTGTAAACACAGTACGACCTGCCCGATCAGTTCGGCCGGTTTTTCCGCCTATACGAAATATGCGGATGAGACAGCAGTTCCGACTGCCTATTTATTGATTCAGGAAGCACGGACGTTATCGAATCACATCGCAGAACATTACAACGTCCGGCACGAATCACCGCAGGTCTTGTACATTCAAGATGGACGAGCAGTCTGGACGACTTCTCACTATGACATCACATCAGACGCTTTACACACACATGTCGGGTAATCCGACCCCATTTCGCCAAACGTGCGCTATCTCCTGTTGCAGTTTACACAGGAGAAAGCGCACGTTTTTTAATGAACCAACGTTCGATTCACGCCCGTCTCCTTCACAAAAAATAAAATTACCTTTCTTAGCTATTAATATTTGTAATTCACGCTAAATCAGATTAAGATAGACAACAGATATAACGACCGTATAGAATTGTGTACTGTTAGTTCATTAAGGAGGAAAACCATGTCACATGAAAAATCTGCTACCGCTCGTCCCCCTTACGGCATCCTTGCCGTATTGATGATCGGTGCCTTTATTGCATTCTTAAATAACACCTTACTCAACATCGCCTTACCTTCGATCATGAAGGATCTGGAGATTGAAACGTCAACGGTCCAGTGGTTATCGACCGGTTTCATGCTTGTCAACGGGATTTTGATTCCGACTTCTGCTTTCCTGATTCAAAAATTCTCGGTCCGCCGTCTGTTCCTGCTCGCGATGACACTGTTCTCTGCGGGTACGATTCTTGCAGGATTTGCGGACGCTTTCCCGGTCCTGCTTGCCGGACGGATGATCCAGGCTTCCGGATCTGCAATCATGATGCCGCTTCTGATGAACGTCATGCTCGTCAGCTTCCCGATTGAAAAACGCGGAACGGCGATGGGCTTCTTCGGCCTCATCATGATGGGGGCTCCTGCGATCGGACCAACCCTATCCGGTTGGATCATCGAACATTACGATTGGCGGATGTTGTTCCACTTCATTACACCAATTGCTTTGATTGTTCTCGTCGCCGGCTTCGTCCTGCTTCGTGACGTCAAAGAACGTTCTGGCGCAAAACTCGACTTTATGTCCGTCGTCTTATCTTCATTCGGATTCGGCGGTCTTCTGTACGGTTTCAGCTCTGCCGGTTCAAAAGGTTGGGATAGTCTTCAAGTCATTTTAGCGTTAGTCATCGGGGTCGTTGCACTCGTGACGTTCATCATGCGTCAATTGAGAATGGAACGCCCAATGCTCAACTTCAAGATTTACCGTTATCCAATGTTTGCTTTATCGTCCGCCATCTCGATCGTCGTGACGATCGCCATGTTCTCCGGGATGTTATTGTTACCGATTTATGTTCAGACGATTCGCGGTATTTCTCCGCTTGATGCCGGTCTGATGTTACTGCCTGGTGCGATCCTAATGGCGGTCATGTCACCAATCAACGGAAAACTGTTCGATAAAATTGGCGGTCGTCCACTCGCCATCACCGGCCTGTTCATTACGGTTGTCACAACCTATCTTTTCAGCCAACTTAAAATGGATACGACGTATACTCATCTCATCGTCCTTTATTCCCTCCGGATGTTCGGGATGTCAATGGTTATGATGCCGGTCTCAACAAACGGTTTGAACCAATTACCGACCCGTTACTATCCGCACGGGACAGCGATGAATAATACGTTGCAACAAGTCTCGGGTGCCATCGGAACAGCGTTGCTCGTTACGATTATGTCGACGCATGCAAAAACGCGTGGTACGGAACTCGCACAAGAAGCAGCGAAAAACATGACGAGCCAACCAACAGCGGAAGCTGCTGCAGCGATGAAACAACAAATCGTGATGCAGGCAACGCTTGACGGTATCAACTATGCGTTCTTCATCTCAACGTTCATCGCCGGTCTTGCGTTTGTCCTCTCGTTCTTCATCAAACGGTCGACACAAGCGGAAGATATCATCAGCAATCGTTCATTGAACGAACAAATCATTAAACCGCAAGTTTCTAATCAATAACATGATTCGTTGTTGATCCAACAGCGTACCAGAGCAAGGGACTGACTTTTGAGTCAGTCCTTTTTCATTTAGTTTTTTCAAGCTCCAACCTTTATACTGGTACCCCCTATACCTATATGATATACTCGGTGTATCAACTAATCCGGAAAAGAGGTGTCCTCATGACACATGATCATCCCCTTGTTCCCCGTTCACCCGAGGAACAAGATGCTTTGATGAAACGATTAAAACGAATTGAAGGTCAGGTCCGCGGTATTGCCAACATGGTCGCAGAAGACCGGTATTGTATCGATATCCTGACCCAGACCGCATCGATTCAAGCGGCGCTCCGCCAAGTCGAGTTGCAGGTCATCGAACGTCACGTCAAAATGTGTATGCACGATGCGGCGACCGGCAAACAGGATACTGATGTCTACGTTGATGAACTGATGGCCGTTATTGCCCGTCTTAAGAAGTAAGGAGGGATTTCAATGTCGAAAACAATGGAACTGAATATCGAAGGCATGACATGTGCCGCCTGTTCGGCCCGGATCGAAAAGGTGTTGAACCGGATGGACGGAGTCGAAGCCACCGTCAACCTGCCGCTCGAAACAGCACGGATTGCTGTTCCGGAAGAAATGGACGAACAACTGATTTTAGATAAGATTAAAAAAATCGGATACGGTGCCACCATCAAGACGACACCACATGAACAGGTCCAAAACCGCCGGATGCTCTATCGCTTTTGGATAGCAGCTTTCTTGTCCCTGCCGTTACTGCTCAGTATGGTCTCCCACATTCCGAACAGTCCGGTCCATCTGCCTTGGCTGATGAATCCCTGGTTCCAGTTCGCTTTGGCGACGCCGGTCCAGTTCGTCATCGGTGCCCCCTTCTATGTCGGTGCCTATAAAAGTCTTCGCAGTGGAAGTGCCAACATGGATGTCCTGGTCGTACTCGGAACGTCCGCAGCCTATTTCTATTCCGTTGCGGAAATGATGATTCACCCATTGATGCCGAATCTCTACTTCGAGACGAGTGCCGTCCTGATTACGCTCGTGCTGCTCGGGAAAGTACTGGAAGATCGTGCCAAACAACAGACGACCGGTGCCATCAAAAGCCTCCTTTCCTTACAAGCGACGGATGCCGTCGTGTTGGAACAAGGTGTCGAACGGACGGTTTCGCTCGATCAGGTCCAACCCGGTATGCAGTTGATCGTCAAACCCGGTCAAAAAATCCCGGTCGACGGCATCATCACAACGGGTGATGCCTATCTCGATGAATCCATGTTGACCGGCGAACCGCTTCCGGCTCATAAAGGAACCGGTGACGTCGTGATTGGCGGCACCTTGAACACGAACGGATACCTGACGATTGAAGCGACGAAAGTCGGTCAGGAGACGATGCTTGCCGGCATCATCCGTGTCGTCGAACAAGCGCAGACGGAAAAAGCTCCTATCCAGCGTCAGGCGGACCGGATTTCCGGAATCTTCGTCCCAATCGTCGTCGCCATCGCCCTTGTGACACTTGCTGTCTGGTGGTGGACGACCGGCTCGTTCGCCGAAGCAATTCGTCCAGCCATCGCCGTTCTTGTCATCGCCTGTCCTTGTGCTCTTGGGCTCGCCACTCCGACATCGATCATGGTCGGAACCGGCAAAGGTGCGGAACACGGTGTTCTGTTCAAGGGCGGTGCCCAACTCGAATCGTTGCAGCACGTCGATGCGGTTGTCTTTGACAAAACAGGAACATTGACGATCGGACGTCCGGTCGTCATCGAGACGTTCGGACAGGAACAGGCACTGGATTTTGCAGCGGCTCTTGAAAAAAAATCGGAACATCCACTCGCTCATGCAATCACGGAAGAGCGCGACGTCGTCTTTGATATCGAACATTTCACCGTCGATCCCGGACGCGGTGTCCGCGGGTCGATTATGGGACACGATGTCATGGTCGGATCGGTACGGATGATGCAGGAGCACGGTCTTTCCCTTCCTGACTGGACATCAAGCGGTGCAACGGTCGTCTATGTCACCGTCAACGGTATAATCGAAGCCGGATATGCCATCCGCGATGAATTGAAACCGACTACCAAACAGGTCATTCAGGAGATTCAGCAGACAAAAGCGGTCTACCTGCTGACCGGAGACCGTCGCGAAGTCGCCTTACAACTCGCGACCGAGCTTCAGATACCACACAGCCATGTGTTTTCCGACGTTTTGCCGATTGAAAAAGCCGATCACATCAAAACGCTTCAAGCAAACGGACAGCGTGTCGCGATGGTCGGAGACGGGATCAATGATGCACCGGCTCTTGCGACGGCAAATGTCGGGATTGCTCTCGGCAGCGGGACCGATGTCGCACTTGAAGCGGCAGACGTCACGTTACTTGGACATGATTTGCAGCAAGTCATTACAGCCATCCGTCTCAGCGAACAAACGATGAAGAACATCCGGCAGAACCTGTTTTTCGCCCTCGGTTATAATGCAGTCGGGATTCCGGTTGCCTGCCTCGGACTGCTTGCCCCTTGGGTCGCAGGTGCCGCGATGGCATTCAGCTCTGTCTCTGTCGTCACAAATGCGTTACGCTTAAAACGTATTCCACTATCCAAAGGAGGAAACCAATCATGAAAGAAACAACTTTAACTATCGTCGGAATGACGTGCAATCACTGTAAAGCAAGCGTCGAATCGGCGTTAAACGAACTCGACGGTGTCACGAATGCAACCGTCTCACTGGCAGACAACAATGTCACCGTCACACACGAAGACGTCGCGACAGAACGTCTTGTCGAAGCGATTGAAGAAATCGGCTATGACGTTCCGACCGCATAATTTTTTAGCCAAACTGCGTGAAACATGCAGTTTGGCTTTTTTATTTTGGACGAATTGTAATATTAAGTGCAACACCTAGCTGAAAACACAAAAAAAACCCATAACGGCCTCGTGTAGAATAGAGTTACCACACAAAATTCAACGGAGGATTCGTTATGAGCTATATTCATCTTACCATATCAGAAAGAGTCAAAATAGAGACGTATCTCGAGCTAGGTTTCTCTGTCCGAAAGATTGCGGGACGCCTGGGGCGTCAACCTTCTACGATTTCACGAGAATTGAAACGAAATCCTCATTACGATTCTTCTCATGCTGACCAGCGTTATGTGGAGCGAAAGAAGAAGTGCGGTGCACGTACGAAGTTTACGCTCGAAAAAGGAATCTGCATCCTCGAAAAATTACGGGAGACGTGGTCCCCTGAACAAATTGCCGGACGATTATTCCAAGAAGAAGGACTCTCGTTCAAGACAATTTATCGTTGGATTTATAGTGGCCTCGTCGAGGCCGATTCTGGACTTCTTCGGCAAAAGGGAAAGCGTCAGAAACCACGTGAGACGCGCGGACGCTTCAACGTCGGACTGCCAATCAGTAAACGTCCGTCCGACGTCAAAGGGCGTCAAACGTTTGGACATTGGGAGCTTGATACTGTTGTATCGGGTAGAGGAACGTCAAAAGCCTGTGTCGCAACGTTCGTCGAGCGAAAGAGTCGTTTTTATCTCGCTGTACCGATGGAAAATCGGTCCGCTCAATCGATGGAGTCTGCGATTCAAGCATTACATCTTTCCTTCCCGTTGGGAACGTTCCAAACTGCGACGACAGATCGTGGAAAAGAGTTTAGCTGTCATGAACGAATTCGTGACACGTTAGGCTTACCCATGTATTTTGCAGATCCGTATTCTTCTTGGCAGCGTGGTAGTAACGAGAACGCCAATGGTCTTCTCCGTGAATTTTTCCCGAAGGGGACAGATTTCGGAAAGGTCAGTCGTTCTGAAATCGCTCAAGCGCTCGCCTGGATTAATGGGAGACCACGAAAATGTCTTAACTGGAAAACTGCATACGAGGTCTTCACGGAAGAAGTGTTGCACTTAATTTGACAAACCGTCTTTGAAAAAAACGGGAATGGTTCTACAAGGAGGGGTTCGTATGGTACCGAAAATCGAATTCGTAGAACACTTCGATGACAACAAAGGAAAACGATTTAAAATCGAACTTTGGAATCTCGGAACCTTCACATTCAGTGCTGAATCAGCCAAAGGACCTGTCACCCGGTTTACGTCCATCGACATTCAATTCGTCCAGACCTGTGTAAGTCGGATGCGATCGATCGTCGATGCCCAAAAAGCGTTTCAGGAAGATCAGCCTGTTTAATTCATCGCGTGACACATATAGCATGTACCCTTCATTTCAGAAGCGGTCATTCCACTCATGATCCCCGATCATGAGTTTTTTGTTTTTAAGTCAATGATTTTGTCTGTGTCTGTACTTTTTAAAGAAAAAGATTATCAGATTTCTGAAAACAGCCGATAACAAACAAGATACTAAAAATCTTAATTCCAAGAAAATCGGGGGCATATCGTGCGCAATCCATTTAAAGCTAAATCATCGATGTCGGCCTATCAGGCGACAATCGGATTTCCAGACAAACGACTCATTACAAAAACAAGTGATCCGAGCTTAACCGGACGCTTAGAATACATGGGCTACACGGAAGAACATCTGCAAACACTAAAAGCAATGGCGCCTGTCGTCAACAGCATCCTCGATGAAGTACTCGAACAAGTCCTTGATCATTTACTGCTTCACCCTGAAATGGTACAGATTGCTCAAACTTCTTCGACACGTGAACGTCTGAAAAAAGTCTTCGCTGACTACTTCGGCAGTTTACTGACGGGAAACATGGATGATAAATTTCTTGCGATGCGGACACGGATGGGTAAAACCCATAACCGTAACTTTGTCCCGGTGACCTGGTTCATCGCTTCCTATGCGGCGTTCAATACGTTATTGATTCCGAAAATCGTCGAACATTTTCAACATGAACCGGCACAATTGACGAATGCGATTCTTGCACTGAACCACGCGATGAATCTTGATGCTCAAATCGTGACGAGCCAGTATGTCGATGCCCGCTTACACGAAGTCAGTGCAGCAAATGAATCCCGGAGCCGGCTCTTGCAGGATGTCGTACGCGTCAGTCAGGAAGTCGCAAGCACTGTCGAACAGACGGAAGGTGCAATTTCTGAAACAAGTCGTCGGGCGACACAAATCTTATCTGAAACGGACCAGACGGAAAAAACAAGCCGTAATCTGGTCGGACTGACCTCGGAAAACGAGACTCAGATGGAAAAGATGGAACATCAATTTGCTCAAGCCACGTCACAAGTCAGCACATCATTGACGAGTATCCAGCAACTGAAAACGACGTCAGATGAGATCGTCAAAATGACACAAGGCATCGAAGACATCGCTAACCAGACGAACTTACTCGCCTTGAATGCTTCGATCGAAGCCGCTCGTGCCGGAGAGCATGGGAAAGGTTTCTCCGTCGTTGCGATTGAAGTCCGGAACCTGGCGGAAAACGCAAAACTGCTCAGCAGCAGCATCAACAGCCTGATCCAAAAAAATAATGGCAACATCAATGAACTCGTTTCGCAAATGGAAGACATCACACGATCAAACTCCGCTTCGCGTAACGAACTGCAACAAGTCAAGAGCGGCATCCATACCGTCAAACAGGAAATGGAGAACTACTTGGAGATGTTCGGCCGTAATAAAAATGATTTAAGCCAAATCGTACAAACGATTCAAGGTATCAGCCAGACGACGCAAGGGTTATCTGCCTTAACGACGGATTTGGTCGCCGCTTCTGAAGTGAATGCTTAAAACCAACAGCACATACAAAAGGGACCTGTCCGTCAGCGGAGAGGTCCCTTCGTTTATTTTTCCTGTTCAGCCGTCACAACCAATCGCTGATCGTATCCTTTTGATTGGGTAAACGTTCCGACACACGTAATTAACGTCAAACGTTGCGCCAGTGTCGCTCCGAAAATAGAGCCGACCGGTGCCTGATCAACGGGATAAGACATTACGTTCGTCACCACGTATGAAACCTGCTCTCCCGTTTTAGCGCTTACTTCAATCCGGTGTCCCCGTTTCACTTTTGCCAAGTCATAAAAGACAGCCGGACCGTTCGTATCATCTAAATGTCCTGCCAAAATGACATTGCCGGTCTGATTCGCTTTGGCGCCATATCGGTACCAACCGACTTGATCCGTCTGCTCCGGAACATTCATCCGTCCTTTAGCATCTTTTCCAACGACTTCAATTTTTGCATTCACATCGATCGCCGGGATCTTCAAACGATTCGGGATGAATGTTTCGACTGCTTCTGTCTTTGCGTCAGACTTTGGTGCCGGTGACTCGACGACAGGTGTTGCCGGTTCCACAGAGCGTGGAGGCGAAGTTTCCTCCGCTCCGCCGCATCCTGCAAGCAACACGGTGAGTAACAATAAGAGATTACGCGTTTTGTTTACGACGGACGACATAAACTGTCCCAACCAGCGCTGCTCCAGCAAGTGCTACGAGTGCCCAAGTTGTTGCCATTGATGACGTTCCCGTTGTTCCGCCAAGACCAGTGTCCGGCATCGCTGCCATTTCACCGCCGTCCGGAATCAAGAGAACGTCAAATGCCGGTTCTCCTTCAAGTAAACCGATTGCGAGTGCTGTATAGTTTTTACCGCTGTCGAGCTTGATGCCGTCGAGTGCTTTCACGACATCCGTCGCACCGGCTGGTCGTACTTCAAGGTCATACGTTCCGGCATCGAGTGTGCCGTAGTCTGAGACTTTCGAGAATTCAAGGTCGCTGAAGAGCGGATCTCCACCTTTTGGTGCGACGTCAACAGCTGGTGCATCCGGTGCAAAGTGAGCGACACGGACCATTGATTTGCCGTCTTCTCCTTTGCCGTTATCTTCCATGACGGCGAGTTTGATATCTGCCAATTTACCGATTGCAGCTACAGAATAGAATTTCCCGGCTTCGATATTGAGTGTTTGAGAAAGTACAGGATCCTTTGTTGTACCGGCTGCGAAGACTTCTACTTTATGTTCTCCGGCTGGGAGTGTGAGATAGTCAGTGACTGCTTTGAATTCTGCTCCGGATACCGCTTTTTTGCCATCGACGGCGATATCCACTGCTGGAGCATCAGGTGAAGCATGAATTACACGAACCATTGCATCGTCCGCCGCGCCTACCGGGAGCACAAAAAGTGCGAATAGCAAAGCAGCTGTGACGAAAGATAAGAGTTTCTTCATCTTTTTTCCACCTTTCATGTCATGATGTATTCCGCTCTCAAACCAACAAATCCGTTTACTGCAGAACTATTACTTCTGTCCAAAAAATATTTTTATCGTGGTGACATATTAAATTTAAAATAATATTTTTGGGCTGTAAATATCTGAGTGTGCTGATGTTGAGGACAACAGCACATTGCGTTTTCGCTTGAACTGGATGGAATAATCGCTGCCCGGAAAAAAAAGGTCAGATTCCGCAAAAACGGATCTGACCTTTTTGTTATCGTTTATTTAATGAACCCGATCATCATTTCACGCAAGACTTTAGCAGCCGCAATCGCTGTCATGTCCGACTGGTCATACGCCGGGCAAACCTCGACGAGATCGGCTCCGATGACATCAACATCAGCCCGTGCAATCATATGGACGACTTCAAGTAATTCCTTTGTCGTCACGCCGCCGATTTCCTGTGTTCCCGTTCCCGGTGCCGCTGACGGATCAAGGACATCGATATCGATCGTCACGTAGACCTTTTTACCGGCAAGCTTTGGTAAAACGGCTTTCAACGGTTCAACGATTTCGTATTTGAACAGGTTGTAACCGGACGTTTTTGCCCATTCGAACTCTTCTTTCATTCCTGAACGAATCCCGAACGAATAACAGTTTTCCGGTCCGATCAAATTCGCAATCTTTTTAAGTGGTGTTGAATGTGATAATGGTTCGCCTTCATACGAATCACGTAAATCCGTGTGTGCATCAAAATGCAGCACGACGAAATCTTCGTAATGTTTATCAAAGGCTTTGACGACTGGCCACGTGACGAGGTGTTCGCCGCCCATACCAAGCGGGAACTTGCCTGCCGTCAACAACGAGTCGACGTACTCTTCAATCATATCAAGTGATTTTTGCGCATTACCGAACGGCAACGGGATGTCACCGGCGTCAAATAATTTTGCATCGGCGATATCACCGTCAAGATATGGACTGTATTCTTCGAGTCCGAGTGACACTTCACGGATCCGGGCCGGACCAAACCGTGAACCGGGACGGAAACTGACCGTCCAGTCCATCGGCATACCGTACAACACACCTTTTGCATCTTCGTGAGTCGGTTGACTCGCGATAAATACCTTACCTGAGTAAGCTTCATCAAACCGCATGATTATTCCTCCATTCGTAGAAAGGAGTGCCCCTGAAAACGGAACACTCCTGATGTGTAATTAAATCGTTAAATCTTTGACGAACTTCGGTAGCGCGAATGCAGCTGTATGAAGTTCCGGTGTATAATATTTCGTTTCGATCTCGTGGAAACGCTCTGGTGCGACTGCGAGCGGATCATGTTTTTTCGATCCGATCGTAAATGTCCACAGACCGCTCGGATACGTCGGAACGTTAGCAATGTAGAGTTTTGTAATCGGGAAGATTTCTTTCACGTCACGTTGTACATCACGGATTAACTCTGGTGTGAACCATGGGTTATCCGACTGAGCGACGAAAATACCGTCTTCTTTTAATGCTTTCGAGATTCCAGAATAGAATCCTTTTGTGAACAGGTTGACGGCCGGACCGACCGGTTCTGTCGAATCGACCATGATGACGTCATACTCATTGACCGCTTCTGCAATATGCATGAACCCGTCTCCCACGATGACTTCAACACGGGCGTCATCGAGACCACCTGCGATGTTTGGTAAATATTTTTTCGAGTATTCGATGACTTTTCCGTCGATTTCGACAAGAACCGCCTTCTCAACAGATGGATGCTTCAAGACTTCACGGATGACTCCGCCGTCTCCTCCACCAACGACCAGAACCGATTTTGGATTCGGGTGTGTGAAGAGTGGAACGTGTGCGACCATTTCGTGATAGACAAACTCATCACGATCTGTCGTCATGACCATTCCGTCAAGTAACAACATTGTACCGAACTCGTCCGTCTCAACCATCTCCAGGCGTTGAAACTCCGTTTGTTCGCTCTCATAAACGTGGTTGACACGGAATGTGATACCGTAATCTTCCGTTTGGTGTTCCGTGAACCATAACTTTAATTTTTGTTCCATTTGCGATAGAACCCCTTTCTTTCATCAAGACAAAAGTTGTTCGTATGCGAGTGGCGTTTACGGCGCTTCTTAATCATACAAATGCGAGTATACCGGACTTTGAAAGAAACTTCTATATAATTCGAAAAGATTCGACTGTTTTTTTAGTCGACGAACGTGACGATTTCATCCAGGCACCGACGCTGCTTCGACCGTTTTGGTTCATCCGCTCGGTAGCCGAATGCGACCATGACCGGTACGGTGAAAACAGACCGGTCGAGCACACCGTGCCGTTCGAGAATCTGTTCCACCGCCTGCTGATCGAATCCTTCAATCGGACACGAGTCGATGCCGATTTGCGCTGCTGTCGACATCATGTTTCCGAGCGCGATATAGGCTTGTTTCGCCGACCAATCGGTCATCGCCTTTTCATTATCCCCAATCTTGAAATCTTCTTCGAGGAACAGACCATACCGTTTTGTCCGGCCGGCTTTTGCTTCATCCGACAGACCGAGTACATCCATCATATGTTTCACGTGCGCCCCGTCCGGTTGCATCTGTCCACCTGTCCGGGCGAGGAAGATGACGTAGTGGCTCGCTGTCGGCAATTGACCTTGTGCGCCCCATGAGACGTCCCGAATATCATTTCGAACGGCTTCATTTTGAATGACAAGCAGATTCCATGGTTCGTATCCGAAAGAACTCGGTGAAAGACGGGCTGTTTCGAGGATAAATTGAAAATCATCCGCCGGTATTTTTTTAGTCGGATCAAATGATTTCGTCGCATGACGGAACTGAAAAGCATCGATAATCTGTTGTTTTGTCTGATCGTGATTCATGACTGATTCCTCCTGAGTAATATGATGACTACCTGATACGATATCAAACCAGTTTCACTCCGTCTGTTATTTTGCTTCATCAATGTATCTTAAATGCATGTTACAAAATAGAAGAACCGGGAAATAATAAATAATCAAACTTTTTCATTCTGTCTGTTTCATCAATTCAAAGGCTTTATTCCAGGGTTTTTCTAGATTACAACGCTTTGTTTCTTGACCCCTCCCTTCCCATCATTACCCATTTTCGTTTGCCAGTCCGCTCCAACTTTGTTACGGTTAGAACTTGCGTGATAAGGTTTTGTTTTCAAATGACACGGGTATTACTAATGTCGTTGTCTAAAAGAGTTACAAAACTACATGTAAAATTCGAAAGAAGGTGTTGATCACGATGGAAAATAAACGAAAAAGTAAAATTACGAATGTCTTTATCATCTCTGTCATTTTCTGTGTGCTCTTTACCATATGGGGAATCTTGCCTGAATCACTCATTGGTGCCGCAAATCTCGGAAATGTTACAGGCATCGCCCAAAGCTTTGTTTCGAACGGCTTCGGCTGGCTTTATCTTTTTGGTATGAGTGCCTTTTTATTAATTGCTATCTTTCTCATTTTTTCCCGTTTCGGCTCAATCCGACTCGGTAAAGATTCCGATCGTCCGGAATACGGTTTAATTTCCTGGTTCGCGATGCTGTTCAGTGCCGGTATGGGGATTGGTTTAGTCTTTTGGGGTGTCTCAGAACCACTGACCCATTTTCATACCCCCCCGGTCGCGACAAACGACCTGACAGATGCTGCTCCACTCGCCATGCGTTATTCCTTTTTCCACTGGGGTCTGCATCCGTGGGCACTCTATGCGGTCGTCGCCCTCGCCATCGCTTACTCGACGTTCCGTAAAGGACGTCCGGCCACAATCGGTGATACCGTTGCTTCCCTGATGAAACCGAAGTACGAAGCGGCCGGTAAAGGAACGGTTGAAGTACTTGCCATCGTCGCAACTGCATTTGGTGTTGCCACGTCACTCGGTCTCGGAGCCCAACAAATTTCAGGTGGACTTCACTTCCTTGTCGACGGCATCCCGAACTCCTTCATGACCCAATTAATCATCATTTTAGTCGTATCCGTCCTCTATATGATGAGTGCCGCTTCCGGTCTTGATAAAGGAATCGTCCGCTTGAGCAACGCCAATATTGTCTTGGCGATCCTCTTGATGGTTGGGGTTCTGTTCCTCGGACCGTTCAGCTTCATCATGGATCTGTTTGTTCAAACGACAGGTGCTTACTTGCAAAACCTACCGACAATGAGCTTCCGGGCGTCAGCCTTCAATCCCGATGAACGAGGATGGATCAATGACTGGACAATCTTCTACTGGGCATGGTGGATTTCCTGGTCGCCGTTCGTCGGAACGTTCATCGCCCGTGTCTCAAAAGGACGGACGATTCGTGAGTTCGTTCTTGGTATCATGCTCGTACCGACGATTTTCGGTTTACTGTGGTTCTCCGTCTTCGGTGGATCCGCGATCTGGAACGAACTGTTCAATAATGTTGATCTCATTTCAACGGTCAACGAAAAAGGGGTCGAAACCGGTATGTTCGCCTTGTTCGAAACATTCGGTGGTCTCGGAACATTCCTCAGTATCATTGCTGTCTTCTTGATCACGACGTTCTTCATCACGTCTGCCGACTCCGCGACATATGTCCTTGGGATGTTATCTTCCGGCGGTAGTCTGTTGCCGAGTCTCCGCATCAAGTTGACTTGGGGAATCATCCAGTCATCGATTGCAGCTGTTCTCCTGTACTCAGGTGGACTCAGCGCCTTGCAGGCCGCAGCCGTTCTTGCCGCCTTCCCGTTCATCTTCGTCGTCGGGATGATGGTCATTGCCCTGTTCATGGATCTGTCCAATGAACCGGACGCTGCAAAATCAGCCGACCAGTTGAAAAAAGAAGCCTAACTGCAGTCAGACCCTGTCTTCCGTCATGCGGAAGTCAGGGTCTTTTTGGTATGCTGAATATAAGAAAAGGGGTGAGGACTTGCGCGTCAAGAAAAAATGGTTTATTCCCATCGGCATTCTCGCTCTCAGCAGCTGGTTTTTGTACCGGGAAAATAATCAAATCGACACGACGGCAGTAACGGTTCAATCGGATAAATTACCTGCCGCGTTTAATGACTATAAGATTTTACAGATTGCCGATTTGCATGGTAAATCCTTTGGTTCCCGTCAAAAGGTTCTTTTGAAAAAAGTGAATAAACTGCAGCCGGATGTCATCTTAATGACGGGTGACTTGATTGATTCCAGACGAAACGGAGAAGAAGAAGCCCTCCTGCTGATGAAGCAGCTGACACCCGACTATCCGGTTTATTTCGTGACGGGAAATCATGAAGTCCGTCTGAACTTAACGATTTTACCGAAACTGGAACAGCTTGGGGTAACCGTTCTTCGAAATACATCCGTTTCACTCGAGCAAAACGGTCAGTTCATTGAGTTGCTTGGAATCGATGATCCGACGACGACCCGTTGGAGTGAAGGACTGCAGGAGCCGGACGGCATCCGTCAAAGTCTCGATCAAGCCCAGTCGACTGCCGAGACCCGTTCCTTCCAGCTGTTGATGGCGCACCGTCCGGAATATTTGCCGTTATATGCGGAACGCAAGGTGGACCTCGTATTATCCGGTCATGCCCACGGCGGACAGATCCGCCTGCCGTTCACGGACGGGATGTATGCCCCCGGTCAAGGGTTTTTCCCTGACCTGACCGCCGGACAACATACGATGGAGAACACACGGCTGATCATCAGCCGCGGTCTCGGTAACAGTTTATTTCCGTTCCGGATCTTTAATCATCCCGAGTTGATCGTCGTGACGTTACGTACATGATTCATAAAAAAAGAGGCTGGGACATAACTAGCTGGCTTTTAAAGAAAATAAGGGATTGCCATCGTCACGATGGCAATCCCTTATTTTTTTTCATCACCTCTTGTTAAAATGCCCCTCGGGCAATACTTTGGGTGAGCCACTTTCTCAGATTTACTGCCATAAGGATGAAGCCAAGCTCACGTTTCACCTTTGCTTTTCCTCTTACGGAAAAACGAGTGAAACGCAAATTAGCCTTCAGATTCCCAAAAACTGGTTCTACGTCTATCTTACGTTTCGCGTAGATTTTCCCGGTTTTTTGATCTGAAAGCAGGTCCTTTACCTGTTCCTTTTGCTCTTCCCACGAAACGTTTACTCGGACTTGGCGATGACGACCCTTCTCTGCCTTGGTACAGAGGGATCGAAGCGGGCAGTCATCACAACTCTCACTTTCGTACACCTTGAAATCGCGGGTAAAACCATATCGATCCGTTCTCTTAGACATGTAACGGAACGTCACGTTCTGCCCGTTCGGGCATACAAAGTGATCGGTCGTTTCATCGTAGGACCAGTTGACGAGATTAAAAGGATCATCACGCCATTTTCGCGTCTTCTCTTTTTGAAACATCGTATAGGGAACGAGCGGAATGCGCCCTCGGCGCATCAGAATCTCCTGATAATTTTCTTGGCTTCCATAGCCGGCGTCCGCAACGATATGTTTCGGTAAAGTAAGATACGAGGAAACCTCATCTAAAAATGGGATTAACGTGCGGGCATCGGTCGGATTGGGATAGACATCATAAGCGAGGGTATATTGACCTTCGGTCGCAATCTGCACGTTGTACCCCGGCTTGAGTTGTCCATTTTGCATATGATCTTCCTTCATCCGCATAAACGTCGCATCCGTATCCGTTTTCGAATAGCTGTTCCGTCCATCGAACGTTTCCTTTTGGACGGCATACTTCCTTTTTCTTTCCACGAACTCAGCGAACTTTTTTCGGAAAAGATGGGGTTGCTTTCGTTCGGAACGAAGCCGTTTTCTCTCCTGCGTATCTGAACTTGCCTCGATTTCTTGATTGATAGAAGCGATTCGTCCCTCCAAAACATCACCGATGTGCTCGAGTTCAGGAAGGGTCAGTTCGTCTGGACTTTCTCGTTCAATCTCCGGTAAGATTTCTTGTGCGACGAGTTCTTCATAGAGAAGATTAGACTTTTCAACGAGCGACGCACTATATCGCTCGACGGATTTTCGCCAGACGAACGTATATCGATTCGCATTCGCTTCTAGTTTCGTACCATCAATGAAGATCGCTTCTTCCTTAATTTCTCCCATCTCGACGAGATGGCAACGGAAGGTGACGAACGCCTGCTTAAGGATAGGTGTGACTGCCGGGTGCACTCGAAAGCGATTGATACTACGATAGCTCGGTTCATTCCCTTGAGCGAGCCACATCATACGCAGGCTGTCTTGAAGGAGTCCTTCGATCTTCCGACCAGAGAAGACCGATTGCGTATAGGCGCATAAAATGATCTTCATCATCATGCGTGGATGATAGGCGGGGCAGCCTGTCGTTCGAGTAAAAGGTTCAAAGGCATCGTCGGGAATGGACTCGACAAGATGATGAACGGCGAATGCGATATCGTTTTCTTGAAGACGAATTTCTAAATCTAAAGGTAGAACCAGCTGGTTCATGGTATAATTTTTAAACATAAGGACACCTCCGATAGTTATGGTTTGGTCACTTTAACTTTATCAGAGGCAGTCCTTATTTGTTTACTTAAAATCGGTTTTTCATCATAGAAGAAGGCCCTTGAAACGAAAAACGTTTCGAGGGCCTTCTCATTTATAAAACTGAGTTATGTCCCAGCCTCTTTTTTTTTTAAGCGAGTGCTTCATGTAATTCCGGCTCGGCATTTTCCCACATCTCCGGTTTATGTGTCTGCAGGAAGTCACGCAATAAGTGTTTCGACGTTTCGTCCATATGATCGACGACAATCCGTCCTTTTAACGATTTATCCATCTTATTGACATGATCCGCCAAGATCTTAAAGCCGCGACGTGCTTCGACATCGACTAACAGGTCACACGCTGCGACGCCGCCGTAATAAAATCCTTCCGGTTTCCGGCCGACCGTCACCCAAACGATCCAGTACAGCTTTCCGTTTGGTGAATCCGCCTTGTCCGTCGTGAATTTAATCCGTTTCTCGATGGCTGCTTTCGCATGCATCGCACCCATATCGATATAGGCTTCACCGTCTTCCGGTGAGATGATGACCGGTGACATGCTGTTCAGACTAAGTGTTCCGACACCAAATCCACCATGCCCGTCCGTTGAGTTATCTGAAATGATATTGAAGTTAATTTTCTTTTCCATCGTTTACTTGTCCCCTTTTACTACTGTTGCTTCTATCATACCGCATCCAACAGTCGGTGCAAGCCTTCGTTTACCGTTTGAGTATCTCGAGCTGCTCCCGGGTGACACGACGGATCGTTGGTAACCGCAGACATTCGAGGGACGTGAGCTCTTCGTGAGCGGGTGGATTCAGCTCTTCCAGTTGCACCAATGCCCGGTCATACAATGTTTGCGAGGCACGACCGAACAGAACAATCCGCTCCAATGATGAACATTTCGAACGAATCGCCCGTAATTGCTTGGCCAGTTCCCGAATCCGCTCTGCCAACTCGTCTTCGATGTCAGTTGTCGGTTTACGATTTTGAAAAATCGGTTTGAAGCGGTCCTCATCCCGAAGCAACGTCAACATCCCGTAGCGTTTTGCTTCTTCATTTCCGACAAGCGCTGCCAATTCCTTATCCGTTACGAGCCGTCCAAACGGAATATTTTGATCAAACAAAACATCTGCGACTTCGAGACCTTTTGCGCCTGATAACGGGTATGTGTTGTCTTCTGGTAAAGCGCGGTCAAAAATCAGTAGCGTATGGATTTTTTTACGAATCACCGGTTCCATTTCCATGCTCTCACCTCATCCTCATCATTTCTTAAGTACCTATTTCTTGCTTCCGACAGACTACTCCTGTTCTATACCCATCTTTTCCAATTTCCATGTGCGGTTTGACGGAACCCGGGTGACATACGGTATACTGATGGCGTATTGTACTTATGCCAGAAGGAGGAATTTTACATGCCTTACGTTACCGTAAAAATGTTAGCCGGACGCACGGTGGAACAAAAACGTGCGTTGATCGAAAAAGTTACAGCGGCCGTTTCTGAATCCGTCGATGCGCCAAAAGAAAATATTACGGTTTTCATCGAAGAGATGGAGAAAACCGATTACGGTCAAGCCGGCGTCATGTTCGCCGACAAATAAACACTTTTCAGGAGGAACGATTTAACCCGTCGTTCCTCCTGTTCCATATACTTATCATAGGAAGGATGAATCATCATGGCAAAAGTCAGCTTACTTGGGGCAACAGGACGTACAGGACGGCCTTTACTGGATCTGTTATTGGAGAAAGGACATGAAGTTCGGGTCCTTGTCCGATCGGAAAAACACGGCCTGCCTGACCACCCCCACTTAACGGTTATAAAAGGGGATGCGACGGATGCAGATAATCTCGAACGGGTCATCGAAGGGACGACTGCCGTCTTCAGCTGTTTAGGAACTGATCAAAAACAAATTCTTTCCGTTGCGGTTCCAAACCTCATCATTAAAATGAAAGAACAGCAGATCGAACGAATCGTGTTCGTCGGAACGGCCGGCATCCTTGATGCTTCGGAAGAACCGGGAAAATACCGGTTCCAGTCCAGTGAATCCCGTCGTCGCTCGACGATTGCGGCTGAAGATCATCTTAAAGCCTATTTGACGTTAAAAGACGCGGATGTCGACTATACGATCATTTGCCCGACACAACTCGTCGAAGAAGATGCAATCGAGGACGTCTTGATTGAATCCAATCGATTCACTCACGAAACCGGTCCAATCCCACGGATCAATGTCGCCCGCTTCGCTTACGAAGTTTACGATGAAGGGCTGTTCCATCGCGAACGGGTCGGAATTGCTTCACGCGGCTAAAAATAGTAGAAACCAAAAGCAGGACCCGATTTCTAGTCGGGTCCTGCTTTGTTTAAGAAATGACAGCTCTGCCAGTCGTATACGATTTAGAGTAAGATACTGACGACGATTGACGTCAAGACACTGACGAGTGTTGCTCCGTAAAGTAATTTCAGTCCGAAGCTCGCTGCAACACTTCCTTGACGATCGTCGAGTCCTTTGACAGCACCCGCGATGATCCCGATTGACGAGAAATTGGCGAATGAAATTAGGAAGACCGAAACGATTCCAAGTGTCCGTGCCGAGAATTCTTTTGCGTATTCAGGCAGGCTGAGCATTGCGACGAATTCGTTTGTAATCAACTTCGTTGCCATGATGCTACCGGCACTGACTGCTTCCGCCCATGGAATCCCCATGATGAAAGCGAATGGTGCGAAGATGTAGCCTAGAATATCCTGGAACGAGATGCCGAGAACCATCAAGAAGATATCGTTGACCATGCCGATCAAAGCATTGTATCCGATCAACATCGCACCGACGATGATGGCAACTTTGAATCCATCCAGGATGTATTCGCCGAGCATTTCGAAGAACGTTTGTTTTTCTTCAACGATTTCCAAAATGTCTTCTTTTGGATCAACTGTATACGGATTGATGATTGAAACGATCATGAATCCACCAAATAAGTTCAAGACGATTGCTGTAACAACATATTTGGGTTCGACCATCGTCATGTACGCTCCGACGATTGACATCGAAACTGTCGACATCGCAGACGCACATAATGTATACAGACGGTGAGGCGGTAATTTACCAATTTGCTTTTTAACCGTGATGAATACTTCTGATTGACCGATCGCTGCTGACGCTACGGCATTGTATGACTCAAGCTGTCCCATGCCGTTGATTTTCGAGAGGACTAAGCCGATTCCGCGCATTAAGAGCGGTAAGATTTTCGTGAACTGTAAAATCCCGATCAAAGCCGAGATGAAAACGATTGGTAACAGGACGTTGATGAAGAATGGTTGGGCGCCTTCGTTCGCTAATCCACCGAAGACGAAGTTGATTCCAATTGCGGCATAACTGAGCAATTTCTCAAAGACTTGAGCGACACCTTTAATGACGACATATCCGAACGACGTATTCAACAGGATGTATCCAAGTACAAGCTGAAGCACTAGCATGACCGCAAGCGGTTTCAATTTGATGCTTTTACGATTACTGCTGACAAGGTATGCCAAACCAAACACGATGACAAGTCCCAGTATTGCGATTAAATATTTCACGAACTATCCCTCATTCCATAGTTTATTTTATCAGTTGTACATAAGTACGAGGTCTGACGTTCAATCTCTTTCCCAATTACTACAATAATCAACATTCGGAAGAACTGCAAGGGGTAAAGTTCATTTAGTAACCGCTTTCGTCATTTTCATAAACTTTCAATACAATGTTTTCCATCCGTTCCCGAACATTGCCCTGACTGATGTTTGCCTTCCCATATGCTTTCCAACCGGGATAAACATTGAGGGTGTCCGGTTCAAAGTCAAAAACAGCTGTTAAATCCCATTTCCGATCGTACGAAAATCCACTGTATGCAATATATTCAGCTAAAAATTGATCTGCTGCTTCGACCGATTCAAGCAACATCAGATTTAATCGGCAATGGGCGACATCTGCTTCAATGGGTCCAACACAGCCATTAATCCAATCGACTACGTTATACTTTTCAGCTGATTCGTATAACACATTGACCGGATGAAAATCACGGTGGATGAATCGAACTTGTTGACTCGTTGCCGGCGGTTCTGCCACAGCCCGTTGCCACATCTCCTTTTGAACTGCCCAAAAAGGAACCGTTCGCTTTGTCACGTATGGTGCATACTGGTACCGGGCTTCTGGA
Organism: Exiguobacterium artemiae 255-15; assembly: GCF_000019905.1. Taxonomy (GTDB): domain Bacteria; phylum Bacillota; class Bacilli; order Exiguobacteriales; family Exiguobacteriaceae; genus Exiguobacterium_A; species Exiguobacterium_A artemiae. The sequence goes on along the minus strand of NC_010556.1, from coordinate 259,391 downwards.
ACCGGCAGTTGATGAATCGCAACTAACGTTTTTGCCAATTGTTTGAGGTACGCTCGATTTAACGGTTCGAGTCGGACTTCTCCCGGTAAACACGTCATTTGAATCCATGGGGGAATCTCCCCCTCCCACGTCAATTGATAATTTTCGACATCCGGTCCTAATCTACCGGTCGCCCGTAACGCAAAGACCTCGTGCGCGACGAGGTCCGGTTCCTGCTCTAGCCAGGCAGGATTGGTATGAATTCGAAAAACACTATCCCCCGCTCGAAACACGTACGAGGAAGTCGCTCCTTTTAAAGGGATAACCGCTTTCCCTTCCAAGCCGGCATACTTTAAGATGGTTGCGATGATATTGTTCATATTTCTTCTCCAAGTAACAATTGATCGATTTGCATCTTCTCGTTCGCAAATTCCCGTAAGTCATGCAGGATTTCCTGCGGGAAAAATAGCTTTTCATCCGTTTGCCGTGAGTTGGCAATCGCTTGAACAAGCGGTGAGACTTGCGAAATCTCTTTCATCTGACCATTTTTCATCTGCAGCATGATCGGTTGTTTACTGATTTCGCCATTATCTCCATATAAGTCGTACGGCAGGCGGCTGAGCTTGTCTTCGAGCAGATAATAAGTGGGATCGAGCCCGATTTTTTCAAATAACGTACACAGTTTCTCATGGACAAGGGCGCGTTTTTCTGCCGGATAATCGACGTATTTAAATAATTTCCGGTCAACGAACCGTCGCGCCAGATCACTTAACACCGTATCCTCTTCTTCCGCCCACTGTTGGAAGTAGAAATAGACGATGGTTTCGTCTAGTGCCAGATAGTTTTTTAAGGACATCTCCTTCGTAAAGAGCGGACTTAAATGAACCGGATCAATCGTAAACGCGTACTCGCTCGTATACAGTTCTTTTGCCCGTTCAAGAATCGCTTTTAATAAATAGTCGCTCGACCGTGTGACCGGATGGAGATAGACCTGCCAGTACATCTGATAACGGCGCATGATGTAATCTTCGATCGAGTGCATCCCGGATTGCTTGACGACCATCTGATTCGGTGCCGGACGCAGGACACGCAGCATCCGTTCGAGATCAAACTTTCCGTAGCTGACACCGGCAAAATGGGCATCCCGCAACAAGTAATCCATCCGGTCGACATCAAGCTGGGAACTGATCATCGTCACAAGCAATTGATTCGGATGGGTTTTATTGATGATTGAGGCGACTTCTTCCGCAAACCCTTCCCCGACCTGATCGAGGACCTGTTTGATTTCCGTATCCCCGAGGATGATCCGTTCTGTCCATTCTTCGTGATCGACACCAAAGACGTTTTCGAAAGCATGGGAGAACGGTCCGTGCCCGACGTCGTGTAACAGGGCCGCGACCAGTGTCAGCTCCCGGTACTGGTCGTCCCAGTCCGCCCGGCCGTTAAAGACGTCAATCAGTTGCCGGGTAATCTCATATACACCAAGCGAATGATGGAACCGTGTGTGCTCCGCTCCATGAAATGTCAAAAATGACGTTCCCAGTTGTTTGATCCGGCGCAAACGCTGAAATTCCTTCGTTCCGATCAATTGCCAGATCAATTGGTCGCTGACATAGATATAGCGATGAACGGGATCTTTGAATACTTTCGTTTCCTTTAATTGTCCCAGTGACTGATACATACACTCTCTCCTTTAATGGCTCGTTCTCTGTCGTTATAGTTCATAGTTCGGTTTGAAACGGTCCGTTCCTGTTGCTTCACTGGCTTCTTATTAAAAATTTTACATTGTCGTATGCTATAATAATGTCGCAAATCTAGAAAAAAAGGAACGAGCCTATGGGAATCGAACTCTTAAAACAAGAACATTATCGTATTTTTGATCAAACGTCACTCGGAAATACCTTTCATGCCACACAATCGTTTGCGATGGACGATACATTGTGCGCCTCAGTCGCTACAGAAGGTGCCGCCATCCGTTCCTGGGTCCACCACGAAACGGTTGTCCTCGGGATTCAAGATGCACGCCTCCCTCACCTCGATGATGGGATCGACGTCTTACACGCCCATGGTTTCCAGCCGGTCATCCGCAATTCCGGCGGGCTTGCCGTTGTCCTTGATGCCGGTGTTCTGAACATCTCGCTTGTCCTTCCGGAACGTGGCGGAATCGATATCGACAGCGGTTATGAAGCGATGCTCGCACTTGTCCGTCGGATGTTCGCCGAAGAGACCGATGCTATCAATGCCGGCGAAGTCGTCGGATCCTATTGTCCGGGATCGTATGATTTATCGATTGCCGGCAAAAAGTTTGCTGGGATTTCACAGCGGCGTGTCCGCGGTGGCGTCGCCGTTCAAATTTATCTCTGCGTGAACGGCAGTGGCAGTGCCCGGGCGCAACTTGTCCGTGATTTTTATGCTGCCGCCCTGCAAGGGGAAACGACCAAGTTCGTGTATCCGACAGTCGTTCCGGAAACAATGGCCTCTTTAGAAGAGCTATTGCAACGTCCTTTGACGGTCGAAGACTGCTTGGTACGTGTTTACCGCTCCTTGATGGAACTTGGCGCGACACTCACGCCGTCTGTCCTGAGCGAAGTCGAAAACGAACGCTTCGGTGTAAACCTGGGTCGGATGTTGGATCGAAATGAAAAAGTCCTAGGTTGATAAAGGAGAGAACGAACATGGTACGTTTTATTACTGACAGCGGTGCCGATGCACCCAAAGAATTACTCGACGCGTACGGCTTCACGGTGATGCCGTTCGGCGTATTGATTGACGAAGAAACATTTTTCGACGGCGAATCGATTTCACCGGTCGAACTATATGAAAAAATGCGGAACGGGGCGGCACCAAAGACGTTTCAGGTCGAAGTGTCACGGATGGTCGAAGTCTTTACAGAACACTTTAAACAAGGTGAACCGTTTCTCTATCTGGCATTTTCCAGTGAATTGTCCGGGACGTATCAAACGGCGACGATGCTCGCAGCAGAACTTGCTGAAACGTATCCGGATGTCCCCTATGCGATCATCAATACGAAAACAGCCTCGACCGGTCAAGGACTGTTCGTGTTAGATGTCGCTGAGTTTTCAAAGACACACAACTTCGAAGAAACCAAAGCGTATGCCGAGCAAAAAGTAAATACAATCCGTCATTTGTTTACGGTTGAATCGCTGGAATACCTGATGCGCGGCGGCCGTGTTTCGCGGGCCAGTGCCTTCATCGGCGGTCTGCTGTCGATTCTTCCGCTTTTGACGGTCGAAGACGGGAAACTGATTCCGAAAGAAAAGATCCGCGGTCAGAAAAAAGTCATGAACCGGATTGTCGAATGGATGGAAGAAGCACGTCCATCCATTGATGGACACCGGATCATCATCGGTCATGGCGATTCAATCGAACGGGCGGAACAACTGAAACAGTTGATCGAAGCCCAATTCTCACCGAGTGAAGTCTTGATTACGATTGCCGGAGCGGCGATCGGTTCTCACACTGGTCCCGGATTAATCGTCATCGGCTATGATTTACCGGCCTGATTCGTCATTAAAAAAATCCGAATGTCCCCACCTCTTCTTATTGACAGAGGGATGGGAGCATTCGGATTTTTTTGTACTTTATTCATAATCTATGATTTACGAAACCTGTTAAATTATGTTCGGTTTCATTCAGATTTTCCTGATGCGACCGGCTCTCCTTGATTCAAGTTGACCGTCAATGGTTTCGCCGTTCCTTTACCCGAGAAGTTTTCAATCAAGTCTTTCACATCGATGCCGGATGACGCTTTAAGCGTCTCCTGTAACGAGGCCATCAAGTCGGTCGCGTATCCGGTCACCCGGTTTGCACCGCCGCCCTCGCCGCTCCCTGTATCAACGACTGTAATCTTGTCGATGTTGCCGAGTGGTGCCGCGACTTGTTTCGCATATTCCGGCATCATCCGGACGACCATATCGAGAATCGCCGCTTGTCCGAACTGTTCGAACGCTTGCGCGATTTTTTCTTTTGCTTCGGCCTCTGCAAGACCTTTCAGACGGATGATATCGGCTTCTGTTTCCCCTTGTGCCCGCTCTGCTTCCGCTTTGGCCAGACCATCAAGACGAATTCGTTCAGCGTCGGCTTTCGCAGAAGCTTCAATCCGGTATTTCGTGGCATCGGCTTCCGCATATTGTTTCGCCCGGTCGGCCTGGGCCGCCTGCTCGATGGAGTAACGGTCCGCGTCAGCTCGTTTTTTCACTTCCGCATCGTATTGTTTCTCACGGCGGAGAATTTCGCGTTCTTCGAGTTCAATTTGTTTCTGACGTTCGATGATTTTGATTTGCATTTGTTGTTCCGTGACTTCCTGCTGAGCGCGGGCATTCTCAAGATCATACGCTTGGTCGGCTTTTGCTTTCGCGATATCCTGCTCACGGCGGTAATCGGCCATCTTCAGTTGATTTTCTTTTTCCGCTTCCGCAATTTCCGTCGCCCGTTCCAGTTCAGCTTTTTTCGCATCTTTTGAGGCTTCTGCCCGTTTAATCCGTGTTTCTTTTTCTGCATCGGCTGTTGCGATATCGGCATCGCGGCGGACCTGGGCAATGCGGGGTTTCCCGAGTGATTCCAAATAACCGTTCTTATCGCGGACGTCTTTGATCGTAAACGATACGATGATCAGTCCCATTTTCGCTAAATCCTGTGACGCGACCCGTTGGACTTCCTGCGAAAACTTATCACGGTTTTTGTAAATCTCTTCAACTGTCATCGAACCGAGGATTGACCGTAAGTGCCCTTCAAGGACTTCCCGCGCTTCGCCTTCGCGGTCTTCTTTTGATTTCCCGAGAAATTGTTCGGCTGCCGTCGCGATTTCCGAAATCGAGCTGCCGATTTTGATGATGGCTGTCCCGTCTGCCATGACCGGAACACCCTGCTCTGTATAGACTTCCGGTGTCGTCACTTCGAGCTTGCTCGACAGCAGACTGAGCGGGGATGCTTGCTGAAAGACAGGTAAGATAAACGCTCCGCCGCCACGGATGATTTTGACCCGGTTGCCGGATTCATCCGTGTTGACGGTCGGACTATTCCCGAGATAACTCCCGGACACGATCAACGCTTCTTCCGGTCCGACTGTGCGGTACTTTGTGACGAATAAGGCGATCAGCGCTAAAATCAGTGCACCGGCTATGATTGCTACAATAATAATCGGATTCATGAAAACATCTCCTCTTTCCACTGCGTAGGGTAGGTCATGACATGCGCCACGCCTTGTTTAATTTCAATGATGATGACTTTTGTTCCTTGTGCCAGAGCCGGACCTTCAAAAAGAACGGCGGATTTGGCAATTCGTCCTGACACATCATCGACGAGAATTTCACCGTAACCGTCCTCCGGAATCGGGAGGATGACGATGGCACTGCGTCCCTCAAGCGTCTGTTCCGAAAAACTGATGGATTGCTCCGCTTTCGCAAGCGGTACAAAAATGAATAAATGCAACAAAGACGTCAAGATGAGACTGATACCGGCACTGATTAGCAAAATAACAAGCGAACCAAGTAACGTCAGGTGTTCCAGTCCGAATCCGAAAGCGGACGTCAAAATGACAAAGGACAGGATTAACGTCGGATGAAAGATTTGATCGATGCCCGGAATCAAATCGGAAAAGACGACAGACAATAAAACGCCGCAGGCAGCTGCAGCAAGTGCATACAGATAAAGCGTACTAACGTCCATCTTCGGTCACCTCGATAAACGGATTCGATCCATACAGTTGCCGATAGGCTTGAAGATACGCATGTCGATTTTCTTCATATAACAATTCGGCTAATTCTTTCTCCCGTGGACTGTCTGCTTCCTGATACCGGCGGGCATACTTTTTTTGTGCCGCATAATGCCGCGCGAGCAAACTTTCGAGTGTCCGAGGGTTGTTTGATTCAGATACCGGCCGTGTATCTGAAAAAGATCGTTTTTTCATCCGACTGCTCCTCTCTTCTGTACTGAGCTCCTCTTTATTTACGGTTTACTTTTGGAAATAGTTTCAAAATGACTGTTTTTTTCTGACAACATTTTTTCCAAATACGGTCTTCAATAAAAAAAACCGATTCCCTCAAAGAGGAATCGGCTTCAGCGAATCTATCTTTTTATTGTGTTCTGCGCACAATCAGTAATGTATAGACGAGCAGTGCCAGACAATCGAGCGTCATGATGATCAAGCCCATCGGTAACGCCGACTCTTCCCCCATCACGCCGACAAGCGGTGAGACAAGTGAGCCGACAAGCATCGGTAACAAACCGAGCAACGCGGACGCACTTCCTGCTGTCGAACCATAATTCTGCATTGCCAAGGTAAAACCGAGCGTCGAAATCATCCCGACACTCGAGACGACGAAGAACAGCGGAATCATGACGAGAATCAAGGAATCGGATAACGTCAGGGCAAGAAACAGACAGATTCCGGCCATAGCGACGACTGTCAAGGCAATCCGCATCATCTTTTCACTGTCGACGCGTCCGGCCAACCGTCCGGCAGTTTGTGCTGCCAAAATGATTCCGATGCCGTTCAGACCAAACAGGAAACTGAATTGTTGCGGGCTTGCGCCGTAGATGTTTTGTAAGACGAACGGTGAACCGGAAATATAAGCGAACATCGCGCCCATGGCAAAGGCTTGGGCAAAGGCATACCCGATGAAGGTCCGGTCCGATAACAGCCGTCCAAACGTTTGGAACGTCGTCTTCAAATTCCCTTCAACCCGGTGATGGACAGGCAGGGTTTCCGGCAACCGGAACGCCACGGCAATCAGCATTAACGTACTTAAGACGGCCAGCAGATAAAAGACGATACGCCAATCGCCGAACCGTAAAATCTGTCCGCCGATGATCGGTGCCAGAATCGGTGCCGTTCCGTTGACCAGTGATAATGCCGCAAAAAACTTCGTCAGTTCGGGTCCTTCGAATAAATCGCGGACAATCGCCCGTGAAATGACGATCCCCGATGCACCGGCTGCGCCTTGGACAAACCGCAGTGCAATCAGCACTTCAATCGTTGGCGCAAAGGCACAGGCAAGTGATGCCAGTAAATACGCAGATAACGCCAGGAGCAACGGACGTTTCCGTCCCCGGACATCACTGAGCGGACCGACGATGATCTGCCCGAGTGCCATCCCGAGCATACAGGCCGTCAAGCTGAGTTGAATCGAGGACGCACTGGCGCCAAATGAACGCGACATATCGGGAAATGCCGGTAAATACATGTCAATCGACAGTGGACCGAGTGCGGCGAGTGATCCTAAAATCAGGATTAGAGTCAATCGTTTCGTTTGAATCGGTGAAGTGTTCGTCATGATTTTCCTCCTTTATTTAAGATGTCACATAATCCAAATCGTGTAAGACATACGCCAGGAAAAAGACGACGGATGGATTTTCATAGACCGTTTGGACTTTCTTCAACTGGGCCCGGTAACCGGTCTCATATTCCACACCATTCAATTTCCGTTCCATATTCATCTTGATCAACGCATCGAGCTTATCGACGACATCAACCATCTGTCCTTCGTACGTCTCGTCTTTCGCTTCGACGACGAACCGATGAAATTCTTTTCGCATTGAAGACGGCAACAGATTAATCAACGCTTCGCCTTCCGTTCGCTCATAGGCTTCAAAAGCCGCTGCCGTGACCGGCGTCGCATGCTTGACGGGACCGAGGACGTCACCTGTCGTCCCTTCGACCAAATCATGACATAACAGACGCGACACGACTTCTGCCGTATTGATGTTGACTCCGTACTTTTTGGACTCAATCAAGCCGTTAAACAATCCGAGTGACGCTGCGCGAAACGCATGGGTTGCATCATTGTCATCAATCGTATTGAATCGTCCTTTCCAGCGGCGGATCGTATCCATCATCAAGACGTTATCGATGAAACGCGACATATCATCTTTTGCCCAAACTGATGCGGTTAACGTCCGGATGGCAGGCGACGGATGGATTTCGAGTGCCGCTTTGAGCTCATTCGTCTTCGCAAGGAAAAATGCGGATCCCGTTACTTCCGCTTCCCTCTTCGCAAACAACATCGCATCAAATGTATCAATCGCTTCTACAAGCTGTCCTTCCGGCGAGTCATCTTCTGCGAACACCAGATAATTCGTAAAATCCGGTTGAAGGGACTTCGACAGCAACGCTACGAGTTTTTCACTCGCCTGCCGCTCCATCGCCTGGATGTGCGCATGCAAGGTCGGTTCTTTTTTTGTCCGGTGTTTAATCGGTCCTGTGATGACCTCATTCATATCGTGGAACAGGGCTTTCCCGAGTAACGTCAACCGATCGTATTTGATGTCTGTCGCCTCTTCTTCAAGATAACTCGCCATCAAACTGAATAACGCGACGCGGAAGCTGTGACTTGCCGCATTATCTGGAAAACGTGGTGCGTATTCATCCCAGCGCGGGACATTTTGCATCCGTGTCAGCATACGAATAAAATTACCGTTTTGCATTGTCATCTCTCCTCATAAAAAACGGACAGAGGAATGATGACCCTGTCCGTTTCGAATTATTATTTGTCTGTTTTCGGACCGCTTCTGAACCAACCGAGTACTAAAATCAAGGCGAGGACGACCCAGAAAATCGTCTGCCAAAGCGTACTTTCCGGAAATTCATGCGGTAAGACGTGAATCGACGGATGCGCAAGCGTCATAACGACCAACTTGACGCCGACCCAGGCAACAAGCCAAAAGGCCGCTTCTTCGATACCTGGTCGTTTTTGTAACAAGACAACAAACCAGCTGGCAAAGTAACGCATGATGACAAGTCCGATGATTCCGCTGAAGAAGACAACCCAGAATTGTCCTGTGTTCAAACCGCCAATTGTTCCGCCAATCATCGGTAACGTCGTTGCCATCGCAACGGCTGCAAGCGTTGAATCGACCGCAAACGCCAAGTCGGAGAATTCGACTTTGACGACTGTCCACCAGAAATTCGGTGATGCTTTTTTAGCAGAAGCGGACTCCGGAATCTGATGTTTGTTCGAACGGGCTTCGACAATCCCCTTGAACGCCACATAGAACAAATAAATGGCGCCGAGCGCCTGCAACTCCCAAATCGTCGCTAAGTACGACGCAAAGAAAATCGCGACGAAACGCAGGACAAGTGCTCCGATCAATCCATAAAACAGTGCTTTTTTACGTTGATCGTCCGGTAACGGACGCACGAGAACAGCCATGACCATGGCGTTATCGGCTGACAGCAGACCTTGTAAGATGATTAAAACAAGTCCAACCGTCGCATACTGTGTAATTAATCCAATATCCATAAAAACGAATCCCCTTTTTGTTCAGTAAGTTTATTATAAGGCCGCTTATCTAAAAGCAAAAGACTGAACACTTGAATCTGACTGTTCTTTTTACCCGAACTTCCGGATGATTAGACAAAAAAAGACTCCCCCGGAAGGAGAGCCTGATGAAGATTACAGATTTTTTTCGATTTTCTTTTCAGCATCGGGATTTGATTTCGTCTTTGGAGAAGAGAACCAGCCCCAAAGTGCGAGACCGACCATGACGGTCCAGAAGAAGATCTGCCACGGTGTACTGTGGGCGAATCCTTCCGGGAGTTTCAACGCTTCGAAAATCGTGCCTTCGATGGATGCATGGTATTTCGGATGCTCGAGCGCGAGGACGGCAAGCTTGACCCCGACCCAGGCGACGATCGCGAAGGCTGCCGTTTCAAGACCCGGACGTTCCGCCAGTAACTTGACGAAAACGCGGGCTGCAAAACGCATCAGGACGACACCCATCAGTCCACCTGTCAGGATGACGACGAAGTGACCCGTGTTCAATCCACCGATTTCACCGGTTCCCCAGTTCGGAAGGGCGACGGCAAGGGCGACGGCTGCCAAAATCGAGTCCACCGCAAACGCAAGGTCAGCGAATTCGATCTTCGCGACTGTTTTCCAGAACTCGGCTTTCGAGACCGGCTCCTCTGATTTCGGCTCAGCGTCGAGCTCGTTTTCTGCTCCGTGATTCTCACCGATCCGCCGGGCTTTAACGGTTTTATAAATATGCCGCAGCCCCATGATCAACAGATAGGCGGCACCAAGTGCTTGGATCTGCCAGATATCGACGAGGAATGAGATCGCGAACAATGCTGCAAATCGAAGAACGAATGCTCCTGCCAATCCATAAAATAAAGCCTTTTTCTGCTGTTCGCCCGGTAAGTGTTTGACCATGACGGCCAGGACGAGTGCGTTATCCGCCGAAAGTAGTCCCTCTAAAGCGATTAAGACGAGGAGAACCCAGGCATATTGAAGTACTAACTGCCAATCCATCTACTTCATTCCTTCCTGTTTACGATTTTTCATTGAAAATCAATTTTCATTAGATACGTCATTTACACGTTCACATGAACACATACTATATGATAATATACCCGATTGCAAGCAAGTTATACCTGTAAATACGTAAACTGTTTCTTCCGAGTCTTGTAAGTTTTGTTTTTAGGAAGGTTCGTGATAAAATTCATAGCAACGATACGTCGCGACAACACATTCACGGAATCACCAGACTTGCTCGTCTCTAGCATTCCTGTCATGTTATTACTACTTGCACTACTACAAAAGGACAAAGGGGCCGATACGAATGTCTACCTACCCGGTTACACTGCCAACCAAAGAAGAGCGCCACAAGCTGTTTGGCTCTGTTCCTCCTATTAAAGGAACGAAGCCGACTGAAAAAGATAAAATGATCGACTTGCAGAACACACCGAAGAACTTCCTCTTCGCACTCGATGCTGTAGGAATCTCAAACGTCAAACACCCGGTCGTCATTCAAGACGGCGAAACAACACAAGCAACGATTGCGACATTTGAACTTTCGACTTCACTTGTCCAGGACCGTAAAGGGATCAATATGAGCCGTTTGACGGAACAACTGGATCAGTACCACAACGAAGGTTGGGTCGTCACAAACGAATCACTCATCCAATTCGCCCGCGAACTGGCGGAGCGCATGGAACAATCCGAAGGACAACTGACAATCCGTTACCCATGGTTCTTCACACGCAAAGCACCGGCAACAGGACTCAGCGGATTGATGAACGCGGAAGTCTGGCAGACGGTCAGCGTCAACACAGAAACAAACGAAGCAACTTTATCAGTCGGTCTGACAATCAACGTCACGACACTCTGCCCATGTTCAAAAGAAATCAGCGAATACAGTGCACATAACCAACGCGGTTACGTGACAATGGAAGCTTCATTACGCGATGAAGCCGATGATTTCAACTGGAAGCAGGAACTTCTTGATGCAGCGGAATCCAATGCATCAGCACCTCTGCACCCGGTCCTAAAACGTCCGGATGAGAAGCGTGTTACAGAGATGGCTTATGAAAACCCGCGTTTCGTAGAAGATATGGTGCGCTTAATCGCTGCCGACCTTTACGAAATGGACCCGATTGCATCGTTCTTCGTCGAATGCCGTAACGAAGAAACGATTCACCAGCATGATGCGATCGCTCGAATTACATTCGATAAAGATGCTCAATAATAACTAACGAAACTCCAGACGATCTTCGGATCGGTTGGAGTTTTTTTCGTTGTCCTCCTTTTCGGTAACGTTTACACTTAGGACGAATGGAGGGATGTCATGTTTGAACTCATACCCTTTTTACTGGAACGGCTCGGCATCATGATCATTTTAGCGTTCATCCTCGCCCAGTGGGGACCGACGCGGCGTTTACTGAAACAGCCGGAAGCCGGCTGGCAGTTTGGGTTGCTGATTCTAATTTTCGCCACCTATGGGATTTTGAGTAATTACACGGGAGTCAAGGTCGATTTAGCCAAGTTCTTACCGCACACTTGGCTCGAACAGGTTGACGGTACATCAGCAATCGCCAACACACGGACGATGATTGTCGTCATCAGCGGATTGCTCGCCGGTCCGATCGGTGGAACGATCACCGGTCTCCTCGTTGGGATTCACCGCTATACACTTGGCGGGTTTACCGCTTTCGCCTGCGCCCTCTCGACCGTCGTCGCAGGCGGTGTCAGTGGATTACTCCGTCCCTACTGGCGCGACCGTCTCGGCAGTCGGGCATTACTGCCGATTTGCCTGACGGGTTTTTTAATGGTTTTCGAAATGTCATTGATTCTTCTGTTTTCCGACCCGTTCCCGGCCGCCCTCGAACTCATCCAGTTCATCTTTCTTCCGATGACCGTCGTCAACGTCCTCGGCGTCTGGCTGTTCTTATCGATCATCCGTCTCGCCGCGCGGGAAGAGGAACACGTTCGGGCCCGTGAAGCGGAACGGTCCCTGCATATCGCGGATTTGACCTTACCTCATTTGACACGCGGCTTAACTATCCAAACCGCGGAAGCCGTGGCAGATATTTTATTACAACAGACACGCGCCGATGCGGTCTCCTTGACGGATCAATCAGTCATTTTGGCACATATAGGTGTCGGCAGTGACCATCACCAATCCGGCGGGCACTGGACGACCCGTCCGACGGAGCATGTTTTGACAGACGGACAACTGAGGCTTGTCACCGATCGGGATGAGATCGGTTGTCCAAAAGCAGATTGCCCGTTACAGGCGGGCATCATTGCTCCGTTAACAATCGGCGAAACGACAATCGGGACACTCAAAGTGTATTATCCTCATCCTGAATTGCTCGACGCCGTCGAAGTCGAATTGATCGAAGGACTGGCCAAGCTCTTCTCGACCCAACTCGCCCTCGGGAAAGCCGAGCGGCAAGCCGGTCTGTTAAAGGATGCTGAAATCCGGGCCCTCGAAGCACAGATCCATCCGCATTTTTTATTTAATGCCATCAATACGATTTACGCGTTATGTCGGACAGATGTCGAACAGGCACGGACCTTATTGCTCGAACTGTCGACGTTTTTCCGCAGCAACCTGCAGGGTGCCCGCTCGACGAAAATTCCGCTCCAAAAAGAACTGGAACATATCGAAGCCTATATCTCACTGGAAGCGGCCCGTTTTCCGAGCCGCCCGTTTGTTGATATTGATTTAGAGGACGGGACGGAACAATTACTTGTTCCGCCTTTCGTACTCCAACCGTTGATCGAAAATGCCTTCCAGCATGCGTTTAGTCCTGGTCAAACCGGATATGTCGGCGTCACGGCCTGGTTAACCGCGGATCAACTCGTTTTGGAAGTCGTCGATAACGGACGCGGGATCGACGCGGAACGCCTGACACGCCTCGGTCGGGAAGTCGTTGAATCCAACGGTACCGGCACTGCCCTTTTCAATACAGCCGAACGGATTAAAAGTCTGTATGCTGAAAACGGTTCGTTCCGGCTGACCAGTCAACCGGGAGAAGGTACGACCATCACCATCCATCTGCCCATTGAAACAGGAAAGGAGGTTTCCCATGCGCACGATCCTAATTGAAGATGAGCCGCTTGCCCGGGACGAGTTGCGGTACCATGTCGTCCGGGCCGGACTCGACGTCATCGCAGAAACGGGCCACGTCGGTGAAGCCGAGCAACTCGTTCGGACGTTACAGCCGGATCTCGTGTTTTTAGATATCGAACTGATTGACGGAAGCGGACTCGATGTCGCAAAACGCCTGCAATCGATGCCGCATCCGCCTGCAATCTTATTCGTGACAGCGTATGATACCCATGCCCTCGAAGCCTTCGAACTGAATGCTTACGATTACATTCTCAAACCATACGATCCGTCGCGGATCAGCCGGGCGATTGAAAAAATCATGCGCAAACCGGCGCTGAAAACACCACGGATTGAACGATTGGCTGTCGAATCCGGCGAGCAGTTAAAATTGCTCTCCCCACAGGATGTCGACTACATCGTCGCCGAAAGCGGAAAAACAAAACTCGTGACGCGTTCCGAATCCTATCCGTCAAATGATACGTTACAGGAACTTGAACGAAAATTATCCGGTCACCGTTTTCTGCGGGTCCACCGCTCCTATCTCGTCAACCTGGCTGCCATCGAAGCAATCGAACCCTGGTTCAACGGTGCCTATACGATCAAGATCCAGCAGATTGATGTACCTGTCAGTCGGACCTATGTCAAAGTCTTGAAGGAAGCTCTCGGTATTTAAGGGTTTTCTTTTTTCCGTTCATCCTCCTTTTTCGACATGTCATCGGTCAAAACGAACGGTTCATCCACTCAACAAAAGAAAGCGCTTCCAAATCAAGTACACTTTTCTCATACCAGTTTATGAGGAGGTTCACGCATGAGTGCTACACCCATTGTTATTGCCGTCATTTGTATTTTATTGATCGTTTATCGTCTTTATGGCACATTCATGGCTGTCAAAGTCTTAAAAATCAAAGAGGACCGGGAAACACCGGCTCATAAGTTTGCGGATGGAAAAGATTATGTCCCGACCAACAAATGGGTGTCGTTCGGTCACCACTTCGCAGCGATCGCTGCTGCCGGCCCGCTCGTCGGTCCTGTACTTGCTGCCCAGTTCGGTTATTTACCGGGACTGTTATGGCTCTTGATTGGTGCCGTCATCGGTGGCGCCGTCCACGATATGGTCGTCTTGTTCGCTTCCATGCGTCAAGATGGACAGTCGTTATCTGAAGTCGCTAAAAAAGAGCTCGGACCTGTCGCCGGTTTTTGTGCCGGTCTCGCGATGCTCTTCATCATCACCATCACGATGGCCGGATTATCAATGGTCGTCCTGCATGCCCTGGAGCATAATCCATGGGGAACATTTGCTGTCTTCTCGACCATTCCGATCGCAATGGGGGTCGGCATCTACTTACGAAAAGGCGGCAATCTCGCCTTGGCTTCCGTCGTCGGTTTCCTATTGATTCTTGCTGCAATCGGTTTCGGTCCCCAGTTGACTGACACGTTCATCGGAACATGGTTCGACCTGTCGTCACGTCAACTCGCGATTGCGTTACCGATTTATGCCTTCTTCGCTGCAGCACTGCCGGTCTGGTTGTTGCTTGCACCGCGTGATTACTTATCAAGTTTCATGAAAATCGGTGTTTTCTTTGCCTTGATCGTCGGTGTCTTCATCATCAATCCGGATATCCGTTTCCCGGCGTTCACGAAATTCGTCAACGGTGGCGGTCCGATCATTGCCGGTCCGGTCTGGCCATTCATCTCGATCACGATTGCCTGTGGCGCGATTTCCGGTTTCCACGCTTTCGTCGGCTCCGGAACGACACCGAAGATGATCAATCGTTGGAGTGATATCAAACCGGTCGCCTTCGGTGCGATGCTTGTTGAGTGTCTCGTCGCTGTCATGGCGTTGATTGCCGCAACGTCTCTTGAAGTCGGAGATTACTTCGCCATCAATTCGACACCGGAAGTCTTTGCGACACTCGGTATGAGCACCGTTTACCTTGATGAATTATCACGGGAAATCGGACTCGATCTCGCCGGACGGACCGGTGGAGCCGTTTCACTGGCCGTCGGTATGACGTTCATCTTCCGGGCCATTCCCTGGTTCCGTGAAATTGCCGGCTTCTTCTTCCAATTCGTCATTCTGTTTGAAGCGGTCTTCATTTTGACGGCGATCGATGCCGGAACACGCGTTGCCCGCTACTTGATCCAAGATTTCTTCGGTGAATTCTACAAACCGTTAAAACGGGTCGACTGGATCCCGGGTGCGATTTTCGCCAGTGCGCTTGGTACGTTCTTCTGGGGGTACCTGCTCTTCTCCGGCGACATCGGTTCGATTTGGGCCTTGTTCGGTGTCTCCAATCAGTTGATGGCGTCGATCGGCTTAATTATCGGAACGACAATCATCCTGAAGATTGCCGACAAAAAAGTGTATGCCTTGACGACATTCATTCCGCTTGTCTACTTGCTTGTAACAGTGACGTTCGCTGATATCTGGATGGTCGCCAATGTCTATGCGAATCCGGCTTCTGCCGGCTTCAGTATCCTGAATACGATTCTGTCGTTCACGATGGGGATCTTAGCTATCGTCATCACGATTTCAGCGGTCCGGAAATGGATTGAATTGCTCAACTCACCGCGTTGGGAAAAAGTGAAAAAATCAGCTTAATTAAAACCGCCTGGATTGTACATGGATTTCGTGTATCCATCCAGGCGGTCTTTTTATCAAAATCAGACGAGAATACTCCCACTTCTAAACGTTCAGGGCGAGGCCCTAGTGCAAGTGGGGGATGAATCGTCTTCGGGCAAAGCGTGTCTTGCGACACGTCAATTGCCCGACACTCTTGGTTTGAAAACAATTAAAATCAGGAATAAAAAATAGTCATGTTCTTTGAAAACTGAAGATATAGGGTTGTGACAGGAAGTTCGTCTGTCACGTAAAATCTTCAACGTTCACCTTGCGGATGACCGAAGTAGCGAAAACCAAGCAGAGTAGGCATCCGCATAAAAGAAACGGACAAGATCAACGTTCAACCGTCGGGACGACGGGGTTAGCCTGATAAATTTTTGACCGCTAGGTTGACTAACTCAGGAATCCTCCACCTCTTAGCGAAGCGTAGGTGGAGGTAGTTCAATTTCGAACACTCAAATCGGTTGCCCGAACCGTACCCCACGGCGAGACATCGGCTTTGACGACTAATTTTTTTGCATCCTCGTACCCTTTTCCTGTTCCCTGTTCCACATAATACTGGTTTAATTGGGGAATCGTGACGTACTTGTCGTAATAATCTCCGGCAACGGAACCGAAAAAGCGGTCATTTGAGATACGGTCGATCTTGGCATAACCATCTGAATCCGTTGTAAACGTAACGTAGACCAATCCTTTTTTGACGGAATCCGCAGGTTTCAAATCAGGATACTGCAACATGACATATTCACCATAGACCGGGCTGAACGGATCATACGGTTCCGCCCGAAAGCGGTAACTGTCACCGAACCAGGAAATGGAGTAAAAACTGAGGATCACACCGAGGACGACGATGATTTGCAGGACTGGAAACAGATACCGTTTCATGACGGAACCCCTCCTTCATGACGTTTTCGAATCCACCACAGGACACCGGCAATCAGGAAGACGAGCAATGCACCGACAAGGAAGAATAACGACATATCGAGGCGATCCCAGGCATAGATGAAATAAATCGTCAGTTGGACGGCGATGAAGTAAACGAATGGAATCGTCAGGCGACGACCTTGGCGCTCCTGCACAATCAAATAAACAAAGGCAATGATTTCGACGAGCGCAGCAATCAAGATGGCCTGTTCGTCCAACCAAAGGAATCCGAACAAACCGAGCGGTAAAATCCAAAGTAACGGACGGAATTTTTGGTAAATCAAGTAGCCGATTGCGAGACCGAAAACAGCAAGTGCGACGGCTTCTCCTAAAGGAATGACGGAGTCCGTCGTTTCGGCACGGACCGTTAAATAAACCAGTGAATTGATGGCAGCGACAATCAGATACAGATGGTATAGAAAATGACGATCGCTGTCTTGTTTAACGACGAGTAACAGCGGGACAAGCACGAATAAGGTCCAGATCGGCCAAAGGACACCGTCGTAAGAGACAAGGGCAAACAACTCAAGTCCCGACAGATAAAGAAATAACCAACTGAGAATCAGGGACGGGAAGGACTGGCTGAAATAGAACCAGGCAAGCGATACGATCACGACGAGGACAATCGATGTCCAGTCGAGAAACGTGGCATGCTCCGTTCCAAATCCGCCGACTCCGGTAAAGATATTCAAACCTGAGATGAAGGCAACAATCGCATAGGCGGGATGACGCCACGTAAAGAAATGGGCGAGCGCGGCGAGGAAGACGGCCCAACCGATAAACGAACCTTGCATGGACATATGAAAACTCTGGACGGTGACGATGAGCGCTCCGGCAAAGGCAACCAGTCCAAGAATCCGAAAAGCAACCGGATTCCAAATCGTCCGTCGTTCCGATACGTCGGCCAACACATAACAACTGACCATGATGACCAACACTAAACCAATTTTAATGAGGGCAGGAATCGCTTGCCAATTGGCAGCCAAGAAACTGAGCAAAGCTAACCCGACAAAGGTCAATCCGACAATCAACAACAACGGCACACGTTTCTTTTTTTGACGGTGACCTTCATACGCTTTAATCCGGTCGACTGTCTCTGCATCAATCAAACCCGCCTGTTGCCACTCCATTAATTTCGTCTGTCGTGCCATCACCAACACCTCCCGATTACAAGCTGCCAGTCTACACTTGTATTTTCCCGTTTCTTATTTTATTCAAGCAACATTCATTAGAAATCTGGTTGAAGATCGCGTCTTTTTCCAAAAAAGACGACCATCCTCGAAAGAGGACGGTCGTTTTTAAAATCATATTTTGAATCGTGATACGAGGACTTGCAATTCTTCCGCCATATCAGACAAGGTTTTAGCCGATTGTGAAATATCTTCCATCGAGCCAAGCTGTTCTTCCGTCGTCGCTGCGACGCGCTCGGATGCTGCAGAATTTTCATCTGCGATATGAGCGATTTCCGTTGCGGATGCCGAGACTTCCTGGACGTTGGCAGCAATCTCTTCGACCGTTGCCGTGACATCTTCGATCCGCGGTGTCATTTCTTGCGTCCGCAACATGATTTGTTTGAAACGAACGGCTGAATCTTCCGTCGTTTCGAGTCCCGCTTTCGTATGATGCGAAACTTCTTTCATCAGGAAGACCGAACGTTCCGTTTCCTGTTTGATGTTTTGAATCAGATGGGAGATTTGTTTCGTCGATTCCTGCGACTGTTCCGCAAGCTTCCGCACCTCACTGGCAACGACGGCAAACCCTTTTCCGTTCTCACCCGCCCGTGCCGCTTCAATCGCCGCATTTAAGGCCAGTAAATTCGTCTGGGTCGCAATGCCGTTGATGACATCAACAATTTTCCCGATTTCGTTCGAACGATGGGCCAGCGACTGGATGACCTCACCAAAGTTCTCGACCGATGAATCGATTGCTTTCATCTGTTCGACGTTTTTTGTGACCGCGGCCGTTCCGTCTTCTGCTTCTGAAGCGGTCGCCCGTGATAGTTCCGACACATTCGTCGAGCTCTCGGCAATCCGCATGACACCCGATGTGATGGCTTGCAGCGAAACCGCATTCCCGTCGAGCTGGCGTTTCGATTGACCGGCTCCGGCCGCCATTTCCTGAATCGAGCCGGCAATTTGTTCCGAAGCTGCCGTCGTTTGTGCGGCATTCGCCATCAGTTCCTCGGAAGAAGCCGCGACCTGACCGATTGATTGATCAAGATTTGAGATGATCCCGCGCAGTGACAGAATCATCGTGTTAAAGCTTTCCGCGACTTTTCCGATTTCGTCGTTCGATTCGACGACGACTTCTTCCGTTAAGTCACCTTCCTGAATCCGCTCCGCACTTTTCGTCAAGCGGTTCAGCGGGCTGATGATCGAACGCAGGATAAAGAACAGCAGGAGTCCAGCCAGGAGAAACGTACCGGCAATGACACCTAATGTCGTCCATAAAATACTGGCTGTTTCGTCCGTGATTTCACGGTCGTACAACGTACCGGCGACTTTCCAGCCGGTCAGACCGTTCGTCATGAAGTCCATCTGTTTGTCTTCATCTTCAAATAAGTAAGAGAAGCGTCCTTCTTTCCCGGCATAAAGAGGTCCGACCCAGTTGCCAGTTGCTGTTTCACCCGGTTTTAACGTCGGATGAGTGACGAAATTTTTCTTTGAATCTAAAATCGTGACATATCCTTCTTTCCCGATTTTGATTTTCTTGGCGATGTCGGCAATCCGGTCGACATCGACGTCGATTGCGATGACACCACGTCCGTTTCCACCTGTTTGCGAGAGCGTCACCATCATCTTGCCCGATGCAGCGTCAACGTATGGATCCGTGATGACGACTTTTCCACTGGCGTCTTCGGCTGCTTTGTACCATGGACGCTCACGCGGATCATAATCATCCGGCATCGACTGCTCCGGATAAATCGTCATCTCGCCGGATGTCGTCGCATAATAAATATTAGCGGCTTGCGGATGCGTATCTAAGTATTCGGTCATTTTTTCTTTTAAGTCGAGATTCTGTTTGCCTGATTGATACAACGTCCCGTCAATCCGGTCCGCAAAAAAGGCGACATCCCGTCGCATCGGATCGATGATATTCATGATTTCATCATTCATCCGATCGACACCGGCATGAGCCGACTGTAAAATTTCATTCATGATTTTTTGTTTGGCCTGGCTGTAAGAAACAAAACCGATCAATAAAGAAGGAATCAATAATAAGAGCATCGATGTCAGGATCAACTTTTGTTTAATACTCAACGTGCGTTTTTTCTTCTGTTCCATATCCAACTCCCATTCTCGAGCTACGTACTCGCCGTTCTAGTTTCTTTATCGGTTAAAATGTATACTTTTCACAGAAAATCAAAAAAAAGAAGCAGATCCGTTTAGGAATCCGCTTCCAATTTTTCAGCAATCACGCTTCTTGATCGCCTTTCCAGTTCATCATCCCGCCTTCGACGTTGATGACGTCATAGCCGTACTGTTCGAGGAACCGTCCGACGTTTTCGCTCCGGCCGCCTGCTTTACAAATCAGATAGTACGTTTCGCCTTCCTGCAACTCGGTATACCTTTCTCCGATTTCAGACATCGGTATAAAGCGGACATTCGGAATATGACCGGCATCGTATTCGTCCTGTTCC
This sequence comes from Exiguobacterium artemiae 255-15, assembly GCF_000019905.1. Lineage (GTDB taxonomy): Bacteria > Bacillota > Bacilli > Exiguobacteriales > Exiguobacteriaceae > Exiguobacterium_A > Exiguobacterium_A artemiae. The sequence continues at coordinate 238,869 of NC_010556.1, read as the reverse complement.
CGGACATCTACGACGTGTAATGCTTCACCCGCTTCAAGCTTTTCTTGCAGTTCATCGACATGAATCGTTTTCATAATAATCCTCCTCTTATTTCATCTGTGTCCAGTGTAGCAAAACTGACGTCGAAACAGAACAAAAGAGACCAGCCGAAGCTGATCTCCAGTTCTTATTCTCCGGATGCCCGATCCAGTGGTTGACGCTTTTGTTTATGCATTCCCCGTGCATAATACACAGCAATCAAAATCACGTACCAGAGCGGTCCGACAATCAGTGCAATCCGTGTTCCGGCATCAAATGCCATCAGGACGATGACACCCACGAGTGCGGCTAACGCAAGATAGTTCGCAATCGGGAAGAACGGAACTCCGAATTCAGCTGATCCGTGCACTTTCCGTGCCCGCATCTGAGCAATCAAAATCATCGCCCATGTCCAGACAGCTCCGAATGTCGCGATACTTGTGACAATCGCAAAGACATCATCCGGCAAGAAGTAGTTGAGTGCGACACCGACCAGCAAGGCAACGCCAGAAAGGATCGTCGCAAGTGCCGGTACACCGTTTTTAGAAATCTTTGCAAAACGTTTCGGTGCTTCCTGATTTTGTGACAAGTTCATCATCATCCGGGCTGTTGAGAAAATTCCCGAGTTACATGACGATAAAGCCGCCGTCAAGACAACGAAGTTAATGATTCCGGCAGCTGCCGGAATGCCTAGTGAATCAAATAATAAAACGAATGGACTGCTGTTATTCTGTCCGACTTGATCCCATGGATAAATCGAAAGAATGACGAACAGAGCACCGATGTAGAAGACTAAAATTCGTAAGAAGACATTGTTGACCGCTTTGCGGATGGTTTTCTTCGGATTTTTCGCTTCTCCTGCTGTGACCCCAATCACTTCAATCCCTAAGAAGGCAAACATGACCATTTGCATCGCAAGTAGAACACCGCCGAACCCGTTCGGCAGGAATCCGCCATGTGACCAAAGATTTGAAATCCCGACCGGCGTACCGCCGTTCCCGAACCCGATGACAATTGTCAGCGTTCCAAGAATGATCATTGCGACGATGGCAACGATTTTGATTAATGCAAACCAGAATTCGAATTCCCCGTAAAACTTAACGGCAATGAAGTTGATGCTCGTCATCAAAATCAGTGCACCAAGCGCCCACATCCAAGTGGGTGAATTCGGGAACCATTCCTGCATATAAATCCCGACGGCCGTAATTTCGGCCATACATGTGAAAATCCAGAGCAACCAATAATTCCACCCTGTCAGGAAACCGGCAAGCGGGCTGACATATTTTCGGGCATACTCGGCAAAGCTGCCTGATACCGGTTCACGAACTGCGAGTTCCCCAAGAGCCCGCATGATAATGAAGATAATGAGACCACCGATTAAGTACCCGATCAGTATTCCTGGTCCAGCTAATTGAATCGCTTTTGCGGATCCGAGGAACAGTCCGACACCGATCGCCGCCCCCAGCGACATCAGTGTAATGTGACGTTCTTCTAATCCCCGATTCAGTTCTGTCTGTTGTTTCATCTGTACGACGTCCTTCCCGTCTCTGTTTGTTTCTTAGCAGTTCCCCTAACCGCTACGTTGTCAGTATAAAGAAATTGTGTCCGTTTTGTAAACGTTTTCAAGAGATATTTTCTCCGAATCCCACATACTCGAAATATTCTGATTTATGTAACGGTACATAAAAGGAGCAACCACCTATACCGAATAGTATACATGACTGCTCCTTTCATAAGGGTTACAAATCTTATTCAACCTTTGCCAAAGGTGTTTTTCTCATCGCTGTCTTCTTTTCCGTCAAACGGAACAGCCCGTTCAACAGCAAGGCTGTTACTGATCCTGCGACAATCGGACTGTCTGTCAGGACACGGACCTGATCCGGAAGTGACGCGACAATCGCCGGATTCATGCTGATGCCGAGTCCGACACCAAGTGCAAGCGCGACCGTGATCACATTATCGTTTTTAGCAAAATCAACACGGGATAAAATCCGGATTCCGCTCGCTGCGACCGTTCCGAACATCACGAGCATCGCTCCGCCGAGAACCGGTTTCGGAATCAGTGTCGTAAAGGTTGCGACTTTCGGCAAGAAACCGAGCACGATCAAAAAGAATCCGGCAAAGACGATGACTTTCCGTGTTTTGACACCCGTCAACTGGACAAGACCGACGTTTTGACTGTACGTCGTATATGGGAAACTATTGAAGATTCCGCCGATGATCGTTGCGGCTCCTTCCGCCCGGTACCCACGGGCTAAATCTTTATCCGTCAGTTTTTTGTCGGTGATTTCTCCGAGCGTCAAGAAGACGCCTGTTGATTCGACCATCGAAACGAGTCCGACCAGCGTCATCGTCAGAATGGCTGTAGCATTAAAGGTCGGGACACCAAAATAAAATGGTGTCACCATTTGGAACCAGGATGCTTCAGCGACCGGGCTGAAATCAATCATTCCCATTCCGAATGCAACGAGCGTTCCGATCAGGACGGCAATCAGCACAGCTGCCGCTTTTGAAAAAACCGTTCCGTAACGGTTAAAGACTAAAATCAGGACAATCGTCAGTCCGGCAAGTGCCAAGTACCGCATATCACCAAAATCCTTCGCGCCTTGTCCGCCGCCGATATCATTAATCGCCGCCGGAATTAACGAAATGCCGATGATCGTCACGACAGAACCGAGCACGACCGGCGGAAACAAAATCGCAATCCGGCTGAACCAACCGGAAATCACGAAGATAATTAAACCGCTGGCAATCAACGCACCGTAAATGGCCGTGATGCCCTGCAAACTGCCAATCGCAATCATCGGACCGACAGCTGTAAATGTACAGCCGAGGACGACCGGTAAACCAACACCGGTATATTTCGTCACGAACACTTGCAACAATGTCGCTACTCCACACATAAATAAATCAATCGCAACGAGATACGCCAGTTCTTCACCGGATAACCCGATTGCACTGCCGACAATCAGCGGAACAATCGCGGCTCCCGTGTACATCGCGAGTACATGTTGCAGACCTAGACTCGCCGCTTTGACGTTCGATAACGTCTTCATACTGTCACCGGGTCGACGAATGTCGCCTCTCCTGCTTCGAGCTTTTTAATACGGGCAAGCGATTCAACACGGAATCCGGCATCCAGCAATTTCTGACGTCCCGGTTGGAATGATTTTTCAATGACGATACCGAAGCCTGCGACTTCTGCTCCGGCCTGTTCGACGAGTTTTGCTAATCCAAACGCCGCTTCCCCGTTTGCGAGGAAGTCATCGATGATCAGGACGCGTTCTCCGGCCTGTAAATATTGTTCTGCGACCGTAATCGTACTCGTCTGTTGTTTCGTAAACGAATAGACTTCTGCTGAAATCGTTCCTTCGTTTAACGTTAACGACTTCGTTTTCCGGGCATAGACCATCGGGACACCAAGACGAAGCGCGGTCATCATCGCCGGTGCGATGCCACCTGCTTCAATCGTCAAGATCCGCGTAATACCGGCATCTTTGAACCGGTCCATAAATTCATAGGCAATTTCCCACATCAAGGTCGGATCGACCTGGTGGTTTAAAAAGGAATCGACTTTTAATACTTGATCCGATAAGACTAATCCTTCTTGTTTAATCATTTCTTCCAAACGTTTCATAACTGATTTCTCCTTTTTGAACGAAAAAAAACGTACAGTCGCTACCCGGGGGCAGCCACTGTACGCTAAAAAGAGAGCAGTAACTCACCACCCGTAGTCGGATCGTTACGGCGATCCGGTAGAGACTCGTGGGCCAATCCCCACTATTATACGAGCGTTGCTATACGTTTATTCGTTGATGCGTGATGTGTTCCATTTTACGGAGTTCACTGAAAAAGTAAAGTCTTTTTCGAAAATGGATTACGCTTGGCGTTCTTCGACAGCTTGTGCCGCTGTAATGATCGCCAGTTTGTAGACGTCTTCTTCGTTACATCCGCGCGACAAATCGTTGACCGGTTTGTTGAGTCCTTGCAGAATTGGTCCGATTGCTTCAAAACCGCCAAGACGCTGGGCAATCTTATAGCCGATGTTTCCAGACTCAAGGCTTGGGAAAATAAAGACGTTTGCTTGACCGGCAACATCTGATTCCGGCGCTTTTGATTTTGCGACACTCGGGACGAATGCTGCGTCAAATTGTAATTCACCGTCGATTGAGAGTTCAGGTGCACGTTCTTTTGCCAAACATGTTGCTTCGACAACGCGCTCTGTTTCCGGTGATTTCGCTGAACCTTTTGTCGAGAAGCTGAGCAACGCAACTTTCGGATCGATTCCGAATGTTTTTGCCGTTTTCGCAGACGCGATTGCATTTTCAGCTAAATCGTTAGCGTCCGGTGCGATGTTGATTGCACAGTCGGCGAACACATACTGCTCGTCGTCACGAACCATGATGAAGACACCTGATGTCTTTTTATAGCCTTCTTGCATTTTGATGATTTGAAGTGCCGGACGAACCGTATCACCTGTTGCGTGCATCGCACCGGAAACTAGACCTTCTGCTTTTCCTGTGTGGACGAGCATCGTACCAAACGTGTTGACGTCTTTCAGGATGAGGGCGCGGGCTTGTTCTTCCGTTGCTTTTCCTTTACGACGCTCAACGAATGAAGCAACGAGTTCTTCGATTCCTTCATATGAAGCCGGATCAATCGTTTCAAGATCTGCAACATCAATGTTGTTTGCTGAAGCTGTCTCTTCGATTTGACCGCGTGGTCCGATGACGATCGGTGTAACTAAACCGTCTTTTTTCAAACGTACAGCTGCACCGAGAACACGTGCATCGATTCCTTCAGGGAAAACGATCGTCGGCTGGTGGGCTTTGACTTTTGTCTCAAGCATTTCGAATAATTGCATGATATTAGCTCCTTTTGTGGCGAATAAGTGTCGGTTTTTGTTGTTGTTCCATTCCATTGTTCATTATACACAGTTCTGTTTCGTTGTTAAAACAATTTGCAAAAAAGTGTTTTTTCTATTCTTATACCTGACTTTTTGAATACTATTACAGTATCTTTTTTAATATAGTACAGGGAAAAACAGAACCTCTTTATCACACCCTTTTACCTCATACCCCCCCTTTCCGTTTTTGTATGTCGGGTCCGCTCCAAAAACGAACCCGTTTTCTTACGGGGAAACCAAAAAGATATGGTAAGATTGAACATGGATTAACACGTTCACCATTACAGATTTAGGAGGTTTTCATATGCAACATCAATCATCCGAACCAACCGTTACGCAACAAGCCGCCGAAACACTCGATGGCTGGTATACATTCCATGATTTCCGCCGGATTGACTGGGCCCGTCTGAAACAGGTCGATGCTTCCGTCCGGACGAAGATGGTACAGGAGTTCCAGGCATTCTTGGGCGAACTCGCACAAGTAGAAGATCAAAAAGAAGGCAGTCATGCCCTCTATACGATCATCGGTCAAAAAGCGGATCTCGTTCTGATGGTTCTGCGTCCGACAATGGAAGAGATTCAGGACGTTGAAGTGAAGATGCAGAAGCTTGATCTATACGACTATCTGATTCCGACGTATTCCTATGTGTCTGTCGTCGAACTCGGTACATACCGCGGTTCAGGAGAAGGTAACCCGTATGAAAACCCGTACGTCCGCGACCGTCTCTATCCGATTCTGCCGAAATCGAAGCACATCTGCTTCTATCCGATGAGCAAGTCACGCCGCGACGGCGACAACTGGTACACGCTTTCGATGGAAAAACGAAAAGAACTCATGTACCGTCACGGAATGATCGGTCGGAGCTACGCCGGCAAGATTCAGCAAATCATCGGTGGATCAACCGGATTCGATGACTGGGAATGGGGCGTCACGCTGTTCGCCAATGATATTCTGCAGTTCAAGAAAATCGTTTATGAAATGCGTTTTGACGAAGTCAGTGCCAAATACGGTGAGTTTGGTGAGTTCTTTATCGGGAACCGCCTCGAAACAACAGATCTCGAAGCACATTTCGCACTTTAATCTGCTAAATCACGTTTCATAGGAAAACCCTACGGGAATATACTCTTTGCGGCCACAAAAACTGTCAGATTTGTACCTGAAGGAGGAATTACCATGGGGAATGCTATGAACCGATCAACACGATCGCGTGAATTGCAATTCGCTGTGCTTTCAAAAGAGCTAAAGCCAGTCGCGGAACGCGTACTGGACCGCTATGAGCAAGCATTATCGAAGCTAAATAAAACACAACCTGCCAAGCGCTGAAGCTATTGCTTTTGTCGCTCTATCGTACCGGTAAACAGATCAAAATCTGTTTACCGGTTTTTTTGCGAACAAAAAAATCTATCCGTTTCACGTTTCTCTGCTCGAGTCGCGTGAAGCGGATAGATTCTTATTGTCTTTACAGCCCTTTATAAGCCCCGATTGCAACAAAAATCCAGGCTGCGATGAACAGGACGCCACCGATCGGCGTCACAGCCCCAAGTTTCGTCACACCCGTCAGCGCCATCACGTACAGGCTGCCTGAGAAGAAAACGATTCCGGCAAGCATCAGCCAACCGGCCAATGAGAACTGAGAAATCGATACTTTCAATAACATCCCGCCGAGTGCGAGAATTCCGAGCGAGTGAACCATTTGATACAAGACACCCGTCTGCCAGTTCGCAAGCATCCGCTCTGATAACATATCTTTTAAGGCATGCGCACCGAACGCTCCCAGTGCCACGGCGAGCATCATCGATAATGCTCCGATCATGATGAAAATTTTCATTCCTTATCTCCCCCTAAACGTCGTGCTGGTAAATTCCATTCATAATAATAGGATAGCATACGTAAAATTGTGATCAGACCGAGTAATGTGAACAAATGGAGTGGATTCGTCAATTCGAACCGGTCAATCACAAGTGCCGCCATGACGGCCCACATCGCATAGATTTCTTTATGCAGGACAAGCGGTTTACGTCCGGCGAGTAGATCGCGGATGACGCCACCACCGACTCCTGTTAAAACAGCTGCCGAGATCGTTGCCGATAACGGCAGGCCTTTAGCGGAAGCCATCAACGCACCTTGAATCGCAAAGGCGGATAAACCGAGTGCATCAGCGAGCACCCCCCACCGCGTCCAGTGCGGTAAAAATAATTGCGGTAAAATGAAGATCAGCAACGCGACCAAAATCGCGATTAAAAACAGTCCGCCTTGCGACCAAAGCGCAGAAACCGGGACACCAATCAACAGGTTGCGGATGGCACCACCGCCGAAGGCCGTGATTAAAGCAAGCAGCCAAACGCCAAACAAATCATACTTTTCTTCCATCGCGACAATCGCGCCACTCATCGCAAACGCCACCGTGCCGATGATATTCAACAAGTCCCAGGACATACGCACATTTCACCTTTCCCATTAGAAATTCCAATACTTACTATACGCTCTTTTTCGATTCCGGCAAGCTTATTTTTTCTGTCACCGATTCGACCGTTTGCAAGTGTCGTTTTTAGGTAAAGTAACCTATACTGAAACAAACTGTACAGGAAGCGTAGGTGGAGGTATGAAACGTTGGGCGCTTTATCGGATTTTCATCATCGTAACGATGTTCGCTCGTTACATCTGGACGATTTATCGATTCACCCGGAAGAACCGACCCGGTACGAATAATGAAGAATTTGAGCGCATCATGATTACGATTGCGCGTGACTATAAGAAAAAAGCCCTTCGTCTCGAAGGACTCCTCATTAAACTCGGTCAGTTCCTGTCGATTCGGGCCGACCTGTTTCCTCCATCCGTCTTAATGGAGCTGACGGAACTTGTCGATAAAGTCCCGTCAAGCAAACTCGGTGAATCCCGGAAAATCATCGAAGAGGACTGGGGAACAGCGATCGAAGATATCGTCGATGATATTTCCCCCCGACCGATTGCTTCTGCTTCGATCGGTGAAGTCTACAGCGCAACCCTGAAATCCAATGGACGCAAAGTAGCGATTAAAGTGCAACGGCCGAACATCGAACAAATTATCAAAACCGATTTCCGGGCGATGCGACTCGTCATTGCGATGCTCCGCCGGACGTCGCTCAATAAATCAACCGATTTACAGAGTCTGTACCGTCAAATGGTCTTCGTCATCGGAGATGAGCTGAACTATCGGACAGAATTAAAAAACGGTCTCTACTTCAAAAAAATGTACGAAACGAATCCGGTCATCTATATTCCAGATTACTTTGAAGAACATTGTACGAACCGTGTCCTTGTCATGGAATGGATTGAAGGGACACGCATCACGGATCTTGATTACTTAGCGGAACATAACATCGACCGCGATGAACTGGCCCGGAACCTGTTCCTGAATGCCGGGGAACAGTTATTGTTCGGCGGAAAATTCCATGCCGATCCCCATCCGGGTAATGTCCTTGTCCAAAGTGACGGCCGGATCGTCCTGCTCGACTTCGGGATGATCGGTGCGACGACGGCTGATGACATGCGCGCGATCCAGCGAATTCTGCAGTCGTTCGTGACGCTCGACTACGACGCCATCGTCGACGGTCTAGAAGATTTGCGCTTTTTACTGCCAAATGCCAACAAACAAAATATCCGGCAAGCGATTGAAAAAGCCGTTACCTTCTATCTTGAAAGTGACATGGAAAACATTGATACGAAGTTGATTGAAAAAGTATTATCCGATATTGAATTACTGGTCCGAAACGAACCGATCCAACTCCCGGCAGAGTTTGCCTTTTTCGGCCGGGCTGCCTCAACGATTCTCGGAATTCTGCAAATCTTATCACCTAAAATCAATTTGCTCGAACTTGCTAAACCGATGGTCCGAAGATGGCTCGATGAAGAAGGAAAAAATCAGAATCGCTACTTGCAAATCGCCGGTTCTTACGGGGCACGGCTGCTTGCCTTCCCCCGCCTCGTCAACGATGCCTTGAGCGAACCGACCCGGTGGCGACTGTTTGAACAACAGAAGTTTTCCCGCGTCGCTAACATGGAATCGCTGAAAATCCGTCAATGGACCAGCTCCCTCGTCGGAATCGTCAGCCTCCCGGTCAGTTACACCGGCTACTTCCTTGCTCATTATGATTTGATGGGCATTTCGCTCGCCATTGCCATCGTTGCTTTATGGAACGGTCGACGCATCGGACGGCAAATTGTCCGGATTGCCGACGAACCGTTTAAATAATTACTGAAACGTCCTTTTGAGAGGGCGTTTTTTTTATTTTGAAATAATGTTTTTTTGTTTTTCTATGTTTTTCAGATCTGTTCCCGGGGTACAACTTCAAGTAGATAGAAAGAAATGTAGAAGAGGTGAAACACTTGATTGATATCTTAATTGCGCTCGTACCTGCCTTGATGTGGGGGAGTCTTCCATTGGTCGTCTCCAAAATCGGTGGTTCGACGGAACAACAAATTATCGGAACGACACTTGGAGCTTTAGCATTCGCCATCATCACGTTCTTTTTTGTCAGCCCTGAACTTTCGACGACAGCCTGGGTCGCCGGATTCTTCTCCGGTGCTTTTTGGGCCCTTGGCCAAATGAATCAGTTCGCAGCTTTTAAACAGATGGGTGTCTCAAAAACGATGCCGATTTCAACCGGGATGCAACTCGTCGGGACGTCTCTGTTCGGTGTTCTCGCTTTTGGCGAGTGGTCGAACCGGACTGCTTTGATTCTCGGTATCAGTGCACTTGTCTTAATCGTGGCCGGTGCCGCTTTCACTTCTTATAAAGAAGATAAAAGCAAACAGGATGAAAATATCGGAAAAGGCTTACTGTTACTCCTCATTTCGACAGTCGGTTATGTCGGCTATGTCGTCATCGCCCGCTGGTTCAACATCAACGGCTGGGAAGCTGTCTTGCCACAAGCCATCGGTATGGTCATCAGTGCCGTTCTATTGTCTTTACGTAAAGGAAACCTGTTCACGAAAAAAACAGCCGGCAACACGATCGGCGGTCTCATGTGGGCAGTCGGTAACATCGCCTTATTGTTTGCAACAGCTAAAGTCGGTGTTGCGACCAGCTTCTCATTATCACAAACCGGTGTCGTCATCTCGACAATTGGTGGTGTCGTCCTGCTGAAAGAAGCAAAAACAAAAAAAGAAATGACCTTCGTCGTGATCGGCTGTATCCTAGTCGTCGTCGGTGGCATCATGATTGGATTTACGAAGCAATAATAAGGAGGAGTTCATATTATGTATAACAGTCTCAAAGGTAAAGTCGCAATCGTCACCGGTGGATCAATGGGAATCGGTGAAGCCATCATCCGCCGCTATGCGGAAGAAGGAATGCGTGTCGTCATCAATTACCGGAGCCACCCGGAAGAAGCGAAGAAAATTGCAGAAGACATCAAACAAGCGGGTGGAGAAGCCCTTACCGTTCAAGGGGATGTCTCAAAAGAAGAGGACATGATCAATCTCGTTAAACAGACGGTCGACCACTTCGGTCAGCTTGATGTTTTCGTCAATAATGCCGGCGTCGAAATGCCGTCACCTTCTCATGAAATGTCACTTGAAGATTGGCAAAAGGTTATCGACGTCAACTTGACCGGTGCCTTCCTCGGTGCCCGGGAAGCTCTTAAATACTTCGTTGAGCATAATGTCAAAGGGAATATCATTAATATGTCGAGCGTACACGAAATCATTCCATGGCCGACGTTTGTGCACTATGCTGCGAGCAAAGGCGGCGTCAAACTGATGACCCAAACACTTGCAATGGAATACGCACCAAAAGGCATTCGTATCAATGCGATTGGACCGGGCGCGATCAATACACCAATCAATGCCGAGAAGTTCGAGGATCCGAAACAACGTGCCGATGTCGAAAGCATGATTCCGATGGGGAATATCGGAAAACCGGAAGAAATTTCTGCAGTCGCCGCATGGCTTGCTTCCGATGAAGCAAGTTACGTGACAGGGATTACCTTGTTTGCGGACGGCGGCATGACACTTTATCCATCATTCCAAGCTGGACGCGGGTAACCCCGCGTTTCTGCTTCTCTTAAAAGGGAGGAACCTTCATGTCGAACTTTTTTACTCTGCTCAGGCGTGGGAATAAATCGGCTCTCGCTGCTGCCATCGTCAATACGGTTATCGCTCTTATCAAATTCGTCGCTTACATCTTGACGGGAAATATCGCCATGTTTGCAGAAATGATGCATACAATCGGTGACGCAGCCAACCAGTTTTTTGTTTATGTCGGATCGGCATTAAGTAAAAAAGCACCGACCAAGCGGTTCCCGAATGGATTCGGTCGACTCGTCAACCTTGTTTTACTGGCCGCCATCCTTGTGGTTGCCATTCTTGCTTACGAAACCATCCGTGAAGGTGTCCTGCACATCCTGCATGCTCCGGGTGAAAAAACCAGCGGCCTTTGGATCATCCTGACCGCACTCGGAATCGGCGTTGTACTTGAAGTCGGTGTGTTCTACAAAGCGATGACCGAGATTGCCCATGAGACGGGATTAAAATCCCGTGGTCTGACGCTGGTCGGTCAAAGCTTCGCCAACTTATCGCAGGCAAAACCGGCGACACGACTCGTCTTCATGGAAGATTTAGTCGCGACGCTCGGTGGTGTCATCGCCATCATTGCCGTCCTGATTTCGCATTATACGTCGTTTTATCAGGCAGAAGGAATTGCTTCGATTTTGATCGGCTTGATGATGTTCTATGTCGTCTATAATGTCTTTATTCAAAATGCTGCCGGTGCGCTTGGTGAGATTGATGAAGTACTGACTGCAAAAATCGGAGAAATCCTGATGCGTGATCCGGACGTTCGTGATATCGAAAAACTTGAAGTCATCAAAGAAGGGGATCATTTCCACGTCGAGATTGAGATCGAAGTTGATCCCGGACTGACAATTGCTCAAGCAGATGATATTAAAGATCGTCTTGAACTACAGATCCGGATTCTCAAAGGAATCACGGATGTGACGATTTCCTTTGATGAAGATGATAAGATTCAACATTATCAGCCGCCTACACAACCGTAATGCACAAAGAAGCTGACTTAAAATTCAATCTCTACAAAGATAAGGAGGGCAGAATAATAATCTGCCCTCCTTATCTTTTTGGCGTCATCCTCTTTTCAGTCAGTTTGCCGCCCGGACGAATCCGGCTTCTTTTGCTTCCCGTTCACTGCAAAACATCTCTTCCGGGTTCACTTCATCATAGGAACGTCCCCCTCGGATATGATAGATTTTCTTTCCTTGGCGGTTGATATTACCTTTGATGTCGGCGCAGTCTGTTGGCTCTGCCGGTGTTCCTTTCATGACCGAAGTATCGAATCCGCGGTCCGTCGCATATCCGTCTGTCTGCCAGATTCCTAACTTTTCCTCTTTTGCTTCGTCTTCGATTTCCTGAAATGTCTCGACGTACCGGGTGTCCGGTTCATAAATGTAGGCGACCCGTGCCAATCCTTTTCGCAATAATTCCTGATTGATCATCTTCCCGTCCGCCCAAACGTACGCCAGCAATCGACCATACCGGTCTGTTTTCGATTCATCGCGTTCGAGCAATACCTCACTGCCTGCCGGTAACGCTTCTTTTGTGAAGCGTGATGCTTCCGGACCATACGGTTGAACTGGCTTTTCCGGATTCACGGTTTCCGGTGTGTCGATCAATAAAAAGCGGACATCTTCCGTTTGACCATTCTTCAGCCGGACTTTCACCGTATCTCCGTCGATGACACGCTCGACGGTCGCTTCCGTCACTTTCGCTTCATCCGGTTGCGGGATGCCCGTCTGTGGATCATCCGGTTCTGAATCCAGTGCGCATCCGCTCAAAAATAGAATCGTCATTACTAAAAACAGTTGAGATACTATTCGTTTCATAAGTTGCCCCCTCTCATCGGATTCAAAAAGGCGCCGACATCAGGCGCGTCGACGCTTTCCAGTCTAAATCGTATCTCCTGTTACTTGTGCTGCTTCCCGATTACTTTGCTTCGAGGACCTTTTCGACATCCGTACGGTTCGTATACAGCGTATAAAAGGCTTCGGCAACATTTTTCGGATCCAGTGCCGTTCCGCGTTTAACTTCACCGGCAATCGTCACGGTCCCGACATAGACATTGTCGTCTTTCAACGTATCATGCAACATATGCGTCAGTTGACGGACACCGGCTTTCCCGATCGACAGACCCGGCAAAGATTTAATCGCATGTAGTGCTGCTCCGCCGCCTGTGATTAAGATGGCTCCGTCTTTTCGTGCCACCATATCCGGTGCGACGATTTGTGCAGCATGCAATGCTCCGAGAACATCAATTTCAAATTCTTTCGTAATCTGCTCTGCTGATACCTCAAGCACAGAAGCTTGGTGCAGGATCGACGCGTTATAAACGAGGACATCCACTTGTCCGTACTGTTCTTTCGTCCATTCCACGAGCGATTCGAGATCGGCACGGCGTGAAGCATCACATTCGACACCAACTGCTTCGATCCCTTGTTCTTTCAGCTCCGTGATGACGGCTGCCAGTGTTTCCTGTGTCCGAGCGGCACAGACGACTTGGAAACCTTCTTTACCGAACCGCTTACTGATTTCGGCTCCGTTTCCCGGACCGGCTCCGATGACGATGACTGTTTTCATATTCTGTTCCCCCTTATTTTTTCCTTTTACTCTATTCCCACATTTGATTTGATTTACTCAAAAATCAAGCAGCGAGGGCCCTTTTTCTTCTTTTTCCGGAGCGACTCCCATGAAGCGGGCCAACATCGGATCGACTTCGGGCGGTTTCGGTTGAGTGGTCGGCGTGATGACCGAAGGCTCCCTAACGCTTTGCGGTTGATCCAGCAATAATTCACAGTAGGCCTTCATCGCCGCGATTTGTTCGATTTGTCCCGTCCCGCTCGACTGCTCGATTTTTGACATCGTCTGCCGCATTTTTTCAATGACTTGTTGTTCTGTAATCATCTTGCTCACCTCATATGATAGATTGAATGTATTAACTGAAAAGGAAGTGTCCTCCATGATTCGTACTGCTCTAATTGGCTTTGGACTTGCCGGTGAACATCTGCACGCCCCGTATCTCACAGCACCTGATTATCAACTGGTTGCGGTTCAGTCCAGTCGTCCGGAGGCAGTCGCTACGCGTTATCCGGATGTGCCGGTCTATTCTTCGCTTGAAGAGTTGTTGGCTGCTGAAACGATTGAACTCGTTGTGATCGCGACACCGAACGCCGAACATTATCCCCTCGCCAAGACGGCACTTTCAGCCGGCTGTCATGTCCTCGTTGAGAAACCATTTACGGTCACGTTACTGGAGGCCGAACAGTTGACGGATCTTGCCCGTCAACAAAATCGATTACTGACAGTTTACCATAACCGCCGGTACACAAAAGACTTCCGGACATTGCTCGAACTGGTTCAAGCTGATGAACTGGGTGTCGTCCAGACCTTCGAGGCGCACTATGACCGCTATCGTCCGACCGTTCGGGCACGCTGGCGGGAACAGGACGTCCCAGGCGCCGGTCTGCTTTACGATTTAGGTTCCCATTTAATTGACCAGGCGTTGATGTTGTTCAGTGAACGACCGGATCGCGTCTTTTGTGATCAGACGATCCAACGTCCGGACGGTCCGGTCGAAGACTACACGCATCTGATTCTCGCTTTCGGAACGCGCCGCGCCATTCTGCATATCGGATCACTCGTTCCGGCACCCGGTCCTTCGCTCGCCGTCCACGGGACAAAAGCGAGTTATTTCGTCGACAGCGTCGATACGAAACGGTCGACTTATACGTGGGGAAGACCTGAACAGCCTTTGGAAGAACGCCCCTTCGTCGATTCCGGTTTTGCCGACTACTATCATGATTTGGCACACGCCTTGCGTCATGAGTCCCCTCTTACCGTCACAACGGAACAAGCTCTGCTCGTTATGAAAATTATTGATTGTGCTCAAAAAAGTGTAAAAGAGGGTACATGGATAGAAGTAGATTAAAATAATCCATTTCAGACGAACAGGGGGAAATATGCATGTTTTCAAGTACGGAACGAACCGCATGGCTGGAAGAGATGGGACAGGAATTGCTTGATGTATTAGTCATTGGTGGTGGCATTACAGGTGCCGGGATTTTACTCGATGCTCAAAGCCGGGGTATGCGGACCGGGTTGATTGAAATGCAGGATTTCGCAGAAGGGACATCAAGCCGCTCGACGAAACTCGTACACGGGGGCTTACGTTACCTGAAACAATTTGAAATCAAGTTAGTCGCAGAAGTCGGGAAAGAACGGGCCATCGTCTATGAAAATGCGCCCCACGTCACGACACCTGAATGGATGATGTTACCGCTTGTCGAAGGCGGGACATTCGGAAGCTTTTCGACGTCGATCGGTTTGCGGGTCTACGACCAATTGGCAGGTGTCCGGCGCCATGAACGACGGACGATGTTATCAAAAGAAGAAACACTCCGATATGAACCGCTGTTGCGGTCGGAACATCTTGTCGGAGGCGGACGGTATGTTGAATATAAAACGGACGATGCCCGATTAACGGTCGAAGTATTAAAAGCTGCGGTCGGGTACGGCGGACGTGCCGTGAACTATACGAAGGCTGAGTCTCTCGTCTACCATAACGGGAAAGTCGTCGGTGTCGAAGTGCAGGACGTCTTAACCGGTAAGACCTATACAATTCGGGCGAAAAAAATCATTAATGCAACCGGTCCATGGGTCGATGAATTACGCGAAAAAGACGGCTCAAAATCCGGCAAGTCACTTCATTTGACGAAGGGTATTCATCTCGTCATCGACCAAGCCCACTTCCCGTTGCAACAAGCGGTTTACTTTGATGTTCCGGATGGCCGGATGATTTTCGCGATTCCCCGCGAAGGAAAAACGTATGTCGGTACGACAGATACGAACTATCAGGGTGATATTCTCGAGCCGGGTGTGACAGAAGAAGACCGTGATTATATTCTCGATGCGACCAATAAGATGTTTAACGTTGATCTTCAGCCGGAACATGTCGAATCCACCTGGTCCGGTCTGCGTCCGTTGATTCACGAAGACGGCAAAGATCCGAGCGAACTGTCACGGAAAGACGAAATCTTCGTTTCGAAATCCGGATTGATGTCGATTGCCGGCGGAAAATTGACGGGTTACCGGAAGATGGCGGAACGAATCATTGATATGGTCGCGGATCAGTTCAAAGAAGAAGAAAATCGGATTTACCTGGCTTCACGGACTCATGATATCCTGCTCGGCGGTGGGCATCCTGACGGCAGTAAAGGATTTGCCCGTTACTTGAAAGAACAGCAGCCGAAAGGTGAAGCGCTTGGACTCTCTCCAAAAGAAGCGACCTGGTTGATTCAACGTTACGGTACGGATGTTGAACGTGTCTTTGAATTGATCCGTTCGCGCGGCAGTGAGGCGGAACGTTATCAACTTCCCCTTCACTGGTTCGGAGGATTATTATACGGACTCGAAGCGGAACTCGTCATGCAACCGGGTGATTTCCTGAACCGGCGTGCCTCTGCTGTCTTCTTCGACTTCCCGAATGCTGAAAAATATGCCGACGGTGTTCTCGCTCTAATGCGAAGCGAACTCGGCTGGTCAGCGGAAGAAGAAGCGAAAGCCAATGCCAGCATCCAACGTGAGTTTGATGCCGTTCGAATCAAAACGTCTTTACCATCTTAATCTTCTGTTTATCACAACAAAAAATGCGACCCCTCACGGGATCGCATTTTTTTATTTGTCGTCTGAAGCTGCGAGTTCGGCAGCCGGCATATTTCCCGGTTCCAGATTCGAGTTCTTTCGGGCAAAGGCGAAGTACAGGACAAGTCCAATCGCCAGCCAGATGAAGAAAGCAATCCATGTTTCGAGTTTCAAGTTGAACATCAAGAAGAGACAAGAAGCGATTGCTGCGATCGGCACGTACGGCATTCCCGGGCATTTGAATGCACGTGGAAGATCCGGTTGTGTTTTACGAAGGATCAAGACCGCAACAGAGATTAAGACGAATGCTGCGAGTGTCCCCATGTTAACGAGGTTTGCGATGACATCGAGTGGAACGAGTCCTGCGACTGTCGCACTACCAAGACCAATCATCCATGTTGCTTTGAACGGTGTTTTGTATTTTGGATGTACTTCCGAAAATACTTTCGGGAACATGCCGTCACGTGAGATGGCGAACGCTAAACGTACCATTCCGTATGTCATGACGAGGATAACGGTTGTAATCCCGAGGATGGCACCTAAATCGATGAATCCTGCAACCCAGTTTTGTCCAGCCATTTGAATGGCGAGTGAGACCGGGTGATCGACACCCGCAAATTTTTGGTACGGGACGATTCCTGTCATGATGGCTGCAACGATGACGTAAAGAACTGTACAGACAGCAAGGGAACCGATGATACCGCGTGGCAAGTTCTTTTGCGGCTCACGTACTTCTTCTGCTGCCGATGTAACAGCATCAAATCCGATGTAAGCAAAGAAGACGATGGCTGCTCCAGAGAATACGCCGCCCCATCCGAACGGTGTAAATGGTGCCCAGTTCGTAGGTTCAACATAGCCGACACCAACGACGATGAATAAAACAACGACTGCCAATTTAATGATAACCATGATGTTGTTGACACGTTTTGTTTCCTTGATTCCCATTGATAAAAGACCTGTAATTGCGAGTAAAATCAGGAAGGCCGGTAAGTTGAAGAATGTTTTAGCACCTTCTACCGCGCCAGGAGCTGCTGAGAGTGCTGTCGGAAGATGAATACCGAATCCACCGAGTAAGGACTGGAAGTAACCTGACCACCCTGCCGCAACGGCACTCGAGGCGAGTCCATATTCCAAGATTAAGTTCCAACCGATGATCCAAGCGAAAATTTCTCCCATCGTGGCATACGTATACGTGTAGACGGAACCACTGACCGGAATCGTCGAAGCGAATTCCGCATAAGCGAGTGCTGCTAACCCACAGGCAATGGCAGATAAAATGAATGAGACGATAAGACCAGGTCCTGCTGTCAATGCTCCTGTTCCGGTTAGGACGAAAATCCCTGTACCAATGATGGCGCCAATTCCTAAAAACGTTAAATCCATTGCGCCAAGATTTCGAGCAAGTCCACTGTTACGCTGACTCGCAGCAATCATAGCGGAAACATCTTTTTTCCGCGTCAAACTCATGATGATACTCCCCCTGTTGTGTGTTTAGTTCGAATTACAAAAAAGTTTTGCAATTACTTAATCCAAAATTTACGAATTTTTCAGATAAATTGATATAGGTCATTAGACCCATTTGTAGAATGCGTTTCGCTTACATGATTTTTTATTCATCAAAAAATCCCTTCGTATCCCAGTATGAACTGGTATTCAGAAGGAATCTTTGCCTAATAAAAGGTCTTCGAAAATAGTGTTCAGCGGTTAGCTAACCAACTTAAAAACACTTGGAAATCAAGCGTTGTACGCGCTGCATAGGCACTTGACCACCGCTGAATTTGACGAATGAACTCAGCGTCAGATACACCGATTGATTCGATGATGACGACGTCTGCATGATGATGTAAGATATCGACATCAACTCCCGCATCCATGTCGGCCCGTGCGTGGATTTTGGCGGTAATTTGACCTTGAATTGAAAGGACGTTTTCGAGGTCATCTTGGCTTTTGATGTGCTTGGCTTTCAACTTTTTTTTGTATGGGGAACGTTCCCGGACATAATATTCTTTCCCATGCATCGTCACGTAACCGAGATACGGATCTTCATGTGCCTGCATCGCCTTTTGTGAAGTTACGATCCGACGACCTTGGTGAACCGTTTCGACTTCCTGCAAATAGGCGGGTACAAACAGTGACGGAACGGATGACTGGGCTTGTTTCATCTCAAGAATCAGGTCTTCATGCTCTCCTCCTGTTCCTTCGACCAAAATATAGTAGCGCTCAAGACCAATCGAAGCCGTTCCGCTGTCGAGTTTATAGACGATATCCTTGATGGCGTAGAATCCATCTTCCTGCCGGTCCTCAGCATCGATTGATGCGATGTACTCCGGCCAAACCGCTTCAATCGCTGTGTAAGCGGAAGAATCAAGCCGCTTCATATCCGGTAAGTCGGCGAACCGGCGTTGTCCGTCGACGACCGTCGTCCGCTCTCCGAGTAATTCCGCTTTCTTTTTCTCCGCTTTTTTGATCAATTTACGGATCGGTCCTTTTGTATTGTCAGTCGTAAAACAGACTTTGCTCGGATTTTTTCCTTTCGCATATTGGCGTAAGTCATCTAAGTAGTGTTGAACATAGGCGGCAATGGCCGGCTTGGCATCATATCCGGCTTCTTCTGCGAACAGTTGAACCGAGACGGCCATCCGGATTAAATCGTACAGGTAGGATCCGAGATACCCTTCGTCAAAGTCATTGACGTCATAAATGATTTCTCCTTTGGCATTGCCGTGGACTCCAAAATTTTCGAAGTGGAGATCCCCTTGAATCCAGGTCGGTGTCTCAGGCGGCGTATCAAATCCGAGCGGAATCCGGGTCACGTCATAATAAAACAGATGGGAACTGCCGCGGAAAAAGAGAAACGGACTTGCACTCATCTTTTGATACTTCGTTTGCCGTGCCGCTTCATCGAGTCTGCGGACTTCATGATCGTAGAAATCGAGTACTTTTGAGATTGTCAGTTGCCGAATTTCCTCATAGACTTGCGTGAACATGGAAAACCCTCCTTTGTCTAGAAAAAAAACAGCAAAACGAATCCGCTTTGCTGTCTTTTACCTTCATTCGAAGTGCTTTTTATATTCCCCGTATCCAGCCGAATCAAGCTCTTCTACCGGAATAAATCGGAGTGCTGCTGAATTGATGCAGTAGCGGAGACCTCCGAGTTCAGTCGGACCGTCATCAAAGATATGACCAAGATGACTGTCGGCATTCGCAGAACGGACTTCTGTCCGCGTCATGCCGTGACTCGTATCGAGTTCGACTTCCATCTTATCCTCTGAGATCGGCTTCGCGAAACTCGGCCATCCACAGTTCGAGTTAAACTTGTCTTTCGACGTAAAGAGCGGTGTCCCGTCGACGATATCAACGTAGAGACCCGGTCGCTCCTCATCCCAGTATTCATTGCGGAAAGCGGGCTCTGTCCCGTTCTCCTGCGTAACTTTATACTGGATCGGTGTCAGGCGTTGTTTCAACTCCTGCTCCTTGCCTTGATCTTTCCAGGCTTCTTTGACGAATTTGGCACGTCCCGATCCGACACTGTACATCTGATAACGGAACGGATTTTTTTTGTAATAATCCTGATGGTACTCCTCTGCCGGCCAAAACGGTTTGGCCGGACGGATATCGACTGCTACCGGTTTCGAGAAACGACCGGACGCATCAAGTGCCGCTTTCGAACGTTCTGCCGCCTGTTTTTGATCTTCATCGACATAAAAAATGGCCGGTTCGTACGATTGACCGCGGTCATTGAACTGTCCGCCGCCGTCCGTCGGATCAATTTGCCGCCAAAAAATTTCAAGCAACTCATCATATGTGATGACAGACGGATCATACGTGACCTCGACCGCTTCTAAATGTCCTGTCGTTTCAGAACAGACCTCTTTATAAGTCGGGTTTTCTGTATGACCACCTGTATAACCGGAAATGACTTGTTCGACACCATCATATTTATGGAATGGCTTGACCATGCACCAGAAACAGCCACCTGCGAATATTGCTTTTGCCATCTAGCTTCCCCTCCTCTGTATAGGTCTATTTTAACGCGTTCCGTGCGGCTACCCTACTATCTTGCTCAGTCAATCTTCGGGATTCGCTTTTAAGCGGCGCATGACAAAATAAATCGCCGCAAATACTAAAATTAATCCACCGAACGAATACCACATGTTATTCATGCGGTACAGCATCTGATAGATTGCTAACGTCACAAGTAAAATCGCAATCGGGATGAATGCCCGTTTAAAGTGATACCAATAGTTCACTGAGGTCGCCTCCATTTTTCTTTTATCTTAATCGATTTCTCTCCGTTTGATACGTTTTCCAGATGATTTCTTTTTCAAAAGGCACAAAAAAAAGTCGACTCCGCTTGAAACGGAATCGACTTTTCATTTACGGACGCGGATGCTCCGGGAATTCCATTTCTTCATAAGGAACGACCGATGTCCGGTTTTTAAATTTATGACCTAACCAAAAGGCAAGGAATAACGGGATACCGACATAGGTTGCGGCAATTCCCACCCAGTCAATTTGATCCGCGAGGAACGCGGCGTAGTTTTGACCGACGATGACGAGAAAACAAAGTCCGAACGCAAAGAGTGGTCCAAACGGGAAAGCAGGTGCCACGTACGGCAAATCACTGAGCGAATGACCTTGCGCAAGGAATCCTTTGCGGAAACGGTAGTGGCTGATCGCGATACCGAGCCATGCGATGAAACCGGTCATCCCTGATGCATTCAACAGCCACAGATATACTTGACCGCCGAACATCGATGTCAGGAAGCAAAGTGCTCCGATGGCACCGGTCGCAAGCAACGCATTGCGGGGAACACCATTTTTTGAGACTTGTGCGAACAATTTCGGTGCATCACCTTGGCGTGCCAACGTATACAGCATCCGTGTCGACGCATACATTCCGGAGTTTCCTGCCGATAAGACAGACGTCAGGATAACAGCGTTCATCAATGCTGCCGAGAACGCAAGACCGGCTTTTTCAAAGACAAGTGTAAACGGACTGACCGCTACATCGGTAATGTCATTCGAAACGAGGTTCGGGCTTGTGTACGGAATCAACATTCCGATGACGAAAATCGCAAACACATAAAACAGAAGAATCCGCCAAAAGACTTGTTTCACGGCTTTCGGAACGTTTTTCTTCGGATCTTCCGACTCACCGGCTGCGATTCCGACAAGTTCTGTTCCCTGGAAACTGAAACCGGCAACCAGGATGATACCGATGACGGCCGGGATGCCTCCGACGAACGGCGCATCACCTAACGCAAAGTTTTTAAAGCCGACCGGTGCTTCAGATGTGAAGACACCGAAGATCATCGCGACACCGACAATCAGGAAGATGATGACAGTGACTACTTTGATCATCGCGAACCAATATTCCGCTTCCCCGAAACCTTTAACGGAGAAGTAATTTAAACCGATCATCAATAACAGGAACAAAGCACTGAAGTAAAATCCGGGAACATCCGGGAACCAGTAACTCATGACGATTTGCGCCGCAACGAGTTCTACAGCGATCGTGACCGCCCAGTTGTACCAGTAGTTCCAACCTAACGCAAAACCAAACGACGGGTCGACGAATTTCGCGCCGTAGGTCGAGAATGAACCGGCGACCGGCATATATGCTGCCATCTCACCAAGACTGGTCATCAGGAAGTACACCATGAGTCCGACAATGGCATAGGATAACAATGCACCGCCGGGACCGGCAGCAGCAACGGACGCACCGGAGGCAATGAATAAGCCGGTTCCGATCGCACCGCCAATCGCGATCATCGACATGTGGCGGGCTTGCAGACCGCGTTTTAGTCCTTCTTCGGTTGAATCGAGTTTTCTTTGGGGTTGTAAAGTATTCATCTCATTCGCTTCTCTCTTGTTAAGATTTTTTGAGAGGACACTTTTTGAAAAAACAAAAAGCGCCCTCACCTTCCAGAAGGAAGATGAGAACGCAACATAGTAAAAGGATGCGCCCCATTCTACCGTCGTGAAAGATAGCTCCCCACAAGTCATATCTGACCTGTGACAGTATTAGACCTGTTCGATCTAATCCCAATCGATCATCTTCAAAGCGATGATTGATTTCGGCAATTCTTCCTTTTCAATCACCTCATCTGCCGCTTGACGACATCCGTGACTGTACTTATAAGAACTGCAACCTCCATCCCACTGGTTGAGTGAGAACTAATTAAGTTAGTTATAATTTCGTTATTACCTCGTCATGTTACACAAAACGTCTTTAAATTGTCAATTCTTTTTTTGAAATGTCGGCTATTCATGGTAAAAATCCGCAATTTTTAGTACACTAAATTATAGAAGTTAACCGAGAGAAAGGATGTTGCTTGAATGCCACAAGAACGTGATCAACTGACTTATCGATTAGAGGAACAAATGCGGATCATTCTCCGGACATTACGCCGTGAACTCAACCGACTGTTTGAAGGGACCGCGACACGAAGTGAATTTTTCATTTTACGCAGTCTGTCCGAAAATGGTCCCCAACGTCCGACTCTACTCGCAGAGCAGTTTGAGCTTGCGACAAGTCAGGTAACAGCTTTGACTGATCGTCTGTACAAAGCCGGATTCGTCACGCGGACGCGCTCGACGGATGACAGAAGATCGATTGTTTTAGCACTGACGGAAGAAGGAGAATCCGCTTTCCGCGAACTTGAAATCGTCCGCCGGAAATATCTCCAAGATCGTTTCGGCACCCTGACGGAAGAAGAGCTGAATGCGATGGTTCTCGTCTTCGATAAGATCCTCTTGACGATGGATGAAGAAGCGATTTCTTCCTAAAAAATTACTTTTGAAAAAATATTTATTTTTTCCGCCGACAAAGTTCACTTGACTGTGTACTTTGTCTTTTTTGTTGACTTCATCATCTTCCGCTAAACATTTTTCCATTTCTTGCCGTTATTAAAAGGGGTATATTAGAAGTAACTTATTGAAAATGCGTTTATGAGGAGCTGGGAGGATTTGTTGTCCATCATGAATAATTTCATCATCAATTTTTGTCTACTGTTTACAACGATTACTCTTTTGTTTCTGCCTTTTCGAAATCATCCGCGGATTACACCGAAAACGAACCTGAACGTTCGACTCGTGTTAGGAGGCATCGCCGGCCTGATTTCTGTCCTATTAATGCTCAACAGCATCCAGATTGATGTCGCCCGGATTGATTTACGGATTGTTCCTGTCGTCATCGCCATGATGTTCGGCGGTTTACCGAGCGCTCTCGTCACCGGTGCGATGATTATCGTGACACGTTTTATACTGACACCGGTCGAACAAATGGATGCCGCTGTCGTGTCAACAATCGTCATCGGAGTGTTAATCCTGACGATTGCCGTCGTCCGTCGCTATATCCGGTTGACCTTCTGGAACTTCGAACTGATGATCGGCATCGGTATCGTCTATTCGTTACCGGGCATCTATCTGCTGACGAACAGCTGGACGACCTTCATCGAGATTTCCCTGGCTTACATATTCTTTAACCTGATTGCCGGTTTCGTGACCTATCATCTGTTGACAGAGTTACGACGACACTTTGAAAATATCCAGTACCAGCAAAAACTGGCCATGACCGACGCCTTGACAGGGCTCGCCAACCGCCGCCGGCTTGATGACTCCCTGTCACTCGTCGGTTCAGCAGAAGAAGGCTACTCGCTGATCCTGATTGACATTGATTTCTTTAAGCACGTCAACGATACATATGGTCATGACGCCGGTGACGACGTCTTGCGGCAACTCGGGACGACGTTAGCCTCACTGGCACGACCGGATGATCTGGTCGGACGTTACGGCGGCGAAGAATTTTTAATCATTCTCCCGAACACCTCACTCGCCGATGCGAAGAGCATCGCGGAACTTGCCCGGACGACGGTTGCCCGAAATCTGTTTCCGACGACAGCCGTCCCTGATCTGCAGATTACGATTTCTCTCGGCATCGCGCACTCGA
This sequence comes from Exiguobacterium artemiae 255-15, assembly GCF_000019905.1. GTDB lineage: Bacteria > Bacillota > Bacilli > Exiguobacteriales > Exiguobacteriaceae > Exiguobacterium_A > Exiguobacterium_A artemiae. The sequence continues at coordinate 214,305 of NC_010556.1, read as the reverse complement.
GCAGCTCGCATACGTCTCTTGAAGCCTTACAGCAGGCAGATAAAGCGCTGTATCATTCGAAGGACAGTGGACGCAACCGGAGCACGACCTATACCAAACAATTGCAACTCGAACAGGCCTGATTCCCGCCCTTTCCCGTCATCCGGTGAAAGGGCGGTTTTTTGACATCACTTTAAGTCGATTGTTCCGGAAAACCGATGCTCTTGACTGTTCCGAAAACAATCATCCGGCTGAGTTGATCTGCCATGTAGGCCGCCGAATAAGGACGACCGTTTCGTAACCAGGAAATCAGTAGCCCGAGCTGTCCGCCGATCACGTAATTCAACAATAAATCACGATCGACCAGTTGGGTTTCCGTTACCGTGTGCGCTTCGAACACCCGCTGATAATTTTCCTTTAACGTATCGAGAAAACGCGAGATGAACGTTTTGACCGGACCGTTCAGCAACATCGTCCGGTAAAATTGTTCATGTTGTTCAATATGGATGAACAGTCGTTCGAAGTAACGGCTGACTCGATCGAGCGACGGAGCAGCCGGTGCTCCGGTTCCCTGAATCCGGATTGCTTCCATCAGAAGCCGCATATGATCGTCTACAATCTGATTCATCAAATCATATTTATCCGTAAAGTGCGCATAGAAGGTCGATCGATTGACCGCCGCTCCGTCCGTTAACATCTTGACGGTAATCGTCGAAAAAGGATGACTGTCCAGCAAACGAAATAATTCTTTTGTAATACGGTCACGTGACCGCTTTGGTCGTGGATCTTGTCCTGAATTCATTTTCTAGAACCACCTTTTTTTGATATTGTATCCGCTATCATTGACTTTTCCAACACTTTGTCGGAAATTGTCGGTTGTATGTTGATTCCTTCTCCATATAATTAACTATATTAACTACTCCTCCCCCAGAGGAGTATTTTTTATGTTACGACTGGGGAACTCAGAGTATACGGAAGAAAGGATGCATTTCATATCATGAACATGAAAAAAGTATTATTGATTAACATTTTGACACTGGTTGTTTTAATCGGTGGAGGCGCGATCGGCTACTACTATTACGATCAAGCGACAAGTTACGTGAAAACAGACAATGCCAAGATTGACGGAAAAATGATTACCATCGCAAGTCCCGGTGCCGGTAAACTGACGGACTGGACAGCCAAAACAGGTCAAACGCTCGACAGTGACGCAACACTCGGTCACGTCATGATGGCGCAAGCCGGTCAAAAACCAGTCAGTACAGCGATCTCTATGCCAACAAAAGCAACAGTCGTTCAGTCGATGGCGACAGAAAACGGCGTTGTCGGAGCAGGAACACCGCTCGCTTACGGTTTTAACTTAAATGAGCTTTGGGTAACAGCGAACGTCGAAGAAACCGACATTGATGAAGTCAAAGTCGGACAGACTGTCGATGTTTACGTGGACAGCTATCCGGACACGACGTTATCCGGTGAAGTCGAACAAATCGGTATGACAACAGCTGGAACATTTTCGATGATGCCGTCTTCAAACGGAACTGCCAACTACACGAAAGTTGCGCAAGTCATTCCGGTCAAAGTCTCACTGTCACAAGAAAAATCACTCGACATTCGACCTGGTATGAATGTGACCGTCCGCATTCATAAGGATTAAGGAGGGACGTCTATGTCTACGACCTTCCTCTTCGGATACATCGCTTTTATGGTTGTCACGATCATCGGTGTCAACCTGATTGCACGGCGTTCACGTCCGGCCCGTCTGGCGGGTGCTGCTGATGCCCCTGCTCCTCTCGATGAGGTGCAACTCAACAATCCGGACAGCGCTCCGATGCCTGCACCGCAAGTAAAAACGCAGGAGCGGGCGCCGCTCGTGACGGCAGATATCAGTATTCCAAAAGTCTTGACGGTACTCTTGATCGGGATGTTCATCGCGATTTTGAATCAGACATTGATCAATGTCGCGTTACCCGTCCTAATCAATGATTTTAACGTCTCGACTTCGACGGCACAATGGTTGACGACCGGGTTCATGCTCGTCAACGGCATCCTGATTCCCATCAGTGCCTTTTTGATGCGGAGTTATACGTTCCGCCAATTGTTCCTCGTTTCCATGACATTGTTCTTCTTCGGATCAATCATTTGTTCGATGGCGATGAACTTCCCCGTCATGATGATCGGCCGTGTCGTTCAGGCAGCCGGTGCCGGTATTTTAATGCCGCTCGGTTCAAATGTCTTCATGACTTTGTTCCCGCCTCATAAACGCGGCGCGGCGATGGGGATGCTCGGAATCGCGATGATTCTTGCTCCTGCAGTCGGTCCGACGATTACCGGCTATGTCATTCAGAATTATGATTGGCATGTCATGTTTTACGGAATGGCCTTTTTCGGTCTTTTGACACTCTTACTCGGTGTCGCCTGGTTTAAACTCGTTCAGCCTTTATCAAAACCGAAGTTTGACGCACTCGGTGTTGTTTTCAGTACGATCGGCTTCGGAAGCCTGTTGTACGGATTCAGTGAAGCCGGTAATGACGGTTGGGACAGCCCGCTCGTCATCAGCACGATTCTGATTGGTATTTTAGGGATCGCAACGTTTGCGCTCCGCGAGCTTTCCATGGATGATCCGATGTTAAATATCCGGGTCTTGAAAGTACCGGAGTTTTCGTTCACTTTATTCATCAACATCATCGTCACGATGGCTTTGTTCGGCGGGATGCTCCTGCTTCCGATTTACTTGCAGAGTATTCGCGGTTTCTCACCGATTGATTCCGGTCTCTTGTTGTTACCCGGATCACTGATTATGGGAATCACGGGTCCGATCGCCGGTCGACTGTTTGACCGCTTCGGTATCCGGCCGCTCGCTATTTTCGGTTTGACGTTAATGACCTACGGTACGTGGGAACTGACACAACTCGATATGAATACCTCATATAATTCGATCATGAGTATCTATATGCTCCGGTCGTTCGGAATGGCTTTCATCATGATGCCAATCATGACAGCCGGAATGAATGCCTTGCCGATGAAAATGATTCCACACGGGAATGCAACACAAAATACGTTGCGTCAGGTCGCCGGTTCAATCGGAACAGCGATTCTCGTCACGGTCATGACACGTCAAACGACAGCTCACCTGGCAGATGACGCCAATCAGTTTACGACACTTGATCCGACCCTTTCACAGCATTTAAATGAGTTGGGACAACAGCTCGGCAGTTCGCAAGCCGCTTCTGTCAGCTGGATGACGCAGTTGACGAAACAAGCGACGATCAGCGGAATCACGGATGCGTTTTGGGTTGCGACCGTCTTGTCTGCACTCGCCCTGATCTTGTCATTTTTCCTACACGGAAAAAAAGAACCGAATCTCGATTAAGGCTTTTCCTGAACCCGTTGGCGGCACATCGTCAACGGGTTTTTAGTTGTTTGCCTTTGCACTTCTTTCCTAAAATCGCTACACTAGGGTCATTGAGTTTCATATCTAAAAGGAGATGCTTTATGGTTGCCTTTCTGCAATTTTATGCGTTCATCTTTGCCTGCTGTTTCGCCTGGCAAGTCGGACGCCCTTCATCCTGGTCTCAAAAGGTCACACGTGCCTTTTTGATCAGTATCAACAGTCTATTCATCTTTTTCCGTGCGTCCGTCTCCATCTTCCTGTTGATCGGACCGTTACTGCTCGTTTCTTATGTCTTATTTCCACACTTATTATACTTCGCAGGACCTTTGTCCATCATCATCAGCATATTAGTGATCGGTCTGCTGGATCGTCTCGTCAGCTTCGTGATTTTGCCGATTATCCGGTCGTTTTTCCTGAAGAAAAACCGGATGATGCCGCAATTACTGGAAGCTGTCCTTTATACTTTCTCGATGGGCGTGCTTCTTTTTGCGAACTTAACTGTCGTGCCCGGGGTCCAGATTAATATCATGATAGCTGTATTCTTTGGCTTCACGCTCTATTTCGCACATTACTTGTTCGCCTTATTCCGAATTCGGCAACTCAAGAAAAAAATTGCTGCTTCACCCGACAAACGCTGATTCGAACCAGCGTTTTTTTAATTAACCGTTGACAATGATAATCGTTATCAATTATATTCTAAGAGTACTTACGTCAGGAGATGATCACCATGAACACCCGACAACTGATTTTAGAACGACGATCCGTCCGTGCTTACACCGATCAGCCGGTTCCAAATGAAATGATTGAAGAAATTCTCGAAGCCGCCATCTATGCTCCGACTCATAAATTGCGTGAACCTTGGCGATTTGTCCTCGTTAACGAAGAAAGCCAAGAGCGGTATGTCGACCAATTGATGACGCTGCTTGCCAAGCGGGGACAGCTGGATCAAAAAACAGACGAACAACGCCAGATGATGCGTCAAAAATTTGCAGATGTTCCTGTTTATTTGACCGTTTTATATGAAGTAAAAGGAACAGAGGATCAGCAGATGGAAGATCTGCTCGCGACTGCTGCCATGATTCAAAACGTTCAGCTTCTCGCGACTGAACTGGGTCTCGGCTGTTGCTGGAAAAGCGGAAAACATTGGTTCACGGAGGAATATGCCGAAATGATCGGCGCTTCCGAAAATGAACGTGTCGCAGGAATCATCCAATTCGGATGGCCCGCCTTAATTCCTCCGCTGAAAAAACGAACGGCAGCACGTGACAAGTTAACGCACTTCTAAACCGGTGCGCATTCTGCGGACTACCCCTGTCCGCGCCAATCAAGCCCCATCATAATAGTTAAAGCGTCCTTCTTTTCATTCCCTCCCCAAACGGAATCGTAAAAGACGGACGCTTTTTTTGATGTTTGATTCCGAACGACAAACAAAGGTGGCGGATTTAGTATCCACCACCTTTGTTTCGTTTCATCCGCTTCGATTAAATCAAACGGTCTTCCGTTCTTCTGGACGCATCGGTGCATCCGGGAGCGCTCCCGTCAATATATGATTGACGATCCGTTTTGTCGCCAGTCCGTCTTGATACGTAAAGAACCGTGCCGCGAAATCTTCAATCTGTTCCGGTTCGAACTGACCTGCCTTGATCCAGGAAATGACGTCATTGAATGACGAAACAATTGGTCCCGGTACAAAGGATTCGTATGGGAAGTAAAAATCACGTTCTTCCCTATACGCGTTCAAATCGTTCACGAGCAAGATGATTGGTTTTTTCAGTAAAGCAAATTCAAAAATAACGGAAGAATAATCGGTCACTAAAATATCCGCTACCTGCATCAAGTCATTGATATCCGGATAATCCGTCATATCAATGATTTGGTTTGAAAATTCTGCCGGTACGACCGGACGGTTCAAGACAAACGGATGCATCCGTAACAGCAGGATATGATCCGGTCCCAACTGTTCACGAAACTGCTGGAAATCCAGTTCCTGATCGTAATGCGCTGTCGTTTGTCCATTTCCTCGGAATGTCGGTGCCAGTAAAATCAGCTTTTTCGACCGCCACTCCGGATACCGGTCATAGAGTTTATGCTCAATCTGAACTTGCCGCTCCCGGTTCAGTAACTGATCGGTCCGCGGAACACCCAGCGGATGGATCCGGGTGGAATCCATCCCAAATGCTTCAGCAAACGGTCCAATGCAGGCTTCTCCGGAAACATACACTTTCGAATAGTTCCGGTGGATCGCCACCATCTTCAAGTAATCGTCATCCGGTGAATAGGACTTATCGAGGACGCTGTAGCCGAACTTCTTGAAGGCGCCGCAGGCATGCCACAACTGAATGACTTCCGTCCCCTTGCGCAACTTCGAGACATAGACCGGATAGTAATAGTCATCAATGATGAAGTACCGGGCCGTCGCCAGTTCGTATGTCGCCCGCATCATATGAAAGACGTATTTGATTTGTCCGATCAGATTTTGTGGAAAACGTTTCAATAAAAAGACATATTGAAAACCGAGTTCACGACTTTCAAGTTCATCATAAACGGCGCGAAAGTTATCGACGAGCTTATCCGAACGATAGGTCGCAAAGACGACTTTTTTTGTCTGTACCGGAAAGAACTTCGAGATCCAATACGTCACGACAAGCAAATAGTGGACTGTTCGCCGCTGAATCAAACGTAATTTCTGTTTCATAACGTGATCCCTTCTCTTTCCGCTTTCATTCTTACATGCACCATTCCATGACGGTTTTACCGAAACGATTCGTCAAATCACTTTCAAATGCTTGATGAATATCTTCGATTTGTCGAATCTGGAAAACACCGGACACGAGATTCGACAAATAGGCCGGAATATCCGGATACATTTGATACAATTCCATCGTCCGTGCAAAATCAGCCGGTGTACTCCGGCTTGATCCGTAGACACGTAATCCTTTTTCAAGAATCATCCGCGTATTGACGGAAACCGGGTCTTCGGAAACGCCGAGCAGTGCCATCGTTCCTTCTGGAATGATGTAATCAATCATTTGATTAATCGCATACTGACTTCCGATTCCACCAACACATTCAAATCCGTGATTAAATGATACGTCGTCCGGAATTTGATCAATATAATATGTTTCATCAGCAAACGAGAAGTAATCGAGCTTCGATTGCGTTTTTCCGAAGACAAGCAATTTTGCTTCCGGATACAGTTTGCGTAACATCAATGCTGTAATGAATCCGAGGTTCCCGTCTCCCCAGACACCGAATGTTTCCCGACGGCTGTGGGCAATCTGATCAAAACGTGTCATGGCATGAACGGATACACTGACCAGTTCCGTGAAGGCTGCGACTTCCGGGTCAAGATCAGCCGGTACTTCGACAAGACGATCGGGCTGAATGAAGACATAATCCTGCATATAGCCGTCATAACCGCTCGAGCGGAAACGGCTTGTCCGCAAGTAGTTTTCTCCGATGATGTCATCTGTTTCCGACGGTGTGTTCGGAACCATTGCGACCAACGTACCGATCTTAAACGTTCCAGACGGGTCATGCACTACTTTCCCGATGCCTTCATGAATCATCGCCATCGGTAACTTCTTTGCCAATACTTCCGCACTGCGGCTGCCCGTAAAGTAACGTTGATCCGCGTGACAAATCGATAAATACGTCGGACGAACGACGACCCGGTCTGAATTGAGTGACCGTTCGTCGTACGTCACCTCGATTTGGCGTGGCGCCACGAGTTGATAGACTTGGTTAATCATTGGTGAATCTGCTCCTTCAAAATAGCATTGGCGATGCGGAGATCGTAAGGTGTCGTTACTTTAATATTAAACAACTCACCTGTGACGAGAGCCACCGCTTCCCCTTTAAGCAAGAGAATCTTACAGGCATCCGTCAAAATTGCCCGCTCATCGCTTGATAATGCTTCGTAATGATTTTTGAGTTTTGTGATTTGGAAACTTTGCGGCGTCTGTCCTTGATACATCTGATCGCGGACCGGAATATCGGAAATCGTTTTTCCGTCCGTCGAAGCGACGATCGTATCAATCGCCGAGATGACGGTATCACATGCTCCGTACTCGAGTGCCGTTGAAATGTTTTCTTTGATGATCCGGTGCGTCAAGAACGGACGGACTGCATCGTGTGTAACGATGACGTCTTCGTCTGTCAAACCGTTTTTATTTTCAATCCAGTTGATCGCCGCCATGATGGACTCGTTGCGGTCGCTTCCGCCTGCCGTGATGACGATCCGCTCATCGGTTCCGATATATTTCTCAAGAATATCACGTGTATAGTTAATCCAAGCCGTTGGGGTCACAATAATGATTTGATCAAAATCTTCGTGTAAAAGAAACTTTTCAACGGTATGCACGATAATCGGACGTTCTCCGATTGACAGGAATTGTTTAGGACGATCGACATTCCCCATTCTCGTTCCTTTTCCGCCTGCTAAGATTGCTGCATAAATCATCTTGTATCGCAAAGGACCCATCCATAGACAATGGCGCTGTCATGGGTCACTCTGCTTCCCTCCCTTAATAAAAAAAGTTTTTTGTTTCCACTTACCAGCGATGTGGCTATGTTTAAAAAATATGATCTTTTTCTAATGACTCTATCCGCCAAAAGCAAAAAAAATAGACGAAGTTCTATTTTTTTTGCTTCGTCACGATATAATGATGGATGATTTCTAATATCACTATACTATGTTCATGATGATTTTAAAAATCTGTCATTGTTGTGTAAATGCATTGTAATCATTTAAGCGAGGAGAGATTGTTTTGACAGAAGAAACACAGATGCCGACGTTACAGGCACACGTTAACTATCTAGAACTGGCGGGAACCAAATTCCGCTTCGAGGCACGTCTTTTCGGATTAACTGATTTCATTCAGGCCGAACAGCTACTTTTTGAGAATCCTGCCGCTCCTGAAGACACAGAAGAAACACAACCGGACGATGGATACATCCAGTCCGAGGCACCAGCGGAACCGATTCCTTTAGAACGGGCCGTCATTTTCCGCAACAAACGGAACAAGCGGACATTCATTCTTCGTTTCCCGTTCGAAGGTGACTGGACAGAAGAAACATTCAGCGGTGAGCTTGATCTCAATCACCTGACTCCGACCGGACGCCCGCTCCCAATGGGTTACTTCGATGCTTTCTTCGCAATCGTCCAAGGAAAGTCCATTTTACATGAAGCACCATTTGGAGACACACGTTCCTTGATTCCGGTCATTTATCGTGTTGACACAAAACATAGTAACGTCCTGCTCAAACTTGAATATGAACTGGTCGTCCAGTATTCAGAATACAGCAATACCCTAGGTTTCCATTCCCTTAAGCAGGGAGAGACGAAACGGTTTATCCGCTTGATTGAAAAATTCAATAAATCCAAGAAGAATTGGCGGAAGCGTGCGTTCAAATTCCGTCGTTTTACATTCAAGAGCATTTACAATGTCACGAAGTGGACACAACCGATTCAAGACAATAAAGTTGTTTTTGCTTCCGACTCGCGAAGTGACGTCAGCGGAAACTTCGCCTATATCTTAAACGAAATCGAGCGCCGGGATTTAAACCTGGACGTGAAGACGTTCTTCAAACCGAACTTACAGTCCCGCCGTGATTGGCGCGACAAATTTACATTGCCTTACCACCTCGCGACGGCGAAAACGATTTTGGTCGACGATTTTTATCCGATGATTTATCCGCTCAACATCCGAAAAGGAAGCGACCTGGTCCAGGTCTGGCATGCTGTCGGAGCTTTCAAGACATTCGGATACAGCCGTCTTGGCAAACCGGGTGGTCCAAGCGCCAACTCGCTCAGCCACCGGAATTACACGAAAGCCATCGTCAGCTCGCATAACGTCGCCCGTCATTACGCGGAAGGATTCGGCCTAAGGGAAGATCAAGTCATCGCAACCGGGATTCCCCGGACAGACATGTTCTTTGATCAAACGTATATCGCCGAAGCCAAAGAACGGATTTATGAAGAATACCCTGTCTTCAAAACAAAAAAAGTCATCATGTTCGCCCCGACTTTCCGTGGGAACGGCGCCAAAAGTGCCCATTATGACTTCAGTCAACTTGATTTGGATGCTTTATACGAAGCGTTCCATGAAGATTATGTCTTCGTCTTGAAGATGCATCCGTTCGTCCGCCGCCGGATGGAGATTCCGGAAGTATATGCGGACTTCTTCCTCGATTTGACGGACTACCGGGAAATCAACGAATTGCTGTTCGTCTCTGATATTTTGATTACCGATTATTCTTCGACTTGTTTTGAATTTTCACTGCTCGACCGTCCGATGTTATTCTTCGCTTACGATTTGGAAGATTACATCTCAAAACGCGACTTCTACTATGACTTTGAAGAATTCGTCCCGGGACCGATCGTCCGTACGTCGGAAGAGTTGATTGAACGGATCAAAAACGAAGATTTCGAGATGCAGAACGTCAAAGCCTTTGCGGAATATTTCTTCGAACACCAGGACGGAAAATCGAGCCAGCGTTTCGTCGATCAAATCATTCTTGGAGAAGACAAATGAATCCAACACCAAAACCAATGACCTTTTCTTATGATCATTGGCTCGGGAACTACAAAGTATTATTGATTTTCATGGTCGTGTTCGGCCATCTGATTGAAACGTTCCGTAATCTTGAGCAAAATGATCCGGTGCAGATGGTCTACAACATCATTTATTTACTGCATATGCCGGCGTTCATCTTCATGAGCGGGTACTTTTTTAAGGAAGTCAGACCCAAACGAATCATTTCGTTTGTCGTCCTCTACTTCATCTGGCAGTCGATTCATGAAGTCTATCTCGCTTACGTCAATGAAAAGACGGTCGACGGCTTGATTGACGGGTTGCTTCATCCGCTTGTTCCGAGCTGGACGCTCTGGTATCTGCTCGGGATCATCATTTGGCAAATCGTGACGCCTGGATTCCTGGCCTTACGTTATCCGTTGTTAATCAGTATTGCGTTTGCCCTGCTGATCAATGCCAATCCGGTTTCCATCACGAACTTCCTTTCCTTACAGAAGGTCGTCAGTTTTTATCCGTTCTTTTTGATGGGCTATCTCATCAAAGAGCGGGGATGGCTCGCGGACGGGCAGATTCGTGACCGGCTGACGTCACCCCTCGGTCGTTTGACCGGATTGATCATTTCCGTTGCCATCGCTGTCGCTATGGCCGTTTGGACTAAAAATGGATTTGATACAGTCTGGTTGTTCTACCGGGATACGTACGGTGAATTCGATGTACCGGTTCTCAAAGGTGCCTTGATCCAGCTCTTTTTATATGCGGTCAGTACCGTGATGATCTTCTCTGTGCTGATGATGGTCCCGCATCGCTCCTTCGGCGAACGGTTTGATCAAATCGGAATTCAGACGTTGGCGATTTATCTATTACATTCGTTTATCGTCCGGCTGTTCCGTGATTTTGTTCCGCCGTGGATTGCCGAATCACCGGTGCTATTAATCGGTTCATCCTTCTTGCTTGCGCTGTTCTTCGTGTGGATTTTATCCAGTCGTCCGATCGTTCGATTGTTCCGACCGTTGTTATCTCCAAACGTCAACTGGCTTTTCAAGAAAACACCGTAACCGTTCACTTAATAGTTGATACAAAGACCGACTCCAAAAAGAATCACTCGTTTTTTCACGCTCTATCCTGCAGGAGTGGCGTGAAGCGAGTGATTCTTTTTTTGTAACGGGCGGTAAAATTGACAGGATCTTTCTCTTGAAACTAAGATAGTAAAGGTAGATTAAATAAACGCTTACACCAGCGTGTAGAAAGAAGGGATCCCCTTGCAAGCGGATCAACGAAAAAAATTAACGGTTCTGATGATTAACATGTTCATTGCCGTCGGGAGCTTCGGGATCATCATTCCGATTCTGCCCGCTTACTTAGCTTCCATCGGTCAAGGTGGTACGGCAGCCGGTCTGATGATTGCGATTTTTGCCGGTGCCCAGCTCGTCATGTCACCGGTCGCCGGGAAATGGGCCGATCAATACGGTCGACGGAAGATGATCATTTACGGATTGATCGGATTGACGTTATCGATGTTCGTCTTTTATTTCTCGAACTCTGTTACGATCCTCTACATCTCCCGGGCGATCGGCGGTTTCGGTGCCGCGCTGTTGATCCCTGCGATTTTTGCCTACGTCGCAGATATCACGACGATGGATCAGCGTGCAAAAGGTAACAGCTTCGTCTCTGCTGCCATGTCACTCGGTATCGTCATCGGTCCCGGAATCGGCGGTTTCCTTGCCGAGTTTGATTTAAAATTACCGTTGCTCGTCTCGGCACTTGTCTCACTCCTTGCCGTCTTATTCAGCGTTTTACTGTTGCAGGAGAGTGATGTCCATGATGCGACGGCGATGGCACCGGATGAAGGCTCGATGTGGAAAAAGCTTGGAGCATCGTTCCATAAGCCGTATTTCGTTCCGCTCGTCATCACTCTTGTCATGAGTTTCGGCTTGATGGCATACGAGTCTGTCCTCGGTCTGTTCGTCGACAACCAGTTTGGTGCTTCACCAAAAGATATTGCCATTATGGTAACGTCGACCGGTATCATCAGTGTCATTGCCCAGATTTTTGTCGTTGATAAGTTATCACGCAGTCTCGGCGAAGGAAAAGTCCTGAATATCTTCCTGTTGATTGCGACACTCGGATTCTTGTTGTCTCTTTTGACGGCGAGCTACGGCGGATTCTTCGCTGTCACGCTGGTCATTTTCCTCGCGACTTCAATCTTACGTCCGGTCCTGAATACGATGATTTCAAAACTGGCCGGTAACGAGCAGGGATTCGCGATGGGGATGAACAATGCCTACATGAGCATCGGGAACGTCCTCGGTCCGACCCTGGCCGGTCTGTTATATGATGTCAACATTCTGTATCCGTTCATGCTCGGACTCGTTTTCCTTGCCGTGACATTGGTCGGATCCGTCATTTGGCAACGCCGTCAGTCCCGTTTAATTAAAAAGATTGAACAGACATCTTGATTCAGATGTCTAAAAAAAGCAGTAGGTCGCCCGATTAAATAATCGGATGGCCTCCTGCTTTTTTCATCTGGTAGAGAAATATCAGCCGTGCAACGTCGCCCGGTCCCACCAAAGCACTTGCAGGAAGCGGAGCGTTTTGACAAGCGTTTCGACGACCAACAGGACGAGTAAAAAAGCTGTCATCCGCAAATCCAGTACATGATTCAGAACCAGTCCAAATAAAAGGGTCGTCACAAAGGCACGCCTAGTAAGCTCAAACGAAGACACTTCGAACGTCGCGACGATGCTGAGTCCGATACTGTATATCAGTAAACCGATCAAAATGCTGACAGGAACGGTTTCCACTGTATAGTCCACTAACAGATACATACTTATAATCAATCCGATCAACGCCGCCCAGTACGTATAACGCATATATTCTCCTCCCTTTTAATCCCATCATAGCAAATTTTGAATCCTTCATTTTCAGTGCCAAGAAACAGGCAAATGGAAAACTAAAAATCCGTTCATCCGTACTGTTTTTGATGAGCTTTCTTTAACTTCAAGTACTCTTCATCCGCCCGGATCAAATCCCATTTTTCCTGAAAAATTTCTGCCGATTTCGCTTTTTCCGGATCAATTTTCCGCTCGTTTAATTCACCCGTCTCTTTGTTTTTATACTTACGTCCGCCTTTATAATTCGTATACCGACGTGCCCGTGTATGTCCCATCTGGATGAACTTCCGCGCCATGTCCATTCCGACGAAGTCTCCGGCCTCTTTATAGTCGAGATACATCTGATAGATTTTTTCGGAAGATTCTTTGGCAATTTCCGGTGTCTTGAACCGCCAATGCGGCAAGATTTCCCCTTTATACGGTTCGACGAGCAACACACCCTGTTCGCCCCGTCCGACCCGGTATTTTTCCGGTTCCTTCCGAAAATCGGTTGTCTTAAAATCAAGATCATAATCAAATGCCATGTGCAACGCCCCCTTCTCCTACAGGTTTCCCGGGAACGAGCTTCTTTAACCGTGTTCGTACAGTCCGGTCGTATACACAGCAGTTAAGGTTTTGGCGATTTCTTCGATTGACGCGGTCGTCTCTTCGCGAACGACTTCGAACAGATACATTTCATTGGCAAAAAACCAGCCGCGGGCAACGAGTGCCGGATTTAGGTCCGGACGAGCCAATCCGGTTCTTTGCGCATAGCGGATATCGCAGCTGATCCGTTCAATAAACCGCTCACGAATCTGTTTCCACTTCGTCCGGATGACGTAAGAGATGCCAATCGCCTGCTCGACGACCCGCAGCATCTCCCGCTCCTGCTCAGCCAGCTGTAAAAAGGCCATTGCCTGTTGCTCGATTTGTTTTTGAGCTTCTTCAGCCGTTCCCGGCTCAAATGGCTGTTCCGCCACTTGGTGGAAACGATCCATTACGTCTTCCATCAACACAATTAACAGTTCATCTTTCCCTTCAAAGTGAACGTACGCCGTTCCGTATCCGACGCCCGCCCGTTTGATGATTTGCGAAATCGTCGTCGTCTGGAAGTCATTTTCAAGAAAGACGTGCCGGGCTGCGACCAATAATTTTTCCCGCGTCCGGACTGTCCGCAAATGCCGTTTGTCCACTTTAAATTTATCTGATTTCATCGTCATCGACCACCTCTCCTGATTCTCTATCCGATAATATTGACACAGTGTCAATTTGTTTGCTACGCTTTTCTCAAAATTGATTACTGATTCATTTAAGGAGGAACGGACATGACATTGACCGCACCACGCAAGCACGCCATCGAACAGGATCAACAGGATGCACTCGCTCCGTACCGGAACGAATTTTATCTGCAGGAAGGTTCGATTTATATGGACGGCAACTCACTTGGTCTGTTGTCGAAACGGGCGGAAGCGACGTTACTCGAATCGCTCGCCGATTGGCGGGAACTCGGAATTGACGGTTGGATGAAAGGCCGGCATCCGTGGTTCGATCTGTCGGAAAAACTGGCTGCCTTAAACGCCCCGCTCGTCGGCGGCCGTGCGGATGAAGTCATGGTGACCGGTTCGACGACGGTCAATCTGCACCAGCTGGTCGCGACCTTCTTTGCTCCGTCCGGACGACGGACGAAAATTTTAGCCGACAGTTTGACGTTCCCATCTGATATTTATGCGCTGCAAAGCCAGCTCCGGTTGCGCGGACTCGATCCGGCGGAACACCTCGTTCAGGTCGAAAGCCGCGACGGACGGTTTCTTGATGAAGCGGACATCATCGCCGCAATGACGGATGACATTGCCTTGATCGTTCTGCCGACCGTTCTTTACCGGAGCGGACAAATTTTAGATATGGAACGGCTGACCCGCGAAGCCCATGCCCGCGGGATCCTGATCGGCTTTGACGGCTGTCATTCCGTCGGCGCGATTCCCCATGCGTTTCACGACTGGGGCGTCGACTTTGCTTACTGGTGCAACTACAAACACTTAAACGGCGGTCCGGGAACGGTTGGCGGTCTGTTCGTCCACGAACGGCATTTCGGTACATTACCCGGTCTGACCGGTTGGTTCGGTTCCCGCAAAGACAAGCAGTTTGACATGAATCATACGATGACACCGGCTGAAAACGCTGCGGCCTTCCAAATCGGAACACCCCACGTCTTAAGCCTCGCGCCGCAAATCGGGGCACTCGAACTGTTTGCGGAAGTCGGCATCGATGCCGTCCGGGCGAAATCCCTCGCCTTGACCGACTACATGATGACGCTTGTCGATCAGGAACTGACAGCATACGGTTTCGTCATCGGCAATCCGCGTGACGCGAAACGACGCGGTGCCCACCTGAGTCTTGAACATCCGGAAGCGGCGCGGATCTGTAAAGCGCTGAAAGCCCATCAGGTCATTCCTGATTTCCGGGCACCAAATATTGTCCGCCTGGCACCCGTTGCCTTGTATAATAGTTTTGAAGACGTTTATGAAGTCGTTTCGATTTTGAAAACGATCATGGATGAAAAACAGTACGAACAATTCAAGAACGAACGCGAAGTCGTCGCGTAAGGAGGCATTATGAAAGAACATCCTACTGAATTACGGCGTGATTTAAAAACACGCCAACTGACGATGATTGCGATGGGCTGTGCGATCGGAACGGGACTTTTCCTCGGAAGCGGTCTCGCCATCAGTCTGGCCGGACCAAGTGTTCTTGTCAGTTACGCCATCGGAGCATTTATCGTCCTGCTGTTGATGGGATGTCTCGCGGAAATGACCGTCGCCCATCCGACGTCCGGCTCATTCGGAACGATTGCGGAGAAGTACATCGGTCCTTATGCCGGCTTCCTCGTGCGTTATTCCTACTGGGTCGCGAATGTCCTCGCGATCGGCGTCGAAGTCAGCGCCATCGCCATCTACATGAAATACTGGTTCCCGGATGTGCCCGGGTACATCTGGATTTTCGTTTTCGCAGCGGCGTTGATTTATATCAATGCCACGACCGTCAATACGTTTGCGACATTCGAATACTGGTTCTCCGTCATTAAAATCAGTGCCATCCTGATGTTCATGATTCTCGGCGCGTACTTAGTCTTCGGCAGCAGCTCACCGGAGATTGGTCCGCAAAACTTTACGAATGACGGCGGCTTCATGCCGTTCGGATTCTCCGGTCTCTGGATTGCCGTCTTCATCTCGCTGTTCAGTTTCCTCGGGACCGAATTGATTGCCGTGACAGCCGGTGAAGCAAAAGATCCGGATGTCGCAGTGCCGAAAGCACTGAAGGCCACCGTCTTCCGTCTGTCGACGTTTTATGTCATCACGATTGCCTTGATGCTGATGATCGTTCCGTGGCAACAGGCCGGTGGTGTCGATGAAAGTCCGTTCGTGAAAGTCATGGAGATGTTGTCGATTCCCGGTGCAGCCGGCATTATGAACTTCATCGTCCTGACAGCCGCCTTATCGGCGATGAACAGTCAGCTCTATGCTTCGACGCGGATGATGTATTCGCTATCGAAAGCCACCTATGCCCCGCGGATGTTCAGCCGCCTGAATGCGAAAGGCGTACCGCTGTTTGCCCTGGCTGTTTCGACGCTTGGGATTTTCCTCGCTGCCGTCATCAGCAGCCAATCGAGTGTCTCTTATCCATTTATGATGGGGATTTCGATGTTCGGTGCCATCTTCACCTGGTTCATGATTTTCATCTCCCATCTCTACTTCCGCAAAGCCTGGGAACGGGACGGCGGACGAAAACTGCCGGTCCGGATGATGGGATATCCGTATTTGACCGCACTTGGTGCGCTCTTGTTGTTTGCGCTTGTCATCACGACCTGGTTTACCGATTTCCAAATTGTCTTGAAGTTCGGTATCCCGTGGTTGATTTTCCTGACAATCGCCTATGTTTTTTGGAAACGAAATCATCCGCCGCAAGCGGATCAGACAAACCGTTCACAATCACTTTGACGTAAAGGGGATCGATCGGCATGAAACAGACGGATGCGACGAACATTGAGGAGTCGATTCAAACCGACTTTAAAAAAGACATGTCTTACGGGGATTATTTACAGCTGGACTCGCTTTTGACGAGCCAACAACGGTTATCGGATCACCATGACGAGATGTTGTTTATCGTCATTCATCAAACAAGTGAACTCTGGATGAAACTGATTTTGCATGAGATGACGGCTGCCATTCAGGCAATCGCCGATGATCAACTCGAACGGTCGTTTAAGATGCTCGCCCGTGTCTCAAAAATTCAACAACAGCTGATCCAGTCGTGGAGCGTCCTCTCGACACTGACACCGGCCGAATATCTCGAATTCCGGGACTCACTCGGACATTCCTCCGGGTTCCAGTCTTATCAGAACCGGCAAATCGAATTTTCGCTTGGCTTTAAAAATGCTCAGATGTTACGGGTCTATGAACATGAAACGGCGCTGTTTGCTCAATTGAACGATGACTTACAGACACCGAGCATCTATGATGAGACCGTCCGGGCGATGCACCGGCGCGGCTTACCGATTGACGAGGCGGTTCTCAACCGGGATGTCACGCAAGACTGGGAAGCCGACGCGAGTGTTGAAGCGGCCTGGGCCATCGTCTATCAGGATGTCGAACAGTACTGGGATTTATATGAACTCGGGGAAAAGCTGCTCGACATCGGCAGCCAGCAACAGATGTGGCGCTTTAACCATATGAGTACCGTCGAACGGATCATCGGTCAAAAACCGGGAACGGGTGGTTCGTCCGGCGTCAGTTATCTGCGCCGTGTGCTCGATCACCGGTTCTTCCCGGAACTGTGGTCGGTCCGGACAAAACTTTGAGGGGGAATCTTGCATGAACCGTTGGATGGATGTCTCACAGCCGTTAACCTCGTCGATTACGACCTGGCCCGGCGATACGAAATTTGACTATACGATCAACTGGAGTAAAGCCGATACCGGCTCCGTCAATGTCGGGCAGGTCACGATGAGCCTGCATACCGGTACCCATATTGATGCACCGTTCCACTTTGACGACGTCGGTCAAAAAGTCATTGATTTGGACCCGGATCTTTATATCGGTCATGTCCGCGTCATCTATCTGCCCGGTCGGACCGAACTCGTCGCAAGCGACCTCGATGCATTTGATTTAACCGATGTCCGCCGGTTGATCATTAAAACGGACGGATGGGTCGATAAGTCCGTATTTCCGGAAACCATCCCGGTACTGACACCAAGCCTTGCCGAACGGCTCGGCGAACTCGGTATTGAATTGATCGGACTTGATTTACCGTCCGTTGATGCGATCGACAGTAAAGAGATGGCGGCCCACCATGCGCTCGCCGCCCATGGCGTTCACATACTCGAAGGGTTGGTCCTCGATACGATCACGCCGGGTGATTATCATCTCAATGCCGTTCCGCTTCCGCTTGTCGACGGTGACGGCAGTCCCGTTCGTGCATTGATGCGACCGTATTAAAAAAAACCGACAGAACGCTCTTCCGAGAATGTTCTGTCGGTTTTCAGTTTTCCTTGACCGTTACGGTGAACAATACGTCTTCAATGCGTTGCATGATCTGTCCGAGTACTTGCAGGGACGGCTTGACATCAAAATCGATATCGAGTGAATGGTTGGCTCCTGTTACGAGTTCCAGTACAAGATTCGAGTTACTGAACCGTTCCAACGCTTCCGGACTGTACTGGCGGTCCTGATCCCCGATGATGAGTAATCCGTGATGCCGGCTGTTCGCAATCTTTTCGACGATAGCCGGATCTTTTAAGAGTGGCGTCAGGAGGACGACACGCGCTTCCGGAAACATCCCACGGTGCATCATTGAAACCAGCGGCACCGTCCCAAGCGATTTGGCAATGAAGTGAATCGTCTGATACGACCGCGCCCGTAACACGTCCCCGATGACCGCTTCGATCCGCCGGCTCATCTCGGCGTCCCCTTGCTCGTCCGGCATACTAAATAAATCATCTGAGACATATTGAATTTCAATGACGTTCACTTTTCGCTTCAACAACATCATCCGGCTGAAGTAAAAATACGGATGATCATAGGCGTAACCGGCTCCGGACAACATAAAACAGATTTCGTCTGAATCGGAGTAGTAATGATTATAGGCAATCGTTTGATCTTCCAGTTGCGTCTCGCAACGGAGAATTTCCATCATGGCTCACCTCTTATTTTTTCCTTACTTTACCATTCCTGCAATCAACCGTCCATTTGAATTCTGTTCAATCAAAACAGCCACATCCTTCGCCGACAGAGCGTTGGATGTGGCTGTTTTCAATTCAGCGGACCAGTTGATCCGGTGTAAAGACGGATTGTTCGACCTGTTTCAAGGCATAAAAGGCACCTTGCTTGGTCATTAAGTCCGCGTATGTCCCGACTTCGACGACTTGCCCTTGCTCCATGACAACGATTTGATCCATCGTCTCAAGTCCCGCCAACCGGTGGCTGACCAGCAACAGCGTTGCGTCCACCGCGCGGGAAAACAGATGGCGTAAAATCATCTGTTCCGTCAACGCATCGACCGATGAGGTCGGCTCATCGAGCAGATAAAGCGGTGTCTGACGTAAGAATATCCGGGCAATCGCCAGCCGTTGCTTTTCACCACCGGACAGGTTCTCCCCTTTTTCGAGCACCCGGTCGTCGAGTTCAAGTAACGAAAGACCGACGTGTTCCAGTGCTTCGATCATTTGTTCATCCGTTGCTTTGCTGCTGGCGAGCTTCAGATTGTCACGAATCGTCCCGTAAAAGAAATGATTTTGTTGCAGGACGACGTTCGACTGTTGCCATAACGCTTCCGGATTAATTTCTAGACCTGGAGTTCCTTCAATCCGGATTCCGTCTGCCGGATACATCCGCAACAACAGTTGCAACAGCGTCGATTTTCCGGAACCACTTGCTCCGACAATCGCCGTTTTACTGCCGGCAGGGAACGTCACGCTGACATCGCGTAAGACGGGACGGTCCTGTCCGGGAAACGTAAAGCTGACATGTTCCGCACGGAGTTCCGGAGCCTGCGTCAATGCAAACGGACGATATTCCGGTTCCGCCGTCGCTTCGACGACATCATCCAGCCGGCGTGCCGCATGACGGCTGTCTTCAAAAAATCCGGGTAAAATCGCCATCGGTGCGGCATTTTCAAACACCGTCAACGAGGTCATGACGAGCAATGCGAGGAAAACGCCATCGAGTTGTCCGTCAGCGACCAGATAAGCACCGAGACCGAGGACGATCCAGGAAATAACCAACGTCGCCAGTGTATTCAAGGCAAGGTTCGAGACCGCATGCAGTCCGTTGCGTTTTTCTTCCGCCACGTAGCGTGCGGCGACGGCATTCAGTTCCGCTTCCTTATTGCCGAGTTGTTGATAGATCTTTAAGTCGCGGTACCCTTGGAACAGTTCTGTCACTTCCGTCGACAGTTCCCCGCGTCGGGCCCGGACGGACCGGGCAAACCGCTGTTCCCGATAGGCAAACCAGCCGGGAATGATGAATCCCGTCAAGATCAGACCAAACACGAGGACAAGCGCGACACTGAGTGAAAAGAAACTGACGAAAAAGATTGTACATAGGAAAACGAGCACCAGGATAATCGGCGGATAGACGACGCGTAAAAACGTATTTTGCAGACTTTCGACGTCCCCGACGATCCGGGCGAGCAAATCTCCACTCCGATACTTGGCAAAGATACCCGGTGCGAGTGGTTCAAGCCGTTTATAAAACGTCGTCCGCAAGTCACTGAGGATCGTAAACGTCGCCCGGTGTGAGTAATACCGTTCGGCGTACCGGCTGACAGCCCGTGTCAGACTGGAGATTTTCTGTAAGGCAATCAAAACGGCAAGTGTCTGAATCGGTGGCAACAGGGCGGCTTTCGAAATCAGGAAGCCGCTCGCTGCGAACATTCCGACCGCCGTGATGCCGGCCAACACACCAAAGATAATCGAGAGCACGATGTCCCGTTTCTGGTGCAGCATCAAACGAAAAATTCCCATCAACTCTTTCATCGTGTCTCCTCCCCCCGTTGAACGGCGCGCATCATCGCATATTCCGATTCACGTCCGAGTAATTCTTCGTGTGTCCCGCGGTCGACGATCCGTCCGGCTTCCAGCACGACGATTTGATCCGACCGTTCAATCGTATGCAGACGGTGGGCAACCGTGATGACGGTCGCTTCACGTCCGAGAACAGTCATCGCTTCCTGCAACACCCGTTCCGTCTTCACGTCAAGACCGGTCGTCGGTTCATCAAACAAGATGACGTTCGGCCGTTTTAGAAAGGCACGTGCCAGCGCCACGCGCTGCTTTTCCCCACCGGATAAGCCGCGTCCGCCCTCTCCGATTACCGTGTCGAGTCCGTTCGGCAACTGTGCGATCAATTCAGTCAGACCGGCGTCCGATGCCGCCTGTTCAATCGCAGCGCGCGACGCTTCGCGCAATTCACCAATGGCAATATTATCCGCCAGCGTCCCGGCATAAAGATACGGATGTTGCGAGATGTAGCTGAGCTGGCTGAACCAACTTGTTTCCGTAACCGTCTGACGGTTTTGACCGTCAAGCAACAGCTGTCCGTCCTGCGGATCGGCAAGACCCGCCAGCAATTGGAGGACCGTCGATTTTCCAGCACCGCTGCGCCCGATCAAGGCCACCTTTTGATACGGTTCAATCGTCAAATTCAACTGTTCCATCGCAAAGCGGGCATCACGGTACGAAAAAGCGACGTCTTTCAGCTCAATCCGCGGCGGACGGGCCGCCGGCAGATCCGTTCGTCCGAAAGCGACATTCCGGTCATCGTCCGTCAGTTCGGCCGCAATCTGTTTTGCGGCGGCGACACTGCCCCGACCGGTATGGAAAGCGGCTCCCATCTCTTTTAACGCCAGATAGTATTCCGGTGCCAGGACCAACATCAAGAAGGCCGGTACAAAGGTGAGGCTTTGGAATAAAATCAACCGGAGACTGACTTCCAGGGCAATCATCCCCATACTGAGCATCGAAATAAACTCAAGCATCAACGACGACAGGAAGGCCAGTTTTAAAACGGTCAAGGTCGCGTCCCGAAAATCGAGACTGCTTCGTTCGATCACGTCCTGTTGCGCCTTCGCCCGACCGAATAACTTCAGCGTCGTCAGTCCCTGTAATGTGTCAAGGAATGTACCGGAAAAGGCATTCATCTTCTCAAGCTGCGTATCGGCCCGCTTTTGCGTCATAATTCCGATGACGATGTAAAACAGCGGAATGAACGGCGCCGTAATCATCATGACGAGTCCTGTTACCCAGTCGTAGCTGAAGGCGGCAATCAAGACCATCAACGGAACGATCGACGTCTGAATGACTTTCGGCAGGTACTGGCTGTAATAGCTGTCCATCTCATCAACGGAATCGAGCAGAATGCTGACCTTTTGACCCGATTGTCCTTCAAGCATCGATTCGACGGAGTTTCGTGTATATTTCGCGACAAGCGCCTGGTGCAAGTCCTGTTTAACCCGTGCCGCAAGACTCGTTCCGAGGCGGCCGTTCCAGTAGGTGACGCCGACGCGTAGCATCAGCATTAACAACAGAAAACCGAGCAACGGCATGACGGCCGCGAACGGATCACCCTGCAGGAAAATCCGGTCGACGATGATGACGATCAGATAAGATTGACCGATGACGGCGACGCCCATCAGGACGGCGGCCAACATCAGTTGTATAAAAATCGTACGTGGAATCGTGATGATTCCTTTGAGTGGATTCATAAGAAAACGTCCTTTCACTAAGTGTGAACGACTTTTAGTGAATATTTTCACATATCGTACATTCAGTATACCGAATCCATTCTGTTGATGCCACGGGTATGCAGTCGAAAAGGTGTGACGGTTTTGTGAGGAACCTTTTGTTGGACAATTCATTTATTCGGATGTATTGTAGACAATAGTTATCCACGATATACAGAAAGGAGAATGTTTCATGCAAATGAAAACAGGCGTCGAACAATCGGTGTACGCGATGCTCTTATTGACGTTTTTACCGGAGAAGGGTGTGTTGCCTGGAGAATTCATCAGTCAGCAACTTGGCGCTTCGCCAACCTACTTTCAAAAGTTGCTCCGGAAGCTCGTGAGTGCGGATCTGCTGATTTCTGTTCCCGGTGCAAAAGGCGGCTTCCGGCTCAAAGCGTCACCGGAGACGATTCGTGTGTTTGATATCTATGAAGCAATCGAGGGCAAACAATCCTTATATGCCTCAAGCGGTGTTTTCGAAGACTTGATGGGTATCCAGGATCAGAACATCTGCTTATTGTCCGACCTGATGGCAGAAGCGGAACAGTCGTGGCAATCGATACTCAAACGCGAGACGATCGACTCGATCCGCCGTGAAATTTATTTGAACTGTCCGCCCGATCATCTGACAAAACTGCAGAGTTTAATTGAAGAAAAAATGATTCGTAACTAAAAGGAGAATATATGATGAACACCACTACACTTGACCGCTATTTTGATTTATTTGATGCTTCCCGGACCGATGAAAAAGCTTTTGATGACTTGATTTCCCTGTTCTCGGACGAAATCACATTCGTCCTGAACGGACAGGAACAGCACGGTATCGATGCCTGGAAACAGTTCGTCCGGATGGTCTTTACGGCGAATCAGGATATTAAACACATGTATGCCGGATGGGTTCCATCAGAAACAGGAGATACGATGGAAACACGCTGGGCTGTTTGCGGGAAAAGCGCGGACGGCTCTGTCTTCACCCAGGATGGAACCGACATCGCCCGGCTCAATGCGGATGGAAAGATTGTCTATCTCGCCAACGTTCCCGATGATACGGCGATGTTTAACCAATACAACGATTAATCGAAAACAGGCATCACTTCATTATGAAGTGGTGCCTGTTGATTATGCTTATAAATTCTTCGCTTTGAAGGTATCGCCGCCTTCAATCGTTCCGTTATCAAATCCTTTTTGGAACCATCGTTCGCGTTGAGCCGATGTACCGTGTGTAAAGCTTTCCGGTACGACATATCCTTGCCCTTTTTTCTGCAATGTATCATCTCCGACAGCATTCGCCGCTCCAAGTGCCTCTTCCAAATCGCCTTCTTCAAGCAGATTTTGTCCTTGTGCATGGTTGGCCCAGACACCCGCATAGTAATCCGCCTGCAATTCAAAGCGGACCAGGTATTTGTTGAACTTCTCTTCGCTCATCTTTTGACGAAGCGGCATGATTTCGTCTGATGTCCCAAGCAACGTCTGAACATGGTGCCCAACTTCGTGGGCAATGACATACGCCATCGCGAAGTCTCCCGGTGCCCCGTATTTATTTTGTAACTCATCATAAAAACTTAGATCAATGTATAATTTCTGATCCCCCGGACAATAAAACGGTCCGACTGACTTTCCGGCTTGTCCACACGCTGAACTGACCTGATCGGTATATAAAACGAGCGTCGGTTCTTTATAGGTCATACCGTCCTGTTTAAATTCCTTTGTCCAGACTTTTTCCGTATCCGCTAAGACAACGGATACAAAATCAGCCGCTTCTTTTTCTTTGGCCGTTTCCTGGTACTCGCCTTGACTGTCGCCTTGTGAATCGGACAATCCTCCGAGGATGTCGGCCGGATTCCCGCCCATCAACGTGACGACGATTAAAATGATGATCCCGAGTCCACCTCCGATCCCGGCGACTCCTTTTCCACCCATGCCCCGTCGATCTTCGACGTTCGAACTTCTTTCTCTGCCCTTCCATTTCATACACGGTTCCTCCTACAAGTCTCAATGCCCTTCTATACCCCATATCTTGTCTGTTTAGGCATGAATTTCTATTTTAAAATTTAATTTTGTTTTAAGTATCTTGAAGCTAAACAATCTTATTTTCTCGACCGATAGTCGTATACGTTTAACATGTTTACTCGTGATTTGTTTCACTTTCTATTAGAAAATGGGGGAATTTTATTTTATGAAACGTCGGAATCAACTTATGTTTTGGATCAGTTTTCTTGTCGTCACTTTATCGTTCATTGTCCATGGTTTACAGCGGTTCACCGACTTTGCGGAAGGTTATCAACTCATCCGGGGAAACGTAACAGCCGCTTCACCCACGACACTTGCCTGGATTGCTTTGTTACCGTTTGTCTGTTGGATTGCTTCTGCCGTTCTCTACCGGATTCGACCAGACAGTATAATCGTTGCGCTTCTCTTGACGTTGACACTGACGTTTTCCAGTATGTCGATTGTCGCCGGCGGCAATGGACTGGTCGAGTATCATTTTTCAATTTTCATGGTCCTGGCGTTGATTGCTTATTTCCGCCGGATTAACTTGATTCTCGTCAGCACCATCCTTTTCGCCTTGCAACATTTCGCCGGCTTCTTTTTTGCACCGTCCCTGATTTGCGGAACGACCGGTTATCCGTTCAGCATTCTGATGATTCATGCCGTCTTCTTGATTTTGACGAGTGTGGCTCTGATTATCCAGATTGCCGTACAAAATCAGGAACGATCCGTCTCCTTGAAACGAGAAACGGAAGCCACGGCGCTGATGACAAATGCCAGTCACCAAATCGAAGCTCTGGTCGGTAATTTAAAAACGAATACGAAACACTTACAACAAGCAGCTGTCCAGTCCGTCGAAGCAACGAATCAAATCGCGACGGCAATCGCCCCAATCGTCCAGTCCGCTGATGGTCAGCATCAATCGATGCAACACGGAACGGATCAGTTGCATCAGGTCAATGCATCCATCGCATCGATCCAGGCGAAAATGGCGCAGACCGTCATGACGACGGAACATATGACGAAACGCGCGTTGACCGGCAACGAGGAGATGAACCTGATGGATCGCCGGGTCGAGGAAATGGTCAAGTCGACGAACGGTCTGCATACTTCGGTCACGGCTATGGCCAGCCGATCCGATAAAATCCAGAAAATCCTCGCCAGTCTGGAAGCAATCGCCGGACAGACCAATCTGTTGGCGCTGAATGCGGCGATTGAAGCAGCGCGTGCCGGTGATGCCGGACGGGGGTTTGCCGTCGTCGCAACGGAAGTCGGGCACCTCGCCGTCCAGTCCCGGAGTTACGCGAATGAAGTGACGGAAGTCCTGCAGGCCCTGATTGCCGATACTGACCAAATTAAGACGACGGCTGCCGGTTACACGAAAACGCTGGCTGAAAATCAGAAGATGACCAGCCGCGTCCGTCAGACTTTTTCCGATATCACACATCTCGTTCAAGAGGTCGAACAGAGTATCAGCTCGATTCAAACAGCCCGTCAAGGAGTCGGTGTTCAAATGCTCAACATCGAACAACGGATGGAAACGACCCGAACGGCTTCGCTCGAAGTCCGTCACGGCATTGAATCGACGGCCGTCTCACTTGAACAACAAACAACCGTTCAACACGAATTTGAGTCCATGACAGAATCTCTCAGTACGATGACGGCGTCGCTCGAATACCTCGTCGATGAATTAACACAACATATGACCCGTTGAAATAACGTTCCTCCCCATCAGGAGGAATTTTTTTTGATTCTTTCGAGGAGTTCTTCTACCTGTCTCGAATAGACATACAAAAGAAATTCAGTAAAGGGGACGAGTCAAATGCGTAAATCTTTACTGTTTCTAACTTCCTCTGATGTTCAGAATCCGGATGCTGATTTTTCAGATTACCTCTTACATGAACTTTTTAAGCGGATGACGGATGAATATGACGTTACCTGTCTGACCCCGGCATTTTTTGGCGGGCGTGACGTCGAGTCAATCGGCGGCGTGACATATATTCGACGTGGAACGTCTGGCAGTTTTTTGTGGCATGTCTTCTGTCAGATCCGGTCTCGTCCTGAGGCATTTGTTTTTTTAGCCAATCTTCCGTTTCTTGAATACCTGTTTCAATGGGGTACCGTTCCACATGCGCGATTTCTGACCCGTTCATCAAAATATCCGATGGCATCCCCTTCTCAGACCAGCTTTGTATTCCACCCCTCCGTTCTGACGGCAGAGAGCGCACAAACAGACCAACCGTTCGTCCTTCTTCCGGAAGGACTGGATTTACTGTCCCCTGAGTCGGCACGGCTCGAAAAAGAAAAACGGCCGACGTTTGTTTACGTCAGCCGTCCTTCTCAACCAAAAGAATTATTTGATGCCTGCCAAGCTTTCATTGCCGTTTACCAGGAGTTCCCGGAGGTTCAACTCTGGATCATCGGACATTGCCCGACCCGGTTCGACTCATCGATTCCTGAAACGATGCGGGCGTATCTCCATTATCTCGGTGATATGGAACCGGCCGCGCGCAACCGGTATATCAGCCGGGCAACCGCCCTGCTCGTTCCGTCCCGCGAAGATAACTGGGGAATGATCATCTATGAAGCGGCTCGTGTCGGCACACCGGCAATCGTCTATGAGACACCGGGTCTCTGTGACGCCGTTCAGTACGGCATGACCGGTTATCTGGCTAAAATCAATCACCCCGGCGGTTTAGCTGCAGAAATGCGTTCTTGTCTGCTCGACCAGACAACGTATCAGATGTTACGTTATGCTGCTCATCAATTCTCGACAACGAAACATCATCACGATCTGGAACCACACTTTCGCGAATGGTTACGCACACAACTCTGACATCAGAGCAACTTAATCACTGCTGTCGGATCCGTCCGTTTCGTATAATCATCCGGGACGTCGGCAAATGAAATTTTTCCAGACGGCTGAATGATGAATGTCGCCGGTTTCGGCAATTGCCAGTCTTCATTCCCGTTGTGTCCGGCCACGTCGAGCCCCGATGCTTTGTACACATCGATTAAATAGTCGGGCATGTCGAACACCAAATCAAACTGGCGGGCAACGACGTTCTCAACGTCACTCAGCACTTGAAATGCCAGATCATTTTTTCCTGCGTCGACAGAGAATGATCCGGTGTTTCCGGACTGATGGCGACAAGCGTCGCTCCGTTTGCCTCGATTTTCCCCAACTCCCGTTGGTAAGCCCGAAGTTCCAAATTACAGTACGGGCACCAGCCGCCCCGGTAAAATGTCACGATGACGGGACCGTTCTGCAACAGGTCTTCAAGAGACACAGATTGACCGGATGCGTTCGGTAATGTGAAACGCGGTGCCTCGTCTCCGACGGTTAATCCTTTTGCTCCGTCTGATGCGGCAAGCTCCGCTGTCGCTTGTGCCATCAACCGTTGTTTTTCTTCCGGTGCTTTTTGACGGAATTGTTTCTGATAGGCTTGAATTTCTTCTAACAATGTAGACATGATCTATCCCCCTTTATGTTTGTCTTACAGCATAACAGGGACTCGAAAATCCGTCTGTCATTTTGCTCCATCTGATTTCTTACGGAATTTTTTAATGAAACCCATCAGACTTTCCGGTGTCAGTTCCAGTTTGTTCTCATAAGCATATTTCGTCCCGTATCCGAGGGCGAGTGTTGCCGTCGAGGCGACGCCGGCTCCGATGACGGCACCATATCCCGGAACCATCTTCGCCAGTTGGCGGAATGCCGTTTTTCCGGAGTTGCCGACAATCGTCACGACCAGTAACTCTTTTGCACTTTCTTTCGAGAGATTCCGTTCATACAGATTCGACAGTTTCAGCATCAGTCCGATTTGAATCGACGTCAACGGAATGATGTCCGCTCCCGGAAACGGTACAGCTCCGATTGCCCCGGCGGCCGTACCGGCTCCGACAATCCAGTTGTTCGCAATTTTCCCCCGCAACGCCGGATCGATCTCGCGAACAAACAGATTATCCTTGTTGAACTTTTTTAAGATGTCGAGCACCTCACGCCGCAAGCGGTCAATATTCGTTCCGTCCAGTGCTGAGACCGGTACGACTTTCGGACCCGGCAGCTGCAACTCGATATGGGACAGAATCGTCGCGAGGTCATTCGTCGCATCGATTTTCGTGACGACGATGACGATGTTTTTATTATGGGCATAAATCTTCTTGAAGTTTTTGGTCTCCGTTTCCGATAAGACGGTCCCGGCGGCGTTTAAGAAATAAAGAATAACATCGGCACTTTGATAAAACTTCCACGTCGTATCCGAGTTCAGGCTGTTTGCATCATTTAATCCCGGTGTATCAACGAAAACGACCTTGTCTTCCGGATGTTGCCGGATTTGATCGATCCGTGTCGTTTCCCCCGGCTTTGCCCCGACGGTCGCTACTTCCCGACCGAGAATCGCATTTAATGTAGAAGATTTACCCGCGTTGACGTCTCCGATCAAGGCGACGGTTACTTCCTGTTCGAGTGATTGATTAAAGTCGCGCCGTTCCGACTCAAACGACTGGTCAAATACTTCTTCGAGTTTTCGTTTCCGTTTCTGTTCGTTGGTCTCAAGACCTTCTCCAAAAAAATCGTCCATGATTATCCCTCCTGAATATACCTGCTCCCGGTCTTTTCCCGTTCTCCATTGAAATCATCCAACAAAAGCGATACGATTAATTATGGATAATGTTACCAAAAATTGAAACGAGGTGCTTTTTATGAAAAAATGGCTCTACATATCATTTGCTGCTCTTGTCTTGACCGGCTGTAACCAAGAACAGGCACAGGAACCGGCTACGAAAAAAGCAGCATCAACCGCCTATACATCGAACCTGAACATTTCTCCCGTAAAGATTACGGAAGGCGAAGAAAAATTTGCGGCGCTCGGTAATCAGCAAATCGGCAGCGTTAAATTAAAGGGCACGTTAAAGACTACACACTGGCTTAAGGGAGTCGAATATCTGCCGAACAAAAAAGAACGCACCCTTTTTACGCTCGAACTCGAACCTAAAAAATACGATACACAAGTCCGCTTCAGTCAATCGTTCTCGGACGATAAAATTCATCTTGGTTTGGACGTGGATGATACAACGGTGCAAGGAGACGATTCCTTCAAGCATCTGGATGACTACATGATCCGGGGAGCCGATTTCCGCTCGCGTGCTTCTGCCGCTACACCTTACAACCTGCTGATGGTGTATCATATGACAACAAAGAACGGAATCCGTGGCTTTAACTTAAACGAAGTGACCCGTCCGGCTGATGTACCGCTCAAAAAAGGTGAACGGATTTTCGGCATCGTCCTATCAAATCAGAAGTAAGGCGTTTGGCGTTTTGTCTCTCGACAAGACGTTTTTTGTTTGTTACCGTAATTCTTTTAAGAAAGGATGTTTTTTCCATGAGAAAATTTTGGATGATCTGCTTACTGACTGCTTTCTCCCTCAGCGGTTGCCTGGCACCTCAAAAAGAAACGGTGACGGTGACACCGCTCAAACTAAAAGCTGGTGAACAAGCTTTTGCTGCTATCAATGATCAGGAGATTGCGGCCTTTCACTTGAAAGGTAAACTCAAGAAACCATATCTTTTGAAAGGCATCGAGTACTTACCCAATCATAAAGAACGGACGCTCTTTTATATGGAAATTCCCGCGAAAACCTATGACTCGACGTTGCGGATCGTCCAATCTTCCTCAAGCAAATCCGTCCGCTTCGGTGCCAATTTGGACGGAGGCAGTTTCCGGGCGCATGAAGACTTAAAGATTAAACCGGATGCCGTCAACACACAAAATCCGTCAAGTGAGTTCACACTCACGGATTATAATGTCCTTTTTCTCCGCCAACTATCAGCAGACGGAAAACTCTCGTCGAATCCGTTTAATGACATTCAGGGGCCCGAAAACGTTACCGTAAAAAAAGGTGAACAGGTTTTTGCTTTCGTTCTGACAAAACAAAACTGATGAACGAAAAAGGAAGACGGATTTGACATCCGCCTTCCCTTTTTACAACTGCTGTTAGATCCGACTTCTGCGCTCCAGTAAAATCGTATCCCGCCAGACGCCGGCCAATTGTCCGATCCGTTCCCGCCGGCCGACTTCCCGGAAACCAAACCGTTGATGGAGTTTCAGACTGGCCGTGTTTTCCGGAAAGATTTGCGAATGCAGCGTCCAGATGCCGGCTGCTTCACTCGCTTCAATGACAGCTTGCATCAATGCAGTACCGACGCCTTTTCCGCGGAGCTTTTCGTCAATGTATAAACTGACTTCCGCGACTCCTCGATAAGCGGGAATCGACGAAAACGGACTGATTGCGACCCATCCGAGCAACTTTCCGTCTTCTTCCGCTACCAGCCGACTGTGCTTGTGGTGATGGGCATCCCAGTAATCAAACGGCGGTACTTCCGTCCGAAATGTCGCATTTTGGGTTTCGATTCCCTGTTGGTAAATCCGTCCGACTTCCGGATAATCGGTTGCGGTCATTGCCCGTACGTTCATACTCTCCCACTCCTTATTCAATTGCTATTCGTTTGGAGTTCGACATCGGGTCCGGTTTTCCTGTTAGTCGACCGTAAACGGAATCGGTTGTAATTCAAGTGGTGTATTGACGAGGGTATTGCTGTAACCCGTTTCGAGATAATATTCTTCCCGCGTGTGTTCAGATGGTTCCGGCAGTTGGAACGTCGCCCGGAACGTCTGTTTGTCCGCATCGAGAACCGTGACTTTTGCTTTGATTTCCCGACCGTCCGGTGGTTCTGTTCCCTTCAGTAAATACATCGAGTTACGGATATCAAGCTTCGTATCAAATTGAGACGAGCGGGAATTCGTTGAAAATTCAACGACGACTTGCTCGGATGTTGTCTCAATCGATGTGATTTCCATCTTGAGCGGATGCGTTTCCGACTGCTCGCGGTATGGTAACGGCTTAGTTAGCGGAATTGGTTGTGTCTTTAAATCAATTCGCAAAGAAGGCTGCAACAGATAGCTCCCTTTTGGAATCACATAGTTCCCGAGAATTAACCGTGACTGTTCGACGGCTTCCGTTGCCGTTTTTGTCCGTTTGACAGATTGAGTCGACCATGTCCAGTTACGGATGATTTCCTTACCGAACTGATCGAGCAACGTCATCTCAACACGGGCGCGTTCTTTTTTCGGCGAGCGAGTCGTGTAGTCGAACGAGGTGCTGCCTTTGCCCTGAATCAACCGATTCAGCGTGATATCTGTCCGGTATATCGGATTTTTGACCGTTGTCCCGTAAACTTGTTCAGTGACAGGAAGCCGCTTGACCGGAACGTTGAACGTCCAGTTTCCATGGACGCCGAATACGTCTGTCAACACGACCGGAATCTGGATTTTATCCTGCAGTTTAATTTCACCGAGTGTATATTCAATTCGTGCTTGCCATATCCCTTTGACCTGCTTGAACTGAACCACTTCTTTCGTCTCCGTCCCGGCAAAACGTTGATCTCCTTTAAACAGTTCATATAGCCCTGACCGAATTTCTGGCTTCACATCCGGGACCACGGTTGCTATCAGGTTCATCCCGATCGTTGCCCCGTCGTAATAGGCATCGATGACCTGGATATCAATTCCCTGATCACTTGCGACTTGGTGGATGGTGGTCGCGAGTTGTTTTTGACCAATCGCAGTACCGGTATTTTCCTGTTCAAGGAACGGTCGGTACATCTGACCGAGTAACGGTACTTTTGCCATCGCCGTCGCAAAGGACGGGATGACGAATGTCGATGTGATCAACAGTGATGCCGCCAGTCCCGTCGAAACAACCAGACGTCGCAGACGTTTCGGCCGTTTGATTTGTTGCTCGCGCTTCCCCTGCTTTATTCCCTGCCGAATCCGCTCCTGTAAGGCGGCCTGCGGTACCGGAATCTGGTCATACTCCTTTTGAAGATCGTGCTTCGACATAATCGAGTCCCCCCAACTGTTTTTTTAATTCTTCTCGTCCACGTCTCAGGTATGTCTTGACCGTATTCAAGGTGATGCCGATAAACGAAGCAATCTCCTTCATCGGGACATCGTGAAAATAAAAGAGCACCAAAACATCCCGGTATTCTTTTCGCAGGTGCGACAACGCATCAATCAAGTCGAGATGTTCTTCCCGTGAAGATTCCTTCACCGGAATCTGTTCAATGAGATCCGCTACCGCTGTCTGTTGGTTCAGAACACGGTAACAGTTCCGAATCAGAATTTTCGTCAGCCAGGTCACGAAGTATTTGGGTTCTTTGACTTGTCCAATGGAAATGAAGGCTTTGTAGACCGTTTCCTGGACGACGTCGAGCGCATCCTGCTCGTTTTTAACATAGACGTAGGCCGTCCGGTAGAGCTGTTCATTATGTAGGAGAATCAATTGTTCAAATGCTGCCTCGTCCTGCTTGATGGCGCGCCGGACAAGCTCCGTGTGCTTTGTTCGTAAGTCCAATTCCTTCCCCTCCTTTTACTGATTAGAGCGTCGAATGTATGAAAAGGTTTCAAAAAATATCCATTCCACTAAAAAAGACCTTAGCGGGGCTAAGATCTTTTGGCTTAAAACGTATACCGGACCGCCATCTCTTTGCCGAACCGGTCCCCGTAATCGATAAAGCCGAGTCGTCCATACAGCTGATGCGCCACGTGATTATCCGGATGGTAACCGACGACGATACACGCCGCTTGCGGAAGCTGTTGCATTTCCGCAAGCAATAACCGCACTGCTTCCCGGCCGATTCCTGCCCCTTGATGGCGGTGATCAACCATCAAGCGGTAAATCCAGTAGCCGTCCAGTTCTTCCCGTTCCGAATTGTACATCAAAAATCCGGTTAACTCATCCGCTGCATAAATCGCCCGCATGACGAGCGCCGGCTCAAAACCAGCCTGGGCAATCGAGTAGACGTTCGGTTCTATAAATCCCTGTTGTTCCGCCGTCAATTCAAGCGCACAGCAGGCTTCCCAGTTCTCGTTCGTGACTGGGCGTAATTCAATCTGCATATCCATCCCCCCGTTTTTTTAAGAAAAACGGGTTACACGTCGTGCCCCGTTTCCTGTTTTGTTTGCGTCATGTTCACCATGATCGCCTCCTTTCGTAATCTTTTCATTATTATCGGATGGTATCCAGGATATGTTAAATCCATCTCATGACTTAGATTTTATTTCGAGGTTGTCCAAACTACCTCTTTCGTCCCAAGCAGCGTCACAAGCTGATTAAGCTGATTGATCGTATAGGTCGGCATCAGTTCCGCCGGCGCCGCGGCATGAGTAGGATTAAACCAGCATGTCGCAATGCCTGCCAAGATGCCGCCCTGAATATCTGCCGTCAACGAGTCGCCGATAATTATCGTCTGGTCACGTCTCACGTTCGGGATTCGGTCAAACACGTAATCAAAAAAGGCTGGCATCGGTTTTTGATAGCCGGTTTCTTCCGAGACAAAAATTCCGTCAAAATAAGGAGCCAAACCGGATCCTTTGAGCCGAGCCCGTTGCGTTGCTGCGACACCGTTCGTCACGACATACAGCTGATACTTCTCTTTGAGTGAGTCGAGCAACTCGATTGCCCCTGCAATCAATTCCGTCCCTTGACTCAAGTACGCGCGGTAACGCGTATCCATTCGACTGCCGTCGACCGTCCGGCCCTGCTCGGCAAAAAACGTCACGAACCGTGATGTGATCACTTCCTGCCGTGTTATCTCGCCCCGTTCAAGTGCCTGCCACAAGGAGCGGTTGATTGTCCGGTAACGGGCTTCCCGCTCTTCTGTCCATTCGAGCTGCTCGTCTTCAAACAGTTGCCGCAAGGCCGCGCGTTCCGTCGCATCAAAATCAAGTAATGTATGATCGATATCAAATAACAATGTCGTGTAGTTCATCTGTCAGGCTCCTTTTCGTAACATCCGTCGTTCGGTCAATTTGCCGCCGAGTTGGAACAATAAAACACCGCCGCCAATCAGGACGACGCCGACAGCTTTCGTCCAGGTGAACGCGACTTGATCGAGTCCGAACCAACCGAGTGTATCCCACAGCAAGGCAAACAGGATTTGCGAGACCATGACGATCGAGATTGCGTAACTTGGTCCGAGCTGTTGCACCCCTTGCGTTACGCACAAAACGACGCCGACTCCGATGATGCCGCTGAACCAAAACCACGGTTGCATCCCACTCGTCGAAAAAAGACCGCCACCTTCAACAAGCAGTCCGATTGTCAGCGACGCCAGGAATCCGAGTCCGAGGACAAGCGTCGTTGTCGCCCATGCCCCGACCTGTTCCTTGACCTTGGCATTAAACGTATTTTGAATACAGACCATCATCCCGCCGAATAAGGCCAGAACTATTCCAAGTGTCATCTTGTTTCCTCCTTACTCATAGATACTTTCGCCGACCCGTTCCGTCAAACCCTCCCGGTCGATAATCGTAATCGTCCGGTTCGTCCGTTCAATCAGATTATCCTGACTGAACTGACGCAGGACACGATTCAGGTGACGGTAACTTGTTCCGATCAGATCCGCCGCATCAACCAGATCGCTGACCGGTAACGTCGGTGTTTCCGGTGTCATCGATAAGAGATAACTGGCGAGCCGGACCTCAACCGGATACAGCAGATTAAAGCTCATCGAGTGTGATTTCAGCTCAAATTTCATCGTAATCGTCTCAAGTAAAAACCGGAGCAATGCCGGATTGTCAGCACCCTTTTGCTCGAGTGCCGCATAGGAGATGCTGACGGCTTTGACCGGCGTGACCGCTTCGACCGTATTCATCAACGGGGTCCGGCGGACGTATTCGATATCGCCGACCAGATCAAACGGATGCTTAAAGGATAAGACAAGCCGTTTTCCGGTCGCTGACATATGGGTAATCTTCAGCTTCCCTTCGAGCAACAAGTACATCCGGTCCGCCGCGTCGCCTTGACGGCACAGCCAGTCTCCGGCTTGAAAAGCGACCGGTTGTAAATGCTCCCGTAATCCGCCGGCAAAGACGTCCGTCAACTGAAACCGGTCCAAATATTCATCCAGTTGTGCTTGTTCCACGTTCTTTCCCCCTTACCACTTTAAGATCAGCACGCCGCCGATCATCATTAAAATCCCGATTACTTGCGGCAACTGCAGGCGCCGTTTAATCATCCCGAACCAACCGTTCCAATCAATCACCAGTGCCAGTCCGAGCTGGGCAATCAGGAATAACGAAATCGTCAGCGTCACACCCATTAGATGGACGGCTGTCATGTTACTGAACAGGACGGCAGCGGCCAGAGCCCCACCGGATAGATACAATACCTTCACGTCCTTCATCTGCCGGAACGTCCGATCGCGCAAAATCAAAGTGATTAATAAAGCAACGACAAAACCGGTCATCTGTGTCAGTGTCGCTGCTTGCCAAGTGCCGATACCATTACTGATCCGGGCGTTCGCGACGCTTTGCAGGGTCAGAAAAAAACCGCCGCTGATTGCAAATAAAATTCCACGCATACTGGTTCCTCCTCTCTTCTATTTTCCTCTCTTCATTTAAACGAAGTCTTCCTGAATGATAAAGGACATTTGTCCTGAATGAAAACCCATCCCTTTATCCATGAAAAACCGCCTCGTCGTCAGACGGGCGGTGTAGGCTTAGATTTTCTTAACGAACTCCGACTTCAACTTCATCGCACCGAGTCCATCAATCTTGCAATCGATGTCATGATCCCCGTCGACGAGACGGATTCCTTTGACACGGGTCCCTTGTTTGACGACAAGCGACGTGCCCTTCACTTTTAAGTCTTTAATGACCGTAATTGTATCACCATCGTTTAATACGTTCCCGTTCGCATCCCGGATGACAGTGGCTTCTTCCGCCACTTCTGCATCGGCTGCCGTCCATTCATGGGCACATTCCGGACACACGAATACATTCCCGTCTTCATATGTATACGCTGAGCCACATTTCGGACAATTCGGGTATTCATTCATGCTGATTCCTCCAGTACTTGATCGATTCTTCCACTTGATTATAACAGCGATCTTTAAAAAGGAATCCATTTTTCAGCACAATAAAGGAGACAGATCGTAAAATCTGTCCCCTTCATTTGAGAACTGACAGTTCTGTCAGCCGCTTATTCTTATTCGTTTTCCAGCTTTTTAATCGCTTCATCGAGTTTTTCCTGATCCTCGTCCGTCAGCTTCGGATACTGCGGATCGATTTCACGCAGGACGTCATTCATGACCTCTGTCACGATGTAACGGGTGAACCATTCGTCATCGGCCGGCAGGACATGCCACGGCGCGTGTTCCGTTGACGTGTGCGAGACAAGCTCGGCAAAGATGTCCTGGTATTCGTCCCAGTGCTCCCGCTCTTCGACGTCACTGAACGAAAACTCAAAGTTTTTCTTCGGATCTTTGATCCGTTCAAGCAATCGTTTTTTCTGCTCGTCTTTTGAGACGTTAAACAGAAACTTGACGACGCGGAAACCGTTCTCGACGAGATAACGTTCAAAGTCATTGATTTGGCGGTAACGCATCTTCCAAACGTCTTGATCGTCCGGTACTTCCTCTTCTTCGAGCAGGTCATGAATCCGTGGTGCGATAACTTCTTCGTAATACGACCGGTTCAAAATGCCGACTTCGCCTTTTTCCGGCAAGCCTTCGTGAATCCGCCAGAGATAATCATGCTTTTTCTCCGTATCTGACGGTTTTTTGACGGACAGTGTCCGCAGGCCTTGGGCGTTGAGATTCGAGAAGATATAGCTGATGGCTTCATCTTTTCCGCCGGCATCAATCGCTTGCAGGATGACAAGAACGCCGTTTTTCTCTTCGGCATGCAGACGCCAGTGGAGTTCCTTTAGTTCCTCGACACTTTTCGGGATGTGCTGATCCAGTAACTCATCCTCTGCAATACGGTTTTCATCTGACGTCGGATAATCCGACAAATGAATCGATTCGCCCGGTGTTACACGGTATTTTTTTATGTCCATAGTAATCCCCCTCGTTTTAAGTACTTAAGGAATATTTACCCAAAGTACCTCAAGAAGAAACGTTCAGATGAACTTATCTTTGGACAAGTTGCCGCAAGCCGTCTTCGAGTGAAACCGGTGGCCGGTCCAGGATATGTTCAAAATCCTGACTCTCAACTGCCAGCGTTCCGGCCGCAATACCTTCTTGAATCGCCTGTAACATCGGCAGCAAAAATTCCGGAACTCCCGCTTGTTGCATGATCGCCGTATAAGTCGCGCTGTCGACTTGCTTCACCTGTACCGGGCGCCCGAGAACCTGTCCGAGTGCTTCTGCGATATCTTGTTGTGTGTGCAGAGGTCCCGACAGTTCATAAATTGATTTCGTCGGTTTCGGATCGACTAAGACAGTCGCGATGGCTTCCGCATAATCTTCCTGGAGCGCCCAACCAACTGTGCCGTTTCCGGCGCTCGTCAACCAGTCTTGTCCGGCACGGACGGCATCGATCGTCGACTGTTCGTTTTCCAAATACCAGTTATTACGGAAGAACAGGAACGGAATTCCCGTTTCGCGAATCAACTGTTCTGTCACCTGATGGGTGCGGGCCAAGAAGTTTTGACTGGCTTCCGCGTTGGCGATACTCGTGTAAGCAATCAAGCCGACTCCCGCTGCTTTAGCTGCCTCGACAGCTGCCGTATGTTGACGGATTCGTGTCGCTTCTTCGCCGTCAGTCGAAATAATCAAAAGCCGGTCGACGCCTGCGAAAGCCTGTTGTAACGTATCCGGCTCATCAAAATCGCCGTGACGGACTTCAATACCGCGTGAAGCCAGCTCGTTTGCTTTTTTAGGGTCACGAACACTGACGATTACATTCTCCGCTTCGATTTTCGTTAAGAGGTGCTCGACAATCTTTGTTCCTAATTTTCCGGTTGCACCGGTTACAAGTAATTTCATGGACGTAAGCTCCTTTTTTAATAAGTTTCCACCTGTATCCAATTGTATTACAGGTGGTACACTGTTAAAAGTAGGCACTTTTTCGATACCAAGTCATACAAACCGAACTATAGGAGGAATTCCCGATGAATCCAGCTTCGACAACTGACTCCCCTCTTTCCCAGCGAACGGCGTGCCCTGTAACCCGAGCCCAGACCATCATGGCCGGTAAGTGGAAAATCGTCTTACTTTGGCATCTCAGTACCGGAACAAAACGATTTCATGAACTCGAACAGCTCTTGCCCGGGATTTCAAAAGGCATCTTAACCCGACAGTTGCGTGAACTTGAGGCCGACAGCATGATCAACCGGAGAGTCTACCGGGAAATCCCGCCGAAAGTTGAATATTCCTTAACAGAAATCGGACACAGTTTTCTGCCGATCCTCGATCAGATGGCGGCTTGGAGTAATCAGCATTTTCCACCTGAATCGTAATCATCAAAAAGAGCGACTTCCACTAACGGAAATCGCTCTTTTTCACTCACTGTTCTGTCAGGACTGCTTTAAAGTGTGTATCCATGGCTGACGCAACACGCAACCCGGAAATGACGGCACTTTCGACCCGTGTCCGACCGGACGTGTCTTTCGGATCAAGGAACGCATCACCGGCCAGCCAGAGCGGATGCTGCTCAAGTTTCAGATAAGGCGTGCGGAAGACGTCACGTGCCTGCGCATATCGCCAACGCTTCAGTTGCTTGGAAACTAATTGGACCGGTCCGAGTTGTTCCTGCAACAGCCGTTCGATTTCCGCCAGTGTCTCGTCTTCTCCTTTGTCGTACCACACCTCGCTCCAGTCGCCGGTCATGTAGACACTCAGGAGCGGTGTCGCCGACACTTCTTTTTGCGCATTGTTAACGATTTTCAGCATTCCGGATACAAGACCGTCGTCGAGCAGACCGATTTCCCCGAGGTCGGGCGATTTTTCCAGTTCAAACAATCCGACGAACGTCGGCTCAAACGTCACTTTCCCGAGATGGGCGTGATCGGATTCCACCAGCATTAACGGTGAAGCTGAGAGCAGGTCATAGGCTTGCGGAACCGGGGCCGTCAGCAGAATCGCATCATACGTCCGTGTTTCTGCCGCTGCCGTAGTCTGAAGAGCCGGTCCTTCTGCCAAAATCCGTTCGACCTGTTCATTTAAATGAACAGGAATCCCGCGGGCAATTGACTGGACGAGCTGATTCATCCCGTTGACCGCGACATACCGCGGAAAATCATCCCCGAACCATTTTCGGACCAAACCTTGCTCTAGCCATTCGTCGACTTCCTGCGCCAACTCGTCCGTCCGGACCGTAAAGAAGACGGCTCCATGATCCGCTGTCCCCTCGTCAATCCGTCTCGTTGCCATCCGTCCCCCGACACTCTGGCTTTTTTCGATGATCTCGACCGCATAACCTTCCGTCATCAATTGCCGGGCTGCAAATACGCCCGCGAGTCCGCCGCCGATAATCCCAATCCGTTTTTGTTGTTCCATCCGAACTTCCCCCTCTACTTGCTGCATTTCCACAAGTATAGCGGTTCGCACGTCAAACAACGTCTTTTAACGTTCTTCGAATATGCTTTAGTAAAAAATGCAAACCAAATCACTTTGATCACTGGACAAAATACGATGATTTTACTCTATTCATCACGTGGAATACAACTTCAGAACCAGTATGGATTCCTCTTAGTATTTGAGATTTCAATCCACGCACTCATAAGGAGTGCGACATCACACGCGATACACGGCAACCGTTTGAAGCGATTTCAATCCACGCACTCACGAGGAGTGCGA
This sequence comes from Exiguobacterium artemiae 255-15, assembly GCF_000019905.1. Classification (GTDB taxonomy): domain Bacteria; phylum Bacillota; class Bacilli; order Exiguobacteriales; family Exiguobacteriaceae; genus Exiguobacterium_A; species Exiguobacterium_A artemiae. Next base: position 174,117 of record NC_010556.1, on the reverse strand, counting down.
CGACCATGACATTTCCTTTTGTCCCGTCGTGCGCATTTCAATCCACGCACTCACGAGGAGTGCGACCTTGATCCAGAACGTCGCCTGCGGTTGATGGAAATTTCAATCCACGCACTCACGAGGAGTGCGACCGGTATCACGGGTGAGTTGCAGCAGGAGCGTTGGATTTCAATCCACGCACTCACGAGGAGTGCGACTTTTGCGCCCGTTCTTTTGAGATGTTTCCCAGTTATTTCAATCCACGCACTCACGAGGAGTGCGACTGCAATGGCAGTTGATCCGTTGCTTGGCAGACAATATTTCAATCCACGCACTCACGAGGAGTGCGACTTTTAGTCAAGATGGATTACCCTTATTTACAGAAATTTCAATCCACGCACTCACGAGGAGTGCGACTCTACTGTACGTGTGATTTTAAATCCTTCAAACGTATTTCAATCCACGCACTCACGAGGAGTGCGACTCACGCCGGTTGTATCAAACACATCATATATGTATTTCAATCCACGCACTCACGAGGAGTGCGACGTGTACTTTTTCCTTGCGCGTCTTCTTGCGATTCTTATTTCAATCCACGCACTCACGAGGAGTGCGACAAATATCGAAATTGACGGCGGTCATTGGTATGCAATTTCAATCCACGCACTCACGAGGAGTGCGACGATTTCCTCGGACATCATAGAAGATGCGTCGGTATTTCAATCCACGCACTCACGAGGAGTGCGACTATGACACCTCAAAGGGTGGAAAAAGCAACGGAATTTCAATCCACGCACTCACGAGGAGTGCGACTCGTCTCCATCGCGCCTTTATGCAACGCCGAATAATTTCAATCCACGCACTCACGAGGAGTGCGACTAAACTCACGCTAGATGGCGTCTATGCCAAAAAATTTCAATCCACGCACTCACGAGGAGTGCGACAGCTAAAATGGTCATAAAAACAGCTATGAATTCATTTTTAGCGAATATACGTTCTTCTAAAGTCGAAAAATAGTGTTTTTTCGACTTTAATCATCTAATTTTTTTATTCTTAAATAGAAAAACAGGTGCGAATCGAACTACGAATTCATGTGTACTTCACATTCGCACCTATCGACTTTTTTAAAAAATCAGAGGTCCTTCTACATCTAAAGAAGATTTTATTCCATAATGCTCGACTTTCGATATATATTGATTCCCTAGTTTATAGAAGCGTAAGCTGTCACGTTCGTGATTGATGATTTCCTTCAAACGAAGTTTCAACAACATAAATTCTGTTTGATCGACGATACACTCAAAGACACTATTTTGAACACGTTGCCCATAACGTTGGCATAGTTTAGCTACGTGCCGTAGTCGTTTTTTACCACCCGGGGAGACGGTATTGACATCATACGTAATAAGAACCAACACGATATTCCCTCCTTCATTTATAGAGGAACGGTGGATATGCTTCCAAATCGTCTCTGAGATGTCGGGCGAGAAGTAACGCTTGTTCATATGGAACCAAACCCCACATCATTTTTTCCTTTAAGTAAGGATGCTGAATCGTTTCTTGTTTCTTTTTTTGCCATGCTGTTAAAAAGGTTTTTCTTCCCTCCTCTGTCATGATAACTGCTCCGTTCTCTTTTTGTAAAAAGTCTTTTCCTTGAATGACTTTTTTATTGATCAAAGAGAGAACAAAACGATCCGCATAGATACCACGCAGTTCTTCCATCACATCGAGAGCAAGTGATGCCCGTCCTGGACGTTCACGATGTAAAAACCCAACATACGCGTCAAGTCCGACTGCTTCTAGTGCTGCACTTACATCACGCGCGAGTAAGCTATACGCGAATGATAACATCGCGTTAACTCGATCTAGCGGTGGACGACGGGTTCTTCCTTTGAAGTGAAAATCTTCTTTCTGTTGTAGGATCATCGAATCAAACAATCGGTTGTACCGAACAGCAATCGTTCCTTCTAATCCCCTTAAACGTTCGAGATTTTCGCAGACTTGGATTTCACGCATCGTTTCCGTCATATCTTGAGAAGTTGTTTTGAACCGTTCGACATCAAGACGCAACGGATAATCACGCGTCATTCGTTCTAGCATCCACTTTTGATTATAGAGTTTCCCTAGGATGAAGTTTTTCGCGAGCCGTGCCGATGCAACTTCATCATCCGAGCGTCGGTATTGTGTTTTTCGCAAAACAACGTTTCCTCTACTTTCTCCAATGACACGCGCTAAAAACCGACCATTTTTCGTCATAAACGTCAGCGCTATGCCGTTTTCTGCACAATGCCCCATCAAAGCAGGACTTGCTCCTGTATAACCAAATGCGACGATTCCTTCTAGATTATGCAAAGGAACTCTACCCAGAACTTGGCCGTCCGCTTTAACGAGGACATTTCCTCCATCAAGTGCTAGGTAAGAGTCAGACTGATTGATAAACAATGTGTTCAGAAGCTTTTTCACTCCCACAACCTCCTGTTCATATAATCTGCGACGCTCTCTCGTTCTGTTAGGCGTGGGAGACAAATCTCTTGTAGTGAACAACTCTTACAATGTGGTCCAATTTTTGCTCGTGGTGTATGACGGCGACTATAATAATCATTCATCTTCGTAACCGTCGCTAAAACCAAATCTCTTAATTCTTTTGTAATCGGAATAGGATGTCGATGCTTGGTCTCGTGATAATATAAGTAACCGATCGGTACAGCGCAAAGTAACATTTCTTCTAAACACATCGCTTGGGCAGCAAGCTGTAATTCGTCTGCTGGATTTACTTTCGGTTTTCCTCTTTTATATTCAACAGGTACAGGAATAAATGTTCCAGGTGTCCCGTGAATCGGAACACCTGACGCATCCTCGATAAATTCAACGACATCACACTGTCCACTAATGTTCAGTTGTTCGGATTTAATCGCCATCCCTCGGACAATCAATTTTTCTTTCCGTTTTTCTCGTTGAAATGGATCATCTGCCTTTTGGTGAAGTGCCTGTCCCTCGATTGTCCTTACATTTTCGACCCATTGCTGTTCGATATGAATCAATGTCCACTGTCTCGGACAAAATTGAAAGTGTTGAATACCCGATAGTAAAAGATACGTATCGTCGTATCGCTTATAGTCCATCTAATATTTCCGGAGTAAATCCTTCAAGTGCGTCCACTTTAATCTCATAGTCCAAAAAACTTTTCGGTTCATCCGTCAACGCCTGAACACTAACCGCTCGGTGCACTTTTGCTGAAGAAAAACGACCTAATTTCGAGTCATGTTCCCACCAATAGACTTTGTGCACTTCCATACTACCTTCTGGACGTGCCGATGACGCATCGTTTTCAAACAATGATACGAGAGCCAGCTTAAATTTTTCAGCATCCTCTTGCGTGAAATTCGTTTTTTCAGCCAACTGTGTATTGATGCTTCCATTGAAAACATAAACGCCATGGTCAACACGATGCTTCATCCCCATCGTATCTGATCCTCGTTCCTTCCCACTCTCAGAATTAACACTTTTCGTAATCTGCATGCTCGTCACGTCAATCGGTGCGACACTTGTCGCTGTATGAATCGAGACAGGACCACGTACACCGACTGAAACACCACCTGCTTTATCGCCTTTGAACGCAAAGACTTGACCAAATGCACGAACATCCATCCATGTCGCACATGCTTCTGCCGCAACCTGGTCGCTTGCATTCTTCGTTTTCATCAATTTTTTGATTGTATCGTTCGCTTCAGCACGATCACGCAAACTCGCATATCCATCAAGATTCCGATCATTGGATTGTACAAAAATGGATTCGCCCATGTCTTGTAAACGATTGCGAATCTTCCGCTTGATTGCGACGTCTGAAATCTCACCATAACCATCATAATTTTGGCGAGGGCGATTTCCATTCAATGGATCTCCGTTCGGGTTGGCCTTTGTAACAGATAAAATTACAGTAAAATCAATTTTCCGGTCTAATGTTGTCATGCTTCGCCACGCTCCTCTTTGTCAAATGTCTCTTCACGTTTTTGATACAGTTCGTGCCGTTGGCTATAAAAACCTAGCAGGTACTTACCAGATAGCGGCTTGTTAGTAAATTGTTCGATTGTCAGGCGTGAACCTATCTCATCGATTTGACGGTTAATGAACAACACTTTTCCGCCGAGCTTCGCTTGGTAGGGTTGCAGAGCGCTTTGAATAGTCATCCACGTTCTTGCTGGATTTTGAGAAAAGGCGTTCATATAACGAATCGCATTTGTCGCCCGGTTGTCCTGTCCTAACGCTCGACGTTCCAAATAGTCAGCAAGCGCAAGCAATCTACCAAATAAATAATCTCGATCGTTTATTTCTTGATCCAATGACACTGTCATCTCCTCCTTTTTATTGACCATGCCGCAAGCAATACTAAGCGTCTTCTCCCACTCCCAGTGATCCATCCCCACAGGATTCGATGCGCGTTGTGTGAGACAACGGATAATATCCATCGGGACACGCCGTTCATCGATGACACAAGATAACAAACGCTCGACGGTCGCTTTGATTAATTTTTCATTTCCTCGCGTACCATAGGTCATCAGTGCGATATCTTTTAAAGAAGGAGCACCGATGTACACTTGACGCTTTTTATCTGCATCTTGGTAGATATATTCCCACGGATACTTCGTGTGCCATTGTTCTAATCGTTTGAAGTACGTCTCTTGATCAAACGTCCGGTAATACAGAATTGCCATTCGTCCTGTCGTCGCTGCATCGAGTGTCAAAATATTCACCTCTTGTTTCGGTAACCGCCGCTTAAATCCGAGTAATGCATCCGAAAAGGCAAGAGCTCCTTCTTGAACCGTATGTGAGATGAGTTCCTCTTTTTCGCCAAAGAGTTGTGCAAGTGATAACGTATTCTCGAGTGGATTCGGTAGACTCGGTTGTTGATTTCCCCAAATCAAGAACACACGCTGGTCGATACTACGACCTTGTCGCTGGATGAGCCATTTTAATGCGTTATGTGCTTTTTGCGAGGCTTGATAGCTAATACTTGCAGCTTCGTCCGGTTTATCAAACCGCCCTCGAAATGTAAATCCAGAGCTATCGTTCGCAGAAATGAGCTTTGCTTTATCCCCTGAATTTCGAATCTTATTTGTGTGTTTCGAAGATAACCGTTCTTGTTTACCAGTTACAAAACAAAGGCCCTCCTTTCCTGGACGTGTTCCATAAAACGTAATGAATGAATCAAAGAATGCCTTATCCCGCCAAGGTTGTCGCTGCACGCCTTCCGTTGAACGTACCTGAAAACGGACAAATGTCCCTTCGAGTCCACCAGTGACAAGTCCATAAATCGGCGGCTTGTCCCCTGCCTCCTTCCATGTCCAGCGGAGTTCACCACTCCCAGTAGCAGAAAAAATACCCTCTTGAATCAAATCCTCGATCAACTGACCTTTCTGAACATAACAATAAATGCTCTCGAGTGGATCATATGGAGCTGTTTCAACCCAGGCTTTGAGTTGGCTAAGATAAGCATGGTGTGCGTTCTCACCTTTATAAACACCACCATACTTCAAGAAATCGCCTGCGACATATGCCAATTTGTCGTGCAACGGATACGGGGCAACGACACTCCCTGCACGATTCGCAGAGTCTTCCGTACACGGAATCAACGTATTTCCATGCCCTTTTTCGATGACTGTCGCCGAATGAAAATCTCCGTCCAGCGTTACTGTTACCGTCACATGTGCAGTTTGCGTCGTATGCGAAAGTGGAAGCAGTGTGAAGTCCTGTCCTTCCCAACGGCTTTCAAACTGACCGACATGCTTCAAGTTCATTTCGTACGTATCGTATAACTGTTTCCAAACACTCATTGACCTCACCTCCTCTAGAGTTGTTCATACAGTTCTACGACCCCCGTCATGTTCGACGCATCAAACGGCTTAGCAGACATCGATTTTACCGTCTTGACGAGCGAACACGTTTCCGGTCTCGGAAATGCAATTACGCCATCTTTCATTACGGGATTCCACAGTCGAACGGCGAGTTCGTCCCTTCCGGTCTCATCGGGATAATCAAATCCATGAACCATTGTCCCAAAATGCAAATCAGCACCGTCATAGAAGCTGTCATCTGAATCGAAATCAATGGGTTCTACATAGGCCTGACATTCCCGAGCTCCAAGAAAAATGTCGCGTCGTCCCCCTGCTTCGAGTGATCGTTTCATGATTGAATAATGTTTCCCTTCATTTCGATCGAAAACTAAGTCAGGGCGGTTCTCATTGAACTCAAAATGGGCGCGTACGTGATAACAGACGTCACGCAAATAAGTGTAATGCGCAAGTGAGTTCCCCCCTCCATATTCAATCGGTCGCATACCTTTTGCTTCCATTTTGATTGGATGCATAATTCGGATTGCGTCTACCACAATCAAAATCGTCGGTTTCCAGTAAATCGATTCAACGATGCCTTTTATTGCTTGATACGTTGGAACTTGATACGACATCTTTTCGCCACCAAGCTTCGTAAGTGGATCAGTAAACAACGCATACTCACCGTATACTTTAAACTCGATCGTATTCCGCATGTCTCAACACTTCCTTTACATCATAAGGTCTTCTAGTAACGAGTCCTGCTCTAAGTTCAGTCCGTAATGATCATCGTACGCACGTTCACTCAAGACAAGAACTGTGCCATCCAAAATGACATTCAGTCCCTGCGTTGCTTCTAATTTTTTTCGTTCGTGAGCATGCAAGTTGATACTGTATTGCTGCGCTTGTTTTAACCATTTACGCAAGTCTTCCCAATCTGCTTGTCCATTGAGAGAAGCAATCAAGCGTTTTCCTTCTTCACCATAAGGAACGAGTACCGTCTCGGTCATATCCTCAATAACCTTAAAATGATTCGCGACCGTTCGGTGACGGCTCGACAAAATCAGTTCAGGCACTTTTCTTGGTTTAAACAACATCGGAGCGAGTGTCAATGTCGTTCCCCGAATTGGGAAATCGAGTTCTACTTCAGAAGCATCATAAAGTTCTTGAAAATATCGGGTCATGGCTACTGTTCCCAACAAATTTCCCTCGTACGACTGTTCATCACGGAGAAAATCAATAAGAATCGCACGAACAATTTCCTTACCACGGGCAATTTCCGGAAGATGTTTTAGATTTTCCTCTATATGATCGACGAGATACACTGTTTGTCGTGCAACTTCACCATGCCGATTACACCGTCCTGCTGCTTGTGCAATTGAATCGAGTCCCGCTAGTGAACGAATGACACAAGCAAAGCTAACATCGACTCCTGCCTCGATTAACTGGGTACTAATACATATGATACGTTCTCCTTGTTCTAGTCGCTGATTGATTGTTCGAAGGATATCCATCCGATGTGCTGCACACATCGCTGTACTGAGATGAATGACTTCTTCATCGGGATGTTGCTGTCGTAATGTTTCATAAAGTTTTTTGACGACACTTTTTGTATTAAGAATTACTAAAACACTATTCTTTTCCTCTACTTGTCTCGTCACAACCTCAGCAAGACGTGCTGTATCCATCTCTCCTTCAACAACTTCTAAGTCCGTTCGTCTAAAAGCTTCCATCACTTGCGGTAACGCATCAATCATCTCTCCATCTTGGTGAAGTTGGTACTTTACAAATTCAAGTGCAGGTTGTGTTGCTGTACACAAGACCACACTCGACTCCAACGAATCCTTTAAAAACTTCACCGACTCGTTGAAAAGTGAAATACATTTGAGTGGAACTTTCTGAACCTCGTCAAAAATAATGATAGCTTCACTTAAATGATGTAAACGCCTCGTATTACGGTTTCCTTTCGCGTAAAACGTATTGAGATATTGAACCATCGTCGTGAAGATAATCGGTGCATCCCAATTGTCCTTCGCTAGATGCAATTTCGCTTGAATGTCCATTACATCATCTGAGGCATCTTCTATCTCGACGACGTTCGAATGGTGCTCTAAAATCATATCTGTTCCTAGTACGTCTCTTGCAACACGTGCATTCTGTTCGATGATCGTCGTAAACGGTACAACATAAATGATACGTTTCTTTTGATATGTTGTTGCATGATGAAGTGCATAACGTAAACTAGCAAGCGTTTTCCCTCCACCTGTCGGGATTGACAGTGTATAGACTCCACTTGGTTGATTGGCAAATACTCGACATGCGTCAGACATTTCTTGACGCAAACGATTAATTGGCGTAATTTCTGTCTGCTGTGAAAATGTAGACAAGTGTGTTTCGAGTCGTCTCTTCAGTTCTTCAAAGTCAACTTGTGTCGTCATGGTTGTTATTCCTTGTTCAAATTCTCTTGTGTTCGTCCGATCGGCATCTAGTAAGATACTAAATATATATTTCGTAGCGAGTGACACTCGCGCGGTCGAACCGCCATCTCGTAAAATCCAGCTATATAATTCGTCAACGGCCCGTTCGACATAGCGATTGAATTCTTGCTCATCGATGACCACCTGGAAAAATCGCTCACGGCACATTTTATAGGAAGGAAGTTCTTTTCGTTCGACGCGTTGTAAAAAGGGTGATTCCTCTTCTAGATAGTAGTCCTGAAGGTTACCGTGGTGTGAAAGAATCGCATTTGCGACCATTTCCGCAAGGAGTTGTCCACGATTTCCTTTGAGTTGTTCGAATAACAGTCTTCCACCTGCAGTTGCATGATCGACTTCCCCACGTCGGACGTGCTCACCTGATGTCGCCTTTCGAATATATGTCTGAAATTCATCACTCAGCTTTCCTATATCGTGTAAAAGCCCTGCCACCCCGCAGACATGCATCAATCCAATATCTTTCCCCCAATTTTCTGCAAGTCCACGTGCTTCAAGTAGATGGGTTTTAACTTCTTGAATCTTCCCGTCCGTTGAATGTACATGTGCGATGTAGCGCATGAATATCCTCCTTTTTCATCAAATCCCATTTCAATCTGATTTTATTCATCTAAAAAAATCCTTTTATTTAATTATTTTACCATCTTCTTCTTTTGTATCCTGTCACTTTTTTGTTATGGCTTTTTTAAACTACTCATTGACATTTAATTTACATCATGGATATTAATCTCTACTGAAATAAAAAATAGTCTCATTCTTTCCCGATATACCGAGTGAACGAGGCTATTCATGATTTACGCTCTTAAGATTAGTGTGAAATGCGTCCATTTCATCAAGATGATATCCATTTTATTTCCGGTATTGATGATGAATCGGTTCAAACACCGTTTCCGTTGAAGGACGGACAATCGCAAAATGTTCGACATTATAGTGACCATGCAAGACTTGATTGTGATGGGCAATCATCTGCTCTGCTGATAAGACATCGGAACCGTTCGTCGTATGTCCGTCAGCAACGAGTGTCACATCAAATCCGTTGACGGTTGCACTGCGGACTGCCGTATCGATACAATGTTCCGTCTTACAACCGAGGATGACAATATGTTCGACCCGGTGCTGTTTTAAATAGTCCAAAAGCGGTGTTCCATGGAACGAGTTCGTGGCCGCTTTATCAAACGTGACCGCCTGATCCGGAATCTGAATCGACGAATGCACTGCAAACCCTTCCCCTTGTCCGTTCGCGACATCGAGATCCCGGATGAAGATCATGACATGTCCCTCATTTTCTGCTTCCTGTACGACCTGATTGATCACTTGAATCATGTTTTCTTTCGCGTGGACGCCGGCCTCTTCCGCCGTTCCTTCGACGAGATCCTGTTGAAAATCAATGACTAGCACCGCTTGTCGCATTTGCCTATCCCTCCTTTTAAGTTCTTTACTTCCCTCTTTTCCCTTTCCGGTCGGAAAATCCTGTTTTTCATCAGCAATTTCAAGTCTTAATGAAACTTTTTGTCTGCCGGATGCGTTGAATAAGGCGACGGAAAGGATGTTATGTATGGAATTAGTCCCGCTCTTTTTTGTAACGTTTATCATCGTCTTGGCTGTAAATCTGTTTCTCGACAAGATGATCATGAACCGCGAAATGACACGACCTGTTTTTTTGAAAAATCTGCTGATTTGCTTCTTGATTTCGCTGGTTCTGTTAAACGTCTTTTACTTACAATCTTTGATGAGCTGAACAATAAGGCCGTCCACTTGATTCAAGTGGACGGCCTTATTTCATTCAATAAACTTCATAATTTTGCCCGGTCTGTGCTCCTTCGACACTTTTCTCGAACGCTGTTGCGACACGCGATGCGGGAACGGCTTCGAACCCGCGGAAAAACGGTCCGTACTTGTCGAGCGACTCAATCAGGACATTCGGACTGACACTGTTGATCCGGATCCCCCGCGGCATTTCAATCGCTGCCGCATGGACGAATGCTTTAACCCCGCCGTTTGCAAGGGCCGCCGACGCGCCTTGCCGAATCGGATCGTCCATCATGATGCCGGTCGTCAATGTGAAACTGCCGCCGTCGCGGACGGCGTCCAGTCCAAGCAACACCAGATTAACCTGCCCTTTCAGTTTGCTGTCGATTCCGATCTGATTCAACGCTGGTGTCAAATTCGTCAACGGTCCGAAATGTGCTCCGCCGGTTGCACTGATGACGGCATCGACCGGACCGACCGTTTCATACATTGAACGGATACTGTCTTCCGACATGATGTCGACCTGGACATCCATCCCTGTCCGTCCGGCCCGGATGATCTCGTGCCGCTCGCTTAATTGCGCGACGACGGCTTGCCCGACTGTGCCGCTCGCTCCGACTACTAAAATTCTCATCTGTTTATCCCCCTTCTGATCTGAACTACGTGTTCAGCCTACCGTAACCCGGCAGTTTTTTTCAAGAATGAGCACGGGATGACCAATAATACTGGGCAATCCGGAAGCCGACATAATCGGAATTCCATAACACGGGATAATCTCTCCGTTGATGCAGGTCCCAATAGCTGATGATGCGTCGTTCAATCCGTTGCAGATAACGCTTGTTTGCTGCGGCAAAAGTTCTCAGCTGTTCTTCGGACCAAATCTGTAACATCGGTTCGATGCGTTCGAGAATCTCGCGAACATATTCTCCGGTCAGTTCAATTAAATACAGCAGTACCCAATCTGTTTTTGCCTGTTCCTGTTCCAGCCGGCGGACATGTTTTTCGCGGATATATCCATCATGATGACGGGTGTACATGCAGTACAATATCCACCGTTGGCGATCCGTCAGGGTTTGAATTTTTTCTTCCTTTACTTCATTTAAGTACAGGCGGTACGGGAGAATCAACGGTTCTCCGTAAAACGTGACCTCAATCGTTCCCCAGGTCACTGTTCCAAAGAGCCGGCGCGGTAAAAGGCGTGCCACGACTCGAACATCATCCGTACAAGATTGCGGAAACGCGGCTGCCCAGTTCCATTTTCTGTTCACGTATTGTTTCCTCCTCCATACATCGTTTCTGTCTTTTATCAACTTATCATTTTAACGACAGAATGAGTTACTATATATTTACAGGTTACATTCAAACTATTGATGAGAGGCGGCTTAGCATGGACAACGCTTTAGGAATCATAGCTGTAATTATCATTTTACTTCTCTTTAGTTATTTACTTTTCCGTAAATTCAGTCGTCATGATGCTGTAACGGATTCGGTGCTTCCACCGATTCCTGCAAAAACAGACGTTCCGGAACTTCATGCCGATGAACTACCCTGGGAAATTGAATCATATTTTTTAACTGATATGACATCGTATCGCCATTCCGAATCATTAACTGTCACACAACGTCTAAAAGATCAGGTCGGTAATATTATTAAACTTTCGCCACATGCTAAAAATCTCATTCAAAAAGAACAGAGAGTCATCATCAAATTCAGTGAAGAAGCTCTTGCCAAGCTAGCATCCGGTGAATTACGAATTATGAAGGCCAAGGGATCAGTGGATCAATTTAGAGCACTTGCCGTTGATCATCAACATAAAATCAGACATCACGCAAAGTTCGAAATTCAAGATATTAAAAAAATCAACCCCGCTCAACTGGCGAATTTAGCTCTTGGAGTCGCGACCATGGTCACTGCTCAAGAACATTTGGACCGGATTAATCAGCAACTTACATCTTTGAATCGAAAGATCGATATATTAATTCGTCAATCCAAAAATGATAAAGCTGGCATCATCAAAGGCCATATCAAATATCTGCTTTCGATTCTGCCAAGTATCCCTGATGAAGAAGAACGATATTCGGTAAAATTAGAAGATATGGCAGTCATTTCTTATCAAGAGCTAGAATCAATTTTACCGGAGTTGGATTTTTTAATCAGAAGTGCTAACGACATTGAAGAAAAAACAACATTCAAATTGGATAAAACGGTTGATGAGATAAAAGAACTCGCCGCATCATTTGAACAGACTATATTGATTGGATACGGAAATTTAGAAGTCATGTCGATTTGCTTAAAAATCATGAATGATTGGAATCAGGATTCACAAACAAATGCAACGAGGTTATCAGATATCGAAAAATATCATCAGCAAATCACCGAGTACCATCACAAATTCGAAAAAATACTCAGTGATAAACACGTCAGTATCGATGCGACCTTCAGAAGAAATAAAACAATTACCAGCAAAAAAGAAGATATCGATAAACAGCTAACCTATCATCAGGAAAAAATACGCTCTAGTAAATCAATCATTACCGATCACATCATTCAACTGAAAGGACAGGATTACGACTCGATTCCCGAACCCGTGGATTTGAGCGTAGATTTTGATGAGACCGGCGATATTCATACGATTCATCGATTAAAATAAGCCTATCTGATGAGAGGCATTCTATTCTCGTGATTAGATAGATTTTAATTTTATGCTAAAAAGACCCTTTGGACGAAAATCGTCCAAAGGGTCTTTGAAAATTATTTTGATTTTTTCACGCGGATGAACTGTTTTTACTCAACTGTTACTGACTTCGCCAAGTTACGTGGCTTGTCAACGTCGCAATCACGGCCGAGTGCCGCGTAGTACGAGATCAACTGAAGCGGTAAAACAGACAAGAGTGGTGACAGGAGCGGCTCGACTGCCGGGATGACGAACGCATCCGTCGGCAACTCAAGACCTTCTGCTGCGATGACACACGCGTTCGCACCACGCGCGACGACTTCCTTGACGTTGCCTCGGTTGTTGAGGTGAACGTGAGGTTGTGTCACGAGGGCGATGACCGGTGTGTTGTCTTCGATCAAAGCGATTGGACCGTGCTTCAATTCGCCGCCGGCGTAACCTTCTGCTTGGATGTATGAAATTTCTTTGAGCTTAAGCGCCCCTTCCATTCCGACATATGCATCTTGACCACGGCCGATGAAGAAGGCATTGCGTGATTCAGACAAGTATTCTGAAGCGATTTCCTGGAACCGTTCTTTTTGTGACATGACGGATTCCATCGCGCTTGAGATTTTTCCGAGTTCTTTCATGAGATCGAAGTTAACGTCGACACCTTTTGCTTGAGCGAGGTCAAACGCAAGGACAGCAAGAACAGCGATTTGCGCTGTGTATGCTTTTGTTGACGCCACGGCGATTTCAGGACCCGCATGCAACAAGAGTGTTGCGTTTGCTTCACGTGATAACGTTGATCCTGCAACGTTCGTGATTGTCAGTGCCGGGTGACCGAGTTTTTTCGCTTCGACGAGAACCGCACGGCTGTCCGCTGTTTCACCTGATTGTGAAAGGAAGAGGAAGAGTGGTTTCTCAGTCAAAAGCGGCATGTTGTAGCCGAATTCAGACGAGATATGAACTTCTGTCGGGATACCCGCGATTTGTTCGATCAATTGTTTTCCGATCAATCCTGCATGGTAGCTCGTTCCGCAACCGATGATGTAGACACGGTCACGTCCGAGGACTAAATCACGGACCGATTGATCAAGTGTGATTTCGCCTGACTCGTTTTGGTATTTCTGAACGATGTTCCGGATAACAGCCGGCTGCTCGTCCATTTCTTTGAGCATGTAGTGCGCGTACGTGCCTTTTTCGATGTCTGATGCATCGATTTCTGCTGTATACGCCTCACGCTCTTTGACGTTTCCGTCTAAGTCCTGGATTGTGACACTGTCGCGCGTCAAGATAATCATTTCGCCGTCATGCAACTCAACGAACTGATCCGTGACTTGAAGCATTGCCATTGCGTCAGATGCGACGACGTTGAACGTACCGTCACCGAGACCAACGAGAAGCGGTGATTTGTTTTTAGCGACGTACAAGACATCCGGGTTTTCAGCATCAATCAACGCAAGTGCGTATGAACCGTGAAGCACACGAAGTGTTTGACGGAATGCTTCGACGACGTCATTTGTTTCAGCAAAGTTCTTTTCGATCATCTGAACGATGACTTCTGTATCTGTGTCGCTGAGTAAATCAACATTGAGTTCTGCTTTTAACTGCTCATCGTTTTCGATGACACCGTTATGCACGAGTGTGAAACGTGATGAAGCGCTTTGGTGCGGGTGAGCATTCGGTACACTCGGGACACCGTGTGTCGCCCAACGTGTGTGACCGATTCCGACAAGACCGTCTGCTTCTGCAGGAACGACTTCGCGTAGCGCAGCAATCCGGCCGACTTCTTTATGGACTTGAACGCCGTCGTTGACGAACGCAAGACCAGCCGAATCATAACCGCGGTACTCGAGCTTTTCGAGTCCCTTTAATAAAATTTCTTTTGTGTTAACCTGTCCGATCATACCTACGATACCGCACATAATACATTCTCTCCCATTTACAAGTATTTCCCTGAAGAGGAAACGGCTCTTGTCGAGAGTTGTCATCACGCATCTGCCTGTCCGTCTAATCACTTAAACGATTTCAGATGAGTTTACGGTACTGACATGGTACCGGGAGGCATCCGCCGAATGATTCGATAAACCCCCACCTCGTCAGCTGCCTATCACATAGTCAGCCCTGGCGCTTTCACTTCTGTCCGACCCCGTTTCTGTCCGACTTTACAATCATACGAACTTTATTTAGAAAAAGCAAGAAAGGTAACGTATTTGTAACTATTCCTGATATTTTTCTAAACGATACCTCTAATACCTAGATTCTGTAAAAAACGTTCGTTTTTTTACTTTGCTTTTTGGCTTATCGATGATTCTGTCACAACAGAAGTGCTGTATCACGCGACTTCTATAGGAAAAGGAAGCTCTGCTTCCGTCAGGAACAGGCAAGACCCGGTGACAGCCAGCTTGCGTTCCGCCTGAGAAAAGCGTGTGAAAACAGCATTTCGTCACCGTTCCCCTGAAAATCGTCCCAACAAAAAAAGGAGCGGATTATTCATCCGCGCCTTCCGTTTACTCAATTTTCTTGTAACGCGTAGTTTTCACGGACGACGTTTGCAATCCGCTCGACATACATGTCACATGCTTCTTGCGTCGGTGCTTCTGCCATGACACGGACAAGTGGTTCTGTCCCTGACGCGCGGACGAGGATCCGACCGTTGCCGGCCATTTCCGCTTCCACTTCGGCAATGATGGCTTGAACGGCCGGACCGTTCATCGCGCCGTTTTTATCCGACACGCGGATATTGACGAGACGTTGTGGGAAGACCGGCATTTCGGCTGCAAGTTCCGACAACTTTTTGCCTGTCGCCTTCATGATTTGCAGAAGTTGAACGCCTGACAGCATTCCGTCTCCTGTTGTGGAGTAATCCATGAAGATGATATGACCCGACTGTTCCCCGCCGAGTGTATAGTTGTTTTTACGCATTTCTTCAACGACATAGCGGTCACCGACTGCTGTCTGTAATGCTGTCATGCCGTGTTCTGCGACCGTCTTGTGGAAGCCGAGGTTACTCATGACTGTTGCAACGATCGTATTGTCTTTTAAGCGGCCGATTTCATTGAGGTATTTTCCGCAGATGAACATGATTTTATCGCCGTCGACGATTTTACCGTTCTCATCGATTGCAATCAAACGGTCGCCGTCGCCGTCAAATGACAGACCGACGTCTGCGCCTTTTTCAAGGACGAAGTCAGCTAAATGTTCAGGGTGCGTCGAGCCGACACCTTCGTTGATGTTCAAACCGTTTGGTGTCGTTCCGATTGTCGAGACTTCCGCTTCGAGATCACCGAACAGACGTGGTGCGAGGCTTGATGTTGCACCGTGCGCGCCGTCGATGGCGACATGGATACCAGAGAAATCTTCATCTGATGTCTGACGTAACATGTGAAGGTACTTTTGTGCGCCTTCATAGTAATCGTGGACGAATCCAAGCTCTTTACCGGACGGACGTGGCAACGTATCTTCGGCTTCGTCAAGCAAACCTTCGATTTCAAGTTCTGTTGCATCATCGAGCTTGAAGCCGTCTGATCCGAAGAATTTGATTCCGTTGTCTTCGACCGGATTATGTGACGCCGAAATCATGACGCCTGCTGTCGCATCCATCGTCTTCGTCAAGTATGCGACACCCGGTGTCGAGATGACACCAAGACGCATGACTTCCGCTCCGATTGACAGGAGTCCGGCAATCAAGGCATTTTCAAGCATTTGTCCAGAGACACGTGTATCGCGGCCGATCAAGACTTTCGGACGTGTGCTTTCGTGTTTCGTTAAGACATACCCGCCTGTCCGACCGAGACGATATGCCAGTTCAGGTGTCAATTCTACGTTTGCGACGCCGCGGACGCCGTCAGTTCCAAAATACTTACCCATGTTCTATTTCCTCATTTCACAAAGTTGATTTAATTGGCTTGGACCGATGTCCGGGGAACCGCTTTAAGCGTGATATCCATATTATCCGGACGAAGTACGTCAAACGCTTTTGACGTCTGATACGAAATCGGCAAGCCGTGTGTACCTTCTTTTAAGCCGGTCACGTCAATGACGGCTTTAATATCTGTCGCATCAATCGATGCAAGATCCGCTTCGCTTCCACGGACGACGAGATCAATCGTCTGTTCATAATCAATCGTATACTTCGACTCATCAAATCCGTTTAGCGTTACCGTGACACCGGAAATTGTTTTCTCAGCCCGATCCTCGACGGTTTCCGTCGTCGCTTTCGCATTTTCCTTCTCGACGACGATGCTGACCGTAACCGAAGTCGGTTCCATCGCTGTCACGTTGTTCGGCTCAATCAGTTTGATCGTCCGATCGACCGTCTTCGTTAATCCTTTTAAGGAAACGGCTTCCGTCGACACGGAACCGATCCGTGACAGTTCTTCTTTTGTTCCATATAAGCGGGCTTCCGTCGTGACCGGAACAATCTTGACGACTTTATACCCTTTTTTGACCGCATCTTTTGTTTCGACGTTAATCGGAACCGTTTTGCTTTCCTTATAGACCGGAACCGTCACTTCCAGCTGTTCCGGATCATATGTGGCACTGATTGCATTTCCGTTCGCATCCGTTGCTTTGACGTTGAAGGACTCCGTAAACGTCTCCGCCCGGCCTGTGACATCAATTGGAACTTGAATCGCCGTGATGGCCTGCAGTTTTTCGGCCCCGCCGGTCACAGAGACCGTTTGTTGGGTCGGCTGTGCTTCACCGACGACATACCCTTCGGCGATTTTGTTTTTATTCAACAGTGCCACTTGAACAGGCACTTCTTTTGTGACCTTTTTATCCAGGAATACTTCAATTGTTTCTTGTTTTGGTGTCACTTCAACATCTTTGCCAAACCCGTCGGCAGACAGTCGCACCCGGTGATACCCGGGATCCAGACCCGTCAAGTCAATCGACAGACCAAAGTCTTTAACGAGCCGGAGCATCGTCAAACTGCTGGATGGTCCTTTAACCGTCGTTTCGATGGTTTCTGGAATATTATAGGCGACCCACTGCGTTTCATCATAATTGACGGATACCGGTACGTCAAACTTTGCTGAGCCTTGACCGGCGATCGGCAACAGGCTCGCCGCATCACTTTTGACGGTCGAATTGGTTCCTGCCACCATCAGATACAGCATGACGGCAAGCAAGACGGCAACGATGCGAAGAAACCAGCGTTCATTGAACCATTTTTCGAACATTATTTTTTCGCCCCCATCCAGTTCAAGAAGGAAGTATTCGTCGGTTCAGCTTTGACAATCGTTTCAAGTAACTTCGTCCGGAGCGATTCTTCATCCAGCTCCCGGTACAGACGACCATTGATGGCAAGGGAAACACCACCGGTTTCTTCTGATACGACCAACGTCACGCTATCTGTCACTTCGCTGACACCGATGGCTGCCCGGTGACGTGTTCCAAGATCTTTTGAGATATGTGCACTCTCAGAAAGCGGTAAGTAACAAGCGGCTGCCGCAAGTTTACCTTGTTGGACGATGACGGCCCCATCATGGAGGGGCGTGTTCGGAATAAACAGGTTGATCAATAACTGACTCGTGATTTGAGAACCAAGCGGAATGCCGGTTTCGACATATTCGCTAAGTCCCGTTTCCCGCTCAATCGTGACCAGTGCCCCGATCCGGCGTTTGGACATGTACTGTGCAGACGTGACCAACGCGTCGACAATCCGGACTTGTTCGTCCTCGTCACTGATCGCGCTCCGTGAGAAAAATTTACTTGTCCGTCCTAGGTGTTCCAGTCCCCGTCGTAATTCCGGCTGGAAAATGATGATAATCCCGAGCAGACCGTACGTAATGATTTGGTTCAGCAGAAATTGTAACGTCTTCAGTCCGAAGAATCCGCTTAAGAACCAGCTGATCAAAATGACCGAAATCCCTTTGATCAATTGGACTGCTTTTGTACCTTTGACAATGATCATCAGACGGTAAATGACGAATGTTACGACCGCGATATCAATCACATCGTTAATATAATCGTACCAATGTACGTTTTCTCCCAGTTTCAACAATTGAAATTGAAGTGGTTGCCAGTTGAAGTAATTCACCAACCGTGCCCCCTATCTCATCTGATTTAAACAGCTTTCATTATAGCACAAAGGGACGAGTTAGACTCGTCCCACCTGACTCATTCGAAGATTCGTTTAATTCCATACCAGACCCGCTCAAAGAGTTGGTCAATTTGTTTAATTTCGCCTGTGACATTCCCGGCACTGGCGGTATACGCTTTGCCGTCGACAGTCATTACGTCTCCGTTGACCTTGCCTTCAATCCGGACATTGCCGCCTTCGACATACAGGTCCTGGTTGACGGTGACGCCTTCCGGTACGACAACTTCACCGTTCTCGGCGACGATTCCCGGTACATTCGTATACGATAAATCATGTTCTTCCTGTGTCAGATAGCCGCCGAGACTACCGACCGACAACAACATAAAAATCGAGGCTGCCGCAAGCAACGGATACTGCTTCATCTTCCCACCGAAACGGGATGTCTTCCTGAGCGGAGTCACATTCGGTTGTTCCACCTGTTCGGGCAGTTGTGCCAGCACGCGGGATGTAAAATCCGCCGAAAGCTTGGGTGCTGAAAGCGCGCGTAACTCTGCATCGAGGAGCCGATACTCTTCGAACTCGTCCATCGCATTCGCTTCCCGCAACTCCGCTTCAAGTCGTTTGAAGTCTTCTGGAGGTTGGTTTTGATCTAAATAATCCTGTATCCGTTCATACACTTTTTCTCGTGTCATGGTGAGTGCCTCCTTCTCATCTCATCGTTTGCCGAAATGCTTTTTCAGCGCTTCGCGTCCCCGATGAATTCTCGTTTTAACTGTAGCGACGGGTAAATCGATCATCTCACTGATTTCCTTGAGCGAAAGATCTTCAACATATTTCAAGACAAGCGGAATCCGGTATTTTTCCGGCAGACCGGCGATGGCTTCCCCTACATCTTGTCGTTGTTCCGAATCAATGACTTGATCTTCCGGCAACTGGTCCTTGCTTTCAAGCTGGGAATACAACGTCAGTCCTTCAGTCCCCGACATCTCGGCATCAAGGGAATAATCCGGACGTTTTTTGCGGAGTCGGTCAATCGAAACATTCGTCACGATCCGATACAACCAAGTCCGGAACTTCCACTGGGCATTATACGATTCAATTTTGGTGAATACGCGGATAAAGGCTTCTTGTGTGGCATCTTCGGCTTCCATTCGATCCCGTAAAACACGGAAGGCGACCAAAAAGGCTCCTTCTTTATATAGATCAACAAGTGCCGCGAATGCATCACGGTCTCCCTGCTTCACCCGCTCAATCAAGCGTAGTGTTGTTTCTTCCACTTTAAATACCCCCCGCTCTATGCGGTCAATCTCTTATACGGAGTCGACCTACATAATGTTTCATCTCAATTTGAATTGTAACAAAAAAAACTTGAACTCTGACGAAAAGAGTTCAAGTTCTATCCATTATTTTACTAAACGATGGGTCCGCATATACTGGAGCAAGTTTCCAATCAAGTCATTCGCAAGAATCGCTGTACCGTTTCCTTCTTCGAGTAAAGGATTGACCTCTACGAATTCTGCTGCGATGAATTCATCCTGCTCGGCACAGTGACGTAAAACGGTCTTCGCATCATCAAGCATGATACCGTCCGCCACACGTGTCCCAGTTCCTTCAACCAGACTTGGATCGAGCCCGTCCATATCAAAGCTGAGATAAAACGCATCTGTCGTCTCTTTGAGATAGGCAACGGCTTCTTTCATGATGGCATCCATCCCGCGTGTCCGAATCGCTTCCATATCATAGACACGGATACCGAGACGATCAATCAATTCCTGTTCTCCTGCATCGACATCACGTAATCCGATGAAGACGAGGTGTTCCGGTTGCAGTTTAACCCCGTCCCCTCCGATTTCCGTCAGACGCTGGTGTCCTTCGCCTAAGGCAACGGCCAGCGGCATTCCGTGAATGTTCCCCGATGGAGAAGTCTCCGGTGTATTTAAATCGCCGTGTGCATCAAACCAGATGACTCCGAGACGTGGTACGACTTGCCGCATACCGGCAATCGTTCCGATCGCCATGCTGTGATCGCCTCCGACGAGTAACGGAAAACGTTGCTCTGTCAGCGCCTCACGTACAAGCAAGTGTAAATCGTTTGTCGTGTGGACAACACCTTCGAGCCGTTTTAATTGCGGATCTTCTTCACGAACAGCATCTTCAGACAAAACAGCCGCTTCCCCGTAGCGAACTGCTTCCTGTCCGTTTGCTGCCAGTGTTTCGAGTAATCCTGCCTGTTCAACGGCAGCTGGTCCTTGCTCCGTCCCCGGTTTTCCTTGACCATAACGATACGGTACGCTGATATATGCAATGTTCATCGACCTGTTCCCCTTTACTCAGTAAGTTATCTTAATTGTAAGCGGTAACAAGACGGTGGTTCAACTCGACACGATGACGCATGATTATACAGAATCTAACGACAAAAAAGCACTGTGAGAGTTACTCACAGTGCTTTCGCGTACGTACATTAATTCCAGGCATTTCAAGTATAAAAAAACTTAAGACGAACGAAACTCGCTTAAGATCTTTAAGCAATATTTGGTGGAGCCTAGCGGGATCGAACCGCTGACCTCCTGCGTGCAAGGCAGGCGCTCTCCCAGCTGAGCTAAGGCCCCAGATATAAAAAAAAGCGGAAGACGGGATTCGAACCCGCGACCCCGACCTTGGCAAGGTCGTATTCTACCACTGAACTACTTCCGCAAAATATGAGCCATGCAGGATTCGAACCTGCGACCCTCTGATTAAAAGTCAGATGCTCTACCAACTGAGCTAATGGCTCGACATGGTGGGGGGGGGCGGATTCGAACCGCCGAACCCGAGGGAGCGGATTTACAGTCCGCCGCGTTTAGCCACTTCGCTACCCCCCCAGTTTGTCTAGGAACTATACAATTGAAAAAACAGTGCCGGCAACAGGAGTCGAACCCGCGACCTACTGATTACAAGTCAGTTGCTCTACCAGCTGAGCTACACCGGCAAAAAATAAAAATGGTGACCCGTACGGGAATCGAACCCGTGATACCGCCGTGAAAGGGCGGTGTCTTAACCGCTTGACCAACGGGCCATTGGCTCCGCAAGTAGGATTTGAACCTACGACCTACCGGTTAACAGCCGGTTGCTCTACCACTGAGCTATTGCGGAATAAATAAAAATAAATTGCCTGGCAACGTCCTATCCTCACAGGGGGAAGCCCCCAACTACTTTCGGCGTTCAAGTGCTTAACTTCCGTGTTCGGCATGGGAACGGGTGTGACCACTTGGCTATCGTCACCAGACGACGGGCTCGCGCCCTCAAAACTGAAGTCATCAACAATGCATCTGCTAGAACAAGGCCTCGACCGATTAGTATCACTCAGCTCCGCATGTCACCATGCTTCCACCCGTGACCTATCTACCTCATCGTCTCTGAGGGGTCTTTCTTGATTACTCAAAGGGAAATCTCATCTTGGAGGGGGCTTCATGCTTAGATGCTTTCAGCATTTATCCCGTCCGCACGTAGCTACCCAGCGATGCTCCTGGCGGAACAACTGGTACACCAGCGGTGCGTCCATCCCGGTCCTCTCGTACTAAGGACAGCTCTCCTCAAATTTCCTGCGCCCACGACGGATAGGGACCGAACTGTCTCACGACGTTCTGAACCCAGCTCGCGTACCGCTTTAATGGGCGAACAGCCCAACCCTTGGGACCTACTCCAGCCCCAGGATGCGATGAGCCGACATCGAGGTGCCAAACCTCCCCGTCGATGTGGACTCTTGGGGGAGATCAGCCTGTTATCCCCAGGGTAGCTTTTATCCGTTGAGCGATGGCCCTTCCATGCGGAACCACCGGATCACTAAGCCCGACTTTCGTCCCTGCTCGACTTGTAGGTCTCGCAGTCAAGCTCCCTTCTGCCTTTGCGCTCTACGAATGATTTCCAACCATTCTGAGGGAACCTTTGGGCGCCTCCGTTACTGTTTAGGAGGCGACCGCCCCAGTCAAACTACCCGCCTGACACGGTCCTCCAGCCGGATGACGGCTGCGAGTTAGAGACTCTATGCATGAAGGGCGGTATCCCAAGGGTGACTCCTCCGAAGCTGGCGCTCCGGTCTCGACGTCTCCCGCCTATCCTGTACATCATGCACAAAGCCTCAATATCAGGCTGTAGTAAAGCTCCATGGGGTCTTTCCGTCCTGTCGCGGGTAACCTGCATCTTCACAGGTACTATGATTTCACCGGGTCTCTCGTTGAGACAGTGCCCAAATCGTTACGCCTTTCGTGCGGGTCGGAACTTACCCGACAAGGAATTTCGCTACCTTAGGACCGTTATAGTTACGGCCGCCGTTTACTGGGGCTTCGGTTCAAAGCTTCGCTTGCGCTAACCCATCCCCTTAACCTTCCAGCACCGGGCAGGCGTCAGCCCCTATACGTCATCTTGCGATTTAGCAGAGACCTGTGTTTTTGCTAAACAGTCGTTTGGGCCTATTCACTGCGGCTCTACTCATGTAGAGCGTCCCTTCTCCCGAAGTTACGGGACCATTTTGCCGAGTTCCTTAACGAGAGTTATCCCGCGCGTCTTAGAATTCTCATCCCGCCTACCTGTGTCGGTTTACGGTACTGGCACCTTCCACCTCACTAGAGGCTTTTCTTGGCAGTGTGAAATCGTGACCTTCGTCCCTACGGGACTCCGCATCGTTCCTCGACTTTGGTGCCTGACGGATTTGCCAATCAGACGGTCTCGAAACTTACACATGCACTTCCATCCGCATGCGTCACTATCCTCCTGCGTCCCCCCATTGTTCAAACGGTGGATCGGTGGTACAGGAATATCAACCTGTTATCCATCGCCTACGCCTTTCGGCCTCGGCTTAGGTCCAGACTAACCCTGAGCGGACGAGCCTTCCTCAGGAAACCTTGGGCTTTCGACGGAGGGGATTCTCACCCCTCTTTTCGCTACTCACACCGGCATTCTCACTTCCAAACGCTCCACTGCTCCTTCCGGTACAGCTTCACAGCGGTTTGGAACGCTCCCCTACCATTCCTTACGGAATCCGCAGCTTCGGTGGTATGTTTAGCCCCGTTACATTTTCGGCGCGGCGCCACTCGACTAGTGAGCTATTACGCACTCTTTGAATGGTGGCTGCTTCTAAGCCAACATCCTAGCTGTCTAGGCAGCGCCACATCCTTTTCCACTTAACATACACTTTGGGACCTTAGCTGGCGGTCTGGGCTGTTTCCCTCTTGACTACGGATCTTATCACTCGCAGTCTGACTCCCGAGTATAAGTTGCCGGCATTCGGAGTTTAACTGAATTCGGTAACCCTGTGGGGGCCCCTAGTCCAATCAGTGCTCTACCTCCGGAACTCTCAACCTCGAGGCTAGCCCTAAAGCTATTTCGGGG
>NC_010556.1:37500-147500 GCF_000019905.1 Exiguobacterium artemiae 255-15 | reverse complement strand
GTGGGCCATTACCCCACCAACTAGCTAATGCACCGCAAGGCCATCCCAAGGTGACGCCGGAGCGCCTTTCATCATCAGACCATGCGGTCTGAAGAACTATTCGGTATTAGCTCCGATTTCTCGGAGTTATCCCAATCCTTGGGGCAGGTTCCTTACGTGTTACTCACCCGTCCGCCGCTCATTCCCTTCACTTCCCTCCGAAGAGTTCCGTGAGCTTCCTGCGCTCGACTTGCATGTATTAGGCACGCCGCCAGCGTTCGTCCTGAGCCAGGATCAAACTCTCCATAAAGTGTTTGACTTGCTCGTTGTTGTGACCGAAGTCACGTTGACGAAGCTTGCGCTTCATTCATTGTTTGTATCCGAAGATACGTTTTTTGCCTCATCGTTCAGTTTTCAAAGTCCGATATGTCGTTTGACGACTTTTAAATCTTACAGTAAACTATTAACTGGTGTCAATAACTTTTTTCGTAAGTTTTTTTCGTTTTCGACGTGCCTGTGTGGCGTGTGCCTCAGCGACATGTATTAATATATCAACTCTTGTTTTTTACGTCAACTGTTTTTCTAAAAAAACATTAAAAAAGATGGACGCCGCTCTGACCGGATAAAACGGTAGCGCGGCGCCCTTTTCTTTTATGCTCTTTTCCCCGACGCAGCATTCGCTGAATTCGGTTTTTCCTGCAACCGGTGCAACATCAGAATCTGATACGCATTACAAACGAGTAATGTGGCAAGTGCCGCCCATAACATCCGTTTGTCTTGTGTCGCCTGAAGAGCCGGAACCCATTCAATCAATGTGATGACTGTCATCAAAAAGAGTGTCGGCACGAACGCCGTGAAGTTTGTCTCGCGGGCTTTCGTCCGAGCGACAAAAAACGCAATGATCAATAAGACAACCATCTCTCCGATATACAGGTTTGTTTTTTCAAATCCGAAAGCAAGACCGCGAAGGTAGATTCCGTCGAATAACGCAAATGCGATTAAGACGATTTGAACCCGGTCCCACAGCTTAGCTCCCCGAAAAATATCGAGTCCGACCCGGTGAAGGATCAGATACGAAAAGAATCCCATCAAACTGATGGCTGTCCATGTACTGCTGTAAGCCAGGGCTGTAACATATCCGCTGATCGATTGATTGCGGACATAACCCGGTTCAGCGACAAGGTTAAACACGAAGCCGGCGAGCGTCCCGATCAGGAGCGTCATCCAAAACAGCTTCAAAAATCCTCTAGTCTTCATTCATTATCCCTCTACTTTTTCGATGACACGCGCTGCGAGTTCATTATAGTGTGTTTCAAATGGATGGTCGTCACGGTAAATCGACGGTGCAAAGTCCGTGTCATTTGCATACGGCTGTCCAAGTGGAATCTTAGCTAGAATATCTGTTTTTAACGCTTCTGACAACTTCTCTCCGCCGCCTGAACCAAACACATACTCTTTTTCGCCCGTTACCTTGCTTTCGAAATACGCCATATTCTCGATGATTCCGAGTAAACGGTGGTTAGTTTTGATCGCCATCGCTCCTGCGCGTGCTGCGACGAATGCCGCAGTTGCGTGTGGTGTCGTGACAATCAGTTCCTGACAGCTTGGCAACATTGAATGAATATCGAGTGCCACGTCGCCTGTACCCGGTGGTAAATCAAGAAGTAAGTAATCGAGGTCGCCCCATTCGACGTCAGAGAAGAAGTTGTTTAACATCTTTCCGAGCATCGGACCACGCCAGATGACAGGTGCATTGTCTTCGACGAAGAAGCCCATCGAGATGACTTTTACGCCAAAACGTTCAGGTGGAACAATCCGGTCGTTGACGACCGTCGGACGGGTTTCGATGCCCATCATGTCCGGTACACTGAATCCGTAAATATCTGCATCAATCAATCCGACTTTTTTGCCCGCCCGTGCGAGGGCAACTGCCAAGTTGACAGAAACCGTTGATTTTCCGACGCCACCTTTACCGGAAGCAATCGCAATGAACGTCGTGCCCGACTCTGGTTTAAGAATCGACGGTGTCGTTGCTGCTTGAATACCGTGATCGCCGAGTGCCTCAAAACGTAACCCGACCGTCTTGAATCCTTTTTCTTTCAACTCTTTGACGATCTGTTGTTGTAACGCAAGCTGTTCGCCGGATCCTGCTTGCGCAAGTGCGATTTTAAGACTGACATAGTCTCCTTTGATGCGGACATCCCGAATCCCATTCGTATCTGTAAGCGAGCGTTCAATCGTCGGATCGATCATTTGCCCGACTACCTCGCGAATTTCTTGTTCATTCAACATAATGCCTTCCCCCTGAGAACGTTCGATTTAATCCATTTCAGTATAACAAAAATAAGATAGCGCTTGCACATTTCGACTCGGAAAGCATGACATTTCCTTGACGACACCAAGGAAACGGACGAAAAGGAGATTAAAAAAAGAGACCTCCCTCTTCGCAACTGCAAAAAGGGGGTCCCGGCGTGTTTAAAACATCCGATTCCACGTTGCGGGTCCGACGACACCATCGACCGTAAGTCCTTGCCGTTTTTGGTAAGCACGTACTTTCTCCGCTGTTTCCGCATCAAAGCGTTTCGTGACCGTCGCCTTGACTGCCCGCTGGATCCGCTCGATGTCCCGGCTGTTCATGTTGACGGCTCCTTTATAAAGGGGATTCCCCAGATAAGGCACCAAGACGTCTGTCGTCGTTTTGTTTAATTCAAAGTGAGGGTAGTCTTTAAAGCCGCTCCAATCCCCGCCCCAGGAAAAACCCTGCCGCTTCATGGCGTGAACGATTTGCTGAAAGTTTTCATCCGTATTAAAGATCGCTTCCGTGCCGTCCATGGAATATTGAAACAGATCAACGGCAATGCCCCGGTTATGATTCGATTGTCCCCCCCGGGCGTTCGTGACGATTGCCCCCGGAGTCGTCCGTCCTTGTGCATACAACTTCTCCTGCTCGGCATAGGAGCGGAATCCTTGAGCCACACCGACGTAAATCCCTCTGACATGGAGTTCACGGATGACCTGGCGTGTTTTCCGGGCAACTTCCGGCGACAGTCCCGGAACATTTAATTTCCGGTTGGCTCGTTCGAGTAACCAACTGACTGATACTGTCATCTTTCATCACACTCCTTTGTAACCTGTTCCCAAAAACCGAATCCGGTATACTTGACGATGGACGTGTTCTTATCCAATCATTCGGAAAAAGGAGTTTTTTGATGAAAAAACTGTTAGTCTTCGCAAGCGTCATCGCAGTCCTCTTACATATCGGCTATGCAATTTACTTTTATGCAGGGCATGAAGCAAATATAGCTTATCAACCCGCTCTCCCTGAAAACAGCACGGTGTTAAGTCAGGAGACGTCTTTTACCGGTGCAGTCGGTTCACAGACGGCGAATGATCCTCTTGCATTTTTACAGCATCTTTTCCTCCGGAGTATCCCGCTGACGTTTATTGCTCTCACAGCACTCTTATTCCTCATCCGAACAATACGACGACGTACGTTTTGAACGACAGACCATTGCTTGACCGCTTTTTTTAATTAAAGAGCGGTCTTTTGACATAAAAAAATCTCCCACCCGTAAGGATGAGAGATAAAACGATTAACGTTTTGAGAACTGAGGTGCACGACGTGCTGCTTTAAGACCGTATTTTTTACGTTCTTTCATACGAGCATCGCGTGTGAGGAAACCTTTAGCTTTAAGTGTTCCACGGAAGTCTGGATCCGCTTGAAGAAGAGCACGTGAGATACCGTGACGGATTGCGCCTGCTTGACCAGTGAAGCCGCCGCCTTTGACCGTTACCATGATATCGTATTTGCCTTCTGTTTCTGTGAGTACAAGTGGTTCTTTTGCAGTCATGATTAATGTTTCATAACCGAAGTATTCGCTGATATCGCGCCCGTTAACTGTGACTTTACCGTCTCCAGCAACGAGGAAAACGCGAGCTGCCGCGTGTTTACGGCGACCAGTGCCGTAGTAACGTACATCTGCCATCGTGTAGTTCCTCCTAAATTCGTATTAATTAACCGCGAAGTTCGTAAACTTCTGGTTGTTGTGCTTCTTGCTTATGAGTATCTCCAGCGTAAACGTGGAGTTTGTTGAACATTTGACGACCGAGGCTACCTTTTGGAAGCATCCCTTTGATCGCGAGTTCAAGCATACGCTCAGGTTTGTTAGCGAGTAAGTCGCGTGCGACAGTCTGCTTCAAGCCGCCTGGATGACCAGAGTGACGGTAGTAGACCTTTTTGTCGAGTTTGTTACCAGTTAAAACGATTTTCTCAACGTTGATGAGGATAACGTGATCCCCACAGTCAACGTGTGGTGTGAACGTAGGTTTGTGCTTACCGCGGAGAAGTGAAGCAACTTCGCTCGAAAGACGACCGAGTGTTTTGCCTTCTGCGTCGATAAGGAGCCATTTGCGTTCTACATCAGTAGCTTTCGCCATGAAAGTTGTGCGCATGTAAAATACCTCCTAAGGAATTTAAAAATTTCTTTTTTGATTTTTCATTTATTCACTGTTTGAATCTATCAGAATCTTAGGTGTACGGGGCTAAGATTGTGGTTTCATAATAAATGAAATGCCAATAAACATTGTATGTTTTTTAGCGGCTAATGTCAAATGCCTTTTTTAGACTCTGGGTAGAAAACTTCCCAAAGGTATAACCCGTGCGGTGGTGCCGTCACACCAGCGACGTTTCGATCCTTCGCTTCGAGCATCCGTTTGATGTCATCCGGGGCAAATCGACCGCGTCCGACATCAAGCAACGTGCCGACCATGATCCGGATCTGATTGTAGAGAAAACCGCTTCCTTGAAAACGAAAAATCAGTTCTTCCCCTTGTTCGATCAGTTCCGCTTCATAAATCGTCCGAACACGATTGTCCGTCTCTGTCTTCGCGACACAGAACGAACTGAAGTCATGAGTCCCGACTAAATGCGCTAATCCCAGACGAATTTGCGCAACATCGAGCGAATACGGAATCAGGACGGATTGATGACGCCGAAACGCATTTTCCGTCCGGCGCACGAAGTACCGGTACTCTTTCCCTACTACATCATACCTTGCTTCGAAGTCAGAAGCGACCTCTTTACAGTCCCGAACGCGAATATCGTCCGGTAATAACGTATTTAAAGCCTTCACCATGCTTGCCGGTGCAATCGAAAGCTCCGTATCAAAATGAATGACTTGTCCCTGTGCGTGCACACGGGCATCCGTACGTCCGGAACCGATGACCTTGACCGGATGCTTGTGCATCCGTCCAAGCGTCTTCTCGAGGACTTCCTGAATCGTCAGACCGTTTGGTTGCACCTGATACCCGGAATAGTCCGTTCCGTCATACTGAATCGTACATTTAAAGCGTCGCATCAAAATCCTCCCCGTAAATACACCAGCAACAGTCCGAGGGCGACCAGAAGCAGGATCAATCCCGTATCGCGTGTTGTCCACTTGGACTCACGGAGCCGGGTCCGTCCTTCACCGCCGCGGTATCCGCGGGCTTCCATCGCCGTTGCCAGATCTTCCGCCCGCTTAAATGCCGAGATGAACAGTGGAATCAACAAAGGAATGATCGCCCGCAGACGTTCCTTGATCGGTCCCGCCGATAAATCGACCCCGCGTGCCTGCTGCGCCTTCATGATTTTTTCCGTCTCTTCCGCCAGGGTCGGGAGGAAACGGAGTGAAATCGACAACATCAAGGCAATTTCATGGGTCGGGACACGGACGACCTTAAACGGTTTCAGGAGCAACTCAATCGCATCCGTCAGTTCGATCGGTGACGTCGTCAACGTGACGAGTGTCGTGATCGAGACCAGATAAAAGAAGCGGAGCGAAACGATGATCGCGAGACGTAATCCTTCTTCATAAATCTTGAACCAGCCGAATTCAAACAGAACGGCCCCTTCACGCGTAAACAACAGTTGAATGATGAACGTAAAGATAATTAAGAATAAGATCGGCCGGAGCCCCTTTAAGACGTAACGAATCGGTAATTTACTGCTGGCTAACGCAAAAAACGTAAACAGCAATAAAAAAATATTCGTTGCCGCATTATTGGCCAAAAAGACAAGCGGAATAAAACAGAAAGCAAAAATGATTTTCGCAACGGCAGACGAACGATGTAAATACGACGTTCCCGGTATATGTTGTCCTACAATCATCGTTTATCCTCCCGTACATGCAAAATCCAGTCAATCAATTCCGCTTCCGTCTGAAGCGATGGACGCGGTTGGTTCAATTGATCGGCCATCTGCCAGGCAAAGGCCAGAACGTGGGGTAAATCGAGATGGAATTGACGCAGTAACGTTTCTTGACGGAATAGACCCATTGGTTCTCCGTCATACGCAACCTGGCCCTCTTCCATGACGACGACGCGGTTCGTATATTCCAGCACCTGGTCCATGTCATGCGTAATCAACAGCAATGTCATTCCTGACTGTGCATGCAACTCGGCAAAGAGAGAAAGCATCTGCTTCCGTCCTTGCGGATCGAGTCCTGCTGTCGGTTCATCGACGATCAACACGTCTGGTTGACTAGCGAGTACGCCCGCAATCGCAACACGCCTCATTTGCCCACCAGACAGGTCAAACGGAGAACGTGACCAAAAGACTTCATCGAGTCCAACGGTACGTAAGGCATCTTTCGCTAACCGTTCTGCCTCTGCCGGTGCGTGACCGAAGTTCATCGGACCAAACATGACATCTTTCAAGACGGTTTCTTCGAACAATTGATATTCCGGATACTGAAAGACAAGACCCACCCGTTTCCGGAGTGCTTTTAAATCTTGTTTTCGTTTCGGTTCGATGATGATGTCATCGACCTGTACCTTCCCAGCTGTTGGTTTCAACAAGCCGTTGATGTGTTGGACGAGTGTCGACTTCCCGGAACCGGTATGCCCTACAAACGCAACAAGCGCCCCTGACGGAATCTCAAGATTCACATCACGCAGCGCGACTCGTTCAAACGGACTATTGAGTTGGTACGTATAGTTTAATTCCTGGATTAAGATTGGCATAAGCGGTTCACCAAGTCTCTTTCATCTAGTATCGTGTCCTCATAAGTAAGACCACGTACTGAAAGTTGCTCCTGCACCCGGACGACAAATGGAACATCTAGTCCAATCTGCTCAAGAAACGCGGATTGTGCAAACACCTCTTGCGGTGTCCCTTCTAAAACGATTTGCCCCGCATCCATGACAATGACACGACTGGCCCGTAAGACCTCATCGAGTTCATGTGTAATGGCAACGACGGCCATCGGGTGTTGCTCATATAATTCCTGAACGGTCGACATAACCTCAGTTCGTGCAATCGGATCAAGCATCGATGTCGCTTCATCGAGCACGAGAACATCAGGGCGCATCGCAAGCGCCGAGGCGATTGCGACACGCTGCTTCTGTCCGCCGGATAGTTGATGGGGTTCCCGATCAACAAAATCCGTAAGGCCAACGCGCGCTAGACTGTCGTCGATACGACGAACCATTTCCTCGCGTGGCACACCCCAGTTTTCCAGGGCAAATGCCACGTCGTCGCGCACGGTCGTGCCAACGAATTGATTATCCGGATTTTGAAAGACGATACCGATTGCGCGGCGCATCTCCCACAGTTGCTCCGGTACTGCACTTGAGAATGTCTCATTGACAGTAACCGTTCCTTCTTCAGGAAGCAACAATCCGTTAAACAGCTTCGTCAGCGTTGATTTTCCAGAGCCGTTGTGTCCAACGATCGCGACCCATTCCTGCGAATGAATCGAAAGAGAGACATTCCGTAAGGCTGGTTGTTCTTGTTCCGGGTAACGATATGTCACCTGTTCCAACTCAATCAGCTTTGTCATGTCTGCTCCTCCTTCATCAAATCAAAAATAATTTCATTTGTAACAAAAGGGCAGAAGCGAGTTACGCACTGCCCTTTTATTCGAATCATTTAAAAATTAAACGAGTTCGATGATGACCATTTCTGCGCCGTCACCACGACGTGGTCCCATTTTCATGATACGTGTGTAACCACCTTGACGCTCAGCAAAACGTGGTGCCACATCTGCAAACAACTTTTGGATTGCATCTTGTGTT
This sequence comes from Exiguobacterium artemiae 255-15, assembly GCF_000019905.1. Classification (GTDB taxonomy): domain Bacteria; phylum Bacillota; class Bacilli; order Exiguobacteriales; family Exiguobacteriaceae; genus Exiguobacterium_A; species Exiguobacterium_A artemiae. Next base: position 139,466 of record NC_010556.1, on the reverse strand, counting down.
TTACCAGCTTCGTTTTGACCAGCAGCTTCGCGACGAACGAACGATGCAACTTGACGACGAGCGTGGAGATCACCGCGTTTACCTAAAGTGATGAGTTTCTCAACGACTGGACGAAGTTCCTTCGCTTTTTGTTCTGTAGTTTGGATACGCTCATTGATGATGAGATCAGTCGCAAGGTCACGCAAAAGTGCCTTACGTTGTGAGCTTGTACGGCCTAATTTCGAGTATGCCATGGATGGATTCCCTCCTTCGTGCAATTAATAGTTTTAGTCTTCTTTACGTAGGCCCAGTCCGAGTTCATCGAGCTTCGCTTGAACTTCTTCGAGTGATTTACGTCCGAGGTTACGAACTTTCATCATCTCGTCTTCGCTCTTGTTCGCGAGTTCTTGAACCGTATTGATGCCGGCACGTTTCAAACAGTTGTACGAACGAACTGAAAGATCGAGTTCTTCGATCGTCATTTCAAGTACTTTTTCTTTTTGATCTTCTTCCTTTTCGACCATGATTTCGGCATGGAGCGCTTCGTCCGTAAGACCAACAAAGATGTTTAAGTGTTCTGTCATGATTTTTGCGCCGAGTGACACTGCTTCTTCAGGGCGGATTGAACCGTCCGTCCAAACATCAAGCGTCAACTTATCGAAGCTCGCATCTTGACCAACACGTGTTTTTTCAACTTGATAGTTTACACGTTGAATTGGCGTGTAAATCGAATCAATTGGAATGACGCCGATTGGCATATCGTCCCGTTTGTTATCTTCAGCCTGAACGTAACCACGGCCGCGACGAGCTGTCAGACGCATATGAAGTGATGCACCTTCTGCAAGTGTTGCAATGTGGAGTTCTGGGTTGAGGATTTCGACGTCGCTGTCATGCGTAATGTTCGCTGCAGTAACAACGCCGGCGCCTTGAATATCGATCTCAAGTGTTTTCTCTTCTTCCGAGTAAACTTTGAGGGCGAGTTTCTTGAGGTTCAAGATGATTTGGGTAACGTCTTCTACAACGCCATCAATCGTCGAGAACTCATGAAGAACGCCATCGATTTGGACTGCAGTGACTGCAGCACCCGGAAGTGAAGATAATAGGATACGACGCAATGAGTTACCAAGCGTTGTACCGAATCCACGCTCAAGCGGTTCTACCACGAATTTACCAAACGTAGCGTTGTCGCTTAATTCGACCGTTTCAATCTTCGGCTTTTCGATTTCGATCATCTGAACCCCTCCTTGAATATCGTCATGTTGGCCATCGCGTTCAATCGCCAACCGTCTTGTGCACGTTTCTACTGCCTTGCTTGGTCAAACGATCAACAAAAGTCTACTCGAATTCCCGCTTTGCAGTACAAGACGGGTTACACGCGACGACGTTTTGGAGGGCGGCAACCGTTGTGTGGAACTGGAGTTACGTCACGGATCGCTGTTACTTCAAGACCGATTGCTTGAAGCGCACGGATTGCAGCTTCACGACCTGCACCAGGACCTTTAACGTTAACTTCTACAGTACGCATACCGTTGTCCATTGCTGTTTTCGCAGCAGTTTCTGAAGCGAGTTGCGCAGCAAATGGAGTAGATTTACGTGAGCCTTTGAAGCCCATGTTACCTGCAGTTGCCCAAGAGATTGCATTCCCTTGCATGTCAGTGATCGTAACGATTGTGTTGTTGAATGTTGAACGGATATGCACGATACCAGATTCAATATTCTTTTTGACTTTACGTTTACTACGAACATTCTGTTTACGTTTTGCCATCTTAGTTTACCCTCCCTTACTTCTTCTTGTTCGCTACTGTACGGCGTGGGCCTTTACGAGTACGCGAGTTGTTTTTAGTGTTTTGACCACGAACTGGAAGACCACGACGGTGACGAACACCACGGTAGCAACCGATTTCGATCAAACGTTTGATGTTGAGTGAGATTTCACGACGAAGGTCACCCTCAACTTTTACTTTATCTAATCCATCACGGAGTTGGTTGAGTTGTTCTTCAGTCAATTCACGAGTACGAGTATCTTCAGAGATACCAGCTTCTTTCAAGACTTTCTGAGCAGTTGTTTTACCAACACCATAGATGTAAGTGAGTGAGATAACGATGCGTTTCTCACGTGGAATATCTACACCAGCAATACGTGCCATGTGTGCACCTCCTTGTTTAATTACCCTTGTTTTTGTTTATGCTTAGGGTTTTCGCAAATAACCATTACTTTGCCTTTACGGCGGATAACTTTACATTTTTCACAGATCGGTTTAACCGAAGGTCTTACTTTCATTGTGAATACCTCCTCCTGAAAAAATCGGAGTTTTTATTTGAAACGGTATGTGATCCGTCCGCGAGTCAAGTCGTATGGTGACAACTCAACCGTTACTTTATCTCCTGGTAGGATCCGAATGAAGTGCATCCGAATTTTTCCTGAGACGTGCGCGAGGACCGTGTGGCCGTTTTCTAACTCCACCTTAAACATCGCGTTTGGAAGCGGTTCGATAACCGTACCTTCCACTTCGATTACATCTTGTTTCGCCATCAATTATACCCCTTTCTCTATAAAGTTGATTGGGAGCCCAGACGATTTGTAGCGCTTAGGGGCTTTCTACAGTAGCCGTGAGAGAATCATCGGTCACAAACACGAGTGGATAGCGGCTTATAGAAAGGTGACACCAATAACGCGCACAGCTCACTCTGCATCGACCGTTAAGATCTCGTAGCCTTCGTCTGTGATGGCGATGGTGTGCTCAAAGTGGGCGCACATGCTACCGTCCACTGTCACTACCGTCCAATTGTCGGATAGCGTGCGAACATAGCGTTTTCCGACATTAACCATTGGCTCAATCGCCAAGGTCATGCCAGTTTTCAGGCGCGGCCCTTTCCCCGGTGGTCCATAATGTGGAATTTGCGGATCTTCATGCAAATTTTGTCCCACGCCGTGGCCCACATATTCGCGGACTACAGAAAAATTCGCTGCTTCAACATGTGACTGAATCGCATGCGAAATATCTGTCAGGTGCACGCCGGCTTTGGCGCGCTCCAATCCTTTATACAGAGATTCTTCAGTTACGTCAAGTAACCGCTTCGTCTCTTCAGAGATTGTACCTACCGGATATGTCCAGGCTGAATCTCCGTGATATCCGTTATACTCCGCCCCGATATCAATCGAGATGATGTCTCCATCGTGGAGTACGCGGTCACCCGGAATACCATGGACAAGTTCTTCATTTACTGAAGCACAAATGCTGCCAGTAAACCCATTATAACCTTTAAACGATGGTGTTGCCCCTTGACTTCGAATATAGCGTTCAGCAATCGCATCGAGTTGCCCCGTTGTGATCCCTGGACGAATATGAGCTTTGAGCTCCTTATGCGTCCGGGCGACGATTTGTCCTGCCTGACGCATGATGTCGATTTCACGCGGCGCTTTCGTGATGATCATTACTGACCACCAAGAAGTGCTTGAACATCGGAATAAACTTCATTAATCGGACGATCACCGTCCAAATTACGAAGATACCCTTTTTCAGCGTAAAAGTCAATCAAAGGTTGCGCTTGAGCGACGTTGACTTCAAGACGACGGCGAACCGTTTCTTCTTGATCATCTTCACGTTGAACAAGTGCTGATCCGTCGATATCACAGACACCCTCCACTTTTGGTGGGTTATAGATGACATGATACGTTGCTCCACATGTCGGGCAAATCCGGCGGCCTGTCAAACGAGGGACAAGTTTCTCCGGGTTCACACCGATGTGAACGACGTGATCGATTTGTTTATTTAGATCCGCAAGCAATACTTCAAGAGCATCCGCTTGTTTCACTGTGCGTGGGAAACCGTCAAGAAGAAAACCATTGGCACAGTCTTCTTTGGCGAGACGCTCACGTACGATGCCGATTGTGACCTCGTCCGGAACGAGTTCCCCTTTATCCATGTACGATTTCGCTTCCTGCCCGAGCGGTGTTTGATCTTTGATCGCCGCACGGAACATGTCGCCTGTCGAGATGTGTGGAATGGCGTAGTCTTCGATAATTTTCGCAGCCTGCGTTCCTTTTCCAGCACCCGGCAAGCCCATCAATACAAGATTCATGTCGGTAGCCTCCACTTCTATAGACTCTATAGACACAACAGAAAGGAAAGGGATGGTCCCCTTCCTCCCGCCTTATCGGATAAAGCCTTTGTAGTGTCGTTTAACCAGTTGACTTTCAATCTGTTTCATCGTCTCAAGACCTACACCGATGACGATCAACAGGCTTGTTCCACCAATCTGCACCGAGTTCGGTAAACCAGCGAACTTAATAAAGAACGTTGGCGTCACCGCGATGACAGCGAGGAAGAGTGAGCCGAAGAATGTCAGACGATACAGGATCTTCGTGATGTACTGTTCCGTTTGCTTACCAGGACGAATACCAGGAATGTATCCGCCTTGCTTTTGAAGGTTCTCTGCCATTTGTTCCGGGTTAACCTGAACAAATGTATAGAAGTAAGAAAATGCAATGATCAGTGCCACATAGATCGACATACCGATTGGACTCGTATAGTCGAAAATGTCACGGATCTTCGTCGCATTTTCCGGACTTGCAAAGAAACTTGCAACCGTTGGTGGCGTCACCATGAACGATACAGCGAAGATAACTGGGATAACACCAGCAGCATTCAGTTTAATCGGCAAGTGTGTCGATTGACCGCCTACTGGTGCACGGTTCACCGTACGCTTAGCGTACTGAATCGGAATCTTACGGGCAGCTTGCTGCACATAGATGACTCCGACGATGACCGCAATGATGATTAAAAGCAACAGTACGATATAAAGCACATTGACAAACAAAGCATCCCCTGCATTTTGGAGCTTTGTTTCGTAGATCTGACGGAACGCGTTCGGGAAGCCTGCGACAATCCCAGCGAAGATGATCATTGATATCCCGTTACCAATGCCCTTCTCCGTGATGAGTTCACCGAGGAACATCAAGAATGCGGTACCCGCCGTCAAAACAAGTGCAATCATAACGTACGTCCAGGTGCCGTATTGCTCATCGACAAGACCTGGGTAGATACGGTTAAATCCAAGCGCGATTCCAAACGCTTGGACTAAGCCGAGTACGATCGTTCCATAGCGCGTTACCGTTGCTAACTTCTTACGGCCCGCCTCTCCTTGTTTTGCCCATTCGGCAAACTTTGGAACAACGTCCATCTGTAAGAGTTGGACAACGATCGAGGCCGTGATATACGGCATGATTCCCATCGCAAAGAGTGAGAAATTCTGCAAAGCATTCCCGCCGAAGGAATTCAAGAAACCAAGAATACCATTCTGGTCGATCTTGAATACTTCAGTGTTTACCATCGGCACCGGGATATGTGCTCCGATACGGAACACGATAATCAGAGCCAAGGTAAAGAGAATGCGCCGACGAATGTCGGCTACGCGCCACATATTGGAGATCGCTTGAAACATTAGATCACCTCAACCGTACCGCCGGCAGCTTCGATCGCTTGCTTCGCAGCTTCGGAGAACTTGTGAGCTTTTACTGTCAGTTTCTTTTCAATCTTACCGTTAGAAAGGATCTTCACGCCATCCTTCATACCTTTGACTGCGCGAGTCTCGATAAGAAGTTCTGGTGTTACTTCCGTTCCATCTTCAAAACGGTTAAGTGTGTCAAGGTTGATAACCGCGAACTCTTTACGAGTCGGGTTGTTGAAGCCGCGTTTTGGTAAACGACGGAAAAGTGGGTTTTGTCCACCTTCGAAACCTGGACGAACACCACCGCCTGAACGAGCTTTTTGACCTTTGTGACCACGGCCAGAAGTCTTACCGTTACCAGAAGACATACCGCGACCTACACGGTTGCGTTCTGAACGTGAACCAGCAGCTGGTTTCAATTCATGGAGTTTCATAGTGGGGCACCTCCTCATAAAATTATATCAAACGTATTACTCTTGAATTTCTTTAACTGTCAATAAGTGTGACACGTGGTTAATCATCCCACGCATAGCAGCGTTGTCAGGTACGACAACAGTTTGGTGCATCTTACGGAGACCAAGCGTACGAGTAGTAACGCGTTGGTTCTCCGGACGACCGATCATGCTGCGTGTGAGGGTAACTGCGAGTTTCGCCATCTGTATTCCCTCCCTTTCTTAACCGCGAAGTTCTTCGACGGTTTTACCGCGGAGTTTCGCAACGTCTTCAGCACGTTTAAGTGAAGTGAGACCTTTAACAGTCGCACGAACCATGTTGATTGGAGTGCTTGATCCAAGTGATTTCGAAAGAATGTCGTTGATTCCCGCTAATTCGAGAACCGCACGAACTGGGCCACCAGCGATGACTCCAGTACCTTCAGAAGCAGGTTTCAAGAAGACGTGACCTGCACCGAAAATTCCGTTGATTTCGTGTGGAATTGTAGTGTTAACGATTGGAACGTTAACCATGTTTTTCTTTGCATCTTCGATTGCTTTACGGATCGCTTCAGGCACTTCCTGAGCTTTACCCGTACCGAAACCTACGTGACCATTTTTGTCACCTACGACGACGAGTGCAGCAAAACGGAAGCGACGGCCACCTTTTACTACTTTCGCGACGCGGTTTACAGTAACAACGCGTTCTTCGAGTTGATCCATGTTAATTTCTAACTGGCGCATGTAGAGGTTCCCTCCTTTTCTATTAGAATTTGAGACCAGCTTCACGAGCTGCTTCAGCTACTGCTTTAATACGTCCATGATAGAGGTATCCTCCACGGTCGAAAACGACTGTTTCAATACCTTTTTCAAGAGCGCGTTCAGCTGCAAGCTTACCAACTGCTGATGCAGCGTCAGTCGTGTTGCCTTTTTCAAGGTCGAGTGATGATGCAGATGCGAGTGTTGCATGTGTTGCATCGTCAATGACTTGTACGTAAATGTTCTTGTTCGAACGGAATACATTCAAACGTGGACGAGCTGCAGTCCCGATGATTGTACGACGTACACGACCATGACGCTTTTTACGCGTAGCATTTTTGTTTGCCTTTGAGATCATTTATGCCACTCCTTTCCGGTCAATTCGTCTTAACGAATTACTTACCTGTTTTACCTTCTTTACGACGGACGACTTCATCACTGTAACGAATTCCTTTACCTTTGTACGGCTCAGGCTGACGGTACGAACGGATCAATGCAGCAACGTGTCCAACACGCTCTTTGCTGATTCCGCGGACGATGATTTGCGTATTCGTAGGAACTTCGACTTCAATGCCTTGTTCCGGAGTGTACTCGATTGGGTGTGAATAACCGAGGTTGAGTACGATTTTGTTACCTTGCTTTTGAGCACGGTAACCAACACCTTGGATATCGAGTGTCTTAGCGAAACCGTTGTTTACACCTTCGACCATGTTCGCGATAAGCGCACGAGTCGTTCCGTGGATTGTACGGTTAGCTTTCTCGTCGTTTGGACGAGTGACAGTCAATTCATTACCTTCTACGTTGATAGCCATAGTCGGGTTGAACTCACGAGTGAGTTCACCTTTAGGACCTTTTACCGTAACTGTGCTGTTTTCAACTGTTACTGTAACGCCTGCTGGGATAACGACTGGCTTTTTACCAATACGTGACATTTAAGACACCTCCGTTCTTTTTATGCGTGAATTACCAGATGTATGCGATCACTTCGCCGCCGACTTTTTGTTGGCGAGCTTCTTTGTCTGTCATAACACCTTTAGATGTTGAAACGATAGCGATTCCGAGACCACCGAGTACTTTCGGGATTTCATCAGCTTTCGCGTAAACGCGAAGACCTGGTTTCGAGATACGTTTGAGTCCAGTGATGACGCGTTCGTTGCTTGCGCCGTACTTAAGGAATACGCGGAGCGTACCTTGTTTGCTGTCCTCGAGATATTCAACATCGCGGATGAAACCTTCACGTTTGAGGATTTCAGCGACTTCACGTTTGATTGTAGAAGCTGGCATTTCCAACTTCTCATGGCGAACCATGTTTGCATTACGAATGCGTGTAAGCATATCTGCAATCGGATCTGTCATAACCATGCGATGTACCTCCTTTCACAACTTTAATGAATTACCAGCTTGCTTTTTTAACACCAGGGATTTGACCTTTATGAGCAAGATCACGGAACTTAATACGGCTGATACCGAATTTACCAATGTAACCGTGTGGACGGCCAGTGATACTGCAACGGTTGTGTAAACGAACCGCTGAAGAGTTACGTGGGAGTTTGCTCAAGCCGATGTAGTCGCCTTGTGCTTTCAATTCTGCGCGTTGTTCAGCGTAGCGCTCGACGAGTGCTTGGCGTTTTACTTCACGTGCGATCATTGATTTCTTAGCCATGTGTGCGGCCTCCCTTATTTTTGGAATGGCATGCCGAGTGCTGTGAGAAGCTCACGTGACTCTTCATCCGTATTAGCAGTTGTAACGATAACGATGTCCATACCACGGACTTTAGATACGCGATCGTAGTCGATCTCTGGGAAGATCAATTGTTCCTTCACGCCTAGCGTGTAGTTACCACGGCCATCGAATGATTTCTTCGATACACCACGGAAGTCACGTACACGTGGAAGTGACACGTTGATCAACTTGTCGAGGAACTCATACATGCGCTCTCCACGAAGTGTTACCTTCGCGCCGATTGGCATACCTTCACGAAGTTTGAAACCAGCGATTGATTTCTTAGCTTTCGTGATGAGTGGCTTCTGACCAGTGAGGAGCTGAAGCTCTTCGACTGCCATGTCAAGTGCTTTCGTGTTCGTAACAGCGTCACCAACACCCATGTTGATTACGATTTTATCGACTTTCGGCGCTTGCATTACAGAAGTATAGTTGAATTTCTCCATCATTACTTTGACGATTTCGTCTTGGTATTTAGCTTTTAAACGGTTCATCAGAAAGTGGACCTCCTTTCTTTAAATCTTCTTATTTATCTAAAGCTTCGCCCGATTTTTTAGCGATACGTACTTTCTTGCCGTCAACCACAGTGAAACCAACGCGTGTTGGGTTTCCTGTCTTAGGGTCGATGAGCATAACGTTCGATACGTGAATCGGTGCTTCTTTCTCGACAATTCCGCCTTGCGGGTTGAGTTGAGAAGGTTTTGAGTGTTTTTTGATCATGTTAACGCCTTCGACGATAACGCGATCTTTTTTAGGCATAGCAGTAAGGACAACACCTTGTTTGCCTTTATCTTTACCAGTCATAACCTGAACTTTATCACCTTTTTTGACATGCATCGTTAGAGCACCTCCTTGTAGGAATTCTTTGGAATTAAAGTACTTCCGGTGCCAACGAGACGATCTTCATGAAGTCTTTTTCACGAAGTTCGCGTGCGACTGGTCCGAAGATACGTGTGCCACGTGGGCTTTTATCATCTTTGATGATGACTGCTGCATTTTCGTCAAAACGGATGTACGAACCGTCTTTACGACGAACGCCACGTTTAGTACGAACGACTACTGCGCGTACAACTTCACCTTTTTTGACAACGCCACCTGGTGTTGCTTGTTTAACTGTGCAAACAATTACGTCACCGATGTTAGCAGTTTTGCGACCAGATCCACCGAGGACTTTGATCGTCAAGACTTCACGAGCTCCTGAGTTGTCTGCTACTTTCAAGCGAGATTCTTGTTGAATCATACGATTGTACCTCCCTCCGGATGTTTATTCATCCGAACTAATTAGAGTTTAGATGATTACTGCTTTTTCGACGACTTCTACGAGACGGAAACGTTTGTCTTTAGAAAGTGGACGTGTTTCTTGAATGCGTACAACGTCACCGATTTTAGCTGTGTTGTTTTCATCATGCGTTTTGTACTTCTTAGAGTAGTTTACGCGTTTGCCGTAGAGCTTGTGCTTTACTTTAGTCTCAACTGTAACTACGATCGTTTTATCCATTTTGTCAGATACGACGCGTCCAGTTAACACTTTGCGGTTGTTAGTGCGTTCCATTGAGTGTTCCTCCTCTCAGAATCCGAGTGAATTATGCGTTGTTGATGCCGAGTTCGCGTTCACGAAGAACGGTTTTCGCGCGTGCAATCGACTTGCGCACTTCACGGATACGAGCAGGGTTCTCAAGCTGACCAGTCGCAAGTTGGAAACGAAGGTTGAACAACTCTTCTTTCCACGAACCGACTTTACCGTTGAGCTCTTCTGTAGTTTGCTGACGGAGATCAGTTGCTTTCATTCGTATCACCACCATTTTCTTCACGTTTTACGAACTTACATTTTACTGGAAGTTTGTGTGATGCAAGACGGAGAGCTTCGCGTGCGATCTCTTCCGATACTCCTGCGATTTCAAACATTACTTTCCCCGGTTTGACGACTGCAACCCAGCCCTCCGGAGCACCTTTACCTGAACCCATTCGGACTTCAAGAGGTTTTTTAGTGTATGGTTTATGTGGGAAAATCTTGATCCACACTTTACCACCACGTTTCATATAACGAGTCATCGCGATACGCGCTGATTCGATTTGACGGCTAGTGATCCAGCTAGCTTCTTGAGCTTGGATACCGAACTCGCCGAAGTGTACTGTAGTACCACGTTTCGCTTTACCACGCATGTTGCCGCGGTGAACACGACGATATTTTACACGTTTTGGTAACAACATGTTGTGTTGCCTCCTTCCCTAGACGGATGTGGATTATTGTTCGTTAGATGCTGCTTTTTTCGTAGGAAGCACTTCACCGTGGTGGAGCCATACTTTTACGCCAATTTTGCCGTAAGTTGTATCAGCTTCAGCAGTACCGTAATCGATGTCTGCACGGAGTGTATGAAGTGGAACTGTTCCTTCTGAATACTTCTCTGAACGAGCGATATCAGCGCCGCCAAGACGACCAGAAACTTCAGTCTTGATTCCTTTGATACCTGAACGCATAGAGCGTTGGATTGATTGCTTCATTGCACGACGGAACGATACACGGCCTTCAAGTTGGCGTGCGATGTTCTCAGCGACAAGTTTAGCAACTGCATCCGGGTTTTTCACTTCAACGACGTTAACGTGAACGCGTTTGCCTTTTGCAAGGTTAGTGATGTCTGTACGAAGCGTTTCGATTTCAGAACCGCCTTTACCGATAACCATACCAGGTTTAGCAGTGTGAAGTGAAATGTTCAAGCGGTTTGCTGCGCGCTCGATTTCAACTTTAGAGACACTAGCGTCTTTAAGACGTTTTTCGATATATTCACGAACTACGTAGTCTTCATGAAGGAGATCAGCATAGTCTTTATCTGCGAACCAACGTGATTCCCAGTCTTTGATGATACCTACGCGAAGACCAGTTGGGTTAATCTTCTGACCCACGGTAATCCCTCCTTATTTTTCAGATACCACGATGTGAACGTGGCTCGTACGTTTGTTGATGCGGCTTGCGCGACCCATTGCACGTGGGCGGAAACGTTTGAGCGTTGGACCTTCGTTGACGTAAGCCTCTGTTACTACGAGGTTTTCGATGTTCATGTCGAAGTTGTGCTCAGCGTTCGCGATTGCCGATTTCAATACTTTCTCAACGATTGGCGTTGCTGCCTTGTTCGTGTAAGCAAGAATCGAAAGTGCTTCACCGATTTGCTTCCCGCGGATTAAGTCTACTACTAGACGTGCCTTACGAGGAGCAATGCGAACCATATTAGCCGATGCTTTTGATTGCATAATGAGTACCTCCCCTCAGATTAACGTTTAGTCTTCTTATCGTTTCCAGCATGTCCTTTGTAAGAACGTGTTGGCGCGAATTCACCAAGTTTGTGACCGACCATATCTTCTGTCACGTAAACCGGTACGTGTTTACGACCATCGTAGACAGCGATCGTGTGACCGATGAACTCTGGGAAGATTGTAGAACGGCGTGACCAAGTTTTGATAACATGCTTGTCACCAGCTTCGTTGGCTTTGTCAACCTTAGCGAGCAAATGGTGATCTGCAAATGGACCTTTTTTCAAGCTGCGACCCATAGTTGTACCTCCCTTTGGCATGATTCAGGAACGGTTCCTGCGAACCGTTCAGAAATCACGTAATTATTTTTTAGAACGACGGACGATATATTTATCGCTCGCTTTGTTTTTCTTACGAGTTTTGTATCCGAGTGCCGGTTTACCCCAAGGAGTAAGTGGGCCCGAACGACCGATTGGAGCACGTCCTTCACCACCACCGTGTGGGTGATCAACTGGGTTCATTACAGAACCACGAACTGTAGGACGTTTTCCGAGCCAGCGTGAACGACCAGCTTTACCGATATTGACGAGCTCGTGCTCTTCATTACCGACAGCGCCGACTGTTGCACGGCAAGTAGCAAGGATCATACGTGTTTCGCCTGATTGGAGACGAACGATCGCGTATTTACCATCTTTACCGAGAAGCTGAGCAGAAGTACCAGCTGAACGAACGAGCTGACCACCTTTACCTGGCTTAAGTTCGATGTTGTGGATCAATGTACCAACTGGGATGTTTGAAAGTGGAAGAGCGTTACCGACTTTAATGTCAGCCTCAACTCCTGACATGACTTGCATGTCAACTTTCAATCCTTTAGGTGCGAGGATGTAGCGTTTTTCACCATCGATGTAGTGGACAAGAGCGATGTTTGCAGAGCGGTTCGGATCGTACTCAATTGTAGCGATACGGCCAGCGATGCCATCCTTGTTCCGTTTGAAGTCGATGATACGGTATTTACGTTTGTGTCCGCCACCTTGGTGACGTACTGTCAAGCGACCTTGGTTGTTACGTCCGCCCTTTTTCGAAAGCTTTTCAGTTAACGATTTTTCAGGACGTGAAGCCGTAATCTCAGCAAAGTCAAGCGCAGTCATATTACGACGACCGTTAGTGGTCGGTTTAAACTTTTTAATTCCCATCGAGAGTTCCCTCCTTTTCTACAGAGTACCGATTAACCGAGGTAATCGAGTTCTTTGCTATCTGCAGTAAGCGTGACGACCGCTTTTTTGCGGCGTGCTGTGTAACCAGCGTGACGACCTACGCGTTTTGCTTTTGGTTTTGAGATAAGTGTGTTGATTTTTTCAACTTTAACGCCGAAGATCGCTTCAACTGCATCTTTGATTTGCGTCTTAGATGCCTTTACGTCTACTTCGAACGTGTACTTTTTCTCAGCCATTTGGTTCACTGAGCGTTCAGTAATTACAGGACGTTTGATAATGTCGTGTGCGTTTGCCATTATGCAAGCACCTCCTCTACTCTCGCAACAGCATCCTTCGTGAAGATGACTTTGTCGTGTGCGACAAGATCAAGGACGTTTACTCCAGCAGCGTCAACGACTGTGACACCAGGAATGTTGCGTGTTGAAAGAACGACTGTCTCGTTGTAATCAGCAGTAACGACGAGGACTTTACGTTCGATTGAAAGAGCAGCGAAGACCGAAATCATGTCTTTTGTTTTCGGAGCATCGATTGTCAATCCTTCAAGAACGATGAACTCGTTGTTAGCGACTTTCGAAGAAAGTGCTGAACGTAATGCGAGACGACGAACCTTTTTAGGAAGTTTATAAGCGTACGAACGTGGTGTTGGACCGAAGACTGTTCCACCGCCAACCCATTGTGGCGAACGGATCGAACCTTGGCGTGCACGACCAGTACCTTTTTGTTTCCATGGTTTACGGCCGCCACCGCGAACTTCCGAGCGACCTTTTGTATCATGTGTACCTTGGCGACGTGAAGCTTGTTGCATGACGATTGCATCGTATACGACTGCTTCGTTTGGCTCGATTCCGAAAACGGCATCTGCCAACTCGATGTCTCCAACTTGTGTACCTGTTTGGTTAAGCAAAGCTACTTTAGGCATTCGTTATTCCTCCTTTCCTTGCAAACAAATTAGTTGCCTTTTACCGCAGTTTTGACGACAACTTGGCTCTTACGTGCGCCTGGGATAGCACCCTTGACGAGGAGTAAGCCGCGTTCTACATCAACTTTTACGATTTCAAGGTTTTGAACAGTGACTTGCTCTCCACCCATGCGTCCTGGGAGCAATTTCCCTTTGAATACACGGTTTGGAGCGACAGGACCCATTGAACCTGGGCGACGGTGGTAACGCGAACCGTGAGCCATTGGACCACGTGATTGGTTGTGACGCTTGATTGCTCCAGCGAAACCTTTACCTTTCGACGTACCTGTTACATCAACCATTTCGCCTGCAGCGAAAGTATCTGCTTTAATCTCTTGACCGATTTCGAAATCTGTTACAGATGTACGGATTTCTTTAATGAAGCGCTTAGGTGTCGCACTAGCTTTCGCTGCGTGACCTTTTTGCGGTTTGTTTTGACGACCTTCTTTGATATCACCAAAGCCGAGTTGGACTGCTTCGTAACCGTCCACTTCCATTGTCTTCAATTGAAGAACAACGTTACCTTCTACTGAAACGACAGTAACTGGTACTACTTCGCCTGACTCGTTGAAGATTTGTGTCATACCGAGTTTAGTTCCTAAGATTCCTTTAGCCATGAGATACACCTCCTAATATTGAATGATTTTGATCTTCTGGCTAGTATCAACTATTTATAGAAGAAAAATTAAAGTTTGATTTCGATGTCAACGCCCGATGGAAGTTCAAGACGCATAAGCGCATCAACTGTTTTCGGTGTTGGGTTAACGATGTCGATCAAACGTTTGTGTGTACGCATTTCGAACTGCTCACGAGCATCTTTGTACTTGTGAACGGCACGAAGTACTGTGTAGATCGCTTTCTCCGTTGGGAGTGGGATCGGACCAGATACAGTAGCACCAGAACGTTTTGCTGTTTCGACAATTTTCTCAGCCGATTGATCAAGCACGCGGTGATCGTATGCTTTCAAACGGATCCGAATTTTTTCATTTGCCATGTTGTTTCCCTCCTTTTCGCCTATTTTGTAAATAGACATTCTCCGCGGAAATTTCCACACTAGCCATGGCAATGCCGCCTGGTGTGTCATAACCTCCCGCTTCATCGCGTTGTGTTTGTGACCAACATATCCTAGTTTACTGAATTCCAAGCCGGAATGCAAGTAAAATAAAAATAGAATTTGTTTTCAAGTCTCTCACCACTCGCACAAACACTTTCCTCAGTATATAAGATGTCTGACCATGTTGCAAGACTGTTTTCAAAGAAATGAAAAAAGGCCTTCCGTCACGGGAGACGGAAGACCTTTATATCTTAAAAATTACTCAACGATTTCTGTAACTGATCCAGCGCCTACTGTACGGCCACCTTCACGGATTGAGAAACGAGTTTCTTTTTCAAGAGCGATTGGCGCGATGAGTTCAACAGTCAATTCGATGTTGTCCCCAGGCATTACCATTTCAGTTCCTTCAGGAAGTTGGCACATACCAGTTACGTCAGTTGTACGGAAGTAGAACTGTGGACGGTAGTTACCGAAGAATGGCGTGTGACGGCCACCCTCTTCTTTTGAAAGGATGTAAACTTGCGCTTTGAAAGTTTTGTGCGGTGTGATTGTGTTTGGTTTCGCGAGAACTTGTCCACGCTCGATGTCGTCACGTGATACACCACGGAGAAGTGCTCCGATGTTGTCGCCAGCTTCAGCATAGTCAAGAAGCTTACGGAACATCTCTACACCAGTACATACTGATTTTTTAGTTTCTTCGTGAAGACCAACGATTTCAACTTCGTCGTTGACTTTAAGAACTCCACGCTCAACGCGGCCAGTAGCTACTGTACCACGACCAGTGATTGAGAAAACATCCTCAACTGGCATCATGAAGTCTTTTTCAGTGTCACGAGTTGGCTCAGGGATGTACTCATCAACAGCGTTCATGAGTTCCATGATTTTTTCTTCCCATTTAGCTTCGCCGTTAAGCGCGCCGAGAGCAGATCCTTGGATAACCGGGAGGTCATCGCCTGGGAAGTCGTACTCAGAAAGAAGTTCGCGGATTTCCATTTCAACGAGTTCAAGAAGCTCTTCGTCGTCAACCATGTCGACTTTGTTCATGAATACTACGATGAAAGGAACACCTACTTGACGTGAAAGCAAGATGTGCTCACGTGTTTGTGGCATTGGACCATCAGTTGCAGAAACAACGAGGATCGCGCCGTCCATTTGTGCAGCACCAGTGATCATGTTTTTAACATAGTCAGCGTGACCTGGGCAGTCAACGTGTGCATAGTGGCGTTTGTCTGTTTCGTACTCGATGTGAGCTGTTGCGATAGTGATACCGCGCTCGCGCTCTTCTGGAGCACCATCGATTTGGTCAAACTTAGTTGCAGCTTTACCTTGTGATTTTGCAAGTACAGCTGAGATAGCTGCTGTCAAAGTTGTTTTACCGTGGTCGACGTGGCCAATTGTACCAACGTTAACGTGCGGTTTAGAACGGTCGAATTTTTCTTTACCCATTCTGAATTCCTCCTCTATGTGTCTAATAATATTTTATAACTAGGAAGGTGAATCGTCGAATAACGTACACCTTCCTTAGCTTACACTAATCATAAAAGCGTGACAACCTGTGAAGGATTAGCCGTTTGCTTTTTTGATAATTTCTTCAGCAACTGATTTCGGTACTTCTTCGTAGTGATCGAAGTGCATCGAGTACGTTCCGCGACCTTGTGTGCGTGAACGAAGACCAGTAGCGTAACCGAACATCTCTGAAAGTGGAATCATCGAACGAACGACTTGAGCGTTCCCGCGAGCTTCCATACCTTCGACGCGTCCACGGCGTGATGTAACATCACCCATGATGTCTCCCATGTATTCATCTGGGATAACGATTTCAACTTTCATCATTGGCTCAAGGATAACAGCGCCGCTCTTATCTTTAAGTTGTTTGACGGCCATTGAAGCCGCGATTTTAAATGCCATCTCGTTCGAGTCGACATCGTGGTACGATCCGAAAACGAGTGCCGCTTTAACGTCAACTACTGGATAACCAGCAAGGATACCGTTTTGAAGCGCTTCTTCGATTCCGTGTTCAACCGCTGGGATGTATTCACGTGGAACAACACCACCGACGATTTTGTTGTTGAACTCAAAGCCAGCACCTTCTTCGTTTGGCTCGAATTCTACGACGACGTGACCATACTGACCACGACCACCTGATTGACGAGCAAACTTAGAATCGATTTTCGCCGATTGGCGGATCGTTTCACGGTAAGCTACTTGTGGAGCACCAACGTTTGCTTCGACTTTGAACTCGCGACGCATACGGTCAACGATAATGTCGAGGTGAAGCTCACCCATACCTGAGATGATCGTTTGACCAGTCTCTGGGTTAGTTTCAGTGCGGAAAGTTGGATCCTCTTCAGCAAGCTTAGCGAGTGCTTGACCCATTTTATCTTGGTCAGCTTTCGTTTTTGGTTCGATCGCGACCGAGATAACTGGTTCTGGGAATGTCATTGATTCGAGAACGACGTTGTCTTTCTCTGCACAAAGCGTATCTCCAGTAGTAGTATCTTTAAGACCTACAGCTGCTGCGATGTCACCAGCGAAGACCATTGGGATCTCCTCACGGCTGTTCGCGTGCATTTGAAGGATACGTCCGAGACGCTCACGTTTCCCTTTTGTTGAGTTCTTGACATAAGATCCTGCCGAAGCTGTACCAGAGTACACACGGAAGAACGTCAATTTACCAACATATGGGTCAGTCATAACTTTGAATGCAAGTGCAGAGAATGGCGCTTCGTCAGTTGACTCACGAACGATCTCTTCATCTGTATCCATGTTAATCCCTGTGATTGCTTTTACGTCGACTGGTGATGGGAGGTAGTCAAGGACTGCGTCAAGCATAAGCTGAACACCTTTGTTCTTGAATGCCGAACCAACGAGAACTGGGTAGAAATCAACTGTAAGAGTCGCTTTACGGATACCCGCTTTAAGCTCTTCAATTGTGATTTCCTCGCCCTCGAGGTATTTCATCATCATTTCTTCTTCGTAATCTGCAACTGCTTCGATTAATGATGCACGAAGTTCTTCAGCTTCTTCTGCGAATTCTGCAGGGAAACCTTCAGTTTCTTCGATATCAGTACCGAGGTCGTTACCGTACATGTATGTTTTCTTTTCAACGAGATCGATGATTCCTTTGAATTCATCTTCTGCGCCGATTGGGATTTGGATTGCGTGTGCGTTAGCTTGAAGGCGGTCGCGAAGCGTTCCAACCGAGTACAGGAAGTCTGCACCGATTTTATCCATTTTGTTAACGAAAACGATACGTGGTACGCCGTAAGTTGTAGCTTGGCGCCATACTGTCTCAGTTTGTGGCTCAACACCAGACTGAGCATCAAGTACTGCTACCGCACCATCAAGTACACGGAGTGAACGTTCAACTTCAACAGTGAAGTCTACGTGTCCAGGTGTATCGATGATGTTTACGCGGTTACCTTTCCATTGTGCAGTTGTTGCTGCAGATGTAATCGTGATTCCACGCTCTTGCTCTTGCTCCATCCAGTCCATTTGTGAAGCACCTTCGTGCGTTTCACCAATCTTGTGGATACGACCCGTGTAATAGAGGATACGCTCAGTCGTTGTTGTTTTACCAGCATCGATGTGGGCCATGATCCCGATATTACGGGTGTTCTTAAGGGAGAATTCTCTTGCCATCTTTAAACATTCTCCTTTCGCATTTTAGTTTAGTGTCCGTGCGTTGCCACACGTCATGACTATACCCGAAAGCCACCTCATATTTCCATACAAAATGGCATAGATGAGGTGGTTAATTCCGGTTTTACCAGCGGTAGTGAGCAAACGCTTTGTTCGCTTCCGCCATTTTGTGCATATCTTCGCGCTTCTTAACTGAAGCACCAGTGTTGTTTGCAGCGTCCATGATTTCGTTAGCAAGACGAGCATCCATTGTTTTTTCGTTACGGAGACGTGAGTAGTTCACGAGGTAACGAAGTGCAAGTGTCGTACGGCGCTCAGGGCGGACTTCGACAGGAACTTGATAGTTAGCTCCACCTACGCGGCGTGCTTTAACTTCAAGAACTGGCATGATGTTGTTCATCGCCTCTTCAAAAACTTCCATTGCATCGCGACCTGAACGTTCAGCGATAGCTTCAAAAGCTTTGTATAAGATTTGTTGAGCAGTACCTTTTTTACCATCTAACATAAGACGGTTGATAAGGCGGGTAACGAGTTTAGAGTTGTAGATCGGATCAGCCATTACATCACGGCGTTCTACTTGACCTTTACGTGGCATTCCGAGTCCCTCCTTTCATATAGTGAGGTGATATCTTCTGATATCTAGATTATTTTTTTGCTGCTTTTGGACGTTTAGTACCATATTTCGAACGACCTTGCATACGGCCGTCAACTCCAGCTGTATCGAGTGCACCACGAACGATGTGGTAACGTACCCCTGGTAAGTCTTTTACGCGACCGCCGCGAATAAGAACAACACTGTGTTCTTGCAAGTTGTGGCCGATACCTGGGATGTAAGCTGTTACTTCCATTGTGTTCGTTAAACGCACACGTGCGTACTTACGAAGAGCCGAGTTCGGTTTCTTCGGAGTCATTGTACCTACACGAGTACAAACACCACGTTTTTGTGGTGAGCTGATGTCAGTACGAGCTTTGATAAAGCTGTTGTACCCTTTGTTCAGCGCTGGCGAATCTGATTTCACAACTTTTGATTGACGTCCTTTACGGACTAATTGGTTGATAGTAGGCATCTTTGAGATCCTCCCTTCCTGAATTCATGACAAGTTTCAAAACCACCGAGCCGGGTGGTTCATCGAAAGTCATAATGAAACGTTTTGCGTGGCTCAGGCATTCCATCGCCACACAAAACGTATTATCAAACTTTCTTAATAGCAACAGCAGTTGCTGCAACGTCGATTCCACAAGCCTTACCAAGCTCAAGCTTAGAAGGAACGTTCACGACTGGAACGTTTGCTTGTTTCGCCGCATCGAGCAATGCTTGCTTTACGTGTTCATCTGCGTCATCTGCGATGATCACTTCCGACGCCTTGCCAGATCGCAATGCTTTGAGCGTTTGCTTTTGACCGACAAACTTCAAATCTGCGCCGACTACTTTTTTGTAAGACATGAAGATATCCTCCAAAATAACACAGCCGGTTGGCAACACTATATCATAGTAGCACCGCCATACCGGCGTGTCAAGGCGTTTTATTCTACAGGAGAATCTGCTTCTACAGGTGCTTCGCCTGCGATCTCGAGACCGATTTGACGGTAACGTGTCATTCCTGTACCAGCTGGAACAAGTTTACCGATAATAACGTTCTCTTTCAAGCCGCGAAGGTAGTCGCTCTTCCCTTTAATCGCCGCATCCGTAAGGACACGAGTAGTTTCCTGGAACGAAGCAGCTGATAGGAACGAATCCGTCTCAAGCGACGCTTTTGTAATACCGAGGAGAACTGGTTTAGCCGAAGCGAGTGCTTTACCGGCACGGAGCGCTTCTTTACATGCTTCTTTGAATGTGCTGATATCGACTAGCGAACCTGGTAAGAGTGATGTCTCACCAGACTCGATGACGCGGACGCGACGGATCATCTGACGTACCATGACCTCGACGTGCTTGTCACCGATCTCAACCCCTTGCATCCGGTATACTTTTTGAACTTCTTGAAGAAGATAGTTCTGTACGCCTGATACACCTTTGACGTTCAAGAGTTCTTTCGGGTCGATTGAACCTTCCGTGAACACTTGTCCGGCTTTGACTTCTTCACCGAGTTGAACACGAAGACGTGATCCGAAAGGAATCGTGTATGTCCGTGTTTCGCTCAGACCTTGAATCGTCAACTCACGCTTATCACGCGACTCTGTAAAGTCGATGACTTGTCCATCGATTTCCGAGATGACCGCTTGACCTTTCGGGTTACGGGCCTCGAACAACTCCTGGATACGCGGGAGACCTTGTGTGATATCGTCTCCGGCAACCCCACCTGTGTGGAAGGTACGCATTGTAAGCTGCGTTCCTGGCTCACCGATTGATTGTGCCGCGATGATTCCGACTGCTTCGCCGACTTCGACGTCGTTACCAGTCGCAAGGTTACGTCCGTAACATTTCTTACAGACGCCGTGACTTGTATTACAAGTGAAGGCTGTACGAATCTCAACGTTGTCGATGCCTGCGTCGGTAATCGCACGCGCGATATCTTCGTCGATGAGTTCGTTTGTTGAAACGAGGACTGCTCCTGTTTCCGGGTGAACGACTTTTTCGAACGCCGTACGGCCGACAAGGCGGTCGTAGAGGTTTTCGATTTCTTCCGTTCCTTCGCGGAGTGCTGTGACGCGGATACCACGATCCGTACCACAATCATCTTCACGAATGATAACATCTTGCGCGACGTCAACGAGACGACGAGTCAGGTAACCTGAATCGGCAGTCTTCAAGGCTGTATCGGCAAGACCTTTACGGGCACCGTGCGTCGAGATGAAGTATTCCTGAACCGTCAGACCCTCACGGAACGATGATTTGATCGGGAGCTCGATGATCCGTCCACTTGGAGCGGCCATGAGTCCACGCATCCCTGCAAGCTGCGTAAAGTTTGACGCGTTACCACGGGCACCGGAGTCACTCATCATGAAGATCGGGTTCAAACGGTTGAGGGATTTCATCAGACGAGACTGAATTTCATCCTTCGCGTCATTCCACGATTTAACGACACGCTCATAGCGCTCTTCTTCCGTGATGAGACCACGACGGTACGATTTCATAACGCGGTCAACATTATCTTGTGCCTCGACCAGGATTTCCTGTTTATCCGGAAGTACGATGATATCAGCGATACCAACCGTAATACCCGCACGTGTCGAGTGTTTGAAACCAAGGTTTTTCATTCGGTCAAGCATGCGGCTTGTTTCAGTCGTTTCAAAACGCTTGAAGACTTCCGCGATGACATTTCCGAGGAATCCTTTTTTGAATGGCTCGATGATCGGACGGCTCTTGATTTCAGCCGCGATGTCCGTTCCTTTTTCAAGGAAGTACTGATCAGGCGTTGCTTCCTGCAGATTGTTCATCGATGGTTCATTCAAGTATGGGAACGTCGTTGGGAGGATCTCGTTGAAAATCAACTTACCGACCGTCGTAACCAATAATTTCTCGTTTTGTGCTTCCGTGAATGTCGGGTTCTTCAGAACGCCGGCTGGAATCGCAACACGTGTGTGGAAGTGGACATACCCATTTTGGTAGGCAATCAACGCTTCGTTCACCGTCGAGAAGATTTTCCCTTCGCCGATTGCGTTTTCACGTTCAAGCGTCAGGTAGTAATTACCGAGGACCATATCCTGCGATGGTGTAACAACAGGCTTACCGTCTTTCGGGTTCAAGATGTTTTGTGCAGCGAGCATGAGAAGACGTGCTTCTGCTTGTGCTTCTGCTGAAAGTGGTACGTGAACCGCCATTTGGTCACCATCGAAATCGGCGTTGTAAGCCGTACATACGAGCGGGTGAAGGCGAATCGCGCGACCTTCGACGAGTGTCGGTTCGAACGCCTGGATACCGAGACGGTGAAGCGTCGGGGCACGGTTCAAGAGAACCGGGTGCTCACGGATGACTTCTTCTAATACGTCCCAAATTTCAGGTTGAACACGTTCGATTTTCCGTTTTGCACTCTTGATGTTCGGTGCGATGCCACGTGAGACAAGCTCTTTCATGACAAACGGTTTGAAGAGTTCAAGGGCCATTTCTTTCGGAAGACCACATTGATACATCTTCAGGTTTGGACCAACGACGATAACCGAACGACCAGAATAGTCGACTCGTTTACCGAGTAAGTTTTGACGGAAACGTCCTTGTTTCCCTTTCAGCATGTGCGAAAGAGATTTCAATGGACGGTTACCCGGTCCAGTAACCGGACGACCGCGACGACCGTTATCGATCAAGGCATCGACCGCTTCTTGCAACATCCGTTTTTCGTTCTGAACGATGATGTTCGGAGCGCCAAGGTCAAGAAGACGCTTGAGACGGTTGTTACGGTTGATGACACGACGGTATAAGTCGTTTAAGTCAGATGTCGCGAAACGTCCACCATCAAGCTGGACCATCGGACGGAGTTCCGGCGGGATGACAGGAAGTACTTCCAGAACCATCCACTCCGGGTTGTTGCCTGAGTTACGGAAAGCATCGAGGACTTCAAGACGTTTGATCGCACGTGTACGACGTTGTCCTTGAATCATTCGAAGATCTTCACGTAAACCGGCTACTTCTTTTTCGAGTTCAACGTCACGGAGCAATTTACGAACAGCTTCCGCACCCATTTCAGCGGTAAACGAACTACCGAATTTCTCGCGGTAAGCGCGGTACTCTTTTTCTGAAAGAAGTTGTTTTTTCTCGAGTGTCGATTCGCCCGGATCTGTCACGACGTACGACGCGAAGTAGATGATCTCTTCGAGTGCGCGCGGTGACATATCAAGGACGAGACCCATACGACTTGGGATTCCTTTAAAGTACCAGATGTGCGAAACCGGTGCTGCAAGTTCAATGTGACCCATGCGCTCACGACGGACTTTCGACTTCGTTACTTCAACGCCACAACGGTCACAAATGATTCCTTTATAACGGATCCGTTTGTATTTTCCGCAGTAACATTCCCAGTCTTTGGTCGGACCAAAAATCCGTTCACAGAACAAGCCGTCTTTCTCTGGCTTGAGCGTACGATAGTTGATCGTTTCCGGCTTCTTCACTTCCCCGAAAGACCACGAACGGATCTTTTCAGGGGAAGCGAGGCCGATTTTCATATATTCAAATCTATTAACATCTACCAAGGGGTGGACCTCCCTTTCGCTTATTCCTCTTCAGTAACAACTGGTGCGACAGGCGCTTGAACTTCTTCGAGTGCTGGAGTCGCGTTCGGGATGTTGTCCTCGTCGTCGTCTTTCATTTCGATCTCTTCATCTTCGGCAGACATCATCTTAACATCCATACCAAGGGATTGAAGCTCTTTAATGAGGACTCGGAACGATTCCGGCACGCCCGGTTGTGGTACATTTTCGCCTTTAACGATCGCTTCATATGCTTTAACACGACCGATTGTATCATCGGATTTAATTGTCAGGATCTCTTGGAGCGTATAAGCGGCACCGTATGCTTCAAGTGCCCATACTTCCATCTCACCGAAACGCTGTCCACCGAACTGGGCTTTACCACCTAGCGGCTGCTGCGTAACGAGCGAGTAAGGACCCGTCGAACGTGCGTGAAGTTTATCATCGACCATGTGGGCGAGTTTGATCATATACATGACACCAACCGAGATGCGGTTATCGAAGGCTTCACCAGAACGTCCATCATACAGGATCGTTTTAGCGTCGCGGTCCATACCGGCTTCTTCAATCGTTGCCCAAACATCTTCCTCACGTGCACCATCGAATACCGGTGATGCGACTTTGATTCCGAGTTGGCGTGCAGCCATACCAAGGTGAAGCTCGAGCAACTGCCCGATGTTCATCCGCGATGGTACACCAAGTGGGTTCAACATGATGTCGATTGGTGTGCCGTCTGGCATGTACGGCATGTCTTCTTCTGGCAGGATACGTGAGATAACACCTTTGTTACCGTGACGTCCAGCCATTTTATCTCCTTCGTGAATCTTACGCTTCTGAACGATGTACGCACGGATCAACTGGTTGACACCAGGTGACAGCTCGTCGCCGTTATCACGATCGAAGATTTTCACGTCAAGGATGATGCCGTCGCCGCCGTGTGGAACACGAAGTGACGTATCACGGACTTCACGTGCTTTTTCACCGAAGATTGCATGAAGCAGGCGTTCTTCAGCCGTCAATTCCGTTACGCCCTTAGGTGTAACTTTACCGACTAGGATATCCCCGTCTTTTACTTCAGCACCGACACGGATGATTCCGCGGTCGTCGAGGTTTTTCAGGGCGTCGTCGCCGACGTTCGGAATGTCACGCGTGATCTCTTCCGGTCCGAGTTTTGTATCACGTGATTCACACTCATACTCTTCAATGTGGATCGACGTGTAGACGTCGTCTTTCACGAGACGTTCGCTCATGATGACAGCATCCTCGTAGTTGTAACCATCCCATGTCATGAAACCGACGAGTACGTTACGACCAAGCGCAAGTTCCCCACCGTCCATCGATGGACCATCTGCAAGGATCTCGCCTTTATCGACAGGATCTCCTACTTTGATGATTGGTTTTTGGTTATAGCACGTTCCTTGGTTAGAACGGATGAATTTTTGGATCTTGTAGCGGTCAAGCTCACCTTGAACGATGTTGCCATCGACTTCCGTCGTACGACGGACAAGGATTTCACGTGCCGTTACACGCTCAGCGATACCTGAATGTTTTGCAACAACGGCAGCCCCTGAGTCTTTTGCAGACACGTACTCCATACCGGTACCAACGATTGGTGATTCCGGATCAAGAAGAGGTACGGCCTGACGTTGCATGTTCGCTCCCATGAGGGCACGGTTCGAGTCATCGTTCTCTAAGAACGGGATACATGCCGTCGCTGCCGAAACAACCTGTTTCGGTGAAACGTCCATGTAATCGACACGAGCTGGTTCGACAGACAAGTTTTGTCCGCGGAAACGTGACAAGACGTGTGTATCTTGGAACGTCTTCTCTTCCGTCAACAACATGTTTGCCTGTGCGACGACGTAGAGATCCTCTTCGTCGGCCGTCATGTAGTGAATTTCATTCGTGACGACACCCGTTTCCGGATCGACACGACGGTATGGCGCTTCGATGAAACCATACTCATTGACTTTCGCGAACGAAGACAGTGAGTTGATCAGCCCGATGTTCGGACCCTCCGGCGTTTCGATTGGACACATACGGGAATAGTGCGAGTAGTGAACATCTCGAACTTCAAAGCCAGCGCGCTCACGTGTAAGACCACCGGGTCCGAGTGCAGATAGACGACGTTTGTGCGTCAACTCAGCAAGCGGGTTCGTTTGGTCCATGAACTGTGATAATTGCGAGCTACCGAAGAACTCTTTAATCGATGCGATAACAGGACGAATGTTGATCAATGCCTGCGGCGTGATCGCATTCTGGTCTTGAATCGACATTCGCTCCTTAACGACACGCTCCATACGGGAAAGCCCGATCCGGAACTGGTTTTGGAGCAATTCACCGACTGAACGGAGACGACGGTTACCGAGGTGGTCGATATCGTCTGTCGTTCCTACTTCATGCAACAAGTTGAAGAAATAGTTGATCGCAGCAATCATGTCAGCAGGCGTGATGTGCTTGATGTCACGATCGATGTTACCGTTACCGATGATATTGATGATGCGTTCACCTTCAGCATCGTCCGGTGCGAACACCTTGATCGATTGTAAGTTGAAGGCTTCGCCTTGCGTTACTCCGCCAGTTGGCGTCGCTTCGATGTAACCGACAGATCCTTCAAGGAATGGCAAGACTTTGTCGAGCATACGACGGTCAAGAACTGTTCCTTCTTCTGCGATTACTTCGCCTGTTTCCGGATCGACAAGCGTTTCCGCCAGTTTTTGCCCGAACAGACGATTCTTCAGATGAAGCTTCTTATTGATTTTACAACGACCAACGTTTGCCAAATCATAACGTTTCGGGTCAAAGAACCGTGACACGAGAAGTGCTTTCGCATTTTCGACAGTCGGTGGCTCTCCCGGACGCAGACGCTCATAAATCTCGATGAGGGCTTTTTCCGTTGTTTCTGTATTATCTTTTTCAAGGGAGTTACGGAGGTACTCATCATCTCCAAGGAGATCGATGATTTCCTGATCCGTACCGAAACCAAGAGCACGTAAAAGAACCGTTACTGGAATCTTACGCGTGCGGTCGATTCGGACGTATACGATATCTTTCGCATCTGTCTCAAGTTCGAGCCATGCTCCACGGTTCGGGATGACCGTTGCCGAAAATCCACGTTTACCGTTTTTATCTAACTTATTGTTGTAATACACACTTGGCGAACGAACAAGCTGGGAAACGATAACTCGTTCCGCACCATTAATAATGAATGTTCCCGACTCCGTCATAAGCGGGAAGTCACCCATAAATACTTCTTGTTCCTTCAATTCACCCGTCTCTTTGTTTTGAAGACGGACTTTTACGCGTAGTGGTGCCGAATAGGTCACATCGCGCTCTTTTGATTCATCAATCGAATACTTCGGCTCTCCGAGCGAGTAGTCGATGAATTCTAATACGAGATTTCCCGTAAAGTCAGAAATCGGCGAGATATCATGAAACATCTCACGAAGACCTTCCCGCAAGAACCATTCGTATGAATTCGTTTGAATCTCAATAAGGTTTGGAAGTTCTAGAACTTCGCTGATACGTGCATAGCTTCTTCTCTGACGGTGACGACCGTACTGAACAAGTTGACCAGTCAACTGATTCACCTCTCAGACCCAGTTCTTCTTCTTGAGAAGGACGGGTGTAATATCGAACATTGAAGCCATTTTTTGACCGATAAGCGCAAAAAAGCGACGTCTTGTCTACTCAATCATCTGTAGTCGAGAACGCCAGCTGCTTCAAACTGCTTATCCAAAAATCACTCCAATGGCATTTTATAATACTATCATAGACATTAGACAAGGTCAACGACAAATCACTCGATTTGTCAAGACCGAATTGATTTAAATATTGAATACCCTTTATCGCGGGTAACCGTCTCACATGAACCGAATACTTCTTCCATCAACTTCTTCGCGGATGGTCCGCCTTGTTTCTTTTGAATGACGACCCATAAAGCGCCGCCGACATCCAGATGGTCATACGCTTCCCGTAAAATCCGGTGAACAACCGTCTTCCCCGCCCGAATCGGTGGATTCGTCACGATCGCTGCAAACGTCTGTCCAACCACGCCAGCATATCCGTCACTTACACCGGTCGTCACGGAAACACCATTCGCACGTGCATTGTCAGCCGCAAGCTCAAGGGCCCGCTCATTTACATCTACTAAAACAGCTTCCCGTCCGGTCGTTTTCGCAAGCGAAATCCCCATCGGACCGTATCCGCATCCGACATCCAGGATAGCACCCGATACATCCGGCTCTGTGAAGGCTTCAATCAGTAGACGTGAACCGAAATCAACGCCGCCTTTTGAAAACACTCCATGATCCGAAGTGAAGCGGAACGTTTCACCACGTAAAACGAATTCCCACGACTTTGGATCCCGTTTCGAGGAGGGATCATTTGTGTAATAATGATCTGCCATGTTTCCTTCCCCTCTCTATATTAAAGTTGAAAACAAAAGAAGCCCGCAAAGCGAGCTTCTTTTGTTTTACGTGAAGAAGAAAATTACTTAACTTCTACGCTTGCGCCAGCTTCTTCAAGCTTAGCTTTGATTGCGTCAGCGTCTTCTTTCGAAACGCCTTCTTTAACTGGAGCTGGAGTTCCGTCAACGAGTGCTTTCGCTTCTTTAAGACCGAGGCCTGTCAATTCGCGAACTGCTTTGATGACGTTGATTTTACCAGAACCTGCGCTAGTAAGGATTACGTCGAATTCAGTTTGCTCTTCAGCTGCTGCTGCGCCTGCACCTGCTGCTGCTACTGGAGCTGCTGCTGATACGCCGAATTCTTCTTCGATTGTTTTTACGAGTTCGTTAAGTTCAAGAACAGTCATGCCCTTGAGGTCTTCGATAAATTGCTCTTTGTTGAAAGCCATTATGGTTTTCCTCCTTTGTTTTAACCCACGTTGGGGTGTGAAAAATTGTGTGTTTGCCTATCCCGCTAAGCGGACATTAAGCAGATTGTTCTTCTTTTTGCTCTGCAATTGCGTTCGTTGCCACCGCAAGACCACGGATTGGCGCTTGAAGCACGCTGAGAAGCATCGAAAGGAGACCTTCGCGTGATGGAAGTTCCGCAAGGGCTTTGACATCTTCTACTGAAGTGACTTTGCCTTCGATGATACCACCTTTAAGCTCAAGAGCTTTGTGGTCTTTCGAGAAGTTGTTTAAGATCTTAGCTGGAGCGATAACGTCTTCATTGCTGAAGGCGATCGCAGTAGGACCTGTAAATACTTCGTCAAGACCTTCAAGATTGCTTTGAACTGCAGCACGGCGGAGGAGACCGTTTTTGTAAACTTTGAATTCAACACCCGCTTCGCGGAGTTGTTTACGAAGTTCTGTTACTTCGTCTACTGTGAGACCACGGTAGTCGACGACGATTGTTCCAGCGCTCGCTTGCATTTTCTCAGCGATCTCAGATACGAGATCCGCTTTGACAGCGATAACTTTTTCGTTTGCCATTTCTGTTGCACCTCCTGGTAAATGGAATGTACCGGCGCGAGGGGCTGCTCGATTTCAAATAAAAAGCCTCCGTCTGCCAGGCAGAGGAGGCGTAATCGTCAAAAAGGATACCTGAACAAACAGGCTCTCTGAGCAAGAACACCTCGGAAGGGTTTATGCTCAATCGATGAGCACCTTCTGTCTACGGTATGTCGAATATATCAACGTTTTATACTGTAACAGCGTTCTTAGAACGTTGTCAAGTTCGTTTTAGACGAAATTATTTCGCGAAGTCAACTGCAGATACTTTTACACCAGGACCCATTGTAGAAGCGATCGCGATGTTCTTAAGGTAAACACCTTTAGCAGTAGCTGGTTTAACTTTAACGAGAGTTTCGATGACTGTGTTGATGTTCTCAACCAATTTAGCGTCATCAAATGATTTTTTACCGACTGGAACGTGGATGTTACCAGATTTGTCGACACGGTACTCAACTTTACCAGCTTTGATATCGTTGATTGCTTTAGTGACGTCAAATGTAACTGTTCCTGTTTTCGGGTTAGGCATGAGGCCTTTAGGTCCGAGAACACGGCCGAGTTTACCAACTTCACCCATCATGTCAGGTGTCGCAACGATAACATCGAAGTCGAACCATCCTTGTTGGATTTTAGTGATGTACTCAGAATCACCAGCGAAATCTGCTCCAGCAGCTTCCGCTTCTTTTAATTTCTCACCTTTAGCAAAGACGAGAACTTTTTGTGTTTTACCAGTACCGTGTGGCAATACAACTGCTCCACGGATTTGTTGATCTGCTTTCTTCGGATCGACTCCGAGACGAACAGCAAGTTCGATTGTTTCATCGAATTTCGCAGTTGCAGACTTTTTAGTCAAATCTACAGCTTCAGCGAGTTCGTATGAAACCGTACGATCGATAAGTTTAGCAGCTTCTTTATACTTCTTACCCATTTTAGGTTCCTCCTTTGTGGTTGTGCGGAAAATCCTCCCACATAATGAAAGGGTAGCAAGGCTTCAAGTAACTATCCGCCTGCGACCCTCATCGTTGTTCATTGCAATCAAAAGACTCAGTCTTCGATTACGATACCCATAGAACGTGCAGTACCTTCAACCATCAACATCGCTGTTTCAACAGATGCTGCGTTGAGGTCTGGCATTTTCGTTTCAGCGATTTCGCGAACTTTGTCACGTTTGACAGTCGCTACTTTCTTACGGTTAGGCTCGCCTGAACCGCTCTCGATTCCAGCTGCTTTCTTCAAGAGAACTGCTGCTGGTGGAGTTTTAGTAATAAACGTAAATGAACGATCTTCAAAAACCGTGATGACTACAGGAATAATCAAGCCGGCTTGGTCTTGTGTACGAGCGTTGAACTCTTTACAGAAGCCCATGATGTTCACACCTGCTTGACCGAGTGCCGGTCCAACTGGTGGAGCTGGGTTTGCTTTGCCCGCAGGAATTTGAAGTTTAACTAGTTTCATAACCTTCTTCGCCACGAGACACACCTCCTTAATTCTTTAATGTGGTTTAATTGGACGTTGCGCGTCCTCCCACTCATTCTATTCGACGAGTAATTTACCGAAATAAGCACAACATCAAACAGGAAAAATTGTACCATTAAAATAAAAGTTTCGCAATAGGAAACTTAGTCAATCTTCTCAACTTGTGAGAAATCGAGCTCTACTTTCGTTTCACGACCGAACATATCGACAGAAACTTTCATTTTTTCAGCTTCTGTTTCAAGCTCTTCGATCGTACCTTCCAGGTTTGCAAAGACGCCTTCTTTGATCCGTACGATTTGTCCCATTGTAAAGTCATAACGACTCTTCATGTCGACAAGTCCCATTGATCCGAGAATGTTTTCTGCTTCTTCAGGAAGAAGTGGTGTCGGTTTCGAACCGCCGCCGACCGAACCGAGGAATCCCGTGACGTTCGGTGTGTTACGGACGACATACCAAGAATCATCCGTCATGACCATCTCGACGAGGACATACCCCGGGAAGATCTTGATTTCACGTTCCTTGATTTTCGTTTCACCTTTTTTGTTTGTTACTTCTTCCTGTACCGTTTCGATTGGAACGAGTACACGGAAGATTTTCTCGTCCATGTTCATAGATTCAATCCGACGTTCAAGATTTGCCTTGACGTTATTTTCGAATCCAGAGTACGTCTGGACAACAAACCATTGCTTATCCATGGTACGTCACCTCTTCTTTTTACTTAATCAACCAACTCATGAATGCGCTGAGCCCTGAATCGACACCGAAGATGAAGACACCCATAAAAATGACCATACCGATTACGGTCAGTGTATACTTCGTCAGTTCTTTTCGTTTTGGCCAGCTCGTCTTTTTCAGTTCATTCCATACGTCACGCAAAAATTTCATCGTACTTTCCCTCCAGGATGTATTAAATGGGGACAGATGAAGCCTTATTTCGCTTCTTTATGAATCGTATGCGCGTTACAGCGGCGACAGAACTTCTTCAGTTCCAAGCGGATGCTGACATCCTCTTTTTTCATCGTCGTGTAGTCGCGGGCACCGCAAATATCACAAGCAAGGCCTACTTTCTTCGCCATCTCAAACGACCTCCTTCTTTGCCACTCCTTCTCTTCAAGAAGAGAACCCTCTCTCCAAAAAAGAGCGTAAAAAAAAACGCCTATGAGCGGCGTCTCGCTAGTAAGGCGCTATTTATACAGTAGCACACCCGGATAACGGGGTCAATCCACCTCTCGATCAGACCGTCAGTTTTCGCGCTTCGAGATACCGTTCCAGCTTTTTCTTTACGCGTTGAAGGGCATTATCGATGGACTTGACATGACGATCGAGATCGTCGGAAATTTCTTGATAGGTTCTTCCGTCGAGATAAAGCGCAAGCACCTTGCGTTCCAGATCACTGAGAATCTCATCCATCTTGCTTTCGATATCCGCATACTCTTCCCGGTTGACGATCAACACTTGCGGATCCGACGGGGCGGTCGATGTAATGATATCGAGCAACGTCCGTTCCGACTCATCATCGTAAATCGGTTTATCAAGCGAAATGTATGAATTAAGCGGGATATGTTTTTGACGTGTTGCGGTTTTAATCGCCGTAATCATCTGCCGGGTAATACACAGTTCAGCAAACCCTTTAAAGGAAGCCAGCTTATCCGTCCGATAATCCCGGACTGCCTTATACAGACCAATCATGCCTTCTTGGATGATATCTTCGCGGTCCGCTCCGATCAAAAAGTAAGACCGTGCTTTTGCACGCACAAAGTTCCGATACCGCTCGATCAGAAATTCGAGCGCATCACTGTTGTCAAATACCTTCGCCTGTTCCACAAGCGCCTCATCGGTCATGCACTCAAACTGGTCGAACGAAACCAAACTCATCCGTCATCCCTCCAAGCTTCTCTAACAAACTAATCGATTGTTTCTAATTATACAATAATTTCCTGCCCTGCGACAATGAAAATTGGCATGACCTCTTTTTTGTTCCCGGAATGACCGGAACACCTCACGCACCCGGATCAAAAAAAGCGGATTCCACGACTGCATCGTGAATCCGCTTTTCCGTTTTCATCATGAATCTGAATTTTTGCGCCGCCGGATTTCTTCGAGCCGTTCAATGACATCAGCCGGCATATCGATTGTCGAACGTGGTTTTTGACTCGTTTTTGACGTAATGGTCTGTCCGCGGATCACGGCGACCGCCGCCTTCCAGTCCCGGCGCAGTTCCTGTGCTGAAACCCGTAAGGCACCGAGTGTGAAGATGACCCATTGTTCGGTGAAATCGTTTGTTGCGACCGTCAGTTTAACCCGGATATCCTGTAACCATTCCGCTGCTGTTTTTTCAATCCATTCATCCGCCGTTTCGTTTTCCCGTGTGTAAATGACTTCGATACCGCTTTTCTTAATTCGGGATTCCCGTCCCGGTTGCAGATAGGCATCAAAGACGATCGTCACACTGATTCCCGTCACGGCTTGGTACTCGGCCATCGCATCGACCAATCGTTCCCGTGCTAATTCAAAATCCTGCTCCCGCAATGTCCGGAACTCCGGCCATGCGCCAATGATATTGTAGCCATCAACGATCAGACGGTCGTATTTCATCGCGAATACGGCTTTCTTGTCCGGTAGACCTCATATAACAACAATGAGGCGGCAACGGATGCGTTGAGTGACGTGACGTGTCCTGCCATCGGGAGATGGACGAGGAAATCGCATTTTTCGCGGACAAGCCGACTCATGCCTTTTCCTTCGCTACCGATGACGATTCCAAGCGGCATCGTTCCGTCGAGCGTCCGGTAGTCATCACTCTCGCGGGCATCCGTTCCGACGAACCAGATTCCTTTTTTCTTTAAATCTTCCATCGTCCGTGTCAGGTTCGTGACACGCACGACCGGGATGTGCTCGATGGCCCCTGTCGAAGCTTTCGCGACGACTTGCGTCAATCCGACAGACCGGCGTTTCGGAATGATGATTCCGTGGGCCCCGACAGCATCTGCCGTCCGGAGAATCGATCCGAGATTATGCGGGTCTTCGAGTTCATCGAGTAAAATCATCAATGGCGTCTCGTCTTTCTTTTCTGCAAGAGCAAAAATATCATCGAGTTCTGCATACTCGTAAGCCGCGACGGCCGCGACGACACCCTGGTGGTTGTCACTTCCCGTCAGACCATGTAATTTGGAACGTGGAACGATCTGTGTCTGGACTCCTGCCTCTTTCGCCATCGCATGGATGACGGCAAGTGGTCCTTTCTGCTGTCCTTCCTGAATGAAGAGCTTGTTCATCTCCCGACCTGACCGCAATGCTTCGAGAACAGGGTTCCGTCCGTACAGGAAGTCTTGTCCTTCCGCGAGCGGTTCAATCACGACCTCTTCCTGTTTGGTTTCAACCTTCTTCTGTTTCGGCTTTTCGCTATGCGGCTTATCTTTTTGTTTTCGTGCCGGCTGGAACGATTTATTTTCCGTCCGTTGCTTCGGCTTCGAGTAATTCGAACGCTTGTCCGATGAGTTCTTCAAGACGATCCCCTCCTTCTGCAAGATAGATATATCCAAGCAATGCCTCAAACGCCGTAGCATAACGGTACGTATGAACGTCCGTACTTTTCGGGACAGAACCGGATTTGGCGTTCTTCCCGCGCCGGACGACGGCTTGCTCTTCTTCTGTTAACGTATTTTCATTTAACCAGTGGGTCACGACGAACGCTTGGGCCTGGGCACGGACATACCGGATGGCTGCCTGATGCAGCTCACCCGGTTTGACGAACCCCTTTTCAAGCAACCGTTCCCGGACATGCATTTCGTAGACGACATCGCCCATGTAAGCGAGTGCCAGTGCATTTAATTGTTTGTAGTTCTTCATCCGCGCTTCCACCGCATCCCTTGTGCTGTATCCTCAAGCAAGATGCCTTGGTCGCGCAATTGATCACGGATTGCATCCGCCCGGGCGAAGTCGCGTTCTTTTCGTGCTGTGTCACGATCACGGATCAGCTGTTCCACTTCTTCGTCGAGCAACCCTTTTTCAATCGTCAGGGTCACACCGAGAACCGTCGACAATTCTTGGAAGACTGCCAAGAAACGTTCCAGGACTTCTTTTGCAACTTGATCTTCCCCAAGATAGAGGTTCGCTTCCTTCGACAGGTCAAACAGATCAGTCACGGCATTTGCCGTATTGAAATCATCATCCATCGATGTGACGAAATGCTGTTTGATTTCTTCAATCCGGTTCAACCATTTTTCTGTTGCCGTTCCGAGGTCAGCTGTCATCGTCAGACGATGTTCAACGTTTGCGACCGATTCGCGGATTCGTGCCAACCCGTTTGCCGCCTGATCAATCAGGTCACGGCTGTAGTTGATTGGATGACGGTACTGGACCGACAGCATGAAGAAACGCAAGACCATCGGATCGACTGCTTGAATCGCTTCGTGGACCGTCAGGAAGTTACCGAGTGATTTGGACATCTTTTCATTTTCGATGTTAAGGAATCCGTTATGCATCCAGTAGTTCGCAAACTTTTGGGAATTGCAGGCTTCCGATTGGGCAATCTCGTTTTCATGGTGCGGGAATTTAAGATCCTGTCCGCCGGCATGAATATCAATCGTATCTCCGAGATATTTTTTCGCCATCGCCGAGCACTCGATGTGCCAACCGGGACGTCCTTCTCCCCATGGACTCGTCCATGCCGGTTCACCCGGTTTTGCCGCTTTCCATAAGACGAAATCAAGCGGATCTTCTTTTTTCTCACCGACCTCAATCCGGGCCCCTGAACGGAGTTCGTCAATCGACTGTTGGCTCAATTGACCGTAATCTTTAAAGCTGCGTGTCCGGAAGTACACATCTCCGCTTGACGCGTAAGCATTTCCTTTTTTGACGAGTACTTCGATGAAGGCGATGATATCGTCCATCGTTTCCGTGACGAGCGGATGAATATCCGCTTTTTGGACATTTAACGCCCCTGTATCCGCGTGATAGGCTTCGATGAATCGTTTTGTCAGTGCGTGGTAATCTTCTCCGAGCTCATTTGCTGTCCGGATGATTTTATCGTCAACATCCGTGAAGTTCGAGACATACTTGACGTCGTAGCCCCGGTACGTAAAGTAGCGGCGGACTGTATCGAAGACGATGGCCGGACGGGCATTTCCGATATGGATGTAGTTATAGACAGTCGGTCCACAGACGTACATCTTGACCTTTCCTTCTTCAAGCGGTTTAAACGGTTCCTTTTTTCCGGTCATGCTGTTGTAAAGTTGTATCATGGCGGTGTCCTCCTTTTATTCGTTCAATCTCATATTTTAATTGTTCAAGTTCCAGTTCAACCCGTTCC
Organism: Exiguobacterium artemiae 255-15; assembly: GCF_000019905.1. Lineage (GTDB taxonomy): Bacteria > Bacillota > Bacilli > Exiguobacteriales > Exiguobacteriaceae > Exiguobacterium_A > Exiguobacterium_A artemiae. The sequence goes on along the minus strand of NC_010556.1, from coordinate 103,643 downwards.
TGGCATTCACGAACCGGATCGGGTAATTGATGATCAAGCGGTGCATCGACCTTGATACCGTCCTGTATCACGACACGTCCGGGAATACCGACAACGGTCGCATTGGACGGTACGTCTTTTAAAACGACGGAGCTTGCACCAATCTTCGACGAATCACCAATCGTGATATCACCGAGTACGCGTGCTCCGGCGGATACGAGGACACCATTTCCGAGTGTCGGATGCCGTTTGCCCGTTTCTTTCCCTGTTCCCCCGAGTGTCACACCTTGGAACAACGTGACATCGTCGCCGATAATCGCTGTTTCGCCGATGACGACGCCCATACCGTGATCAATGAAGAAACGACGTCCGATCGTCGCACCGGGATGAATTTCGATTCCTGTCAGGAACCGACTGAATTGCGATAGCATTCGGGCGGCGAGATGCAGATTCATTTTCCACATACGGTGGGCTAACCGGTGCATCCAGACAGCGTGTAACCCCGGATAAGTCAAGACGACTTCTATCGTACTCCGGGCTGCCGGATCCTGTTTAAATACATTGCGGATATCTTCACGCATCCGTGTCATGTTTGTTCTCCTCTCCATAAGAAAAAGCGCCTCCGTGCATCGCTGCACAGAGACGCCAATCAGCGCGGTCCCACTCTGTTTGGATGAACGAATCATCCCTCTCCGGTCCGTTAACGCCGGAGATACGTCTACGCCTACTCTCACTGATTTCGGGTAGCACTCAGAGGGGCATTTCGAGAGCGCGTCCGTTCAAGCTTTCTCACCACTCAAGCTCGTCTCTGTACAACGGACATCGTTCCTACTTTCCTCATCTACGCTTTATTTTATGCGTCCAGACGCGCAAGTACGCGATCTTTTCCTAATAATTGAATCGTGTTCGGAAGCTCTGGTCCGTGTGTTTGTCCGGTCGTTGCGACACGGATTGGCATGAACAGATTTTTTCCTTTTTGTCCGGTTGCTTTTTGAGTGGCTTTGATCGCCCCTTTGATCGCTTCCGGTGTCCATTCTTCAAGTGTCCGCAATTGGCTTGCGAATTCACTTAAGACAGCAGGAACAGTTTCTCCTGCCAAGACAGTGTTTGCTTCTTCATCATACACCAGTTCATCCTCAAAGAACATCTCTGAAAGCTCGACGATTTCCGCACCGTGCGTCATCTGTTCCCGGTATAATCCGACCAGGTTTTGTGCCCAGACAAGCTCTTCTTCCGTCGGTTCGCTTGAAACGCGTCCCGCGTCCTGCAGGAACGGCAGACTTGCTTCGAATACTTCTTCGAACGATTGGTGTTTCATGTATTGACCATTGATCCAGGCCAGTTTTTGTTGATCAAAGACAGCCGGACTTTTCGAAAGACGGGATGCATCGAAAATCTCGATGAACTCTTCTTTCGTGAAAATTTCCTGTTCGCCGACCGGTGACCAGCCAAGCAACGTCACGAAGTTGAGTAACGCTTCCGGTAAGTAACCGAGATCTTTATACTGCTCGATGTATTGAATGATCGACTGATCACGTTTCGACAGCTTTTTGTGTTCTTCGTTGACGATGAGCGTCATGTGACCGAACGTTGGATACTCCCAGCCGAACGCATCGTAAATCATCATCTGCTTCGGTGTGTTCGAGATATGGTCGTCTCCGCGAAGGACGTGGCTGATCGCCATCAGGTGGTCATCCACGACAACCGCAAAGTTATACGTCGGGATGCCGTCTTTTTTGACGATGACCCAGTCGCCGAAGTCTTTGGATTCGAACGAAACATCTTCTTTGACGATATCGTTCCATGTGTAGGTGACGCTTTCCGGTACACGGATTCGAATCGACGGTGTCCGACCTTCAGCCACGAACGCTTCTTCCTGTTCCTGCGTCAAGTTCCGGTGAGCACCTGAGTAACGTGGTGCTTCGCCGCGGGCAATTTGTGCTTCCCGTTCTGCTTCAAGCTCTTCCGATGTCATGTAGCACCGGTAAGCCAATCCTTTTTCAAGTAACTCGTCGGTATACTTTTTGTATAGATCGAGTCGCTCCATTTGGAAATAAGGACCGTACTCGCCGCCGCGACCTGGACCTTCATCCCAGTCGATGCCGAGCCATTCGAGGTACTTCATCTGACTTTCCACACCACCGTCGATGTTTCGTTTCTGATCCGTATCCTCAATCCGTAAAATCATCTTGCCGCCTGCATGTCGTGCAAACAGGTAGTTAAATAATGCTGTTCGTGCATTCCCAATATGAAGGTGTCCCGTTGGACTTGGTGCATAACGTACACGTACTTCTGCCATTACCGATCCACTCCTTTAGTCTAAAATTCGCTTACCTAGTATACCTTATTCTTCGATTCGTTTCAGCAAAATCACAGCCTGACATGCGATTCCTTCTTCACGTCCCGTAAAGCCGAGCCATTCCGTCGTCGTAGCCTTGACGTTGATCTGTTCGATATCCGCTTCCAGCAGCTCCGCGATCCGTGCCCGCATCGTATCGATGTAAGGACGTAACTTCGGTGCTTGTGCAATGACGGTCGCATCTAAATTCCCCAGCTCATAGCCTTGTGCTTTGACTAAAGCATAGACGTGTTGTAACAACTTTGCCGAATCAGCATCTTTAAATTCCGGATCCGTATCGGGGAAGTGTTTCCCGATATCCCCGGCTGCGATGGCACCGAGTGCCGCGTCCGCAATCGTATGTAACAAGACGTCGGCATCTGAGTGCCCGAGTAATCCCTTCGTATGCGGAATCTCGATTCCACCTAAAATCAGTTTGCGATCCTCTGCAAAGGCATGTACATCAAATCCTTGTCCAATTCGAATCATCATCATTTCCCCCGTTTCGTTAAAATAGCTTCTCCAAACAATAAATCGTCCGGTGTCGTCACTTTAATGTTCTCGTATTGTCCGGTAACCCAAGTCACCGTTCCTCCGTCCCATTCTATCAAACTTGCGTCATCCGTACCTAAAAATTCCGTTGCCGCTTTGGCATGGATGCTTCGGATCGTCTCTAGCTTAAAGGCTTGCGGTGTTTGAGCAGCCATTAATTGCTCCCGAGGAACCGTCTCGACAATCGTGTCGCCGTCAATCCGTTTGACGGTATCCTTAATCGGTACACCTAAAATTGCAGCGCCGGTCCGTTCCGCTGCTTCGACGACCTGCTGAATCGATGCAATCGTCACGAATGGTCGTGCCCCGTCATGAATCAACACGATTCCGGGCTCCGTCAACGCTTCCAGACCACGCTGGACGCTTTCCTGGCGTTCACGTCCGCCCGGGACAAGACGGATTGGTGTCTTATAGGGTGTTGTAATGCCTTCGAACCAGGACTGCTCGGCTGGATTGATCGCGAGAATGATTTCAAGACAAGCCGGATCCTGCTCAAAAACGTCAAGTGTCCACTCGATGATGGAACGATTTCGTAACGTCAGCATCAACTTGTTCCGATCGGCCCCCATCCGTTTCCCTGCGCCGGCAGCCGGAATGACGATCCGGTATGTGTGCTCTTTCATGTAGTTCCCTCTTTTCTCATAAGTAAAGACTGCCAAAATAGATTTGGCAGTCCGCTGGTTATTTTTCTTGTGGTTTCGCAAAAATCATTCGTCCGGCAGACGTCTGTAACACACTGGTCACGACAACACCAACCGTTTTTGAAATCAAGTGTTTTCCTTCTTCGACGACGACCATCGTGCCATCCTCCAGATACGCAATTCCTTGTTTTTGTTCTTTTCCTTCTTTAATCACAAGGACTGTCATCTCTTCACCGGGAATGACGACCTGTTTGACGGCGTTCGCCAAATCATTGATGTTCAAGACCGGTACGTTCCGCACTTCGCAGACTTTATTTAAGTTGTAGTCGTTCGTGACGACGATGCCTTTCATCAGCTCAGCCAGTTTAATCAACTTGATGTCGACTTCCGGAACATCCTCAAAGTCTCCGTCATAAATCTCGACTTCCATGCCGGGAATCGATTGGAGTTCTTTAAGAACATCAAGCCCGCGGCGACCACGGTTTCGCTTCAACGTATCCGATGAATCCGCAATATACTGCAACTCGCCGATTACGAATTGCGGGACAATCAGTTTGCCTTCGACGAATCCGGTTTTCGCGATATCGGTAATCCGGCCATCGATGATGACACTCGTATCCAGGACTTTACTGTTCGACTTTGCGACAACGACGGGCTCAGCCGCTTTTTTCTCCGACTGATTGTTACTGTTACGCAAGAAGACTTTCGTCAGTTCGTGACGTTTCCGGTACCCGACCGTAAATCCGAGGTATCCGAACAAAACTGCGACAATCACAGTCAACACATTACTGAGTAATGGAATACCGACCAGTTCAATCAGCATACTGACAAGAAAAGCCATGACAAGGCCAACCAATAAGCCGAATGTGCCGAAAAATAAATCGGCGACCGGTGCTTTCACTAACTTTTCTTCTAAAAACCGGAGAAGTCGAATCACAGAATCCGTAATGAATAATCCAATTAATAAAAATATGAGTGCACCAATCGTTCCTGTTACGTATGTGGTCATCAACCATTCCGGGAAAGCCATCTTCGTCGCTGCTTCAATCAGTTGAAATAATTGAGGAAGCAACAAGATACCAAGCGCAAGACCTAATAACGCAAAAAAGATCCTGATGACGATTTTCAATCTTCCCACCTCCTTTTATTATTTTAAGTTCATTGTAACATGTATTTATTTGAATCACCTACGCCTTAGGATGGGGAAACTGTTTACATGTCTGTTACATCTTCCCCATCTTTTGCCGTAGTTGAAACCGCTTAAAACGGAATTGTTTCCCGCAATGCTTCATCGACACTTTCGACGCCGATGACCGTGATGCCGGGCGGATACGTCCATCCACCGAGGTTGTTCTTCGGAATGATCGCACGTGTGAAGCCAAGCTTCGCCGCTTCCGCGACACGCTGTTCAATCCGTGAGACGCGTCGGACTTCACCGGTCAATCCGACTTCACCGATAACAACATCCGTCGGTCGTGTCGGCTTATCGCGGAAACTCGAAGCGACCGCCACACAAATCGCTAAATCGATTGCTGGTTCATCGAGTTTGACGCCACCCGCTGCCTTGAGATAGGCATCTTGTGTCTGCAGCAACAAGCCCGATCGTTTTTCCAAAACAGCCATCAGTAACGCGACTTTATTTTGATCGATCCCCGTTGCCATGCGACGCGGGTTCCCGAACGAGGTCGGCGAAATCAAGGCTTGCAGTTCCACCAATACCGTCCGCGTCCCTTCCATCGAAGCGACAATTGTTGAACCGGATACACCGGACGTCCGTTCTTCGAGGAAAATCTCCGACGGATTCAAGACTTCTTCAAGACCCGATTCGCGCATTTCAAAAATCCCGATTTCATTCGTCGAACCGAATCGGTTTTTAACAGCCCGCAAAATCCGGAACGTGTGATGGCGCTCTCCTTCGAAGTACAAAACGGCATCCACCATATGCTCAAGCAGACGAGGTCCGGCAATCGATCCTTGTTTCGTCACGTGACCGACGATGAAGATGGCGATTCCACGACTTTTGGCGATTTTCATCAGCATCGCCGTACATTCCCGGACTTGCGTCACACTACCCGGAGCTGATTGGATTTCATCAATATAGACGGTTTGAATCGAATCGATGATCAAAAAGGCCGGGTTTTCTTCATCGACGACACGCTCAATCATATTCATATCCGTCTCACTTAAGACAAACAGATCCTGCGTCGGTAACCCGAGTCGTTCCGCCCGTAATTTCGTTTGCTTAAGCGATTCCTCACCCGATATATACAGAACCTTCTCCCCGCGTGCGGCGAGACGTGCGCTCGTCTGAAGTAAAATCGTCGACTTCCCGATTCCCGGGTCTCCTCCGACAAGGACCATTGAACCGGGGACGATTCCACCACCGAGGACCCGGTCAAATTCACCGCTGCCGGTGAAGACACGACTTTCCTCCTGGGACAGGATATTCGATAAACGTTCCGGTTTTAATTGTTTAGTCGTCGTATGCACAAAAGCGGAACCCCGCCGTGCTTTTTTCTCTTCAACGACTTCTTCAACCATCGTGTTCCATTCGCCACAGCCGGAGCAACGGCCCATCCATTTCGGAGATTCCGTTCCACAACTCTGGCAGACAAATTTCGTCTTTATTTTAGCCAAGCGATTCATCCTTTCTTTTTATCAAGAAAAAAATCCAGCTTTCGCCTCATACTTGCGAAAGCTGGACCCTGTTGATCAATTATTCGGTCGTTGCTGGTTCAGCTTGATGACGGCGGACGATGAATTCACCATCTTCGACATCAAGTGCCACCCGCTCACCTTTTTGAATATCGCCTGCGAGCAATGCTTCTGACAAGCGGTCTTCTGCTTCCCGTTGAAGGGCCCGACGGATTGGACGGGCTCCGTATTCCGGATCATATCCGATATCCGCGATTTTCGAGAGCGCAGCCGGCGTCAACTCGAAATGAACCTGTTGTTCTGCAAGGCGTTTCTCAAGCGTTTTCGCCATGAGTTTTACGATTTCTTCGATGTGTTTCTTCTCAAGTGAGTGGAAGACGATTGTTTCGTCAATCCGGTTCAAGAATTCAGGACGGAAGGCGCGTTTCAACTCTTCCATAACTTTACCCTTCATGTCTTTGTACTCACGATCCGTATCATCGGAGACCGCAAAACCAACATATTTATTGCGTTTAAGAGCACTTGCTCCGACGTTTGACGTCATGACGATGATTGTATTACGGAAGTCGACAGTCCGACCTTTTGAATCCGTTAAGCGACCGTCGTCAAGCACTTGAAGTAAGATGTTGAAGACTTCAGGGTGTGCTTTCTCGATTTCATCAAGCAGGATGACGGAATATGGTTTCCGGCGTACTTTCTCAGTTAACTGACCGCCTTCTTCATATCCGACGTATCCCGGAGGAGAACCGACAAGGCGACTTGTCGCATGTTTCTCCATGTACTCGGACATATCGATCCGGATGATCGCATCTTCGTCACCGAACATCGCTTCTGCGACAGCCCGGGCAAGTTCCGTTTTACCGACACCGGTTGGTCCAAGGAAGATGAATGAACCAATCGGACGTTTCGGATCTTTTAAGCCGGCACGTGCACGACGGATGGCTTTTGAAATCGATTTAACGGCTTCGTTTTGACCGATGACACGTCCATGAAGAATTTCTTCGAGGCGAAGCAGACGATCTGTCTCTTCTTCCGCGATCTTCGTGACCGGAACACCTGTCCAGTTGGCGACGACTTGGGCGATATCGTCTTTTGTCACTTCCAGTTTCTCGTTGCCTTGCTTGTTCTGCCATTCTTCTTTTAAGCGTTCCAATTCATCTCGTAATTTTTGTTCTGTATCACGGAGACTGGCTGCTTTTTCGAATTCCTGGCTTTGAACGGCTTCATCTTTATCTTTGCGAATACCTTCAAGCTTCGCTTCGACTTCTTTTAAGTTCGGTGGTGCTGTATAAGAACGTAAACGGACTTTTGAAGCCGCTTCGTCAATCAAGTCGATTGCTTTATCCGGTAGGAAACGATCTGAAATGTAACGGTCCGAGAGTGTAACGGCTTCTTGGATCGCTTCATCCGTGATTGTCACACGGTGGTGCGCTTCATAACGGTCACGCAGACCGAACAAGATTTGTGTCGCTTCATCCGTTGTCGGTTCAGCTACTTGAATCGGTTGGAAACGACGTTCGAGTGCCGCATCTTTTTCGATGTATTTCCGGTACTCATCGAGTGTTGTCGCTCCGATACACTGGAGTTCTCCGCGGGCAAGTGACGGCTTCAAGATATTCGAAGCATCGATTGCACCTTCTGCTCCACCGGCACCAATCAATGTGTGCAATTCATCGATGAAGAGAATGATGTTTCCAGCCTGACGAATCTCATCCATGACTTTTTTCAAACGGTCTTCGAACTCACCACGGTATTTTGTTCCAGCGACGAGTGTCCCCATATCGAGAACCATGACACGTTTATTCCGTAATGTCTCCGGCACTTCATTATTGATGATTTGTTGGGCAAGACCTTCAACGACGGCTGTTTTACCGACACCGGGTTCTCCGATCAAGACCGGGTTGTTTTTCGTCCGGCGGCTTAAGACTTCAATGACACGTTGAATTTCTTTTGAACGACCGATGACCGGATCAAGACGTGTTTCCCGTGCTTGTTGCGTTAAGTCGCGTGCCAGACCATCAAGTGTCGGTGTTGCGACGCCAGATCCTGCTTGTGACGCATTCGCTGTCGTTTCGCTGTTGCCAAGCAATTGAAGTACTTGCTGACGTGCTTTCGAGAGGCTGATGCCAAGGTTGTTTAATACACGTGCTGCCACGCCTTCTCCTTCACGGATCAAACCAAGTAGAAGGTGTTCTGTTCCGACATACGAATGACCGAGTTTACGGGCCTCATCCATCGAAAGCTCGATGACTTTTTTGGCACGTGGTGTATAGTGAATCGTTGTCGCACCGTCTTGACCGCGACCGATTAAAGCTTCAACTTCCATTTGAATCTTATCTGAACTGAGTCCGAGTGCTGTTAAGGCTTTCGCCGCAATCCCGTCTCCTTCACGTACAAGTCCGAGTAAAATGTGTTCTGTTCCGATATTATGGTGACCAAGACGTACCGCTTCTTCTTGAGCAAGTGCGAGTACGCGTTGAGCACGTTCTGTGAATCGTCCAAACATCATTACGCAAAACCTCCTTGTGTGTGATCCCTGTTTGTCTGTTCGGTTAACATCTGACGAATGATGGTCGCTCGCTCGATGTCCCGTTCTCTTGATGTTAATTGTTTCCCGAAATGCTTTTGTAGAAAACCTGTTTGTAGCGATACAAGCAAATGATGGAACAAGTTCGGCGGAAGTTCGACCTCCAAACCGAGACTGTCCGCTAACCGGACATCGGATAAACGTTCCGTTGCTTCACGGGCCGTAATCAGTCGGGCCGATCGTAAAATTCCGGATGACCGGTAAAGCCGGTCTTCTAGTTCTTCTTGATACGTCTCCAATAATCCTTTTCTTGCTGCTTGTTCTGCTTCAATTAATGCTTCAACGGCAAATTGATAATCCGTAATCAACATGTCTTCACTGGCACCAAGCGTCCGTTGGTTCGACAATTGGAACATCCGGCCGGAAGCATCGCTTCCTTCACCGTAACGCCCACGAATCGCAAAACCGAGCTGCCGCAAGTGTTTAATGTACCCTTGGATTTGATTCGTCAGGACAAGTCCCGGTAAATGCAACATGACTGAAGCCCGCAGACCTGTTCCGACGTTGCTCGGACAGGTCGTCAAATAACCAAGCGTATCATCAAAAGCAATCTTAAAGCGTTCACTGATTAAACGATCGACCTGCTTCGCAACCCGAAATGCTTCTTCCAGCTGTAAACCCGGTAAAAGCGTTTGAATGCGGAAATGATCCTCTTCATTGACCATGACACTGATCTGTTCATCTTCACTTATAAAAAGTCCAGTCCGTGGATGTGTCGCCAGCGCCGGACTAATTAAATGCTTTTCTACTAAAGCAGTCCGGGTTAAAGCATCGACTTGGTCAACCCGTCCAAATTGAAAACCTTTCAACCCCGATAGTTGACGCTCAGTTTCATTGATTAACGCATTTGCCTGATCTTCTGTCATTCTTGTCGAAAATGGATAGTGGGCTACATTACGTGCTAACCGAATTCTGGTTGAAACGACAATATCATCGTAAGGTGCCTGCTGATCCATTTTTTGACTGAGAGGTTGCGTCAAGAGTTCTTCAAACATGGCGCAAATCCTCCTCCACATTTACAATTTGTTGTTTGATGATTTCTGCTTCTTCATAGTCTTCCGATAAGATTTTCCGATTCAACTGTTCCCTGAGTCGACTCAACTGCTGGACCAAACGTTTTTCGACCGACTCTTCTTCAGGACGTGAACCGTAATGTTTCGTATGACCGTGTTGAAACTGACGAATCATCCCGTCGACTTCTTCTTTAAAAAACGAATAGCATGTTGCACAACCAACTTTTCGTAAATGTAAAAGTTGTTGACGTGTCATCCCACATGAAGGACAAGCGGTTTCTTGATAGGCTTTTGCCAATTCTTTTACACAAACCGAACAAAGGATTTGTTCGGTTCCTTCTTGATCTTGTGGAAGTTTGACACGGACGACAGCTTCCCGTTCACCACACCGCTGACAACGCATACACATTCCTCCCGTGTCACAGTCGTTTAATGGTTTGCAAGACGGTTTGCATCAAATGAGCCCGCATCCGACGTTGATCTTCAAGTGCCATTGGTAGACTTTCCTTCTGTAGCAACGATTGAATCAAAATCGCTTCCCGTCGTGTCAAAAGTTGCTCATTGATTAAACGAACTAGATAGTCTTCTGCCGCTTGTTCGGTCAAATCGTTTCCAACCCACCGACTAATTTCGTCTAACAGATCATGACTATCTAAAATGACAATCTTTTGAATGCGGATATACCCACCGCCACCACGTTTACTCTCGACAAAGTAACCTTTTTCAATCGTGAAACGCGTGTTGATGACATAATTGATTTGTGAGGGTACACAATCAAATCGTTCTGCAATTTCCTGGCGTTTGATTTCGATTTTTTTCTCATCATGTAAAATCTGCTTTAAATAGGCTTCGATGATATCTGTGATGTTTTGCATGGGCACCACCTCTCTGACCATCTTTGACTATTGTTTGATTTAATAGTAATCATCTTAAAAGTGAAATGCAAACATTTAGCTTTTTAGGGTACACAAAAAGACCGACCTGCAAAATGCAGATCGGTCTTTTACTGGCCTGGCAACGTCCTATCCTCACAGGGGGAAGCCCCCAACTACTTTCGGCGTTCAAGTGCTTAACTTCCGTGTTCGGCATGGGAACGGGTGTGACCACTTGGCTATCGTCACCAGACGACGGGCTCGCGCCCTCAAAACTGAAGTCATCAACAATGCATCTGCTAGAACAAGGCCTCGACCGATTAGTATCACTCAGCTCCGCATGTCGCCATGCTTCCACCCGTGACCTATCTACCTCATCGTCTCTGAGGGGTCTTTCTTGATTACTCAAAGGGAAATCTCATCTTGGAGGGGGCTTCATGCTTAGATGCTTTCAGCATTTATCCCGTCCGCACGTAGCTACCCAGCGATGCTCCTGGCGGAACAACTGGTACACCAGCGGTGCGTCCATCCCGGTCCTCTCGTACTAAGGACAGCTCTCCTCAAATTTCCTGCGCCCACGACGGATAGGGACCGAACTGTCTCACGACGTTCTGAACCCAGCTCGCGTACCGCTTTAATGGGCGAACAGCCCAACCCTTGGGACCTACTCCAGCCCCAGGATGCGATGAGCCGACATCGAGGTGCCAAACCTCCCCGTCGATGTGGACTCTTGGGGGAGATCAGCCTGTTATCCCCAGGGTAGCTTTTATCCGTTGAGCGATGGCCCTTCCATGCGGAACCACCGGATCACTAAGCCCGACTTTCGTCCCTGCTCGACTTGTAGGTCTCGCAGTCAAGCTCCCTTCTGCCTTTGCGCTCTACGAATGATTTCCAACCATTCTGAGGGAACCTTTGGGCGCCTCCGTTACTGTTTAGGAGGCGACCGCCCCAGTCAAACTACCCGCCTGACACGGTCCTCCAGCCGGATGACGGCTGCGAGTTAGAGACTCTATGCATGAAGGGCGGTATCCCAAGGGTGACTCCTCCGAAGCTGGCGCTCCGGTCTCGACGTCTCCCGCCTATCCTGTACATCATGCACAAAGCCTCAATATCAGGCTGTAGTAAAGCTCCATGGGGTCTTTCCGTCCTGTCGCGGGTAACCTGCATCTTCACAGGTACTATGATTTCACCGGGTCTCTCGTTGAGACAGTGCCCAAATCGTTACGCCTTTCGTGCGGGTCGGAACTTACCCGACAAGGAATTTCGCTACCTTAGGACCGTTATAGTTACGGCCGCCGTTTACTGGGGCTTCGGTTCAAAGCTTCGCTTGCGCTAACCCATCCCCTTAACCTTCCAGCACCGGGCAGGCGTCAGCCCCTATACGTCATCTTGCGATTTAGCAGAGACCTGTGTTTTTGCTAAACAGTCGTTTGGGCCTATTCACTGCGGCTCTACTCATGTAGAGCGTCCCTTCTCCCGAAGTTACGGGACCATTTTGCCGAGTTCCTTAACGAGAGTTATCCCGCGCGTCTTAGAATTCTCATCCCGCCTACCTGTGTCGGTTTACGGTACTGGCACCTTCCACCTCACTAGAGGCTTTTCTTGGCAGTGTGAAATCGTGACCTTCGTCCCTAGGGGACTCCGCATCGTTCCTCGACTTTGGTGCCTGACGGATTTGCCAATCAGACGGTCTCGAAACTTACACATGCACTTCCATCCGCATGCGTCACTATCCTCCTGCGTCCCCCCATTGTTCAAACGGTGGATCGGTGGTACAGGAATATCAACCTGTTATCCATCGCCTACGCCTTTCGGCCTCGGCTTAGGTCCAGACTAACCCTGAGCGGACGAGCCTTCCTCAGGAAACCTTGGGCTTTCGACGGAGGGGATTCTCACCCCTCTTTTCGCTACTCACACCGGCATTCTCACTTCCAAACGCTCCACTGCTCCTTCCGGTACAGCTTCACAGCGGTTTGGAACGCTCCCCTACCATTCCTTACGGAATCCGCAGCTTCGGTGGTATGTTTAGCCCCGTTACATTTTCGGCGCGGCGCCACTCGACTAGTGAGCTATTACGCACTCTTTGAATGGTGGCTGCTTCTAAGCCAACATCCTAGCTGTCTAGGCAGCGCCACATCCTTTTCCACTTAACATACACTTTGGGACCTTAGCTGGCGGTCTGGGCTGTTTCCCTCTTGACTACGGATCTTATCACTCGCAGTCTGACTCCCGAGTATAAGTTGCCGGCATTCGGAGTTTAACTGAATTCGGTAACCCTGTGGGGGCCCCTAGTCCAATCAGTGCTCTACCTCCGGAACTCTCAACCTCGAGGCTAGCCCTAAAGCTATTTCGGGGAGAACCAGCTATCTCCAGGTTCGATTGGCATTTCACCGCTACCCACACCTCATCCCCGCACTTTTCAACGTGCGTGGGTTCGGACCTCCAGTCAGTGTTACCTGACCTTCATCCTGGACATGGGTAGATCACCTGGTTTCGGGTCTACGACAACGCACTATGGCGCCCTATTCAGACTCGCTTTCGCTACGGCTCCGCCTCATCAGCTTAACCTCGCGCGCTATCGTAACTCGCCGGTTCATTCTACAAAAGGCACGCCATCACCCATTAACGGGCTCTGACTACTTGTAGGCATACGGTTTCAGGATCTATTTCACTCCCCTTCCGGGGTGCTTTTCACCTTTCCCTCACGGTACTGGTTCACTATCGGTCACTAGGGAGTATTTAGCCTTGGGAGATGGTCCTCCCGGATTCCGACGGGGTTTCACGTGTCCCGCCGTACTCAGGATCCACTCTGGAGGGAAAACAGTTTCAGCTACAGGGCTGTCACCTTCTTCGGCCGACCTTTCCAGGTCGTTCACCTACTGTCTTCCTTTTTGACTCCGTATAGAGTGTCCTACAACCCCGGAGAGCATGCTCTCCGGTTTGGGCTGTTCCCGTTTCGCTCGCCGCTACTCAGGGAATCGCATTTGCTTTCTCTTCCTCCGGGTACTTAGATGTTTCAGTTCCCCGGGTCTGCCTCACGCTACACTATGTATTCATGTAACATGTCCCATCCCATTACGGATGGTGGGTTCCCCCATTCGGAAATCCTCGGATCAAAGCATACTTACTGCTCCCCGAAGCATATCGCTGTTCGTCGCGTCCTTCATCGGCTCCTAGTGCCAAGGCATCCACCGTACGCCCTTCATACCTTGATCTAGCATTTTGGTATTCTAAGAACACACGTCTAATGACATGGTTATAAAAAGTTTGATGTCTTGTTGATGTCTTCAGTTTTCAAGGTGCGAGTGTCTCTATCGAGACGTTGAGAGACGAGCTCTCAAAACTGAACGATGGGCATGTCCCGTAAGGGACGTTTTCCTTAGAAAGGAGGTGATCCAGCCGCACCTTCCGATACGGCTACCTTGTTACGACTTCACCCCAATCATCTACCCCACCTTCGACGGCTGGCTCCTTGCGGTTACCTCACCGGCTTCGGGTGTTGCAAACTCTCGTGGTGTGACGGGCGGTGTGTACAAGACCCGGGAACGTATTCACCGCAGTATGCTGACCTGCGATTACTAGCGATTCCGACTTCATGCAGGCGAGTTGCAGCCTGCAATCCGAACTGGGAACGGCTTTCTGGGATTGGCTCCACCTCGCGGTCTCGCTGCCCTTTGTACCGTCCATTGTAGCACGTGTGTAGCCCAACTCATAAGGGGCATGATGATTTGACGTCATCCCCACCTTCCTCCGGTTTGTCACCGGCAGTCTCCCTAGAGTGCCCAACTAAATGCTGGCAACTAAGGATAGGGGTTGCGCTCGTTGCGGGACTTAACCCAACATCTCACGACACGAGCTGACGACAACCATGCACCACCTGTCACCCTTGTCCCCGAAGGGAAAACTTGATCTCTCAAGCGGTCAAGGGGATGTCAAGAGTTGGTAAGGTTCTTCGCGTTGCTTCGAATTAAACCACATGCTCCACCGCTTGTGCGGGTCCCCGTCAATTCCTTTGAGTTTCAGCCTTGCGGCCGTACTCCCCAGGCGGAGTGCTTAATGCGTTAGCTTCAGCACTGAGGGGCGGAAACCCCCCAACACCTAGCACTCATCGTTTACGGCGTGGACTACCAGGGTATCTAATCCTGTTTGCTCCCCACGCTTTCGCGCCTCAGCGTCAGTTACAGACCAAAGAGTCGCCTTCGCCACTGGTGTTCCTCCACATCTCTACGCATTTCACCGCTACACATGGAATTCCACTCTTCTCTTCTGTACTCAAGCCTTCCAGTTTCCAATGACCCTCCCCGGTTGAGCCGGGGGCTTTCACATCAGACTTAAAAGGCCGCCTGCGCGCGCTTTACGCCCAATAATTCCGGACAACGCTTGCCACCTACGTATTACCGCGGCTGCTGGCACGTAGTTAGCCGTGGCTTTCTCGCAAGGTACCGTCAAGGTACGAGCATTCCCTCTCGTACTTGTTCTTCCCTTACAACAGAGTTTTACGATCCGAAAACCTTCATCACTCACGCGGCGTTGCTCCATCAGACTTTCGTCCATTGTGGAAGATTCCCTACTGCTGCCTCCCGTAGGAGTCTGGGCCGTGTCTCAGTCCCAGTGTGGCCGATCACCCTCTCAGGTCGGCTATGCATCGTCGCCTTGGTGGGCCATTACCCCACCAACTAGCTAATGCACCGCAAGGCCATCCCAAGGTGACGCCGGAGCGCCTTTCATCATCAGACCATGCGGTCTGAAGAACTATTCGGTATTAGCTCCGATTTCTCGGAGTTATCCCAATCCTTGGGGCAGGTTCCTTACGTGTTACTCACCCGTCCGCCGCTCATTCCCTTCACTTCCCTCCGAAGAGTTCCGTGAGCTTCCTGCGCTCGACTTGCATGTATTAGGCACGCCGCCAGCGTTCGTCCTGAGCCAGGATCAAACTCTCCATAAAGTGTTTGACTTGCTCGTTGTGTGACCGAAGTCACGTTGACGAAGCTTGCGCTTCATTCATTGTTTGTATCCGAAGATACGTTTTTTGCCTCATCGTTCAGTTTTCAAAGTTCGTCATAAAAATGGTGGAGCCTAGCGGGATCGAACCGCTGACCTCCTGCGTGCAAGGCAGGCGCTCTCCCAGCTGAGCTAAGGCCCCATTAAGGGATTAAATTGAAGATGGTCGGGAAGACAGGATTCGAACCTGCGACCCCTTGGTCCCAAACCAAGTGCTCTACCAAGCTGAGCTACTTCCCGAAAAGTGCACCCTGAGAGATTCGAACTCCCGACCCCTTGATTCGTAGTCAAGTACTCTATCCAGCTGAGCTAAGGGTGCGGGGTAATTAATCAAACAGTTAAATTTAAATGGTACCGAGGGCCGGAATCGAACCGGCACGGGGAAACCCCCGCAGGATTTTAAGTCCTGTGCGTCTACCAGTTCCGCCACCCCGGCAGGGTGTTAAAAGGTAGCATCTACACTTTTTCAAGGTTGATGATTAAATTTAAGGTGAAAATGGTGCCGGCAACAGGAGTCGAACCCGCGACCTACTGATTACAAGTCAGTTGCTCTACCAGCTGAGCTACACCGGCAAGTGTAATAAAAAAATGGTGGAGGATGACGGGATCGAACCGCCGACCCTCTGCTTGTAAGGCAGATGCTCTCCCAGCTGAGCTAATCCTCCATATGTATCGCCTGGCAGCGTCCTATCCTCACAGGGGGAAGCCCCCAACTACTTTCGGCGTTCAAGTGCTTAACTTCCGTGTTCGGCATGGGAACGGGTGTGACCACTTGGCTATCGCCACCAGACATCTATTATCTTAACATTATGTTTCCATAACGTCAAGCATTTTTTTGAAAGGCTCGCGCCCTCAAAACTGAAGTCATCAACAATGCATCTGCTAGAACAAGGCCTCGACCGATTAGTATCACTCAGCTCCGCATGTCGCCATGCTTCCACCCGTGACCTATCTACCTCATCGTCTCTGAGGGGTCTTTCTTGATTACTCAAAGGGAAATCTCATCTTGGAGGGGGCTTCATGCTTAGATGCTTTCAGCATTTATCCCGTCCGCACGTAGCTACCCAGCGATGCTCCTGGCGGAACAACTGGTACACCAGCGGTGCGTCCATCCCGGTCCTCTCGTACTAAGGACAGCTCTCCTCAAATTTCCTGCGCCCACGACGGATAGGGACCGAACTGTCTCACGACGTTCTGAACCCAGCTCGCGTACCGCTTTAATGGGCGAACAGCCCAACCCTTGGGACCTACTCCAGCCCCAGGATGCGATGAGCCGACATCGAGGTGCCAAACCTCCCCGTCGATGTGGACTCTTGGGGGAGATCAGCCTGTTATCCCCAGGGTAGCTTTTATCCGTTGAGCGATGGCCCTTCCATGCGGAACCACCGGATCACTAAGCCCGACTTTCGTCCCTGCTCGACTTGTAGGTCTCGCAGTCAAGCTCCCTTCTGCCTTTGCGCTCTACGAATGATTTCCAACCATTCTGAGGGAACCTTTGGGCGCCTCCGTTACTGTTTAGGAGGCGACCGCCCCAGTCAAACTACCCGCCTGACACGGTCCTCCAGCCGGATGACGGCTGCGAGTTAGAGACTCTATGCATGAAGGGCGGTATCCCAAGGGTGACTCCTCCGAAGCTGGCGCTCCGGTCTCGACGTCTCCCGCCTATCCTGTACATCATGCACAAAGCCTCAATATCAGGCTGTAGTAAAGCTCCATGGGGTCTTTCCGTCCTGTCGCGGGTAACCTGCATCTTCACAGGTACTATGATTTCACCGGGTCTCTCGTTGAGACAGTGCCCAAATCGTTACGCCTTTCGTGCGGGTCGGAACTTACCCGACAAGGAATTTCGCTACCTTAGGACCGTTATAGTTACGGCCGCCGTTTACTGGGGCTTCGGTTCAAAGCTTCGCTTGCGCTAACCCATCCCCTTAACCTTCCAGCACCGGGCAGGCGTCAGCCCCTATACGTCATCTTGCGATTTAGCAGAGACCTGTGTTTTTGCTAAACAGTCGTTTGGGCCTATTCACTGCGGCTCTACTCATGTAGAGCGTCCCTTCTCCCGAAGTTACGGGACCATTTTGCCGAGTTCCTTAACGAGAGTTATCCCGCGCGTCTTAGAATTCTCATCCCGCCTACCTGTGTCGGTTTACGGTACTGGCACCTTCCACCTCACTAGAGGCTTTTCTTGGCAGTGTGAAATCGTGACCTTCGTCCCTAGGGGACTCCGCATCGTTCCTCGACTTTGGTGCCTGACGGATTTGCCAATCAGACGGTCTCGAAACTTACACATGCACTTCCATCCGCATGCGTCACTATCCTCCTGCGTCCCCCCATTGTTCAAACGGTGGATCGGTGGTACAGGAATATCAACCTGTTATCCATCGCCTACGCCTTTCGGCCTCGGCTTAGGTCCAGACTAACCCTGAGCGGACGAGCCTTCCTCAGGAAACCTTGGGCTTTCGACGGAGGGGATTCTCACCCCTCTTTTCGCTACTCACACCGGCATTCTCACTTCCAAACGCTCCACTGCTCCTTCCGGTACAGCTTCACAGCGGTTTGGAACGCTCCCCTACCATTCCTTACGGAATCCGCAGCTTCGGTGGTATGTTTAGCCCCGTTACATTTTCGGCGCGGCGCCACTCGACTAGTGAGCTATTACGCACTCTTTGAATGGTGGCTGCTTCTAAGCCAACATCCTAGCTGTCTAGGCAGCGCCACATCCTTTTCCACTTAACATACACTTTGGGACCTTAGCTGGCGGTCTGGGCTGTTTCCCTCTTGACTACGGATCTTATCACTCGCAGTCTGACTCCCGAGTATAAGTTGCCGGCATTCGGAGTTTAACTGAATTCGGTAACCCTGTGGGGGCCCCTAGTCCAATCAGTGCTCTACCTCCGGAACTCTCAACCTCGAGGCTAGCCCTAAAGCTATTTCGGGGAGAACCAGCTATCTCCAGGTTCGATTGGCATTTCACCGCTACCCACACCTCATCCCCGCACTTTTCAACGTGCGTGGGTTCGGACCTCCAGTCAGTGTTACCTGACCTTCATCCTGGACATGGGTAGATCACCTGGTTTCGGGTCTACGACAACGCACTATGGCGCCCTATTCAGACTCGCTTTCGCTACGGCTCCGCCTCATCAGCTTAACCTCGCGCGCTATCGTAACTCGCCGGTTCATTCTACAAAAGGCACGCCATCACCCATTAACGGGCTCTGACTACTTGTAGGCATACGGTTTCAGGATCTATTTCACTCCCCTTCCGGGGTGCTTTTCACCTTTCCCTCACGGTACTGGTTCACTATCGGTCACTAGGGAGTATTTAGCCTTGGGAGATGGTCCTCCCGGATTCCGACGGGGTTTCACGTGTCCCGCCGTACTCAGGATCCACTCTGGAGGGAAAACAGTTTCAGCTACAGGGCTGTCACCTTCTTCGGCCGACCTTTCCAGGTCGTTCACCTACTGTCTTCCTTTTTGACTCCGTATAGAGTGTCCTACAACCCCGGAGAGCATGCTCTCCGGTTTGGGCTGTTCCCGTTTCGCTCGCCGCTACTCAGGGAATCGCATTTGCTTTCTCTTCCTCCGGGTACTTAGATGTTTCAGTTCCCCGGGTCTGCCTCACGCTACACTATGTATTCATGTAACATGTCCCATCCCATTACGGATGGTGGGTTCCCCCATTCGGAAATCCTCGGATCAAAGCATACTTACTGCTCCCCGAAGCATATCGCTGTTCGTCGCGTCCTTCATCGGCTCCTAGTGCCAAGGCATCCACCGTACGCCCTTCATACCTTGATCTAGCATTTTGGTATTCTAAGAACACACGTCTAATGACATGGTTATAAAAAGTTTGATGTCTTGTTGATGTCTTCAGTTTTCAAGGTGCGAGTGTCTCTATCGAGACGTTGAGAGACGAGCTCTCAAAACTGAACGATGGGCATGTCCCGTACGGGACGTTTTCCTTAGAAAGGAGGTGATCCAGCCGCACCTTCCGATACGGCTACCTTGTTACGACTTCACCCCAATCATCTACCCCACCTTCGACGGCTGGCTCCTTGCGGTTACCTCACCGGCTTCGGGTGTTGCAAACTCTCGTGGTGTGACGGGCGGTGTGTACAAGACCCGGGAACGTATTCACCGCAGTATGCTGACCTGCGATTACTAGCGATTCCGACTTCATGCAGGCGAGTTGCAGCCTGCAATCCGAACTGGGAACGGCTTTCTGGGATTGGCTCCACCTCGCGGTCTCGCTGCCCTTTGTACCGTCCATTGTAGCACGTGTGTAGCCCAACTCATAAGGGGCATGATGATTTGACGTCATCCCCACCTTCCTCCGGTTTGTCACCGGCAGTCTCCCTAGAGTGCCCAACTAAATGCTGGCAACTAAGGATAGGGGTTGCGCTCGTTGCGGGACTTAACCCAACATCTCACGACACGAGCTGACGACAACCATGCACCACCTGTCACCCTTGTCCCCGAAGGGAAAACTTGATCTCTCAAGCGGTCAAGGGGATGTCAAGAGTTGGTAAGGTTCTTCGCGTTGCTTCGAATTAAACCACATGCTCCACCGCTTGTGCGGGTCCCCGTCAATTCCTTTGAGTTTCAGCCTTGCGGCCGTACTCCCCAGGCGGAGTGCTTAATGCGTTAGCTTCAGCACTGAGGGGCGGAAACCCCCCAACACCTAGCACTCATCGTTTACGGCGTGGACTACCAGGGTATCTAATCCTGTTTGCTCCCCACGCTTTCGCGCCTCAGCGTCAGTTACAGACCAAAGAGTCGCCTTCGCCACTGGTGTTCCTCCACATCTCTACGCATTTCACCGCTACACATGGAATTCCACTCTTCTCTTCTGTACTCAAGCCTTCCAGTTTCCAATGACCCTCCCCGGTTGAGCCGGGGGCTTTCACATCAGACTTAAAAGGCCGCCTGCGCGCGCTTTACGCCCAATAATTCCGGACAACGCTTGCCACCTACGTATTACCGCGGCTGCTGGCACGTAGTTAGCCGTGGCTTTCTCGCAAGGTACCGTCAAGGTACGAGCATTCCCTCTCGTACTTGTTCTTCCCTTACAACAGAGTTTTACGATCCGAAAACCTTCATCACTCACGCGGCGTTGCTCCATCAGACTTTCGTCCATTGTGGAAGATTCCCTACTGCTGCCTCCCGTAGGAGTCTGGGCCGTGTCTCAGTCCCAGTGTGGCCGATCACCCTCTCAGGTCGGCTATGCATCGTCGCCTTGGTGGGCCATTACCCCACCAACTAGCTAATGCACCGCAAGGCCATCCCAAGGTGACGCCGGAGCGCCTTTCATCATCAGACCATGCGGTCTGAAGAACTATTCGGTATTAGCTCCGATTTCTCGGAGTTATCCCAATCCTTGGGGCAGGTTCCTTACGTGTTACTCACCCGTCCGCCGCTCATTCCCTTCACTTCCCTCCGAAGAGTTCCGTGAGCTTCCTGCGCTCGACTTGCATGTATTAGGCACGCCGCCAGCGTTCGTCCTGAGCCAGGATCAAACTCTCCATAAAGTGTTTGACTTGCTCGTTGTGTGACCGAAGTCACGTTGACGAAGCTTGCGCTTCATTCATTGTTTGTATCCGAAGATACGTTTTTTGCCTCATCGTTCAGTTTTCAAAGTTCGTCATGTCGTTTTCAGCGACTTTAATATCTTACCAAGTTACCAACACAATTGTCAACAACTTTTTTCGATATTTTTTTCGGTGTGTCACAACCATTTGCGGCACAAGAAGTAATATACCATGGAGTTTTTATTTGTACAAGTGTTTTATCAGAAAAACATTTAAAAAGTTATTATTCCCGTTTCAGCTTAAGAATACTCATGCTTTTCCACCGGGAATTCTAGTGGCCACCAATGAAGAAAACTCTCCACTTCCTTCTATAAAGAAAGCGGAGAGTCTGATCTTAATTAGTTTTGCTGGTGACGCATTGTCGGGAAGAGCAAGACATCACGAATCGAAGGAGCGTTTGTCAACAACATGACAAGACGGTCGATTCCGATACCAAGACCTCCTGTCGGCGGCATACCGTACTCAAGCGCTTCAATGAAATCATTGTCCATTTCATGCGCTTCATCATTCCCTGCTTCTTTTTCGACAAGCTGGGCTTCGAAACGTTCACGTTGGTCGATTGGATCGTTCAATTCCGTAAAGGCATTGGCATGTTCCCGGCGAACGATGAACAATTCAAATCGATCCGTAAAGCGAGGATCTTCCGGATTCTTCTTCGCAAGCGGTGAAATTTCAACCGGATGACCATAGACGAATGTCGGTTGAACCAACGACTCTTCGATTTTCTGCTCGAAGAATTCATTGAGAATATGTCCTGTCGTCATATGGGCTTGTACTTCAACGCCATGTTCATGTGCGAGTTCATGTGCACGTTCTTTTGAAATCTCTTCAAAGAAATCAACACCCGTTGCTTCTTTAACGAGATCCGCCATGTGTGCCCGTTTCCATCCGACAGACAGATCAATCACATCTTCACCGTAAGTGACTTGTGTTGTGCCAAGTACTTCTTGAGCGACGTGGGCAATCAAGTTTTCCGTCAGATTCATGATGTCGTTATAGTCTGCATAGGCTTCATATAACTCAATCATTGTAAACTCAGGGTTATGACGCGTCGAGATTCCTTCATTCCGGAAGACGCGGCCGATTTCGTAAACTTTTTCAAGTCCACCGACAATCAAACGTTTGAGATGTAACTCAATCGCGATCCGCATGTAAAGCGTCATATCCAGTGCGTTATGATGCGTGATAAACGGACGTGCCGAAGCGCCACCTGCAATCGTATGCAACATCGGTGTTTCGACTTCCAAGTATCCGAGGCTGTCGAGATACTGACGAATGCCGCGAATGACTTTACTGCGTGCAATAAATGTTTCCCGTGATTCTGTATTCGTGATCAAATCCAGGTAACGCTGACGGTAGCGTTGTTCGACGTCTTTTAATCCGTGATATTTATCCGGAAGCGGACGCAATGCTTTCGTCAGTAATGTAAACGACGTGACGTGAACAGACAGTTCCCCGACATTCGTTTTGAACACGTAACCGCTGATTCCGACGATATCACCTAAGTCACATGTTTTATAGATTTCGTACGCTTCTTCGCCAACATCGTCTTTACGTACATACAGTTGGATTTGACCATTGACGTCCTGGACGTTTGTAAAGCCAACTTTCCCTTTACGGCGTGTCGTCATGACGCGACCCGCGATTGAGACGTCCGGCTTCAGCTCTGCCAATTCTT
Organism: Exiguobacterium artemiae 255-15; assembly: GCF_000019905.1. Taxonomy (GTDB): domain Bacteria; phylum Bacillota; class Bacilli; order Exiguobacteriales; family Exiguobacteriaceae; genus Exiguobacterium_A; species Exiguobacterium_A artemiae. The sequence continues at coordinate 80,739 of NC_010556.1, read as the reverse complement.
CTTTTTCATGTTCGCCGTAAGCGGCACGAATACTCGTCGTATCTGTTGTACGTTCGAAACGGGCACCAAACGGATCGAGTCCTTGTTCACGCATGGCGTTCATCTTACCGAGACGCACCTGCATTTGATCGTTCATTTCCATGTCCTGACTCACTGTCTTCACTCCTTTTATAATGGTTCACGATGGTTTTTACTTCTTCGATGAAAAAGCTGCCGGTATGACCGACAGCTCCTAGCAAAACCGATTCGCTCATCTTCAATGGCATTAGCGTACCATAAAACCGGTAAGTCCGACTATACTTTACCTGTCACGCATGTACGGCATTCATTTCCAATGTTTCAACATACTCATGCAGCAACTTTTGCAGTCCTGTGTGGGTATTCGTATCGAATAAGGCTTTGCGCACATGCCCGTTGCCGCTTAATCCTTTTAAATACCAGGCGACATGAGTCCGCATTTCCCGTACCGCGAGGTCTTCTCCTTTAAGTGCGACAAGACGTTCGGCATGTAACAGGCAAATATCAATTTTCTCACGTGGCGTCGGCTCGACCGACAGGGTACCCGATTCCAAATATTGAATCGTCTGATACAACATCCACGGATTTCCGAGTGCCGCTCGCCCGATCATGACACCGTCCACCCCGATTTCATCAATCATCCGTTTCGCGTCTTGCGGGGTTTGAACATCACCGTTTCCGATGATCGGAATAGTCACGGCCCGTTTTGCTTCACCGATGATATTCCAATCGGCGACGCCTTCATACTTCTGCGACCGGGTCCGGCCGTGAATAGCGACCGCCTTCGCCCCTCCCGCTTCCGCAGCGCGGACATTATCAACACAATAAATATGGTGGCTGTCCCAGCCGGTTCGCATCTTCACCGTAACGGGTTTATCCACCGCTTGTGATACGGCATGAACCATCTCATAGACTTTATCCGGATCAAGCAACCACTTGGCACCCGCGTCACACTTCGTCACTTTTGGAACAGGACACCCCATATTGATGTCGATGATGTCTGCATTCGTATTCGCATCGACATATTGAGCCGCTTGAACCAACGTTTCTTTTGATCCGCCGTAAATCTGCAAACTGAGCGGTTTTTCCCGATCGTCCACATACAGCATTTGCATTGTCCGTTCGTTTTCGTAGAGGATTCCCTTATCACTGACCATTTCTGCACAGACGAGACCTGCCCCGAATTCTTTTGCGATCAAACGAAACGCAGGATTACAGACACCCGCCATCGGTGCTAAAATGACACGGTTATTCAGTTCGACGTCACCTATTTTAAAACCTGTCATCATTCTCTTCCCTTCCTCTTCCTGAAACAACACTTACTCAATCCGTCGTACGTCGGTGCGCTCCGCTTCCGGCAATGCCCGATATAACTCCTCGACCGTTTGCTTCAAACCGGGTACGACGTAAGAAGGAGTCAATTCACGCAACGGCGCCAGTACAAACGCACGGTCCTGCATTCTGGGATGCGGGACGGTCAGCCCATCTGCTTGAATTGTTTCATCATTATACAAAATGATGTCCAAATCAAGTGTCCGTGGTCCGTTTTTAAACAACCGTTTCCGTCCCTCCTGTTGTTCGATCCGTTGTAACGCTTGTAATAAACGATCTGCCGGTTCTGTCGTATCGAGCTCTACGACCATGTTGTAAAAAAGATCCTGATCCACGTACCCGACAGGAGCTGTTTCGTAAACAGAAGAAGGACGTAAAGCATGCGTCGTCGCAAGCGAACGCATGGCCTCAATCGCCGCCCGGAGATGACCCGCCTTATCTCCAATATTTGATCCTAACGCGATGTAGGCACGATTCATAAGTAATCCGCCCGCTTCCGGTGGATTTCAACCGCGACATGTTCATAATGTCCGGCAATCGGCGGATCCGGTTTGATGACTTTGACGGTCGTTTCAAGAATCCGGTTATCGAGTGCCAAAACCTGTTCCGCAATCCGATTCGCCAAGGCTTCGACCAATTGCAACGGCGTTCCTTCGACAACCTGCTTTGTCACTTCGTATAATTCAGCATAATTCACACTTTCCCGTAAATCATCGGTTTGACCGGCACGCAACAAATCAAGGCCAATTGATAAATCCACATTGAAGCGCTGACCGAGCTTCGTCTCTTCCGCAAACACACCATGGTATCCGTAAAAACGCATCCCTGTCACTTCGATTCGATCCATCTTCATTCCCCTCCCGTTAATTCCGTTTCCAACATCGCATCCATCATGACAGCGGCTCGCTTAACTGCTTTGACATCGTGCACTCGCATCCATTCACATCCTTGTTGGATACCGTAACATACTGTCGCGATTGTTCCTTCGACGCGTTGGTCTGCCGGTAATCCGAGCGTCAAACCAATCATCGACTTGCGCGACGTCCCGAGCAGGACCGGATAACCGAAATCGGTCGTAATCGACAAGTGGCGCATCAAAAATAAGTTTTCCTGATGGGTTTTCATGAAGCCAATCCCGGGATCAAGCCAAATCTGATTTTCGGAAACGCCGGCCTGCTTCGCTAAACGAATCGAATCTTCGAGATCAGCCCGGACCTCCGCCAGCATATCTGGCCCGTGCGGTTCTAAACGGTTATGCATCAAAATAATCGGGACATCGTAGTGTGCCGCAACGTTAACCATTGAACAGTCACCCCACTTTGATCCCCAGACATCGTTAATAATGTCGGCACCTGCACGAACAGCCGCTTCCGCGACATCCGGTTTATACGTATCAATCGATACTAAAACATCCAGTTCCCGCTTCAACCGACGGATGACGGGAACGACCCGCTCGATTTCTTCTGCCGCGGATACGAACACTGCCCCCGGTCTTGTTGATTCTCCTCCTACATCGATTGCATCTGCTCCGTCCGCTACGAGTTGCTTCGCATGCCGGACCGCCTGTTCGAGATCGACATAGTTTCCACCATCGGAAAACGAATCCGGTGTCACGTTTAAAATGCCCATGATTTTCGTCATCCTTGTTTCCTCCTTGACCATTTCGTTTGGACCACTTGATCAAACAACGTCCGAATGGATTGATAACCTTGACCCGTCAAACCCGGGAAAGTCCGCCCATCCAGTGACGAAACGGCAATGACTTCCTGAATGGAGTTCGTACAAAGGATTTCATCCGCCTCTATTAATTGCGGCAACAGCGCAAGCCGCTCTTCCACCGGGACCTGTTCCATGATGAATTGACGGGTAATCCCGTTCAGCGCCCCTGTCTCAAGCGGCGGTGTATACCATTGGTTGCCGTACCGCCAAAAAATATTGGACGTCAATCCTTCACAGATAAAGCCTTCTTTCGTCAGAAACAGCCCTTCTGCTTCTTGATTAAACAAATGACGTTTCGCCACAAGATTGTTCATATAGTGATGCGACTTGAGCCGATAGCTGGTTTCCGGCGTACTGCGGGCAAGACGCACCGTCTCGAGTGCCCGTTCTGCCGGCTGTCTCTGTCCGATTGGTTTTGCGTACAACAGGACAGTCGGTTCCGCATACGGTTCACTCGACAGTCCGATGTCCCGTGCTCCACCAGAAACGTTCAACCGGATATACAGATCCTGTTCTTCATACACACGATAAAGATCCTCTACTGCCCGGAGTAACTGTTCACGCCCGTACGGCAATTGAATACCGATTGCTGCACAACTCATCTGGAGCCGTTCGATATGGTCATCAAATAAAAAAGGATGTCCCTCGTAAGTACGAAACGTTTCAAATACACCCATTCCATAGAGATAACCATGATCAAACGGTGAAATCCGGATTTCTTCTTCCCGTTTCACGTTCCCATCATGCCAAAGATACATAGTGTGTCAACTCCAAAAAGTTTTTTAACATCTGTTTCCCGTCCCGCGTCAAAATCGCTTCCGGATGGAACTGGACACCGACGATCGGCCATTCCTTATGACGCAAAGCCATGACTTCGCCGTCTGCTTCTGCCGTCATCGTCAAGATATCCGGAAAACTCTCCCGTTCGACGACCAACGAATGATACCGTGTCACGGGTGTCTGTTGTTCGATTCCGCTGAACATACCCGACCCGTCATGCGTCAACAAGGAGACTTTTCCATGCATCAGCGTTTTGGCACGGACGACTTTTCCTCCGAAGACTTGGCCAATCGCCTGATGACCGAGACAGATCCCAAGAATCGGAATCCGACCTGCGAAATAACGGATTGCCTCGAGACTGATGCCTGCTTCATTCGGTGTACACGGTCCCGGTGAAATGACTAAATGATCCGGTGCCAGTTGTTCGATTTCTTCAATCGTGATGGCATCATTCCGAAACACCCGGATGTCTTGTCCGAGTTCGCCGAAATATTGAACCACGTTATACGTAAATGAATCATAGTTATCGATTAATACAATCATGTCGTTCCCTCCGCCATTTCTTTTGCGACCCAGAGTGCTTTTGCTTTACTGAGCGACTCTTCATATTCACTTTCCGAGTCGGAGTCGGTTACGATGCCAGCACCTGCCTGAATATAGGCCATACCATCTTTCGCGACAAGCGTCCGAATCAAGATATTGAAAATTACATCGTCCGCCCAGCTGATAAAACCGAGGGCTCCTGTATAGATGCCGCGGCGAACAGGCTCAAGCTCTTCAATGATCTCCATCGTCCGGATTTTAGGTGCTCCCGTAATCGTACCTCCCGGGAACATCGCAGCCAGGACACTGCTGCCGGTTTCATCTGCGGCAATCTCTCCCCGGACGTTTGAGACGATGTGCTGGACGTGGGAGTATTTTTCGATGACCATCAATTCGTCAACATGGACGGAACCGTAGCGGCTGACACGCCCTAAATCGTTTCGCTCGAGATCGACGAGCATGACATGCTCCGCCCGTTCCTTCTCATTGTCGAGTAACGTTTTCGCTAACGCCAGGTCTTCTTCCTCATTTTGTCCGCGCGGCCGGGTTCCGGCAATCGGACGGGTCGCGAGTGACAGACCGATTTTTTCGACTAGTAACTCCGGCGATGCTGAAACGAGTACCAATTCTTTATCTGCAAAGTAACCCATATACGGAGACGGGTTGATCGTTCGCAATACATCATAAATATGAGCGGGTGTTGTCCGCAACGGTTCCTGTTGGCGGACGGCAAGGTTCACTTGAAAGACATCTCCCGCTTCAATATATTGTTTGATCCGGTCAGCTGCCTGCATGAAGGCGGACCTTTCGAATGAACGTCCCCGTTCAGCCGTTTTTTCTTCCGGTGCTGCGAACATCGGAGCCGGACTCGACTGACGCCACGATGAAACTTCTGCCGCCAAAGCAAGCGTCGCTTCCGCCTCCGTTTCCCGTGTGACAGCTATAAACAATCGTTCTGTCTGATGATCAAATACGGCGACCTCATCATACCAGTAAAGCGAAAGATCGGCTGTTGCCAAATCATCCTCTGCCTGTTCCGGCAACCGTTCAAGATAACGAACGGCATCGTAACTGACATATCCGGCTAATCCTCCAAAAAATGGCGGCATCCCTTCCGGACGAGCCGATGCATAGCGCGCACGAATCTCTTCGAGCAATGTAAATGGAGCATCGGTATATTGTTTTTCTTGTCCGGCTTCTTGAATGATCGTTCTACCGTTTTTTGTCCGGATGTGACCGACCGGCCGGACGCCTGCCATCGTATAGGATCCGATTCGTCCACTCTCAAGCCAGATATGACCTGTCTGTCCGGCTGTCCGTTCAACGTACCGGTTATAAAACTGTTCCTTTGTCCATGTAAATGATTCGTATACTGTCTGTCGCACTAGCGTTCCTCCACTTCCGAACTATTCTGCTCTCATTATACGCAAAAAATCAGACAGGCGGGCATAAGTCACTTGCCGATTACATATAAAAAGAGGTCCATTCCTTTAAATCGGAATGAACCTCTTGCTTCAAAAGTTTACAGTTTCGAACTGTCCGTCTCTTCTTCCACTTGATACAGTGGCGTACTGAGATAACGTTCTCCGTTTGACGGGATGATCGCCAGAACCGTTTTTCCTTTGCCGAGACGCTTCGCTGTTTTTAAAGCAGCCGCAATCGCAGCACCGGAAGAAATACCTCCGAGAACTCCGTTCGATTTCGCTGCACGACGGGCATGATCAAACGCTTCTTCCGTCGTCACCTGCTCGACGCTGTCGTAAATCTGCGTATCGAGAATCGACGGGACAAATCCGGCTCCGATTCCCTGCAGTTTATGCGGTCCCGGTTTTCCGCCTGAAAGAACAGGAGAATCGGTTGGTTCAACCGCAATGATTTCGATGCCCGGGAAAGCCTCGCGCAATACTTTTCCCGCCCCTGTGATCGTACCGCCCGTACCGATACCGGCGATGAACGCATCAAGTGTCAATCCTTCAAATGCTTCAACGATTTCCGGTCCAGTCGTCTTTTCATGAACAACAGGGTTTGATTCATTATTGAACTGTTGCGGCATGAAATAACCATGTTCTTCCGCTTCTGCCGTCGCTCGAGCAATCGCACCCTTCATTCCTTCCGGGCCGGCTGTTAAAATCAACTCCGCACCGTACGCACGAAGTAGAGTTCGACGTTCCATGCTCATCGTTTCCGGCATGACAAGAATCGAACGGTATCCTTTAGCAGCAGCGACCATTGCGAGTCCGATTCCCGTGTTTCCACTTGTCGGCTCAATGATGGTATCGCCTGCTTTTAAATGACCCGCTGATTCTGCCGATTCGATCATCGCTAAAGCGATCCGGTCTTTGACGCTTGACCCCGGATTCATATATTCCAATTTCAAATACACGTCCGCATCTTCCGGTCCTGTCAAATGATTTAATTTAACAATCGGCGTGCGGCCGACTAAATCCAATACTGAATTCGCAATGCGCATGACCATTCCTCCTCATAATGAAAAGCTTTAATTCCAAGTAATCCGATAGATCAATTATCCACGGACTGGATGAACATTGTCAATCAAAGCGCTTTACTGTCGGCTTTGATCCGTTTTCCGACTGTTTTTCGACTGCTTCCCGAATCAGACGGTCAAGGGTTTCTTTTTCATGACCCTTACGCATCGTCTGATACAGATCGGCACGTGTAATCTCTTCATCTCCGACCGTCGCGACGACATCCTCAAGCGGTCCGCCGATACTGTCCTGAACGATCTTCGGTGAATCGACTTTCGGCAATTCGCCCATGAATGCATAGGCACCCGTCATAAAATTCGTCAGCAACAAAATAAAAATCAACATCCACAAGTACTTAGAGTTTACAGTTCCCATCTTCAGACCCTCTTATGCTCTTTCGAGTGATTTTTCACGAAGCGATTGTAATTCTTCGACATCGTATTGGTAATGTTCCGAACAGAAGTGACAAACCGCTTCCGCGCCGCCATCTTCGTCAATCATCGCTTGGATCTCATCCGGCCCGAGTGCCACGATAGCCGTTGCTAATTTTTCACGCTCGCACGTACAGTTGAAAGCAACCGGAATCGTATCAAGGATCTCAAATGATTCACCGAGAACCAGGCTCAACATTTCTTCCGGTGTTTTTTCTTCACCGACCAAAATCGAGATCGGTTTGAGTGCTGCCACACGTTGTTCGAGTGCCGCAATCGTTTCTTCCGATGCACCCGGCATCAATTGAACAATCAGACCGCCTGCTGCAATGACTGATTCATCTTCCGGATACACGAGGACACCTGCTCCGACGACCGACGGACTTTGCTCGGAGACGGCGAAGTAATACGTAAAGTCTTCGCTGATTTCACCGGTTTGAATCGGCGACTGTCCACCGACGAAATCACGGAGACCTAAGTCTTTGATAACCGAGATATTTCCGCGACCAACAGCGTCGCCGACTTTTAATTTCGTCAGACCGTCACCATTGACGTACGTATCCATCTCGACACGCGGATGGCTGACGTATCCGCGAACTTGTCCTTTTGCATCGGCATCAACGATGATTTTTCCGATTGGACCATCACCTTCGACTTTTAATGTGACGCGGGTATCCCCTTTTTGCATCGTTCCCATCATGGCGCCGATCGTCAATGTCCGACCGAGTGCCGCCGTGACGACAGGTGTCGTCTGATGACGGAGTTGTGCTTCATATACCGTTTTTGTCGAACGGATTGCAAAAGCACGGACTTCACCGTTAAATCCTAGTGCTCTGACCAAGTAGTCATCTTTTAGTTGTGCCAATAATTCTTCACGTTTCATTATTTTTCCCTCACTTATTTCGTTCGTAGATAATCCGCAACCCGTCAAGCGTCAAAAATGGATCGACGATTTTAATCGTTGCAGATTCCTCACTGATTAGTCGGGCAAGTCCACCTGTCGCAATGACAGTCGCTTCTCCCATTTCCTCTTTCATCCGATGGACGAGTCCATCGACTTGCGCGACGTATCCGAAATACGTTCCAGACTGCATCGCATGTACCGTATTGCGGCCGATCGTCGACTGCGGTTTGGCAATCTCAATCCGCGGTAATTTCGCCGCCTTATTATAAAGTGCTTCTGTCGACACCATGACACCCGGTGAAATGATTCCACCGTAATAGCGTTTTTGTGCATCGATATAACAATAGGTCGTTGCTGTTCCAAAATCGACGATGATCAAAGGACCATCGTATTTGACCGTCGCTGCGACGGCATTAACGATCCGGTCGGCTCCAACTTCTCTTGGATTATCGACTTTCAAGTCAAGTCCTGTCTTGATTCCGGGTCCGATTACGAATGGACGCCGGTTGAAATAACGGACGCACATGTTTTCGAGCGGAAACACGACAGGGGGTACGACAGATGATAACACGATTCCCTCAATGTCTTCCACGTTTAACTCTGCATCACGAAACAGTGCTTTCACCAGCATGCCATATTCATCGGTTGTCCGGGTCCGGTCCGTAGCAATCCGCCAATGTTGCAGAAGGGTTTGTTCATCATATACCCCAAGGACGATATTCGTATTTCCTACATCGATTACTAAAATCATCTGATTCCCCACTTTTCTCTGACGATAACTGAATTATACGCTGTGATTATACCATGCAGATTGGTCATCACCTATCGAAGTGCGTGCTGCGAATCGGTACCACTAAAAAAGAGATCAGCACTCCAGTTAGGAATGCTGACCTCTCACGCGAACGAATCATCCGTCTCATTTCTGCTGTCTTTTCTGTCAAACAGACAGGAAGAAATCAAAAATCAGATTTGATCATCCCGACGTGGTTGATCTGGATTTTCCGTATCGACATTTTGCCCTTCATCGATGACAGAGCCGCGTTGCGTCGGAGATTCTGTCGGTTGATCGATGACAGGTGTCGTCGATTCCGGCGTTTTCTCTTCTGCTTTTGGTTCTGTAATAGCGGCAGGCTCATGCTTTTTGTATTCGCCTGTCTCTAAGAGATGGTGAATTTGTTTTTGATCCAGTGTTTCGACTTCAAGTAACGTTGTTGCAATCAAATCAAGCTGATCGCGTTTCTCCGTTAAGATCGTCTTCGCTTTTTGGTAACACTTGTTGATGATCGCTTGAATTTCCATATCGATTTCATGGGCAATCGCATCTGAATAGTTCTGTTCGTTTTGGAAGTCACGTCCTAAGAAGACATTTCCGCCTTGACCGGAACCAAACTGAAGCGGTCCGAGTTTTTCACTCATTCCGAATTCCATGACCATCTTACGGGCAAGACCTGTCGCACGCTGGAAGTCATTGCTTGCTCCAGTAGAAACTTCACCGAAGACGATATCTTCCGCGACACGACCACCGAGTAATCCGGTGATTTTGTCTTCAAGTTCCGGTTTTGTCATGAAGTAACGGTCCTCTTTTGGAAGCATGATGACGTAACCGCCAGCATTTCCGCGGGGAACGATTGTTACTTTATGGACTTCATCCGCATCATCGAGTGTTACACCGATGATGGTATGACCGGCTTCATGCCACGCCACGATTTTTTTCTCTTTTGGTGAAATGATCCGACTCTTCTTCGCAGGTCCTGCGATGACACGGTCGATCGCTTCTTCCAAGTCAACGATTGAAATCTTGTCGCGGTCCGTACGGGCTGCGATAAGTGCTGCTTCGTTCAAGAGGTTTTCAAGATCCGCACCCGAGAATCCCGGTGTACGTTGCGCAATGGCTTTTAAATCAACCGTTGTATCGAGCGGCTTGTTGCGTGCGTGTACTTTAAGGACCGCTTCACGTCCGACGACATCCGGACGCTCAACCGTAATTTGACGGTCAAAACGACCTGGACGAAGTAACGCAGGGTCCAGGATGTCCGCACGGTTCGTTGCGGCAATCATGATGATCCCTTCGTTTTCACTGAATCCATCCATCTCAACGAGAAGTTGGTTCAATGTTTGTTCGCGCTCATCATGTCCACCACCGAGACCGGCGCCACGTTGGCGACCGACGGCATCGATTTCATCGATGAAGATGATACATGGTGCGTTTTTCTTCGCATTTTCAAACAAGTCACGGACACGGGATGCTCCGACCCCGACAAACATCTCAACGAAGTCAGAACCTGAAATCGAGAAGAACGGGACGCCGGCTTCACCAGCTGCGGCACGTGCCAACAGCGTTTTACCTGTACCTGGAGGACCTACAAGGAGGACACCTTTTGGAATACGGGCACCGAGACGGGCAAACTTGCGTGGATCTTTCAAGAATTCAACGACTTCGACGAGTTCTTGTTTCTCCTCGTCTGCTCCTGCCACGTCGTCAAATGTAATCTTTTTCTTTTCTGTATCGTACAGGCGCGCCTTCGATTTACCGAAGTTCATGACACGACCGCCGCCGCCGCCACCTTGTGCTTGATTAATCAAGAAGAAGAATAGGATGAAGATGATGATGAATGGCACGATTGTCGTCAATAGCGCAATCCAACCACCGTTTGTTTCTGCTGCTTTAAAGTCCATCTTGACGTTTTGACTGCGCAATTGCGTGTACAAATCCGTCAACTCTGTATCAACAGCCGGTACGACCGTTTCATATGTCGTATCTTTTTCACGTAATTCACCTGTGACGTTGTACGTCTGTCCCTCATATTGGAACGTCGCCGTCTTCACATCACCTTTTTCAACTGACTCGACAAACTGTGTGTAATTGATTTCTTTGCTTTTGTTCACTGGACTCTGCAAGTATTGCAGAAACAAGATCAAAGCTAGAAAAATGACCCCAAACACAAGGGTATTCTTCACTGCTCGGTTCATCGTAGGCCTCCTCTCCGCATCAATTGATTGATTTTCTTCAATCGATACGAATCCTAACGCGGCAAAGCGCGCTTTGTAATTGGTTTCATCTTATCATGTGACAGTCAAGATTAAAAATAATTAGCCACCGTAGACTGCTGGTTTCAAGACACCAACATAAGGAAGGTTACGATATTTTTCTTCATAGTCCAGACCATAACCAACAACGAACTCATGTGGAATGACAAAACCGCTGTAATCGGCATGTAAATCGTTTTTACGACCGCTTGGCTTATCAAGCAATGTCACGATTTTCACAGATTTCGCTTTCCGGTATTTAAAGAGGTCCACGAGGTAGCCTAACGTTAATCCGCTGTCGATAATATCTTCGACAATCAGGATGTCACGTCCTTCTACAGAGGTGTTTAAATCCTTTTCAATCTTGACTTCACCTGTTGATGTTGTCCCGCCGTGGTATGTCGAGACATCCATGAAGTCCATTTCAAGATGCATGTCCATCTTTTTGACGAGATCTGACATGAACGGCATAGCGCCTTTCAGGACACATACGAGGAGTGGGAAACGATCTCCGTAATCTGCTGTCAGTTCACCGGCGAGTTCACCGACTTTATGTTGGATCTCTTCTTCTGAAATCAGTACTTTTTCCATATCATTCATTAACGTCATGCTGGGTATTCCTCCTCCATTTTAAACACTACATTACCATTCTATCATTAAACACGATTCTGCGAGGAGTTCAAATGACCCGAATATTGCAATTCGATGTCCAATGACCGCCAGAACTTGTCCTGCCGCATCCACGACAACCGGAATTTCTGCCCGCGATGCCCGCGGAACCTTCGCATCCACAAGAATACGACTCACTTTTTTCGTGCCGACCGCCAGTCGAATCCGATCACCCGGCAAGACGCTCCGGATCGTCAGCGGAAACTGGACGGCCGAAAACGGAATGCCGGTCGTCGTGCGAGAGAACGTAATCGTTTGTTCACCATAATGATAAGTGCCCAAATCGATTCCCACTTCCAGTGCTTCCGGAAGCAGGTTCTTTTCCGGACAACGGACACATGTCACATAGCCATATGTACGCTGAATCCTCCAGTTTCCATAATACACTTCACCGGACGGCATATCTACTCGTAACAATGTCAAAAATCGATTGTAGTCTTCGGAAGTGAAGTCGTGGTCAGGCAACAAGGCACGCAGAACGAGCCGCCTGAAGTCAGTAGGCAGTTTTTGAATCGCCTCCAGAGGCAGTCCGCGATCCGTCATCTGTTCCTTGACGTATGACGTGACATACTTCAAGTGTTCCTGTTTTTGCTCGTAACGAACCATCGCCGCCTGAACCGTTGCTTCTTCATAGCCCGGACGAAGTTCTGCGAGTAACGGCAGGAGCCGGTGCCGCATCTGATTCCGCAAATATTTGGTGCCGGCATTCGTCTCGTCTTCATGCCAGACGACTTGACGGGCTTTGGCATAGTCATACAATTGTTGTTTCGAATACGGCAACAACGGCCGATGGATCTGTCCTGTCGCAAAAGAACGGATTCGGGGAATGCCGTCGACGCCGGCTTCTCCCCGGATCAACTGAATCAACAGCGTCTCCAGTTGATCGTCCCGGTGATGCGCTAGGACGAGGTGCCGGCGTCCTGTCTCCGCCATGACCTCTTGAAAAAAGGCATACCGTCTCGTCCGGCAAGCTGCTTGGCTCGGTGCTTGACCTTCCCACTCGAGACGGGTCATCCGAATGCCTACTCGTCTCGCCTCCGCCCAAGCGCGGACAGCTTCCGCTTCTTCATCCGATTCTTTACGCAGACCATGATGAACATGAACAATCATGAGATCATGATTCGCTTCATATAAAAGGTGCGCCAGTACCATTGAATCACAACCGCCGGAAACAGCAACCAATAAAGGTTCTTTCGGAAGATGAATCTCGAATTCCATGCCCGGTCCCCCTTAATGAATAAAATCACTTAAACGAAAAAAGCTACCTCTATATAAAATAGAGATAGCTTTTTTACAGAATGACCCGTACGGGAATCGAACCCGTGTTACCGCCGTGAAAGGGCGGTGTCTTAACCGCTTGACCAACGGGCCAAAAAAATATGGTAGCGGCGGAGGGAGTCGAACCCACGACCTCACGGGTATGAACCGTACGCTCTAGCCAGCTGAGCTACACCGCCATATTTTGAACGCGTGCGTCTTAAGCACATTTTCTATAATACGGTGGAGTCAAATAATTGTCAACGCTTTTTATAAAAATAATTTTAAAAAAATAAAAGATGGAATGAACGGCGTCATTCCATCTCTATTCTTATAAAGAACAGGTCAGCAAGTTATTGACGTTTAGCACCGCGTCCGCCACGTTTTGAATCGGTTTGTCGTTTCAATGTCGCAAGACGATCTTCACTATCTTTGAGGAAACTAGTCATCAACGTATCGAACGTTTGCTCTTTGCGTGGAGCTGGTGCGCCACGGCCACCTTTGTTAAAGCCACCACGGTTTCCACCGCCGCCACTTCCGCCACGTGGTCCTTTGTTATCGAACGAACGTGGTCCACGGTCTTGACCTGCCGGACGTGGTCCGCGATCAAATTGACGAGCTGGAGGACGAGGACGTTCGCCTTCTGGACGATCGACTGCTTTCTTAATCGAAAGACCGATTTTACCGTCGTTCTCTACACTCAACACTTTAACCGTGATTTCTTGTCCGACTGTCAAGACATCATTGATATCTTTAACGTAAGAATCTGCTACTTCACTGATGTGAACAAGACCTGTCTTACCCGTCGGTAATTCTACGAACGCGCCGAAATTGGTGATGCCTGTAACTTTCCCTTGTACTTTGCTGCCTACTTCAATCGACATAAATTGTATTGCTCCTTTTTAGTTGATTCTTTCTTATTATACGAGTGATTCTACATTTTTTCAATCAATCGAGAACCTTCGTTTAATCTTCCGGTGAAAAATAGAAAATTGTTTCGCCTTTTTTCGAGTACAGTAGTTCACTTCTCGCTAAGTTCGCAACATACTTCTTATCATTCAATCGTTCAATCTCTTCTTTCAGACGAACCGTTTCTTTTTCTGCCTTCGCCTGTTCTTGGTTCGCTACCTGAAACGACTGCTTCTGTTCAGCGATCAGTTGTTTTTTCTCGATATATGACCACCCCATCAGGGACAGGACAATAAGAAAGATCGACATACAGACTAAGAAGCGCCTCTTCAGACGTAAACGGTTTTCGATTGCATTTTGACTCAACTGTTTTTTCCGGTCATTCAGCGGTTTGATCTTGGGCGGAGTATCACGCCCTGATTCCAATGGTGCTGGCATATCATCCCTCCTTATCCGAGTGGTCATCTCTGACACTCTCTAGTATACTTCCTTTTTCAACCAAATTACATCGATTCTTCGGAATTCACTTTTTCTTCACGAATGATTTGATACATATCCGACGCTTCTTCTTTTTTCGCATGTTCTTTGATGCTGTCGATTTGAACCGTGACAATCTTATTTCCGAAGCGGATTGTCATTTCATCCCCGACTGCAACCGTACTGCTTGCTTTTGCGACAAGTCCGTTGATTTTGATACGGCCTTGGTCGGCAACCTCTTTCGCCAGGGTCCGGCGTTTGATTAAACGAGATACTTTTAAAAATTTATCGAGTCTCATGACTGTTCCTCCTGCTTTGATTGATTCCATAAGGCATCCTGTTCCGTAAGCGATAATTCTGTCAACGGACGATCAGCCAATTGTTCCATCCGTGTAAAACGGCGGATGAATTTGTCATTCGTTTGTTGTAACGCATCTTCTGCCGATAACTCCATATACTTGCCGACGAGAGCGAGTGAGAACAGAATGTCGCCGAATTCACCCAACTGCTCCTCTGCCGGAGCCTCTTTTAATTCTTGAATCTCTTCTTGGACTTTATCCAGTGCACCGGCAACCGTCTCCCATTCGAATCCGACCCGGGCGACCTTTTTTTGAATCTGTTCTGCGCGCAACAAGGCGGGTGCTCCCTTAGTGACACCATCCAACAGATAGGTCCGGTCCGATTTTTCCTGGGCCTTGATTTCCTGCCAGTTGTTGACGACGTCCGCAGCCGAGTCGACTTCTACATCTCCAAAGACATGCGGGTGTCGGCGGATCATCTTATCGCTGACACTGCCGATAACGTCCCGGACATCAAAATATCCTTCATCGAGACCGATTTGAGCATGGAGCATGACTTGGAGCAAGACATCCCCTAATTCTTCTATCATTAAGTTATCGTCCTGAAGGTCGATTGCTTCCAGTAATTCGTAAGATTCTTCGATTAAATGTTTTTTGAGCGATTCGTGCGTCTGCTCCTGGTCCCAAGGACAGCCGCCTTCTCCCCGCAACCGGGCGATGATGTGCTTAAGTGTCGTGAAGTCACGATTCAAGACCGTTTGATCGGTGACAGGCGGTACATAAACCGTTGTCAGGTTACTGAGTGTCGTGATGTGATCCAGTTCATGAAGCGGAACCGTCGTTACGTGTTGCCGACTTGTCCCTGCTGCCGTTACCAGTGTCACATTATGTTCGTCGGGATAACGCTCCATCAGCATTACCTTTAAATCACCTGCGACCAATTGATCATAGACTTGTCCGATCAGCAGATGCTGGCGGATCTGCGCTTCATCGATATCAAAGGCTGTCGCATCGAGTAATTGAAATCCTTCAATCGGATCAACGCCGACTGCGGCAAACATCGGGTCAAGGAAACTTTGACCGCCGATGATGTCCAGATGTTCCGTTTGCGCGAGTAACTGTTGGACCGTACTCTCCGCGACGAGCGGATGACCCGGAACCGCATAGATGATCGGTTCCTTTTCAGCTTGTTCAAGTAACGTCGCCACAATTTCACGGTAGACGCCTTCAAACTGATCATGTTTTTCGTACACGGAATCAAACGATGTAAATTTCATTCCCTCTGCCATCAATTCTGAAACGACAGGATGATCTGCCGTTCGCAGGTAAATCGGTTGTTTTGTTTCTTTCAGTCGTTTATAGATCCCGTACGGTAACTGTTCGAGTTCCCCGACGCCGAGGCCGACGACTGTAATCTGATGTATCATATGATCCTCCTATGCTGATGCATTCGATATAATTTTTCCCCAAACGGCAACAATGCCCATTCCCGTTCCGTCAATACACCCATCCGTAAGGCAAACAGACAGAAAACACCTGCTCCACCCAAGACGAGTAAACCCACCTCGAGTGTTGCTCCGATCCGGTTTTCCCAGCCGGACAGGCGAAACAGTTGTTCGATGATGTATAAAAACAGAGCCATCGGAATGACGGCCTTCAAAAGACGAACGTAAAAAGGACGTCCTGCCGTCACCCGGCCAAACTTTCGATTGAGCAACAACAGCTGGGCTGCCGCCATAACCGCAAACCCACCGAACGTCGCCATACCGGCACCGACCATGCCATACAGGGGAATCAAGTAAATATTGAGGCCGAGTTTGATTAACAGACCCGCGACCACGCCGACGAACGCATATTTTTCCGCATCGACGGATTGCAGGCACGATACGATGATCATGGACAGGGAGGCCGTGAAAGCCGTTGCCGCCAACCAGCTGAGTGCGGCTGTCCCGTTATCATCCTGATACAAGGCGATGTTTAACGGACGCATGACCCCAACGAGTCCGACGGTTGCCGCAGCTGCTATCAACAGTCCGGACCGCAACAGGGTCTCAAGATGCAACTTTGTCGCTGTGTCATTACGTTTCCGGTATTCCATCAATAACGTCGGAACGCTCGCCAAACTGATCGAGGTCGCGAACAAAATCGCAAACTGCAACAGAGGGTATCCTCGGTCAAAAATCCCTTTTTCAATCTTCGTCTCCATTGAGTCTCCGAGTAAGTTGACGAAGGTCAGTCCGTCAATCAGTTGCATCAGCAGCAAAGCGAGCGATGCGATACTGACTGCGAGACCACTCGTCAACAAAACACGTCCGACACGCCGGAGATGACGACCTGAGATGACAGGACGACCGATTTTTCCTTTCGCAAAGCGTAACAACAGGGCGAGCGACGCAATGCTTCCGCCGAGTGCTGTCATATGCGCGTTTGCGCCGACTTGATAAGGATTCGCTCCGGCTTGCACACCGTAGTACGTCACGATCAGCAATAAACAGACCCGAACGGCGTTTTCCGTGATTTGCGAGAACGCCGTCGGACGCATTTCAAGATCCGCTTGAAACATTCCGCGCAATACAGCAATGACCGGTAACAGATAGAAGGTAAACGTGACGGCACGGAGCGGTTGAACAAGTTGTTCGTCACCGAACAAGGCAGCGACTTCAGGAGCAACCCACCAACCAATCGTCCCTAATGTCAGCGACATCGCGAGCAGGACAAAGAAAATCGACCATAAGACTTCGCGTTTTTCTTCCGGATGATGCAACGTCAACTTGGCTACGACGACCGGTAAAGCGTAAATACCGAGTGCCGCCGCGATGGCAAAGACCGGATAAACGGTTTGATAGACGTATAAACCGAAGTCCCCCGCCATATTTTGATACGGAATCCGGTAAAAGAAACTCAACAATTTCGAGACATAGCTCGAAATGGCGAGCAGGGCTGCCCCCTGCGCAATCGTCCTTCGTTGACTCATTGTACGATCCGGCGGTCAATCTCAGCCAGTAACCGTTCGGCTTGCTCTGTCATCTGTTGTACGGTTTGTTTGCCGCGGTTTAGTGTCAATACCAGCTTTCCTTCTTCCTGCCCCATACCAAGACCACGTCCGATCGGAACGGTCCATTTCACGAAATCCGCTACATCCAACGTTTGTGTCGTCTGTTCAGACAAGACGATTTCGATTTTCGGATCTGTTTGTTTGACCCGTTCGACCCGTGCCCGTTCGGCAAAGATTCGCATTCGTGTCAATTGAATCAACCGTGCGACTTCAGTCGGGAATTCTCCGAAACGCTCCAACATTTCCGTTTCCAGTGATTCCAGGCTTTCCGGTGTATCGACATACTTCAAACGTTTGTAGAACTCGATTTTGAGTTCCGAGTCCGCCATATAGTGGCTTGGAATATAGGCATCGAGGCTGAACGTGAAGTCCGGAACGAATTTCTGAACTTTTTTTCTGCCCTTCATCCGTTCTTTCCGTTCTTCGACCGCTTCCGACAGCATTTGTGAGTACAAATCAAATCCGACAGAATCGATGAAACCAGATTGTTGTGAGCCGAGTAAGTTTCCGGCACCGCGTATCGATAAATCGCGCATCGCAATCTTAAATCCGCTTCCGAGTTCCGTGAATTCCTTGATCGCTTGCAGACGGCTCTCCGCGACTTCCGTCAATCGTTTTTGCGGACGGTACGTGAAGTAGGAATAGGCGACACGACTCGACCGGCCCACCCGACCGCGTAATTGATACAACTGCGACAGACCCATCTGATCGGCATCGTTGACAATCAACGTATTGACGTTCGGAATGTCAATTCCCGTCTCAATGATTGTCGTACTGACCAGGACGTCCGCATCCCCTTCGAAGAAAGCAATCAACTGACTTTCAAGTTCTGTTTCCGTCATCCGCCCGTGGGCAGTGACAACACGTGCTTCCGGAACGAGAGCCCGGATTTCTTCCGCTTTCCGTTCGATTCCTTCGACACGGTTATAGAGAAAGAAGGCTTGTCCACCCCGTCCAAGTTCACGTTCGAGTGCTTCGCGCATGACGATTCCGTCATACTCCATGACATACGTCTGGACCGGATAACGATTTTCCGGCGGTGTCTCGAGGACTGATAAATCACGGATCCCGATCATCGACATATGCAGCGTCCGTGGAATCGGGGTCGCCGTCAGTGTCAGCACATCGACATTCGTCTTCAACTGCTTCAACCGTTCTTTATGCTTAACACCAAAACGTTGTTCTTCATCAATAATCAGCAACCCGACGTCGGCAAACTGGACATCTTTGGACAGGACACGATGGGTGCCGACGACGACATCAATTGTTCCTTCCTTCAAGCCCTTTTTCGTGGCTTTCAGTTCCGCTGCCGAGCGGAAACGACTCATGACGGAGACGTTAATCGGCCAGTCACTGAAGCGTTCGAGCATCGTTTCATAATGCTGTTGGGCGAGAACCGTCGTCGGAACGAGCAGTGCGACCTGTTTGCCTGCCATGACTGCTTTAAAGGCAGCCCGAATGGCAACTTCCGTTTTCCCGTAACCGACATCCCCGCATAACAGACGATCCATCGGACGCGGGCGCTCCATGTCTTTTTTGATTTCTTCGATCGACCGGAGTTGGTCGACGGTTTCCTCGTAAGGGAAGGATGCTTCAAAAGCCTGTGTACTGTCATCATCCTCGGGGAAGGCAAAGCCGACGGCCGCTTCACGTGCCGCGTACAGCTTAATCAGTTCATCCGCGATATCCTCGACGGATTTTTGAACCTTCGCCTTGACCTTCTTCCATTCCATCCCACCCAGTTTGTAAATCTTCGGCTCTTTCCCTTCCGCCCCGACATACTTCTGGATTAAGTCGATTTGATCGACCGGGACATACAGGGAATCCTCACCGGCATAAATCAAATGCAGGTAGTCTTGGTGATTGCCGGCGACATCAATCGTCTTGATGCCGTGATAACGACCGATTCCGTGATGGATATGGACGACGTAATCACCGGTCTTCAGTTCCTGATAACTTTTGATTCGTTCGGCATTCGTCAGTTTCGTCGTTTGTTTCCGTCGTCGTGCCGGCTGTTTAAAGACTTCTTCTTCCGTGATGACGACAAGACGGGCGTTTGTCATCTCAAATCCGCCATGAATACCGCCGATTAAGATGGACGGATGTCCGCGACGGATTTCATCTTCCGTCGTATGCAGAGACGCTTCGACCCCGTAATCGGATAACGTCTGCCGCATGCGTTCCGCCCGTTCCCGGTTGCTTGCCAGAAAGACCATCCACATATCCGCCCGACCATACCGGTCGACTTCCTGTTTCAATCGTTCCATCTGTCCATGGAACGGAGCAATCGGCTTAATACTGAAATGAATCGCCGCACTTTCCGGCACACCGCTACGCCGTGTCGGA
This sequence comes from Exiguobacterium artemiae 255-15, assembly GCF_000019905.1. GTDB lineage: Bacteria > Bacillota > Bacilli > Exiguobacteriales > Exiguobacteriaceae > Exiguobacterium_A > Exiguobacterium_A artemiae. The sequence continues at coordinate 60,487 of NC_010556.1, read as the reverse complement.
AGCAACGATAAATAAAGCAATTGCCGTTGCTTGAACACATTCAGCATCGGAACCGATAACGTATAGTCACTGACACTTTGTCCCCGTTCGATCAACGAAGCCATCCATTCCGCTTCTTCTGTATCCTGCACTTCGGCCGCTTCTTCAATCCGGGCCACTTCATCCACAATCAAAACAGCATCCTTAATATCGTCAAGCAACGTCGTTTCATATAAAAGCGGCGCATACTTCGCGAGTTGTTTCGGACGGTCCCCGCCTTCAAGCACTTCGACGTCATAGGCAATTCCTTCTTCAAGGGCAGCCAATACTTCCGTACTTTGAACCCGTTCCTTCGTCGCATCATACAGACGGCGTAACTTGTCACCCGCCGTCTTCAATCCTTCGCGTGTTGCAAAATGTTCCGTCGCCGGAGGCACTAACGCTTCTGCGATGACACCAAGTGAACGTTGGGTCTCGGCATCGAATGTATAAATCGAATCGACTTCTTCATCAAATAAGTCGAGCCGATAAGGACGTTCGACAGTCAACGGATATAGATCGATGATGCTTCCGCGGACCGCGAATTCTCCGGGCGTCGTCACCGTCGCTGTCCGTTCGTATCCGGCATCGACCAATTCCTGAATGAAGTCCGGAATCGATAAGACATCCCCCGGTTTGATCCGTTTCGTATGATCTAAAAAGTCAGATGCCGTCGGAACATATCGTCTCAGACCGACAAGCGGAATGATTAAAATACCGTCGTCCGTCGTCAACAGACGATGACGGGTCTCGATTCGGGTTGCCCGAAGTTCGGGGCTTGCGCCGTATGATAATTCAGCGGCAAGCGTTTCGTCGACCGGATACAACATCACGTCCTGCTCGGGAACAAGTTCAATTAAATCATCATATAATTTTTGAGCCTGGAACATGTTATGAGTCACGATGACGAATCGTTTTTTCGTCTCTTGGTAAATGCCAGCGATGAATAACGCTTTCCCGCTATTCATCAGGCCCGTGATCAGTTGGGCATTGACCCCGTCGCGGAACCGTTCCCGGACGGTTTTGATCTCCGGAATACCGAGTAACAGATTTTGTAGTTGTTTCATACTTTCCCTCCTAGGACGACAGCAAAAACGCTTTGGTCACCCAAAGCGTTTTGTTCAGTTATAGCGATTCATCAAAGCTAAAAACGGTGTATCGATGAAATCAGTTGCGATATTAACGGAATCAGACAACACATGTTGCAACGTCGTCTGTTCTGATTTGGCAAATGGCATCAAGACCCAGTCGATGACTTGAATCGGGGCCGGCGGACGGCCGACTCCGAGTTTCAATCGTTTGATGTCTTGTGTTCCTAAATGTTGAATCAACGATTTGACTCCGTTGTGACCACCGGCACTCCCTTTTGAACGCAGGCGCATCTTCTCAAGCGGCAAATCAAGATCATCATAAATGACAAGGACATCTTCGACTGCGATTTTGTAGAAATCGAGCAACGGACGGACGGCTTCTCCCGATAAATTCATATACGTCAATGGTTTAACGAGAACGACCCGTTCCCCTTTAATCATTCCCGTTCCGAAGACGGCTTTAAACTTAGACTCTGTTAATTTTATGCCATGTTCCTTGGCGAGGGCATCAATAGCCAAAAAACCGATGTTATGCCGTGTATTCGTATATTTTGCACCTGGATTTCCTAAACCGACGATACATTTCATATCGGCACCTCCTCTACTTTTCCAATCTGGATCCCGCTGACGAAAAAAGCAACGCACAAGGGTCCGATTTTTAAAAACCGGACCTTGGCGTTCATATCTGTTTGTAATCAGCTGAAGAGCGGGCTGATTGATTTTTGTTCATGGACACGGATGATGGCTTCTGCCAACAAGCGTGCAACCGAGATTTGTTTGATTTTGCTTGCACATTCACGTTGCGTCAAATCGATTGTGTTGAGAACGACGAGCTCTTCGATTGCCGAGTTTTCGATACGTTCCATGGCTGGACCGGAGAGAACCGGGTGCGTACAGCAAGCGTACACTTGCTTCGCTCCGTTTTCGATCAAGGCATTGGCAGCAAGCGTGATTGTACCCGCTGTATCGATGATGTCATCGATGATGATCGCAATTTTACCATCGACTTGGCCGACGATGTTCATGACTTCGGCGACGTTCGGTTTCGGACGACGCTTATCGATGATCGCGATTGGTGCTTTTAATTGTTCAGCTAATTTACGTGCCCGTGTTACGCCGCCATGGTCTGGAGAAACGATGACGAGTTCGTTCGGGTCGATGTTCTTCTTCTCGAAGTAAGAAGCAAGCAAGGGAACACCCATTAATTGATCTACTGGAATATCGAAGAATCCTTGGATTTGAGCAGCATGAAGATCCATCGTCACGACGCGTGTCGCACCGGCTACTTCAAGCAGGTTCGCTACAAGCTTCGCTGTGATCGGCTCACGTGAACGGGCTTTGCGATCTTGACGTGCATATCCGTAGTACGGGATAACGACGTTGATCGTCCGGGCCGAAGCACGTTTCAAAGCGTCGATCATGATGAGAAGTTCCATCAGGTTTTCGTTGACCGGTTGGCTTGTCGATTGAATGATGTAAATATCATCCCCACGGACGCTTTCTTCGATGTTCATTGAAATTTCGCCGTCACTGAAGTGTTTGACTGAACTTTCGCTGACAGGAATTCCGATGACTTTAGCGATTTCCTCTGCCAGTGGTTTGTTCGAGTTAAGTGCGAAAATACGAATTTCATGTTCTAAGACAGTAGACATGGTTAGGTGGCCTCCATTTGTTTGGGTTTAGACGAGTAGAGCGACGGATAATGAACGAATAAAAATTAACGGTAATCTGGTTTAGTTGTTTGGCGTTCACGTGCGATAGCGAGACCGTTTTCCGGAACATCGTCCGTAACAGTTGATCCTGCTGCGACTAGCGCATTTTTACCAACCGTGACCGGCGCGATCAAATTGACGTTACATCCGATGAACGCATCGTCTTCAATGACCGTTTGGAATTTATTTGTTCCATCATAGTTCACGGTGATCGATCCGCAACCTAAGTTGACGTTTGTGCCGATCGTCGCGTCACCGACGTAACTCAAGTGAGCAGATTTACTGCCTTCACCAAAAGTCGATTTCTTCACTTCAACGAAGTTACCGATTCGTGTGTTGGCACCGAGAACTGCTTGTTGACGTAAATGGGCAAATGGACCGACCTGTGCTGCTGGTCCGATTTTGCTGTCCGTCACGACCGATTGACGCACGACCGCTTGATCAGCGACTTCACTGTTACGGATATCCGAATTCGGTCCGATGATGCATTCCGAGCCAATTGTTGTGTTACCGAGCAACTGTGTGCCCGGGTACAAGACTGTGTCGGAACCGATGACGACATCCGGTCCGATGTACGTCGACGCCGGATCGATGAACGTGACGCCTTGACGCATCCAATGTTCGTTTGTCCGTTTACGCATTGACGTTTCCGCTTGCGCAAGAGCCACCCGATCGTTGACACCAATCGTTTCTTCAAACGTCGATGCCGCATAGGCTGCAATCGTTTCTCCGTCTGCTTTAGCGATTTCGATGACATCCGGCAAATAATATTCACCTTGGACATTATCGTTTTTGACCTGCTTAAGTGCTTCGAACAGCATTTCGTTATCAAATACGTATGTTCCGGTATTGATTTCTTTAATGAGAAGCTCTTCTGCGTTCGCATCCTTATGCTCGACGATTTTCGAGACGTTTCCGTCTTCGCCGCGGACAATTCGTCCGTATCCTGTTGCATCGTCCGCATGTGCCGTCAAAACAGTCACTTTCGCACCTGTTTCTGCATGGTGTTGCAAGAGCGACTGTAACGTTTCACTTGTCAAAAGAGGTGTATCTCCACAAACGACCAGTGTCGAACCTTTTTCCTGTCCAAGAACAGGTTCTGCCATTTGAACAGCGTGACCCGTGCCAAGCTGCTCACTTTGAAGTGCATATTCCACCGATGTGCCGAGCACTTCTTTTACAGACTCTGCACCGTGACCGACAATAACGACCTGACGTGTGACACCAAGTGTCGTCAACTGATCAACGACATGTTGTACCATAGGTTTCCCAGCTACTGGGTGAAGTACTTTGTAGAGCTTTGATTTCATCCGAGTGCCTTTACCCGCTGCTAGAATTACCGCGAAATGATTCATCCTTGTCGCTCCTCCATGTAAATTAGTGTTGATTTCGTTCTGAAATAGTCCACTCGTTCCCACTATAACGAAAATGGCGCAACGAATCAATGACAGGTCAGACCGGAAATCGACAAAACACACAAAAAAAGACAGGTTCTCCCATTGGCGGAGACCTGTCAATCGCGTTAGGAAGGATCGGTTGCTTCAAGCGCCGCCAGTTCAAGTTCTGACGCCTCACCGTTTTCTTCACGAATCGCATATGCTTCTAATACTGAATCTTCGACTTTTTTTCGCATTAATGCATTGATTGGATGGGCGACATCACGAAAGATGCCTTCCTGTGTCCGCTTGCTTGGCATCGCGACGAAAAGACCGCTGTTTCCTTCGATCACGCGTAAATCATGTACCACGAATTCGTGGTCGAGCGTAATCGAGGCCAGTGCTTTCATTCGACCCTCTGCTACGACGCGACGAATCTTAACGTCGGTGACATTCATTTTGTCCGCACCCCTTTTTATAACCGTTGTCACAACTCTTCGTTGTCTACTTCTACTTACGGCTTAAAACATTCAAAGGTTTAGCTTTTGCCAATCATTTCACGCATAATTTCCAAAAGTTTGATAATTACAGTATAGTTACAAAAAAAATCTGTGTCAAATTCAGGTGTTTTCTCCATCTGTGAAATACTGGTCGACATTTCCCCGTTTCACTTGAATCTGTCCAAGATCGACATCAACATCCGAAAGCTTCATCAGACTGACGTACTCATTGACCATCTTCTTCTCGGCACCTTCTGCTTCGATCAACACACCGACACCTGCCACGTTCGCTTCGAACTCACTGAGCAGACTCATCATCCCCCGGATCGTTCCGCCAGCTTTCATGAAATCGTCAATCAGCAGGACGTTCGCACCTCGCGGTAAACTGCGTCTCGCAAGAGCCATCGTCCGGATTGCTTTCGATGAGCCGGAAACATAGTTGATGCTGACGGTCGAACCTTCCGTCACCCGGCTGTCTGAGCGGACGATGACGAACGGTACACCCAATTGTTCGGCAACGGCATAAGCAAGCGGGATTCCTTTGGTCGCAATCGTCATGACGACGTCGACTTTTTTCTGGCTGAAGACAGAAGCAAACACTTGTCCCATCTGTTTCACCATCCGCGGATCTCCGAGCAAGTCCGTCAGATACAAGTAGCCTCCCGGCAACAGACGATCGGGGCGTGCGACACGTTCACATAATTCATCAATGAACGGCAACGCCTTTTCACTGCTCCAGGTCGGAATGAACATGACGCCTCCCGCGGCTCCCGGGACAGTGACGAGTCGTCCGGTTCCTTCATGCTCCAACATTTCACTGACAATATCTAAATCTTCACTGATCGAAGATTTCGCAGAGCTGTACCGTTCTGCGAAAATCGTCAATGAGACCAGATGATGCGGATGATCCAGCAGGTAACGTGTCATATCTACCAGCCGACCACTTCTCCGAATTTTCATCTAAATCGTTCCACCTCTCCGTAATTCCGAATATTCAATAGTGAATATATCATTTTCATACGGAAACTATCAATGGTTTTCCCCTAAAAGACGAACGACGTAGACTTCATTACAAAATCCTCGTAATCCGTTATAGAGACGCTGCGCCCGATTTTCGTGTTCCGTCAAAGCAAAAACGGTCGGACCGCTGCCGCTCATCAAGACACCTTCTGCTCCACAACTTGTCATGAACGCTTTGATTTGTTCGACTTCCGGATGCATCGGTAATGTCACGGATTCAAGGACATTGCCGAGCGATTCACAAATGGCCGTGAAATCTTGGTTCTTGACCGCATCGATCATTGCTCCGACATCCGGACGTTCCGCTGTTTCCAAATCAAGCGCTCCGTACACATCTGCTGTCGAGACACCGATGGTCGGTTTCGCCAGTACAACCCAACAAGGCGGAGGAGAGACTAATTTCTCGAGCTTTTCCCCGCGCCCCGTGGCAATCGCGGTGCCACCCATGACACAAAACGGGACATCCGATCCGACTTCTGATCCGATTTCCGCCAACTGTTCAAGCGTCAGGTTGAGCTTCCATAATTCATTCAGTCCACGCAGTGTTGCGGCCGCGTCACTCGAGCCGCCCGCAAGACCTGCTGCGACCGGGATTTGTTTTTCTAAGTAGATTTCAACCCCGCTCTTGATGTCGAACCGTTCCTTTAAAACCGCTGCTGCTTTATACGCTAAGTTGCGTTCATCATTTGGTACGTAAGCATGTTGGGCATTCATCCGAATCTCGCCGGACGCTAATTCCGTCAATTCGAGACGATCTGCCAAATCCACCGTCGTCATCACCATATGTACATCATGATAACCATCCGGACGTTTCGCCGTCGCATCCAATACTAAATTGATTTTCGCTGGAGCTTTTACAATAATCGTCATCGTGCCGTTCCTCCTCTAGTACGTTTCCTGTACGAATTGTATCAACCTTTGCACAAAAAAAGAAGCGAACATTTCTGTCCACTTCGGAAGGTAAGTTTACGAATTCGCGAATTCGATTTGTACGGAGTCGGTTAAAACGTCGGCATAGCTGTAAGAAACTCGCTCGACATTGTGACGCTCTGCGTCTAGCTTGACTACAAACACCGATGGATACGTCTCAACGAGCGTTCCGATTCGGGTTACGACCTTTTTACGACCGCCGCTTGCTTTTAGCGTCAGTCTTTCACCTACATGTGTTTCAAATACATGTCTGATTTCGTTCAACGTCTTTGGCATACGCTTCACCTCACTAATATTTATTATAGCATATGAAGTAAATATTAGGAAGGGGAAATATTATATCTGTTCTTTTGTCTACCGTCAACGTTTTTTAATCGGCAAAAGTGCGTCGGCAAGTTGTGCAAATTCCTGCAGGCTGAGCGTCTCGCCACGGCGGCGTGGATCAATGCCGGCTTCATGTAAAGCCGCTTCGACCGCTTCCTTTTCTGCTTTTCCAAAATGGCTGGATAAGTTATTCAGAATCGTTTTCCGGCGTTGTGCGAAACTGGCGCGTGTTACTTCGAAGAAGAGTTTCTCATCAAGTGTCTTGACGGCCGGTTCTTTACGAATGTTTAAACGGATGACAGCCGAATCGACGTTCGGCGCAGGAATGAAGACCTGTTTCGGAACCGTAAAACAAACTTCTGCTTCTGCGTAGTATTGAATGGCGATCGACAAGGAACCGTATGCTTTCGTTCCCGGCTGTGCCCCGATTCGTTCCGCCACTTCTTTTTGAATCATCATGATCAGGGTCCGGAACGGTGTCCGCGCTTCGAGAATCCGCATGATAATCGGCGTCGTCACGTAATAAGGCAGGTTTGCGACGACAGCGAGGTCCGTAATCCCTTGTTGCGTAAACTCTTCATCGACGATCGTTTCAAGATCCAGTTCGAGCGCATCCCCGTGAATGACTTTCACGTGCGGATACGGAGCAAGCGAATCTTCCAAAATCGGCAGGAGCCGCTGGTCGATTTCGAGCGCCACGACTTTTTTCGCCTGTTTTGCTGATTGTTCCGTCAACGATCCGATACCGGGACCAATCTCAAGCACACCGCTGTCCGGTGTCAGATTAGCGGCACCGACGATGTTTCCGAGTACGTTTAAATCGATTAAAAAGTTTTGTCCCAAGGACTTTTTGAATGAAAATCCGTGCTTCGCCAAGATTTCCTTTGTCCGGTGTAGTGTTGCGATGTCTTTCAATCCTGTTCCTCCTCTATCTGTTTCAAAGCGTCTTCCCATTCTTGTTTCGTGATCCGGATCGACGCGACACGTTTGACGAGTTGTTTGGCATTTGGTTCACCGATGGCGAGCAGCTGTCCGAGCCGTTTCCGGCGTTTTGAGGCCGCTGCTCCCCCGATCAAGTCCGCTGCGAGAATCATCTCCCGCGTCACTTCCGCATCATGCTGCTCTTCCGTCTCATATACGGCACCAAGCGCCCGTTCAATCGCTTCCGGTGACGCATGTTCGACACCGATTTTCCCGCGTTTATCCTTGGCGTCTGCCCGTGGCAGGTAAGCCTGTTTACATCCCGGTACCCGCTCGTTAATCCGGGCCCGAATCCGGTCGCCCGGGAAGTCCGGATCGGTAAACACGATGACACCGCGCCGTTCAAGCGCTTTGGCAATTCGCTGTAGGGTCTGCTCATTGACCGCAGAACCGTTCGTTTCAATTGTATCGACATCAAATACTTCCTGTAAGCGTGTCGTATCATCGCGTCCTTCGACGACGATGACTTCTTTTAAGCGTTTCCGCATCATATCTTCTCCACCTTTTTCAAACACTTCCGTAATTGTACCTGTTTCCACAAAAAAAACAAGGAAGCGTCAAGTGCCCGCTTCCGTCGTCTCGTTCGGGATGACCCAGATCTGGATCGTCTTCCGGCCAAATGTTTTGGCGGTCGACTCTCCTTCAACAAGCACATCAATTTTATTTCCTTTAATCGCACCGCCGGTATCAAGGGCAATCGCCAGTCCGACCCCTTCGACATATACCTTTGTTCCGAGGGGAATGACTTTCGGATCAACAGCGATGATCGGCAGTCCTTGATACGTGATCGTATCCGTCACGTCATAACCGGTCGCCGTCAGTGCCCGTCCATCATACAATTGACTTCCATTGGAAGCCGGATCATTTGTATAAGCCGTTGCTTCAACCATCAGGGTTTTTGCTTTGCTAAAATCTAAATCAGTTGCCGCCTTAGGTTCTTCTGCTAACGGTACCGTCGCTTTTTCCTGATCAAACGTCGGTGCCGGTGTCGTCGCGGCCTCAACCGATTCAACGGGTTTCGTTCCGATCTTGACGACTTGTTTAACCGGTTCACTCGTCACTTCATTAGCAATCAGTTTCTTTTCTTTACTCAATCCGTCCGCAAGGGTCAATTGATATTTTTGGGTCCGGATGCCCGGGCGACCGGATTTCGTCACCAATTGTTCGCCCGCCGGTAAGGTGTCGTCTTCGACAGTCTCGACTTCAAACGGTAACAGCTGTTGTTCCGTCAGCACGGCACGCCGTGTCGTATTGACCGTAACGAGCATATCCTTTGCGACGACCGTATCCAGACCAGGCATGACCTTGTCTTCTGTCTGGAGCTTAACGCCCTGCATCGACAACAGTTCCCGCACCGTCGTTTGATACGTATAGACTTCACGCGCTTTTCCTTCGACAATCAGCTCGATCGGAAACGCCTCCCGGTACCGGACTGTCATGCCGCTCGTCAAAACAGCTTCTTTCGAAGGATACACATCATCCGTCTCAAGCATCTGGCTGATTCCCTGTTCTTTTAACAGATCCTCGACACGACGTGCTTGCGTCCGGATTGTCCGTGCTTCACCGTACCCCATGATTAATGTAATTTCTTTAGCCGGTTGAATGACGATTAAATCATTTTTCGGAAGATCGGCACTTAAAGCCGGCTCGATGACATCTTGTGAGCGAACCGAGATGCCGGCTTCTTTCAAGACACCGAAAACGGATGTCTCCACCGTCTCGATTTTCGTTTGCCGGCCATCCACAAGAATCGTAACGTCACGCGGATGGTCCATCATCATATAAAGCAGACTGGCAACCAACAATAAGGTGCAGCCGATGGTCATATAGGTGATCGATCGAATCATGGAAGGCGGAAGACGCGCTTGGCGTTCTCAGTCGTCGCTTGTTCGATATCCGCGTACATCATTCCCCGCAATTGGGCGATTTCTTCCGCAACGAATCGGACATATGCCGGCTCATTCCGTTTTCCGCGATACGGAGTCGGTGTCAGGTACGGACAGTCCGTCTCGACCAATAAACGGTCAAGCGGTACTTCCTGTGCGACGCGTTTAGGCATCTTCGCATTTTTAAATGTCACCGGTCCTCCGAGGGAAATGTAGAAATTCATGGCTAAGCAACGCGGTAGCAGTTCTGCACTCATGCTGTAGCTGTGCAAAATCCCACCGACTTCTTTTGCATCTTCTTCTTCCAAAATGCGGAGCGTATCTTCCGTCGCTTCCCGATTATGAATAACGATCGGTTTATTTTTTTGCTTCGCCAAGCGAATCTGTTTTCGAAACGCTGCGTCCTGAACGTCTTTCGGCGACGTATCCCAGTGGTAATCCAGTCCGATTTCTCCGAGGGCAACGACTTTCGGATGATCCATCAATCGTCCCACTTTTTCATAGGCGGCATCGTCGAAATCGATTGAATCGACCGGATGCCATCCGATGACAGCATACAGGTCGTCATACTGTTCGACGAGTTCCATTGCCCGGTCAATCGTCTTGTGATCAAAGCCAACGACGATCATCGGAGAAACCCCGTTTGCCCTTGCCCGCTCAATCGTCTCCTCGACATCTCCGTCAAACTGATCCGAGTTTAAATGTGTGTGTGTATCAATCAACATACTATTCGACTCCTTCTTTCAAAAAAATGCCTGTGACATCAAGTCCACAGGCATCCGGATTATTTTACGCTTGCTCCGTTCGCCATCGTTGATGGTACGGTAGCTAATTCAAGTTTACCTGATTTCTCAGCAGCGAGCACCATTCCTTGCGACAATTCTCCCCGTAATGTGACCGATTTTAAATTGGCGACGACGATGACTTTACGGCCGACTAAATCTTCCGGCTCATACCATTCCGCGATTCCCGAAACGATTTGTCGTGTCTCTTTCCCCATGTCGACGGTCAGCTTCAGCAGTTTTTTTGCTTTCTTGATTTTTTCAGCTGTGACGACTTCTCCGACACGTAACTCGATTTGGTCAAAGACATCAATCGTCGTTTCCGGCCGAGCATCAGTGTCTTCTTCCTCAACTTCCGTCTCTTCTTCGACACGTGCGGCAGAGGCTTGTTTCATCATCTCAACGATCGCTTCGACTTCTTCTTTCATGTCACGACGCGGGAAAATCGGTTCGGCAGCACCGACCTTTGTTCCTTCTTCAATAGCCGCGAACTGTTCAAGAGCCGTCCAGTCCATCGGTTGTCCTTCCAGTCCGAGTTGACGGAACATCTCTTTTGGCGAACGTGTCATGAACGGTTGCAACATGATGGCGACGTGACGTAACGCACCGACCAGGTGAACCATCGATGATGCCAGTTCATCCGTTTTCGACTCGTCTTTTGCGAGCACCCACGGTTGTGTTTCATCGATATATTTATTGGCACGGCTGATCAGTTGCCAAATGTGTGACAAGGCAACCGAAAACTCCATGTGTTCCATCGCAGCTTCGACCTTCTCGACTGTTTCTTTTGCCAGTGTCGACAATGTCTCGTCAAACGGTGTCACATTTCCGGCATATGTCGGAATGACGCCGTCGAAATACTTCGTGATCATCGCAATCGTCCGGTTGAGTAAGTTTCCAAGGTCGTTCGCGAGATCAAAGTTCATCCGTTCGACGAATGCTTCCGGTGTGAACATGCCATCTGATCCAAACGGTACTTCCCGAAGGAGGTAATAACGTAATGCATCGAGTCCGTACCGATCAATCATCGGAACCGGATCGACGACGTTTCCTTTGGATTTCGACATTTTACCGTCTTTCATCAACAACCAGCCGTGTGCAAAGACTTGTTTCGGAAGCGGTAAGTCAAGCGCCATCAAAAGAGCCGGCCAAACGATGGTATGGAAACGAACGATTTCTTTTCCGACGAGATGGACATCAGCCGGCCAGTACTTATCAAAGTTTCCTTGGTCATCCGTTCCGTATCCGAGTGACGAGATGTAGTTCGTTAACGCATCGACCCATACATAAACGACGTGTTTCGGATTCGATGGAACTTTGACGCCCCAATCAAATGTCGTCCGTGAAACAGCAAGGTCCTGTAAACCCGGTTTGATGAAGTTGTTGATCATCTCGTGTTTCCGTGACTCCGGTAAAATGAACGATGGATTCGCTTCATAATATTCGACTAAGCGATCTGCGTATTGACTGATCCGGAAGAAATAACACTCTTCCCGAACGAGTTCGACCGGATGACCGCTGTCCGGACTCTTACCGTCAACCAGCTGTGATTCGGTATAATACGTTTCATCCGGAACGGAATACCAACCTTCATACTCTCCGAGGTAGATGTCGCCTTTTTCAAGCAACGTTTCAAATACACGTTCGACGACTTCTTTATGACGCGGTTCTGTCGTCCGGATGTAATCATCGTAGGAAATATCAAGACGGTCCCACAATACTTTGATTTGTTCGACGACACCATCGACGAATTCCTGCTCGGACACACCGGCTTCCTTCGCTTTTTCCTGAATTTTTTGTCCGTGCTCATCTGTTCCTGTTAAGTAACGAACATCAAATCCCTGAAGTCGTTTGTAACGCGCCATCGCGTCCCCTGCGACTGTCGTATAGGCATGACCGATATGTAGCTTGGCGCTAGGATAATAAATCGGTGTAGTGATATAAAATGTTTTTGCCATGATATTCCTCCGTTCTGTATTTCATTTCATTATTATACGCTGTTCTGTCGTCTGTGTCGAAACACGTTTTTTGTCGAATGCAAACATTTTTTGACATCAGACATCGAATACCAAAAAAACACACTAAATAGTTTGATTTCCTTTAAAAAGGGAAAATCTATTAGTAAATCGTTTCAAATATGGCTTTTTTGAGAAATAAATGACATTTTGATTTCAAGCTATTCAGATTGGTTGACTACTTTTGGAAAGTTTAGTATTCTACATTCTATAGAAGTGATGTCGAATTTTGACGATTTTCCAAAAATAAAGAGAACCTAGACATCAGAGGAGGAACAACAAAATGAAATCAACAGGTATTGTACGTAAAGTAGATGAGCTCGGCCGGGTCGTTATTCCAATCGAACTTCGTCGTACGCTTCAAATCGCAGAGAAGGATGCTCTTGAGATTTATGTCGACAACGAGCAAATCATCCTTAAAAAATACAAACCAAACATGACTTGCCAAGTAACAGGTGAAGTATCAGAAGATAACTTCAAACTAGCTGATGGTAAATTGATTCTCTCTCCAGACGGCGCACAACGTGTCCTCGTTGAGTTAAAAGATTTCCTCGACCGTCATTACGCAGGAAACGAATAAGCAAAAGAAGCGATTCCAAACGGAGTCGCTTCTTTTTTTAGGATTCATGATAACGCAAATACAGTTCCTGACGATCGAGTCCCCGTTCCTTCGCCACCCGTTTTAAGGCAGCATTCGGTTTTTCGCCTTGTTCGATATACCTTTCAATTTGTTGCAACGGATCCGCTTTCTGTTCTTCTTCCGCCGGCCGTTCTTCGGTCGATCCTTCGACGATGACGACAAACTCGCCCCGGACCTCTTCTTCCGCCCACTCGAGCGCTTCTGTCACAGAACCCCGGATATACTCTTCATACCGTTTAGTCAGTTCACGGGCTAACGTCAATTGACGGTCACCGAGCACATCCCGTAACGCACCTAACATCTCTTTTAGACGATGCGGTGCCTCGTAGAAGATCAGGCTTCCTTTTTCGTACCGGACGGTTTCAAGCGCCTCACGACGTTCTTTTTTCTTACGCGGCAAAAAACCGTAGTACAAAAAGCGTTCTGTCGCAAGACCCGAGGCAACAAGTGCCGTCAGCGCGGCATTTGCCCCCGGTAAGACGATGACCGGAATGTCTTCGGCAATCGCTTCCCGAATTAAATCACTGCCTGGATCAGAGATTCCCGGCATACCGGCGTCCGAGACCAAGGCAATCTGTTTTCCCGCATGCAGATCAGCTAGCAGACGTGCTCCGCTGACCTGCTTATTATGTTCGTGATAGCTGACAAGTTTCGTCTCGATTTTAAAATGATTAAATAACTTCATTGTTTGTCGCGTATCTTCCGCCGCGACGAGATCGGACTCCTGTAAGATACGAACAGCCCGGTATGTCATGTCTTCAAGATTTCCGATTGGTGTCGGAACGATGTATAATCCGGTCGTTTGTCCTTTAAAACTGCTTGTTGCTTTCATGAGATGACCTCCCTCCTTGAATAAGTCGTTCTTTTTTTAGACGTGTCAATTGTTTGATGGCATACTCACGCTTTAAGGCTTCCGATTTCGTTGGAAATGTTTCAGTATACTCGAGCACGACCGGCAGTCTGGCCCGGGTATACCTGGCACCTTGTCCGGCATTGTGTGTCGCCAACCGTTTTTCGACATCAATCGCATATCCTGTATAGAGACTGCCGTCCCGGCAACGGACAATGTAGACGGCATGCTCAGACATTAAACTGATTCCGCATCTGTAACGTATATGTGTCGTCTTGTTCGTAGACGATGAAGGGGGCTAATACCTTAAGACCCGGCTTGGCATCTTTAATCCCTTCAATCAACAACATGTTGGCCTCTTTGCCTTCTTTCGGGTAGATGAGTTGCATCCGCTTCGGTTCAAGCCGGTACTGCCGCATCAATGTCACGATGTCGAGCAGGCGCTCCGGACGATGGACGAATGCCGTTTTTCCGCCTTGCTTCAGCAGATCTGCAGCCGACCGGATACAATCCTCGAGTGTACATAATACTTCATGACGGGCAATCGTATAATGTTCACTTGCATTTCGGTTCGACGATTCGTTTGCCAGGAAGTATGGTGGATTACATGTGACAGCGTCATAAAGACCGTATCCCAATTGTTTCCCGGCTTCCTTGACGTCACCTTCGACCATCTGCAATTGGTCTTGTTTTTCATTCATCTGAATACTGCGCTCGGCCATATCAACGAGACGGGGCTGAATTTCAAGTCCTGTGATCGTCCCTTTCGTCCGGTAAGACAAAAACAGGGGAATCGCTCCATTACCGGCGCATAGATCCACCAACTTCCCCTGTTGGATCGGCACCCAGGCGAACTGTGCCAGCAAGGCAGCATCCAGAGAGTATGAAAACACGGTTGGACTTTGAATGATTCGTCCTTCTTTTCCAAGCAGATGATCCAGTCGCTCATCTGATAATAGTTCAGGCATAACGTTCTTCCTTTCTGAAAAAAAGACTGACTCCTAGGAAGTCAGCCTCTCAATGTTTCGTTAACATGGACAAGCAGAACAGACAATCTCCGTCTTTACGGACTTGACCATAATGCAGGTTACAAATATGGAATCCTTCTTGATACAACCGTCCCAGATTATCATAGCCAGCACCTGTACCGGCTTCCGCCTGTGCTTCTTCTGTAATCGGTTGTTGTTCATCGCGCTCTACCTTCTCACGGAGGTGATGATTCTCAAGATACAGATGTTGGTTCTCCTCCATCATGTAAGCAAGCTGATCTTTCAATACGCTCAGATGCTCAGTCAGCAAGTGAATCTGTTGCTCGATCGCATCAACACGCGTAATGATTTCTTTTTTATCGATTCTCTCCACGCGCATGCACCCCGTCATTCTTTTGGTCGTTTTTGTTTTACGGCACCGACAGAAAGTAGTTCCTCCATCGAGTAAGTCAGGACCCGCGAACGGTCTTTTAATTCAATTTGAACGATTTGGTCAAGAATATTCAGACCGACTACCCGTCCTTCGCCTTCCGGAACAGTCAAACGTTTTCCGTAATCCGGCAAATCCCGTCGCATTTCTTCATACGTATCATTTTCATATTTTAAGCAACACATCAAACGACCGCAGACACCAGAAATCTTCGTCGGGTTCAAGGATAGGTTTTGATCTTTCGCCATCTTGATCGAGACCGGTTCAAATTCACCTAAAAACGAAGAGCAACAGAGAACACGACCACATGGACCGATTCCTCCCAGTAACTTCGCTTCATCACGGACACCGATTTGTCGTAATTCAATGCGTGTCCGGAAAACAGCCGCCAAATCTTTGACGAGTTCCCGGAAATCGACACGACCTTCTGCCGTGAAGTAAAAAATGACTTTATTGCGATCAAATGTATATTCGACATCGACTAATTTCATATCGAGTTTGTGCTCACGAATTTTTTCCACACAAACAGCATGCGCATCAAACGCTGCCATTTTATTTTCACGAACGATCATCGCATCTTTATCATCTGCGACCCGAAGGATGGATTTCAATGGCAAGACCACATCTTCTTCGTCCATTTGTTTATCGGCAATCACCACTTCGCCGTATTCAATGCCCCGTACTGTCTCGACGATGACGGATTGTCCTCGTGATAATGACTCTTGTCCAGGTGCAAAATAATAAATTTTGCCCGCTTCTTTAAAGCGAACGCCTACTACTTCTAGCATATCGCTCTACCCTTTCTGTAAGTCAAACATGAGACGCTCAACTGTTAATTGAGGATTAACATTTGCTTCGATCCGTTTAACGGCTGCGAGTACTGCCTGCAGCCACCGTGTGATCGTCGTCTGACTTTTCCCACCCATCTGTTCCAGTAATGGCCGGCTGTTTGCATATGTGATCGTTTCCCATGACGGATTCAATTTAAGATGCAGTACATCTTCAAAGAAACATGTCACCAGTTCCAGACCAATTCGTGCATCTTGCCGATTTTTAAATTGACTCATCCATTTCTCCTGGACAAACAACGGTAAATCCGCCGGACGATTCGCTAATTCCTCCATCAATTGTAACACTGACACTCGCGCATTTACAAACCAGTCTTCGACTAATGCCTGTTCTGCATCTTCTATTTTAGGATAGACTCGGGCCGCCAGCTGAGTCAATTCGTTATCCCGTCCCGTTTTTTCGGACAGGACTTGTCCAATCAACAGGCGATCCGCCGGACGAAAACTTAATAATTGACCTCGCGAACGAATCGTCGGCAACAGCAATTGCGGTTGATTCGTAATCAAAATGGCTACTTTTCCCGCTCCCGGTTCTTCAAAGAACTTCAGCAGGCTGTTTGCCGCCTGGGGTGTCATTTTATGCGACTGCGTCACCACATAGATTTGGCGGTCACCTTCAAGACCCCGTAAGGATAAATCATGCATCAATTCCTGAATCTGTTCTTTTTTTATCGTCGCACCGTCCGGTTCGATTTGATAATAGTCGACCAAGTTTCCGCTGTCCATCCGACGGCAGCTCCGGCACGTTTGACATGGTTCGATTTGATCACGACGTTCACAAAACAGGCTTTTGGCGAACAATTGAGCCGCCTCTAAAAGAAGCGGCTCATAGTCTCCCGTAAAGATATAAGCGTGGTTGATACGATTCGTCTGTAACGAGTTGCGCAAAATCGTCGCAATGACCGATTGAGTTTGTTCTAGTTCATGAAATGTCTGCATTAGAATTGATGAAACCCTTCGATTGGCAAGACGAACACCGTTGCTCCGCCAACCTGTACTTCAACCGGATACGGAATATATGAATCGGCATGACCACCCATTGGTGAAATCGGTGAAACCATTTGTTCCCGACTTGAACAGTTCTTTTTGATCAAACGCATCAAATCATCCAAGCGTTCACTTTGGACACCAATCATGAACGTGGTATTTCCTTCTTTGAGAAAACCGCCTGTCGTAGCGAGTTTTGTTGCCCGAAAATCGTGTTCGACCAATGCTTCTGCTAAACGTAGGCTATCTTTATCTTGAACAATCGTAATGACCATTTTCATGATAATCTCTCCCTTTTTTTTAAATACGTCAAAACATCCTTACATAATTCCGTTTGTAAACTTTCAATCGATTGATTGGCATCGACCAACTGAATACGCTCCGGTTCTTGTACCGCTAACGTCATAAAACCATCGTATACCCGTTGACGGAACGCATCATCGCGTTGCTCGATTCGGTCCAGTGCCCCTCGGTCCATCATTCGTTGCTTCGATTCCGACACCGTCAAATCAAACAGATACGTTCGATCCGGTGTTAAATGGTTTGTTGCCTGCTGATTAATGGAACGTACCTGTTCAATTGTATAACCCAGTCCATACCCTTGATAAGCAATCGATGCATCGATGAACCGATCGCATAAAACAATTTTTCCAGCAGCAAGAGCCGGACGAATCAATTCATTGACATGTTGTGCCCGTGAAGCTGCATACAAAAGGATTTCAGTCATCTCATCCATCTCTTGAAAATCAGGATTTAAAATCAATGACCGAATTTCATTTCCGATTCGTGTTCCACCCGGCTCGCGTGTCATCACGATCTCATACCCTTCAGCCGTCAATCGATCTGCAAGTAATTGCAGCTGGGTCGTTTTTCCGGCACCATCCGGTCCTTCGACTGTAATAAATGTTCCTGTCATTCTCTAATTCCTTCCTGTATCACACGTAATTTCCCCTGATGGAGAAACTCACCGCCCTGCAGATGAATTGATGTGTTTATATAATGTTCAATCATTGTAATATGTTCTGCTGTTATCCGTTCTCCCCGTAGGATTAGTGGTATCCCGGGCGGATAGGGAATGATTGTTTCAAGTGAAACCAATCCGACTGACTGTTCAAAAGTTTGTTCGACCGCCTCAGCGTCTTCCAATTGATCGAGCGGACAAGCCAGGGACGATACCTTTATTTTACCCATAAACGGTTGTTCCATATACCTTTTATCCGGAATTCCTTCCGCTTTTAAGGTTTCGATTGCTAATTGGATCTGATTAATCCAGGTATCCTGTTCAAATGGCTCGATACTTCGTAGCGGTAATATACAAACTACATGGGGTCCGAGAGCAAACTCAGCATCCAGTCCTTGATCCGCCAACGCCTCGATTAACTGACTTCCGGAATATTCCTCACAGGACAAAATCATCCGTGACCAATCATCGAACGTAAACGCCGTTATATCTGTTAATTGATTGATTTGTTGATGAAGGTGTTCGTGACTGGTCCGGACAGACTTCATATTGGAAACCGTCCATTTTTCACGATACTCACGAGCAAAATCGAGTGAAGCCATCAACAGATACGACGGGCTGGACGTTTGAAAGGCCTGAAGAGCCCTTGTTAACCGTCTCCGTTCGTCATCCGTAAAGCGTTCATGGATCCAGGCTCCCATTGTCAGAGCAGGTAACGTCTTGTGCGCCGATTGAACAACAGCAGTGGCTCCCAGTTCAAACGCTGAACGAACGCCAAAAGCTTCCCCGAAATGAGCACCATGGGCTTCGTCAATCAACAATGGTATACCCGATGCTGTCGTGAATGGAAGCAACTCCTCGATTCGAGCCGTTTCACCGTAATAGGTCGGCGAAGTTAAAAAGACCGCAACGCCTCCCGGAAAAGTCGTTAACGCTTCCTCCAATGTTTCACGTGAAACATTTCCGCTGATACCTGTGGAGGGATCTATTTCCGGTCCCAATAAAATCGGAGATAACCCAAGCCATTCCAACGCATTAAAAACTGATTTATGGGAATTACGCTGAACGTATATCCGGTCTCCCCGCTGTGAGACCGCAGCTAACATTGCCCAATTACCAACTGTCGATCCATTAATCAAGAAATGACTGTCACGTGCTTCATAGACTTGACGTAATAAGAGTTTTGCTTCATAAATGGCCTCTTCCGGATAATGAAAATCATCCAACCCTCGCAATTCTGTTTTATCCCATTCGAAAAAAGACGGTAATCCTTCGAACAATGTTCCATTTTTATGTCCTGGAACATGCCAGGAAGTAGCATTTCTTTCTACATGAGCACAAAGTGCTTCAATAATCGGCATACGACCTTTCATCTCCTACAGTCCTTTCCAATCTAAACTACAAAAAGACCGACCTGCAAAATGCAGATCGGTCTCTTACTGGCCTGGCAACATCCTATCCTCACAGGGGGAAGCCCCCAACTACTTTCGGCGTTCAAGTGCTTAACTTCCGTGTTCGGCATGGGAACGGGTGTGACCACTTGGCTATCGTCACCAGACGACGGGCTCGCGCCCTCAAAACTGAAGTCATCAACAATGCATCTGCTAGAACAAGGCCTCGACCGATTAGTATCACTCAGCTCCGCATGTCACCATGCTTCCACCCGTGACCTATCTACCTCATCGTCTCTGAGGGGTCTTTCTTGATTACTCAAAGGGAAATCTCATCTTGGAGGGGGCTTCATGCTTAGATGCTTTCAGCATTTATCCCGTCCGCACGTAGCTACCCAGCGATGCTCCTGGCGGAACAACTGGTACACCAGCGGTGCGTCCATCCCGGTCCTCTCGTACTAAGGACAGCTCTCCTCAAATTTCCTGCGCCCACGACGGATAGGGACCGAACTGTCTCACGACGTTCTGAACCCAGCTCGCGTACCGCTTTAATGGGCGAACAGCCCAACCCTTGGGACCTACTCCAGCCCCAGGATGCGATGAGCCGACATCGAGGTGCCAAACCTCCCCGTCGATGTGGACTCTTGGGGGAGATCAGCCTGTTATCCCCAGGGTAGCTTTTATCCGTTGAGCGATGGCCCTTCCATGCGGAACCACCGGATCACTAAGCCCGACTTTCGTCCCTGCTCGACTTGTAGGTCTCGCAGTCAAGCTCCCTTCTGCCTTTGCGCTCTACGAATGATTTCCAACCATTCTGAGGGAACCTTTGGGCGCCTCCGTTACTGTTTAGGAGGCGACCGCCCCAGTCAAACTACCCGCCTGACACGGTCCTCCAGCCGGATGACGGCTGCGAGTTAGAGACTCTATGCATGAAGGGCGGTATCCCAAGGGTGACTCCTCCGAAGCTGGCGCTCCGGTCTCGACGTCTCCCGCCTATCCTGTACATCATGCACAAAGCCTCAATATCAGGCTGTAGTAAAGCTCCATGGGGTCTTTCCGTCCTGTCGCGGGTAACCTGCATCTTCACAGGTACTATGATTTCACCGGGTCTCTCGTTGAGACAGTGCCCAAATCGTTACGCCTTTCGTGCGGGTCGGAACTTACCCGACAAGGAATTTCGCTACCTTAGGACCGTTATAGTTACGGCCGCCGTTTACTGGGGCTTCGGTTCAAAGCTTCGCTTGCGCTAACCCATCCCCTTAACCTTCCAGCACCGGGCAGGCGTCAGCCCCTATACGTCATCTTGCGATTTAGCAGAGACCTGTGTTTTTGCTAAACAGTCGTTTGGGCCTATTCACTGCGGCTCTACTCATGTAGAGCGTCCCTTCTCCCGAAGTTACGGGACCATTTTGCCGAGTTCCTTAACGAGAGTTATCCCGCGCGTCTTAGAATTCTCATCCCGCCTACCTGTGTCGGTTTACGGTACTGGCACCTTCCACCTCACTAGAGGCTTTTCTTGGCAGTGTGAAATCGTGACCTTCGTCCCTACGGGACTCCGCATCGTTCCTCGACTTTGATGCCTGACGGATTTGCCAATCAGACGGTCTCGAAACTTACACATGCACTTCCATCCGCATGCGTCACTATCCTCCTGCGTCCCCCCATTGTTCAAACGGTGGATCGGTGGTACAGGAATATCAACCTGTTATCCATCGCCTACGCCTTTCGGCCTCGGCTTAGGTCCAGACTAACCCTGAGCGGACGAGCCTTCCTCAGGAAACCTTGGGCTTTCGACGGAGGGGATTCTCACCCCTCTTTTCGCTACTCACACCGGCATTCTCACTTCCAAACGCTCCACTGCTCCTTCCGGTACAGCTTCACAGCGGTTTGGAACGCTCCCCTACCATTCCTTACGGAATCCGCAGCTTCGGTGGTATGTTTAGCCCCGTTACATTTTCGGCGCGGCGCCACTCGACTAGTGAGCTATTACGCACTCTTTGAATGGTGGCTGCTTCTAAGCCAACATCCTAGCTGTCTAGGCAGCGCCACATCCTTTTCCACTTAACATACACTTTGGGACCTTAGCTGGCGGTCTGGGCTGTTTCCCTCTTGACTACGGATCTTATCACTCGCAGTCTGACTCCCGAGTATAAGTTGCCGGCATTCGGAGTTTAACTGAATTCGGTAACCCTGTGGGGGCCCCTAGTCCAATCAGTGCTCTACCTCCGGAACTCTCAACCTCGAGGCTAGCCCTAAAGCTATTTCGGGGAGAACCAGCTATCTCCAGGTTCGATTGGCATTTCACCGCTACCCACACCTCATCCCCGCACTTTTCAACGTGCGTGGGTTCGGACCTCCAGTCAGTGTTACCTGACCTTCATCCTGGACATGGGTAGATCACCTGGTTTCGGGTCTACGACAACGCACTATGGCGCCCTATTCAGACTCGCTTTCGCTACGGCTCCGCCTCATCAGCTTAACCTCGCGCGCTATCGTAACTCGCCGGTTCATTCTACAAAAGGCACGCCATCACCCATTAACGGGCTCTGACTACTTGTAGGCATACGGTTTCAGGATCTATTTCACTCCCCTTCCGGGGTGCTTTTCACCTTTCCCTCACGGTACTGGTTCACTATCGGTCACTAGGGAGTATTTAGCCTTGGGAGATGGTCCTCCCGGATTCCGACGGGGTTTCACGTGTCCCGCCGTACTCAGGATCCACTCTGGAGGGAAAACAGTTTCAGCTACAGGGCTGTCACCTTCTTCGGCCGACCTTTCCAGGTCGTTCACCTACTGTCTTCCTTTTTGACTCCGTATAGAGTGTCCTACAACCCCGGAGAGCATGCTCTCCGGTTTGGGCTGTTCCCGTTTCGCTCGCCGCTACTCAGGGAATCGCATTTGCTTTCTCTTCCTCCGGGTACTTAGATGTTTCAGTTCCCCGGGTCTGCCTCACGTTACACTATGTATTCATGTAACATGTCCCATCCCATTACGGATGGTGGGTTCCCCCATTCGGAAATCCTCGGATCAAAGCATACTTACTGCTCCCCGAAGCATATCGCTGTTCGTCGCGTCCTTCATCGGCTCCTAGTGCCAAGGCATCCACCGTACGCCCTTCATACCTTGATCTAGCATTTTGGTATTCTAAGAACACACGTCTAATGACATGGTTATAAAAAGTTTGATGTCTTGTTGATGTCTTCAGTTTTCAAGGTGCGAGTGCCTTCTCCGTCAGGAAAAGACAAATGGAGCCTAG
>NC_010556.1:0-35000 GCF_000019905.1 Exiguobacterium artemiae 255-15 | reverse complement strand
ATGGGAATTGAACCCACGAATGCCGGAATCACAATCCGGTGCGTTAACCACTTCGCCACAACCGCCATATTAAGATGGTGCCGGCAACAGGAGTCGAACCCGCGACCTACTGATTACAAGTCAGTTGCTCTACCAGCTGAGCTACACCGGCAGGTGTAATGGTGGCTTTGGACGGAATCGAACCGCCGACACGAGGATTTTCAGTCCTCTGCTCTACCGACTGAGCTACAAAGCCATACTAAAAAGTTTCGGTAAATAAAAATGGCGGTCCTGACGGGATTCGAACCCGCGATCTCCTGCGTGACAGGCAGGCATGTTAACCGCTACACCACAGGACCGTGGTAACTTGACGACTTCTATAATACTATATCAATCAGTCAAAATTGTCAAATACTTTATTAAAAAAGTATGCCTGGCAACGTCCTATCCTCACAGGGGGAAGCCCCCAACTACTTTCGGCGTTCAAGTGCTTAACTTCCGTGTTCGGCATGGGAACGGGTGTGACCACTTGGCTATCGTCACCAGACGACGGGCTCGCGCCCTCAAAACTGAAGTCATCAACAATGCATCTGCTAGAACAAGGCCTCGACCGATTAGTATCACTCAGCTCCGCATGTCGCCATGCTTCCACCCGTGACCTATCTACCTCATCGTCTCTGAGGGGTCTTTCTTGATTACTCAAAGGGAAATCTCATCTTGGAGGGGGCTTCATGCTTAGATGCTTTCAGCATTTATCCCGTCCGCACGTAGCTACCCAGCGATGCTCCTGGCGGAACAACTGGTACACCAGCGGTGCGTCCATCCCGGTCCTCTCGTACTAAGGACAGCTCTCCTCAAATTTCCTGCGCCCACGACGGATAGGGACCGAACTGTCTCACGACGTTCTGAACCCAGCTCGCGTACCGCTTTAATGGGCGAACAGCCCAACCCTTGGGACCTACTCCAGCCCCAGGATGCGATGAGCCGACATCGAGGTGCCAAACCTCCCCGTCGATGTGGACTCTTGGGGGAGATCAGCCTGTTATCCCCAGGGTAGCTTTTATCCGTTGAGCGATGGCCCTTCCATGCGGAACCACCGGATCACTAAGCCCGACTTTCGTCCCTGCTCGACTTGTAGGTCTCGCAGTCAAGCTCCCTTCTGCCTTTGCGCTCTACGAATGATTTCCAACCATTCTGAGGGAACCTTTGGGCGCCTCCGTTACTGTTTAGGAGGCGACCGCCCCAGTCAAACTACCCGCCTGACACGGTCCTCCAGCCGGATGACGGCTGCGAGTTAGAGACTCTATGCATGAAGGGCGGTATCCCAAGGGTGACTCCTCCGAAGCTGGCGCTCCGGTCTCGACGTCTCCCGCCTATCCTGTACATCATGCACAAAGCCTCAATATCAGGCTGTAGTAAAGCTCCATGGGGTCTTTCCGTCCTGTCGCGGGTAACCTGCATCTTCACAGGTACTATGATTTCACCGGGTCTCTCGTTGAGACAGTGCCCAAATCGTTACGCCTTTCGTGCGGGTCGGAACTTACCCGACAAGGAATTTCGCTACCTTAGGACCGTTATAGTTACGGCCGCCGTTTACTGGGGCTTCGGTTCAAAGCTTCGCTTGCGCTAACCCATCCCCTTAACCTTCCAGCACCGGGCAGGCGTCAGCCCCTATACGTCATCTTGCGATTTAGCAGAGACCTGTGTTTTTGCTAAACAGTCGTTTGGGCCTATTCACTGCGGCTCTACTCATGTAGAGCGTCCCTTCTCCCGAAGTTACGGGACCATTTTGCCGAGTTCCTTAACGAGAGTTATCCCGCGCGTCTTAGAATTCTCATCCCGCCTACCTGTGTCGGTTTACGGTACTGGCACCTTCCACCTCACTAGAGGCTTTTCTTGGCAGTGTGAAATCGTGACCTTCGTCCCTACGGGACTCCGCATCGTTCCTCGACTTTGATGCCTGACGGATTTGCCAATCAGACGGTCTCGAAACTTACACATGCACTTCCATCCGCATGCGTCACTATCCTCCTGCGTCCCCCCATTGTTCAAACGGTGGATCGGTGGTACAGGAATATCAACCTGTTATCCATCGCCTACGCCTTTCGGCCTCGGCTTAGGTCCAGACTAACCCTGAGCGGACGAGCCTTCCTCAGGAAACCTTGGGCTTTCGACGGAGGGGATTCTCACCCCTCTTTTCGCTACTCACACCGGCATTCTCACTTCCAAACGCTCCACTGCTCCTTCCGGTACAGCTTCACAGCGGTTTGGAACGCTCCCCTACCATTCCTTACGGAATCCGCAGCTTCGGTGGTATGTTTAGCCCCGTTACATTTTCGGCGCGGCGCCACTCGACTAGTGAGCTATTACGCACTCTTTGAATGGTGGCTGCTTCTAAGCCAACATCCTAGCTGTCTAGGCAGCGCCACATCCTTTTCCACTTAACATACACTTTGGGACCTTAGCTGGCGGTCTGGGCTGTTTCCCTCTTGACTACGGATCTTATCACTCGCAGTCTGACTCCCGAGTATAAGTTGCCGGCATTCGGAGTTTAACTGAATTCGGTAACCCTGTGGGGGCCCCTAGTCCAATCAGTGCTCTACCTCCGGAACTCTCAACCTCGAGGCTAGCCCTAAAGCTATTTCGGGGAGAACCAGCTATCTCCAGGTTCGATTGGCATTTCACCGCTACCCACACCTCATCCCCGCACTTTTCAACGTGCGTGGGTTCGGACCTCCAGTCAGTGTTACCTGACCTTCATCCTGGACATGGGTAGATCACCTGGTTTCGGGTCTACGACAACGCACTATGGCGCCCTATTCAGACTCGCTTTCGCTACGGCTCCGCCTCATCAGCTTAACCTCGCGCGCTATCGTAACTCGCCGGTTCATTCTACAAAAGGCACGCCATCACCCATTAACGGGCTCTGACTACTTGTAGGCATACGGTTTCAGGATCTATTTCACTCCCCTTCCGGGGTGCTTTTCACCTTTCCCTCACGGTACTGGTTCACTATCGGTCACTAGGGAGTATTTAGCCTTGGGAGATGGTCCTCCCGGATTCCGACGGGGTTTCACGTGTCCCGCCGTACTCAGGATCCACTCTGGAGGGAAAACAGTTTCAGCTACAGGGCTGTCACCTTCTTCGGCCGACCTTTCCAGGTCGTTCACCTACTGTCTTCCTTTTTGACTCCGTATAGAGTGTCCTACAACCCCGGAGAGCATGCTCTCCGGTTTGGGCTGTTCCCGTTTCGCTCGCCGCTACTCAGGGAATCGCATTTGCTTTCTCTTCCTCCGGGTACTTAGATGTTTCAGTTCCCCGGGTCTGCCTCACGCTACACTATGTATTCATGTAACATGTCCCATCCCATTACGGATGGTGGGTTCCCCCATTCGGAAATCCTCGGATCAAAGCATACTTACTGCTCCCCGAAGCATATCGCTGTTCGTCGCGTCCTTCATCGGCTCCTAGTGCCAAGGCATCCACCGTACGCCCTTCATACCTTGATCTAGCATTTTGGTATTCTAAGAACACACGTCTAATGACATGGTTATAAAAAGTTTGATGTCTTGTTGATGTCTTCAGTTTTCAAGGTGCGAGTGTCTCTATCGAGACGTTGAGAGACGAGCTCTCAAAACTGAACGATGGGCATGTCCCGTACGGGACGTTTTCCTTAGAAAGGAGGTGATCCAGCCGCACCTTCCGATACGGCTACCTTGTTACGACTTCACCCCAATCATCTACCCCACCTTCGACGGCTGGCTCCTTGCGGTTACCTCACCGGCTTCGGGTGTTGCAAACTCTCGTGGTGTGACGGGCGGTGTGTACAAGACCCGGGAACGTATTCACCGCAGTATGCTGACCTGCGATTACTAGCGATTCCGACTTCATGCAGGCGAGTTGCAGCCTGCAATCCGAACTGGGAACGGCTTTCTGGGATTGGCTCCACCTCGCGGTCTCGCTGCCCTTTGTACCGTCCATTGTAGCACGTGTGTAGCCCAACTCATAAGGGGCATGATGATTTGACGTCATCCCCACCTTCCTCCGGTTTGTCACCGGCAGTCTCCCTAGAGTGCCCAACTAAATGCTGGCAACTAAGGATAGGGGTTGCGCTCGTTGCGGGACTTAACCCAACATCTCACGACACGAGCTGACGACAACCATGCACCACCTGTCACCCTTGTCCCCGAAGGGAAAACTTGATCTCTCAAGCGGTCAAGGGGATGTCAAGAGTTGGTAAGGTTCTTCGCGTTGCTTCGAATTAAACCACATGCTCCACCGCTTGTGCGGGTCCCCGTCAATTCCTTTGAGTTTCAGCCTTGCGGCCGTACTCCCCAGGCGGAGTGCTTAATGCGTTAGCTTCAGCACTGAGGGGCGGAAACCCCCCAACACCTAGCACTCATCGTTTACGGCGTGGACTACCAGGGTATCTAATCCTGTTTGCTCCCCACGCTTTCGCGCCTCAGCGTCAGTTACAGACCAAAGAGTCGCCTTCGCCACTGGTGTTCCTCCACATCTCTACGCATTTCACCGCTACACATGGAATTCCACTCTTCTCTTCTGTACTCAAGCCTTCCAGTTTCCAATGACCCTCCCCGGTTGAGCCGGGGGCTTTCACATCAGACTTAAAAGGCCGCCTGCGCGCGCTTTACGCCCAATAATTCCGGACAACGCTTGCCACCTACGTATTACCGCGGCTGCTGGCACGTAGTTAGCCGTGGCTTTCTCGCAAGGTACCGTCAAGGTACGAGCATTCCCTCTCGTACTTGTTCTTCCCTTACAACAGAGTTTTACGATCCGAAAACCTTCATCACTCACGCGGCGTTGCTCCATCAGACTTTCGTCCATTGTGGAAGATTCCCTACTGCTGCCTCCCGTAGGAGTCTGGGCCGTGTCTCAGTCCCAGTGTGGCCGATCACCCTCTCAGGTCGGCTATGCATCGTCGCCTTGGTGGGCCATTACCCCACCAACTAGCTAATGCACCGCAAGGCCATCCCAAGGTGACGCCGGAGCGCCTTTCATCATCAGACCATGCGGTCTGAAGAACTATTCGGTATTAGCTCCGATTTCTCGGAGTTATCCCAATCCTTGGGGCAGGTTCCTTACGTGTTACTCACCCGTCCGCCGCTCATTCCCTTCACTTCCCTCCGAAGAGTTCCGTGAGCTTCCTGCGCTCGACTTGCATGTATTAGGCACGCCGCCAGCGTTCGTCCTGAGCCAGGATCAAACTCTCCATAAAGTGTTTGACTTGCTCGTTTTTGTGACCAAAGTCACGTTGACGAAGCTTGCGCTTCATTCATTGTTTGTATCCGAAGATACGTTTTTTTGCCTCATCGTTCAGTTTTCAAAGTTCGTCCGCGCCTGTTTTGGCGACTCAATTAGAATACCAAGTCTGAAACAATAAGTCAACAACTTTTTAAAAGAAGTTTTTTTCTTGTTTCGTGCAATGCGCTCGTCCTCTTAAGGACAAGAATTAATATACCACGATAATTACAACATGACAACTCTTTTGTTAAATTAATTTTAAAAAGAATAGAAAAGAAGGCTACCACCTCAATTACCAAGCGGCAGCCTTCCTCTTTTTCATTATAAGCGAACAGTCGGTAACGAGACTCGCCGTTTCTTCGCTTCTCTAATATAGAAGTAATAAACGGATTCCGCTAACTTCATTTGAGCTTCGAGATCACCACAGTCATCGTAACTGATTTCAAGTAAACGGCGTTTCATCAAGTAGTTTTCTTGCGCCAGCGCCAGTTCACGGAGAAAGCGTTCATCATATTCGCTCCGGATTTTTTTCCGAAACCAATTCATAACTCCCGTCTTCCCTCCATGGCACGGGATAATGTGACTTCATCCGCGTACTCCAAATCACCGCCAACCGGAAGACCATGAGCAATCCGTGTAACACGAATACCGGTCGGTTTCAGTAATCGGGAAAGATACATCGCTGTCGCTTCCCCTTCGATGTTCGGATTCGTTGCCAAGATGATTTCAGTAATGGCTTCATCTGCCTGCAGACGCGTCAATAGACTGGATACATTGATATCTTCAGGACCGATTCCTTCCATTGGACTGATTGCCCCGTGTAATACATGGTACAAGCCCTGGTAGTCCCGCATCTTTTCCATCGCGATGACATCACGTGAATCTTGAACGACACAGACGATTGTCCGGTTACGGTGTTTATCGGAACAAACGTAACACGGATCTTTATCTGTGATGTTCCCACAGATACTACAATATGAGATATCACGCTTTGCGCTCACGAGTGCTTTTCCGAACATCAGCACATCATCTTCTTCCATATCAAGAACATGAAACGCAAGACGGACAGCTGTTTTCGGACCAATACCCGGTAACTTCGTAAAACTTTCGATTAAGCGGCTGATTGCTTCAGGATATTGCAATTCGTTTCCCCCTACAGTTTAAAACATTCCCGGCATGTTCATTCCTTGTGTAAATTTACCCATTTTACTCGAAACGAGTTCATCTACTTTTTTCAAAGCATCGTTTGTAGCAGCAAGAACGAGATCTTGAATCATCTCGACATCGTCCGGATCAACCACTTCTTCTTTAATGATGACATCGATGATATTTTTATGACCATCCGCTACGACAGAGACCATCTCTCCGCCAGCTGTTCCCGTAACCGTCAAGTCCTTTAATTCTTCTTGAGCTTTCGCCATATCTTTTTGCATCTTCTGCATTTGTTTCATCATGTTATTCATGTTTCCCATACCACGCATAATTCTTCCTCCTCTAACTGAAATTAGTCTTCGAATTCTACGATATCACCAAATCGTCCGAGCGTCTCGGACAACAGTCGATCTTCTTCCGATTCGACTGCCACTTCTTTCTCTTCTATATTACTACTATTTCGTTTCGCAACAAACTCTGCTTTTAGTTCTTTCCAATCATTATCGAGAATCGCAAGAATCTGACGTTTCACACCGCAGACCTCAAACAGTGCTTCTTCAATGACGAAACGGGTCCGTTCGTTGGTCATGACCTGTTCAAAATGCCAGCCTTTCCCGTTATCAAACTCAATCAATAATGTATCTTCCGAACAGAGGACCGGTTTACTTTCATGCACCAAAGAGTAAATCGGACCATCTTGTTTAAGGATTAACTTTAAAATGGCATCCCAACGTTCTTGAATTTCAAGAAGCTGTGCCTTCTCTGCACGACTCAACATTTGCCGAATCCGCTCTTTCGCTATCCGGACAGTTGGCCGGGCTTGTTTGCGTTTGGCTGGTTGTTGCGCAGGCGTTCCTTCAGCAGCCGGGACTCCCGTGACTTTCAACTGATGCATCTGTTCCTTCAGTTCCCGTACCTCTTGCTGGAGACTCTGCATGATCTGTCCGGTCGTTCGTCCTTGTTCCGCAATCTGAATGAACGCAATTTCGACCAGGACACGGGGATGATTCGTCAAACGCATCTGCTGTTGGCAGTCATGCAATTGTTCGATGATATGAAAACATGCTTCTGTCTCGATCGTCTCGACAAATGTTTTGAACGCTTCGGTCGGCCGAGCCCGTTCCAAAAGATCAACTGCTGTCGGAGACGTTTTGAGAAGTAACGTATCGCGATAGAAAAAGACCAGATCTTCGACGAATCGTTTTAAATCTTTTCCTGCCCGTTGCATTTTTTCAAGTGTCTGCAACAACTGGTCGACTTGATGGGCTTGCAATGCGTTTGCGACAGCGAGCAGTGCTTCATCTTCCACTGCCCCCGTCACTTCCAGTACAGCATCATCCGTTAGGTCTCCATTCGAAAAGGCGACGGCCTGATCGAGCAGGCTTAAGGCATCCCGCATTCCACCATCCGCTGCCCGGGCAATCAACCGCAATGCGGTTTCCGTATAGCCGATCGTTTGATCCGATAAGATGTACTGCATCCGTTCCATCAATTGATCGACTTCATGCCGTTTGACATCAAAACGTTGGCAACGTGAGATAATCGTCGCCGGTATTTTATGCGGCTCTGTCGTCGCCAGGATGAAAATGGCGTGTGCTGGCGGTTCTTCCAATGTTTTAAGTAACGCATTGAAGGCTCCGGTCGATAACATGTGGACTTCATCAATGATGTATACTTTGTACGCTGCTTCTGACGGCGGATATTTGACCTTATCCCGGATTTCCCGGATTTCATCAACGCCGTTGTTGGACGCGGCATCGATTTCAAACACATCAGGACTTGATCCTTCTGTAATCGCTCGACATGTCGGACATTCGTTACATGGTTCATTTACTGGCGCTTGTTCACAGTTGATTGCTTTGGCAATGATTTTTGCCAGACTTGTTTTCCCCGTTCCTCGTGGTCCAGAGAACAGATAGGCATGCGACATCCGTTCTTCCATCAAGGCGTTTTGAATCGTCCGGGTAATGTGTGCCTGTCCGACGACTTCGTCAAAACGTTGCGGCCGGTACACACGATATAATGCTTGATAGGCCAAGTTTGCGCCTCCTCTATTTATAATCCTGTTTCTATTCTACCTAAAAAAGTCTACAACCGAAACCGGCTGTAGACTTGTTATCTAAAATTAAACTGCCGCGCACCATATTCTGAAATAGGTTCAACATGCGTTACTCACGCAGCCTGCTCAGTCCAAGCGCTCCTGCGGCACACAGAGAGCACCACTTAAGGCTGCTTCCTTCCGGACCTGACCTGGTTCATGGGTATCTGTTGCGCAGGACTCAGACGTCAACGCTACTTACGTAAGGCAGACCACACCAATCCTATCCCTCGATATGGAATTCAGTCTCGCTATAGCGGATTGCGAGTGACAGGGAACCGCTACATCCCCACCTAGCACGGCAAATGGTTTATCGTATTTTAGTGGCACTTGTTTCGAGTGCTTTTTCATTATACTGTTTCATCGGTCCCGTTGCAACCCATTGCCCGTTTCCGTTGTTTCTTTTTCGCCCGGAGCTCCCGGAAAAAGGACGTCAACATCTCACCGCACTCCTGTTCAAGAACGCCACCCGTTAATTGCGAAACATGATTGAACCGTTCATCCTGGACTAAATTCATCAAAGTGCCGCAACATCCACCCTTCGGATCAACGGCTCCAAAGATGACGTGTTCGATCCGCGACAGCATGATGGCCCCTGCACACATCGGACACGGTTCAAGCGTCACATAGAGTTCGCATCCTTCGAGACGCCAGTTGGCGAGCTTGTTGCAGGCTTCTTCAATTGCGAGTAATTCGGCATGTGCCGTCGCCTGATGATTCGTTTCCCGGTGGTTATAACCGGTCGCAATCACCTCATCGCCTTTGACGATGACACAACCAATCGGGACTTCACCGATTGCTTTTGCTTTTTTTGCTTCCTCAATGGCAAGGCGCATATAGTGTTCATGCCGTTCCATCATCACACTTCCTATCTTTACAAAAATTCTCCCGCTGAAACTTCGGCAGGTGCCGCTGCTTTGTGCTAAAATATAAATTGCACTTTGCTGAACGGAGGGTAATTGAATATGTTCATAACGGTTGAAGGACCTATTGGTGTTGGAAAAACTTCACTTGCTAACGCCATCAGTCACCATTTCTCATTTTCTATGTTACGCGAAATCGTCGAAGAAAATCCCTTTCTTGGAAAGTTCTATGAAGACATCGAAGAATGGAGTTTCCAAACGGAAATGTTCTTCCTGTGTAATCGCTTTAAGCAGCTCGATGATATCGAACGTCACTATCTCAGTAAACAACGCTCTGTCGTCGCTGATTATCATATCTTTAAAAACCTTATTTTTGCCCATCGTTCTCTGAAAGTCGAGCACCTTGATAAGTACGAACAGATTTATTCGATCCTGACAACGGATATGCCAAAGCCCGATGCAGTCATTTATTTAGATGCAAGCATCGACACGTTGATGAAACGTGTTGCTCTACGCGGACGCGAGATTGAAGAAAACATGTCACGTGCTTACCTTGAACAACTGGCGGCTGACTACGAGACGTTCGTCACAGATTACCAAATCAAACATCCGGAAGTGAAAGTCATCCGATTCAACGGAGATGAACTCGACTTCGTCAAACGGCCGGAAGATTTAGAATACGTCCTGACAAAGATCCGCAACGAATTATATGAAGGAGCGAACCACGCATGAACTCGAAATTACGTGAAAAGTATAACATCCCGGCAGATGCCGTCATTACGATTGGTGGAATGGTCGGTATCGGTAAATCGACGATTACAAACGGTCTAGCAGACTCTCTTGGTTTCCGGACATCTCTTGAAAAAGTCGATACAAACCCTTACCTGGACAAATTTTATCATGATTTCGAGCGCTGGAGCTTTCACTTACAAATTTACTTCCTTGCTGAACGTTTTAAGGAACAAAAGAAAATCTTCCAATACGGCGGCGGTTTCATTCAAGACCGTTCGATTTACGAAGATACAGGTATCTTCGCGAAGATGCATTTCGAAAAAGGAACGATGTCACCAACGGATTACGAAACCTACTCGAGTTTGTTTGACGCCATGGTCATGACACCATTCTTCCCGCATCCGGATCTCCTGATTTATCTCGAAGGCTCGTTTGAACAAGTTCTTGAGCGGATTCGCTTACGCGGACGCGAAATGGAACAACAAACGCCAATCGAGTATTGGGAAGAGATGTACGAACGTTACACGAACTGGATCAATAACTTCACGATTTGTCCGGTTCTCCGTTTATCAATCGATGAATACGATTTATTAAACGAGCCGGAATCGATCGAACGGATTTTATCAAAAATCGATAAACAACTTGAAGTTGCCCGCACTGCTAAAATCCGCTAATCCAAAAGCCCGTCGACATTTCTGTCGACGGGCTTTTTTCAGACTGCAGTGACTTGTTCAATTTGAGACCGGTGATGTAAATCATGTTGCATCATGGCCCCTAAAAAATCGAGAAGCGAAATGGTTTTTCCTTTTGACGTAAACGTATCCGCCAAACGTTCTTCCGGAATCAGTTCAACGGCACGATGCAAGCGGTCACGACTGACTAAGAATTCGTCAATCGTCAAAATCCGTTGTTGTTCCCGGCTCATTTTTGCCGCCTCTTCATTAACAGCCTGGCTGTCCGGTTTTACACGAAATGGCTCATTTGCCAAGATAAACGGCAAGCGTTCCGCGACAAGGAACCGGTCCCACGGTGATAGATGACCGATGATCTCAGCGACCGTCCATTTCCCTTACGCATAAGGCGTCCGCCATGCTTCCTCTGATATGTGTTCAAGACTGCGGACAAATTCCATCGTGTCTTGGTAATGGGTGAGTAACGTTTGTTTCGTGAGTGTCATAATTGCTGCTCCTTTTTCTGTCTAAGATGTAGGAAAACATAGCATGCCACTCTCGATCGATGCAATAAAAAAGCACCTCACCATAAATGGGAGATGCTTGTATAAGCGGAGTCGGTGGGATTCGAACCCACGCGGGCCTTGCGACCCCTAACGGATTTCGAGTCCGTCCCCTTCAGCCGGGCTTGGGTACGACTCCATGTTAAATGTAATTTTAGGTAAAAAAAAAAGAAGTGGAGGAGGCGGTGGGATTCGAACCCACGCACGGCTTTCGCCGCCTGACGGTTTTCAAGACCGTTCTCTTAAACCACTTGAGTACGCCTCCAAGTTATATGTAGTTTTCAGGTAAAAAAAAAGAAATGGAGGAGGCGGTGGGATTCGAACCCACGCACGGCTTTCGCCGCCTGACGGTTTTCAAGACCGTTCTCTTAAACCACTTGAGTACGCCTCCGTACTTATAATTGAGCGTCGTATTGTACGAGCGCCTTCCTGACATAAATTATGATAGCATCTTGGTTTTATTGTGTAAAGCTTTTTTCTAAAAAAACTTTTTAAAAAATTAGAAGGGGGAAATCTCCCCCTTCCTACTTATCCTTGAATGACTTCAAGACCGCCCATATAAGGACGAAGTACTTCTGGAATAACAACTGATCCATCTGCTTGCTGGTAGTTCTCAAGAATGGCAGCGACTGTCCGACCGACTGCAAGTGCTGATCCGTTTAATGTATGAACGAATTCCGGTTTAGCATTCGCTTCCCGACGGAAACGGATTTGTGCCCGGCGTGCTTGGAAATCTTCAAAGTTTGAGCAAGAAGAAATCTCACGGTACACCCCTTGGCTCGGCATCCAGACCTCGATGTCATATTTCTTT
Organism: Exiguobacterium artemiae 255-15; assembly: GCF_000019905.1. Taxonomy (GTDB): domain Bacteria; phylum Bacillota; class Bacilli; order Exiguobacteriales; family Exiguobacteriaceae; genus Exiguobacterium_A; species Exiguobacterium_A artemiae. The sequence continues at coordinate 22,866 of NC_010556.1, read as the reverse complement.
GCAGCTGTGAAACCAAGATCCGCTGTACACATGCTGAGGACCTGATACGGAAGTTTAAGTAATTTCAAAACTTCCTCCGCTTGCCCTGTCAGCAATTCAAGCTGTTCGTATGATTCTTCCGGTTTGACGAAACGGACGAGTTCGACTTTGTTGAATTGGTGCTGACGGATTAAACCGCGCGTATCACGGCCGGCAGAACCTGCTTCAGACCGGAAACATTGGCTGTAGGCGGCATAACCGATCGGCAATTGATCCGCTGACAAAATTTCATCCCGGTGCATGTTCGTCACCGGTACTTCTGCTGTCGGAACAAGGAAGTAGTTCGTATCTTCGACTTTGAACGCATCTTCTTCGAATTTCGGAAGCTGTCCTGTTCCTGTCATAGAATCCCGGTTGACCATGAGCGGCGGCAGGATTTCCGTATATCCGTTTTTGTCCTGGTGTAAATCCATCATGAAGTTGATCAATGCCCGCTCAAGACGTGCACCGGCACCGCGGTAAAAGACGAAACGGCTTCCCGTTACTTTTCCGGCCCGTTCGACGTCAACGATTTTCAACTGTTCCATCAAATCCCAGTGGGGTACAGCTTCAAAATCAAACGCCGGCTTGTCACCGACTTCGCGGATGACGACATTATCATCTTCCGTAGAACCGATCGGAACGCTGTCATGGGGAATGTTCGGAATACCGAGTAACAACAGATTCAGCGTCGCTTCGACTTCACGCAGTTCTTCATCGAGGGCTTTGACTTCATCCCCGACTTGGCGCATCGCAGCAATTGCTTCATCCGCATTTTCTTTGTTGCGTTTTAGTTCCGCGATTTTTTTTGTCGCTTCATTTCGTTCCGCTTTCAGGACTTCTGTTTTGGCAATCAATTCCCGGCGTTTTTCATCAAGGGCGATGAACCGGTTCATATCCGTTAAATCTTCTCCCCGGTGAGCCAGTTTTTCTTGAATCGCGTCAAAATCCTGACGCAGTCGTTTAATATCAATCATGTTTCTTCCTCCTTTTTTCAATAAAAAAAGGCAATCCATCCCTCTCCGGTTCTAAAAAACCGAAGAGGGACGAATCACCTGGATCCGCGTTGCCACCCTCATTGCTGATCAGATCAGCCAACTCTAAAGACGCGATAACGGGCGTACCCGCACCTTGTTCGCAAGGTGTGTGATCCGGCTCGATTCAAAGTATCCTTCTGACTAGTTCGCACCACCCACTAGCTCTCTTAACAGAATAAATGCTTCTACTTGGTCCGTTCATGACATCATTATGAGATTAGCTTTACTTTACACTATCCCCTTTACGGTTGACAAGGGTTGGTTGATGAATCGCTTGACTGATTTTTTTGGACCAGGCCGAAACGGCGCGGAACAAGCGGATCTGGAAGCTCGCCAGCTCAACCTTCGCAGCACTGGTTACTGTAGCTTGAGGAACAGTGAATCCGGGTAAGTATCGTCCGCTGTCTTCCACTTGGACGGTCCCGATGATTTCACCTTCTTTTAACGGTGCTTCTGCTTTTGAAAATTGAAAGACAGGCGTATGCGGTTTCGCTTGGTTTTTTAACACGGTCACATACAATGCTGTTTTCGTCACGACATCGTAGCGGGATTGTTTTGCCCCCCGAATCGGCAATACACCTTTGATTTGTTCCCCTTTTCCGTAATACGTCAACGGTTCAAAAAAAGAAAAACCGTAATCCAGCAGTTTTTTCGTTTCTGCAAACCGGGCTTTATCGGATGTCGTTCGCATGACGACCGATACGAGTGTTAAATTCCCGCGTGTAGCGACACTCGCAAAACAGTATCCGGCAAGGTCCGTCGTCCCGGTCTTCATCCCCCGCATTCCGCTGTACGCATACGGTTGGCGCGGCAACATCTTATTGGAGTTTTCGACCTTTTCTCCATTGATTGTAATGAACGAACGTTTTGTCACATCTAATACATCCGGATAGTCTTGAATATAGCGGATGATCAAAAGAGAGATATCCATCGCCGTCATCAAGTTTGTTCCCGGTAATGTCGCATCGACGGCATCGAGTCCTGAAGCATTGGCGTATTCGGTATCTTCCATCCCTAGTGCAACAGCTGTTTCATTCATTCGTTCCACGAACTGCTTCTCCGTTCCGGCCATGACTTCTGCCAGGAGAACGGCGGCATCGTTAGCCGATTTAATAAAAGCTGCGTCGTACAATTCCCGGATGGTATACGTTGTTTTCCGAATCGGCAACCGGGCAATTCCCGGTGTTTTCGCAAGCTTCAGTACTTTTTCACTTGGGCGAACCGTTTGATTCCAAGATAATTTTTTTTGCTCAATCTGCTGACGCACGAGATAAAGCGTCATTAATTTTGTCATCGAAGCCGGGGGCAGAGCCAAATCAGCCTGTTCAGCCAATAAAATCTTGCCTGTTACCGCATCGACCATTATGTAAGATTCTGCCTGAATGTCCGGTGTCTCTGCATGACCTGTCATCGGCTGTCCACCAGCAGTCAGTATAAGGACACTCAGAAAGAGTGTGAAAAGACGTTTCATCGGTCCTCTCCTTCAAATGATGTTATATCTTTTCAGTGTAGCACAAAAAAAGAAACCGACAGCCGGAAACTGACGGTTTCTCTCTTACTTTTGATTAAACAGAAACAGCTGTCCGCCGTCTGATTTTTTGAATGAAATAATCATGAAGACGCCGATCTGAAGTCAGCTCCGGATGGAAGGAGCAGGCGAGATGAAGATCCGTCTCGACGACAACGGCGGCTATCCCGATTGCAGCCAGGACACGTACTCCTTCTCCGACCTGTTCGACGAAAGGAGCTCGAATAAAAACAGCTTCAATATCCTGACCGGCACCTTCAACGTTCAAGGAGGTTTCAAAACTGTCGATTTGTCGTCCGAACGCATTGCGTCTGACCGTCATCGGAATCGCCCCTAAATGGGAAGGACCTTCAGTCAATTCGCTTGCCAGCAAAATCATCCCGGCACATGTCCCGAACATCGGCAACGTGTCAGCTTGACGTCGCAAGACATCCAGTAAACCATAACGGTCAATCAGCCGGCGGATCGTCGTCGATTCGCCGCCAGGAAAGATTAAACCGTCGATTCCGTCCAAGTCCGCGCTTGATTTGACGATCATCGTTTTGACTCCAAGCAGATGAAGCATCTCTTGATGTTCGCGCACGGCGCCTTGGACACCTAATATACCGATTACCATCCGCGTGGTGCCATCCGTTCTTCAAACGGCATCGACGTCACATCAATTCCTTTCATCGCTGTTCCGAGTCCTTTCGACAGATGGGCAATCCGTTCGAAATCGTCTTTGTATGTCACGGCTTCGACAATCGCTTTCGCGACGCGTTCCGGATGTTCCGATTTAAAGATACCGGAACCGACAAATACGCCTTCGGCTCCAAGGTGCATCATCAATGCCGCATCGGCTGGAGTCGCGATTCCGCCAGCCGCAAAATTCACGACCGGAAGACGTCCTGTTGTCTGAATCTGTTGTAAGACCTCGTAAGATGCGCCCCACTCTTTAGCACGCGTCATCAATTCATCCGGTTGTGAATGAAGAATCTGGTGGAGTTGTGCTTGAATCTTGCGCATATGCCGGACAGCTTCGACGACATTGCCGGTTCCGGGTTCCCCTTTTGTCCGGATCATCGCTGCTCCTTCTGCAATCCGGCGCGCCGCTTCTCCTAAATCACGTGCTCCGCAGACGAACGGTACTGTAAACGATGACTTCAATAAATGATACTCCTCGTCTGCCGGCGTCAGGACTTCACTTTCATCAATAAAGTCAACACCCAACGATTCGAGGACCCGTGCTTCGACGATATGTCCGATCCGGCACTTCGCCATCACGGGAATGGATACTGCCTGCAGAACCTCTTCCGTGATGAGCGGATCGGCCATCCGGGCTACTCCCCCGTCACGCCGAATATCCGATGGCACCCGTTCAAGTGCCATGACAGCGACCGCTCCGGCGGCTTCTGCGATTTTAGCCTGTTCCGCATTCACGACATCCATGATGACGCCACCCTTTTGCATTTCAGCCATTCCCCGTTTGACACGATCTGATCCTTGTTGCCGTTCCATCATTATGAACTCCCCCTAGACAGTGATAGTATTTCCAATCGGTGATACTTTTTAGTATATTCCCCGTTGACTATTTTAAAAGTATCAGTTTATGATAAATTAACCAGGTCAGTAAAAAGGGAGATCAGTTATGGACATGTTATCGTTTGAGTTGATACGGGACGGAAATCGTCCGCTGTACGAACAACTGTACCAGCAAATCCGTCAGGAAATCATTGAAGGACGCCTTGCTTACGGAACGAAATTACCATCGAAACGAAAGCTTGGTCAGTTTTTAAATCTCAGCCAGACGACAATCGAACTGGCTTATCAACAGTTGGTCGCAGAAGGATATGTCGAATCCGTTTCCAGGAAAGGTTACTTCGTCTTAGCCTACGAAGAACTGGCATACGTCAAAACAACGCCTCTGCCGACAAGTCAACGTTCAAATCAACAACCAGCCATGCGTTACGATTTTCATCCCAGTAAAATCGATGGCTCATCCTTTCCTTTCTCCCGTTGGCGAAAACACGCAAAAGATGTCATCGACGAACAACATCAATCACTCGTCTCGCTTGGACACCCGCAAGGTGATCTATCATTACGTCTCGAGATTGCGACGTACCTCTACCATTCACGGGGAGTCGTCTGTTCGCCGGAGCAGATCATCATCGGTTCCGGTGTTGAGCAATTGTTACCGCATATCGTCTTTTTATTAGGAAAAACGACAACCTATGGCATCGAAGATCCCGGGTATCATGCGACACGTCTGATCCTTAAAAGTCATGAACGATCGGCGGTTCCGATTCCGGTCGACCAAAACGGCTTAGTGATTCCTTCCCTCGTTCAAAGTCCTGTCGATGTTATGTATGTGACACCGGCTCACCAGTTTCCGTCGGGCAGTATTTTATCCGTCAATCGACGCCGTCAACTGTTAAACTGGGCCGCTGCATCGGATCGCCGTTATATCATCGAAGACGATTATGATAGCGAATTCCGGTACAGCGGAAAATCCATTCCTTCTTTGCACAGTATGGACAGTGAACGGGTGATTTATCTGAGTACATTCTCAAAATCACTGATGCCGTCCCTTCGCATCGGATATATGGTACTACCACGACCTTTATTGGAACGCTATCAAACTGAATTTCCATACTATACGTGCAGTGTCTCCCGATTTGATCAGACGATTTTGACGCGCTTCATGAAAGAGGGCGACTTCGAGAAACATTTGAACCGGATGCGAAAAATCTACCGCCGCAAACTTGATGTCGTTGTCCACGCTCTCCGGGATGTACCTTTTCTGAAATTGACGGGAGAAAGTGCCGGACTGCATGTCGTCCTTTCCGTCTCGAATGGCATGGGGGAACAGGAATTGTTGCGGCGAGCGAAGGACTCCTCGATTCAAGTGTATGGATTATCGGATTATGCCCAGTTGCCGTTATCCACAGCTTATCCACAAATTGTCCTCGGGTTTGCCAGTTTAACAGAACAACAATTGATGCAAGGACTGACCGAACTAGTTACCGCTTGGCAGTTAAAATAAAAGTATCCACAAGGTTATCCACAAAAAAATCCTGCGGCCTATTCAGGTCGCAGGATTTTGATTATTGACGTGTATAGTTTGAAGCTTCTTTCGTAATCTGAATATCGTGAGGATGGCTTTCCTGTAACCCTGCACCTGTCATCCGGATGAACTGTGTTTCTTCACGTAATTCTTCAAGTGAAGCAGAACCACAGTATCCCATTCCTGAGCGGATCCCTCCGACGAGTTGGTAAACCGAGTCACCGAGTTTACCGCGATATGCGACGCGACCTTCGATTCCTTCTGGAACAAATTTCTTGTCAGCTTCTTGGAAGTAACGGTCTTGGCTGCCGCGTTTCATTGAGGCTTCCGATCCCATACCACGATATGTCTTGAATTGACGGCCTTGGTAAATCTCCATTTCTCCCGGGCTTTCTTCCACGCCGGCGAGAAGGCTGCCTAACATAACCGCATGACCGCCTGCTGCAAGTGCTTTGACGATATCACCGGAATACTTGATCCCGCCATCAGCGATAATCGAGACACCGTGCTTACGGGCTTCTGTTGCACAATCAAAGACTGCTGTGATTTGTGGAACACCGACTCCGGCCACGACACGTGTCGTGCAGATAGACCCTGGTCCAATTCCGACTTTGATGACAGAAGCACCTGCTTCAATCAAGTCACGTGTCGCTTCAGCTGTTGCGACGTTTCCTGCGATGATCGGCAAGTTCGGATACTCGTCCCGAAGTTCGCGTACTTTCACGAGAACCCCTTCTGAGTGACCGTGTGCCGTGTCGACGACCAATGCGTCAACTCCTGCATCTACGAGGAACTTAGCACGAACCGAGGCATCTTTCGTTACACCGACAGCTGCTGCGACGAGCAGACGTCCAAATGAATCTTTAGCTGCGTGCGGATACTGTTCAACTTTTTCAATATCCTTTGTTGTAATCAAACCTTTTAAAACTCCGTTCTCATCGACGAGTGGTAACTTTTCAATCCGATGTTTGTGGAGAATTTGTTCGGCTTCTTCTAAAGAAGTACCGACTTTTGCTGTGACCAGTTCTTCCGTCGTCATGACAGTTTCAATGACCGTAGAGTAATCTTTCACGAAACGGAGATCGCGGTTGGTTAAGATACCGACCAATTTGCGTTCTGTTTCGTTATTGACAATCGGAACACCTGAAATCCGGTACTTGCTCATCAAATATTCAGCATCATAGACTTGTCGTTCTGGCGTGAGGTAAAACGGATTTGTAATGACACCATTCTCCGACCGCTTAACACGATCGACATGTTCGGCTTGATCTTCCATCGACATGTTCTTGTGGATGACTCCAAGACCACCTTGACGTGCCATGGCAATCGCCATCGGAGCTTCTGTTACGGTATCCATCCCTGCACTGATTAAAGGAATGTTTAATGTAATTCCTTCGCATAATGTTACAGACAAATCAACATCTCGCGGTAAGACACTTGAACGACGTGGTACGAGCAAGACGTCATCAAACGTCAAGCCTTCTTTAGCAAATTTGTTCTCCCACATGTTATCCACTCGCTTTCTCTTCTATAAAAGAATATTGATGTTATGGTAACAAGCGAGAGGTGGCATGTCAATGACTCCACCAATAATCAGAACAATCTGAAGTTTCACATAACACAAAAAGACCGACCTGCAAAATGCAGATCGGTCTTTTACTGGCCTGGCAACGTCCTATCCTCACAGGGAGAAGCCCCCAACTACTTTCGGCGTTCAAGTGCTTAACTTCCGTGTTCGGCATGGGAACGGGTGTGACCACTTGGCTATCGTCACCAGACGACGGGCTCGCGCCCTCAAAACTGAAGTCATCAACAATGCATCTGCTAGAACAAGGCCTCGACCGATTAGTATCACTCAGCTCCGCATGTCACCATGCTTCCACCCGTGACCTATCTACCTCATCGTCTCTGAGGGGTCTTTCTTGATTACTCAAAGGGAAATCTCATCTTGGAGGGGGCTTCATGCTTAGATGCTTTCAGCATTTATCCCGTCCGCACGTAGCTACCCAGCGATGCTCCTGGCGGAACAACTGGTACACCAGCGGTGCGTCCATCCCGGTCCTCTCGTACTAAGGACAGCTCTCCTCAAATTTCCTGCGCCCACGACGGATAGGGACCGAACTGTCTCACGACGTTCTGAACCCAGCTCGCGTACCGCTTTAATGGGCGAACAGCCCAACCCTTGGGACCTACTCCAGCCCCAGGATGCGATGAGCCGACATCGAGGTGCCAAACCTCCCCGTCGATGTGGACTCTTGGGGGAGATCAGCCTGTTATCCCCAGGGTAGCTTTTATCCGTTGAGCGATGGCCCTTCCATGCGGAACCACCGGATCACTAAGCCCGACTTTCGTCCCTGCTCGACTTGTAGGTCTCGCAGTCAAGCTCCCTTCTGCCTTTGCGCTCTACGAATGATTTCCAACCATTCTGAGGGAACCTTTGGGCGCCTCCGTTACTGTTTAGGAGGCGACCGCCCCAGTCAAACTACCCGCCTGACACGGTCCTCCAGCCGGATGACGGCTGCGAGTTAGAGACTCTATGCATGAAGGGCGGTATCCCAAGGGTGACTCCTCCGAAGCTGGCGCTCCGGTCTCGACGTCTCCCGCCTATCCTGTACATCATGCACAAAGCCTCAATATCAGGCTGTAGTAAAGCTCCATGGGGTCTTTCCGTCCTGTCGCGGGTAACCTGCATCTTCACAGGTACTATGATTTCACCGGGTCTCTCGTTGAGACAGTGCCCAAATCGTTACGCCTTTCGTGCGGGTCGGAACTTACCCGACAAGGAATTTCGCTACCTTAGGACCGTTATAGTTACGGCCGCCGTTTACTGGGGCTTCGGTTCAAAGCTTCGCTTGCGCTAACCCATCCCCTTAACCTTCCAGCACCGGGCAGGCGTCAGCCCCTATACGTCATCTTGCGATTTAGCAGAGACCTGTGTTTTTGCTAAACAGTCGTTTGGGCCTATTCACTGCGGCTCTACTCATGTAGAGCGTCCCTTCTCCCGAAGTTACGGGACCATTTTGCCGAGTTCCTTAACGAGAGTTATCCCGCGCGTCTTAGAATTCTCATCCCGCCTACCTGTGTCGGTTTACGGTACTGGCACCTTCCACCTCACTAGAGGCTTTTCTTGGCAGTGTGAAATCGTGACCTTCGTCCCTACGGGACTCCGCATCGTTCCTCGACTTTGATGCCTGACGGATTTGCCAATCAGACGGTCTCGAAACTTACACATGCACTTCCATCCGCATGCGTCACTATCCTCCTGCGTCCCCCCATTGTTCAAACGGTGGATCGGTGGTACAGGAATATCAACCTGTTATCCATCGCCTACGCCTTTCGGCCTCGGCTTAGGTCCAGACTAACCCTGAGCGGACGAGCCTTCCTCAGGAAACCTTGGGCTTTCGACGGAGGGGATTCTCACCCCTCTTTTCGCTACTCACACCGGCATTCTCACTTCCAAACGCTCCACTGCTCCTTCCGGTACAGCTTCACAGCGGTTTGGAACGCTCCCCTACCATTCCTTACGGAATCCGCAGCTTCGGTGGTATGTTTAGCCCCGTTACATTTTCGGCGCGGCGCCACTCGACTAGTGAGCTATTACGCACTCTTTGAATGGTGGCTGCTTCTAAGCCAACATCCTAGCTGTCTAGGCAGCGCCACATCCTTTTCCACTTAACATACACTTTGGGACCTTAGCTGGCGGTCTGGGCTGTTTCCCTCTTGACTACGGATCTTATCACTCGCAGTCTGACTCCCGAGTATAAGTTGCCGGCATTCGGAGTTTAACTGAATTCGGTAACCCTGTGGGGGCCCCTAGTCCAATCAGTGCTCTACCTCCGGAACTCTCAACCTCGAGGCTAGCCCTAAAGCTATTTCGGGGAGAACCAGCTATCTCCAGGTTCGATTGGCATTTCACCGCTACCCACACCTCATCCCCGCACTTTTCAACGTGCGTGGGTTCGGACCTCCAGTCAGTGTTACCTGACCTTCATCCTGGACATGGGTAGATCACCTGGTTTCGGGTCTACGACAACGCACTATGGCGCCCTATTCAGACTCGCTTTCGCTACGGCTCCGCCTCATCAGCTTAACCTCGCGCGCTATCGTAACTCGCCGGTTCATTCTACAAAAGGCACGCCATCACCCGTTAACGGGCTCTGACTACTTGTAGGCATACGGTTTCAGGATCTATTTCACTCCCCTTCCGGGGTGCTTTTCACCTTTCCCTCACGGTACTGGTTCACTATCGGTCACTAGGGAGTATTTAGCCTTGGGAGATGGTCCTCCCGGATTCCGACGGGGTTTCACGTGTCCCGCCGTACTCAGGATCCACTCTGGAGGGAAAACAGTTTCAGCTACAGGGCTGTCACCTTCTTCGGCCGACCTTTCCAGGTCGTTCGCCTACTGTCTTCCTTTTTGACTCCGTATAGAGTGTCCTACAACCCCGGAGAGCATGCTCTCCGGTTTGGGCTGTTCCCGTTTCGCTCGCCGCTACTCAGGGAATCGCATTTGCTTTCTCTTCCTCCGGGTACTTAGATGTTTCAGTTCCCCGGGTCTGCCTCACGCTACACTATGTATTCATGTAACATGTCCCATCCCATTACGGATGGTGGGTTCCCCCATTCGGAAATCCTCGGATCAAAGCATACTTACTGCTCCCCGAAGCATATCGCTGTTCGTCGCGTCCTTCATCGGCTCCTAGTGCCAAGGCATCCACCGTACGCCCTTCATACCTTGATCTAGCATTTTGGTATTCTAAGAACACACGTCTAATGACATGGTTATAAAAAGTTTGATGTCTTGTTGATGTCTTCAGTTTTCAAGGTGCGAGTGTCTCTATCGAGACTAGAGAGACGAGCTCTCAAAACTGAACGATGGGCATGTCCCGTACGGGACGTTTTCCTTAGAAAGGAGGTGATCCAGCCGCACCTTCCGATACGGCTACCTTGTTACGACTTCACCCCAATCATCTACCCCACCTTCGACGGCTGGCTCCTTGCGGTTACCTCACCGGCTTCGGGTGTTGCAAACTCTCGTGGTGTGACGGGCGGTGTGTACAAGACCCGGGAACGTATTCACCGCAGTATGCTGACCTGCGATTACTAGCGATTCCGACTTCATGCAGGCGAGTTGCAGCCTGCAATCCGAACTGGGAACGGCTTTCTGGGATTGGCTCCACCTCGCGGTCTCGCTGCCCTTTGTACCGTCCATTGTAGCACGTGTGTAGCCCAACTCATAAGGGGCATGATGATTTGACGTCATCCCCACCTTCCTCCGGTTTGTCACCGGCAGTCTCCCTAGAGTGCCCAACTAAATGCTGGCAACTAAGGATAGGGGTTGCGCTCGTTGCGGGACTTAACCCAACATCTCACGACACGAGCTGACGACAACCATGCACCACCTGTCACCCTTGCCCCCGAAGGGGAAACTTGATCTCTCAAGCGGTCAAGGGGATGTCAAGAGTTGGTAAGGTTCTTCGCGTTGCTTCGAATTAAACCACATGCTCCACCGCTTGTGCGGGTCCCCGTCAATTCCTTTGAGTTTCAGCCTTGCGGCCGTACTCCCCAGGCGGAGTGCTTAATGCGTTAGCTTCAGCACTGAGGGGCGGAAACCCCCCAACACCTAGCACTCATCGTTTACGGCGTGGACTACCAGGGTATCTAATCCTGTTTGCTCCCCACGCTTTCGCGCCTCAGCGTCAGTTACAGACCAAAGAGTCGCCTTCGCCACTGGTGTTCCTCCACATCTCTACGCATTTCACCGCTACACATGGAATTCCACTCTTCTCTTCTGTACTCAAGCCTTCCAGTTTCCAATGACCCTCCCCGGTTGAGCCGGGGGCTTTCACATCAGACTTAAAAGGCCGCCTGCGCGCGCTTTACGCCCAATAATTCCGGACAACGCTTGCCACCTACGTATTACCGCGGCTGCTGGCACGTAGTTAGCCGTGGCTTTCTCGCAAGGTACCGTCAAGGTACGAGCATTACCTCTCGTACTTGTTCTTCCCTTACAACAGAGTTTTACGATCCGAAAACCTTCATCACTCACGCGGCGTTGCTCCATCAGACTTTCGTCCATTGTGGAAGATTCCCTACTGCTGCCTCCCGTAGGAGTCTGGGCCGTGTCTCAGTCCCAGTGTGGCCGATCACCCTCTCAGGTCGGCTATGCATCGTCGCCTTGGTGGGCCATTACCCCACCAACTAGCTAATGCACCGCAAGGCCATCCCAAGGTGACGCCGGAGCGCCTTTCATCATCAGACCATGCGGTCTGAAGAACTATTCGGTATTAGCTCCGATTTCTCGGAGTTATCCCAATCCTTGGGGCAGGTTCCTTACGTGTTACTCACCCGTCCGCCGCTCATTCCCTTCACTTCCCTCCGAAGAGTTCCGTGAGCTTCCTGCGCTCGACTTGCATGTATTAGGCACGCCGCCAGCGTTCGTCCTGAGCCAGGATCAAACTCTCCATAAAGTGTTTGACTTGCTCGTTTTTGTGACCAAAGTCACGTTGACGAAGCTTGCGCTTCATTCATTGTTTGTATCCGAAGATACGTTTTTTGCCTCATCGTTCAGTTTTCAAAGTTCGTCCGCGCCTGTTTTGGCGACTCAATTAGAATACCAAGTCTGAAACAATAAGTCAACAACTTTTTAAAAGAAGTTTTTTTCTTATTTCGTGCAGTGCGCTCGTCCTCTTAAGGACAAGAAATAATATACCATGGGATTTATTATTGTACAAGTGTTTTTTATAAAAAAAGAAAAACTCTTTTTTTCATCAGATTTATGACAAAAAAGAGAGTGTTCCTTCTATATATAATGCAGATGATACAGATCTTTAATCCATGAGCTGAATGATGTTCAGCTGCCGGTCCTCCATCAAATCTTTAACGATACGCCGGTTATGTTCTTCATACGCAATCACCGGGCGGTCAAATATACTGTTTTTTCGAAGGACTGTTGCAATCTTTCCATTACTCATCAAGACACGGTCACCCGGTTCAATCGGTAAGAGCAACTGTCCAAGGAGCATCACATATTTCGAATCATATTGCATAGGCCGCGCTTTTAAATGGCAGTATGCATCATATACCTTATATGCTTCACGGTACGGACGCCAACTTGTCATGGCTGCAAAGACGTCTGCCACGATGAACAATCTTGTATGATCCATGATTTTATCCCCTTTGACTTTCAAGGGATATCCGGAACCGTCCAACCGTTCATGATGTTGAACAATCAAGCGTTTGACTGTATCGGAAATGATGTTTTCCTTTTGTAAGGCTTGGAACGCCATTGCAGGATGACGGTGAAAGATTTCTTGTTGCATCGCTTCATAACGTTTTGTATGACGCCATTCCATGATTCGCGCTAATCCACAATCGGCAAAATAGGACGCGACCCATAAATCGTGAATCATCTTGCGCTCTTTTCCCGCTGCCTCTGCGAGCAGTTGCGCAATTGCCCCCCGGTAAATCGCATGTCGAACCGTATAAGCTTCTGTTCCGCGCTCTAGGAAATACGGTAAGATGTCGTCCCGACGCATCGTCTCCGGCATCGATTCCTTCACCCATCTCAATGCATCGTATACATTTGGAACCAATCCCTGCTCCCAGGAAGTGAACACCTGATTATAAGTCTCGATCAATGAATCAAATATACTGTCTTCTATCATGTCGTCCAGTTCTTGATCCATCATCGAAGCTTCGCTCATACCTTCAGGTCGTTTCTCGATGTCCACCTCTTTGATCAAAAATCGTTTGATTCGTCTTAACTCATCTGCCCCGATTTTTTTGCCTGCCTCGACGATTGGAATATCTGTATGTAAAAACAAAGACTCGGTTATCCGGTCACCAAGAATAAGTCGCTCACTTGCCACACGCATCGTTGTCTCGTCCCTTTCCCTAAATGATTTTTAGAAAAACAGCAGAGTAAAGACAAGTTGTCCCCACTCTGCTGTACGTCGTTCTGCTTCGTTTATTCTTCTGTCTGCTCAGATTCACTGTTCATCTCAGAAGTGGAAACCGGCTGTTCTTCCGAACCCGTTTCGCCTTCTTCCAGTACAATACCCTCTTCCTCGACAGCATCTTCTTTTTTCAGTTTCGCAACTGTTGCGACACGGTCGCCTTCTTCGATTCGAATCACTTTAACCCCTTGTGCATTACGTCCGACACTGGAGATATTTTGTGAATCTGTTCGAATGACGATGCCGCTTTCCGTCATGATCATGATGTCATCATCGACATCCACAATCCGGAGTGCCACGATTTGTCCGACCCGGTCCGTTACTTTACTAGCGATCAATCCTTTACCACCACGTGATTGTGTCCGGAACTCTGTCATTGGCGTCCGTTTACCGAAACCTTTTTCCGTAATGACGAGTACATCCTGTTCATCACGGGCAAGTTCCATTCCGATGACGATTGCGTCTGCCGATAAGTTCATCGCTTTGACACCGCGGGCACCACGACCCATCGAGCGCACGTTCGTAATCGGGAAGCGGATCGCTTTTCCGGTATTTGAGACAGTAAAGACTTCATCTTCTGTCGAAGCAAGACGGACAGATGTCAATTCATCATCTTCAAACAGACGAATCGCAATCAATCCATTTTTATTGATTCGGGCATAAGCAGATAACGGTGAACGTTTGACACGACCTTTACGCGTCATGAAGATCAACGATTTCTGTTCATCCTGCATCACTTCTTCTGCATCAAGCGCTTCTTCCGGTTCTTCAAGACCATCCGGTGCATCTTCTGCAGTGACTTCGACATCAATGATGTTTTCGGTTGCTTCCGCTGCCTCTTGTTCTTCGAGGTAACGTTTAAAGTTGACCGGAATCATCGTCTCGACCTTCTCATCACGTTCGATTTGAATCAAGTTGATGATTGGAACACCTTTCGACGTCCGGCTCATCTCCGGCACTTCATAGCCGCGAATCCGGTAGACTTTTCCGCGGTTCGTAAAGAACAGAATCGTATCATGCGTCGAACATGACAAGAGACGTGTTACATAATCCGCGTCGTTTGTACCGATTCCTTGGACACCACGTCCACCACGTCGTTGAGCACGGTACGAATCCGTCGTAAGACGTTTAATGTAGCCGCTGCTTGTCAACGTAATGATGATATCTTTTTCCGGAATCAAATCTTCATCTTCAAATTCGATGTGGTCCATCCGAATTTCGGTCCGGCGCTGGTCATTGAAGCGTTCTTTCACCTCTTCAAGTTCTGTCCGGATCAATTCGAGCAAGACTTCATCACTTTCAAGGATTCGTTTGAGTTCTGTAATCAATGCCATGATCTCATCGTACTCGGCATCGATTTTCTCACGTTCGAGACCAGTCAAACGCTGTAGACGCATATCAAGAATTGCTTGTGATTGTTTCTCGGACAATTCAAACCGTTCCATCAACTGTTCACGGGCAGCATCTGCTGTGCGGTTGGCACGGATGATCTTAATGACTTCATCAAGGTGATCAAGCGCAATCCGCAGGCCTGCAAGAAGATGTTCCCGTGCTTCTGCTTTCTCGAGATCAAACTGTGTCCGGCGACGGACGATTTCTTTTTGGTGCTCGAGATAGTGGTACAACATTTCCTTCAGCGTCAGGGTACGCGGACGTCCACTGACGATGGCAAGCATGTTGACACCGAACGTCGTCTGCATCGATGTCTGTTTGTAGAGATTGTTCAGGATGACACTCGCATTCGCATCACGACGAATCTCCATCACGACACGCATACCACGGCGATCAGACTCATCACGCAAATCGGTGATACCTTCGATTTTTTTCTCACGGACAAGATCGGCAATTTTTTCAACGAGACGGGCTTTGTTGACCTGGTACGGCAACTCCGTCACGATGATCCGTTCGCGATCTTTTTTTGTCTGTTCGATTTCGGCTTTCGCCCGGACGATGAGTGATCCACGACCGGTTTCATAAGCGCGGCGAATTCCGCTGCGGCCCAAGATTTCTCCAGCTGTCGGGAAGTCAGGTCCTGGAATATGCTGCATCAGTTCAGAAATCGTGATGTCCGGATTATGCGATAACGCAAGGACTCCATCGATGACTTCACCGAGCTGGTGCGGTGGGATATTCGTTGCCATCCCGACTGCAATCCCGCTCGAACCGTTGACAAGCAAGTTCGGGAAGCGGGACGGTAACACTTCCGGTTCCCGTTCTGATCCATCGTAGTTATCTTTAAAATTAACAGTGTTTTTATTGATATCACGTACAATTTCCATTGCGATTTTTGACATACGGGCTTCCGTATATCGCATGGCTGCAGCGGAGTCGCCGTCGACCGAACCGAAGTTTCCGTGACCGTCGACGAGCTCATACCGGTAGCTGAAGTCCTGTGCCATACGAACCATCGTGTCGTAAACAGCAGAATCACCGTGCGGGTGATACTTACCGATAACTTCACCGACGATACGGGCAGACTTCTTGTGCGGTTTATCCGCGCGGATCCCGAGGTCATTCATCGCATATAAAATACGACGATGACCCGGTTTTAAACCGTCACGGACATCCGGTAAAGCACGTGCGACGATAACGCTCATCGCATAATCCATGAAGGATGTACGCATTTCTTGACTGATGTTGATATCTTTAATGATTCCTTGTTGATCGGACATTCGTATGGCCACCCTCTCTATTCAACGTTAAATATCCAAGTTCTTCACATAGTGGGCGTGCGACTGGATAAAGTCACGACGTGGTTCTACCTGGTCTCCCATCAAAATGTCAAAGACCTCATCTGCTTCGATCGCGTCCTGTAATTCGACACGCAGCATTTGACGACCACTCGGATCCATCGTGGTTTCCCACAGTTGCTCCGGATCCATCTCACCGAGACCTTTATAACGCTGAATGTCGTATCGTGCGTTTTCCGGAAGTGCTGCCAGTGCTTCGTTCAACTCACGCTCGTTGTGGACGTACGTGATGTTTTTTCCTTGCTTGATTCCGTAAAGCGGCGGCTGGGCAATATAGACGTAACCGTGCTCGACCAGCGGACGCATGTAACGATAGAAGAATGTCAATAACAGTGTCCGGATGTGGGCACCATCGACGTCGGCATCGGTCATGATGATGACTTTATGATACCGGGCTTTCTCGATGTTGAATTCAGAACCGATACTCGTTCCGAGCGCCGTAATGATCGTCCGGATTTCGTTATTGCCGAGAATCTTATCAAGACGTGCTTTTTCGACGTTCAAAATCTTACCTCGAATCGGTAAAATCGCTTGGAAATGACGATCACGTCCAGATTTTGCTGAACCACCCGCCGAGTCACCCTCAACGATATAGATTTCAGAAATCGTCGCATCACGTGATGAACAGTCGGCAAGTTTCCCTGGAAGTGAGCTCACTTCAAGAACGCCTTTACGTCGTGTTAATTCACGGGCACGTTTCGCAGCCATCCGGGCACGAGACGCCATCATTCCTTTTTCGACGATGGCACGGGCACTTGTCGGATTCTCCATCATGAACTGTTCAAACGCAGACGAGAACAACGTATCCGTTGCTGTCCGTGCATCCGAGTTGCCGAGTTTCGTTTTCGTCTGTCCTTCGAACTGTGGATTCGGGTGTTTGATCGAGACGATCGCTGTCATCCCTTCACGTACATCTTCGCCGGACAACGTACCGTCGGCTTCTTTCATCAGACCGAATTTTTTCGCGTAGTCATTGATGACACGTGTCAAAGCCGTCTTAAAACCGGTTTCGTGTGTTCCGCCCTCATGGGTCGGGATATTGTTCGTGAACGAATAGATGTTGGCTGCAAAACCATCGTTATATTGCAACGCGACTTCGACTTCAATCCCGTCGCGGTTCCCGTGTACATAAACGGGTTCTTCATGGACGACTTCTTTCGAACGGTTTAAATGCTCGACGTAAGACTTAATTCCGCCTTCGTAATGGAAGCTGCGCGTAATCGGTTCATCCGCACGATCATCCGTAATTTCGATCGTCAGTCCCTTATTTAAAAATGCGAGCTCACGAAGACGTGTCGCCAGCAGATCATAATCGTATTCAAGAGTTTCCTGGAAGATTTCATCATCCGGGAAGAAACGGATCATCGTTCCGGTTTCTTCTGACGTGCCGATAATTTCTAAATCGGCAGCAGGTACACCGCGGTGATACGCTTGGTAATACAACTTTTCATTCCGTTTGACGAATACTTCAAGTTTTGTCGACAGGGCGTTAACGACAGATGCTCCGACACCGTGAAGTCCACCGGATACTTTGTATCCGCCGCCGCCGAATTTACCGCCGGCATGAAGGACTGTCAAAATGACTTCAACTGCTGGACGGCCCATCTTCTCTTGGATATCGACCGGGATTCCCCGTCCGTTATCTTCGACCAGAATCGAGTTACCCGGTTCAATCGTGACTTTGATTGTATCGCAATATCCTGCAAGTGCTTCATCGATCGAGTTATCGACGATTTCCCACACCAAATGGTGAAGCCCCTTCGATGCAGTCGATCCGATATACATACCCGGACGTTTCCGAACGGCTTCTAGACCTTCAAGCACCTGAATTTGATCGGCACCGTACCCTTGTTCTAATTCCATATCTTCATGATTACTCATCGGTTTTCTCACCTACTATTTCTTTGTATGATGTCTCTTCCAAAATGACGGCCCCCTGTTTCACGTGGAACAACTTCGCCTGTTTGATCGTTTCATGTGCGATTCCATCGACACTCGTTGTCGTCAGAATGGTCTGCACCTTTTGTTGCATCGTATCGAGCAAATGGGTTTGACGATGATCATCGAGCTCGGATAAGACATCGTCTAGAAGTAGCAATGGATATTCCCCCACTTCTTCATGAATCAATTCAATCTCTGCTAATTTCAAAGAGAGTGCTGCCGTTCGTTGCTGTCCTTGTGAACCATAAGTCTGGACATTCCGACCGTTGACTTCCATTTCGAAGTCATCCCGGTGCGGACCGAACAACGTCACACCTCTTCGGATTTCGTTTGTCTTCATTTTACCAAACTTCTGCATGTAAGAAGCAGTCATTCCTTCAACATCGAGCAAATCATTGCTAAATGTATCCGAACGGTAAATAAGGACGAGCTGTTCCTGTCCGCGACTGATTCCTTCATGAATCGGACGTGCCCACTTTTCGAGCTGGGCAATGAAGTGATGACGGCGTTGAACGATTTTAACGGCAAGCGTAATCATCTGCTCCGTCAAGACATCGAGGAACGTCTCGTCCCCACCTTTCATCGATAACTGCTTAAGCAATGCATTCCGTTGTTTGAGGACTTTTAAATACTGACTTAATTCATGTAGATAGACCGGGCTGACCTGACCAATTTCCATATCCAAAAAGCGACGTCTGATTTGTGGACTGCCTTTGACGATGTGTAAGTCTTCCGGTGCAAACAGCACGATATTCAACGCACCAACATAATCACTGAGCCGGCGCTGTTCGAGATGATTTAGCTTCGCTTTTTTACCGCGGCTTGAAATCGCGATTTCCTGCGAATGTGATCCTCTTCTCTTGTGAATCCGTCCTTCGACACGGGCTGTCTCGGCATCCCACTGGATCAATTCTTTGTCATGCGTCGTCCGGTGGGACTTTGCAAGAGCCAGAACGTAAATGGCTTCAAGGAGGTTTGTCTTCCCTTGTGCATTCTCTCCAATCAGCACATTCGTCTTTTCGGAAAAAGATAATTCCAACGACTCATAGTTGCGGTAGTGACTGAGTCGGACCGAATCTAGTCGCACGTTAGTTTCCCTCGTTCTTAATGATGAACTGACCGTAATCTTCTACGTCAATCACATCTCCATCCCGTAATTTACGACCGCGTCGCTGATCGACTTCACCGTTGACAAGAATGGGTACCTCGGCGAGAAACGGTTTAGCTTGTCCGCCGCTCGAGATGATATCAGAAAGTTTCAGGAACTGACCTAATGTGACATATTCTGTTGAAATCTTGATTTGATTCATGGTTTGACTCCTCCTACCTACATATTATAAATGACGTACTCTTTATTGTACTAAAAAACTTACGATTTGGCAAAATGAACGAACGTATATGCGGATTTCAAAAAAAGCCCAAGGAACATAAACGGTTCCTTGGGTATAAATCATGCTGTCCGGACTGGAAGGATCAGCTGTAAGACGTTGTCTTGGTCAACCGGGTGCAGAATGAACGGGCGGATCGAACCGGTGAACTGGATTTCGATATCTGTTGCATCGAGTGCCTTTAGCGCATCCATCATGTATTTTGAGTTGAACGAGATTTTTAACTCTTCTCCTTCAAGCGATAAGATGCTGACTTGTTCCGACACTTTACCGACTTCCGGTGAGTGGGAAGAAATTTCGACTGCCGTCGTTCCTTCTGCTGCAAACTTGATGACGTTGTTACGGTCTTCGCGAGCAAGCAGTGACGCACGGTCGATTGCTTGAAGTAATTCCTTCGCATTCATGCGGACTGCCGTGCGGTACTCTTCCGGAATCAAACGCGATGTGTCCGGGTAGTTGCCGTCAAGCAGACGCGAGAAGAATAAGACATGTTTCATCTTAAACAGGATCTGTTGATTCGTAATCGTGATGTCGACGTGACCATCACTAAGTAATTTGGATAATTCGTTTAAGCTTTTTCCTGGGACGATGACGTTTTGGAACGAAATCTCGTTATCCGTTTCAAACTGTGCCCGTCGTAAGGCCAGTCGGTGACTGTCCGTCGAGACGCATGTCAGGATGTCTTTATCCGCCGAGAAGTTAACACCCGTCAATACAGGACGTGTTTCCTGTACAGCAACGGCAAAACTCGTTTGACGGATCATTGACCGTAACAGATCAGCCGGTAAACGGAACTGCTGTCCGCCGTCGACTTGCGGTAAGCGTGGGAATTCATCCGGATCAAGTCCATTCAGGTGGAACTCTGCCGTACCCGATTGGATCCGTGTCATGAAGTTTGGTGATACTTCAAGGATGACTTCATCTGTGGGTAACTTTTTCACGATATCGCCGAAGAAGCGGGCGTTTAAGACCACACTGCCTGCACGATGGACTGTCACGTAGGATGTTCCGTTCTCTTCCGCGTAGATCGTCCGTTCAATCGAGATTTCCGTATCGCTTCCTGTCAGCGTCATACCGTCACCATGGGCTTCGAGTTTGATTCCCGTTAAGATCGGAATCGTTGTCCGGGATGAAACAGCTTTTGCTACATCTTGAATTGCTTGGATTAAAGTATCCCGTTGAATTGTAATATGCATATTGTCGTTAAGCTCCTCTCAAAATGGGCGTTACATCATCATAACATAATAATATATTTTTTTAATAATAGTATTAGGGGCTGTGGATAGTGTGGATAAGTCGGTGGATAACTTGGTATAGAGCCAAAACGCGTGTGGATAACTTGTGGATAACTAGGCTGTTTTATCCACAGCTTATCCACAGGTTTTACGAATGTTTCAATTCATGCTTGATTTGTTCGATGACTTTTCCCGTTTCTCCATCCGATTTGACGAGCGTACTGATTTTTTCATGTGCATGAATGACGGTCGTGTGATCACGTCCCCCAAACTCCTCACCAATCTTCGGTAACGAGCTTTCTGTCATCTCCCGCGACAGGTACATGGCAATCTGACGGGGAAAAGCAATTGATTTCGTCCGTTTTTTAGCTTTTAAATCGTCAAACGGCAGATTAAAGTGTTTACTGACCGATTCCTGGATATCCCGAATCGTGACTTTCCGCGGTTCACTTGCAGGCATGATGTTATGCAGGGCTTCAGCTGCGACATTCGGATCAATCGTCCGTCCAACCAGGTTAGCGTAAGCAATGACGCGGGTTAACGCGCCTTCAAGTTCCCGGATGTTCGTATCAATCTGGCTTGCAATATAAAGCATGACTTCATTGGAAACGTCCAGTTGTTCGGCATTCGCTTTTTTCCGAAGAATCGCAATCCGGGTTTCGAGATCCGGTGGCGTGATGTCTGTAATCAAGCCCCACTCGAAACGAGAACGCAAGCGATCTTCAAGCGTCGGAATTTCTTTTGGTGGACGGTCACTGGAGATAATGATTTGTTTTTGATCGTTATGCAGGGCATTAAACGTGTGGAAAAACTCTTCCTGCGTTTGTTCTTTTCCGGCAAGGAATTGAATATCATCTATTAATAGAACATCGATGTTGCGGTATTTATTCCGGAACTGAACCGTTTTGTTATCCCGAATCGAATTGATGAAGTCATTCGTGAACTGTTCAGAGGAAACATACGCGATTTTCGTTCCAAGCTTTTGATCCTGGACATACTGCCCAATCGCATGCATCAAGTGTGTTTTCCCCAGGCCGACACCGCCGTAGATAAAAAGCGGATTGTAGGCTTTGGCGGGTGCTTCTGCTACTGCTAAAGAAGCGGCATGAGCAAAACGATTCCCCGATCCGATGACAAACGTATCGAATGTATACTTTTCGTTTAACTGTCCGAGTTCGCTCATCACCAGCTCATCGGACGATTTAGGCGTCTTTTGCGCTTTTGTCTTCGCAGGAGCAACTTCCATCACTTCTACTTCCTCATTTTGACGATCGAGCATATGTTTTGCTTGACCTTCCTCAATGAACTGAATATCCAGCCGGCTTCCCGTGACTTCTTCGACGGTATCTTCTAATAGAGATAAGTACTGACGTTCCAACCACGTGACAGTAAATGCTGCGGGCGCCGAGACGATCAAGGTCGTACCGTTGAGCGTGACACCCTCAGTCGACTTCAACCACATGTCGTAACTCGCTTTTGGGGTACGTTGTTCTTCCTCGATTACAGATAATACATTGTGCCAAAGTTCGGCAGCGTTTTTCATAAATACCCCCCTTTTTCTATCATGATATAAAAAACTATACACAGGTTTATGCACAGGACAAAGTTAATGAAGGAACACGACTTATCCCCAGAACATAAAAACTGTGGATAACGTTATCCACAGGGGTTGAATTCTGTGTATAAAGTTATCCACAGGTTGTGTATAACTTGAAGAATCAATTTGTCTTACGTTCTTGTTATGCACAATTAGTGTATCAAATGAAATGAGGTCTGGCAATGGTTAGAACGATTTATCCACAAGTAAATCCACATATGCACAGGCAGTTACCCACAGGCTGTGGACAGTGTGGATAAACTGTGGATAAGATGTGTATAACTTTGCGAAAGAGGAAGCGTTCAAAAATAGTTATGCACAAAATGAAAAAAAGTAGCGTCAAAAATTCTAAAAACAAACCTTGACGTTAAT